>CP179711.1:0-2663166 GCA_047414615.1 Micrococcus luteus
GCTTCGGCGGAGCCCCCACCTATGCCCTGCTGCCGCGCCTGGACGAGGCGCAGGCCGCCGGCATCGACCCGGAGATCAAGGTGGTCGGCGTGCCGTTCGACGCCGGCGTCTCCTACCGCCCCGGTGCACGCTTCGGCTCCGGCCACGTGCGGCAGTCCTCCCGGCTGCTGCGCCCGTACAACCCGGCCACGGACACCTCGCCGTTCGCGCAGGCCCAGGTGGTGGACGCCGGGGACATGGCCGTGAACCCCTTCAACATCAACGAGGCCATCGAGATGGTCCAGCAGGACGCTATGGACCTCACCGAGGACGGCTCCTCGCTGATGACCATCGGCGGAGACCACACCATCGCCCTGCCGCTGCTGCGCGCCGCCTCCGCCCGTGCGGGTGAGCCCGTGGCCCTGCTGCACTTCGACGCCCACCTGGACACCTGGGACACCTACTTCGGCGCCGAGTACACCCACGGCACCCCGTTCCGCCGCGCTGTGGAGGAGGGCATCCTGGACACGGAGGCCATCTCGCATGTGGGCACCCGCGGTCCGCTTTACGGCAAGAAGGACCTGGCGGACGATAAGCGCCTCGGCTTCGGCATCGTCACCTCCTCCGACGTCTTCCGCAAGGGCGTGGACGAGGTCGTGGACGCCCTGCGCCAGCGCATCGGCGACCGTCCGCTGTACATCTCCGTGGACATCGACGTCCTGGACCCGGCCCACGCCCCGGGCACCGGCACCCCGGAGGCCGGCGGCATGACCTCCCGGGAGCTGCTGGAGATCCTCCGCGGCCTGCGCGGCATGAACCTCGTCGGCGCCGACGTGGTGGAGGTCGCCCCGGCCTACGACCACGCCGAGATCACCGGTGTGGCCGCCTCCCACGTCGCCTACGACCTGATCACCCTGATGGCCGACCGTCGCGCCCAACAGGTGCAGGAGGAGACCGCATGAGCACCGCAGACGCCCCGCAGCGCAATGGCGGCGACCTCGCCGTCGAGACCCTCCACGCGCTCGGTGCCCGGACCGTGTTCGGCATCCCGGGCCAGCATGCCCTGGGCCTGTTCGACGCGCTGTCCCGGTCCCCGCTGGAGTTCGTCTCCAACCGCGTGGAGAACAACGCCGCCTTCGCCGCGGACGGCTACGCCCGCGCCACCGGCGAGGTCGGCGTGCTGTTCCTGTCCACCGGCCCCGGCGCGCTGACTTCTCTGGCCGGCCTGCAGGAGGCCTACGCCACCGGTGTGCCCATGGTGGTCATCGCCTCCCAGATCCCGCTGTCCGGGCTTGGCGCCCGCCGCAAAGGCATGATCCACCAGCTCGACGACCAGAAGGCCTCGGCCAAGAACGTCACCAAGACCCAGCACACCGTGCACCACGCCTCCGGCATCCCCTCGGCAATCCAGGACGCCTGGGCCGAGGCCATCACCGTGCCGCAGGGCCCGGTGTGGGTGGAGATCCCGCAGGACGTGCTGCTCGGCGAGGTCCAGGTCCCGCCGGTGCACGACGCGCTCGCGGTGCCCTACGAACATCCACCGCGTGCGGAGCTCGTGGAGGAGGCCGTCCGCTGGCTCGGGGATGCCCAGAAGGTCGCGATCGTCGCCGGTGGCGGGGTGCGCCGCTCCGGCCGCCAGGCCATGGAGTCCCTGAAGCAGGTGGCCGAGCACCTGCAGGCCCCCGTGGTCTGCTCGCCCGGCGGCAACACCGCGTTCCCGTGGGAGCACCCGCTCTCCCTGGGTGCGTGGGTGGAGGACCGCTACGTGTCCGAGGTCCTCGAGGACGCGGACGTGCTCCTCGTCGTGGGCTCCTCCCTGGGCGAGGTGACCTCGAACTACTTCACCCTGGAGCCGCGCGGCCGTCTGATCCAGATCGACGCCGAGCCGCGCGTGCTGGAGACCAACCACCCGACCCTCGGCATCCGCGCGGACGCCGGCTCGGCCTTGGCCGCCCTGGCCGCCGCCCTGCGCGGCGAGGCGCTCGAGCCGCACCCGTACCGCGAAGGCCTCAACGTCCTCGGCATGAAGTCGACCTCCACCGAGCTGGCCGTGCCGGCACGTGACGCGAGCGCCGTGGCCTGGGATGGGAAGTCCGCCGCGGACAAGGTGGCCGCGGTCAACGCCCGCGTCATCGCGCGCCTGGACGCCCAGGACCTGTCCCGCGAGCGCCAGCTCATGGAGGACATCCGCTCCGCCGTCCCGGCCGACATGCAGACGTTCTGGGACATGACGATCGCCGCCTACTGGGGCTGGAACTGCTGGGACGCCAAGACTGGTGAGTTCCACTCCGCGCAGGGTGCCGGCGGCCTTGGCTACGGCTTCCCGGCCGCGTTCGGCGGCGCCCTGGGCCTGGCCCGGCAGGGCCGGACCGGCATTGAGGGGCGCGTGCTCGCCGTGGCCGGAGACGGCTCCTCGATGTACTCGATCGCCGAGCTCGCCGCGGCCCGCCAGCACAAGGCGGCGGTCACGTGGCTGATCATCGACGACGGCGGGTACGGCATCCTGCGCGAGTACATGGAGGGCGCGTTCGGCAAGGCCACGGCCACCGAGCTCGACCGGCCGGACTTCCAGGCCCTCGCCGCCTCCTTCGGCGTGCCCGCCGAGACGGTGGGAGTGGAGGACGTGCGCGGTGCGCTCGAGCGCGCGTTCCAAGCGGACGGGCCGAACGTCGTCGTGGTGCAGACCCGCCTGGCGATGTGGGCGCCGAGCCACCTGGGGGAGGCCCCGGAGGTCTGAGGCGGCCCGGCGCGGCTCAGCGGGGGCCGGCGGCCTCGAGCGGCTCGTAGTCCTGCCCCGCACCGGTGGCCCGGCCGGGGACGAGGGCCCGGGCCACCGCCTTGGGGACGCGGGAGACGACGGTCTCCAGCGGACCCTGGGCGGACACCCGCCGCCACAGGGTCGCGAAGGACACCAGCAGCACCAGCTGACCCACGAAGAACCACCCCCGCCACTCCTCCCACCCGGGCACGGTGAGGAGCAGCAGGTGGGAGACGTACACCGTCAGGGACATCGACCCGGCCGCGCGCAGGGGCTCCGTCCAGGCGGGCAGGGATCCGTCGGGGCGCATCAGGCCCGTCGTCAGCATCAGGACGAAGCCGACCACCGCCGCGGCCACGCCCACGGCATGCAGGGTGGACAGCGGCGTGTCCAAGTGGGGTCCCCGGGCGGCCAGCCACCACGGGGCGGTCGAGAGCATCTCCGCGCTGAGGCCGCGGGAGGCCCGCAGCTCCACGAGGTCGGGCCGGATGCCGGTCACCTCGGCGATGCGCGCGCGGCCGTCCCAGACGTGCAGGGCGGCCCAGCTCAGGCCCGCGGCCACCCCGGTGGCGGCGAGCCCGCCGACCGCCACGAAGGCCTGGCGTTGGCGGTCGAAGAGGTTGAGGCGAGCCGCCGCCATACCGGCGCACACATACGCCATCCAGGTGATCGCCGGGTAGGTGCCGGTCACGAAGAGCTGGACGACGGTTGGGCCGGGCCGGGTGAAGAGGGAGACGAGGGTGGGGTCGAAGTCCGGCACCGGTGTGCCGGTGGAGACCAGGACCATGCGCAGCACCGGCCCGATCAGCAGGGCTGCCATCGCGCACAGCGCCAGCGCCGCGGGCCCGAGCCCCAGCAGCGGGATCGCCAGCAGGAACAGCATCGCGTAGTAGGGGAGGATGTCGTACGCCGGGAAGTCGATCAGGTTCAGCCCGAGGCCGATCACGAGCAGCATGACGGCGCGGACGGCGATCCCGACGCGCGCCCGTTGCAGGTCCCGTCCCCGGGCGCCGCGGCTCCCCCCGGAGAGGAAGATCAGGGTGATGCCGGCCAGGAACGCGAAGACCGCGGACGCGTTGCCGGCCACCACCGTGCCGATGAATCCGCCGAGGCCGCGGTCGTTGATGGCGTCCGCCCACACGTGCACGGCCATCATCCCGGCGAGCGCGAGGAACCGGGCCAGGTCCAGGCCGTGCAGGCGCCGGGCCGAGCGCAGCGCCTGGGTCCGCCAGCTGACCGGAGGGGCACCCCGATGGCCGACCTTGCCGGGTGGGGGCGGTGGCGGCGGGGGCGCCGCCGCATCCGGGGCCGCGTCCGCGCGTCGGCGGGAGATGTCCGTCCACGGGGTGCGCGCCGGACGTCGTCCGGGGGCGGGCCGTGACTCGGTGAAGTCGCCCTCGGGCGGCTCGGCCAACGGGTCCTGGCGATGCTTCGGGGTCACGACGTCGGCTCCTCTCGTGCAGGGGTGCTCGTGGCGACGACCGGGATTGGCCCGGTCTACGGGCGGTCGTCCGCGTCCGGGTGATCGGCGCGGGCCCGCGCGCGGGTCGCGGTGTCACCGGTGGCCGCGGCCGCGGGGGCGTCCTGCACCGCCCGGATCGGGTTGCCGGACCAGTCCGAGTGCCCGGGGACCGCGTCCTCCCGCAGCACGAGCGAGCCCGGCCGCACGGTGGCACACGGGCCCAGGCTGGACCCCGGGAGCATGAAGGAGTTGGTGCCGAGGGTCGCGCCCTCGTCCAGCCGGACCGGCTGCATCGTCATCACCCGGTCGTGGAACAGGTGGGTCTGCAGCACGGTCCCGCGGTTCACCGTCGCGTTGTCCGCGATCGAGACCAGGTCCGTCTCCGGCAGCCACCAGGACTCCACCCACGCGTTCCGGCCGATCTCCACGCCCATCCACCGCGCCCACATGGTCAGCACGGGGGAGCCCAGGCCGATGCGGATCAGCGAGGGGACCGCCAGCACCTCGACGAAGGCGTCCATCAGCTCGTTGCGCCAGACGAACGAGGAGAACAGGGGACGGTCCTGGGGCACGAACTCGCCCACCAGCGCCCACTTGAACAGCACCGGCATCGCCGAAGCGATGAGCGCGGCGGCCACCGCCGCCGGCAGGGACGCCACGGTGGCGACGACGACGCCGCGCAGCGGGTCCGAGCCCTGGTCCGAGGCGCCCATGTACACGGTGGCGAGGAAGTAGACCACGGCGATGTCCAGCCAGCCCACGATGAAGGCGGGCACGAACCGGCACAGCTCTACCGCCCAGCGGG
Source organism: Micrococcus luteus (assembly GCA_047414615.1). Lineage (GTDB taxonomy): Bacteria > Actinomycetota > Actinomycetes > Actinomycetales > Micrococcaceae > Micrococcus > Micrococcus luteus_B. The sequence goes on from CP179711.1 coordinate 5,005, forward strand.
CGACCTTGAGGCGCCGGGGCGGTGCGAAGGTGGCCGCGGCGTCGGCCGCCACCTTCACGCGGGGGATGGCCGTGGGGCTGCGGCCCAGCCAGGACGTGCCCGGTGCGGGCCGGTGAGGGGAGACGCCCAGGACCGCCACCAGGGCGTCGTCCGGCAGATCGCGGTCCGGCCCGACGATGGCCGAGTTGCCGACGAAGGAGCCGCGACCGATCACCGTGGAGCCGATGTGGACCCATCCGCGTCCGACGCGGGGCACGGCGGCCATGGAGTGGTCGGCCAGGAAGGCCCCGTCCTCCACGACCGTCAGGTGGGGGATCGTCTCCACCGTGGAGATCTCCACGTTCCGGCCGATCCGCGCCCCCATCAGCCGCATGAGCCAGGGGGTGGCCGAGGAGGCGTAGACGGGATAGGTGCCGATCAGGGTGCGGCGCATGACGTTCTGGATGCTCCACGCCGCCCACGCCTGGAGCGAGTGCACGGGATAGAAGCCCGGCTTGACGAGGGGGGCGAGCAGCCGGACGAAGGCCGAGACCAGCAGGAACCAGGTGGGCACGGCCAGGACCACCACCACCGGGACCCACAGCGCCATCACGGGGAGGATGTCCCGGAAGTCGGTCGCCCCGCGCAGCGGGCTCAGCACCAGCACCACCCAGGGCAGCAGGGCGGCCATGGGCAGCAGGGCGAGGACGGCCAGCGTGAGCATCTGGCCCGCCGCGGCCAGGGCCACCGGCCATGCGCGGACGCCCCGGGCCGCGCGGGTCCTCCGAGGGCCACGTGATGCCGGCCTCGCCCAGCCGGCGCAGCGGGGAGCCGCCCCAGTACTCGTGGGCCGGGACCGAGGACGCCACCCGGGAACCGGCCTGGATCTCCGCCCAGGAGCCCACACGCACGCCGGGCAGCACGATGCTGCGCGCGCCGATGCGGGCGTGGTCGCCGATCACGATCTCACCCAGGACGAAGGTGCCGGCCTCGACCCAGTGGCCGTGCAGGTCCGCCTCGGCGCCCACGCTGGCGCCGTGGCCGATCCGCACCAGGCCGGTGGCCGAGGGCATGTGATCCAGGTGGGCGCCGCGGCCGACCCGGGTGCCGAGCACGCGGTGGACGTGTGAGGCGGCGGGCCCCCCGAGCAGGTATTCCAGCCGGGCCGTGGCGATCGCCCGGTCCGCGGCCCACACCCGCAGGTGGGTGAGACCGCCGCGGCGGTAGCGGCCCGGCCGCAGCCCGGCGTTCAGCGCTCGCACCACGAGCGCGGTGCCGTAGAGCCTCCCGGGGACGGAGAACAGCATGGCCCAGGCGATCAGCGTGGGCAGCACCGGCGGCGTGACCACCCAGCCGGCCCCGAAGAACTGGCCCAGCGCCCAGATCGCCACGGTGGCTCCGGCCACGTAGCGCAGACCGGCGACCCCGGTCAGGGCCGTCACCCAGGCGGTCTGCGCGGGGCCGGTGAAGCGTGGCATCGCGGCGGGCTGTCGCCGTTCGACACGGGGACCGGAGTCGGCCATGTCGGCCAGGAGGTGCGCCATCCCGGCCAGGGTGGGGTTGGCGTACACCTGCGGGAACTCGAGCTGCGGGTGGTGCTCGCGCAGTGCGGTGACGAGGTGGGCCACGGCCACGGAGCTGCCGCCGAGGGCGAAGAAGTCGGACTCGGGCGTCAACGGCGTCGGGCCGAGCACGGCGGTCCACCGCTCTGCGAGCCAGCGCAGGTCCTCGGGCAGCTGCGGGGCCTCGCCGGCGTCGAACGGCAGCGGCCACGGCAGCGCTGCGCGATCGACCTTGCCGGAGGACTTCAGCGGCAGCTCGTCCAGGACGGCGAGGGTGGGGACCACGCCGCCGGGCAGCCGCTCGCCCATGAGCTCGCGGACGCGGGGCAGGTCCAGCTCGACGCCCTTCTCCGGCATCAGGTAGCCCACGAGCACCGCGGTCCCGGAATCCGTGAGCTGCACCGCGGCGGCCCCGGCCCGGACCCCGGGCATGGCGGTCAGGTGGGCGTCCACCTCCCCGAGCTCGATGCGCTTGCCGCTGATCTTCACCTGGTCGTCGATGCGGCCGGCGAACACCAGGCCCTCGGGTTCCGCGACCACCATGTCCCCGGTCCGGTAGCACCGGTCCCACCCCAGGGCCGCCAGCGGGGCGTATTTCTCGGCGTCCTTCTCCGGGTCCAGGTAGCGGCCCAGTCCGACCCCGCCGATCACGAGCTCGCCCGCCTCGCCCCAGCGCACCGGCCTGCCCTCCGGGTCCACGACGGCCAGCTTCCAGCCCGGCACGGGCAGGCCGATCCGGACCTCCTGGCCCGGGCGCAGGATCGCGCCGGAGGCGATCACGGTGGCTTCGGTGGGGCCGTAGGTGTTCCAGAGTTCGCGGTCCTGCGTCGCCAGGCGCGCCACGAGCTCGGGCGGGCACGCCTCGCCGCCGAAGATGAGCAGGCGGATGCCGACCAGCGAGTCGTCCGGCCAGAGGGCCGCGAGCGTGGGGACGGTGGAGATGGCGGTGAGCCGCTTCTGTGCGATCCACGCGCCGAGGTCCGGACCCGACCGGACGACGTCGCGCGGGGCCGCGATCAGGGCCGCGCCGTGCCGCCAGGCGAGCCACATCTCCTCGCACGAGGCATCGAAGCTGACGGCGAGGCCGGCCATCACGCGGTCGCCCGGGCCGAGCGGGTCGTCCTGGAGGTACATCTGCGCCTCGGCATCGACGAGCGCGGCCGCGCTGCGATGGGTGATGGCCACTCCCTTCGGCAGCCCCGTGGTGCCGGAGGTGAAGATGATCCAGGCGTCGTCCTCGAGGCCCGGCGCGCCCGTCCGGCGCAGCGGGGCGACGCCGTCCACGGGGGTGATCGCCATGCCCTCGCCCATGACGCACGCGACCGCGGCCTCGCCGAACACCGTCTCGGCGCGGGAGACGGGGTCGTCCCAGTCGACGGGCACGTAGGCCGCGCCCGACAGCAGGATCGCCACCAGGGCCACGTACAGGTCCGTGGTGCCTGAGGGCACGCGGAGGCCGACCCGGTCGCCGGGGCCGATCCCCGCCTCACGCAGCCGTGCGGCGACCTGCTCCGCGCGCGCCAGCAGCTGCGTGTAGTTCAACGCCTCCGCCCCGCCGGGACCATGGCCCTCCAGAGCGACGGCGTCGGGGTGGGCCGCCGCCGTCGCCTTCAGGATGTCGACGAGGGTCCGGGGTGCCGGTGGCGGCTCCACCGGGTAGAGGGCGCGGTCCTCGGACTCCACGGGGCTCGTGGCCCCCGGCGCGGGGGCCGGGTCGAACTGCTGCGTCGTCATCCTGCTGTTCTCCTTCGGCGAGCCGGAGGCCGGCCCGGCGCCGGAACCGCTGACTCGACGGTGAGATTGTGGGCAACCTTTATAGCGCATATGTCACAGTAATGAAACTGGGCCGGCGGGTAGGTTGAGGCGTCGGCCGAGGCGCCGGGGTCCCGCCGGTGTCAGAAACCTCCCAGAAGACGTCCTGGAAACATCCCTCCGATCTCACGGAAACGTCCGGTATTCGTTGCCATGCTGGCCTCTCGACGCGGCCCGCCACCCGGCGGGCGCCCCACGAGAGGAACTCCATGGCCCCCTGGCTCCCGACCCGCTCCCGCCGTCCCTTCCCCCAGGTCACCGAGGGAGGCGAGGCCCCCGCCGTCACGCCCACCTTCGAGGGCCGGGCCTTCCACCGCCCGGCCGAGGACGTCGAGGACCAGGGCGCGGCCTTCGACATCGCCACGGTGGTGACCCGCCGCAACGCCCTGGGCGTGTTCGGCGCCGGTGCTGGTGCCCTGCTGCTCGCGGCCTGCGGCGCCAGCTCCGCCGGCACGTCCTCGTCGAGCATGGCAGCGTCGTCCTCGTCCGGCGGTGCGTCGTCGAGCTCGGCGGCCGGTGCGACCTCCTCCGCCGCGCAGGACTACACGGAGATGTCCACGGAGACCGCCGGCCCCTACCCGGGCGACGGCTCCAACGGCCCGGACGTCCTGGAGGAGTCCGGCATCGAGCGTGCGGACCTGACCTCCAGCATCGACGGCGGGGACGCTGTGGAGGGTGTGCCGTTGACGATCACCCTGAATGTGATCGACATGGCGCAGGACGACGCCCCCATGACCGGTGCGGCCGTCTACATCTGGCACTGCGACGCCCAGGGCCGGTACTCCATGTACTCGGACGGCGTCACGGACGCCACCTGGCTGCGCGGCGTGCAGGTGGTCGGCGACGACGGCACGGTCACCTTCACCACGATCGTCCCGGGCTGCTACGCCGGCCGGTGGCCGCACGTCCACTTCGAGGTCTTCCCGGACAAGGACTCCATCACGGACGCCGCGAACGCGGTGCTCACCTCTCAGATCGCTCTGCCCCAGGAGGTCTGCGACGCCGTGTACGCCGAGTCCGCGTACAGCGGTTCGGCCGAGAACATGGCCGGCGTCTCCCTGGAGTCGGACGGCATCTTCTCCGACGGCTACGACCAACAGCTGATCGAGCTCACCGGCTCGGTCTCGCAGGGATACACCGGCACCCTGGACGTGCCGATCGACACCACCACCGAGCAGCAGCAGTCGTCGATGGGTGGCGGCCCGGGCAGGCAGGGCGGCGGCCCGGGCGGGCAGGGCGGCACCCCGCCGCAGCCGCCGACGAACTGAGGCGTTTCCGGCGGTGCGCTGACGGCCCTGCCGTCGGCGCTCCCACCGCGTAGGGCAAGCCGGCCGGCAGGTCCTCCTGCCCTACGCTGGTGCCATGACTGAGACGCCCGTCACACCGCCATCCTCCCGCATTCCCTCCGCCGCCGGGGGCTCCCCGGTCGGCTCTGCCGTCCACGGCGCCGACGTGGTGGTGCTGGGCCACGGCCTGGCCGGCCTGGTCGCCGCCGTGGAGCTGCTGGAGGCCGGCCGCAGGGTGGTGCTGGTGGACCAGGAGCGTGCCGCAGACCTCGGCGGCCAGGCGTACTGGTCCTTCGGCGGCCTGTTCCTGGTGGACTCCCCGGAGCAGCGCCGCCTGGGCGTGAAGGACTCCGTAGAGCTGGCGTGGTCCGACTGGCAGGCCACCGCCGGGTTCACCGGCCGGGACGACGAGCTCCCGAAGGCGTGGGCCGAGGCCTACGTGCACTTCGCGCACGAGGAGAAGCGAGCGTGGCTACGGGAGCGCGGCCACCGCCTCTTCCCGGTGGTGGGCTGGGCCGAGCGCAAGGTCCCGGCCCCAGGTGTGGGCGGCAACTCGGTGCCGCGCTTCCACATCACGTGGGGCACCGGCCCGGGCATCGTCGAGCCGTTCGCCCGGGTGGTGGAGAAGGCGGCCTTCGACGGCCGTCTCACCTACCTGCCGCGTCACCGGGTCACCGGGCTGCTCTCCGCCGGGGGCTCCATCACCGGTGTGTCTGGCGACGTCCTCGCGGAGGACGACCGCTCCCGCGGCACCGCCTCCAACCGCACCGTGGTGGGCGACTTCCGGGTGGAGGCCGGCGCGGTGATCATCGCCACGGGCGGCGTCGGCGCGGACCACGAGCGGGTTCGCGAGGTCTGGCCGAAGCGCCTGGGCCCGGCCCCCGAGGACATGCTCTCCGGCGTCCCCGCCTACGTGGACGGCTCCGGCATCACCGTGGCGCAGCGCAGCGGTGCGCGCCTGCTGCACCCGGACCGCATGTGGCACTACACGGAGGGCATCCGGAACTGGAACCCGATCTGGCCCGGCCACGGCATCCGCATCCTGCCGGGGCCGTCCTCCCTGTGGCTGGACGCCACCGGCCGCCGCCTACCGCATCCGCGCTGGCCCGGCTTCGACACCCTCGGCACGCTGGGCGAGCTGCGCGGCGTCTCCGCCTCGGCCTCGTTCGGCTCGGCCCCGGCGGCAGGCCGGAGCCCGGCGGCCCCGACCGGCGAGCACTCGTGGTTCGTGCTGAACCGGAGGATCATCGGCAAGGAGTTCGCCCTGTCCGGCTCCGAGCAGAACCCGGACCTCACGGGCCGCTCGCTCCGCCAGGTCCTCGGCCGCGTCACCCAGGACATGCCGGGCCCGGTGCGCGACTTCCTGGAGAAGGGCGAGGACTTCGTCACCGCGGACACCGTCGCAGAGCTCGTGGCGAAGATGAACGCGCTCGTCCCGCAGGGCCCGCACGTGGTCGAGGCCTCCGTGCTGGCGGCCGTGGCCGAGCATGAGGCCGGTGCGGCCACCGCAGGCGTGGACCCGCAGCTGGACCAGGTCCGCTCGGCCCGGACGTACCTGGGGGACAAGCTGATCCGCACCGCGGCCCCGCACCGGCTGACGGACCGGAAGGCCGGCCCGTTGATCGCCGTCCGTCTGCACACGCTGACCCGCAAGACCCTCGGCGGCCTGCACACGGACCTGCAGGGCCGCGTACTGGACGGGGCCGGACTGGTCATCCCGGGCCTCTACGCGGCCGGCGAGGCGGCGGGCTTCGGCGGCGGCGGCATGCACGGCTTCCGCTCGCTGGAGGGCACCTTCCTCGGTGGCTGCCTGTTCTCCGGCCGCACCGCCGGCCGCGCCGCGGCGGCCGAGACCGCCTCCTGACCTCCGCGCATGTCTTTGTCGGTGAGGACTCACCGTCTCGACGGCCGAACCGGTGAGGGTTGAGGGTGAGTCCTCACCAGAAAGTGAGGGCGGCCGGGCGGCGACGCCGGCCCCGCACCTCACGCACCAGGCCCCGGTGAGCGTGTGCTCACCGGGGCCTCGTGGGTGGCTGAGGCTCAGCCTGGCGTGTGCCTGCGGCTCAGTCTGAGGGCTGGCTGGCGTCACGCTCCGGGTGGGTGCCGAACGCGAAGTGGCGGCCGGAGACGTGGGCGATGTCGATCTCCACGTAGAAGTCCTTCAGCGTGGGCACCCACGGGGCGATGCCCAGGCCCTCGGCGTGGGCGATCTCGGCCTCGGTCTCCAGCCTGCGGGCGGTGCCTCGGGCCAGGACGGACCAGGCCTGGTCCGAGAGGATGCCGTCGGCCTGCACCACCACAGTCGGGTTGATGGTCAGCTCGGCGAGCTTGGAGCCGGGCGCGGTGCGGAAGTAGGCCTTCTTCTCGTCCCAGACGATGTTCACCGGCACGATGTCCGGCTCCCCGTTCACGGCCAGGCCGAGGCGGGCGTGCTGCGTGCGGTTCAGCAGCTTCCAGCACTGCTCGTCGGAGAGGACCAGGACAGGCTCCCCGTCCGTGTGCTCGAACATCATCGGCGAGCCGGAGTCACGGGTCGCGTTCATCATGGACGGCTTGTCGGAGTGGGTCATGCGGGGCCTCCTCGCTGCCTGTTCCCAGGCGATCTGCTTCCTGTCCCCAGTCTAGGTCTCGCAGGTGAGGCGCGTCTCGATGATGTCGCGCAGGATCCGCTCCGCCGTGGGCGCGCTGCGGCCCGGTGCCAGCGCCAGCGCCAGCGGGGCGGTGTGGGCCGCCCGACGCAGGGGCGCGGGGACGGACGCCGGTTCCGGGGCGAACCCGGACCAGGTGCCGCCCGCGGCGCGCAGCAGGTGCACGCCCGCGGCCACGTCCCACGGCTTTGTGTCCACGTAGAGGGCGGCGTCGGCCCAGCCGGCGGCCGTGTGGGCGAGCTCGAGGGCGCCGGAGACCGTGCGGCGGACCGTGGCGTAGGTCCGGACCAGCTCCCCGAACCGCTCCAGCGCGGCCGTGCCCTCGACGGCCAGGGCCTCGCCGGCTGGGTAGGAGGTGACGAGGTTGAGGCCGCGCTCGCCGAGCTCGGGGTCCGGAGCCGGGCGGGAGTCCTCGGCCAGCGGCCGCTCCCGCGTCACGACGACGGCGCCCGCCTCCGCCGGTCCGCCCGCCTCGTCGGAGGGGTCGGCGCGGGAGATCTCGACGTCCGCGACGAACGCCCCGGTGTCGTCCGAGGAGAAGACCTGTCCGGCGGCCGGGTCCGCGATCGCGCCCGCGACCACCTCGCCGTCCACCTCCGCGGCGAGCGAGACGGAGAACATGGCGAAGCCGTGCGCGAAGTTCGAGGTGCCGTCGATCGGATCCACGATCCAGCGCAACGGATGATCCTGCTCCCCGTGGGAGCCGGTTTCTTCGCCGAGCACCCGGGAGCCCGGGACGGCGGCGGTCAGGGCGTGCACCAGGGCGGCCTCGGCGGAGCGGTCGTACTCGGTGACCAGGTCGTGATGGTTGGTCTTCAGGCTCGGGTGAGCGGCCGTCGTCGGGAAGGAGGGGCCGGCACGGAAGGCGGCCCGCAGGGCCGGGACGCGGGCGGTGGCGGCCGCCACGGCGATCCCACGCAGAGCCGCCGGGGAGGGGGTGGAGGCGAGGTCGCGGGGCATGGTGCCAGCGTAGTGAGGAGCGGCACGAACGCGTGCACGCGCGAGGGTTCTGTGGGATTCTTGTGGACTGTGGTGTGACCCCTCCCGGTCCGCCATGCCCTCGTCCGTGCCGGAACAACCGCCCGCGCGCGGGCGCCGTCCCCCGTACGTGAGGAGCTTCCCCTTGCCTCGTCCGGTCAACAAGTCCGCCGCCTACTATCCCGGGCTGGACGGTCTCAGGACGATCGCCGTGGGCCTCGTGGTGGCCTACCACATCGGCGTGCCCGGCACCGGCGGAGGCCTGCTCGGCGTCGGCGTCTTCTTCACGCTCTCGGGCTTCCTCATCACCATGCTCCTGCTCAACCGGTGGGAGAAGCACGGGGACCTGGACCTGCGGCACTTCTGGATCCGCCGGTTCCGCCGCCTGCTGCCGGCGGTGGTGCTGCTGCTGATCGTGGTGCTGGTGGCCACCGTGTTCGTCCACCCGGACAAGCTCGGAGACCGCGGGGAACAGGCATTCTTCGCCCTGATCTATGTGGCCAACTGGCACACGATCTTCACCGGGGGCTCCTACTTCGAGCAGTTCGACGGCCCGTCCCCGCTGGACCACCTGTGGTCCCTGGCGGTGGAGGAGCAGTTCTACGTGGTGTGGCCGCTGCTGCTGCTCGGCATGCTGACCCTGTTCCGGGCCAAGCGGGACGGCGCCGGGACGGGGACAGCCTTCAAGCGGGCCGCAGTGGCCACCTTCGTGCTGGGCGCGGCGTCCTTCGTGCTGCTGGCCGTGCTGGCGGACCCGGCCGGGGACTCCACCCGCGCCTACGAGGGCACGGACACTCGCGCCGGCGGCCTGCTCTGGGGCGCAGTATTGGCCATGCTGTGGCGGCCGAAGAAGGTCGCGAAGATCCAGTCCGAGAAGGCTCTATGGACTCTGGACGTGCTGGGCGCGGTGGGCGTGGCCGGGATCCTCTACCTGGCCGCCACCACGGACCAGCTGGACTACAGCCTGTACACCTGGGGCATCGCCGCGCTGACCGTGTCCACGGTGCTGGTGCTGATGCCGCTGATCCACGCCCAGTCCTGGACCAACCGGGTCCTCGGTGTGGCCCCGCTGCGCTGGATCGGTGAGCGCTCCTACGGCATCTACCTCTGGCACATGCCGGTGGTGGCGTTCCTGCCGGAACGCACCCTGTACGGGCAGGACGTGTGGCGCGGGCTGATCGTCGTGGCGCTGACCGTGGTGCTGGCGGAGCTGTCCTGGCGGTTCGTGGAGGATCCGATCCGCCGCCACGGCTTCCTCCCGCTGATCACCGGCCGGGCCCGGCGTGAGGCGCGTGAGCGCCAGGTGACGGTGGAGGAGGGCAACCAGCGTGCCCGTCGCGCCCACGTGGAGCAGACCCCCGTGCCGACGGTGGTGGGCCGCGGCCGGCTGACCGGCGGCGCCGTGGGCGTGACCGTGCTGGCGATCGCCGCCATGGCTGGCCTGGCCGTGCTGCCGCAGAAGTCCGTGGTGGAGATCGCCAAGGAGGAGCAGGCGAAGCAGGCCGAGATGACCGCACCGGGCGGCGGTCAGGGTGAGGGCCCCGCCCCCGTACCGACCCCCACGAAGCCCGTGGCCCGCCCGGCCGCCACTGAGACGTTCTGCGAGACCGTGATCCACATCGGCGACTCGACCTCGATCGGCCCGTCCAACAACTCCCTCACCCAAGTGGACGACCCGGCCAAGCGCATCACCGGCCAGTACGAGGCCGTGGGCGTGCAGGAGGTCATCGAAGAGGTGGCCGGCGGCCGTTCCATGGTCGAGACCCTTGAGCCCTCTGAGCTGAACCCGGGGGAGAAGGGCACCAACACCCCGGACGCCATGCGCGAGCATGCCGGCGAGCTCGGCGAGAACGGCTGCTGGGTGGTCAACGTGGGCCTCAATGACGCCGCGAACATGGCCAGCCAGGGCGACTTCTCCAGCACCGAGCGGCGCATCGCCGGCGTGATGGAGGCGTCCGAGGGCAAGCCGGTGCTCTGGGTCAACGGCATCACCATGCCGTGGACCAACAACGAGAACTACGCCAACGAGAACATCCAGAAGCTCAACGCCTCCCTGGCGGAGGCCACCGAGAAGTACGACAACCTGCGTATCTACGACTGGGCGGCCGACGCGACCCCGCACCCGGAGTGGTTCCTCGAGAACGACGCCAACCACAACAACGCGGAGGGCTCCGAAGCGAAGGCCGCGCACATGGCCAAGGCCCTGGTGGCGGCGTTCCCGAAGGGCGAGGACATGGTCGAGGAGAAGGTCGTCCGCATCGACTGAGGTGCCCGCTGCGTTGTCGTGCGTGAAACCGTCGGTTTCCCGAACGAAATGCCCGGGTGTTCCGAGGGTGCCTCACGAGGACGCTCGGACACCCCGGTGACGCCATACCTCGCCTCCATGCGGAATACTGGACCCCATGCCAGAGCGCGACCTGCACAGCACCCTGCCCCTGTCCTCCCGCAACGACGCCTTTGAGGAGCAGCAGGACGCCCGCGAAGCCGTCCCGGCCGAGGCTGATGAGGTGAAGTCCCCGGCCAGCAGCAGTCACATCTCGGAGAGGCCGACGAAGGGCGAGCACATCGCCACCCGGCTGCAGGACAAGTGGAACGTGTGGCAGCGGGACAAGGCGGAGAAGCGCGGGCACGTGCCCACGGCCATCGCGTTCACCGGCTACGGCACCACAGAGTGGGTGCGCGTGCTCTCCCGCGTGATCGTGGCTCCGGACGAGGACTTCCTCAACGGCCGCCGCGTGCACAAGGTGGTCGCGGACGGCATCCGCGGCTGGCGCAACTTCTCCTCCCCGCCGATGGCCGGCGCGGAGGTGCAGGTGACCGTGGACGGCCGGAACCACACTGTGATCACGGACCGCATGGGTGTGGTGGACGAGGTCATCCCGGCGTCCCTGAAGCCGGGATGGCGCACCATCACCCTCACCGTCGGGGAGGACGAGGTCGTCACCTCCGACGTCTACATCACGGATCCGTCCGCAGATGTGGGCATGGTGTCCGACATCGACGACACCGTGCTGGTCACCGCCCTGCCGCGCCCGCTGCTGGCCGCCTGGAACTCGTTCGTGCTGGACGAGCACGCCCGTACGCCGACCCCGGGCATGGCCGTGCTGCTGCGCCGCATCGCCACCGCCAACCCGATGGCCCCTGTGCTGTACCTGTCCACCGGTGCGTGGAACGTGGCGCAGATGCTGACCCGCTTCCTGGGCCGCAACCTGTATCCGGTGGGTCCGCTGCTGCTGACCAGCTGGGGTCCCACGAAGGACCGTTGGTTCCGTTCCGGCCAGGAGCACAAGCTCACCCAGCTCGAGCGGCTCGTGGGGGAGTTCCCGCACATCAAGTGGATCCTCATCGGCGATGACGGCCAGCACGACCCCGAGATCTACGCCGACTTCGCCAAGCGCCACCCGGACCGGGTGAGGGCGATCGTCATCCGCCAGCTGACCCCGTCCGAGGCGCTCCTGGCCGGCGGTCGCGCACAGGACACCCGCCACTCCACACCGGGTGTGCCGTGGTGCTATGGCCCGGACGGTGCGGCGTTGGCCGCCCAGTTGGAGGACCTCGGCATCCTGGAGACCGAGTTCGTGGACGTCCGTCCGGACGGCTGGCGGGACGAGATCGAAGGGTGGGACGAGGAGTGACCGTGACCCCGGGCACCGTATTTCTTGACGACGACGGCCACCTCGCCGTGGACGTGCACGTCCCCTTGCGCTGGAAGGACATGGACGCTTACGGGCACGTCAACAACATTCAGGTCGTGCAGCTCATGGAGGAAGCCCGCGTGGCCGCCTTCGGCGTCCCCGCCGGTTCCGGTGGAGATGCTGAGGCCGATCTGGCGCCGATGGACCTCACCGCAGGTGCGGGGGAGGGCGTCCGGGCGTTCGTGTCCGAGCATCGCGTGAAGTACCGGGCGCAGATGAAGTACCGGGTGAAACCGGTGCGGGTCCGCGTCTCGATCGACGAGGTCAAGGGTGCGTCCGTGCATGTGGGCTACAAGATGTACGACGGCGTGGACGGTGCCCTGCTGGTGACCGCCACCTCGGTGATGGTGTACGTGGATGCCGAGAGTGGACGCCCCGTCCGGCTGACGGCCGAGCAGAAGGCGGCGTTGACCGGCGGTCGGTGACGCGGTCGCGCTGAACGCGGTCTTGCTGGACGAGGCCATGCAGACGAGCCCGGGGGAGAGCTCTCCCGGGCTCGTCTGTGTGACGTGCGCTGAACTGATCGCTGCGGTCAGTCTGCGGGCTCGCTGCCCGGGACGCCGCACCCCCAGCCGCTGGGGTTGGACACGCAGTCCTCTGCGACATTGCGGGTGACGGACCGGAAGATGTCGGCCTGGGCCGGGTCGGAGTCGATCACCAGCTGTCCGGGGACGAGCTCCCAGGTCTCGCCGTTGTCGTAGGAGACTTCGCCGATGAAGACCGTGGACAGGCCCACGGCGTACGTGCCGGTGTCTTCGTAGACGTGACTGGTCGATGTCTCGGTGTTGAATTCCGCGATGTCCCGGCCCGGATCCGTGGTGGTACGGGTGGTCCCGTCGCCATAGTCCCAACGGAACTCGATCGGTGTCAGACGCATCAGCGTCAGCTCGCCGAACTGGGTCTTCCGCTCGAGGATCTGCTCCGCGTCCGCGTAGATGTTGGTGTGGGCATCGCGCATTCCGCGACCGCCGTTCTGCAGGTGGATGTCGATCTCGCTCGGGGCGACTTTTGCCAGGTCCTGCATGGTGATGGCAGGCCGCTCCTGTGAGCCGTCCGCTCCAGCGCCACCGTCACTGGCACAGAAGCGTGACCCGTGCTCGATCGGCTCATCGGGATTCTCCTGGCGAACGCGCACCACCTGCACCCACGTGGCCTCGTCACCGCAGAAGACCTCCTGCTGGCGCTGACAGTCTCCGAAATCCAGGTTCTGGAGCTGGTCGGGGTAGCAGCCAGAGACGTGGCGTGAATAGATAGTCCTGGACTTGTCGTAGTTGCTAGCTCGGTTGACCGTGCCGTCGTCACCTTCGTCAGCTTCTTTCGGGTGAAGGCCGTTTTTGGCACATTCCTTCTTGGTCACGAGGGACGTATCGCGGAGAAGGGCACTATTCGTTGACTCGCCGCACCGGTGAGCCGTTTCATTCGCAATGGCTGTAGGGGAGAAGGCAATGGATAGGGCGGTTATAGACAGTGCAAGGATCCTGGCGTGAGTTGTTACTCGCTTCACTTTTTGCCCTCGAAGCTGACGGAGGTGGCAACCCATCGCTTGGAGTTCTCGTCAAACCTGACGTTCGTGATCCACGGGGAGTCTCTGTATGCCTCCTCACTCTGTGACTTGTCGATGGATCCATTCGATTTGAACGTCGTTATTCCGTCGACGTCGAGGAGCGTCGTGACTTGAAGCAGCTTCAGATCCTTATTGATAACTCCAGTGAGCGCGGAGGTTACTTCGACGTCGGAACCTGAGGTCCAGCCACCATCCTCGTAAATCTTCTCGATACTGCGGGTGTACGTACGGCAGAAGTCGCAGTCCTCATCTGAGGACGCTCGCAACAGATCCGCGTCACCGGTCCGCTGCAGGTACGTCACCGTGTCCCACCAGTACTGCACCGCAGCCTTGGCGCCCTCCGGGGTCTCTTCCTTCATCTCCTCGGGCATCTCGGGTTTGGGCACGTTCTTCGCGGGGCCATCGGCGGAGGCGGGGACATACTCGCCGCCGTCCTCTCCACTCGGGCCGCCGCCGGCCTGAGGGGACTCTGCATCACTCGGCTGGTCGTCACTCGGCTTGGTCGACTCGTCGGTGCCCTCGGACTTCTCAGCACCCTCGGACTCAGAACCCTCCGCCCCCGAGCTTTCGGATCCGGTGCCCTGCGAGGCGGAGGCGGGGGACGTCGTCGAAGGCGAAGCCGTCTCCTCAGGCTCCTTCTCCTCACCGCCGGTGCAGGCAGTGAGCGAGAGTGCGAGTGCGGCGGTCAGTGCCAGGCCACGGGCGGGTGCGCCACGGCGCATGAGAACCCCTCCAGATGTCTCATCGTCGGTAGGTCACCGGGTCGGCCGCTGATCCCGCAACAGCCTCCGACCCCCACGGTCGGCGGTGACACATCCCACAGTCTAGACGCACGCGGCGACGGAGGAGGAAAGTTCTCCACAGCCCACTCCGCCGCCGCGTCATCGCATCCGAGACAGGTCAGACGATGCCCTGCGCCAGCATGGCGTCCGCGACCTTGATGAAGCCGGCGATGTTCGCGCCGGCCACATAGTTGCCCGGTGCGCCGTACTCGTCAGCGGTCTCCACGCAGCGGTCGTGGATGGAGCGCATGATCTGCTCCAGGCGCTCGTGCGTGTAGTCGAAGTCCCAGGTGTCCCGCTGCGCGTTCTGCTGCATCTCCAACGCCGAGGTGGCCACGCCGCCGGCATTGGCCGCCTTGCCCGGCCCGAACAGGATGCCGGCGTCCAGGAACCGGTGCGTCGCCTTCTCGGTGCACGGCATGTTCGCGCCCTCGGCCACGGCCTTCACACCGTTCTCGATGAGCTTGGTGGCCGCCTTGTTGCCGAGCTCGTTCTGGGTGGCGCACGGCAGGGCCACCGTGCCGGGTACGTCCCACACCAGGCCGCCCTCCACGAAGCGCGCACCATTGCCGCGCCGCTCGGCGTACTCCGATATCCGGCCGCGCTCGACCTCCTTGACCTCCTTCAGCAGGTCCAGGTCCAGGCCGTTCTCGTCCACCACGTAGCCCGAGGAGTCCGAGACGGTGATGACCTTCGCGCCCAGGGACGTCGCCTTCTCCGCCGCGTAGATCGCCACGTTGCCGGAGCCGGAGACCAGCACCTGCTGGCCGTCCATGGACTCGCCGCGCGTGCGCAGCATCGCGTCCGCGAACATGACCGACCCGTAGCCGGTGGCCTCCTTGCGGACCAGCGAGCCTCCCCAGGTCAATCCCTTGCCCGTGAGCACGCCGGCCTCGAACCGGTTCGTCAGCCGCTTGTACTGGCCGAACATGTACCCGATCTCGCGGGCGCCCACGCCGATGTCCCCGGCAGGGACGTCCGTATGCTCGCCCACGTGGCGCCACAGCTCCGTCATGAAGGACTGGCAGAAGCGCATGACCTCGCCGTCGGACCGGCCGGACGGGTTGAAGTCCGAGCCGCCCTTGCCGCCGCCGATCGGCATGCCGGTCAGGGAATTCTTGAAGATCTGCTCGAAGCCCAGGAACTTCACGATCCCCAGGTACACCGAGGAGTGGAAGCGGATGCCGCCCTTGTACGGGCCCAGGGCCGAGTTGAACTCCACGCGGAAGCCGCGGTTCACCTGGACCACGCCCTTGTCGTCCACCCACGGGACACGGAAGATGATCTGCCGCTCCGGCTCGCAGAGACGGTGCAGGATGCCGGCCTCCACGTACTCGGGGTGGCGGTCCACCACGGGGTCCAGGGCCTCGAAGACCTCGGAGACGGCCTGGTGGAACTCCTTCTCACCGGGGTTGCGGGCGAAGACCTCGTCGCGGAGGGCGGACAGCTCGGTGTGCATGAGATGACTCCTCGGGTGGGCCTCCCCGGCCGCGAATCTGGTGCGGGAACAAGGCGGGGACGGCGGCGTTCACAGTGCTGTGCTCGGGGCGAGGACGCCCCGGGGCTTCATGGTCCCAGGGGAGGGCCGGGTCAGGCAGGTGTGTGTCAGCAGATGGACACACACGCACACCGGGTCAGAACGTCAGCGGCCAGGTGGTGTGGTGCTGCAGGTGGCGCAGCGCCACCTCGTCCCGGCGGCGCGAGTCCACGTGGATCGCCTTGCCGTAGTACCCCAGCAACTGCTCGCAGAGCACCGGCCAGGTCCGGCCCTTCACGGACTGGCGGGCGGCCTCGGCGAAGGCGGCGCGCTTGGCGTCGTCATAGACCAGGTCCGCCACCCGCTCGCGCAGCTGTCCCAGGTTCTTCGGCTCGTAGATCCAGCCCGTGCGGGAGGAGTCCACGATGTCCAGCGGGCCGCCACGGCCCACCGCCACCACCGGCACGCCCGAGGCCATGGCCTCCTGCAGCGTCTGGCCGAAGGTGTCCGACTCGCCCGGGTGCACGAACAGGTCCAGGCTCGCCACGTGCCGGGCCAGGTCCTCCCCGCCCTGGAAACCGGCGAAGTGCGCGCCCGGCAGCGACCGCTGCAGCTGATCCTTCAGCGGACCCGAGCCGATGACCACCAGGCGCGTGCCCGGCAGGTCCGCGAGCACCGCCAGGTCCTCCACCTGCTTCTCATGGGCCAGTCGGCCCACGAAGCCGATCAGCCGCTCGCCGTTCGGGGCCAGCTCCGCGCGCAGCGCCTCGTCCCGCTTGGCCGGGTGGAACCGCTCCGAGTCCACGCCGCGCGCCCACCGATGCACCCGGCGGACACCGCGCTCATGCAGCTGCCTGATGGTGAACGTGCTCGGCGCCACCGTCAGCGTGGCCGTGTTGTGCAGCCGGGCCACGTGGTTCCACAGCAGGTCCTCCAGCCACGGGGCGCCGTAACGGGCCGCATAGCGGGGGACCTCGGTCTGATAGACCGCCACGGATGGGACGCCCAGCTGGTCCGCGGCCTGCACGGCCCGCCAGCCCAGCACGAACGGCGAGGCGATGTGCACCACGTCCGGGCGGAACCCCGCCAGGATCGAGCGGACCCGTGCCACCGGTCCGGCGGCCACCCGCACGGACGCGTACCCGGACATCGGCACCGACGGCAGCCGGTGCACGTCGAAGCCCTGGACCTGCGCCGGGGCCGTGCCCTGGCCCGCCCCCTGCGTCCAGCCGGCCATCCAGGAGGAGGCCGGGGCGATCACGATCGCCTCATGGCCCTCGCGCCGCAGGTGCTTCAGCACCTGGAGCACGGAGTTGGTGACCCCGTTCATATGGGGCAGGAACGACTCGGCGACCACGGCAACGCGCATACCAGGCACGCTATTCGGTGCATACGACCGGGCTGTGGCCGCCGCGTGGCCCTGCCGTGAACTCTCTGGCTCCGGTGGTGAATTCCCGGTGACCACACGGCCCCGGTGGGCGGGCCCGACCGGGGCAGCGGCCGTCGTCGGGAAACCGGGCGGGGCACCATCCCGAGAGCACCCTGTGAAGTGGGTCCCGGGGCCGTGCCCCGCAGTCCCCGAAGCCCCCGACGGTGGCACCATGGTGGGGATGACTTCCCCCACCTCTCGCGCGTCCCGCCTGCTGCGGCCCCTGCCCCTCCCGCTCTGGGTGCAGGGGGTGATCGAGGCGCTCATCGCGGCGCTGCTGAGCCTGGTGATCGTGGTGGTCCCGACCCTGTTCGTGTGGGTGACCGGCGGCTTCCACATGGAGCGCATCGACGACGTCCTGCAGACCGCCGGAGTCCTCTGGCTGGTCCTCCACGCCGCCCCCGTGACCGTCACCTCCGGCATGCCGATCGTGGACGGGGAGGTCACCGCCGGCCTCGTCTGGATGGTCCCCTGGGGCCTGTCCCTGCTGCCGATGTGGCTGTCCTGGCGCGCCGGACGCAAGCTCGCCCGCGCCTCCTACCGGGACCAGGCGTGGCAGGCGCTCGCCGGCGGCATGGGCGCCTACGGGCTGGTGGGCCTCACCCTGGCGCTGCTCCCCGGGTCCGGAGGGGAGACCGTGCACCCCGTGGTGGGCACGATCTTCCCCGCGCTGTTCTTCGCCGTGTGTGCCGTGGCCGGAGCCCGCCGCGAGGCCGGGACCTGGGCCCACCTGGTGGGGGTGGACGTCACCGAGCGGATCGCGAAGCGCTCCCAGTACGAGCGCTGGGCCGGGTCCTACGCCTGGTCCGTGCTGCGCGCCTGCCTGGTGGCCGTGCTGTCCCTCGTGGCGATCCACGGGCTGCTTGTGGCCGTGACGCTGGGGGTGCGCTGGGCCGACGCGGTGCACATGTACCAGCTTGTGGACGCCGGCCCGGTGGGCGGCACCATGCTCACCCTCTTGGAGATCGGCTACCTGCCCGCCATGATCGGCTGGGCCGTGGCCTGGTCTGCCGGCCCCGGCTTCTCCATCGGCTCCGAAAGCCTCTACTCCGCCTTCGGCACGACGACGGCTCCCCTCCCTGCGCTGCCGACCTTCGCTGCGCTTCCGGCCCCCTGGGAGCCGTGGCACCCGGTGTTCGTGCTGCTCCCGGTGCTGGCCGGCGCCGTGGCCGGCTGCTGGCTCCTGCGCGAGGGAGAGAACCACCTCGACGACTGGATGGTCCGCCGTGTGAAGACCCGGTGGGTGTCCCTGCTCGCCTCCACCGCGGTGCTTGCGCTGCTGCTCGGTGTGCTGTCCGGGCTCATGACGATGGTGCCCCTGGCCCTGACCTCCGGGTCCATGGGCGTGGGCACCTACACGGTGATCGGGTCCAACGTGTGGCTCGTCGGACCGGCCGTGGCCGGGTGGATCGCGATCGGCGGCTTCGTGGGCTACCTGCTGGCCATGGGCCTGCAGTCCCGCGAGCTCGACGCCGAGGCGCGGAAAGCCAAGCGGGAGAAGGCCAAGGAAGAGACGAAGGCCGCCAAGGAGTCTGCGAAGGCCGCCAAGGAGGCGGCGAAGTCCGGGAAGGGCAAGGACGCGAAGGCCGGCGCGGGCGACGCCGAGACCGACGGTGCGAAGGGCGCCGGGAGTGAGGGCGCCGTCGTCGGGAAGGGCGCCGGCAAGCCGGGGAAGAAGGCCAGCAAGGGCAGGAAGGGGGCCGCCGCCGACCGCTCCGGCAAGGGATCGACCGCCACGGTCATCAGCGCCGAGCGCCCCGTGAAGGACGACGCCGAGGCCAAGAGTGCGTCGACTGAGCGCGGTGGGCCAAAGGCCGCGCTGAAGGGTGCCGAGAAGGACGCTGGGCGCGACGCCGAGCCGGGCGTGACCGAGGCTGCTGCCCAGGACTCCGCCGAGGATGGCGAGGCCGGAGACGGGGCGGCGGCGAAGTCCGACGCGCCGGACGACGAGCGCACGCCCGATGCGGAGGTGCGGGCGGACGTCACTCCGCTGCCGCCGGTGAAGGCCCGTATTCCGCGCCCACCCCGGTCGTCGCGCGGCGGTTCCGTGTCCGCGGGGATGAGCGCCGCTCAGGGTGCCGCGAAGGGCTCCGGAGAGCGCGGGGGCAAGACCGAGGAGGCCGCGAAGGCCACGGTGAAGGGTAAGGCATCGGAGGAGCCGGCCGATCGCCATGGCGCCTCTCCGACGCCGACGGAGCAGACCCCGGCGGAGGCCGCCGTGACGCCGACGGGTGCGGTCGAGAGGACTGCCGGTGCGGGTGTCGAAGTCGGCACGAAGCCGAGCGGGACGAGCGAGTCGAAGGCCCTGCAGGGATCGCCGGAGAAGTCACAGGCGCAGCTGGCTGCCGGGCGTCGTGACCGGGTGGCCGCCCTGGCCCGTCGCCATCGGCAGAAGCAGGCGTCGGCGGACGAGCCCCGTCGCCGTGTGTTCCGCGACGAGGACGAGCGGCCGGCGAAGGGCACGAAGCCGAAACCGAGCTTCGACGCGATCGTCGCAACCCGTGACCTGCACGCCGGCACCGGTCCCGCGGGGCAGGGCGGTCCGGGGGAGCTGGGCGAGCCGTCCGGCACCGGCTCCCACCCGGCAGGATCGCAGGAGCCTGCCCGGGGTGACGAGCGCGACGACGACCGCAGCCAGGACCCCGCGGGCCGTGAGTGCCAGGACGGCAGCGGCCCCCGCCGGGCTCGTCCGCGACGCGCGCTCTGAGCCGCAGGAGGTCCCGCCGCGGCCCCGAACTGCTGGCCCCCCGGCTCAGCCCCCGAGACCCCCGAAGCCCCCGAACTGCTGCACGGCCTTGGTGAACTCGGCCTCACAGGCGGCCTCGGTCTTCAAGGTCAGGGCCTGGCGCAGGCACTCGTCGTAGGCGGCCGAGGCGTCCCAGAACAGCAGCGGCGTCAGCGAGCTGACCGCGATGAACGTGCCGAGCGCCAGCCCGGCGCCCAGCATGAACCGAAGGAATCCGGGCTTCTTGAGCCTGCCGGCCTTCCGCCAGGCCACGAGTCCGACCGCCACCACACCGACCGCGAACACCGCAGCCAGCATCTTCCACGGCAGCATCAGGTCGATGGCCACGATCGTGCACAGCAGCAGCCCGCACTCCCAGAGCAGCAGCCGGCCCACCTCCTTGCGCAGCGCCAGGTCCTCCGCGTCGTTCACGGGCGGAGTGTGGTTCGGGCCGGCGGGAGGCATGGGAGCGGACACGCGTTCCACCCTACGATGAAGGCATGCGCATTGTTGCCCTCGTCTCCGGTTCCGGCACCAACCTGCAGGCTGTCCTCGACGCCGTCGCGGGCGGCCACCTGTCCCTCGAGATCACCGCGGTCGGTACGGACGTCCCAGGCGCGCAGGGTCTGGCGAGGGCGGAGGCCGCGGGCGTGCCCACGTTCACGGTCTCCCCGAAAGACTATGCGGACCGCGAGGCCTGGAACGTGGCCCTGGCGGACGCCGTCGCCGCCCACGAGCCGGACCTCGTCGTCTGCTCGGGCTTCATGCGCATTCTCGGCGCGGGCTTCCTGGACCGCTTCGCCGGCCGCATCGTCAACACGCACCCCGCGCTGCTGCCGTCCTTCCCCGGTGCGCACGGCGTCCGCGACGCCCTGGCCTACGGAGTGAAGATCACCGGCTGCACGGTCCACTGGGTCGACGCCGGCGTGGACACCGGCCGCATCATCGCGCAGGCCTCCGTCCCCGTCCTGGACACGGACACCGAGGAGGAGCTGCACGAGCGCATCAAGGTGCAGGAGCGTGCCCTGCTCGTCCGCACCCTTGGGGACTTCGCGTCCCGTCAGGCGGAGGGGGAGACCGTCACCGCCTGAGGCGGCCCCGCAGGCCGGCGGTACCTGGCTTCGGACAACGACGACGGCGCGTCACCTCCGCGAGGTGACGTGCCGTGCACTGTGCTTCACGGGCCGGCCGTGGGCCGGGGTTCACCAGCCGCGCCGGTAGTGGCGCATCGCGCGGTCGCGTTCGCGGGAGTTGAACGCGGCCACTTGGATCGGCAGGGTCACCAGGTCCCACACGATCATCAGGCCCCAGGCGATGAGCGGGATCCAGCCGATGAGGATCGCGGCGGTCGCGGAGCCGACCCCGAAGAGCACGGCCATGGTGAGGCCGGTGATCCATTTTCCGAGGTACATGCGGTGCACGCCGAGCCAGCCGAGGAACACGAGCAGCACGTACGCGAGTACGGTGCTGCGCCCCTCCTGGATGATCACGGTCGGCTGCTGCGGGTAGGCCATGGGGAGCGATTCTAGACCTCGCGCCCCAGGATTGTCTGTCTGTTCCTCCATGAGGCGCCAGGGCCCCGCCCCGGTCAGTGTTGCGTGGGCAGCGAGCCCTCGGCCCCTTCAAGGTCCTCGCCGGCGGTCTCAGGCGCCACGAACGCCATCGCCACCAGGGACAGCACCACGAGGGCTCCGGTCACTACGAAGGCCCCGGTCAGGCCGAACGTCGGCTGCAGCCAGCCCACGAACACCAGCGGTCCCACGCCGGCCGCCACGCGGGAGGCGGCGGAGGCCCAGCCGAAGCCGGAGGCACGCAGGGTGGTGGGGTACAGCTCGGTGACGTATGTGTAGAGCACGGGGATGGCCACCTGCACGAGGAAGCCGAACAGCAGCACCAGCGGCAGGGCTGTGGCCGGCACACCGAGCACGGAGCTCAGCCACACGAGCACCGCGCAGGAGGCCAGTGCGCTGACGGCCAGCAGCCAGCGGCGTCCGGTGCGCTCCACCAGCACGGCGGAGACCACCACGCCCAACAGGCCGACCGCCGCCATGCCGGAGGTCATCACAAACGCCCGCGACTGCTCGTAGCCGGCCTCCACCAGGAACGTCGGCAGCCACTGCAGGGCCAGATAGTAGGTGAGCATGATCGAGCAGAACAGCGCCCAGGCCACCGCGGTGACCTTCGGCGAGTGCCGCCACACGGCCACCAGTTGCTCGCCCACGGCCTTCAGGCCGCCGCCCAACCCGCCGCCGGAGGCCGGCGGCATCGTGTACTCCCGGCGCTCGGCCCCGGTGTCCGCCACCAGACGGTCCACGACGGCACGCGCCTCCGTCTCCTGGCCGCGGCTCATCAGGTAGAAGGGGGACTCGGGGACGCCGCGGCGCACCAGGAAGACCAGCAGCGCGGGCAGGACCATGGCGAACAGGGGCAGCCGCCAGTCGCCCCAGGTGGACACGAGCCACGCGGAGACCAAGCCGCACAGGGCGGCGCCCACCGGCCACCAGCCGTCCATGGCGGTGAGGACCCTGCCGCGCAGGCGCCGCGGCGTGAACTCGGAGACCAGGGCGTAGTCCACAGGGATGGTGCCGCCCAGGCCGATGCCGGCCAGGAAGCGGAAGAGCGCGAACCAGCCGATGGACGGGGCGAGTGCACCGGCCAGCGTGAACATGGAGAACACCAGCAGCGTCAGGGTGAAGGCCTTCTTGCGGCCGAGGCGGTCGGCCACCGTGCCCCAGAGGAAGGCGCCGACGCCCATGCCGATGAGGTTGGCCGTGCCGATCCAGGCGGCCTGCTCCTTCGCCAGCGCCCACTCCGCGGTGAGCAGTGGGATCATCACGCCGTTGAGGGCCACATCCCAGGCGTCGAACATGAAGCCCAGGCCGCCGATCAGGAAGATCTTGCCCTGCACGGACCAGCGCCACGGCAGCTCCTGCACGACCTCCTCGCCGGTCGGCAGGCGGCCGCCGGCGCGGCGGACGTCGGTGGTGGGGGAGGAGGACATCGGGTTCGTCTCCTGGGTCTGAAGTGCGGTGGCCCGCCCGCTGGCCTCGCCGGATCCCCACGGACCCGGCCACGCACACGAGGGACGGGGCCCACGCGGGGCGAGTGCCGTCGTCGTGGGTCTGGGGAGAGTATGCGGGGGAACGCCCTGGACGTCACCTCTAGACTGGCTGCGTTACTTCACTCCTGACTTTTCCCCTGACGCTGAGGAGAGCCCTGCCGTGACCACCGCGCAGCCGAACGCCGCCGCCCTCGACACCGTCCCGCTGAAGCGGGCCCTGATCTCCGTGTATGACAAGACCGGCCTCGAGGAGCTCGCGACCGGCCTGCACGCCGCGGGGGTGGCGATCGTCTCCACCGGCTCCACGGCGAAGCGCATCGCGGACGCCGGCGTCCCGGTCACGGAGGTCTCCGAGGTCACCGGCTTCCAGGAGTGCCTGGACGGCCGCGTGAAGACCCTGCACCCGCGCGTGCACGCCGGCATCCTGGCGGACCGTCGCCGCGCGGACCACCGCGGCCAGCTGCAGGACCTTGAGATTGAGCCCTTCGACCTGGTGGTGGTGAACCTCTACCCGTTCGTGGACACCGTGCGCTCCGGTGCGGGTGAGGACGACGTGGTGGAGCAGATCGACATCGGCGGTCCGTCCATGGTCCGTGCGGCGGCGAAGAACCACGCCTCGGTCTCGATCGTGGTGGACCCGGCCAAGTATGGGGAGGTCGTGCAGGCCGCGCAGGCCGGCGGCTTTGACCTCAAGGCCCGCCGCCGTCTCGCCTCCCTGGCCTTCGCCCACACCGCGGCCTATGACAACGCCGTGGCCGCCTGGACCGCCGCCCACTTCGGCGCGGACACCGAGGGTGAGGACGTCCCCGTGTTCCCGCCCTACGCCGGCTTCTCCCTCGAGCGCGCGGACATCCTCCGCTACGGCGAGAACCCGCACCAGCCGGCCGCGCTCTACGCGGACCACTCAGCGGCCCCGGGCATCGCCCAGTCCGAGCTGCTGCACGGCAAGGCCATGTCCTACAACAACTATGTGGACGCGGACGCCGCCGTGCGCGCCGCCTACGACCATGCCGCTCCGGCTGTGGCGATCGTCAAGCACGCCAACCCCTGCGGCGTGGCCGTGGCCGCCGAGGGCGAGGACATCGCGGTCGCCCACGCCAAGGCCCACGCCTGTGACCCGGTCTCCGCGTTCGGCGGCGTGATCGCCGCGAACCGTCCGATCACCGCCGCGATGGCCGCCCAGGTGAAGGACATCTTCACCGAGGTTGTGGCCGCCCCGTCCTTCGAGCCGGAGGCGGTGGAGATCCTCACCGCCAAGAAGAACCTGCGCCTGCTGGCCCTGCCCGAGGGCTTCGAGCGGGACGCGGTGGAGGCCAAGCAGGTCTCCGGCGGCATGCTCATGCAGATCGCGGACGCCGTGGACGCCGAGGGCGACGACCCGGCCGCCTGGACGCTGGCCGCCGGACAAGCCGCGGACGAGCAGACCCTCGCCGACCTCGCCTTCGCCTGGCGCGCCGTGCGTGCCGCCAAGTCCAACGCGGTGCTGCTGGCCGCGGACGGCGCCACCGTGGGCGTGGGCATGGGCCAGGTCAACCGCCTGGACTCCTGCCGCCTCGCCGTGGAGCGCGCCAACACCCTGGGCACCGCCGTCACCGGAGGCCAGGACGTGAACTCCGCCGGCGGCGCCGAGAACGTCTCCGGCGCCGGCGCCCCCGAGCGTGCCCGCGGCGCGGTGGCCGCCTCGGACGCGTTCTTCCCGTTCGCCGACGGCCTGCAGATCCTCATCGACGCCGGCGTCAAGGCCGTGGTGCAGCCCGGCGGCTCCGTGCGGGACCAGGAGGTCGTGGACGCCGCCGAGGCCGCCGGCATCACGATGTACTTCACCGGCGCCCGCCACTTCTTCCACGGCTGATCCCGTGGCAGAGCAGCAACGCCGCCGCGACGCCGCCCCGCTCCGGGAGGAGGAGGGCGGAGTCGCCGCGTCCGGGACGGACCGCCCCGCGGACGCCGGTCTGCATCCCGCCACCGCGGGCCTGCCCGAGCTCACCGAGGACGGCCTCCGCGCGCTGCTGCGCCGGGACGGGTTCGACGAGGCCGTGGAGCAGCTCCGCCTGCTCCCGGCCGGGGACGTCCTCGAGTTCCTGGACCGCTGCGACCCGGGCGAGGTCCCCGTCCTGTTCCGCCTCCTGGAGAAGGACACCGCGGTCCGCGTGTTCACGGACATGGAGCCGCGGCAGCAGTCGGACCTGATCCGGCAGCTGCAGGACGGCCAGGTCCAGGACCTGTTCGGCAGGCTGCACACCTCCTCCCAGGCCCGCCTGGTGGACGAGATGCCGGCGAAGGTCGCCCGCCGCCTGCTGGACGGACTCGGCCCGGAGGCCCGCGACCGGGCCGGTGAGCTCCTGGGCTACCCGGTGGACTCGGTGGGCCGCCGCGTCCGCACGGCCCCGGTGCGCCTGCGCCAGGACTGGACCGTGGCCCGGGCCCTGGAGCAGGTGCGCGCCCACGGCGCGGGGGACCGGCGTGCGCTGGCCGCCCTGCCGGTGGTGGGGGAGAAGCACCGCGTGGTCGGGATCGTCGAGCTCGGCGCCCTGGCCACCGCCGCCCCTGACGGCCTGGTCGAGGCCCTCATGGACGACGCCGTGGCCGTGCCGGTGGGCATGGACGGGGAGGAGGCCGCCCGGCTCTGCGCGGACCGCCGCCTCTGGTCCCTGCCCGTCACGGACGACGACGGCCGCCTCATCGGCATGTTCACGGTCGCCGACGCGCTCCAGGTGCTGGACGAGGAGTCCACCGAGGACGCCTCCCGCTCCGGCGGCGTGGAGCCCCTCGGCCGCCCGTATCTGGCCACCCCGGTGCTGACGCTGATGCGGGCGCGCATCGTGTGGCTGTTCGTCCTGGCGGTCGGCGCGACGCTCACCGTGCAGGTCCTGGAGGTCTTCGAGGAGACCCTCGAGCAGCTCGTGGTCCTGTCCCTGTTCGTCCCCCTGGTGATCGGCACCGGCGGCAACACGGGCAACCAGGCCGCCACCACGGTCACTCGCGCCCTCGCCCTGGACGACGTCCGCCCGCGTGACGCCCTCCGGGTGATGCTCCGCGAGCTCCGGGTGGGCGTCACCCTCGGCGCCTGCCTCGGCGCACTCGGACTGCTCGTGGCCGGCCTGGTCTACGGCTGGGACATCGGCGCGGTGATCGGCCTGACGCTGCTGTCCGTGTGCACCTTCGCCGCGACCGTCGGCGGCCTCATGCCGCTGGCCGCGAAGAAGCTCGGCGTGGATCCGGCGGTGTTCTCCAACCCGTTCATCTCCACACTGGTGGACGCCCTCGGCCTGGTCCTGTACTTCCTCATCGCCCGGGCCCTGCTCGGGCTCTGACCCGCGTCCCCGGCAGGGGGCGGCGGCCGGCGGACGCGGGTGCCGCCGTCGGGGTACGGTGATCCCACGACGACGGCGCCTCGCCTTCTCCGCAGGGCCGTCACCGCCCGTACGGCCACCGTGGAGGGACGACGATGAGTACCCCGTTCGCACCGCAGGACGAGTACACCCCGGAGCCGTATCAGCGGGCCCACGGCATGGCCGCCGCACAGGAGGGGCAGCGGGCCGGGCAGCTCGCGATCGCCTTCGGCGTGATCGGCCTGTTCTTCAACCTCGGACTGATCTTCGGCCCGCTCGCACTCTGGCAGGCCAACAAGGCGGACCGGGCCGGCGGCGTCGGCCTCGGCGGGCGCGTGCTCGGCTGGGTGGCGATCGGCCTCGCGATTGTGGTGACGCTGTTCTTCATCGCCTACGGCGTCTTCTTCTTCAGCATGGTCGAGTACATGTCCTCCGAGCTCAGCAACGAGTTCAGCTCCTACTCCTGACGGCCCTGGCGGCGCACCCGGAGGGCGGCGGTGCCCCGGGACGACCTGAACGGGCCGGACCGCCGCTCCTCCGGTAGATTTGGAGGCAGAGGAAGACCTT
The DNA here is from genome assembly GCA_047414615.1 of Micrococcus luteus. GTDB lineage: Bacteria > Actinomycetota > Actinomycetes > Actinomycetales > Micrococcaceae > Micrococcus > Micrococcus luteus_B. Next base: position 31,902 of record CP179711.1, read on the forward strand.
TTCCCCTGACGAAGACCCGGGGTGCCGACGAGGTGTGCCCCAGAAGGAGAGACGTCCCGCATGTCCAAGATCACCTACACGTTCACCGACGAGGCGCCGATGCTGGCCACCGGCTCGCTGCTGCCGATCATCGAGGCCTACGCCGGCACCGCCGGTATGGAGTTCGAGACCAAGGACATCTCCCTGGCAGGCCGCATCCTCGCCGCCTTCAACGACGTCCTCCCCGAGGACCAGCGCACCGCCGACGCCCTCGCCGAGCTCGGCGAGATGGTGAAGACCCCGCACGCCAACGTCATCAAGCTCCCGAACATCTCCGCCTCCGTGCCGCAGCTGCGTGCCGCGATCAAGGAGCTCCAGGCCGCCGGGTATGAGCTCCCGGAGTACGTGGACGAGCCGAAGACGGACGCGGAGAAGGATGCGAAGGCGCGCTACGACTCCGTCAAGGGCTCCGCCGTGAACCCGGTCCTCCGCGAGGGCAACTCGGACCGCCGCGCCCCGAAGGCCGTCAAGAACTACGCCAAGCAGTTCCCCCACTCCATGGGCGAGTGGTCCGCCGACTCCAAGTCCGCCGTGGCCACCATGGGTCAGGACGACTTCCGCTCCAACGAGAAGTCCGTGACCCTGGACAAGGACGACGTCCTCACCATCGAGTTCACTTCCGCAGACGGCAAGACCACCGTGCTCAAGGAGGGCCTGAAGGTCCTCGAGGGCGAGATCGTGGACGGCACCTTCATGTCCGCCAAGGCCCTGGACGCCTTCCTCGCCGAGCAGGTCAAGCGGGCCAAGGACGAGGGCATCCTCTTCTCCGCCCACCTGAAGGCCACCATGATGAAGGTCTCCGACCCGGTGATCTTCGGCCACGTGGTGAAGGCCTACTTCGCGGACCTCTTCGACCAGTACGGGGACAAGCTGGCCGAGGCCGGCTTGTCCGCCAACGACGGCCTCGCCGCGATCGAGGCCGGCCTGGACAAGCTGGACGCCGAGACCGCTGAGGGCGTCAAGAAGGCCATCGCCGACGCCTACGCAAACGGTCCGGACCTGGCGATGGTGAACTCCGCCAAGGGCATCACCAACCTGCACGTCCCCTCCGACGTGATCGTGGACGCCTCCATGCCGGCCATGATCCGCACCTCCGGCCAGATGTGGAACAAGGACGACAAGACCCAGGACACCCTGGCCGTCATCCCGGACTCCTCCTACGCCGGCGTGTACCAGGCCGTGATCGACGACTGCAAGGCCAACGGCGCCTACGACCCGACGACCATGGGCACCGTCCCGAACGTCGGCCTCATGGCGCAGAAGGCCGAGGAGTACGGCTCGCACGACAAGACCTTCGTGATGACCGGGGCCGGCACGGTCGAGGTCAAGAACTCGGCCGGCGAGGTGCTCATCTCCCACGAGGTCGAGGAGAACGACATCTGGCGCGCCTGCCAGACCAAGGACATCCCGGTCCAGGACTGGGTCAAGCTGGCGGTCACCCGCTCGCGCGACTCCCAGACCCCGGCCGTGTTCTGGCTGGACTCCGAGCGCGGTCACGACGCCGAGCTCATCAAGAAGGTCTCGACGTACCTGAACGACCACGACACCGAGGGCCTGGACATCCAGATCCTGTCCCCGATCGAGGCCGCCAAGCTGTCCGTGGAGCGCATCCGCCGCGGCGAGGACACCATCTCCGTGACCGGCAACGTGCTGCGTGACTACAACACGGACCTGTTCCCGATCCTCGAGCTGGGCACCTCCGCCAAGATGCTCTCGATCGTCCCGCTGATCAACGGCGGCGGCCTGTTCGAGACCGGCGCCGGCGGCTCCGCGCCGAAGCACGTCCAGCAGCTGCTGGAGGAGAACCACCTGCGCTGGGACTCCCTCGGCGAGTTCCTCGCCCTGGCCGTGTCCTTCGAGCACGAGGCGAAGACCAACGACAATCCGCGCGCCCAGGTCCTCGCTGACACCCTGGACGCCGCCACCGGCACCCTGCTGACCGAGGGCAAGTCCCCGTCCCGCAAGGCCGGCGAACTGGACAACCGCGGCTCGCACTTCTACCTCGGCCTCTACTGGGCCCAGGAGCTGGCCAAGCAGACCGAGGACAAGGAGCTGGCCGAGGCCATCGCCCCGATCGCTGAGGAGCTGGCCGCCAACGAGGAGAAGATCGTGGCCGAGCTCAACGGCGTCCAGGGCAAGCCCGTGGACATCGCCGGCTACTACTACCCCTCCGTGGAGAAGGTCGCCGAGGTGATGCGCCCGTCGCAGACCCTCAACGCGATCATGGCCAAGCTGGCCAAGTGACCCGCTGACCGGCCAGCCGTGCCCCACCCCGGACGTTGTCGTTCGTGAAACGGTCGGGTTCCCCGGGGCGATCGGCGGCACGAGGAGGGCCCTGTCCCACCGGAGAGTTCCGGTGGGACAGGGCCCTCGTCATGGGTGGGGTGGGTACTTTTCGGGGGACGTCTGCAGATCCGCGACGACGTGGTGCCTGCACACGCTCAGTGCGTGGGAGCGTCCGCACGCGCGGCGAACCAGAGACTTCGGCCGGTTCAGAGACCGCGGAAGTGACCGGTTCTTCTGGTTCGGCGGGCGGGGTGCTCAGCGGCGGAGCCGGGTGCGGCGCATCAGGCCGGCAGGTCAGGCCTCGGCGGCTGGGATGTCAGCGGGCGTGGTCCGCCTCGTGCGCCAGCAGCGCCTGTTTGGCCTCCGCCCCGTAGAGGTAGGCGCCCACGGACCCGTCGGCCTTGACCACGCGGTGGCAGGGCACCACCACGGCGGCCAGGTTCTTGGCGCAGGCGGTGCCGGCCGCACGCACGGAGGTCGGTCTCTCGATCAGCTCCGCGAACCCGCCGTAGGACACCGGGGCGCCGGCCGGGATCCTGCGCAGTCCATCCCAGGCCGCCTGCCGGAACGCGGTGCCCGGCTGCTCGACGGTCAGCCCGTCCAGTGCGGTCACGTCACCACGGGCGTACCTCGCCAGCGCATCCGCCACCGGCTGTTCCGCACCCTCACGGGACTCCACGGGTAACGGGTTCATCTCTCGGGCGGCGGTCTGCGGGGCGACCTCCTCGAGCCGGTCCATCAGCTCCTGCAGCAGGCGACCGATCGCCGCGGCGTGTGGCTCGTCCCCCTGCGGCACGGCCACACCGGAGGCGCGCACGGTCTGGTCCTCCGGGGAGTACACGGCCACCAGGGTCAGCTCGGCGCCGGGCAACGGCACGGCGGTCCAGCGCAGCTCGGGCAGGAACTCGTGGGTCATCGCAGGGGGCCTTCCGGTGACGTCGCGGGAGTGGGGAGCTGTCGCACGCACCGGGGAGTCACAGGATTCCCGGAGCCGACAGCCTCCTGACAGTGTCCCACCCGCATGGAACGCTGACTACATGACCACCGCTGACGAGAACGTCGTCCCCGAGACCCCCGCCGAGGCCCACGTCTTCGAACACCGCACCCTGCTGCGCCATCCGCGCGAGGTCGTCTGGCGCTGGCTGACGAACAGGGGTGCCCTGACACGCCTCACCCCGGACTACGCGGGCACCGTCCTCCAGGAGCCCGAGCCTGGCCTGCCGGTCGGCGCCGAGGCCGTCCTCAGGATCTCCGCCCCGGGAGGTTTGGGCCTGTTCGCCGGCGCCGCCCACGGCACGGTCTCCCAGGCCCTGTCCGCGCTCCTACCCACGCGCCTGCCGGCCCCGCAGGCCACCTGGCGGGCCCGCCACACGGCCCTGGAACCGGGCACCATGTTCCGGGACGAGATGGTCTCCGGGCCGCTGCGCTCGTGGGTCCACACGCACACGCTCTCGGACGCCGCCCCCGGTGAGGCGGACACCGTGGACGGCCGCCCCGGCACCGTGGTCCACGATCGCATCGAGTACGCCCTCCCCGCCGGCGACGCCCTGGCCAAGGTCCCTGCCATCGGCGACCGCACCGGCCGCGCCGCGCACGATGCCTTCGAGCGCACCCTGGCCGCCCAGTTCTCCTCCCGCGCCGCGATCATGGCCGAGGACCTGGACTTCCACGCCGCCCACCCGGGCCCCCTCCACGGCGCCCCGGCCAAGACGATCGCGGTCACCGGCGCCAGCGGCCTGATCGGCACCCGCCTCTGCGCGCTGCTGACCTCCGGAGGCCACACCGTGGTCCGCCTCGTGCGTGACCCGGAGCAGGCCGCCGCCGAGGACGCCTCCCTCTGGGATCCGCTCAAGGGGGAGGTGGATCGGGACGTCCTCGCCTCTGCGGACGCCGTGGTGAACCTGGCCGGCGCCTCGATCGCCGGCCGCATGACCGACTCCCACAAGGAGGCAGTCCACCACTCCCGCGTGGCCGGAACCCGCACGCTGGCGGAGGCCCTCGTCGGCCTCGGCTCCTCGGACGCCCCCGGGAACCACGACGACGGCGGCCCGGCCCCCGCTCTGATCAACGGTTCCGCGGTGGGCTGGTACGGCGCCAAGGCCGGCGACGGGGGCCTTCCCGAGGGGCTCACGGAGGACCTCCCCGCCGGGGAGGACTTCCTGGCCGAGGTGTGCCGGGACTGGGAGGCCGAGGCCCGGGCGGTGGAGGCGGCGGGCATCCGCTGCGCCCGGATCCGCACCGGCATCGCGCTCAGCCCGGCCGGAGGCATGCTGCAGCAGCTGCTGCCGATCTTCCTGGCCGGTCTCGGCGGGACGCTGTCCAGGCACGGCTCAGGCCCGGACGGCACCCCGTGGATCAGCTGGGTCTCCGCGGACGACGTGGCTGCACTGTTCGCCCATGCCGCCCTGGACGATTCGGTGTCCGGCGCGCTCAACGCGGCCGGCCCGGAGCCGGTGACCGCGAAGGAGTTCGCCGCCACCCTCGGCGCCGTGCTGCACCGCCCGTCCGCGGTCCCGGTGCCCGGTTTCGGCCCGCGGCTGCTGCTCGGCCGCGAGGGCGCCGAGCTGATTGTGGACGCGGACCAGAAGGCCTCCTCAGCGGCCGCGGAAGCCTCCGGCCACCGGTTCCGGCATCACACCCTGGAGCAGGCCCTGCGCAGCGTCCTCGGCCGCTGACCCGGCCGTCGCACCGCCCCTCAGGCCCCCAAGACCCACACGTCGGACACACCCCCCTGCAGGGGGCGGGCCCGACGTCTGCGGCCGAGCGTAACAGCTCGGCCAAGCACGAGCCGTGTCATGCGCAGCTCGCGGCGAAACTCGTTGACGGTCGCCTGGACGTCCTGTCACCCGGGTGAGAGCGAGATTCAATCCTGCAGTGCGCCCGTCTCGCGGACGAGCTGCTGCAGGGCCGTGAACGCGTCCCGGGCGAGGGCTTCCCAGAGCTTCATGGCCAGCTGCGGGGTGGCCTCCTCGAGGGCGTACATCACCTGGGCCGTGAGGACCCGGGTGGTCACCGGGCCGCGGGCGCGCACGGTGGAGGGCTGACGGCCGGGCTGGCCGAGGGCCATCTCGCCGAAGATCATCCCGGGGGTGAGCAGGCTGCGGCGCATGCGGCGGCCGCCCGTGGCTTGGCCGGTGAGCTCCACCTGGCCCGAGGTGATCACGTAGATGCCGCCGAACGGCTGGCCGGCGCGGCGAATGATCTGTCCGTCCTCGTACCGGCGGGTGTCCATCATGGACTCGACGAGGCGGGCATCGTCCTGGCTCAGGTGCTGCAGCAGCGGCGAGTACGCGGCCTCCTCCTCGGTCTTCGGCAGCAGCTGGGGTGCGTGGCGGGCGAGCAGGCGCTGCTCACACCACTGCATGGCCTGCGAGCGGGAGCGGAAGAACACGAACTGGGTGGAGTTCAGCGGGACGTCCGGGAGGAACGCCTCGGACTCGCGCAGCGGCTCGCGCAGCTCGACGCCTTCGGCGGCGCCGGTGGCACGGACCTGGTTGAGCAGGTCCTCGTCCCGGTCCGTGACCACGATGTCGAGCCCTTCGCGGAGCGCGTGCGCGATCCACTGGGCGATCAGCCGGCGGGCCGGCGCGGAGATGCTGCTCACGGATCGGACGTCCATGGCCAGGGTCTGCAGTGCGTCCGGCATGCCGGACACCACGTGCACGAGCGCCTCGACCTGGCTGAAGCCGATGTGGCCGCCGAGTTCCATCAGGTGGATGGTGTCCCCGTGGTGCTCGAAGGCCGCCATGACCTCGGCGGTGCGGGCGGTGCCGGACGGGGCCTGGTCCACGCGGTAGTGGGTGCGCAGGGCCGAGCGCGGCGATCCGGCCACCACGGACGGGTGCATCTCGAAGGCGTCCACCAGTGAGCGCAGGGCGTCCATGCCGTGCGCGGAGACGCCGTTCTCGTCCAGCCCGTGGGACTGCAGGGCCAGGCCGAGGTGGCCGGGGACCACCACCATGACGGTGCCCCCGCGGCGGGAGGCCCACCCGGGCTGTCCCACGGTGAGGGACCACATCGGGTCACGGGTCACCAGGCCGCAGGAGGACATCAGGGACAGGACGGCCCGCACGGTCTCGCCGGAGAACACGCGGTCCCCGGTGTGGGGGTGGACGCCGCCGTGGGCGAACACGGCCGCGATCACGGACAGGTCCCGCACGTCCACGGGCACGGCGCGCAGGCGGGAGATGTCCCCGAGGATCACGGTGGGGTCCGCGTCGATCGCCTCGATGGACTTCATGAACCACGCGGCGGCGCGGGTGCGGCGGTTGGCCTTGTCCTCCACACGGGCGGCGGTGTCCGTCACGGACACTTCGCGCTCGAGCAGGGTGGAGGCCAGCTGCAGGAAGCGGCCGGTGCGGTCGCGGCCGCCGCGGCCCTTCACCAGGGTGGCCGCGGCCACCACGCCGGTGTCCGTCAGGCCGTTGTACGCACGGTGGGTCTCCGGCTCCACCTCGATTCGGTGCAGCGGGTCGGCGGCCGGCTCGGTGCCGATGCGCTCGAGCACCGCGTCGATGCCGTGGTCCTCCACGGCCATCGCGTAGATCAGCGGTGCTGCGAGGGCGCCGAGGGTCACCTGTGCGCCGGTGCCGGCCTGGTAGCCGTAGCCGTCCACCAGGGTCATGGCGACGCCCAGCCCGCTCCCGTCCTCGCCCTCTGTGCGATACGAGGCGGCGAGCAGGTCGAGGTGGTGCTGCACGGGCGTCATCATGCGGCCCAGCCTATCCACTGGCCGTGGCGGGCGACACCCGCCCCGCGGCTCGCTTCCGGGCCACAATGGACGGCGATGACCTCCTCCTCTTCGCTCACCGCGCTCGACCTGGACTCCTTCGTCTCCGGTCTCACGGTCGCCCGGGTCCTGCCCCGGCTCTCGACCGCCCTCGCGGCCCACGGCGCCGCTGTCCTCCACGCCCCGCCCGGCACGGGCAAGACCACGGCGGTGCCGCCGCACGTCGCCATGACGCTCGCCTCCGCCTCCGGCGCCGCCGGCTGTCCCGACGACGGCACCGCGCCGTCGTCGTCCACCCCGCCTTCGGCCGCCGCGCCCCGCGTCCTGGTCACCCAGCCCCGCCGGGTCGCGGTCCGCGCCGCGTGGCGCCGCCTGCATTCGGCGGTCCAGGCCGGACACCGGGCCTCCGGGGCCACCGAGCCGGAGGCGTGTAGGGCCGCCGACGCGGCGGTCGGCTACGCCGTCCGCGGCGACTCCGTGGGCGGCGGGCGCAGCCAGGTCGAGTTCGTCACCCCGGGCGTGCTGGTCCGCCGGCTGCTGAACGACCCCGAGCTGGCCGGCGTCGGCGCCGTGCTGCTGGACGAGGTCCACGAGCGGGACCTGGACACGGACCTGCTCTTCGCCCTGCTCGCGGACCTGCGCCAGCTGCGCGAGGACCTGCAGGTCCTCGCCATGTCCGCCACCCTGGACGCCGAGGCCCTGGCGGCCCGCTGGGCGGCGGGCATGGGGCAAGAAGAGGTGCCGGTGGTCCGCACCGAGGAGGTCCTCCACCCGCTCGCCGAGCACTGGGCGCCCTACAGCTCGTCCCGCCTGACCGCCCGCGGCGGCTGCGAACGCGGCTTCCTGGACCACGTGGCGGCCGAGACCGTGTCCGCCCACGCCCAGGCCCTCGCCCAGGACCCCACGGTGGACGCCCTTGTCTTCCTGCCGGGCGTCGCGGAGGTGGAGGCCGTCGCCGAGCGGCTGCGTGCCCGCGTCCCGGAGCGCGACGTGCTCACCCTCCACGGTCGCCAGGAGCCGGCCGAGCAGGACGCCGCCATCGCCGGCCGGGGGCCCGGGGGAGCGCCGCGCATCGTGGTGAGCACGAACGTGGCCGAGTCCTCCCTCACCGTGCCCGGGGTCCGCCTGGTCGTGGACTCCGCCCTGGTCCGCGAGCCCCGGAAGGACGCCGCCCGCGGTATGACCGGCCTGGTCACCGTGCAGGTCTCCCGTGCCGCCGCCGGCCAGCGGGCCGGACGCGCCGCCCGCCTCGGCCCCGGCACCGTGGTCCGCTGCTGCACACCCGCCGCGCTGGGCACCGCCCCAGCCGCACCCACGCCCGCGCTCGCCGTGTCCGACCTCGCCCCGCTGGCCCTCGCCCTGGCCGCCTGGGGCACCCCGCGCGGCGAGGGGCTCGTGCTGCCGGAGGAGCCGCCGGCCGGGGCGCTCGCCGAGGCCGAGGCCCGTCTGCAGGCCCTCGGAGCCGTGGACGCCACCGGCCGCATCACCGCCCACGGCACGGCGCTGTCCACGTTGCCGGTCCCGCCGCACCTCGGCCACGCCCTCGGGCTCGGTTCCCAGGTGGTGGGGGAGCAGACCGCCGCCGAGACCGTCGCCCTGCTCGCCGCGGACGTGCGCGCCCCCGGCGCGGACCTCACCGCCGCCCTCGCCCAGGTCCGCCGCGGCGGCCCCGAGTCCCGGATGTGGCGGCGCGAGGAAGACCGGCTCGAGCGCCTGCTGTGCCGCGGCGCCGTCTCCGCCGCTGCCCGTCCCGACGACGGCGCCCCCGCCTCCGCCTCGTCCGGCACCTCCACCGTGCTCCGGCTCTCCGGGGACGAGGAGGTCGGCTACGTCGTCGCCCTCTCCGCCCCGGACCGGATTGCCCGCCGTGTGGGGGAGACGGACGCGTATCTGCTCGCCTCCGGCACCCGGGCCTCCCTGCCGGCGGACTCGCTGCTGCGCGGCAGCCGCTGGCTGGCCGTCGCCGAGGTCCAGCGCACCGGCTCGGACGCGGAGGGCACGGGCGCCGTCATCCGTGCCGCCGCACCGCTGGGGGAGGGGGCCGCCCTCGCCGCCGGCGCCGGGCTGGTCCGCGAGGAGCACGCCGCCGCCTGGTCCGGCGGACGGCTCAAGGGCACCCGCCGCCGTGTCCTGGGCGGCATCGAGCTGACGGCGCGCAGCGAGGCGCCCACGGCGGAGGCCGCCGCGGACGCTGTCCGCGCCGCCTGGGAGCAGGACGGGCTTGAGGGCTGGGGCGGCGACGCCGCGGAGGCCCTGCGTCGCCGCGTACACCTGCTGCACCGGGTCCTGGGCGACCCGTGGCCGGACATGTCCGCCGCGGCGCTGGCCCAGGCCGGGGACCTCGTCGCCGCTGTGGCCGCGCAGGTGCTGGCGGGCACCCCGCGGGCCCGCGTGGACCTCGCCGGCTCCCTGCGGGGCCTGCTGCCCTGGCCCGCGGCGGCCGAGCTGGACGCCCTCGCTCCGGAGCGCCTGACCATCCCGTCTGGGCGCACCGCCGCCCTGCAGTACCCCGCGGTCGGCGACGACGGCCAGCCCGTCCTGGCGGCCAAGCTCCAGGAGTTCTTCGGCGCCGCGCAGTCGCCCGCCGTGGCCGACGGCCGCCTGCCGGTGCTGCTGCACCTGCTCTCGCCCGCCGGCCGGCCCCTGGCCGTCACTGCGGACCTGCCGTCCTTCTGGGCGGGGGCCTATGCCCACGTCCGCGCGGACATGCGCGGCCGCTACCCCAAGCACCCCTGGCCGGAGAACCCCACCACGGCCGAGCCCACCGGACGCACGAAGCACCGGTGACGCCGCGGGCGGCGGAGACGCAGTCGTCGGGAGGAGTCTCCATGGAGGCGGGCGGACAGGCGAAGGTGAGGGGCTGTCGTCGTGAAACACAGCTGATGCGCAGGTCACAGGTGGACCTCCGTGCACCTCACGGGCATAGGGTGTTGCGCATATCACTGGGACGACTGAACGCGAAGGACATCCCGACATGACGAATCCCCACCCACGGCGCCGCCGGGGACGGGCGCTCGCGGCGGCCACGGTGGCCGCCTCGGCGCTGGTCCTCTCCGGCTGCGCCGCCGGCGACGGAGGCACACCCGTGCTGACCTGGTACACGAACCCGGACGACGGCGGCCAGGCCACCATCGCCCAGCAGTGCACCGACGAGGCCGGAGGGAAGTACCGTATCGAGACCTCGATGCTTCCCAACGACGCCGCCTCGCAGCGCGAGCAGCTCACCCGCCGCCTCGCCGCCGGCGACACCTCGATGGACATCATGTCCCTCGACCCGCCGTTCGTGCCCGAGCTCGCCGAGCCCGGCTTCCTCGCCCCCGTTCCGGCGGAGCTGCAGAGGACCGCCGAGGAGAACACCCTCGAGGGCGCCCTCGCCGGCGCCACCTGGAAGGACGAGATCGTCGCCGTCCCGTTCTGGGCCAACACGCAGCTGCTCTGGTACCGCAAGTCCGTGGCCGAGCAGGCCGGACTGGACATGGACAAGCCCGTCATCTGGGACGAGCTCATCCAGGCAGCCGAAGACCAGGACAAGGACCTGGGCGTCCAGGGCGCCCGCGCCGAGTCCATGTCCGTGTGGCTCAACGCCCTGATCGTGGGCGGCGGCTCCCAGATCATCGAGAACCCGGAGGCCAAGGCCGACGAAATGAAGCTGGACCTGGACTCCGAGGCCGGCCGCAAGGCGGCCGAGATCATCTCCACCATCGGCAAGAAGGGGCTGGGCGGCCCCGGCCTGCCGACCCAGGCGGAGAACGAGTCCATGCTCCTGTTCCAGGGGGACAACGGCTCCTTCATGGTCAACTGGCCGTTCGTGTGGGCCGCCACCAACGCCTCCGTGGAGGGCGGCGACCTGCCGAAGGACCTGCCCGAGGACATCGGCTGGACCACCTACCCGCAGACGGACGAGGAGCACGAGGCCGCACCCCCGCTGGGCGGCATCAACCTCGGCGTCGGCGAGAAGTCCCAGCACAAGGACCTCGCCTGGGACGCCGTCTCCTGCATCACCACCGCCGAGCACCAGGCGGACTACTTCGTGACCAACGGCAACCCGCCCGCGGACCCGAAGGCCTATGAGGACGAGCGCATCAAGGAGGACTACCCGATGGCCGAGACCATCCGGAAGTCCCTCGAGATGGCCAAGCCGCGTCCCCAGACGCCGTACTACAACGAGGTCTCCACCGCCATCCAGCAGCGCTACGCGCCGCCGTCCGGCATCGACCCGGAGCGCACTCCGGCGGAGACCAACACCTTCATCGAGGAGATCCTCCGAGGGGAGCGCCTGCTGTGAGCACCGTGACCGCACCCGAGCGCACCGGGAAGAAGACCAAGCCCGTCCGCTCCGCCCGAGCCAAGTCCGAGGCCCGTCTCGGCATGTGGCTGGCGGCGCCGGCGTTCCTGATCATGACCTTCGTGGTCCTGTACCCGATCCTGCAGGCGTTCTGGCAGTCGCTGTACAGCTACCGTCTCACCGCCCCCGGCGAGCGCGAGTTCGTCGGCCTGCAGAACTACGCGACCATCCTCACGGACCAGGTGTTCTGGGCCGGACTCGGCGTGACCGTGCTGATCACCGTGGTCACCGTGGCCGTCGAGCTCGTGCTCGGCTTCCTGCTGGCCCTGGTCATGCACCACGCGATCAGGTCCACCAAGGGCCTGGTCCGCACCATGATCCTGGTGCCCTACGGCATCATCACGGTGGTCTCCGCGTTCGCGTGGTTCTACATGTTCTCCATCGACTCCGGCTACATCAACGAGTGGTTCGGCTGGCTGCCGGGCGTCACCGCGGACCTCAACTGGTTCGCGCAGGGCTCCACCGCCCTGTTCGTGATCATGCTCTCCGAGATCTGGAAGACCACCCCGTTCATCTCCCTGCTGCTGCTCTCCGGCCTGGCCCAGGTCCCGGGCGACCTCACCGAGGCCGCCGCCGTGGACGGCGCCAGCCGCTGGCAGCGCATGACCCGGGTGATCCTGCCGAACATGAAGGCTGCCATCATGGTCGCCGTCCTGTTCCGCGCCCTGGACGCGTTCCGCATCTTCGACGCGGTGTTCATCATGACCAACGGCGCCTACGGCACCGAGGTCCTGTCCCTGCTGGCGTACCGCACGTCCATCGGCCGACTCGAGATCGGTCTGGGCTCCGCGGTGTCCGTCATCCTGTTCCTGTGCGTGGCACTCATGGCCTTCATCGCGGTGAAGGGCTTCAAGGTGGACCTCGCCGACCGAGGAGGTTCCAAGTGAGCACCGCGGCAAGCACTGACACGACCCGCACCGGGCAGGACCGGGCTGCGCAGGGCCGCAGCCCCGAGCCCCCCGTGAAGAAGGACTCCGGCAAGTGGAAGGTCACTCTCGGCTGGTGGGTGCTGACCGTCCTGATCGGCATCTGGTGCCTGTTCCCGGTGTTCTCCATCCTGGCGACCAGCTTCAAGACGCCCGGCGACCTGTCCAGCGGCCAGCTGCTGCCAACGCAGTGGTCCACCGAGAACTACAGGGAGATCTTCGTGGGCGGCTCCCGTGAGCTGTTCCTCACGGCGCTGCGCAACTCGGTGGGCATCTCGGTGATCGCCACCGTGATCGCGGTCGTCCTGGCCACCCTCTGCGCCTACGCGATCGCCCGCCTGGACTTCCCGGGCAAGCGCCTCGTGCTGACCGTCTCCCTGATGGTCTCCATGTTCCCGGTGATCTCCCTGGTCACCCCGCTGTTCGACATGTGGCGCACGATCGGGCTGTACGACACCTGGATCGGCCTGATCATCCCGTACCTGTCCCTGACCCTCCCGATCTCCATCTGGACGCTCTCCGCGTTCTTCAAGCAGATCCCGTGGGAGCTGGACCAGGCCGCCCAGGTGGACGGTGCCACCCCGCTGCAGGCGTTCCGCAAGGTGATCGTGCCGCTGGCCGCCCCGGGCGTGTTCACGACCGCGATCATCGCGTTCTTCATCGCCTGGAACGACTTCGTGTACGGCATCTCGCTGACCTCCACCGAGGCCGCCCGCCCGGTGCCGGCCGCGCTGGCGTTCTTCACGGGCGCCTCCCAGTTCGAGTCGCCGACCGGCGCCATCTCGGCCGCCGCGATCATCGTAACCATCCCGATCGTGCTCCTGGTGCTCTTCTTCCAGAAGCAGATCGTGGCCGGCCTGACCAACGGCGCCGTCAAGGGCTGAGGCCCGGAACAACGCTTCGAAAGGACCCACACCGATGGCCTCCATCACCCTGAACAACATCCACAAGACCTACGACGACGGCTTCCATGCGGTGAAGGGCGTCGACCTGGACATCGCCGACGGCGAGTTCGTGATCCTGGTCGGCCCCTCCGGCTGCGGCAAGTCCACCCTGCTCCGCATGGTGGTCGGCCTCGAGGACATCACCGACGGCGACCTGACGATCGGCGGAGACCGCGTCAACGAGAAGGCGCCCAAGGACCGCAACCTCGCGATGGTCTTCCAGAACTACGCGCTGTACCCGCATCTGACCGTGTTCGAGAACATCGCGTTCCCGCTGCGCCTGAACAAGGACGCCAATCTCTCCGAGGACCAGATCAAGGCCAAGGTGGCCGAGGCCTCGAAGATGCTGGAGCTGGACGAGCACCTGGACCGCAAGCCGGGCAACCTCTCCGGCGGCCAGCGCCAGCGTGTGGCCATGGGCCGTGCGATCGTGCGCGACGCCGACGCGTTCCTGTTCGACGAGCCGCTGTCCAACCTGGACGCCAAGCTCCGCGGCCAGATGCGCGCCGAGATCGCCCAGATGCAGCGCCGCCTCGGCATCACCTCGATCTACGTCACCCACGACCAGACCGAGGCGATGACCCTCGGCGACCGCGTGGCCGTCCTGAAGAAGGGCGAGCTGCAGCAGGTGGCCTCCCCGCGTGAGCTGTACGAACAGCCGGTCAACCTGTTCGTGGCCGGCTTCATCGGCTCCCCGTCCATGAACTTCCTGCCGGCGACCCTCAAGTCCGAGGGCGGGAAGCACGTGCTGTCCTCCCCGATCGGTGACATCCCGATCCCGGAGGAGAAGGCGAAGGCCGCCGAGGGCCGGGACCTGGTGTTCGTGGGGCTGCGCCCGGAGTTCTTCGAGGACGCGTCCCTGGTGGACGAGGGCAAGAAGGCCAAGGGCTCGACCTTCCAGGTGGAGCTCACGCATCTGGAGTGGCTGGGCCACGAGCAATACGGCCACATCGAATTCGACCCGGACCCGGAGGTCAAGACGATGCTCTCCGACCTGGCGAAGGAGATGGACGCCGACGAGCTGCGCCCGGTGGTGGTCACCACCCTGTCTGCCGAGTCGCGTGTCCGTCCGGGCACCCCCGTGGACCTGTGGGTGGACACCTCCCGCATCCACATCTTCGACCCGAAGACCGGAGAGAACCTGACCCGCGACCCGGAGGCCGGCGCCGAGCTGACCCGCAGGGCCGGGGAGGAGCGACAGCGCGAGATCGAGCTGGCCCAGGAGAACGACCGGAAGAGGCGGGGCCTGGAGGAGCGGCGCACCGAGGACGCCATCGGGGACAACCTCGACCACGGCACGGACGTTGCCGGCGACCGCCGCGGCACGGACGAGGGGCACACCGGTTCCCACGCCCAGCGCTGATCCCGCCCGTCCCCGACAGAGAGTGAGGGGGAGACACGGTCCAGTTCATCGAACTCGACGCCGTGTCTCCCCCTCACTCCTCGCTGTCCGGGCCTGTCATCCCGCGCTGTCTGTGGCTCGCACCTCCCCGCTGTCCGGGATCAGTCCCCTCAGTACCCGCCCTCGGCGTCCACCAGGCCCTCGAGCTCACGCCCCTCGGCCCGAGCCGCGAGGTTCCGCCGGATGCGGGCGTCCAGCAGCGGGATGCACATCTGAGGGGTGTCCGCGGTGTGCGGGGTGATCAGGCAGCGGGGCTCGGCCCACAGCGGGTGCCCCGCGGGCAGCGGCTCTGGGTCTGTCACGTCGGTGGCGAACCCCTGGATGCCCCCGGCCGCCAGGGCGGCGGTCACGGCCTCCGTGTCCACCAGCACCCCGCGGCCCACGTTCACCAGCACCGCGTCGGTGCGCATCAGCTCCAGCTGCTCCGCGCCGATGATCCCGCGCGTCAGCTCGGTGGCCGCCGCGGCCAGCATGACCACGTCCGCCTCGCCGAGCACCTCGTCCAGCCGGTCCGTGGTGACGGTGACATCCGCACCGGGCACGTCCCCATCCCGGCGGCGCACGGCGGTGACGTGGGTGTCCCAGGCCTTCAGCAGTCGGATGTACTCCTGCGCGATCCCGCCCCCGCCGAGCACCACGGCCCGGGCGCCGTTGAGCGTCTTCCCGCGGCACTCGCCCCAGGCGACGGCCCGGACCCGCTCGGGCAGGTGCCGCAGCAGCGCCAGCGTCAGCGCGAGGGCGTGCTCGGCCACCGGCGGGGCATAGGTGCCCTTCGCCGACGTCCACGTGATGTCCGGGCGGCTGCGCACGAGCGGCACGTAGGCCTCGATCCCGGCGAAGGGGAACTGCACCCACGTGATCCTCGGGTTCGCCTCGAGCGCCGCGCGGACGTCCTCCACCGGGATGGGGTTGACGATCACCAGCGCCGTGGCGTCACCGCCGCCGTGGGGCGCCTCATCCGTCCCGACGACGGCGCCTCCCGTCTCCGCGACCGCCTGCTCCGGTCCACGGCGGGCCTCGGCGTAGTGGGTGCCGGCCAGTCGGGCGGCCGTGGGCAGGATCAGGACGCGCTCGGTGGCCACCGTCAGCCCTCTTGGGCGGCCTTGTGGGCCGCGGAGAGCTCGAGGTAGACGGCGGCGTTGCGCTTGAGGGACTCGCGCTCCTCGTCCGAGAGCGGGCGGCGCACCTTCGCGGGGACGCCGGCTACCAGGGATCCCTCGGGGACCTCGGTGCCCTCGAGCACGAGCGCGCCGGCGGCCACCAGGGACCCTGCGCCGATCCTCGCGCCGTTCATCACGGTGGCGGACATGCCGATCAGGCAGTCATCCTCGACGATCGCCCCGTGCACCACGGCCGAGTGCCCGACCGAGACGCCGGAGCCCAGCTCGCACGGGAAACCCTCGTCTGCGTGCAGGACAACGTTGTCCTGCAGGTTGGTGCCCTCGCCCACGCGGATGGGGGCGGAGTCGCCGCGTGCGGAGACGCCGTAGAAGGCGCAGGAGCGCTCGGCCATCTCGACGTCGCCGGTGATCGCGGCGGTCGGTGCGAGAAAGACGGACTCGTGGACGCGGGGCGTGACGCCCTTGACGGTGATCAGGTGTGCCATGTCACCAGGCTACGGGGCTCCGCCGCCGTGGGCGAGGCGCGTCCCCTCGGCGGACGGTGTCCGCGGGAGGCGCCCGACGACGGACGGTGCCGTCCGTCTGCGACGGTGACGGGCCGTCGTCGGGAAGAGGAGGGGTGTGGGGATCAGCCGAAGACGACGGTGCGGCGGCCGTCCAGGAGGACGCGGTGCTGGGCGTGCCAGCGGACGGCCTGGACGAGGGTGTCGCCCTCGACGTCCCGGCCGCGGGACACGAAGTCCGCCGCGGTCTGCGCGTGGGTCACCGGCTGCACGGACTGGGCGATGATCGGGCCCTCGTCCAGGTCTGCGGTCACGTAGTGGGCCGTGGCGCCGATGAGCTTCACCCCGCGCTCGTGCGCCTGGTGGTAGGGCTTCGCACCCTTGAAGGAAGGCAGGAACGAGTGGTGGATGTTGATGGCCCGCCCCTCGAGGTCGGCGCAGAGCTCGTCCGAGAGGATCTGCATATACCGGGCGAGGACCACGAGGTCGATGTCGAACTCGTCGATGAGCTCGCGCAGGCGGGCCTCCGCGGCAGCCTTGGTCTGCGTGCCCGTCGTCGAGACCGGGATGTGAATGAATGGGACGCCGTAGAAGGAAGCCAGCGGCTGCAGGTCCAGGTGGTTGGAGACCACCACCGGGATCTCGACCGGCAGGGTGCCCGTCCGCTGCTGGAACAGCAGGTCGTTGAGGGTGTGGCCGTCCTTAGAGCACATCACCAGCGTGCGGGTGCGCAGAGCGGCGGACCAGAGCTGCAGATGCATGTCGAAGCGTTCGCCGACCGGGGCCAGGGCGGCGTCCACCGCGGTCCGGTCGGCCGGAGTGCGGAACTCCACCCGCATGAAGAACGTCCCGGTGTCCGGTGAGTCGTACTGCTGGGACTCGGTGATGTCCGCGTGCACCTGAAGCAGGGCGCCGGACACCGCGTGGACGATGCCCCGGGTGTTCGCGCAGGACAGGGTCAGGACGAACTCGCCCTCGGCGAGGGCGGAGGGGGTTGCGGCAGCGGTGTCGACGTCGGACATGGAAGACATGTAACCACGGACGCCGACCGGGACAGGGCGGGTGCTCGGGCGATGACCACAGTGCGGAGGATGTGACATCCTCAGGCCTGAACTGTCTCCGCGACCGCGGAATGGGCAGTGAGAACTGACCAAACAGAACACAAGGAGACGTCATGGACAACACCCTCGTCTATGTGGTGATCGGCGCCATCATCGTCGTGCTGATCATCCTCATCGTCCTGAGCGTGGTCGCGGGCAAGCGCCGCCGTCAGGCCGAGCTCGAGCAGGAGCAGCACAGCGAGGCGAAGGCCAAGGAACGGGCAGACGTCCGCGACGGCGCCGCCGCCCGTGACAAGGATGCCGTGAAGGGTGCCGAGGCCTCCGGTCCCACGGACCGCAAGGGCACCGAGGCCGCCGCCAAGGGTGCCGGTTCCGAGAGAACCGCCGCCGAGGGCGCCGGCTCGACCGCCGCCGAGGGCGGCAAGGACGTCACCTCCGCGGCCCAGGCCGAGTCGAAGCCCGGCGACGCTGAGCGCGGCAAGGGTGGCAAGACCGCCGCCGGTGCCGCCGTGGCCGGCGGCGCCACTGCCGCTGCTGCGACCAAGGGGGCCAAGAGCACCAAGGGCACCGGGGAAGACAAGGCCACCGAGCCCGCCAAGGGCGCTGAGAGCGATGCCTCCCGGGACTCCGCGCTGCAGGCCGGGGGCGCGGGCGTGACGGTCGACGAGGCCGACGCGGACAAGAAGGTGGGCAAGGGCGGCCCGTGGGACACTCCCAAGGCTCCGGACGCCAAGGATCCCAGCGACCGCAAGCCGCTTCGCTTCACCAAGGGTGAGGAGGCCGCCCAGGCCGAGGCCGCCCGCGGTGGCAAGGCGCCGGCCGCCCCGAAGGAGTCCGGCAAGGGCGGCCAGGCAGCGGCCGGTGCCGCCGTGGCCGGCGGGTCCGCCCTCGCCTCCTTCGGCAAGGAGGACGAGGCCGGTGCGGCTCAGCCCGCGAAGACCGACGCTGCGGCCGACGCCGTGTCCGGTGACTCCGGCGTCCAGGCCGGGGGCCGCGGTGTGAGCGTGGACGAGGCCGAGGGCGGCGCGAAGACTGCTGCGGCCGGTGCCCCCGTCGCCGATGCGAAGGACGGCAAGACCTCCGCCGCCTCCGGCCGGGACGATCGCGCAGGCGTCTCGGCCGCGCCCGGTGCCGTGACCGGTGCGGGCGTGGGCGGCGGCATCGTGGCCGCCGGCGTCGCCGGAGGCCAGGGCGTGCAGGTGGACGACGACCCGAGCGGCGCCAAGGGTGACGCCCACACCGGGTCGGACGACCGCTCCGGCGCAGCCGACCGCACGGTGATCGGCTCGACCGGCGCCCCGAAGACCGCCGAGCCGAAGACTGTGACCGATGCGCAGCGTCAGGTGCAGGAGGCCACCGCGGCCTCTGCCGCCGACGTGAGCGGCGGGGACCGGGCCACCGACCGCACCGAGGCGCAGGGCTCCGGTGCGGGCACCGCCGCCGTGGTGGACGGCGCTGCCGTCGTTGGCGGCGCCGCTGCCACTGGCGCGGCCGCCCACGGAGGGAAGGCAGAGAAGGCAAAGGCTCCGCAGGAGGGCACCTTCGGCGACCAGACCCTCAAGCACGGCACCGACGTCCTGGGCACCGAGAAGGACCAGGGCAGCCTGCTCGACGAGCCGACCGCAGGCCACACGGCCGACGGCACCAGGATCGAATCCGTGACGGACGAGCAGCTCAAGGCCCAGTCCGAGAACGAGTCCGTGGAGGGCCTCAAGCCGCAGCAGGCCGCCTCCGGCGGTGCGGGCACCTCCGCTGCGACGGGTGTGACCGGTGTGACCGCCACCGATGCCGCCGCTGCCGGCACCGGGGCTGCGCGCGCTGAGAAGCCCGGCACCGAGGAGCAGCACGAGACCCAGCGTGACGGCTACGCCGTGACCGGTGTCCCGGGCTACGCCGGGCCGGTCTCCGACCGTGCCCGCCGTGAGGTCGCGGAGGAGGAGACCGCCGGCACCGCCGCGGCTGCGTCCTCCGGGGCCGCGGCGACCACCGGTCGTGCGGACGCCGACCGCCGCGAGGCCCCGGCCGAGGAGACCCTCGGTGAGGCCCACACCCCCGCGGCAGAGCGCCCGGTCCAGGCCGGCGGCATGAACCGCGGCGGGCAGACCGCCAGCGTCAAGGACAACCTGCTCGAGACCGCCAAGGGTGCCGCCTCCGTGGCGGCCAAGGGGGCCGCGAAGGGTGCTGAAGCCGGTGCGAAGGGCGCCGTGAAGGGTGCCTCCTTCCTGCGCGACAAGCTCGCCCAGGCCCAGGAGCGCCGCTGGAAGGGCCGCAAGTGATCCATACCGGGCGCCGCTGACGCGGCACCCCCGACGTACGACGGCCCCCTCGCCTGCCACACGCAGGTGAGGGGGCCGTCTTCTGTCCGTCGACCGGTGGCGGGGCGTGGCCCGCCGGCCGTCAGCGGAGTGACAGGCGCATCAGGGCAGCTCGCACATCACGACCGCGCCCGAGGAATCGGTGCAGGTGAGCGTCAGCCGGTCGCCGACCCTGACCTCGTCCCACCCGGCGCCGGAGACGTGGAGCGGCTCCTCCCCGGTGGAGTCCAGGTGCATGCGGCCGTTGGTGAGGTCCACGGCCGTGACCGTGCCGGAGGTCTCATACGTGGAGACCAGGCGTTCCCACACCTGCCATGCCCCGAACCCGAGGCCGAAGACCGCGATGAGCGCGGCGCCCGCCCAGAACGGCCCCCGCCCCTCACGGCGGTGCACCAGCAGGAACGAGGCGGCCACCAGGAACACGGCCACTGCCAGGGCGACAGCGGTGAGCAGGGCGAAGCCGGGCAGGGGGCCGTCCCCCTCGAGGGGCACATACTCGATCCCGGTGCGGGTGAAGCCGTCCATGAGGGTCGTCCCTTCCACGTCAGCGCCCTCGTCCGGGGCGTCGTCTCACTGGTTCCACGGACAGGAGCTCAGGTCAGCGGGCAGAACCTCCGGCAATCCTGCAGACGGCGGCGCCCGCTCCGGATGGTCCGGGGCGGGCGCCGCCCTCAGCATGGGGACGGGCCGGACGGCCTCGCGTGACGGGTCGTCACCGAGTGCTCAGGCACGCGCCCGGCACCCGGTCCCCATCCAGGGAGCGGTCAGACGCCCGGGATCTCGTCTCCGGCGCCGCCTCGGACGGCCGCCTCGATCTTGCCGCCGGTCTCGGCGTCCACGTTCTTCCAGTACTCCAGGGCCTTGGAGAGCACGGGCTCCTTCACGCCGTCCAGGGCACCGGCCACGGTCTCCACGAACTCGGCGCGCTCGGAGTCCGAGAACACCTCGCGGACGAGGAGGCCGGCCTGGCCGAAGTCGTCGTCGTCCGTGCGGAGCGTCTGGGACTCGCGGGTCATTTCGCCGTCGGCCTCCCAGCCGTTGTCCACGCGGCCGGTCTCGTCCGACCACGAATGGTCGAAGGAATTCGGGACGTACTGCGGGGCGGCGCCCTGGTGGTGGTACGTCATCTGGCCGTCGAACGTGTACGAGTTCACCGGGCACTTGGGCTGGTTCACCGGCAGCTGGTTGAAGTTGGTACCGATGCGGTGAAGTGCCGCGTCGTGGTACGCCACGGAGCGGGCCAGCAGCATGCGGTCCGGGGACAGTCCGATGCCGGGCACGGTGTTGCCCGGGGAGAACGCAGCCTGCTCGATCTGTGCGAAGTGGTTCTCCGGGTTCCGGTTCAAGGTCATGGTGCCGACCTTGATGCGCGGGTAGTCCTTCTGGGACCACACCTTCGTCAGGTCGAACGGGTTGTACCGGTAGGTCTTGGCCTCCTCGTACGGCATGACCTGCACGTGCAGGTCCCACTTCGGGAAGTTCCCCTCGGCGATGGACTCGAACAGGTCCTGGCGGTGGTAGTCCGCGTTCTCGCCTGCCTTGCGCACGGCCTCGTCATTGGTGAAGTTGTGCACCCCCTGCTGGGAGATGAAGTGGTACTTCACCCAGAAGCGCTCGCCCTCGGCGTTGACCCACATGTAGGTGTGGGAGCCGTAGCCGTTCATCTCGGACCAGGTGCGGGGAAGGCCGCGCGGGCCCATGAGGTAGGTGACCTGGTGTGCGGTCTCCGGGTTGTTGGCCCAGAAGTCCCACTGCATGGTGCCGTCGCGGAGGCCGGAGTCCGGCAGGCGCTTCTGCGAGCGGATGAAGTGGGTGAACTTCATGGGGTCGCGAACGAAGAACACCGGGGTGTTGTTGCCGACGAGGTCGTAGTTGCCCTCCTCGGTGTAGAAGCGCACGGAGAAGCCGCGGACGTCGCGCCAGGTGTCCGGGGAGCCGAGCTCGCCGGCCACGGTGGAGAAACGGGCGAGCATCTCGGTCTTGGTTCCCGGCTGGAACACCAGGGCCTTGGTGTACTGCGAGACGTCCTCGGTCACCTCGAACTCGCCGAACGCGCCGGAGCCCTTGGCGTGCGGACGGCGCTCGGGGATGTTCATGCGGTTGAAGTGCTGATGGGTCTCCATCAGGTGGGTGTCGTGCAGGACGATCGGCCCGTCCGGGCCCACCGTCAGCGACTGGCGGTCCGACACGGCCGGGGCACCCGACTGCGTGGTCGATCCGGTGGCGTGGGGAGTCTTCTTCTCGGTCATCATCACTCCTTGCAAGCTCGTCCAGGCGTACCTGGGACGCTCCGCCGGTTCCGGCGGGATGTCCACACTCTCACCTGCAGGGCCGACAGCGTAAGCCCCGGACGACGGGTGAGGCGAACGCGGGAGGCGGGCGGCCGTCGTCGGGCCCGGTTGACGGCACACCTGTGCGACCGGCACCACACACGAGACTAGGATGGCCCGTGGAGCCGTCCGACCAGTCGAAGGTCGGAGCAGTCCGACCGTCGAAGGGAAGACCCGTGACCCAGCCCGATGTGAACACCCTCCCGCTGTCCGAGGTGGATCCGGAGATCGCCGCCGTCCTGGCGGACGAGCTCGGCCGCCAGCGCGGCACGCTCGAGATGATCGCCTCCGAGAACTTCGTGCCCCGCGCGATCCTCGAGACCCAGGGCTCGGTGCTGACGAACAAATACGCCGAGGGCTACCCCGGCCGCCGCTACTACGGCGGCTGCGAGTTCGTGGACGTCGCGGAGAACCTCGCCATCGAGCGCGCCAAGACCCTCTTCGGGGCCGAGCACGCCAACGTGCAGCCTCACGCCGGCGCCCAGGCCAACGTGGCCGTGATGACCGCCCTGATGGACCACGGGGACACCATGATGGGAATGTCCCTGGCCCACGGCGGCCACCTCACCCACGGCATGAAGATCAACTTCTCCGGCAAGAACTACAGCATCGCCGCCTACGAGGTGGACCCGGAGACCTACACCGTGGACATGGACAAGGTGCGTGAGCAGGCCCTCGCCTCCAAGCCGAAGGTGATCGTGGCCGGCTGGTCCGCCTACCCGCGTCAGCTGGACTTCGCTGCGTTCCGCGAGATCGCGGACGAGGTCGGCGCGAAGCTCTGGGTGGACATGGCCCACTTCGCCGGCCTCGTGGCCGCCGGCCTGCACCCGAACCCGGTCCCGCACGCGGACGTGGTGTCCTCCACCGTGCACAAGACCCTCGCCGGCCCGCGCTCCGGCTTCATCCTCTGCAAGGAGGAGCTGAAGAAGAAGATCAACTCCGCCGTGTTCCCGGGCCAGCAGGGCGGCCCGCTCATGCACGCGATCGCCGGCAAGGCCGTGGCCTTCAGGATCGCCGCCTCCGAGGACTTCAAGGCCAAGCAGGAGCGCACCCTGCAGGGCGCCCAGATCCTCGCCGAGCGCCTCTCCGCGAAGGACATGCAGGAGCACGGCGTCTCCGTCCTCACCGGCGGCACCGACGTGCACCTGGTCCTGGTGGACCTGCGCAACTCGCAGCTCGACGGCCAGCAGGGCGAGGACATCCTGCACGAGGTCGGCATCACCGTGAACCGCAACTCCGTGCCGTGGGACCCGCGCCCGCCGATGACCACCTCCGGCCTGCGCATCGGCACCCCAGCGCTGGCCTCCCGCGGCTTCGGCGAGGCCGAGTTCCGCGAGGTCTCCGACGTGATCGCCGAGGCCCTCAAGCCCGGTGCCGACGTGGAGGCCCTGCGCGGCCGCGTGGCCAAGCTGGCCGAGGACTTCCCGCTGTACGACGGCCTCGAGACCTGGTGACCGCCGGCATGACCGCACAGAAGCTGGACGGCAAGGCCACTGCGGCCGCCATCAAGGAGGAGCTGCGCGGCAGGGTGGAGGCGCTCGCCGAGCGCGGATTCACCCCGGGCCTGGGCACTGTGCTGGTGGGTGAGGATCCTGGCTCGCAGAAGTACGTGGCGGGCAAGCACCGCGACTGCGCCGAGGTCGGCATCCACTCCATCCAGAAGGAGCTGCCTGCGGACGCCACCGAGGAGCAGATCCTCGAGGTGGTGCGCGAGCTGAACGAGGACCCGGACTGCACCGGGTACATCGTGCAGCTGCCGCTGCCGAAGCACGTGGACACCCAGCGGGTGCTCGAGGCCATCGACCCGGCCAAGGACGCGGACGGGCTGCACCCGATGAACCTCGGCCGCCTGGTCGCCTCCGTGGGAGGCGAGCTGGACTCCCCGCTGCCGTGTACCCCGGCCGGCTGCGTGGAGCTGCTGAGGCACCACGGTGTGGAGCTGTCCGGCAAGCACGTGCTGGTGATCGGCCGCGGCGTGACCATCGGCCGCCCCGCCGGCCTGGTGCTCACCCGCCGCGATGTCAACGCCACGGTGACCCTGGCCCACACCGGCACCACCAACCTGGACGAGCTTCTGGCCGCTGCTGACGTGGTCATCGCCGCCGCCGGATCCGCCCACATGGTGAAGCCGGAGCAGGTCAAGGACGGCGTGATCGTGCTGGACGTGGGTGTCTCCCGCACCACGGACGCGGACGGGAAGTCCCGAATCGCCGGCGACGTGGACCCGGCCGTGGCCGCGAAGGCCTCCTGGATGGCCCCGAACCCCGGGGGCGTGGGCCCGATGACCCGCGTCATGCTGCTCGCCAACGTGGTGGAGGCCGCCGAGCGCGCCGCCGCCTCCGGAGACTGGGCGGGGGAGACCCGCCCAGTCTGACCCCGGCCGGCGGGGACGCCCACGGCACGCCCTGCACGGCTCGTCACGACCGACGGCCCGTCGCCTTCCGCGGGGAAGGCGACGGGCCGTCGGCGATGGTGGGGAGCTGACCTGGACGTGCGGGCCTCCGCCCGGGCTGGCGCAGCCTGGAGACCCTGCCCGAGCGCGTAGGATTCTGCAGGTGAGCCACAACACGTCCACATCGGGTACTCCTGCGCACAACACCCCTTGCCCCCCTGCCGCCGCCGGCCCCCTGGCCACCGCGACCGCCACTGGCGCCTCGGACACCCCCACCTCAGTCATCCGCACCCGCGGGCTGCGCAAGCACTACGGGGACTTCCACGCGGTGAAGGGCATCGACCTGGATGTGGCTCCGGGGGAGTGCTTCGGCCTGCTGGGTCCGAACGGCGCGGGCAAGTCCACCACCATGCGCATGCTGGCCGGGGTCTCCCAGCGCACGGAGGGCGAGCTGTCCATCATGGGCATCGACCCGGAGCAGGACGGCCCGGCGGTCCGCGCGCACCTGGGTGTGGTGCCGCAGCAGGACAACCTGGACGAGGAGCTCACCGCCCGGGACAACCTGTTGATCTACGGCCGCTACTTCGGCCTGCCCTACTCGTACCTGAAGCCCAAGTCGCTCGAGCTGCTGGAGTTCGCACAGCTCACGGAGAAGGCGAACACGAAGGCGGAGGCGCTCTCGGGCGGCATGAAGCGTCGCCTGGTGATCGCCCGCGCACTCGTCAACGAGCCGCAGCTGCTCCTGCTGGACGAGCCGACCACCGGCCTGGACCCGCAGGCCCGCCACATCCTCTGGGACCGCCTGTATCGGTTGAAAGAGCGCGGCACCACCCTGGTGCTGACCACGCACTACATGGACGAGGCCGAGCAGCTCTGCGACCGCCTGGTGGTGGTGGACGGCGGGCAGATCATGGCCTCCGGCACCCCGCGCGAGCTGATCCGTGAGCACGCCTCCCGCGAGGTGCTCGAGGCCCGCTTCGGCACGGACCGCAACGAGTCCGCCGCCGAGGTGCTGCGTGCCGAGACCCGCGTGCACCGCATCGAGGTGCTCCCGGACCGCGTCCTGCTCTACGGAGACCACGCCGACGACCTCCACGACGCCGTCACCGGCCTCGCCGACGCCGGCCGGATCACCCAGCCGGTGACGGCCCTGACCCGCCGCGCCTCCCTGGAGGACGTCTTCCTCATCCTCACCGGCCGGACCCTGGTGGACTGAGCATGACCGTCCCCCTGAAGCCCCCGCACACCCCGGCCGAGACGGCCGAGCACGTGCAGCGCCGCGGTGTCTGGCTCTTCGCCGAGCACCAGCTGCGGAGCATGCGCGCCTACTGGTCCGTGATCGTGGCGAACGCCGTGGGAGAGCCGCTTGTCTACCTGCTGGCCATGGGCATGGGCCTGGCCACGCTGATCGGCGGCGGGACCTCCCAGGACGTCCTCGGCGGAGCCACCTACCTGGAGTTCATCGCGCCGGCCCTGCTGGCGTCCTCGGCGCTGATGACCGCCTCCGTGGAGTTCTCCTACCCGGTGATGGACGGCTTCCGCTGGCACCGCCTGTACTACGCGGCACAGGCGACCCCGCTCTCCCCGGCGCAGATCGCCCGCGGCCACCTGCTGGCCGTCTCCCTGCGCTTCGTCGCCCAGTCGCTCGTGTTCTTCGGCATCATGGCCGCCTTCGGCGCCACGGACTCCCCGTGGGCGTGGGTGCAGGTCTTCACCGCCACCCTCGGCGGGCTGGCGATCGGCGCCTGGATCATGGCCTTCGCCGCCTCGCTGAAGGAGGAGAAGGGCCAGTTCGCCATGCTCCAGCGGTTCGTGGTGATGCCGCTATTCCTCTTCTCCGCCACGTTCTACCCGCTGACCCAGCTGCCGCTGGCGCTGCAGTGGATCGGCTGGATCTCCCCACAGTGGCACGCCGCCCAGCTCGGCCGCGTCCTGTCCTACGGCATGGAGAACCCGGCCTGGCTCACCGCCGTCCACGTGCTGTACCTCCTGGCGCTCGCCGTCACCGGCGCCACCGTGGCCGTGCGGATCTACACCCGCCGCCTCGGCTGGGTGCCCGGCCGGCCGGACCCGGACGCCGTCGTGACGCCTCAGAAGAAGTCCGGCGGCTCCGCCCTGTCCCGTCGCGCGGACAAGGCCACCATCGCCGGAGGCGAGGCGGACGCACCCACGGACGCGGCCGTCGTCGGCAAGCCCGGCGCCGACCGAGCTGTCCCGCCGATGCCGCCGATCACCGTGCGCACCGGCGCCATGTCCGGCATGTACTCCGGCAACATCCGTGCGGTGCTGGAGCGGGCGTTCCTGTCCCTGAAGTCGAACAACTGGACCGTCTTCGCCTCGGGCTTCGCCGAGCCGGTCCTGTACCTGCTCTCCCTGGGCATCGGCCTCGGCTCACTGGTGGGCGAGATGACCGGACCGGGCGGGGAGACGGTGCCGTACGGCATGTACATCGCGCCGGCGCTGCTGGCCGTGTCCGCCATGAACGGCGCGGTCTACGACTCCACCTGGAACGTCTTCTTCAAGCTCCGCTTCGCCAAGACCTACCAGACCATGCTCGCCACCCGGCTCGGTCCCCTGGACGTGGCGCTCGGCGAGATCCTCATGGCCCTGTTCCGCGGGGGCGTGTACGCGGCCGGCTTCCTGATCGTCATGACGCTGATGGGCCTGGTGACCAGCTGGACCGCACTGCTCATGGTGCCCGGAGCCCTGCTGGTGGCCTTCGGCTTCGCGGCGGTGGGCATGGCGGCCACCAGCTATATGAAGACCTTCCAGCAGATGGACTGGATCACCATGCTGCTGCTGCCGATGTTCCTGTTCTCCGCCACCTTCTTCCCCCTCGAGGTGTACCCGCAGGGCGTGCAGTGGTTCATCCAGGCGCTGCCGCTGTGGCATGCGGTGGAGATGATGCGCCAGCTCGCCGTCGGTGCGGTCACCTGGGCCACCGTGGGCCACATCCTGTACTTCGTGGTGATGGTGGCCGTGGGCCTGGTGTTCGCCTCGCGCCGGTTGGCGAATCTCTTCCTGCGCTGAGCCTCAACCCGCAGCGGCCTGCCCGCGACGCCGCTGCACCGCGCGCCGGATGAGGTCCGCCGCACCGATGACCAGCACCACGGTCCAACAGGCCAGCACCGCCCACAGGGCGTCCACGGAAGCGGCGCCGGAGGCTTCGCGGGCGGACAGGCCGGGCGCGTCGGCCACGGCCATGAAGTACACGCCGGTCACCGCGGCGATGCCGGTGGAGGTGCCGATGCGCTGGATGGTCTGGGAGACGCCGCCGGCGGCGCCGGCCTCGCGCGGGGCCACGTCGTCCATCATGAGCACCTGAGAGCTGGTGAGGATCAGCGCCTGGGAGACGCCCTGCGGCAGCAGGATCAGCGGGATCGTCCAGTAGTGCCAGGACCCGTCCGTCACCTTTGCGAACGCGACGATCAGCAGCAGTGCGGACACCACGGCCAGCACCCCGCCCACGAACACGAACCAGGGCCCGAACCGGTCCACGCGGGCGCCGATCCACGCGGAGAGGGCCACGACCATCAGCGCCGAGGTCAGCGTGGAGACCCCGGCCACGAACGGGGAGAGCCCCAGGCCATCCTGGGCGAACAGCGCCACCACGGCGAACGCCGCAGGCATGGCCGCCATGTACACGGTCACCTGCAGGGTGCCCAGGGTGAAAGAGGGGCGGCGGAACAGGGCCGGGTCCACCATCGGGTACACGCCGGTCCGGGTGGCCGTGGCACGTACGCGCACCTCCCACGCCCACCAGGCGGCCACCAGAACGACGGCTACGGCCAGCAGCCACAGCGCGTCCGGGAGGATGAACGGGAGCATCAGGGAGACCGTGGTGGCTGCGAGCAGGGCCATGCCCACCGGGTCCAGGTACTTCAGGCCCTTCGGCACCAGGTCCGCGGTGGTGTGCGTGGGCGGGTGCAGCCACAGCACGCCCATCACCAGGGCAGCCAGCCCAAGGGGGACGTTGAGCAGGAACAGCGAGCGCCAGCCCCACTGGTCCCCGAGCACGCCGAGCAGCGCGCCGCCGGTGGGCGGGCCCACGGCCACGCCCAGGCCGATCACCGTGCCGAAGAACCCGTAGGCCCGTCCGCGCGCCCGTCCGGAGAAGGAGGACTGGATGACGCCGATGATCTGCGGGTTGAACAGGCCCGCACCGCAGCCCATGAGTAGGCGCGAGGCATTGAGCATCAGCGCGTCCACCGCGAGCCCGGACAGCACCGAGCCGACCACGTAGACGAGGATCCCCGTCAGGAACAGCGGTTTGCGGCCCCACAGGTCCCCGGCACGGCCGGCGGCCACCAGAACCACACCGTAGGTCAGCGTGTAGCCGGAGAGCACCCACTGCAGGTCCGCGGACGAGGCGCCGAGCCCGCGCTCGATGGCCGGCACCGCCACGTTCACCACGGACACGCTCATCAGCGCCAGGAACAACGGCATGAGCAGCACCAGCAGGATGCGGGTCTGCTCCGGGCTGAAGCGTGTGGAGGAGCCCTCCGGGGTCGTCGCGGTCACCGAGACAGGATAGGACACGGCCCACGGCCGACTGAGTCTCCGGCGAACGGGGGCCTAGTCCGGCTGTCGCCGCCGGCTGACCCGGGCCTGCCGCTGCTCCCCTGCCGTCCCTGGCCCCACGGGACGGCGGGGGAGCACGACGACGGACCCGGCCGTCGTCGGGGCGCCTCACCCCGGACTGGGCCCGAGTGGCACCGCCACCGCCGGTGCGGGAGAATGGAAGCCGATCCCGCACGCGAGCCCTCGAGGAGAGGAAGCACACCCATGGCCAACGCCCTGCCCGGTGCCCCCGGCACGCCCCGCAACCGCCAAGGAGGTGGGCTGCAGGTCGGCGGCCTGGGCTTCGCGGTGATGATCACCGTGCTGCTGGTGGCGCTGCTGTTCGCCGCCAACCAGAACTCGATCATCGGCTGGCTGCTGGTGGCGATCTCCGCCGGCTGGCTGCTCTTCGCCGTGGTGGTGTTCCTGCAGATGCGCAAGGGCATCCAGGGCGCGGCCCGCCGCATGGACTCCATGGTGGCCAACACCGCCCGCCACCAGGAGGCCCCGGTGCAGGCCGGCACGCAGACCTCCGTGGCCTCGGACCCGATGCGGGACACCAAGCTGGACCACTCCTTCAAGATCTGCCAGGTGCAGGTCCGCGTCGTACGCGAGCAGCTCGCCGCCGGCGAGGTGGACCGGGACATGGTGGACCGGGCACTGGAGACCATCGACATCACCGCCTCCAACGCCCGCGACATGATCACGGGCGACGCCGCCGAGGGTGGCGCGGACGCCCGCCAGGACCGGAACGAGGGCCCCGTGTCCGGAACGGTGGTGGACTGACATGGCCGAGCTGCCCCAGAAGGACCCCGTCACCGGCAAGTACCCCGAGCCCGCTGAGGGCGAGCCTGTCATCCACGCCAACGCCGGCGACCCCAAGGCCGAGGGGGCCGTGCGCATCGCCTCCGTCAATGTCAACGGCATCCGTGCCTCCCACCGCAAGGGCATGATCGGCTGGTTCGCCGGACGCGGTGTGGACATCATGACCCTCCAGGAGGTCCGCGCCCCGCGGGACATCACCGCCGCCCTGATCCCGGAGATCGTGGACGGCGCCTGGGACGAGGTGCACCTCGTGGACGTCGAGGCCGCCGCCAAGGGCCGCGCCGGCGTGGCAATCGCCTCCCGGTTCCCCATCGAGGACGTCCGCCGCGGCCTGCGGGACGAGGACGGCCACGTCAACGACGTGGGCCGCTGGATCGAGGCCGACGTGCGCCTGCCGGACGGCTCCCTGCTCACCGTGGTGTCCGCCTATGTGCACACCGGCGGTGTCGGCACCCCCAAGCAGGAGGACAAGTACCGCTTCCTGGACGAGATGGTCCGCCGCCTGCCCGAGCTCGCCGCCACTGGCCGCGAGGTCCTGGTCACCGGCGACCTCAACGTCGGCCACACCGAGCGGGACATCAAGAACTGGAAGGGCAACGTGAAGAAGGCCGGCTTCCTCCCGGAGGAGCGCGCGTACTTCGACCGCTTCTTCGGCGAGCTCGGCTACGTGGACGTGGCCCGCACCCTCGCAGGCGACGTGGCCGGCCCGTACACCTGGTGGTCCATGCGCGGCAAGGCGTTCGACAACGACGCCGGCTGGCGCATCGACTACCACATGGCCACCCCGTCCCTGGCAGACCGCGCCACCTCCGCCGTCGTGGACCGCGCCCCCTCCTGGGGCACCCGGTTCTCCGACCACGCCCCGCTCGTGGCCGACTACCAGTACTGAGCGCACCGCCCCGGCGGACCCGCAGCCCGCGCCCCGCGCGGGACCCTGAGCAGCAGAGACGAAGAGACAAGAAGAGCAATGACGAAGAACACCGTGGCCGACGTGCTGGCCAAGGATCCGTCCACCACCGCCCACCTCGCCGGCGCCGGCACCCGCCACCGCGTGCTGTCCGGCATGCAGCCCTCCGCGGACTCCCTGCACCTGGGCAACTACCTCGGCGCGCTCGTGAACTGGGTGCGCACCCAGGACGACGTCGACTCCTACTTCTTCATCCCGGACCTGCACGCCATCACCGTGCCGCAGGACCCGGCCTCCCTGGCCCAGCGCACCCGCGTGGCCGCCGCACAGTACATCGCCGGAGGCATCGACCCGGAGCGCTCCACGCTGTTCGTGCAGTCCCAGGTTCCCGAGCACGCCCAGCTGGCCTGGGTGCTGACCTGCATGACCGGCATGGGAGAGGCCCAGCGGATGACGCAGTTCAAGGACAAGGCCGCCAAGCAGGGCACTGACGCCGCGGGCGTGGGCCTGCTGGCCTACCCCATGCTCATGGCCGCGGACATCCTTCTCTACCAGCCGCACGGCGTCCCCGTGGGCGACGACCAGCGCCAGCACGTGGAGCTCACCCGCGACCTCGCCCAGCGCTTCAACCATCGCCACGGCGAGACCTTCGTGCTGCCCACCGGCTTCTACCCGGAGGCCGGTGCCCGCATCTACGACCTGCAGAACCCCACGGCGAAGATGTCCAAGTCCGCGGAGTCCCCGAACGGCCTGATCAACATCCTCGACGAGCCCAAGACGATCGCCAAGCGCATCAAGTCCGCCGTCACCGACGCCGGCACCGAGGTCCGCTTCGACCGCGAGGCCAAGCCGGGGGTCTCCAACCTGCTCACCATCCTCTCGGCCGTCACCGAGAAGCCGGTCGCCGAGCTCGAGGCCGAGTTCGAGGGCAAGATGTACGGCCACCTCAAGGTCGCCGTCGCCGACGCCGTGGTGGAGGCCGTGGCCCCCATCCGCGAGCGCACGCTCGGCCTGTTGGAGGACCCGGCCGAGCTGGACCGCCTGCTCGCCCGCGGCGCCCAGAAGGCCCGCGAGGTCGCCACCCCGGTGCTCGAGGACGTCTACAGGAAGATCGGCTTCCTGCCTCCGGTCGGCTGAATCCGCCTCCACCGTAGAGCGCAGTCGGCCGGCGGGGATCTCCTCCGGACGGGGGAGGTCCCCGCCGTCGCGTTCGGCCAGAATGGAACCACCGGGGACCCCACGACGACGGCCGCCCACCGGCCGCCGCCGGCTCACCCCACGCACGGCACCACCGAGATCCGGCCCCACCGACACCCGGCACCACCGACGACGACGAGAGGGACGTATGCACGCCGCAGCGCCGCCGACCGACCCGACCACACCCGAGACGAGCGCCACCCGCCCGGCCACGGAGCCGGTCCTGGAGACCGAGAACCTCGTGAAGTCCTACGGCGAGGGGGAGGCCCGCTTCGACGCCCTGCGCGGGCTCACCCTGCAGATCGGCCGCGGCGAGTCCGTGGCGATCGTGGGCAAGTCCGGCTCCGGAAAGTCCACGCTGATGCACCTGCTGGCTCTGCTGGACCGGCCATCCCACGGCGTCGTCGCCATGGATGGCAGGCCCGTGTCCGAGCTGAAGCCCAAGGCCGTGGCCCAGCTGCGCAACGAGACCTTCGGATTCGTGTTCCAGCAGTTCTTCCTCAACCCGTCCCAGACCGTCCTGGAGAACGTGGTGCTGCCGCTGAAGATCGCCGGCGTGGGGCGGGCCGAGCGGCGCCGCCGCGGCCTCGAGGTCCTGGACCGGCTGGAGATGGCGGAGAAAGCGGACAACCGCGCCACCGACCTCTCCGGCGGACAGAAGCAGCGCGCCTGCATCGCCCGCGCCCTGGTGAACCGCCCGACCGTCCTGTTCGCCGACGAGCCCACCGGCAACCTGGACACCGCCACCTCCGCGGTGGTGGAGGACATCCTTTTCGGCCTCAACCGGGACGAGGGCATCACCCTGGTCGTGGTCACCCATGACGAGGACCTCGCCGCCCGCTGCGGCCGCCGCATCGAGCTGCAGGACGGGCAGATCGTCGCGGACGGGCGCCGGGGCGGGGACGACCCAGACGAGCCCGCGGGAACGGGAGACGGGACGACGGCTCGGGCGGCCGTCGTCGGGAAGGAGCAGGACCGATGAAGACCGCAGACCTGTTCGGCACGGCCCTGACCAACACCCTGCGCTCGAAGCTGCGCACGGTGCTGACGGTGATCGCGATCGTGATCGGCGCGTTCGCCCTGACCCTGACCTCCGGCCTCGGCGCCGGCGTGAACCGCTACGTGGACACCATGGTGGAGGGCTTCGGCGCCCCGGACGAGCTGTACGTGTCCAAGCAGGCGGACATGGCCACCGGCATGCCCACGACCAGCGCCCCCGCCGAGTACGACGCGGAGGAGGCCGGCGCCGGCGAGATGTTCGGCATGCCCCTGCTGACGCAGAGGGACCTCGAGACGATCGAGGGGATCGAGCACGTCACGGACGTGGAGACCACCCGCCTGGTGGAGCCGGACTACGTCCAGACGGCCGACGGGAAGAAGTGGCAGGTGGCCTTCATGGGCTCCTCCTTCGAGACGGAGACCGCCTCCACGGCGGCCGGGCGCATGCCCGCCGAGGACGCGGACGAGGTCACCGTCCCGCTCGCCTGGGTGGAGACCCTCGGCGGGTCCGAGCCCGAGGACGTGCTGGGGGAGCGGGTCACCCTCGTGGCCTCCGACCCGCTCGGCGAGGAAGGCTCCGTGGAGGCGGAGGTGGTCGGCGTGACCGAGACCCTCGCCTCCGGCTCCGGGGCCGGCCCTGTGCCGTCGGTGCAGGTGGAGGACGCGCTTCATGAGATCCAGACCGAGGGGCTGCCCGAGGAGCAGCGGAACACCTGGTTCAACGCCACCGTGACCGTGCAGGACATGGAGGTCAACGAGGCAGCCGTGAAGCAGGCCCTGGCGGACGAGGGGTTCGAGGCACAGACCCTCGAGGACCAGCTCGGCATGATCCGCGGCGTGATCGATGCGGTGACCTGGGTGTTCAACGGCTTCGGCCTCATCGCCCTGCTCGCCGCGTCCTTCGGCATCATCAACACCCTGCTGATGTCCGTGCAGGAGCGGACCCGGGAGATCGGCCTGATGAAGTCGCTCGGCATGACCAGCGGAAAGGTCTTCGGACTCTTCTCCCTGGAGGCCGTGGTCATCGGGCTGATGGGCTCGGTGATCGGCGTCGGCGCCGGACTCGCCGTGGGGCTGATCGGTAACCGGCTGCTCGTGGACGGCCCGCTGAGCGACGTGGTCGGGCTGACGCTGTTCGCCGTAGAACCGCTGTCCGTGCTGGGCATCGTGGCGCTGATCGTGGGCATCGCCTTCGCCGCCGGCACCTTGCCCGCGGTGCGCGCGGCCCGCAAGGACCCGATCTCCTCGCTGAGGTACGAATGAGCGGCGCACAGGGGGCCGGAGGCGGCCCCGGTTCGGTTTCCGCGATGCGGGAGCCCGGAGATGACCGGAACCCCGGCCCGCCTGTCATCCTTGGAGACATGGACACGAACACACCCGCCGCAGCCGACGACCCGCGCTGGCTCCTGGACGAACGGCCGCCGCGCTGGCGGAACGTCGTCCGCCTGATGCCCGTGGTGGTGCTGACCGTGGTGGCCTACGCCTTCGCGGTGGGACCCATGCCCAGCGCCCTGACCACCGCCGCGGGCACCGTGATCATCGGCGCCGGCGTGATGGCCGGCCTGATCAAGGTCTCGGACGGTGCCCGCTGGGCCGGACTGGTGTTCACCGTGGTGGTGATGCTCGGGACCCTGCTCTCCCTGGTGTTCCGCACCGCCGCCACCGGGACGATCAGCGTGTTCTCCGTGGCCACCGCCGTCCTGGTGATGGCCGCCGGGGCGGTCTGGATCACCCAGGCCTTCCACGCACAGGTCACCGGCTGGTTCAACGCCCGCCGGGACGACTGAGCCCACCGTGGCCCGGGGCCGTGCACACCACGACGACCAGAAGACCACAGCCACACACCACCGGACAGGATCGAGGGGCATCGAGATGAGCACGAACGACGACCGTCCGTCCTACGGGCAGGACCCGCAGGCGGGCCAGGGGCGCCCATGGCAGGGGCAGAACGAGCAGTACGGACAGGGTGGCCACGGTGCGCAGAGGCTGGGACCCTACGGCCAGGGGCAGGGCCAGGGAGGCTATGGGGCGGCGCCCCAGGGGCGCCCGGACTACGGTCCTGCCGGCCAGGGGCCCTACGGCCAGGGGCCTCAGGGCGGCTACGGCGGCCCCCAGGGCGGCTGGGACCAGTCCGCCGGTCCGCGCTACGGGACCCAGCCTTATGCGGCGTACGCCCAGCCGCAGGAGGCCACCGAACCCCCGAAGTACCGGCAGCTGCTCCTGGCGACCCTCGTGTCCCTCGGCATCTATCTCCTCTCCTCCGTCCCGGGATTCCTGATGCTCGGGGACTCCGGTGAGTTCCGGCGGGCCATCGACGAGCAGATGGCCGCCCAGGGGCAGTCGATGACCGCCGAGGAGGCCCAGACCTTCGAGCAGATCATGGACGTCGCCGCGAAAGCAGGCGTGGCGATGTTGGTCCTGTTCACGCTGGTCATGGTCGGCCTGTACCTGCTCGTGTACGTCGGCCTGCGCAGGCGGAGGAACTGGGCCCGCGTGACCGGCATCGTGTTCGCGATCCTCTCCCTGGTCTTCACCCTGCCGGGCCTGCTTCTCATGCCGTTCATGGGCGGGACCGGGATGATCTCCCTCGTGCTCTCGCTGCTGAGCGTGGCCGTGGACGTCTGGTGGCTCGTCCTGGCCTTCAACGGCCGGATTTCGCGTTACCTGCAGCAGCGGGCGCTGATGGGGTGAACGGCCCGTGCCGCCCGAGCCGCCGCACGCCTGGCACCATGGAGTCCATGGACCCCCACACCGCGCCCAACGCCGCACACGACGCCGCAGCCCGCCACACCTTCGTGGATCGGGGGTTGCGGCGTCTGTCGTCCGTGACGGTGGCCGCCGGCGTGGCCTCGACGGCCGCCTCTGTGGGCACGGTGCTCCTCAGCCGCGACCCCGGCTACGTGCGCGCCTTGCTCACCTCCCGCGACTGGGGGACCGCCGCGCCCACTGATGCCGAGGTCGCCGCCGCAGCGACCGGCACCCCAGACGCCGTGCTCGTCGGGGCGATCCTGCTGGCGCTCACCGCCGTGCTGCTGTGGCTGGTGAACCGCCCCTGGCCGCCCGTCCGCTGGATCGGGTCGGCCTGCACGGTCATGGGCGTGCTCACCGCCGCGTTCTGGGCGGTGGACGGCGGCACCATGGTCCTCACCGCGGGCACCGCCGGGGGAGTGGTCCTGGCGTTGGTCGGGGCGATGCTCGTCTCCTGCGCCCTCTGGCTGCTGGTGGCGCACTGGCCGAGCGTCCGCGAAGCCCTCGACGGCTGAGCGGCGCCGAGGCACCCCACCCGCCCTGGACACGAGGAAGGGCCCGCCGCCCCTGACGGGACGGCGGGCCCTTCGTATGATCGGGAGGATCAGAAGGAGCGGGCCAGGATGGCCTGCTTGACCTCGGCGATCGCCTTGGTCACCTGGATGCCGCGGGGGCACGCGTCGGTGCAGTTGAAGGTCGTGCGGCAGCGCCACACGCCCTCCTTGTCGTTGAGGATCTCCAGGCGCATGTCGCCGGCCTCATCACGGGAGTCGAAGATGAAGCGGTGCGCGTTGACGATGGCGGCCGGGCCGAAGTACTGGCCGTCGGTCCAGAACACCGGGCAGGACGAGGTGCACGCGGCGCAGAGGATGCACTTCGTGGTGTCGTCGTAGATCTCCCGGTCCTTCTGGGACTGGTAGCGCTCACGGGTCGGCTCGTGGCCCGAGGTGACCAGGAAGGGCATGATCTCGCGGTAGGACTGGAAGAACGGCTCCATGTCCACGATCAGGTCCTTCTCCACCGGCAGGCCCTTGATGGCCTCGACCGTGATGGGCTTGGACAGGTCCAGGTCCTTCAGCAGGGTCTTGCAGGCCAGACGGTTGCGGCCGTTGATGCGCATGGCATCGGAGCCGCAGATGCCGTGGGCGCAGGAGCGGCGGAAGGTCAGGGAGCCGTCGTGCTCCCACTTGACCTTGTGCAGCGCGTCCAGGACACGGTCGGTGCCGTACATGGTGAGCTTCCACTCGTCCCAGTACGACTCCTCGGAGGTCTCCGGCACATAGCGGCGGACCTTGAGGATGATGTCGAAGCTCTCGACGGCGTCGGCGCCGTCGCCCGACTGGTTCAGCTCGACCTTGGAGGCCGGCTCGGCGGTCTCGTTCACAGCGGTGCTCATCAGTACTTACGCTCCATCGGCTGGTAACGGGTGACGACGACGGGCTTGGTCTCGAACCGGATGCCCTTCACGCCCTCCATCTCGGCGGTCTCGTCGCGGTAGATCATGGTGTGGGCCATGAAGTTGGCGTCGTCGCGGTTCGGGTAGTCCTCGCGGTAGTGGCCGCCGCGGGACTCCTTGCGACCCAGGGCCGCCAGGGTCATCGCCTCGGCGATGTCCAGCAGGTAGCCCAGCTCCATGCCCTCGAGCAGGTCGAGGTTGAAGCGCTTGCCCTTGTCCTGGACGGCGATGTTGAGGTAGCGCTTGCGCAGGTCCTCGATCTCGGCCAGGGCGCGGCGGATGGACTCCTCGGTGCGGAACACCTGCATGTCGGCGTCCATGACCTCCTGGAGGCGCGAGCGCAGGGCCGCGACCTTCTCGGTGCCGGTGGCCGAGCGCAGGTTCTCGATCTGCTCGACGACGTGGGCCTCGCCGTTCTCCGGCAGCTCGACGAACTCGGCGGCGTGCGCGTACTCGGCGGCGAAGATGCCGGCGCGACGGCCGAAGACGTTGATGTCGAGCAGGGAGTTGGTGCCCAGGCGGTTCGAGCCGTGCACGGACACGCAGGCGACCTCGCCGGCGGCGAAGAGGCCGGGGACGATCGTGTCGTTGTCCTGCAGGACCTCGCCCTTGACGGTGGTCGGGATGCCGCCCATGAAGTAGTGGCAGGTCGGGAAGACCGGCACCGGCTCCGTGTACGGCTCCACGCCCAGGTAGGTGCGGGCGAACTCGGTGATGTCCGGGAGCTTGGCGTCGATGTGTGCCGGCTCCAGGTGCGTCAGGTCGAGCAGCACGTAGTCCTTGTTCGGACCGCAGCCGCGGCCCTGGCGGACCTCCTCGGCCATCGAGCGGGCCACGATGTCGCGCGGCGCCAGGTCCTTGATGGTCGGGGCGTAGCGCTCCATGAAGCGCTCGCCCTCGGAGTTGCGGAGGATGCCGCCCTCGCCGCGGGCCGCCTCGGAGAGGAGGATGCCCAGTCCGGCCAGTCCGGTCGGGTGGAACTGCACGAACTCCATGTCCTCGAGCGGCAGCCCCGCACGGTAGGCGATGGCCATGCCGTCGCCGGTGAGGGTGTGGGCGTTCGAGGTGGTCTTGAAGACCTTGCCGGCGCCGCCGGTGGCGAACACGACCGACTTGGCCTGGAAGACGTGGATCTCGCCGGTGGCGAGCTCGTAGGACACGACGCCGGCCACACGCTTCTGGGTGTAGGAGGTGCCGTCCTCGCGGGTCGCCTCCTCGTCCACCATGAGCAGGTCCAGCGCGTAGAACTCGTTGTAGAACTCCACGTTGTGCTTGACGCAGTTCTGGTAGAGCGTCTGGAGGATCATGTGGCCGGTGCGGTCCGCGGCGTAGCAGGCGCGGCGGACCGGGGCCTTGCCGTGGTCGCGGGTGTGGCCGCCGAACCGGCGCTGGTCGATCTTGCCCTCGGGGGTGCGGTTGAAGGGCAGGCCCATCTTCTCGAGGTCGAGGACCGCGTCGATGGCCTCCTTCGCCATCACCTCGGCGGCGTCCTGGTCGACCAGGTAGTCACCGCCCTTGATGGTGTCGAAGGTGTGCCACTCCCAGTTGTCCTCCTCGACGTTCGCCAGCGCGGCGCACATGCCGCCCTGGGCCGCACCGGTGTGCGAGCGCGTCGGGTAGATCTTGGTGAGCACGGCGGTGCGGGCGCGCTGGCCCGACTCGATGGCGGCACGCATGCCTGCGCCACCGGCGCCGACGATCACCACGTCGTACTTGTGTACCTGCATTCTCAGGTTCTCTCTTCCGTTTCGTGAGGACGCCCGGCCTGCGTCAGTGCGGGCGGCGTCCAAGCGTCAGACGTCGGTGTGCGGTCAGCCGGCGCAGAAGGCCGGGGTGCCGGACAGCAGCTGGCCGGTGGCGTCCACCATGCACGGCTCGAAGGTGAAGATCACCAGGGTGCCGAGGATGATGATGGCGGCGGTGGCCACGTACAGGATCATGGACAGCCAGAAGCGGACGCCGTCGCGCTGGGCGTAGTCGTTGATGATGGTGCGGACGCCGTTGGCGCCGTGCAGCATCGCCAGCCACAGCATCACCAGGTCCCAGAACATCCAGATCGGGTCGGCCCACTTGCCGGCGACGAAGCCGAAGTCGATGCCGTGGATGCCCTCGCCGAGCATCAGGTTGGAGAACAGGTGACCGAAGATCAGGACGACGAGGACGACGCCCGAGAGGCGCATGAACAGCCATGCGAGCATCTCGAAGTTGCCCTTCTTGCCCTTGCCACGGGTGTACTTCGCGTCGACGCGCGTGGAGCGCGGAGCGGCGATCGTGGTCTCAGCAGCAGTGCTCATGGATCACATACCTCCAAAGGCCAGCATGAAGTGGCGGACGGTGAAGCCGAGGGTCAGCACGACCCAGAGGCCCAGGACGACCCAGAGGAGCGTCTTCTGGTGCTTCGTGCCGCCCTTCCAGAAGTCCACGAGGACGATGCGCAGGCCGTTCAGGGCATGGAACAGCACGGCCGCCACGAGGGCCGCCTCGCCGAGGGCGAAGACCGGGTTCTTGTACGAGCCGATCACCGCGTCGTAGGCCTCCGGGGACACGCGCACGAGCGAGGTGTCCAGCACGTGGACGAGCAGGTAGAAGAAGATCACGACGCCGGTGATGCGGTGGCCCACCCAGGACCACATCCCGCCGTAGCCGCGATACAGGGTCCCGCGGCCGTTTTTGGCCGGGGCCTGTGCAGTGGCACTAGTCACGGTTGATTACCTCCCAGGGAAATGCACTGGCCCGGTGCACGTCCGTCGAGTGGGCGGGCAGGGGGCTGGGGTGCGAGTCGATTCCACCTGCCAGGATAGCCCCTCCGTGTCCCCGGGCGGGCGCCCGGGACGGCTGTATGACATGTCACCGCTCACTGGCCAGTGTGGCGCGGACCCAGCACGGCGTGCCCGCGGCCCCTCGCTCATACAGGCGCGGTGTTCCGTAGAGTGGACGGTGTGAAGAACGAGAGCAACGCACCCGCGCCGCAGGTCGGCGCGGCAGCCGAGGCCCTGTCCCGCTTCCACGCCGTGATTCCGGCCGGTGGCGTGGGCACCCGCCTGTGGCCGCTGTCCCGCGCCGCCGCGCCGAAGTTCCTGCACGACCTCACCGGGTCGGGGCAGACCCTGATCCGCGCCACCTGGGATCGGCTCCAGCCGCTCGCCGGCGCCGGGATGATGGTGGTGACCGGCCAGGTCCACCGGGACGCCGTCGTCGGCCAGCTCCCCGAGCTGCAGGAGGGCGACGTCGTCCTGGAGCCCGAGCCGAAGGACTCCGCCGCGGCCATCGGCCTGGCCGCCGCGATCCTGGCCCGGCGCGACCCGGAGGCGATCATGGGGTCCTTCGCGGCGGACCAGGTGATCTCCCCGGTCGAGGAGTTCCAGTCCGTGGTGACCGAGGCCGTCGCGACTGCCGCGACCGGCAAGATCGTCACCATCGGCATCAAGCCCACGCACCCGGCCACCGGCTTCGGCTATATCCGCCGCGGGCGCTCGCTCCGCTTGGAGGAGGCGCCGCATGCCTTCGACGTGGCCGCGTTCGTGGAGAAGCCGGACGCCAAGGTCGCCGCGCAGTACTTCCGCTCCGGCAAGTACCTGTGGAACGCCGGCATGTTCGTGGCCCCGGTGTCCCTGATGCTCCGTCACCTCGAGGAGCACGAGCCCGAGCTGCACGCCGGGCTGACGACCATCGCGGAGGCGTGGGACACGGACCGCCGCGCCGCGGTCCTCGAGGAGGTCTGGCCGACGCTGAAGAAGACCGCCATCGACTATGCGGTGGCCGAGCCGGCCGCGGCCGCCGGCGACGTGGCCGTGGTCCCGGGCGACTTCACGTGGGACGACGTGGGCGACTTCGCCGCGATCGCCCGCCTGAACCCGGTCAAGGACGGCTCGGGCATCACCGTCATCGGTGACACCCCGCGGGTGTACTCCTCCGACGCCTCCGGCGTGGTGGTCACGGACTCGGCCCGCGTGATCGCGCTGATCGGCATCGAGGACGTGGTGGTGGTGGACACCGGCGACGCGCTGTTGGTCACCACCACCGCCCACGCCCAGGACGTGAAGAAGGCCGTGGAGTCCCTCAAGGCCGAGGGCGCCGACGACGTCCTCTGAACCGGCGCGCCCCATGTGACGCGGGGCCCCGCGATGTGAA
The DNA here is from genome assembly GCA_047414615.1 of Micrococcus luteus. Taxonomy (GTDB): domain Bacteria; phylum Actinomycetota; class Actinomycetes; order Actinomycetales; family Micrococcaceae; genus Micrococcus; species Micrococcus luteus_B. The sequence continues at coordinate 73,118 of CP179711.1, forward strand.
CGTGACGTGAACAGGACGGGCGCCTCTGCGCTACCCTCCTCAGACATGACCGGCACCATCGAGAGTTCCGCCTTCCCCTACCGGCACACCGCCCCGGACGTCCCCGGCGTCTCACGGGCGGTCGAGGCGGTGGAGCCGCTCGCGCGCGAGCTGCGCCGGAGCATCCACCAGGAGCCCGAGCTCGGCTTCGAGGAGCACGAGACCACCCGCAAGGTCATGGAGTTCCTGGCCGCCGGAGGGCTGGACCCGGTCCGGCTCTCCGCGACGGGCTGCTACGTGGAGGTGGGCGAGGGTCCGCTGGTGCTCGGCCTGCGTGCGGACATCGACGCGCTGCCGATCGAGGAGCTCACCGGGTTGCCCTACGCCTCGACGCACCACGGGCTGGCGCACGCCTGCGGCCATGACATCCACACCTCGGTCATGGCGGGCGCCGCCGTGGCGCTGCATCGCATCCTCTCCGGCCAGGTGGAGGACGAGGAGCTCGCGGCCGCGGGCCGCCGGGCCCACGGCCGCGTCCGCGTGATCTTCCAGCCCGCGGAGGAGCAGCACCCGGGCGGCGCCCAGCACGTGATCGAGCAGGGCGTCCTCGAGGGGCTGCCTCGCATCCTGGCGGCACACTGCGAGCCGCGCTTCGACGTCGGCACGATCGGCACCCGCATCGGCGCCATCACCTCCGCAGCCGACACCATCCGCATCACGCTGACCGGCCGCGGGGGCCACACCTCCCGCCCGCACCTGACCGAGGACATGGTGTTCGCCCTGTCCCAGATCGCGATCAACGTCCCGGCCGTGCTCTCGCGGCGGATCGACGTCCGCTCCGCCGTCTCCGTGGTGTGGGGGCAGATCTCGGCCGGCTCGGCGCCGAATGCCATCGACTCCACGGGCCGACTCTCGGGCACCATGCGCTGCCTGGACGCGGAGGTATGGCAGGAGGCCGGGGAGCTGCTGGACGAGGTCGTGACCCAGGTTGCCGCCCCGTACGGCGTCGAGGTCGAGCTCGAGCACATCCGTGGCGTGCCCCCGGTGGACAACGCCGAGGCGGAGACCGCCCTGATCGAGTCTGCGGCCCGCCGTGAGCTTGGCTCCGCCGCCATCCAGCTGACCCCGCAGTCGATGGGCGGCGAGGACTTCGCGTGGATGACCCAGCAGGTCCCCGGGTCCATGCTGCGCCTGGGCACCCGGACGCCGGGCGGCATCGAGTACGACCTGCACCGCGGGGACTACGCCCCGGACGAGCGCGCCCTCGGCGTCGGCATGCGCGTGTTCGCCTCCGCGGCGCTCGGCGAGATGCTGCGGGCTCCGCGCGCCTGAGGCGCCCCTCCGGTGCCGGACCGCGCACGACGACGGCCGGGGCCTCCGGGGCTGGTCTCCTCTCCGTGCCACGACTGTGCACAGGGGGTAAACTCACGGATAACGAGCGTGTTCCCCTCTCGCGTGTGCGCGGCACGCTCGCACCCGGCATGCAGGCCCGTGCGGCCGCCGTCGGGCACCGTCATCGCATCACGTGAAGTGAGGAAAACCCATGGGCATCCTGTCCGACGAGAAGACCCGTCGCCTTCTCCTCCCCGCCGCCGTCCTCTCCGCCACCGGCCTGCTGCTGGCCGGCTGCGGTGCCCCGCCGGAGGAGGGCGAGTCCAACGCCGCCGGCGAGTCCACGGTCTCGACCGACCCGGAGGTCGGCGACGACAACTCCGACTACCTCGCCTGCATCGTCTCGGACGAGGGCGGCTTCGACGACCGCTCCTTCAACCAGTCCTCCTACGAGGGCCTCAAGGCGGCCGAGTCGGAGTACGGCATCGAGATCCGCGAGGCCGAGTCCCAGGAGCCGGGCGACTTCACGCCGAACGTGAACTCCATGGTCGACGCGGAGTGCAACGCCATCTTCGGCGTGGGCTACATGCTCGGCGACACCATCAAGCCGATCGCCGAGAAGGAGTCGGACATCCACTTCTTCGGCGTCGACGTCACCGCCACCGACTTCTCGGACAATGTCCAGAACCTGACCTATGACACCGCCCAGGCCGCGTTCCTGGCCGGGTACCTGGCGGCCGGCATGTCCGAGTCCGGCACCGTCGCCACCTACGGCGGCATGGAGATCCCGACCGTGACCATCTTCATGGAGGGCTTCGCCGAGGGCGTCGAGTACTACAACGAGCAGAAGGACGCGGATGTGAAGGTCCTCGGCTGGGACAACGAGGCCAAGACCGGCTCCTTCATCGGTGACTTCTCCAACCAGGCCGCGGGCAAGACCAACACCGCGAACTTCATCAACGAGGGCGCGGACGTCATCATGCCGGTCGCCGGCCCGGTCGGTCTGGGCACCCTCGACGCGGTCGAGGAGGCCGGCGAGGACAAGGGCGTCAAGGTCATCTGGGTCGACTCGGACGGCTACGAGTCCACGGACAAGGGCAACCTCATCCTGACCTCCGTCATGAAGAACATGGGCCAGTCCGTCACCGACGTCATCGCCCAGGACCTGAAGGGCGAGTTCGAGTCCGAGCCGTACCTCGGCACCCTGGAGAACGAGGGCGTGGGCCTGGCCCCGTTCAACGACTTCGAGGATCAGGTCTCCGACGAGCTGAAGACCGAGCTGGACGAGCTGAAGCAGCAGATCATCGACGGCGACGTGAAGGTCGAGTCCTCGATCGCCGAGGACTGATCGGCCACCGCACGCCTCGGGGCCGGACCCGGCCATACGAACCGGGTCCGGCCCCGAGGTGCGCACACCGCGTGCCGGGGCCCCGGCACGTGACCGGACGGAGGAGACGGAACACCCCATGAAGCTCGAGCTGCGCGGCATCACGAAGCGGTTCGGCACGTTCGCCGCGAACGAGGACGTGGACCTGGTGGTCGAGTCCGGGCAGGTGCACACCCTGCTCGGCGAGAACGGCGCCGGCAAGTCCACCCTGATGAACGTGCTCTTCGGACTGTACGACCCCACCGAGGGCGAGATCCTGCTCGACGACGAGCCGGTCGCCTTCGCCGGACCCGGCGAGGCCATGCGCGCCGGCATCGGCATGGTGCACCAACACTTCATGCTGGTGCCCGTGTTCACGGTGGCCGAGAACGTCGCCCTCGGCGACGAGCACACCAAGGCCGCCGGCATCCTGGACATCGAGGCCACCCGCCGCAGGATCCGTGAGATCTCGGACCAGTACGGCTTCCACGTGGATCCGGACGCGGTCGTCGAGGACCTGCCGGTCGGCGTCCAGCAGCGCGTCGAGATCATCAAGGCCCTTGTGCGCGAGGCCCGCATCCTCATCCTGGACGAGCCGACCGCCGTGCTCACGCCGCAGGAGACCGACGAGCTGCTGAATATCATCCGGCAGCTGCGCGAGGACGGGACGGCCATCGTGTTCATCTCCCACAAGCTCCGCGAGGTCAAGGCGATCTCGGACAAGATCACCGTCCTGCGCCGCGGCCGCGTGGTGGGCACCGCGGATCCGTCCGCCGAGGCTTCCGAACTGGCTGCCCTCATGGTGGGCCGGGACGTGGTCCTCAATCGGAAGAAGTCCGTGCCGACCCTCGGCGAGGAGACCTTCCGCGTCCAGGACCTCACCGTGCTCTCGCCCACCGGGCAGGTGCTCGTGGACGACGTCTCCTTCGGCATCCGCCAGGGCGAGATCCTCGCGATCGCCGGCGTGCAGGGCAACGGCCAGACCGAGCTCACCGAGGCCATCATGGGCCTGCACAAGGCCACCGGCTCCATCCGCCTGGACGGGCGCGAGCTCGTAGGCCGCTCCACCCGGCAGATCATCCGTGCCGGCGTCGGCTTCGTCCCGGAGGACCGCACCACCGACGGCCTGGTGGGCACCTTCACCGTGGCGGAGAACATGGTGCTCAACCGCTATGACACCGCCCCGGCTGGCTCCTCGATGCAGCTGAACCCGACGGCGATCCGCCGTCTCGCCGAGCACAAGGTGAAGGAGTTCGACGTCCGCACTCAGGGCGTGGACATCCCGGTGGGCACCCTCTCCGGCGGAAACCAGCAGAAGGTCGTCATGGCCCGCGAGCTGGTGGAGGACCTCTCCCTGTTCATCGCCGCCCAGCCCACCCGCGGCGTGGACGTGGGCTCGATCGAGTTCCTCCACTCCCGGATCATCGCCGAGCGCGACTCCGGGACGCCGGTCCTGATCGTCTCGACCGAGCTGGACGAGGTCCTCGAGCTCGCCGACCGCATCGCCGTGATGTACCAGGGGCGGATCGTCGGCATCGTCCCGGGCGACACCTCGCGCGACCACCTCGGCCTCATGATGGCCGGCCAGCTCCCCGACGACGTCGTCCTCGCGGACGGCTCCACCCCGACCCAGGAAGGAGCGCGCGCATGAGCACCGCCGCCCCGCAGACCCCGGCGACGCCGGCGCCGGGCCAGGAGCCCCGTGCCGGCCGCCCGGCGGGAGACTCGTCGTCCGTGATGCGTCAGATCCTCTCCGGCAACGGCACGGTCACCCTGCTGGCGATCGTCCTGTCCCTGCTGATCTCCGGACTGCTGATCGTCGTCACAGACGAAGACGTCCAGGAGAGCGCCGGCTACTTCTTCGGCCGTCCGACCGACATGCTGGCCGCCGCCTGGTCCGCGTTCTCGGGCGCATTCCTCGCGCTGTTCCGCGGCGCGATTGTCAACTACGAGTCCGCGAGCTTCGCGGGCATGATCAAGCCGCTGACCGAGACCCTGACGGTGGCAACCCCGCTGATCATCGTTTCCCTGGGCATCGCGATCGCGTTCCGGGCGGGCCTGTTCAACATCGGTGGCCAGGGCCAGTTCATCTTCGGCGCCATGTTCGCCACCTGGTTCGGCGTCTCCATGGACCTGCCGTTCGGCCTGCACCTGTTGGTGGTCCTGGTGATGGGCGTCCTCGGCGGCGTGCTGTGGGGCTCCGTGGTCGGCCTGCTCAAGGCCTACACCGGCGCCCACGAGGTCATCCTCACGATCATGCTGAACTACGTCGCGCTGAATCTGCTGGCGTACCTGCTGAACACCCCGGTGCTCCGGCGCGAGGGCACGACCAACCCGGTCTCGGACTTCCTGCCTCAGGAGGCCCGCTTCCCGCTGATGTTCGGCGAGGACTTCCGCCTGCATTGGGGCTTCGTCCTGGCGCTGGCCGCCACCGCCTTCGCCTGGTGGCTGCTGCAGCGCTCCGCGGTCGGCTTCCGGCTGCGCGCCGTGGGCGCCAACCCGGCCGCCGCCCGCACCGCCGGCATCTCCGTGAAGGGCGCCTACATCACCGCGATGGCGGTCTCCGGCGGCCTGGCCGGCATGGCCGGTATGGCCCACGTGTCCGGCACGGAGGGCTCCCTGAACACCTCGGTGGCGGGCTCTTTCGGCTTCGACGCCATCACCGTGGCGCTGCTGGGCCGCTCCAACCCGGTGGGCGTGCTCCTCGCCGGCCTGCTGTTCGGTGCCCTGCGCGCCGGCGGCGTGACGATGCAGACGCAGACCGGCGTGCCGATCGACATCGTCCTGGTGGTCCAGTCCTTCATCGTGCTGTTCATCGCGGCCCCGCCGCTGGTGCGCTCGATCTTCCGCCTGCCCGCCCCGGGCGCGGCGAAGGCCCGCCGCACCGCCGACCCGGTGACGCAGCCGTCCGTGGCCGGTGCCGCCGTCTCCGGCGCCTCCGGCGAGGCCACCGTCCCCTCCGCCGAGACCCAGGAGGCCGCCGTGACGGCCGAGTCCTCCACGGACGGCGTGGAGGACACCGCCCCGGCATCCGCCGCTGACACTCGCACCTCCGAGAAGGGGGAGACCCGATGAGCGCCATCGCCGCTGACAAGAAGACCGTGGCCGAGACCGCGGAGCCTACGCGCAGGGACAGGGCCGGCAAGCGGCTCGTGCGCAGCTGGACCACCCCGATCCTGCTGACCGTCTTCGCCCTGTTCTCCCTGGGACTGTTCGCCGTCAACGCACCGGCCAACGACGCGGAGTTCCGCATCGCCACCCCGGGCGACCTCATCGAGCTGGCCGCCGTCACGGTGCCGGCCGCCCCGGCCCTATGGATCCTGACCGCGGTGATGCTCGGCATCGCCGCCCTCGCCTGGGTCCGCGCCGCCGCCGGCCGCAAGAACCCGGTGTGGCTCAACGGCCTGTACGTGCTGGCCTTCGTGGCGGCCTTCCTCATCTGGGTGGTCGGCTCCGCGGACAACAATTCCGTCTATCTGACCGGCCTGATCGCCGGGTCGTTCGCCCTGGCCGTGCCGCTGATCTTCGGCTCGATGGCCGGCATCCTGTCCGAGCGCTGCGGCGTCATCAACATCGCGATCGAGGGCCAGCTGCTCGCCGGCGCCTTCACCGCCGCGATGGTGGGCTCCGCGACCGGCTCGGCGTGGATCGGCCTGGCAGCCGCGGTCCTCGCGGGTGTGGCGGTGTCCTGGCTGCTCGCCGTGTTCTCCATCAAGTACCTGGTGAACCAGGTGATCGTGGGCGTCGTGCTGAACGTGCTCGTGATCGGCCTGACCAACTTCCTGTTCTCCACGGTGCTGGCGCCGAACTCGTCCGAGCTCAACTCACCGCCGCACTTCCCGAGCATCCGCATCCCGTTCCTCGCGGAGATTCCGATCATCGGCCGCATCCTGTTCGATCAGTCCATCCTGGGCTACGGCATGTACCTGATCGTGGGCCTGCTCTGGTTCGGCCTGTTCCGCACCCGCTGGGGCCTGCGCGTGCGCGCGGTGGGCGAACACCCGAAGGCCGCGGACACCGTGGGCATCGACGTGATCCGCACCCGCTACGTCAACGTGCTGCTCGGCGGCGCAGTGGCCGGCATGGGCGGCGCCTTCTTCACCCTCGTCTCGGCGTCCTCCTTCTCCAAGGAGATGACGGCGGGCCAGGGGTTCATCGCCCTCGCCGCCGTGATCTTCGGCCGCTGGAACCCGATCGGCGCGTTCTTCGCCGCGCTGCTGTTCGGCTTCGCCACCAACATGCAGTACGTGTTCTCGATCCTCGGCACCCCGGTGCCGAGCCAGTTCATGGCGATGCTCCCGTACGTGGTCACCGTGTTCGCGGTGGCCGGCCTGGTGGGCCGCTCCCGCGGTCCGGCCGCGGGCGGCACGCCGTACGTGAAGGAGTGAGCGTGGACCGCGAAGCCGTCGACTGGGAGGCGCTGACCGTCGCCGCCGTGGACGCCCTGCAGCACGCCTACGTGCCGTATTCGGGCTTCCCGGTGGGCGCGGCCGCCCTCACGGAGGACGGCCGCACGGTCAACGGCTGCAACATCGAGAACGCCTCCTATGGGATCACGCTGTGCGCCGAGTGCTCGCTGGTCTCCGCCCTGATGATGGGCGGCGGCGGGCGGCTCGCCGCGTTCGTGTGCGTGAACGGGGAGCACGAGGTGATCATGCCGTGCGGCCGCTGCCGCCAGCTGCTGTCCGAGCACCGGTCCCCGGAGATGCTGATGATGACCCCCGCCGGTGTGCTCACCATGGACGAGGTGCTGCCGCAGTCCTTCGGTCCGGCGGACCTGGAGTCCGCCTCCGGCTGAGCGTTCCTGGGCACCACCACGACGACGGCCGCCTCCTTCCCGGGTGATCCCACCCGGGGCGGGGGCCGCCGTAGTCTTGAGTACCGGTACACCCCCCCCCGAACCACCCACCCCCGAACCACATCCCGAGGGAAGGATCTCGCCCACCATGACCGACGCCCCCGCCGCCGAGCCGTTCGACGCCATCGAGGTCATCCGCGCCAAGCGCGACGGCCAGGAGCTGACCCGCGAGCAGATCGACTGGGTGGTGGACGCCTATACCCGTGGCGTGGTGGCGGACGAGCAGATGTCCGCCCTGGCCATGGCGATCTTCCTCAACGGCATGCAGCGCCGCGAGATCTCCGAGTGGACGGACGCGATGATCGCCTCGGGCGAGCGCATGGACTTCTCCGGGCTGACCGCGCCGGACGGCCGTCGTCTGGAGACCGCGGACAAGCACTCCACCGGTGGTGTGGGGGACAAGATCACCCTGCCGCTGGCCCCGCTGGTGGCCTCCTACGGCGTGGCCGTCCCGCAGCTGTCCGGCCGCGGACTGGGCCACACCGGCGGCACCCTGGACAAGCTGGAGTCCATCCTGGGCTGGCGTGCGGAGCTGTCCAACGCGGAGATGATGCGTCAGCTCTCCGAGGTCGGCGCCGTGATTTGCGCGGCCGGCGCGGGCCTGGCGCCCGCGGACAAGCGCCTCTACGCGCTGCGCGACGTGACCGGCACCGTGGAGGCCATCCCGCTGATCGCCTCCTCGATCATGTCCAAGAAGATCGCCGAAGGCACCGGCACCCTGGTGCTGGATGTCAAGTGCGGCTCCGGCGCGTTCATGAAGGACGAGGCCATGGCCCGGGAGCTGGCCCGCACCATGGTGGACCTGGGCCGGGACGCCGGGGTGAACACGACGGCCCTGCTGACGGACATGTCCGTGCCCCTGGGCCTGACCGCGGGCAACGCCCTGGAGGTCCGGGAGTCCGTGGAGGTCCTGGCCGGCGGCGGCCCGGCGGACGTGGTGGAGCTGACGGTGGAGCTGGCCCGTCACATGCTGGCCGGCGCCGGTGTGACCGGGGTGGACCCGGCGGAGAACCTCGCCAACGGCAAGGCCATGGACGTCTGGAACGCCATGATCTCCGCCCAGGGCGGGGACCCGCACGCCGAGCTTCCCACCGCCCGCCACACCGAGAGCGTCACCGCCGAGTCCGACGGCGTCCTCACCGAGCTGGACGCGATGGCCGTGGGCTTGGCCGCCTGGCGCCTCGGCGCGGGGCGCGAGCGTCAGGGCCAGCCGGTGCAGTTCGGCGCCGGCGTGGAGCTGCACGCCCGCCCGGGCGATGCGGTGCGGTCCGGTCAGGCCATCATGACTCTGCACACGGACACCCCGGAGCGCTTCGATCGCGCGAAGGCCGCCCTCGAGGGCGGCTGGGCCGTGGCGCAGGCTGACGCCGAGCGCGCCGCCGCCCTGCGGGGCCGCTCGGTCGTCCTCGACGAGATCCGCTGAGCGGACGTCGTCGGCCGTGCTCGTCTGGCTCGAGGAGTTCATCCTCCACGCCGCCTCCCAGTGGTGGGTCCTGCCCGTCACGGGAGTGCTGTGCTTGCTGGACGGGCTCGTGCCGGCCTTCCCCTCCGAGTCCGTCCTCGTCGCCCTCGCGGCGATCGTCAGGGACGGGGAGCCGTTCGCGCTCACGGCCCTGTGGGCGGTGGGCGCGTTCGGCGCGTTCTGCGGTGACAACCTCGCGTACCTGATCGGCCGCTCGGTCGGCACGGACCGCTGGCGCTGGATGCGCACCAAGGCCGTGGCCGGGGCGATGGGCATGGCCCGCCGGAACCTGGACCGGCGCGGCGCGTTCCTGCTCTTCACTGCCCGCTTCGTCCCCGGAGGCCGGGTGGCGGTGAACCTCACGGCCGGGGCCACCCGGTACTCCTACCTGCGCTTCGTCCTGCTGGACGCAGTCTCCTGCATGGCCTGGTCCGCGTACTCGATCCTCATTGCCCGGGTGACCACCGGCTGGCTGGAGAGCCCGCTGGCCAAGATCGCGGTCTCCCTGGTCGGCGCCTTCGTGGTCGGCCTGGCCATGGACCGGATCATCCACATGGTGCTCACCCGCCGGGAGCGGGCCGCGGCCGGCCGTCCGGGTGCCTCCCGCGGCGCCTGAGCGTCTCGGCCGGCGTCCGCCCCCTGCCGTAGACTCCGGGGCGTGACTGAGAGCATCCCCACCACCGACGCCCCGAGCCCCCTGGACATCGACCTCGCCGCCCTGCCGAAGGTCTCCCTGCACGACCACCTGGACGGTGGCCTCCGCGTGGCGACCATTCTCGAGCTCGCCCGCGAGGCCGGTACTGAGGTCCCGGCCGAGACCGAGGAGGAGCTCGCCGCCTGGATCCATGCCCACGCCAACGGCGAGTCGCTGGAGAAGTACCTCGAGGTGTTCGCCCTGACCACCTCCGTCATGCAGACCCGTGAGCAGCTGCGCCGCGTCGCCCGCGAGTTCGTCGAGGACCTCGTGGAGGACGGGGTGGTCTACGGCGAGATCCGCTGGGCCCCCGAGCAGCACTTGGCCGGCGGCCTGTCCCTGGACGAGGCCGTCGAGGCCGTGCAGGAGGGCCTGGACGAGGCCGTCGCCGCCGCGGTGGAGGACGGGCAGGACATCTCCGTCGGCCAGCTGATCACCGCCATGCGCCACGCGGACCGCGTCCAGGAGATCGCGGAGCTGGCCGTGCGCCATCGTGACCGCGGCGTGGTGGGCTTCGACATCGCCGGCGCCGAGGCGGGCTTCCCGGCCGGCCGCTTCACCGAGACCTTCACCTGGCTGGCCGAGCAGCACCTGCCGGCCACCGTGCACGCCGGCGAGGGGGACGGCTTGGCCTCCGTCAAGGACGCGCTCGTCAACGGCCGCGCCCAGCGCCTGGGTCACGGCGTCCGCCTGGCCGAGGACATCGAGATCGAGTTCGGCGCGGTGGACGAGGAGGGCGAGCAGCTGGACGCGGACACCGGCCTCGTGGAGCTCGGCTCCACCGCCACCTGGGTGCGCGATCGCCAGATCGCCCTCGAGGTGTGCCCGTCGTCGAACCTGCAGACCGGCGCCGTGGACCCGGCCCAGGGCATCGAGGGCCACCCGATCGACATGCTGGTCCAGCTCGGCTTCCGCATCACCGTGAACACGGACAACCGCCTCGTCTCGGACGTGTCCCTGACGGACGAGCTGTACCTGCTGGCCGAGACCTTCGGCTACACCCTGTCCCAGCTCCTGGACCTGCAGCTCAACGCCGCCGAGGCCGCGTTCCTGCCGGTGGAGGAGCGCGAGGAGCTCGCCGAGCTGCTCGTGGCCGCCTGGAACCCGGTGATCTCCGGCTCCGGCGACGCCCCTCGGCTGGCCGAGCTGCCGGCCGATGACGCCGACCAGGACTGACACCGAGCACGCATGGGCGCCCGGGTGGAGAAGCTGGTGTGGGTGGTGGCGCAGCTGCGCCGCCACTGCCCCTGGACCCGGGCGCTCACGCATGGGCAGCTGACGGAGTACCTGGTCGAGGAGGCCTACGAGGCCGTGGAGGCGATCGAGACCGACGCGGACGCGCGCACCCTCTGCTCCGAGCTCGGGGACGTGCTCTTCCAGGTGGTCCTGCACTCCGCGATCGCCCAGGACCGCGGGGCCTTCGCCATGGAGGACGTGGCCGAGTCCATCACCGCCAAGATGCTCCGTCGCAACCCGCACGTCTTCACCCCGGACGGTGACCTCCGCCCGGCCCACGAGCTGCAGGACATCACCGTGGCGCAGCTCGAGCGCCAGTGGGAGGCCATCAAGGCCCGGGAGAAGGCGGCCGCCGCAGCCGATGCGGCGGCCCGCCGCCCGGACGCCGCCGGCTCCGCCTCACCCGGCCCCGCTCCGCAGGGGAGCGGGCAGGCGGGGGAGGGTGCCGTCGTCGGGACGCCGGGGGAGCAGCCCCCGGGAAGGACCACGACGACGGACGCGGCCCTGGCGGACCTGCTCGCCTCCCTGCCTGCCCACCTCCCGGCGCTCGCCGCGGCCGGGAAGGCCGTGGACCGTGCCGCCCGGCGCGAGCCCAACCCGCTGCCGCCTCCCGCCGACACCCCCGCGCACCTCGAGTCGGCCCTCGCCGACGAGGACGCGCTGGGGGAGGCCCTCTTCACCCTCGTCCGCCATGCGCGTGCCGCGGGCCTGGACCCGGAGCGTGCGCTGCGGCGGCGTCTCAGGGGTCCCGGCGCCGGGCCTGCGCGGTAAGCTGGCAGGGCGTTGTCCACCGGACCCACCACTGCATTCAAAGGAGACTGCTCCATGGCTCTGATCGACGCCATCCAGGCCCGTGAGATCCTCGATTCCCGCGGCAACCCCACCGTCGAGGTGGAGGTGCTGTTGACCGATGGCTCCGTCGGCCGTGCCGCCGTCCCCTCGGGCGCCTCCACCGGCGAGTTCGAGGCCGTCGAGCGCCGTGACGGGGACAAGGGCCGCTACCTCGGCAAGGGCGTCCAGGACGCCGTCGCGGCCGTGGACGAGATCGCCGACGAGCTCGAGGGCGCGTTTGCCGAGGACCAGCGCGCGGTGGACGCCGCCATGCTGGACCTGGACGGCACCCCGAACAAGGGCAAGGTCGGCGCCAACGCCATCCTCGGCGTCTCCATGGCCGTGGCCGTGGCCGCCGCCCAGTCCTCCGAGCTGCCGCTGTTCAAGTACCTGGGCGGCCCGAACGCCCACGTGCTGCCGGTGCCGATGATGAACATCCTCAACGGCGGCGCCCACGCGGACTCCAACGTGGACATCCAGGAGTTCATGATCGCCCCCATCGGCGCGCCGACCTTCAAGGAGGCCCTGCGCTGGGGCGCCGAGGTCTACCACTCGCTGAAGAAGGTCCTGCAGGAGAAGGGCCTGGGCACCGGCCTGGGCGACGAGGGCGGCTTCGCCCCGAACCTCGAGTCCAACCGCGCCGCGCTGGACCTGATCGCGGAGGCCGTGAAGAAGGCCGGCTACACCCTCGGCGAGGACATCGCCCTGGCCCTGGACGTCGCCTCCTCCGAGTTCTGCGAGAAGGGGAAGTACACCTTCGAGGGCGAGGAGCGCTCCGCCGAGCAGATGGCCGACTACTACACCGAGCTGGTGGACAACTACCCGATCGTCTCCATCGAGGACCCGCTCGACGAGAACGACTGGGACGGCTGGAAGCACCTCACCGAGACCCTCGGCGGCCGCGTCCAGCTCGTGGGCGACGACCTCTTCGTCACCAACGTGGAGCGCCTGCAGCGCGGCATCGACGAGAAGTCCGGCAACGCCCTGCTGGTGAAGGTGAACCAGATCGGCTCGCTGACCGAGACCTTCGACGCGATCTCGCTGGCCCAGCGCCACATGTTCCACTGCATGATCTCCCACCGCTCCGGCGAGACCGAGGACACCTTCATCGCGGACCTGGCCGTGGCCACCAACGCCGGCCAGATCAAGACCGGCGCCCCGGCCCGCTCGGACCGCGTGGCCAAGTACAACCAGCTGCTGCGCATCGAGGAGGAGCTGGGCGACGCCGCCGTCTACGCCGGCCGCTCCGCCTTCCCGCGCTTCCAGGGCTGACCCGCCGAGGCGGTGACCCCGCCGGGCCGGTGACGGCGCGGCGGGGGAGCCCCCGAGGGCCCGTGCGCGCGAGTGCGCGGGCCCTCGGCGCGTCTGACGGACCGGGGCCCGGCGGCCCGCCGCGCGGCGGGCGCGTCAGCCCGGCTCCCGTCCAGGTGCGGCGACTACCCTGGAGTGCATCGAGTCCGAGCCCTGTCCCGAAGGAGCCCGTCCATGGTGAGCCGCCGCCCCCGCATGCCCCGCGTGCCCGGTGCCGCCGAGCGCTCCCTGGCGGCGGATCCGAGGACGGCTCCGCAGGCGGCCCGCGGGGCCGCCCCGGACACGACTTCGGAGGGCGCCCGGAGCGCTGACCCGACGGCCACTGAGGCCAAGGGGGTCAAGGAGGGGGAGGTCGTCGAGCTGCGTCGCGCGGCCGAGGCCGCGGATGAGTCTGTCGGCCGGGACGCCGCACGCAGCGTGGCTGAGAAGGACCCGCGGGAGGGGACGGACACGGGCGCCGGCCCCGACACGTCGGCTGCGAAGGGCCCGCGGGCCGCCGAGGACACGCCCGCAGGCGACGCCGCTGAGGAGAAGTCGCCCGCCGAGCCCCCGTCGTCCTCCTCCCGCATCGCCCGCGAGCCGGACTCCACCGTCTCCACCCTGCGCCCGGGCGCCCGACCGGGGAGCGGCGGGGCCTGGCCGGTGGGTGCCCGGCCCGGACCGCGACCGGGCCCGCGCGCGGCCGACGCCGGGCAGCCCGGACGCACGCGCGGCGGCTCCCGACCCGCACCGGCACCGCAGCGCCGACTCGGACCGGGCCGCACCGCCGAGCACGCGGCACAGGACGCGGCGCGCCGGCGGGAGCCGGCCCCCAAGCCGGTCCCGGCGCGCTCGGTCACGGGCCGCTCGCTGGTGGTGATCGCGGTGATCTTCATCGCGGCCACCCTGATGGCACCCACGCTGCGCGTGTACCTGAACCAGTCGCTGGAGATCGCGGCGGCCGAGCAGGACATCCAGGATCAGCGCCGCCAGAAGGCGGAGTACGAGGACCGCATCGCCCGCTGGGAGGACGAGGACTTCGTGAAGCAGCAGGCCCGGGACCGCCTGGACTTGGTGATGCCGGGGGAGACCCTCTACCGGGTCACCGGCCAAGACCGCCTGGAACAGGTGCCCGAGGAAGACGCCAGCACCCGCGAGCAGCCCGTCGACGAGGGCCTGCCCTGGGCCGAGGGCCTCTGGGACTCCGTGGTGCGCGCCGCCACCGAGTGACGCGCGGCAGCCCCCCCCCCGCCCCATCCGCACCGACACTGACGAGGACCCCACATGAGCACCGCCGAGACCACCGTCACCGAGCAGGACCTGGACACCCTGTCCCTGCAGCTGGGGCGCCCCGTCCGTGACGTCGTGGAGATCGGCGCGCGCTGCGTGTGCGGGAACCCGCTGGTGGCCACCACGGCCCCGCGCCTGTCCAACGGCATCCCGTTCCCCACCACCTTCTACCTGACGCACCCGGTGCTCACCGCGGCCGTCTCCCGCCTCGAGGCGGAGGGGGAGATGAACCGCATGAACGAGCGGCTCGCCGAGGACGCCGAGCTCGCCGCCGCCCACCGCGCCGCGCACGAGGCCTACCTGGCCGCGCGCGACCGCATCGGGCAGGTCTCCGGTGTGGGCGAGGTGGAGGAGATCGCCGGCATCTCCGCCGGCGGCATGCCCGAGCGTGTGAAGTGCCTGCACGCGCTGGTCGGTCACGCCCTGGCCGCGGGCCCCGGCGTGAACCGCCTGGGCGACGAGGCCCTGGAGAGGATCGCGGAATGGTGGACACCGGAGGTCTGCCGCTGTGACGGCGCCTGGGACGCTTCCGCCGAGGTCCCCACCAAGGACCTGTCCCGCCACGTGAAGCACCTGGAGAGGGTCGAGGCGCTGAAAAAGGTCACGATCGCCGGCGTGGACTGCGGCACCAACTCCATCCGCCTGCTGATCTCCCGACCGGACGAGCAGGACCCGCAGACCCTCACGGACGTGGTCCGCGAGATGACCATCGTCCGCCTGGGCGAGGGTGTGGACTCCACCGGCGAGTTCTCCGGGGCCGCCCTGGAGCGCACCTTCGCCGCGGTGGACGCCTATGCGCGCCTGGTGCAGCGCCACCACGCCGGCGCCGTGCGCTTCGTGGCCACCTCCGCCACCCGTGACGTGCAGAACCGCCAGGTCTTCGTGGACGGGGTGAGGGAGCGCCTGGGAGTGGAGCCTGAGGTGATCTCCGGGGCCGAGGAGGCCGCACTGTCCTTCCGTGGCGCCGTCTCCGCGCTGCCGGCCGGCCTGGACCTGCAGGACCACGTGCTCGTGGTGGACCTCGGCGGCGGCTCCACCGAGTTCGTCGTCGGCACCGCCGGCGGCGAGGTCGTGGACGCCGTGTCCATGGACATGGGGTGCGTCCGGTTCACCGAGCGCTTCCTTCCCGACGACGGCCCCTCGCCCGAGCAGGTCGCCGCGGCCACCGCGGGGGTGGACGAGGTCCTGGACCGGGTCGCCGGGCGACTTCCGCTTCAGAAGGTGCGCGCCGTCGTCGGGGTGGCCGGGACCGTCACCACGGTGACGGCTCACGCCCTGGGCCTGGAGGAGTACGACTCCGAGCGCATCCACGCCACCGTCCTGCCGGTGGACCGGGTCACGGCCTCCGCCGGCGCCCTGCTGGAGGCCTCGCGGGCGCAGCGCGCCGCCCTGGGCTTCATGCACCCGGGCCGCGTGGACGTCATCGGCGCGGGCGCCCTGATCTGGTCGCGGATCGTGGAGCGCATGCGCGAGGTCGCGGGCGTGGACGAGGTCGTCACGAGCGAACGGGACATCCTGGACGGCATCGTGCTGTCACTGACGGACCGCTGATTTCCAGCGGACACTCGGGAGTCCTAGAATCAGAGACATGACTGTCACTCCCGATCTGTCCCCCAAGCCTCGCCTCCTGGTCGTCGGCGGCGGCTATGCCGGCTTCCACATCGCCAAGTCCCTGCAGACCAAGATCAAGGATCGCGGCGGCGTCGTGACCGTGGTCGACCCGCTGCCCTACATGACCTACCAGCCGTTCCTGCCGGAGGTCGTGGGCGGCCACATCGACGGCCGCCACGCGGTGGTGGACCACGCCACCCACCTCAAGGACGCCGAACTCGTGCGCGGCGCCGTGGTGAAGGTGGAGCACGCCCGCCGCACCGCCGTGGTGCAGGGTCCGGACGGTGCCGAGTTTGAGGTGCCGTACCAGGACATCGTGATGACCGCCGGCGCCACCACCCGCACCTTCCCGATCCCGGGCCTGGCCGAGGCCGGCATCGGCCTGAAGACCGTCGAGGAGGCCGTGGCCCTGCGCAACCAGATCCTGGAGCGCCTGGACGCCGCCGCCCGCATGACTGACGGCGAGGAGCGCAAGCGCGCTCTGACCTTCGTGGTGGTCGGAGGCGGCTTCGCCGGCGTGGAGACCGTCGCGGAGATGGAGGACATCATCCGCAACGCCGTGGCGCGCAACCCGCAGCTGTCCCAGTCCGAGGTCCGCATCGCGATGGTCGAGGCCATGGGCCGCATCATGCCGGAGGTCTCCGAGGAGCAGGCCGAGCAGGTCGTGGAGCACCTGCGCGGCCGCGGCATCGAGGTGCTGCTGAACACCTCCCTGGGCAACGCCGAGGGCGGCGTCATGGAGCTGGTCTCCATGGCGGACAAGTCCGTGGTGGAGCGCTTCGGCGCGGACACCCTGGTTTGGACCGCCGGCGTGGCCGCCAACTCCGTGGCCAAGGCCACCGACTTCCCGGTGGAGGAGCGCGGCCGTATCGAGGTCACCGCCACCCTGCAGGTCAAGGACGGGGAGAACGGGGTCCTCGAGGGCGCCTGGGGCTGCGGCGACGTCTGCGCCGTGCCGGACCTGACCGGTGCCGGCCCGGGCGGCATGTGCGTCCCGAACGCCCAGCATGCCGGCCGCCAGGCCAAGCGCCTCGTGGCCAACTACCTGGCCGTGCGCCACGGCGAGGGCGAGGTCCAGGAGTATGAGCACAAGTCGCTCGGCGCCGTGGCTGGCCTCGGCTTCGGCAAGGGCGTCGGCAACCCGATGGGCGTGAAGCTCTTCGGTCCGCTCGCCTGGCTCGCGCACCGCGGCTACCACTCCATGGCCCTGCCGCAGCTGGAGCGCAAGGCCCGCGTGGTCGGCGGCTTCGTGCTGGAGACCGTCTTCGGCCGGGATACCACCGCCGTGTACGACCTGGACCGCCCGCGCAACGCCTTCCTCAAGGCCGCCGGCGGCACCCCGGTGCTCGGCCGCTTCGCCAAGAGGCAGCTCGAGGCCAAGGAGAAGGCCTCGGCCTGATCCCCTCATGAGACCCCGTCCGTGACCGTCGCCCCCTCACCAGGCACGGGAACGGACACGACGACGGCGGCCTCCCCTTCGCCGGGGACGGTCGCCGTCGTCGCATCGTCGCCTCCCGCGGCGCACCGTACGGTGCGCGGGCGCGGGGGAGCGGTGGCCACGCCCCCGTGGCCCAACTGGCAGAGGCAGGCGACTTAAAATCGTCTTCGGTGCGGGTTCGACTCCCGCCGGGGGCACGCGTGCAGGCGCGGGCGGATCCGGCCTGTGCTTCCGCTCTCTGTGAAATGCACCTGGCAAGACACCTTGAACATGCCGGGTGACCTGCCGTGAGTTTCGCCGGACCGATAGACTGACGCACAGAAGATGTCCCGCCGTCCGCCGACGGGTGCCTCACATCGACGCAGCCTCGGCGTGGCCCGGGTCGAGTCGTTCGTGAAGGAGAATGCCCCGTGACCAACCCGGTGATGAAGAGTCGCAACTTCCAGCAGCAGATGGGCGGCGGACAGCAGCCCGGCTGGTACGGCGGCGGCCAGCAGACCCAGAACCCCTACACACAGCAGGGCCAGGGCCAGCCGTACGGCCAGCCCTACCAGGACCAGTACGCGGCCACCCAGTACGCGCAGCAGCAGGGCCGCGGGCAGCAGCTCGAGGACATGTACAACGCCCCGGCCGCGAACGCGGGCGACACGGGCCGCATGAGCTACAACGACATCATCGGCAAGACCGGCATGTGCCTGGTGCTGGTGGTCGTCGGCGCCGTGGTCGGCTGGATGTTCCCGGGCATCGGCCTGGTCGGCGCGATCGTCGGCCTGGTGCTCGGCCTGGTCAATGCCTTCAAGCGGGAGCCCTCCGCCCCGCTGATCCTGGCCTACGCCGGCGCGCAGGGCCTGTTCCTCGGCGCCCTGTCCATGATGATGGAGTTCCAGTTCTCCGGCATCGTGGTCCAGGCTGTCCTGGCCACCCTGTCCGTGTTCGCCGTGGTGCTGGCTCTGTACTCCTCGGGCAAGTTCCGCCCGACCCCGAAGATGACCAAGATCTTCATGATCGCGATGCTGGGCTACCTCGTGTTCAGCCTGGTGAACCTCGTGGTGTCCCTGCTGGGCGTCACGGACGGCATGTTCGGCCTGCGCAGCGGCGCCTTCGGCTTGATCATCGGTGCCATCGCGGTGCTGCTGGCCTCCTACTCGCTGGTCATGGACTTCGAGATGGCCGAGCAGGGCGTGCGCAACGGCGCCCCGCAGAAGTACTCCTGGACCGTGGCGTTCGGCCTGACCGTCACCCTGATCTGGCTGTACGTCGAGATTCTGCGCATCATCGCCATCCTCCGCGGCAACGACTGACCCTCGCCCGCCGCTCCGGCACGGCGCCCCCGTCCCGGTCGGGACGGGGGCGCCGTCGTCTGTCCACAGTACGGACCGGGGAGTCGCCGGGGCCGCCCGGACAGGCGTAGCCTCTTCCACAGTCCGGACACCGTTCGCGTCGGTCCGGAGCCGCCATCCGAAGGAGGGGACCGTGGAGTCCACTGTGGATCCGAACGAGCAGGGGTCGCTCGCCGAGGACACCGCCGCCACCGGTATGCAGTACCGCCTGCGCCGTGGGGCCGCCGAGGCCGTGGTGGTGGGGTTGGCCGGGGCGCTGCGGACCTACCGCGTGGCCGGTGAGGACTTCACCGAGCCCTACGGCGAGGACGAGATCCCGCCGGCCGGCAACGGCATTCAGATGACCCCCTGGCCGAACCGGGTGGCGGACGCCCGCTGGGCGCTGGACGGGCAGACCCAGCAGCTGGACGTCACCGAGCCTTCCCGCGGCCATGCCAGCCATGGCCTGCTGCGCAACACCCAGCTGATGCTGGAGAGCAAGACCGGCACCGGCGTGGTTCTGCGCGGCGAGATCCACCCGCAGCACGGATGGCCCTTCCGCATGACCCACCGCGTCTCCTACGCCCTGGAGGAGTGCGGCGCGCTCACGGTCTCCCAGACGCTGACCAACCACTCCGCCCGCCCGGCCCCCGCGGCCTTGGGCAACCACCCCTTCCTGCGGGTCGGGGACGTGCCCTCGGACGAGCTGACGCTCGCGGTGGACGCCGGCCGGTGGATCGAGGCGGACGAGCGCCTCATCCCCGTGGCCGCCCGGGACGCCGCCGCTACGGACATGGACTTCCGCCAGGGGCGCCGCGTCGGCGCAGACCCGCTGGACGTCTGCCTCACTGGCCTGACCCCCGGGGAGGGCGGCCGGCATGAGGCTCGGCTCATGGCTCCGGACGGACGCACCCTCACCCTGTGGTCCGATCCCGTGTTCGCCTACACTCACGTGTTCGTCACGGACCGCCTGCCGGGCCGGGACACCGCCGTCGCGGTCGAGCCGATGACGGCACCCGCCGATGCCCTGAACTCGGGGGAGGGCCTGCACTGGCTCGAGCCCGGGCAGAACCTCACCGGCAGCTGGGGCCTGATCCCGCCCGCCGCCGAGAACCCTGCCGCCACCGACGAGAGGACCACCCGCCGATGACCACCCCCGCCTCCACCGCACGCCGCGTGGACCGCGACGTGCCCTACGGCCTGACCGTCGCCGCCGCCTGGTCGTGGCGCGTGATCGTCATCCTGCTCATGGCCGGCGTGCTGATTTGGCTGCTCAGCCACGTCAGCCTGCTGGTGATCCCGGTGATCGTCGCCGGCTTGCTGACCACGCTGCTCAGCCCGATCTATACCTGGATGGTCAGCATGCGCACGCCGCGGATCCTAGCGTCCCTGCTGTGCACGCTGTTGCTCATCGTGGTGGTCCTGGGCCTGCTGGCCCTGTCCGGGCAGCAGCTGGCCGTGGGCTTCGCGGACATGTCCGAGCAGCTCGGCCAGGGCATCGAGGCAGGCCGGAGGTGGCTCGAGTCCACCGGCATCCCCATGCCGTGGCAGCAGAACGGCAACGGCGGCTCCGGCCTGCAGGACATCCTGAACACGGTGCGGGAGAACTCCGGCGCCATCATGGGCGGCGCCGTCAGCTTCGGCTCCACGGCGGGCAACATCCTGGCCGGCACCGTCATGGCCCTGTTCACCCTGATCTTCTTCCTCTACGACGGCCGCCGCATCTGGACCTTTCTGCTGCGCTTCGTCCCCAGAGACCATCGTGCCTCCGTGGACAACGCCGGCCTGTCCGGCTGGAAGGCCCTCGGCTCGTACGTGCGCGTGCAGATCTTCGTGGCCTTCGTGGACGCGGTGGGCATCGGCCTCGGCGCGTGGCTCCTCGGCGTGCCGTTGGCCTTCCCGCTGGCCGTCCTCGTGTTCCTGGCCTCCTTCATCCCGATGGTCGGCGCGGTGCTCACCGGCATCATGGCCGTGGTGCTTGCCCTGATCACCAACGGCCTCGTGAACGCGCTCCTCATGCTGCTCGTGGTGCTGATCGTCCAGCAGCTGGAGTCCAACGTCCTGCAGCCGCTCGTGATGGGCAAGGCCGTGTCCCTGCACCCGTTGGCCGTGTTCCTGGCCGTGGCCGGCGGCTCCGCCGTGCTCGGCCTGGTCGGGGCCGTGTTCGCGGTGCCGCTGCTGGCCTTCCTCAACGCCTTCGTCCGCGGCCTGAAGCGTGAGCATGACGCGCACGAGCAGGAGGAGGCCATGGCCTACGACGACGGTGAGGAACATGCGCCGGTGACAGACGGGGAGGACGCCACCTCCCGCTCCGGCCAGCGGGACGGTGCACCCCAGCGCCGCCAGGAGCTCGTGGCCGCCCACGGCGTCGCCGCCCAGGAGGCCGCCTCGGATGCCGGCATCGACCTGTCCGAGCGCCCCGCGGACCCCACCGCGGACGACGACCGCACCTCGGCGCCCTCGGGCGACGACGAGGACGTCGAGGGCCGCGGCGCGGGCGGCGCCCGCCGAGCCGGAGACGAGGACCGCCCATGAGCATCGCCCGACCCCGGCCGCGCCCGGGAGAGCTGCCCCGCTGGGTCCGCCCGGCGGCGGCCGCCCCAGCCGATCCGTTGACGGATCCGGTGGTTGGTGCCGGCCGTGCCGCCGGCGGCACGCCCGCGGCCGCACTGCCGGTGAGCCTGGAGGACGTCCGCGCCGCGGCGCAGACCCTGCAGGACACCGCCCTCACCACTCCGCTGCTCACCGCCCGGGCCCTCGGCCGGGACGTGGGCACCGAGGTCTACTACAAGTGCGAGAACCTGCAGCGGGCCGGTTCCTTCAAGGTCCGCGGGGCCTACGTGCGCATGGCGCAGCTGACGGAGGAGGAGAAGGCACGCGGCGTCGTGGCGGCCTCGGCCGGCAACCACGCCCAGGGCGTGGCCCTGGCAGCCCGCCAGCTCGGCATCCGCGCACGCATCGTGATGCCGCGCGGCGTCGCCCTGCCCAAGCTGCAGGCGACCCGGGACCACGGCGCGGAGGTGGTCCTGTACGGCACCTCCGTGGACGAGTCCCTCGCCGAGGCCGAGCGCTATTCCCGTGAGACCGGCGCACTCTTCATCCACCCCTTCGACAACCGGGCGATCATCGCCGGCCAGGGCACCGTGGGCCTGGAGATCCTCGAGCAGCTCCCGGACGTGGACACCGTGATCATGGCGATCGGCGGCGGCGGCCTGCTGGCCGGTGCGGCGATCGCGCTCAAGGAGTCGGCCCGGGAGGCGGGCCGGGACATCCGCGTGATCGGCGTGCAGGCGTCCGAGGCGGCGGCCTACGTCGGCTCCCTCGAGGCCGGGGACGTGCAGAGCCTGGCGGGCGTGAGCACCATCGCGGACGGCATCGCCGTGGGCCGGCCGGGCGCCGTGCCGTTCGAGGTCATCAGCTCCCTCGTGGACGCCGTGGTGACCGTGACGGACGACGAGATCGCCGAGGCGATCGTCCACCTCATGGAGCGCTCCAAGCTGGTGGTGGAGCCCGCCGGAGCCGTGGGCGCGGCCGCGCTGCTCTCCGGCCGCGTGGGCGCGCTGGGCCTGGACCTGGGCAAGACCGCCGTGGTGCTCTCCGGCGGCAACATCGACCCGATGCTCATGCTCAAGTCCATCCAGGTCGGCCTGGCCTCCAACGGCCGCTACATGGGCGTGCGCATCCCGCTGCGGGACCGCACTGGCGAGCTCGCCGCCATCTCCCGGCTCATCGCGGACGCCGAGGCGAACGTGGTGCGTGTGGACCACACCCGCGTGGGCCCGGAGTTCTCCATGGGCGGGGTGCACATCACCATCGACATGGAGACCCGCGGCCACGAGCACTCGGAGCGGGTGCTCGCCGCGCTCCGCGAAGGCGGCTACGCGCCCGAGCAGCTGTACTGAGCGGGCGGCTGCACCGGCACCGCACACCACGAGGGCCGCACCGGATGTCCTGGTGCGGCCCTCGTGGTGTCAGCGGCGCGGTGCTCAGGCCTCGGCCTTCTGCGGGCCGGCGGCCTTCTTCTCCGCCTCCGCACGGGCGGCCTCCTGCTCGCGGACCCGGGCCTGGGCGGCGGCCTCGTCGACCTGGGCGGCGTGCTGGGTGTCCTCGGCCGGGCTGCCCGTGGAGACGTCCTCGTGGGTCTGAAGGGTCTGCAGGGTGGCCGGCAGGGCGGCGGCCGCGGTGTTGCCGGCGAAGGAGCCGGTCGCGGCCCGCAGCGCACGGACGTGGCGGTCGTCCCGGGTGAGGCGGATGATGCGGCGGCCCAGCTCGCGGCGGCCGTGCTCCGCCTCGGCGCCGGGGATGAGCGCGCGGGCGATGTTCAGGGCGTCCAGGGTCCCCAGCAGCAGGGACGTGGAGGGGCGCATCTCGGCGCCGGACTCGAGGGCCACCCGGACCTCCTCGAGCACCTCGTCCCGGGGACGGGAGGACTCGGGGCGGATCTCCGTGGTGAACAGGCCCTTCTTCTCCTTGACCAGTACGCCGCGCTCGATCAGGTGCTTCTCCATCGGCTTCTGCACGGCCGGCTTGCCCTTCTTCACGAGCGCGTGCAGGCCGGAGCCGTCCACGCCGTCCACCTGCCCCAGCACCGCGTCCAGGACGGGGTGGCCGGTGGTGCCGGCGGCGACGACACGCACGCGGGCCTGCGCCGGCTCGGCGTCCTCCTCCACGGCCACGATCCCGGCCTCGGCCAGGTCCAGCAGGGCGGCCGCGGCCAGGGCGTTCTTGTGCGCCTTCGGCGCCTCGGAGGTGCCGTCCGGGCGGGTCAGCATCAGGTGCATCTTCTCAACGGTGAGCATGGACTCAACCTAGCAGTGCACGGCGGCTCCGGCAGAGCCCCGGAGGACGACGACGGCCCCTCGCCCTGCCCGTGCGACAGGCGCCGTGCACGGGGAGGGGAGGGGCCGTCGTCGTGGCCTCGACCGTCCGGGACGGACGGCTCGGGCCGAGGGGATCAGGCGCGGTAGAGCTGGACGTCCAGGATCTCGACCTTGATCTCCTTGCCGTTCGGGGCGGTGTAGGAGACCTTGTCCCCCTTCTTGGCCTCGTTGATGGCCTCGCCGAGCGGGGAGCGCTCGGAGTAGACCTCGAGCTTCTCGTCGTCGTCCGCGATCTCGCGGGAGCCGAAGAGGAAGGTCATCTCGTCGCCGGCCACGGTGGCGGTCACCACGGTGCCCGGGTGCACGTGGCCGTCGTTCTCCGCGGCCTCGCCCACGGTGGCGGTCTCGAGCAGGTGCTTCAGCTCGGCGATGCGCCCCTCGTTCTTGGACTGCTCCTCGCGGGCGGCGTGGTAGCCGCCGTTCTCCTTGAGGTCGCCCTCCTCGCGGGCGGCCTCGATGCGGTCGATGATCTCCTGGCGGTACGGGCCGGAGATGTGCTCGAGCTCCTTGGAGAGGCGGTCGTACGCCTCCTTGGTGAGCCACGGGGCGTCGGCAGAGTTTGTGGTCATGCTGACTCCTTCCTTTCGGGCGGTGCCCGGTGTTCGGCAGACACGGGTCGGCGGCGGCGCCTCCGCTGCCTGTAGATGACAAGAACCCCGCCGTGGTGTCCGGGTCGACGGAGACGTGGCCCCGGTGCGGGCCGCGGTCCGACGTCCACCGACGGACACATGCGACCGGCGGGGCAGAAAGCGCTGAGAACGACTATACCAAGTGGTCTGCACCACAGGTTGCTGTGTCCGCCCTGATCCCGGCCTGTCAGCGGCGGGCGAAATCCGTGTGGCCGGTGCGGTGCCGGCTCAGACGGCGCGACAGGTCTCCACCACGCCGGTGTTCCCGCGCACCACGGTGCGCACGTCCACCGTGTACGTCCAGGTGTCGTCCCCGGGCGCGGAGCGCTCCTGCGGCTCCAGTCCGGAGATCAGCACGGTGCGATAGCCGACGGGCGCCGCCTGGGAGTCCTGGACCTCGATGTCGCACTCGGCCTGCTTCCCGGCCGGCGCGGTCACCTGGAAGGAGACGCGGGTCAGGTGGTCGTCCACCACCTCGTAGCCGATCTCCTTGTACGTCACCCGCCCGATCGAGGTCGAGAGGGCGAACCAGGCGGTCACGAGCACCGCCGCCGCCACCGCGATCGTGGCCGTCAGGCGCATGCGCCGCGAGACGCCCGCCGAGGGGCGCCGTTGAGCGCCTCCGTAGCGGTTGGCTAGGCTTTCCTCCGGCGTGTCGCCGGCGGATGCGTGCGGTGCAGTGGTGGGAGAGGCCATCGGCACCAGCCTACCGCCGGGCGCGGCGACGCCCCGGTGCTGCCGTCGCCGTGACGGCGAGGCGCCGACCACCGCGCCAGACCGCCGTCCCCGCACCCTGTCAGGAGTCCCGTCCGTGAGCGAGAAGCACACCGCAGACCAGGCCGTCCCCTCGGCCGGCGGCATCCCGGTCGGCCACACCGGCCGCCACAGCGCCTCCGAGACGGTGGCGCCCCGTCCCTCGGACGGCGTCCCGCCGTCCGAGGGGCTGCGCCTGATGGCCGTCCACGCCCACCCGGACGACGAGTCCTCGAAGGGCGCCGCCATGATGGCCGCCTACGAGGACGCCGGCGCCGAGGTCATGGTGGTCACCTGCACCGGCGGCGAGGCCGGGGACCTGCTCAACCCGCAGTACGAGGACACCGTGGCCTGCGAGCGGGACATCACCGCCGTGCGCCGCGTGGAGATGGCGGAGGCGCAGGCCGCCCTGGGCGTGGACCACGAGTGGCTCGGATTCCTGGACTCCGGCTTGCCGGAGGGCGACCCGGTCCCGGAGCTGCCGGCGAACTGCTTCGCCAGGATGCCGCTGGAGACCGCCGCCGCGCCGCTGGTCTCCCTGATCCGCCGGTTCCGCCCGCACGTGCTCATCAGCTACGACGAGGTCGGCGGCTACCCGCACCCGGACCACGTCATGTCCCACCGGGTCACCGTGGAGGCCTACCGGGCCGCGGGCCTGGCGGACGAGTACCCGGGCGCCGGCGAGCCGTGGGAGGTCTCCAAGCTCTACTACGACCGCGCCTTCAACCCGGCGAAGTTCCGCACCCTGCACGAGGTGTACACCGCGGCCGGCGAGGAGTCGCCCTTCGCGGACCGGCTCGGCTGGTACGAGAAGATGGAGCGCCTCCGTGAGGTCCGCGCCCGCCAGGCCGCCGGGGAGGACGTCCCGGACCCGGAGGACGCGCCGCCCTGGTTCATCCCGGACCACGCCGTCACCACCCAGATCCCGGTGGCCGACCACCTCGAGCGCAGGGACGCCGCCCTGCGGGCCCACCGCACCCAGGTGGACCCCACCGGTTTCTTCTTCGCCGCCCGCAACGAGGTGCTCCGCGAGGCCTGGCCGTGGGAGGACTACGTGCTCATCGACTCCCGCGTGGAGGTCGACCTGCCCGAGCACGACCTCTTCAACGGCCTGCGCTGACGGCGCCGCCGGTAGACTGGCACGCTGTGACGACCTGGACCTCCCTGAACTCCGCCCTGCTCACCCTGCAGGGGCAGGTGCCCGCCCCGGCGGTGCCCGAGCCGACCCTGCGTCCCGGCCTAGACGAGGCCGACATCACCCCCGGCGTGGTGGGCTTCCTGTTCACCGCGCTGATGGTGGTCATGGCGATCATCGTGCTGCGGCTGATGGTGCGCTCCGTGCGCCGGGTGCAGCAGCGCTCGCCGGAGGCCGAGGAGATGCTGATCGAGCGCAACCAGCCGCGGCTGAGCCCGGAGCAGCGCGCCGCTGGCGAGGGCCTGGACGCCTCCGGCGAGGACCGCCTGCAGCGGCTGCGCAGGAAGTACCCGGGCTACCTGGACGAGCCCACGCCGGAGCCGCAGGAGCCGGACACCGGACGCTGAGGCCGCACGCCGGCCCCACTCGACCGAAGCGAGGGCGGAGTTTCCCGGAATTCGCGACGGATTCCGGGAAACTCCGCCCTCACTCTGCAGGGAGGCAGGGCCCGGCCCAGCCCCCTCAGCCGGCGGAGAGCACCCCGAACATGATCGCGATGTAGTGGCACACGAAGCCGCCCACCGTGAACGCGTGGAAGAGCTCGTGGAACCCGAACCACTCCTTGCGGATCGAGGGCGCCTTGAGCGCGTAGAAGACCGCCCCGATGATGTAGGACGCACCGCCGGCGCAGATGAGCACGGCGGCGGTCACGTTCGCGGCGAAGAAGTCGCCGATGTACAGCAGCGCCGCCAGGCCCAGCGCCACGTAGACGGGCGTGTAGAGCCAGCGCGGGGAGTGGGTCCAGACCAGGCGGAACAGCACGCCCAGGACGGCGCCGCACCAGACCAGGGACAGCAGCAGGACGGCCTTGTCCTGGGGCAGCAGCGCGATCGACAGCGGCGTGTACGTGCCGGCGATCATCAGCATGATGTTGGTGTGGTCCAGGCGCTTCAGCACGAGGTTGACCTGGTCGTTCCACTGCACCAGGTGGTACGTGGCGGAGACGCCGAACAGCATCAGGCCGGTGATGGAGTACACCACGGAGGCCCAGCTCAGCGCCGCGGTCGGGGCGAGCACGATCAGCACGATGCCCGCCGCCAGCGTCAGCGGGAACATCACCGCGTGGATCCAGCCGCGCAGCCGCGGCTTGAACAGCGGGTGCGCCGGGTCGGTGATGCGGGGGATCCGCCAGCCCGTGTGCGAGCCTGCGGTTCCCTTCGCCGGCGGCGCGTCGGCCTGCGGCGCATCGGCCAGTGGCATGTCGGGCTGCGTCGTGCCGGCATGCGTCGGCGGCTCTGTGCGCACCGGCGCGGCCTCACCGGCCGGGGTGTCGTGCGGGGGGATGTCATGACGGGTGGCCATGTCACCATCTTCCCACCGTCGCCGGACCCGCCGCACAACGGTCCCACCTCAGGACCGCCGCGTATTCTGTCCCTGACCGGTTCGTCCGCCGCGCCGGTCCATGAGCCAGAGAAGGAGTGGTCCGCGTGCGCCAGCCCGAGGTCGTCTACCGCATGTACGAGCGGCGTCTGGCGCGGGACCTGGACCCGGAGCGCATGCCCCGGCACATCGGCGTGATGGTGGACGGCAACCGCCGCTGGGCGCGGGCGTTCGGCGCCACCACGCAGGAGGGTCACCAGGCGGGGGCGGACCGGATCCTGGAGTTCATCGGCTGGTGCCAGGAGCTGCGGATCCCGGTGGTGACCCTGTACATGCTCTCCACGGACAACCTGACGCGGGACCCGCAGGAGCTGGCGCCGCTGCTGGAGATCATCAAGACCACCGCGCGGCGGCTGGCGGCCCATCAGGACGGGCTGCTGCGGGCCCGGGTGCAGCCGGTGGGCGCGGTGGACATCCTCCCGCCGGACCTGGCCGAATGCCTGACCGCGGTGGCGGAGGAGACGAAGGGCAACGAGGGCATCCACATCAACGTGGCGGTGGGCTACGGCGGCCGCCGGGAGATCGTGGACGCGGTGCGGGAGCTGCTGGTGGAGGCGGACGCGGCCGGCCGTTCGGCGGCGGACGTGGCCGCGGAGCTGTCCGTGGACCAGATCTCGGATCGCCTCTACACGCGTGGCCAGCCGGACCCGGACCTGGTGATCCGCACCTCCGGCGAGCAGCGGCTCTCCGGGTTCCTCATGTGGCAGTCGGCGTACTCGGAGTTCTACTTCTGCGAGGCGCTGTGGCCGGACTTTCGGCGCGTGGACTTCCTGCGTGCCCTGCGGGACTACGCCTCCCGCCAGCGCCGCTTCGGCGCCTGAGCGGTCACCCCCCGCTTCCCGACGACGGCCCGCGCCTGCGCCTGTCCTGTCGCCTGGTCCTCGGATCGGGTGGGGCCGCCCTCACGGCCGCCGGCAGGTCCGGGCTCAGCGGATGCCGGCCCGCGCCTCGGCGCGCTCGAGCCAGGAGGGTCCGCGCTCCCGGCGGTCCTTGCGCCCCCACAGCAGGGCCAGCAGCAGTCCGGCGAGGAAGCCGGCGATGTGTCCGGTCCAGGACAGGCCGGCCTGGGGGATCATGCCCAGGAACGTGCCGCCGAGCAGCGGCAGGGAGACCAGCAGGGAGACCACCACGGCGAACCAGCGGCGCGCCACGATGCCGTAGACCAGCAGGAATGCGGTGAACGCGTAGACGATGCCCGAGGCGCCGATGTGCACGCCCGGCGTGCCGAGGACCCAGTTGAACAGGCCGGAGCCCAGCCACGCCCAGAGCATGAGCCGCACGGGCCGGCGGGAGACCACGGCGGCCACCGGGGACAGCACGAGCAGGGCGGTGGTGTTGCCGATCAGGTGGCCCCAGCCGCCGTGCAGCAGCGGGGAGAACAGGATGCCGTCCAGTCCGTCGAGCTCGCGGGGGATGAGTCCGAAGCCGGAGGCCAGGGCCCGGCCGCCGACCATGCCGAGCAGCCCGCCGAGCCACATCAGGGCCAGCAGGAGCAGGGTGGGGGCGAACCAGTGGACGAGGTGGTCGCGCCACTCCGGGCGCGCGCCGGGGCTCTGGCCGCGGTGTCGTCCGAGCGTGCGGCCGCGGGCAGGGCCTGCGGGGGTGCCGGCGCCGTGTGGGTCCGGGCTGGGGTGGTGGGTCATGGGTGCCTCCTGGGGTCCAGTCTAGGCAGGGCGAGGCGGGGGCGAGTCGGCGTGCGGGGCAGTGCTCCGGACTGTGTTCAAGCCCCTCGGTGGTCAGCCCCCTCAGACCACGTACAGGGTCGTCGGGACAAGCGTCTGGGCGCGGCGTCTTCCGCCGGGAACGTGGCGGCCACCGGCAGGTCACCGGCGTCACCGGCCCTTCACGGGACATTCACCCGCCGCACCTGCCCTGCCCGCCCCGCGCTCTCCTAGCGTGGATCCCATCCGGACAGGCAGGGGCGCCGAGGCCCCGGCGAGGAGGCATACGTGCAGCAGACCCCCCACCACGTCCAGGCGACCGCCGAGCGCAGCCGCGACCGGCTCAGCGTGGGGGAGCGCACGTACGTGCTTGACACCTCCGTGCTGCTGTCCGACCCGCGTGCCCTGCTGCGCTTCGCCGAGCACGAGGTGATCCTGCCGCTGGTGGTGATCTCGGAGTTGGAGCACAAGCGGCACGACCCGGACCTGGGCTACTACGCCCGGTCGGCGCTGCGGCTGCTGGACGAGCTGCGCACCCGCCACGGCGGGCTGTCCCAGGATCTGCCGTTGAACTCGGAGGGCGGGACGCTGCGGGTGGAGCTGAACCACATCTCCACGGACGTGCTTCCCTTCGGCATCCGCGGCACGGACAACGACTCGCGGATCCTGGCCGTGGCGAAGGCGTTCGCGGACGAGGGCCGGGACGTCACCGTGGTGTCCAAGGACCTGCCGATGCGGGTGAAGGCCTCGGCCATGGGCCTGGCCGCGGACGAGTACCGCAACGACCAGGTCCCGGATTCCGGCTGGACCGGCACCGTGCACCTGGGTGTGGAGGAGACGGCGGTGGCCGACCTCTACGAGGAGGGCTCCGTGGACCTGGAGGACTTGGTCATGCCGCTTGCCGCCGGCGCGTTGGACGCCGGTGCCCAGGGGGACGACGGCGGCCCGCTCGCCTCCGCCGGTGCGCTCACCGGGGCGGGGACCCTCGCCTCGGCGGAGGCTCTGCCGGTGAACACCGGCCTGGTCCTGACCAGCCCGCGCGGCTCCGCGCTCGCGCGGGTCGGCGAGGGTGGACGTGCCCACCTGGTCAAGGGCGACCGTGAGGTCTTCGGCCTGCAGGGCCGGTCCGCGGAGCAGCGGCTCGCGATCGACCTGCTGATGGACCCGTCCGTGGGCATCGTGTCCCTGGGCGGCCGTGCCGGCACCGGCAAGTCCGCGCTGGCGCTGTGCGCCGGCCTGGAGGCGGTGATGGAGCGCCGGGAGCACCGCAAGGTGGTGGTCTTCCGGCCGCTGTACGCGGTGGGCGGCCAGGAACTGGGCTACCTCCCGGGCAGCGAGGCCGAGAAGATGAACCCGTGGGCGCAGGCCGTCTATGACACGCTCTCGGCCGTGGTCTCGGACAACGTGATCGACGAGGTCATGGACCGCGGCCTCGTGGAGGTCCTGCCGCTGACCCACATCCGTGGCCGCTCCCTGCACGACGCGTGGGTGGTGGTGGACGAGGCGCAGTCGCTCGAGCGCAACGTGCTGCTCACCGTGCTGTCCCGCATGGGCCGGAGCTCCAAGGTGGTCCTCACCCATGACGTGGCGCAGCGGGACAACCTGCGCGTCGGCCGGCACGACGGCATCGCGGCCGTGGTGGAGACCCTCAAAGGACACCGGCTCTTCGGGCACATGACGCTGACCCGCTCCGAGCGCTCGGAGATCGCGGCGCTGGTGACGGAGCTGCTGGAGGAGCGCGGCCGCTGAGCGGCCGGGGCGCGCAGGCGTGCGGGATGCACTCGGCGCTCCGCGCGGACGCGGAAGGACAGCGGCGTGGCCATGCGGACATGAAAAGGGGCCGCTGCGTGAAGCAGCGGCCCCGGCGGGGGTGCTCGGCCCCGTGGAGGGGGGATGTGGGGCCGAGGAAGCCCGCCACCATGGCCCCTTGAAACGGGATCGAGGCCATGGGGTCTTTCAAGGTCGAACGGAAAGTTACTTTCCGTTCAACTAGCTTCACTCTATCCCCCTGTGGGCTGACCGCGCAACAGGGTCTGTGGAGAGAATCCGGAGGGTCTGCGTCCGTCTCATAGAGTGGTCCGCATGGGGTGGGATGTGACCGCCGGAGGATGGGGAATGGCCGCCGGGCCGGCGGCGCAGATCGGCTGGATCGCCGGGCTCGTGTGGGCCGCGGTCTGCGCCGTGGTGCTGTGCGCGGCCGACTGCCGTGAGCATCGGCTGCCGAACCGCTGGACGGCCGCGCTCGCGCTCGGGGGAGTGGTGACCGCGGCCGCCGTGGCGGCGCTGTCCGGTGATGCCGCCGTGCTGCTGACCGCGGCGCTCTCCGGCCTCGGCTACCTGGCGGCCATGCTGGCGCTGCACCTGCTCACCCGCGGAGGCCTGGGCATGGGGGATGTGAAGCTCGCCGGCGGGCTGGGCCTCTACACGGGCGTGCTCGGCCCCGCGGCCACCCTGGCGGCGGGTGTGCTCGCCATCCTGCTCGGCGGGCTGGTCGCGCTCGCCCTGGTGCTGACACGCCGCGCCCGCGGATCGACGGCCCTGCCCTTCGGGCCGCCGATGCTCATGGGCGCGGCGGTGGTCCTGGGGGCCTCGTTCGTCTGAGGGCCGGTAGGAGCTCAGACGATGGGCCGGGAGGCGTTGTTCTCGGTGAAGACCTTGCCGGTGACGGCGGCGTCACCGCCGGGCGGCCGTGATCGGGGCAGCGGCGCTTCCCACACGGAACGGCGCGGTCCCCTTGGCAGGGGGCCGCGCCGTCGTCGTGTGTCAGGTGCCGTCAGGCACCGTGTGGGCTCACTCGCCCGGGTGGGTCATGGACATGGTGTCCAGGGCCTTGTCCAGCTGCTCCTCGGTGACCTCGCCGCGCTCCACGTAGCCGAGGTCCACGACCGCCTCCCGGACGGTCATCTTGTTGGCCACGGAGTGCTTGGCGATCTTGGCGGCGGCCTCGTAGCCGATCACCTTGTTCAGCGGGGTGACGATGGACGGGGAGGCGCCGGCCAGGAAGGTGCAGCGCTCCTCGTTGGCGGTCAGGCCGTCGATCATCTTGTCCGCCATCACGCGGGAGGTGTTGGCGAGCAGGCGGATGGACTCGAGCAGGTTGGCGGCCATCACCGGGATGCCCACGTTCAGCTCGAAGGCGCCGTTGGTGGAGGACAGGGCCACGGTGGTGTCGTTGCCGATCACCTGGGCGCACACCATGATCGCGGC
Source organism: Micrococcus luteus (assembly GCA_047414615.1). Lineage (GTDB taxonomy): Bacteria > Actinomycetota > Actinomycetes > Actinomycetales > Micrococcaceae > Micrococcus > Micrococcus luteus_B. Next base: position 105,529 of record CP179711.1, read on the forward strand.
CTCGCAGATCACCGGGTTGACCTTGCCCGGCATGATCGAGGAGCCCGGCTGCAGGTCCGGAATGGCGATCTCGCCGAGGCCGGTGTTCGGGCCGGAACCCATCCAGCGCAGGTCGTTGTTGATCTTCATGATCGAGTACGCGATGTTGCGCAGCTGGCCGGAGGCCTCCACGAGGCCGTCCCGGTTCGCCTGGGCCTCGAAGTGGTCGCGGGCCTCGGTGATCGGCAGGCCGGTCTCCTCGGCAAGCAGCTCGATCACGCGGGCGGAGAAGCCCTTCGGGGTGTTGATGCCGGTACCCACGGCGGTGCCGCCGAGCGGGACCTCGGCCACGCGCGGCAGCGCGGACTGGATGCGCTCGATGCCGTAGCGGACCTGCGCGGCGTAGCCGCCGAACTCCTGGCCCAGGGTCACCGGGGTGGCGTCCATCAGGTGGGTGCGGCCGGACTTCACGATGCCCTTGAACTCCTCGGCCTTGGCCTCGAGGGAAGAGGCCAGGCGCTCGAACGCCGGGATCAGGTCGTTGATCAGGGCGCCGGTCACGGCGACGTGCACCGAGGTCGGGAACACGTCGTTGGAGGACTGCGAGGCGTTCACGTGGTCGTTCGGGTGCACCTCCTCCTCGGAGCCGGCCTCCTTCAGGGCTCGGGTAGCGAGGGTGGCGAGCACCTCGTTGGTGTTCATGTTCGAGGAGGTGCCCGAACCGGTCTGGAACACGTCGATCGGGTAGTGGTCGTCATGGGCGCCGGAGATGACCCCGTCGGCGGCCTTGACGATCGCGTCGGCGCGCTCCTGGGAGATGATGCCCAGCTCGGCGTTCGCCGTGGCGGCGGCCTTCTTGATCTGGGCCAGGGCGTGGATGTGGGCCGGCTCCAGAGTCTTGCCGGAGATCGGGAAGTTCTCCACCGCACGCTGGGTCTGGGCACGGTAGAGGGCGTCCACCGGCACCTTCACCTCGCCCATCGTGTCGTGCTCGATGCGGTACTGCTGCTCGTTCTGTGCGCTCATGGTCCTCATCCTAGTGAACGGGCACGCCCTGCGGAGCTGAGACCGTCTGTTGCCGTCGTATCCTGAGGGCAGGGCCCGGGGCGGGTGAGGCGCCCGCGCCGGGCAAGGGAGAGCAGGCGCCGTGAAGGTGCTGTTGGACGCCCAGTGGTTCGGCGGCCGGCTCTGGCCGTCAGTCGATGTCGCCGAGCACCCGGCCGAGGGTGGTCTTGCCGTCGGCCAGCGAGTACGTCAGGCCGATGATCGCGCTGCGGCCGTCCCGGACGGCGCGGAAGAGGTGGCGGGACGACTCCACGAGGCGGTCGCAGGTCTGGTCCACGTGCTCGGCCACGGTGCCGTCCACGTCCGTGACGCCCTTGCGCTGGGCGGCCAGGACGGATGGGGTGATGCGCTCGACGAGGGACCGGATGAAGCCCGGGGGCATCTGGCCGGTGTCGTAGGACTCCACGGCGGCCGTCACGGCACCGCAGGAGTCATGGCCGAGGACCACCACGAGCGGGATGTTCAGCACATCCACGGAGTACTCGAGGGAGCCCAGCACGGCGTCGTCGATCACCTGGCCGGCGGTGCGGACCACGAACACGTCGCCCAGGCCCACGTCGAAGATGATCTCCGCGGCCAGGCGGGAGTCGGCGCACCCGAAGATCACGGCCTTGGGGTTCTGCCCTGAGGCGAGGGAGGAACGGTACTCGGCGCCCTGGTTCGGGTGGCCCGGCGTGCCGGCCACGAAGCGTTCGTTGCCCTCCTGGAGCATCCGGTAGACCTCGCCGGGGGTCATGCGCGCCTCGGCGGGGGACTGCGGGGTGGGGGTGGTGGCCATGGGAGATCCTTCCTGGCGGGCCACGGGGTGGGGCCGCGCCGTTCGAGGACCATCGTGCCATGTCTGTCGGATTCGCCGGACGGGCTCACCGCGGCAGGCCTCGGCCAGGGGGGCCGCCCGGACGCGTTCGCCACCTGCTCAGCGGGACGCCTCCGCCACGGCGTCGGCGAGCTGCCGGAGCACGGTCTCGTCGCCGGTGGTGGTGAGCACCACGGTGGAGCCGTCCACCTCGCCGACCCAGAAGAGGTCCTTGCCCTCGGGGTCGTGCGGGGTCCACGTGACGCCGCCGGCCTCCACCGGGTCTGTGGCAGGGGCCTGCTTCACCCGCATCGCCGTCCACGTGGGGTTCGCCTCGGCGGCCTGATCGAGCCCGGCGAACACGTCGTCCGTCACCACCCAGCCGACGTTCCAGGAGGAGACGCCGTCCTTGGTGGTCCACCGGGCGAAGGTGGAGGTCCAGCTCTCGGGGACCTCCGGTGCCACGGCCGGGACGTCCTCGGCCGAGCGCAGCTGCGCGGCGGCGGCCGCCACGTCCACGCGGTCCTGGCGCTCCGGAGCCGGCGGTTCGGGGGAGAGCAGCAGGAAGGCCGCCACCACGGCCAGGAGGAAGAGCGTGGAGAGCAGCATCGCCATCGAACTGGACGTCGCGCGCTTGGCCTGCTTCTCCGTCAGCACCGGGCGGGGCGCCGCCTCGAGTCCGCGGTCGTCGACCCCGCCGGCGTGCGGGACGTGGCCGTCAGCGGGCGCGGCCTGCGCGTCGTCGGTGCGGGGACGGGGGTTCTGGCTCGGTCTCACCCGAGCATTCTGCCACCCCCGGCGCGCGCCGAGACGTAGGATGGGGGCGGGGCAGAGTGGCCCCGGCGCCCTCCTGAGTTCGACGAGGACGGCGCACCGCGATCTGGATCGGAGAGACATGGGCACCGCGTCCACGCAGAACACCGGGTACGAGAACCACGTGCCGGACCGCAACCTCGCCATGGAGCTGGTGCGGGTGACCGAGGCCGCGGCGATCGCGGCCAGCCCCTGGGTCGGCTACGGGGACAAGAACAGGGCCGACGGAGCCGCCGTGGATGCGATGCGTTCCTTCATGGACACCGTCAACATGGACGGCGTCGTGGTGATCGGCGAGGGCGAGAAGGACGAGGCGCCCATGCTGTTCAACGGGGAGAAGGTCGGCGACGGCACCGGCGCCCCCGTGGACGTGGCCGTGGACCCGATCGACGGCACCCGCCTGACCGCCATGGGCTACAACAACGCCCTCTCCGTCTTCGCCGTCGCCGAGCGCGGCACCATGTTCGACCCGTCTGCCGTGTTCTACATGGACAAGCTCGTGGTGGGTCCGGCGGCCGCGGACTTCGTGGACATGCGCCTGCCGGTGAAGCAGAACGTGAACCTTGTGGCCAAGGCAATGGACAAGCCGGTCTCCCAGGTGACCGTCTGCGTACTGGACCGTCCCCGCCATGAGGGCCTGGTCAAGGAGATCCGTCAGGCCGGCGCCCGCGTGAAGTTCATCCTGGACGGAGACGTCGCCGGCGCGATCGCCGCGGCCCGTCCGGACACCGGCGTGGACATGATGATGGGCATCGGCGGCACCCCGGAGGGCATCGTCACCGCCTGCGCCATCAAGGCCACCGGCGGCGTCATCCAGGGCCGTCTGGCACCGACCGACGATACCGAAAAGCAGAAGGCCCTCGACGCGGGCCTCGACCTGGACGCCGTGCTCACCACGAACGAGCTGGTCACCTCCGAGCACTGCTACTTCGCCGCCACCGGCATCACCGACGGCGACCTGCTGCGCGGTGTGCGCTTCCAGGACGGCCGTGTGCACACCCAGTCGATCGTGATGCGCTCCAAGTCCGGCACCGTCCGCACGGTGGACGCCGAGCACGATGTGGCCAAGTGGTCCAAGTGGCTGGAGAACGCCCGCTGATCCTCACCTGATCCCGGCCCGGCCGGGACAGGGACGACGACGGCCCGGTCCCCTCTGCGGGGGACCGGGCCGGTCGTCTGTGGTCGCCCCGGGGTGGCCGGGACAGGCGGAGGTCGGTGGGCAGGACGACGTCGCGTGCCGTCGTCGTGCTGCTGTCAGTCCTCCGGCAGGGAGGCGACGTGCACGGTGGCTGCCTCGCCGTCGGCGGAGCGGACCTCGAGGGGGGCCTCCGCGGTCTGGGCAGCAGAGAGGAACACGGCCTCGCCCGGGGCGAGGACGGTGCGCTCGCCGCCGCAGGCCACGTCGGCCGAGCCCTTGGTGCCGACCGCGATCACCGGGCCGGACAGGGGCACTGGCTCCGGCGTCTGCGCGTCGTCCGCGGTGAGCTGGGTGAGCGTGAACTCCTCGAACGGGGGACGGTAGTGGACGACGCCCTCGCCGGCCGGCTCCGGGGTGGTGTAGGGCACCGGCAGCGGGTCGAAGGTGACCACGCGGGTCAGCTCGGGCACGTCCACATGCTTCGGGGTCAGGCCGCCGCGCAGGACGTTGTCCGAGGCGGCCATGACCTCCACGCCGAGGCCGTGGAGGTAGGCGTGGACGTTGCCCGCGGGCAGGTGGATGGCCTGGCCCGGCATCAGGTCCACGCGGTTGAGCAGCAGGGTCACCAGCACACCCGGGTCGTCCGGGAAGTGCTCGGCGGCCTCGAGGGCGGTGACGATCGCGTCGTCGTGCAGGATGAGGTCGTTCATGCCCTTCAGCGCGCCCACGAGCTCCGCGGTGCCGCCGCGGGACCAGAGGGAGGACGGGTCCAGGATCTGGGCGAACGCGCCCTGCACGTCCCCGTCCGCGAGGAGCACGGCCAGGTGACGGGCGGTGATGGCCACCTCCGTGGCGTCACCGTCCGCGTACTCCGTCATCACCTGGGCGATGCGCTCGAAGGTCAGCTGGGACTCCTCCGCACGGCGGAAGCCGCACAGCGCGGAGAACGGAGTCAGGGCGACGACCATTTCCGGCTTGTGGTTGTCGTCCCGGTAGTTGCGGTCAGGGGCGTCGGACGGCATCCCGGAGGCCTCTTCGGCCGCGAAGCCGGCCTGGGCCTGCTCCAGGGTCGGGTGCGCCTGGATGGACAGCGGACGGTCCGCGGCCAGCAGCTTCATCAGGTACGGAAGCCTGCCGAAGCGGGCGGCCGCGCCGAGGTGCCGTTCCGGGTCTTGGGCGATCAGCTCGTCCAGGCGGATGCGGCCGCCGTCCGGCAGCACTGCGACGCAGGGGTCCCCGGGGTGGGCGCCGAGCCACATCTCCGCCTCGGGGGCGCCGGTGGGCTCACGGCCCTGGAGGGCGGCGAGGAGGGTGGTCGAGCCCCACGAGTAGTCGCGGATGGTCGAGTCGAGTCGAAGCATGGTGTTCAGGGTAGTCAAGCGGACGTCAGCGGCCGGGGGCGCACAGGTGGTTGGTGGAGGAGGCGTGGACGAGGGCGTTTTCGGCACCGGCGTCCTCCCAGGCCATCAGGGACTCCGGGGTGATCTCCTGGCCCTGGTACTCGGCCGGGGCGGCCGGCCAGGTGTCCGGGTCGTCCTCCTCGACCTCCGGGGCCACCGAGGGCTCCGGGGCCACCGAGGGCTCCGGGGCCACGCCGGTGAGCAGCGGGAGCGCGGTGCCGGCCGGCGACACGGGCGCCCCCTGCGCCTCGGAGCCGGGGACCACGGGGGTGCCGTCCTCCTCCATCATGGCGGCCACGCGGTCGTGGATCTGCGTGAAGTCCGGGTAGGTGGAGAAGCGGTCGCCGGCGTCGCCGAAGTCCGGTGCGCCGATGGTCAGCCGCTGGGTCTTGATCCCGCGGGCCTTCTCGCCCAGGTCCACGAAGGTGCCGAGCTGAGACTGCGGCAAGTTCGTCTCCACGATCTGCTCGCCGGCCTCCATGATCTCCTCGAAACGTGCGAGCACGGTGGTGGGGGAGAACTGCTGCATCATCGCCTGCTGCATGCACTGCTGGCGGCGGATGCGCGAGTAGTCGGAGGAGAACTTGCGGGAGCGGGCGAACGCGAGCGCGTCCTCCCCGTTCAGATCGTGGACGCCCGGCTCCCACCAGATGTTGCCCCACTCGCCGTCCGGGCGCTGGCCGCGGTGGGTGACCCAGCCGCCGGAGGTGACGGTGACGCCGCCCATCGCGTCGATGAGCTGGGAGAACCCGCCCATGTCCACGAGCACGTACCCGGACATGTCCAGGCCCAGGATGCCGCCGGCGGCGTCCACCATGGCCTCGGCGCCCGGGTCCTCGGCCTCCGGATAGAGGTCCTTGTGGTTGTTCATCACGTCCACGTACAGGGAGTTGATGATGCACTCGTCGCCGCAGTCGTACCCGTTCGGGTAGACGTCCCAGAGCGGGGAGTCCTCGGTGAACTGCGCGTTCTGGAAGTTGCGGGGGATGGAGAACAGCATGGTGGAGCCGGTCTTCGCGTTGACCGAGGCCACGTGGATCGAGTCCGGGCGCAGGCCCACGCGGCCCTCTCCGGCGTCTCCGCCCATGATGAGGAAGTTGTAGCGTCCGTCCTGGGCGGGCACCTTCGGGCCGTCCCCGAAGATCTTGCCGATCGACGCGCGGCCGGCGTTGGTGAGGTAGGCGCCGTAGGTCAGTCCGCCCGTGGTCAGCACCAGGGCCAGGATTGTGACCACGACGGTGAGCTTCTTCGCACCCGGCGCCAGCAGGTGGACCTGCAACAGCCGGAACGTGTCCACCCAGAGCATCAGCCAGCCGACGGCCAGGACGAGCAGCACCACGGCGAGCACGCCGAGGACCACCGGGTTCGCCAGCAGGTTCAGGAGCCAGCCGCGGGCCACCAGGGAGATGAGCAGAGCGAGGAGGACCACGGCCCAGACCGTCATGGTCACCCGCAACGCGGCGCGGCCGAGCGTGCGGTTGCCGGCCACCGCCTGCGCGCCGCCGGGGACCAACAGGGTCAGCAGCAGCAGGATCGCCGCGCGCCTGGTGCGCTCCGGCGCCGTGGCAGAACGGGGGTCGCGCACCGGGTCGCGGCGGGGGTCCGCCGCGCCGGGACGGTCGGAGAGCACCGTGCTCACGAGCCGGTCGCCACCTCGTCGTGGAGGCGGGCGCCCTTGGCCTGGGCCTGGGCGTTGAGATCCGCCGCGAACGCCACCAGGCGCTCGCGGAGGGCGGCCGCCTGCTCGCCCTCGCCGGCACCGAGCATGCGGGCCGCCAGCAGTCCGGCGTTCTTCGCCCCGTCCACGGAGACGGTGGCCACCGGGACGCCGGCCGGCATCTGCACGATCGAGAGCAGGGAGTCCAGGCCGTCCAGGTTCTTCAGACGCACCGGGACGCCGATCACCGGCAGCGGGGTCACGGCGGCGAGCATGCCCGGCAGGTGGGCGGCCCCGCCGGCGCCGGCGATGATCACCCGGATGCCGCGCTCATGGGCCCGCGCGCCGAACTCGACCATCTCGTGCGGCATGCGGTGCGCCGAGACCACGCCGACCTCCACGGGCACGCCGAGCTCACCGAGCACGTCGGCGGCGGCGCGCATCACAGGCCAGTCCGAGTCCGAGCCCATCACCACGGCCACCTGGGCCGCTGCGTCCTGCAGGGGACGGGTGTAGCTGTGCGCTGCGGTCATGGCTCAGGCCTCCTGGGCTGCGGCGGGCGAGGGGACGGAAGAGGTGGGGGAGACGCCGGCGGCGACGGCGCCGCCGTCGCGCATCAGGGCCACGGCGGCCTCGGCGGCCTCCACGGCGTGCGGCAGGTCCTCGGCGGCCGGCGCGACCACGTTCACGTGGCCGAGCTTGCGGCCCGGTCGGACTCCCTTGCCGTACAGGTGGACCTTGGCCTCCGGGAACGCGCCCATCGCGTGGGGCACCGCGGCGTGCAGGTCCTCGTTGGCGCCGCCGAGCAAGTTCTTCATCACCACGGCGGCGCCGCGCAGGGAGACATCCCCCAGCGGCAGGTCCAGCACCGCGCGGACGTGCTGCTCGAACTGGCCGGTGACGGCGCCGTCCATGGACCAGTGGCCCGAGTTGTGCGGACGCATGGCGAGCTCGTTGACCTGGAAGCCGTCCGCACCCTCGCCGGTCTGGAACATCTCCACGGCCAGCATGCCGGTGACGCCGAGGCGCTCGGCAATGGTCCGCGCGGCGGCGGCGGCGGCCGCGGCCAGCTCCTCGGACAGGCCCTGGGCCGGGGCGGTGACCAGGTCGCAGACCCCGTCCGTCTGTAGCGAGTCCACCACCGGGTAGGACACCAGCTCGCCGGAGGGGGTGCGGGCCACCTGGGCGGAAAGCTCCCGGATGAAGGGGACGAAGGCCTCGGCCAGCAGCGGGGCGATGCCGGCCCCCAACCAGGTGCCCAGCGTCCCATCCGCGGCGGAGGAGCGGGCGTCCTCGGCCGAGTCCAGCGTGAGCACGCCCTTGCCGTCGTAGCCGCCGCGCGGGGTCTTCAGGATCATCGGCCAGCCGTGCTCGGCACCGAAGGAGAGGACCTCGTCCAGATCCGCCACCGGGGCCCAGGCGGGGTTGGGCAGGCCGAGCTCCTCGACTGCCTCGCGCATCCGCAGCTTGTCCTGCGCGTACACCAGGGCGTCCGGGCCCGGGCGGACTGCGACGCCCTCCTCCTCGAGCGCGCGCAGGTGCTCGGTGGGCACATGTTCATGGTCGAAGGTGACCACGTCCACGGTCTTCGCGAAGGCGCGCAGGGCCTCGAGGTCCGTGTGGTCCCCCACCGTGTGCGGGGCGACCTGCGCGGCCGAGGCATCCGGAGCCTCCGCGAGCACGCTGAAGGACACGCCGAGCTCGGCGGCCGGGCCCGCCATCATGCGGGCCAGCTGGCCGTCGCCGATCACACCGAGACGAGGGGGAGTCGCAGAAGTCACCCGTCAAGGCTAGCGGCGTTGACTGGGAATCCGGTCAGAGCCGCGGGTCCGTGCAGGGTGAGTCTGCGGACGGGGGTGCGGGGCCGTCGTCGAGACCTGAGACAAGGTGCCGCGTGAGCGGCGCCGCACATTGCCTGGAGATGTGCTGGGAGTCTTCGGTTCGGCAGGTCCGGTGTGCCCCACCGGCTCCGTCCGAGCGCATACACTCGACCACACGCCCGCGCCGGGTGGAGCCTGTCCGCAGCGAAGAGGGGCCAGACCGCGGCGGGCGCGACGCGGGAGGGGCGACGCCGGCCGAGGACCGATCTGCGCCGACGCACCTGCCCACCGCGTGCCCCTGCAGTCGAACAGAGGATCTCCTCTCCATGATGTCCAACCTGTGGCGCCGCTTCACCGGCCTCGTGTCCTTGCTCTGGCGAGAGGTGGCCAAGTTCGGCACGGTGGGGGCCGCCGCGTTCGTGGTGGACTCGGCCGTCTTCCTCTGGCTCATGTCCGGCCCCATGGAGGGCTCCAACGTCAAGGCCAAGATCGTGGCCGGCGTGGTGGCCACCCTGTTCAGCTGGGTCGCCAACCGCTTCTGGACCTTCCGCCACCGCCGCCAGAACAACGTGGTGCGCGAGCTCGTGATGTTCCTGATCATGAACGCGATCGGCCTCGGCATCCAGGCCGGCTGCGTGTTCATCGCCCAGTACGGCATGGGCCTGACGGACAAGACCAGCCTCTTCGTGGCAGGCAACGTGGTGGGCCTGTTCTTCGGCACGGTCTTCCGCTATTTCGCCTACCGCTTCTGGGTGTTCCGCGAGGAGCTGGACTCCGAGCCCGGCTACGAGCACGACCTGGCCGTGATCACCGGCCAGATGCCCTACGTCACCCAGCAGCCTGAGGACGTCCCCGCTGCCACCCCGGAGAACCCGCACGCCGTGGAGCGGGACCCCACCCGGGCGACGGCGAACCGCCCGCAGCGGCCCGCCGCCTGAGCCGGTGCGGTCCGCAGACGAGTGGCCCGGAGGCAGCGAAATCCTCCGGGCCACCGCTGTGTCCGGGTGCCGTTCCGGTCAGGGTCCGGGCGCTGTCCGGGCGCTGGTCCGGTCAGGCGGTGAAGCCGGCCTCACGGGCGCCGGCGGCCAGGTCCCCGGCGCAGACCACCACGGAGCGGCCGTCCTCCCACGCCTGCAGGGCCGCGGCCAGGTGGCGGGCCTGCAGGGGGCCCTGGCGCAAGACCACGGCGCCGGGCAGGTGCAGCACGTCCTCGGCCTCGGCGACGGGATCGGCGATCGAGCCGGCGGACGGGACCTGCGGGGTGTCCGCGAACCGGTCCGCCTCGCCGAGCAGGGCCTCGGCCATGTCCACGTCCGCGGCGGAGACCTCGTCAGGGTGGGCGCGCACGGCGGAGAGGTCACGCGGGAGGGCGAGGCGCAGGCCCAGCGCGCCCGAAGGCAACGGGGCGGCGGCGTCCTGGGTGACCACCGCGTCCACCTCCACCGGGGCGTCCGGTGCCGAGCCGGGGGTGGTCTCGGCGTCGTCTCGGCAGGCGTCGGCTTCGGCCGGGAAGGCTGGCTCCACGCCGGCACAGACGGCGCCGAAGGCGACGGCCAGGGACATCCAGTGCACGGGGAGGTCCAGGCGGAGGCGGGCGCCGTCGTCGAGGTCCTCAGAGGCGCAGAGGGCGGCCGTCTTCGCCGCCCACGTCATCAGCACGGAGCCGGAGATCTCGATGCGGGAGTCCACACCGGAATCGGCGTCCGCCGAGCCCGGCAGATGGATCAGCACGGGGCGTGCCGTGGCCTCGAGGCGACGGGCCAGAGGGGAGTTCGAATCGGGGCGTGACAGGGTGACCATGCGCCCAGTGTGGCACGTCCAGGAGGGTCTGCTATAGGGGGTTCGACGTGCTCCTCGCAGGTCCGATCTCGGCTTGACGAACCAGGAGTTACACCGGTGTAATTGACGCAGTCGAGAGGCGATCCGAACCGGGTGTCCCTGGTGCCGGGCCGGCATGCAGATGCCGTGCGGTGGTCGCCCACAAACCACCCACGTGCAAGCCTTTCGGGAAGGACCCTGTCATGGAGAACACGCAACGAGCTGAGGACGTCCGGCGCAGCGTCACTGCGCCCGCCGCGTCCCCGGACCGGAGCGTCCCCGCTGACTGGTTCATCGACCCGGCGGACCCGCAGGCCGGTCGCTGGCAGGAGGCCTCGCTGGAGGACCAGGCCACCGCGTTCCTCACCGCTCATGGGCTGGACGAGGACGCGCAGGAGCAGGACCAGGAGCCGCAGGCCGGCACCGTCACCGCCCTGTTCCCCTCCTCCGCCCCGCAGCGGCCGAAGGGCGCCCCGTCCCTGGAGGACGACCCGTGGCAGGTGCTCCCGCTGGCCACGGAGCCGGCCGAGATCGAAGGTGAACTCGCCTGGCAGGTGGACGCCCTGTGCGCCCAGACCGACCCGGAGGCGTTCTTCCCCGAGAAGGGCGGCTCCACCCGGGACGCGAAGAAGGTCTGCGGATCCTGCCCGGTGCGCCAGGAGTGCCTGGACTACGCCATGGCCAACGACGAGCGCTTCGGCATCTGGGGCGGCCTGTCCGAGCGTGAGCGCCGCCGCCTGCGCAAGATGCAGCAGGGCTGACGGCCTTATAGGAGTCTTGAGGGCGAACCTTCCCGTTATTCCACTGGAATTCCGGGAAGGTTCGCCCCTTCTTTTTCGTGCTGAGGGCCTTGGCGTGGGCCCAGGCAAGGGCGGGCTCCCTGCCGGACCTGTCCTCCACAGCGGACCGGACCCTGCGAGCTGTCCACACATCCCGTAGAGGTGGCCGCGGCAGACCTCCGTCGCGTCCCAGGGTGGGTGCATGGCCAGACCAGTCACACTCCTCCACCCCACCCTCCCGTCCGTCCTCAGTCGCCGGGAGATCCTGTCCGCTGGACACGGCAGAAATCGAGAGACGCGGGCCGACCTGCAGCGGGTCGGCTACGGCCTGTATCGCAGGAGAGGGGAGGGGCTGCTCCTGCCCCTGGGCGGTGATGCCGGGGCCGACGGTCAGCCCTGGCACCCCTGGCCGCTCGACCACCTCGAGGCACTGCTCAGGCTGTGTCCGACTGCCGTGCTCTCCCATGAGACTGCTGCGATCCTCCACGGTCTGCCGCTGCCCACGGGGTTGTGGAGGAGACTGGAGATGCTGCGCGAACGCGGTGAACGGGAACAGGTTCTCCCGCGGATCCACCTCTCCCTCCCGAAGGGCACCCGACGCGTACGGCGGGAGGGCATCGTGGACCACCGGCGGAAGCTCGACGCCGTGCACGTGACCGAACTCCACGGGCTGCGGGTCACCACGCTGGAGCGGACATGGCTGGACCTCTGCGCACTGGGGTATCCCTGGTTGCTGAATGATCTGGTGGTGGGCGGCGACCATCTGGTGAAGCATCCGTGGCATCCGGACGGGCGGCTGCCGCCGTTGACCACGGTGGAGCGGATCAGGCAGGCCATCGTGGAGGTGGGGCAATTCAAAGGGAAGCGGATGGCCAAAGACGCCCTGGATCTCGTCAGGGTCGGTGCGGACGCGCCCTCCGAGACGCTGATGCGGCTGGCACTCGTCGACGCCGGCCTTCCCGAGCCCGAGCTGCAGTGCCCCATCGACCCGGACGACGCCGAATCGCCCGAGACGGACCTCGGCTACAGCGAGTGCAGGCTTGCGATGCAGTACGAGGGGGCCGGCCACCGCACGGCCGAACAGCAGACGCGGGATGTCCGCAGGGACCGCTACGCCGCAGCCCGCGGTTGGAAGACACTCAAAGCCAACGTGGACGATCTGCGTGACGGGTTCCGGTCCTTCATCCGAGACGTGCGTGCACAGCGGAGGGCGCGCGGCTGCTGAGCCACGGCTCGTCCGTCGGCGTCGCTCATGCAGGAAGCGTCATCAGACACGTGTCCGTTCGCGCGGGGTGGGCGCTGGTGCGCACCTGGTGGGGGCGAACCTTCCCGGAATTTCAGCGGAATTGCGGGAAGGTTCGCCCTCAAACCGCGCAAGAGACGCGGCTCAGAGGCTTCCCCACCCGGGGTCGAGCTGCTGCGGGTCCCGGCCGAGCGCCTCCGCGCAGCGGGCCAGGACGGTGGCGTAGACCGCGGTGTCCAGCTCCTCGGGCTCCACGGCCGCCAGGATCGGGCGCTCGTGCAGGGTCACCACCAGGGTGCCGTCGTCGCGCCGGCCGACGCTGGACCACAGCTGCTCCGGTCCGGGCCGCATCCCCGCGCGCAGCCGGCTCAGCAGCGCGTCCGCATGGTCCGGGATGCGCTGCACGCGCACCACCACGCCCAGCAGTCCCGGCTCACCCAGCCCGCCAAGATTCTCCACGGCCTTCTGCACGGCTTCCTCCAGCCGGTCCTGCCGGCTCCGCCGCGCCCGCCGGCCCAGGGGGAGCGGGTGGCGCAGCCCGCGCCCGTGGCGGTCCCGAGACCGCACCGGGACGACTACGGCATCGCCGTGTTCCTCTCCGGCACCCTGCGCACACTCCTCCCGCGGCTCGGCGGAGAACTCCAGGGGCGCGAACGGCGAATCGGACATGGCCACAGGCTAGGTCATCCGTGTGCGGCCCGATCCCGAGTAGGGTGGTGCGCCGTGGGAGCCATGCGTCGATGCAGCAAGACGGGGTGCCAGCGCAACGCGTTGGCCACCCTGACGTACAACTATGCCGATTCGGCGATGGTGATCGGCCCACTCTCGCGCCGCGCGGAGCCGCACACGTATGACCTCTGCGGCGAGCACGCCACCTCCATGACGCCGCCGAAGGGCTGGGAGGTCCTGCGCCTGGAGCTGCCGGAGCGCTACGAGCCGGTCCCGGGTCCGGACGATCTCCTCGCCGTGGCCAACGCCTTGCGCCCGCCGCGCTCGCCGAGGTCCTTCAGCCCCACGGCGTCCTCGTCCGCTCCGTCCCGCTCCCAGCAGGAACAGGACGACGACGGCCCGGCTCCCTCCGCCACGTCCGTCACCTCCGCGCACCGGTCCGCGTCCACCGCGGACGGCGAGCAGGCCCCGCGGCCCTCGCTGGGCGGCCCCGATGGTCCGGCACGTCCGGGCCGGGGCGGGCTGCGTGTGATCCGCGGCTCAGACGAGACGAACTGAGGCGGCGGCGGCGCGCGTTCCCGGCCGCCTCGGACGTAGGCTGGTCCGTATGACTGAGACCACCTCCGCCACGCCCGACGTCGACCCCCAGTACGCCAACCGCACCACCGTGCCCGGCGCGGACTTCGACTTCGCGGTCCGTGACCTCTCCCTGGCCGAGGCCGGCCGTCATCAGATCCGCCTGGCCGAGCACGAGATGCCGGGTCTGATGGCCCTGCGCGAGGAGTACGGCGAGTCCCAGCCGCTGGCCGGTGCCCGGATCGCCGGCTCCCTGCACATGACGGTGCAGACCGCCGTGCTGATCGAGACCCTCACCGCCCTGGGCGCCGAGGTGCGCTGGGCCTCCTGCAACATCTTCTCCACCCAGGACGAGGCCGCCGCGGCCGTCGTGGTGGGCTCCGGCACCCCGGAGCAGCCGGCCGGCGTGCCGGTGTTCGCATGGAAGAACGAGTCCCTCGAGGACTACTGGTGGACCGCCTCCCAGATCCTGACGTGGCCGGGCGCGGCCGAGGATCCGGAGCGGGGCCCGAACGTGATCCTGGACGACGGCGGCGACGCCACCCTGCTGCTCCACAAGGGCGTGGAGTTCGAGGCCGCCGGCGCCGTGCCGTCCGCCACGGAGGACGATCCGGAGGAGTACCGGATCATCTTGCAGACCCTGCGTGGTCGACTGGCGGAGGACCCGCAGCACTGGACCCGCACCGCGAAGACCGTGCGCGGCGTGTCCGAGGAGACCACCACCGGTGTGCTGCGCCTGTACCAGCTGGCGCAGGAGGGCCGCCTGCTCTTCCCGGCCATCAACGTGAACGACTCGGTCACCAAGTCCAAGTTCGACAACAAGTACGGCATCCGCCACTCCCTGCCGGACGGCATCATGCGTGCCACGGACGTGCTGATCGGCGGCAAGGTGGCCGTGGTCTGCGGCTACGGCGACGTGGGCAAGGGCGCCGCCGAGGCCCTGCGCGGCCAGGGCGCCCGCGTGATCGTCACCGAGATCGATCCGATCTGCGCGCTGCAGGCGGCCATGGACGGGTTCCAGGTGGCCCGCCTCGAGGACGTCGTCTCCGCCGGGGACATCTTCGTCACCACCACCGGCGGCAAGGACATCATCATGGCCGAGCACATGGCCGCGATGAAGGACAAGGCGATCGTCGGCAATGTGGGCCACTTCGACAACGAGATCGACATGGCCGGCCTGAACCGCCTGCCGAACGTCACCAAGACGGAGATCAAGCCGCAGGTCCACGAGTGGACCTTCGACGCCGGCCGGGACTCCGAGCGCTCCATCATCGTGCTCTCCGAGGGCCGGTTGCTGAACCTGGGCAACGCCACCGGCCACCCGAGCTTCGTGATGTCCGCGTCCTTCACCAACCAGGTGATGGCGCAGATCGAGCTGTTCGGCGGGTCCACCGGCACCGGTGCGTTCACCGGCCAGCGCTATGAGAAGCAGGTGTACACCCTGCCGAAGATCCTGGACGAGAAGGTCGCCCGCCTGCACCTGGACGCCCTGGGCGTGGGCCTGACCGAGCTGACCAAGGTCCAGGCCGAGTACCTCGGTGTGGACGTGGCCGGCCCGTACAAGTCCGACCACTACCGCTACTGAGCATCGCCCCGAACCGACCCCTGCTGAGCCGGCGCCCGCCGCTCACCGACCCGCTCCGACGTTCCCAGGAGGGATCCCCATGAGTTCCACCGCATCCGGCGGCCGCCGGCCGTTCGGCAAGAAGAAGGGCCAGGAGGCCGCCGACGCCTCCGAGTTCGAGTCCGGCCTGGACTACGGCGCGTTCGCCGAGGACGAGGCGGACCAGGACCCGGACCGCACCGTGGCCCTGCCGCGTGAGGACGGCCAGAACCACGACGACGGCCGCCTCGCCTCCCGCGGCGACCGCACCTCCGGTGCGGCCTCGGGCGATGACGAGACCATGGTGCTCCCGCGTGACGGCGGGGACCGCCGTGGGGAGGAGAACGAGACCACGGTGCTGCCGCGCGAGGGCGCTCAGGACCGCGGCGGCAGTGCCGCCGACGCGGAGCACCAGTCCACGGCGGCGCTGAGCCGTGAGGACATCGAGGAGCTGCGCCGTGCGGACGCGGAGGGCCAGTCCTCCCGTGACCGGGACCTGGAGGCCTCGCGCCCGGTGTCCGCGTCCGCCCCGGTGCCACCGGCCGGCGGCTCGGGCTACCCGACCGGCGTGATGGACACCGCGGACGACCGGGGCGACCGACGGGACGAGCAGGACATCCGCGCCGAGCGGGCCGGCCGGTCCGGCGCCACGGAGCGTCCGTGGGCGACGTCCACCGCGCAGGAGGAGCCGTACTCGCAGGACCAGCTCGAGCAGCGCGGCGCGTACGACCGTGGCGGGGCGCATGCGCCGATGGCATTCGCCGGCGCCGGAGGAGTGGCCACGCAGGCGTTCTCCCGGACCCAGCGCGACCCGGACGGCCGGCTGCCCGGCGCGGGGCCGCGCATCGCGCAGACGCTGCTGGCGATCCTCGCCCCGATCGTCCTGCTGATCGGCGTGGTCCGCCTCGTGGCCTCGCCGGTGTTCCTGTGGCTGGAGTACCACCGCCCGGGTTTCCCGGCGGACCAGTACGGCTTCACCACAGACGACCGCCTGCACTACGGCTCAGCGGGCCTGGACTTCCTGTTCAACCTCTCCGGTGGCCGCTACCTGCAGCAGCTGCAGGCGGACGGGTCCCCGGTGTTCACGGACGCCGAGGTCTCGCACATGGTGGACGTCAAGTGGGTCATGCTCATCACCATGGCGGTGGGCGTCGTCCTGGCCGTGGTGTGTGCGCTGCTGATCGCCTACCTGCTGAAGAACTCGGCCGGCGGTGTGCGCCGGGCCCTGTTCGCCGGCGCCCTGTGGTTCATCGTGGCCGTGCTGGTGCTTGCCGTGCTCGGCGTGCTTGGCTGGGAGGCCCTGTTCGCTGGGTTCCACCAGCTGTTCTTCGCGGACGGCACCTGGACCTTCGCGGCCAACGACGGCCTGATCCGCCTGTACCCGGGTCAGTTCTGGATCGACGCGGCGATCGTGATCGCGGTGCTGTCCCTGGTGGCGGCGCTGATCACCCTGATCGCCACCGCCCCCACCCGGCGCCGCCGCGAGGCCGCCTGGGACCGCCGCCTGCAGATGGAGGCGACCCGCGGCCGCTGGTACCGCGAGGACAACGCCGAGCTCGCCTGACCCCGGCGACCGGCCCCCTGGGCCGCCGGCCTCCCGGCCCCGCCCGGCACAGCATCAGGCCCCTGCACCGTGATCGGTGCAGGGGCCTGATGCGTGTCCGCCGGGGTGCGCCAGGGCGCCGGTCAGCTCACTTCTTCGTCCGCGGGCCGTAGAGGGACTCCACGTCCTGCTGGTGGTCCTCCATGACGGTGCTGCGCTTGAGCTTCATGGACTGGGTCACGTGGCCAGAGGCCTCGGAGAGCTCGTGGTCCAGGATGACGAACTTCCGGATGGACTCGGCGCGGGAGACGCCGTCGTTGATCCGGTCCACGGCCTCCTGGACGGCGGCGCGGACCTGATCGTCCTCGGCTGCCTCGGACAGGGAGAGCGCCGGGCGGCCGCGGTCCTGGCACCAGGTCTTCAGCTCCTCCTCGTCCAGGGTGACGAGCGCACCCACGTAGGGGCGGTTCTCCCCGACCACCACCACGTGGTTGACCAGGCGGTGGCGGCGCAACCCCTCCTCCATGGGGGTGGGGTACACGTTCTTGCCTCCGGCGGTGACGATCAGCTCCTTCTTGCGTCCCACAATGGACAGGTAGCCGTCCTCGTCGAGCGAGCCGAGGTCGCCGGTGTGGAAGAAGCCCTCCGCGTCGAAGCTCTCGGCGGTGGCCTCCTCGTTGTTCCAGTAGCCCTTGAACACGATCGGGCCCTTGACGAGCACCTCGGAGTCCTCGGCGATGCGCACGGTGGTGCCGCAGACCGGCAGGCCCACGGTGCCCAGGCGGACGGCGCCTGGGATGTTCACGGTGGCGGGGGCGGTGGTCTCGGTGAGGCCGTAGCCCTCCATGACCGGCAGGCCGGCGCCGCGGAAGAAGTGGGCGAGCTCCGGGTCCAGCGCGGAGGCCCCGGACACCGAGTAGCGCACCGACCCGCCCAGGGCGGCGCGGAGCTTGGCGTAGACGAGGCGGTCGAACACGGCGCGCTTGGCCTTCAAGGCCAGGGACGGGCCGCGGCCGCGGCCGTGCTGGGCGTCCTCGTTCGCCTGGGACCAGGCGACCGCGGTGGCTCGAGCGGCGTCGAAGACCTTCTCGTTGCCGGCGTTCTTGGCGTTGGTGGCCACACCGGACTCGAGCTTCTCGAACACGCGCGGCACGGCCAGCAGCCAGTTCGGGTGAAAGGAGGCGAGGTCCCGGGTCAGCGTGCCCATGGAGGAGGCGTGGGCGATCTGGATGCGGGCCATGAGGCAGATGACCTGCACGGCGTGGGCGAGCACGTGCGCCAGCGGCAGGAACATCAGTGTGCGGGAGTCGTGCCCGGACTGCTTCCAGCCCACCACCTCATGGGCGAAGGCGAGGACGTTGAGGCCGCCCACCGTGAAGTTGCGGTGGGTGATCATGGCGCCCTTGGGCTTGCCGGTGGTTCCGGAGGTGTAGACCAGGGAGGCGACGTCGTCCATGCCGGCCCGCGAGCGGGCCTCCTCGAGGGCGACGTCGTCTACATCGCGGCCGTGGGCGGCGAGCTCGGCCAGGCCCGCCTCGGAGACGGGGAAGGTGAAGACCTCGACGCCTCCGTCCTCGGCGGCGCGCCGGGCGGTGCGCTCGTGGGAGCCGTTGCCGCAGGCCACCACCGTGGCGCCCGAGTCGGTCAGGATGTGCTCCACCTGGTGGGCGGAGGAGGTCTCGTAGATGGGCACGGAGATCGCGCCGGCGAACCAGACGGCCTGGTCCAGGACGGCCCACTCGTAGCTGGTGGGGGCGAACAGGGCCACACGGTCGCCCGGCTTCACCCCGTGCGCGATCAGGCCGCGGGCCGTGGCCCGGACCTGGTCCAGGAAGGCCGAGAAGCCCACATCCAGCCAGCCGCCGGCGCCGTTGCGCACGGCGTAGACGGCCGCGGTGGGGTCTTCGGCGTGGGAGGACAGGATCAGGTCAGTGATGTTGCTGTCCTCCGGCAGGTCCACGGAGAGGGCGGTCGAGGTCTCGGTCAGGCTGGTCGGCTTCTGCACAGGCACAGAGCCTACAGACACCCGGGACGATCTGCGTAGGACGGACCGCCTCGGGCCAGGTCAGATCCAGCTGGCCAGCCACATGCGCCAGCGCCAGTGCTCATAGGGGATGACCTCGCCGGTCCAGACCGGGAGGAAGAAGACGGTCACCGCGAGCACGACGAGCGTGAACGCGACGACCAGCAGGGCTCCGCCGCGCCGTCCGAGCCGTCCGCCCGGGCGCAGCAGCAGGGAGAGCGCGAGCACCACCATGAGCACGAGGAACGGCTCGTAGGCCACGGTGTAGAAGAAGAACATGGTGCGCTCCGGCCACAGGAACCAGACCACCTGGCCGGCGAGGTACACCCCGAGCAGGGCGCCGGCCCGCCAGTCCCTGCGTGCGATCCACAGCCACAGGCAGACCAGCACGGCCGCCAGGCCGGACCACCAGAGGACGGGGTTGGCGATGTCCGTGATGGCGGAGGAGCACTTCACCTCCATGCCGATGCACGGCCCCTCGCCGGGCTCGCCGCCCTCGTAGAAGTAGCTGACGGGGCGGCCCATGAAGGGCCAGGTCCAGGGACTGGAGGCGTAGTCGTGGGGGCTGGTGAGGCCCGCGTGGAAGGTCGTGGACTCCTGGTGGTAGTGGATCAGCGAGCGCAGTGCGTCCGGCAGCAGGTGCTCCCACCAGGCGCTCGGCGGGTTCTCGGCGCCCCACTGTCGGTAGTAGCCGTCTGTGGAGAGGAACCAGCCGGTCCAGGAGGCCAGGTACACGGCCAGGCCGCCGCCCACCACGGCCAGGAACGCACCGAGTCCGTCATGGGTGACGCCGGCCCGCAGCCAGTGCCGGATGCCGGCGGTGCGGCGGGCCTCCATGTCCCAGAGCACCGTCATCAGTCCGAAGACCGCCATGAAGGCCAGGCCGGAGAGCTTCACGGCGCAGCCGGCGCCCAGCAGCAGGCCGGCGAGCAGCCGCCACGGACGCCACCCGAGCAGCGGGCCGGAGGCGAGCAGCCGTCGTCGGGCGACGGCGTCCGGGGTCGATCGCAGCGAGGAGGCGAGGCGGTGTGCCAACCGTGCCCGGCCGTCGTCGCGGTCCTTGAGCAGCGCCCAGAAGGCGGCGGCCACGAACAGGGACAGGAAGATGTCCAGCAGGCCGATGCGGGACATGATCAGGTGGTGGCCCTCGGTGGCCAGCAGCACGCCGGCCAGGGCGCCCAGGGTGAGCGAGCGGAAGAGGCGTCGGCCGATCAGCACCGTCAGCAGCACGGTCAGCGTGCCCGCCAGGGCCGCGGCCGAACGCCAGCCGTAGCCGTTGTCCGCGCCGAACACGAGCATGCCCAGGCCGATCAGCCATTTGCCGAGCGGCGGATGCACCACGTAGGCCGGGTCCGGGTCCGGGGTGGCGGTGCCCTGCGCGAAGGCCTCGTCTGAGTCCTCCGGCCAGGACCGCTCGTAGCCGTAGTGCAGCAGGGACCAGGCGTCCTTGGGGTAGTAGGTCTCGTCGAAGACCAGCCGGTCCGGGAAGTCCAGGGCGGTGAACCTCATGACGCCCGCGGCGAGCGCGATGAGCAGCGGGACGATCCAGTCCCACGTCGTCGTCAGGGGCCGTTGCACGCCGAGGCGGGCGCGCAGGGCGGACTCGGAGAACGGGTCGCCGGCGCGCGCGCCTGTCAGGGCGCGGGAGGGCGGGGCGACGGCGGTTCGAGGCACCCTGCCATGCTACGGGCCGGGACGGACGCGGCCCCGGCCGTGGCCGCTCGGGCGCGGCGGCTAGAGTGCGGGCAGGAGACGACGCGAGGACGGAGGACTGGCATGGACGTGTCCGTCATCATCCCGATGCACAACGGGGGTGAGCTGATCCACGAGCAGCTCGACGCCCTGGCCGCCCAGTGCACCGATCTGCAGTGGGAGGTGATCGTCGGGGACAACCGTTCGACCGACGTCAGCCCCGATGCGGTGCGGGCTCGGGCCGAGGGATTCGACGAGTCGCTGCCCCCGTACGGAGTTGAGGACTCCGAGCTCTCCGCCCGCGTGCTGGCCTCGGGACGGTCCATCACCCCCGCGCCGAGGATGGTCGTCTACTTCCGGGAGACCGAGGGCATCCGACCCAAGCTCCGGAAGATCTACGCGTCAGGTCAGGCCGAGGCTGTGCTCTGGGCCCGCGGGCACGCAGCGCAGGGCGGCGAGCTGACCTACCGGATGCTGGCGCGTGATCTGCTGCGCTACCCCGCCGACGCCGTCCGGATCGCCCGATCCCAAGGTGTCCGGGCGCTGCCCACGTGGCTGATGAGGCACGGGGCCGTGAGGGTGGGCCGCATCGCCGGGCTGAGGAACCATGTCCGTTCCGGCCGTGCCGGGGACCCCGTCTACCCGTTCGCCGTCAGGACGGGTGCCTGAATCATGCCGGGACAGCTGATTCTCGCCGCGACGCCGATCGGCAACCTCGGGGATGCCACGGACCGCCTGCGCGAGGTGCTCGCCACCGCGGACGTGGTGGCGGCGGAGGACACGCGCATGGCGCGGCAGCTCTGCCGGAGGCTGGGCGTCACCCCCGGGGGCCGGCTGGTGGCCCACCACGAGCACAACGAGGCCGCCTCGGCCCAGGGGCTGCTTGCCCTGGTACGCCAGGGGAAGACCGTGGCGGTGGTGACCGACGCCGGCATGCCCACGGTCTCCGACCCCGGGCACCGGCTCGTGGCTGCCGCTGCCGCCGAGGGGCTGGCGGTGACGTGCGCGCCGGGGGCCAGCGCCGTGACCACCGCACTGGCCCTGTCCGGGCTGCCGACGGACCGGTTCGCCTTCGACGGTTTCGTGCCCCGCAAGGCGGGGGAGCGCAGAAGGGCGTTCGAGCGGATCCGGAGCGAGCAGCGGACTGTGGTGTTCTTCGAGTCGCCGCAGCGGATCACCGCTGCCCTGGAGTCGCTGGTCGAGGTGCTGGGGGAGGGCCGGCCCGCATGCGTGGCTCGCGAGCTGACCAAGCTGCACGAGGAGGTCGTCCGCGGCACCGCCGGTGAGCTGGTGGCCTGGGCTCGCGACCGCGAGGACAGTGAGGGCATCCGCGGCGAGATCGTGCTCGTCGTCGGCCCCGGCGGACAGGCGGAGGCGACGAGCCTCGAGGACCTGGTGGACGTCGTCGAGGACAAGGTGGCGGACGGGGAACGGCTGAAGCAGGCGGCCGCGGAGGTGGCCGCTGCGCACGGTATGCGGAAGAACGAGCTCTATGACGCGGTGCTGGCGGCGCGAAAGGGCTGACGGTGCCCTTCCGACCACCGGGCGGACAGACATGATGGAGGGGCGCTGGGGGTCAGTAGTATTCGAGGCAGCACGCCGCGTACCACGCCCTGCCGGGAATGCCGGGCAGGGGAATTCCGTTGAGCGTGCCAGGCAAGCGGCCGCCGAGACCGGCTGGCCGATGACTCCGTGTGAGAGAGGTGCACCATGACCGTGACCGCCGAGCGTGAGAAGACCCTGCTGGAGTCGGTTCCGAAGGGCCTGCTGATCGACGGGGAGTGGCGCGAGGCCTCCTCCGGCAAGACCTTGGACGTGAAGGACCCGGCCACCGGCAAGGTCATCGCGAGCCTGCAGGACGCGAACTCCGACGACGCCATGGCCGCCTTCGATGCCGCCTGCGCCGCGCAGGCCGACTGGGCCCGCACCCCGGCCAAGGAGCGTGCGGACATCCTGCGCCGCGCCTACGACCTGATCAACGAGCGCGCCGAGGACTTCGCGCTGCTGATGACCCTCGAGATGGGCAAGCCGCTCGCCGAGGCCCGCGGCGAGGTCACGTACGGCAACGGCTTCCTGCGCTGGTTCTCCGAGGAGGCAGGCCGTCACTACGGCCGCACTCTGACCGTGCCCGAGGGCACCCTGCGCATGCAGGTGCACCATCGCCCGGTGGGCCCGTGCCTGCTGATCACCCCGTGGAACTTCCCGCTGGCCATGGCCACTCGCAAGGTGGGCCCCGCCGTCGCCGCCGGCTGCACCATGGTCCTCAAGGCCGCCAAGTTGACCCCGCTGACCACCCAGCTGTTCGCGCAGGTGATGCAGGAGGCCGGCCTGCCCAAGGGCGTGCTCAACGTCGTGGCGGGCTCCTCCGCCTCATCGATCTCCGGCCCGATCCTGCAGGACCAGCGCCTGCGCAAGGTGTCCTTCACCGGTTCCACCCCGGTGGGCGTGAAGCTCATGAAGGACGCGGCGGACAACGTGCTGCGCACCTCCATGGAGCTCGGCGGCAACGCCCCGCTCATCGTCTTCGAAGACGCGGACCTGGACGCCGCCGTCGAGGGTGCCTTCGCCGCGAAGATGCGCAACATGGGCGAGGCCTGCACCGCCGCCAACCGCTTCCTCGTGCACGAGGACGTGGCCGAGGAGTTCACGCAGAAGTTCGTGGCCGAGCTCGAGGCGCTCAAGCCCCTGCGCGGCACCGACCCGGAGTCCACCCTCGGTCCGATCGTGGACGAGGGCGCGCGCGAGGACATCGACCAGCTCGTCCAGGACGCCGTGGCGGCCGGAGGCGAGGTGCTCACCGGCGGCCACAAGATCGAGGGTGATGGCTACTTCTACGCGCCGACCGTGATCAAGGTGGAGAAGGGGAACCCGATCCTCCAGCAGGAGATCTTCGGCCCCGTGGCCCCGATCGTGACCTTCTCTTCCGAGGAGGAGGCCATCGAGATGGCCAACGACACCGAGTACGGCCTCGCCTCCTACGTGTTCACGAAGGACCAGGCCCGCATGTACCGGGTGTCCGAGCAGATCGAGTTCGGCCTGGTGGGCTTCAACGCCGGCGTCATCTCCAACGCGGCCGCGCCGTTCGGCGGCGTCAAGCAGTCCGGGCTGGGCCGCGAGGGCGGCGCCGAGGGCATCGAGGAGTACACCACGGTGCAGTACATCGGCATCGCCGACCCGTACGCGGGGAGGTGACTCGCTGACCCGCGCACAGCGCAGTTGAGGACGGCCCCCGGAGCGACTCCGGGGGCCGTCGCGTTCTAGAGTGGGCTGCATGGCCACCGCACACAGCACCGAGAATTCTGACGGACGCAACGTCCCGGAGGCCTACCGGCAGTCCTCCGGAGGCGTTGCCGACGGAGACGGACCACGTCGCGACCAGAAGGACGAGCGGACCGGGCGGAAGCGCCGCCTCGAGTACCCGCCGGCGCCGGAGCCCCTCTCCGTGCGTGTCGTGGACAACCACACGCACCTGGACTTCCGCGACGGCCTCGTGACTGTGACCCCCTCCCAGGCCATGGATGCGGCCGAGGCGGTCGGTGTCCGCGGAGCGATCCAGGTCGGCTGCGATGTCGAGTCGGCACGTTTCACCATCGAGTCGATCGACGCTGACCCGAGACTGCTCGGTGCCGTGGCGATCCACCCCAATGACGCGGCCCGTCACGCCGAGCGAGGGGATCTCGACGCGGCGCTGACCGAGATCGAGCGTCTGGCCGCGCATCCTCGGGTGCGAGCCGTCGGCGAGACCGGGCTGGACTACTTCCGCACGCGGGACGAGGCCGGTCACGCCGTCCAACAGGAGTCCTTCCGATGGCACATCCGGTTGGCCCGTTCCTTGGGCAAGGCCCTCCAGATCCACGACCGTGACGCGCATGAGGATGTGGTGCGGATCCTGCTGGAGGAGCAGGCAGGCGCGGGGTTGCCGGAGAAGGTGGTCTTCCACTGCTTCTCCGGAGAGGCCGAGCTGGCCCGCACCTGCAACGAGCGCGGCTGGTACATGTCCTTCGCAGGCCCCGTGACGTTCAAGGCGAACGACGCACTCCGGGAGGCCCTCCGCGAGGCTCGTGAGGATTTGCTCCTGGTGGAGACGGACGCGCCGTTCCTCACCCCGCACCCATACCGGGGACGGCCCAATGCCCCCTACCTGGTGCCGTACACGCTCCGGCACATGGCCGAGACCCGGGGCGTCGATGTGGAGATGTTGGCCAGGGCGATCAACGCGAACACCACGGCTGTCTACGGGGAATTCTGACCCGACGTGGTCCTCTGGTGTGAGTGAACGCACCGTCCTGCACGTGCCCGCCACGTCTACGATGAGGGACCGTGGCACCGAAGTTCCTCACCCGACGCCTTCCCGACGGCACTGGCTACCTCATCGACAGGGGCATGCGCATCCGTCTTGGCTTCGTCGTGGCCGGCTCCGTCGTCGTCGCGTTGCTCGAAATGGGGGCCTTGGCCTCAATCATGCCGCTTGTGAACCTCATGTCCACGGGTGACACGCAGATGAGCGTGGTCAATGATGCGCTCGACCACTGGGGTGCGTCGACGACGGGAGACAAGGCGATGATCTTGGCCGGAGCCATCGTCGCCGCCTTCCTCATCAAGGCCGTTCTGGTGCTCTCCTTCCGCTGGTGGACGATGGGCTTCACCAACCGCAATCTTGTCCGCACGTCTTCCCAGCTCCTCCGGTACTACCTGCGCGCCGACTACAGCCTGCACTTGAGCCGCACGGTGGGAACCCTTGTCAACAACGTCACGGGCACGTCCGCCATGGCCTATACCGGTGTCATCAACGGCAGCGTCACGCTGCTGACGGAATCGGTCACGCTGGTGGCTGTCGTGATCGTCCTGGCCGTCTCCATGCCGACGACCGCACTGGGTATGGGTCTCTACTTCGCGGTGGTCGGCTGGCTCCTCACCCGCTACATCAGGCGCCCGGCAAGCCGCCTCGGCTGGACCCTCGTCACGACGGGCGAACGCTCGAACACTGCCGCCCTCCAGGGGCTGGAGAACTACAAGGACGTCAAGATCCGCGGCAATGACTCGGCGTTCATGAACGAGTACCGGGACGCACGTGTGGAGGCCGCGGCAGCGACTCGACACAAGATGATGCTGACCATGATGCCGCGGTATGTCCTGGAGGTGGCGTTCGTGCTTGGCATCGCGGGACTCATCGCCCTCACCTTCCTCAACGGTCAGGGGGACAGCGCGTTCGGTTCCCTGGCGCTGTTGGCCATGGCCGGGTTCCGGGTCCTTCCGTCGCTGACAGCGATCATGGCCACCAGCAATGAGATACGCGCCTCGTGGCCGGCCTTCGAGCGGACCGTGTCCGAGGTGAAGGATGCCCAGCCGGTCCTCCGATCCGCTGACCTGCCCTACGATCGGCTGCCGTTCGACCAGCAGATCGACGTCCGTAGGGCCACCTTCAGCTACGAGGGGGCGGCGGCCCCCGTCCTCAAGGACATCGACCTCTCCATCCCCGCAGGGCAGTCGTTCGCCTTCGTCGGCGGCTCAGGCGCCGGCAAGACCACTCTGGTCGATCTCATCATCGGCTTCCATCATGCGCAGGACGGCGGGGTGTTCGTGGACGGGCACGAGCTCGAGCCCAACCCGCGCGGCTGGTGGGACAACGTCGGCTTCGTGCCGCAGTCCGTCACCGTGGTCAACGGCACGGTCCTGCAGAACATCCTCCTTGACCTGGACGCGGCGGATTCCGCTGACCGTGCACAGGTGGAGAAGGTGCTGCGCGATGCCCAGCTCGGCGACTGGCTCGACTCCCTCGACGACGGCCTGGACACCGTGATCGGCGAGGGCGCCGTGGGCGTCTCCGGCGGCCAGCGCCAGCGTCTCGGCATCGCCCGCGCGCTCTACCGGAACCCGAAGCTCCTCGTCCTGGACGAGGCCACCTCGGCGCTGGACAACGTGACCGAGAAGAAGGTCACCGAGGTCATCGAGTCCCTCAAGGGGAAGATCACCGTGATCGTGGTGGCCCACCGCCTGTCCACCGTCAAGCACTGTGACCAGATCGTCCTCATGGACCAGGGGCGCATCATCGGTCAGGGCACCTTCAGGGGCCTGCAGGAGACCAGCGAGGAGTTCCGCGAGCTGGTCCGCCTCGGCGACCTGTCCAGCTGACCTGCACCACACAGACGAGGGCTCCATGAGCGTCACGCTCATGGAGCCCTCGTCTGTCAGCACCAGGTGCGACTCAGTCCTTCCTCGTCCGGTCCTTCCGGGCCTCGTCCATGGCCACGACGACGGCCCCCGCAGCCGCCGAGACGGCGGCCGGATCCGCCGGGGCAGGGCTGGTGGACGGGGCGTATCGCGCCCATTGGGCCGCGGACCGCACGGTGTCCAACTCCGTCCCGTGCTGCGGTACCAGCGCGGACCACTCTGCCGCGGTCGCCGCCTCCGTGGAGGTCGGGCCCGGGCGGATGCCGGACCGGGCGGCGGTGTCCCGCACTTCGGCCCAGGCCGCCAGCACGCGGGCGCGGTCCTGGTCCTCGCCGTCCCAAGGGCCCTCGAGCCGGCGCTGTCGGCGGCGCCTGCGCCACCAGGCCGGACCGAAGATCGCGGCCGCCACGAGGGCGAGCAGCAGCAGGACTCCCAGGACGATCCCGACCACGCGCAGCACATCGGCTGCGCCGGACTTCTCCGGGTGGTCGGCCGGCTGCTCGGACGGCGAGGGGGAGGCTTCGGTCGGGCGGGGCGAGGCCGACGGGGTCGAGGCAGCCGGTTCCGACGAGGACGGGGATGCCTCGGTCGGGCTGGGGGTGGCGGACTCGGACGGCGACGCGGACTCCGAGGGCTGGGCGCCGGCGCCTGCACCGGCTTCCGGGTCGGTGTAGTCCGGGGCGTCGGCGACTCCGGCGGTCGGTTCGAACGCGATCCAGCCCACTGCCTCGAAGTAGACCTCCGGCCAGGCATGCGCGCGGTTGGAGGGGATCTCCGTCGGCTGGCCTGCAGAGCCGTCCTCCGGTGCGTAGCCGATCACGATGCGCGTCGGCAGGCCCTGCGCCTCCGCCATCAGGGCGAAGGCGGAGGCGAAGTGGGTGCAGTAGCCGGATCGCTTCTCCAGGAACTGCTCGGTCATGGACAGCCCCGAGCCGTCGTAGCCGTCGTCCACCGGGGTGGTGGTGGAGTAGTCGAACTCGTCCGAGCGCAGCCAGGCCTGGAGGGCGTTGGCCTTCTCCCAGTCCGTGGCGGCCGACCCCATGACCTCCTCCGCCTGGCGGGCGAGGTCGGAGTCGGCGAGCTCGGAGCGCTCCTGCTCCGTCAGGCGTCCAGCGCTCGGGGGTTCCTGCTCGGTGCCGGCGGCCTGTTCGAGATGGCCGGGCATGTCCTCCGGCGCGGCGGCGATCGCCGAGTCGACGAGGGTGAGGCCGCCGGACAGCCGGGACGGCGTCGGCCGGGCGATCACGGTGTCCTGGACCATGGGCACCCAGTCGTCCTCGGCGGCAGGGACACGCTGGGCGCCGTTGGGCACCGGGATCCAGTCTGGGGAGAACCGGTCCAGGGTCACCGTCACCTGTTCTGTGGTCTGTGGCAGTGCCGGCTGGGGGAAGGCGATCTCTCCGCGGGCGACGGCGGCGCCCTCCTCCGGCCGGCTCAGGTGCCAGGTGGGGGCCATGGGATCCTCGACGACGCCGGTGCGCAGATAGCGGCCGGTGCCGTCCTGAGTGGTGAGGGAGATGCCGGTGGGGCCGGGGGAGCGGCGCAGGTCCTCGCCGAGGTTCACCTCGGTGTTCAGCTGCGGTCCGGTGGTCTGGCCCGAGGTCCAGCGCTGCCCCTCGGGCAACAGTCCCGATGTGAGCTGCGGAAGCGCGGCCCCGGCGACGAGCAGAGCCAGCAGTGCCACACCGGCGGTCCCCGCCGTGCCGAGCGCGGCACGCGGACGCAAGGTCGGATGCGCCAGCCACATCAGCCCCATCCAGGCGGCCGCCGCGAGCAGCATGGCGGGCAGCGGCGTCACTCCCGCGGTGACGACGGCGCCGATCACCACCAAGGTCAGCGCGGGGGCGCCGGCCACGGTCGCCTGCTCCAGGGAGCGGGCCAGCAGAAGAGTCAGCGCCAGGGCGAGCAGCAGCACGGCCGAGGTGCTGGCCACCACCGAAGCGGACGCGGTGATCGGCGGCGTCTCCTGGGCGATGGTCTGCCCGAGCTCGGCCAGCTCGGACTGGAGTGCGGTGAAGGTCTCGCCGGTCGGCAGCACACCCAGCACGAGCGTCTCGGCCCAGCCGATGCGCAGCCAGAAGACCGTGGCCACCACCGCACCGGCCAGCACGCCGAGCAGCCCGGCGGTGTCCGGGGACGCGTTGCGGTGCTCGAACCAGGCGGTCACCGGTGCCCAGGCTGCCGCGAAGGCGAGGCAGGGCAGGAACGCGGCCCAGAACCAGGGCCCGGAGAACAGGGCGGCAGCGGCCTGTGCGGCCGCGCCGATCAGGACTGCGGACAGCAGGGCGACGGCAGCGCAGCCGAGCAGTGCCCGGGGGAACGCGGGGGCGGAGTCGCTGGAGGCGGCCGCGTCCTCGGCCCGTCCGGCGGCGGTGTCGACGGCGGTCATCAGCGATCTCCTCCCACGCTCGTCAGGACGTCCCATCCGGCGGAGCGCCAGCGGTCCGCCTCGGTGGCGGCGGCCTCGGTCACCAGGACCACGGCGGCACGCCGGGGAGGGGCGGCCGGCGGCCGCGGTGTGGGAGCGCCCACCACGGCCAGGAGCATCACCGCGTCACCGTCCACGGCGTCGCGGCGCAGCACCCAGCCACCCTTCTGAGCCGTGACCTCCCCGTAGATGTCAGTCCAGGCCTCGGCAGGCGCATAACGGGCACCCGTGTGGTCCACCACGTCCACGTGCAGGTCAGTCTGTGAGCGCAGGGAGCTCTCGATCGCCGCGGCCGTGGCCACCACGGCCTCCAGCCCCTCGTCCGTGCTCACCGCGTGGCCGGAGGGCGAGACGTGCTCCTGCCGCTCACCGTGGCCGAGCGTGCGGTCCACGATCAGCTGCACGGGTGCCCGGTCCTCGGGCTCCTCGGCGCGGACCATCAGCTGCCCGCTGCGGGCGGTGGCGCCCCAGTGCACCCGGTGGAGCGAGTCGCCAGGGGTGTGCTCGCGCAGTCCGACGTCGTCCGGCCGCTGGGTGCGCCGGTGTCCGGCGGCGTCGGCCACCTGGGCCAGGAGCACACGGTCCAGGTCCGCCGGCAGCGGCCGACGCCGCGGACCCACCGGCAGCTCGGCCTCCTGTGGGACGGCGATCTGCTGGCGTGCGCTCCACAGGCCGAACGGCCCGGTGACGCTGCAACGGACGGAGTCCAGCTCGTAGCGTCCACGCCAGCGGGGGAGCAGCGAGAGCGTCGAGCGGCGCAGCGGCGTCCATCCCCCGGCGCGCGCCCGGCGCCACAGACGGCGGAGGCGTCGGGACCGAGGCGAGGGGCCGTCGTCGGGACGCAGGGACTCGGGGAGGTGCACCTCGAGTCCGGCTCCGCCGGAGGGGGAGTCCCCGCGCGTGTGCACGGCGAGGTCCAGCGGCTCGAGGCGCTGGTGCAGCCCGTGCAGGTCTTCGGTCCGCGGGGCGGCCAGACCGATCCACGAGCGCTCCCATGCGCGCCGGGTGAGCACGAGTTCGACCAGGGTGAGGGCGAGGGCGGCCAGGACCAGGATCAGCAGGAACAGGCCCACGGCGATCGCCTCGCGGCGGCCCAGCACCGGGCCGAGTGCGAGGAGCACGACGCCGAGGACCATCAGACCCACGGCGTCGGCTCGGGGGCGGAACCGGGGCAGCCGGGTCAGCGGCGCGCTCATCGGGTGGCTCGGGCCTCGGCGCGGGAGGCGAAGGGGGCCTGGACCTGGGAGAGGACCTCGTCCACGATCCGGCGCGCCTGCGGCGAGGTGGTGTCATGGCGGACGGGGCCGTCCAGCAGAAGACGGTGGGGCAGGACCACGTGGGCCACGGCGCGGACGTCGTCCGGCACCACGTAGTCGCGGCCGCTCAGCGCCGCCTCGGCACGGGCCGCGGACATCCACTGGACCAGCGCGCGCGGGCTCGCGCCCACGCGCACGTCCGCATGTTCGCGGGTGGCCTGGCCGAGTGCCACGAGGTAGCGGCGTACCGGCTCGCCGACCGCGACCATCGCAGTGGCGGCGATCAGCTCGCGGGCGGTGTCCACGTCCGTCACCGGCTCCACCGAGTCCTGCAGGACGGGGGAGGCGTGCTCGGGGTCATGCGTGTGGTGGGCCAGCATGAGCACCTCGGCGTCCGTGTCCGGGTAACCCATGGAGATGCGTGCCATGAAGCGGTCGCGCTGGGCCTCCGGGAGCGGATAGGTGCCCTGGGAGTCGGACGGATTCTGGGTGGCCACCACCATGAACGGGTCCGGCAGCCGGTGGGTGGTGCCGTCCACGGACACCCGGTGCTCCTCCATGGCCTCCAGGAGCGCGGCCTGGGTCTTGGCCGAGGCGCGGTTGATCTCGTCCGCGATCACCAGGTGCGCGAACACCGGGCCCGGGCGGAACTGGAAGTCGTGGCGTTCCTGGTGGAACACCGAGACGCCGGTGATGTCCGCCGGCAGCAGGTCCGGGGTGAACTGGATGCGGTTCACGCTGCCGCCGAGCGCCCCGGCGAGCGTGCGCGCGAGCAGTGTCTTGCCCACGCCCGGCACGTCCTCCACCAGCAGATGGCCGCCGGCCAGCTGGACCAGCACGGCGGTGCGGACGGCCTCGGGCTTGCCCTCGACCACCTCCTGGATCCGCGCGATGAGGGCATCGGTCAGCTCGGTGAAGGCGGGGGTGCCGGGGCGCATAGGCATGAGACTCCTGTCAGGCGGGGCAGGCGGACTGCTGGCCGCACGTGCTGCGGGCGGCCTCGTTCGGGCCAGCCTACGCCCCGCGCGCGGATGTGAGCAGGGACGGGCATGCCGGTGTGCTTCGTCACCGTTCCTTGATCTACTGTGACCGTCTCGTTATGGTCGAACCTGTTCATCTCGTGATGGCTCGCTGTGTCGGCGTCGATCGCCGCCGCGAAACG
This sequence comes from Micrococcus luteus, assembly GCA_047414615.1. Taxonomy (GTDB): domain Bacteria; phylum Actinomycetota; class Actinomycetes; order Actinomycetales; family Micrococcaceae; genus Micrococcus; species Micrococcus luteus_B. The sequence continues at coordinate 137,160 of CP179711.1, forward strand.
GCTGAGATGCCGTCCACCCGCGTCCGAGCGTCCGAGTCCCTGTACAGGAGAGAAGGCTTCATGCTGTCTGCCCCGATTCTGCGCTCGTCCCGTCATGGCCGTGTGGCCGCCGTCGCCGCGATCGCCGCCCTCGGTCTGACCGCCTGCGCGGGCCAGGACGCGCAGGTCCAGGCGGACCAGCGGACCGTGGAGCTGGACCGCGTGGCCCAGGTGGAGACGGACGAGTCCGCCGAGGGCAAGGACGAGGCTGCGCAGGACCGGGACGTCCAGCGTCAGGCCGATGCCGGCGAGGCCGAGGCCGAGAAGGCCGCCGAGCAGGCGCACAAGCGCAAGGTCTACGAGTACCGGCGCGCCAAGAAGGCCCGGATCGAGGCCCGCGAGAAGGCCGCCGCGGAGAAGGCGGAGGCCGAGAAGGCCGCCGCGGAGAAGGCGGAGGCCGAGAAGGCCGCCGCCGAGAAGGCCGCCGCCGAGAAGGCCGAGGCCGAGAAGGCCGCCGAGCAGGCGCACAAGCGCAAGGTCTACGAGTATCGCCGTGCCAAGCAGGCCCGGGTCGAGGAGCGCGAGGCCCAGGAGCGCGCCGCGGCCAAGGCCGCCCGCGAGCGGGCCGCGCAGCAGGCGTGGGCCGAGAAGGTGGCCGAGCGTGAGGCCGCCCAGAAGGCGCGGGCCGAGAAGGTCGCCCGTGAGCGTGCTGAGAAGCAGAAGGCCGCCGAGGAGGCGTGGGCGGAGAAGGTCGCCGAGCAGAAGGCGGCCGAGGAGCGCGCCGCCGCGGAGGCCGCGCAGCAGCGTGCCGCCGTCGAGCGCACCGCCTCCACCACCCCGTCCGGTTCCGTGTGGGACCGCCTCGCGTACTGCGAGACCGGGGGCAACTGGTCCATGAACTCGGGCAACGGGTTCTACGGCGGCATCCAGTTCCAGCAGGACGTGTGGGTCGCCAACGGCGGCACCCAGTACGCCCCCATGCCGCACATGGCCTCCCGTGAGGAGCAGATCATCATGGGCAAGAAGATCCATGCCCTCGCCGGCTGGGGTGCCTGGCCCGGCTGCCAGGCCAAGCTCGGCCTGTAATGAAGGCCTCAGCCGGTTCACCGCGGCCCGGTCCTTCCACAGGGACCGGGCCGCGGTGCGTCCACGCTGGATAGACTCGTGACCATGCCCGATCACGCCGCCGACGCCTCCGCCGTGCCCTCCGCCCCGCTGCTCAGTGCCGCGGACGTCCGGCGCATTGCCGCGGAGCTGGGCCTGCGCCCCACCAAGTCCTGGGGGCAGAACTTCGTGATCGACCCGAACACCATCCGCCGCATCGTCGCCGTTGCCGGCCTCGGGCCGGACGAGCACGTCCTGGAAGTCGGCCCCGGACTCGGCTCGCTGACCCTCGGACTCATGGACGCCGCGGCCGCCGTGACCGCCGTGGAGATCGACCCGACGACGGCCGCCCGCCTCCCGGAGACCGCCTCGGCGATGCGCGGGCGCGCCTCGGACCGGCTGTCCGTCCTGAATGCCGACGCCATGAAAGTCACGCCCGAGGACGTCGACGCCGTCCGTCCCGCCGCCGCGCACGGGGCGCCGACCGCGCTGGTGGCCAACCTGCCGTACAACGTGGCCGTCCCCGTCCTGCTGCAGGTGCTGGAGCGCTTTCCGAGCATCCGCCACGGGCTGGTGATGGTGCAGGAGGAGGTCGCCGACCGGCTGGCGGCCGGCCCCGGCTCCAAGGTCTACGGCGTCCCTTCGGCCAAGGCCGCCTGGTACGGACCGGTCCGCAAGGCGGGCACGATCGGCACCCAGGTCTTCTGGCCGGCCCCGCGCATCCACTCCGGGCTGGTGGCGTTCGAACGCGCCGGCCGGCAGCCGGTGGCGGACGTGGACCGCGCGGACGTCTTCGCCGTGGTGGACGCCGCCTTCGCGCAGCGGAGGAAGACCCTCCGCGCCGCGCTGTCCGGATGGGCCGGCGGGTCCGCAGCGGCGGAGCGGGCCCTGCGCTCGGCGGGCGTCGACCCCGGAGCCCGCGGGGAGTCCCTGGCGATCGAGGACTTCGCCCGCATCGCCCGGGCACGCACCACGGAGCTGGCCGGGGAGACCGCATGAACCCCCTCTCTCGTCATGACGTGCACGAGGACGTCGCACGCCGCCATGTCACCGCCACCGCACCGGGCAAGATCAACGTCTCCCTCCGGGTGGGGCCGCTGCGTCCGGACGGGTACCACGACGTCGCCAGCGTGTACCTCGCCGTCTCCCTGACGGAGACCGTGACCGCGGTGGCCCGTGAGGACGGGGCGGTCACGGTCGGGCCGTGCCCCCGTCACGTCAGCCTCGTGGACGCCCACGACGTCCCCTGGGACGAATCGAACCTCGCGCACCGCGCCGCTGTGCTGCTCCGCGAGCGGACGGGGCTGGACCCAGACGCCCACGGTGTGGACCTGCAGGTGGCGAAGCACGTGCCCGTGGCCGGCGGCATGGGCGGCGGCTCGGCCGACGCGGCGGCCGCACTCGTGGCCTGCTCCGCGCTGTGGAACACCGGGCTCACCCGCTCAGAGCTGGCCCAGCTGGGAGCGGAGCTCGGGGCGGACGTCCCCTTCTCCGTGCTCGGGGGAGCGGCTGTGGGCCTGGGGACGGGGACGGAGCTGACCCCGGTCGCCGCCCGCAACCCGGTGCACCTCGTGGTGGTCCCCGCAGACGGCGGCCTCTCCACCCCGGTCGTCTTCGAGACCCTTGACCGGCTCCGGACCGAGGGCACGCTAGACGCGCCCGCCGCAGTGGAGGTCAACCAGGACGTGGTGCGCGCGCTGGCGCTCGCCGACCCGCTGGCCCTTGCCCTGGCGATGGACAACGATCTGCAGACCCCCGCCGTCACCCTGTTCCCGGACCTATCCGAGGTTCTGGACCTCGGCATGGACGAGGGGGCCCTGCGCGGCATGGTGTCCGGCTCCGGGCCCACGCTCCTGTTCGTGGCACCGGACGAGCACGAGGCCGAGCGCCTCGCCACCGCCGTCAAGGAGCGGACCGGCATCGAGGCCCTCCCCGTCCACGGCCCTGTACACGGCGCCGGCCTGCTCTGACCGCCTGCAGCCGGAGACGGCACCGGCCGCACCCCACCCGACCTCCCCACCGACCCCCTACGTCCACCCGGACGCGGAAGGACTGACACCACCGCTCATGGCACATCTGCTCGGCGCCGAGAACATCGGCATCTCCTTCGGCACCCGCACCGTCCTGGACGGGCTCTCGCTCGGCGTGGACGAGGGGGACCGCATCGGACTGGTCGGACGCAACGGAGACGGCAAGTCCACGCTGATGCGCATCATGGCCGGGCTCCAGTCCCCGGACACGGGCAGGGTCACCCGGCGCGGGGGCGTCCGCGTGGGGGTGCTGGACCAGCGTGACGAGCTCGAACCGACGCACACGGTCAAGCAGGCCGTGGTGGGGGACGTGGACGACCACGTCTGGGCTTCCGACCCCAAGGTCCGCGACGTGTTCAACGGGCTCCTGGCCGGCCTGGACCTGGAGCGCACCGTGGTCGGGCTCTCCGGTGGCCAGCGGCGGCGCGTGGCGTTGGCCGCCCTGCTGGCGGACGACCATGACGTCCTCTTCCTGGACGAGCCGACCAACCACCTGGACGTGGAGGGCGTCGCCTGGCTCGCCCAGCATCTGAAGGACCGCTGGCGCCCCACGGACGGCGGCCTCGTGGTGGTCACCCACGACCGCTGGTTCCTGGACACGGTCTGCACGCGGACCTGGGAGGTCCACGACGCCACGGTGGACCCCTTCGACGGCGGCTACGCGGCCTGGATCCTCGCCCGCGCCGAGCGCGCCCGTCAGGCCGCCGTGGCCGAGCAGAAGCGCCAGCAGCTGATGAAGAAGGAGCTCGCGTGGCTGCGCCGTGGAGCCCCCGCGCGCACCTCGAAGCCGAAGTTCCGCATCGAGGCGGCGAACGCGATCATCGCGGACGTTCCCGAGCCGCGTGACTCCGTGTCCCTGGCCAAGACTGCCACGGCCCGCCTGGGCAAGGACGTGCTGGACCTCGAGGACGTCTCGCTCCGCCTGGGGGAGAAGACGATCCTGGACCGGGTCACCCTCCGACTGGCGCCGGGTGAACGGCTGGGGATCGTCGGCGTCAACGGTGCCGGCAAGTCCACCCTGCTGAGGCTCCTGGACGGCCGCATCCAGCCGGACTCCGGACGGGTCAAGCGGGGCAAGACCGTGGTCACCGCCACCCTCACCCAGGACGTGCATGAGCTGGACGAGGTCTCCCACCTCCGGGTGGCCGAGGTCATGGCGCGTGAGGGGTCCAACTTCCAGGTGGGGGACAGGGAGATGTCCTCCGGCCAGCTGCTGGAACAGCTCGGGTTCGGCACGGACCGCCAGTGGACGCCGGTGGCCGAGCTCTCCGGCGGCGAGCGGCGCCGGCTCCAGCTGCTCCGCCTGCTGGTGGGCGAGCCCAACGTGCTGTTCCTGGACGAGCCCACCAATGACCTGGACACGGACGCCCTGGCCGCGGTCGAGGACCTCCTGGACGGGTGGCCGGGCACGCTCGTGGTGGTCTCCCATGACCGCTACCTCCTGGAGCGGGTGACAGACCACCAGGTGGCCCTGCTCGGCGACGGCGGCGTGCGGGGGCTGCCCGGCGGTGTGGACCAGTACCTCGAGCTGCGCGCCGCCATGCCGGCGGCGGTGCGGACGCTGGACTCCATGCGCACGGCAAGCCCGTCCGCCGGAGTGTCGGCGGCACCCGCCGGTCCGTCCGCGGCTCAGCGGCGGCAGGCCCGCAAGGACATGGCCCGGCTGGAGCGTCAGCAGGACAGGCTCCGGGAGCGTGCCTCCGCCCTCGAGACGAGGCTCGCGGAGCTCAGCGATGCGCAGCGGTTCGGCGAGCTCGGCCCGGTCAATACCGAGCTCCAGCAGGTGAACGCGGAGCTCGAGGCGGCGGAGGAGGAGTGGCTCGCGGCCGCCGAACTGGCCGAATGACGGCGTCGGCTCCGCATCTCACCTGGAGATAAGATGCGGAACACAGTCTCTTCACATAGCCTTGAATCCTCATCGCGGCTTACGATCCGTGACGGATGAGAAAAGCCTGGGAGCGTCGGACCGCAAGGCCCTCGCCACCGGCATCCGCGGCAGCGAGCAAGAGGACGAACGTGGCCACCATCCTGGAGACGCCGGGTGCACATGCCCGGCCGGCACGGCCCCCGAAGCCGGAGGGCGAGCATCTGCTGGGCACCTCCTGGCACCGCGGCATCCCGCGGCTGCTCGTCCTGGTGGACACCGTCCTGATCCTCGTCTCCATGCTCTTCGCGGAGCTTGTGCGCTTCGGGCGGCTGGGCGAGCAGATCCCCGGCGTGCTCCTGCTGAACTACACCCTGCTGTCCGTGATCCTCGCGGCGGGATGGGTCCTGACGCTCTCGTTCGTCGGTTCACGGGACATCAAGGTGTTCGGTGTCGGTGCGGACGAGTACAAGCGGGTCATCAAGGGCACCCTGTACTTCTTCGGACTCGTGGCGATCTTCTCCTACGCCACGGCTCTCGAGACCGCCCGCGGATATGTGGCCGTGGCGCTCCCGGTCGGCCTGTTTGCGGTGCTCCTCGGCCGGTTCGTCGTCCGCACCTGGGTGGCCCGCCGGCGTGCCCAGGGCCATTTCCGCCGCCGCATGCTGCTCGTCGGCGGGCCTGGCGCCGTGTCCCACGTGTACGAGGCCCTCGTCTCCGAGGCCGGCGCGGGCTACGAGCCGGCCGCGGCGATCATGCCCGGCTACCGTGCGCGTGAGGAGGACTTCCTGCCCATCCCCTGCCGAACGGACCTGGGGACCATCAACGAGATCGTCTCCTTCGCCGAGGAGAACCAGGTGGAGGCCATCACGCTGACCTCGGGCGATCCCTTCCCTCCCCGTGACCTGCGGCGTCTGGGCTGGGAGCTGCAGGAGCGCGGCATCACGCTGATCATGGCTCCCGCCCTCGTGGACGTCGCCGGCCCGCGCATCCACATGCAGCCGCTTGCGGGGCTGCCGCTGATCCACGTCAGCACCCCGCGCCTGTCCCGTGGCAAGGCCTTCGCCAAGCGCACCTTCGACCTGCTCGCCTCCGGGCTGGGGCTCGTGCTGATCTGCCCGCTTCTGCTCGGCGTGGCCATCGCCGTGCGAGCGGACAGCCGGGGGCCCATCCTGTTCCGCCAGGAGCGCATCGGCCTCCATGGCAAGCCGTTCACCATGCTGAAGTTCCGCTCCATGGTCTCGGACGCTGAGAAGATCAAGGCGGCGCTGACCTCGGACTCGGGAGACGAGAACGTCCTGTTCAAGATGAAGGACGACCCGCGCATCACGAAAGTCGGCCGCTTCATCCGCCGCACGTCCATCGACGAGCTGCCGCAGCTCATCAACGTGCTGCGCGGGGACATGTCACTGGTGGGCCCTCGCCCGCACCTGCCGCATGAGGTGGAGCAGTACGAGGCCTACATCCACCGCCGTTTCCAGGTCCAGCCGGGCATCACGGGCCTGTGGCAGGTGTCCGGCCGCTCGAACCTCTCGTGGGAGGACGCGGTGCGCCTGGACCTGAACTATGTGGAGAACTGGTCCATCCTGGGAGACATCGTCATTCTGGGACGCACCGTGCGCGCGGTGATCGCCGGGGACGGGGCCTACTGACCGTCATGGTCTGACGCCTCCGCTGTCCTCCGTCTCAGGTCAGGCCTCCATGTCTCAGTGAGCCGCGAAGCCGTGTGGAAGAATGACGAGGCGTCGCCGCCGTGCGGTGGCGACGGTCCGCCCTGGTGTAATGGCAGCACGCCGGCCTTTGGAGCCGTGCAGTCTAGGTTCGAATCCTAGGGGCGGAACACGGTCCCGCCCACCGAAACCCACCCTCGACCGCCACCCCAGGAGGAGCGCAGGAATGCCCGAGACCACCGCCCCCCGCCCGTCCGCCGTCATCGTGCTGGCCGCCGGGCAGGGCACGCGCATGAAGTCCGCTACCCCCAAGGTCATGCACCGCATCGGGGGTCGTTCCCTGGTGGGCCATGCCCTCCATGCCGCGGCCTCGCTGGACCCCGAGTACCTCGTCGCTGTCGTGCGCCACGAGCGGGACAGGGTGGCCGCCCACATCCAGGAGCAGCTGCCGGGCATCGTGATCGCGGACCAGGACGAGGTCCCGGGCACCGGCCGCGCCGTGGAGCTCGGCCTCGACGCCGTCCCGGCGGACACCGAGGGCACGGTGGTGGTCACCTACGGCGACGTCCCGTTGCTCACCCCGCAGACCCTCGCGGACCTCGTCTCCACCCATGAGGCGGACGGCAACGCCGTCACCGTGCTGACCGCCACCCTGGAGGACCCCACCGGCTACGGCCGGATCGTCCGTGACGCGGAGGGCCTTGTCGAGCGCATCATGGAGCACAAGGACGCGCTGGCCCACGCCGAGGCCACCGGGGACTCCTCCTTCGTGGAGATCGCCGAGGTGAACTCCGGCATCTATGCCTTCGACGCCGCCCTGCTGCGCCGCACCCTGCCGTCCCTGTCCACGGACAACGTCCAGGGCGAGAAGTACCTCACGGACGTGCTCGGCCTGGCCCGTGCCGAGGGCGGCCGGGTCGCCTCCGTCGGCACGGACGACGTCTGGGAGGTCGAGGGCGCCAATGACCGCCGCCAGCTCTCGGACCTGGGCCGTCAGCTCAACAACCGCGTGCTGCGTCACTGGATGAAGGAGGGCGTCACCGTGATCGACCCGTCCTCCACCTGGGTGGACGTCACCGTGCAGCTTTCCAACGACGTGACCCTGAAGCCCGGCACGCAGCTGCACGGCACCACCACGGTGGCCGCGGATGCCGTGATCGGCCCGGACACCACCCTCACCGACACCGAGGTCGGCGCGGGGGCCACCGTCAAGCGCACCGATGCCACCGGCGCGGTCATTGGCGCGCATGCCGCAGTCGGCCCGTTCACGTACCTGCGCCCGGGCACCGTGCTGGGCGAGGACGGCAAGATCGGCGCGTTCTACGAGACCAAGAACGTGACGGTCGGCCGCGGCTCCAAGCTGTCCCACCTCGGCTACGCCGGTGACGCGGAGATCGGCGAGCACACCAACATCGGCTGCGGCAACATCACCGCCAACTATGACGGTGTGAACAAGCACCGCACCACCATCGGCTCGCACGTGCGCACCGGCTCCAACACCGTCTTCACCGCCCCGGTGACGGTCGGTGACGGTGCCTACACCGGCGCCGGTGCCGTCGTCCGCGAGGACGTCCCGGCCGGTGCCCTCGCCCTGAACCGGGTGGAGCAGCGCACCATCGACGGCTGGGTGGTGGCCAAGCGCCCCAGCACGGGCTCCGCGGAGGCCGCCCAGGCCGCCGGCGCAGACCGCGGCTGAGGCCGGGGGCAGACCAGGACTAGGATGGCTCCGGGCCACCACAGAAGGCCCGGGGCCGCAGATCGCGAGAGAGCAGGGGAGCGAGAATGACGGAACTGAGCCGCAGCGAGGACAAGCGACTGGTGCTGGCCGCCGGTCGGGCACATCCGGAGCTGGCCACGCAGATCGCGGAGGAGCTCGGCACCGAGCTGCTGCCGATGAGCGCCTATGACTTCGCCAACGGTGAGATCTACGTCCGTTCGGGCGAGTCCGTCCGCGGCAAAGACGTGTTCGTCATCCAGTCCCACCCTGCTCCGCTGAACAACCACCTCATGGAGCAGCTCATCATGATCGACTCCATGAAGCGTGCCTCGGCCCGCCGCATCACCGTGGTCTCGCCGTTCTACCCCTACGCCCGCCAGGACAAGAAGGGCCGCGGCCGAGAGCCGATCTCTGCCCGTCTGATCTCGGATCTCTACCTGGCTGCGGGCGCGTCCCGCATCATGTCCGTGGACCTGCACACCGCGCAGATCCAGGGCTTCTTCGACGGCCCGGTGGACCACCTGTTCGCGATCCCGCTGCTCGCGGACTACATCCGCACCCGCCTGGAGGGCGAGGAGATCACCGTGGTCTCCCCGGACACCGGCCGAGTGCGCGTGGCCGAGCAGTGGGCGGATCGCCTGGGCGGCGTGCCGCTGGCGTTCGTGCACAAGTCCCGTGACCTCACCGTCCCGAACCAGGCCGAGTCCAAGACCGTGGTCGGAGACATCGAGGGCCGTGTCTGCGTGCTGATCGATGACATGATCGACACCGGCGGCACCATCGCCGGCGCGGTACGCGTCCTCAAGGAGGCCGGCGCCAAGGACGTCATCATCGCCGCCACCCACGCCGTCTTCTCGGACCCGGCCGCCCAGCGCCTGGGCGAGTGCGGTGCCCGCGAGGTTGTCGTCACCAACACCCTGCCGATCCCGGAGGAGAAGCGTTTCGAGAACCTCACAGTGCTCTCGATCGCCCCGCTGATCGCCCGTGCGATCCGCGAGGTCTTCGAGGACGGCTCGGTCACCAGCCTCTTCGACGGCGACGCCTGATCCGATGGCCAGCACCGCAGCCCGGCCGGACGGTCCGGACGGGCCGGACGCCGTGTCCGCGCAGCAGGGCCCCCCGGGCCGGCGGCGTCGCCAGCTGCCGTTCCTGGTCTCCGTCCTGCTCAACGTGCTCGTGGCCCTGGCCGTGGTGGCTGTGGTCCAGGCGTTCCTGGTCAAGGTCTACTCCGTGCCCTCGGGCTCCATGGAGAACACGCTGAACGTGGGGGACCGGATGCTCGTCAACCGGCTCGCCTACGGCGGCGACGCCACACCGGAGCGCCAGGACGTGGTCGTCTTCAATGGAGACGAGAACTGGGCCCCGCCGCTGGAGGACTCCGGTCCGCTGGAGACCGCGGTGCGCTCGTTCGGGGACGTCACCGGCATCGGCGTCTCGCATGACCAGGCCCTCGTCAAGCGGGTGATCGGCCGCGGCGGCGAGACTGTGGAGTGCTGCACGGACTCCGGCCAGGTCACCGTGGACGGCGAGCCGCTGGAGGAGCCCTACGTCTTCCAGGACCTGCCCTACGCCAAGGACGAGCTGGACTGCTCCAGCGAGCCGCGCTCCCAGCGGTGCTTCGGGCCGATCTCCGTCCCGGAGGGCAAGGTCCTGGCGATCGGTGACCACCGCTCGAATTCCGCCGACTCGGTGATCGGCTGCCGCGGTCTGACCGCGGAGGAGGCCGGCCCGGACTGTGCGCGCTTCGTGGATGAGGAGGACGTGGTCGGCGAGGTTTTCGTGACCATCTGGCCTCCGGCCCACTGGTCCACCCCCTGAGCCGCCCCGGCCGCTCCGGAGCCCGCCTCCCGACGACGGCCGCCCCCCCGTGCGCGAAGGCCCCCACCGTCCGGTGGGGGCCTTTTCGTCACGGGGTGCTGGGACTCAGCGCTGGAGCAGGCCGCGGTCGGCGAGGTCCGTGAGTGCACGGGTGACGATCTGTTCGGCGTCCTCGGGGACGGGGCCCTCGGGGGCGATCGCCTCCACCAGTTCGGTGGGGGTGCGGGCCACGTCCAGGTTGAACCAGAGTGCGGCGCCGAGGCCGCTGAGGACGGTCAGCTCGGTGCCGCGCAGGAGCATGAGGCGCCCGTCCGCGGTGAGCACCCCGTCGTCCGCGTCGGTGCGGGAGCGGGCGTCGGGCTCCCCGGGCACGGAGGCGGTGAGCTCGCCCGGCGTCAGCGGGTCCCAGGAGCGTTCCAGCGGCGCCGCCGGGTCCGTCAGGAGGGACCGGACCACCGGCAGCAGGTCCTCGGCCTCGCGGTAGACCAGCCGGACGGCGCCTCCGAGTCGGTCCAGCACATCGCAGAGGGCCACGAGCCCGCGGGGGAGGCGTCCGAGGGAGGAGGACTGCGGGGCGAGTTCGGAGACGGCGTCCACGAGGTCCAGCGGCTCGGCGCGCGCGGTGACCGGCTCGTCCCCGTCGCGGACGCGGTCCAGCACCGCGACGGCCGTCAGCCGGCCTTCGGCCAGGGTGGGGCCGAGCCCGAGCTCGTCCGGGCCGTGCTGCACCTTCGGGCGGCGTCCGGAGGGGCCGTAGAGGGAGAGCGGCTTGGCGTACGGCGTGATGGCCAGGGTGTCCGGGTCCACAATCAGTGTCTCGTCCGTCAGGTAGGCCAGATGGCGGCCGAGCGTGCCGGTGGCGGTGGACTTGCCGGTGCCGGAGGCCGCGGCCATCGCAAGGGCGCGTCCGTTCTCCGGCAGGGCGAGTGCCGCGGCGTGGAGCATGATGTGGGTGCCCCGTCCGGAGGTGGTGGCCGCCGCGGTGGTGGCGTGCACGAGGCGTTCGTGGAAGGCGGCCCAGGGTGTGGAGTCACGGACGAGCCCGGCCTCCTCCGGTGCGCGGCCGGAGAGCTCCTGCGGGTCGCACCGGGACCAGCACCGGGTTACCTCGTCCTGCTCCTCGGCGGTGAGTCCGGCCACGTCGAGATGGCCTCGGCCGGTGGTGAGGCGCAGCATCTGTGACTCCTGTCTCCTCGCACCTGCCGTGGCTGTTGAGGCATCATGCAGGGTATAGATTTCTGATCAGAAACGTACCAAAAATTCCCCCTGTCCAGGCTGGAGGAGTCCCATGGCAGCCGACCGTCCGCGCGCCGGCACCGTCACCGCCGTCGTGCCCCACTACGGCGACCCGGAGCCCACGCTGGAATTGGTCCGTACACTGCAGGGACGCCCGGGGGAGGCGCTGGCGCACATCGTGGTCAGCGACGACTGCTCTCCGCAGCCCTTCCCGGAACAACTGCCCGCCGGCTCCGTACCCACCACCGTGGTCCGCCGCACGCAGAACGGCGGCTTCGGTGCGAACGTGAACTCGGGCCTCGACGCCGTGCACACCCCGCTGGCCCTCGTCCTGAACTCGGACGTGGACATCACTGGGGCGGATATCGACGCCCTCGTGGCGGCCTCCGCCCCCTACCAGCCCGCCGTGACGAGTCCACAGGTGGTGAACCTGGATGGCTCCCCGCAGTATTCGGGACGTCATTTCCCGACGGTGCTCCACCAGACCGTGGAATGGCTCACCCCCCTGGCCCGGTTCCGTCACCGGCGTGCACTGCACGAGCTGGTGGGCCATGACATGCGCGCCGTGGAGGCCGAGTCCCCCGTGTCCGTGGACTGGGTCATGGGAGCCGTGATGCTGCTGCCGGTGGCGCACGTGCGCGGCATCGGCGGGCTGGACGAGTCCTACTTCATGAACAGCGAGGAGGTGGACCTGCAGCTGCGCCTGCGCAGACAGGGGATCCCCTCCCTGGTCATCCCCTCGATCCGCGTGGCCCACGTGGGCGGCGCCTCCTCGGACCCGCTGCGCCGGCGGGCCTGGCTGGTGGACTCCCGCTATCGCTACGCACAGAAGTGGGGCCACCCCCGTGCGCTCAAGGCCGCCCTCACCGCCGCGACCGGCGTCAACTTCGCGGTGAACTCCGTGCGTCAGCGGCTCGGCACGGATGTGGACGCCCGGCAGGTCTTCCACGACGAGATGTCCCTGGTGCGGGGTGGAAGCCGATGACCACCTCCCGCGTCTACCGGATCCCGGCCTCCGGCGTGCCCGAGGGCCGCAGACCCGAACGCCTCCTGCTGGTCTCCCCGGCCTTCCACGGCTACCACCGGTCCATCGCGGCGGCCTGGTCCCAGCAGGGCTTCGACGTCCACGTCCACTGCTATGACGACTACGCGACGCTCGGGATGAAGCTGTGGAACAAGGGACTGATCGAGCTGCCCCAGAAGGCCGGCCTGGACCGCACCGCCTCCCGGGTCGCCTGGGACACCCGGCGCGCCGTCGCCGCCGTCCGCGAGGTGCGCCCCCAGCGGGTGCTCGTGATCAAGGGAGACTCGCTCGGCGCCGACTTCTGGACCGAGGTCCACGGCCTGCGGGTGCCCGTGATGCTCTGGCTCTACGACGACCTCCACCGCCACGACTACACGGTGGACTTCCTTCGGCAGGTCGGCCCGGTGCTCAGCTACGCGCGTTCCGAGGCGCAGGACCTGGCGGCGCAGCGCGTGGACGCCCACTACCTGCCGAACGGGTTCGACCCGGAGATGCCGCTGCCGGAGGTGCCACGCTCCGAGGAGCTCGTGTTCGTGGGCTCCCGCTACCCCAACCGGGTCGAGCTGCTGGAGCGCCTGCACGCCGCCGGCGTCCCGGTGCGTGCCTATGGCCGGCAGTGGAGCCACCATCCCGTGGACCGCCTGCGCACCTGGGAGCTGCGGCGTCCCGAGCTCCCCGCCGAACGGGACATCCCGCTGGCTGAGGCCTACGCCGTCCAGGCGGCCGCCGCCGGGGCCATCAACATCCACGGCCTCCAGGCCGGGCACGCCATGCGCACCTTCGAGGTCCCCGGCATGGGCGGACTCCAGCTGGTGGACCGTGACGACGTCTCCGAGTTCTACGAGCCCGGCCGCGAGGTCCTCGTCTTCCATAGCGCGGACGAGCTCGTGGAGCTCGGCCGCCGCATCGTGGCCGAGCCCTCCTGGGGAGCCTCCATCCGCGAGGCCGGCCGCCGGCGCTCCCACGCCGAGCACACGTTCGCCCACCGGGCGCGGATCGCCCAGGAGTGGTGGGTATGAGCATCCCCGTCGACCGCACCGCGCCCCTGTTCTGGCGTCCCGAGCAGCTGGAGGAGTGGTCCTCCTGGCAGCGCCGCCAGTGGCCCGCCTCCCGCCGGGCCGTGGACCGGGCACGCCAGGTCACGCGCCGGCTGCGCGGACGGGAGGACGGCACCGGCCTGGAGATCGCCTCGCCGCCGGGTCCCGTGCACACCCTGGTGGCACTCGAGTCCACCGGGCCCACCCAGGTGGCGGCGCTCGCCGAGCCGCTGCGTGCCCTGGCCGAGCAGGTGAGGCACGACGTCCTCGAGGGCGTCGCCTGGATCCTGCCCGCCGGAGTGGACATCGTCGGTCTGCCCGGAGCCGCGCTGCACCGCATCGCCCCGCTGGAGGGACAGGCCTGCCCCGAGCATCTGCGCGAGCTCACCCAGGTGCTGGTGGCGGGGGAGTACTTGCCCGCCGGCCGCACCGCCGTGCGCTGGGCCCGCGAGCAGGGGGCCCGGGTGAACGTGGTCCAGCACGGACTGCTGGCCGTTTCCACACCGCCCGTCCCGGCGGACTGCCGTCTCTTCGCCTTCTCCGGGCGGGACGCCTCCTGGTGGACCCAGTCCCGCACCGATGTCGAGGTCGTGGACGCCGGGTCCGCCCTGCTGTGGAACGCCGGCCGGCAGGCCGAGGCGGGCGGACCGGCCGAGGCGCGCGCCGTCGTCGGGCCGGAGGGCCCCGGGGTGTTCCTGGGGCAACTGCACGGCGCCGAGCTGCCGCGCCGCGACGTCGCCGCCGCCGCGGCCCAGTACATCCACGCCACCGGCGCCGCCTACCGGCCGCACCCGGCCGAGAGGGACCGGATGTCCGTGGCCCAGCACGAGAAGTGGCGCGCCCAGGGCATCACCGTGGACAGCTCCGGACCGCTGACGGCCACCACCGGGCCCGTGGCGGCGGTGTTCTCCACCGGCGTCCTGGAGGCCGCCCAGACCGGCCGTCCGGCCTACGTGGTCCATCCCGAGCCCCCTGCCTGGCTGGAAGACTTCTGGGACCGCTACTCCATGTCCCGGTGGCGCCCGTGGCGCACGCCCGAGCCCACCCCGGCGTTCGCCATGCCGCAAGGCGACCCGGCCCACGTGATCGCGCGGCACCTGAAGGAGGAGATCGGCGCGTGAGCATCCTCTGCGTCATCCCGGTCCGCGGCGGCTCCCGCGGCCTGCCGGGCAAGAACATTCGCCTGCTCGGCGGCCGGCCGCTCGTGGCCTGGACCATCGAGGCGGCGCTCAGCGCCCAGGCGGACCTGCGCGTGGTCGTGTGCACGGACTCGGAGGAGATCGCCGAGGTCGCCCGCCAATACGGCGCCGAGGTCCCCGATCTGCGCCCGGCGGAGCTCGCCCAGGACACCACGCCCACCGAGCCGGTGGTGCAGTATCGGCTCGCCCAGGAGCGCGAGGCCGGCCGTGAACCTGAGGGCGTCATGCTTCTGCAGGCCACCAGTCCGCTGCGCCTGCCCGGCACCCTGGACCGTGCCGTGGACCAGTTCCTGACCACCGGCGTGGACTCCCTTGTGGGCGTCGTCCCGGTCTCCCCGTTCCTGTGGCGTCACGGCGCTGCCGAAGGCGACTCTCCGATCCCAGACTTCGACGTGGACCACCGCAAACGCCGCCAGGACATGGGCCGCGGTGACTTCCGGTTCCGCGAGAACGGCTCGCTGTACATCACCAGGCCGTGGCTCTACGACGAGCGCCACAACCGCCTCGGCGGGAGGATCGGCCTCTTCGAGCTCGACGACCTGGAAGGCGTGGACATCGACACGGAGCTGGACTTCGCCCTGGCCGAGCAGCAGATGGACCAGTACCTTGCGGTCCAGCAGCACCTGGCCCGCCATCCGGACCTGGCCTTCCCACACCGCAGCCGACAGCACAGCACCCCCGGAGCCTGAAGTGATCATCGAACGCCGTCTCACCCCCTACCTCGTCTTCCCCGAGGACTCCCTGCTCATCGCCCTGCGCAAGATGACGGACAACCGCGACCGCATCGTGTTCGTGGTGGACTCCCACGGCTTCCTCGCCGGCTCCCTCTCCGACGGCGACGTGCGCCGCTGGCTGCTGGAGAACCCGGAGGCCGCCCTGGACATCCCGGCCTCCGAGGTGGCTCACACCTCTCCGGCCACCGCGCCCATGGGGGCCTCCCACGAGGAGATCCGCCAGGCCCTGCCCACCGGCGCGAACCACCTGCCGCTGCTGGACGAGCGCGGCCGACTCGCCGCGATCGCGGTGAATCGGGAGGCGGAGCTGAAGATCGGTGACCACCGCATCGGCGAGGACCACCGGGCCTTCCTCATCGCGGAGATCGGCAACAACCACCAGGGCGACGTGGACTTCGCCAAGCGCCTGGTGGACCTGGCCGTGGAGGCCGGCGCCGATGCCGTGAAGTTCCAGCTGCGGGACATGGATGCGCTCTACCGCCAGTCCGGTGCCGCCACCGCCGGCGAGGACCTGGGCGCCCAGCGCACCCTGGACGAGCTGGCCAAGTTCTCCCTGGACGCCACGCAGATGCTCTCCGTGTTCGACCACGTGCGGAACGCCGGGGTGGCCCTGATGTGCACCCCCTGGGACGCGCCCTCCATGAAGGTCCTGGCGGACTACGGGATCGACGGCGTCAAGATCGCGTCGGCTGACCTGACCAACCACGGCCTGCTGCGGGAGGCGGCGACCTTCGGGATCCCGATGGTGCTCTCCACCGGGATGTCCCGCGAGGAGGAGATCCGCGAGTCCGCCGCCCTGGTGCGCTCCTCCGGCGTCCCCTTCGCCATGCTCCACGCCCAGTCCACCTACCCGGCGCCCTACAAGGACGTGAACCTGGCCTACCTGGACCGGCTGGCGGAGATCGCCCAGACGCCGGTGGGCTACTCGGGACACGAGCGCGGGTTCCATGTCCCGGTGGCCGCGGTGGCTCGGGGCGCCAGGATCATCGAGAAGCACTTCACCACGGACCGATCCCTGGAGGGCAACGACCACAAGGTCTCGCTGCTGCCTGAGGAGTTCGCGAAGATGGTGCAGCAGATCCGGGAGGTGGAGGACTCCATCGGCGTGGCCGGCGAGCGCGTGGTCTCCACCGGCGAGGCCATGAACCGCATCAACCTGGCCAAATCTCTGGTGGCCGCACGCCCCCTCTCCGCCGGTGACACGGTCACCGAACAGGACGTCACGGTGAAGTCCCCGGGCCGCGGCCTGCAGCCGAACCAGCTCACCGCATTGGTGGGCCGCACCATCCAGCGCGACCTGGCCGAGGGAGACTTCTTCTTCGCCGGCGACCTGACGGACACCGTCCCCACCGGACGGGACTTCCGCTTCAACCGCCCCTGGGGCCTGCCGGTGCGCTACCACGACTTTGCTGCGCTCACGAAGGACTGCACTCCGGACTTCCTGGAGTTCCACTTCTCCTACAAGGACCTCGAGGTGGACATCGACACGGTGTTCACCGAGCCGATGGACATGGGCTTCACCACCCACCTGCCGGACATCTTTGCCGGCGACTTCCTGGTGGACCTGGCCAGCGAGGACGAGCAGGTGTGGGAGCGCTCGATCGCTGAGGTGCAGCGCACCATCGACATCACCCGTGACCTGAAGCGCTGGTTCCCGAAGGAGGAGGCGCCGATCATGGTGATCACCATGGGCGGCTTCACGCTGGACCGGCACATCGCCCCCGAGGCCCGTCAGGCCAAGTACGACCGCATCGCGGAGGCGGTCACGCGCCTGGACACCTCCGGCGTCCGGATCGCCGCGCAGACGCTACCGCCGTTCCCGTGGCTGATGGGCGGTCAGCAGTACCACAACCTCTTCATGGACCCGGACGACACGGTGGCCTTCGTGGAAGCCACCGGGGTGCCGCTGTGCCTGGACATCTCCCACTCCAAGCTCTCCGCGACCTTCTGGGGGATCCCCTTCTCCGAGATGGTGGAGAAGCTGGCGCCGCACAGCATCCACCTGCACCTCGTGGACGCCACGGGTGTGGACGGCGAGGGCCCCCAGATCGGCGAGGGCGACGTGGACTGGCCGGCGCTGTGCCGCCAGTTGGACCGCCTGGCCCCCGGGGTGGGTTTCATCCCGGAGATCTGGCAGGGCCACATCAACAACGGCGAGGGCTTCTGGACGGCCCTGGACCGCCTGGAGCAGTGGCTGTGAGCCCGGACGTGACGACGCCCGCCCCCGCCCCGCTGACGCTCTGGGTGGTCCCCGTCGCTGACCTGGGCGGCGTGGCCCGGCACGTCCTCGACGTTGCGCGCGTGGGCCTGCCCGGTCTGCGTCTGGCGGTGCTCTGCCCCGAGGGTCCGCTCGCCGAGCGCCTGCGCGAGCAGGGCGCGGCGGTCTTTGTGGGCCCCTTCGGTCCCGACGACGGCACGCTCGCCTCCGTGCGCACCCTCCGTCACCTGGTGCGCACCCTGCGTCCGGCCGTGGTGCACACCCACCTGGCCTTTGCGGACATCGTGGCCGGCCTCGCCCTGGCGGGCGACCGCCGGACCGGCCTGATCTCCTCGGAGCACGGGATCGCCCCGGACGATGCCCTGTACAACGCGAATCCGATGACGGCGAAGGTCAAGAACCTCACCCACTGGGCCCGGCTGGCACGCACGCAG
Organism: Micrococcus luteus; assembly: GCA_047414615.1. Taxonomy (GTDB): domain Bacteria; phylum Actinomycetota; class Actinomycetes; order Actinomycetales; family Micrococcaceae; genus Micrococcus; species Micrococcus luteus_B. The sequence goes on from CP179711.1 coordinate 155,224, forward strand.
CGGGTGATCGCGGTCTCGGAGTCCACGAAGCGGGTGCTGGAGGCCAAGTGGCGGCCGCGGTGCCCGGTGACCGTGGTCCCGAACGGCGTGGACCTGGATGACGTGCGTGCGGTGGCCTCCGGGGAGCGCCGGAGGCTGGGGGAGGGGCTGCGCGTGCTGTCCCTGTCCCGCCTGTCCCCGGAGAAGGGGCTGGACCGGCTGATCGCCGCGCTGCCCGCCCTGCTGGAGCGCGACCCCGGGACGCGGTTGACGTTGGCCGGCTCGGGTCCGCTGGAGGGGCAGCTGCGCGCCCAGGCCAAGGCCCTCGGTGTCGCGGATGCGGTCGACCTGCCCGGCTTCGTGGAGCCGTGGGGCACCATGGCCGCGCACGACGTGCTGGTGCAGCTCTCGGCCTGGGAGAACCTGAGCTACACCCTGCTCGACGCCGCCGCGGCCGGCCTGCCCGCCGTCGCCACGGACGTGGGCGGCAACGGGGAGATCCTGCCGGCCGAGGCCCTGCTGCAGGACCCTGTGCCGGAGGCGATCGTCGCCGGCATCGAGCGGGTCGTCGGAGGTGCTGTGGGGCCGTCCCACGTGAACGGCAGCGAGGAGATGGTGGCCGCGATCGCGCGCGTCACGGACGAGGTGCGAGGAGAGATGTCCCGGTGACGGGGACGAAGATCTGGATCGCCGCCAACCAGGGAGAGGTCGGCGGCGGTGAGGTCATGCTCCACCACATCGCGACCGCCCTGCGCGAGCTGGATCGCGACGTGGCAGTGGTGGCTCCGGCGGAGCCGGCCGAGATCACGGACCGGATGGAGGCCGACGGCTTCGAGGTCGCACGCATCCCCGGAACCGGCCGCCTGGCCTACATGCGTGGCCTGCGTCGCTGGCACCGCGCACACCGCCGCGACGTCCTCTGGTGCAACGGTCTGCTGCCGGCTACGGCACTCGCGGGCCGGGCCGGCCGGATCGTCCACCTGCACCAGGTTCCGGAGAAGCCGCAGCTGCGAGCCTTCGCCGCCGCGGCGAAGCCTCGGGCGCTCGCCGTGCTCTGCCCCTCCGAGTTCGCCGCGGAGAGGATCCGCGGTGCCCGGGCCTTCGGCAACTGGGTCCCCGAGGTCTCGGGGGCTCCGACCCCGAGGGCGGCGGGAGCTCCTGTCCGCGTCGGCTTCTTGGGCCGGCTGTCCGAGGACAAAGGGATCCTCACCTTCCTCGCGGCCGCCTCGACGCTGGCAGGCCGGCGGCCGGGTGCCGTGGAGTTCCTCGTCGGCGGTGAGGGACGGTTCGTCGAGGCGGAGGAGCAGCGCCGGATCGCCGCCGCACTGGCCTCCGCCGGCTCGCACGTCCGTCGACTCGGCTGGGTGCGGACGGCAGAGTTCCTGCACGCCGTCGACGTGCTCGTGGTGCCGTCCCAGTGGGCCGAGGTCTTCGGCCTGACCGCGGCCGAGGCGATGGCGGCGCGCGTCCCCCTGGTCGTCTCTGACGCGGGGGCGCTGCCGGAGGTCGTCGGCCCGGAGCACCCGTGGGTGTTCCCGCAGAAGGACGTCGACGCCCTGGCCGACACCCTCGAGGAGGCCATCGACGCGCACCGCGCCCAGGTGGTAGACGACCAGTACCGTCGGTGGCAGGCCCTGTGGTCGCCCGATGCCGGCCGCCGTGCCGTCGCCGAGCTCCTGGATGACCTGTCCCTATGAACCCCGCGGAGGACTCATGACCGAGACGCCCCTGACCCCCGAGGCCAGCGTGATCGTCCCCAGCCGGGGCGGCGCGCAGCGGCTGCCGCGCCTGATCGGCGCGCTCGCCGCACAGGAGGACGCCCCGGCCTTCGAGGTCCACGTGGTCGTGGACGGGGACGTGGACGGGTCAGGAGCGGTGCTCGCGCAGTTGGCCGCGGATCATCCGGGCCTGGACCTGAGCTGGACCGTTTTCCCCGAGAACCATGGGCGGGTCGCCGCGCTCAACGCCGGTGCCGACGCGACGTCCGGCCGCATCCTCATCCGCGCGGACGACGATCTGGAGCCCGGACTGCATTACATCCGGGACCACGTGGCCGCGCACGACGACGTACAGCGCGGCGTGATCGGATTGACGGCCAATGTCCTCCCAGACTCCGCCTATCAGCGCGTCTACGGGGATGCCCAGGACGAAGCACACCGTCGTCACGCCTACGCCCTGCCGGCAGAGCAGCAGTGGCGGCACTGGGCCGGCAACGTGTCCGTCCCCCGCACCCTCCACGAAGAGCTCGGCGGCTACGACCCCGACTACCGCCGCTATGGCTGGGAGGACGTCGACTTCGGTTACCGTCTCCATGCCGCCGGGTACCCGGTGGAGATCCGGCCGGAGCTGGAGACCCGCCACCACGCGGCAGCGGTCACCACCTACACCAAGGCGCGCCGGGCTCTGCATTCGGGGTCCGCCCGGCAGATCTTCATCGCCAAGCACGGGGCGGACGCACTCGGCGGGGACCGTGCCCCGTGCGGGCCGTGGGGCGCCGCCGTGCGAGCGGTGGCCGCTCTGAGCACGGAACGCACGATCCAGCACAGCTCCGCCGTCATCGAGCGTGCCGCCGCCGTGCTGCCGGCGCCGATCGCACGAAAACTGATCGCCTTGCAGGTCGAAGCCGCCGCGGAGACCGGACGCACCCGGCCGGGGCGCGCCCGTCGGCAGTTCTGAGGGGAGCACCATGACCGACATGACACGCGGCCGGATCGCCATCGCCCACGACTACCTCACCCAGAAGGGCGGGGCGGAGCGGGTGGTGCTCGCCCTGCACCGGATGTGGCCAGACGCCCCCATCTACACGACGTTCTACGACCCCGAGGGAACCTTCCCGGAGTTCAAGGACGCACGCATCATCACCTCGCCCCTCAACCGGGTGGGGGTGTTGCGGAAGGACCCGCGGCGGGCCCTGCCGCTGCTGCCGCTGGCGTCCTCACTGCTGCATGTGAAGGAGCCGGTCGCCGTCGTCTCGACCTCCGGCTGGGCGCACGGATTCCGCTACGACGGCGCCACACTCGTCTACTGCCACACCCCGGCGCGCTGGGTCTACCTGCTGGACGACTACCTGGGCGAGGACGGCCGGAACAGCATCAAGGGCCGGATCGCCCGCGCGCTGCGCCCGGGCCTGCGCAGGTGGGACCGCGCGGCCGTCCGGCGTCGATCACGCTATGTGGCCAACTCCACGGTGGTGAAGGAGCGGATCGAAGACGTCTACGGGCTCGACGGCGTGGACCTGGTGTTTCCGCCGCACTCCGTGAGCACGGACGGCCCGCAGGAGCCGATCCCCGGAGCCGAGCGGCTGGCGGAGGACGGCTTCCTGCTGTCGGTCGCCCGTCTCATGCCGTACAAGCACGTGGACGTGGCGATCGAGGCCGCGGCCCGCGCGGGGCGGCCGCTCGTGGTGATCGGCAAGGGCCCGGAGGAGGCCCGGCTGCGTGCGATGGCGGGGGAGGACGTGGTGTTCGGCCAAGACCTCACCGACGCGCAGCTGCGCTGGGCCTACGCTCACGCGATCGCGCTGATCGCAGCGAGCCACGAGGACTTCGGCATCACGCCGCTTGAAGCGAGCGCATGGGGCGTGCCCACCGTGGCGCTGCGCGCCGGCGGCTACCTGGACACCATCGTGGACGGCGTCAACGGGACGTTCGTCCTGGATGCGAGTATCGACGGGGTAGGTGAGGGCATCAAGAAGCTCCAGGCGGCCCGCTGGGACACCGCGGCGATGCGGCGGCACGTGGAGAAGTTTTCCGAACGGGAGTTCGCCCTCCGGCTCCGTGCCTTGGTGGAGGGGCTGCCGGGCGCCTGACGCAACCTGGGCCCCGGCCATAGGCAGGGAGCGGCTCCCGTCTGGTCCTCAGTCCAGGTCACGTACCCGCCTTGCCGGCGTGCCGGCGTAGATGCCGTTCGGTTCAGTGTCCCGAGTGACAACCGCGCCGGCGGCAATGCTGCATCCGGGTGCCACGATGACCCCGGGGAGGATCATCGCGCCGGCGCCGATCCAGCACCCGTCGCCCACGGCGACGGGCTGGGCCTCCGGGTCGCCACCGCGCATGGTCGCGTCGCCGATCCGATGCGTGCTCGTGATGATGCTGGACCGGGGGCCGAACTGCACATGGGCCCCGATCCTCACCGGCGCGGAAGCATCGATCAGCACCTGGCGGTTGAGGTATGACCGGTCCATGGTGATGTCGAAGCCGATGAAGAGGCATCCGTCGCGGATGTCCGAGCGGGTGATGCCGGTCCAGCCCAGCCGACGGAGGAAGGCTGTGCGGTGCTGGATCGGCACAGCGGCGGAGAATGCCACGCGGTGGACAACGTCGTGGAGGGCTACATTCAGGCCGAGTCCCATGATGTGACTCCTCTCAGAGGGTGGCAAGTTCTGCGGTGAGACGGTCCGGCACTGCCCAGTCCATGGCCATGCACAAGTCCCTGAGCCGGTATCGCCAGTCGAGACGGCGCCGCGCCTCGGACTGGCGATCCGCTGCTGCCTGCGGGGTCCATTCCGAGGCTAACTGCGCGAGGACGGGCCACGCATCATCCCGGGAGGTGGGGGAGATCTCGACGGTCGCTCCGGGCCAGAGGAGCGAGGCCGCCGAGGCCGGGGCGGTGCCCGCGACGAGGCAGCCCGCGGCGAGGGCATCGGTCCAGCGGCCTGTGAGGTAGTCGCGGGTCGGATGGGTGTACGGTGCCGGGCTCACGAGGTTGGAGAAGGCGAGCACCACACGAGCCCGCCCCATAGCCTCCCGGACCAGCATTTGATTCCGTGCGGGATCGTCGCTGAACGGAGGACGGCCGGCGAAGTGTAGTCCGTGGGCGGCGGCGTCGCGCGAGGTCCTCGCGTCGTCGCTCCAGGCCCTCGGCTGTCGGCCGACGCGGAGCACGTCCACCGGTCGGTCGGTGCCTTCCTGGGCCGAGGTGAATCGGGTGGTGTCGGACCCCCACGGAAGGACGCCCACCGGCAGTCCAGTCTGTCCTGACCATTCGGAGACCAGCTGAGGGTCCGTGATAAACAGGCGATCCACGTGCGGGCGATCACGCAACAGGCGCGGGGTGCGGTCGGTCCAGAACGAGTCGATGATCCACACCGCGACGGAACGGTAGCCGGGTAACCAGAGGCGAGGATGGGCGACGTGTGCGATCGCGGCGGGCTGGGGACCCATGACGAGCAGGTGACGGTCACGGACGCGCGGTCCGCGGGGGAGTAGCGCCGATGCCCTCTGCAAGCGATTGACGTCGCCCGTGTCGTCCACCTCTATCAGCCGTGCGTCGAATAGGCGACGGGTCAGCTGCACGAGTTCGTGGACTGGGCCCCACCCGGAGCCGGCCGGGCGGATGTAGAGGATGTCGAAGGATGCCACGGTCTGTCGGTCCGTCCCCGGGCTCAGCGGCCTGAATCCAGCAGGTCCAGCAGGTAGCGACCGTAGCCGGACTTCACGAGCCGCTCGGCACGCTCCCGGAGCTGATCGTCCGTGAGCAGCCCCTGCCGCCAGGCGGCCTCCTCCGGGGATCCAACCTTCAGACCCTGCCGTGACTCCACGGCGTGGATGAAGTTCGAGGCGTCGTTGAGATCGGTGAATGTGCCGGTGTCCAACCACGCGGTGCCGCGGGGGAGGACCTCCACATTGAGCGTGCCACGCTCGAGGTATGTGCGGTTTACGTCCGTGATCTCGAGCTCGCCGCGGGGCGAGGGCTTCAGGTCTTTCGCGATCTCCACCACGTCGTTGTCGTAGAAGTACAGTCCGGGGACCGCGAAGTTGGACTTTGGCTGCGCCGGCTTCTCCTCCAAGGAGACGGCCTTTCCGTTCGTGTCGAACTCCACCACGCCGTAGGCCGTGGGGTCCTTCACCCAGTACCCGAACACGGTGGCGCCCTCCACATCCGTGTGGCGGCGCAGCTGCTGACCCATTCCCGGGCCGTAGAAGATGTTGTCCCCCAGCACCAAGGCCACGTGGTCAACGCCGATGTGCTCCTCACCCAACACGAACGCCTGGGCCAGGCCGTCCGGCGAGGGCTGCTGAACGTACGTCAGAGACACACCGAACTGGGAGCCGTCCCCGAGCAGTCGCTGGAACTGTTCCGCGTCCTGCGGGGTGGTGATGACGAGGATGTCCCGGATGCCCGCCAGGATGAGCGTGGAGAGCGGGTAGTAGATCATCGGCTTGTCGTACACGGGCACGAGCTGCTTCGAGATGCCGTGCGTGATCGGATGCAGACGCGAGCCGGTGCCGCCGGCGAGGATGATGCCCTTCATGGGGCCGAGTCTAGAGGGTAGGCCGCCGCCGCGCGCCCGAACGGCGGGGCGGAGTATCAGCCAACGCCGGAGCGTACGGTTTGCAGGAACGTCTGCACGTCGCGGCGGAACGGAGCGACCAGCGCGGCAGCCAGAGCCAGTGTGGCCAGCATGGTCACGACCACCGCCACTATGTCGACCACGGGCCCTCCCGGCACGATGTGGGTACGACCGGCATACCAGCCCGCAGCCGTGGCCGATGCGGTGACGCCCACCAGGACGTACGAGTCGACAAGCGCTTCGCGGGTGGAAACGCCGGACATCCGGCCCGTGAGGACCAGGGAGAGTGGCCAGAGGATCACTTGGGCGACGACGACGCCGGCGACGATCCCATAGGGGCCCCACAAGCTGCCCAAAGAGACCGTGGAGACCTTGATGACCGTGGAGATCACACCTAGGCGGATGAGTTTGCTCCCCTGGCCCCGGGCCGCCATGAGCCAGCCGCCCACCGAGGCCATGAGAGCCAGGGCCTCGGACATCGCGATCAACTGCAGGAACGGAACCGCCTGGCCCCAACCGTCGCCGAGCACGAGGCTGACTAGCGGCTCCGCGGCGGCGACCAGACCACCCGCGGCGAGGAGCACCGGGAGGGCGAGGAGGACCTGGCCGCGGCGCGCCAGCGCGCCTAGAGCATGCACGTCCTCCTGGTGAGGCGCCATCGTGGCCAGTGCCACCTTGCTGAACGGAGCCGCAATCATGCCCATCGGCATGCGGGACATCTGGGCGGCACGGTTGAACTGGCCCGTCCAGTCGGCGCCGTGGAGGCGCCCCAGTAGCAGCACATCGTAGGTGCGGTGGGTGTATGTGAGAGCTTGGCTCACGAACATGGCGCCTCCGAAGCGGACCAGCTGCCGAGTGCCGTGCCCACGGCGTGGCAGTCCAGGCAGCCAGCGTGAGACGAAGATGACACCCGCCAGCGTCACGACGCCACTGACTAACTGGGGCAGTACCAGGGCCCAGACGCCGCCGCCCGCCAGAGCCACCCCCACGGACACGATGAGCCCGAGCAACGCTCCGGTGACGTCGATGGCGGCCGCGGCGCCGAGCCGGAGGTCCCGGGCGAGGCTCGCCCTGTACTGAACGGAGGCGCCGGCGAGGAGCATGGTGGGCGCCATGAAGGCCACCACGAAAGCCACCTGCGGCTCCCGGTAGAAGGCAGCGATCAGAGGTGCGGTCGCCAAGGTGAGCAGAGCCAGGATCGCCCCTGTGCCGGTGTTGATCCACCACAGGTTGGCGCGCAGCTGGATCGGGAGACTCTTCACCTGGATGGCAGCGGAGGACAGGCCCAGGTCGCGGAAGAGGGTGGTGAACCCGATGAAGGTTATGGCCATGCCGTAGACGCCGAACTCGGCTGGCTCAAGGAAGCGGGCCAATACCGTGAGGCTGACCAGCTGGATGACCATCTGGGTGCCGGTGCCCCCGAGGCTGTGTAGGCCCGCCCGGGCCGAGCGACTGACCGCCACGGATCAGTCGCTGAGCTGGCGCAAGGCCTCGACCGCGGCGTCTATGCGGGCGCGCGCGGTGCGCAGGACAGGAGTGAGATCCTCACCTTCGACCGCGTGGATCTCTTCGAGGACCGCCGTTGCGATCTGCTCTCCGGAAGCGTTGAGGTCCACCGTATGGTGCCATCCGAGCTGGTCCAGCAGGGGCGCGAACTTGCGGGAGTAGGCCATGGGGACGGCCGGCACGCCGATGGACAGGGCGTTCAGGCACGCGTGCATCCGGGCGCCCACCACCACGTTTGCAGAGGCCATCAGGGAGCGGACCTCGTCGAGGCCCGAGGGAACCACATACTCCAGGCGGTCTCCGTAGTCCTCACGGAGGGCGGCCAGCGCGGCCCGGTCGTTGTCGGCGCCGGTGTCGGTCCGTCCCACGACGTGGGCGAGGAGCGTGATCTGCCGTCCCTCGGCCAGAAGGATGTCGATCACGCCGCGTATGCCGGCTCGGTAGGCGTCGGAGTCGACATGGCGGTTGCCCGCGTGCCAGAGCAGTCCCGAGGTGTTCAGGACCACGTCTCGGTGTTTGAGGGACGGCTCGGGGCGTTCGATCGCGAACACCACGTCCGTGGCCGTGAGGTCGACTGGCCGACCCAGCTCCGCGGCGAAGTCACTTGAACGGGGATCGCGGGCCATGACGAGGCGGCAGCCGCGCATGAATCGCTTGGCCAGAATCCGCGACGCCCTGTTTTCGAACGGGCCGATGGTTTGAGGCAGCATCACGACCGGCACCCGGAGGGCTTGCGCGTACAGCGGGAAGGCACTCAGCTTGAAGAACATCTTGGATGTGTAGATGTCAGTGAAGCTGTCACCGCCGCGGATATCACACAGGAGGTCGAACGAGCGCGTCCAGCCCCGCAGGCCGCGGCGGTTCACGAGCATCTCTTTGAGCAGCGGGGCCGTGTGGCTCAGGTTCATCGGTCCGTCGCCCAGCGGCCCGGTGGAGCGGAATCGGATGTCGGCGTCGGGGAACGCGCGGGACAGGACCGCCTCAGCACCGGCGGCGAGAGCGCTGACTCCGATGTTCGGCTGCTGGTGGACTGCACCGTAGACGAGGATCTTCACGCTTCTCCCAAGTTGGGGGGCTTCCTGTGAGCGCGTCGGCGCGCCAAAGGAGGAGGGGGGCGGACCTAATATAGGCACATGAGCTACGCACCTCCTCCTCCCGACCGACTCCGGGCCGTCATCGATGAGGTGGTGCAGTCCGATCTTTGCACGGGGTGCGGAGTGTGCGAACTGGTGTCGCCCCGGGTGGAGATGCGGGATGCCGAGGGCTTCCGTCGCCCGGTGGTCTCCGGGACGCCGGAGGAGGGGGACGCATGGCGCGCCCGGACATTTCTGCGGTCGTGCCCTGGCAGGACCCTGACAGCGCCGCGACCAGAGGGTGTGCAGCGTGACCCCTACCTCGGCCCCATCCACGGCGCATGGCGCGCGTGGGCCCTTGACCCGGAGATTCGGCATCGTGGGAGCTCTGGGGGAACGCTCACGGCGATCGCTGACTTCCTCAGAGAGCGCGGTGAGGTCGTCTCCGGTGTGGCCGCGCATCCTGAAGGGCCGCGCCGCACCATTCCCGTGCGCATCACCACCCGCGAGGAGGCGCTTGCCGCCGCCGGTTCCCGTTACGCCCCCGTGAGCGCTGGCGGGCGCTCGGCTGATGATGCGGGCGTGATGGTGGGCAAACCGTGTGAGGTGGCCGGGAGGCGTCAGCTGGATGCGGCCAACGGCGTCGACTCGCCGGTGCTGCTCAGCTTCTTCTGCGCTGGCACTCCCTCCCAGGACGCCACGGAGGTCCTCTTGGAGCGTGAGGGAATTCAGCGCGACGAGCCGCTGATGGACCTGTGGTACCGCGGCCGCGGATGGCCCGGCGACTTCACTGCCCTCACCCGGGACGGGCGCCGTGCCACCGTGGACTATGCATCCTCCTGGGGCGGCGCCCTCGGTCCGACGGTGCAGTGGCGGTGCCGGCTGTGCGTGGACGGCGTGGGGGAGTTCTCCGATATCACGGCCGGTGATTTCTGGGACGCTGACGAGCGCGGCTACCCCGTGTTCGACGACGCCGCCGGCATGTCGGCACTGATAGCCCGTACCCCGAGGGGCCTGCAGATTGTCCAGGATGCGGTCGCTGCCGGTCGCCTGCACGTGGAGCCGATGGACCTCCAAGCGCTCCTCAGGGTCCAGCGATATCAGGTGGAGCGCCGGAAGTACATGCTGGGACGCCTCGTCGGCAACCGCCTTTCCGGCGGCCACAACCCCCGGTACCGCGGCTTCGGCCTGCTGACCCTCGTGAGCCGTTCCCCCCGTCGAGTCCTCCATGAGGTACGCGGGACGATCGAACGCGCCGCCAAGCGGCGCGGCGGTCGTGGTCCTTCCTGAGTGGCCGCTCCTAAGAGTTCAACGTTCCCAGAGATCGCGGGGGAACGCGGCGGCGAGGGTGGCGTCAACGGTCGATCCTGAGTCCACTCCTCCGAGATCGAGGGCGTGGTGGATGTCGGCGGCCAGACGCACATTCGCGCGGCCGGTTCCCTCGTAGTAGTCCTCGTACTTGAACGACGGCTCCGCGTCGGACCGAATGACGCGGGCCGGGACGCCGAGCCGCTCAGCCAGGATCACGCCGTGCAGGCTGCTACCGACCACGAGCTCAGCCCTTGCGAGCTGACGCAAGAACGGCAGTAGGGGCGTGCGGGGGTCGACGGTCGTCACGTCGTCGAGGGCGGGTCGGTGAAAGTCATTGAGATTCGGCACATGCACGACTCCGTGGGGGGTGGGTGCGCGAGCCACGTCGGTCTGCAGGAGGAGCGCGGGATCTCCGTAGACGCCAGGGTCCCGGATGCCCTGCGCGGCCAGGTGGCGGCCCGTGAGAGGCCCCCTGACGGCCCGGATGTCGAGTCGTTCAGGAAGGGGTAGCTCGACATGTTTCCCATTGACCCCTGCGCCCCAGACGACAGTGCCTCCTGGCAACATATGGATCACTGACCCGACGACGGCAAGTGAGGGTCGGGGGCGACGCCCGCGCCGTGGGGCAACCGTCTCGTCGAGGTGCTGCCGCACTATCTCAGGCCCTAGGACGTCTCCTACGTTGCCCACACGAGAGGCTAACGGCAACCGTCGAGTCCAGCGCATGAGTCGCTGCGGTTTGAGGGGCAGGGGGACCCGGGGGTTCCACCGCAGCACGTCAACACCCTGCACATCCACGGATTCCATGAAGCGCGATCACCTTACTCATTCAGGGGGCACGGAGCGATGACGCCACGTGGTTCATGCTGATCCAGCTTACCGGTGGGTGCCCGGCTCCGGCTCTGGAATACGCTGGACCCCATGCACATCCTCGTCACCGGCGGCGCCGGGTTCATCGGATCGAACTTCGTCCATCACGTCGTCCGCGAGACCGGGCACGACGTCGTCGTCCTGGACAAGCTGACCTACGCCGGCAACCGCGAGAACCTCGCCGGCCTGCCCGAGGACCGCGTCACTCTCGAGGTGGGGGACATCTGCGATACGGCCCTGGTGGACCGCCTGGTCGCTGAGTCGGACGCCGTCGTGCACTACGCGGCCGAGTCCCACAATGACAATTCGCTGAACGATCCCTCCCCGTTCATCCAGACGAACATCGTCGGCACGTTCACTCTCCTGGAGGCGGTCCGCAAGCATGGCGTCCGCTTCCACCACGTCTCCACGGACGAGGTCTACGGGGACCTCGAGCTGGACGATCCGGCGAAGTTCACGGAGACCACCCCGTACAACCCCTCCAGTCCCTACTCGGCCTCTAAGGCCGGCTCGGACCACCTGGTGCGCGCGTGGGTCCGCTCCTTCGGCGTGCAGGCCACGCTGAGCAACTGCTCCAACAACTACGGCCCGTACCAGCACGTCGAGAAGTTCATCCCGCGCCAGATCACCAACCTGATCGACGGCGTCCGCCCCCGCCTCTACGGCCAGGGAGTCAACGTCCGGGACTGGATCCACACGGAGGACCACTCGTCGGCCGTGCTGCGCATCCTCGAACGCGGCGAGATCGGCCGCACGTACCTGATCGGTTCGGATGGCGAGAGGAACAACAGGGAGATCGTGGAGATCCTCCTCGAGCTCTTCGACCGCCCCGCGGACGACTACGACCTCGTCGCCGACCGCCCGGGCCACGACCTGCGCTACGCGATCGACAACACCGCCCTGCGCACCGAGCTCGGCTGGGAGCCGCAGTTCACGAACATCCGCGCCGGTCTGGCGGACACGGTCCGCTGGTACCGCGAGCACGAGGACTGGTGGCGGCCGGCGAAGGCCGAGGTCGAGGCCACGTACGCCCGCCAAGGCCAGTGACCGGAAGGAGTACAGACGCATGGTGAAGATCAGCACCACCGAGATCCCCGGCCTGCTCGTCATCGACCTGCCCGTCCACGGCGACAATCGCGGCTGGTTCAAGGAGAACTGGCAGCGCGAGAAGATGGTGGCCGCCGGACTCCCGGACCTCGGCCCCGTGCAGAACAACATCTCCTTCAACGCCTCCGTGGGCACCACCCGCGGCATACACGCCGAGCCGTGGGACAAGTACGTCTCCGTGGCCACCGGACGCATCTTCGGTGCCTGGGTGGACCTGCGGGCCGGAGACACCTTCGGCGCCGTGGTGACGGTCGAACTCGGCCCGGAGAGGGCCGTCTTCGTGCCCCGCGGCGTGGGCAACTCCTTCCAGACGCTCGAGCCGGACACCGCCTACACCTATCTGGTGAACGACCACTGGTCCGCGCAGGCCCAGGACCAGTACACATTCCTGAACCTGGCGGACGAGACCGCCTCTGTGCCGTGGCCCATCCCGCTGGAGAACGCCGAGCTCTCGGACAAGGACCGGGCCCACCCCCGGCTGGCCGATGTGACTCCCATGCCACCGGCCCCCGTGCTGATCCTCGGCGCCGGCGGCCAGCTCGGCCGCGCCCTCGTGGCCCACTGCGAAGCGCGCGGCATCCCATACGAGGCGCATGACCGTTCCACCTGGGACATGTCCGCCCCGGACACCTGGCCACGGCATCACCTCCGCGGCCTGCGCGCGGTCCTCAACGCCTCCGCCATGACCGCGGTGGACGCCGCGGAGACCCCCGAAGGGCGCGCCGACGCGTGGGCCGTCAACGCGACCGCCGTCGCCGAGCTTGCCCGTCGCTGCGACGAGGCCGGCGTGCCGCTGGCCCACGTCTCCACGGACTACGTCTTCGACGGCACGCTGCCGGTCGGCCGGGACTACCCGGTGGACCACCCGATCGCCCCGCTCGGCGTCTACGGCCAATCCAAGGCAGCCGGAGAGGCAGCGGTGCGCGCCGTGCCACGGCACTGGATCGTCCGCACGTCCTGGGTGATCGGCGAGGGCAAGAACTTCGTGGACACCATGGCGGCGCTCGCCGAGAAGGGCGTGGACCCCACCGTGGTGGCGGACCAGTACGGCAGGCTCACCTTCACCCGGGACCTCGCCGCCGCGCTGCTCCATCTGGTGGAGACCAGCGCGGACTACGGCACCGTCCACATGTCCAACGACGGCGACGCCGTCACCTGGTGCGACATCGCCCGATGGGTGTATGAGGACACCGGCCACGATGCCGCCCGCGTCAGGCCGGTGACCACCGCCGAGTACACCGCCGGCAAGGCCGGCATCGCCCCCCGCCCGACCAACAGCGCCATGGACCTCGGGCCGCTCAGGGCGACCGGATTCGAGATCCCTGATATGCGGGCCCGGCTGCGGGAACACCTCGCACGGTGAGGCGGCCGACGGCGGTGAGGAGCCGCCGTCGGGCAGCGCCACCCAGAACAAGGACGGGCGGGGCGCCACCGTGCCGGTGACGCCCCGCCCTTCTGCATGAGACCGTCAGGCCTTCGCGGACTTCTTCCAGCCGAACCTCGACTTCTTCTTCGAGTCACCGTCCAGGTACCTGTCATGCGACTTGATGTAGCCGCCGTATCCGGCGCCGTAGCCGTCCCCGTAATAGTGCGAGTCCGCGCCACGGCGGGCCACACCGTTCAGCACGATGCCCAGCACCCGGGCATCGACGTTCTCCAGCATGGAGGTGGCGATCTCCAGGTGGTCCTTGCGGGTCTCGAGCTGACGGACCACCAGCACGGTGCCGTCCGCGGCGGTGGCGAGCAGGGAGGCGTCCGTTACCGGAAGCAGCGGCGGGGCGTCCACCAGGACGGTGAAGTCCTCACCGGCGAGATTGAGCAGGGCGCGCATGCGCTCCGAGCCCAGCAGCTCGGACGGGTTCGGGGGAGTGCGACCGGCCGGGAGCAGGGTCAGGCCCGGCACACCGGTGGGGGCCAGAGCGTCCTCCGGCTGGATCTCCCCGGCCAGGACCTCGGACAGTCCGACGTCCCCGGCGACCTGGAAGAACTCGTGCTGGCGGGGGCGGCGCAGGTCCGCGTCCACGATCAGCACCTGTTCGCCCGCCAGGGCCAGGGCGCGCCCCAGGCTGGAGACGACCGTGGACTTACCCTCCGCCGGGTTCGCCGAGGTGAAGCTGATCACCCGCGGCGGGTTGTCCACCGAGACGAAGCGCAGATTGGTGCGCAGCTGACGCACGGCCTCCCCGGCCCGAGGGTCCAGGTCCAGGGCGTCCTCGCCCTTCTTCGCCATGGTGTCGTCCTCCGGGAGGATTCCGAGCACACCCGCCTTGACGATGTTCTTCGCGTCCCCGGTGGTGCGGATCCGTACATCCAGCAGGCGGCGCAGCAGGGCGAAGGCGAGGCCGAGGCCGAGGCCGGCGGCGGCGCCGTAGAGCACGAGGTTGCGGGTGTTCGGGCTGACCGGATTCGGGTTCGCCTTGGCGTCCGAGAGCGGCACCACCTCGATGGTGCTGTTCGGGTCGATCTCCTTGGCCACGTCCGCGGTGGCTTGCAGGGCTGCATTCGCCACCTTCGCCGCGGTGTTCGGGTCCGTGCCCGTGGCCGTCACGCGGATGAGGTTGGATTCGGGGACCATCGAGGCCGAGAGGGAGCCGACGGCGTCCGTGCCCACCTCCTCGCGGACACGGTCCGTCACCCGGGAGCTGTCAATGAGCGCCAGGTAGGAGGAGGCCTGCTGGTCTGCCGGCAGCCCCATGCCGATCACGCTGTCACTGGCGCTCTTGGTGGCCAGGAAGCCCGTGGACTCGGAGGCATAGACCTTGGGCTGCAGCAGGGCGTAGCCGAAGCCGAGCAGGCCGCCGACCAGGCCGGCCAGCAGGATCAGCAGAAGGTTCGCGCGGACCACGCGCAGGAATTCGGCGACCGTCATCGGCGTCCTTCGTTACGGGTCAGGTGGGGGCGCGCTTCAGGCACGCACCGTCCACAGTAGCAATCGTCACCTGAGCGAGAGCCATGCCGAGGGTGCAATCCACACGTGGGGTGAGGGCTGACATACTGAACGGGCCGATCCTCTACGATCCTCGACCACGTCCCCGCAGGGAGGGTGCATGTCCTCAGCAGTGTCCGGCGCGCGCCGCGGCGGCGCCACGAAGCCCGACACCATGCGTTGGGGCAGATTCGTGCCCGACGGGGCCGTCCCGCTCTGGCACACGGAGGGCCTGCGGCGCAATCCGTTGACGGACCCCCGGTCCCGGAGACTGCCGGAGCTGATCCTCGGTGCGGGGCTGATCGCCGATGCCATCGGGGTGCCGGGGATCGGCATCCCGCTGCCCGAGATGTGCGGCATCGCCCTCGTGCTCCTGGCGATCACACGGGCACCGGAGCGCAGCCTCGCCCGGTTCGGGATCCTCGGCGTGCTCGCGTCCGTGCTGGTGGTCTACCTGTGCGTGGGGACGATGGCGAACGGCCTGGACCCTAGCCGGCGGCTCACCCGGATCGTGGTGCTGATCCTGATGATCTGGGCCCTGGCCTCCGAACGGCTGGACATCCGGGCGGTCCTGATGGGCATGGGCCTCGGATCCCTGATCAACGTGCCCCTGTTCTACGCGGGACTGGCCCCCGATACCTACGGCGGCTACCTCACCGGTCTCATGGGGGACAAGAACGTGGCCGGCATGTTCTACGCCCTGGTGCCCGTCCTGCTCTGCGCCACCACCACCCGGATGAAGCTCAAGGTCACCTACCTCGTCCTCGGCATCGGACTGACGTTCCTCACCGGCTCGCGGACCTCACTGGCGGCCCTCTTCTGCGCCATGTTCTGGATGCTCCTCAGCCCCTATGTGGGGCGGGTGTTCCGGCTGCTGCTGCTCGGGGGCATGGCCTGGCTGGTGGACTGGGCCGAGCGCACCCTGGCGGACCATGAGATCTTCGGAGACCGCACCGGCACGGATTGGTTCCGCGAACAGATCCACGAAGCCTCCTGGGCCAAGACGCAGGCGGCACCCTGGTACGGCGAGGGCCTCAGCACGGCCTACGTGGACCTCGAGAACGTGACGATGTTCTTCCACAACTCGTACTGGGGGCTCCTCACCGAGGGCGGCTACTTCTTCATGCTCGTGGTGGTGGGCGCCTACGTATTCATCGGCCTGCGACCGCTGGCCGCGGCCGTGGAACGCACGCCCACCCGGGTGGCGATCGAGGCCGCCACCGTGGTGATCTTCGTGGTCTCCCTCCAGATCGGCGAGGCGTTCATCACCATCGCCGGGGCGATCGTCCTCGCCTGTGGCCTGCTGCTCATGGCGGACGAGATCAATCCGCTGTCCTTGCAGGACAAGGAGACCCAGCGCATCGAGCGGGTCTCCGCGAAGGTGCGCCGGTCCGCCGGTCTCCAGGAGTAGGCGCGGACCGCCTACTCCGGACTGTGGCCGTCTCTCTGTCCGCGGTGGCCGCGGCGCGCTGGTAGGATGCCTCTGTTGCCCAGGCGAGGGAGTCGAGGACTCCGTGATCGACGAGGCCGCCGGACGTCGTGCCGTTCAGTCCCCTGTGGACCGACGCCGCTGACGCCGGCCCCCTTCCCTGGAGACACCCGCGTCCCGCACGGGCCGCGGCCGAGCGAACCAGAGGAGGACGTCATGTCTGACAAGATCAAGATCAAGGTCACCCGCCGCACCGAGTTCGGCAAGGGTGCCTCCCGCCAGGCCCGCCGCGTCGGCCAGATCCCCGCGGTCGTCTACGGTCACGGCCACGAGCCGATCCACCTGCTGCTGCCCGCTCAGGAGACCACCCTGGCCGTCCGCAACCCGAACGCCCTGCTGACCGTGGTCAACGAGGCAGGCGAGGAGCACCTGGTGCTGCCGAAGGACATCCAGCGTGATCCGATCAAGATGACCGTGGACCACCTGGACCTCATCGAGGTCCGCCGTGGCGAAAAGGTCGTCGTGGAGGTGCCGGTGCAGGTCGAGGGCGAGGTCGCCGCCGGCACCACCTACAACCTGGACCAGGCAGTCGTGTCCGTGGAGGCCGAGGCCACCCACCTGCCGGAGTACGTCACCGCGGACGTGGAGGGTCGCGAAGCCGGCGACCACCTGTACGCCGCCGACCTGCAGTTGCCGGCCGGCGTCTCCCTGGACATCGAGGAGCCGTCCGAGTACGTGATCGTCTCCGTGTTCGAGCCGATCGAGCAGGACCTCGGCGACGAGTCCGTGCAGGAGGAGCAGGCCGCCGAGGGCGAGGAGTCCGAGGGTGCCGAGGGCTCGGCGGACGCCGCCGAGGGCTCCGAGGACTGATCGGCCTCATGACGGGTACCACGCTCATCATGGGCCTCGGCAATCCGGGGCCCCAGTACGAGCGCACCCGTCACAACATCGGCCAGATGGTGGTGGGGGAGCTCGCCTCCCGCATGGGGGTCGGGTTCACCCACCACCGGGCTGGCGCCCAGGTCGCCGCCGGGCGGCTCGGGATCGGCGGCCCCCGGGTGGTGCTGGCCGCCTCCACCGGATACATGAACGTCTCCGGGAAGCCCACCGCGGCTCTCTGCCGCTTCTACGGGCTCGGCCCCGAGAGCCTGATCGTGGTCCATGACGAACTCGACATCCCCTTCGACGCCCTGCGCCTGAAGGTCGGCGGGGGAGAGGGCGGCCACAACGGCCTGAAGTCCATCACCGCTGCGCTCGGGACGAAGGACTACCGCCGAGTTCGGGTCGGCATCGGCCGGCCGCCAGGCCGCATGGACGTCGCCGACTTCGTCCTCAAGCCCTTCACCAAGCCCGAACAGGTGCTACTGCCGCTCCACGTGGACCGTGCGGCCGACGCCGTCGAGGCGCTGATCACTGACGGGCTGCAGGCCGCCCAGACGCGCTTCCACTGACGGCACGCTCCAAGGCCGAGGCCGTCGCCTCGAGCGCGGGCTCCAGCGCCCGCGCCATGTGCTCGTAGTCCTGGGCACCCCTGCCGAACGGATCGGCCAGCTCCAGCGATCCCATCTCAGAACGGGCGAGCACCCGGTGCCGTGCCGCCGTCTGCGCCAGCGATCGGACCCCGATGCCCGGCTGGAGCCACATGCCGTCCGTCCGCTCGTCCAGGAGCTGGATGAGCGCCCCGAACTCCAGCATGGTGAAGGTGCGCCGGTTCGCGGACGCGACATCGGACAGGACGCGCTTTGAATGGGCGGTGGTCGCCGTCAGCACGAGGTCCGCTCCCGCCACCGCTGCGGGGATCAGCCGCTGGGGCGTGTGGGCTTCCAGACCGCGCACTCCGCGGGCGGGGCCGAGGTCCAGCAGCTCAGGCGGCACGCGCAGCGCCTGGTTCGGCTGGGTGCCCATGCTCGCGACCTCGATGCGCCCGGGCACGGTGCGCTCGAGGCGACCGCGGAGGGCGTGCTCGGCGTAGGCGGAGCGGCAGATGTTGCCGGTGCAGACGAACAGGACGGCCCCGAGCGGGGGGAACTCCCCGCGCAGGGCCGCCTGGACCGTGCGGCGTGAGGGGTGCTGCTGGTCGATGCTCAGCTCGTGGGCCACGATCAGCTCTGCCGGTCGCGTCCGTCCAGCCAGGCCTGGAGCTCGCGCGCCTGGCGGGTGACGACCTTGCCGACCATCGGTTCGGCCTTGGCCGCCAGGGTGGAGCCGACCAGCGGGATCGTGCAGGTGAGGGTCCCGTCCACGGCGTATTCGGTGCCGGCCCCGGCGGCACGCAGGGCGGTGGAGGCCTCGGCGACGGCCTTCGCCTTGGGCACGGTGATGGTGGTCGTGCCGGTGCGGGAGCCGTCCGCGGCCGGCTCGTTCCAGCGCTCGACCTGCTCGATCTGCAGGTTCTCACCCACGAACTTGCGGGCCATTTCCGGTACGCGGTCGGTGGGTGCGGTGCGCACGGTGGTGACGGTCATCGCACCGGACGGATCGCCCTCACGGGTGAAGGACACCAGCGAGCCACCCAGGGACTCGATGACGGCGCGATGGAAGGCTTCGGTGCCGAGGGCCTCTGCCACCTCGCCGGGGCTGCGGGCGATGGTGTGCTGGGCGGAGAATGCCATGTTCACTCCTGGTGAGACGGTCCGACGGGATTCACGCTCACCCTATATGCTGGTCCAGCCCGTCGGCCCGGCCAGCTCAGCAGCCCCACGCGGGACGCTGAACGGACCGCGCCCTTCTCCGGCCGGAAGGTTCCTCCCATGTCAGCACTCTGGGCCCTCGCGGTCATCCTGATCGCCAGCGGACTGGCCAAGCTCCAGTCCCCCCAGGAGACGGCCGCCACGTTCACCCGGCTGAACGTCCCACCGAAGCTCTCCCATCCCTCGCTGGTGAAGGCCTTCCCCTTCCTGGAGATCCTCCTGGGCATCGCCCTGCTGCTGCCGTTCACCGTGCTGCGGCCGCTGACGGCCCTCGCGGCACTCGCCCTGTTCATCGCCTTCACCTGGCTCGTGGTCCGGGCCAAGGACACCGGGGCCGCCTGCGGGTGCTTCGGAGCCGTCTCGGCTCGTCCGATCTCCGGGTGGACCGTCCTGCGCAACCTGATCCTCGTGGTCCTGGCCCTGCTCGGCCTGTTCGAGGCGATCATCACCCTGGCCGTCACCGGGGTCCGCATCGCCTGGTGGCCGCTGGCCGGCTTCTTCACCGGCTACGTCGAGTGGTCCATCCTGGTCACCGTGCTGGTCACCGCCGCCGCCTACCTGATCGGCCGCGAGTCCGCCCCGCTGGAGGAGACGGCCGCGGACGGTGTCCCGGTCGCCGCCGCGTCTGCACCCCCGGCCTCCGCGCCCGCGGCCCCCGGGACGCCGGTCCCCTCCGCACCGGCCCCGACCGTGGACGGAGAGCCCGAGCGCCACCCGCTGCCGGACGTGATCCTCGGCACCGGGCAGGGGTTCGAGCGGCTCAAGGACATGGCCGCCCGCCAGTCCATGCTGCTGTTGCACGTCTCGGCCGGATGTGGCGCCTGCCGTGAGGTCATGGACTACCTCCAGGACAAGGACCACCGGATCGGTCCCGTGGCCGTGCGTGCCCTCAAGCCCACCTACGCCACGGATTCCGTGGCGCCCGCCGCGGTCGGCCCGCTGCCTGCCGAGATCGTCCTGACGGACCCAGCCGGCAAGGCCGCCCATGACCTGGGCATTCAGCGCTACCCCTCGGCCGTGCTGATCGGCACGGACGGGCTGACAGCGGGCGGCCCGGTCTTCGGCGCGGAGGACGTCATCGCCCTCATCGAGGAGGTCCGCGAGATCATGGCGGAGGCAGGCCGGCTCGAGGAACAGCCCGCCGCAGCAGGCGAGACCGTTCAGGGCCCCACCGCATGACCGAGGCTCCCACGCTCTCCCCGCTCCTTCCCGCCGTCCTCACCGACCCGGCCCTCGCCGCGGCCCGGGACTCGGCGGCCCGGCCCGGGGACCGCACCCCGGACCTGCAGATCGGGATTCCCGACGGCGGCCGCGCCCCCCTCCTGGCCTCCCTCGCCTCGTCCGTGGCCTCCGTCGGAGGCGGGGACGGTGTGGTGTTGGTCGTCACCGCCACCACACGTGAGGCGGAGGACCTGGCCGGCGACCTGGCGGCCTGGACGGACCCGTCGTCGGTGGCGCTGTTCCCGTCCTGGGAGACCCTTCCGCACGAGCGCCTCTCGCCGCGCTCGGACACGGTGGGCGCCCGGCTCGAGGTGCTCCGCCGCCTCGCCCATCCCGGGGAGGGCGGCGCCGCACTGCGCGTGGTCATCGCCCCGGTGCGCGCCGCCCTGCAACCGCTGGTCTCCGGCCTCGGCGACCTCGCACCCGTCCACCTGGAAGTGGGCCAGGAGTCCGACTTCGACGGCGTGGTGGCTGCCCTGGCCGGCGCCGCCTACTCCCGGGTGGACATGGTGTCCAAGCGCGGCGAATTCGCCGTCCGCGGCGGACTGGTCGACGTGTTCCCGCCGACCACCGCCCACCCGGTGCGCGTCGAGTTCTTCGGAGACAAGGTCGAGCAGATGCGGTGGTTCTCCGTGGCGGACCAGCGGTCCCTGGAGGACACCTCGGAGGACAGCTCGGGGCATCCCACTGTCCTGGACGCGCCACCGTGCCGGGAGCTGCTGATCACCGCGGACGTGCAGGAGCGCGCCCGCGAGCTGAGTCCGAGCTTGCCAGGGGCCGCGGACCTGCTGGACCGCATCGCCGAGGGCATCGCGGTGGAGGGGATGGAGTCGCTCTCGCCGCTGCTGGCCGAGTCCATGACCTCCCTGCCCGCCCTGCTGCCGGAAGGCTCCCTGACCCTCCTGGCGGAACCGGAGCGCATCCGGCAGCGAGCAGACGACCTGCTGGCCACCAACGAGGAGTTCCTCCAAGCCGCGTGGGCAGGCGCGGCCCACGGGGCCTCCGCACCGGTGGACCTCACCTCGGCGGACCAGGCGGACGCCGGCGGATTCCTCACCCTGGCTCGCCTGCGGGAGGAGACCCTGGAGCGAGGCCAGGGGCACTGGTCCACGACGGCCCTGAACCCGGACGACGAGCTCCTGCCGGACGCCTCCACCCTGCGGGCAGGGCTCGGGGTGCCGCGCACGTTCGGCGGCGACGTCGCCGCGCTCGTCTCCGCCCTGCATGAGCGCGTCCGCGACGGCTGGTCCGTCGTCGTCCTCACCGACGGGCCGGGTTCGGCCCGACGTTTCACCGAGGTCCTCTCCGAGGGCGGCCTGACGGCCTCGACCTTCGAGGGCCCCGTGCCCGCCAACCCACCCGCAGGGCAGGTGCTGCTGGGGGCGGCCGCCGTCGGCACGGGCTTCACCCTCCCCGCCGGGAAGCTCGCACTGGTCACGGAGCAGGACCTCTTCGGCCGCCAGCGCACTGCGGGCACCCGCGCCGCCGGCGGCAAGCTGGCGCGCAAGCGCCGTAACGCCGTGGACCCGCTCGCCCTCACCCCGGGCGACTTCGTGGTCCACGCCCAGCACGGCATCGCGAAGTTCGTGGAGCTGCAGCGCCGCAAGGTCGCCGGCGCCGCGCGCGGCGGGTCCGCCGAGGACTCATACCGCGAGTACCTCGTCCTCGAGTACGCCTCCTCCAAGCGCGGTGCCCCCGGCGACCGCCTCTTCGTGCCCACCGAGCAGCTGGACCTGATCTCCCAGTACGTCGGCGCCGAGACGCCCACGCTGTCCAAGATGGGCGGCTCGGACTGGGCGAACACCAAGTCCAAGGCCAAGCGGGCCACCCGGCAGATCGCCGGGGAGCTGATCCGCCTGTACTCCGCCCGCATGGCCTCCAAGGGTCACGCCTACGGCCCGGACACCCCCTGGCAGAAGGAGCTGGAGGAGGCGTTCCCGTACATCGAGACGCCGGACCAGCTCACCACCATCGACGAGATCAAGAAGGACATGGAGGCCGTCGTCCCCATGGACCGCCTGGTCTCCGGAGATGTGGGCTTCGGCAAGACCGAGGTGGCCGTGCGCGCCGCGTTCAAGGCCGTTCAAGATGGCAAGCAGGTCGCCGTCCTGGTGCCGACCACGCTGCTGGCCCGGCAGCACCACCAGACCTTCTCCGACCGCTTCGCGGGCTTCCCCGTCCGGGTGGGTGCGCTGTCCCGGTTCCAGACCGCCAAGGAGTCGAAGGACGTCCTGAACGACCTCGCCTCGGGCGAGCTGGACGTCGTCGTCGGCACCCACCGCCTCCTCGGCGAGGGCGTTCAGTTCAAGGACCTCGGGCTGGTGATCGTGGACGAGGAGCAGCGCTTCGGCGTAGAGCACAAGGAGGCGCTGAAGAAGATGCGCACCAACGTGGACGTGCTGGCCATGTCCGCCACGCCCATCCCGCGCACCCTGGAGATGTCCCTGACCGGCCTCCGGGAGACCTCCACCCTGGCGACCGCTCCCGAGGAGCGCCACCCGGTGCTGACGTCCGTGGGCCCCTACACGGACCAGCAGGTCACCGCGGCCATCCGTCGCGAGCTGATGCGTGAGGGCCAGGTGTTCTATGTGCACAACAGGGTGACCAGCATCGACGGCGTCGCGCGTCGCATCGCCGAACTCGTGCCGGAGGCCCGCGTGGCCGTGGCCCACGGCAAGATGGGAGAGTCGCGGCTCGAGCAGATCATGGTGGACTTCTGGGAGAAGAAGTTCGACGTGCTGGTGTCCACCACCATCATCGAGACCGGTCTGGACATCGCCAATGCGAACACCCTCATCATTGAGGACGCCCACCGCTACGGACTCTCCCAGCTGCACCAGCTGCGGGGTCGTGTGGGGCGCGGCCGAGAGCGGGCCTACGCCTACTTCCTCTATGATCCGCAGAAACCGTTGGGCGAGGTGGCTCTCGAACGGCTCAAGGCCGTGGCCACGCACAACGAGCTCGGGGCCGGCATGCAGCTGGCCATGAAGGACCTCGAGCTGCGCGGCGCCGGCAATCTCCTGGGCGGCGAGCAGTCCGGCCACATCGCGGGAGTCGGATTCGACCTCTACATCCGGATGGTCGGCGAGGCCGTGGCCGACTTCAAGGGTGAGGAGGACACCTCGCCGGCCGAGGTGAAGGTCGAGCTGCCGGTCAACGCGCATCTGCCGCACGACTATGTGCCGGGGGAGCGGCTGCGCCTGGAGATGTACCGGAACCTGGCCGCCGCGCATGACGACGCGGCCGTGGACGCCGTCGTGGACGAGCTCAAGGACCGGTACGGCGAGCCGCCAGGGCCGGTGCAGGCGCTGATCGCCGTGGCACGCTTCCGGAACCGGGCCCGTGCGGTCGGCATCACCGAGGTGATGATGCTGGGCAGGAACGTGAAGTTCGGACCGGTGGCAGACCTGCCGGAGTCGCGTCAGCTGCGGCTGCAGCGGATGTACCGCGGCGCGCAGCTCAAGCCGGCACTCAATGCGGTGCTGGTCCCACGGCCCATGACCAAGCCGGTGGGTGGGCGGGAGCTCACGGACGCCCCGCTGCTCGAGTGGGCGGACCAGGTGCTCACCGCGATCTTCAGCCCCGAGCCGACCGGCTGAGCACGCCGGCCGACTCCAACTTCGTCAGGAATTCTGCGACTCCCGTGGAGATCGTCTCCGGTGCCTCGCCGACGAGTTCGGCCACGGCCGCGACGATCTGCTCGGTGCACTGCTCCGGCAGCGGAGGCTCGGTCAGTGACTCGTTCGAGGTGCGTCCGGCGACGATCACCGACCAGATCAGTGCGCCCACGGGGGAGAGCGTCAGGGGCTGATTCGTGGCGAAGGACATCACGGCCGCATCGTCCTCCGGCAGTTCGACCCAGGCGCAGTCCCGGGTGACGCTCCATCGTTCCACGGCGGACATCATCCCTCCTTCCCCCGGTGCCGTCGGCGGGCGACACGGATGAGGACCCACCGGCCGATCTGTCTGAGGCGTCGCAGCTGCCATCTCAGCGCGTCGCGGTGTGTGACGTCCCGGCCCAGGTCCATCGCCAAATGGGCCCGATTGACTCGGACGGTGTCGCAGACCAGGCGCTTCCGCGCGGTGAGGCTGCCGGCATGGCGCCAGCGCACCGCGAAGAGCTCGGCGCCTTCACGGCCGGTGTTCATGGCCCGGTAGAGACGCACTTCGTCCGGATCCGCCTCAGGGAGGTCTTCGTCGGTGGCGGCGACCCAGGCGGCGGAGGCCTCGAAGGCGCGGGCGGTCTCCCGCAGGCCTGCCCACTCGTCTGCGGTGGCCGTGGTGCGGATGTGGGAGACGTCCAAGCGGCGGCGGGAGACGTCGCGGGCAGCGTGCAGGATGATCAACAGCCTCTGGTGCTGCAGGTCGACCACCGGAAGGGGATGTCCGGCACGGATCCGTTCGACCCGAGCGGCCCACAGTCGTTCGAACGCCTCTGCGGGATCGATGCCGATGCCGGGGAAGAGGCGATGGACGTCCACGTAACCGAGCTGGACATGTCTCAGTGTCGCCGCATGCATGAAGATCGACCCCTCGGAGAAGTCGGTGACGAGCGGCCAGCCCTGCTTCGCGAGCACCCGCAGGGTCTCCGGTGCGTCGTCCGGATGGACGAGGAGATCCACGTCGGTGCTGGAGCGCTCAGGCACATACGCGCCGTCCAGTGCGGCGTACCCCTTGATATGGAGTGCACGGATGCCTGCGTCGGCCAGAGCATGGGAGAGCGCCGCATGTGCCAGGAGCACGCGAGCACGCAACGGGACCACAGGGACGCTCCTCAGCGGGGACAGCAGATGACGCCCCTCAGGATAGTGGGAGACCAGCCGACGGCCCGGCCCTGTGCAGGCGGCCTGGGGGCGGGGTTCTGTGACGGTCGACGTTCGTCTGTCAGCCCGACGTCCCGTGCGTGACACCGGGGGTTCCCAGAGAGTTCACATTGTCGACCAAGACGTGCTTGAGATCGCGCGACGTGACGGCTAGTGTGACATTCGCGAAGGCTGTGCATGATCTATGCCCGCCCGGTCAGCGGGGGTGGCCCGGTCTGATGCGGACTCTCGCGCAGAATGAATGTTTCGTCCGTCGTGGAACCCCTGGAATCCACGCACTCTGAGAGGTGACCCATGACCACTGATCGCAAGACCATCTCCCGCCGCAAGGTGGCCGCCGGCATGGCCTGGTCCGTCCCGGCCGTCGCCGCTGTCTCCGCCGCGCCGGCCTTCGCCGTGTCGCCGAAGTGCCCGTCCACCACCGTGACCGGCGAGGCCGTCAAGTACCCGGGCAACTCCAAGGCGGCGGGTACCAAGCACGGCTACGGTTTTCCGCTGACCGTCACCAACAACACCGACCAGACCGTCCGCATCACCCCGGGCACCGCCTACGTCGAGTTCGACAAGAAGGGCCGTGTCAACGCCGGCGGCGTCAAGTTCTTCGACGGCGATCCGTGCAACGGCGGCAAGCAGATCTCCCTGGATGACGAGAAGCTCGTCCTCTCCCCGGGTGAGTCCCTCGAGCTGTGGTACGTCGTCGACCGCACCGGCAACTCGTCCAACGAGTCCGGTTGCATCCACTCCACCATCACGGTGGAGCTCGTCTCCGGCGAGTGGCCCGAGGGCGAGGAGTGCGAGTCCGTCCGCAACGAGGAGGTCTGCTTCGGCGACACCCCGCCGCAGTGCTGATCCAGCGTCGACGCAACGAGGGCCCTGTGCACATCGCACAGGGCCCTCGTCTCGTCTGCAGACGGCCGGCTGATGATCTGTCATGCCGGAGGGCACTCACCTGGAGCGGTCTGTCCTGGGAAAGTCACGAAGGGGCGGCACCGCATCTGCAGGTGCCGCCCCCTTCGTGATGTAGACGCTCTGGCCCTCAGGCCGAGATGGTCTCCTCCGGCTTGCTCTTCGCCGCCTTGTACGGGGCATCGTAGTACTTGTCATAGGCGTCGCCGGTGGCGCCGTAGCCACCGCCGTAGTAGTCGGAGCCGAGACCGGAGGCCGGCACGCCGTTGACGACGACTCCGAGCACGGTGGCATTCACGGTGCCCAGCATGTCGCGGGCCACTTCCAGATGGTCCTTGCGCGTCTTGCCATGGAGGACCACCAGGACGGTGCCGTCGACGGCGGTCGCCAGCAGCGTCGAGTCGGTCACCGGAAGGACCGGCGGCGCGTCGATGAGCACCAGGTGAGTCTTCGAGAGCTCGGCGATGAGCTCTCGCATGCGGTCGGAGCCCAGCTGCTCGGACGGGTTGGGAGGAGTACGGCCGGAGGGGAGGAAGAGCAGGCCGTGCCCGCCGACCTCGCGGATGGCATCGTCCAGCTCGACCTCGCCCACGAGGACCTCGGAGAGGCCCACGCGGTTGCTGACGTCGAACAGCGTCGCCTGACGGGGACGGCGTAAGTCGGCGTCGATCAGGACCACGTTGCGGCCGGAGGCGGCGATGGCCAGGGCCAGGTTGGACAGGACAGTGGACTTGCCCTCACCGGGATTCGACGAGGTGAACGCGATCGAGCGCGGCGGGTTGTCCACGCCGACGAAGCGCAGGTTGGTGCGCAGCTGGCGGATGGCCTCTGCGGCGCGTGGGGCCAGCTCCTTGTGGGCGCCGTCCTTGCCGGTGTCCAGCGACTTCTCCTGCGGCACGGCGCCGAGCAGACCGGTGCCGGCGGCCTCTTGGGCGTCCTTGGTGGTGCGCACGTTCACGTCCACGACGCGGCGGAGGAAGGCGATGGCGACGCCGGCGAGGAGCCCAGCGGCGAGGCCGTAGAGGGCGTTGCGGACGTAGTCGGGGCTGGACGGGGCACCCGGCGGAAGAGCGTCCTCCATGGCGGTCACCCTGACATTGGATTCGGGGTCCAGGTCGTTCGCGACCTCGGCTGTGGCGACCAGGGCCGAGTTGGCGATGCGTGCGGCCTCCTCCGGTGAGCTGGCCGTGCCGGTCACCTGGATGAGGTTGGAGTCCGGGACGACGGCGCCCTTCAGCTGCGCGGCCGCGGGGTCGGTGCCGGTCGCCTGGGAGACCTTCTCGCGGACCGTGCGGCTGTTGATGAGCGGAAGGTAGGACTTGGCGCGGGTCTGCGCGGTCTCGGTGCCGGAGAGCGTCGCCTCGCCCTGCACCACCACCAGGCCCGTGGACGTCGCGGTGTAGAGGACCGGCTGGAGCAGCGAATAGGCGACGCCGAGAAGCGTGCCGAGGGCGACGCACGCCAGGATCACCCAGCGGTTGTTGCGCAGCACGCGCAGGACATCGACGATGTTCATGAGACCCCCGGTTGAAGTGCGAGAACGACGACGTCAGCCTACCAAGAAGACGCACAGGAAAGCGGGATGCTCGAGGTACGCTGGCAGTCGATGGAGTCCTCCCCGGACGGGGGGACGAGAACCGGGCAAGGAAGGTCCTCATGAGCAGTCGGTCTGCCGGCATGGTCTCGAACGACCCCCGCTGGGCCGCCGTCCAGGCTCTCCGTGCCGAGGGCCGCCGCAGGCGAGACCTCGGCCAGATGCCGTGGGAACGCACTCCGCAGGGCCCGCTCCAGGGCAGTGCCAGGCTCGGAGCCCTGGACGTCCTTC
The DNA here is from genome assembly GCA_047414615.1 of Micrococcus luteus. GTDB lineage: Bacteria > Actinomycetota > Actinomycetes > Actinomycetales > Micrococcaceae > Micrococcus > Micrococcus luteus_B. Next base: position 183,182 of record CP179711.1, read on the forward strand.
TCGGTGCCGGTCTGGTGGTCACCCTGGGGCTGCCCCTTCCCGGTCCGCTAGGCCTGCCCACGGGCGAAGTCGTCGCGGTCCTCCTGGTGATGCTCGCCTTCCTCCGCAGGCCGAAGCGCGATGCCTCGGTGCTGGGAGCCGCGACGCTCGTCGCCGTTCTCGTCCTGGTCTTCCTGGCCCTCACCTCTCTCTACAACGGCATCGGCGACTACGACTGGATGCGGCGACTGGTCAGGATCACAGCCTTGTCCATGCTGGTGGGAGCCTGCGCCTCCGAACGCGTGGAGGTGAGGGCTCTGATCTGGGGGGCCGCGGCCGCTCTTGCCGTGAACGTCCCCCTGTTCTATCTCGGCCTGGTTCCTGCCCCCTACGGCGAGTACCTCACCGGACTGGTGGACGACAAGAACGTCTCCGGACTCTTCTATGCGGCAGTTCCCGTCCTCCTGGTGGCCACACTGCGCTCGCCGAAGGCCAAGGCGGCTGTCCTGGCGGTGGGCGCGGTCCCGCTGTTCCTCACCGGATCCCGCACGTCCATGGCGGCCTACGCCTGCGCCGTCGTCTGGATGCTGGTGACGCCCCACCTGGGATGGTTCTGGCGCGTCTGTGTCCTGGGCCTGATGGCGTGGACAGTGTCCTACGCTGAGGAGAACCTGGCGCGCATCGGCATCTTCGCCGACCGCACGGGCACGGACTGGCTCCGTTCGACCATCCACGAGGCGACCCAGGTGAAGGTGGCGGAGACTCCATGGTATGGGAAGGGCCTCACCGAGGCCTTCGTCGCCTTCGACAGGCAGCAGTGGTTCTTCCACGACTCCTACGCCGGCCTCTGGGTGGAAGGCGGCCTGGTCATGGCGGCCGCCGTGCTGAGCGCCTACCTCGTCTTCGGCCTCCGACTCTTCAACACCCAGGTGCGCACGCCCTCACGCATCGCGGTGGAGGCCGCCACCGTGGTGATCTTCGTGACCGCCCAGCAGCTGGGCGAGGTGTTCATCTCCATCACCGGCATGCTCGTCCTCGCCGCCGGAGCCGTCCTCTACGTGGAGGAGAAGAAGGCACCCGAGGCCGAGGCGATCGAGCTGCGGCACCGGGACCGGGTCCTCCACTCAGCCGAGCAGCGCTTCGAGGGGTTCATGCGCTGACGGCCCGGGCCACCGCCGCGGCCATGGTCTCCACGGCCGGCTGCAGCTGCTCCGCCATCTCCTCGTACTCCGCATCCGACCACCGGAACGGATCGGCCAGGTCCTCGGCCCGGCCGCCCCGCCGTTCGCGCAGGCCGGCACAGCGCCGCACCAGCTCGTCAACACCGCAGCCCGCGTCCAGCCCTGCCTCCAGCTCCTCGCCGCACAGCCGCCCGAACTCCAGCATGGTGAAGCACCTCCGGGCCGCCGAGGGCTGCTCGTCCAGCACCACGTCCAGGTGACGGTCCGTCGCCGCCAGCACCACCACGGAGCGGGCCACCGCGGCCTCGTCCAGCGCCTTCGGCCGGTGCGCCGTCAGCGCGGCCACGGCCTCCGGGCACCGCGCCGCAGCGAGCCCCAGAATCTGGCCCGGTGCCTGCAACGCCTGGTTGATGCCCGTGCCCGCGCTGGCCACCTGCAGGCCTCCCAGCCCGGGACCCAGGCGGTCCCGCAGGAGTGTCTCGAACACGTGGTGGCCGTAGGCGGAGCGGCAGACATTGCCGGTGCACACGAACAGGACGGTGTCACGCCGGGGGCGGGGGCCGCCGTCGGGAAGGGCGGTGGCCTGCCGGGAGGTGTGGCCGAAGGAGAAGCCGGTCCGGCGGTCCGACGTCGGGCCCTGGCCGTCGGCGGCACGGCCGGCGGAGAAGCGGAAGCGGGTGGCCATGGCAGGGTCAGTCCCTTCCGGTGGGGACGGGGCCCCGCATGGTGCGACGGGGGAACGGGTGGAACTGACGAGGCACACCCGTCAGCAGCCGGGACAGCGGTGTGGAGAGCAGCACCAGGCCGATCGCCCAGCTGAGCAGAAGGGCGCACACGAACTTGGGGAACGGATCCGTCACGCCGAGCTGCATGAGCTCCATGAGCACCGCGCCGTGCACCAGCACCACCACGGTGCCGGTGCGGACCAGCGCGGAGATCGTCGAGCGTACCGCTCGGCCGGCGCCGGTGCGTTCGGAGAGGATCCGCAGCAGGCGGTTGACGAAGGAGCCGAACACCAGCACCGCGCCGGCGGCCATCACGGCGCCCACCAGCGGAGTCAGCAGCGGGGTGCCGAAGCCGCCGAACTTGATGTTGTGCGGCTCCAGGCCCAATGCCACAGCGCCGAGACCGAGCCCGATCAGCACCGCGCCAGTCAGGGCCCGGTGCCGGACCACGTTCGGCTCGATCCGGCGGCGGAACAGCTCGCCGGCGAGCAGGTAGAACAGGCAGGGGAAGGCCAGGCCGACCCCCAGGGGGGTCTTCGCGATCCACGAGTCCGGGACCGCATAGGCGACCCAGAGTCCGGCGCCGCTGAGCACCCAGGCGACCCAGGAGGGGAAGCGCTCCAGGAAGCGGCGCAGCACCGTGGTGAAGAACAGGACGGAGATGAACCAGAAGGCCCACCACGGCGGGTTCTGGTCGGCACCGCCGTACCAACCGGTCCTCATCAGCTCCCAGAACCGTCCTGGGTCGTCATGGTGCCAACGCCAGGCCGCCGCGGACATGATGACGGTCCAGATCAGATAGGGGACAGCCAGGCTGGTCCAGCGTCCGCGCAGGTCCGGCACGAAGCCGCGGCCTCGGGTCCAGAAGTAGCCGCTGAGGAAGAAGAACAGCGGCATGCGCCAGATCTCCAGGTACTCGGTGAACTCGAGCTTGGAGAGGTAGGAATGGCCGAGGACCACCGCGGCGATGGACACAAGACGGAGGGCGTCCACACCGGTGTTCCGGGCGGACGCCCTCCGTGCAGGCGTCGTGCGGCGCGCGGTCATCGCCGCCCAGGTCCTGTGCTCAGGAGCGGCTCAGTGGCCGCGCTCGGCGACGTGCGCCGCGGGGGTGTGGATGGCCACCTCGTCCACGGAGTCGCCGCGTCCGAGGATCTGCTTGGGGATGATGAAGGCGAGGACGGCCAGGGCAAGGGCGACGATGCCCGGGATCCAGACGACCTCGAGGGACCAGAAGCCCATGGCGTAGATGCAGCCCACGAAGAGGGCGAAGCTCACGATGAAGGCGACGAGGCTGCCCCAGAGCCCGCCGACATTCGAGTGGTCCATGGGCTTGCCGTTGCGGATCACGACATACTCCTTCTTCAGGTCACAGGGAGGCGTCTACGGTGCGCGGACGCGTCGATCTCAGGCCAGGATATCAAGTGTGGCGGACGCGCCGATGCGCGTGGCGCCGGCCTCGATCATGGCCAGCGCGTCCTGGCGGGTGCGCACGCCGCCGGAGGCCTTCACACCGATCTCGGGGCCCACCGTACGGCGCATCAGGGCCACGTGCTCTGCGATCGCTCCGGCGGTGGAGAAGCCGGTGGACGTCTTCACGAAGTCGGCTCCCGCCTCCACGGACGCCTCGCAGGCCAGGACGATCGCGTCCTCGTCCAGCAGAGCGGTCTCCACGATCACCTTGAGCAGGGCACCGCCCTGGCCGGCCGCGCCCTGCTCATGGGCGGCCTCGGCCACGGCACGGATGTCCTCCACCAGGCGTCGGCGGTCGCCGGCCCGGGCGGCGGCCACATCGATCACCATGTCCACCTCGTCGGCGCCGTCGGCGATCGCCCGGCGGGCCTCGAAGGCCTTCACCTCGGACGAGTTGGCTCCGAGCGGGAAGCCGATCACGGTGCAGGTCAGCACATCCGAACCCGCGAGGGCCTTCGCCACGGTGGGAACCCAGCGGGGGTTCACGCAGACGGACTTCACGTTCGCCTTCAGGGCCTCGGCTACCACGCGCTCGATGTCGTCGGCGGAGGTCTCGGCTTTCAGTGCCGTGTGGTCGATGTACTTCGCCAGCTCTGCGTCGGTCAGCGTGGTGGAGGTCATCTGTGTCCTGGCCTTTCGGTCGGGTCGGGTCGGGTCGGTTCGGGTTGGCTGTGGCAGGCCGGCTGGAGAGGGAGGTGGTCGGCGGCTCAGCCGGCCACGAGGGCGGCGATCTGCTCGCGCACGGCGTCGAGACGGGCGTGAGCGGCCGGTGGGTCGGCGTCCGCGGTCCCCAGATAGCACTTGAGCTTCGGCTCGGTGCCGGAGGGGCGGATCACCACGCGGGTGCCGGTGTCCGTGGCGAAGAGCAATCCGTCCGTGGGCGGCAGATCCTCCGAGCCGGCGGCGAGGTCCACGGACGTCGTCACCGGGTCCCCGGCGAGCTCGGCGATGCCCTCGGCGCGCAGGCGGGCCATGGCGTCCACAATGATCTGCAGGTCCTCCACCCGCACGGAGACCTGGGCGCTCGGCATGGCGCCGGTGGTCGCGTCCAGGTCCGCCAGGGCGTCCCAGACCGTGCGGCCCTCGGCCTTGAGCCCGGCGGCGAGGTCTGCCGCCATGAGGGCCGCGGTCATGCCGTCCTTGTCCCGCACCAGGTCCGGGGCCACGCAGTAGCCCAGGGCCTCCTCGTAGCCGTAGCCGATCTCCGGCGCGCGGCTGATCCACTTGAAGCCGGTCAGGGTGGCGTGGTGGTCCACCCCCGCCACGGCGGCGAGGCGGGACAGCTGCGGGGAGGAGACGATCGAGCAGGCGGTGGAGCGTCCCATTGCTTCCAGTCGCGGCATGAGGTGTGCACCGAGCAGGGAGCCGACCTGGTCGCCGCTGAGCATCCGCCAGGTGCCGTCCTGATCCGGTGCGGCCAGGGCGAGGCGGTCTGCATCCGGGTCGTTGGCGATCACCAGGTCCGCGTCCCGCTCGGCGGCGGCCGCGAAGGCCAGGTCCAGCGCGCCCGGCTCCTCCGGGTTCGGGAAGGCCACCGTGGGGAAGTCCGCGTCGGGCTCCGCCTGACGAGTCACCACGTGCACCCCGGTGAAGCCGGCGCGCTCGAGCAGTCCGGGGAGCACCGCACCGCCCACGCCGTGCAGCGGTGTGTAGACGACGCTGAGTGCGTCACGGCCGGTGGACTCGCGGCGGTCCTCGTCCAGGACGCCGAGTGCCGCCACGGAGTAGGCCTCCACGAGCTCCTCGTCGGCCACCTCCCAACCGGAGTTCACCATCGGGATGTCCGCGAACCAGGCGTCGTGGTCGATCCGCGCGGATATCTCCGCGTCGGCCGGGGAGACGATCTGAGCTCCGCGTCCTGCGGCATCGGTCATACGACCACCGAGGTACACCTTGTAGCCGTTGTCCGCGGGCGGATTGTGGCTGGCGGTGACCATCACGCCGGCGTCCGCTCCGAGGTGGCGCACCAGGAAGGCGAGCACGGGGGTCGGCAGCGGGCGGGGCAGGAGCGTGACCTGTGCACCGGCGGCGGTGAACACGCCGGCGGAGTCGCGGGCGAAGGCGGCGGATCCGTGGCGGGCGTCGTACCCGATCACCACGGAGGCCGCCGCCTCGTCCTCACCGAGGGTGTCCGCCAGGTAGCGGGCGATGCCGGCGGCGGCGCGGCGCACCACCAGGCGGTTCATGCGGGACTCGCCCGGGCCCTCCTCGGCGCGCAGACCCGCGGTACCGAAGGCCAGCGGGCCGGCGAAGCGGGAGCGTACGGCCTCGGCGGCGTCGGCGTCGCCGCCCTCGGCGGCCTCGAGCTCGGCGGTCAGCGTGGCGGCGTGCCGGGCGTCAGGCTCCTCGAGCGCCCAGCGCCGGGCGCGCTCCAGCAGCTGCGGGTCCAGGGAGGCGGGGTCGCGGTGCGTGGTCACGGTGTGCTCCTTCTTAGAGGCGGCCGATGATGTCCGCGAGGAGCCGGGAGATGCGCGGGCCGGCGGCCTGGCCGGCCTCCACGACCTCCTGGTGGGACAGGGGTTCGTCCTGAATGCCGGCGCCCAGGTTGGTCACCAGGGAGATCCCGAAGACCTCGAGGCCGGCGTGGCGGGCGGCGATCGCGTCCAATGCGGTGGACATGCCCACCAGGTCTCCGCCGAGGGCCTTCGCCATGCGGACCTCGGCGGGGGTCTCGTACTGCGGTCCGGAGAACTGCACGTAGACGCCCTCGGTCAGCGACGGGTCGATCTCCTGGGCGATCGCACGGATGCGCGGTGAGTACAGGTCGGTCATGTCCACGAAGGTGGCGCCGACCAGCGGGGTCGCACCGGTCATGTTCAGGTGGTCGCCGATCAGCACGGGCGTGCCCGGTGCGATCGCGGGGTTGAGCCCGCCGCAGCCGTTGGTGAGGACCACGGTCTTCGCACCCGCCGCCGCGGCGGTGCGCACGGTGTGGGCCACGGCCTGGGCGTCGCGGGACTCGTAGAAGTGGGTGCGGGAGCCGAACACGAGGGCGGAGGTCCCGTCCGTGAGCTTCACGGACCGGATGGAGGCGTTGTGGCCCGGCACCTTTGGGGCGTGGAAGCCCGGGACGTCGGCGAGCGGAACGGTGTGCTCGGTCTCGCCGATCAGCTCGGCCGCGCCGCCCCATCCGGAGCCGAGGACCACGGCGATGCGGTGCTCGGCCACGCCGGTCGCCTCGGCGATCACGGTGGCGGCGGCCCGGGCCTCGCCGAATCCGGGGTGGTCTCCCTGTAGGGCGGGGGTCTGCACGGTTCTTCCGGTCTGCTGAGTCACGCAGGACAGTCTAAGACTCGCCTCGGGGACTGCGCCCGGCCGGGGCCCCGGTCGATGCACTCTATGCACGGAGGCACGGGCTGTGACAACCGCGGCGCGCGTCCGTCAGAATGGGGCCCGTGAGCACCTCGAACAGCACATACACCCCGTCCCTGACCATCATCGGCGGCGGCCCCGGCGGCTACGAGGCCGCCATGGTGGCCGCGAAGCTGGGAGCGAACGTCACCGTGATCGAGCGGAAGGGCATAGGCGGCTCCGCGGTGCTCACGGACGTGGTTCCCTCCAAGACCCTCATCGCCACCGCCGACTCGATGCGCCGTGTGGACGCCGCAAAGGACCTGGGTGTGGACCTGGGAGCCGGAGCGGAGCCGCGCGCTGTGATGGCCGAGGTGGACCGCCGCATCCTGGCGATCGCCGGCGAGCAGTCCCGGGACATCCAGCAGGTGCTCGAGCGCCGCGGAGTCCGTGTCATCCACGGCACCGGCACGGTCGTCGGCCCGCACGAGGTGCAGGTCCACCGCCACGACGACGCCGAGGCCGAGCCCGAGGTCATCAGCTCGGACGCGATCCTCCTGGCCGTCGGCGCCAGCCCCCGCGAGCTGCCCACCGCGAAACCAGACGGCGAGCGCATTTTCAACTGGACCCAGCTGTACTCGCTGACCGACGTCCCGGAGCACATGATCGTGGTGGGCTCCGGTGTCACCGGTGCGGAATTCGCCTCCGCCTATGACCAGATCGGCGCCGAGGTGACCCTCGTGTCCTCGCGTGAGCACGTGCTGCCGGGCGAGGACCAGGACGCCGCGGAACTGCTGGAGGACGTGTTCGAGGCCAACGGGGTGAATGTGGTGGCTCGCTCCCGCGCCGAGTCCGCCGAGCGCACCGAGACGGGCGTCCGCGTGCACCTGTCTGGGGACGGTGCGAAGGACACGCCGTACGTCGACGGGTCTCATGTGCTCTTCGCCGTCGGCGGCATCCCGAACACCGCAGACCTCGGCCTCGAGGCTGCTGGCGTGGAGCTCACCGAGTCCGGCCACATCAAGGTGGACGGCGTCTCCCGCACCTCGGTGCCCTCCATCTACGCCGCCGGGGACTGCACCGGCGTCTTCGCGCTGGCCTCGGTGGCCGCCATGCAGGGCCGCATCGCGGTGGCCCACCTCATGGGTGACGCCGTGAAGCCGCTGCGCCCCCACCTGGTGGCCTCCAACATCTTCACCTCCCCGGAGATCGCCACCGTCGGCGTCACCCAGGCTCAGGTGGACTCCGGCCAGTACCAGGCCGATGTGGTCCGGCTCGACTTCTCCACCAATCCCCGCGCCAAGATGCAGGGCGTCACCGAAGGCTTCGCGAAGGTCTTCGCCCGGAAGGGCTCAGGCACCGTGATCGGCGGCGTGGTGGTGGCCCCGCGCGCCTCCGAGCTCATCTGGTCCCTGGCGCTCGCCGTGACCCACAAGCTCCACGTGGACGACCTGGCGGACACCTTCACCGTGTACCCGTCCATGGCCGGTTCGTTGGCGGAGGCTGCCCGCCGTCTGCACGTGCACCTCTGAGCCCGGACGCGCGGAAGGGGCCCGGCAGGATCTCTCCTGCCGGGCCCCTTACGTGTGTCCCGTCCGCTTCCCGACGACGGCCGCCCCCTCCCGAGGGCGACTCACCCGACGGAGGGGAGGGTCCGTCGTCGTGAAGGCCGGGTCAGCGGCCGGCGGCGCGTCGCTCGCGGGCGGAGGTGACGCTGTCCAGGTCCGCGTGCCTGGTCTCCGGGGCAAGGGCGAGGGCGATGAGCGTCAGCAGCGAGGCGCCGGCGAGGTAGTAGCCCACGTAGGCGACGCTGAAATTCGTCACCAGCCAGGCGGCGATGAACGGAGTCAGCGCCGCGCCCAGGATGGAGGACACGTTGTAGGCGATGCCGGAGCCGGTGTACCGGGTGTTGGTCGGGTACAGCTCGGGCAGGACGGCGGACATCGGGCCGAAGGTCAGGCCCATGAGGACCATGCCGATGGCCAGGAAGACCACCATGCGGGTCACGTTGAGGTCCGCGCCGGTGCCCATCGCCGCCGGGTCGAGCAGCCGGCCGAAGGATAGGCCGAAGACGATCATCAGGCCGGTCACGGTGAGCAGCACCGGGCGGCGGCCGAAGCGGTCCGCCAGCATGCCGGAGACCGGGATGAACGCCGCGAAGAACACGATGCCGACCAGCTGCAGGACCAGGAACTCGGCGTAGGGGACACCGAGGAAGCCGTCGTCGGCCTTGCCGATCGCGTAGGAGAGGATCCACGTGGTCATGATGTAGAAGAGCACGTAGGTGGCATACATGACGAAGGTGCCCAGGATCAGCTCCCACCAGTTGCGGCGGAAGACCTCGCCCAGGGGGGCGGATACGCGCTGGTCGTTGGCCAGGGCCCGCTGGAAGACCGGGGTCTCCTCCAGCTTGACGCGCACGTACAGGCCCACCAGGACCATGACCAGAGACAGCAGGAATGGTACGCGCCACACCCAGGTGAGGAAGACGCCGTCCAGCTCCGGGTCAGTGGAGTCGTGGTCGAAGCCCAGCACGAGCAGCAGGAACAGGCCGTTGGCAAGGAAGAAGCCGATCGGCGCGCCGAGCTGCGGCCACATGGCGGCCCAGGCGCGCTTGCCCTCCTTCGCGTACTCGGTGGCCAGCAGCGCCGCGCCGGACCACTCGCCGCCGAGCCCCAGGCCCTGGCTGAAGCGCAGGATGGTCAGCATCGCCGGGGCCCACAGGCCGATCTGTTGGTAGGTGGGCAGCAGGCCGATGAGGAAGGTGGCAATGCCCATCGTCAGCAGCGAGCCAATGAGGGTGGTCTTGCGGCCGATACGGTCGCCGAGGTGGCCGAACAGGACGGCGCCGAGGGGCCGTGCCACGAATGCCGCACCGAAGGTGGCCATGGAAGCCAGCAGTGCCGTGGTGTCGTCGCCGCCGGCGAAGAAGATCAGCGGGAACACCGAGACCGCGGCGGTCGCGTAGATGTAGAAGTCGTAGAACTCGATCGAGGTGCCGATCAGCGAGGCGAACACCACGCGGGAGCGGGGCACCTCGTCGACGTCCTGGGTGGCGGCGGCACTGCCTTCCGGTGCGGCGGCGTCGGAGGATGCGTAGGACAAGAGATCTCCTGACGGTCGGGGCCGTCGGGATCGGCGGCTCGTGTGGGTGGGACGACGGTCACCGTAGGACCATCGGAAGGCATCGTCGCTGGAACGGGACGGGTTGTCCACGATGTGGGATGGGTGTGTCCGAAAACGGGCCCCGGCGCGTAGGCGCCGGGGCCCGTGGGTGGGTGCGGTTCAGCGGACGCAGGGGAGTCAGAGCGGGGTCACCCGGCGTCCTCGAGGGTGACGATCGCGGTGCCCGCGCTGACGGCGTCACCTGCTGTGACGGCGAGCCCGGAGACCACGCCGTCCCTGTGGGCGGTGAGGGGCTGCTCCATCTTCATGGCCTCCATGACCACGATCAGGTCGCCCTCGGAGACCTGCTGGCCCTCCTCGACCGCGACCTTCACGATGGTGCCCTGCATGGGAGCGGTCAGGGTGTTCGAGGAGGCGGCGGCACCGGCGGCGCCACGTCGGGCACCGCGGGGTCGGCGCCGTCCGCCGGCACGCTGAGCGGCGTCCTGCACCGAGTGCAGCGCGGTGGCGAAGGTCGGCAGGGTGACCTCCACGCGCTTGCCGTTGACCTCCACGGTCACGGTGTGGCGGGCCTCCGGCTCGTGCGGCTCAGGCACGTCCCCGCCGAACGGTGCGAGCTGTGCGGTGAAGTCGGTCTCGATCCAGCGGGTGTGCACGTCGAAGCCGGTCGGCTCCTCACTTCCGGCGGTGAGCTCGGGTGCGAACGCCGGGTCCTTGACCACGGTGCGGTGGAACGGCAGGACGGACGGCATGCCCGCGATCTCCATCTCCTGCAGGGCACGGGCGGCGCGCTGCAGCGCCTGGAGGCGGGTGGCGCCGGTGACGATCACCTTGGCCACCATTGAGTCGAACGCACCGGAGACCGTCTCGCCCTCGGTGATGCCGGTGTCCACACGAACGCCGGGGCCGGAAGGCAGGCGGAAACGGGTCAGGCGCCCCGGGGCCGGCAGGAAGCCGCGGCCCGGGTCCTCGCCGTTGATGCGGAACTCGAAGGAGTGGCCGTGGACCTGCGGGTCCGTGTAGCCGAGGGCCTCGCCACGGGCCAGACGGAACTGCTCGCGGACCAGGTCGATGCCGGTGACCTCCTCGGACACCGGATGCTCCACCTGCAGACGGGTGTTCACCTCGAGGAAGGACAGGGTGCCGTCCGAGCCCACCAGGAACTCGCACGTGCCGGCGCCCACGTAGCCGGCCTCCTTGAGGATGGCCTTCGAGGACTCCACGAGGCGGGCGTTCTGCTCGTCCGAGAGGAACGGTGCCGGAGCCTCCTCCACGAGCTTCTGGTTGCGGCGCTGCAGGGAGCAGTCGCGCGTGGAGACCACCACCACGTTCCCGTGGACGTCCGCGAGGCACTGGGTCTCCACGTGGCGGGGACGGTCCAGGAAGCGCTCCACGAAGCACTCGCCGCGGCCGAAGGCGGAGATCGCCTCGCGCACCGCCGAGTCGTAGAGCTCAGGGATCTCCTCGCGTGTGCGGGCGACCTTGATGCCGCGGCCGCCGCCGCCGTGGGCGGCCTTGACCGCCAGCGGCAGGCCGTGCTCGTCCGCGAACGCCAGCACCTCGGCGGTGCCGGAGACCGGTTCGGTCGTGCCGGGGGCCAGAGGGGCGCCCACGGAGGTGGCGATGCGGCGTGCGGAGACCTTGTCCCCGAGTGCCTCGATCGCAGCCGGCGGCGGGCCGATCCACACGAGGCCGGCGCCCTCCACGGCCCGGGCGAAATCCGCGTTCTCGGAGAGGAAGCCGTAGCCGGGGTGGACGGCATCCGCCCCCGAGCGCTCGGCCGCGTCCATGATCTTGTCGATCAGCAGGTAGGAGTCCGCGGCGGTCTGCCCGCCGAGGGCCACTGCCTCGTCCGCCAGGCGCACGTGCAGGGCGTCCCGGTCCGGCTCGGCGTAGACGGCCACGGAGGTCAGGCCCTCGTCCTGGCAGGCGCGGATCACGCGGACGGCGATCTCCCCGCGGTTGGCCACGAGGACCCGTGAGAAGCGACGGGTCGGGGCGTCGGCCTCACGGCTCTCGTGTGCGGCAGCGGAAGTCATGCGCGTCAATCTCCTCACGGTGGCAGGTCAGCTCGGGCCGGACCGTCCCGCGCCCCTCGGCCATTCGGACGGCGGTCGCGCAGGGGCGGCCCTCGCCCATTGGAGCACCCTAGACGCGAGACGTCGGAAACCTACAGTTCTGAGCGCCGATCCCGCGCTGTCAGCCTTCAGAGTTGGAGGATTCCCACAAACGGGCCGGAGTGGTTCGAGCTTGTTCGGTGCGGCGACTCTGCGGTCTGATGAGAGCCAGGAACGGGAGGGCGGCCAGGGCAACGAAGAACGCTGGACGGAGCACTTTGGTTCCGGGGACCTCATAGACCACATTGAGAATCCAGTCGCCAGCTGGCAGGTCAAAGGAGAGCAGGTGGCTCTCGGGAAGACCGAACGGCGTGATCGCTCTGCAGGAATCTTCTTGGCAGGCGGTGACTGTCCAGCCTTGGTAATAGGACTCGTTCATCACGACTCGGCCGGAGGTCTCATTCGTCACGTGGTAGACGAATTCGCCGTTGGGGTCGTAGTTCTGCGGCACGAAGGTCAAGCCTGAGCACTCGCCGTCGATGATACAGGACCTGGTCAGCGCGCTCTCCGGGAGCAAGGCTTCATCAGTTCCTGCGGGGATCACAGCGCCGGGCGCCTTCAAGAAGCGATGCAAGGGCCCATCTCGACCATCGGCGGCCAGTGCAGCGGCCTGATCCCGGAGGGTCGGATGTCCCGGGATGTTGACGTATCCGGACAGTGCGAGCGTGCAGTCGAAAGCCGACCCCAGGGCCTTGTTGTCATGCCAGTAGTCTTCTGGTGCGACCAAGGGGGCAGTGCGAGCCGGACGTCGGATTGCACCATCGGTGCAGGGCTGGTCTGAAGAGAACGACGAAACCTGCGCTCCATAATGGGAGGCTTCGATATCGGACCTCTTCCCGGCCCAGGTGGATGTGACCGAATAGGCGTAACCGAGGCCCGAGACGACGGCCAGCGCCACCACTCCGGCCGCGGCCAGCCGTTGGGCGAAGACGGCTCCCTGCCCAATGGGCTGACCAGATCGAGCAAGTACAACAAGGAGGAACGTCGTACCCGCCAGCAGGATCCACGCAAGGATCGAGCCGGCGATACCGCGGACTCCCCAACCCGTCCACGCCAGAGAGAAGGCGAGGGCCGCTGCGAGGGCAGCAACGCAGGACGAAGCGAGAATGACTTCTCGGAGTGTGACCTGCCCGCTGATCAGACGATGGCATCCTGCGGCGCCGGCGATGATGACCCCGGCCACGGCGTAGATGCGTGTGTCATTGACGAGCACCCTGCTGAGGTCCATGCCAGGCAACGCCGCTGCCTGCTCAGGTGCGATTGCAACGGCTGTGGTCAAGACGACGCCAGAGAACAGAAGCGCCACACTGGGGAGAGTCCGAGAGGGCTTGCCCAGCCCAAGTATGGCAAGCACCAGGAGCGGGACCACCACGAAGAAGGGGCGGAAGGCAATGTCCGACCCCATCGCCGGGTTGTCATAGGGGTAGAACAGGCTCGCGAGCATCGGCCAGTCGACATTGATCCTCTGCGGTTCCATGACTCGTTGTCCGGTGCCTCCGGTCAGGGCAGGCACCAGCTTCACTGCAGCGAGCGCAGCACCGACACAGGCTGCCAATGCGAGACGCCACAACCAGTCGAAGCGACGCGTCGAGGCAACCCAGAGGAAGGTCCAAAGGCCGACGCAGTACACACCCGCGATCATCTGTCCGGGGTATATCCCGACCGCCACCTGCCACAAGAGCAATGCAGCCGCAGGGATCGCCCATCGGCGTGCCCATGGCCACAGCGGAGAGGCGACCATCAGGAGCCAGGGGAGGTAGGCGGCTCCGCGGTGAAAGTCCATCCATTGCGCATTGGCGAAGATGCTGGGAGCGAAGAACTGTCCGACGAGGGCGAGCAACGCAGGGACTCGGTGCAGTCCCAGTCTGCGGACGAGGAGATACATGCCGACAGAACCGAAGGCAGTGACGAAGGCCGACATGACAGCGGCTGACTGGGGAGTCCAACCACCCAGCAGGTAGGCGATGCCCTGTGGGATGACGTATGAACCGTCTTGGAGATTGGACCCGGCAGGACGTCCTCCCCAGGCATAGGGAACCCAGGACGGTGGGGCGACAATGCCCCCACGGCTCCACCAATCATGGCTGTCGGAGAGGTAGTGGGCGTTGAGGTCACCGTTCAGTGAAGTGAGCCCAAAGAAATAGTGCCAGTAGGTGAGGCCGACCAGGGCCACGATCAGGACGGTGACCGAGAGCGGCTCTGAGGCGGCTATCTTCCGGGCAGTGGCTCGGAGCGAGCCCTTGATGCGAGAATCCATGGCTCCTTCGCGCTTCCCTTCTGCTGATGAGACGGATATGGACTCTCAGGATTCCCACAAAGTGGCGAACGGGACGCCGAGTTCCTCGCACTGTGCCCGCAGCGTGGAGACGGACAGGCCGATCACCGCGTTCGGGTCCCCGTGCACGGACTCCACCAGCGCGGCCCCGGCGCCGTCCACGGTGAAAGCGCCGGCGCACCAGAGCGGCTCGCCGGTGGCCACGTAGGCGGCGATGGTGCGCTCGTCCGCCTCAGCGAAGCTCACGCCCGCGGACACCCGCCGGGACACGGCGTCCACGGCGCCGTCCTTCCCCACCAGGCCCACCCACTGCCCGGTGTGCAGGACACCGGTCCGGCCCCGCTGCAGCCGCCAGCGTTCGAGCGCCACCGCAGGCTCGTAGGGCTTGCCGTAGGCGGTCCCGTCCAGCTCGAACACGGAGTCGCAGCCGACCACCAGGGTGGGCACCTGCACGCCTTCGTCCAGCACCTGCGCGGCCACGTCCTGTCCCTTGGCCTCGGCCAGGAGCAGGGCGAGCGCTCCGGGGGAGGCCTCCGGGGCCCGGACGCCGACCGCGGCCTCGTCCACGCGGGAGACGAGGGTGCGGAAGGGCACCCGGGCCCGGGTGAGGATCTCCGCCCGGCCCGGCGAGGCCGAGCCGAGCACCAGGGCGAGGCGCCCGGCCGAGGCGGGGGCGCCGTCGTCGGGAAGGCCCTGGTCCGAGCGGCGGGGGCCCAGGCTCACGCCAGGGCCTCGCGCAGGGTGTCCAGTCCCATGCCGCCGAGCTTCAGCGCACGGGTGTGGAAGGCCTTGAGGTCGAAGTCCCCGCCCTCGCGCTGCTCGTGCTCGGCACGGATCTGCTCCCAGATGCGCTGGCCCACCTTGTAGGAGGGCGCCTGGCCCGGCCAGCCGAGGTAGCGGGTGAACTCGAACCGGCGCTGGCCCTCGGAGATGATCAGGTGCTTGGAGAGGAAGGCGTAGCCCTTCTCCGGATCCCACTCGCCGCCGCCTTCGGACTCGGGGGCCTCGAAGCCGCAGTGGTAGCCGATGTCGAAGACCACGCGGGCGGCGCGCATGCGCTGCATGTCCAGCATGCCGAGGCGGTCGCCGGGGTCGGACAGGAAGCCGAGCTCGTCCATGAGCTTCTCCGAGTACAGGGCCCAGCCCTCGCCGTGGCCGGAGGTCCAGCAGGCGTTGCGGCGCCAGTCGTTGAGCTCGCTGCGGTTCATCATGGCGGTGGCGATCTGCAGGTGATGGCCCGGCACGCCCTCGTGGTACACGGTGGTGGTCTCGGCCCAGGTGGTGAACTCGTCCTCGCCGGCAGGCACGGACCACCACATACGGCCCGGGCGGGAGAAGTCCTCGGACGGGCCGGTGTAGTAGATGCCGCCCTCCTGGGTGGGGGCGATCATGCACTCCACCCGGTCCATGGGTGCCGGGATCTCGAAGTGCTCCTTCATGGCCTCGATGGCCTGGTCGGACAGGCCCTGCATCCAGGTGCGCAGCGCGTCGGTGCCCTTGAGCCTGCGCTCCGGGTCCGCGTCCAGGATCTCGCGGGCGCGTTCCACGGAGGCGCCCGGTTCGAGCTGCTCGGCGATCTCCTCCTGCTCGGCGACGATCCGGGCGAGCTCCTCCTGGCCCCAGCGGTAGGTCTCCTCGAGGTCCACGGTGGCGCCGAGGAACAGGCGGGAGCCGAGGGAGTACAGCTCGCGGCCCACTGCGTCGTGCTCGGGGGCGTGCGGGCGCAGCTCGGTCTCCAAAGTCTGGGCGAAGTCGCGGTAGGCCTGCGCGGCGGCCTCGGCGTTGACCTGGATGCGGGCGGCCAGTTCCTCGTCCACCACGTCGGACTCGGCGGCGCGGGCGATCAGGCCCGGGAAGAAGCCCTCGCCCTCGCCATGGGCGCGGGCCTGCTCGATCACGATGTCCACCTGGCGGACGGCGGCCACCTGCCCGCGGTCGCGGGAGGCCAGCAGGGACTCGGTGTAGCCCTTCAGGGCCTCCGGCAGGTTGGCGAGGCGTCCGGCGATGTGACCCCACTGCTCGGCGGTGTCGGTCGGCATCAGGTCGAAGATCGCGCGAATGCCCTGCGCCGGGGAGGCGATGTTGTTCAGCTCGGTGCGGCCGGTCGCGTGGATCTCACGGTAGAGGCCGATGCGCTCCTGCAGCGCAGCCTTGGTCACGCGGTCCACGTCGTCCACCGGCTCCATGGACGCGATGTCCTCGAGCAGCTGCCGGTTGAGCTCGTCCTCGCGCTCGGCCCCGGCGGGGGAGTAGTCGCCGTACTCGGTCTCGTGGCCCGGCAGGCCCAGGCTGGTGGCCTCCTCCGGGTTGAGGGCCAGGGAGTCCTGGTAGAAGCGGTCGGCACGCTCGTCGATGGCGGAGCGCGGGCGGGCAGAGTCCTGCGGTGCGGAAGTGGTCTGGGTCATGTCAGCCAGTCTATGGGCCACGCCACATCCGCCGCGCACAGCCACCCGCTGCGGTTACGTGCACCCGGCCGCGCGCCGGCTCAGTCCTGTCCGGCGGCCCGGCGCCACTGGCCGGCGCCGGGGCGGGCCCAGAGGCCGAGCCGTTGGCGGCGGTCCAGGGTGCGGTCCACACCGCGTGGGCCGGACGGGCGGTGCCGCTCGCGGGCGGTGCGCTCGTCCGGGGCCGGCGCGGCCCCGGCCTGGAGCTGCTGGATGACAGCGGTCAGCGCGGCCATCTCCTCCGGCTCCAGGTGGGCGCCGGAGATCTGCACGGCCTCCTGCGTCTCCTCTGCGGGGAAGGTGTCCGCGTCGAAGCGCTCCGGGTTCTGCTCGGTGCTCACAGCGGCATGTTCCCGTGCTTCTTGGCGGGCCGGGCCTCGCGCTTGTGCAGGGTGGCCCGCAGCGTCTTGAGCAGGTTCACGCGGGTGTGGGACGGCGGGATGACGGCGTCCACGTAGCCGAGTTCGGCGGCCTGGTAGGGGTTGAGCAGCTCGGCCTCGTAGTCCTGCACCAGCTGGGCGCGCTTGGCCTCCACGTCCTCTCCGGCCTCGGCGGCGGCGGCCAGGTCCCGGCGGTAGAGGATGTTGACGGCGCCCTGCGGGCCCATCACCCCGATCTGTGCGGACGGCCACGCCAGGTTCAGGTCCGCGCCGAGCTTCTTGGAGCCCATCACGATGTACGCGCCGCCGAAGGCCTTGCGGGTGATCACGGTCAGCTTCGGCACGGTGGCCTCGGCATAGGCGAAGATCAGCTTGGCGCCGCGGCGGATGATGCCGTTGAACTCCTGGTCCGTGCCGGGCAGGAAGCCGGGGACGTCCACGAAGGTGAGGATCGGGATGTTGAAGGCGTCGCAGAACCGCACGAAGCGGGCGGCCTTCTCTGAGGCGGCGATGTCCAGGGTGCCGGCGAACTGCATCGGCTGGTTGGCCACCACACCCACGGACATGCCGTCCAGGCGGGCCAGCCCGGTGATGACGTTCGGCGCGTAGAGCTCCTGCAGCTGGAGGATGTGCCCGTCGTCCACCACGGCGCCGATCACGTCCAGCATGTCGTACGGCTGGTTGGCCGAGTCCGGCACGAGGGTGTCCAGCTCCTCGTCCTCTTCGGTGACCTCCAGCTCGCCGGGGGCGGGGAAGACCGGGGCCTCGGCCAGGTTGTTCGAGGGGAGGAACTCGAGCAGCTCCTGCACGTAGGAGATCGCGTCCTCCTCGGATTCCGCCATGTAGTGGGCGGTGCCGGAGGTGGTGGAGTGCGAGTGCGCGCCGCCGAGGGTCTCCATGTCCACGTCCTCGCCGGTGACGGTCTTGATGACGTCCGGGCCGGTGATGAACATGTGGGAGGTCTTGTCCACCATGACCACCACGTCCGTCAGGGCGGGGGAGTAGGCGGCGCCGCCGGCGGAGGGGCCCATGATCAGGGAGATCTGGGGGACCACGCCGGAGGCGAGGACATTGGCGCGGAAGATGTCCGCGAACTGGGCGAGGGAGGCCACGCCCTCCTGGATGCGGGCGCCGCCGCCGTCCAGGATCCCCACCACGGGGCAGCCGTTGCGGGCGGCGAACTCCTGGACCTTCACGATCTTCTGGCCGTTGCGCTCGGAGAGGGAACCGCCGAACACGGTGAAGTCCTGTGAATACACGGCCACCTGGCGGCCGTCCACGGTGCCGAACCCCGCCACCACGCCGTCTCCCTCGGGATGCTTGGCGCCCATGCCGAACGCGGTGGTGCGGTGCACGGCCAGGGCGTCCAGCTCCACGAACGAGCCCTCGTCCAGGAGCATCTCGATGCGTTCGCGGGCCGTGCCCTTGCCGCGGGAGTGCTGGCGCTCGACGGCGGCCTCGCCGCTGGGGGCGTGCGTCTTCTCGAGGCGCTGGTGCAGGTCCTCGAGTCGGCCGGCCGTGGTGGTCAGGTCCGGTGCGGTCACGGATGCTCTCCTTGCGACGTTGCGTGGTGGTGCGTCCTGCGGCGGATTGCAGGGTTCGGACAAACCCGCCTGTTCCGGGATCCTGCCCGCATCTGCCGCAGTTCGCCAGTCTAGGCACGCGTCGCGTGCGCCGAGGATTGGAGGAAACCTCCACAACGGCCTCCGGTGTGGCGGCACACCCGCAGGCTTCTGCGGTATAGGTAGGACGCATGACCGAGGTGATCTGGCTCGAGACCGTGGACTCCACCCAGGACGAGCTGCTGCGCCGGCTCGCCCCCGGCGGGCTGGGGCTTCCCGACGGCGGCGCCCTCGCGTCCGCGGACCAGCGCGCCGGGCGTGGACGCCAGGGACGCACCTGGACGGCGCCTCCCGGCACGGCGCTCGCCCTCACCGTGTACCTGACTCCGGCGGCCTGGCGACCGCCGGTGGGAGTTCAGCACTTCTCCTGGCTCTCCCTCGTGGCCGCGTCCGCGGTGGTGGACGTGGTGCGGGACCTCGGCGTGCCGGCGCACCTGAAGTGGCCCAACGACGTGCTGACCGAGGACGGGCGCAAGCTGTGCGGCGTGCTCGCCGCCGTCACCCCCGGCGGGGGCGTGGGCATTGGGATGGGGGTGAACATCGACCATCGCGGCGGCGCCCCGGTGGAGACGGCCGCGGCCCTCTCGGACTTCCTGCCCGCCGCGGAGCTCCCCGCCCCGCAGGACCTCGCCGCCCGGATCCGTGCGGCCGTCCTGGACCGCGTCCACGCCTGGGCGGCCGCGCTGCCGGCGGGGGACGGGCCGGTGGACGGGACACACCGGTGTGTGGCCGTCGTCGTGGAGCACCTGTCCACGCTGGGACGGCAGGTGCGCGCGGAGCTGCCCGGCGGCGAGGTGCTCGCGGGGGAGGCCGTGGGCCTCGGCCCCGGAGGCACGCTGCGTGTGGCATCCGCCACGGGGGGACATGAGAAGATGGCGGTGCGCGAGATCAGCGCAGGGGACGTGGTTCACCTGCGCGGTGACGTGCGCCGCGCGCACTGACCGAGGGCGCCGCAGGCCGGCCGATGCAGACGTGAAGGAGGGGCGATGCGACTCGAGGAGAACGAGCACGTGGTCATCCGCACGCGCGCCCACCCGCGGCAGCTGCTCGGCGCCGCCGCCGTCCTGGTCCTCACCGCCGCAACGCTGGCGTTCGTGGTGGGCTGGCTCGAGCGCCCGGATCTGAGCCCGCCCCTGGACCGGTACGTGCTGCCGCTGCGCACGGCGGTCATGGTGCTCGCCGCCCTGGTGGTGCTGCTGGGTACCGTCCGGCCGCTGTGGCGCTGGGCCACCCGCACCATGATCCTCACCTCGGACCGGCTCGTGCAGTCCGGCCCGTTCGGCGGCGGGGAGCGCTCCATGCCGTTGCTGAGCATCGCCGCCGTGGAGTATCGTCGCCGCGGCTCCGGAGCCGGAGACCTCCATGTGACCTTCCAGGACGCCTTCCAGCAGGTCTACTGGCGCCTGACGAACGTCCCCGAGATCGAACGCTTCGAGGCCGCGATGGCGGAGGAGACCGTCTCCGCCCGTCGCTGGCGGGAGCGCGCCTGGTCGCCCGCCCCGCGCCGCGCCGCCGGCCTGCACGATGGAAGGTGGGGGCGATGACCGAGCAGAGCCCGCGCAGGCGCGACTCGCTCCCGCAGAACTCCGGCTGGACCACGGCCATGCGCACCCTGGACGCCGGCCTGGTGGTGGGCCCGCGCACCTTCACCCGCGAGGAGGCCGCCGAACGCCTCGGGGTGCCCGCCGGGTCCGCCCGCCGCATCTGGCAGTCCCTCGGCTTCTCCCATGTGCCGGAGGGGGAGAAGGTCTTCACGTCCGAGGACCTGGAATCCTTCGAAGTGATCCTGTCCCTGATCCGCGGGGGCACGCTCACCGAGGCCACGGCCGGCTCCCTGGCCCGTTCGATCGGCCAGATGACGGACCGCATGGTGGTCTGGCAGATTGAGGCCCTCGTGGAGGACCGGGTGACCGCCGGCAAGTCCGACCCGGAGGCCCGCCGTGAGGTGGTGGACCTGCTCCCCGAGCTCATCACCCCGCTGGAGGAGGTCATGCGGACCGTCTACCGGCGTCAGCTCAACAACGCCGTCCAGCGCCTCACCGTGAACGTGGAGGCCGGACTGGCCGCCTCCGAGCGCGGCCGGGACGGCTCCGAGGACGACGCCCCGCTGCCGCTGGCCCGCGCCGTCGGCTTCGCGGACATGGTCTCTTACACGTCCATGTCCCGCACCATGGACGAGCGGACCCTGGCCCGCATGGTCCAGCGCTTCGAGGCGAAGGCCGCCGAGATCATCACCGCCGAGGGCGGCTGGCTGGTCAAGACCATCGGGGACGAGGTCCTGTTCAACGCGGAGACACCTGAGGTCGGCGCCCGCATCGCCCTGCACCTGGCCCGGGCGATGTCCGAGGACACGGTGCTCCCCGCGGCCCGGGTGGCCCTGACCTGGGGTCGAGTGCTCTCCCGCCTCGGAGACATCTACGGGCCCACCGTGAACCTGGCGGCCCGACTCACCGTGCTGGCGGACCCCGGCACCGTGCTGGTGGACTCCCTCACGGCGGCCGCCCTGGCCCGGGACGACCGCTTCGTGCTGCTCCCGCAGCCCCCGCAGATCGTGCGTGGCTTCGGCGAGGTCCGCCCCTCCATGCTTCTGGCCGCCTCGGCCGACGCCCTCGACTTCGACCGATGAGGATGCATGAGCCCCTCTACTGACCAGACGCCCCTGCCGCAGCCGCTCGTGGCTGCCCGTACGGACGTCGGCGCTGTCCGCGAGCTGAATGAGGACTCCTACACTGTCCTCTCCGAGCCGATCCTGCTGGCCGCGGTGGCGGACGGCATGGGCGGGCACGCCGCCGGCGAGGTGGCCTCGGCCGCCGCGGTGCGCGCCCTCGGTGAGGGGATCGGCCGCCTGGCCGCGACCGACGGGGGCCCGAGCCTGGAGGGGCTCGGCGAGCTCGTCCATGCGGCCCACCAGGCGGTGCTCGACGACGGCCCGGCCGGCTCCGGCACGACCCTCACCCTCCTGACGGCACTCGAGCCCGCCGCGGGTCGCTGGGCAGTGGCCAACGTGGGCGACTCCCGCGTCTACCGACGCCCGGCAGGCTCCACGGTGCTGCAGCAGCTCACCGTGGACCACTCCGCCGTGCAGATGCTCGTGGACGCCGGTGAGCTCACCCCGGACGAGGCCCGCGTGCACCCCCGCCGGAACGTCATCACCCGCGCCCTGGGTTCGCCCGAGCAGCTGGTGGTGGACGTGGGCGAGGTCCACGCCGCCCCGGGGGACCGGTTCCTGCTCTGCTCGGACGGGCTCACCGGGGAGCTGCTGGACGCGGAGATCCTCGCCCTGCTGGAGGACAACGCGGACGACCCCCAGGCCGCCGTGGACGCCCTCGTGGAGGCCGCCCTCTGGCGCGGGGGACGGGACAACGTCACCGTGGTGCTGGTGGAGATTCCGGGTGATGCCGCCGCGGAGGGTGCCACGGCAGACGGCTGACCGGCCGGAGGCGGCGTGGTGTCCGCTGCGTTCACTACTCTGGACGGGTGAGCGCACAGACCGATCCCCACGCCGAGCCCGCCGACGCCGCCGCCGACCAGGCCCACGTGCCGGGTGCCGAGGACATCCCGCAGGCCTCCCTGCGTGAGGAGTACCAGGAGCTGGTGGAGCAGGTGCGCGCCGCCCGCACCGCCTACTACCAGAGGGACGAGCCGGAGCTCTCGGACGCGGAGTACGACCGCCTCTACCGCCGCCTCGAGGACCTCGAGACACTCCACCCGGAGATCGTGGCCAACGACTCGCCGACCCAGGAGGTCGGCGGCGAGGTCTCCGAGGCCTTCGCCCCCGTCACGCACGGCGCCCGCATGTACTCGCTGGAGGACCTGTTCTCCGAAAAGGAGCTCGAGGTCTGGTTCCGCCGCACCGCCGAGGCCGTGGCGGCGGCCCGCCCCGGCACAGACCCGCGTTGGCTCGTGGAGGTCAAGATCGACGGCTTGGCCGTGAACCTGCGCTACCAGGACGGCGTGCTCACCCGCGCCGCCACCCGCGGCGACGGCGTCACCGGCGAGGACGTCACCCACAACGTCCGCACCATCGGATCCATCCCGCAGCGGCTCCAGGGCCAGGGCTGGCCAGAGGACCTCGAGGTCCGCGGCGAAGTCTTCATGTCCTCCGCCGACTTCCGGGCGCTCAACGACTCCCGCGCCGAGGAGGGAAAGGCGCCCTTCGCCAACCCCCGCAACGCCGCCGCCGGCTCCCTCCGTCAGAAGGACCCCAAGGTCACCGCCGCCCGCCCGTTGAGCATGTTCGTCCACGGCATCGGCGCCCACTCCGGCCTGGACCTGTCCAGCCAGGCGCAGGCCTACGACGCGCTCGCCGGCTGGGGCCTGCCCACCAGCCCCTACACCCGCACCGTGACCGGAATCGGCGAGGAGGCGCTCCAGGGCATCCTGGGCATCATCGCCGAGTACGGCCGCCGCCGGCACGAGCTGGTGCATGAGATCGACGGCATCGTGCTGAAGGCGGACGACTTCGCCGACCAGCGGGCCCTGGGCCACACCTCCCGCGTGCCCCGCTGGGCCGCCGCCTACAAGTACCCGCCGGAGGAGGTGCACACGAAGCTCCTGGACATCCAGGTCTCCGTGGGCCGCACCGGCCGCGTCACCCCCTACGCCGTGATGGAGCCGGCCACCGTCGCCGGGTCCACGGTCTCCATGGCCACCCTGCACAACCAGGACGTGGTCAAGGCCAAGGGTGTGCTCATCGGGGACACCGTGGTGCTGCGCAAGGCCGGTGACGTCATCCCCGAGGTGGTCGGCCCCGTGCTGCCACTGCGGGAGAAGGCCGAGGCCGCGGGAGAGGAGCTGCGCGAGTTCGTCATGCCCGCCGACTGCCCGTCCTGCGGCACCGCCCTCGCCCCGGCCAAGGAGGGGGACGTGGACCTGCGCTGCCCGAACTCCCTGACCTGCCCGGCCCAGCTGGCCGGCCGCACGGAGCACCTGGCCTCGCGCGGCGCCTTTGACGTGGAAGCGCTCGGCGAGGAGGCCGCCGTCTGGCTCACCACCGGCCCCGGCCCGGACCCGGCGGAGCAGGAGGGCGTCCCGAGCCCGGAGGGAACCGGCGTGCTCACCTCCACCGCCCAGGTCTTCGACCTCGCCTCCGGCACCCCGGAGGAGATCACCGGCCCGCGCGGGGAGGACGGCCTGACCGATCTGCAGCGCTCCCTGGGAGACGTCCGCGTCTGGCGGGAGAAGCGCACCAAGGTGGACGGGAAGTTCGTGCCCTCCGGCGTCTGGGAGCTCAAGCGCGCGTTCTTCACCCAGGGCACCGCGAAGAAGCCCTCGGCGCCGACCGCCAACACCCTGCGCCTGTTCGACGAGCTGGAGAAGGCCAAGTCCCAGCCGCTGTGGCGCGTGCTGGTGGCCCTGTCCATCCGGCACGTGGGCCCCACCGCGGCCCGCTCGCTGGCCGTGGCCTTCGGCTCCATGGACGCGCTGCGGCAGGTGGCCGAGGCGAAGGACGTCGAGCGCCTGTCCGAGACGGACGGCGTGGGCCCGATCATCGCCGAGGCCGTGATCGAGTGGTTCTCCGTCCCGGAGCACGTGGCGATCGTGGATGCCTGGGCCGCCGCCGGCGTGCGCATGGAGGACGAGCAGGACGAGTCCACCCCGCGCACCCTGGAGGGCGTCACCGTGGTGGTCACCGGCACCCTCGAGGACTTCAGCCGCGACTCGGCCAAGGAGGCCATCCTGGTCCGCGGCGGCAAGGCCTCCGGCTCCGTGTCGGCAAAGACCCACTTCCTCGTGGCCGGCGCCTCGGCCGGCTCCAAGCTGGACAAGGCGCAGTCCCTCGGCGTCCCCGTCCTGGACGAGGACGGCTTCACGCGCCTGCTCGCCGAGGGACCGGGCGCCTTCGCCGTGGAGGACGACTCCGGCGCGGCCGGTGAGAAGGAGGCACCCGCCGAGGACGACGCGGCCGCCGCCGAGACCGCGGAGGGGGACGAGTGAGCGCCGCCGTCACCCCGGTCGGTCTGCTCGCCGTCGCCCGGGCCGCCGCCCGCGCCGGCGCCGCGGTGCTGAACGAGCGGTGGACCGCCGCCCACCCGGCGACCCCGCTGACCGCCGCCGCGCTCGGTGCGGAGACCAAGTCCTCCTCCTCGGACTGGGTCACGGACTTCGACCGCCGCGCCGAGGACGCCGTCCGCAGGGTCATCGTCGGCTACCGGCCGCAGGACGAGATCACCGGCGAGGAGCACGGGGCGACCGTCCCGGCCGAGCCGTCCGGATACCGCTGGTCCATCGACCCGCTCGACGGCACCACCAACTTCATCCGCGGCATCCCCCAGTTCTGCACGTCCGTGGCCGTCTGGGGGCCCGACGGCCACGGTGAGCAGCGCTGGCTGGCGGGGGCCGTCGTCGCCCCGGCGCTCGGCCGCACCTGGTACGCCCACGCCGGCGGCGGCGCCCACTCCACCCTGGACGCCACCACCGCGGCCTCCGCCCGCGAGGACCGTGAGGCGCCCGTGCCGCTCACCGGGCCCGTGACGGGCCGCTCCGGGAGGCTGATCGCCACCGGCTTCGGCTACGACGCGAACCGCCGCGCCCGCCAGGTCCAGGCGCTCGCCGCCGTGCTCGGCGAGTTCGGGGACGTCCGCCGCATCGGCTCGGCCGCGTTGGACCTCTGCATGGTCGCGGACGGCACCCTGGACGCCTACGCCGAGTACGGCACCCAGGAGTACGACTGGGCCGCCGGCGCCCTGATCGCCGAGGAGGCCGGCGTGCCCGTGGTCCGTCCCGCCAGCCCCGACGGCGGCGCCCACCCGGACTGGATGCTCGCCGGAGACCTCGGCGGGCTGGAGGAGACGCTGCGGGAGGCGGTGGCATGAGGACCCTGTTCGGACAGCCGTGGTACTACCCGGTGGTGTTCGTGTGCTTCGGCCTGGCCTTCGCCGTGTGGGGGACGCTCCAGCGCGACCCGATGCTGATCGCCCCGGGCGTGCTGATCGCCGCCTTCGGCGTCTGGTACGCCCCCGCCATGAAGGTCTCCTCCCGGCCCGCTTCCGGCGCCGAGGAGCACCTGGCGAACGGGGGAGTGGTGCTCTACTGGCGCCCCGGTTGCCTCTACTGCCTGAAGCTGATCCGCACCCTGAGCCGGCGGGAGCGGGAGACCGCATACTGGGTGAACATCTGGACGGACGAGCAGGGCCGCGCCCAGCTCTGGGAGGCCCACGAGCGCCGTACCGGCGTCGTGGAGGGTCGCCCGGACGAGACCGTGCCCACCGCGGTCAGCCGCCGCCAGGCCGTGGTGGTCACCGGTGACGAGAACATCGCGCGCCTGCGGCAGATGCTGCAGGCCGCGGCACGGAGGACAGGGTGAGCACGGACAGGAGCCGCGACGGGAGGACCCCGGGCGTGCAGGAGCCGGCCCGGACCGCCGGGCGAGCCGACGGTGGCAGGCGGGCGGCCGTCGTCGTGCGTCCGGTGACCGACGCCGACCACCCGGCCGTGGCCGACCTGTCCGAGGCCGCGTACGTCCATGGCGGGCACGTCGCACCGGGGGACGCCTACGTGACCAAGCTGCGGGACGTGGCCGCCCGCGCTGCGGCGACCGAGGTCCTCGTGGCGGAGGTGACCGGCCCGGACGGCGAGCCGGTGGTGGCCGGCTCCGTGGTGCTGGCCCCCTATGGCACCCCGTGGGCCGAGGTGGCCCGCGCGGACGAGTACGAGTTCCGCATGCTCGCCGTGCACCCGGACTTCCACCGCCGCGGCGTGGCCCGCGCCCTGGTGGACGCCGTGATCGAGCGCGCCCGCGCCACCGAGGGTGTGCAGGCGGTGGTCCTGTCCACCGTCATCACCATGCAGGGCGCCCTCCGTCTCTACCTCTCCTACGGCTTCGTGCACATGCCGGAGCGGGACTGGATGCTCTCCGAGCGGATCCCGGGGATCGCGCCGGAGGAGGACAAGGGGCCGTTCCCGGTCTATCGGATGGAGCTCGACGCCCCGGAGGCCTGAGGCCGGGCGGAGCCGATGCACCGTGACCGACTAGACTCGGCCCAGACCCCCGCCTCGCCTGCAGGCAGGCACCGCCGTGCCCGCAGCGGGCGGGAGACCGCCGACCGACGACCGAGGAGATCCATGGCTGAGATCACTCGAGACCAGGTGGCCCATCTGGCCCGCCTGGCCCACATCCGGATGAGCGAGCAAGAGCTGGACACCCTGTCCGGCGAGCTCGGCCTCATCCTGGACTCCATCTCCCGGGTGCAGGAGGTGGCCGGCGAGGACGTCGTGCCGACCTCCCACCCGATCCCGCTGACCAACGTCTTCCGCGAGGACGAGCCGCGGGACATGCTGACCCAGGAGCAGGCCCTCGACCAGGCCCCGGACTCCGAGGACGGCCAGTTCAAGGTCCCCGCGATCCTGGACGGAGAGTGAGCACCGCCATGACCGAGACCTTCGACGTGAACGCGCAGCTGACCGCTGAGCAGCTGGTCCGCCTCACCGCCCTGCAGATGGCCGAGCGCCTGGCGGCCGGCACCACCACCTCCGTGGAGCTGGTGCAGGCCCACCTGGACCGCATCGCCGAGTTCGACGGCGACCCACGCTCCGACGCCGCCGCCGACCGTGGCGTGCGCGCCTACCTCCACGTGAACACCGAGGAGGCCCTCGCCGTGGCCGCCGAGGTGGACGCGATCCGTGCCGCCGGCGGCGCCGAGGCCGAGGCCCTGCACCCGCTGGCCGGCGTGCCGGTGGCGATCAAGGACAACATCGTCACCGTCGGTCAGCCGACCACCGCCGCCTCGACGATGCTGGACGGCTGGATGAGCCCGTACGACGCGCACGTGATCGAGCGCATCCGCGAGGCGAAGATGCCGATCCTCGGCAAGACCAACATGGACGAGTTCGCCATGGGCGGCTCCACCGAGCACTCCGCGTTCGGCATCACCCGCAACCCGTGGGACCTGGACCGGGTGCCCGGCGGCTCCGGCGGCGGCTCGGCAGCGGCCGTGGCCGGCTTCCTGGCCCCGTTCGCCCTCGGCTCGGACACCGGCGGCTCCATCCGCGAGCCCGCCGCGTTCACCGGCACCGTCGGCATGAAGCCGACCTACGGCGCGGTCTCCCGCTACGGCGTGATCGCCATGGCCTCCTCCCTGGACCAGGTGGGTCCGGCCGCGCGCACGGTGGCCGACGCCGCCGCGCTGCAGCAGGTCATCGGCGGCCACGACCGCCGCGACTCCACCTCGCTGCCGGACGAGCAGGCCGACTTCGTGGCCGCCGCCGGCAACCGCGACCTCACCGGCCTGAAGGTCGGCATCATCGCGGACCAGTCCACGGAGGGGTTCGACGCCGGCGTGAAGGCCGCCTTCGACGCGGACGTGGAGGCGCTGCGCGCTGCCGGCGCGGAGATCGTGGAGGTCTCCTGCCCGCACTTCGACGCCGCTCTGGGCGCGTACTACCTGATCATGCCCTCCGAGGCCTCCTCCAACCTGGCCCGCTACGACGGCGTCCGCTACGGCAACCGCGTGGTGCCCTCCGGCGGCGGCACGATCGAGCAGGTCATGGGCGCCACCCGCGAGGCCGGCTTCGGCGCCGAGGTGAAGCGCCGCATCATCCTGGGCACCTACGCCCTGTCCGCCGGCTACTACGACGCCTACTACGGCTCAGCGCAGAAGGTCCGCACCCTGGTGCAGGAAGACTTCGCCGCCGCGTTCGAGAAGGTGGACGTGCTGCTCACCCCGACCGCCCCGACCCCGGCGTTCGAGCTCGGCGCGCAGACCAAGGACCCCATGACGATGTACCTCAACGACATCGCCACCATCCCGGCCAACCTCGCCGGCGTCCCCGGCCTGTCCGTGCCGGGCGGAACCGTGGACGGCCAGCCGTACGGCCTGCAGCTGATGGCCCCGGCCCGTGAGGACGCCCGCCTGTACTCGGTGGGCGCCGCCGTCGAGGCGCTCCTGGACGAGCGCCGCGGCACTCCGGTCTGGGCCCAGGCCCCGGACCTGACCCAGGGCGCCGAGCGCGCCGCCGCTCCGACCGCAGGAGGCCAGCAGTGAGCTCGAACGACGTGATGGACTTCGGCCAGGCCATGGAGCAGTTCGACCCGGTGCTCGGGTTCGAGGTGCACGTGGAGCTGAACACCAACTCCAAGATTTTCTCCACCGCCCCCAACGCCTTCGGCGACGAGCCGAACACCAACGTCACCGCCCTGGACCTCGGCCTGCCGGGCACCCTGCCGGTGGTCAACCGGGAGGTGGTGGAGTATGCCATCCGCCTCGGCGTGGCCCTGAACGCGCAGGTCGCCGAGTCCTGCCGCTTCGCCCGGAAGAACTACTTCTACCCGGACACCCCGAAGAACTTCCAGACCTCCCAGTACGACGAGCCGATCGTGTTCGACGGCCACCTGGACGTGGAGCTGGAGGACGGCGAGGTCTTCCGCGTGGAGATCGAGCGCGCCCACCTCGAGGATGACGCCGGCAAGCTGACCCACCAGGGCGGCTCCGGCCGCATCCAGGGCGCCTCTGCGTCCCTGGTGGACTACAACCGTGCCGGCGTGCCGCTGATCGAGATCGTCACCAAGCCGATCGTCGGCGCCGGCGAGCGGGCCCCGGAGTTGGCCCGCGCCTACGTGACCGCGATCCGGGACATCGTCAAGGCGATCGACATCTCCGACGCGCGCATGGAGCACGGCAACGTCCGCTGCGACGCCAACGTGTCCCTGATGCCCAAGGGCTCGGACACGTTCGGCACCCGTACCGAAACCAAGAACGTGAACTCCACCCGCGCCGTGCAGCACGCCGTGCAGCACGAGATCCAGCGCCAGGCCGCCCTGCTGGCCGCCGGCGGCACGGTCACCCAGGAGACCCGCCACTGGCACGAGGACACCCGCACCACCACCTCGGGCCGGCCGAAGTCTGACGCGGACGACTACCGCTACTTCCCCGAGCCGGACCTCGTTCCGGTGGTGGTGGACCGTGAGTGGGTCGAGCGCGTCCGCGCCGAGCTGCCCGAGCTGCCCGCCGTGCGCCGCAAGCGCCTCAAGGCCGAGTGGGGCTTCTCCGACGAGGAGTTCCGCGACGTGGTCAACGCCGGCGTGGACGGAGAGATCGCCGCGACCGTGGAGGCCGGCGCCACCCCGGCGGCCGCCCGCAAGTGGTGGATGGGCGAGATCGCCCGCCTCGCCAACGTCCGCGAGGTTGAGGTCTCTGCGCTCGGCGTGGAGCCCGCCCACGTGGTGGAGGTCGAGGAGCTGATCGCCGCCAAGACCATCAACGACAAGATCGCCAAGCAGGTCCTCGGGCACGTCGCCGACGGCGAGGGCACCCCGAAGCAGATCGTCGAGGCCCGCTCGCTGGCCGTGGTGTCCGACGACGGCGCCCTCACCGAGGCCGTCGACGCCGCGATCGCCGACAACCCGGACGTGGTGGAGAAGATCAAGGGCGGCAAGATGCAGGCCATCGGCGCCCTGATCGGCCCCGTCATGAAGGCCACCCGAGGCCAGGCCGACGCCGGCCGCGTCCGCGAGATCGTCATGGAGCGCCTCGGGGTCGGATGAGTCCGTGCTCCTGCCGGGTGGGCCGAACTCGC
Organism: Micrococcus luteus; assembly: GCA_047414615.1. Taxonomy (GTDB): domain Bacteria; phylum Actinomycetota; class Actinomycetes; order Actinomycetales; family Micrococcaceae; genus Micrococcus; species Micrococcus luteus_B. The sequence continues at coordinate 213,309 of CP179711.1, forward strand.
GCCGGCCCACCCGGCAACGCTCGATTTGGGTTCCAAGCACCGTCCCAGGGCGGTTTCAGCCGGTCGGTCCCGCGCCTTAGCACGATGCGACAAGAAAGGACGGGCACCATGCCCCGCCGACTTCCACTCTCCTCGGGAACGCGATGGAAGATTCGCAGCGCCCGATACCTCGCCCAGTCCAAGGTTCCTCATGCGCTGAGGACGCAGGCGGTGCATCTCGGCTTCTACAATGGGCGCAATTTCGGCGACATCCTGAGCCGTCGCATCACCGAATTCGTACTGGGTGAGCGAGTCGTCGAAGGCCACTACGCCGGTGCCGACCTCACGGCGATCGGGTCGATTCTCGGGGTTCTCGAGAAGTGGCGGAACCCTCACAGGCCCTACGTATGGGGCTCTGGGTTCATCGAGGGCGGCGGACGCTGGCAGGGCAGAGAGGTCCAGCCGGTAGCCGTGCGCGGCGCTCTGACCCGTGAGCGCATGGTGCACATGGCAGAAGGACCGCTGGTGATGGGTGACCCTGGACTCCTGGTCAAGCGTGTCTACCCCGCGCTGATGAACACCGAGAAGCGCTATGACGTGACGGTGATCCCCCACATGCGGGACAAATGGTCGGATCAGGTCCGGGATCTACGCCGGAGGCCTCCTCACGTCAACATCGTGGATGCACAAGCCGGTCCGGAACTCGTTTTGGAGCAGATCGCCGCAAGCAGGCTTGTCCTCTCCTCGAGTCTCCATGGGCTCGTCTGTGCCGACGCGCTCGGTGTACCGAACCAGTGGACGCCAATTACGGAGGCCGTCGAGGGCAGTGGGTACAAGTTCCGTGACTACTACTCTGCCTTCGGCGCTGAAGCCGTGCCTGTGGGGTTGGAAAGGGCGCTCACGATGACGGACGAGCTCACCGCGGACTGGAGGCCTTTCGAGCAGGTCGACGCAATCTGTGACGACCTCATCCGAGTGTTCCCCCGTGATCAACTCCTCTCTCGGTACCGGCGAACCTGACATCGTCTCAGCCGGGGTGGTCCGGGCGCTGCTGAGCGCGTAGCGCCCGGACCTGGCAGGCCTGCCACTCGGCGAGGGAGGCCGGCGTCTTGGTGAGGGGACAGGCGGAGGCGGCGGCCGTCGTCGTGAAGGAGGGGCTGGATGCCCCTGGCCACGAAAGGCCGGACCTCTGGATCCACGGCGACCCCCGCGCCCGCTCCTGGGCCGTCCACGACGCCCTCGTCTTCCTCACCGCAGACGGCGACGGCAGGGACGAGGGCCGGGGACGCCGGCTGGTGGCGTCCGCCCTGGCCTGACCGGCCAGGCTCGGCACGGCAATGCATTCCCAGTACTCTCATGGGTGGCGCGCCGTCGACGTCGCGCCCGGAGCACCGCAGCCGCCGCACCACCCCCCGCGCCGGCGCCGACCACCGACCTCCTCAGGAGAGCCCCACACCCATGAAGGCCCTGTACAAGTCCGGCCCCCACGCCGGCTTCGAGCTCACGGACCGCCCGGAGCCGGAGTGCGGTCCGCACGACGTGAAGATCCGCGTGCACACCACCGGCATCTGCGGCACCGACCTGCACATCGAGGCCTACGACGCCGCCGCCCAGGCGATGATCCAGGCCCCCATGATCCCGGGCCACGAGTTCTACGGCGAGGTCGTGGAGGTGGGTGACATGGTGGACCACGTGGCGGTCGGCCAGCGGGTCTCCGGCGAGGGCCATGTGGTGTGCGGCATGTGCCGCAACTGCCGGGCCGGCCGCCGCCAGATGTGCATCAACACCGTCTCCGTGGGCGTGCAGCGCGACGGAGCCTTCGCCGAGTACGTGGTCATCCCCGAGTCCAACGTGTGGCAGCACAGGGACGAGGCCGTCACCCCCGAGGTCGGCGCGATCTTCGACCCGCTCGGCAACGCGGTGCACACCGCCCTGTCCTTCCCGCTGGTGGGCGAGGACGTGCTCATCACCGGCGCCGGACCGATCGGTCTGATGGCCATCGGCATCGCCCGGCACGCCGGTGCCCGCCGCATCGCCATCACGGACGTCTCGCCGGCCCGCCTGGACCTGGCCCGTGCGATGGGCGCCGACGCCGCGATCGACGTGTCCGCCACCCGCATCAAGGACGCCCAGGTACAGCTGCGCATGGACGAGGGCTTCGACGTGGGCCTGGAGATGTCCGGCCGCGCCTCCGCCCTGCAGGAGATGGTGGCCAACATGAACCACGGCGGCAAGATCGCCCTGCTCGGCCTGCCGGACGCCGAGATCGCCATCGACTGGCAGTCCGTGGTCACCCATATGCTGACCATCAAGGGCATCTACGGCCGAGAGATGTTCGAGACCTGGTACGCGATGTCCGCGATGCTGCAGTCCAACCCCAGGCTGCTGAAGCAGATCGAGTCGGTGGTCACCGACGTCATCCCCGCCCCTGACTGGCAGCGCGGCTTCGACGCCGCCCGTGCCGGCGCCACCGGAAAGATCGTCCTGGACTGGAGGAACCTCTGATGTACGCATTCAAGGACCAGCTGACCGCTGAGCTGAACGAGCTGCGCGAGTCCGGCCTCTACAAGAACGAGCGGGCCATCACCACCCCGCAGTCCGCCCACGTGCAGGCCACCGCCGCCGGGGCCGAGGACTCCGCCCCGAAGCCGGTGCTCAACTTCTGCGCCAACAACTACCTCGGCCTGGCCGACGACGAGCGCCTGATCGCCTCCGCCAAGAAGGCCCTGGACGAGCGCGGCTTCGGCATGGCCTCCGTCCGCTTCATCTGCGGCACCCAGGACATGCACGTGCAGCTCGAGCGGCGTCTCTCCGCGTTCCTCGGCACCGAGGACACCATCCTGTTCTCCAGCTGCTTCGACGCCAACGGCGCCGTGTTCGAGCCGTTGTTCGGCCGCGAGGACGCGATCATCTCGGACGCTCTCAACCACGCCTCGATCATCGACGGCGTCCGTCTGTCCAAGGCGCACCGCTTCCGCTATGCCAACCAGGACATGGACGACCTGCGCGCCCAGTTGGAGGCCACCAAGGAGCTGAACGACGGCGCCGGTGCCCGCCGCACCGTGATCGTCACGGACGGCGTGTTCTCCATGGACGGCTACCTGGCCCCGCTGGAGCAGATCTGCGACCTCGCCGACGAGTACGGCGCCCTGGTCATGGTGGACGACTCCCACGCCGTGGGCTTCATGGGGGACACCGGTGCCGGCACCCCCGAGCACGCCGGCGTCTCCGACCGCGTGGACATCTACACCGGCACCTTCGGCAAGGCCCTCGGCGGCGCCTCCGGCGGCTACGTGTCCGGCCGGAAGGAGATCGTGGAGGTGCTGCGTCAGCGCGGCCGCCCCTACCTGTTCTCCAACTCCGTGGCCCCGGCGATCGTGGCCGCGACCCTCACCGCCCTGGACCTTATCGAGGGGTCTGCGGCGCTGCGCAAGACCCTGTTCGAGAACGCCGCGCACTTCCGCCGGCGCATGACCGAGGAGGGGTTCGAGCTCCTCGAGGGCGAGCACGCCATCATCCCCGTGATGTTCGGGGACGCGGCTCTGGCCGCCCGCGTGGCCGACGCCATGCTCGAGCAGGGCGTCTACGTCACCGCCTTCTCCTACCCGGTGGTCCCCAAGGGGGCGGCCCGCATCCGCGTGCAGCTCTCCGCCGCCCACTCCGCGCAGGACGTGGAGGACGCCGTGCAGGCCTTCGTGAAGGCCCGGGAGGCTGTGCAGGGCTGACCACCGCAGACGAGGGTGCAGTTGTTGCCGCCGGGGCCGTGCCGAAGCGACAAGAACTGCACCCTCGTCCTCACGCGGCGGTTCAGACCGCCGTGGCCGCCCGTTCCACCCGCGGCAGCACCTTGCGCAGCAGCTTGCCCCAGCGCAGCGGGCGGCCGGTGAGCTCTTGCCGCGCGCGGGCGTCGTCCAGCGCCTCGAGCGCGGCGTTGCCCAGCCACACGCGGGCCCGGTCTGCCTCGTCCGCATCCCGGGCGATCGCGTCGATCAGGTCACGCCCATGCCAGATCGCCAGGTCCGCCACGTTGCGCGCCGGGTCGCCGGCGTGCGCCAGGTCCCAGTCGAGCACGCCGGTGAGCGTCCACTCCACCTCGGCTCCCGGCCCCGGCACGGGCCGCCAGCGCATGTTGTGCCCGGCCAGGTCACCGTGGACCAGGCGCGGTGCCACGGCGGGCCGGGAGAACCAGGCGCGGGCCGTCGTCGCGATCCGCTCCACGGCCTGCTCCCAGTCCGCCGGCAGGGCGCCGGCGTGCTCGGCCGGCAGCGCCTCCGGCAGGCGCAGCAGCGCCTCGATACGGGCATCCGTCCACGGCCCCCGGAACGCCCAGGCGGTGCCGAGGCCGGCGGCCACGTCCTCCGCTGTCACGTCCACGGAGTCCAGGGCCTCCACGATCCCGCGCAGCACCGCCGCGTCGCCCTCGTGCGGCGGGTGCGGCTGGCCGGGCAGATAGGGCTGCAGCACGGCGGCGGCCAGCGGCGCCCCCTCCTCGGACTCGGTCTTCCACACCTCGGACAGCGGTGCCGGCACGGCGAATGGCAGGTCCCGCTCCGCCAGCGCTTCGAGCAGCCGCATGCGGCGGGGCAGGTGGAACGCCGGACTGTCCTGGGGGTCCCAGGAGGTCCCGGGCGCGGCGCCGGCCTCGGCCAGGCGCGTCATGCGCAGCACCGCCACCTCCGGCAGCACCAGCACCCGGTGGAACTGGCCGGACTCCTCCACCTGCCCGGCGGCCCAGTCCGCGCCGGCCAGCTGCCGTGCGGTGTCCGCGTCCACGTGGGGGAGCAGTCGCTCGGCACAGGTGCGCGCGAGCCCGATCTCTGAAGGCAGGGGATCCGACGCCATGACTCCCACCGTAATCCCGCCGCCTGGACCTACACTGCGCAGGTGAGCACCTCCTCCTCGCCGCCCGGCACCACCTCGGCTACCGGAGCCTCCTCCGGCGTCCCGACGACGGCACGCACCTCCGGTGCGCTCCCCGCCCCCGCAGCGCGCACCGTCCGCTGGGAGATCGCGATTGTCCTCGGTCTGTCCCTGGGCAAGTCGGCGGTCTATGCCGTGGTCCAGTTGCTGGACCGGATGAGCCAGGGGCCGCTGCAGGACCAGACCACGGTCCTGAACCCCGTCCTGAACGACCGCTGGGTCTTCGACCTGACCTACCAGCTGCTGAACATCGGGTTCGCCCTGGTGCCCGTGCTGCTCGTGATGCACCTGGTGTGGCTGCGCGGACGGAATCCGTTCCGCACCTTCGGCCTGGACCTGCGCCGTCCCCTCGCGGACCTCGGCTGGGGTGCGCTGCTCTTCCTGGCCATGGGCCTGGGCACCCTTGCCGTCTATGCCGGTGGCCGCGCGCTCGGGCTCACCACGGCGATCGTCGGCAACGCCATGGACGAGGCCTGGTACACCGTCCCCGTGCTGGTCCTGTCCGCCCTGCGCCACGCCCTGGTGGAGGAGGTGATCGTGGTCGCCTGGCTGGTGGACCGGCTGGCCTACCTGCAGCAGCTGCGCTCGTCAGGCCTCGCCGCAGAGCGGGTGCCGGTGCTGCCGGCGCCGAGACTCACGGCGGCCGGCGCCCACCTGCCCATCCGGGTGACCACGCTCGTGCTGACCCTGGCCGTGCTCCGTGCCTGCTACCACCTGTACCAGGGCATCGGCCCGGGCCTGGGCAACGCCGTCATGGGTGTGGTCTTCGTGCTGTTCTACCTGCGGTACCGCCGCGTCATGCCCCTGGTCATCGCGCACCTGTTGCTGGACGTCACCGGGTTCGTGGCCTCTCCGCTGCTGGCCCAGCTCGGCTGGCTCGGCACCTGATCCCCGTCCCCCGCCCGGCGACCACTGACGACCGCGGCCGCACACCGAAAGGTGCGCGGCCGTCGTCGGGAAGAGAACGGGAGGGGCGTCAGAGGCTGACGGTGCCCTTCGGGGTCTCGAACGTCACGGTGAGCAGGCCGGGCGTGCCGGAGGGGGCGGCGTACTCGATGTCGAGGTCCTCGACCGTCTGGGACGGATCGTCCAGGCCCAGCCAGGAGCGCACCCGCTCCCGCGAGCCGGCCAGGGTCAGCGAGGAGATCGAGGCCTCGGCCGGGGCGGCCAGCGAGGGGTGCAGGTCCTCGGTGCCCTCGTCCCAGGACACGATGTAGGGCACCTGCGGGTCCGCGATCAGGCCCTTGAGCCCGATCTGCTGCCAGGTCAGCTCGCGGCCGTCCGGAAACTTGCGGTTGCCCGGCACGGAGGCGCGCCCCAGACGCTCCTCGAAGCCGGAGAGGTCGTCCGTGGCCACGACCCAGCCCATCCAGCCGCCGCCCTGCTCGGAGCGGGCGCGGACGGCTTGGCCGAACGGGGCATTGGCCGAGGCCGGATGGTCCAGGACCTCCACGACCTCCAGGTACTGGCCGCGGGCCATGGGGAACAGGGCGTTGCGGGTGCCGAAGCGCGGGTGGACGCCGCCCTTCACACGGTCCACGCCCAGGGCGTCGGAGATCCGCTCCACGGTGGCGTCGAGGCCCTCGGGGCCGGCGGCGTAGGACACATGGTCCAGGCGGATGGTGCTCACGAAGTTCGTCCTCTCGTCGGCCCAGGGGATGTCAGCCGGGCTGTCGTGAGGCTCAGGCTAGCCCTGTGTGACGCGGGACATGAAATCCGTGACGGGCGGCCGTGCGGTCCGGCCCCAGCAGGTGCCAGAATGGCGGCACGGTCACGAGAGCCAGCACCAGTGCCCCGGCATGCTGGCCGGCAACCCTCCCCACCGCGGCGGGGTGCCCCGGGTGACGACCAGGCCGGCCCCAGGACCGGGGCCCGGCAAGCGCGGTCGCGTCATGCGCCCGCTCCCGCACGGGCGTGCGAGATTCCGGAGATCCTCTGTGGTCTTCGGTGGCCCGGGGCGCGGGGGCATGGCCGGCCCTGACGGCACCAGGAGTCAGCCATGAGCACCGAGCACACCCCCGAGAATCCGGCCCACGAGACTGCCGCCGCCGAGGCCGCGGCCGAGGCCTGGGGCTTCGAGACCCGCCAGATCCACGCCGGCGCCGAGCAGCCCCACGCCCACGGGGCCACCGCCCTGCCGATCGTGCAGACCACGAGCTTCGACTTCCCCAGCTCTCAGGTGGCGGCCGACCGCTTCGCGCTCGCGGACCTGGACCCGCTCTACACGCGCATCGGCAATCCGACGCAGCAGGCGGTGGAGGAGAAGATCGCGGCGCTCGAGGGAGGCGTGGGGGCGCTGCTGCTGGCCTCCGGGCAGTCCGCCACCACGTTCGCCGTCCTGAACGTCGCCGGCGCAGGGGACCACGTGGTGGTCTCCACCTCCCTGTACGGCGGCACGCAGAACCTGTTCAAGCACACCCTCGCCAAGGTGGGCGTGCAGACCACGTTCGTGCAGGATCCGGATGACCTGGAGCAGTGGCGGGCCGCCGTCCGTCCGGAGACCAAGGCGTTCTTCGGAGAGTCCCTCGGCAACCCGCGCGGGGACGTGTTGGACGTGGCCGGCGTGGCCGCGGTGGCCCATGAGACCGGGGTGCCGCTGATCGTGGACAACACGCTGGCCTCGCCGTACCTGTTCCGTCCGATCGAGCACGGCGCGGACGTGGTCACCCACTCGGCCACCAAGTACCTCGGCGGTCACGCCGCCGCCATGGCCGGGGTGATCGTGGACGCCGGCTCCTTCGACTACGGCGCCCACCCGGAACGGTTCCCTGGCTTCAGCGAGCCGGACGAGTCCTACCACGGCCTCGTCTACGCGAAGGACCTCGGGGCAGAGGGCGCCTTCGGCGTGAACCTGTCCTACATCCTCAAGGCCCGCGTGCAGCTGCTGCGGGACTACGGCTCGGCCCTCTCCCCGTTCAACGCCTTCCTGGTCAACCTCGGGCTGGAGACCCTGTCCCTGCGCATGGAGCGCCACGTGGCCAACGCACGCCGGGTGGTGGAGTTCCTGGACGGCCACGCCCAGGTGGAGTCCGTGGTGCACCCGGAGCATGCCTCCAGTCGCTGGAACGCCCGGGCGCAGGAGCTGTTCCCCCGCGGTGCCGGCGCGATCGTGTCCTTTGAGATCGCCGGGGGCCGCGAGGCCGGCGCCGCCTTCGTGGACGCCCTGCGGCTGCATCACCACGTGGCCAACGTGGGCGACGTGCGCTCGCTCGTGATCCACCCGGCCTCCACCACGCACTCCCAGCTCACCGCGGACGAGCAGCGCGCCACCGGCGTGACGCCGGGGCTGGTCCGCCTGTCCGTGGGCCTGGAATCGATCGAGGACATCCTCGCGGACCTCGAAACCGGCTTCGCCGCCGCCTCCGGCGCCGTGGAGCACGACGGCGGCCCGGCCGCCACCGCGGAGGAAATCCGGTGACCGCGGTGGACGTCCTCCGTATGTCTCGCACCGATCTGCCCGAGGGAGGGCTGCATCGGCTGTCCGTGGGCGCGCTGGACACGGAGACCAGGGGCCACCTCCCAGACGTGGAGCTCGCCTATGAGACCTGGGGGAGGCTGAATGCAGACGGCACCAACGCGGTGCTGGTGCTGCACGCGCTCACTGGAGACACCCATGTGGCCGCCCACGCCGAGGACCCCTCACGCGGCTGGTGGGACGAGCTTCTCGGACCCGGCCGCGCCGTGGACACGGACCGATGGTTCGTGGTGGCGCCGAACATCGTGGGCGGGTGCTCCGGCTCCACCGGCCCGGCGAGCCCGGACCCCGAGGGGCGGCCGTGGGGCTCCCGGTTCCCATTCATCACCCTGCGGGACGCCGTGGAGGTCGAGTCCCGGCTGGCCGACCACCTCGGCATTGACCGGTGGCATGCTGCGATCGGCGGCTCGATGGGCGGTGCGCGTGCCCTCGAGTGGGCCGTGGGCCGGCCGGACCGTGTGGCCGGCGTGGGCGTCCTGGCGTCCACCGCGCACTCCAGCGCCGAACAGATCGCCTTCGCCCAGTCCCAGACCCAGGCCATCCGGTTGGACCCGAACTTCCGCGGCGGCGACTACTACGGCGGCCCGCAACCGGCCGCCGGGCTCGGGATCGCCCGGCGGATCGCGCACATCACCTACCGCAGCGCCGCAGAGCTCGCCACCCGGTTCGGCCGGGGCCACCAGGGCGAGGAGGACCCGTTCGGTACGGCGGCGGGGGAGCGGATCGGTCGCTATCAGGTGGAGTCCTACCTGGATCACCAGGCATCCAAGCTCGTGGACCGGTTCGACGCGAACGCTTACCTGACCATCACGGAGGCGCTCATGAGCCACGACGTCGGCCGCGGGCGCGGCGGCGTGGCCACGGCGCTGCAGCGGTTCACCGGCCGGGCCTTCGTGGCGGCAGTGGAGTCGGACCGCCTGTACCTGCCGGCCGAGTCTCAGGAGCTCGCCGCGCTGCTGCCCGCCCGGCCCACCGTCCACTGGATCGACTCGCCTCTGGGGCACGACGGCTTCCTGGTGCACTACGGACAGGTCGCCGAACAGCTGAAGGAGGAGCTTGCGCTCTGACGGCGTGCCGCCCTTACGGCCTGACGGGGCCGGCACGCGTCGGGGAGCGCGCGGTCAGCCTTCCTTGTAGTCAGACCCGTGCGGCATGTCTGCGCCGAACAGGGGCGCCGCCTCGGGGCGCTTGGCGGTGATGCCGTCTCCGGAGGAGACGCCCTTGACGCGGCGGATGACCCACGGCACCAGGTGGGTGCGCGCCCACACGACGTCCTCGGCCCGCGCGTGGCGCCAGTTCCGCGGCGGCCGCGGCTTGGGCACGAACGGCTCCAGGTCGTGCTCCACGTTCAGCGTCTCCAAGACCATCGCCGCGATCGTGTGATGTCCGGTGGGGGAGAAGTGCAGGCGGTCCTCGGCCCACATCTCCGGGCGGGAGAGGACCTTCAGGGACCACATGTCCGGGACCAGGCAGTCGTGGCGGGCGGCGATGGTGCGGATGTTCTCGTTGTAGATGGCCACCTTGCCGCGGATGCGGCCCAGCACCGGGGTCTCCTTCACGTCCGTGGCGTTGAAGAGCAGGATGGTGGCCCCGGAGGCGGACAGCCGCTCGACAGCGGTGTCCAGCCGGACGGCCACCTCGTCCGGGTCCGCTCGGCGCAGGATGTCATTGCCGCCGGCGCAGATGCTGACCAGGTCCGGCTGCAGCTCGAGGGCGGGGTCGATCTGGTCCGCCGCGATCTGGTCCAGGAGCTTGCCGCGCACCGCCAGGTTGGCGTAGGCGAAGCGATCGTCGTCCGGGGTGAGGCGGGCGAGTTCTTCGGCCACGCGGTCGGCCCAGCCGCGGTGGTAGCCCGGCTTCTCGGCCACAGGGTCGCCGATGCCCTCGGTGAACGAGTCGCCCAGGGCCACGTAGCGGCGCCAGGGATGGGTGACGGGGCCGTCGGAGGTGTGGGGGCCGTCGTCGGGAAGCCGGTGGGTGGAGGAGTCAGGATGCGGAGTGCTCACGGTCACCATTGTGAAGCTTCGCACCGTGCACCGCAACGGAACCGGAGCAGCGTGTTCCGCTTCGGATGCTCCGAATACTCTGGACGTCATGACAGCTGAGACTCCAGAGTTCACCGTCCGCTGGTCCCACCCTGAGGGGGAGCGCACCGATCACCTGCTCGTGATGCTGCACGGCTTCGGCGCGGACGAGAATGACCTGTTCGGTCTGGCCCGCGAGTTCCCGGAGCGGCTCACCGTGGCCTCCGTGCGCGCGCCGCTGCAGAACCCGATGGGCGGCTTCGCCTGGTTCCCCCTCTCCCAGGACCCGGTGACCGGGGAGATCGGTTCGGACGCCCCGTCCGTGCGCGCCGCCGTGGAGGCCCTGCACGCCTGGGTGGAGTCCGTGCGCGGTGACTTCCAGTCCGTGACCCTCCTCGGCTTCTCCCAGGGCATGGCCATGGCGACCGCCCTGCTGCGCCTCGATCCGGCCGCCTACGCATGCACCGTGGGCCTGTCCGGCTTCGTCGCGGACCCGGACCGTGCCGAGCCCGATCTCGCCACCCTCTTCGACCGGGACGACGAGGTCGCCCGCGTTCAGCCCAAGGTCTTCTGGGGCCGCGGCCAGGAGGACCCGATCATCTCCGAGGCCCGCGTGGAGGCCACCCACGGTTGGCTCAACAAGCACGTGGACATGACCAAGATCGTCTACGCCGGCCTCGGCCACGCCGTGCACCCCCAGGAGATCGGCCACGTGGTGGAGTACCTGGACCAGGTAGTACCCGGCGAGGGCTGACTCAGCCCTGCGGCACTTCGATCACCACGGCCTCGCCGTTGAACTCCACCACGTCCCCGTGGTGCAGCTGGGCGCCGCGCTGGGTGCGGACCTCGCCGTTCACGGTGACCATGCCGTCCTGGATGACGTCGCGGGCCATGGCGCCGTCCTCCACCAGGGAGGCGAGCTTGAGGGCCTGGCCGAGGCGAATGGTCTCGTCACGGATGGGCAGGGGCTGTGCGTCGGAGGTCATGCGGTCCATTGTCCCCGGTAGGCTTGGCCCCACGCGAGTCGTGCGCGCTCCCGGCCCTGCCCGAAGCCGCCCGGCTCCACAGACATCGCCCCCTCCGCGCACCGCGCGCGGGGCGCCCCACACCCGACCCACAGACGGAAGTGACACTCACCCATGGCTGCCAAGTCCCCGCTGGACAACGTCATCAACCTCGCCAAGCGCCGAGGCTTCGTGTTCCAGGCCGGTGAGATCTACGGCGGTTCCCGCTCGGCCTGGGACTACGGGCCGCTGGGCGTGGAGCTGAAGGAGAACATCAAGAACGAGTGGTGGAAGACCTTCGTGCGCTCCCGGGCGGACATGGTCGGCCTGGACTCGTCCATCATCCTGCCGCGGGATGTGTGGAAGGCCTCCGGTCACGTGGACACCTTCACCGATCCGCTGGTGGAGTGCACCTCCTGCCACCGCCGCCACCGCCAGGACCACCTGGAGGAGGCCTTCGAGTCCAAGAAGGGCCGCAGGCCCGAGTCCATGGCCGAGGTCGTGTGCCCGGACTGCGGCACCCGCGGCGAGTTCACCGAGCCGCAGCTGTTCTCCGGTCTGATGAAGACCTTCCTCGGGCCCGTGGACAACGAGGAGGGCCTGCACTACATGCGCCCGGAGACGGCACAGGGCATCTTCGTGAACTTCCTCAACGTGGTGAACGCCGCCCGCAAGAAGCCGCCGTTCGGCATCGGCCAGGTGGGCAAGGCCTTCCGTAACGAGATCACCCCCGGCAACTTCATCTTCCGCACCCGCGAGTTCGAGCAGATGGAGATCGAGTACTTTGTGCCCCCGGCCGAGGCCGGCGAGCACTTCGACCGCTGGGTGGAGGACTGCTGGAACTGGTTCGTGGACCTGGGCATCGACCCGGGCAACATGCGCCGCTTCGACGTCCCGGCCGAGGAACGCGCGCACTACTCGGATGGCACCATCGACCTCGAGTACCGCTTCGGCTTCGGCGGCGACGAGGGCTGGGGCGAGCTCATGGGCGTGGCCAACCGCACGGACTACGACCTGTCCCAGCACACCGAGCACTCCGGCACGAAGATGCAGTACTTCGACCAGGCCAACAACGTGCACTACACCCCGTACGTGATCGAGCCGTCCTTCGGCCTGACCCGCGCCATGATGGCGTTCCTGGTGGACGCCTACGCGGAGGACGAGGCCCCGAACACCAAGGGCGGCGTGGACGTGCGCACCGTGCTCAAGCTGGATCCGCGCCTGGCCCCCGTGAAGGCCGCCGTGCTGCCGCTGTCCAAGAAGCCCGAGCTCCAGCCGGCCGCCCAGGGTCTGGCGGACGAGCTGCGGGGCCTGTGGAACATCGAGTACGACGACGCCGGCGCCATCGGCCGCCGCTACCGCCGCCAGGACGAGATCGGCACCCCGTACTGCCTCACCGTGGACTTCGACACCCTCGAGGACCAGGCCGTCACCATCCGTGAGCGGGACACCATGGAGCAGGAGCGCGTGGCCCTGTCCCAGGTGAAGTCTTACCTGCTGGAGCGTCTGGTCAAGTGACCGGCGAGCAGCAGAACGGCACCGGATCGGCATCCTCCCGCCCGGCCCCGGAGGGCCTGACGCTCAGGGCCTGGGAGGACGGAGACGACCTGCGCCTCCTTGAGGTCTTCGGCGACCCCGTGGACGTGCAGCAGCACCAGGACCGCGCCATGCTGGCCGCGTCCTCGGACACCCCGTGGCGTCGGTGCATCGTGGCAGAGGTTGACTCCGTCCCGGTCGGTGCTGCCGTGGTGTACGCCTCCTCGCTCCACTCGCAGCGTCTCTGGCTCTACGTGGAAACCGCCGCCTCCGAGCGGCGCCGCGGCATCGGCTCGGCACTCGTCACGGCGCTGCGTGAGATCGTGGCGGCGGCGCACGCCGCCGGAGAGGTCACGACGACGGCACTCAAGTCCCGCTTCGGCCTCGCCCCCGAGGACACCAGGACGGTGGCGGAGGGGGACGAGCTGCCCGAGCTGGACCTGGAGTCCCGCGCTGAACGCGCGGCCCAGGCCGAGGCCACGGGCGCCTTCCTCACCGGCCATGGCTTCGCCCCGATCCAGCGCTCGAAGCGGGTGGCCGTGGCCGCCCGCTCCGTGGCCCTGCCGACCCTGCGCACGGAGGAGACCCCGGACGGGGTGACCCTCGAGGAGTCCTCCACCGGCTCCGTGGAGCTCACCCGTGCCGTGGCCGCGTTCTACAACGGCACCCACGCGTGGGACCCGGCCGAGATGAGCCTCGGCCAGGCCCAGCAGATGCTGCTCGGCCCGGACACCGGTGCCGCCGGCGCCGTGGTCCTGCGCGACCGTCCCGGCGCCGAGGGCGGCACCATCCGCGCCTTCGCAGTCTCCTACACGGCCGAGCGCCAGGAGGACCCCGCGGACGTGCTGTTGGGCTGGGATCCCGAGCTGCCAGAGCCCGAGGCCCAGCAGGCCGTGGCGGACCTGCTCGCCCTGCTCGTGGCCCAGCACCCGGTGCAAATCGAGGTGGACGAGTCCATGACGGCGCTCGCGCCGATCGTGGACGGCCTGCTCACCGCCGGCTACGCCCAGGTCCTCGCCGACGCTTCCGTGGTGGCGACGGCATGACCGTCCCCGGCAGCACGCCGGAGCGGGACCCGGCCCGCGTGGGGGCCCTCCGGGCGGCCGTCCTCACGGTGGCCCTGCTGAACCTGGCCTACATGGGCATCGAGATCGTGGTGGCCCTGTCCATCCGCTCCGTGGCCCTCGTGGCGGACTCCGTGGACTTCTTCGAGGATTTCGCCGTCAACCTGCTCATCTTCATCGCGCTCGGATGGTCGCTGTCCCGGCGTGCGGCGGTGGGCAAGGTCATGGCCGTGATCATCGTGCTCCCGGCCCTGGTGGCCCTGGTCATGGCGGTCGTGAAGATGGGTGACCCCGAGCCGCCGGCGGCCGGTGCCCTGGTCTGGACGGCCGTCGGCGCCATCGCGGTGAACCTCGTCTGTGTGGCACTCCTGGCCCGCTTCCGTGACGACGGCGGCTCCCTCACCCGGGCGGCGTGGCTCGCCGCCCGCAACGACCTGATCGCCGGCGTGGTGCTCATTGCTCTGGCCGGCGCCACCGCCCTGACCGCCTCGGGCTGGGCGGACATCATCGTCGGCCTGCTGCTGGTCGTCCTCAACGGCTCCGCCGCCAAGGAGGTCTGGGAGGCCGCCACCGAGGAGCAGCTGGCGGCCAGGGCCCTCGCCGGAGACTTCGACGACGACTGAGCTGCGCCGGCGTGGCGAGGGCGCGCCCGTCAATCCTGTCCGGCAGGGGTTCAGGCGAGTGTCCTGGCGCGCAGCGCCACGGTGCACAGCAGGCCGGCGGCGGCCAGCACAGGGAACACCAGCAGCGCCACCGCCAGCGGCAGGCCCACGGCCAGCAGGCCCACCAGCGGGCTCAGGCCGATCCCGGCCAGCCGCATCAGCCAGCTGACGACTGCCAAGCCCGTCTGCGGCGGTAGCCCCGGCACCTCGTCCCCGAGCGCGTAGGCCGTGGGAACCACCACGGCGCAGCCCAGGCCGCACAGCACCAGGCCCGCCACGATCACCGGCACCGCCGGGGAGAGCAGCACCGCGCCGAGGCCGAGGACCACGGCCCCCAGGCTGACCGTCAACGTCCTGCGCCGCCCCCAGGCCGCGAGCACGCGGTCCCCGGCCAGGCGCCCGGCGAACTGCGCCGCCAGCAGGGTGGAGGCGCCCAGACCGGCGACGGCCGGGTCCAGTCCGCGCTCGGTCTGCAGGAACAGGGAGGTCCAGGCGTTGCCGAACTCCTCGACGCCGAACCCGGCCATCGCCACCAGGATGACCGGCACGAGCGCCAGGTAGGCACGGGCCCGCGTCGGGCCGGCAGGGGCACCTGCGCTCCCCTCCGAAGGGGAGGACGACTCGGAGGCGACGGCCTCCGCGGCGGGTGAGGGTCCGTCGTCGGGAAGGGGGTCCGGGGCGTCCGGCAGGAAGCGGCGGTGGACCACCAGCACGACCGCGGCGCACGCGGCGCCGTTGAGGACCAGGTGCAGGGCCATCGGCAGTCCGGCACCCACCGCGAGGGCGCCCAGGCCAGCGCCGCCGGCGGCCCCGATGCTCCAGCCCGCATGCATGGAGGTCAGCACGGGACGGCCGATCACCGTCTGCACGCGGATGCCCTGAGCGTTCTGGGCGGTGTCCACGATCGCGTCCCCGAGGCCGCTGACGAACAGCAGGCCCGCAAAGAGCCACACAAACCCGTCCCACACGGCAGCGCCGTCGGCACGGGCGGCGGCCGCGAAGTCCACCGCGAGCCCGGCCAGGGTGACGAGGACGGCCAGCGCCAGGGTCCCGGCGAGCACCACGCGGCGGCTGCCGACGCGGCGCAGGATCGGGGCCGGCAGGCTGCCGGTGAGCACCGCGCCCAGCATGAGCGAGACCACCAGCAGGCCGAACTCGCCGGCGCCCAGGCCGAACGCGGCCTTCGCCTCCGGGTAGTGCGGGATCAGGGCGCCGAAGAGGGCGCCGTTGGTGAGGAAGGCGAGCGTGACCGCCCAGCGGGCGCGGCCGACCTCGCGTGCGGGCGCGGAGGCGCGCACGGCGGCGGGGCGAGGGGAGCCGGACATGCCGTCCAGGCTCTCACGCCGCCGCCGGCACACAGGACCCGGCCGCCGCCGGCACACAGGACCCGGCCGCCGCCGGCACACAGGACCCGGCCGCCGCCGTCACGCGGGACCCAGCCGCCGCCGGCTCAGGCCGCCCAGCCGAGCAGCCTCCAGGCCTGCATCCAGCCGCGGAACTGCTTCGCGTTGTACGCGGCGCCCAGGGTGCTCGGGTTGGCCACGAGCACCAGGTCCGCGGCCTGCACGGCCTCGTCCTTCGCCAGCAGCTCGGCGAGCTCCTCGGGCGTGCCCGCGTATGTGGGCCCGGAGACCGCGCGCTTGCCGTCCAGCACGCCGGCGGACTCGCGGCTGAACCGCTCGTGCCCGAACATCCGCTCGTCCTGTTCGTCCTGGATCGCCAGCACCGAGCGGGTCACGGCGGTGCGCGGGGTGCGCTCGTGTCCAGCGGCCGTGAAGGCGTCCCGGAAGCGGGCGATCTGGTCCGCCTGCTGCACGTGGAAGGGGCGGCCGTCGTTCTCCAGCAGCAGGGTGGAGGAGACGAGGTCATAGCCGGCCTCGGCGGCGCGGACGGCGGAGGAGGTGGTGCCGGCGCCCCACCAGAGGCGGTCCACCAGCCCTGGGGCCTGCGGCTCGATCCGCAGCATCCCGGTGGTGTGGGACCAGCCCGACTGCAGGTCCGGCTGCGCCAGCGGGGTGCCGCGCAGGGCGGTGCGGATGCGCTCGCCACGCTCCCAGGCCGTCTCCGCCCACGTCTCGCCCTCGCCGAGCACATAGCCGAACTGCTCCTGGCCGTCCTTCGCGGCCTCTGGGGAGCCGCGGGACACACCGAGCTCCAGGCGGCCGGCCGCGATGAGGTCCGCGGTGGCCGCGGCCTCGGCGAAGTACAGCGGGTTCTCGTAGCGCATGTCGGGGTTGCAACACTCGTCCACGTAAGCTTGGTTGCATGGTCGAACTGGTAGCGCTGAGGAAGACGAACGAGGTGGCGGCCTACGTCCGCGCCTCCATGGACCGCAAAGGCGACCGCTGGACGGTCGATACACAACTGAGGAAGATCAGGGCATTGGCCGAGGCCAAGGACTGGAACGTGGTCGAGGTCTACGAGGACAACGCGGTGTCGGCGACGAAGAAGCGTCGAGCTGGCACCCGCTGGGCCGAGATGTTGGACGACGCCCGAGCAGGTCGATTCTCGATGGTCGTCGCCGTGGACATGGACCGACTGCTGCGGAGCACGAAGGACCTCAACACGCTGATCGACCTCGGCCTGCGCGTCGTCACAGTGGACGGCGAGATCGACCTCTCGACGGCCGACGGAGAGTTCCGAGCGACGATGCTCGCCGCTCTCGCCCGGTTCGAGGCTCGACGCAAGGCGGAGCGGCAGATCAGGTCGAACGAGCGCCGCCGCGCCGAAGGCATCCCGGCGTCCACCTGGAAGGCGTTCGGTTGGACGAGGGAGGGCGAGCTGATCGAGGAGGAGGCCGCCGCAGTTCGGCGGGCCTTCGATGCGTTCCTCGGTGAGCCGTCGCTGTCGATCCGTCGCATCCGGGAGGACTTGAACAGCGCTGGCCACCTCACCGCCCGCGGGTCGGAGTTCTCCGTCGATGCTGTGCGGTATCTGCTGGCGAACTCGCTCTACGCTGGCTTCATCCGCCACTACAAGACCGGCGAGCTGTACCCGGTGCAGGGCGAGGCGTTCCCGCCCATCGTCGGCGAGCAGACGTGGCGGGCCGCGGTGGCGAAGCTGGAGGACAACGTGCGGAGGTCGGCGAGGCAGGGCAATCAGCCGAAGTACCTCCTGTCCACGATCGGCCTCTGTGGGAAGTGCGGCGCGACGCTCGTCTCGGGGACGAACAGCCGCAAGCAGCCGACGTACCGTTGTGGCGAGCAGTTCCATCTCACCCGCCAGCGCGAGCCCGTCGATGCGATGGTCACCGAGGCGGTGCTCACGCGCCTGTCGTCCGTGGACGTGCACGACCTCGTGATGCCGCAGGAAGCCGCCGGGCCGGATCGCGAGGAACTGCTGACCGAACGGAACGCCCTGGTCGAGCGGGTGAAGGAGCTGAGCCCGCTGCTGCGCGACATCCATCAGCCGGTCCTGGAGATCACGGCGGCGATCAACGACGTGAAGGCTCGCATCGACGAGATCGACGCGGAGCTGCTCGACCGCTCGGTGTCGGTGGCGGCGAAGCTGCTGGCGGAGGTCGATGAGCCGGTCGGCACCGCGGAGCGCCGCGAGGTTGTCGAGTCGAAGTGGAAGGCGTTGGACATGGACCGTCGCCGGATGCTCGTGGACGAGCTGGTGACGGTGACCATCGAGCCCATCATGCCGGGTCACGTGAAGTTCGACCCCGATCTCGTGCGGATCGAGCCGAGACGCGACTGACTCATGACTCGACTCGTCATTGCACTGGTGAGTCGAGTCATGGAAGAATGGTTGCAGACAAGAAGATCCCACCGGGGCCGCGACTTAGAAGCGCGGGGCTCTGCTCCCGGATGAGTAGCCGGTCAAACAGCCCAATTACCGTGGCGGGGAACCGGAAGATACTCATGTCTGAGGACTTCCGATGTCTGTCGTTATCGACGTTCCCCGCGCATCCGCGCTCGTCCGCCCTGGCCTCGATCAGGGCTCCGCTCCTTCTCCGCAGGCAGACGGCCACGATCCCGTCATCGCCGCCGCCCGCGCCGCTGGCCGCCGAGCCGGTGAGCGCCTGGCACTCACTCCGCTGACCCCGCGCCAGCGCGCCGCCGTTGCCTCTGTGATGGGCGGTGGTCGCTGATGAGCGCGAACTCCGCCGCCTTCGATCACTTGACCGGCTTCCGCTGGCGTCAGGGCGACCCGTCCCTTGCCGACGCCGAGGCCCAGCTCTACGACCTCGGCGTGCTCCGCTCTGTGCTGGAGGAGGCCGTCGAGATCGCCGTCGCCGACGCCCGAGCCGATGGGGTGACCTGGGCCAGGATCGGCGACGCCCTCGGCGTCACGCATCAGGCTGTCATCAAGCGCTACGGCCGGGGCGGTGGTCGCTGATGTACGCCGACGCACGCAACCTCAGCACCGCTCCCACCAACCTGACCCCGCCCGGAGGGCCTGGCCTGGCACCCGCCGAAGGCGGGCTGCCCGTCGTCGTGATGGCTGCCCGTAGCCGTGCTTCGCACTCCAAGAGTTACGAGACCCTCATTCGTTCCTACGGGCGCGGCAAGGGCTTGTCGATTGCCGCGCCTTGCAACAACATGCCTGGTCAGCGGCCTGTTCCGCCCTCGCTCCGTCGCGTGGTCCCGCGGGATCATATGGGGTCTCATTTGGGGGTCAATAGGGGGTCATTTAGGCGCCGCACTCCCTCTGAGGCCCTCCGCGCCGCCCGCGGCGGGGGTGGTCGCCGTGGCTAAGCAGGAGAACAACCCGACGAGCATCGGGCTCACGCAGTACCTCGATCCGTCGTACTGGGCCTGGGCTGCCGAGGACCCGAACGGGGCCGCGCTGCTCCAGCAGGGTGCCGAGGCGATCCTCGCCTACGTGGTGCAGCGGCTCGAGGCCACCGGCTGCCAGGTCGTCGAGGCCTACGGCATCGTGCACGACAAGGACGAGCGCGAGGTCTGGAGTGACACGGAGAAGGCCCTGGTGGTCGAACCGAAGCCCGAGCACCTGCACGCCGTGATCAAGTTCGCCAGCCGTGCGAAGAGTGCGCCGCTGGATCGGCTCGCGTTCGGCATCGGCGTCGAGCCCCAGTACGTCGAGAAGCCTGGCCGCGGGCGGTACGCCTTCGACAACATGCTGTCGTATCTGACGCACGTGAAGTACGCGGACAAGCACCAGTACGCGCCTTCGGAGGTCGCCACGGTGCGTGGGCCTGACTACCTCGGGATCGACGCCCAGCGCCGGGAGACGTGGCTGAAGGGCCGCGCCCACGTGAAGAAGAAGATCGTCGCCGAGAACTTCGAGGACATGCGGGAGCGCGTTCTCCAAGGTGAGATCACGCGGGATCAGATCATGCTCACGGACGAGCTGTTCGATATCTACTCGCGGCATCAGCGGGAGATCGACGACGCGCTGTCGGCCTACGGCCAGCGTCGCGCATACCGGGCGGCGGCGAAGCTGCGCGCCGGTGAGTTCTCGACGCACGTGGTGTTCGTCCATGGGGATGCCGGGATCGGCAAGACCCGGTTCGCCACGGACTTCATTACCGAGGCGATCAACGCGGCGAACGCGCACGGCGAGCGGTGGCAGGTCTACCGGGCCGCGACGGGGAACCCGCTTGATGACTGGCGGGGCGAGGAAGTGCTGCTGCTGGACGATCTGCGGGCCTCGGCGATGGATGCGAACGACTGGCTGCTGCTGCTCGATCCGTACAACGCCTCGCCTGCGAAGGCCCGCTACAAGAACAAGGGCGAGGTCGCCCCGCGCCTCATCGTCATCACGGCGACGATCGAGCCCGTCGAGTTCTTCTACTACGCCCGCCAGAAGGGCAACGTGGACGAGGCGCTGGACCAGTTCATCCGCCGGCTGGCCTCGGTCGTGAAGGTCTATCGTGCCGACGACATCAATCGTTACCTCGTGCAGCACATCGGGAAGATCGAGCCCTACGAGTGGCACCAGTGCAGCGTTCCGACCGCCGCGCACACGCCCGGTATGTACGGCAACGCGTACCACCAGAACGTCGGGTCGCGGGAACTGACCTACGGCCCGGAGACCTCGGCCGAACATGATGCGGAGGGCGCGGTTGCTGAGCTGCTGGGTGGGCTCGCGGTGCGGAGCCCTGACGTGCCGCTGGCGCTGATCGGAGGTGCCGCATGAGCACCGAACGCGATGCGCTCTTCCAGGGGGTCGAGGGGGCCGGAGGCCCCTCGCAAGCAGCCGGGGAGGACATGAGCGCCAGCGAAACGTCCGACACGGCTACTGCTTGCCACTCTGGCGTACAGGTGGAGCAGCAGACCGACTCCCAGGTGAACACCGGTCGGGCTGATGCGGAGGCTGTGCGCCAGAGTCACGGCGGCGCGAAGCGTCGTCGTGGGGGCGGCGGGAGGCTCGACACCCGCTTCGATGACGCCACGCTCGCGGCGCTTCGCACTCGTGCGAAGCGGCTCGGGCTGGCTCCGAGCACGTGGGTGCGGACCGTCGTGCGCGATGCCCTGCACGCCTCTCGGAGCGAGGAGCTGGATGCCGCCGTAGCCGCGCAGCTGCTCGGGGTCGAGGAGCGCGTGCAGGCGTCTGCTGATGCTCGGGAGCTGGCCGCCCAGGTGCGCCCGCTCGCGATCAACGTCAACGACCTGGACCGCCGTGCTCGCGCGGGTGAGCCGGTGGCGCTGTCGGCGGAGGTGCCCGAGCTGATCGAGCTGCTGCACGAGGTCCGCGCGCTGCTCGGGGATCGGGCGGCCTCATGAGCACGACGCATTACAGTCCGAGCGCCAACGCCGCCGACACCGAGCGCTACATCCGGGGCAAGGAGGACGAGCGCGGCGTCGCGATCACGGGCGACGTGCCGGGAGGCCCCGGCGCGTTCTCGGCGCGCGCCCGCGCGCTCACCCAGAACACGAAGCGTGACGTCGAGGCGCTGCACTACAGGCAGTCGTTCAGCGACGACGAGTTCGACCCAAAGAATCCTGAGGACGTGCAGCGGGTGAACGATCTGGGTTACCAGCTCGCGAAGAAGATGCACCCCAACGCGGACTGCCTCGTGGTGAGCCATGTGGACGGACGCGGGAAGAAGCCGCACAACCACATCTTGGTCATCAACCACAGCAATCGGACGGGGAAGGCGCTCTCGGACTATCGCACGTTCCACGACCGCAAGGCCGGGAACCAGCGGGGCGTTCAGTCAGCGAACGACGAGCTCATGCGCGAGCACGGTCTCTCGGTCGTGAAGCGTCTGGAGCACGCGCCGAAGGACTGGGAGCTGCGCCGCGAGGACTTCGCCGAGGGCGGGCTCGACCGCGAGATGGGCGACCGGATGAGCGCCGCCCTGGCTGATCCCCGTGCGGTGGACAAGGCCGGTCTCGAAGCGGTGATCGAGGAGCAGAACCAGCAGCTCGGCGATGACGGGGAGCGGGTGCCGCGGATGCGGTTGCACAGCCCCGTCAGCAAGAAGGGCAAGCGCGCCGGGCAGGAGACCTGGACGCTCTACATCGAGGACCGCCGCGGCGAGTCCGGACGCGCCGAGCGCCGCAAGCGCGCGAGCGCACTCTCGGCGGACTTCACCCCGGAGGGCGCGCAGGCGTTCTTCGACTATCACCAGCAGCAGGAGGAGCAGGAACATGAGCGCAGCGCTCGACAGGCTGAAGCAGCAGAACGCGCAGAGCGGATCGCAGCAGCAGCTCGACAGTCCGGAGACGATGGAGGCGTTGACCTCGATCCTCGCCGCCGTCGAGGCGCAGAACGCGAGGCTCGACCGGCTGGCCGAGCAGCAGAAGAAGCTCGCAGGGTTCGTGAAGGTCATGGACGAGGAGACGACGAGGCGGCTGGAGCGGATCACGGCCTCGGCGTCGACCTCCTCGCCCTCCAGCGACGCGTCCGCGAGGATCGCGAGTATCGAGAGCAGGCTGAACGAGATCGCGAGCACGCTCGGCGAGTTCGCGCAGAGTCTCAACGGCGAGAGCTTGAACGCCGCGTCGCAGAGCTTGGTCGCGGAGGCGCAGAGGAATCACGCGGCTACGGCATCGGCGATTGAGGGGCTCAAGGCGCAGGCCGCGGCGAACCAGAAGCTCGTCAGCCAGGTCGGCGGCGCGGTGCAGCGGATCGAAAAGCGCACCGAGGAGCGAGTCGTGAAGGCCGTCGAACAGGTCGCCGGGGAGGCGTCTGCCACGATCGCGGCAAACCTCGACGCATCGAACGAGCGCGCCGAGCGGATCATCGCTGCCACGGCGAAGCTGGAGGCCCGTCAGCTCTGGTCGGCCGCCGCCGCGATGTGCCTCGCACTCCTGCCGGTGGTGGTGGTCGTCGCCGGGCTCTGGATGGGCATCGCTGGGCTCATCACAGGCGCTCAGTGGGCGCTGGACGTGGACGGTAGCGTGTGGCTCGGGATCGGGCGCTGGCTCGTGATCGCCGCGGGCCTCGCGGCGGCCGGCTACGGGGTCTTCGCGTCCGTCCGCTGGGTTGCTGGCCTCGTGGAGACCTGGAAGGGTCGCGGGATGCCGACGTGGCCGAACTGGCGACGATGACTGGAGCCACTCGAACTACTGACCCCGGTCAGTAGTCGAACGATTGCCGCAGCAGCCGGTCGAGCGACGTCGGTGCCGCCGCAGTCGCCGGAGGACGATCGCCGCTGTGACGGCCACCCCGACTGCGATCCCGGCACCGATGAGCCAAGGGTTGCCGAGGAAACCTCCGATACCTGCGAGGGCTCCGCCCGCGGCGAGGAGAGGCAGGCCGCAGCAGATCAGCAGCGGAAGCGCGCAGCATGCCAACAGGAGCAAGCCCGTCCCAGCACCGACAAGCACGCCCGCGCGATGCGAGTCGTGGTCCTTATCGCCGCTCATCGTCTGTTCCTCTCCCAGCTGAGCGTTCCCCCCGATTGTCTGCGTGCGCGTTCACGCGCAGCACGACAGGAGCGACGGATCGGTGGTGAAGGCCTTGGCGGCGATCCGGATGCCCTCGGCCATGGTCAGGTAGGGGGCCCAGGCGTCGGCGACCTCGGCGACCGTCTTGCCGAGCACGTGGACCCCGGCGGCGGCGAGCTCGCCGGCGTCCTTGGCGACGGCGGTGATGCCGAGAATCTTCCCGGTGTCGGCGTCCACGACGATCTTGACGAAGCCGCGGGTGTCGCGGTTGACCAGTGCGCGGGGCACGTGGTGCAGCGGCAGGACGCGGCAGTCGCAGCGGATCCCGGCGGCGACGACGTCCTTCTCGGTCATCCCGACCGCGCCGATCGCCGGGCCGGTGAACGTCACCCTCGGCAGTCGGGCGTAGTCCACGGCCCGGTCGGCGTCGGCGAACGCGTTCTCGGCGACGAGGGTGCCGTGGTGGGCGGCGACGTAGACGAACTCGGGGTGGCCGGTCACGTCGCCCGCGGCCCAGATCCGCGGGTGGGAGGACTGCATCCGGTCGGAGACGACCACCTCGCCGAGGTCCCCGGTCTCGACCCCGACCCTGTCGAGGCCGAGCCCGTCGGTGACCGGTCGTCGTCCGAGGGCGACGAGCACCTGGTCGGCGCGGAACTCCTCCCGCCCCCCGGCGACGTCCGCGGTGACGACGGCCTGCCCGGTCGCGGCGTCGCGGGACACCCGCGTCGGCAGCGCGCGGCGGACCACCCGGATGCCCTCGTCGGCGAACACCTCCTCCAGCGTCCTGGACACCTCCGGCTCCTCCTTCGACGCGAGCCGGGACCGGACCAGCACGGTGACCTGGGAGCCGAGCCGGGCGAACAGCTGCGCCTGCTCCAGGGCGACGTAGCCGCCGCCGAGCACGAGCAGGGACTCAGGGAGTTCGGTCAGCTCCATCGCCGTGGTCGAGGTCAGGTACCCGGTCTCGTCCAGGCCGTCGATCGGCGGGGCCCACGGCCGAGAGCCGGTCGCCACCAGGAAGTGCCCGGCCTCGATCGTCTCGGTGCTGCCGTCGTCCCCGGCGACCTGGAGGACCGGAGCGTCGGGGGTGCCGGCGAACGCGGCGTCGCCGCGGCGGACGGCCCACCCGTAGGAGTCGGCGACGTCGGCGTACTTCTCGCCCCGCAGCGACTCGACCAGCGCCTGCTTCCCGGCGATCAGGGCGGGCATGTCCACCGGCCCCGCCGTCGTCGCGATCCCCGGGAACCGGTCGGCGGCGTCGGCCGCGGAGTGCCGTGCGTCGGCCGCGGCGATCAGGGCCTTCGACGGCACGCAGCCGGTGTTCACGCAGGTGCCGCCCAGCGTCCCGCGCTCGATCATCACCACCGACTTGCCGAGCGTGGTCGCGCGGATCGCGGCGGCGAACGCACCACCGCCCGATCCGATGATGGCGAGGTCGTACTTCGTGGGCATCGCAGCTCCTGTCAACACTTGGTCTTCCGGTCTGTCTCAGCCATACTGGACCTTCCAGTGCAGGGGAAGGTCAAGAGGACTTCTGCCGAAAGAAGAGGGGGCCTGCGATGCGCATCGGGGAACTCGCCGAGCGGGCGGGAACGACGGCGAAGACGCTGCGGTTCTACGAGGAGCAGGGCCTGCTGCCGCCGGCCGAGCGCACGCCGTCCGGATACCGCGACTACGCGCCCGAGACGGCCGCCCGGATCGACTTCGTCCACCGCGGCCAGGCCGCGGGCCTCACCCTCGCCCAGATCCGCCAGATCCTCGACATCCGCGACGACGGCGCTGCTCCCTGCGAGCACGTGCGCGACCTCCTCGACGCACGCCTCGCCGAGATCGAGCAGCAGATCGCCCAGCTCGCCGCGCTGCGCGACACCATCACCGAGCTCAGACGCGACGCCGCGCAGCCCGACCCCGACTCGTGCAGCGCGGACCAGGTCTGCCGGTACCTGTAAACGACAGAGCCGGTCGCACCAACGCCACAAGCCCGACATGCGCTACCGCAGGTCGATCACGCCGGTGCCCAGGCGGATGCGCTCGGTCTTGGCGGCCATGGCGGCCAGCAGGGGGAAGGGGGAGGAGATCATCCGCTGGAAGTGGTGGACGCGGAACCATGCGTCGTCCAGGCCGGCTGCCTCGGCGTCCACCGCCATCTGCACGGTGTCCCGTAGCGAGGCGCCGGCGTCCGGCTCGCCAGCATCGCCGCGGTACCAGTGGCCGAAGGAGAGGAAGCCCAGTCGCTTGTTGTTCATACTTGAAGTAAACCACGGGGTGGAGCCGGGCATTCCCGAGGTGCGGACCGCGCGGAACCCGGAATGCGGGAAGGGGAGGAGTGAGCTCGGCGTCGGGTCAAGCTGTGGCGGCGTCACGGTCTTTCCTGGAGCGGGGCGCGGCGGTTATAAGACTCTGTAGCCCTGTATAGCGTGATCGTATACTCGCCTATACGACGCTAGCGAAGGATGGACTCGACATGGACGTCACGCTCAATCCGTACAATCCGGGATCCGGCATGGCGCCGCCATTGCTGGCCGGCCGTGACGCTGACATCGCGGCCTTCGCGACGATCATCGCCCGGACGAAGCGCTCACGCCCGGCGCGATCTCTGGTTTTCTCCGGGCTCAGGGGAGTGGGGAAGACCGTGCTGCTGAACCGGCTGCGGGGGCAGGCGGAGGCCCACGGCTGGATGACCGTCCAGTTCGAAGCACGTCCCGGAACGGCCGGTGCCATGGCGGCCCGAAGGGCGTTGGTGCAGGGCCTGCAACGGGGATCGTTGGCCTTCCGCGCCAAACGTTCGGCGGCCGCGGCGGCGAGCATGCTGGCCACCGTGTCCTCGTTCAGCGTGTCCTTGGGTGTCGAAGGCATTTCGATGGGTGTCGAGCGGGACGCCTCCCGCGCAAGCAGCGGCTCGCTCGAACTCGACCTCCACGACGTGGTCGAAGACATCTGTTCGGGCATTCGCGGTGAGGGGATCGGACTTGGCATTTTCATCGATGAGATGCAGGACCTCGACGATGAGCTCCTGCAAGCGTTGATCGTGGCCCAGCACCACGCCAACCAGCGTGAGCTGCCCCTGTTCGTGGTGGGGACCGGCCTGCCGAGCCTTCCGGCCAGGCTCGCCGCGAGCCGCAGCTACGCGGAGCGTCTCTTCGAGTACCGCTCCATCGGCCGGCTCGCGCGCGAGGACGCCCGTGCCTCACTGTCCGAGCCCGCCCGGCAGGAAGACATGTCCTATGAGGAATCGGCATTGGAGCTCATGCTGGATGAGTCGGGCTGCTATCCCTATTTCCTTCAGGAGTTCGGCAGTGCCTTGTGGGAGATCGCGGAAGAGTCGCCGTTCTCCCCGGAGGCGGCAAAGGCGGCGGCCATCGCCGGCAAGGCCAGACTCGACGCCGGGTTCTTCCCCTCGCGGTGGGACAGGGCCACACCCGCGGAGAGGGAATATCTGATGGCGATGGCCGAGGACGCCGAGGGGCCGTCCCTCAGCAGTGTGGTTGCGGATCGGCTGGGAAAGAAGATCCAGAGTCTCGGTCCCGTGCGTGCGGGGTTGATCTCAAAGGGCCTGATCTATTCACCGGAACGGGGACAGGTGGCGTTCACGGTTCCAGGGATGGCGGAGTACATCCTTCGCATGTCGGACTGACCCGTCCTCAGCGAGGCGCACGGCCGTCGTCGGGACAGGCCGGCGTGCGATTCTCCACAGCCCACCCCGCCACCACGCACCCCCGCACAGCGTCTGGGACAATGGGCGGCGATATGACTGCAGCCTCCCAGACCACCGCGCCCGCCGTGGACGCCCCCGGCGCGGACCCGAACGCGGCCCTCTACGCCAAGTCCGCCGGTGCCGGCCGCCGCATCGCGGACGACGACCAGCTCCACGAGGGCATCCACGCCGGTCCCACCACGGACCGCCTCACCCTGCCGCCCCTGACGCTCGGCCCGATCACCGTGGACGTGCCCGTGGTGCTCGCGCCCATGGCAGGCATCACCAACACCGCGTTCCGGCGCCTCTGCCGCGAGTACGGCGGCGGCCTCTACGTGAACGAGATGGTCACCGCCCGCGCCCTGGTGGAGCGCAAGCCGGAGTCCATGCGGATCATCCGGCACGACCCGGACGAGGTCCCGCGCTCGGTGCAGCTGTACTCCGTGGACCCGGTCACCACTGCCGGTGCCGTGCGCATGCTGGTGGAGGAGGACCGCTGCGACCACCTGGACCTGAACTTCGGCTGCCCCGTGCCCAAGGTGACCCGCCGCGGCGGAGGCTCGGCCCTGCCGTGGAAGTCCGAGCTGTTCGCCTCGATCGTGAAGGCTGCCGTCACCGAGGCCTCGAAGAAGGACATCCCGGTCACCGTGAAGATGCGCCGCGGCATCGACGAAGACCACCTCACCTTCCTGGACGCCGGGCGCACCGCCCGGGACCTCGGCGTGGCCGCCGTCGCCCTGCACGGGCGCACCACCCGCCAGTTCTACTCCGGCACCGCCGTGTGGGAGGACATCGCACGCCTGCGCGAGGCCCTGCCGGACATCCCCGTGCTCGGCAACGGGGACATCTGGTCCGCCGAGGACGCCATCGCCATGGTGGAGCAGACCGGCGTGGACGGCGTGGTCATCGGCCGCGGCTGCCAGGGCCGACCCTGGCTGTTCGGGGACCTGCAGAACGCGTTCGAGGGCAGGCCCGAGCGCTTCCGTCCGAACCTCGGGACGGTGGCGGACACCCTGTACCGCCACGCCGAGCTCCTCGTGGACACCTTCGGCGGCGACGAGGTCAAGGCGCTGCGGGACATCCGCAAGCACGTGTCCTGGTACTTCAAGGGCTACGCCGTGGGATCCCAGATCCGCACCGCCCTGTCCACCGTCCCGGACCTGGCGACCATGCGCGAGATCCTCGCCGGCATCGACCGTGACGCCCCCTACCCGGGCCTGGACGCCGAGGGCCCGCGCGGCCGCGCCGGCGCCCCGAAGCGCCCGCACCTGCCGGACGGCTGGCTGGACTCCCGCGAGCTCAACGCGGAGCAGAAGGCCATGATCGCCGCCGCCGAGCTGGACGTGTCCGGTGGCTGAGCGGACAGGCGGAGGCGGCGTGCCGTCGTCGGGAATGGCGGGGGAGTCCACAGCCGGCACCACGACGACGGCGCCTCGCGCCTCCCAGCCCCTCCTCACCTCACAGCCGGTCCTCTTCGGACCGGAGGGGCGCCCGCCCTACGCCGGCCGGGCCGTCCAGACACCGGGATACACCGGCTGGGACCGCACCCGCTGGTTGCCCGAGCCCTCGAAGTCCACCTACCGCTCGGACTTCGAACGGGACCGTGCCCGCGTGCTCCACTCATCGGCCCTGCGCCGGCTGGGCGCCAAGACGCAGGTGGTGGCCCCGGACGCGGACGACTTCGCCCGCACCCGCCTGACGCATTCGCTGGAGGTGGCGCAGATCGGCCGCGAGCTCGGCCGGTCCCTGGGCTGCGACCCGGACGTGGTGGACACCGCCTGCCTGTCCCATGACCTCGGCCACCCGCCGTTCGGCCACAACGGGGAGAAGGCCCTGGACGCTGTGGCCGAGGACTGCGGCGGCTTCGAAGGCAACGCCCAGACCCTGCGCCTGCTGGCACGGCTGGAGCAGAAGAAGTCCTTCGAGGACGGGACGTCGGCGGGCCTGAACCTGACCCGCGCCAGCCTGGATGCGGCCTGCAAGTACCCGTGGCGGCGCGAGGACGCCCCGCTGAAGCCCAACGGCAAGCGATCCAAGAAGTTCGGGGTCTACGAGGACGACCTGCCCGTGTTCGAATGGTTCCGCCACGGAGTGCACGGGACCCGGAAGTCCATGGAGGCGCAGGTCATGGACCTGGCAGACGACATCTCCTACTCCGTGCACGACGTGGAGGACGGCGTGGTGAACAACGCTTTCCAGCTGCGCTGGCTGGCCCGCGGCGAGCACCGTCAGCGCGTGGTGGAGACGACCCGCGCCTGGTACCTGCCGACCACGGACCCGTCCGAGGTCGAGGCGGCCCTGGACCGGCTCGAGGGCTCGGACGTCTGGGTGCCGCAGTTCGACGGCTCCCGCCGGGCGCTGGCCGCGATGAAGGACATGACCAGCCAGCTGATCGGCCGGTTCTGCTCCGCGGCGTTCGACGCCACCCGTGAGGTGTTCGGCAACGAGCCGCTCACCCGCCACAACGCGGACGTGGTGGTGCCGGCCGGGACGGAGATCGAGATCGCCGCAATGAAGGGCATCGCCGCGGCGTATGTGATGACCTCCGAGCAGCGCCAGCCGCTCTACGCCAAGCAGCGCGAGATTCTGCAGGAGCTCGTGGAGCTGCTCTGGTCCACGGGGGAGCAGTACCTGGAGCCGATGTTCCAGCATGACTGGCGGGCGTGTGCGGATGACCGGGCGCGCAAGCGCGTGGTGATCGACCAGGTGGCCTCGCTCACGGACTCGACCGCGCTCGAGTGGCACCACACCCTGGTGCAGGGCAACAGCTTCCAGCGCGTCTGGATCTGAGCCCCCCGCCTGCCCGTTTCGAGGGCGAACCTTCCCGCAATTCGGCTCGAATTCAGGGAAGGTTCGCCCTCGAAATGCGGGGTGGGGGGGCCGAACCCGAACGTGCGCTGGTGAGGGCGTGCGATCAGCGGCTCAGCCGACCAGGGCCGGGAGCACCTCCCCGGCCGTGCCACGCAGCACGTGGGTGACCACGTCCGTCAGCTCCGTCTCGTCCGGGTTCACCTCCACCACCGGGGCACCGGCGCCGCGGGCGACCAGCGGCAGGGACGCCGCCGGCTGAACCAGGCCGCTGGTGCCGATCACCACGCAGAGGTCGCACCGCTCCAGAGCCTCGTAGGCGCGGTCCCAGGCTGCGACCGGGAGCATCTCGCCGAACCACACGATCCCCGGGCGCAGCCGGCCCTCCCGGCAGACCTCGCACAGCGGGGGAGTGTGCAGCCGCTGCGCTTCCAGATCCTCCTCGGAGCCGGCCGCCACGCCCTCGTCGAGCTCGCCCAGGTCCACGTCGGCCGGTGAGTGGCAGAGCACGCAGCGGAACTCGAACAGCGAACCGTGCAGGTGGGAGAGCACCCGCGTCCCGGCCCGCTCGTGCAGGTCGTCCACGTTCTGGGTGGCGACCACCAGCCCGGGCGAGGTGACACCGGAGGGCGAGGCACCGTCGTCGGGAAGCCCGTCCAGCCGCCGCTGCCAGCGAGCCACGGCCTCATGACCCGGATTCGGCCGGCGGGCCCGCACCATCCGGGCACGCCAGCGGTACCAGGACCACACCAGCTGCGGGTCTGCGAGGAAGGCCTCCTCGGTGGCCAGCTGCTCGGCGGAGAACCGTTCCCACAGGCCGGTCTGGGCGTCGCGGAAGGTGGGGAGGCCGGACTCTGCGGACATGCCCGCGCCGGAGAGGACCACCGGGCGGCGGGCGGCGGCGACGAGCTCGCGGGCCTCGGTGAGCGTCGTCGGATCGACGGTCGAGGGGGTGGGGATCTCGCTCATGTGCCCATCCCATCACGGCTCCTGCACACCCGCCCTGTCCCGTCCGCCGCTCGACCTAGGATGGTGGGCATGGCTGGGCTGATCGTGCGCAAGGACATCGACCTCGTCCGCGAGCGCACGGATCTGAAGGCCGTCGTGGAGGAGTACGTCACCCTGCGCTCCGCCGGTGTCGGCTCATACAAGGGCCTCTGCCCGTTCCATGACGAGCGCACCCCCTCCTTCCACATCCGCCCCGCGGTGGGCACCTACCACTGCTTCGGCTGCGGCGAGCACGGGGACGTCATCAGCTTCCTCATGGAGCTCGAACACACCACCTTCACCGAGACCGTCGAGCGGCTCGCCGCGCGGGTGGGCGTGGAGCTGCACTATGAGGACGGCGGCACCGGTCCGGACAAGGCCGAGGTCGGACGCCGGCGCCGGCTGATCGAGGCCAACAAGATCGCGGACGAGCTGTTCGTGAAGGCCCTCGGCTCAGCCGAGGCCCAGACCGCCCGGGACTTCCTCACCGAACGCGGCTTCACCGCCGAGCACGCGAAGCAGTTCGGCCTCGGCTACGCGCCGCAGGGCTGGTCCCACCTGCTGGAGGCCCTGCGCCAGCGCGGCTTCCGGGAGGAGGAGCTGCGCGCCACCGGCCTGTTCTCCGAGGGCCAGCGCGGGCTCTACGACCGCTTCCGCGGCCGCCTGGTCTGGCCCATCCGGGACATGACCGGCAACACCATCGGCTTCGGCGCCCGCAAGCTCTACGACGACGACCCCGGCCCCAAGTACCTCAACACCCCGGAGACCGCCCTCTACAAGAAGTCCCAGGTGCTCTACGGCATCGACTTCGCCAAACGGACCATCGCCAAGGAACGGCAGCTCGTGGTGGTGGAGGGGTACACGGACGTGATGGCCGCACACCTGGCCGGGATCGGGACGGCCGTGGCCACCTGCGGCACCGCCTTCGGCACCGAGCACATCAAGATCGTCCGCCGCCTCATCTCAGACGACGGCACCGGCGGCGAGGTCATCTTCACCTTCGACGGCGACGAGGCCGGGCAGAAGGCCGCCCTCAAGGCGTTCGAGGAGGATCACCGCTTCCTGGCCAAGACCTACGTGGCCGTGGAGCCTTCCGGCATGGACCCCTGCGACCTGCGCCAGCACCAGGGCGACGAGGCCGTCCGCGCGCTGATCAACTCGCGCCGGCCCCTGTTCGAGTTCGCCATCCGCTCTGGGCTCAAGGACTATGACCTGGACACCGTGGAAGGCCGCGCCGGAGCCCTGCGTCATGCCGCTCCCATCGTGGCCGGCATCAAGGACTCCGTGCTGCGCCCCGGCTACGAGCGCGAGCTCGCCGGCTGGCTGGGCCTGGACCCCAACGCCGTCCACCGCGCCGTGACCCAGGCCGCCCGCCAGCCACGGCGCCGCCAGGATGAGCGGCCCCGCCAGGACACCGCCCCCGGCAACGGATCGGGCACCGGCCCAGGACCGCAGGGGCAGGGGCGCCCCGGACAGGGCGAGTCTGCAGGGGGACCCGGGGAGCCGCCGTCGGGCGATGCCGCCCCGCGGCCCACGGTGCAGATCGTCCGCGTGGACCCCCGCGACCCCGTGGCCCGCCGCGAGCGCGAGTCCCTCGAGGTGGTCCTGCAGCACCCCACCCTGCTGTCCGCGGAGCAGTGGAAGGCGTTCTACGAGGCACGCTTCACCGTGCCCCAGTACGCCGCCGTCCACCGCGGCGTCATGGCCGCCGCGAGCGGCGGCGCCACCCCGCAGGTGTGGGTGGAGTCCATCAGCGACCGCGTCCCACCTGAAGTCCGCGGCGTGGTCTCCGCGCTCGCCGTGAGGGACATCCCGGCACGCACCGAGGCGGATGTGGTGCGCTACTGCCGGGACATCATGAACCGCCTGTTCGGCCTGCAGATCCAGCACCGCAAGGCCGAGCTGCTCGGCCAGCTCCAGCGCCTCGGCGCGGCCGGCGACCCTGGTGAGTTCTCCCGCCTCAACAAGGAGCTCATGGACCTCGAAGCACGCCGCCGCGCCCTGCGCGGCGAGGACTGAGCCGGGACACTGACGCCGGGCGTTTTCTTTCGGGAGAAGGTCGGGTTCCCTCCCGCCGGACACGCCATGCACGACGACGGCCCGGCACCTTCCTGAGGGAAGGCGCCGGGCCGGGTGCGTGGGGAGAGGGTCCCGGGGGAGGGTCAGCCCTTCACGATGTCGCCGGTGGTGGCCTCCACGTGGACCTCGTCCGCGTCACGGCCGTCCGCGTCGTCGAAGTCGACCTTCCACACGAGGGTGCCGTCCTCCTCGTCCAGGTCCACATCGTCGACGGTCTGGCCGTCGCGGCCCTCGAGGGCGGTGGTGATGGCGTCGGACACGGCGACCTCGGCGCGGTTGGCCTCGTCGATGTCGTCGTCATCCTGCTCGCGCTCGGTCTCCTGGACCTGACCGTCCGGAGTGACGTCGTACTCCACGACCTCGTCACCCTCGACGGTGGTGACATCCCACATGGTGTCGTCGTCGTCACGGTCCAGCGAGACCACAATGGCACCGGAGGCGGCGCCCTTCACGGCGTCGATGGCGTCGAAGGCCGGGTCGGAGCCGCCGGGGGAGGAGCCGGAGTCTGCGCCGGAGCCGGAGGACTGGTCGTCGTCGTTGTCGTCCTGGTCGTCGTTGTCGTCGCGGTCGTCGGAACCCGAGCCGGAGGCGCCGGCGGACTGGGTGTCGTCGGCGTTGCCGCCCTGATCGTCGGCGTTGTCGTCGCCGCCGCGGTCGTCCGCGTTGTCGTCGGACTGGGCCGGGGCGGACGAGGACTGGTTGTCCTGCAGTTCGATCGACTCGCCGGCCTCGGTGTCACCGGAGCCACCGCAGGCGGCCAGGGCGAAGACGGCGAGGATGCCGGTGCCGGTGAGGGTGAGCTTCTGGGTGAGGGTCTTCTGCATGGTGTGACTCGCTTTCCAGATCGGGGGGATCGGCGTTCGATCTGTCTTCTACTCAACCCCCTGATCATGGGAACAACGTGAGCAGGGCACCTGGGAGGCCACTGGGAATCCGCTGCGGGCCCGTCCTCCAGGGGTGCCGGCCACTCCGCAGGACCCCTTCTCCCCTTCCCTACGACGGCCCCTCACCGGGCCCTGTCAGCCCACCTCCGGCGCGGGCCGGCGCCGATTTGGCAAGTCCGAAGAAGTGTCTGTACAGTGTTCTTCGTTGTCCGGACGACCTGAGGTTCGCCCGGGACACATTCCCCCGTAGCTCAATTGGCAGAGCATTCGACTGTTAATCGAAGGGTTACTGGTTCGAGTCCAGTCGGGGGAGCCGAGTAGAGGCCCCTGCACCGACCATGTCGGTGTGGGGGCTTCTTCGTGCCTGGAGGACGACGGGGCCGCGGGAGTCAGCTGGGCCCGCCGCCGTCGCCCGTGATGGACGAGATCGCGCGGACCTCGACGTCTCGCGGCAAGGACCACACCTCGGTCTCCGAGCAGATCCACGACACCGAGGTGGTTTCGGTCGCGGAGCTGCGGCGTCTGCCGTTCGGGTGGGGGATCCTGCTGAACCGCAACGGCCAGCCGATCCTGATGCAGGTGACCCGGTGGTGGGACCGCAAGGACGGCAAGCAGATCAAGGAGGCGGCGGGTCGGTACTCGAAGGCGCTGCTGGCCGAGCTGGAGTCCGACGCCCCGGCCCCGTCCACACCGACCGGCGCGGACCGGGCCGAGGAAGCCGTGGCGGCGTGGGACCCGGTGCCGGAGACGGCACCGGGTCCCAGGCGGGTGCGGTGGTTCCGGGCCTGCCGGCAGGCCGGCCATGAGCCGGCCTGCCAGGTCTGTGGGATCTCGCTGACCCGGGCCGGGACCCTGGACCTACACCAGTCCCGGGAGCGCACCCCGCGACCACGGGCCCAAGGGGTCCGCCGGGCAACGCGAGCAGCCCAGGTGCGTGGTGGTGACGGACTTCGACCGCCTGGGCGATCACGGGTGGGCGCGAGAGTCCACCGTGGCCGACGCCACGGACCACGTGGACGAGTTGAGGTTCCTGGTCGGTCGGGACAGCCCACCAAGATTGAGGAGCAGGCGCCGCCCACTCCCGAGCCCGAATGATATGGCTCAGATGGCCTCGCGCGTCTCGTCGGAGGCCGGCTCGGGCAGCTCCTCGGTTACCCGGGAGGTGTTAGGGAAGAAGAGGCGGTAGCTGAGACCGGCGACTGCGGCGCCCAGCAACGGCGCTACGAAGAACAGCCAAACCTGACCGAGGGCGTCCCCGCCTGCGAACAGGGCCACACCGAAGGAGCGAGCGGGGTTCACGGAGGTGTTTGAGACAGGGATGGAGACAAGGTGGATCAGCGTGAGCGTTAGGCCGATGGCCAGCGGCGCGAAGTTGGACGGGGCGCGGCGGTCCGTGGTGCCGAGGATGACATAGAGGAACACGGCAGTCAGCAGCACCTCGGTCAGGAATACCGCACCCATCGAGTAGCCGGCGGGTGAGAA
Organism: Micrococcus luteus; assembly: GCA_047414615.1. GTDB lineage: Bacteria > Actinomycetota > Actinomycetes > Actinomycetales > Micrococcaceae > Micrococcus > Micrococcus luteus_B. Next base: position 248,717 of record CP179711.1, read on the forward strand.
CTCGCCATAGCCGTTGGTGGCCAGGCCATTCTCCGCAAGCGAGTAGCCCGGACGGCCGGAGGCGATCGCCAGCAACAGGCCACCGCCGGCCGCTCCGCCCACGAGCTGGGCGATCCAGTACGGCACAGTGAGCTTCCACGGCAGACGGCCCGCGAGTGCCGCTCCCAGGGTGACTGCCGGGTTGAAGTGGCCGCCGGAGATGTGGCCCACGGCGTAAGCCATGGCTACGACGGTCAGGCCGAAGGCGAGGGCGACGCCGAGGAAGCCGATGCCCATGTTGACGCCTGTGGCGTCGTCGATGACTGATGCGGAGAACACAGCTGCACCGGCGCCGCCGAAGACAAGCACGAAGGTGCCGAGGGCCTCAGCGGAGAGCTTGGAGGCGAGGGGGGATTCGTTCATGATGGTCCTGTCGGAATATCTAGAGGGGTAGGGTCCTGTCAGCACGCTACCCGAGCCGGGCTCTTTTCCCCTGGGGCGTCTCGAATTCTTCCGTTGCCCCGCGGCGTCGCGCTCACCCTCGGTACCCTCAGCGTGTGAAGTGCGCGCGTGCACCGCGGCCGCAAGCCGATCACCACGCGTCCTGCCCGTCAGCCGGCTCACCGCCCCGATCTCGTGGAACGCCGCTTCGCCGCGGAGCGCCCGCACCAGCTGTGGGTCGCTGACACCACCTACGTGCGCACGATCGTCGGGATCTGCTATGCCGCGTTCATCACCGACGCCTCGCCTACTCCCGGCGCATCGTGGGATGGGCCGTCTCGGCGAGTCTGCACACCGCAGGGCTGCTACTGCTGGCCCTCGAACACGAACTGGTGGCCACCGGCGTCAGCCGGGGCCGGGAAGGCCTGATCCACCACTCGGACCGAGGCGCTCAGTACGTCTCTCTGGCCTACTCCGACGCGCTCGTCACGGCCGGGGTGAGCGCGACGGTGGGCACCGTGGGAGACTCCTATGAAAACGCCATGGCCGAGACCGTGAACGGGCCCTACAAGAGCCGAGCTCATTCACTCCCGGCGGCTCTGGGAGTCCGTTGAGGCGGTTGAGCTGGCCACGATGGGCTGGGTGCACTGGTGGAACACCGCCCGCCTGCACGAGGCCCGGGACTATCGCACTCCCACGGAGGTCGAGGCTGCATGCACTCACGACCAAGACGTAGCGCCTGTTGCGTCCTAACCCCGGAACGAAACCCAGGGCGCTTCAGCGCTTAAGCATTGCGCCGCGCTCATGAGCGAGATCCGATCGCAACAGGAGACGCTCGCGACCTACCCGCAGCGCATGCTGGACGCGTACCTCACCGATTTCCCGAGCCAGCGTGACGCCCTGGCACCGTTCACCCGGTGGCTGCGCCGGCATCGGCTGAGTAGTGTCCGCGTCGAGTTCCGCACGCATCGCCTCGAGGGTCGGCATTACGAGTCCGACGATCGGTGGCAGATGGCCCGCAGGTTCCTCACCGACGCCGAAATGGATTCCAAGACCGGCGCCGCCGGCCTGCTGGTACTCCTCTACGGCATCCATCTCACCCGCATCGTCACCCTCTCGACCGATCAGGTCGACGAGACCTCGCGGCCCGTGAAGCTCACCGTGGGAGCCGAGCCGATCGAGCTTCCTGACGTTCTCGGAACCGCGATCGTCGAACTCGTCGATGCGGCGCAACGCCGTCCCGACGGGTGGCTCTTCGCCGGCCGGAACCCGGGGCTCCACCTCACGCCTGGGCCCCTCAGCCGTCGTCTCCGCGCAGAAGGGCTCCGCTCGGGCAACGCCCGCACGACGGCGCTGATCGAGCTCACCCGGCAGATGCACCCGCAGATCGCGTCCCACCTGCTCGGCATCACTCCGCAGTCCGCGACTGCCTGGTCGCGGCTCGCCAGCGGCGACTGGTCGGACTACCCTCGGCTGCGCGCAGCCCCCAGCTGACCAGAGGCGTGGGCGTTACGCTCCAGTGGCTCCGATGCGTGTCGTCCGGTGCGCGCAGCTACGTGCACGCCCTCCTCACCGACGCGCTGGACGGCCCGGTGAACGCGGTGGCCCCGCAGCCGACGACGGCCGACGAGCTGGCCCGCGCCCTGGGCAGGGTGCTGCACCGCCCCTCCGCCGTGCCGGTGCCGCCGTTCGGTCCGCGACTGGTGCTGGGCCGGGAGGGGGCACGCGCGATCGTGGAGACCGATCAGCGGGTGAGCGACGAGCGCCTGCGCGCCAGCGGCTTCCAGGCGGCGCACCCCGAGCTGGAGGGCGCCCTGCGGCACGTGCTGCGGCGCTGATCCGCACGCCCAGACCCCGATAAGGACCAATACCGCGCGAACCCATTGCCATAGTGTGTGCCACACAGTATTATGCGCTCCATGAACGATGTGTTCGATACCCACCTGCAGGAGCTGCGGCGCGGCACCGTGGTGCTGGCCTGCCTGCAGCTGCTGCGCTCCCCCGGCTACGGCTACGGGCTGCTGCAGGACCTCGAACGCCTCGGCTTCGCCACCGACGCGAACACGCTGTACCCCCTTCTGCGCCGTCTGGAGAAGCAGGGCCACCTCACCAGCGAATGGAACACCGAGGAGGCCCGGCCGCGGAAGTTCTACCGCACCTCAGCCACCGGCATCTCCCTGGCCGATGCACTCACCTCGGAGTGGACGGCGCTGACCGCAGCCATCGCATCCCTCACCCCCGGCTCCCCGACCCTCGCGACTGAGGAGAACTGATCATGCCCACACTGACCGAGCGCTACATCGCCGCCACCACTGCTTCGCTGCCAGCCGAATCCCAGCAGGACGTGCGGACCGAGCTGGGCGTGTCCATCACCGACGCCGTCGAGGCCCGCATCGAGCAGGGAGAGGATCCGGCCGCCGCCGAGCGGGCGGTGCTCACCGAGCTGGGCGATCCGGCGGTGCTCGCGGCCGGCTATGCGGATCGCCCCTTGCACCTGATCGGCCCGCGCTACTACCTCACCTGGTGGCGCCTGCTGAAGGCGCTGCTGATCATCGTGCCGCTGTGCGCACTGGGCGGCGTCGCCGTCGCGCAGGCCCTGATCGGCTCCCCGGTGGAGACGATCATCGCCGAGTCCCTGGCCATCGCCCTCAGCGCCGCCGTGCACGTGTTCTTCTGGGTGACGCTGGTGTTCGTGATCCTGGAGCGCAGCGGCACCCAGACCGGTGGCGGCTGGGACGTGGAGCAGCTGCCGCAGGCCCAGGATCCCGATGCCCGCCTCTCGGACGTGGTGGCCTCCCTGGCGCTGCTCGCGGTGACGGCCGCCGCGGTCCTGTGGGACGGCACCCGCGGCGTGGTGCACGTGCGCGGCGAGACGCTCTCGTTCCTGCATCCCCAGCTATGGCCGTGGTGGATGGCGGCGCTGTTCGTCCTGTTCGCACTGGAGGCCGTGATCGCGGTGGCGGTGTGGATCCGGCGGGGCTGGACGGCGCCCCTGGCGGCCGTGAACACCCTGGCGGCACTGCTGGTGGTGAGCTGGACGCTGACCCTGCTGGGCCGGGGACTGCTGGTGAACCCCGCGTTCACCGAGGCCGTGCTCCTGGACAACGGAGTGGATGCGGACGTGGTGCGCATCCTCGGTGTGCTGCTGGGCGTGGGCGTGACGGCCATCGCGGCGTGGGATGCGGCCAGTGGATGGGTGAAGGCGCGGCGCTCCACCGGCCCGGCCCGCTGAGAACGACCCGGCCGCTCCGGGGCCGTGCTCACCGACTCTTCGGCGGACGCGCCCCGGCTCCGGGTCACGATGCTTTCTCGGTGCCGTCCTCGACCGGGACGATGCTGATGTCGCCATTGGGTTCGAGGTGGGCGCGGTGCACCTAGGTGTGATGTCCAGCCAGGTTGTTGAGCCTGGTGATGGGTGGGGCTCCGATCGCGGAGTGGACCCGGTGGTGATTGTAGAAGTGGATCCAGCCGGGAAGGGCATCTCGGCGTTCGGTCTCACTGGTGTAGAACCGGGCGTAGGCCCATCCGTCGGCCAGGGTGCGGTGGAAACGTTCGATCTTCCCGTTGGTCTGCGGTCGATACGGTCGGGTCCGTTTGGCAGTGATGCCCAGCTCGGTGCAGGCCTGGCTCCACGCGGCGGATCTGTATGCCGAGCCGTTGTCCGACAGCACCCGTTCCACCGTGACGCCACGGTCGGCGAACCACGCGACGGCCCGGCGCAGTACACCGATCGCGGTTTCCTTGCGTTCATCGGCGTGCATCTCGACGTAGACGACCCGGGAGTGGTCATCGATCACGGTGTGCAGGTGTCCCACCCCGAGCCTGGGCTGGTACCGGTGGTCGCGGGTGCCTTCTCGGTCCGAGGTCGCCGCGCGGTGCTTCAGGCCCTGCTGGCGTCCCACGAAGCGGTGCCCACCCCCGTCAGGGATCCGCCCGAACTTCGTGACATCGACGTGGATCATCGACCCGGGATGAGGGTGCTCGTACCGGCGGACTGGTTCACCGGTGACCCGGTCGATGCGGGCCAGCCGGTTCAGTCGGCAGCGCACGAGCACGGCATGGACCGTGGAGGCCGGCATGCCCAGCTTGCCGGCGATCTGCACCGGGCCGAGCCGGCGTCGCCACCTGGCCCTCACGATCTTCTTCACCACCGCTGGTGGGTCTGCCATGAGTTTGGTTGACATCTGATCTGTGGTCCCGGGAGGGACTGCTGGAAGGATGACCCCATGCCCGCTGCATACCCCCGAGAGTTCCGCCAGGACGTGGTCGCGATCGCCCGTAAGGGTCAGATGCCGATCGCGCAGGTCGCTAAGGACTTCGGCATCGCCGAGTCCTGCCTACGGCGCTGGCTGGCCCAGGATGATGTCGAGGCCGGGATCCGGCCCGGCATCACCAAGGCTGAGAACGAGGAGCTGAAGGCTCTCAAGCGCCGCAACCGCGAGTTGGAGATGGAGAACGAGGTCCTACGGCGTGCGGCCGCGTATCTGTCCCAGGCGAACCTGAAATTGGGTCAGTCCCCAAAATGACCTATCCCGTCGTGAAGGACCTGGCCCGCGACGGGATTCCCGTGAAACTCTCCTGCCGGGTCCTCGGGTTCTCCCGTCAGGCCTACTACCAGTGGCTGGCCGAACCTGTCAGCGAGCGGGAATGGTCCGACGCGCATGCCGCCAACGCCGTCCTCGATGCCCATGCCGATGACCCGGAGTTCGGATACCGGTTCCTGGCTGATGAGCTCCGCGGCCGTGGCCTGGCCGTGTCGGACCATCAGGTGTTGAAGGCCTGTCGGCTCGTGAAGGTCCGCTGCTGCCACTCGATCCGTCGCGGCTCGGGCAAGCGTCCTGGCCCTGCAGTTCATGATGATCTGGTTCGTCGTGAGTTCCGCGCTGAGAAACCGAACCAGCTGTGGCTCACGGACATCTCAGAGCATTGGGCCGGGGATTCCAAGCTCTACCTCTGCGCGGTCAAGGACGTGTTCTCGAACCGGATCGTGGGCTACTCGATCAATCGGCGGATGAGCTCGCAGCTGGCCGTGGACGCCCTGCAGATGGCTCTGGCCCGGCGTGGAGGCAAGGCCGAGGTGCAGGGTTGCCGGGTGCATTCGGATCGAGGATCGCAATTTCGAGCCAGACGATTCGTGGAGACGCTCCGGGTCAACGGCCTGGTCGGGTCGATGGGCAGGGTCGGTGCTGCTGGGGACAACGCGGCAATGGAATCCTTCTTCGCGCTGTTGCAGAAGAACGTGCTGAACCGGCGTCGCTGGCAGTCCTTCGACCAGCTCCGGCTCGCGATCGTGAGCTGGATCGAGCGGACCTATCACCGCCGTCGTAGGCAGGCCCGTCTCGGGAAGCTCACCCCTGTCGAGTTCGAGATGGTTCAATCAGTCCAGGCGGCTGCCGCCGCCTGATAACTCGTGTCAAGCAAACTCATGGCAGACCCCCGGCCCACGGTGGCCACCTGGGTCGCCCGCTACCGCGCCCAGGGAGAAGCCGGCCTTCAGGACCTGCCCAGCCGGCCGCACCGTTCACCTGCCCAGCTCGATCCGGTCCTGGTCGCCCAGATCCACGCCCTGCGGCGGGAGCGCAAGTGGTCCGCACGGCGCATCCATCACCACCTCGTCTCCGAGGGCCACCGGGTGTGTCTTCGTACCGTGGGACGGTGGCTGCGCCGACTCGGGATCTCCCGCCTACGGGACCTGACCCCGGCCGGGGAAGACCTGCGCCAGCAGCCGGCCCAGAGGATCACCGCGAGGGGGCCGGGGCACATGGTGCACCTGGATGTGAAGAAGATCGGGAAGATCCCAGACGGGGGCGGCTGGCGCACCCACGGACGTGACAGTGAAGCAGGCCGTGCTTCCAAGCGTGGTGCAGGCCGGCGGGTCGGCTACACCTACCTGCACTCGGCGATCGACGGGTTCACCCGGCTGGCCTACACCGAAGCGTTGGAGGACGAGCGGGCGGCCACGACCGTGAGCTTCTACTGCCGGGCGAGGGCGTTCTTCGCCGCCCACGGCATCACCGTGGACCGGGTGATCACGGACAACGGAAACAACTACCGGGCTGCGGACTTCACCGCGAAGGTGGTCTCGCTCGGAGGCCGACATCACCGGATCCGACCCTACACCCCGCGCCACAACGGGAAGGTGGAGAGGTACAACCGGCTGATGGTCGATGAGGTCATCTACGCCCGCCCCTACACCTCAGAGCAAGCTCGGCGTGAGGCCCTGGCGGTGTGGGTGAACCACTACAACTACCATCGGCCTCATACCTCCTGCGGAGACGCTCCTCCGGCCTCACTGGCACCGACCCGAGTCAACAACGTCATGCCCTCCTACACCTAGGCCTGACCCGGTCGAACGTGTCGAACCACCTCACCTGCCTGCGGGACTGCGGCATCGTCGTGGCCGAGCCCGAGGGGCGCCAGACGCGGTACGAGATCGCCGACCCCCCACCTGGGGGCGGCGATGACCGCGCTGGTCGAGGTGACGCTGGCCGTCGATGAGAACGCCCCGTGCGTGGATGCCACCTGCACGGTGCCCGGCTGCTGCCCGAGCGGGACCGTGGCATGAGGGCGACCACCCACACCCCCGTCGAGGAGCTCGAGACCGACGACGAGCACGAGACCCCGTGGTGGGCTGACCGCGCCGTCCTGATCCCCATCGCCTCGGGGGTCGCGTTCGTCGCCGGGCTGGCCTGTGAGTGGTCCGGCGCCCAGAGCGCGGCGCTGGTGCTGTTCTGGGTCGGTCTGCTGCTCGGGGCCTCCACGTTCGTCCCCGGTGCGCTGCGCAAGCTCGCCACGGGCAAGCTCGGCATCGCGCTCCTCATGACGATGAGCGCCACCGGCGCGGTCATCCTCGGCCACGTGGAGGAGGCCGCGGCCCTGGCCTTCCTCTACTCCATCGCCGAGGCCTTGGAGGACCGGGCGATGGACCGGGCGCGTGCCGGGCTGCGCGCGCTGCTCAAGCTCGTGCCCCAGAGCGCCACCGTCCTCACCGACGGCCATAGCGCGAGCGTCCCGGCCCGTGACCTGGCCGCGGGGCAGGTCATGCTGATCAGGCCCGGTGAGCGCATCGCCACCGACGGCATCGTCCGCAGCGGGCACAGCAGCGTGGACACCTCGGCGATCACCGGTGAGTCCATCCCCGTCGAGGTCGGCCCCGGTGATGAGGTGTCTGCCGGGGCGATCAACGCCGCCGGAGCCCTGCAGGTCGAGGCGACCGCGCCCGGCACCGACAACTCCCTGACCACGATCGTGAGCCTGGTCGAACGCGCCCAGGCCGAGAAGGGGCAACGCGCCCGGCTGGCCGACCGCATCGCCCGTCCGCTCGTGCCCGGCGTCCTGGTCCTGGCCGTGCTGGTCGCGCTCATCGGCTCACTCGCCGGTGACCCGCAGACCTGGATCACCCGCGCCCTGGTGGTGCTCGTGGCCGCCTCCCCGTGTGCGCTGGCGATCGCGGTGCCGATCACCGTGGTCTCCGCGGTCGGCTCGGCCAGCAAGTTCCGCGTCATCATCAAGAGCGGTGCCATCTTCGAACGATTCGGGGACATCGGGCACGTCGCCTTCGACAAGACCGGGACCCTGACCCGCAACCAGCCCACCGTCACCGCCGTCGTCCCCGCCGCCGACGTCACCGAGCAACAGGTCCTGGCCTGGGCCGCCGCGCTCGAGCAGCACAGCACCCACCCCCTCGCCACCGCCATCACCCACGCCGCCCCCACAATCCCCGCCGCCCAGGGCACCACCGAGGAAGCCGGCCACGGAATCCACGGCACCGTCGACGGCGCCGTAGTGCTGGTCGGCAGCCCCCGCTGGGTCGACCCCGGCGACCTCACCTACCGGGTCCGTGACCTGGAGGCCCAGGGGATGACGGTCGTCGTCGTCCACCGCGACGGCGCGGTCGCCGGGGCGATCGGGGTGCGTGACGAGCTCCGTCCCGAGGTCCCCGAGGTCATCACGACCCTGGCAGGCCAGGGCATCGACGTCACGATGCTGACCGGAGACAACGAGCGCACCGCCCGCGCCCTCGCGGCCCAGGCCGGCATCAGCGACGTGCGCGCCGAGCTGCGCCCCGAAGGCAAGTCCGCCGCCGTGGGCGAGCTCAGCGTGCGCCGGCCCACCGCGATGATCGGTGACGGCATCAACGACGCCCCCGCCCTGGCCGCGGCCGACGTCGGGATCGCGATGGGAGCCACCGGCTCCGACGCCGCGATCGAGTCCGCCGACATCGCCTTCACCGGCCAGGACCTGCGCCTGCTGCCCCAGGCCATCGCCCACGCCCGACGCGGACGGCGCATCGTCAACCAGAACATCGTCCTGTCACTGCTCATCATCGCCGCGCTGCCACCCCTGGCCATCACCGGCGTCCTGGGCCTGGCCGCCGTCGTACTCATCCACGAAGTCGCCGAGGTCCTGGTCATCCTCAACGGCCTGCGCGCCGCACGCACCCACCAGCCCACGCGCGGACACTGACCCCCGCGGACCAACGCGGCCCCACTGACCCACCGCCGGCGGTCCGGCGCGCCCTGAAAGGCACCGATGGAACTGCTCACCCCGATCCTGCAGGCGATCGGCCTGTTCGTGGCCACGAACATCGACGACATCATCGTCCTGTGTCCCTCTTCTACGCCCGCGGCAACTTCCGGCTCCTCGAACGCCTCTTCCCCCAGATCCAGCGGGTCCTGAAGATCAACGAACTCGACACCATCACCAACGACGTCATCGAAGCCGCACAGAGCACCCTGGTCATCGGTGTCACCTGACCCCGCCACGAAGCGACCGAAGAACCCCGCCATTCAGCAGACGCAGTCACACACGCTGCCCCGTCGCATCCCGGACGCCCGCCACAAACGACCGATAGTGCCGGGGTCCGCTCTGCCAGGGGAGTCCGTCTGTGCCTTCGTGCCCCTGACTGGGGTACGGCTCTCACGGGGTGGGCAGGCGCAGCTCCACCGCGTAGGCGAGGTGGTCGGAGGCGCCCACCTCGAGCACGGCGCAGGAGAGCACCTCGACATCGGGTGTCACGAGGACGTGGTCGATGGGGGAGCGCAGCCAGGCCCAAACGGAGGAGGGCCAGGTGCCCCCGGTCGTGGTGGGGCAGTGCTGGGCGGTGTCGGTCAGGTGGGCGGTGTCGGCCAGTGGGCCGTGGCGCAAGGTGGCGTTGAAGTCGCCTGCCAGGATCATCGGCCCGGGAGGGGCCGTCTGGTCCACGTGGCCCAGACGTTGGAGGTCGGCGCGCCAGGAGTCCATCAGGTGGGGCAGGGGCGGGGCGGTGTGGACGCCGATGATGGTCGGGGCCCCGTTCCCGTTCGTGGGCTCCAGTCGTACCGCGCCGTACGTCGTCGGGGCCGGGGCGAGGGACCGGTAGGTCCCGGCGCGCGGATGCACGACAATCACGGTGGGTGCCACCCACGGTGGGCGGGCTTCGCTGAAGCCGGCGTCGAGTCCCTCGTGGATGCCCCCGGCGAAGGCGGTGCCGGCCATCGCCTGGGCGACGCGGTCCGGGCTGGCCTCGGGCAGCACGAGGACGTCGGGGTCGGCCGTGTTGATGATGTCCTGCACGTCGACTGCGGTGAGGGTGTCCAAGCTGTTGAACACGGCCACCCGCAGGTGCCGACCGGTGTTCCCGGTCGCCGGAGAGGGGGTGGCCGTCCACGGCGGGGCCTGCGGGAAGGTCAGGAGCCCGAGGCCCAGGACCGCCAGAGACGCGGCCACGGTGCGTGCCCAGAGCTGTCCGGCTGCCTGGACCGCCCGGCCCGCAATCAGCACCAGCAGAGCGAGACAGACCAACCCGATTCCTGCAGGCACGGGGAAGGCTAGGACCTGCGCCAGCCCCAGTCGGGTGCTGAACCACTGGCTCACGGTGGCGCCCGGGGCGAACACCAGCACGGCACCCAGAAGGAGCCCCAGGGCCACCATCGCTGCGAGCAGTCCCACCAGGAGGCGCCAGACGGACGGGGTGGCTTTCATGGTGTCTCCTTGAGTGGACGGTGAAGACCAGGGAAGAACCGTGGAGCGTGGTACTGCTCCGGCGCGGTTCTGGTGCCTCGCCTTACCTGGTCAGTCTCGGGGGGCCTGGGATGGCTGCGCCACTCGGTCGCTCAAGTCGAATGTCGTCAGGGCGAAGGTAGGCGTCATCCGTATCCAGCCGGTAGAGGTGGTCGGGCGCCCCGTCCAAGCTGGGCATGTTGTGGCATGGATTCGGTTTCCTGCAAACCGCCGATAGTGGTAGTAGCCCATGTACTAGGGCGTGTCTCCCAAGTTGAGCCGCCCGCGCTCGCGATGCTGGGCGTGTGAGTCGTCGTTCCGAGTTGAGTGATGAGCAGTGGGCGCGGATCGCGCCGCTGATGCCGCAGGTCAGCGGCCGTTCTCGGCCGTTCGGGGACCACCGGCAAGTAGTCGAAGGGATCATCTTCCGCTATCGGTGCGGGGTGGCGTGGCGGGACCTGCCTGAGCGCTTCGGCCCATGGCAGACGGTGTGGAAGCGGCATCGCCGGTTCAGTCGTGATGGGACCTGGGACAGGATCCTCGCCGTGGTGCTTGCCGAGGCCGACGCGGCCGGTGACATCGACTGGGCGGTCAGCGTGGACTCAACGATCAACCGGGCGCATCAGCACGCCACCACCCTTCCCCGCAGCACAGGGGGCCGACGCGAATCACATGAATCAGGAAATCGAGCCGCCTGACCATGCCGTCGGGCGCTCTCGCGGTGGCCTGTCGACGAAGATCCACCACGCCGTCGACGGCAAGGGCAGGCCACTGGCCGTGCTCGTCGGACCTGGCCAGGGCGGGGATGCTCCGATGTGCCTGCCGTTGTTGAACGCCATCCGAGTCCCCCGCCTTGGCGCCGGGCGACCACGGACCCGCCCGGACGCCCTGCTTGCAGACAAGGCGTACTCCTCGCGGGCTATCCGCTCAGAGCTGCGGCGTCGCGGCATCGTGGCTGTCATCCCAGAACCTCGCGACCAGCAGGGACACCGGAAGCGGCGAGGCTCACGCGGGGGCCGGCCGGTGGCCTACGACCCGGCGCTCTACAAGCAGCGCAACGTCGTCGAACGCGCCTTCTGTCTGCTCAAGCAGTGGCGTGGGCTGGCCACTCGCTACGACAAGCACGCCGTGACCTACCGCGGCGCCGTCGTCCTCGCAGCCATCATGACGTGGCTGCGCGCGTAGAACCGTCGCCTCGTTCTTACCGCCTGCGACGTCGCATCAGCACGTACGCAACGGCGCCAGCAACCACTGCGCCGGCAAGAGCGAGACCGACTGAGAGCCCTGCGCCGCAGGGGACCACATACCCGAAAATCGAGTAGCACTCGGGCGGGTTCCGATCAATCCCGGAGGCCGGGAACAGCAGTAGAACGATCAGGATTCCGACCGCTGCCGCGCTCAGAGCCACTACCCATCCGTCGCGCCGTCGCGATCCTCGGAGGCCTTGATCCGTCATCGCTGCCACCTCGCAGGCTTAGGAGATGGCCCGCACGCTATCGGACCCTCGGTGGCGGCAGTCTTGGGAGACACGCCCTAGTCCCTTGGGTGTCTCATCCGGGCTGAGGCGAGCCTGGGGGGGCTTCGGCATGGCCTCAGGATAGGCGGCCCGTCCACTCGCCTTCCGCGCGGCAGGGGTGTGCTCCGGCTCACACCGCCCCTAGGGTGTGCGGCACCTGTTCTCGAGCACGAAGGAGCGTGCGCCATGGAGAAGAAGGACCTCGACCGCCACCCTCCCAGCGGTTCAGGAAGCCGCGTGCTGGCGGTCCCCGCGTCCAGCCGTGGAGGGCGGCTCGGCCCCGGGCTGATCATCGCCGCCTCGTTCATCGGGCCCGGCACCATCACCACGTCCATCGTCACCGGCGCCGAGTACGGCTTCGTCCTGGCCTGGGCCGTGGTGTTCTCGATCCTGGCCACGATCATCCTGCAGGAGATGACCGGCCGCCTCGGCCTGGCTACCCGCATGAGCCTGGGTCACGCACTCCGTGAGGTGTTCGCCTCCCGCATCGCCCGCCTCGTCATGGTGGTGCTGGTCGTCGCCGCGATCGGTGTCGGCGGCGCCTCGTACGCCGGCGGAGACACGGTGGGCACCGCCCTGGCGCTGAGCGGCGTGACCGGGCTGCCCCAGCCGGTGATCGTGGTCGGCATCCTCGTCACCATCGGCGCCCTGCTCTGGACCGGCAGCTACAAGCTGATCGAGAAGGTCCTCGCGGCCATGGTGGCGATCCTCGCCCTGCTGTTCATCATCACCACGTTCATCGTGCAGCCGCCGTTCCTGGAGGCGCTGCGGGGCATGTTCGTCCCCACGGTCCCGGCGGGCACCGCCCTGCTGGCGATCGCCCTGATCGGCACCACCGTGGTCCCGTACAACCTGTTCCTGCAGGCGAGCCTGGTCCAGGACAAGTGGGACGTGGGCGTGGAGCCGCGCTCGGCCATGCGGGCCGCGCGCACGGACACGGCGGTCTCCATCTCCGTCGGCGGCGTCATCACGCTGGCCGTCATGGCCACGGCCTTCGGCGGGATGTACATGAAGGGTATGACCGCCGAGACGGGCGAGGACCTCGCCCGGGCGCTGGAACCGCTGCTCGGCGACGCCGCCGGGTGGGTGTTCGCCGCCGGCCTCTTCGCCGCGGGCTTCACCTCGGCGGTCGCCGGACCGCTCGGCGCCGCCTATGCCATCGCCGGCACCCTGGGCCGCAGCACGGACCTGCGCGGCACGACTGCGCGCATCGTCTGGATTAGCGTCCTGGCGATCGGCGGCGTCATCGCGCTCACCGGCTTCGAGCCCACGCAGATCATCGTGGTCGCCCAGGCGGCGAACGGCCTGCTGCTGCCGGTCATCGCCCTCTTCCTGATGGCCGTGATGAACAGCCGTCGCCTGATGGGGGAGCACCGCAACGGTCCGGTGTCCAACATCCTCGGCGCGCTGGTCTGCCTGGTGGTCGTCGGCCTGGCCGTCTACCAGCTCGGTGGCCTCGCCGGCTTCTGGGAGTGACCGCCGCCGAGGTACGACGACGGCCCCCGCCGTCCCGTGGCCACGTCACCTCACCGGTGACGTGCGCTGGGAGGCGAGCGGCCGTCGTCGGGGTTCTCAGTCGGCGGAGTTCTCACAGGTCCCGGGGTCTGGTCAGACCGGGGTGTCCTCCCCGTAGCGTCGATGCCATGACGAACCCGCAGAACACCCCGGCCACCGCCTCGACCGCCCGCCAGTGGGAGGGCGACGACCCGCGCGCCCGCCACCCGCGGCATCACGCCCCGGAACAGCACCAGCCCGAGCCGGGCCTGGACGTGAAGACCGATCCGGTCCCGGACATCGGCTTGGACTCCTACACCGGCCTGGGCCGGCTCGAGGGCCGCAAGGCGCTGATCACCGGCGGCGACTCCGGCATCGGCGCCGCCGTGGCCGTCGCCTACGCCCGCGAGGGTGCGGATGTGGCCATCGCCTACTTGCCGGACGAGCAGGAGGACGCCGACCGCGTGATCGCCGCGATCGAGGAGGCCGGCCGGAGGGCCGTCGCCCTGCCCGGCGACCTCACTGACACCGACTACACCGCCGGCCTTGTGGACGCCGCCGCGGAGCAGCTCGGCGGGTTGGACATCCTCGTGAACAACGCCGGCAAGCAGCTCGTGGCCGACGCCCCGGAGGAGCTCACTGACGAGCAGGTCGCCACCACCTTCCAGATCAACGTGCTCGCCATGTTCACGCTCTGCCGTGCCGCGCTGACGCACATGGGCCCCGGCTCGGCGATCATCAACACCACCTCGGTGCAGGCATACAACCCGAACCCGCTGATCCTGGACTACGCCGCCACCAAGGCCGCCATCAACAACTACACGAAGGGCCTGGCCCAGGCCGTCGGCCCGCGCGGCATCCGCGTCAACGCCGTCGCCCCCGGCCCCGTGTGGACCGTCCTGCAGGTCTGCGACGGCCAGCCCAAGGAGCGCCTGCCCGAGTTCGGCCACGACTCCCCGCTGGGCCGTGCCGGCCAGCCTGTGGAGATGGCACCGGCCTACGTATTCCTCGCCAGCGGCGAGTCCAGCTACGTCAACGGCGAGACCCTCAACGCGAACGGCGGCACCCCCACCCCGTGATCGGCCGCCGCGCCCGGCCCGCCCGGGTTGCCCGGCCGCCGCGCCCGGCCCGCCCGGGTTGCCCGGCCGCCGCGCCCGGCCGGCCCGCCTCGCAGCAGTCCCCACCGCAGCCTGTGACGGATCCCTCACTGTGAGATGACATCCTTCACACCGGCCGCTACGGTGGACGAGTTTGCGCTCCGCCCGGCCCTTCCCACCCGCCCACCAGCGTGGGGGAGAGGGGCCGGGCGGCGCCCTGTCATCCGACCGCACTCCCGAAGGGACTCTGCACATGGCCGCTGACTCGGCTGGCTCGCGCGGCACCACCGCCGCCGACGCCGCGGAGACCGTCACCACCCGGGACGGCTCCGCCCACAGCACCTCCTCATCCACCGCCGGCCGAACCCGCCGCGGCGGTCTCGGCAACCGCGCCCTCGACCTCGTCGAGAAGGCGGGCAACGCCCTGCCCCACCCGGCCACCCTGTTCGCCGCGCTCGCGGTGCTGGTGGTCCTGCTCTCCTGGCTGTTCTCCTCGCTCGGCGTCACCGCCGAGGACCCGGTGGAGGGCGGACAGATCGAGGTGTTCAACCTGCTCTCGCCGGCCGGCGTGCAGTGGATGTTCTCCTCCGCCGTGGACAACTTCGTGGGCTTCGCGCCGCTCGGCGTCGTGCTGGCCACCATGCTCGGCATCGGCATGGCTGAGCAGTCCGGCCTGATCGGCACCGTCCTGCGCCAGTTCATCCTGTCCGTGCCGAAGTTCTTGATCACCGCGGGCATCGTGTTCGCCGGCGTGATGTCCTCGGTCGCCTCGGACGCCGGCTACGTGGTGCTCCCGCCGCTGGCCGCCATCCTCTTCATGGCGGTCGGCCGTCACCCGCTGGCCGGCCTGGCCGCCGCGTTCGCCGGCGTCTCCGCCGGCTTCTCGGCGAACCTGCTGCTCTCCGGCACGGACGTGATGCTCGGGGAGCTGACCATCGAGGCGGCCGCCACCGTGGACGGCGCCTATGCGGACGGCATGAACCTGGCCATGAACTACTGGTTCATCATCGCCTCCACGTTCCTGCTGACCATCGTCGGCACCCTGGTCTCCCAGTTCATCGTGGAGCCGCGCCTGGGCCCCTGGAAGGGTGAGGGCCGCATCGAGGACGAAGCGGTGGAACTCTCCGGCATCGAGAAGAAGGGCCTGCTCTGGGCCACCGTCTCCGGCGTGGTCACCGTGGCGCTGCTCGCCCTGCTGATCGTCCCCGAGTGGGGTCTGCTGCGCGGCGAGGACGGCGGCGTGGTCCAGTCCCCGTTCATGGACTCGCTCGTGGTGGTCATCATCATTGCGTTCTTCGTCCCCGGCCTGGTGTACGGCATCGTCACCAAGGTCATCCGCAATGACACCGACGTGGTGGACCAGCTCTCCCAGACCCTCGCCGGTATGGCCGTGTTCCTGGTCCTGGCGTTCACCGCCGGCCAGTTCATCGCCTACTTCAACGAGTCGAACCTCGGCCTGCTGCTGTCCGTGCTGGGCTCGCAGTTCCTGGAGTCCATCAACCTCACCGGCATCCCGCTGGTCCTGGCGTTCATCGTGTTCGTCTCCGTGGTGAACCTCTTCGTGGGCTCGGCCTCGGCGAAGTGGGCCATGCTCGCCCCGATCATGGTGCCGATCATGATGCAGCTCGGCATCTCGCCCGAGTTCACGCAGGCCACCTACCGCGTGGCCGACTCGTCCACGAACATCCTGTCCCCGCTGATGACCTACTTCGCCCTGATCATCGCGGTGGCCCAGAAGTACGACAAGAAGATGGGCATCGGCTCCCTCATCGCCACGATGCTCCCGTACTCCATCGCGTTCCTGCTCACCTGGACCCTGATGACCATGGGTTGGTACTGGCTGGACCTGCCGCTGGGCCCGAACTCCCCGGTCACCTACACCCCGTGAGGCCCTGACGGGGCCTGCTGACGGAGCCGCAGGTCCGGCTTCCCGACGACGGCCGCCCACCTTCCGCGGAAGGTGGGCGGCCGTCGTCGTCCCCTTCCTGGCCCTCCGATGCCTCTGGACCGCAGGGGGCCACGGCCGACCCCAGGGTGGCGCATGGGAGCGCTGTGGCAGGGTGGGCGGCATGAAGACCACGAACCCCACCCGTGTCTCCGAACAGCTCTCCCGCTTGGTCTCCTCGGTGAGGGAGAACCGTGAGGGCGTCCCGTCCGACTACCTCGAGGACGTGCAGGACCGCCTGCTGGACGGCTTCGCCGTGGCCGTGTGCACCACGGACGGTGTGGCCGTCTCCGAGGGGGACGCGGACCAGACCTTCGCCCTGCAGTCCGTGTCCAAGGCGCTCACCTACGCGGTGGCCCTTCAGGAGTGCGGCATGGATGCGGTGCTCGAGCGGGTGGGCGTGGAGCCCTCCGGCGACGCCTTCAATGACCTGTCCCTGCAGTCCGACGGGCGCCCCTTCAACCCGTTCATCAACGTCGGGGCAATCATGGCCCACGGACTGATCCCCGGTGAGGACGAGAACAAGCGCCTGGACCTGCTCCTGCGCCGCTACTCGGACCTCGCCGGGGCGGAGCTGGAGATCTCCCAGGATGTCTGGGACGCCGAGACCGAGCGCGCCCACCGCAACATGGGTCTGGCGCACATGCTCGCCGCGTCCGAGATGCTCCCGGACGACGCCCACGAGATCGTCCGGGGCTACCTCGGCCAGTGCTCCGTGGAGATCACCGTGGAGCAGCTCGCCGCGGTCGGTGCGACCTTCGCCTCCGGCGGCGTCAACCCCGTGACGGGGGAGCGGGTGCTCGAGGAGTGGGTCTGCCAGCAGGTGATGTCCGTGATGCTCTCCTGCGGCATGTACGACGCCTCCGGCCAGTGGATGGCCGAGGTCGGCATCCCCGCGAAGTCCGGCGTCTCCGGCGCGCTGCTCGGCGCGGTCCCGGGCGCGCTGGGCATCGCCAGCTGGTCCCCGCGCCTGGACCAGCACGGCACCTCGATGCGCGGCATCGGCGTCTTCGAGGCACTCTCCACGGACTGGGACCTGCACGTGCTGCGCCACCGGGACGCCATCGCGGGCCTGCGCGAGGCCGCCGGGGACGCGTCCTGAGTCCCCGACCCGTTCCCCTCTCAGCGGATTCCCACCCGCCGCGCGGCGCACAGCCACACCGCGGGAGTACCGTCTGATCCCGGCATGGGCGTCCCCGTCGGGACCTCAACGGGCCCCGTCCGCGCACCCCACGCTTGATCCGCACACCCCCGTCCCCGATCCCCGAGGAGACCCCTTCCATGGCAGTCCAGAACATGACCTTCAACGACGGTAAGACCATCCCGCAGCTCGGCTACGGCGTGTGGAAGGTGGAGGACGAGGTCGCTGCGGACGTCGTCAAGCAGGCCATCGAGGCCGGCTACCGTCACATCGACACCGCCGCGATCTACGGTAACGAGGAGGGTGTCGGCCGCGCGGTGAAGGCCTCCGGCGTGCCGCGCGAGGAGCTGTTCATCACCACCAAGCTGTGGAACTCGGACCAGGGCTATGACGAGGCGTTCGCGGCTCTGGAGACCTCCCTGGCCAAGCTCGGCACGGACTACGTGGACCTCTACCTGATCCATTGGGCCAAGCCGTCCCAGGGCACGTACGTGGACTCCTGGAAGGCCCTGATCGAGATGCAGAAGCAGGGCAAGGTCCGCTCGATCGGCGTCTCCAACTTCCCGCAGGAGCAGCTCGAGGAGATCATCGAGGCCACCGGCGTGGTGCCGGCCGTCCACCAGATCGAGCTGCACCCGTACTGGGCCCAGCGAGAGCTGCGCGACTACGGCCGCCAGAAGGGCATCCTCACCGAGGCCTGGTCCCCGCTGGGCCAGGGCGGGGACCTGCTGAAGGACCCGGTGGTCACCGAAATCGCTGAGGCCAAGGGCGCCACCCCGGCGCAGGTGGTCATCGCCTGGCACCTGGCCGTGGGCAACGTGGTGATCCCGAAGTCGGTCACCTCCGAGCGGATCGTGTCCAACCTCGCCGCCGCGGACGTGGAGCTCACCGAGGACGAGGTCGCCCGCATCGACGCCCTCGACTCCGCCGAGGGACGCATCGGCCCGGATCCGGCCACCATCGACTTCTGATCGGCCCCGTCCGCCCGTGCGGGCGGGTCCCCTTCCGGACGACGGCCCCTCACCTCCCGCTCCCGCCCGGCCCACGGCCAGGCGCGGGGGAGCGCTCAGGCGAGGGGCCGTCGTCGTGGTCCCTGCGGCGAAGGCGGCGGAGGAAGGCCCGCCGGTGCGCCGGCGCGCGAGCTGCCCGGTGCCGTTGGTGCGGCCCCGCGTGACGGGCCACACCTGGGTGAGAGGTCTCGACGCATGCCCTGTGCGGACAGCCGGTGCTAGCGTGGTGCCGACACCGCTGTGACATCGGCGCGCACTGCGCGCCGTCGCGGCCCGAAAGACCGAAGCCGAACCCGGAAGGCACCTCTGATGGCCCCTACGGCAATCCCCGTCTCCGCGCAGACGCGCGCGAGCTCACTGTCCGACCTGCTCGCGGCGCTCATCCGCCTGCTGCCGTTGCAGATCAAGGACGAGCTCACCCTTGCCCTGAACCAGGCGAAGTCCAAGGGGGTGAAGGTCGGCGTCGCCGCCGGCCTGGTCCTCGCCGGGCTTTTCATGCTGTTCTGCATGCTGGTGGCCCTGATCGTGACCCTCATCGGCGCCTTCGCGAACCCGTCCTTCTGGTTCCCGGCCCTGATGGTCGCCGCCGCCTTCCTGGTGCTCGGCCTCATCCTCGCCGCCGTCGGCGGACTGATGATCAAGGGCGCCATGCCGCTCGTGCCGGCCGAGACCGTGCGCAACATCGAGTACGACCTCGGCTACCTCAAGGAGGGCAACGCCTTCGACCCGGCCGAGTACGACCGCGTGAAGGCCGAGCGTGCCGAGCAGAAGCGCATCGAGAAGCAGCGTGAGGCCGAGCGCAAGAAGCTCGAGAAGGAAGAGAACAAGAAGGCCGTCAAGAACGGCGAGGCCGCCCCGTACCCGGAGAAGGAGACCGCCTCCGAGGACGAGATCCGCCGCCGCGCCGAGCTGCGCCGCCGCCACCTGGCGGACATCCGCTCCGGCCTGGGCGAGCGCGCCTCCGTGAAGGGACAGGTCAACGCCTTCGCCGCCCAGCGCAAGGGCCGCGGCGCCACCCCCGAGTCCGCCGGATCCACGGACATCACCGCCCCGTACTCCGGCGCCGCCCGCGCCGGAGAGAAGGCTGGTGTGGCCGAGGACTACGTCAAGGACCGCTGGCAGCCGCTGGCGCTGCTGGGCGCCTCCGGCACGGCCTTCGCCGTCCTGGGCTCCCTGCTGGGCAAGAAGCGCAAGGGCTGACCGCCCCCACGCCGCACAGCGTCCACGGCGCCCCGACCCTCCCGGAGGGGCGGGGCGCCGTCGTCCGTCCGGGCGCCGATAGACTGGTCCGGCCCCACCGCGCCCCATCCCCACACCGCCCGCAGGAGGTCCCATGCGAGTGATCGACGTCGGTCTCCGCGAGGGCTACCAGTACACGGTGAGGGACACGTTCTGGACCGTGCCGAACGTCATCACCCTGGTGCGGTTCGCCCTCATTCCGGTCTTCGTGTGGCTCACCGCCGCCGAGCAGTACCTGGCCGCCTTCTGGGTGCTCGCCGTGCTCTCCAGCACGGACTGGGTGGACGGCTGGGTGGCTCGCCGGTTCGACATGATCTCCACGGTCGGCAAGTGGCTGGACCCGCTCGCGGACCGGCTGTCCATGATCATCGTGGCCGCCACACTGGTGGTCACAGGCGTGGCCCCGGACTGGATCGTCTGGGCGATCGTGATGCCGGATCTCGTCCTCACCGCCGTCTCCGTGGCGATGTTCCGGGGCAGCCCCGAACTGGACGTCTCCGTCCTCGGCAAGGTGCGCACCGCACTGCTGCTGGTGGCGGCCCCCGTGCTGCTGCTCGGCAACGTCCCCGGCCTCACGGACACCGCGTGGGGCAGTGCCGGGACCTGGCTGCTCTCCCTCGGCGCGATCGCCCACATGCTCGCCGCCGCGGACTACCTCCGCCGCTTCGGACACAAGTCCGCCGCCCTGCGCTCACGTGGGATCGACCCGCGCGACCGCCCCGCCTGGTCCGAGGGCTGAGATCCCGAGCCGGAGGGCTCAGGTCCGATGGCCGGGGCCCGGCGGAGTGAGGCCGCCGCCATTGCTAGGCTGAGCCTGTCCGAGCCTCCGGATACGCTGACGCTGAACGGGTGTACAGGCCGGGGGAGCGGCACCCGAGACCATCCACCACCGCCAGGAGCACCGTCCACGTGACCGACGCCCCGCGCGGGCATGACGCCCGCCCCCTGACCGTGATGATCGCCGCGGACACCTATCCGCCGGACGTCAACGGAGCCGCCACCTTCTGCTTCCGGCTGGCCACCGCACTGAACGAGCGTGGGCATGACGTGCACGTGGTCGCCGCCCGCAACGACGACGGGCCGGACTTCGTGGAGCACCGCCCCGAGGCCACCGTCCACCGGGTGCGCTCCTGGCAGCCCCCGACGCACGAGTACTACCGGCTCGTGTTCCCGCCCCTGGCCCGCCGCGCGATGCGCCGCATCATGGCCCAGGTGCAGCCGGACGTGGTCCACGTGCACTGCCACTACATGATCGGCGCCGCCGCGATCGCGGTGGCCGAGCGCCGGCGCGTCCGCACCATCTCCACCAACCACTTCATGCCGGAGAACCTGGAGCCGTTCCTGCCGTTCCCGCAGTGGT
The DNA here is from genome assembly GCA_047414615.1 of Micrococcus luteus. GTDB lineage: Bacteria > Actinomycetota > Actinomycetes > Actinomycetales > Micrococcaceae > Micrococcus > Micrococcus luteus_B. Next base: position 269,920 of record CP179711.1, read on the forward strand.
TCCTGGACCGCTACTCCCGCTACTCGTGGTGGCAGATGGGGCGGCTCATGGGCAAGGGCGCCGTCGTCACCACCCCCACCGCCCTGGCAGCCCGCGCCATGGCCGAGCGGGCCGGGCTGCAGAACGTGCTTCCCGTGTCCAACGGCATCGACGCCGCCAAGTACGAGCCGGCCGAGGGTGAGGTCATCACCCCGCACGAGCATCCCACCGTGCTGTTCGTCGGGCGCCTGGCCGTGGAGAAGAACATCGACGTGCTGCTGCGCGCGATCGCCCACCTGCGGGACACCCGCCCGGACCTGCAGGTCCACGCGGAGGTGATCGGGGACGGCGAGCAGCGTGACGGGCTCCGTGACCTCGTGGAGGAGCTCGGCGTCCAGGACCTGGTCCGGATGCGCGGCCACGTCACGGACGAGCAGCTGCACACCGCCTACCTGCGGGCGGACGTGTTCTGCCAGCCGGGCACGGCGGAGCTGCAGTCCCTGGTGTCGCTCGAGGCGATGAGCGCGTCCCAGCCCGTGGTCCTCGCGGACGCCCTGGCTCTGCCGCATCTCGTGGACGACGGCGTCAACGGGTATCTCTTCGTCCCCGGGGACCACGAGGACCTCGCCGCGAAGCTGGCCCTCGTCCTGGGCGCGCCCGAGGCCGAGCGCGTCCGCATGGGGGAGGCCTCCCATGCCAAGGCGCTGCACCACTCCGCACAGAAGACCGTGGACCTCTTCGAGGCCCTCTACCGCGGGGCCACACCCGAGGAGGTCCGCGCGCGCCTCTGAGCCGCAGCGATCGCTAGACTGGGCCGATGCGTACCGCGCACGGGGCGTTAGCTCAGTCGGTCAGAGCAGAGGACTCATAATCCTTCGGTCGCGGGTTCAAGTCCCGCACGCCCTACGACAACGGCTCTCGACGAGGAATGAACCTCGTTGGAGGCCGTTCTCACATCGGCAGGTGACCTCTAGATCCGTAGGCTTCCCCCATGGCTGCACGTGAGATCCGCCCCTCCGACCTCTCGGGCGGCGCCGAGGCCGAGGCCGAGCAGGACAGCGCCGTCCGGATCCTCGACTCCACCGAGCACCGGACCGCCGCGGGCACCCCATTCCTGCGCTTCGACGGCCGTGTGGGGGAGGAGCGGTTCTACGCCCACGCGCCGCTGAACCGGGACGGTGCGCTGATCGTGCAGGCGGACGTGGCGGTGCTGCACGGCTACTCCATGGGCGGCATGGCCGCCTACAACCTGTCCGGCGGGGGCCTGCTCCGGGGGCTGGCCGGAGTCGTGGTGGTCAACGGCACGGTTGACTCGCTGGCCTCGAACTCCCTGCCTGCCATCCGCGAGGCCTACGGTGCCGCGGACGACGGCGAGCTGCTCCGGCGCCAGGCTGGCTACGATCCCGCCCGCGACGACCCTGCCCGTTGGGCCGGGATCCCGATGTTCCTGTCCTACTCCACCGGTGACGCCGCCGTCCCCGCGCAGCGGCACGGCGAGGTCTTCGTCGGCAGGGCCGCCACCCCGGAGCGCATCGTGTACCGGGTGGGGACGAACGGTCATGCGGACGTGGCCGGCTTCCGGCATCCTGAGGTCCTGGCCTGGATCGAGTCCCTGCCGCCCCTCGCCTTCGGCTGAGCCGCCCTTGCCCGGAGACGACGGCGGACCGTCGCCTTCGGAGGGGAAGGTGACGGTCCGTCGTCGGGCCGGGACCGGCACTCCGACCCGTCGGCCGGAGTGCGGGGAGGGCGGCTCAGTAGCGGCCGGCCACCGAGAGCATGTTGGCCGGCATGTAGTCCACCGAGGTGATCATGAGGCCGCGGTACGGGTTCAGGGCGTGGGCCATCTTGCCGTCGCCGATGTACATCGCCACGTGGTAAATGCGGCCGGTGGAGGAGTTGCGCCAGAAGAACAGGTCGCCGGGCTGGGCCTGGGACTTCGGCACGTAGGTCTTGGCCGAGACGTACTGGTCGTGGGAGACGCGCGGCAGGGAGAAGCCGGACTTGGCCATGGCCTCGCGGACCAGGCCGGAGCAGTCGTAGCCGTATGGGCCGTTGCCGCCCCACTGGTAGTACGTGTTCGGGTCGTTGACCTTGGCGACCATGTGGTTCACCGCGGCGGCCTTGGAGGTCGGGGCGGGAGCCGGAGCCGGCGCCGGGGACGGGGCCGGGGCCGGGGCGGAGGCGGTGCCGGAGACCTTCAGGACGTCGCCCACGTAGAGCGGCGTGTTGATGGTCGCGCCGTTGAGGGCGGCCAGGTCGTACATGGACATGCCGTGCTTGTCGGCGACGCGCCACCAGCTGTCGCCGGCCACCACGGTGTAGCTGCCGGTGGACGGGGCCGGGGCCGGGGACGAGCCGCCGTCGGCGCTGAGCTTCAGGACGTCGCCGACGTAGAGGGTGGCGTTGATGGTCGTGCCGTTGAGGGCGGCCAGGTCGTACATGGACATGCCGTGGTCGGTGGCGATGCGCCACCAGCTGTCGCCGGCCTTGACGGTGTAGGTGGCCGGAGCCGCGACCGCCTCGGACGGGGTGGAGACGGCGCCGGCGCCGACGACCGTGCCCGCGCTCAGGGACAGGGCGAGGGAGGTGACGAGGGAGCGACGGCGGCGGGGTGCAGTGCGGGGGGACTTCGAGGTCTCAGACATGACGAATCTTCCAGTCGGGACCGGCGGGTGGCATGAAGCCGCCAGGGCGTCCCGACAGGGAGATGCCCAGGGATGTACCGGTGCGAGAGTGAATCGGTGTGGTGAGGCCGGGAGCCGCAAGAGAAGCGGACGGGGAAGGTCCGGGATCCGGACTTTGTCCGCATCGTTATCGAATATACACCAATGTTACTCAACTGCAACCAGCGGCGTGACCTGCCTCTCTGTCCTCCACCAGGGTCTGAACCGCCGCAGACCTCCTCGGGTCGCGGCACAGCGGTAGCGTGGTGATCGTGACGGACCGCCCCCTGCGCCTGCTGATGGACGCGCGCTATACGCGCACCGACTTCCACGACGGCATCTCCCGCTTCGGGTCGAGCCTGATCGGCGCCGTCCATCGACTGACCACGGACGGGCCGTGGGCTGGCCGGGTGGAGACGCACATGCTGATCAGCGACGAGACCCAGCTGGCGCTGCTGCCTGTGGGCGTGCCCTGGCACCGTGCCAGCAGTCCGACCTCGCCGCTCGAGCCCGCGCTCGCCGTCCAGGTGAACCGGCTCGGTCCGGACGTGGTCTTCTCTCCGATGCAGACGATGGGGTCGGCCGGACGTCGCTACGGGCTGATCCTCACCCTGCACGACCTCATCTACTACGCGCACCGCACCCCGCCGCGGAACCTGCCCGAGCCCGTCCGCTGGCTCTGGCGCCTCTACCACCTCTGCTACGGCCCCCAGCGGCTGCTGCTCAATCGCGCGGACCGCATCGCCACCGTCTCCGAGACCACCGCCGGGCTCATCGCTGCGCACCGGCTCACCCGGCGCCCCGTGGACGTGGTGCCCAATGCACCCCAGCCTGTGCACCGTCCCCGGGACGCGGAGGTGGCCCCGGCGCGCGCGCTCGTCTACATGGGATCGTTCATGGACTACAAGGACGTGGACTCGCTGGTGGCTGCGATGCCGCTGCTGCCCGGGTACACGCTGCACCTGCTCTCCCGCGTCCCCGCCGACCGGAGGGCTGAGCTGGAGACCCTGCTCGCGGAGCGTCGCGCGGCGGCGGGGCGGGACGCGGCAGCCGCCGGCGAGGTCAGGTTCCACGACGGTGTCTCGGACGACGAGTACGTCGCCCTGCTCCGCGAGGCCACGGCGCTGGTCACGCTCTCCCGTGCCGAGGGCTATGGGCTGCCCGTCGCCGAGGCGATGTCCCATGGCACCCCGGTGATCGGCTCGGACATGCCGATCTTCCGCGAGGTCGCCGGGGGCGCCGAGCCGGCGTTCCTGCCCGTTCCGCTCACCGGAGACCGCCCCGCCGCCTTCGCCCGGCAGGTCCGCGCACTGGAGGCCCCCGGGGCGTGGGCCCGGGCATCGCGCGCCGCGGCCGAGCGAGCGGCGCGCTACAGCTGGGAGGACTCGGCCGCACGCCTGCTCGAGAAGGTCGAGGCAGTGGCCGCCGCACGCGGCTGAGGCCGGTCCACGCGGCTCAGCCCTCGTCCTCCGGCCGGTCTGCCCGCGCTCCTTCGAGCGGCCACAGGACCGACGGACCGGACAGGCCGAGCAGCAGCGCCGGATCCAGGTAGCGGTCCCGGAGCGTGCCTCCCACCGGCCACCCGTCCAGCACCCGCACGCCCAGGTGCACGCACGGCTCGGCGCAGTGGGCAGCCTCCGGGCCCAGCCGCCCGATCGGCTGACCGGCCCGCACTCGCTCGCCCTCCTCGACGACGGCCGTCACCGGCTCCATCGAGCTCACCACGTCCTGGCCGTGGTCGATGGAGAGCACCGGCCGCCCTGCGACCGTCCCCACGTGACGGACGGTGCCGTCTGCCGGAGCGACGACGACGCCCCCGCTCAACCGCAGGTCCACGCCGCGATGGCCCGCGTCCCAGGGACGCTCCGGCGCATCGAAGGCGCGCAGCAGGTCTCCCGGCCCGGCGCCGGGGGCGGGGGACGCCCAGTGCAGGCCGGCGGGGATCGGAGTCGGCTCGGCATCCGGCGCGGCGGAGGCGGGGGCGCCGAGCAGCAGTGCCCCGGCGGCGAGTGACGCGAGCAGACGGCTGCGCGGCCGACGGTCGTGCGAAGCGGTGTGTGCGGTGTCCATGGGACCAGGGTGCGGGGAACGTGCAGGCGGGTGCCGCCGTCGGGAGGCGATCTGTGGACGAATCGACGAGCCCGGTCCGCTGTGGAGGAGCCGTTCCTGCCGTCGGGCGCCGCCGGCCGCCGGTGGGGTAGGATGACCACAGCGGTGACGTGCGCCGTGCCCGGAAACGGGTGCCCATGTCATCGACTACGCACATCACGGTGCCGCAGCGGACCCCGGTCCGGATGCGGCAGACCCCACCGACGGTCCCGTCTGAAGCAAGCGGGTTTCGGTGGCGGTCCGGCTGCAGAGCCGCCGCGGTGTCAGGGGCCGTCCGACCGGGCGGTCGCAGAACCGTGAAACAACGATCGGCAGCCGCCTGCGCCCGGAAGCGCGGGGTCCTACGGCCGCCACAGAAGGGATTCGACATGTCGTCCGTCGTGACCATGCGCCAGCTTCTCGACTCCGGTGTCCACTTCGGCCACCAGACCCGCCGCTGGAACCCCAAGATGAAGCGCTTCATCTTCACCGAGCGCAACGGCATCTACATCATCGACCTCCAGCAGTCGCTGACCTACATCGACCGCGCCTACGAGTTCGTCAAGCAGACCGTCAAGCACGGTGGCACCATCCTGTTCGTGGGCACCAAGAAGCAGGCCCAGGAGGCCATCGCCGAGCAGGCCAACCGCGTCGGCATGCCGTACGTGAACCACCGCTGGCTGGGCGGCATGCTCACCAACTTCCAGACCGTCTCCAAGCGCGTGCAGCGCATGAAGGAGCTCGAGGAGATCGACTTCGAGGACGTGGCCGGCTCCGGCCACACCAAGAAGGAGCTCCTGCTGCTCTCCCGCGAGCTGCAGAAGCTCGAGGCGAACCTGGGCGGCATCCGCAACATGTCCAAGACCCCCTCCGCCGTGTGGGTCGTGGACACCAAGAAGGAGCACCTCGCCGTGGACGAGGCCCAGAAGCTGGGCATCCCGGTGGTCGCCATCCTGGACACCAACTGCGACCCGGACGAGGTCACCTACCCCATCCCGGGCAACGACGACGCCATCCGCTCCGTCGCCCTCCTGACCCGCGTGGTCGCCGACGCCGTCGCCGACGGCCTCATGGCCCGCTCCGGCAAGGGCGGCGATGAGTCCGCCGAGCCGATGGCCGAGTGGGAGCGCGAGCTGCTTGAGCAGCACAATGCCGAGAAGGCCGCCGCAGCGGAGAGCACCGAGGGCGAGAAGACCGAGGGCGAGGCCGCCGAGGCCGCCGCCGCTCCGGCCGCCTCCGAGGACGCCGCCCAGGGCGAGTGACCCCGGACCGCGTCGGCCGGTCCGCACCCCGGCCTGCCGACGCGGACCCCCGACCACCTGCATCCCGCAATCACCCATCCAACGGGAAGGACCGAACGAGCATGGCGAACTACACCGCTGCCGATATCAAGGCCCTGCGCGAGCGCACCGGCGCCGGCATGATGGACGTCAAGAAGGCCCTCGACGAGGCCAACGGAGACACCGACAAGGCCATCGAGATCATCCGCGTCAAGGGCCTGAAGGGCGCCACCAAGCGCGAGGGCCGCGCTGCGGCCGAGGGCCTCGTGGCCGCCACCGTCGAGAACGGCGTCGGCGTGATGATCGAGCTGAACTGCGAGACCGACTTCGTGGCCAAGGCCGAGAAGTTCATCAACCTGGGTGACGCCGTCCTGAAGACCGCCGTGACCTCCGGCGCCGCCGACCTCGAGTCGCTGCTGGCCGCCGACCACGAGGGCCGCACCCTCGGCGAGCACGTCACCGAGGAGGGCGCCCTCATGGGCGAGAAGGTCGTCGTGCGCCGCATCGCGCGCGTCGAGGGCGCCTTCGTGGACGCCTACCTGCACAAGACCTCCAAGGACCTCCCGGCCCAGGTCTCCGTGCTGCTCGCCGTGGACTCCGACTCCGACGAGGCCAAGGCCGCCGCGCACGACATCGCCGTGCACACCGCCGCCTACTCGCCGACCTACCTCACCCGTGAGGACGTCCCGGCCGAGACCGTGGAGAACGAGCGCCGCATCGCGGACGAGACCGCCCGCGCCGAGGGCAAGCCGGAGCAGGCCCTGCCGAAGATCGTCGAGGGGCGCCTGACCGGCTTCTTCAAGGAGATCGTCCTCGAGGACCAGCCGTTCGCCAAGGACCCGAAGACCACCGTCGGCAAGGTCGCCTCCGAGGCCGGCACCAAGGTCACCGGCTTCGCCCGCTTCCGCGTGGGCAACTGAATCACGCCGCGTCCTCCGGCGCTCGTCCCGCACCCCTGATCTGGGGGTAGGATCGGAGCGATCCGAGGCCGCACCGGTCCGCATGCCCCGCATGCGGCCGCCACCGATGGCGGGGTGGTCACCAACTCGGTGACCACCCCGCCGTTCTGTGCCCGCACCGGCCGCAGACCGACCACCACGCCCCGAGGAGCGCACCCCCATGGAGACGAACACCCACACCCAGTCCCTGCCGGTCGTGAACGACGACAGCAAGGGCCGCCGCCGCGTGCTGCTCAAGCTCTCCGGCGAGGTCTTCGGCGGCGGCAAGGTCGGCGTGGACCCGGACACCGTCCGCGGCATCGCCGAGCAGATCGCCGAGGCCGCGGAGACGGTCGAGATCGCGATCGTGGTCGGCGGCGGCAACTTCTTCCGCGGCGCCGAGCTCTCCGAGAACGGCATGGACCGCCGCCGCGCGGACTACATGGGCATGCTCGGCACGGTCATGAACTGCCTGGCCCTGCAGGACTTCCTGCTGCAGGCCGGTGTGTCCACCCGTGTGCAGTCCGCGATCTCCATGGAGCAGGTCGCCGAGCCGTACATCCCCCTGCGCGCCATCCGCCACATGCAGAAGGGCCGCGTGGTCGTCTTCGGCGCCGGCACCGGGCTGCCGTACTTCTCCACGGACACCGTGGCCGCCCAGCGTGCCCTCGAGATCGGCGCGGACGAAGTGCTCATGGCCAAGTCCGGCGTGGACGGCGTCTACACCGCGGACCCGAAGAAGGATCCGACAGCGGAGCGTCTGGACCACCTCACCTACGACGAGGCGCTGCAGCGCAACATCCGTGTGATGGACCTGACCGCCATGACGATGTGCAAGGACAACGGGCTCACCATGCGCGTGTTCGGCATGGAGGGCCCTGGCAATGTCACGGCCGCCCTGCGCGGCGACGGCATCGGGACCCCCGTCACCCCCTGAGCCGGGCCGCGGAGCCTGAGCCGGATGCCCTCCACCACACGTAGGATGGAGGGCAGTCACTCACCCACACGTCAGGAGACATCGTGATCCAGGAGACCCTGCAGTCCGCCGAAGAGCAGATGGACCGCACCATCGAGGCCACCCGCGAGGACTTCGCGTCCGTTCGGACCGGCCGCGCCAACCCGGGCCTCTACTCCAAGGTGATGGTGGACTACTACGGCGCCATGACTCCCCTGCAGCAGCTGGCCTCCTTCACCACCACGGACGCCCGCACCCTGCTCATCACCCCCTTCGACGTGTCCGCCCTGCGCAACATCGAGAAGGCCCTGTCCGAGTCGGAGATCGGCGCCAACCCGTCGAACGACGGCAAGGTCATCCGCGTCGTGATGCCGGAGCTCACCGAGGAGCGTCGCAAGGAGTACGTCAAGCTCGTCAAGCAGAAGGCGGAGGAGCACAAGGTCTCCGTCCGCAACGCCCGCCGGAAGGCCAAGGAGGCCATGGACAAGGCCGTCAAGGACGGCGAGGTCGGAGAAGACGAGGGCACCCGCGGTGAGAAGGAGCTCGACGCGCTGACCAAGAAGCACGTGGACCTCATCGAGGACATGGCTAAGAAGAAGGAAGCCGAACTGCTGGAGGTCTGAGGGCCCTGGCCCCGGACCCCGCCGGCACGTTTCGGAGTCCTGCTCCATGACCACAGCAGCGCAGCCCCCCGCGCCCCCACGCGGCGGCCGTGACCTCAAGTCCGCCGTCGTCGTGGGGGTCGTGCTGTTGAGCGTGGCCCTGGCCGGCCTGATCCTCTGGGACTGGCTGCTGGCCCTGCTGATCGTGGTCCTGCTGGTGGCCGGTGTCACCGAGGTCGCGGACGCCGTGCGCGGCATCGGCCTGGACGTCCCCAAGCCCCCGCTCTGGATCGCGGCGGCGGCTCTGCCCCTGTCCGCCCTGATGTGGGGCGTGGAGGCCCTGTTCATCGCCCTGCTGGGTGCACTGCTGCTGGTCTGCCTCTGGACCGAGGCCACCCGCCGCAGACCCACCGGCCAGATCATCCTGGCCGGCGTCTTCGCGGTGATGTGGGCTCCGTTCCTCCTCTCGTTCGGCGTCGCGCTGCTGGACCAGCCGCGCGGCAACTTCATGGTGGCCTGCCTGCTGCTGATGGTGATCGCGAACGACACCTTCGGCTACATCGTGGGCTACCGGTTCGGCAAGAACCCGATCGCCCCGCGCATCAGCCCGAAGAAGTCCTGGGAGGGCCTGGTCGGCTCGCTCCTCGGCTCGGTGCTGGTGGGCATGGTGGCGGTGCCGCTGCTGGTGGGCCAGCCCTGGTGGGTCGGCCTGCTGCTCGGCGTGTTCGCCGTGGTGGCTGCCACCGCCGGCGACTTCTCCGAGTCCATGGTCAAGCGTGAGCTCGGAATCAAGGACATGTCCTCCCTGCTGCCGGGCCACGGCGGGGTCATGGACCGGCTGGACTCGCTGGTGTTCGCCGCACCGGTGGCCTACACCCTCTTGGCCCTGCCCATCGCCTGAGCGGCACCCCGCTCAGGTCCCATCCCCGGCCGCTGCGGCGGCCCCACACCACAGGAGTGCGGATGTCGAAGAAGTCGCGCGACGACCTGAAGACCACCGTCGCCCAGCCCTTCGAGCGAGTGGAGTCTGACGAGATCGGCTACGAGCCCAGCCACGTGGACGCCTTCATGGCCCGGGCCAGGAAGGCCTACGAGGGTTCCGGCGAGCTGTCCGTGGAGGACGTGCGCCAGGCCCGGTTCGCCACCGTCAACGGAGGGTACGCCACGGACCAGGTGGACGACGCCCTCGACCGTCTGGAGGAGGCCCTCGCGGACTCCGAGCGCGAGGCCTTCGTGTCCGAGCGCGGGGGCGATGACTGGGCCGTGATGCTCAGCGAGCGCACCGAGGAGCTCCTCGGCCGTGCGGACCGTGCCCCGGGGGAGCGCTTCCGCCGCCCGTCGCGTTCGGACGCCCAGTCCTACGACGTGGACCAGGTGGACGAGTTCTGCGACCGGCTCGCCGAGGCCCTGCGTGCCCCGGCGGGAGAGGCGCAGCTGGACGCGGACGACGTGCGCCGCGCCGCCTTCGCCTCCGCGGACGGGCGCAAGGGGTACGAGGAGGGCCAGGTGGACGCCTTCCTCGACGCGGCGGTGGACGTGCTGCTCCGCCGCGCCTGAACCGGACGCTCAGACCCCCCCACCAGGGGCCTTTCAATGCCCGGGTGAGAATTGTCAAGTCGTGTCCATGTGACTAGACTCACCGGAAGTCATCCGAGGTGATGCGGGACACACCCGGCCCGCATCGCCCGCCCCCGGTCGGCACCCTCATCCCGGTGCCTGGTCACGAGAGTTGAGGACATGACGCACGTCGATCTCACCGCCGAGGCGGACCTCCCGCAGTCGGAGCACCGCGAGTACCTGCAGGTGCTGGACGCCCAGGGCGTCCGCAGCGCCGAGCCCGAGCTGGACCCGTGGCTGGAGGACGTCGACGACGACGTCCTGGCCCGCCTGCACCGGGACATGGTCCTGATCCGCCGCCTGGACACGGAGGCCACTCACCTGCAGCGCCAGGGCCAGCTCGCCCTCTGGCCGCCGCTGCTCGGCCAGGAGGCCGCACAGGCCGGCTCCGCGGCGGCACTGCGTGAGGACGACTTCGTCTTCCCGTCCTACCGGGAGAACGGTGTGGCCCTGCTCCGCGGCGTGGACGCCCTGGGGTTGATCCGCCTCTGGCGAGGATCCACGTTCTCCGGCTGGGACCCGAAGGCCCACAAGGTGGCCGCCCAGCAGATCATCATCGGGGCGCAGGCGCTCCACGCCACCGGCTACGCCATGGGCGCCGCCATGGACGGTGACGGTTCCGCCACCATCGTCTACTTCGGTGACGGCGCCACGTCTCAGGGAGACGTCAACGAGGCGATGGTGTTCGCCGCCTCGTACAAGGCTCCGGTGGTCTTCTTCTGCCAGAACAACCACTGGGCCATCTCCGAGCCCGTGAAGCTGCAGTCCCCGCGTCATTTGGCCGATCGCCCGTGGGGCTTCGGGATCCCGTCCCTGCGCGTGGACGGCAACGACGTCCTGGCCGTGCTCGCCGCGACCCGTCGTGCCGTGGAGCGTGCGGCGAACGGCGGCGGCCCGACCTTCATCGAGGCCGTGACGTACCGGATGGGACCGCATACCACCGCGGACGACCCGAAGCGCTACCGCACGGACGAGGAGGTCGAGTCCTGGAGGGCGAAGGATCCGATCGACCGCGTCGCCGCGCACCTGAAGGCCAACGGCGTGGACATGGAGGCCCTGGATGCGAAGGCTGCCGAGGCCGCTGACGCGCTCGCCGCGGATGTCCGTGCGGCCCTCGAGGTCCTCGAGGAGGCCGGCCCGGACACCCTGTTCACCGAGGTATACGCCGAGCCGCACCAGGAGCTCGCCCGTCAGCGCCGGGAGTCCGCGCTGTACCACGCCATGTTTGACGAGGAGGGCCAGGCATGAGCTCCGAGAAGATGACCTTCGGCCGGGCGATCAACCGGGCCATGCACCGCGCCATGACGGACGACCCGAAGGTCCTCCTGATGGGCGAGGATATCGGCACCCTCGGCGGTGTCTTCCGCATCACGGACGGACTGATCGAGGACTTCGGTGCCCAGCGCGTCATGGACACCCCGTTGGCCGAGTCCGGCATCCTGGGCACGGCCATCGGGTTGGCCTACCGCGGTTACCGGCCGGTGGTGGAGATCCAGTTCGACGGCTTCGTGTACCCGGCCTTCGACCAGATCGTGGCGAACCTGGCCAAGATGCGTGCTCGCACGGCCGGCAACGTGCAGCTGCCGGTCACCATCCGCATCCCGTTCGGGGGCGGCATCGGCTCCCCAGAGCACCATTCTGAGTCGCCGGAAGCGTACTTCATGCACACCGCCGGCCTGCGCGTGGTCTCCCCGTCCACCCCGCAGGAGGGCTATGACCTGCTCCGCGCCGCGATCGCCTCGGACGACCCGGTGGTCTATCTCGAGCCGAAGCGCCGCTACCACGACAAGGGCGAGGTCGACCTGGACGCCGCCGTCCCGCCGATGGCGCCGGCCAAAATCGTGCGCGAAGGCGCGGACGTCACCTTGGTGGCCTACGGCCCGCTGATCAAGACCGCCCTGCAGGCCGCCGAGGTGGCCGCGGAGGAGGGCATCGAGATCGAAGTGGTCGACCTGCGCTCGATCGCCCCGATGGACACGGGCCTGGTCGAGTCGTCCGTGCGCCGCACCGGCCGCCTCGTGGTGGCCCATGAAGCCGGCCGTTCCGGCGGCGTGGGCGCCGAGCTGGTCGCCACCGTCACCGAGCGCTCCTTCCACTGGATGGAGGCTCCGCCGGTGCGCGTGACCGGCTTCGACATCCCGTACCCGGCCGCCAAGCTGGAGGACTACCACGTGCCGGACCTGGACCGCATCCTCGACGGCGTGGACCGTGCCATGGGCCGGCCGAACTCCCTGGACTCCGTGGACATGTTCGCCGCCCCCGAGACCGCCACCGACTTCCTGGCCGCCCAGGCCCAGCAGGAGGGAACCCGATGACGACGAAGATCTTCAACCTGCCCGACCTGGGCGAGGGCCTCACCGAGTCCGACATCACCGCGTGGCGCGTGGCCGTCGGCGACGTGGTGGAGGTGAACCAGGTGTTGGCGGATGTGGAGACCGCCAAGGCGGTGGTGGAGCTCTCCAGCCCCTATGCCGGCACCATCGCGAAGCTGCATGCCGAGGAGGGGGACACGGTGGACGTGGGTGCCCCCGTGGTGACGTTCGACCTCGGCGGCGCCGCCGGTGGCGACGACGCCCAGGCCACGGACGAGGCCGAGGAGTCCGGCTCCGGAGACGGACGCGTCCCCACGCTGGTGGGCTACGGTGCGGCGGCGGACAAGGGCCGCCCGACCCGCCGCACCCGTCGCGGCGCCGGTCGACCGGGTCCGCAGGCTGCTGCGGCCCAGGCGCCCGCCACGGCCCCTGCCCCCGCGCCGGCCGCGGCGCCTGCCCCGGCCGCTCCGGTGGCTCATGGCGTCTCCGACGCGCCAGTGGCGACAGGCTTCGGGGAGCGTCCGCGGTCGACCCCGCCGGTGCGCCTGTTCGCCAGGCAGAACGGCGTGGACCTTGAGGCAGTGACCGGAACCGGACCGAACGGCGTGATCACCCGCGCCGACGTCGAGGCAGTGCTGTCCGGGGGCGTGGCCACGCAGCCCGTCCCCTCCGCGGCGGAGAACGTCGGCTCCGCTTCCTCCGCCGCAGGTGTGGGCGCCCTGCGCACGCTGGGTGGCCGCGAGCGAGAGGTCTCGGTCCCCGTCAAGGGTGTGCGCAAGGCCACGGCCGCGGCAATGGTGAACTCCGCATTCACCGCCCCGCACGTGACCGAGTTCCTCCAGGTGGACGTCACCGAGACCATGGAGCTGCTCGCCGAGCTCAAGGCCTCGCGCGGGTTCCGCGACGTGAAGCTCACCCCCATGACCCTGGCCGCCCGTGCCTGTGTGCTCTGCATGGAGCGCACTCCGGACGTCAACGCCCGCTGGGACGAGGCGGCCGGCGCGATCGTGCAGCAGAACTTCGTGAACCTGGGGTTCGCCGCGGCCACCCCGCGCGGCCTCATGGTCCCGAACGTCAAGGACGCCCAGGCCATGGACCTGCGGCAGCTGGCGGACGCCATCCGCGACCTCACCGGCAAGGCGCGCGAGGGCACGCTGTCTCCGGCCGAGCTGTCCGGCGGCACCTTCACCCTGACCAACGTGGGCGTGTTCGGCGTGGACGCCGGCACTCCGATCATCAACCCGGGGGAGGGGGCCATCCTCGCGATCGGCCAGGTCCGGAGGATGCCATGGGAGCACCGGGGAGAGATCGCGCTGCGCGACGTCATGACCCTGTCCCTGTCCTTCGACCACCGCTTCGTGGACGGCGAGCAGGGCTCCCGCTTCCTCGCGGACGTCGGCGCCATGCTGCGTCGTCCGGGGATGACCCTCGCGATGGTCTGAGTCGCCCCGCACCGCGTCGTCGGCGTGCTCGCACGTCGAAGGGCCCCGGAGCCACAGGGTTCCGGGGCCCTTCCGAGTGCGCCCCCGTCCGCAGTCGGAGCGGTCAGGCACGACGGCGGGCGGGCGCCTCGTGGCGGGCGTCTCGCCCAGGTCTGTGCCGCGTCGGCGTCAGGCGGCGCCGTCCGGGCTCAGTCGCCCGTGAGCTCCAGGATCTCCTCGGTCACGACCTCGGCGCGGGCGTTGGAGAAGACCTTCTCCTCGCCGACGACCTCGAAGCCGCGGCGCTTCAGGACCTTCTGGGAGCCGACGTTGTCCGCCGGCACGTGGGCGCGCACGGGACGCTCGGCGAACTCGGCGAGGAACTCGTCCACGGCAGCGGTGGTGAGGCCCTGGCCCCAGTATTCGCGGGCGGTCCAGAAGGACAGCTCCGGCACGCCGCCCTCGCGGGAGCAGACGAGGGCACCGGCCGCGCGCCCCTGGGCGTCCTGGATGGTCTTCACCTGGGTCTGCTCGTCGTTCAGCAGGTGGGCCCAGTGGTAGTCGAAGACACCACGGTCCTTCGGATTGCGCGGAGCGAAGGCGGACATCACGTTGGCCTCATCGTCCTGCTGGTGGGCGAAGAACTCGTCCAGGTCTTCGGGGCGGACGTCTCGGAGCGACACGGCGGTGGACCTCTCTGTCACGGTGCGGTCTGCGGCCGCCTTCGTCCGGCCTGCGGACACCGGCGGCGGGTGCCGATCACGCTACCACCGCAGGTCAGCGGCACCGGGACGGTCAGGCGGGGCGGGCGCGCAGGGCGCCCCAGGCCATGGCGATGAGCGCGGGGCGGCGGGTGCGGCGGTCCGAGGGGGAGCGGCGCACCGAGCGCGGCGTGGAGTTGAGCAGGCCGAAGGCGGCCTGGGCGCGGAAGACGGCGGCGGCCTCGTCCTCCTCCGGATGGAGATGGCAGATGTGCTCGGCCCACAGGTCGATGTAGGCGCGCTGCACGCGGACGAGCTCCCGGCGCTCGACCACCGGCACGGCGCCGAGGTCCCGGTCCTGCACGCGGATGACGTCCCGGTGGCGCAGGGCGAAGTCCGCGTGGAACCCGAGCAGCGCGTCGAGGGCCTCCTCGCCGGGGGCGCGGCCGGCGACCGCGGCACGGCCGCCGTCCAGCAGCCCGTGGGAGGCGTTCTCCAGGATCTGTGTCAGCACGGCGGCCTTGCCGCGGAAGTGCCGGTAGATGCCCGGCCCGGAGATGCCGCAGGCCGCGCCGATGTCCTCGAGGCGGACGGACTCGAAGCCGCGCTCGGCGAAGAGCTCCGCGGCGGCGTCGAGCAGGTCCTGGCGGCGCTGGGCCTTGGCTGCCTCGCGGGCGGTGACGGGCTCGGCGGCGCTGACGGCGTGGGGCGTGGGCATGCGGCCCATCGTAGCGGCGAGCCTGCCCCTGTGATGTGGACGACAGTGACCGCGGCCAGTAGACTCAGCCCTGGTTTCCAGTTAGTCGCAATTCACTGAGTTGGAGGTCGGGCATGTCCGTCCTGTCCACGCGCGCCGTCGCCGAGTCCGCGGAGTTCGCGGACAACGCGGCGGCGCACGCCGAGCTCGAGGCACGTCTGCGCGAGATCGTCGCGCGCACCGCCCTCGGCGGCCCCGAGAAGTCCCGTCAGCGCCATGTCTCCCGCGGCAAGCTGCTTCCCCGCGAGCGCGTGGACCTGCTGCTGGACGAGGGCTCACCGTTCCTGGAGATCGGCGCGCTGGCCGCCCATGGCATGTACGACGGCGACTCCCCGGGCGCCGGCATGATCGCCGGCATCGGCCTGGTGCACGGCCGGACGGTGATGGTGGTGGCCAATGACGCCACCGTCAAGGGCGGCACCTACTACCCGATGACCGTGAAGAAGCACCTGCGCGCGCAGGAGATCGCCCTGGAGAACGCGCTGCCCTGCGTGTACCTCGTGGACTCCGGCGGCGCCTTCCTGCCCCGCCAGGACGAGGTCTTCCCGGACCGCGAGCACTTCGGCCGCATCTTCCGGAACCAGGCGCTGCTGTCCTCGAAGGGCATCCCGCAGATCGCGGCGGTGTGCGGCTCCTCCACCGCCGGCGGCGCGTATGTGCCGGCGATGTGCGACGAGACGGTGATCGTCCGCGACCAGGGCACCATCTTCCTCGGCGGACCGCCCCTGGTGAAGGCCGCGATCGGCGAGGACGTCACCGCCGAGGAGCTCGGCGGCGGACGGTTGCACGCCGAGGTCTCCGGCGTGGCCGACCACCTCGCGGACGACGACACCCACGCCATGCAGATCCTCCGGGACGTCGTGGCCACCCTGCCCCGGCCGCATGAGCCGGCCTGGACCGTGGTGGACCCGGTCGAGCCCGCCGTGGACCCGGAGCAGCTGACCGGCGTGGTCCCCGTGGACGTCAATGCCGCCTATGACGTGCACGAGGTCATCGCCCGCCTGGTGGACGGCTCCGAGTTCCACGAGTTCAAGGCCGGCTACGGCACCACCCTGGTCACCGGCTTCGCACGGATCGACGGCCACCCGGTGGGCATCGTGGCCAACAACGGCATCCTCTTCGGCGAGTCCGCCCGCAAGGGCGCCCACTTCGTGGAGCTCTGCGACCAGCGCGGCGTGCCGCTGCTGTTCCTGCAGAACATCTCCGGCTTCATGGTCGGCCGGGACGCCGAGGCCGGCGGCATCGCCCGAGACGGCGCCAAGATGGTCACAGCCGTCTCCACCTGCCGCGTCCCGAAGCTGACCGTGGTGATCGGCGGCTCCTTCGGCGCCGGCAACTACGCCATGTGCGGCCGCGCCTACTCGCCGCGCTTCCTGTGGATGTGGCCGAACGCCCGCATCTCCGTCATGGGCGGCACCCAGGCCGCCTCCGTGCTCACCCAGATCAAGCAGGACGCCCGTGAGAAGTCCGGCGAGGAGCTGATGAGCGCCGAGGAGGCCGAGGCCTTCGCCGCCCCCATCCGCGCCCAGTATGAGGACCAGGGCAACCCGCTGTACTCCACTGCACGCATGTGGGACGACGGCATCATCACGCCGGGCCAGACCCGCCGCGTGCTGGCCATGGCCCTCGACGTCGTCTCCCGCAACCCGCTGCCGGACACCCAGTTCGGCCTGTTCAGGATGTGATGCCCGTGTCCTCGAAGCCCTTCGACACCGTCCTGGTGGCCAACCGCGGCGAGATCGCGGTCCGCGTCATCACCACCCTGCAGCGCCTGGGCATCCGTGCCGTCGCCGTGTACTCGGACGCGGACGCGGACGCCGCGCACGTGCGTCTGGCGGACGAGGCCGTGCGCCTCGGTCCGGCCCCGGCCCGCGAGTCCTACCTGGACATCGACGCCGTGGTGGCCGCCTGCCAGGCCACCGGCACCCAGGCCGTGCACCCCGGCTACGGCTTCCTCTCCGAGAACGCGGACTTCGCCCGCGCCCTGGACGCCGCCGGCGTGGTGTTCATCGGTCCGCCCGTGGCCTCCCTGGACGCGATGGCGGACAAGATCCGCGCCAAGGAGACCGTGTCCGCCTACGGCGTGCCGGTGGTACCGGGCATCGCGGACCCCACCCTCACGGACGAGCAGATCATCGATCGTGTGGACGAGGTCGGCTTCCCGCTGCTGATCAAGCCCTCCGCCGGCGGCGGCGGCAAGGGCATGTTCGCCGTTCACTCCAAGAACGAGCTGCCCGGAGCCCTCGTCTCGGCCCGCCGCACCGCCTCCAGCGCGTTCGGCGACGACACGCTCCTGCTCGAGCGGCTCGTCACCTCCCCGCGCCACATCGAAGTGCAGGTCTTCGCCGACTCTCAGGGCACCACCGTGCACCTGGCCGAGCGTGAGTGCTCGCTGCAGCGCCGCCACCAGAAGGTGGTCGAGGAGGCCCCGGCCCCGCTGCTCACCGACCACGCGGACGGGGAGGCCCTGCGCGCACGCCTCGGCGAGGCCGCGGTGCAGGCCGCCGCCTCCGTCGGCTACGTGGGTGCCGGGACCGTGGAGTTCCTGGTCTCGGACGACCGGCCGGACGAGTTCTTCTTCATGGAGATGAACACCCGCCTCCAGGTGGAGCACCCGGTCTCCGAGGAGGTCGTGCGCGTCCGCGGTGAGCAGCAGGATTTCGTGGAGCTGCAGGTCCGCGTGGCCGCCGGCAAGCCGCTCGGCTTCGCGCAGGAGGACGTCACCCTCTCCGGCGCCGCCGTGGAGGCCCGCGTCTACGCCGAGGACCCGGCCCACGGCTTCCTGCCGTCCACCGGCCAGGTGCTCTCCTTCGTGGCCCCGCAGGGCGAGGGCGTCCGCGTGGACTCCCTCATGAACGTGGAGGACCCGGACTCCCAGCCCGAGGTCACCGGCTTCTATGACCCGATGATCGCCAAGGTCATCACCCGCGGGGCCGACCGCGGGGAAGCCATGCGGCGCCTGGACGCGGCCCTGAAGGACACCGTCCTGACCGGCGTCACCTCCAACCTCGCCTGGCTGCGCCACCTCGTCTCCCTGCCCGAGGTGCAGGAGGGCCGCCTGACCACCACCATGATCGACTCCATGGACGAGTGGTCCGCCCCGGAGCTGGACGAGGACACCCTCGCCGCCGCGGCCGGCGCGCTCGCCGAGGTGGATGTGGACACCGCCGCCGAGGGCGAGGCGAAGGACACCTTCGCCCGCCCGCGCGGCGGCCACGGCGCCTGGGCCGCCGGCGACGCCTGGCGCTCCGCCGGCTCCCCGGCCCCGTCCCTGTCGCTCGAGACGGACGGCGTCCGCCGCAGCGTCACCCCGGTGGCCGTCGTCGCCGAGGACGCGGACGAACACGGCGTCGCCACCGACGCGCCGGAGCCGGCGGTCGACGCCGCCGAGATCCTGGTGCACCCGGCAGATCCGCGCACCGCGTGGGTCCGCCGCGACGGGTTCACCTGGCGGGTCCACCGTCAGACCCGCGCCGAGCGCCTCGCGGCCGCCCGCTCCGCCGCGGCGGCCCGTCTCGCCCCGGAGGGTGCAGGATCCCCGGAGGCCCGCACCCCGATGCCGGGCACTGTGGTGGCCGTGCACGTGGCCACCGGCGACCGCGTGGAGGTCGGCGCGCATCTCGCTGACGTGGAGGCCATGAAGATGGAGCACCCCATCACCGCGGCCGTCGCCGGCACCGTCACCGTCCATGTGGCCCAGGGCGACTCCGTCTCCGCCCAGGGCCTGGTGGCCACTGTGGAGCCGGGCCCGGATGTAGACGCCGCCTCCGCAGAGCCCACCGCCTGACCGACCCCACCGAAGACCCACCGCAGCGCACACCCGCGCCGCAGGAGAACAGAAGACAAGGAGCAGCCCCATGGCCAGCCCGAACCACCGCACCCTGCCCGCTCTGGACGAGGACTACCAGGCCCTGTCCGACACCGTCCGCGAGTTCGCCGACGAGGTCGTCGCCCCGGTCTCCGCCGAGCTGGACGCCAAGCACGAGTTCCCCTACGAAATCGTCGACCAGATGGGCGAGATGGGCCTGTTCGGCCTGCCGTTCTCCGAGGAGTACGGCGGCATGGGCGGCGACTACTTCGCCCTGGCCCTCGCCCTCGAGCAGCTCGGCCGTGTGAACCAGTCCGTGGCCATCACCCTCGAGGCCGGCGTCTCCCTCGGCGCCATGCCGCTGTACCGGTTCGGCACCGAGGAGCAGAAGCAGAGGTGGCTGCCGGATCTCGTGGCCGGCAAGCGCCTGGCCGGCTTCGGCCTCACCGAGCCGAACGCGGGCTCGGACGCGGGTGGCACCCAGACCACCGCGAAGCTGGAGGACGGGAACTGGCGCATCAACGGCGCCAAGGAGTTCATCACCAACTCCGGCACGGACATCACCTCGCTGGTGACCGTCACCGCCGTCACCGGCACCGTGGAGGGCAAGACGGGCCACGACGGCAAGCCGGCCAAGGAGATCTCCACCATCGTGGTCCCCGCGGAGACCGAGGGGTTCACCGCCGGCAAGGCGTACAACAAGGTCGGCTGGAACTCCTCGGACACGCACCCGCTGCACTTCTCGGACGCCGTGGTGCCGGAGGAGAACCTGCTGGGCACCCGCGGCCGCGGCTTCGCGAACTTCCTGTCCATCCTGGACGAGGGCCGCATTGCCATCGCCGCGCTGGCCACCGGCGCCGCCCAGGGCTGCGTGGACGAGTCCATCGCCTACGCCAAGACCCGCACGGCGTTCGGCAGGAACATCGGCTCCTACCAGGCTGTGTCCTTCAAGATCGCGAAGATGCAGGCCCGCGCCCACGCCGCCCGCCTGGCCTACTACGAGGCCGCGCAGAAGATGCTGGCCGGCAAGCCGTTCAAGACCGAGGCCGCCATGGCCAAGATGATTGCCGGCGACGCCGCCATGGACAACGCCCGCGACGCCACCCAGGTGTTCGGCGGCTACGGCTTCATGAACGAGACCCTGGTGGCCCGTCACTACCGCGACTCCAAGATCCTCGAGGTCGGCGAGGGCACCACCGAGGTGCAGCTCATGCTGATCGCGCGCGAGCTGGGCCTCTGACCGTGGCCGAGGACATGAAGAACGACGACGGCCGCCCGGGTCCGGAGGGCGCCTCGGCCTCCGCGGCCGGCGCCGAGGGCGCCGGCGGCACCCCGGCGGAGCAGCCGCGGCCCGAGGTGATCGAGCAGCGCGGCCGCTACGCCGATGAGATGGCCGTCGGCCAGGTGTATCTGCACCGTCCTGGCCGCACGTTGACCGAGGCGGACAACGTCCTGTTCACCACGCTGACCATGAACCCGCAGGCGCTGCACCTGGACCACGCGTTCGCTCAGTCGCAACCGTTCGGCCGTCCGCTGATGAACTCGATGCTGACGCTGTCCACCCTGATCGGACTGTCCGTGGGACAGACGACGCAGGGCACGCTGGTGGCGCAGCTGGGTCTGGGGGAGATCTCCTTCCCGCATCCGGTGTTTCACGGGGACACGCTCTACGCCCGCTCCACGGTGACCGCGATCCGAGAGTCCTCCTCCCGTCCCGGCCAGCGGATCGTGACCTTCGACCTGGAGGGCACGAACCAGGAGGGCAAGGTCGTGGCCACGGCCCAGCGCACCTGCCTGATGTGGACCGAGCAGGCGCACCGCGCCGCGAAGTCCGCGGACTGAAGGCAGTGGGGGCGCCGTCCGGGGACGGGCGGCGCCCCGTACCGTGCGAGACGAACCAGACTGCGAAGGAGCAGACTCCCATGACTGAGACCGCCGCGAAGGCTTGCACCCTGGGTCCGGCCGTCATGTTCACCCCGGCGGACCGCCCCGAGCGGTACGCCAAGGCGCTGGACCGCGCGGACGCCGTGATCCTGGACCTCGAGGACGCCGTGACGGCCGCGGACCGGCCGGCCGCACGTGAGGCCGTGGCGGCCGCATGGGCCGAGCGGGAGTCCCGTGGGATCGACCCGGCCCGCGTGCTGGTTCGCGTGAATCCGGTGGACACCGAGGACCACGCCGCGGACCTGGCCATGCTGCAGGGGACCGGGTGGCGCACCCTCATGCTCGCCAAGGCCGAGTCCGCCGCCCAGGTGGACGGCCTGGTGGCGGCGCTGGGGGAGGGTACCCGCGTGGTGGCGCTCTGCGAGACCGCCAAGGGTGTGCTCGCCGCCGCCGAGCTGGCCGCGCACCCGCACGTGAGCGCCCTGATGTGGGGTGCCGAGGACCTCGTCGCCTCCATGGGCGGCACCTCCTCCCGCACAGCGGACGCCGCCTACCGCAGCACCGTCGCCCACGCCCGGTCCACCGTGCTGTTGGCCGCCGCGGCGCACGGCGCCGCCGCCTGGGATGCCGTGTACCTGGACCTGAAGGATCTGGACGGCCTGGCCGCCGAGGTGGAGGACGCCGTGGCCCTCGGCTGCCGAGCCACCGTCTGCCTGCACCCGAGCCAGGTGTCGGTGGTCCGCGACGGCTACCGTCCCACCCCCGCGCAGGTCGCCCGCGCCGAGGCGATCCTCGCCGAGGCCGAGCACCACCCCGGCGCGTTCGCGTTCGAGGGCGGGATGGTGGACGAGGTCGTCCTCGCCCAGGCACGCATCACCCTCTCGCGCCGCTGACCCGAGCCCGACGGCGGGCCGCCCGACAGGGACGGGCGGCCCGCCGTCGTTGTCCCTCCGTCCCGGCGACCGGGGCCCACGGCGTCCGGGCAGGCCGGCCCGGTCGACTGTGGCCCGTGTCACAGAAGCGTCACATCTCCGCATCGCCTTGACGGGCGGGCGGCATGGGCCCAGCATGGGGCGTGATCCGCATCACACGGTGCGGACTCTCGCACATTCCCTTGAGGAGGACTTCCATGTCCGCACCCGACACGATGGGGCCGGCGCCGACGCCGGCGCAGTTCCGTGCCGCCCAGACCTCCGAGGAGTTCGTCGAACTGCGGCGCACGCACCGCAGCTTCGTCTGGCCGATGACCGTGGCCTTCCTGGTCTGGTACATCCTCTTCGTGGTCCTCGGCGCCTTCTTCCACGAGTTCATGTCCATCCGCCTGGTGGGCAACATCAACCTGGGCCTGGTCCTCGGACTGCTCCAGTTCGTCACCACGTTCGCCATCACCGCGGCCTATGTGCAGTTCGCCAACAAGAAGCTGGACCCCCGCGCCACCGCGCTGCGCGAGCGGCTCGAGGCCGAGGCCGGCCACGGCCGCCACGGTGAGGAGGAGACCCGATGAGCACCGCCCTGCCCCTGCTCGCCGGCGCCACCGTCGGCACCCCGTGGGTGAACATGCTGATCTTCGGCCTGTTCGTCGCCGCCACCATGGTGATCGTCCTGCGGGCTTCCAAGAACACCGCCACCGCGGCGGACTACTACGCCGGCGGCCGCGCCTTCTCCGGCACCCAGAACGGCACCGCGATCGCGGGAGACTACCTCTCCGCCGCCTCCTTCCTGGGCATCGTGGGCGCCATCGCCCTCTACGGCTACGACGGATTCCTGTACTCCATCGGCTTCCTCGTCGCCTGGCTGGTCGCCCTTCTGCTCGTCGCCGAGCCGCTGCGCAACACCGGCAAGTTCACGATGGCCGACGTGCTGTCCTTTCGCCTGCGCCAGCGCCCCGTGCGCATCGCGGCCTCCCTGAACACCCTGGCCGTCTGCCTGTTCTACCTGCTGGCGCAGATGGCCGGCGCGGGCGCCCTGGTGTCCCTGCTGCTGGGCATCGACTCCCGCCTGGGCCAGTCGATCGTGATCATCATCGTCGGCGCCATCATGATCCTCTACGTGCTGGTCGGCGGCATGAAGGGCACCACCTGGGTGCAGATCATCAAGGCGATCCTGCTGGTGGCCTCCGTGGTCATCATGACCGTCTGGGTCATGGCGCTGTTCGGCTTCAACCTGTCCGGCCTGCTGGGCGGCGCGGTGGAGTCCCACGGCGGCAACGAGGCCATCCTGGATCCGGGCCTGCAGTACGGCGCCAACGCGGTCTCCCAGCTGGACTTCCTGTCCCTGGGCCTGGCGCTGGTGCTCGGCACCGCCGGCCTGCCCCACGTGCTGATGCGGTTCTACACCGTGCCCACCGCCAAGGAGGCCCGCAAGTCCGTGGTCTGGGCCATCGTCCTGATCGGCCTGTTCTACCTGTGCACCCTGGTCCTCGGCTACGGCGCCGCCGCCATGATCGGCCCGGAGCGCATCCAGGGGGCCCCGGGCGGCCAGAACTCGGCGGCTCCGCTGCTCGCGTTCGAGCTCGGCGGCTCCCTGCTGCTGGGCATCGTCTCGGCCGTGGCCTTCGCCACCATCCTCGCGGTGGTCGCGGGCCTGACCATCACCGCCGCGGCGTCCTTCGCCCACGACATCTACTCCTCGGTCCTCGCCAAGGAGACGCTGTCCCCGGAGAAGGAGGTGAAGGTCGCCCGCCGCACCGTGTTGGTGATCGGCGTCCTCTCGATCCTCGGCGGCATCGGCGCCCAGGGCCAGAACGTGGCCTTCCTGGTCGCGCTCGCGTTCGCGGTGGCCGCCTCGGCGAACCTGCCGACCATCGTGTACTCGCTGTTCTGGAAGGGCTTCACCACCCGGGGCGCCCTGTGGTCCATGTACGGCGGCCTGATCACCGCCCTGGTGCTGATCGCCCTGTCCCCGGTGATGTCCGGCGCAGAAACCTCGATGATCCCGACCGCGGACTTCGCGATCTTCCCGCTGAAGAACCCGGGCATCGTCTCCATCCCGCTGGCGTTCTTCCTCGGCTGGCTCGGCTCCGTCACGGAGAAGCGCCTCGAGGACCCGGACAAGCAGGCCGAGATGGAGGTCCGCTCGCTCACCGGCGTCGGCGCCGAGAAGGCGGTCGACCACTGATCGGCTGACCCGGGCCCACGCCCGCCACGACCCGCGAGGCCGGACCGTCACGGTCCGGCCTCGCGGCCGTGTCCGGGAAGCTCACGGCGACGTCCCGGGTCGCTCCCGGAGTCGTCCCGGGACCCTGGCCGGGGCGGTCCGTAGGATGGCGGGGTGAACATCGCCGACGTCCCCGCACCCGCCCCGCCCGCCGCGCCCGTCCCTTCCGGCGACGACGGCATCGCACCCGCGCGTCGCCGTGTCGCCCTGGTCGGCTCGACCGGATCGATCGGCACGCAGGGACTGGACGTGATCGCCGGCGCCCCGGAGCGCTTCGCCGCCGTCGCCCTGGCCGCCGGGGCCAACGTGGAGCTGCTGGCCGAGCAGGCCGTCGCCACCGGCGCCGAGGCCGTGGGCGCCGCCTCCGCCACCGAGGAGCAGGTGCGCGCCGTGCTCGCTGCCGCCGCGGACCGTGCCGGCGTGGCCATCCCGCGGCCCGAGGTCTTCGTGGGGCCGCAGGCCGCCGAGCGCATCGCCGCCTGGCCTGGCGCGGACACCGTCCTGAACGGCATGACCGGTTCGATCGGCCTGCGCCCGACCCTCGCCGCGCTGCAGGCAGGCCATCGCCTCGCCCTGGCCAACAAGGAGTCCCTGATCGTCGGCGGTGCCCTGGTGAAACAGGCCGCGGCCCCAGGTCAGATCGTCCCGGTGGACTCGGAGCACTCTGCCCTGGCGCAGGCGCTGCAGGGCGGGACCGCCGCGGAGGTCCGGCGTCTGGTGGTCACCGCGTCCGGCGGCCCGTTCCGCGGCCGTTCCCGTGCCGAGCTCGAGGACGTCACCCCGGCGGAGGCCCTGGCCCATCCCACCTGGGACATGGGTCGGGTGGTCACCACCAACTCCGCGTCCATGGTCAACAAAGCCCTCGAGGTGATCGAGGCACACCTGCTCTTCGACGTCCCGCTGGAGCGGATCGACGTGGTCGTCCACCCGCAGTCCGTGGTGCACTCCCTGGTCGAGTTCGTGGACGGCTCCACGCTGGCCCAGGCCTCCCCGCCGAACATGCGCCTGCCGATCGCGCTCGGCATGGGCTGGCCGCACCGTGTCCCCGGTGCCGCCCCCGGCTGCGACTGGTCGCAGGCGACCTCGTGGACCTTCGAGCCGTTGGACGAGGAGGCGTTTCCCGCTGTGGCCGCCGCGAAGGCCGCCGCGGCGGCCTCGCCCACCCACATGGCCGTGTTCAATGCCGCCAACGAGGAGGCCGTGGACGCCTTCCACGAGGGTCACATCTCCTTCCCGGCGATCGTGGACACCGTCCGCGCGGTCGTGGACTCCTACGACCCCGCGGCCGTGCCCGGGGCGGGGGAGGAGCTCACCGTGGAGTCCGTGCTCGCCGCCGAGGCGTGGGCCCGTGAGGCCGCTCGCGGACGGTGGTGAGTGTGGAGGTCCTCTGGTTCGTCCTGGGCGTGCTGGCCATGGCGGTCGGCATCGCCGCGTCCATCGCCCTGCACGAGGTCGGGCACCTGGTGCCCGCCAAGCTCTTCGGCGTGCGCGTCACCCAGTACATGATCGGCTTCGGCCGGACCCTCGTGTCCTGGCGCCGGGGCGAGACGGAATACGGCTTCAAGGCCATCCCGCTCGGCGGCTACGTCGCCATGGTCGGCATGCTCCCGCCGCCGAAGGACGGGCAAGCCGCCCGCACCGCCTCCACCGGGCTGATCCAGCAGATGGGCCAGTTGGCCCACGACGCCCGCACCCAGGCGGCCGAGGAGCTCACCGCCGCGGACGAAGGCCGCCAGTTCATCCAGCTGCCGGTGTGGAAGCGCATCGTCATCATGTTCGGCGGGCCCTTCATGAACCTGCTGATCGCCGTGGCGCTGATGACGGTGCTCGTCACCACGGTGGGCACCGCGACCCCCACCACCACGGCCTCCGAGGTCTTCCGCTGCGTCGTCACCTCGCAGGACCAGCAGTCCCGCACCGACTCCGGTCAGGCCGAGTGCCGCGACGGCGATCCGGTGGCCCCGGCCCATGCCGCCGGCCTGCAGCCGGGGGACACCGTCACCTCCTTCGCGGGGCAGCCGGTGGAGACCTGGGACGAGCTCTCCGCCGCCATCCGTTCCCGCGCGGGCCAGTCCACCGCCATCGAGTGGACGCGGGACGGACAGGCCATGTCCGGCACCCTCACCCCGCGGCTGACCGAACGCCCCGTCACGGACGCCCTGGGCCGGCCCGAGCGGGCCCCGGACGGCACCGCGAAGACGGAACAGGTCGGCTTCATCGGCATGGGGTCGCAGATCCAGAACGTGCGCGGCACGCCGGTGGACGCCGTCGAGCAGGTCGGGGTGCAGATCCGCGGCGTCGTGGACGTCGTGCTCGTGCTACCCCAGCGGCTCTGGGACACCGCCGTCGCGGTGGTCACGCCGGCGGAGCGGGACCCGAACGGGCCCATGTCCGTGGTGGGCGTCGGCCGCATCGCCGGTGAGGCCGCCGCCCTGGACGACGTCCCGCTGCAGGACAAGGGGGCACTGCTGCTCTCCCTTCTGGCCAGCGTGAACATCGCCCTGATGGTGTTCAACCTCATCCCGCTGCTGCCCCTGGACGGCGGCCACGTGGCCGGCGCCCTGTGGGAGAAGCTGCGCCGCGGGTTCGCAAGGCTCACCGGGCGCCCGGACCCGGGCCCCTTCGACCTGGCCACCATGCTCCCGCTCACCTACGCCGTCGGCGCGGCGATGCTCCTGATGGGCGTGGTCCTCATCGTGGCGGACATCGTCAAGCCGATCCGCCTCTTCTGAGTCGCCGGCCCCGCACCCGCCGCACGCCGCCGCGGACGGCGGGCGGCCGTCGTCGTGACCCACACTCCTCGGCCCGAGGCCGAGGCGGGCGTCACCCGGGACCTGCCCACCGGCGGCACAGCACCTAGGATGGGTGCGCACGGCCGACGCCGGCCGCGCACCCGAACACCTCACCTGCGTCAGAACCCTTAGGAGCCGAAGTGCCCGTCAGCCTTGGAATGCCGTCCGCCCCGCCGCCCGTGCTGGCCCCGCGCCGGCAGACCCGGCAGATCCAGGTCGGCTCGGTGGGCGTCGGGTCGGACCACCAGGTGTCCGTGCAGTCGATGACCACCACCAAGACGCATGACATCGGCGCCACCCTCCAGCAGATCGCCGAGCTCACCGCCGCCGGCTGCGACATCGTGCGCGTCGCCTGCCCCACGGACAAGGACGCCGCCGCCCTGAAGGTGATCGCGCAGCAGTCCACCATCCCGGTCATCGCGGACATCCACTTCCAGCCGAAGTACGTGTTCGCCGCGATCGAGGCCGGCTGCGGCGCCGTGCGTGTGAACCCGGGCAACATCAAGAAGTTCGACGACAAGGTCAAGGAGATCGCGCAGGCCGCCGCGGACCATGGCACCTCCATCCGCATCGGCGTCAACGCCGGCTCCCTGGACCCGCGCCTGCTGAAGAAGTACGGCAAGGCCACCCCGGAGGCCCTCGTGGAGTCCGCCGTCTGGGAGGCCTCCCTCTTCGAGGAGCACGGCTTCAAGGACTTCAAGATCTCCGTGAAGCACAACGACCCGGTGGTCATGGCCCGCGCCTACGAGCTGCTCGCCGAGGAGGGCGACTGGCCGCTGCACCTCGGCGTGACCGAGGCCGGGCCGGCGTTCCAGGGCACCATCAAGTCCGCCACCGCGTTCGGCTACCTGCTCGGCCAGGGCATCGGAGACACCATCCGCGTCTCCCTCTCCGCCCCGCCGGTCGAGGAGGTCAAGGTCGGCCTGCAGATCCTGCAGTCCCTGAACCTGCGCGAGCGCAAGCTCGAGATCGTCTCCTGCCCGTCCTGCGGCCGCGCCCAGGTGGACGTCTACACGCTCGCCGAGGAGGTCACCGAGGGCCTGAAGGACGTCACCGTGCCACTGCGCGTGGCCGTCATGGGCTGCGTGGTGAACGGACCGGGCGAGGCCCGTGAGGCGGACCTGGGTGTGGCCTCCGGCAACGGCAAGGGCCAGATCTTCGTCAAGGGCGAGGTCATCCGCACCGTGCAGGAGGACCAGATCGTGGAGACCCTCATCGAGGAGGCCCGCCGCATCGCCGCGGAGATGGGCCTCGAGGAGGACGGCGGTGACGACGCTGCAGCCGGCGCCCCGGTGGTCAGCGTCCACTGACCTGGACGTGCGGGCCGCCACGGACGGCGCGGCCCGCCTGCTGACCGACGCCGACACCCCACGGGTGGCGGCGCTCGCCGACGCGGACCCGGTGGCGAACGTCTTCGTCGCCTCCCTGCTGCAGGCCGGGCGCCGCACGGGACCGCGCGGCGGCACCGCCGGCACCTGCTTCATCGGGGTCGTGGACCCCGACGACGGCCCCGGTGCCGCGCTGCGCGCCGTCGCCTGGGCCGGGTCGAACCTGGTGCCCCTGGCCGTCCCGGGCGCAGCACGCCATGCCCTCACCCTGGGCAGGGCCGCCGCCGCCCTGCGGCGTCGGTTCGGCTCCGTGTACGGTCCGGCGGACCAGGTGCTGGGCATCGAGGCGATCCTGGGGGACCGCGGCCACCGGCCGCGGTCCGTGCGTCCGGACCAGCCGCTGATGGTGGCGCGCGGACGCGGTGCGGTGACGGCGAGCGAGACCCTCCGCCAGGCCCAGCCTGTGGACCTGGACACCGTGCTGCCGGCCTCCGCCGCGATGTTCGAGGAGGAGCTCGGCTTCTCCCCGCTGCGCCAGGGGGCCGCCGCCTATCGTGACCGCATCCACCGCCTCATCCAGACCGGCCGCGTGCTGATCGAGCCGGGGGAGGAGCCCGGAGCGCTGCCCGCGTTCAAGGCGGACCTCGGCGTGCTCAGCCTGGACTGCGTGCAGATCCAGGGCGTCTGGGTGCGGCCGGACCGTCGCGGCGAGGGTCTGTCCGTGCCGGCGATGGCCGCCGTGGTGGAGTACGCCGCGCGGACGGCCGACGCGGTGAGCCTCTACGTCAATGCGTACAACGAGCCGGCCATGCGCGCCTACGCCCGCGTGGGCTTCGAGCAGGTCGGGACGTTCGCCACGGTGCTGTACTGACGTTCGCCGTCCGGTCCCGCCCCGCGGAGAGCCTCAGGGACGGGTCGGCCCGCGACCTGTCCGGGCGATAGGATCGCCCCGAGAATCCCCCGTGCCCGCGAGACGGGCGCCTCCCGCACGACTCGAAGGAGTCCCCTCCATGGCACTGCGCATGTCCACCCTGTTCCTGCGGACCCTGCGCGACGACCCGGCCGACGCCGAGGTCGCGAGCCACAGGCTGCTCGTCCGCGCCGGCTACATTCGCCGCGCCGGCTTCGGCACCTTCACCTGGCTGCCGCTGGGCCTGCGCGTGCTGCGCAAGGTCGAGGCAGTCGTCCGCGAGGAGATGGACGCGATCGGCGGCCAGGAGGTCCACTTCCCGGCACTGCTGTCCAAGGAGCCCTACGAGGCCACCGGGCGCTGGGACGAGTACGGGGACGGGATCTTCCGTCTGCAGGACCGGCGCGGCAACGACCACCTGCTGGCCCCCACCCACGAGGAGATGTTCACCCTCCTGGTGAAGGACCACTTCTCGTCCTACAAGGACCTGCCGGCATACCTGTACCAGATCCAGACGAAGTACCGGGACGAGGCCCGCCCCCGTGCCGGTCTGCTGCGCGTGCGCGACTTCATCATGAAGGACTCCTACTCCTTCACCGTGGACGACGCCGGGCTCCAGGAGGCCTATGAGGCCCACCGTGGCGCGTATGAGCGCATCTTCGCCCGTCTGGGCCTCGAGGTGGTGGCGGTGGAGGCCACGGCCGGCGCCATGGGCGGCTCGAAGTCCGAGGAGTTTCTGCACCCCTCGCCGATCGGCGAGGACACCTACGTGGAGTCCCCGGGCGGCTACCGCGCCAACGTGGAGGCCGTGACCTCCGTGGCGCCCGAGCCGCTCTCCGAGGAGGCCATGGCCGCGCTGCCGGCCGCCGAGGTCAAGGACACCCCGGAGTCCACCACCATCGCCGCCCTCGTGGACGTCGCCAACGAGCTGGACCCCCGCGAGGACGGCCCCTGGACCTCCGCCGACACCCTCAAGTGCGTCGTGCTCACCGCGGTGCTGGACGGCGGCGAGCGCCGCCAGTTCGTGGTGGCCGTCCCCGGCGACCGCGACGTGGACCTCAAGCGCCTCGAGACCACCGCCGGACCCGCCCTGGGGCTGACCGGCGAGCCCGGCATCGAGGCCGCCACCGAGGAGGACCTCGCCCGCCACCCCGCCCTGGTGAAGGGCTACATCGGTCCCGGTGAGGGCCCGGACGGCCGGACGGTGCTCGGGGCCGAGGGCTCGGTGTCCGGCCTGCCGCTGCTGGTCGACCCGCGCATCGCCGCCGGCACCACCTGGATCACCGGCGCCAACGCGGACCAGAAGCACGTGTTCGGCCTCGTCGCCGGTCGCGACTTCGGCTGGGACGGCGTCGTCGAGGGCACCGTGGTCCGGGACGGCGACGCGGCCCCGGACCGCAGCGGCGCGCTCACCACCCGCCGCGGCATCGAGATGGGCCACATCTTCCAGCTCGGCCGCAAGTACGCCGAGGCCCTGGACCTGAAGGTCCTGGACCAGAACGGCAAGCAGGTCGTGGTGACCATGGGCTCCTACGGCATCGGCATCACCCGCGCCGTCGCGGCGATCGCCGAGACCCACAGCGACGACAAGGGCCTGGTCTGGCCCCGAGCGATCGCTCCGGCGGACGTGCACGTGGTGGTCGCGGCCAAGGGCGCCGACGCCTTCGCATACGCCGAGCAGCTCACCGCGCAGCTCGAGGACGCCGGCCTCACCGTCCTGCTGGACGACCGCACCAAGGTCAGCCCCGGCGTGAAGTTCAAGGACTTCGAGCTGATCGGCGTCCCGACCGCCGTGGTGGTCGGTCGTGGCCTCACCGAGGGCGTCCTCGAGCTGAAGGACCGCACCTCCGGCGAGACCCGCGAGATCTCCGTGGACGGGATCGTCGCGGCCGTGTCCGTGGCCGTCTCCGCGGACGCGGAAGCCTGAGCCGGAGTGGACCTGTTCGGCCCGGTCGAGCTCACCGTCGGCCTCGTGCTCATGGTGGTGCTCGCCGGGCTGGCGGCCGGGTGGATCGACGCGGTCGTCGGCGGGGGTGGGCTGCTGCAGCTGCCCGTGGTCATGCTCATCCCAGGACTGACGCCGGTCCAGGCGCTGGCCACGAACAAGATGGGGTCGGTGTTCGGCACGGCCACGTCCGCGGCCACCTACGTCCGGCGGGTCAGACCGGACCTGCGCACGGCCGGCGCCACCGCCGCGGTGGCGTTGGCCGCGAGCTTCGGCGGCGCCCTCGTGGCCGCCGTGCTGCCGGCAGCGGTCATCCGGCCCGTGATCCTCGTGGCCCTGGTGGGGGTGGCCGTCTTCACCGCCGTCCGCCCGCAGCTAGGGCACTCGCACCAGCTGAAGTTCACCGGTGCCGCGCACCTGGTGCGGTCCCTGCTCATCGGCCTGGTGATCGGCTTCTACGACGGTGTCCTGGGGCCGGGCACAGGCACCTTCCTGATCATCGCCCTGGTCACCGTGCTCGGCTACGACTTCCTGCACGGCTCGGCCACCGCCAAGATCGTCAACCTCTGCACCAACCTGGGCGCCCTCGCGTTCTTCCTTCCGCAGGGCCACGTGGTGCTCGGCCTCGGTCTGCTGCTGGGCGTGTCCAACCTTGCCGGCGGCTACCTCGGCGCCCGCATGGCCATCGCACGCGGCACCGGGTTCATCCGCGTGGTGTTCCTCGTGGTGGTCGCCGCGCTCATCCTGCGCCTGGGCTGGGACACCCTCGCCCCGGTGCTCGGCTGAGGACGTCCGCCCCGCGGCCCGGCTGGTCACGCCGAGCGACCCGGGGCCGGCTCCAGCAGCCGCCGAGGAGGGGCCCGGCCTGCTCCGGTATGGTGTCCAGGGCCCGCCCCGACCGCCACCGCCGGGACGGAGCAGAGGAGCGAAGGAGAGCACAGCCGTGCAGGACCAGAACCAGACCGCCGCCGGCTCGCCGGCCCAGGCGCTCGAGCAGATCGTGGCCGCCGCCGTGGAGCCCGAGGGCTTCGTGGTGGAGCAGGCTGCCGTCACCGGCGCCTCGGAGGTCCCCACCGTGGAGGTGATCGTGGACCGCGCTGAGGGTACCGACGGCGTGGACATCGAGGCCGTGGCACGGCTGTCCCAGATCGTGTCCGCGGCGCTGGACGCCCACGGCGAGTCCGTGCCCGGCGTCGGCACGGGGGAGTACCTGCTCGAAGTCACCTCGGCCGGCGTCGCACGCCCGCTCACGGAACGCCGCCACTGGAGGCGCAACGTGGGCCGACTCGTGGAGGTCTCCGTGGGCGGGGCCGCCCCGATCACCGCCCGCGTGCTCGAGGTCGGCGCGGACGAGGTCGAGCTCGCCGAGCACCGGCCCGGCGCGAAGAAGGGCATGCCCGCCAAGACCCTGCCCGCGGTCCGCGTCCCGTTCACGCAGCTGGGCGCCGGCACCGTCCAGGTAGAGTGGGGCGGAAGTCAGCAGTCCACCGGCGCCGCCCGTCAGGGCGGCCGCCCGGCAGATCCGACGGAGGCATAAGTGGATATCGACATGAGCGCGCTGCGCATGCTGGAGAAGGAGCGGGAGATCCCGCTGGAGAAACTCGTCCCCACCATCGAGCAGGCGCTGCTGACGGCGTACCACCGTACGCCGGGCGCCGTGAAGCAGGCCCGCGCGGAGATCGACCGCAAGAGCGGCCACGTGACCATCTGGGCCACGGAGGTCGAAGAGGACGGCACCCCGATCGGCGAGTTCGACGACACCCCGAACGGCTTCGGCCGGATCGCCGCCTCCACCGCCCGCCAGATCATCCTCCAGCGCCTGCGCGACGTGGACGACGAGAAGGTCCTCGGCGAGTTCCGCGGCAAGGAGGGCGAGCTCGTCTCCGGCATCATCCAGCAGGGCAACAACGCCCGCATGATCCAGGTCAACCTCGGCACCCTCGAGGCCGTGCTGCCCCCGCCGGAGCAGGCACCGGGCGAGGACTACCGCCACGGCCGCCGCTTGCGCGCCTACGTGGTCTCCGCCGTGCGCGGGGCCAAGGGTCCGTCCGTGACTCTGTCCCGTTCGCACCCCAACCTCGTGCGCAAGCTGTTCGAGCTGGAGGTCCCCGAGATCGCCGACGGCGCCGTGGAGATCACTTCCCTGGCCCGCGAGGCCGGCCACCGCACCAAGATGGCGGTGAAGGCCACGCGCCCGGGCGTCAACGCCAAGGGCTCGGCGATCGGCGAGATGGGCACCCGCGTCCGTGCCGTCATGACGGAGCTGAACGACGAGAAGATCGACATCGTCGACCACTCGGACGATCCGGCCACCATGATTGCCAACGCCCTGTCCCCGGCGAAGGCCATGTCCGTGGAGATCCTCGACGAGACCGCGCACTCGGCCCGCGTGGTGGTCCCGCAGCACCAGCTGTCCCTGGCCATCGGCAAGGAGGGGCAGAACGCCCGCCTCGCCGCCAAGCTCACCGGCTGGCGCATCGACATCGTCGGCGACGGCGCGGAGGACGACGAGGCCTGAGCGTCGCCGCCCGGCGGGAGCCGGGCATGGCCGAGCCGCTGTGACGGCCCGCACACCGGACGGCGCGCGGGCCGTCGTCGTGACGTGACCCGGGAACCCCGAGGGCGAGATTCCGGCGCCGACGCGCTAGACTTGCACGGGTCCGCCTTCGGGCACCCCTGCGTGCAGGGGTCCATCTCCGCAGCGCAGAGGAGTTCCGCATGACGTCGCAGACGCCGGTGCGGACCTGCGTAGGGTGCCGGGAGAGGGCGGATCAGACAGAGCTGGTGCGCGTGGCCCTGGACCGCAGTACGGACCCCCCATCCGTGCAGTGGGACTCGGCACGCCGGCGCCCCGGCCGTGGTGCATGGCTGCACCGTGACCCGGAGTGCGCGGCACGCGCCCTCGCACGCGGCGGCTTCGCCCGGTCCTTCCGGACCCGGGTGGACACCGCGGCGTTCGAGGAGGCGCGCCGGCTGAAGAGACACGAAGACGAAGGCGGGTCAGAGATCTGATGCGTACCCGATGAGCACTGAAGCATGAGTGCCCAACGATGAACATCACCCCCTGCTGTCAGGCAGGCCGCGCGGCGGCGTCGACCCCGATGCACGCCCCGGCCTGGGACACCACCGACGGTCTCAAGGCGGGCTGAGCGAGGACCACGACTCCTGCGTTCGGCGTCGCTGAGGAGGCCAGAACAGGAGAAACGTGGCCAAGGTCCGCGTCCACGAGCTCGCCAAGGAGCTCGGCATCCCTTCCAAGGAGGCCTTGAGCAAGCTCAAGGAGCTCGGAGAATTCGTCAGCTCGGCCTCCTCCACGATCGAACCCCCGGTCGTGAAGAAGCTCCGCAACGCCTATGCCGGCTCCAACGCCGGCGGCGCTGCCGCATCCGGCACCAAGCCCTCGGGTGGCAAGCCCTCCGGCGGCGGAGCCAAGAAGCCTGCGGCCTCCCCGGCCGCCCGAACGGCTCCCGCGTCTGCGGCCCCGAAGCCGGGCGCCGCCGCGCCGAAGCCCGGCACCGGGACACCCGCCCCGAAGGCCGAGGCCCAGGACGACGCGCCCAAGCCGGGCTCGGCCGCCCCGAAGCCGGGCTCGGCCGCCCCGAAGCCTGGGTCCGCCCCCAAGCCGGGTGCGCCGAAGCCCGCCTCCGGCCCGAAGCCGGGCGGTGCCAAGCCGGGCGCCCCGCGCCCCGGCAACAACCCGTTCACCTCCAAGGCCGGCTCCGCCGGTCCGCGTCCGGGCGCCCGCGGCGGCCGGGGCGGCGGCCCGCGCCCGGGCAACAACCCGTTCGCACCCAGCCAGGGCATGCGGTCCGGCCGTGAGGACCGTGCACCGCGTCCGGGTGCCCCGCGCCCCGGCGGCCCCCGCCAGGGTGCCGGCGCCGGCGGTCCCCGTCCGGCTGCGGGCGGCCCGCGTCCGGGTGCACCGCGTCCGAACCCGGGCATGATGCCCAAGCAGATCACCCCGGCCCCGTCCCGGGGCGGTGGCCGCGGACGTCCCGGCGGCGGTCCCGGCGGCCCCGGCCGTCCCGGCGGCTTCG
Organism: Micrococcus luteus; assembly: GCA_047414615.1. GTDB lineage: Bacteria > Actinomycetota > Actinomycetes > Actinomycetales > Micrococcaceae > Micrococcus > Micrococcus luteus_B. The sequence continues at coordinate 305,093 of CP179711.1, forward strand.
GCGGCCGCGGCAACCACCAAGGCGCCTTCGGGCGCCGCGGAGCTCCGCGCAAGGGACGCAAGTCGAAGCGCGCGAAGCGCCAGGAGTTCGAGCAGCAGCACACCCGCGAGATCGGCGGCGTGAAGATCCCCAAGGGCGACGGCACCACCGTGCTGCGCCTGCGCCGGGGCGCCTCGCTCGCCGACTTCGCCGAGAAGATCCGCGCGGACGTCGCGGACCTGGTGAAGGTGCTGTTCACCCTCGGTGAGATGGCCTCGGCCAACCAGTCCCTGGACGAGGACACCTTCCAGCTGCTGGGCGATGAGCTCGGCTACAAGGTGCAGATCGTGTCCCCGGAGGACGAGGACAAGGAGCTGCTCGAGGCATTCGACATCGACCTCGAGGCAGAGGAGGCCAACGAGGACGAGGAGGACCTGGAGCCCCGCCCGGCCGTCGTGACCGTCATGGGCCACGTGGACCACGGCAAGACCCGCCTGCTGGACGCCATCCGCTCCTCGAACGTCATCGAGGGCGAGGCCGGCGGCATCACCCAGCACATCGGCGCGTACCAGGTGGGCGTGGAGCACGAGGGCGACGAGCGTCGCCTGACCTTCATCGACACCCCGGGCCACGAGGCGTTCACCGCCATGCGTGCCCGCGGTGCCAAGGTCACCGACATCGCCGTGCTCGTGGTCGCCGCGGACGACGGCGTCATGCCGCAGACCGTGGAGGCCCTGAACCACGCGCAGGCCGCCGACGTGCCGATCGTGGTCGCCGTCAACAAGATCGACAAGGACGGCGCCGCCCCGGACAAGATCCGCGGCCAGCTGACCGAGTACGGCCTGGTGCCGGAGGAGTACGGCGGCGAGACCATGTTCGTCGACGTCTCTGCGCGTCAGAACCAGAACATCGACCAGCTGCTGGAGGCCGTCCTGCTCACCGCGGACGCCGCCCTGGAGCTGAGGGCGAACCCGTCCAAGGACGCCCGTGGCGTGGCCATCGAGGCCAATCTGGACAAGGGCCGCGGCGCCGTGGCCACCGTGCTGGTGCAGACCGGTACGCTGCGCATCGGCGACACCGTGGTGGTGGGCACCGCCCACGGCCGCGTCCGTGCGATGTTCGACGAGAACGGCGATGCCGTGCAGGAGGCCCTGCCCTCCCGTCCGGTCCAGATCCTGGGCCTGTCCTCGGTGCCGCGCGCCGGCGACAGCTTCCTGGTGACCGAGGACGAGCGCACCGCCCGTCAGATCGCTGAGAAGCGCGAGGCCGCCGAGCGCAACGCCCAGCTGGCCAAGCGCCGCAAGCGCATCACGCTCGAGGAGTTCGACCAGGCGGTCGCCGAGGGCAAGATCGACACCCTCAACCTCGTCATCAAGGGCGACGCGGCCGGTCCGGTCGAGGCCCTGGAGGACTCGCTGCTCAAGATCGACGTCGGCGACGACGAGGTCCAGCTGCGCGTCATCCACCGTGGTGTGGGTGCGATCACCCAGAACGACGTCAACCTGGCCACCGTGGACAACGCCATCATCATCGGCTTCAACGTCCGTCCCGCCGAGCGCGTGGGCGAGCTGGCCGACAAGGAGGGCGTGGACATGCGGTTCTACTCGGTGATCTACGACGCGATCGACGACATCGAGTCCGCGCTCAAGGGCATGCTCAAGCCGGAGTACGAGGAGGTCGAGCTCGGCTCGGCCGAGATCCGCGAGGTGTTCCGCTCCTCCAAGTGGGGCAACATCGCCGGTTCGATCGTCCGCTCGGGTCTCATCCGCCGCAACGCCCAGGCCCGCCTGGTGCGCGACGGCGTGGTGGTCTCGGACAACCTCAAGATCGACTCGCTGCGCCGCTTCAAGGATGATGCCACCGAGGTCCGCGAGGGCTACGAGTGCGGCATCGGCCTGGGCAGCTTCAACGACATCAAGGAAGGCGACGTCATCGAGACCTTCGAGATGCAGGAGAAGCCGCGCGACTGACCTGCGCCCCGCGCAGGGACGTCACCGCAGTCCCAGGAAGGAAGTGAGCTCATGGCCGATCCGGCACGTGCAGCCAAGCTGGCCCAGCGCATCAAGGTCATCGTGGCCGAGGCGCTGCGGCGCAGCGTGAAGGACGACCGGGTGGAGCCGGTGACCGTGACGGAGGTCCGCGTGACCAACGACCTCCAGCACGCCACCGTGTACTACACCGTGCTGGGCGACGACGACGCCGTCGCGGCCGCCCACCAGGGCATCCAGGACAATCGAGGGATCCTGCGCCGCGAGGTCGGCAGGAACCTGACGATCCGCCTGGTGCCCACTCTCGAGTTCGTTGCGGACACCGTCCCCGAGGCCGCCGCCCACCTCGAAGAGGTGCTGCGTGCGGCCCGGGAGCGGGACGCGGAGATCGCCAGGTCCAGCGAGGGCGCCGCCTTCGCCGGCGAGGAGGATCCGTACCGCCACGCGGACGAGAACGACGACGAGCGCGCCTGAGGTCCCACCGACCGTGAGCCCTCAGCGCACCGCAGCAGCCCCCGACGCCCCGGGCACCGAGGCGTCGGGGGTTGTCCTCGTCGACAAGCCCGCCGGCTGGACCTCCCATGACGTGGTCGGCCGCGTCCGCCGGCTGGCCGGGACACGCAAGGTCGGCCACGCCGGCACCCTCGACCCCATGGCCACGGGTCTGCTCGTGGTCGGGGTCAACAAGGCCACCCGGCTGCTGACGTCCATCACCGGCACGGACAAGGTCTACGAGGCCACGATCCGCCTCGGCGTGGCCACCGTCACCGACGACGCCGAGGGCGAGGTCGTCCAGACCCGCCTGGCGAACGCCGTCACCGAGGAGCGTGTGGCCGAGCAGGTCGCCCTCCTCACCGGGGACATCGAGCAGGTTCCCTCCGCCGTGTCCGCCGTGAAGGTGGCCGGCCGCCGTGCCTACGACCGCGTCCGCGCGGGTGAGGACGTGCAGCTCGACGCCCGCCCCGTCACCGTGCACTCCTTCGACGTGCTTCAGATGCGCCGCCTGGATGAGGGGCGGGTGGTGGACCTGGACGTGCGCGTCCACTGTTCGTCCGGCACCTACATCCGTGCCCTGGCCCGGGACCTGGGGGAGGCACTCGAGGTCGGCGGCCACCTCACCATGCTGCGGCGCACGAGGGTCGGTCCGTTCGACGTGGCCGACGCCCACAGCCTCGAGGCCCTCGCCGAGGGCTTCGCCATGACCGAGCTCTCCGCCGCCGCCGCGGACCTGTTCCCGGTCCGGGATCTGACCGACCACGAGGCCGAGGAGCTCTCCTTCGGCCGCGCGATCGAGCCCACCGGCACCGACGGGCAGCTCACCGCGGCCCGCCGCGCCGACGGCACCGTCGTCGCCCTCGTTAAGGACGCCCGCCGCCGTGGGCAGGACATCGCCCGTCCGCACCTGGTGTTCGCCCCGGCCGAGGGGCCGGGCACCGGTTCGGCGTCGAAGGAGGCCCGCCCATGATCCTGGACGCCTGGTTCTGGACCGGCACCGTGATCGGCGTGCTGTCCCTGCTCGTCTGCCTCGTGGCCGCCATGGTCCGCCGCTATCCTGCGGACTCCGCGATCGTCTCGGTCGCCGCGGTGGAGCTGTTCCTGCTGGTCTACGGCGGTGCCGCTGTCGTCCGCCAGCTGGGCGGGGACACCCTCAACGGCCCGGGCTGGGAGTTCTGGGGCTACGTACTCACCGCGCTGATCGTCCCGCCGATCGCGCTCGTCTGGGCCATCACGGACAAGACCCGGTGGGCGAACGTGGTGATGGCCGTGGCCGGCCCCACCGTGGTGGTCATGCTCCACCGCATGCAGGTCATCTGGTACGGACAGTGGTGAGGAGGACCATGCGCACCGCCCCGCAGACCGACGCCGACCCTCATACCGACGCTGTTCCGCCGCCGCGCAATCAGGGCCTGGGCCGGATCATCGTGATGGTCTACGCGGTCTTCGCCCTCTCGGCGCTGGCTCGAAGCCTGTTCCAGATCCTCAGCCACTTCGACCGCGCCCCGGTGGCCTACGTGCTCTCGGCGTTCGCCGCGGTCGTCTACATCATCGCCACCCTGTCCCTGGCACGCACCGGCCGTACCGCCTGGCTCGTCTCCCTGGCGGCCGTGCTCATCGAGCTGGTCGGCGTGGTGGGAGTGGGCCTGGCCACGGTGCTGCACCCGGAGCTGTTCGCGGACGAGACCGTGTGGTCCCGTTTCGGTGCCGGTTACGGCTATGTTCCGCTGGCGCTGCCGATCGTGGGCCTGGCGTGGCTGCTGGCCCATCGTGAGCCGAAGGAGTCCTGAATGCAGCTGTGGACGTCTCTGGACGAGGTGCCGGCGGACCTGCCCGGCACCGTCGTCGCGCTCGGCAACTTCGACGGCGTGCACCGCGGCCACCGCCAGGTGCTGGACTCCGTGGTGGAGCGCGCCCGTGCCGGCGGCCATGCCGCCGTGGTGGTGACCTTCGCCCCGCATCCGCGGGCCGTGCATCAGCCGGACGTCCCGCACGAGGACATCGTCAGCCCGCGTCAGCGCATCGACCTGCTGGCACAGACTGGCGTGGACGCGGTGCTGCAGCAGCACTACACGCTCGAGTTCGCGCAGCAGACGCCGGAGGAGTTCGTCCGCTCGATGTTCGTGGACGGCCTGCACGCGGTCGCCGTGGTGGTGGGCCATGACGTGCGCTTCGGCCGCGGCAACTCCGGTGACTTCACCACCATGGTGGAGCTCGGCCGCACCCACGGCTTCGAGGTGATCGCCGTGGACGAGTTCCCGGCGGCCCTGGCGGGGGACCCGGACCGCCGCTGCTCCTCCACCTGGGTCCGCGAGGCCCTCACCGCCGGTGACGTGGCCGAGGCCGCCGCCGTCCTGGGCCGGAACCACGTGGTCTCCGGCGAGGTCGTGCACGGCTGCGCTCGCGGCCGCGAGCTCGGCTTCCCCACCGCCAACCTGGCCGCCGACTCCGAGGGCATGATCCCGGCCGACGGCGTCTATGCCGGCCGCGTGCGCCAGGGCGACGGCCGGGTCTGGCCGGCCGCGATCTCGATCGGCACCAACCCGACCTTCGAGGGCGTGCGCCGCGTGGTCGAGGCTCACGTGATCGACCGCCCGGACGAGCGCGTCGAGGACTTCGACCTCTACGGCCGGCGCATCGACGTCGAGTTCGTCGCCCGCATCCGCGGCATGGTCGCCTACGAGGGCGTGGACAAGCTCGTCGCCCAGATGCACGACGACGTCGAGCAGGTCCGGGCGATCCTCGCCGCCTCCCCGTGATCCCTCCCGACGACGGCCCCTCACCGTCCGCCGGGGACCTCGCCTCCGTACGGGGCCGGCAGCCGCGCGACGGCCAGGTCACCGATGGCCGGGACGCCGGGGTGCCGTCCCTGCCGGGCCGGGCAGCCATCACGCGCACCGGGGGAGCGAATCCCTTCGACGTCACCCCGGATGAGGGCGAGCACTACGACGCTGTCCGGCCCTCCTACCCGTCCGCCGCCGTGGACTGGGTCCTCGAGGGGCTCGACGTGCCGCTCGACGTAGTCGACCTCGGCGCCGGCACCGGACTGTTCACCCGCCTGCTCGCCGCCCGACCGGCCCACGAGGTCCGCACGGTGGTGGCCGTCGAGCCCTCGGAGTCGATGCGCGCCGTGCTCGTCCGCGACGTCGCGGACCCCGAGGGGGCGTACGGCGCGGCCGGGCGCGTGCGCGCCCTGCCGGGTACAGCGGAGGCGACCGGACTGACGGAGGCCAGGGCCGACGTCGTGGTGGCGGCCCAGGCCTGGCACTGGGTGGACGTGCCGCGGGCCAGCCGCGAGGCGGCCCGCGTGCTGCGCCTCGGCGGTCGGCTGGCGGCCGTGTGGAACCAGCTGGACACCACCGTGCCGTGGGTCCACCGGCTGACCCGCATCATGCACGCCGGGGACGTGCATGCCGCCGCTCCCGAGCAGCGCCGCTTCGCCGCCCCGTTCGGGACGGAGGACCATGGGCGCTGGGGCTGGTCCATGGAGCTGACGCCGGCGCAGCTGCACGGGCTGATGGCGTCGCGCTCCTACTGGCTGCGGGCGACGCCGGCCACGCGGGAGAGGATGACCGCGAACCTGGACTGGTACCTGCACGAGCACCTGGGCCATGCTGAGCAGGAGGTGCTCACGGTGCCGTATCTGACCGTCGCGTGGCGGGCCCGCCGGCCGCGGCGGCGCTGAGCCGGAGGAGTGGACGAGGAGAGGACGGAGCATGGCCGAGGTGCGCGTGATCGGCGCCGGGGTGATCGGACTAAGCTGCGCGGTGCGCCTGCTCGAGGCCGGACACACGGTGACCGTGCTGACGGAGCAGGACCCGCAGCAGACCACCTCCCGGGTGGCCGGCGCCCTCTGGTACCCCTACCTGGCCGCCCCCGTGGACCGGGTGACCGCCTGGGGCGTGCGGACGCTGGCCGAGCTGATCCGGCTGGCCGAATCCGAGCCCGAGTCCGGCGTGCACCTCGTGGACGGCACGGAGGTCGGCGTGGGGGAGCTGCCGGACCCTGCGTGGGCGGCGGACGTGCTGGACTTCCGTCGCGTGGCCGGGCGGGACGGCGAGCCCGGGGGAGGCTGGGCCTTCGCCGCGCCCCTGGCGGACATGAGCGTCTACCTGGGCTGGCTGGTGCGGAGGGTCGAGGCACTCGGCGGGCGGATCGAACGGCGGCGGCTGGAAGCCGTCCCGGACGACGGCGTCCCCACCCTGGTGGCCGCCGGGCTGGGCGCGCGCGAGCTGCTGCCGGATCCGAGCATGTCCACCGCCCGTGGGCAGATCCTGCTGCTGCGGCAGTTCGGGCTGACCCGCTGGGCGCTGGACCAGACCGGCGAGCAGCCGGTCTACGTGTTCCCCCGGGAGAGGGACATCGTGGTGGGCGGCACCTCGGATCCGGCGGACACCCGGATCGACCCGGACCCGTCGATCGGGGCGGCCGTCCTGGACCGCGCCGTGAAGCTGGTGCCGGAGCTGGCCGGGGCGCAGGTCCGAGAGCACCGGGTGGGACTGCGGCCGGTGCGCCCGGCGGTGCGGCTGGCGGCCGAGACGCTGGGGGCCACGCCGGTGGTGCACTGCTACGGCCACGGCGGCGCCGGCGTCACCCTGTCCTGGGGCTGCGCGGACGAGGCGGCGGCCCTGCTCGAAGCGTCCCTCTGAGGCCCTGACCCGCCTCCCGTTCCACGAGCGAAAGTGCCTCAGGGGCGGGCGCCGACCTCCGCCGGGACGGTCCGCTGGATGCCGGCGCGCGAGGCCTGCCAGCCCAGCAGCGCCGCGCAGCCGAGCGAGAACACCGCGGAGACCAGCGCGGTCACCGGGTCGCCGGCGGTGGACGGGTCCACGTAGGAGTCGGTCACGGTGCCGATCAGCGTGCCGACGGCGATCACCACCACGTTGTTCACCACGTGCAGGGCGATCGCCGCCTCGAGCCCGCCGGTGCGCCACGTCAGCCAGACGGCGGCCGCGGCGAACGCGCCCAGGTCCAGCAGGATCCAGACGTCGAGGGACCCGTGCGCGAGGGCGAAGATCGCCGTGGAGACGAGACCGCCGACGATCCAGCCGACGATCGGGTGGCGGAACCAGGAGCCCACGGAGGCCAGCACCCAGCCGCGGAACAGGTACTCCTCGCCGGCGGCCTGGAACGGGGTGAGCACGAACGCCATCACGAGCATCCACACCCAGTCCTCGGAGCGCGGCAGGGCCACCGCCCCGGTCAGCGCCCAGGCACCCACCACGTAGACGAGGTAGATCGGCAGCAGCACCAGCGTGCAGCGCAGCATCCAGGCCCAGCGCACCCGTCCGGTCACCGAGTGCAGGAACCGGGCCGCCACCGGATGGCCCCAGCGCACTGCGAGCAGGGCCACCGGGATCAGCGCGGCGAGCATCAGGTTGTTGATCGCCATGATCGGCGCGGACTCGAAGGCGGCGTCGTAGACCGCATCCGGGGCGTCGAGCACGTCCGGGCCGGCCGAGGCGAACAGCGCGGGGAGCATGGCGAGGGTGCCCACCACCATCACCACGATCGTCAGGCCCAGGGCGATGCCGGACGAGCCCAGCGGATGCCACCAGCGGTGCCGTGGCGTGCGCAGCACCTGGGAGTAGTCGGCGCCGATCAGCGGCAGGTCCAGGGGCTTCGCCGGCACCGGCAGCGGCATCGGCGGGGGAGCGGCGGCGCCGGCTGGCGGGAATCCGCCCTGCGGCGGCATCCCCTGCGGCGGAGCGCCGTACGGGGCCTGCGTGGGGGAGACGGGAGGTCGTGGCGGCTCGTCAGGGAAGACTGCGGGATGGTACGGCGGCTGGCTCATGCCGATGACGCTAGCAACGGGACCGGACACCGCGGCACCGACCTCAGACGGCACTCGACATGTCCTGACCGGCCCGAGGCGGAGGCGCACCCGCGACGAAAGGGCGAGGCGCCGTCGTCGTGTAGGCTGGAGGGTCGGTGCCCGCTGCAGTCCGCGGTGGCGGGCATCCCGGACGCCCGGCGTCCGGGCCCACTGTTCGCGGTACAACTCTCAAGGAGTTCATCATGGCCCTGGATCCGGCTGTCAAGCAGCAGATCATCACGGAGTACGCCACCCACGAGGGTGACACCGGTTCGCCCGAGGTGCAGATCGCGGTCCTGTCGCGTCGCATCAAGGACCTGACCGAGCACCTCAAGGAGCACAAGCACGACCACCACACCCGCCGCGGCCTGATGGCCATGGTCGGTCGCCGTCGTCGCATGCTCGGCTACCTCAAGGACACCGACATCGAGCGCTACCGCTCGCTGATCGAGCGCCTCGGCCTGCGCAAGTGACGCAGTGCTGAACAGGCGATGACGAGGCGGTGCCGCTCCGGCGTGGGACTCCCACCCGTAGCGGTGCCGCCTCTAGTCTGTTCCACGACGACGGCCGCGCACCTGGCGCTGCCGCGTCACCACAACTGAAGCACCCGACGCCCTTGCCGGCACCCTTCGCGGTCCTCGACAGTGGCTCCCGGACCCGCCGCCCCTTCGGGCGGACGGACGCCGAGGGCCTCGATCGAAGACCAGGACGGTGCCTCCGGACGCGCAGGGCGTCGTCTCTGAAAGGAGGGACCATGGAAGGTCCTGAGATCACATTCGCCGAAGCCGTCATCGACAACGGCTCCTACGGAAAGCGCACCGTGCGCTTCGAGACCGGCCGCCTCGCCCAGCAGGCCGCCGGCGCCGCGATGGTGTACATCGACGAGGAGACGTCGATGCTGTCCGCCACCACCGTGGGCAAGTCCCCGCGCGAGGGCTTCGACTTCTTCCCGCTCACCGTGGACGTCGAGGAGCGCATGTACGCCGCGGGCCGCATCCCCGGCTCGTTCTTCCGCCGCGAGGGCCGCCCGTCCACCGACGCGATCCTCACCTGCCGTCTGATCGACCGCCCCCTGCGCCCGGCCTTCACCAAGGGCATCCGCAACGAGGTCCAGGTCGTCGTGACCGTCACCTCGATCGCCCCGGACGAGATCTACGACACCGTGGCCATCAACGCCGCGTCCATGTCCACCCAGCTGTCCGGTCTGCCGTTCTCCGGCCCGATCGGCGGCGTGCGCATGGCCCTGCTGGACAACGGCATGGGCGAGCGCCAGTGGGTCGCGTTCCCGAAGCACTCCCAGCTCAAGGACGCCGTGTTCAACATGGCCGTGGCCGGCCGTGTGGCCGGTGACGACATCGCCGTGATGATGGTCGAGGCCGAGGCCACCCCGGAGGCCTGGACCCTCATCAAGGAGCAGGGCGCCGGCGCCCCGACCGAGGAGGTCGTGGCCGAGGGCCTCGAGGCCGCCAAGCCGTTCATCCGCACCCTGTGCGAGGCCCAGGCCGCTCTGGCCGCCCGCGCCGGCAAGGAGCCGGTCGAGGTCCCGGTCTTCAAGGACTACGAGGACGACGCCTACGCCGCCGTGGAGAAGCTCGCCTCCGACCGCCTGACCGAGATCTTCTCGATCGGGGACAAGCAGGAGCGCGAGGCCGCCTCCGACGCGTACCATGCCGAGGTCCTCGAGGAGCTCGCCGGTGAGGGCAAGGAGTTCGAGGAGCGCCGCGGCGAGATCGCCAAGGCCTTCGGCTCGGTCACCAAGCAGATCGTGCGCCAGCGCATCCTGCGCGAGCAGGTCCGCATCGACGGCCGCGGCCTGACCGACATCCGCAAGCTCACCGCCGAGGTCGAGGTCCTTCCCCGCGTGCACGGCTCCGCGATCTTCGAGCGCGGCGAGACCCAGATCATGGGCGTCACCACGCTGAACATGCTCAAGATGGAGCAGCAGATCGACTCCCTGGCGCCGGAGACCGCCAAGCGCTACATCCACCACTACAACTTCCCGCCGTACTCCACCGGCGAGACCGGTCGCGTCGGCTCCCCGAAGCGCCGCGAGATCGGCCACGGCGCCCTCGCCGAGCGCGCCGTGGTGCCGGTGCTGCCCTCCCGCGAGGAGTTCCCGTACGCGATCCGCCAGGTCTCCGAGGCCCTCGGTTCCAACGGCTCCACCTCCATGGGCTCGGTCTGTGCCTCCACCCTGTCCCTGCTGAACGCCGGTGTGCCGCTGCGCGCCCCGGTGGCCGGCATCGCCATGGGCCTGGTCTCCGCCGAGGTGGACGGCCAGACCCAGTACGCCGCCCTCACCGACATCCTCGGTGCCGAGGACGCGTTCGGCGACATGGACTTCAAGGTGGCCGGCACCTCCGAGTTCGTCACCGCGATCCAGCTGGACACCAAGCTCGACGGCATCCCGGCCTCCGTGCTCGCCGCCGCGCTGACCCAGGCCCGTGAGGCCCGCCTCCACATCCTGGGCGTCCTGAACGCCGCGATCGACGGCCCGGACGAGATGGCCGAGACCGCCCCGCGCATCATCTCGGTGCGCATCCCGGTGGACAAGATCGGTGCGGTCATCGGCCCCAAGGGCGCCATGATCAACCAGATCCAGGACGACACCGGCGCGGACATCACCATCGAGGACGACGGCACCGTGCTGATCGGCGCCACCGAGGGCTCCGCGGCCGAGGCCGCCCGCTCCTTGGTGAACGCCATCGCCAACCCGCAGGTCCCCGAGGTCGGCGAGCGCTACCTCGGCACCGTGGTGAAGCTCACCACCTTCGGCGCCTTCGTGTCCCTGACCCCGGGGAAGGACGGCCTGCTGCACATCTCCGAGCTGCGCAAGCTCAATGACGGCAAGCGCGTGGACGACGTCGAGGACGTCGTGGGCGTGGGTCAGAAGGTCCAGGTCGAGATCACGAAGATCGACGATCGCGGCAAGCTCTCGCTCGCCCCGGTCGTGGCCGAGGACGCTTCCGACGCCGAGACCGCCGACGCGGTCGAGTCCACGGAGGCCACCGAGGCCTGATCGGCCCGGACCGGCGGTCCGGGGCTCTGAGGTCCCGACGACGACCGGTCTCGGAGCCGTGAGGTCCCGGTCCGCGACGGGTGCCAGAGCTCCGAGGCCCCCGGTACCTGCCGCCCCTGACGCACGGCCCCGTGCCGGCGAGCATGCAGCTCGTCGGTGCGGGGCCGTCGTCGTGTCCGGAGGCTGGGTGCGCATCGGGGAGCGCATCCGTTGCCACCCCACGTCGAGCCAGAAGGTGTGGCTGGTTGGGGGCCCGCCGAAGTGGCCACTTCCTCTGGTTCGGCGCTGGTGGCGTAGGGGGTTCGTCGAGCCAGAAGGTGTGGCTGGTTGGGGGCCCGCCGAAGTGGCCACTTCCTCTGGTTCGGCGGTGCGCGAGGTGTGCCACTTCCTCTGGTTCGCCGAAGCCAGCGCGGTCAGGAACAATGGGCCGGGTGACGTCGACCCAGCAGATCCCCCTCGACTACACCGGCCCGCTCACAGACGACGGCGCCGGCGAGATCCGCCGCTCCGTCCTGCCCGGCGGTGTACGCGTGCTCACCGAGGCGATGCCGAACCAGCGCTCGGTGACCATCGGCTACTGGGTGGCCGTGGGCTCCCGGGACGAGTCCGAACAGGGCTTCGGCTCCACCCACTTCCTGGAGCACCTGCTCTTCAAGGGCACACGGACCCGCTCCGCCATGGACATCGCGTCCGCCTTCGACCGGGTCGGCGGGGAGTCCAACGCCGGCACCGCGAAGGAGTCCACGGTCTACCACGCGCGCGTGCTGGACGAGGACCTGCCCATGGCGATCGAGGTCCTCACCGACATGCTCGCCTCCTCGGTGATCGACCCGGGCGAGATGGAGACCGAGCGCGGCGTGATCCTCGAGGAGCTCGCGATGGACGCGGACGACCCCATGGACTACGCGCACGAGCGCCTCGCCGAAGTCCTGCTCGGCGCCCACCCGCTGGCCCGCCCGATCGGCGGCACGCCGGACACCATCCGCGGCGTCAGCCGGGACCACGTCTGGGAGCACTACACGCACTGGTACCGCCCGGACGAGATCGTGGTGGCCGCCGCCGGAGGCCTGGACCACGATGAGGTCTGCCGCCTCGTCCTCGAGGCCCTGACCCGGTCCGGCTGGGACCTGCCCGAGGGTGCGTCTCCGGCCCCGCGTCGCGCCGTGGACACCGCCGCTGGGGTCTCCGCCTCGATCGCCCCGGGCGTGCACCGGTTCGCCAAGCAGGTGGAGCAGGCCAACGTGCTGGTCGGCGGGCGCTCGCTGTCCACCACGGACGAGGACCGCTTCGCCCTGGGCGTCATGAACGCGATCCTCGGCGGCGGCATGTCCTCCCGCCTGTTCCAGCAGATCCGCGAGCAGCGAGGCCTGGCGTACTCCACCTACGCGTTCTCCGCCGGATACTCGGACCTGGGCTACTACGGCCTCTACGCCGGCTGCCAGCCCTCACGGGTGCAGCAGGTCGCCGACCTCATGGTCGCGGAGCTGGAGCGGATGGCCGCCGAGCACGTGACCGTGGAGGAGCTCGAACGCGCGCACGGCCAGATCTGCGGCGGCACCGTGCTGGGCATGGAGTCCACCGGCGCCCGCATGTCCCGGCTGGGCCGTTCCGAGCTGGTGCTGGGCGAGTTCGTGGACCTCACCGGCTCCCTGGACCGGGTCCGCGCGGTCGGCGCCGAGGAGGTGCGCCGGGTGGCCGCCCGCCTGGCGGAGGGGGAGCGGGCCGCGGTCGTCGTCGGCCCGGAGGGCTCCTGAGCCTCGGCCCACCCCCGTCCCTGGCCGCCCCGGCGTCCTTCCCGACGGCGGCCCCTCACCCGAGACGTCCGCCTCACCGGGTGAGACGGCCGGGTCGGCGCCGCCGGTGCCGGGTGCTCCCGGCGTAGGCTGGTGCGCATGAGTGCTGAGCACACCCCCGCCGCCCCGGACGCCCCGATCCGCGTCGCCCTGCTGGGCGCCTCCGGCAAGATGGGCCGTCGCGCCGTCGAGGCCGTCACCGCCGCCGAGGACATGGAGCTGGTCGCCGAGCTGACCTCGAAGGACGCCCTTCAGCAGGTCCTGGACTCCGGTGCCACGCACGTCCTGGATCTCACCGTCCCGGACGCGTCCCCGGAGAACGTGGCCTTCGCCGTGGAGCACGGCCTGCACACCGTGGTGGGCACCTCCGGTTGGGTGCCAGAGCGTCGCGAGCGGCTCGTCTCCCAGCTCGGCGACCATCCGCAGGTGGGTGTGCTGATCGCCCCGAACTTCTCGGTCGGCTCCGTGCTGGCCACGGCCTTCGCGGCCCAGGCCGCCCGGTACTTCGAGTCCGTGGAGGTCGTGGAGCTGCACCACCCGGCGAAGCTGGACGCCCCCTCGGGCACCGCGGTCCGCACCGCGGAGATGATCGCCGCCGCCCGCACCGAGGCCGGTGTGGCGCCGAGCCCGGACGCCACTGAGCGGGACCCGGACGGCGCCCGCGGCGCCCTGGTGGACGGCGTGCGCGTGCATGCGGTGCGCCTGCGGGGCCTCGAGGCGCACCAGGAGGTGCTCATGGGCGGTCCCGGCGAGCAGCTGACCGTCCGCCACGACGCCTTCGACCGCGGCGCCTACATGCCCGGCGTGCTGCTGGGTCTGCGGCAGGTCGCCGCACACCCGGGCCTGACCTACGGACTGGACGGATACCTGGACCTTGACTGACCCGCACACCCCGCACGACCCCGCCGACGACGCGGACCGCACGGGTGCGGCCCCGGTCCGCACCGGCGGCGAGCCCCGTCCGCCGCGCCCGCTGGTGACGAAGGTGGGCGTGGCCGCGCTGACCCTGTTGCTGCTGTTCTTTGCCGTGATCGCCGTGTATTCGGCGGTGGGGTTCATCATGGCGCCGCAGCCGGTGGCGAAGGCCATCGGCGTCGCCGTGCTGGGCGTGGTGGCGGTGGGCATGTGGACCCTGTGGCGCGAGCTGCGCTTCGGGCTGCTCTCCGAACGGATGGCCGCGATCCTGGCGGCAGAGGGGAACCTGCCCGTGGACGACCTGCCGCGCACGCCCGGCGGCCGCGTCGAGCGCGCGGCCGCGGACGCCGAGTTCGAGACGTACCGCATCGAGGCCGAGGCCGCTCCGGGCTCTTGGCGTGCCTGGTACCGCCTGGGCCTGGCCTACGACGCCTCCGGGGACCGCCGCCGTGCCCGCGGCGCCGTTCACACCGCCGGCCGCCTCTTCACCGCGGACGCCCGCGCCGCCCGCAGCTGATCGTCCCTCCTGCGCCCCGTCCCGGTCCCTCCGGGGCGGGTCGCCGCCGTGCCCGGGCCCGTCTCAGCGCAGGGCCGCCTCCCGCTTCCCGACGACGGCCCCCACCGCCGCCTGCAGTCCCGCCTCGAGCGGTCCCCGGCTCCGGAGGAGCCAGAACGCGAGCGCCACGATGAGACACCCGGCCCAGGCCAGCAGCACCGCCGTGGTGCCGTCCCAGTCCCAGCCCGAGCGGCCGACGCGACCGGTGCTGCTGTGCAGTCCGGCGTCGGCCAGCAGGGCCAGGACCGCCAGATGGCCGGTATAGAGCGTCAGGGGGATCCGGCCGACCGCCTCCAGCGGGGCGGTCAGGGATGGACGGAGCGGCGGCATCCGGTCCGCCAGCAGCACACAGAGGCCGAGGACGGCGGTGGCCGCCCCGGCCGCGCGCAGCGCTTCGCCCACGCCGCCGCCGTGCGGCACCGCGAGAGCCAGCCACAGCGGATCCGGGATCAGCCACACCAGCGTGTGTTCACCGGTCAGCAGGGACGAACGGAGGGTCTCCGGCGGCAGCCCGGTGGCGGCGGTGATGCGCTCCAGCACCGCCGTGCTGCGGGGGAGCAGCAACCACAGCGAGGCCCCCACGGCCCAGGCGGCGGCGCCGCCGAGGAGCATGCGCAGGGCGGTCCGCCGCATCACGGGCGCGGCGCCGTTCTCCCCTGCGTCTCCGCCGTCCCGAGCGGCCTCGAGGGCCCTGCCCAGGCCGATGCCGAGCACCAGGAACCCGCCCCAGGACAGCAGCGGGTAGTAACCGGTCAGCAGCAGGTCCAGGCCCAGGACGTGCGGGCGCAGCAGGTCCGCCGGCACGGGCGAGGTCCACAGCCGGCCGTCCACGGACAGGTCGCTGCGGCCGACCACGGCCCATCCCAGAACGGTGGCGGCGAACACGGCCACCGGGCCCAGCACCGTCCAGGCGAGCCCGGCGGCCAGGGCGGCACGGGTGCCCAGCCGCAGCAGGGGCGGGGCGAGGGAGAACAGGAGTCCGTAGTGGCACAGGATCACCGCCACCGGGGACTCGAGCAAGCCCAGGAGCAGACCGAGCACGAACAGCAGGGCGGCCCGCAGCAGGAGGCGTGCGGTCCGCTGGTGGTGCGTGGCCGTCGTCGTGCCCCCGTGGGAGCCGGCGGAGCCGGGTCCCGGCCAGGACAGGGCCAGGGACACGCCGGCCGCCACCACGAACGCCGCCGAGGCGAGTCCGGCGAAGGCGAGGTACTCCCAGGAGGGCGTGCCGTCCGGGGAGGAGGCATGTCCCACGTGCACCGCCACCATGCCCAGCACGGCCGCACCGCGGGCGGCGTCCACCCCGCGCACCCGCCGATCTCCACGCACGGGCCGCCAGGCGGCCACGGGGGACCCCGGGCGGCCGGGGACGGGGGAGGAGACTGAGGTCACGGCGTGGCTCCGGATCGGGGCGGCGGGCGGCGGGACGGGACGGAGCGGCGGGGACTGCGCGGCTCCGCAGGGCGAGACGGGCCCATTCTTCCAGGTGGCGGGCGGTAGGCTGGCCCTATGAGTGACACCCGTGCCAGCCTCGCACCCGTCGATCCCGTGTTCGGCACCGTCGTACCTGCCATGGTCACGCCGATGCGTCCGGACGGCTCCGTGGACCTTGACGCCGCCCAGGCGCTCGCCGAGCACCTGGTGGACAACGGGGCCGACGGCCTCGTGGTCACCGGCACCACCGGCGAGACCTCCACCCTCACGGACGAGGAGAACGTGGCGATGTTCCGCGCCGTGGTGGAGGCCGTGGGCGACCGCGCAAAGGTCGTCGCCGGCACCGGCACCAATGACACGAACCACTCGCTGCACCTGAGCGCCGCGGCCGCCGAGACCGGCGTGGACGGACTGCTGCTGGTGACCCCGTACTACAACAAGCCCCCGCAGGCCGGCATCGCGGCGCACTTCCGTGCGGTCGCGGACAAGGTCGACCTGCCGATCATGCTCTACGACATCCCGGGCCGCTCCGTGCTGCCGATCCAGGCCGAGACCCTCGTCTCCCTGGCCGAGCACCCGAACATCGTGGCCCTGAAGGACGCCAAGGGCGACCTTCAGTCCACCACCACCGTCCTCGCCGAGACGGACCTCGCGGTCTATTCCGGGGACGACGGCGCCACCCTGCCGCTGATGGCCCTGGGCGCCGTGGGCGTGGTCTCCGTGGCCGCGCATGTGGCCACCGCGACGTACCGCGAGCTCGTGGACGCCGCCAACGCCGGCGACCTGGCCGCGGCCCGGAGGGCCCACTTCGAGCTGGACCCCGTCCAGCGCGGGATCATGTCCCACATCCAGGGCGCCGTGGCGGCCAAGGCCGTCCTCGCCGCCCAGTCAGTCATCCCGGCCGCCACTGTGCGGCTGCCGCTCGTCGAGGCCACCCCTGACGAGCTCTCGATCATCCGTGCCGACCTCGCGGAGGCCGGCATCACCTTCTAGAAGGGAAACCCACCCCATGCCCTCAGGCGCACGCCTGCAGACCCCGCCCAAGCTCAAGAAGGGCGCACTCCGGATCGTGCAGCTCGGAGGTCTCGAAGAGGTCGGCCGTAACATGGTCACCTTCGAGATCGACGGCAAGATCCTCATCGTCGACTGCGGTGTCCTCTTCCCCGAGGACACCCAGCCCGGCGTCGACCTCATCCTCCCGGACTTCTCCTACCTGAAGGACCGGCTGGACGACATTGTGGGCATCGTGCTCACGCACGGCCACGAGGACCACATCGGTGCGGTCCCGTACCTGCTCCGGCTCAAGTCCGACATCCCGCTGATCGGCTCGCAGCTCACCCTCGCCCTGATTGAGGCCAAGCTCGAGGAGCACCGGATCAAGCCGCTCACCCTCGCCGTGAAGGAGGGGGACACCGAGCGCTTCGGCCCCTTCGAGTGCGAGTTCGTGGCCGTCAACCACTCCATCCCGGACGCGCTCGCCGTGTTCATCCGCACCGCCGCGGGCACCATCCTGCACACCGGCGACTTCAAGATGGACCAGCTGCCGCTCGACGGCCGCATCACGGACCTGCGGTCCTTCGCCCGCCTGGGCGAGGAGGGCGTGGACCTGTTCATGACGGACTCCACCAACGCCGAGGTCCCCGGCTTCACCATGACCGAGAAGGAGATCGGCCCCACCATCGAGCGCTACTTCGCCGAGGCGAGGCAGCGGATCGTGGTGGCCTCCTTCTCTTCCCACGTGCACCGTGTGCAGCAGGTCCTGGACGCCGCGGCCAAGCACGGCCGCAAGGTCGCGTTCGTCGGCCGGTCGATGATCCGCAACATGGGCATCGCCTCGAAGCTCGGCTACCTGGACGTCCCGGACGGACTGCTGATCGACGCCCGCAAGGTGGACAAGTACCGGGACGACGAGGTCGTCCTGATGTGCACCGGCTCCCAGGGCGAGCCGATGGCCGCGCTGTCCCGCATGGCCAACGGGGACCACCAGGTCCAGCTGGAGGAGGGGGACCTCGTGGTCCTCGCCTCCTCGCTGATCCCGGGCAACGAGAACTCCGTCTTCCGCATCATCAACGCGCTCATGAAGCTGGGCGTGCAGGTGGTCCACAAGGGCATGGCCAAGGTGCACGTCTCCGGCCACGCCTCCGAGGGCGAGCTGCTCTACTGCTACAACATCGTCCAGCCGGAGCACGTGATGCCCGTGCACGGCGAGACCCGCCACCTCATCGCCAACGGACGCATCGCGGAGAAGACCGGTGTGCCGGAGGACCGGGTGATCCTCGCCGCCAACGGCACCGTGGTGGACATGGTGGCCGGGAAGGTCCGCGCCGTCGGCGAGGTCGACTGCGGCTACGTGTACGTGGACGGCTCCTCGATCGGCGAGATCTCCGAGGCGGACCTGAAGGACCGCATGGTGCTCGGCGAGGAGGGCTTCGTCTCCGTCATCACCGTGGTCAACCGCCAGTCCGGCAAGATCATCTCCGGCCCGGACATCCACGTCCGCGGCGTGGCCGAGGACGCCAAGGTGTTCGAGGGCGTCAAGCCCAAGATCGCCCGCGCCCTGGAGGAGGCCGTGAAGTCGGAGAAGACGCACACCACCCACCAGCTGCAGCAGGTGGTCCGCCGCACCATCGGCACCTGGATCAACCGCAAGCTGCGCCGTCGCCCGATGATCGTCCCGGTGGTCGTCGAGGCCTGATCCGCACCACGGCCGGGGCCCCGCGGTCGCCGGACCTGTCACACTCGCGTCCGAAGCCCCGCGGTGTCCTTCTGTGACGCCGCGGGGCTTCGCGGTACCGTAGGAGTCCTATGGCGACTCGTACTTCCCCCGCGCGCTCGTCGTCCTCCTCCACGCGTTCCCGCTCCGGCTCCGGCCGGTCCGGTGGCTCTGCACGAGGCAAGGGCACGAACTCCAAGACCACCGTCGACCTGGACCGGCCTCCGCTGCCCGTCCGGGTCCTCCACGCGATCTGGATGGCCCTGGCCACCCCAGTCGGCTCCGTCGTGCGCAAGCTCGGCCCGGACGTGCGCATCCCGCGCCAGGACCGCAGGGACGGCACCGGCCTCATCCTGGTGCTGCTGGCCGCCGTCATCGCCGCCGTCGAGTGGTGGGGCCTGCGGGACACCACCGAGTTCGGCCGCATCGTCAACGCCGTGGTGGCCGGCACCGTCGGCTGGTTCGCCTTCCTCGTCCCCTTCGTCCTGGTGATCGTCGCCGTGCGGTGCTTCCGCACGCCCACCGAGCACCGGGCCAACGGGCGGATCATCATCGGGCTGCTGGTCGCCACCGTCGCCGGCTCCGGCATCGCCCACCTGGCCGGCGGCCTGCCCTCGGCCGCCGAGTCCTTCGAGGACATGCTCGGCGCCGGCGGCATGGTCGGATACCTCGCCACCAGCCCGCTGGCCTCCCTGCTGACCGCCGTGCCGGTATGGGCCGTGATGATCGGCCTCGCGTTCTTCTCCGTCCTCATCATCACCGCCACCCCGCTCGGGGCGATCGGCGAGCGCCTCCGTGCCGGCTACGCCTGGCTCACCGGCCAGGACCCGCAGGCCGCCGCCGAGGCGGCCCGCGAGCGCAAGGCCGCCCGTCAGGCACGCCGTGACGGCCTGCACGAGGACGACGCCGAGAACCTGGAGGGCCGCACCCACCCGGACCACGACCAGTCCTACCTGGACTCCACCGCCCGCCGTGCGGACGCGCCGGCCCCGGCGAAGCGCCCGGGCCTGTTCGCGCGCCTGTTCGGCGGCGGCCGCCGGGCCGAGGAACCGGTGGAGCCGGAGTACACCGAGACCCGGGCCTACGACTCCGCCCTCGTGGCCGAGGACGAGGAGACCGCGGCCGTGCCCGCGGACGAGCAGCCCACCCGGACACTCACCCGTCCGGTGGACGACCACGGCCGCCGCGCCGGCCGTCAGACCGGTTCCCACGTGTTCGACGCCGCCGCGGACTTCCCCGAGGCCGGCCAGGACGAGGCGACCGGCCCGGACACCGCCGAGCTGCCGGCCGTCCCGGCCGGGGTGAAGCGCCCGACCGCCGCGGACCGCGCCCTCGAGCAGGTGCGTGAGCACGCCCGGTCCCAGCAGGCCTCCCGACCCGCGGGGGAGCCGGCCGCAGCCCGGCCGTCGCCCAAGCACGCCGGCGCGGACTGGACCGACGAGCCCGGCGACGTCGCAGACGAGGGCGAGGCGCCGTCGTCGTACGCGGACGCCTCCCCGGCGCCGGCCGTGCAGTCCGTCTCCACCCCGGAGCCGGTGCCCACCGTCCCGGCGGCCCCGGCCAAGACCGAGCAGTTGGAGCTCGGCGGGGACGTGTCCTACACCCTGCCCGAGTCCTCCCTGCTGCCGGCCGGCCCGGCCCCGAAGGAGCGTTCCGAGGCCAACGACCGCGTGGTGGCCGCCCTGACCACCTGCTTCCAGGAGTTCAAGGTGGACGCCCAGGTCACCGGCTTCTCCCGCGGCCCGACCGTCACCCGCTATGAGGTCAACGTCGCCCCGGGCACCAAGGTGGAGAAGGTCACCGCCCTGGAGAAGAACATCGCCTATGCGGTGGCTTCCTCGGACGTGCGCATCCTCAGCCCCATCCCGGGCAAGTCCGCGATCGGCATCGAGATCCCGAACACGGACAAGGAGGTCGTCGTCCTCGGCGACGTCCTGCGCTCCCAGGCCGCCCAGCGCAGCGAGCATCCGATGATCATGGGCGTCGGCAAGGACGTGGAGGGCGGCTACGTGGTGGCCAACCTCGCGAAGATGCCGCACATGCTCGTGGCCGGCGCCACGGGCGCGGGCAAGTCCTCGTTCGTGAACTCGATGATCACCTCGATCCTCATGCGCTCCACCCCGGACGAGGTCCGCATGGTGATGGTGGACCCCAAGCGTGTGGAGCTCACCGCCTACGAGGGCGTCCCGCACCTGGTGACCCCGATCATCACCAACCCCAAGAAGGCCGCCGAGGCCCTGCAGTGGGTGGTGAAGGAGATGGACACCCGCTACGACGACCTCGCCGCGTTCGGGTTCAAGCACATCGACGACTTCAACAAGGCCGTCCGTGCCGGGAAGGTCCAGCTGCCGCCGGACTCCAAGCGCCAGCTGCGCCCGTACCCGTACCTGCTGGTGATCGTGGACGAGCTCGCGGACCTGATGATGGTCGCCCCGCGCGACGTGGAGGACGCGATCGTCCGCATCACCCAGCTCGCGCGTGCCGCCGGCATCCACCTGGTGCTGGCCACCCAGCGCCCGTCTGTGGACGTGGTCACCGGCCTGATCAAGGCCAACGTGCCCTCCCGCATGGCGTTCGCGACCTCGTCCGTCACCGACTCCCGTGTGGTCCTGGACCAGCCCGGCGCCGAGAAGCTCCTCGGCCAGGGCGACGCCCTGTTCCTGCCGATGGGCAAGTCCAAGCCGATGCGCGTCCAGGGCGCCTGGGTCAATGAGTCCGAGATCCACGCCGTGGTGGAGCATGTGAAGTCCCAGATGCAGGTCCAGTACCGCGAGGACGTGGTGCCGGAGAAGACCGAGAAGGTCATCGACGAGGACATCGGGGACGATCTGGACCTGCTGCTGCAGGCCGTGGAGCTGGTGGTCACCACCCAGTTCGGTTCCACCTCCATGCTGCAGCGCAAGCTCCGTGTGGGCTTCGCCAAGGCCGGCCGGCTCATGGACCTCATGGAGTCCCGCGGCGTGGTGGGCCCGTCCGAGGGCTCAAAGGCCCGTGACGTGCTCGTCAAGCCCGACGACCTGGCCGGAGTGCTCGCCACCATCAGCGGCGACGCCCCACCGGAGCCGGCCGGTGCGCCTGCCCCGGCCGCTGAGGCCGCGGACGCGCCCGCCGGCGGTGCCGGCGGCGACGACGGCCGTGACCTGGTGGCCGCGGACCTGGACGACCGTCACCAGGCCCAGCAGTGGCATGACGAGGACGACGCGGAGGAGTCTGAGGACGCATGGCAGCTGACCGGCCGATGAACGGCGCCGAGCCGAGGCAGTCCACCTGGAACCTGCCGAACGCGCTCACCACGGTGCGCATCGTCATGGTGCCGTTCTTCGTGTGGGCGCTCTGGGCCGGCGGGACGTGGGGCGAGGACTCCCTGACCGCCCGCTGGATCGCGTTCGTGCTGTTCGGCGCCGCCATGTACACGGACAAGCTGGACGGGGACATCGCCCGCTCCCGCGGGATCGTGACGGACTTCGGCAAGATCGCCGACCCCATCGCGGACAAGATGCTCACCGGCGCCGCCCTGGTGGTGTTCTCCCTGCTCGGGGAGCTGTGGTGGTGGGTCACTGTCCTGTTCCTCGTGCGTGAGTGGGGCATCACCCTGCTGCGCCTGGTGGTCATTAAGTACGGCGTCATGCCGGCCTCCAAGGGGGGCAAGCTCAAGACCGTGCTGCAGACCGCCGGCATCGGCTTCCTGGCCATGCCCCTGGTCGACGTCCTCGGGTTCTGGTGGGCCTACGTCGGCTGGCTCTTCCTCGGCGCCGCGCTCGTGGTGACCGTGGTGACCGGCGTGGACTACGTCCGCCAGGCGATCGCCCTGCGCCGCGAGGCCATCGCCTCCGGCCGCATGGCCCGGTGAGCCGGACCGCCATGACGACGACGGTCGGGCAGCCTCCCGTGGACCTCGTCGCCCTGGTGCACGGGCTGGGGGAGCGGGGCCTGACGCTCGCCTGCGCCGAGTCGCTCACCGCCGGCCGCGTGGCGGCCGCCGTGGCGGACGTGCCCGGGGCATCCGCGGTCCTGCAGGGCGGTGTGGTCGCCTACCAGAACCGGGTCAAGCAGGAGGTCCTCGGGGTGGACGCCGGGCTGCTGGAGACCCGCGGCGCGGTGGACCCGGAGACCGCCCGGCAGATGGCCTCCGGCGTGCGCCACGCAGTCGGCGCGGACATCGGCGTCGCCACCACCGGCGTCGCCGGCCCCGAGCCGCACCAGGGCAAGGCCGTGGGCACGGTCTGGCTGGGGCTTGCGGTCGGCGTGGAACTGGCGGGGGAGGTGGCCGTCGTCGTGGGCGAGAAAGGTGAGCCGCAGGTGGGCGGGACTCTCACCGTGGCGCGGCTGCTGGCGCTGGACGGGGACCGTGAGGCGATCCGCGCGCAGAGCACCCGGGCCGCCCTGGCGATGGTCGCCGAGCTCCTCGGCGGTGCCTCGGGCGCTGCACCGGAGGGCCCCTGCATCCGCTGAGGCTGCGCGCCCGGCTGCCAGGGGACTGACAGGCCCAGGCCCCTCGACGCGCACCGCGCGGCTCCGCGTAGTCTTCCACAGGTGACCACGCGAGACCCCGACCTTCCCCTGCCCTCCCTGAACGACCCGGCCCCGGACGGCGGCGGCCGCCACGTGGTGGGTCTGGTCGCGGATCCGGGCCTGCCGCTGCGGCTGGCCGAGGACGTGGCCGAGTCGCTGCCCCAGGTGCTCTCCGAGCGGCTCGGCGGCAGCATCGAGTGGGAGGTGCGCGTCCTGGAACGAGCGCTGCCGGTGACCGGCGACGGCGGCATGATCCTGCCGGCGGCGATTCACGAGCTGGCCGCGGAGCAGGGCTGGGACACCGTGGTGGCGGTGGTGGACCTGCCGCGCTTCGAGGACGGCCGCGGCGTGGTGGCGGACGTCGTTCCCGCCGAGCGCTGGGCCGTGGTCTGCGTGCCCGCCCTCGGCGTGCTGCGGCCGCGCCACCGGCTGTGCGAGACCCTGGTACGGGTGGTGGGCCACGTGCTGGACGAGCAGCGCGGTGAGGAGCACCGCGGGGCCACCGCGGACCTGGAGCTGGACGTGGACAGCGGGCGGGTCCGCCGCCGCCCGCGCACCGGGCTGACACCGTTGGCGGGCACCGAGGTGCGGGCCGAGGCCGAAGGACTGCTGCCGGACGGCGGGCGCTCGGGCACGGTGTTCGCCCGCGGCCTGCGGGGGCGGCTGCGGATGCTGGCCGGCATGGTCATGGCCAACCGGCCGATGCGGATGCCGCTGTCCATGAGCTGGACCCTGGCCTCCGCGGGTGCGGTGGGCGCCTACGGCGTGTTCTTCGGCTCGATCTGGGTGCTGTCCAACCAGATGTCCGTGGTCCGGCTGACCGCGGTGATGGTGGTGGCGCTGGTTCTGCTGGTGGTCTGGCTGATCAGCGCGAACGGGATGTGGACGGCCTCCGACGGAGACCGCGGGCGCGCCGGCCTGGACAACGCGGCGACCCTGGCGACCGTGACGATCGCCGTGTGCCTGCTCTACGCGGGCCTGTTCCTGGGACTCGCCCTGGTGGCCGGCCTGATCATCCCCCGGGGGTATCTGGCCGAGGAGCTCGGCGGGCACGCTGGCGTGGGCGACTACGTGTCCCTGGCCTGGTTGGCCACGTCCATGGGCGTGATCGCCGGAGCTGTGGGATCGAGCTTCGACGACTCCGAGTCCATCCGCACGGCCACCTACTCCCGGCGCGAGGGGCTGCGGCGGGAGGCGGCGAAGGAGCGCGAGGACCACGCGGAGGAGGCGGACCGCCGGGGGTGAAGGTCACGGAACAGAAAAGATCTCTCGGCCGGGAATGAACACAGGGGGCGCGCGGTTGTCCAGGACGAGTCAAGAACAGAGGGCGGGATCGGCCCCGGCGACGTCACCGCCGTTGCCCAGTGAACGTCCAGGAGGTACCGATAGACATGATGAGGCACCCCATCCACGCCAACGGCATCACCCGCTGGGTCCAGGAAGGACCCGTGGACGAGGCCCCCCAGACCCCCGCGGCCCCCGACATCAAGGAGCGCTCCATGCCCGTCCTCCGTCACGAGATCGGCGACGTCCTGCGCGACGTCCGCCAGCGGCAGGGCCGCACCCTGCGCGAGGTGTCACACGACGCCCGCGTCTCGCTCGGCTACCTCTCCGAGGTCGAGCGCGGCCAGAAGGAGGCCTCTTCCGAGCTGCTGGCCTCGATCTGCGGCGCCCTCGACGTCCCGCTGTCCGCCATGCTCCGCGAGGTCTCGGACCGCGTTGCCGAGCAGGAGGGCGTGACCGTCCCGGACACCGTCCCGGACGGACTCGCCGCGGACCTGGACGGCACCGGTCGCGTGGGCACCCTCGCCCACTGAGGCAGGACGCACCGCTTCACGACGGCGGGCGGTCGCCTTCATCTCGAAGGCGACCGCCCGTCGCCGCGTCCCGGCGGCACGCCGCCGTGGCATCATCGAGACCGCACCTGACCGGCAGGTGCGGGCCCTGGGGGCGTCCGAGCGCCGGCGTGGTCCGGCGTCCGATCCGGCCCGGCGACCGACCCTGGCGGACGAGACCCCGACGAGACTTCCCGACCCGAGAGGACGTGCATGCGCCGCAGCGAGTTCACCCGCCTGGTTGAGGAGGAGTTCGGCAGGGCCCGGGGTCCGGTGATGGTGGACTCCCTGAACCTGCCCGGGCTGGACTGCACCGGTGCGGAGGCGCTGTCCCGCGGCGTGGACCCGCGCGAGGTGTGGCTGGCGATCTGCGACCTGCAGGACGTGCCCGAGGAGCGCCGGCTGGGCCGGGACATCCCGCCCAAGCGCTGACCGGACACGCCGCCGCGTGCGTCGAACACATGTTCGAAGGGGTGCGGTAGTGTCCTCCACAGCAGACCGAACGCGGGAGACCGTCCACAGGAACAGCCTGCACGGCCTATCGTGTCGGCGGCCGTCCGTAGTGTCGACCACGAGCGGATCGGACGGACCCGCACCGGGCCTCACGGCCCGGACCACAGACCACACATCCAGAGGTGAAAGATGAGCACCGCCACCGGCAACGACCGTCAGAAGGCCCTCGACGCCGCCCTCGCCCAGATCGACAAGCAGTTCGGCAAGGGCTCCGTGATGCGCCTGGGCGAGCAGTCCCAGGCCCCGGTCGAGACCATCTCGACCGGCTCGGTCGCCCTGGACGTCGCCCTCGGCACCGGCGGCCTGCCCCGCGGTCGCGTCGTGGAGATCTACGGCCCGGAGTCCTCGGGCAAGACCACGGTCGCCCTGCATGCGGTGGCCAACGCCCAGCGCAACGGCGGCATCGCCGCGTTCATCGACGCCGAGCACGCCCTGGACCCGGTTTACGCCCGCAAGCTCGGCGTGGACACGGACGCCCTGCTGGTCTCCCAGCCGGACACCGGTGAGCAGGCCCTGGAGATCATGGACATGCTCGTCTCCTCGGGGTCCCTGGACATCGTCGTCGTCGACTCCGTGGCTGCCCTCGTGCCGCGCGCCGAGATCGAGGGCGAGATGGGCGACTCCCACGTGGGCCTGCAGGCCCGCCTGATGTCCCAGGCGCTGCGCAAGATCACCGGTCGACTGTCCCACTCCAAGACCACCGCGATCTTCATCAACCAGTTGCGCGAGAAGATCGGCGTGTTCTTCGGCTCCCCGGAGACCACCACCGGCGGCAAGGCCCTGAAGTTCTACGCCTCGGTCCGCGTCGACGTGCGCCGGATCGAGACCCTCAAGGAGGCCGGCAACCCGGTCGGCAACCGCACCCGCGCCAAGATCGTGAAGAACAAGATGGCCCCGCCGTTCAAGCAGGCCGAGTTCGACATCCTCTACGGCGAGGGCATCTCCAAGGAGGGCGGCCTGATCGACATGGGCGTCGAGGAGGGCATCGTGCGCAAGTCCGGTGCCTGGTTCACCTATGACGGGGACCAGCTCGGCCAGGGCAAGGAGAACGCCCGCCGGTTCCTCAAGGACAACCCGGACCTGGCGCTGGAGATCGAGACCAGGATCCTCAAGAAGCTCGGTATCGTGCCGGACGAGGACGCCGAGGCGGAGGGCGCCGAGCCCGCGCTGAAGGCCGTCCCGGACGCCGGCTGACCCGCCGGTCGACCCGGGTCAGCGTATGAGTGAGCGGCGAGGCCGCGGCACGCCCCAGGGGGACCCCTCCTGGGGCGATGCCATCTGGATCGAGGCACCCTCGGTGAAGGCCGCCCGGGAACGGGCGGCGCGCCGTGGAGACCCGGCGGCAGGACGTGAAGCGTCGGGCGGAGTGGGCGCAAGCGGTGCAGATGCGCCGGAGGAGGAGCTGCCCGACGGCGTCGACCCCCAACGCCTCGCCGCCGTCCGCGCTCGCAGCGCCGCCCGCCGGGCACGGGCCCAGGCCGAGCGCCAGCATGTGCTCGGCTCCGGACCGCTCGACCCGCGCCGCGTCCATGCCGAGCCAGGCGAGAGCCCGTGGGCCAAGGCCTTCGGTGGTGTCCCCTCTGAAGAGGAGGACCCCGCGCCGCGGGGAACGAAACGGAAGAAGGGCTCCCCGGGCGGCCGAGGCCGTGGCCGCGGAGGACGCCGAGAGTCGCCCCCGCTGCCCTCGGACCCGGACGAGCTGCGCGAACTGGCGCGGAACATCGTGCTGCGCCACCTCACCGGCGCACCCCGTTCCCGACACCAGCTCGAGGAGCGCCTCGCGGACCGCGGGATCCCGGAGGAGGTCGGCACCGAGGTCCTGGACCGCATGGAGGCCGTCCGCCTCGTGGACGACTCCGCCTTCGCCGAGACCCTCGTCCGCTCCCGCCACCGCGGCCGCGGCCTGGCCCGCAGTGCCCTGCGCCGCGAGCTCAAGGAGAAGGGTGTGGACGGCGAGACCGCCGAGGAGGCACTCGAGGCCGTCACCGGCGAGGACGAACGCGCCGCGGCCGAGGAGCTGGTGGCCAAGAAGATCCGCACCCGTCCCGTGCCCACCGGCCGAGATGCCGAGTCCCGCGCCGAGCGGGACAAGCACGTGCGCCGGCTCGTCGCCATGCTCGGCCGCAAGGGCTATGCGCCCGGGCTGGCGTTCTCCGTGGTCCGGGACGCGATCGACGCCCAGGACGACTGAGCCCGCAACCGCCCTCGGCATCCGTCCGTCCGGTCACTGACCGGCCCCGCCACCACCCGGCCCCGTACCCACCGCCGGCCGGGCACCCAGGGTGACCGGCCGCCGTCGGGACCCGGTGCGCCACTAGAATGTCCTGCGATGACCACCACCGCTGACGCCCCGCAGACCCCCGCCGAGACCGCACCCGCCGCGCCGGACAGCACCGGCCGCACCTATGAGGTGCGCACCTTCGGCTGCCAGATGAACGTCCACGACTCCGAGCGCATCTCCGGCCTGCTCGAGTCCACCGGCTACAGGCCCGTCGCCGAGGGCGACCAGGCGGACCTGGTCGTCTTCAACACCTGCGCCGTGCGCGAGAACGCGGACAACCGTCTCTACGGCAACCTCGGCAACCTGCGGAACGTGAAGGAGGCCCACGAGGGCATGCAGATCGCCGTCGGCGGCTGCCTGGCCCAGAAGGACCAGGACGTGATCGTCCAGAAGGCCCCGTGGGTGGACGTGGTCTTCGGCACCCACAACATCGGCTCCCTGCCGACCCTGCTCGAGCGCGCCCGCCACAACCACCGTGCCGAGGTCGAGCTGCTCGAGTCCCTCGAGGTCTTCCCCTCCACGCTGCCCACCAAGCGCGAGTCCACCCACTCGGCGTGGGTGTCCATCTCCGTGGGCTGCAACAACACCTGCACCTTCTGCATCGTCCCGTCCCTGCGCGGCAAGGAGAAGGACCGCCGCCCGGGCGAGATCCTGCAGGAGATCAAGGCGCTCGTCGCCGAGGGCATTGTGGAGGTGACCCTGCTCGGCCAGAACGTGAACACCTACGGCGTGGAGTTCGGAGACCGCGGAGCCTTCGCCAAGCTGCTGCGCGCCTGCGGCGAGATCGAGGGCCTGGAGCGGGTGCGCTTCACCTCCCCGCATCCGGCGTCCTTCACGGACGACGTCATCGACGCCATGGCCGAGACCCCCAACGTGATGCCGCAGCTGCACATGCCGCTGCAGTCCGGCTCGGACAAGGTCCTCAAGGACATGCGCCGGTCCTACCGGTCGAAGAAGTTCCTCGGGATCCTTCAGAAGGTCCGTGAGCGCATGCCGCATGCGGCCATCACCACGGACATCATCGTGGGCTTCCCCGGTGAGACGGACGAGGACTTCGAGGACACCATGAAGGTGGTGGAGGCCTCCCGCTTCTCCTCGGCGTTCACCTTCCAGTACTCCATCCGCCCCGGCACCCCCGCCGGAGAGATGGAGGACCAGGTGCCCAAGCAGAAGGTGCAGGAGCGCTTCGAGCGGCTGGTGAAGCTGCAAGACCGCATCTCCGCGGAGGAGATGAAGACCCTCGTGGGCACCCGCCAGGAGCTGCTGGTCACCGAGCAGTCCGGCTCCAAGTCCGGTGAGACCGGCCGCCTGGCCGGCCGCGCCCCGGACCACCGCCTCGTGCACTTCTCCGTGCCGGCCGGCTGCGAGACCCCGCGCCCGGGTGACTTCGTCACCGTGCCCGTCACGGACGCCGCCGCGTTCTTCGCCATCGCGGACCCGACCGCCGAGGACTACCAGGTCCGCCGCAGCCGGGCAGGCGACGCCTGGGACCGCGCGCAGGCCGAGTCCTGCGGCGTGCCCGCCCCGGGCGCCGGCGGTGCCACCAGCCTCGGTATGCCGTCGCTGCGACCGCGCTCCTGATGTCCTCCGACACCCAGGCGAGCCGGCAGCGCCCGGTGATCGCCGTCGTCGGGGCCACGGCCACCGGCAAGTCGGCGTTGGCCGTGGCGCTGGCCCAGCGGCTGGACGGGGAGGTCGTCAACGCGGACGCCCTGCAGTTCTACCGGGGCATGGACATCGGTACCGCCAAGACCATGCCGGCCGAGCAGCAGGGGGTGCCGCACCACCTGCTGGACGTCCTGGACGTCACCGAGGAGGCCTCGGTGGCAACGTTCCAGGCGCAGGCACGGGAGCTGTTCGCGCAGATCCGCCGGCGGGACAGGACACCGATCCTCGTGGGCGGTTCGGGACTCTACGTCCGCGCCGCCCTGGACGTGCTGGAGTTCCCGCCCACCGACCCCGCGGCGCGTGCCGAGGTGGAGGCCGAGCTGGCCGAGCGCGGTGCGGCATCCCTGCGCTCCGAGCTCGCCGCGGTGGATGCGGAGTCCGCGCGGAACGTGAAGGACGAGCGGCGCCTGGTGCGCGCCCTGGAGGTCCACCGGATCACCGGCCGCCCCTTCAGTGCGTTCATGCCCCAGCGGCAGACCCACCCGGACGTCGCCCCGGCGATGCAGATCGGCCTGCGCATCGACCGGGCCGTGCTGCACGAGCGCATCGCCGCCCGCGTCCACGCCATGGTGGACGCCGGCCTCGCCGAGGAGGTCCGCCGCCTGGAGGCCGCCGGGCTGAGGGAGGGCAAGACGGCCTCGCGGGCCATCGGCTACGCCCCGTTCCTGGCCGTGCAGGATGGGGAGCTCACCGAGGCCGAGGCGATCGAACAGACGATCGTGGCCACCCGCCGCTTCGCCCGCCGCCAGGAGACCTGGTTCCGTGCCGACCCGCGCGTGCACTGGGTGGAGGCACTGGCCGAGGACGTGGTGGAGCAGGCGCTGGCGGTGCTCTGACGGGTCCCGGGCCTGAGCTCGTGCCCCGGGCGTCCTCTCCTGCACAGCCGCCCTTCGCTCTGAGCGCATCCCCGGAACGCTTCCTGCGGTGGCGCCGCTCACACAGGCGCCGTTACGGTGCTGGAAAGAAGAGGGACGAAGGGGAACCGCCATGGCCTTCAGCGCACCGGCGCCCGGCAGTGCTCCCAGCGCGTGGCACCGCGGCCTGGTGAGAGCGCTGGGGACGGTCGCCTTCGGCCGGCCCCGGATCCTGGGTGAGGTCCGCCCTGGCCGGGCCCTGCGCCGCGGCTCGCGCAGCACCCGGCACACCGACGACGGCCACCGCCCCCGCCTCTACCTCGCCAGCCACCGCAACGGCGCCATCGACGGCTGCGCCTTGGCCTTCGCCGCCCCCGGTGCGCAGTTCCTCGTCTCGGCCCAGTTGCTGCGCCATCCGCTGCTGCGCCTGCTGTTCACCGGCATCCCCGTCGTGCGCCCGAAGGACGTGGAGCGTTATGGCATGGACCCGGCGGAGGCCGCGGACCCGGTGACCGCCGGGGTGCGCCATCTGGCCGCGGGAGGAGACCTCGTGGTCCTGCCCGAGGGCACCTCCGAGTGGTCGCACGCCCCGCAGCCCTACCGGAAGGGTGCGGCACGGATCGTGGCGGCCTGCCGCGCGCAGGGAGTGGACGTGGAGGTCGTCCCGGTCGGGCTGTTCTACTCGGCTCCGGACCGGTACCGCTCCCGTGTGGAGGTCCTCCTCGGGGACCCGGTCCTCCTTCCCGACGACGGCCCCTCGCCTCCCGATGCAGGCTCACCCGGTGCCGCCTCGCCGGCCGCCGGAGCCCCCGAGCCCGCCGAGGTCGACCGCCTCCACGGGGTCCTCTCCGCTGCCCTGGACGGGGTGTCCGTGGACTGCCCGGACGAGGCCTCCTTCCAGGCAGTCCTCTCGGCCGCCGGCGCCGATGCCCGGGACGGGGAGGGGTTCATCGAGTCCTTCCTGGCCCATCAGCGTCAGGCGCGGGTGGGGCCGGTGCCGCTGCCGGGCGTCCCGGCCCCGCGTTGGCCGCGGATGCTCGGCCTGGCGCTGCAGGCCCCGATCGCCCCGGTGCTCGTCACCGCGTGGGCGGTGGGCAAGAAGGCGGACGCGGTGAACACGGTCAGCTTCTTCCGGGTGCTCGGCGGCACCGGAGCGGCCCTGCTGTGGGCGCCAGTGCTGGCCGGGCTCACCGTGGCCAAGCCGGCTGCGGGCGCGGCCGCGCTGGTCTCCACCGCTGCGGGCTGGGCCCTGCTCGGCACGAACCGCTGGCGGCTGTAGCCGGCCCACACGCCAGACCATCGATCGCGTTCACCCACCGTCCGTTCCGCCCGTTCCCCAGACCAGACGCCCGACCCGCCACCAGGAGAGACGCCATGGCCCTGATCATCGACTTCCACCACGAGGACGCCGCCGAGCTCGCGGTGTCCGGAGGCAAGGGCGCGTCCCTGGCCCGCACTGCCCGCGCGTTGCCGGTGCCACCGGGGCTGATCGTCACCGCCGAGGCCTATCGGGAGCTGGTAAAGGACATCGCCTCGGACCTGCGCGCAGTCCTGTCTCGTCTGGACGCCGGGGAGATCGACGTGGACACCGCCGCCGCCCAGGCGCAGGAGCTGATCCTGTCCGCCGAGGTCCCCGAGTCCTGGCGCACCGAGGTCACCGCGCTCATGGACCAGACGGACCTGACGGACCACGCGGTGGCCGTCCGGTCCTCCGGCACCATGGAGGACCTGCCCGGCGCCGCCTTCGCCGGCCAGCATGACACCCACCTGGGCGTGCGCGGTGTGGAGGACGTGCTGGCAAAGGTGCTGGCCTGCCACGCCTCGCTGTGGAACGCCCACGCCATGCGGTACCGGCAGCGGCTCGGGGTGGACCATCTTGAGGCGGCGATGGCCGTCGTCGTGCAGCAGATGGTGGAAGTGGGCGTTCAGGAGGCGTCCGGCGTCGCCTTCTCCGTGGACCCGGTGCGCGGGCAGATGGGGCACGTGCTGATCAACGCGGCCTTCGGCCTGGGCGAGACGGTCGTCGGGGGAGAACAGCCGGTGGACGAGTACATCGTCGCCCGGGACAGTCACGAGCTGGTGGCCGAGACCGTCGCGGAAAAGCCGCACGCCCTCGTCTCCCTGCCCGGCGGCGGCACCGAGGAGGTGGACCTGCCGGCCGCGCACGGCACCCGCCCGGCCCTCACCGAGGACCAGCGCGCCGAGGTTGCGGACCTGGCCGTCGCGGCGGAGGTCCACGCGGGCTTCCCGCAGGACATCGAGTGGGCCTACTCGGAGGGTCGCCTGTTCCTGCTGCAGTCCCGCCCGGTCACCCGGGTGGCGGCCCGGCTCACCCGGGACGAGTCCGCGGAGCGGTTCCCCACGCCCATCGCCCCGCTGACCTGGGACCTGGTGGAGGACGGCTTCCACCGCTCCCTGAACCACTCCTTCGACCTCATGGGCCTGCCGCCGTTCGACGACAAGTGGTTCGTGATGAAGGACTCCTGGATCTACGGCAACCAGACCGCCGTGGAGCTCTACGCGGACCGGCTGCCGCTGCGGATGCTCACGGACGCCGAGTCCCTCGAGGCCGCCATCCCGGAGATCATCCGGGACTACTCCTGGGTGCAGCAGCTGCCGCTGCAGTGGGCCCGGGACCTGGACACCTACCTGCTCGCCCTCGGTGCCCTGGACGCCGTGGACCCGGACGCCCTGGACCTGCCTGCCCGGTGGGAGCACGTCAAAGCGATCGCCGCGGCGGGCAACGCCTACTTCCTGCCGAACATCGCGATCTCCCTGACCCAGCGCACCCTCTACGGCGCCCTGCAGCGGATGCTGACCATGACGCTGAGCGCGGACCAGGCGCAGCAGGTGTTCGAGCAGCTCATCTCCGCCACGGACACCAAGACCGGCCAGGTCAACGCCGAGCTCTGGGAGCTCTCGAGGGCCCTGCGTGCCACCCCGGAGCTGGTGGACGCGCTCGCCGCGGACGGTGCCTCCGCCGTGGTGGAGCGCCTCGAGCAGTGGCCCGAGTTCGCCGCCGCCTTCACACGTTTCCTGCAGCGGCACGGCCACCGTGAGCTCGACTTCGACGCCTACCACCCCACGTGGGTGGAGGCCCCGCACATCGTCCTGGACCAGATCCGGCTCATGGCCCAGCGCGAGGACGAGGACCACGCCGCCGCGGAGCGTAGGGCCAAGGTCACCGCCATGGAGACCGAGCTCGCCGTCCTCGCCCAGGTCCCGGATCCGCTGCGCTACCTGGTGCAGGAGGTCATCCGCCTGGCCCGCGAGTACACCGCCCTGGACGACCTCGAGCACTACCAGACCACGCGCATGACCCCGCTGCTGCGCAAGGCCGTCCGCTCCCTCGGCACCGGCCTCGTGGAGGCGGACGTGCTGCGGGAGCCGATGGACGCGTTCTTCCTGCCGGTCGCGGACCTGGACACGGCCTTCGAGGACGAGCAGCTCGCCCCACTGCGCTGCGTCGCGAAGAGGAACAAGAAGGCCTACCGGGAGGCGTGCGCCGGCGCCCCGGACTGGGTGTGGGGTGAGTCGGCTGTACAGGAGGTGGACGGCGACGCGCTGGTCGGCGCCGCCGGCAGCCCGGGCTCGGTGGAGGGCGAGGTGTTCCTCGTGCACGGTCCGGAGGACTTCGCGTCCTTCCCGCCCGGGGCGATCCTCGTGGCCCGCACCACCAACCCGGCCTGGACCGCGCTGTTCTACCAGGCCGCCGGCGTCATCACCGAGTCCGGCGGAGCGCTCTCCCACGGTGCGGTGACCGCGCGCGAGCTCGGGCTGCCGGCCGTCATGGCGATCCGCGGCGTGATGCAGCGGCTGGAGAACGGGCAGCGGGTGCGCGTGGACGGCTCGGCCGGTGCGGTGACCCTGCTGGAGGACTGAGGACTGAGGACTGAGGGCTGAGGCGGGGCAGGCGGGGCGGAGCTGACAGTCTCGCGTCGTCGGAGGGTGTTTCGTGGCGTCAGCCAGTCGTGCGGATCCGGCCGGCTCAGGGCTGCTGGAGTTCTGGAGTCTCAGAGCATGATGGAGTGGTGTGTGAGGTGCCTCACCGGGGTGCAAGGTTCTCCCATTATTTGGGTGAGCACTGGGTGCTCTCTGTGGCTGGGGAGGACCAATGGTGGTCTCTGGTGTGTGGTCTCGGACGGTTTCCGGGGTGCTGGGCGTGGTGCTGGCCGGGGTTCTGGTGGCTGCGGATCTGCCGGTGGCATCTGCAACTCCCGGTGTTGAGGCGAACGCAGGCCAGCAGCAGGCTGTTGCGGAGGCCGTGCCTCCGTCGGAGGGGCGGCCTGATGCGGTGTCGGCGCAGGTCACTGCGCGGGTGAGCGGTGAGCGGGTGGAGGATCTTTCTGCCCGGACTGAGTCGGAGATGTTGTTTGCGAATCCTGATGGGACGTGGACGCTGGAGTCTTTTGCCACCGCGGTGAATCGTGAGGCCGAAGACGGCAGTTTCACATCGGTCTCCGATGACCCGTTCCTGGACAGCAGCACGGACATGACGGTGCAGGGGGCTGTCTCTGAGATCGTCGTTGCCGATGGTGGCGATGCGCTCGGGGAGGGGCCGACGGATGAGTCGGTTCCGCTGGTGACGATGTCCTCTGAGCATCAGGGCAAGCCGGCCGAGTTGGTGGTGGGGTGGGAAGGAAAGCTTCCAGTCCCGTCGACGGAGGGTGCGGAGGCGGTGTTCGCTGATGTTGCCACGGCCGAAGTGGACGCGAAGAATCCTGCGGTGGAGTCGGATGTGGCGGTGCAGGCCACCGTGGACGGGTTCGCCCATCAGGTCGTAATCGACCAGGACCCCGGCAGGGACGTGGAAGCGCGGTTCCCTCTGGGCGTGTCTGAGGGGTTGCAGATTACTCAGGATCCTGAGTCCAAGATGCTGCGGGTGGTGGACCCGGCCGGGGAGACGGTCTTTACGGGGTCGGCTCCGATGATGTGGGACAGCTCTGCGGTGGACGCGCGGGTGGGGGTCCCCTTACGGGCATGCGATCTGGGCTGACGCCTGTGACCGAGTGTTCAGTGCGTGCTGTATAGTTCAGTGCATGCTGACTATTGCTTCGCGTCTCGACGTGATGAACCGCCTGGGTCGTGCACTGGCCGACCCCACTCGATCCCGGATCATCTTGGCCCTGCTCGACCATCCCGCTTACCCGGCGGAACTGGCCCGAGATCTGGACCTGACACGCCCGAACGTGTCCAACCACCTGGCATGCCTGCGCGATTGCGGGATCGTCGTCTCCGAGCCCGAGGGTCGTCGGACACGATATGAGATCGCCGATTCGCACCTGGCGCAGGCGCTGACGGCACTGGTCGATGCCACCCTGGCAGTGGACGAAGACGCCCCGTGCATCGATCCCGCCTGCTCGCTTCCCGGGTGCGACGCAGCTGGGGAGGGCGCATGAACCTCACCTCGGTCTTGCAGGCGATGGGCCTGTTCGCAGCGACCAACATCGACGACATCATCGTGCTCTCCCTCTTTTTCGCGCGAGGGGCAGGCCAGCGCGGCACTACCGCCCGCATTCTGGCCGGCCAGTACCTCGGATTCGCCGGCATCCTCGGTGCCGCGGTCCTGGTGACCATCGGCGCCGGAGCATTCCTGCCCTCGGCAGCCATCCCGTACTTCGGTCTCATCCCTCTAGGCCTCGGCCTCCGGGCCGCATGGCAGGCCTGGCGCGGAGACGATGACGACGATGACGACGAGGCCAAGGTTGCCGGCAAGAAGGTCGGCGTGTGGACAGTCGCAGGCGTCACCCTTGCCAACGGCGGCGACAACATCGGCGTCTACACCCCTGTCTTCCTCAGCGTGGAACCTCTCGCAGTAGTCGCCTACTGCATCGTCTTCCTCGCGCTCGTCGCGGTCCTGGTGATCCTGGCAAAGTTCGTCGCCACCCGCCCCCCGATCGCCGAAGTGCTCGAACGCTGGGAGCACATCCTCTTCCCCATCGTTCTCATCGGCCTCGGCATCGTGATCCTCGTCAGCGGCGGAGCCTTCGGACTCTGACGTAGCGGCAGCGATCCAAACGGCCCTGACCGGGCGCACCCCTCTCGGTTCAGACCGCGACACCTACCTGCAGCCAGTCCTGCGTGATCGCGGCAACAAGACCGCCACGGAGCGCTGCAAAAACCCCGCCACCAAGCGAACGAAGCCACACTTCCCATGGTCCTTCCCCCGAGCGCGCCAAAAAAAGGGTCTGCCATGAGTTTGCTTGACACGAGTTATCAGGCGGCGGCAGCCGCCTGGACTGATTGAACCATCTCGAACTCGACAGGGGTGAGCTTCCCGAGACGGGCCTGCCTACGACGGCGGTGATAGGTCCGCTCGATCCAGCTCACGATCGCGAGCCGGAGCTGGTCGAAGGACTGCCAGCGACGCCGGTTCAGCACGTTCTTCTGCAACAGCGCGAAGAAGGATTCCATTGCCGCGTTGTCCCCAGCAGCACCGACCCTGCCCATCGACCCGACCAGGCCGTTGACCCGGAGCGTCTCCACGAATCGCCTGGCTCGAAATTGCGATCCTCGATCCGAATGCACCCGGCAACCCTGCACCTCGGCCTTGCCTCCACGCCGGGCCAGAGCCATCTGCAGGGCGTCCACGGCCAGCTGCGAGCTCATCCGCCGATTGATCGAGTAGCCCACGATCCGGTTCGAGAACACGTCCTTGACCGCGCAGAGGTAGAGCTTGGAATCCCCGGCCCAATGCTCTGAGATGTCCGTGAGCCACAGCTGGTTCGGCTTCTCAGCGCGGAACTCACGACGAACCAGATCATCATGAACGGCAGGGCCAGGACGCTTGCCCGAGCCGCGACGGATCGAGTGGCAGCAGCGGACCTTCACGAGCCGACAGGCCTTCAACACCTGATGGTCCGACACGGCCAGGCCACGGCCGCGGAGCTCATCAGCCAGGAACCGGTATCCGAACTCCGGGTCATCGGCATGGGCATCGAGGACGGCGTTGGCGGCATGCGCGTCGGACCATTCCCGCTCGCTGACAGGTTCGGCCAGCCACTGGTAGTAGGCCTGACGGGAGAACCCGAGGACCCGGCAGGAGAGTTTCACGGGAATCCCGTCGCGGGCCAGGTCCTTCACGACGGGATAGGTCATTTTGGGGACTGACCCAATTTCAGGTTCGCCTGGGACAGATACGCGGCCGCACGCCGTAGGACCTCGTTCTCCATCTCCAACTCGCGGTTGCGGCGCTTGAGAGCCTTCAGCTCCTTGTTCTCAGCCTTGGTGATGCCGGGCCGGATCCCGGCCTCGACATCATCCTGGGCCAGCCAGCGCCGTAGGCAGGACTCGGCGATGCCGAAGTCCTTAGCGACCTGCGCGATCGGCATCTGACCCTTACGGGCGATGCTGACCACGTCCTGGCGGAACTCTCGGGGGTATGCAGCGGGCATGGGGTCATCCTTCCAGCAGTCCCTCCCGGGACCACAGATCAGATGTCACCAAACTCACGGCAGACCCGGAAGCCAAGGCTGAACGTCGGCGGAAGGTTCTGGTCGGAGCGGGAGCGCTCACCGCCATCGCCGTGGTCGGCGGGCTGGTGACACTCGCCGTGATTCAGAATCCTCCGCCCCAGGCTCGGGAGGACATTGAGATCGCCGGGCTGCAGACCTTCGAGGGGCTCAGCGCTAACCACGTGAGCACCCCTGTGGACTACGAGCAGTCGCCGCCGGTGGGTGGCGATCATGCCAGCGCCTGGCTCAACTGTGGGGTCTACACCGAACCAGTACCCAACGAGAATGCCGTGCACGCTTTGGAGCACGGTGCCGCCTGGGTCGCCTACGATTCCGAGGCGCTCTCACAGGAGCAAGTCGATGCCCTGCGGACGGCCCTACCGGCCGCCTATGTCGTCCTGGCCCCCTACGAGGGCCTGGATTCGCCCATCGTGCTTTCGGCCTGGCAGGCGCAGGTGGCGGTGGATTCCCCGGAGGATGAACGGATCGAGCAGTTCGTGGCCGAGTACTGGCAGTCCCCCGACGCGCCTGAGCCCGGGGCGGCCTGCACCGGCGGCCTCGACGCCCCTGGTCGGATCGCATAAGCGCTCTTCCCGACACCGACCGTCCGGCCCGACAGGATCCACGTTGAGGCGAGCCCTGCTGGTCCTCCACGTCGGCGTGGTCCTCAGGGCCGTCGGCCGGGCTGAGGGGCGGCTGGTCACACCTGCGTCATCCCTGCCCGTAAAGGAGTCCGCGGGCCTCCGTGGCCGGCGATCTTCACGGAACCTTCAAGGTTGAGCCCTTCACCCGCGTCGGCGGGGCGGTCTACGGTCGATGGCAGGGCGGGCCGGCGAAGGCCGGTGCGTCGGATCAGATCGACGAAGGAGCACATCATGACCCATCACGTGAGCGCCATGCTGGAGACCTACCCGAAGGAGGTGGGGAACATCGATCGGCAGAAACTGGCCGAATGCATCCAGGCCTGCTTCGAGTGCGCCCAGACGTGCACCGCCTGCGCGGACGCCTGCCTGGCCGAGGACATGGTCGCCGACCTGAGGCAGTGCATCCGGTTGAACCTGGACTGCGCCGATGTGTGCGCCGCCACAGGCCGGATGCTGTCCCGGCAGACCGGCACCAACGCCGAGACCACCCGCGCCCTGCTCGAAGCCTGCCGGGCCGCCTGCAAGGCGTGCGGGGACGAATGCGAGAGCCACGCCCAGATGCACGAGCACTGCAAGGTGTGTGCCGAGGCCTGCCGCCGGTGTGAGCAGGCCTGCGCGGACCTGCTCGTCACCCTGGGTTGAGCCTGCTGATGACCGTTCCCCCTTGAGGGCGGCCAGTCGTCCATGACGCGCGCAGGGAACCCGGACCACCGTGCTCCCTCGCCGCGGAAGGCTCCCATGGACTCGGAGAAGTATCAGAGGGTCAGGAACGGTGCCGGATTCGTCGCGGCGCTGGACCAGAGCGGGGGCAGCACCCCGGCGGCCTTGCACCTCTACGGGATCGACAAGGATGCCTACTCCGGCCCAGAGGAGATGTTCGACCTGGTACACCAGATGCGCACACGCATCATCACCAGCCCCAGCTTCGACGGTGAGCGCGTCATCGGGGCCATCCTGTTCGAGAACACAATGAACCGCCAGGTGGAGGATTCCCCCACGGGCGACTACCTGTGGAACAGCAAAGGCATCGTGCCCTTCCTCAAAATCGACCAGGGCTCGGCCCCGGAACAGCAAGGCGCCCAGCTCATGAAACCCATCCCGCACCTGGATGACTTACTGTCTCGAGCCGTCGAAAAGCACATGTTCGGGACGAAGATGCGCTCGGTCATCAAGCTGCCCGGGGACGGGGTGGGCTCCGTCGTGGAGCAGCAGTTCGGGCTCGCCCGTCAGATCCTCGTTACCGGGCTGGTGCCCATCATCGAGCCCGAGGTGGATATCCGCAGCCCCCGCAAGGCCGAGGTGGAGGACCAGCTCAAGGCGGCAATCCTCGCCCAACTGGACAAGCTCGGAGACGACCAGTCGGTCATCCTCAAAGTGACGCTGCCGGAGCGGGCGGACTTCTACCGCGAGTTCGTGGACCATCCCCGAGTGATCCGCGTCCTGGCCCTGTCGGGCGGCTATACCCGGGCCCAGGCCACCACCCTGCTGGCCCGCAACCACGGCGTGATCGCCAGCTTCTCCCGCGCCCTGACCGAAGGGCTGAGTACGGCCCAGAGCCCAGCGCAGTTCAATGCGGTGTTGGATGAGGCCATCAACGCGATCGCGACGGCCTCTCGCACCTGACCGGAGGCCATAGGACCGCTGCGGTAGTCCGCGGCCGCCGAAGCGGTGTCCGACCACCCCCCATTCCTGGGGCCGGGCACCGCCTCAGCGGCGTCTGCCGCGCAGTTCAACGGGCAGCCACCGAGGAGCGCACGAAGTCCTGGCGCACCCCCAAGGCGCGGTCGGTGCGCCGGATGGACTCGCCGCCGTCGTCGACGGTTCCGGTGAGGGCCCGGATCGCGTCGATGTTCTCGGGGACGACGATCGCCTGGTTGTCCACCGTGTAGGTGTAGTGCAGCTCGTTGCCGTCCACGGTGAGGATGTCTTCCCAGAGGGCCACCTCATACATATCACCCCGGGGCCGGCCCAGGTCCTCCATGAGTTCCACGGTGCTATTGACCGCCACGACGCCGTCCGAGCGCCGGACGAAGGCGATCCGCGGCATCGCCCGGAACGCCTCCAACACCTCCTGCTTCTCGGCCGGGCGGGTGAGCTCGATCGTCCAGTAGTGCAGGTGGTTCTGAGTGTGGGCTCCCTTGGCGGCCATGGTGACCACGTCCAGGTCCGGGACCACCGACTGGGCGTCGGGCCCCTGATGGCTGGGGATTCGGCCCTCGGGGACGATGGTGTTCATGATCCCGGAATGGTCCGATTCCCACGGATCGGTGGCCCGGCGGATGAGCACCCCCCGGGCCTTGGACAGCAGTCCGACGTCCTTCAGCGCGGTAAGGGCCCGGACGGTGGCGGTGGTATTGCAGGACACCACCCGGGTGCTGTCCCGGCCCAGGGCGGTGGCGTAGTTGGCGTGGGCGACGAAGGAGTGGCCGGTGAGATTGTGCTTCTCCCCGCCCTGGAACACGGATTCGACCCCGTGGGCACGGTAGAGCTCCAGGTTGCCGGCGCCCACCTGGGCCGGGGTGCAGTCCACCACGACGTCAACGTTCTCGAGCAGGTCGTGCAGGCCTCCGACGACGGGAAGGCCGGCATCCGCCATCACCGGTAGGGCCTGCTCGGTAGAGGCGTAGACGGGGATACCCTTCCCGGCCGCAGTCGCGATCCGGTAGTCAGCGATGACGTCACTGACTCCGACCAGCGCCATGTCCTCCTGGGCCCGGACCGCGTCGGCGACGCGTTTGCCGATGACCCCGTACCCGTTCACCGCGACCTTGATCTTGTCCTGCATGCTCGTCTCCTTTCCTGGAGGACCCGTTCCGGTTTCGGGGTCTATCGCCAGCCGCGTCTCACCGGATGCCCGCAGCGGACGACGGTGATCAGAGCTTGTCGAGCATCTGTTGCATTTCGGTGATCTCGGCCTCCTGGTCGGCGATGACCTGCTCGGCAAGCTGCACGGCCTGCGGGTTCTGGCCGTCCTCGGCCTCGTCCTTGGCCATGTCCACGGCGCCCTTGTGGTGGGCGGTCATCTGCTCCAGGTACAACCGGGCGGCCTCGGTGCCCTGGGCCTGGTCGAGGGCGGTCATGTCCTCCTCGGACATCATCCCGGACATCCCGCCGTGGTCCATGCCCTCCATACCGTCCATGCCGTCCGTGTCCACGGGGTCTTGGCCCCAGGCGGTGAGCATGGAGTTCATGCGCTTGATCTCCGGCCCCTGGGCGTCGATGACCTTCTGGGCGAACGCGGCCACCTCCGCCGGGACGTCATCCTTGGCCAGCAGCATCTCGCTCATCTCAACGGCCTGCTGGTGGTGCGGGATCATCATTTGGGCGAACATCACGTCCGCGTCGTTGTGCTCGGCGGAGACCTCCTCAGCCGAACCGGTCGCCGTGGTGGACGGTGTCGCGGTGGCCGTGGCCGCAGGGGTGGCGGCCGGGGCGGAGCTGGTCGCAGTGGCCGACGCCTCAGCGCCGGCGTTCTCGTCCTGGGCGCCGGTGCCGCAGGCGGTCAAGGTCAGGGCGGAGGCCAGGGCCAGGGCGGTCAGCGTCATGGTGCGTTTCATGGTGGGTCCTTCCATAATGGGTTGAGGGTTCATATCAGAGTTCGCGCCAAGAGGCGCGATCAGGAGGTCGCGGGTTGAAGGGCAGCCTCCGGCCGGGGGGCGCCGAGGGGGGCCAGGTGGCCCGGGTCCAGGTTGATCCGGCGCAGCAGTTGGGCGTTGAGGGCGACCACGATGGTGGAGGCGGACATCAGGATCGCGCCCACCGCGGGGGAGAGCACGAACCCGATCGGGGCGAGCACGCCGGCGGCCAGCGGCACGGCGAGCACGTTGTAGCCGGTGGCCCACACCAGGTTCTGGATCATCTTGGTGTAGCTGGCCTGGGAGAGCTCGATCATCGACAGCACCGCGCGGGGGTCGTTGCTGGCCAGCACAACGCCGGCGGACTCCATGGCCACGTCGGTGCCGGCGCCGATGGCGATGCCGACCTCGGCCCGCGCCAGTGCCGGGGCGTCGTTGACGCCGTCGCCCACCATGGCCACGGACAGTCCCCGGGACTGCAACTCGGTGACCTTGGTGTCCTTGTCCTGGGGGAGGACCTCGGCGAAGACCTCGTCGATGCCCAGGTCCGCCCCGACGGCCTCGGCGACCTGGCGGGCGTCGCCGGTGATCATCGCGACCTTGATGCCGCGGGCGTGCAGGGCGGCCACGGCGGCCCGGGACTCGGGGCGGACCTTGTCCTCCACGGCGACCGCGCCGATAACGGACCCCTCGCGCAGCACGTGCAACACCCCGGCCCCGCGCGCGGTCCAGGAGGCGGTGTGCTCAGTGATCTCCGCCGGCATGGTCAGGTTAAGCTCGCGCAGCATGTTCGGGCCCCCGACGAGGATCTCGGAGCCGTCCACGGTGGCGCGCACCCCGCGGCCCATGGCAGCACTGAAGTCCGTGCCGCGCTTGCGCAACGTGCTGGCCTGCGGGTGCTGCCCGGCGGCGGTGACGATGGCCCGGGCCACGGGGTGCTCGCTGTCAGCCTCGGCCGCGGCGGCCACCGCCAGCAGTTCTGCCTCGGACACGCCGGGCATCGCGGTGACGGCGGTGACGACGTGGGCGCCCTCGGTCAGGGTGCCGGTCTTGTCGAACAGGACCACGTCGATGGTGCGCATCCGCTCCAGGGCCATCCGGTCCTTGATCAGGACCCCGGACTTGGCGGCCTTCTCCGTGGAGAGGGCGATCACCAGCGGGATGGCCAGGCCCAGGGCGTGCGGGCAGGCGATGACCAGCACGGTCACGGTGCGGGTGACCGCGTCGGTGGGCTGGCCGATCGCGGTCCACACGATCGCGGTGATGATCGCCGCGACCAGGGCGAACCAGAACAGCAGGGCCGCCGCTCGGTCGGCCAACGCCTGGGCGCGGGAGGAGGATTCCTGGGCGTCGGCGACCATCCGCTGGATCCCGGCCAGGGTCGTGTCGGTCCCGACGGCGGCCACCTTCACCCGCACGGTGTTGTCGGTGGCCACGGTCCCAGCGACCACCGTGTCCCCGGCCTGGCGCAACACGGGCTTCGACTCCCCGGTGATCATCGCCTCGTCGAACTCCGCGGCGCCCTCGAGGATGGTCCCGTCGGCCGGCACCCGGGCCCCGGCCCGCACTAGCACCACATCGCCCACGGCCAACTCGGTGATCGGCACGGTGATGGTGTCACCGTCCACGACCTTCTCGGCCTCCTCCGGCAGCAGCGCCGCCAGCGCGTCCAAGGCGGAGGAGGCCGCGCCCAGGGCGCGCATCTCCATCCAGTGGCCCAGCAGCATGATGACCACCAGCAGCGCCAGCTCCCACCAGAAGTCCAGCATCAGGTCCCCGATGCCCAGGGTCGTGACCCAGGAGGCGACGAAGGCCACCGTGATGGCCATCGCGATCAGCAGCATCATCCCGGGCTGGCGGGCGCGCAACTCGGTCAGCCCGCCCTTCAGGAAGGGCATGCCGCCATAGAGGTAGATCACGGTGCCCAGCACCGGGGCGATCCACGCCGAGCCCGGGAACTCGGGGACGTGGTAGCCCAGCAGCTGCCCGACCATGTGGCTGAAGAACACCACCGGGATGGAGAGCACCAGTGAGACCCAGAACCGGTTCTTGAACATCGCGGTGGAATGCCCGGCGTGCTGACCGTGGTCGTGGACCTGGTGGTCCTCGTCCAGGGCCGAGTGGGCGTGACCCTGCGGCATGGCCTGACCGTGGGTGTCGGCGTCCGCGGGGTGGTGGGCGGCATGGTCGGTGTGGTTGGCGTGGCCGGCGTGGGGGTTCGGGTCTGGGTGTTCGGCGGTCTGGTCGGTGGGGTGATCGTGGTGGTGCGGGGTGCTCATGGTGTTCCTTCTGCTCGGCGGTCTGTTCGGCGACCGGCTCGGCGGTGGGGCGCCGACCTCGAGGGGATAGGTCGGTTAGATCCGGACGCGGTAGCCGGCCGCTTCGATGGCCGTCCGCACGGAGTCCGCGGAGGCGGGCCCGGTCACGGTGACGGGGGAGGCCCCGCCGGCGACCAGTTCGACCCGGACATCGTCCACCCCGTCCAGGGCGCTCACGGCCTCGGCGACGGAGCCCACGCAGTGTCCGCAGGTCATGCCCTCCACCTGGTAGGTCGCGTCGC
Source organism: Micrococcus luteus (assembly GCA_047414615.1). Classification (GTDB taxonomy): domain Bacteria; phylum Actinomycetota; class Actinomycetes; order Actinomycetales; family Micrococcaceae; genus Micrococcus; species Micrococcus luteus_B. The sequence goes on from CP179711.1 coordinate 349,693, forward strand.
CGGCGCTCGTCCCGGTTGGGTCGGCACTCTGGTGCCCGGCGGGGGCGGTGGCGTCGGCGGCTGGGGCGCAGCACGAGCAGCCGTTGGTGGCCCCCGGCAGCGGGGTGCGGGCGGATTCGGTCATGACGGTCTCCTTCAGGTCTGAGGGCGGCGCCGGACGGCGCCTCTCCTCTTGGTATATACCCCCCGGGGGTATCATTCAAGGGGTGGAGCGCCGGTGTTCACGGTGGATGAACGGGTGCGCCGGTAGGTGGGCTGGTCGGGGGGCTGTTTGGTGGGCAGGTCGATGGTGAACGTCGCCCCGGCCGTGGTGGAGGTGGCGCTCAAGGTGCCGCCGTGGGTCTGGATGAGAGCTCGGGAGATGGCCAGGCCGACCCCGGAGCCGCCGTGGTCACGGTCGCGGGCGGTGTCCCCGCGGTAGAAGCGTTCGAAGACGTGCGGCAGGTGCTCGGGAGAGATCCCCTCCCCGGTGTCGGTGACGCTGAGCGTGACCCCGGACGGGCTTTGTCGGGCCTCGAGGGTGACCCGGCCCCCGGCCGGGGTGTGGCGCAGGGCGTTGGTGAGCAGGTTGCCCAGGACCTGGCCCATGCGCTGGCGGTCCACGTTCACGGCCAGGCCCGGATCGGCGTCCATGGTCAGGGCCACGCCCTTGGTGGCGTAGGCCTCCTTGTGGGCCTCGGTCGCGGCATGCAGCAGCCCGCTGACCCCTTGGGGGCTGCGGTCCAGTTCGATCCGGCCCTCCTCGGCGCGGGAGACGTCGTTGATGTCCTCCACCAGCCGGGTCAACCGGGCCAGCTGCTCGCCCATCAGCTCACCGGTGGGCTCGTCCCAGTGGGACACCCCGTCTTGCAGGGCCTCGTGGTAGACGGTCAGCACGGAGACGGGGGTGCGCAGCTCGTGGGCCAGGTCCGAGAGCATCTGTCGACGGGTGTCCTCGGTGCGCTGAAGCCGTGCGGCCATGGTGTTGAAAGACCCTGCCAGCTCCTCCACCTCGGTGCCGGCGCCCATGGCCGGCACGCGGGTGTCGTACCGTCCACCGGCCATGGCCTTGGCCGCCTGGGTTAGGGCGTTGATCGGACTCTGGATCCGGCGGGCGACATGCCAGGTCAATGCCAGACAACAGATCAAGGCCGTGGCCAGGGCCACGCCCAGGGTCCAGAAATTGGCGTCCCGGTAGGCCTGCTCCACGTGCAGCATCTGGGCTGCATCGTGTCCGGCCCCGGCCTGTTCCAGGTGCTCGTGGAACAGTGGTGGGCCGGCCAGGGAGGCCACCACCACCGCGGCCAGCACGCTGGCCCCCACCACCAGCAGCTGGGCGAGGAAGAACCGGGCCGCTAATCCTTGGTAGCGCCGCCGGCCGGTCATTGCTCCGCCATCCGGTAGCCGACCCCGCGGACGGTGTCGATATAGCGGGCCGGGTCCGCGTCGAGCTTGCGGCGCAGGTTCTTGATGTGCACGTCCACGAGCCGTTCATCGCCCACCCAGGCCGGGTCCCAGACGATATCGATCAGCTGGCGCCGGGAGAAGGCCTGGTGCGGGCGCCCCGACAAGGCGGCCAGCAGGTCGAACTCCGTGCGCGTTAGTTGCACCACCTGGCCCGACACGCGGGCCTCGTGGGCGGCCAGGTCGATGACCAGGTCACCGCAGACCCGTTCCGGTTCGGGGGCTGACACCGTTGTGCGCGGCCGGCGCATGACCGCCCCCACCCGGGCGACCAGCTCCCGGACGCTGAAGGGTTTGGTGATGTAGTCATCGGCCCCCACCGCCAATCCCTCCAACCGGTGGTGCTCATCGCCGCGGGCGGTGAGCATCAGCACATAGCACTCGGAGAAGGCCCGCACCCGCCGGCACACCTCGATCCCGTCCAGCCCGGGCAGGCCCAGGTCCAGGACCATCACGTCGGGCTCGTGAACCCGGGCGGCCTGCACTGCGGCCGGGCCGGTGTGGGTGAGGGCCACCTCGTAGCCGGCCCGCTCCAGGTAGGCGGCCACCATGCGCGCCAGCGGCTTCTCGTCATCGACCACCAACACCCGGCCGGCCGCCGGACCAGTCCCAGTGTCAGTCCCAGTGCCAGTGCCAGAGTTCATGGGTCCAGTCTCGCTCTGTCTCGCGCCCCGGCGGCTCAGAACGGTGCCGGGGCGGGGAATCTTCATCGAATCTTCAAGGCAAACCGCCCCATCCCGGCGCGTCACCAGCCGACAATGGTAGAAGCCCCGCCTTTTGGCCCGGGGCGGAAAGGCTCCATGACCCCCCTGACCCGCAGAACCCTGATCGCCGGCGGGCTGACCCTGCTCGGCGCTGGCACCCTCACCGCCTGCGCCGCGCCGAACCCCGTGACATCCCCGGCGGCCGGCACCGGCACGCAGGGCACCGGCACGGCCATCACCCACGTCCATGCCCTCACCCGGGACCCCGAGTCCGGTGAGGTGCTGCTGGCCACCCACCAGGGCCTGTTCCGGCTCCAGGACGGGGAGCTGACCCAGGTCGGTCCGGTCGTGGACTTCATGGGTTTCACCCTGACTCCCGAGGGCCGCTACCTGGCCTCGGGTCACCCCGCGCCGCGCACCGACCTGCCCGAGCCGCTGGGCCTGGCCGAGTCCACCGACCGGGGCCAGAGCTGGACGGTGCTCTCCCGCGGCGGCGCATCCGATTTCCACGCCCTGGCCGCCGGCCCGAACGGGGTCCTCGGCTTCGATGGGCAACTGCGCGCCAGCACCGACGGCCTCACCTGGCAGAGCCTTGAGATCCCCGTCGCCCCGGCATCGCTGGCGATCTCCCCCCAAACCGGGACCGTGCTGGCCACCACCGAAACCGGCATGTTGCGCTCGACCGACCACGGCGCGACCTGGACCACCCTGGACACCCCCCAGCTGATGCACCTGGTCGCCTGGGCCGATGACACCACCGCCGTGGGCGCCGGCACCGAGGGACACCTGCTGACCAGCACCGACGCCGGCGACACCTGGACCGCCAGCGACCGCCCGGTCGGCACGGCCACCGCCCTGGGAACGGGCATCACCGACGACGGGCAGACCGAAGCACTGCTGGTCGTCGGTTCGACCGTGCTGTCCACCACGGACGGCGGGAACACCACCGAATCGCTGCTGTGACCTCCTCCCGCCGCCCCCTGTCCGGCTGGCCCGCCCTTCGAACCGTTCTGGGCACCCTCGTGTTGATCCTGGGCCTGCTCGGGATGCACGCTGGTACGGGCACCAGCGCGGCTTGGGCCGCCACCGGTACGGCCGCCGCCGCAACTGTTCATCACCTCGGGTCGGGGGCCATCAGTCCGGCCGGCATGGTGCCCGAGGTCGTGCTCCCGGCCGAGCCTGACGGGGATGAGGCAGCCGACCCCGGGCTGCCGGTCTGTGCCCTGGAGGCCGTGGACGATACCTGCGCCTCGGCCCTGACCAAGGCACCTGTCGTGTCCCACTTGGCCTCCCGGGCCCTCCTGCCTAGCCCCGGTGGGGGACTGACCGCACCACCCCTGCCCTGGGTTGCCCATTTCCTGCCCCCGTGGACCCTTCACTGGCTCAACTGGCCATCAGCCGCACCTAAAGCCCCCGGCCGCGCCCCACCGGTGAGCGCAGGATCCGCCAATACCTCCGGGTGACAGCGGCACGCAGCCCCGGTACGCCACCGGCCTCACCCAGCAACTGATCAGCCATGCCCGGCCCCGTCGCGCCCGCCTGTGACACGGGGCCGGATGACGGAAAGAAGAACCGATGACCTCCTCACTGACCACCCGCCGCACCTTCCTGGGCGCCTCCGTCGGGGCCCTGGCGCTGGCCGGGCTGGCCGCCTGCGCCGATCCCGCCATCAGCCCCCAACCGTCAGGGCGCATCCTGCCCACCGACCCGCTGGTCGCCGAGTACGAGAAACGACGCGCCGCCTCGGGCACCACCGTCACCCACCGGCTCTCCGCCGCACCCCTCGAGACCTCCCTCCAGGGTCGGGGCCTGACCACCTGGGGATACAACGACGGCCTCAACGGGCCGCTGCTGCGCGTCCAGACCGGGGACCTGCTCAAGGTCAGCGTCGCCAACGACCTGCCCGAGGACACGAGCGTGCACTGGCACGGGCTGGCCCTGCGCAACGACGCCGACGGAGTCCAGGGGGTGACCCAGGACCCCATCGCCGCCGGAGGACGCTATACGTACGGCTTCCGGCTGTCCCATCCGGGCACGTACTGGTACCACTCCCACTTCGACACCCAGCGCGAACGCGCCCTGTACGGGGCCCTGATCGTCGAGGACCCCAACGAGCCCCTGAGCTACGACCAGGAATGGGTCGTGATCTTGGACGACTGGCTCGACGGGATCACCGGAACACCGCAGGACGTCGTCGAGGAACTCTCCGCCGGGATGGACATGTCCGGCGACATGGAGGGCATGGCCGGCATGGCGGGCATGGACCACGGGTCCATGAGCCAGGACAGCTCCTCGGGCATGCCCATGAAGCACATGCTCATGGGCGCTGAGAGCGACTATCTGGGCGGGGACGCCGGCGACGTGAAGATCCCCGTGCACCTGTTCAACGGCCGCCCCCCATCCGACCCGGACACCTTCTCCAGCACCCCGGGCAACCGGATCCGCCTGCGCTTGATCAACGCGGCCGGAGACACCGCCTACCGGGTCGGGATCCCCGGCCAGGAACTGACCATCACCCACACCGACGGGTTCCCGGTCCAGCCCCGCCAGGCCGATGCCGTCGTCCTGGGGATGGGCGAACGCCTGGACGTGCTGATCACCCTCGGCGACCAGGCGGTGCCCGTACTGGCCCTGCCCGAGGGCAAGACCGGCCACGCCTACGGCATCATCGCAGCCGGTCCAAAGACCACGCTCTCCGGTCGGCTCCCGCAGACCCTGGGCGGAACCGTGCTCGATGGCAGCCGACTGAAGGCACACGAATCCGTCCTGCTCCCACCCAAGGACCCGACCAGGACCCACGAGGTACGCCTCACCGGATCGATGATGGAGTACGACTGGGGCATCAACGGGCGACGCTTCGACCCGGCCAACCCCTTCGAGGGCGCCTTCGAACTCCGGTTGGACGAACGCGTGCGGGTCACGATGACCAACGACACCGACATGTGGCACCCCATGCACCTGCACGGCCACACCTTCCAGCTGGCCGACCATGGCGCCCGCAAGGACACGGTCATCATCAAACCCCGGCAAACCATCGTCTTCGACTTCGAGGCGGACAACCCGGGCCAGTGGCTAACCCACTGCCACAACGCCTACCACGCCGAGGCCGGGATGATGGGCGTCTTCTCCTACATCCACTGACCCTCCCGCCCGGCCCACACCCCTCCATCCACGGGGGGTCGCACGGTGGCCGCCCAGGAAAGAACATGCCTTTATCGCTCACCCCCACCCACCGTGCCCAGCCCGCCCGAAACCTTCGGCCGGACAGCCCGGTCCTGACCCGTAGGAGGAAATGAATGGGCGAGTACTTCGCTCAGACTGTCCAGTCCGGCGCCCTGCTGCTGGCCATCCCCCTGGCCGCCATCGCCGGAATCGTCTCCTTCCTCTCGCCGTGCATCCTGCCGCTGGTGCCCGGATACCTGGGCTACGTCTCCGGACTGTCCGACCCCACCCGCCCGGACAACCGCCGCCGGGTGATGACCGGAGTGAGCCTGTTCATCCTCGGCTTCGCCGCCGTCTTCACCCTCTACGGGGCCGCCTTCGGTCTGATCGGCGGCTGGTTGCTGCGCTGGCAGGACCTGCTGATCCGCATCCTCGGCGTCCTCGTCATCCTCATGGGACTGGCGTTGATGGGCATGCTCACCTTCCTGCAACGGACCACGACCCCCTCCTTCACTCCCCGGACCGGCCTGGCCGGAGCCCCACTGCTGGGCCTGGGCTTCGGCCTGGGCTGGACACCCTGCATGGGACCGACCCTCAGCGCCGTGCTGGCCCTGAGCACCACCACCGGAGGGGCATGGCGCGGGGCCCTGCTCGGCTTTGTCTACTGCCTGGGACTGGGCATACCCTTCGTGCTCGTCGCCAGAGGCCTGGGCTGGGTCAGTACCGCACTGGGCTTCGTGCGCCGCCACATGCGCGCCTTCAATATCGCCGGCGGCACCCTGCTCGTGCTGGTCGGCGTCCTGATGGCCACCGGAATCTGGACGGCGTGGATCTACCAACTCCAGGACCTCGCCGGAACCTTCACCACCCCCGTCTAAGAGACTCCCACCAATCTGGCCCAGACCCAGACCCTGCACGCCGGCCGTGGAATCACTACCCGGCCCCCGCCGCGCCAACCCGCCCGCTTTTCTGCAGCCTGTAGAACTCGGGGGTCGTTCTGCCCCCGATGACAGAAGTACCGGAGGTACGCCATGCCCATCCCTCAACCCCACCGTGAGGGTCACCACCGGCCCCCCGGCCTGCCGCCCCGGCCCGGACGCCGCCAGGTCCTCGCCGGACTGGCCGGTGTGGCGTCCTTGCCCCTGCTGGCGGCGTGCTCGGCGGAGGATCCGCTGGCCGCCCAGGCCGGCAAGGTCGATGGCAAGAACTACATCGCCGGCGACGGATCGGTCCTGGAGATCTTTGCCAACTTTTGATCACCGCCGTGCCGCCACCTGTGCGTGCAGCTCCGGAAGATACTCGTGAACGAGGCGGGTCGCGTCGATCCCGGTAAGTGCGACGGGAACTTCGCCAAGTTGATGGACGACCAGCAGCGGATCGGTCGAGACGATACGCGTGCTTGTGCCGAGCGCGGGGTGGCCGGCACCAATGAGGGTGTGCCCGTGGATGCGCACGGAGAAAGTGGAGACCGGCAGGTATGTGCGGGGATCAGCGGCCATGCCGAGATCGTGCAGCAGCGCCTGCGCGGCGTGCGCTCCCTGTGCGGTGGAATCGTCCCAGTGGTCGATCCGGTAAGCGCTGTGCCCGGGATAGTGGTGCACCGCCACGCCTCCGGCGGCGTAGATGCGCTGGTCCGGGGCATGCAGGGACCGTAGGTGACTGTCGACAGGTATGCCCTCGGGTCCGGTCCAAGGAGCCGGCGCGGTAGGTGCGGTGCCGTGAGCGACGATCGCGAGATCGCCTTCTACGCGAGTGCCGTCATCGAGGACGACGGCGACGCGATCGGAGTGAGTGCGGATCATGCGTGGACTGCGTCCGAGGTACGCGGCGTGCTGGGGCTGATGCAGGTCGAGCAGCCACCGGGCGGCGGGTTCGCCGATCGAGCTGGCTCCTGGCACGAGTGAACGGGCGATCAGGGCGGTGTCGTGGCCCGCATCGGTGAGCAGTGACGCGGTCTCCGAAGCGACCAGGCCGCCACCGAGGATCAGCACCCGCGCCGGGGAGGCGTGGGCGAGGCGGTCACGTACACGGATGCCGTCGGCCATCGAATGCAGAGTGGTCAGGCGACCTGCACGCACGGCCTCGTCGCGGCCGATGATCTCCTCATCAAGGATGCGAGGCCGGCTTCCGCTGGCGATGACGAGCGCGTCGAAGGCTCGCCTCTCGCCAGAGTCGAGACGAACCTCTCGGGTTCGCGGGTCGATGCTGCGCACGGTGTCGGCAGTGGGCTCGACCCCAACATCGGGAAGCGCTGCCTGGTGGGGTTCCAGTAGCCCGATGGCCACGCCCTTGTTGACCAGGGTCCGGTTGGAAGGCTGTTCGCCGGTTCGGCTGAACAGTTCGACGTCGACGCCCGAAGCGCGCAGGGCTTTCGTGGCGGCGGTTCCGGCCGCGCCGGCGCCGACGATTCCGACTGTCGAGGTCATCAGCCGTCCTCCGTCTCTTTTGCGGCCCGTGTGAAGGCGGGCAGCAGGATCGCCTTGATGAACCACGGCGCGTCGTCGGCGTCGAGGCGCCCGGCACGCACTTCTTCGGCGGCACCGTTCATCACCACGTGCGTAGTAGTCAGCAGCCAGGACACCGGCAGATCGACCCGGAAGACACCCTCGCGCTGGCCGCGCAGCAGCAGAGCCCGCATCCGCCCCTCGGCCTTCTCGTGCAGCTCGCGGATGCGGGCTGCGGGAAGTTCTTTCTGCGCTGCCGCCAACAAAGCGCCGGACTGGTCGACGAGCACCCAGCTAGAAGAAACCAGTCGCCGGAACGCCTCGCCCGGATCACTATCCAGGGGCACCCCGCTGAGCACGTCTTCGCCGCGTTCGAGGCTGTCAACGAGGGCGGCCTCGATCAGCTCCGCGCGGGTCGGGAAGTGCCCGTAGACGGTCACTCTGCCCATCCCGGCCTCGGCGGCGATGTCGCCGACCGAAGCGTCGGGGTTCTTGCGGATCGCCGTCGCCGTCGCGGCCAGAATCCTTGCCCGGTTGCGCTGCGCATCTGCCCGCTGATTGGCCGCCCGGCCACCGCCGCCTGACGCACCGGTCGTCGTGCCGCGGGGCGTCGTCTTCTTCACCGTCATGATCCACCTCACAAGTCGTACTGGAATGTATGAGATAGTGTAGCTGTTACAACTCATACACCGATGATCGAGTTCCGGCTCGGAGGGCGAGGCGAGACCGACAGAGAGGAGATGACTACTATGCCCACGACACACATCCCTGGGGGTGCGCGATGAGCGACACCGCCGCGCCGCGTGCCGGCGCCAAGCAGTGGTGGGGGCTTGCCGTTCTGGTGATCCCCTCGACGCTGCTGTTCATGATGCTCACGATCCTGTTTCTCGCCGCCCCGAATCTGGCCGCGGACCTGAATCCGTCGAGCACGCAGCTGCTGTGGATTCTCGACATCTACGGCTTCGTGATGGCCGGGTTCCTCGTCGCGATGGGCGTGCTCGGCGATCGGATCGGCAAGCGCCTGCTCATGGTGATCGGCGCGATCCTGTTCGCCGCTGTCTCGATCGCCGCGGCGCTGACGACGATCCCGGAACTGATGATCGTCTGGCGGGCCGTCCTCGGGCTGGCTGCGGCGATGATGGTGCCGGCGACGATCGGGCTGATCTTCGTGCTTTTCGCCGATGCGAAGCAGCGCGGTGTCGCGATCGGCGTGTGGGCCGGCGGCATCTCCGCTGGTGTGGCGCTGGGCCCGCTGCTGTCCGGCTTGCTGCTGGAGGCCTTCGGCTGGCAGGCGACGTTCCTGGTCGCGGTGCCGATCATGGCGCTCGTCGCGATCGCCGCCCCCATCCTCGTGCCCGAGCATCGTGACCCGTCGGCGCGGATCGACCTGTTTAGCGCACTGCTGCTGGTCGCGGGTCTGCTGGCGATCATCTACGGCATCAAGCGCTTCGCCGCCCAGGAGCCGGCCGGCCCCTCGATCGGGCTGCTGGTCGCGGGCGCGCTGATCGGCCTGTGGTTCGTGATCCGGCAGCTGCGCGCCAAGCAGCCGCTGCTGGATGTTCGACTGTTCGCCAACCGCACCGTGTCCGGGGCACTGGCAGTGTTCCTGCTCTCGGCCGCAGCGCTCGGCGGGGTGTACTCGCTGTTCACCCAGTACCTCCAGCAGGTCCAGGAGCTCTCGCCGTTGCAGGCGGGCCTGTCGATCCTGCCGGCCGCGGCGGTGCTGATCGTCGTCTCGACGCTCTCCCCGGTGCTCGCGCGCAGGTTCCGGCCCGGCAACGTGATCGCGGTCGGCCTGCTCACCCAGGTCGTCGGCTACATCCTGTTCACCCAGCTCGACGCCGGCACGGGTCTGGCGCTGGTGATCGCGAGCTTCGTCATCACCTACCCCGGCGTGGCCCCCTCGATGGCGCTGACCACCGACCTCGTCGTCGGCTCCGTGCCGCCGGAGAAGACCGGCGGGGCCTCCGGTCTCGCCACCACCGCTAACGACCTGGGCATCTCGCTCGGTGTCGCGGTGATCGGCAGCGTCGGCGTGGCCGCCTACCGCGGCAACATCGACGGAACCCTGCCCGAGGGCCTGCCGCCGGAGGCCGCCGCGGCCGCCTCGGACAGCATCGACGGCGCCCTCGTCTCCGCCGGCGAGCTCCCCGGAGCACTGGGCGGGCAACTCGTCGAAGCCGCGCAGGCGGCCTTCACCGGCGGCCTGAACACCGCCGCGATCGTCTCGGCCGTCGTCGCCGCCGTGGCCGCGATCATCGCCGCCACGAGGCTGCGCCACGTCCGCCCGACGGGAGAGGCCGCTCAGGAGCCAGCCGCACCCGCTACGGACGAAGCCACTCATTGACCCATACCCCGATGGGGTATACGCTAAATAACTCGTACACCAGTGAAGGAGTTTCGATCATGAGCACGACGACCACGACCGAGTACCAGGTGACCGGGATGAGCTGCGGGCACTGCGAGACCGCGATCCGGTCCGAGGTCTCCGAGATCGCCGGAGTGACCGGCATCGACGTCAGCGCCCAGACCGGGCGTCTGGCCGTGACCAGCGAGCAGCCTCTCGACGATGCCGCGGTGATCGCCGCGGTCGACGAGGCCGGCTACGCCGCCGTCAGGAGCTGAGATGAAGGCTCCTGCACGGCTGGGCCTGTACGGGCTGGGGCTGGTGGCCGTGTTCGCCGCGTCTGGATTCACGGCGAACGCGGTCATCCCCGATCAGACCGTGCAGGCCTGGACACAAGAAACCGCAGAGAACACGCACCACGAGGAAGGAGACGCCATGAGCGACGACGGACACGCAGGCCACGACGCCGGTACCGCGTCGCTGGGCCTGGGCATCGCGCAGGACGGCTACGAACTCGATGCCGTCACCGCTCCCACCGAGACCGGAGCCGACGGCGAGCTCTCGCTCGCGGTCACCGGCCCCGATGGGGAGCCGGTCACGGACTTCGAGCTTGAGCACGAGAAGGAGCTGCACCTGATCGTCGTTCGCGCCGACGGGCAGCACTTCGCACACGTCCACCCGGAGATGAATGAGGACGGCACGTGGTCGATCCCGTGGCAGTGGGAGGAGGCCGGGTCGTATCGGGTCTTCGCCGACTTCGTGCCGGCCGAGACCGGAGAGGGCATCACCCTCTCGACCACGGTGCAGGTGCCCGGCGACTACCAGGCCGTCGCGGCAGAGCCCGTCGCTGAGACCACGGTCGACGGTTTCGATGTCGCGGTGGAAGGCGATCTCGTCGCCGGCTCGGGGTCCGAGCTGACCATGACCGTGACCCGTGACGGGGAACCGGTCACCGCGTTGGAGCCGTACCTGGGCGCGTTCGGCCATCTCGTCGCCCTGCGCGACGGGGACCTGGCCTACCTGCACGTCCACCCGTACGGCGACGCACCCGAAGCGGGCGAGACGTCGGGTCCGGAGATCGTGTTCGAGGCGACCGCACCGACCGAGGGCCGGTACCTGCTGTTCCTCGACTTCCAGGTCGACGGGCAGGTCCACACGGCCCCGCTGGTCATCGACACCACCGGCACCGGTTCGAGCACCGGTGACGGGCATGATGAGGAAGGAGCGGACCATGAGCACTGACCAGGCCCCCGGCATGAATGCTGCCGGGATCGATCTGCAGATCGGCGGCATGACCTGCGCCTCCTGTGCGAACCGGATCGAGAAGAAGCTCAACAAGCTCGACGGCGTCACCGCATCGGTGAACTACGCGACCGAGAAGGCCAGCGTCACCACCCCCGACGGCTACGACCCGCAGCTGCTCATCGCGGAGGTCGAGAAGACCGGCTACACCGCCGAGCTGCCGACCCCCAAGGGTGAGAAGCCCGCTGAAGGGGATGAGGGTGAGTCGCGGGAGAACGCCGAGCTGCGCACGCTGCGCCAGCGGCTCATCGGCTCCGCGGTCCTCGCGGTCCCGGTCATCGCGATGGCGATGATCCCCGCGCTGCAGTTCGACTACTGGGGCTTCGCCTCCCTGGTACTGGCCGCCCCCGTGGTGGTGTGGGCCGGGTGGCCGTTCCACAAGGCGGCGTGGATGAACCTCAAGCACGGCGCGGCGACGATGGACACGCTCATCTCCGTGGGTACCTCCGCGGCGATGATCTGGTCGATCATCGCGCTGTTCTTCGGCACCGCCGGCGACCGTGGGGTCGTTCACCCGTTCGAGTTCACCATCTCCCGCTCCGACGGGCTCGGTCACGTGTACCTGGAGGTCGCGGCCGGGGTGATCACGTTCATCCTGCTCGGACGGTACTTCGAGAAGCGCTCCAAGCGCCGCGCCGGTGCCGCCCTGCGTGCCTTGCTGGAGCTCGGCGCGAAGGAGGTCTCCGTCCTGCGGAACGGGCAGGAGCAGCGCATCTCCATCGACGACCTGTCCGTGGGCGATGAGTTCGTGGTCCGGCCCGGCGAGAAGATCGCCACCGACGGCACCATCACCTCCGGTAACTCGGCGATTGACGCCTCGATGCTCACGGGCGAATCCGTGCCCGTCGAGGTCTCCGAGGGCGATGCCGTCACCGGCGCGACTGTGAACGCTGGGGGCCGACTCGTGGTCAAGGCCACGCGTGTGGGCTCGGATACCCAGCTGGCGCAGATGGCCAAGCTCGTCGAGGACGCCCAGTCGGGCAAGGCCGAGATCCAGCGCCTGGCCGACCGCGTCTCCGGGGTGTTCGTGCCCATCGCGATCGCGGTCGCGGTCGCCGCTCTCGGCGCCTGGATCGGGGCCGGATTCCCGCTCAGCGCTGGGTTCACTGCCGCGGTCGCGGTGCTGATCATCGCCTGCCCGTGCGCCCTCGGTCTCGCCACTCCCACGGCCCTGCTCGTGGGCACGGGTCGCGGTGCGCAGATGGGGGTGCTCATCAAGGGCCCCGAGGTGCTTGAGTCCACGAAGAAGGTCGACACGATCGTGCTGGACAAGACCGGCACCGTCACCAGCGGCAAGATGACGCTGACCGACGTCATCACCGCAGACGGCACCTCCCGCGAGGAGCTGCTGCGTCTGGCCGGTGGACTGGAGGACTACTCCGAGCACCCGATCGCCCAGGCCATCGCCACCGGAGCAACCTCGGAGGTCGGCGAGCTGCCATCCCCGGAGTCGTTCGAGAACATCGAGGGCAAGGGTGTCCAGGGCGTCATCGACGGCCACGCGATCGTCGCCGGCCGCGAGTCCCTGCTGGCCGACTGGTCGATCCACCTCGACGACGCTCTCCGCGCCGCGAAGCAGGAGGCCGAATCGCAGGGCAAGACCGCCATCGCCATCGGCTGGGATGCGCAGGCGCGTGGCGTGCTGGTCGTCTCCGATCAGATCAAGCCCACCAGTGCCGAGGCGATCAGCCAGTTCAAGGAACTGGGGCTCACCCCGGTGCTGCTGACCGGTGATAACCAGGCGGTGGCCGAGCAGGTCGCCGCCGAGGTCGGCATCGACCGGGTCATCGCAGAGGTCATGCCCAAGGACAAGGTCGACGTCGTCACCCGTCTCCAGGGTGAGGGCAAGGTCGTGGCGATGGTCGGCGACGGCGTCAACGACGCCCCCGCCCTCGCCCAGGCCGACCTAGGCCTGGCGATGGGCACGGGCACCGACGTCGCCATCGAGGCCGCCGACATCACCCTGGTCCGTGGGGACCTGCGGGCCGCGGCGGACGCGATCCGACTCTCCCGGAAGACCTTGGGCACGATCAAGACGAACCTGTTCTGGGCTTTCGCCTACAACACCGCAGCGATCCCGCTGGCCGCCTTCGGGCTGCTCAACCCGATGCTCGCAGGCGCCGCCATGGCGCTCTCGTCGGTGTTCGTCGTCTCCAACAGTCTCCGGCTGCGGACCTTCAAGGCCCGCGCGGACGACGCCTCCGATCCGGCTCCCGCCGGACCGGCCCCGGCCCGCGAACCGGTGGCTGCCTGAACCATCCACCCGTCATCACCCACCAGAAAGGAAACCATCCACGATGACTGCACACGACAACCTCAACCTCACCGACACCTCCGCCTCCGGGGGCAGCTGCTGCGGGGGCCACGCGCCCAGCACCGACTCCGACGCGCAGGTCCCTGCCGCAGACATGGCCGAGTGCCCGGTCATGGTCGGCACCCCCGTCGTGAAGGCCGAGGCCGAAGCCGCCGGCCTCTTCCGCGACTACAAGGGTGAGCGGTACTGGCTGTGCTGCGGTTCCTGCGGGCCGCTCTTCGACGCCGACCCCGACCGGTACGTGGACGCCGCCTAACACCCCACGAGCGAGGAACCCGGCTCGTGCGGTGCGCAACCGAAGACGAGCCGGGTTCCCCCTCACTCGCCATATACCCGTACCGGGTAACAGATAGGAGCATCACGATGCGCCCCGATCACCACCGCACGCAGACATCGTCAGCGGCACACGAGGAACACGCAGGCCATCCCGGGAAGCACCCGGGCCATACCGATCACAGCGCCGAGCACGCCGGCAGCGAGGGCCACACCGACCACCACCACGAGCACTCCGACCACGCCGGCACGGACCATGAGCCTGCACACCGCGAGAAGCACGTCGACCACCAGGATCATCACGGTCAAGCCGGCCAGCATCACGCCGGGCACGAGGACCACGGCGGTCACGCCGGCCACGGCGACCACGTCGGGCAGTTCCGGCGACTGTTCTGGATCATGCTCGTCCTGGCCATCCCGGTGGTGGGGTTCAACGAGATGTTCGCCGACCTCCTGGGCTACCAGCTCCCCGACGCCGGATGGGTGTGGTGGGTCTCCCCGGTCTTGGGCACCGTGATGTATCTCTGGGGCGGCCGGCCGTTCCTGACCGGCGCGCTTTCCGAGATCCGCGCCCGCCATCCCGGCATGATGCTTCTCATCGGTCTGGCGATCACCGTGGCGTTCATCGCCTCCTGGGGCGCCAGCCTGGGCTTGCTGGACCATCAGCTGAACTTCTGGTGGGAACTGGCGCTGCTGGTCGTCATCATGCTGCTGGGCCACTGGATCGAGATGCGCTCCCTGGCACAGACCACCTCCGCTCTCGATTCCTTGGCGGCCCTGCTACCCGACGAGGCCGAGAAGGTCGACGGCGACGACGTGGTCAAAGTCGCTCCGGCCGACCTCGCGGTCGGTGACATCGTCATCGTGCGCCCCGGCGCCTCTGTGCCCGCCGACGGCAGGATCACCGACGGCTCGGCCAGCATGGACGAATCCATGGTCACCGGCGAATCCAAGTCCGTCCGACGCGAGACCGGTGAGCAGGTGGTCGCCGGCACGGTGGCCACTGATTCAGGCTTGCGGGTCGAGGTCACCGCCATCGGCGAGGACACCGCCCTGGCAGGTATCCAGAAACTGGTGGCCGACGCGCAAGCATCGTCCTCGCGCGCCCAGCGCATCGCCGACACGGCGGCGGCCTGGTTGTTCTGGTTCGCACTCGGCGCAGCCGCGATCACCGCCGTGATCTGGAGTGTTCTGGGGATGCCGGATGCGGCGGTGGTGCGCACGATCACCGTGCTGGTGATCGCCTGCCCGCACGCGCTGGGACTGGCGATCCCGCTGGTGGTCTCGATCGCCACCGAACGTGCCGCCCGCGGCGGAGTGCTGGTCAAGGACCGCCTCGCGCTGGAGTCGATGCGAACAGTGGACACCGTCCTGTTCGACAAGACCGGTACCCTGACCAAGGGCGAGCCCACCGTCACCGGGATCGAACCGATCGAGGGACACACCGAAGACGAGGTGCTGGCTCTGGCCGCAGCGGCCGAGACCGACAGCGAGCACCCGCTCGCCAGGGCCGTGGTCGGGGCGGCGCGCGCCCGTGAGCTGGACGTGTCCAAGGCGACCGACTTCTCCTCCTCGCCGGCAGTTGGAGTGAAGGCGACAGTGGGCGGCACGGTGGTCGAGGTCGGCGGCCCCTACCTCCTCGACGAGCATGGCCTCGACGAACTCCCCGTCGCCGATCAGTGGCGCACCGAGGGTGCGATCATCCTCCACATCCTCTCCGACGGTCAGGTGATCGGTGCCCTGCGGTTGGCCGATGAGATCCGGTCGGAGTCCCGTGACGCCGTCGACGCGCTCCACGCCGCCGGCACGCAGGTCGTCATGATCACCGGCGACGCCCAGGCGGTGGCCGACACCGTCGCGAACGAACTCGGCATCGACCGAGTCTTCGCCGGGGTCCGGCCCGAGGACAAGGCCGCCAAGGTCGCCGAACTCCAGCACGAGGGCCGCAAGGTGGCCATGGTCGGCGATGGAGTCAACGACGCTCCGGCCCTGGCCCAGGCCGATGTCGGCATCGCCATCGGCGCCGGCACCGACGTGGCCATCGGCTCCGCCGGAGTCATCCTGGCCAGCTCGGACCCGCGTTCGGTGCTCTCGGTCATCGACCTCTCTCGGGCCTCATACCGGAAGATGAAGCAGAACCTCTGGTGGGCTGCCGGCTACAACCTCATCTCCGTCCCGATGGCAGCCGGCGTCCTCGCACCGATCGGATTCGTTCTGCCGATGAGCGTTGGCGCGATCCTGATGTCCGCCTCGACCGTGGTGGTCGCGCTCAACGCCCAGTTGCTGCGCCGGCTCGACCTGACGCCTGAGGCCAGCACGGCCAAGACCCTTGACCGCGCGGCAACCAGATAAGCACTGTCCCCTCCCGGAGCGGACACCATACAAACAGGAGAAATCCGATGGAAACCATCACCACGCCAACGGCCGAAGCCAGCCACGGCTACATCAATGACAAGGACCGCTACCTGGCTCGTCTCAAGCGCATCGAGGGCCAGGCACGCGGCATCCACCGAATGATCGATGAGGACACCTACTGCATCGACATTCTCACCCAGATCAGCGCCCTGACTTCCGCCCTGGAGAACGTCGCCCTCGGCTTGCTCGACGACCATCTCAAGCACTGCGTCGTGGACGCCGCCAAGGCTGGCGGGCCACAGGCCGAGGAGAAGATCAAGGAAGCCTCCGACGCCATCGCTCGACTGGTCAAGTCGTAAGGGACCACGGTCGCATGCGCTCTTCAAACATCATCGTCAGGGCATTGTCACTTGCCACGGAAATCGTGACCTTCCGCGCCTCAACTTCTGGCGACGCGAGCTGGCGGGCCTCCAGCACCACGGGACGTACTCAGTGGGTGTTGGAAGTCACCATTCGCGCCGTGAAAGCCTGCTGCTGAGGCCAGCCTCGGCGCCCGCCCGTGAGTCATCCCGGCATCCCATACGTGTCCCGCGTCAGGGGAACCGGAAGCGCTGGCCGTCAGGACGAGTCGCAGCTCCGGTGAGTCGAGATGGCGGTCCTCGATACGCTCGATCTCGACCGGTGAAGCGCACTGGGTTTCGTTCCGATCCAACTGAAGGAGAATCGGAACATGCCCAAGAAGTGAAGCGTCCCGGGTGTGATGCCGCTTCCTTTCGAGTTCGAGAGGATGTTGTTCATGCCGAAGAAGTTCGATCCCGAGGTGAAGGACCGCGCGGTGCGGATGGTCCTGGACCGTGTCGAGGAAGCCGGGTCAGTCACGAAGGCCGTGGCTTTGGTGTCGCCGAAGGTCGACGTGGGGCGCGAGACCTTGCGCCGCTGGGTCTGTCAGCACCGCGTCGACGCCGGCCTCAAGGACGGGCCGACCAGCGATGACCTGGCCGAGCTCAAGCGCCTGCGCGGCGAGGTCAAGCGATTGCGGGAGGACAACGAGATCCTGCGCAAGGCCTCGATTTTCTTCGCGGGGGAGCTCGACCCCCGCAACCGATGATCATGGGATTCATCGATCAGATGCGCGCCAAGGGGCATGCGGTCGAGTCGATCTGCAGGGTGCTCCGTCAAGAGGGCTGTCAGATCGCCGCACGCACCTACCGGGCGTGGCGCCGCCGCAGCGCGTCGGCTCGTGACACGTCCGACGCGGTCCTGCTCAACGTCCTGCACGACCTTGTCGGCACCCCGGAAGGGCTGTACGGGCGTCGGAAGATGACCGCGTGGCTGCGTCGAGAAGGTCACCAGGTCGGCGCCGGTCGTGTGGACCGGCTCATGCGGGTTGCGGGGATGAACGGTGTGCGTCGAGGCAGGCCAGTGCGCACCACCGTCCCGGCCAAGGACGGCTACCGTGCCGGTGACCTGCTCAATCGAGACTTCACCGCGGCCGCGCCGAACACGAAGTGGGTCGCGGACTTCACCTATGTGCGCACGTGGGCGGGCTTCGTATACGTCGCGTTCGTGCTGGACTGCTACTCGCAGAGAATCCTCGCCTGGCATGCCGCGACGGCCAAGACGACCCCGCTGGTCCTGACCCCGCTGCGGATCGCGTTGTGGGACCGTGACCGGCACGGGCACCCTGTGCAGCCCGGCGAGCTGATCGCGCACAGCGATGCCGGGTCGCAGTACACGAGCCTTCGCTTCGCCGAGCACCTGGCCGCCGAGGGCATCGCCGCGTCCATCGGGACCGTCGCCGATGCGTATGACTGTCAGTCTCTTTCTACCCGGTCCCGTGAGGATTGGGGAGTCCCGGCCGGCGCGGTCTGACCCTTGCTTACGATTGGCCCGAGTGGTGCCTTTGCGTTGATCTGTCGACCGCCCGGCTGGGCACGCAGTAAGCGCTGCCGCCGGATCGGGCGTGACCTAATAGGAGCCTGGAGCAGCATGTCGAGAGCGTCCCCGTGACAGTCCTGTCCACCCGCCGGCGACAGCGTGAGACCACGTTAACCGTCAAGGGAGACAGGCACCATGAGCACACTCGAAACCGTCCACTCCGGGCACGTCGTCATCGGCGTCGACACCCATGAGCACATCCATGTCGCCGCCGTGCTCGACACCATCGGCGGCATCCTGGCGACACTCACCGTCCCCACCGACACGGGTGGCTTCAAGCAGCTTCTCACCTGGGCGGACTCGTTCGGCAAGGTCCTTGCGTTCGGCATCGAGGGCACCGGTTCCTATGGTGCGACGTTGACATCGTTCCTGCGCCGCCACGGACACAAGGTCGTCGAAGCAGGACGCCCTGATCGCCGCCAGCGGCGCCTGAACGGGAAATCCGACACCCTCGACGCGGAGAACGCCGCCCGCTCCGTGCTCGCGGGGTTCGCGACGGTCATTCCGAAGACCGCGGACAGCAGCGTCGAGATGATCAGGCAGCTCAAGATCGCGCACGATTCAGCCGTGACCGACCGCTCCGCCGCGATGATCTCGATGAAGGCGATGCTCGTCCACGCCGACGACACGCTGCGCCGGGAGACGAACCGGATGACGCCGATCAAGCTCGCCCGACACCTCGCAGCGCTGCGCCCTCGCAACCTCGAGACGCCCGCAGACTCTCTCCGCCATGCGCTGCGGTCACTGGCCCGCAGATGGCAGCACCTGGACAGCGAAGCCAAGGAACTAAGGGCGTCGATCGAGGCGCTCGTCATTCGCCCCGCACCCCAGCTGCTGGAGCAGTTCGGCATCGGCGTCGATACCGCAGCCGAGATCCTGATCGTCGCTGGCGACAACCCCGAGCGGATCCACTCCGAAGCCGCATTCGCGAAGCTCGCCGGTATCAGCCCAGTCCCGACCGGTTCCGGGATGACCAGCGGTCGACATCGCATCAACCACGGCGGCCATCGGCAGCTGAACGCCGCGATCTACCGCACCGTGATCGTCCGGATGAGGTTCCACGAGCCGACCATCGCCTACGTCGCCCGTCGGACCGCCGAAGGCAAGAGCAAGCGCGACATCATCCGCTGCCTGAAGCGCTACGTCATACGCGAGGTCTACCACCTCATCAAGGTCAACCCCCGCACCGGCGAAATCGCGGGTTGACAACTATAGGAGCGTCAATGCCCTCGCGGAGGCGTTCAACTCGCTGTTCAAGGCGGAGCTGATCCGGAACAGGGGCCATTCAAGTCCATCGAGGACTGAGAGATCGCGGTCGCGGAGTACATCGACTGGTTCAACCATCGTCGTGTGCAGGGCGAGATCGGGCTGGTCCCTCCGGTCGAGTTCGAGGACGTCTACCATCATGAGAACCCCGTGCCGGCGCCTGCCGGGGCGGCACTTGCGAGCCTCTGACAAACCCGGGGCGATTCAGGTCTCGGCCGGTCTGGCGGAAGAGGCCTTCGCTGGTGGTGGGCCGGCGGTCGTGCCCGTCTCCCGGTTGGTGACCGGATCCAGCGTGGCCTCGATTGAGAAGCTGGAGGAACGCACGTACGTGCTGACCATGCCGATGCAGCCGGTGCCTGCAACCCAGGTGCTGGAGTCCCGGGGGCTGGAGCATTCGGGCAACACCTGGGAGCAGATCCTGGACTTCGGGTTCCCCGCGGAGGTGCGGTGGGTGGAGCTGGATGCCGAGGCGGACGTGTTCATGGCCTACGGGACACGCCCGGCGCTGAAGAAGGTCCAGGTCATCCTGGATCAGCTGACACAGGATGCCGAGGAGCTCGCGGCGTGCTTGGAGCGGATCGAGGCAGACGGGAGCAAGATCGACTGCTGATCCTGCGCCGGAAGCGTCATCGGAGGAGAGCGCTCCCACCCGTGAAGCGCGCTTGACCTCCTCCCGAGGTACGGGCGTCTCGTGGGGAGATTCGCCACTCTCACGAAGACTCCGGCGTCGGCCCCGGCCCATAGACTGGGCCGCATGAGCCAGCATCGCGCCGCAGCACTCGACGCACTGACCGGTCAGCCCTTCGCCAAGGGACACGGCACCGGGAACGACTTTGTCCTGATCGCCGACCCAGAGGGCACGGTGCGCATCGAGGCGGACCAGGTGGCCGCGCTCGCCGACCGCCACCACGGCATCGGCGCGGACGGCGTCATCCGTGCGGTGCCCTCGAAGCACCTCTCCGAGGGGCAGGCGCTGCTGGCCGAGCATTCGGACGCAGAGTGGTTCATGGACTACCGCAACGCGGACGGCTCGGTGTCCGAGATGTGCGGCAACGGCGTGCGCGTGTTCGTCCACTTCCTGGTGGCCGAGCAGCTCGTCACCCTGGACGCCGGGCAGACCCTGACGATCGGCACCCGCGCCGGCGTGAAGCACGTGACCCGGATGGAGCACGGCTACGCCATCGACATGGGCCCGTGGAGCTACATCGACCCGGAGTTGGCCCAGGAGGCCGCCTCGGACTCGGTGGTGGAGGTGACCGGCCTGGAGGACCCCCGCCCGGCGCTGTCCATCTCCATGGGCAACCCGCACACCGTGGTCCCGGTCGAGTCGTTCGACGCCCTCGAGGGTCTGGACCTGACCCGTGCCCCGCACGTGGAGCCCGAGCCGCCGCACGGGACCAACGTGGAGTTCGTGGCCGCGTTCGAGCCCATGATCCGCGAGTCCGTGGGACGGGTGCGGATGCGAGTGCATGAGCGCGGAGTGGGGGAGACCCAGTCCTGCGGCACCGGTGCCTGCGCAGCAGCGACCGCCATGCGCGCCTGGGCCGGCCCCGACGGCTGCGACTCCTGGCTGGTGGAGGTCCCCGGCGGCGTGCTGGCGATCGACTTCGTGATGAACGCCGACGGCACCGAGCACGTGGTGCTGGCCGGCCCGGCCGAGCTGGTCTTCCGCGGCACCCTCGCCTGACGCCTGTGCGCTCAGCCGCCCCGGCTCACCGTCAGGATACGGAAGCCCTTCACCGTGTCGGCGCGTTCGGCGCGGAACTGGCCCGGCGCCTGCTCCTCGAGCATCGTGCGGATCCACGGCAGCAGCGAGTCCGCGCCGAGGTTCTTCTGCACTACCAGCCACGCCTCGCCGCCCGGGTTCAGCGCCGGCAGCCACCGCTGAAGCAGCGCATGCAGGGCCGGCTTGCCGATGCGGATCGGCGGGTTGGACCAGATCAGGTCGAAGCCGGCGTCCTCGGCCACGTCCTCCGGCCGCAGGGCAGACAGGTTCTCCGCGCCCACGGCGGCGGCGTTGTCCCGGCACAGGGCCAGGGAGCGCTCGTTGACCTCCACCGCCGTCACCTGCGCGCCCGGAGACTGCAGGGCCATGGTCAGGGCGATCGGCCCCCAGCCGGCTCCCACATCCAGGAACGCGCCCTCGGCCGGCGGCTCCGGCACCACCGCCAAAAGGGCCCGGGTGCCCTTGTCGATCCCCTCGGGGGAGAAGATCCCGTTCGCGGTCTGCACGCGCACCTCCCGCCCGGCCAGCTCCACGCTGATCGTGCGGCGGCGCTCGGGGGTGTCCGGCTCGGAGGAGAAGTAGTGGGCGCTGTCGGTCACGGCCACGATCGTACCGGCGACCCACATCACCACCCTGGTTCCGCCCGCGGCGGACGCCCCGTGCGCATCGGCGGCTTGGTTCTGTAGACTGTCTCGCATGTTCCTGATGTACATCTGAGCCCACCGGCTCGAGCACCGCTCGCCGACAGCTCCGCCTCCGCCTGCACTTCGAGTGCTCCTGTGGCGCGCCCCGCGCGCCCGAATCCGGAGGCGACCAGGAACCCGCCCTGCCGTGGCAGACCCACCCGACCGCCCGTCGTCGTGGATCCCCTCCTGCACAGGGTGCGCCCGTCCCCAGCGTGTCGCCCCGGCGGTCTTGACGCAGACACCACCCACTACGCTTGAGAGCCGGGCCGGGAAGCGCCCGCGCGGCACCGACGCCGCCGCCTTCGCCGGCCCAGAGGAGACCATGACCCAGAAGAACAGCCACACCCCGGACGTCGACCCGCAGCAGTCCGGGGACGACGACATCCAGGCGGTCATCGACCGCATCCTCGCCACCCACGGCGGGGACGAGGGCCAGCACCACGACGACGACCACGCGCTCTCCGACGCCGACCGCGCCTCCGAGGACGGCCGGGACGAGCGCGGTTCCGCCCTGTCCGGCCGGGCGCTCGCGCTCGCCGACGGCGGCCACGGCCACACCGGCTACGACGGCGACCAGGACGAGCTCGCCGAGCGCAACGCCCTGCGCCGCGTGGCCGGCCTGTCCACCGAGCTCGAGGACATGTCCGAGGTCGAGTACCGCCAGCTCCGCCTGGAGCGCGTGGTGCTCGCCGGCGTGTGGACCGAGGGCACGGCCGAGGACGCGGAGAACTCCCTGCGCGAGCTCGCCGCGCTCGCCGAGACCGCCGGCTCCGAGGTCCTGGACGGCGTGATCCAGCGCCGCCACACCCCTGACCCGGCCACCTACCTCGGCAAGGGCAAGGCCCAGGAGCTGCGGGACATCGTGGCCATGACCGGCGCGGACACCGTGGTGGTGGACTCCGAGCTCGCCCCGTCCCAGCGTCGCGCGCTCGAGGACGTGGTGCGGGTGAAGGTCATCGACCGCACCGCCCTGATCCTGGACATCTTCGCCCAGCACGCGAAGTCCCGTGAGGGCCGCGCCCAGGTGGAGCTGGCGCAGCTCGAGTACCTGCTGCCACGCCTGCGCGGCTGGGGCGAGTCCATGTCCCGTCAGGCCGGCGGTCGTGCCGCTGGCGGCGAGGGCATCGGCTCCCGTGGCCCCGGTGAGACGAAGATCGAGCTGGACCGCCGCCGCATCCGCACCCGCATGGCCAAGCTGAAGAAGGACATCGCGGGCATGAAGCCGGCCCGCGAGGCCAAGCGCGCGAACCGCCGCCGCAACCGGGTGCCGTCCGTGGCGATCGCCGGCTACACCAACGCCGGCAAGTCCTCCCTGCTCAACCGCCTCACCAAGGCGGGCGTGCTGGTGGAGAACGCCCTGTTCGCCACCCTGGACCCCACCGTCCGCAAAGCGGTCACCCCGGACGGCATCGGCTACACGCTCTCGGACACCGTGGGCTTCGTCCGCAACCTGCCGACCCAGTTGGTGGAGGCGTTCCGCTCCACCCTGGAGGAGGTCGCGGACTCGGACGTCATCCTCCACGTGGTGGATGCCTCGCACGCGGACCCGGAGGGGCAGATCGCCGCCGTGCGCGGGGTGCTCGCCGAGGTGGACGCGCAGCGGATCCCGGAGATCATCGTCCTGAACAAGGCCGACGCCGCGGACCCGGCCGTGATCGCCCGCATCCGCGCCAAGGAGCCGCACACCGCGGTGGTCTCCGCGCGCACGGGCGAGGGCATCGAGGCGCTGGAGCAGCAGATCGCGGACACCATCCCGCGGCCCAACGTGCCCATGGAGGTGCTCATCCCGTTCACCCACGGTGAGCTGGTCTCCCGCTTGCACTCTCCGGACGCGGAGATACTCTCCGAGACCTATGAAGAAGGCGGCACCCGCCTGCACGTGCTCGTCCGCCCGGACGTGGCCGGGGAGATCGAGGCCTACCGCGTGGATGCGCAGGGCTGATGGCGGAACAGCAGAGCCGACCGGACGGGAGCGGGCGCAGAGGGCAGGGTGCGGGCGCCGCACACGGTCCAACCGCACCCGCCGCCGCGGCGACCCCGCGCACGGACTGCGAGCGCGAGGCCCTGGCCCTGCTGGACGCCGTCGTGAAGGCGACCGGCGGCCAGCACCGGGAGGGCCAGCGGGAGATGGTCCTGCAGGTCGCCCGCTCCCTCGAGTCCCGCCGGCACCTGCTGGTACAGGCCGGCACGGGCACCGGCAAGTCCCTGGCCTACCTGATCCCGGCGCTGCAGCACGCCATGGAGCAGGAGGACCCCGTGGTGGTGGCCACCGCGACCCTCGCCCTGCAGGCCCAGATCATGCGCCGGGACGCCCCCCGCCTGATCGAGGCACTCAGGGACAAGCTGCCCCGCGAGCCGGTGGTGGCGCTGGTCAAGGGCCGCTCCAACTACCTCTGCCGCCACAAGGTGGATGGAGGCTATCCGGGAGACGAGGACGCCGAGACCCTCTTCACCGTGGCGGACGACGGCGGCATGCTCTCCACCGACGCGGACGAGGACTCCGGCCCCACCACATCCCTCGGCCGTGAGGTCGTCTACCTGCGCACGTGGGCAGAGACCACGGACACCGGGGACCGGGACGACCTTGACGTCCCCGTCACGGACCGCGCCTGGCGGCAGGTCTCGGTCTCCGCGATCGATTGCCTAGGGGCCGCCAAGTGCCCCGTCGCCGAGGAGTGCTTCTCCGAGCGTGCCCGGGCGGACGCCGCGGACGCAGACGTGGTGGTCACCAACCACGCTATGCTCGCGATCTCCGCGTTCGAGGGCCTGGCCGTGCTGCCGGAGTACTCGGCGGTGATCGTGGACGAGGCCCACGAGCTGCAGGACCGCGTCACCGGCGCGGTCACCGGGCAGCTGTCCGGCTCGATCGTCCTTGGCGCGGCCACCTCCCTGCGCCGGCACGGGAACGTGGCCGTGGAGGACCTGGTCACCGCCGCCGCGAGCCTCGACGCCGCCTTCACGCCCTGTCCCTCCGGGCTGCTGGCCACCGGCCTGGACGACGCGCAGGAGACCGCCCTGAACGCCGTGCTGGCCGCCGTGCGCCAGTGCCTGTCCGACCTGGGCACCGGCAAGGACACCGAGACCGACGGCGGCCGCCAGATGGCCCGCGCCCGCGCCCTGGACGTGCTCGAGGTGACCGAGCGGATGCTCGCCGCCCAGCCGGAGGCCGACTTCCCGGAGGTCGTCTGGGCCACCCGCCCCGGCCACTTCGAGCCGGGCGTCGGCTGGCAGCCGGGCAATGAGGCGGACCCCCCGCAGCTCTACGTCGCCCCGCTCTCGGTGGCCGGCAAGCTGCGCGAGGGCCTGTTCGGCGCCGCCACCACCGTCCTCACCTCGGCCACACTGACCGTGGGCACGAGCGAGCGCCGCTTCGACTCCGTGGCCGGGGACGTGGGGCTGGCCGGCCCGGACGCCCCGACGTTCACGGTGGCGGACGTGGGCAGCCCCTTCGACTACCCGACACAGGGCGTCCTCTACGTGGCCCGGCACCTGCCCAAGCCCGGCCGCTTCGCCTCCGAGGAGTCCCTGGACGAGCTCGAGCGGCTCATCACCGCATCCCGCGGCGGCGCGCTCGGCCTGTTCTCCTCCCGCCGCGCCGCCGAGGATGCCGCCGAGGCGATGCGCCGCCGGCTCGGCACGGACATCGAGATCCTCTGCCAGGGCGATGCCACTCTCTCCGCCCTGGTGAAGCAGTTCGCCGCAGAGCCGGACACCTGCCTGTTCGGGACCATGAGCCTGTGGCAGGGCGTGGACGTCCCCGGCCCGTCCCTGCGCCTCGTGGTGATCGACCGCATCCCGTTCCCGCGCCCGGACGACCCTCTCTCCCTGGCGCGCACCCGGGCGATCAGCCGCCACGGCGGCAACGGCTTCATGGCGGTCTCCGCCACCCACGCCGCGATCCGCCTGGCCCAGGGCGCCGGCCGCCTCATCCGCTCCGTGCAGGACAGGGGCGTGGTGGCTGTGCTGGACTCCCGCCTGGCCACCGCCCGCTACGGCGGGTTCCTGGCCTCGGCGCTGCCGGACTTCTGGCGCACCACGGACCCGAAGACCGTGGCGGGCGTCTTGGGACGCCTCGCCGATTCCGTGGTCCCGGAGGGCTGACGCCCCGTCCCGACGACGGCCCCTCAGCTGCGCGAGAGCCCCTCACCTGAGGAACGGGCGAGGGGCTCTCGTGCGCGTGGCGTCCGCCGGGTGCCGCGCAGGCGCCGGTGCGCTCAGAGGGCGCGCAGCACGGTGACGACGCGGCCCATGATCGTGGCGTGGTCACCGAGGATCGGTTCGTAAGCGGTGTTCTGCGGCAGCAGCCAGGTGTGCCCGTCGCGCTGGCGGAAGGTCTTCACGGTGGCCTCGTCGTCCAGCAGGGCGGCCACGATGTCCCCGTTCACGGCGGTGCTCTGCCGGCGGACCACCACCCAGTCGCCGTCGCAGATGGCGGCGTCCACCATGGAGTCGCCGGAGACCTTGAGCATGAACAGCTCGCCCTCGCCCGTGAGGCGGCGGGGCAGGGCCATGACGTCCTCCACCTGCTGGTCCGCGAGAATCGGTCCGCCCGCGGCGATGCGGCCGACCCACGGGACCGGGACGGAGTCGCCGTCCTCGACGCCGGTGTGCCAGGTGGGCAGGGCGGAGACCACGGCGTCGCCCTCGGACGGCGCGCCGGAGCCTGCGACGGTCTCGGCAGCGGGCTCACCGGAGGGGGACAGCAGTGTCCCGTCCTCGTCCCGCAGTACCTCCAGAGCGCGCGGGCGCCCGGGGTGGCGGCGGAGGTAGCCGAACTGCTCCAGCCGGGTGAGCTGATGCTTCACGGAGGAGAGGGAGCCCAGGCCGGCGGCGTCGCCGATCTCGCGCATGGACGGCGGATAGCCGTGCTCGGCGATGGAGTCGCGGATCGTCTCCACGATCGCGCGCTGGCGCGGGGTGAGCGCCTGGGGTGTCTCGGAGGGGTTCTCCGGGGTCTGGGGGGTGGCCATGGCGATCCGTTCGTGCTCGGCGGCGTCGGCGGTGTTCCTTATGGTGTCCGGTCCTCCTGGTGTGCTGTTCGGCGTCACCTGGAAACGGGCGGACCGCGGCGGAACCCGTGGTCCGACCGTAGCCCAGGCGGCCGACCGGTTCAAAGATATGTTCGAACTCGGCATGGCGTGTCTCGAAGACGTGTGCTAGAAATGTGTTCGAACGAATCGAACAGATGTTCGAGCAGCCTGCTCCGGCAGGTGGAAAGGCAAGGCAGCACATGAACGCTCGCACCAGCTCCGTCACCCGCACCGGCGCGGCCCAGGCCGCCGGCTGGCGACTGAACCGCCGCGGCCGCTTCGTCCTGCGCGGCCTGCCCGTGATGGTCCTTGCGGCCGTGCTCACCGCCCTGGCGGCCACGGCCCTGTCCATCACGCTGTCCCCGGCCGCGGTGTCCTCCAGCCAGGCCGGCGCGGCCCTGGACAGGGTCGTCGTGATGCCGGGGGACAGTCTCTGGGACATCGCCGGCCGTGTGGACCCGCAGGCCGACCGCTTCGAGACCATGGAGACGATCTCCGACCTCAACGGCCTCGAGGGTCGCACCCTGGAGACCGGCGAGGACCTCTTCGTCCCGGCCTTCATCGACTGATCCGCACAGACGCCGCCCCGCGTGCTTCCCCCCTCCCCCGCCGTCACGCCCTCGTGCGTCACGCGGCGGCCGCTGGCGGCGGCGGTTCCTAGACTGAACCCCATGACCGATCTGGATGCCCTCCCGCTCCGCGAGTCCCTGCGGGGGCAGAGCCCCTATGGCGCACCACAGCTGGAGGTGGCCGTTGCTCTGAACACCAACGAGAACACGCATCCGGTGCCCCCAGTCGTCGCGGACGCCATCGTCGAGTCTGTCGCCTCGGTGGCCGGCGGCCTCAACCGCTACCCGGACCGCGAGTTCGAAGAGCTCCGCACCCGCCTGGCAGGCTACCTCGGCCACGGGCTCACCCCGGCACACCTCTGGGCCGCCAACGGCTCCAACGAGGTGCTCCAGCAGGTCCTCCAGGCCTTCGGCGGCCCCGGTCGGTCCGTCCTGAGCTTCCTGCCGTCCTACTCCATGTACCCGCTGCTGGCCTCCGGCACGGACACCGAGTTCATCGACGGCGGACGCGCCGCGGACTACAGGCTCTCGGCAGAGCACGCCACCGCCTGCATCCGGGGCCACCGCCCGCATCTCGTGTTCCTGGCCTCCCCGAACAACCCGACCGGCACCGCCCTGTCCCTGGACACGATCCGCGCCGTCTACGACGCCACGGAGGAGGTCGCCGCCGAGGGCGGACCCGCCGCCATGGTGGTGGTGGACGAGGCCTACGCCGAGTTCGCGCAGGCCGGCACCGAGCCGGCCCTCGCCCTACTCGAGGGGCGCCCGCGCCTGATCGTCACCCGCACCATGTCCAAGGCATTCGCCCTCGCCGGCGTGCGCCTGGGGTACATGGCCGCGGACCCCGCCGTCTGCGACGCCCTGCGCCTGGTCCGCCTCCCGTACCACCTGTCTGCAGTGAGCCAGGCGACCGCAAACGCGGCCCTGCGGCACGTGGGCGCCCTCCTGGAGACCGTGGAGGAGATCAAGGTGCAGCGGGACCGGATCGTGGACACGGTTCGCGAGTACGGGCTGACCCCGTCCGTCTCGGACTCCAACTTCGTGTTCTTCGGCGGCCTCGAGGACTCCCACGCCGTATGGGAGGCACTGCTCGAGCGCGGCGTGCTGGTCCGTGACGTGGGCATCCCGCACCACCTGCGCGTCACCGCGGGCACCCAGGAGGAGACCACCGCGTTCCTCACCGCCCTGGCCGAGGTCCTCGGCCGCTGAGACGTCGGCCGGCACCGGCACCGGCCAGTCCGCCGGCACCGCCCGGTCCACGGACCGGGAACGGGCCACCGGTGCCCGCACCGCCGTCGCCGCCTCCGTACGATGGGAGGCGAATCCCCGCCCGTCCGGTCGTCCAGGCCCCGTCCGACGACCGCATCCAGGAAGGACCGCCGTGGCAGCAGAGCTCGTCTCCGGACGCCGCGCCCGCATGCAGCGCACCACCAGCGAGTCGGACGTGTTCGTCGAGCTGGACCTCGACGGCACCGGCACCGCCGAGATCTCCACCTCCGTGCCGTTCTACGACCACATGCTCACGGCGCTGTGCACGCACTCGCAGATGGACCTGACCGTCCGCGCGACCGGTGACACCCACATCGACGTGCACCACACGGTCGAGGACGTCGCCATCACCCTCGGCGAGGTCCTGAGGACCGCTCTCGGGGACAAGCGCGGCATCCGCCGGTTCGGCGAGGCCTCGGTGCCGCTGGACGAGGCGCTGGCGCGCGCCGTCGTCGACGTCTCCGGCCGCCCCTACCTGGTCCACGAGGGCGAGCCGGAGGGGCAGCAGTACCACCTGATCGGCGGACACTTCACCGGCTCGATGACCCGCCACGTGTTCGAGTCGATCACGTGCCACGCGTCCATCTGCCTGCACATGGACGTCGTGCGCGGCCGGGACCCGCACCACATCGTGGAGGCCCAGTTCAAGGCCTTCGCCCGGGCCCTGCGTGCCGCGGTGGAGGACGACCCGCGCGTCACGGACGTCCCGTCCACCAAGGGCGCACTCTGATGGCGAGGCCTACCTCCGTCCCCGGCGTGAAACCGACCGTCGCCGTCCTGGACTACGGCTCCGGCAACGTCCACTCCGCCGTGCGCGCCGTCGAGCGGGCCGGCGCGGATGTGGAGCTGACGAAGGACCCGGACGCCGTGCTCAATGCGGACGGCCTGATCGTCCCCGGCGTCGGCGCCTTCTCCGCCGTGATGGAGGCCCTCGTGGCCTCCGGCGGCACCCGTTGGATCGGCCGCCGCGTGGCCGGTGGCCGCCCGGTGCTCGGCATCTGCGTGGGCCACCAGGTCCTCTTCGACGAGGGCGTGGAGCACGGAGACCGCACGGACGGCATGGGGGAGTGGCCCGGCGTCGTCGAGGAGCTGCAGGCGGACGTGCTGCCGCAC
Organism: Micrococcus luteus; assembly: GCA_047414615.1. Lineage (GTDB taxonomy): Bacteria > Actinomycetota > Actinomycetes > Actinomycetales > Micrococcaceae > Micrococcus > Micrococcus luteus_B. The sequence goes on from CP179711.1 coordinate 379,634, forward strand.
ATGGGCTGGAACACGGTCCGCCCGCCGGAGGACACCGTGCTGTTCCGGGGCATCGAAGACGAGCGCTTCTACTTCGTCCACTCGTACGGCGTGCTGACGTGGGAGTTCGACCAGTCGATCTCCGCCATGAAGCCCCCGCAGGTCACCTGGGCCCACCACGGCACGGACTTCGTGGCGGCGGTGGAGAACGGCCCGCTCAGCGCCACCCAGTTCCATCCGGAGAAGTCCGGAGAGGCGGGGCTGCAGCTGCTCACGAACTGGCTGGAGTCGCTCTGATGCCGTACTGGTCCATCCTCTACCTCGGCCTCGGTGGCATCCTGCTCGGCGCGGCCTGGTCCATGCGTCAGCAGCGTGCCCCACTCTGGGGCATCGTGATCGTCCTGGTGCTGGCCGCCATGGCCGTCGCCGCCGCGTTCCTCACCATCCCCTGACGGCCCCTCGCCGCCCGGCGGGCCACCGCTCCGCCACCACCCACCGCACCAGACCTCACTGAACCCCGACGACGGCCGCCCACCGCGGCAGGTCGTCTCACCGACCGAAGGGATCACCCGATGACCTCCTCCCGCAAGGCCCTCGAACTGCTGCCGGCCGTGGACGTCCAGGACGGTCAGGCCGTCCGTCTCGTCCAGGGCGAGGCCGGCTCCGCCACCGGCTACGGCGACCCGCTGGCCGCCGCCCTGGACTGGCAGAGCGCCGGCGCCGAGTGGATCCACCTCGTGGACCTGGACGCCGCCTTCGGGCGCGGTGACAACCGCGCGGTGATGCAGCGCGTGGTGCAGGAGCTGGGCGTGAAGATCGAGCTCTCCGGCGGTATCCGGGACGACGCCTCCCTGGAGAACGCCCTGGCCATGGGCGCCACCCGCGTGAACCTCGGCACCGCCGCGCTGGAGGATCCGGAGTGGACCGCCCGGGTCATCGAGCAGTACGGCGAGCAGGTGGCCGTCGGCCTGGACGTGCGCGGCACCGTGCTCGCCGCGCGTGGCTGGACCAAGGAGGGCGGCGACCTGTGGGAGGTCCTGGAGCGTCTCGAGCAGGCCGGCTGCGCCCGTTATGTGGTCACGGACGTCACCAAGGACGGCACCCTCAAGGGCCCGAACACGGAGCTGCTGGCGCAGCTGTGCGCCAAGACCTCCCAGCCGGTCGTGGCCTCCGGTGGCATCTCCTCCCTCGAGGACGTCGCCTCCCTGGCCGCCATGGTCGATCAGGGCGTTGAGGGCGCGATCATGGGCAAGGCGCTCTACGCCGGCCGCTTTTCCCTCGCGCAGGCGCTCGCCGTGGCCGCCGGAGCCTCCGTGGAGGAGGCCCGTGCCGCCCACCCGTTCGAGGCGGCCGAGTGACCGCCGATCCGCAGGGACACCCCGAGGGGTCCAGACACCCTGAGACGTCTGAGCACACCGTGGACGTCCCCCGCTCGGGAAGCCGTGAGCTGCCCGGCCACATCCGTGCGGCCCTGGACCGCATGCGGGAGAAGACCGCGGGGGAGAACACCGGGGACACCGCCGGTGTGCCGTGGGAGGGCCGTGACCTCTCCGGCTCGGGCATCGAGGGGTCCAAGAACCCACTGCACGTCTTCGACGAGGACGACGGCACGAGCCCGGCCGAGTGGACCGAGGTCATGACCAGGCTGGAGACCAGCGCCGCGGACGAGACGCACGTGACCGATGTGCTGTCCCGTATCCGCGTGTTCGCCGCCGTGGTCCCCACCCTGGCCGTGGACGAGGCGGATGCGCACGATCACGCCGACCACACCGGCCATGATCGCGACCTCTCCGAGGGGGACAAGGCCGCCGACGTCGCCCTGGTGACCATGCGCGCCGCCGACGGCCGGCAGGCGCTGCCCGTGTTCACCTCGGTCCCGGCCCTGACCGCGTGGAACCCGCAGGCCCGTCCCGTGGCCGTCTGGATGCCGCGTGCCTGCCTGTCCGCCGTGGACGAGGGGTGCGAGCTCGTCGTCGTGGACGCCGGCGCCGAGCACACCTACGTGGTCCGCCGCCCGGCCGTCTGGGCGCTGGCCCAGCAGAAGGACTGGACTCCCTCCTACTGGGACCAGGAGATCGCGCAGGAGATCGGCTCGGTCGCAGACCTCGTGCCGGGCCTGCTGAACCTGGGCCTGGCCCCGGGAACGGGCGTGGCCACCGAGTCCGCGTCCGGCCAGGTGATGAACGGCGGCGGATCCGGGCCGGAGCTGCAGGTCGTCGCCATGCCGGAGAAAGGCGCGGACGAGGCCTCCGTGCGCCTGATGACCACCACGCTGCGGATGCTCCTGGCAGACCTGCCCCTGCTCGCAGAGCGGGCGGACTCGGTGCAGATCACCGTGCGCCGCTGAACCCCCGCCCGTGCCGGTGCCGCAGCCGCCCTCCGCGCGCCGGCCGGCCTCCGGCGCGGCCGGTCGCATCACGCACACCTCCCGGTGCCGTCCGGGGGGCCCAGGTCTGGCCCGGACCTGGGCACCTGGGTAGCGTTGCCCGCAAGACATCGCTCCGGCGGGCCGTCTCGGCCCGACCCCCTGACCTCGAGCGGAGGGACTCCCATGCGCATCGACCGCGCCCACCTGAGCCGTCACCTGCTGCCCGGCATCGCCGTCGCCGGTGTCGCCGCCGTGGCCTGTGCCGGCTCGGCGTTCGCCGCCCCGGTGGTGACCCAAGGGGCAGCCCTCTCGGTGCCGGCCGGGGACTGCTCCCTGACGGTGGTCAGCGAGACCACGGGCTACACGGCCGAGCACTGCGGAGCCGGGGTCTGGAAGGTGGGGTCGCCGGTGTTCGGCGCGGACGGAGACCTCGTCGGCACGGTGTCCGGGATGTCAGGGGACACCGGTGTGGACGCCGTGCGGGTCGCCCTCGAGCCGGGGGTGGAGGTCATCGGAGACTGGTCGACCCGGTCCACGCAGGACGTCTCCGCGTCCGAGACGCTGTACACGCACGGCTCCTCCGTCCCCCTGGGGCACGCCAACACGCTGTCCCATGCCGGCACGTTCGACATCTCCGAGGTCTGTGACGACGTCTACTCGGACCAGGTGGCCCTGGACCGTGCGAGCACGCACCCCGGTGACTCCGGCGGTGCCGTCTACGACGTGCAGCAGCGGGTGGTCGGCGTGATCTCGGGCGTCGCCCCGCTCGAGTACGACGCGCAGGGCAACCTCGTCGGCTGCGAGGGCGAGCGGATGAGCACCATCTTCGTCCCGGTGGACTCGCTGGGGAAGCTGTCCGGCCCGGCCGAGGCCGCTTCCGTCGAGGAGCCCGCCGAGACCGCTCCCGCCGAGGACGCCTCCGCAGCGGGCGCGTCGTCGGAGACGGTCTCGGAGGAGCCCGCCACCACCGACACCGTCCCCGCCGCGGAGGAGGAGGCCGCGCCGGTCTCCAACTGGGCGCCCCGCGACCTCTACCAGACGGTCGTGCCGGCCAGGCATCACGCCGACGGGTTGTCCTACGTGACCACGCCGGTCGGAGGCACAGCCGCGGGCACGCCGATGTCCCTGCACTCGGCCAACGGCTTCGACGTGGTGGAGGTGACCGCCTACGATGCGCAGGGCTACCCCACCGGCATGGCGACCTTGGACGCCCAGGGGCAGGACACCCTGTGGGCCACGGTTCCCGGAGAGGTCCCGGAGGGCGGCTGGATCACCGTCACCACCGTGCAGTCCGGTGACGCCCAGGACCGACTCGACCTGACGGTCGGCGAGCACTCCGTGTCCTCGCAGGGCACCACGGTCCTCTACTGACGCGCCGCTCCGGGGCACCCGCCGGCGACCGCCCGGGACCTCCGAAGGCGACCGCCCGGGCCCCTGTTGAGTCCAGGCTGCGTGTCCGTCAGTCCGCCTGGAGGCGGGTGTCCAGCTCTGTGAACACCCGTCCCAATACGGCCACGTCCTCGTCGGAGAGGTCGTCCAGGAACAGCTCGTGCACGTCTCGGGCGTGCAGGACGGCGGCCTGCCGGAAGGCATCGGCCCCCGCCTGCGTGAGCACGGCATCCATGCCCCGGCGGTCCTCGGCGGTGCAGCGGCGCTCCACCAGGCCGCGCTCGGACAGTGACTTCACCAGGTAGGTCAGCCGGGAGGGGGAGAACACCAGGCGACGGGCGAGCTCGCCCATGCGGAGCCGGTGGTCCGGTGCGTCCGTGAGCAGGAGCAGGACGTTGTAGTCCGCCAGCGTCAGTTCGGACGCCGCGCGCATCGACTGCTCCAGCCGGTGGACGAGCCGGGCGCTGGACTCGAAGTACCGGCGCCAGACCTCGCGCCGGTCCTGCTGCGGCGATCCCTGCGTGCCCGCCATGGTTCTCCTCCTGCCTCCGGAACGGTCAGTGTCTTCCCAGTATGGCCGCGAACGGGGTCTCTGACGGGGACGGCGCCTCCCCGGACGGTGCGTCGGCGGGCGCCGCCGGCGGCGCAGGCGCGCCGGACGCGGGGCCGGCGGGGCCCGGGACGGCGCTCTCCGTCGGCTCGGATGCAGGGACCCGAGCCTCGACGGACCGCAGGACGGACTCGGCCAGGGACCGGCCCGCAGCGTCGATGCGGCGGGCCAGGGCCTCGGTGCCGTCGGACGAGGCGGGCCCGCCTCCCCAGTCGTCGGTGGCCGCGAACACACCGCGGGGCAGGGCGTGGGCCCCGAGCTGGGCGAAGAGCGGGCGCAGCCCGGTGTCGATCACCAGGCTGTGCCGTGCGGTGCCGCCGGTGGCGCCCAGGAGCGTGGGCATGCCAGTGAGGGCCCCGTCCCCCACGAGCTCCCAGAACGCGCGGGATATGCCGGCCACGGAGGCCTTGTAGGTGGGGGTGACCGCCACGAGGGCGTCGGCCTGGAGGACGTCCTCCAGGGCCTGCTCCAGCCGTGGGTCGCGGACCGTGCCCACATGGGCCTGGGCCACGGCCACGGCGAGCGTCCGCAGCCGGACCTCGGCCGTGTGCACGGTCAGCCCGTGGCGCTCCAGGTGGACGCGGGCGGCGTCACCGAGCCGGTCGGCGAGCCGGCCCGTCAGGGACGGCTCGCCCATGCCGCCGGACACCACGGTCAGGTGCACCGTGGAGGCGGAGGCCGGGGCCGTCGTCGGGGTGGGGATGGCGGTCATGCTCGTGCCCCCTGTCCGGCGGCGGCACGCTCACGGCCGGCCGGCGAGTCCGCGGAGCCGCCCGGCACCGGTGGCTCGCCGCGGCGGGCGCGCTCCACGAGGAATCCGTGGGTCGGGGCCTCCGGGACGTCCGCAGGCTTCAGGGCGGCGAACTCCCTGCGCAGCACCGGCAGCACCTCCTCGCCGAAGAGGTCGATCTGCTCCAGCACCACGTCCGTGGGCAGTCCGGCGTGGTCGATGAGGAACATCTGGCGCTGATAGTCGCCGACCCACTCGCGGAACTCGAGGGTGCGCTCGATCACCTGCTGCGGTGAGCCGACGGTCAGCGGGGTCAGCCGGCTGAACTCCTCCAGGGACGGGCCGTGGCCGTACACCGGGGCGTTGTCGAAGTACGGGCGGAAGCGGCGCACGGCCTCCTGGGAGTCCTTGTGCATGAAGGCATGGCCGCCGAGGGCCACGTAGGCCTGGTGTGCGGCCCCGTGGCCGTAGTGCTCGTACCGTTCCCGGTACATGCGGACCATGCGGATCACATGCTCCTTGTTCCAGAAGATGTTGTTGTGGAAGAAGCCGTCGCCGTAGTAGGCCGCCTGCTCGGCGATCTCGGGGGAGCGGATGGAGCCGTGCCACACGAACGGGGCCACGCCGTCCAGGGGCTGCGGGGTGAGGGTGAAGTCCTGCAGCGGGGTGCGGTGGCGGCCGGACCAGGTCACGGACTCCTCGTGCCACAGGCGGTGCAGCAGATGGTAGTTCTCCACGGCGAGCTCGATCCCGGCGCGGATGTCCTTGCCGAACCACGGGTAGACCGGGCCCGTGTTGCCGCGGCCGAGAGTGAGGTCCACGCGGCCGTCCGCGAGGTGCTGCAGGTAGGAGTAGTCCTCCGCCAGGCGCACCGGGTCCATGGTGGTGATCAGGGTGGTGGAGGTGGACAGGATGATCCGCTCCGTGGCGGCGGCCAGGTAGGAGAGCAGGGTCGGCGGGTTGCCGGGGGCCACGAACGGGGGATTGTGGTGCTGACCTGTGGCGAACACGTCGAAGCCGGCCTGCTCGGCGTGCCGGGCGATCCGCACGGTGTCCTTGATGCGCTGGTGCTCACTGGGCCGGGTGCCGGTGGTGGGGTCGGGGGTGATGTCGCCGATCGTGAAGACGCCGAACTGCATGGATCCTCCTGCGCGATGCACTTCAAAGTTGAATTATGTGGGTCAACCGATCTGCTCAGCCCGATGTTCCCGGAAGGGATGGGAGTGTGCAGGCTCACGCGGCGCGCCGCGTCCGCAGCGGTGTGCCGGCCACCGGGAGCCGGGCACACTGGTGGGCGCTCTCGCAGCTGGGCCACACTGGTGGCCATGGAGAACGGATTCTTCGCCGGGCGGCTGGCACACACGGACGTGTTGTACATGCAGCAGACCACGAGCTTCATGGCCAACGACTTCGAGGTCACGGACGTTGACGACCGGCCCGTGCTGCGGGTGCGCACCACAGGCTCCGGCGCGAGCCGCCTCTTCATGGGGAACCGTTCGTTCGTGTTCGAGGACGCCGAGACCGACCGGGTCCTCTTCGCCTTCGAGGACGTCATGACCTGGGGCCGGGACCGGATGTCCATGGTGGACGCCGAGGGGTTGCCGCTGGCCCACCTGCGCCGGGAGATGGCCTTCTTCCGCACCCGGGTCACCGGCGCGGTGGTGGATGGCACCGAGTTCGAGATCGTCGGCACCGTGTGGGGGACCAGCTACGCCGTCCATGCCCGCGGCGTGCAGATCGCCACGGTGGAACGGCGGTGGGCCGGGTTGGCTCGCGGCCTGATGGGACGCTCTCGGTATGAGGTGCGCCTGGACCCGTCCATGCCGCCGCTCGTGCGCTGCGCCGTGGTCGGCACCGTCCTCGGGCTGGACCTGATGCGGGCCAAGGACCAGTCCCGCAGCTCCAACTAGGCCAGTGGCCGTCATGGCCGGGACACAGGCCGGACTAGACTGCGCTGGTGGATTTCGGCGCCTACTCTCGACTGCTCAAGGACTCACGCATCCGCAACCTGCTGGGCGTGGGGTTCATTGCCCGCTTCCCGCACAGCGCCGCCGGCGTCATCCTGACGTTCCATGTGGCCGTGACCATGGGACTGGGCTACGGCACCGCGGGCATCGGGGTGGCGGCCATGACCCTGGGCATCGCGGTGGGCGCGCCCTGGCGCGGCCGGGTGATCGACACCAAGGGGCTGCGGCGGGCGCTCATCCCGTCCGTGATCGGCGAGGCGCTGATCTGGCCGATCGTCCCGTTCCTGCCGTTCCCGCTGATGCTGGCGGCGGTGTTCGTGGGCGGCATGCTGGTGGTGCCCGTGTTCTCCGTGGTCCGGCAGGGCTTGGGCGTCTTGGCGCAGGGGCGTGAGCGGCAGACCGCGTTCGCCCTGGACTCGATCATCACCGAGGGCGTGTTCATCATCGGCCCCACTCTCGGCGGCATCGTGGCCGCCATGGGCTCCTCGGCGCTCGGCCTGGTCATCGTGGGCCTGTCCGGGGCCCTCGGCGGCGGCCTGCTGATGTGGTTCAACCCGCCGACCCGCACCTCGCAGGTGGAGGCCGGCCCGCAGCGTCAGGACGCCTACACGCAGGAGGAAGACCGGGAGCAGGCGATCGCCCAGGCGGTCACCGGCGCCCCGATGCACCTGGACATGGCCGCTGCGGACCTGGCCACCGGCGCGATCCCGGTGGTCACCTCCGCGATCCCCGCCGTCACCGGCGCGTTGCCGGTGATCACCGCGGACGGCTCCGGCCCCGTCACCCCGTCTCCCCAGGCCCGCCGCGCCGGACGTGCCGAGCGGCTGCGCCAGTGGCGGCGGAACTCCTTCGGCTGGATGAACCCCGCGTCCGTGGCCGTGCTGCTGGTGGCGGTCGGCGCGGGCTTCGCGCTGATCGGCACGGAGGTGACGATCATGGCCACGCTGGAGCGGCAGGACCAGGCCGCCTACGTGGGCGTGGTGTTCGCACTCTGGTGCGGCGCATCCGCGGTGGGCGGCATCTTGTACGGCGCCACGCACCGGGACGTCTCGCCGACCGTGCTGATCGGCCTGCTCGGCGTCGCCTCGATCCCCATGGCCCTGGCGTGGGACCTGTGGTCCCTTGCCCTGCTGTCCATCCCGTCCGGCCTGCTCACCGCCCCGACGCTGGCAGCGGCCTCCTCGCTGCTCTCCCGGCTGGTGCCGGAGCATCGGCGGGGCGAGGCGATGGGCTTCTACGGCTCCAGCATGACGGCCGGCTCGGCCGCCGGTGCCCCGCTGTGCGGCCAGGCGATCGAGACCTTCGGCCCGCAGGCCGGGTTCTACCTGGCTGCGATCGTCGCCTTCGTCAGCGCCCTGCTCTCCGTGGTGCTCTCCCTGAGGGCCCGCCGTCAGGGCATCCACGGGGAGTACTGAGCCCGGCCCGGCCCCGGCCGTCCGGTGCTCACCGTCCCGTCCTGCCCGACGACGGCACCCGCCTGGGGCGGAGGGTCTCGCCTGACATCATGGGCGCCATGGACACCTATCCCACCCGCCGTTCGACCGTCTACGGAGAGGCCGTGGTGGCCTCCTCCTCGCCCCTGGCCGCCTCCGCGGCCCTGGAGGTGCTCGCCGAGGGCGGCACCGCCGCCGACGCCGCGGTGGCCGCCGCCATGTGTCTGACGGTGGTGGAGCCGACGAACAACGGGATCGGCGGCGACCTGCTCGCCCTCGTCTGGGACGGGGAGCGGATGCACGGCCTCAACGCCTCCGGACGCAGTCCGCAGGCGTGGTCCCCGGAGCACTTCGGGCAGTATGCGGAGATGCCCAAGCGCGGCTGGAACACGGTGACCGTCCCCGGCGCGGTGTCCGGGTGGGCGGCGCTGTCCGAGCGGTTCGGGCGGCTGGACTTCGCGCGGCTGGGCCGGGACGCGGTGCGACATGCGGAGCAGGGCTGGCGGGTCGGGCCGATCGTGGCCCAGGACTGGGGGCGTGCCGCCGGGATCCTCGGGGAGATCGCGGACTTCGCCGCCACGGTCCTGCCCGGGGGCCGTGCCCCGCGCGAGGGGGAGAAGGTGGTGTTCGCCGACCACGCCGTCACGCTGCGGGAGATCCTCGCCACCGGCGGCGAGTCCTTCTACCGCGGGGTGCTCGCCGAGCGGATCGTGGCGTATGCCGAGGCAGGGGGAGGACTGCTGAGCGCTGAGGACCTGGCGGAGCACGAGGTGGACTGGTGTGAGCCGATCGCGGCCTCCTGGGGAGGGCATGAGCTCTACGAGATCCCGCCGAACAGCCAGGGCCTGGCCGCCCTGGTGGCGATCCGGATCCTGGAGCGGCTCGGCGTGGACCCGGCGGGTACGGGCGGAACGGAACGGAGCGGGGCAGACCCGGACGACGCGGAGACCGTGCACCTGCAGGTTGAGGCCATGCGGCAGGCACTGAGCGTCCTGCACGGGGACATCGCCGATCCGGCGTGGATGCGCGTCGAGGTGCAGGACATCCTCTCGGACGAGGTGATCGATGCGCTGGCCGCGCGGATCAGCCGAAGCCGAGCGGCCGACGTCGTGACCGAGCCGCCGTTGGCCGGCGGCACGGTGTACCTGTCCGTGGGGGACGCCGACGGGATGATGGTCTCCCTCATCCAGTCCAACTACTACGGGTTCGGCTCGGGGGTGGTGGTGCCGGGCACGGGCATCGCGCTGCACGACCGCGGTGCCGGGTTCGTGCTCACCGAGGGGCACCCGAACCAGGTGGCCGGCTCCAAACGGCCGCTGAACACGATCATCCCGGGCCTGCTCACCCGTGGTGGGGTGCCGGTGTGCGCCTACGGCGTGATGGGAGGGCCGATGCAGCCGCAGGGGCACCTCCAGGTGATGCATCGGCTGCTGGCCGGGCAGTCCGTGCAACAGGCGCTGGATGCGCCCCGCTGGTTCGTGGAGGGGGACGGTGAGCTCAAGCTGGAGGTCGGCTGGCCGCACGAGGTGGCCGCCGCGCTCGAGGCCAAAGGGCACTGCGTGACCCGCACCGGGCCGGGGGACCGCACCTACGGCGGCGGCCAGGCCGTGCTGCGCCTGCCGGACGGCGGCTACGCCGGCGGCTCCGACCCGCGCAAGGACGGGCACGCGGCGGCGCGGTGAGGCGTCAGCGCAGCAGCTCGTGGATGCGCTGCACCATGAGGTCGGTGAGGGTCTCGTCGTAGTCCTCCGTGGAGGAGTCCATGAACAGGTGCGCGGCGGTGTCGTACTCGAACAGGTCGGCCGGGTTGTCCGGCTCCTCGGCGGAGGACGCGTAGGAGCGTGCCAGCGGCAGGTCCTCATCCTTCACCCAGGGGTCCTCGGTGGCCAGGTGCACCTGCAGGGCGACGTGCGGCATCCACAGCGGGGCGTAGGCGTTCAGCGGCAGCGCGGCGGAGACCGCGATGCAGGCCCGGAACGCCGGCACGGTCTGGGCGGCCTTGAACGCTGGGCAGACGCCCATGCTGATGCCGGCCAGCACGGAGGCCTGGCGGTACTCGGCGGTGGCGGCGACGCCGCGGGCCACGATCTCGTCCATGCCGACCTGCTGCATGTGGGCGACACCCTCCTCCACGGTGGCGAACGTCTGGCCCTTGTAGAGGTCCGGCAGGTGCACGGTGTGGCCGCCGGCCTCGACCCTCTCGGCGAGGGCGCGGAGGCCGTCGGTGAGGCCGAGAGCGTGGTGGAACAGCAGGATCTGGCTCATGCGCTCAGCCTAGAGCAGGCGGCTGTGCGGGAGGGGAGTCGGGCGGCTCGTGACGGGGCGAGGAGGTCAGGCCGGAACGGTCAGGCGGCGGCGCCCAGCGGGCCGGGATCCGAGAGGGCAGGGCCGTGCCGGCGCGGATCCCGGGAGAAGGCGTAGGCGAGGGCGATCACGGTCAGGCCCAGCAGGGTCAATCCCAGCAGGAGCAGGATGAACCCGGCGCCGATCGGTTGGTCGTCGGCGACCAGGGCGAAGTGGCAGAGCAACCGTCCGAGGGCCGTGACCTGCGTGCCGAGGCCGAAGGCGAAGAGCTCGGCGGACGGGGTCAGATAGTGGCCCACGGTGAGCAGCACCCCCGCGGCGAACGGCGGCACCACGGAGAGCACCTTCTGCACGGTGACGTCCTGGTCCGCGTAGTCGAAGAGGAAGGGAGTGCCCATCATGCTGCCCAGATCCAGGACGACGGGGATCACGAGCAGCATCGCGATGATCAGGTACAGGGCGCGGCGCATAGCTCGATCCTAGCCCAGGGCGAGCGATTTCACTGCTGGACGACGGTGCCTGAATGCTGGACCGACGTGCCTGGTTCAGGCCGCGGGGAACGCCAGCTGGGCCGGAACCCCCGGTTCCGGATGTCCCGGGTCCACCAGGACGGCTCGGCCAGGGACCGGGAGTACCTCGGTCAGGCGCGGCCACGTCACCCGCTGCTCCACTGTGGTGCCGGCCGGGACGTAGAGGCGCCGGGGCAGGTGCGCGATCAGGCGAGAGGTGGCCAGGTCGCGTCCCCCGAGCGCGGCCACACGGAGTCGGTGACCGGCGCCGGACGTCAGCTGCTGGAGCAGCAGATCCTCCATTCCGCGATAGGTCCGCGGGCAGCGCAGGCCGGTCCACGCACCCCAGCCGGTGACCAGCAGGGTGCCGCCGGACTCCGCGAGGTCGGCGACGGCGGAGATCACCCGGTCCGGCAGCGCGGGGTCCGGGTCCGGAGACCACGTCGACCATCCTTCGGGTGTTTCGGCGGATTGGCCGAGCCCATCGAGGTGGAGGACCGGCTCGCCTGATGCCACGAGAAGGTCGCGGAGCCAGGCGATCACCTGATCCCGCCCGCCGGCACGCTCGACCAGCCAGGCGGTCCCACCTGCGGTACCGATCTCCCACGTCAGGGGCAGGTGGGTGCCGGAAGCAGTGTCGTCCACCAGGGCGAGCGCCGCCTCGCTGTTCGCGCCGGGAGTCCAGGATTCAGGCAGCGGGGGAGACAGGATCGGGGCGGGCACCACCGGGTCCGTGGACCGGGCCACCGCGTCGAGCTCCTCCACCACGTCGTCCCACCGGGTCGGCTCGACCCATGCAGGCTCGGCGTCGCCCCGGCGGGTCCAGCGGCTGGGGGCATCGGAGCGCACCCATGTGGCCGCCCGGAACGTGCAGGGCGCCTGTCCCTGGCGTACGTGGACCACCGTCCCGGGACGGTCCGGCGGGATCCGGGCAGCCACGGCGGCTCCGGTCAGGTCCCAGGACTCCTGCTCCGTTGCCGTCCGCAGGCATAGGACCGACCCGATGTTGGAGCGGATGTCCGAGGTCACTGTGCCGGTGGCGCGCTGGGTCGCCAGCACGAGATGGAAGCCCAGGGAACGGCCCGTGGCGGCCAGTCTCCGGAGCACCTCGGACGCGTCGGGATGCTCGTCGAGCAGGACACGGAGCTCGTCCACGGCCACGACCAGTCGCGGCAGGACCGTCCCGGGCGACCGGCGGCGGAAAGCCGGATAGTCGCTGACCCGATGGGAGGCGAACAGTTCCTCGCGGCGACGCAGCTCGGCTCCGATCGCGTCGAGCGCCCGCAGGGAGGCCGACGCCACGTGGTTGGTCTCGACGCTCATCGTGTGCGGCAGGCGCTCCAGGCAGGAGAACGAGGCCCCGCCCTTGAAGTCCAGCAGGACGAGGGCCACCTCGCTCGGCGGATGCGCCGCGCACAGTCCCGTGAGGAGTCCGAGGAGCAGATCGGACTTGCCGGAGCCGGTCGTGCCGGCGATCAACAGGTGCGGACCGTCGCCCACAAGGTCCACCTCCGGCGCCGCCGCCTCCGCGGTGGGCCCGTGCGCGAGCGGCACTCGGAGCTGCTCCAGGGCCGTGGAACGCCCCGGTGTCTCCGGCACGCGCAGCGGGACGGGGGCGTCTGCCGACGAAGAGCCCGGCGCCGCTGCCGCGACGTCGGAGGCGATCTCGGCCGACCACCATGCCGCGGTCCGTGCCGAGGTCTGGCAGGGGATCAGGTCCTCGAGCTTTTGCCCGTTCCCATGCAGGACGACGGTCCCGGCGACCAGGTCCACCATGTCACCGACGTCGGACGTCGGTCGCGACTCGTCGGACACCATCACCTCCGTCCAACGGTCGGTGGCGGTGGCGACGGCGGTCGGTGCGTCCGGGGCGATCTCAGTGTCGTGCCGATGCCAGCTCCGCCGCAGCGGGGCCAGGACGCCTTCGGTCGGCAGCGACACGTACACGCCTCCTGCCGCTGAGCCGATCCGCCAGGTCCTGTCCGTGTCCGTAGTGTGGACCATGAGACCGAGTCCATGACGTGAGGTATGCAACAGCAGCTGGACGAGCATCCAGCGCAGGGCACCGTCATGGTCGCCGCCTGAGACGCGCACGCGGACCGGAACGCCGGGTGTCAGAGAGCTCAGCGCGGGCTGCCGGCGCAGCGTGTCACTGCGCCAGCGTTCCTGGCGAACCGGATCGTCAAGGGGGACATCGCCCCAGGCCGAACCCCAGCGCAGGACCACCGGAGGCGCGGTCCGGGCGGGCCCTGGAGCGGGGGCGTCCGCCAGGGAGAAGCGGTCCGGACGCTCGGAGCGGCAGGCGCGCGTCAGTCCGACCGGCTCCAGGGCCGCTCGGTCGCGTGCCGCCAGGAGGTCGTCCACGCGTTCGGCGAGGCGGCGCCGAAAGACCGTGCGAGATCTGTGCTGGAGCCCGAGCATCGTGGCCACGGCGACGACCGAGAGCAATCCGAAGAGGAGGAAGAAGGCGCGCCCCGTCGTCAGGGCCAGCACCACACCCAGGAGCAACGGCCCGATGGCCATGACGGCCGGTAGCGTCAGCGACATCGGAGCCGGCGCACCCGAGGTGTCGACCCGTGCCGGAGGCAGGGAGCCCGGTGTGGACAGCGGCCGGCCGGGGCCCCGGGCGACGATGATCTCGGTGGCCCCCACGGAGACCGACGCGTGGTCCGCCCAGGGAGTGGGGCCGTCGTCGTCCACCATGAGTCCTGCCGAGGTCGCGGTGAGCCGCGTCGGACGGGCCGGAGCCATGGGGTCGGTCAGACGCCAGACGCTGTCTCCGCGGCCGACGGTCATCCCCTCGCGGGGGAAGGGGACCGTCTGACCCGAGTCGGGGCCGGAGGCGGCCACCAGGCTCAGCTCGGGGCCCTGCCCTCGACGGTGTGCTCCCCGGGGGCGTGCGATGTACCGCAGCCGGGCCCCTCTCCGGCTCTCACGCTCGAGGGCCACGTCCGGGAACCGCTCGGCCACGGCCCGATCTTGTCCGTCCGAGTGCGGCGGCAGGTCGGACACGGTCCAGCACTCGACTCCGGACATCCCCAAGATCTCCACGGTCCAGGCCATCTCGGCTCCCCTCCGTCGGACGTGCCCGCGACCTGCCGCCGCGGTCCAGCGAGGCCGGAATCCCGTTCCCGGCGCCGCCGTGCACACCACCTTGCCGTGCGGCGCACCCACGCCGCAGGGAAGCGGGCCGATCTGTGGACAACGTCGCCGACGGTCGGCCCGCGCAGGGTGCGGACGGGATGCCCGCCACGCGTTGTCCACACCCTTCGGCTGTGTGAGTCGAGCCACGGTAATGTAGGTCGTGGCGCAAGGGATGGCGCCGTGAGACGGGAGCCCCCGGCAAGGGGGCTGTAGCGCCATATGCAGGAGGGGACCCATGGAGGCTGTGCGCATCCTCGAGTCGGAGCTGCGCGAGCTCATTCGCCGCCGCGACATCGACCCGCAGCGCGAGCCCGAGACGGTGCGGCGCCTCATCTCCGACGCGACCTCGGACTACGAGGCCCGTGCCCTGAAGGGTTCGCTGCCGTCGCTCAAGGACCCCGGCGAGACCCAGCGCTGGCTCTTCGATCTGTTCGCCGGGTTCGGCCCCCTGCAGCCGCTGCTGGACGATCCGAGCGTCGAGGAGTTCTGGCTGAACGCACCTGACGCGGTCTACTGCGCCCGCTCCGGCCGGTCCGAGCTCACCGGAATCGTCCTCACCGAACAGCAGGTCAGGGACACCGTGGAGATGATGCTGAAGTCCTCCGGACGTCGACTCGACCTCTCCACGCCGTTCGTGGACGCCTCCCTGCCGGACGGTTCCCGGCTCCACGTGGCGATCCCGGACATCACCCGACGCCACTGGGCGGTGAACGTCCGCAAGTTCGTGGCCCGGGCCAGCAGGCTGGACGACCTGGTGCGCGGCGGCTCGCTCACGCCTCAGGCGGCCCGGTTCCTCGATGCGGCCGTGTCCTCCGGCATGAACATCCTCGTCTCCGGCGCCACCCAGGCCGGCAAGACCACCATGCTGAACTGCCTCTCGGCGTCCATCGGGCCGCGGGAACGCGTCATCACGGTCGAGGAGATCTTCGAGCTGCAGCTGCAGGTCAGGGACGTGGTCGGCATGCAGTGCCGCCAGCCCAACCTGGAGGGACACGGGGAGATCCCGCTCCGCCGCCTCGTCAAGGAGGCGCTGCGCATGCGACCGGACCGGCTGATCATCGGAGAGGTCCGCGAGGCGGAGTCCCTGGACATGCTCGTCGCCCTCAACTCCGGCCTCGCCGGCATGTGCACCATCCACGCGAACACCGCCTCGGACGCGCTCACCAAGCTCTGCACCCTTCCGCTCCTGGCAGGGGAGAACATCTCGCGCAGCTTCGTGGTGCCCACGGTGGCCACCTGCATCGACGTGGTGGTCCACTGTGCCCGGGACCGTCAGGGCCGCCGGCGGGTGGAGGAGATCCTCACGGTGGGCTCACGCGTCGAGGACGGGGTGATCGAGACCTCCACCCTCTTCCGACGGGATGCCGAGGGTGTCCTCGTCGTCAACCAGGCGGCGAGCCTGGAGCTGCCCCAGCTGGAGCGCCACGGCATCGAGATCCTCGACCTGGTGGGCGGCCGCTGATGGGTGTGCTGCTCGGACTGCTGCTGGGCGCCGGACTGTTCCTGGTCTGGTGGTCCTGCTGGAACGAGCCCGCCCCGGCGGGCAGTGAGGAGACCGCCCGGCCGGGACGGATCCGGATGCTGATCGCCCAGGCGGGGATCGCGCGTCTCTCGCCGGCGGGTGTGGTGGCCGCCATGGCAGGCTGCGGCGTGTTCGCCTTCCTGCTGGTGCTTGCCCTGACGCGTGCCCTCCCGATCGCCCTGTGCTTCGCACTGTTCGGTGCCGTCGTGCCCCATGCGCTGCTGTCCTACCAGGCACGTCGGCGGCAGATCGTCCTGCGCGACGTCTGGCCCGACGCGGTGGACCATGTGCGGTCGGCCATCCGCGCCGGCCTGACACTCCCCGAGGCGCTCATGCAGCTGGGGGAGAACGGGCCCGAGGGCCTCCGCGAGCCGTTCCAGGAGTTCGCGCGGGACTACCGATCCGGCGCCCGTTTCCTGGACGCGTTGGACGGGCTCAAGGTGCGCATGTCCGACCCCGTCGCGGACCGTCTCGTGACGGCGCTCCGGCTGACGCGTGAGGTCGGAGGCGCAGACATCGGTCAGCTGCTCCAGACCCTCTCCGAGTTTCTCCGACAGGATGCCCGCGTCCGCTCCGAGCTGGAGGCCCGCCAGTCCTGGACCGTGAACGCCGCCCGCCTGGCGGTCGCAGCCCCCTGGGTGGTCCTACTCCTGATCGGCACGCAGCCGGTGGCCGTGGAGACCTACCGGACGGCAGCCGGCGCCGGAGTGCTGGCGGTGGGCCTGCTCGTCTCGGTCGTCTGCTACCAGCTGATGCTGCGCATCGGTGCCCTTCCCCATGACGAGCGGGTGATCGCATGACCGGCACCCTCGGCATCGCCATCGGCCTCGGCCTCTCCCTGGGGACGGGCCTGTTCCTGCTCGTCCGCCACCTGCCCTGGGGCTGGCGGCCGAGCCTGGCGGACCGGGTCGAACCCCAGATGCGCCACCACATGCCCGCCTCGAGCCTGCTGGCCCAGGAACCGGACGCCACACCGTGGTCCGGGCTGGCCCGGATCGTCCAGCCCCTGCTCGGGGCCGGGGTCGGCGCGTTGCAGCGTTTCAACCCCGGCCACGAGGCCCTGCGTCGCAAGCTCGAGGCGGCCGGGAGCGACCTGTCTGTCACGGACTACCGCGCGCAGCAGGTCCTGCTCGCCGTCGCCGGAGCCCTGGTGTCCACCGTGCTGGCGGTGCTCCTGGTCGGGCTGGACCGCATCGGGGTCGTCGTGGCGCTCCTTCTCGTCGTGTCCTTCACGGGCATGGCAGCAGTGGCACGTGACTCGATGATGGCGTCCGCCGTCACCCGGCGCCGACGCAGGATCCTCACCGAGTTCCCGTCCGTCGCCGAACTGTTCGCCCTCTCGGTCAGCGCCGGGGAGAGCACCACCGCGGCCCTCGAACGCATCACCGTGACGGCCCGCGGAGAGCTGGCCGGCGAGTTCGCCAAGACCCTGGCGGACATGCGGGCCGGCTCCTCGCTCGCCGCCGCGCTGAAGGCATGTGGACGGCGCACCCAGCTCCCGCCGCTCGAGCGATTCATCGACGGCATCCTCGTCGCGCTCGAACGTGGCACGCCCCTGGCCGACGTCGTCCGGGCCCAGGCCCAGGACGTCCGTGAGCTCTCCAAGCGTGAGCTCATGGAGGCCGCAGGACGCAAGGAGGTGCACATGATGGTCCCGCTCGTCTTCGGGATCCTGCCCCTGACCGTCCTCTTCGCAGTCTTCCCCGGCATCGCACTGTTGGACATCGGGATCTGACATGCCGGGGACCCACAACCGAATAGCCATCACCACACCGCCCGCCTGAGAGCCAGGGGGGCACCCAGAGAGGGGAAAAACATGGATATTCAGACCAAGGCCATGATGATGCTCCAGTCGGTCGTCGCCTTCCTCGGCGACGCCCGCAACCGTGCCGCCGACGAGCGGGGAGACGTGCCGGGATGGGTGATGATCACCCTCATGTCGGCAGCCCTGGTCGCCACGCTGATCGCGATTGCCGGGCCTGCGTTGAGCGACATGTTCCAGCAGGCCGTCTCGCGGGTCAACGACGCGACCCGCTGACCATGGGCCGCCGACCCTCCACGTCGGCGGCGCCGTGCCCCGCTCTCCGTGACGGGGAACGGGGCAGCGCCGTGGCCGAGACCTCCATGGTCCTGGCACTGCTGGCGCTGGTCTTCGTGACACTCGTGCAGGGAGCGATCGCCGTCCATGCCCGCAACGCCATGATCGATGCGGCCAGTGCCGGGGCGCGGTACGGAGCCCTGGCCGACCGCAGCGCAGCCGACGGAGTGGCCCGGGCCGAGGAGATCCTCGCGGCCGGCGTCGTCACCGGCCTGGGAACCCAGGTGACCGCCCAGAACGTGAACGAGGGGGGAACCCCCGTCTTGCAGGTCACGGTGACCGGGTCCATGCCCGTGCTCGGGCTCTTCGAGTCCCCGATCGAATGGACGGTGCACGGACATGCCTACCGCTACTGACATCCGTCGCCGTCGAGGCCACCGCACTCGGTCTCATCTCAGGGACGAGCAGGGCTCTGCCACGGTGGAGTTCCTGGTGCTCGCGCTCGTCCTCCTGGTTCCCGTGATCTATCTGCTGCTGTTCGTCTCGCAGGTCCAGGCCGCCGCCTACGGCGCGGTGGCCGCCGCGGACCAGGCGGCCCGCACGGCGGTGTCACAGGAACAAGAGACCGCGACGGCCGAGGTGCACGGGGTCGTCCGCAGGACGCTCATGGACTACGGCGTCCTGGAGGACATGTATGAGATGGACCTCGAATGCCACCCGGGCAGCTGCCTCGAGCGTGAGCCGGGGATGGTCGCGCAGGTCCAGGTGCGGGTCCAGGTCCCGTTGCCCGTGCTGGAGCAGGTGTTCGGGGTGCAGGCCGCGCCCGTGAGCATCACCTCGGACGCCCGGCACCAGGTCCCGAGGTTCTGACCGTGGACGGCGATGCGATGTCCGTGCCACCCATGGACGTGGCCACGTGGGCGCCCGGTGCCCGGCCAGACCAGTCCCGTCCTCCCCGCCCCGGAAGGAGAGAGAGGCCATGAAGCGCCGCCTCACCGCCGACGACGGCCAGACCACCCCGCTGGTCCTCGGCATGACCGTGATCGTGCTGGCCATCGTGATGGTGATGTTCGCCGCCACCGTGGTCACCGTCCAGCACCGGCAGCTGCAGTCCCTCGCGGACGGTGCCGCCGCCTCCGGGGCCGAGGCCGTGGCCTTCGCCCTGGACAGCGGCCCCGGGTTCACCCTCACGGATGCGGAGGTCCGCCAGGCGGTGGACGAACACCTCGCCGCCGTCGGTGCCACGGAGACCGTCCCCGGGCTGTCGGCCGTGCAGGCCAGGGTGGCCGAGGACGGGACCACCGTGGTCGTCACGCTCGGCGGGACCGCGGAGGTGCTGCCGCTGCCCCCGGCCTTCGACGGCATCCTGCCCGCCCACGTGGAGATCTCCGCCGAGGGCAGCTCCCGCACCTCCCTCCAACGCTGAGCCCAGTCGTCCGGTCCTCCCGGCCATCCCACATCCAGTGCCGCCGGTGACCCCCGTCTCATCCGCGCTTCCTCAACGTCTCATGAACGCCTCATGGACGCTCCGTAGCGTCGAATGCGTTCTCCGGCAGAGCGCCGGGACGACGTCGACGTCAGGAGGTGCCATCCCATGGGCATCAGCGTGGTTCTCTACTCCCACGACTCGGTGGGACTCGGTCACGCACGGCGCAACCGCGCCCTCGCGTGGGCACTGGCCAACACCCTCCCGAAGCTCACCGGCGAACCGGTCACCGGCATGCTGATCGCCGGGCACCCGGATGCCCCCCAGGACTCCCTGCCGGAAGGCTGGGACTGGCTCCTGCTGCCCGGCTACGCCCGCACCTCCGCCGGCTACGCCGCCCGCAACATCGGCATGTCCGTGCCGGACCTGGCGGACATGCGTGGGGAGATCATCGCCACCGCCCTGGACACCTTCGCCCCGGACCTGTTCATCGCGGACCGCCACGCGTTCGGCGTGGACGGGGAGCTCAAGGCGGCCCTGGCCCGGATGCGCAGCACGCACGGCACCGCCACCGTCCTGGGCATGCGGGACGTGCTGGACACCCCCTCTACCGTGCAGGCCGAGTGGGAGAAGATCGGCGGCGCGGACGAGGTCGCCGCCCACTATGACGCCATCTGGGTCTACGGAGACCCGAACGTGTACGACCCGACCGCCACCGGTGAGATCCCCGCCGGCCTGGCCGAGCTGACCCACTTCACCGGCCTGCTCTCCCGCGGCCGCCCGGAGGACGAGGGCGCCCCGCTGGAGACCCCGTACATCCTCACCTCCGTGGGCGGCGGCTCGGACGGCGTGGACGTCGTGCTGGCCTCCGCCGCCGCCGAGGTCCCCGCCGGCCACCGCCACATCATCGTCACCGGCCCGCAGATGTCCGCCAAGGACGAGGCGCGCGTCCGTGAGACCCCCGCCGCCAACCCGTGCTCGGCCCCCGTCACCGGCGCCCAGGGCGTGTCCCGCCCGGGCATCGAGATCCGCCGCGCCGTGAACAACCTGCCGGCGCTGCTCACCCACGCCGCCGCCACCGTCTGCATGGGCGGCTACAACTCCACCGCCGAGGTCCTCGCTTCGGACACCCCGGCCCTCGTGGTGCCGCGCGCCTCCCGCCGCGCGGAGCAGCCCCGCCGCGCCGCCGCCCTGTCCGCCGCGGACGCCGTGGACACCGTGTCCATGGCGGAGGTCTCCGGCGAGATCGTCGGCGAGTGGCTCGCCGACGCCGTGACCCGTCGGGTGGACCGGAACCACCTGGACCTGGACGGGCTGGCCCATGTGGGCCTGCTGGCCGCGGACGTGATCCGCTCCGGCCGGTCCCGTCACCGCTCGGCCCGCGCCGTCCGCGACGGCGCAGCCTCCGCCCCGCCCGTCCGCTCCGCCTCCCCGGAGCACTCTGCCGAGACCGACGCCGCGCCCGGCACCACCTGCACCACCGCACCGATCCTGGAGACCCGTCATGCCTGCTGAGACCCCCGTCATCGGCTATGTCCTGAAGATGTACCCGCGCTTCTCCGAGACCTTCGTGGTCTCCGAGATCCTGGCCCGCGAGGCCCAGGGCGAGAAGATCGTCATCTTCTCCCTGCGCCCCACCACGGACGCCCGCTTCCACCCGGAGCTCGCCCGGGTGAAGGCCCCCGTGGTGCACATCGGACGCCCATCCTCGGCGAACCGCCTCTGGCAGGCGCTCGCCGGTGCCGCGCAGCACGACGGCGGCTCCCTCGCCTCCGGCATCTCCGCGCACCTGCCCGAGCTCCTCACCCTGGGCCACGACGACGCGGTCCAGGCCGTGGAGGTCGCCCGGGCCGCCCGTGCCCAGGGCGTCACCCACCTGCACGCCCACTTCGCCTCCGTTGCCACCACCGTGGCCCGCATGGCCGGCAAGATCGCGGACCTGCCGTACTCCTTCACCGCCCATGCGAAGGACATCTTCCACGAGGACGTGGACCCGGAGGACCTGAAGGCGAAGTTCGCGGACGCCCACCACTCCATCACCATCTCCCAGTACAACGTGGACGACCTCAAGCGCCGCTTCCCGGAGTCCACCGCCACCCTGAAGCTCGTCCGCAACGGCCTGGACCTGGACCGCTTCCCCTTCGTGGAGCGCCCGGCCCGCACCGCGGACCGCCCGGCCCGCCTGCTGGCCGTGGGCCGTCTGGTGGAGAAGAAGGGCTTCGAACACGTGGTGGAGGCCGTGGCCCGCCTGCGCGCCGAGGGGCACGACGTCACCGCGGAGATCGCCGGAGACGGCCCGCTCGCCGCGGACCTGCGCCGCCGGATCGAGGAGCATGGGCTGACCGAGCACGTGCACCTGCTCGGCCCCATCACCCAGGCCGAGGTCGCCGAGCTGCTCGGCACCCGGGACGTGTTCGTGGCCCCCTTCGTGGTGGGCTCGGACGGCAACGCGGACGGGCTGCCCACCGTGCTGCTCGAGGCCATGGCCCGTGGCTTGCCCTGCGTGGCCGCGGACGTGACCGCCGTCGGCGAGGTGGTGAAGACCGGTGAGACCGGATGGCTCGTGCCCACCGGGGACACCGCCGCCCTCACCGCCGCCGTGGCCGAGGCGATCGCCCCGGACGCAGACCACTCGGCCCTGGCCGCCGCCGCCCGCACCCAGATCGAGGACCTGTTCGACTCCGCCGGCCAGGCCGGCCGCCTCTCCCGGCTCGTCACCGCCTGACGGGCGCGCCAGGCCGGCCCCGCCGTCCCGCATACCCCCGCCTCACACACTTCACCCCCCGCAGCCCGTGCCCCGCACGCACCGCCCGCCCGAACCCGCCCGTGAAGGACCCGTCAGACATGCAGATCGCCTACCTCCTCGCCGATCCCGGCATCGGCCCCTTCGGCACGAAGGGCGCCTCGGTGCACGTCCAGGAGATCACCCGAGCCCTGCGCGGCCTCGGCCACGAGGTCACCGTGTACTGCCTGCGCCGCGGGGACAAGAAGGGCGTCGAGTCCGTGCCCGCGGACCTGGCGGACCTGAAGGTCGTCGTGCTGCCGGTGGAGGCAGCCGCCGGCACCGCCGAGCGCGAGGTCGAGCTGCGCCGCGCGGGGGACCGCATGCTCGCCGCCGCCGCGGCGGACGGCGCGGACCTGGTCTACGAGCGCTACGCCCTGTTCTCGGACGTCGGCGCCCGCTTGGCCGCCGAGCTCTCCCGGACCGCTGGCCGCCGGGTCCCGCTGGTCATGGAGGTCAACGCCCCGCTGGTGGCCGAGCAGTCCGCGCACCGCTCCCTGCATGACGCGGACGCCGCCGTCGCCCTCACCGAGTCCGCGCTGTCCGCCGCGGACGTGGTCTCCTGCGTCTCCGAGCCGGTCGCCGCCTGGGTCCGCCGGGACGTCCCGGCCGCCGCCGCGGCCACCGTGGTCACCCCGAACGGCGTGAACACCGAGCGCATCCGCCCGGTCACCCGTCACGACGACGGCACCTCGCCCGAGCCTGCCGGCCGTCCGTTCACCGTGGGCTTCCTGGGCACCCTGAAGCCATGGCACGGCACCGAGACCCTCCTGGACGCGGTCGCAGCGGCCGGCTCTGCCGCGGCCGGCTGGCGGATCGAGGTCGTCGGCGCCGGACCCCAGCTCGAGGCCCTGCGCGAGCAGGCCGAGCGGCTGGGCCTGGGAGACGCGACCACGTTCCACGGTGCCGTCGCCCCCTCCCAGGTGCCGGCCGTCGTCGGGACGTGGGACGTGGCCACGGCTCCCTACCCGCAGCCGGAGAACCCGGAGGACCACTACTTCTCCCCGCTGAAGGTCTACGAGTACCTGGCCGCCGGCGCCACCGTGGTGGCCTCGGCGGTCGGGGAGATCCCGCAGGTCGTCGGCGCCGGCGAGCAGGATGCGGACGGCGTGGCCGTGGGCACCCGCGGCGTGGCCGTGCGCCCCGGGGACGCGCAGGCGCTCGCCGCCGCCCTCACCCGACTCGCCGCGGACCGGGAGCTCACCGCGCAGCTGGCCGCCGCCAGCCGCGCGGACGTGGAGGCCCACCACACGTGGGCCCACCGTGCCGCCGAGCTGCTGGCCCTGGTCCAGGAGCGCACCGCCTGATGGCACTCGCACGGAGGAAGAGGTCCGGGAAGGCGGAGGGGCCGGGCCCCACCCGGCGCACCCTCGCGCTCATCCGCCCGCACCTGGGGGAGCACCGTGCGCTGATCCTGGTGGGCATGCTCACCCTGCTCGGGGACGTCGTGTTCCGCATCCTCGAGCCGTGGCCGGTGAAGATCGCCGTGGACGCGGTGACGGTCGCCCTCGGCGCGCGCGTCGCCGGCGCCACGGGCCTGAGCGCGGACGTCACCCGCACCCTGGTCACCTGGGCGCTGATCCTGGCCGGCATCGTGGCCGGCCGCGCGGTCTGCAACTACATCTCCACCATCGCCTTCGCCAAGACCGGTGTGAAGGTCGTGACCCGGCTGCGCGCCCGCGTCTTCGACCACATCCAGTCCCTGTCCCTGCGCTACCACACGCAGGCCTCGGTGGGAGACACCTCCCAGCGCCTGGTGGGGGACATGGGCCGCCTGCAGGAAGTGGCCGTCACCGCGGGCCTGCCACTGATCGGCAACCTGCTGACCGTGGTGGTGCTGTTCGTGGTGGTCATGGTCCTGAACCCGACCCTGTCCCTGGTGGTGCTCGCCACCGGCGCGGTCTACCTGGTGATCTCCACGGTCGCCACCCCCAAGATCACCTCGGCCTCCCGCAAGACCCGCAAGGGCGAGGGCGCCCTGGTGGGCGACGCCGCCGAAGCGCTCGGCGCCATCCGCGTGGTCCAGGCCTACGGCCTCGAGGACACCGTGGCCGCCAGCTTCGCCGCCGGCAACCAGAAGGCGCTCAAGGCCGGCATCAAGGCCCGCAAGCTCGCCGCCCGCCTGGAGCGCTCCACGGACGTGCTCGTGGGCCTGTCCACCGCCGTGGTCCTGGGCTTCGGCGGCCTGCAGGTGATGCAGGGGAAGATGACCCCCGGGGACATGGTGCTGTTCCTGATGTACCTGAAGACCGCCATGAAGCCGCTGCGGGACATGGCCAAGTACACCGGCCGCATCGCCCGTGCAGCCGCCTCCGGCGAGCGCATCGCCGACCTGATGGACGAGGAGGTCGAGATCCAGGACCCCCAGCACCCCGTGACGATGACGCGGGTGCAGGGCGACGTGGTCTTCGACCGCATCAGCGCCAAGGACGGCCACGGCCGAGACCTGTTCACCGGCCTGGACCTGATGATCCCGGCCGGACAGCGCGTGGGCCTGCTCGGGCCCTCCGGCGCCGGAAAGTCCACCCTGGCCGGCTACCTGCTGCGCCTGGCGGACACCGGCACCGGCGCCGTGCTCGTGGACGGCTATGACACCCGCAAGGTCACCAAGGCGGACCTGCGTGCGCACGTGTCCATTCTGCTGCAGGAGTCCGTGTTGTTCGCCACCACCGTGCGGGAGAACATCCGCTACGGCCGCCTGGACGCCTCGGACGAGGAGGTCGAGGCCGCCGCGGTGCGCGCCGGCGCGGACGCCTTCATCCGTGCCCTGCCCCAGGGGT
Source organism: Micrococcus luteus (assembly GCA_047414615.1). GTDB lineage: Bacteria > Actinomycetota > Actinomycetes > Actinomycetales > Micrococcaceae > Micrococcus > Micrococcus luteus_B. Next base: position 404,615 of record CP179711.1, read on the forward strand.
ATGACACGATGCTCGGCGCCCGCGGAGACACCCTCTCCGGCGGTCAGCGCCAGCGCATCGCGATCGCCCGCGCCCTGGTCCGCCGCGCCCCCGTGGTCATCCTGGACGAGCCCACCACCGGCCTGGACCCGGCCTCCCGCGCCCTCGTGGAGGACTCGCTGTGGCAGCTCACCAAGGGCCGCACCACCCTGGCCATCACCCATGACATCTCCATGATCCGCGAGCTGGACCGCGTGCTCTGGCTGGAGGACGGCAGGATCGTGGAGGACGGCGCCCCCGCCGAACTGCTCAGCCGCCCGGAGTCCCGGGTGGCGCAGTGGGCGGCGCAGCAACGTGTGGCGGACGCCGCCGAGGAGCAGGAGGAGAACGCATGACCCCCGCCCAGGACACCGCCGACGCCGAACGTACCGCCCTGACCGCCCTGCCGGGTGTGGAGCAGGTCCTCTCGAACGAGGGCCTGTCCGCGATCGTCGGCCGCCGCGTGGAGGCCGTCCACGAGCGCGTGAAGCCGGGGCAGTCGATCGTCGTCTCCTGGCGCGCCGTGGGCACGGACGGCACCGAGTCCCTGACCGCCTCCCTGGACGAGTCGAATCACGGCTGGCTCATGCTCACCTCCGACGCGGACAAGGTCCGCAGCGCGCGGCGGCGTGCCGAGAAGCTCGGGCTCGGGGACCACATCCGCGTCCATCCCCGGGACGGGGACGCCACCGTGCTCTGGGGCAGCGTGTGGACCGACCCGGCCCTGGCCACGCCGATCCGCCGTGCCCGAAACGTACTCGAGCAGCGCCACCCTGAGGTGCGCTCCTGGGCCGTGCTGCGCCACAACCCCAAGCGCCGGGCGGTGGTGCGCGTGGGGGACGAGGTCGTCCGCATCCACGCCGACCGCCTCGACGCCGAGGACGGCATGCTTGCCACGGTCGCCCGCTGGGGTGCCGCCGGCGTGCCCGTGCTGGCGCTCGAGCCGGTCGGCATCAAGGGCACCGCCGCGGCCTCCCCGTTCTGGGGTGCCGGAGACCTCTACGCCGTGGCCGTCTCCGCCGCGGACGACGCCGCCCGGGCCGCCGAGGCCGCGGGGGCGGCGATCGCCGCCGTGCACGCGTTGCCCGCCGCGGGCTCACCCCTGTCGGCCCTGACCCCGGACGCGCACGCTGCCGCCGAGGCGATCGCCGAGGCCGCGCCCTGGCTGGACGACGCCGTCCGCGCCGCCGCCGGCCGGCTGCAGCCCCTCCTGCGCACCTCCTGTGCCCAGGACCCCGCCGTGGAGCTGCACGGAGACTGGTCCCCGGACCAGGTCCTCGCCGCCTCCGCCGACGGTGCCGGGGAGGTGCGGATCATCGACGTGGACCGCGCCGCCACCGGCCCTGCCGCCGCGGACCTCGGCTCCTGGAACGCCGCGTGCCGCCGCGAGGGCCTGCCCCTGCTCGCCGTCGCCCACGCCGCCGGCCACACCCGCGTCCACGCGGAGCCGGACAGGGTCACCGTGCTGGCCTGGGAGGCCTACGCCCACCTGGCCGCCGCCGTGGACCCGCTGCGCCGCCGCCACGCGGACTGGGCGGAACAGGTCACCAACCGCGTCGTCCACGTCCGCGCCTGCCTGCGAGAGCTGGCGGCCGCCCGTGCGGGGGAGGCCCTGCCCCACGACGACGGCTCCGTCGCCTCCGCGGCGCCCCTCGCCACCGGCTCGCCCGTTGCACAGGGCTCGCCTGGCGAGTCTGCCTCGTCCGCCACCCTGGCCGGCGCCTCCGCCGCGGCCTCACCGCAGCCGGAGGCCATGCTTCCCCCGGCCAAGGTCGAGGCCGAGGGCGCCGTCTGGGCCGTGGACCGCTGCTGGCCCTCCGGTGCGCACGGCGAGCTGGCCGTGGAGGTCTCCGCCGGGGGCCGCCTGCGCGCCGGGCTCTGGAAGGACGGCGCCCTCGAGCTCTCACCGGCCGCCGCGGACCCGAAGCTCAAGGCCCTGGCCCCGCTGCTCGCCGAGGGCGGGACGGTGGTCTCCTGGAGGCCCCGCAAGCGCGCCGTCGTGCGCTCCACGGGCCCGGACGGGGACGTGTTCACCAAGGTCGTCCGTGGCGGCAGGGCCCAGGGCATCCTGGACGGGATCGCCCGCGCCCGTCCGTTCGCGGCCGCGTTACGCACCCCGCAGGTGCTGGCCTCCACCGACGCCACCGTGGGCTTCGCCGCCCTGCCCGGCCGCAGCCTGCACGACGAGTCCGCCTTCACGGACGCCGAGTGGGCCCGTGCCTGGGCGGACATCGCAGATGCGCTCTGCGCCGCCCGCCGGGGACGGCCTGCCACCGGGAACGGCCCCGGCGCCCTGCCCGTCCACGGTCCTGAGCAGGAGGCGGCCGTCCTGGCCGACTGGTTCGAGCGCACCGCCGCCTGGACCGGGGCGCAGCCACGGTTCGCCGAGGCCGTCCAGAAGGCGGGGGAGACGCTGCGGGGACTGCCCGTCGTCGGGAACGTCCCCACGCATCGGGACCTGCATGACAAGCAGCTGCTCTGGGACCCCGGGCTCGGGGCGGGCCTGCTGGACGTGGACACCGCATGCCTGGGCGACCCCGCCCTGGACCTGGGCAACCTGCGCGCCCACGCCCTGTGGCGGGAACGGCAGGGGGTGTGGTCGGCGGCCCGTGCGGACCTCGTGCGCCGCACCGTGGACGAGCTCGCCCTCGCGGAGGGGCTGCCCGCCCCGCGCGTCGGGCTCTACGAGCACGCCACCCTGCTGCGGCTGCGCTGCGTCTACGCCCTGCGTCCGCGGTATGCGCAGGCGGCGGCGGACCTGGAGGCCGAGCTGACGGGTCGGCTGTAGGCTGGACCCACCATGGCTGAAACTGACTTCGCCGCAGAGATCTCTGCTCTGCGCCACACCCTGTCCTCCATCGAGCAGGTGTCCGACCTCGAGAAGATCAAGGCGGACATCGCGGACCTCGAGCAGCAGGCCGCCGCGCCTGACCTGTGGGACGACCCCGAGGCCGCGCAGAAGGTGACCTCCAAGCTCTCGCATCGCCAGGCCGAGCTCAACCGCATGACCAAGCTCGCCGGCCGCATCGACGACCTGGAGACGATGGTCGAGCTCGCCGCGGAAGAGGACGAGCCGGACCTGCTGGCCGAGGCCGAGACCGAGAAGGACTCGATCGCCAAGGCGCTCCAGGAGCTCGAGGTCGTCACCCTGCTCTCCGGCGAGTACGACCCGCGCGAGGCGGTGGTGACCATCCGTGCCGGCGCCGGCGGCGTGGACGCCGCGGACTTCGCCGAGATCCTCATGCGCATGTACCTGCGCTGGGCCGAGCAGCGCGGCTGGTCCACCAAGGTGATGGACACCTCCTACGCGGAGGAGGCCGGCCTGAAGTCCGCGACCTTCGAGGTCAACGCACCCTTCGCCTTCGGCACCCTGTCCGTGGAGGCCGGCACGCACCGCCTGGTGCGCATCAGCCCCTTCGACAACCAGGGCCGCCGCCAGACCTCGTTCGCCGCGGTGGAGGTGGTGCCGCTGATCGAGTCGGACGACACCATCGAGATCCCCGAGTCCGAGCTGAAGGTGGACGTGTTCCGCTCCTCGGGCCCCGGCGGCCAGTCCGTGAACACCACGGACTCCGCGGTCCGCATGACGCACATCCCCACCGGGATCGTGGTGTCCATGCAGAACGAGAAGTCGCAGATCCAGAACCGCGCCGCCGCGCTGCGCGTGCTCCAGTCCCGCCTGCTGCTGCAGCGCAAGGCCGAGGAGGACGCGAAGAAGAAGGAGCTCGCCGGAGACGTCAAGGCGTCCTGGGGAGACCAGATGCGCTCCTACGTCCTGAATCCGTATCAGATGGTCAAGGACCTGCGTACCGGCCATGAGGAGGGCAACCCGTCCTCCGTGTTCGACGGGCACATCGATGACTTCGTGGACGCCGGCATCCGCTGGCGTGCCGGGCAGGCCAAGGAGGCCGCAGAGGAGGGCTGAGGCCGCGGAGGCCGCCAAGCAGGACTGATCGTGCCGGACACACAGAGCACGGACGTCGGGCGGGTCTCGCGTGGCCCGGTCGTGACGGCCGAGGCCCTCATCGTCGCCCCTGCGGCCGCGCTGTTCGCGCTGCTCTCGGACCCCGCCCGGCATCCGGCGATCGACGGCGGCGCCAACGTCGCCGCGCTGAGCTCGCCGCCCGCCGGGCCTGAGATCTGGCCACCCCGAGCCCTCGGTGGAAGGCTGAAGGAGTCGGCGCGGCCCGATGCCGTTGCCGTCGCACTTCGGTTCCCCACTGCAGGAGGCTGAACACTGATGACCATGCGCGCCGCCCGTTGGCACGGCAAGACCGAGATCCGCATCGAGGAGATCGACTCGCCCACGGCCGGTCCCGGCGAGGTCCTGGTGGACGTGGCCTGGTGCGGCATCTGCGGCACCGACCTGCACGAGTACCTCGAGGGCCCGATCTTCATCCCGCCGGCCGGGCACCCGCACCCGATCTCCGGGGATGCCGCCCCCGTCACGCTCGGCCACGAGATGTCCGGCACCGTCGCGGCACTTGGTGAGGGCGTGACGGACCTGGAGGTCGGCCAGAAGGTCGTCGTCGAGCCGTACATCATCCGCAAGGAGGACCAGGACCGCGAGGACTACAATCTCGCACCGGACATGAACTTCATCGGCCTGGGCGGCAACGGCGGCGGCCTGGCCGAGCAGATCTCGGTGCAGCGCCGCTGGGTGCACCCCGTCGCCGACTCCGTGGAGCTGGACGAGGCAGCGCTCATCGAGCCGCTCTCCGTGGCCCACCGCGCGTGGGTCCGCGCCGGCTCCCCGACCTCGGGCGTCGCCGTGATCGGTGGCGCTGGCCCGATCGGCGCGCTCACCGCGGCCGTCCTCAAGGGCAAGGGCCTCACCGTCTACGTCTCCGAACTCTCCGAGCTGCGCCGTCAGAAGGTCGAGGAGGCCGGCGTGGTGGACGCCGCCTTCGACCCGCGCGAGGTGGATGTGCCCGCCAAGATCCGCGAGTTGCACGACGGCGTCGGCGCCGACGTCGCCTTCGAGTGCACCTCCGTGGACGTCGTACTGGACATGCTCCTCGACGCGGTGCGCCCCGGCGGTGTGATCGTCAACGAGTCCATCTGGGGCCACGAGCCCACGGTCGCCCTCCACAAGCTCGTCATGAAGGAGATCGACCTGCGCGGCACGATCGCCTACGCGAACGACCACGCGGACACCATCCGCATGGTCGAGGAGGGCCAGGTGGACCTCAAGCCGTTCATCACCGGCAAGATCGGCCTCGACGACCTCGTGGACAAGGGCTTCGAAACCCTCATCCACCGCAACGAGACCGCCGTGAAGATCCTGGTCTCGCCCTCCGGCAAGGGCCTCTGAGCCCGACCGGACGCGACGCCGACCCCCGCCTGCCCCGGCAGGCGGGGGCCGGCGTCGTCTCGGGGGCTCGCCCCTGAGGGCTCCGCATGGTGGCCGAACAGGTGACCCAGGTCATAGACTGGGGGACAGATCCAGTTCATCCCGATTAACTGACAGCGGGGCCGGCCTGCGTGCCTCGCGGAAGTGGAGTCATCATGGCCGAGCAGAACGCCGCAGCACCCGCCCCGCAGCCCACCGACGCCGTGATCGTCGGCGGCGCCCGCACCCCGTTCACCCGCCTGCTCGGCCAGCAGGCCGGACTGCAGGCCGTGCAGCTCGGCGCCCACGCCATCAAGCACGCCCTGGAGCGCTCCAAGGTCCCGGCCACGGACGTGGACATGGTCTACATGGGGCAGGTCGTCCAGGCCGGTGCCGGGCAGAACCCGGCCCGCCAGTCCGCCCTCGCCGCGGGCATCGCCTGGGACGTGCCGGCCATGACCATCAACAAGGTGTGCCTGTCCGGGCTCACCGCCGTAATCGACGCCGCCCGCCTGATCCGCCTCGGCGAGGCGAAGGTCGTGGTGGCCGGCGGCCAGGAGTCCATGACCAATGCCCCGCACCTGCTCGTCGGTGCGCGCAAGGGCTACAAGTACGGCCCCACCACCGTCCTGGACTCCGTGGCCTACGACGGCCTCACCGACGCCCTCTCCAAGGAGGCCATGGGCGAGCTCACCGAGTCCGGCAACGGTGAGCGTGGCCTCGAGCGCGCCGCCCAGGACGAGATTGCCGCCGGATCCCACCAGCGTGCCTCCCAGGCCCAGGAGTCCGGCGTCTTCGACGCCGAGATCGCCCCCATGGAAATCCCGCAGCGCAAGGGCGACCCGGTGGTCGTCTCCAAGGACGAGGGCGTCCGCGCGGACACCACCGCCGAGACCCTCGCAGGCCTGCGCCCGGCCTTCGCCAAGGAGGGCACCATCACCGCCGGCAACGCCTCCCCGCTGTCCGACGGCGCCGCCGCCGTGATCGTCACCTCGCGTGCTTACGCGGAGGAGAAGGGCCTGGAGATCCTCGCCACCGTGGGTGCCCCGGGTCAGACCGCCGGCCCCAAGGACTCGCAGCTGCACTCTCAGCCGTCCGACGCCATCAAGTCCGCCCTGTCCAAGCAGGGCTGGGAGGTGAAGGACCTGGACTTCATCGAGATCAACGAGGCCTTCGCCGCCGTCTCCCTGCAGTCCCTCAAGGACCTGGACTACCCGGCCGAGAACTGCAACGTCCACGGCGGCGCCATCGCCCTCGGCCACCCCATCGGCGCTTCGGGCGCCCGCCTGGCCCTCACCGCCGCCCACGAGCTGAACCGCCGCGGCTCCGGGCGCACCGCGGTCGCCCTCTGCGGCGGCGGCGGCCAGGGCGAGGCCCTCATCCTGTTCCGCTGACCGGACCCTCCTGCGCGCCCGCCCACGGCAGGGGGGAGCCTGGCACCACGACGACGGCCGCCCGCCTCCGCAGGGCGGGGGCCGTCGTCGGGACGCATCCCCACCGAGGAGTCCAGGAGGTCCGCTGACATGACCGAGAACGTCACCACCCTCCCCCCGGGCGGCCGCCGCCAACGAACCCGAAAGCCCGGGCCGCACCGGCCCGGAACCCTCAAGGAGGAGGACACATGAGTCTGGACAAGACCGTGGCAACCCCCGCGGAGGCCGTGGCGGACATCCCGTCCGGCGCCTCGCTGGCCGTCGGAGGTTTCGGCCTCTCCGGCAACCCGATCCAGCTGATCGAGGCCCTGCTGGAGCAGGGCGCGGACGAGCTCTCGATCGTCTCGAACAACTGCGGCGTGGACGACTGGGGCTTGGGGATCCTGCTCAACGAGCACCGGATCGCCAAGATGACCAGCTCCTACGTGGGAGAGAACAAGGAGTTCGCGCGCCAGTACCTGCAGGGCGAGCTCGAGGTCGAGCTCGTGCCGCAGGGCACCCTGGCCGAGAAGCTGCGCGCCGGCGGCGCGGGCATCCCCGCCTTCTACACCCGCAGCGGCGTGGGCACCCAGATCGCGGAGGGCGGCCTGCCCATGCGCTACGACGCGGACGGCACCGTGGTGAAGGCCTCCGAGGCCAAGCCCACGGACACCTTCGAGCTCGGCGAGGGCTACGTGAGCGTGGACCCGGCCGACCGGGAGGTCTATGCCCTTGAGAAGTCCATCGTCACCGACTTCGCCCTCGTGCACGCCGCCAAGGGCGACCGGCACGGCAACCTCGTCTTCAACAAGGCCGCCCGCCAGTTCGGCCCGCCGGCCGCGATGGCCGGTCGCGTCTGCATCGCTCAGGTCGAGGAGCTCGTGGAGCCCGGCGAGATCGACCCAGACGAGGTCCACCTGCCCGGCGTGTACGTCCACCGGATCGTGGAGGTCGGCAAGAACGTTGAGAAGCGCATCGAGAAGCGCACCGTGCGTGCGACCGAGGAGGAGCAGTCCTGATGAGCCAGACCACCAAGCCCACCGGCCTGACCCGAGACCAGATGGCCGCCCGTGCCGCCCAGGAGCTGCCGGACGGCGCCTACGTCAACCTCGGCATCGGCATGCCGACCCTGATCCCGAACCACATCCCGGAGGGCCGCACCGTGGTGCTGCAGTCCGAGAACGGCATCCTCGGCGTGGGCCCGTACCCCACCGAGGGCTCCGTGGACCCGGATCTGATCAACGCCGGCAAGGAGACCGTCACGGTCAACCCGGGCGCCTCCTTCTTCGACTCCGCGCTGTCCTTCGGCATGATCCGGGGTGGGAAGATCGACGTCGCCGTGCTCGGCGGCATGGAGGTCTCGGCCGCCGGCGACCTCGCGAACTGGATGGTGCCCGGCAAGATGGTCAAGGGCATGGGCGGCGCGATGGACCTGGTCCACGGCGCCGGCCGCGTGATCGTCATGATGGACCACGTGTCCAAGGACGGCACCCCGAAGATCGTGGACCAGTGCACCCTGCCGCTCACGGGCAAGGCCGTGGTGCACCGCATCATCACCGACCTCGCCGTGATCGACGTCGTCGGCACCCCGGAGCAGCCCGAGCTGAAGCTCGTCGAGTGCGCTCCGGGCATCACCGAGGAGCAGGTGCGTGAGCTCACCGGAACGACGCTGAGCTGACACCAGCATTCCCCAGGGGAGGCGGCCGTCGCAGGCGGCCGCCTCGCCGTGTCTGCCCTGCGGCCAGTGCCTCCTTCGCCGACTCAGCGCACGAGACGCACCTCGGTCAGGCGGAGCTCAGTGTCCACGCTCGTGACCCCGTCGGGTGAGAATCCGTTGCGCTCATAGAAGCGCCGGGCTCGGGGATTCGGGTCGGCCACCCACAGCTGCGCCTCTGCCCGGTCGGGAAGGACGGCGTCCAGGAGTGCCTGCCCCATCCCGCTCCCGTGGAACCTGTCCACCACGTACAGGATGAACAGCTGGTGCTCCCTCACCGGTTCGATCCCTTCGTGGGGTCGTGCCTTTCCGGCGACCGCGATCCCCGCGACTTCTCCGTCGGCTTCGGCCACCAGTGCGGGGACCCCGGCGTCAAGCCACGTCTCCCACGTCTTCACTCGACTTTCGACGGTGTCGGTCGCCCAATGCGACGCCGGAATGAGATCGGAGTACGTCTCCACCCAGCCGGCATGGTGGACACGGGCACAGCCTGGCGCATCAGCGAGCACGGCGGGTCGCAGGGAGAATCGCACATCCATGAGCCAACAGTAGCGAGCGTGCGTGACCACGCCGAGTGACGTGGCCACGCGGCTGTCGGTAGACTGGTACGCCCGTATGCCCACACCTGGTGTGCGGACGCACCCGTATGCGCACCCCGAGCGGAAGGAAGGGAGCCATGGGCAAGAACTCGAAGGGCAAGGCCGCGAAGCAGCCGGCCCCGGGCGAGCGCGTGGTGATCGCGACCAACCGCAAGGCCCGCCACGACTACACGATCCTGGACACGTACGAGGCCGGGATGGTCCTGCAGGGTACCGAGGTGAAATCCCTGCGCGAGGGCAAGGCCTCTCTGGTGGACGGCTTCGCCATCTTCTACCGGGACGAGCTATGGCTCGAGCAGGTCTACATCCCGGAGTACCTCAACGGCTCCTGGACCAACCACGCGGCCCGCCGCCGCCGCAAGCTGCTGCTGCACCGCGCCGAGCTGACCAAGATCAGCCGCCAGGTCATGGACCCGGGCCTCACCATCGTGCCGTTGACCCTGTACTTCAAGGACGGCCGGGTAAAGGTTGAGATCGGCGTCGCCCGCGGCAACCGCGAGTACGACAAGCGGCACAAGCTGCGGGAGAAGCAGGACAACCGCGAGGCCCAGCGGGCCCTGCGGATCCGCAACCGCCGCGCCGGAGTCGCCTGACCGTCGTCGGGACGCGCCCGGCGACGCCGTGGCCCCGCCGGTCGCACGGCGAAGCCGCCGAAGGATGTGCCGCTCGCACGGCGAAGCGGCCGAAAAACCCGCCGGCCCTGGGGAATGGAACCGGGGCGTGGTAGGTTATGGAACTCGCAGGCCGCATCAGCGGCGGCACTGCACAGTGGTGATTGACAACTCCATAGTGGGAGTCGTCCCCGAGCAAGGGGCCGATCGGTTTCGACGATGCATGTCGCGACAGGGGAAGCGGGCCGAGGATGCAGAGTCATCTCGTCAACGCTCTCTGCACACCAATAAGTGCCGAATCCAAGCGCACTGACTTCGCTCTCGCTGCCTGATCAGTGATCGAGTCCGTCACCCCGAGGTTGCTATCGCCTCGGACCGTGGCGTCAGCTAGATAGCCACTGGGTGTCACCCTCGCCGGGGGTCGTGGCACCGACATCAATCCGGCTGGGCCCGGGCTGTCCGCCCGTCTGCGGGACGGACAGGGCCGAGCAACACCCGCAGCAGACTGCGCCCGGAGAAGCCCTGACAACACTGCATCGGACGCGGGTTCAATTCCCGCCGGCTCCACGCACCACACTCGGAAGGCCCCGGAACCCTCACGGTTCCGGGGCCTTTCCGCGTGTTCTAGCGGATTTTGCCTAGGCCTGTCACCTGCCATCAATGGCCGCTGTCACTCAGGCCGTACCAGGTACTTAGACGGCTGTCGGACACGGAATGAGGGCGGCGTGGCAAGAGGCAACGTACGAAAGACACCCCGGAGAATCACCACCCTGCCCAACGGCAGGTTCCGTGCCCGCCTGATGGTGGACTACGTGAACCACACGCCAGGCACCTTTGATCGTGTCTCAGACGCCGACGCAGCACTAGGTGTGATGTCCGGGGACGTTGTTGCGTGAACAGCTGACAGGCGAAGGCCTCCTGTTGCGAGAGTGGAGTTGTCGAGAAACCGCTCACGCGAACAGACGATCTTCATGTCCCACGCTCACGCCGCCCTGACCCCTCGCGCCCGCCTACGCCTGGCCAAGGACATCGTCGAGGAACACTGGCCGGTCGCCGCCGCGGCCAAGATGTTCATGGTCTGCCCACCCACCGCACGCAAATGGGCCACACGCTTGCGGGCCGAGGGACCTGCAGGGATGGCAGACCGGTCCAGCCGGCCGTCCACGACGCCGACCAGAACACCGCCAGCGGTGGTGAAACAGATCGTGGCCGCCCGATGGCGCCGACGCCTGGGGCCGGCACAGATCGCCGGAGAACTCTGGATGCCGGCCTCCACCGTCCATGCCGTGCTCGTGCGCTGTCGGATCAACCGCCTCGCCCGTCTGGACCGGGTCACCGGCGAGCCGATCCGCCGCTACGAGCATCCCCACCCCGGCTCGCTGATCCACGTCGACGTCACCACGTTCGGCCGCATCCCCGACGGGGGCGGACACCGATCCGTCGGGCGCCAGCAGGGCATGAAGCACCGCGCGGTCGCCTACTTCGCGCGCCTGGGCGTGCAGGTGGAGCGGGTGCTCTCGGACAACGGCTCGGCCTACCGCTGGCATGCCTGGCGTGATGCCTGCACCGAGCTCGGGATCAAGCCCAAGCGGACTCGGCCCTACCGGCCGCAGACGAACGGGAAGATCGAGCGGTTCCATCGCACGCTCGCTGACGGGTGGGCCTACGCCCGGTTCGATAGCTCAGAGACGCAGCGCAGGGCCGCGTTGGCTGGATGGTTGCACTTCTACAATCATCATCGCGTCCACTCCGTGATCGGCGCAGCGCCTGCCACCAGGCTCCACAACCTCCCTGGACATCACACCTAACCGACGTTCAGTGCGACCAGCTGCTCCGGTGTGCCAGTCACGAACAGGCGCAGATGCACTTGTTCGTCCCCGACTCTCCAGTCGACGAAGGAGCAGCAGGCGCTCTCGACCGCGACGACCTCGGCGGCCTCGTGGACGAGGACGACGCCGGCCAGCCCCAGCACGCTGAACAGGGCGAGCGGGAACAGGACGACGATGATCGCCAGCGCGAGGGCGATGTTGGCCGTCATGATTCTCCGCCCGCGCCGCGCATGCGTGAGGGCGGCGGGGATGAGACGCAGGTCGTGGCCGGTGAAGGCGATGTCGGCCGACTCGACCGCGGCGGCCGAGCCGGTCGCACCCATCGCGATGCCGACGGCGGCCTCGGGGCGCGGGCGGTGCGGGCTTCGTCGCCGCTGAGCGTGACCGTGCCGATGCCCTGGTCGTGGAGCATGCGCACCGTCTCGGCGGCCTCGGGGCGCAGCTCGTCGCGCACTCCGATCAGGCTGGCGGCCTCGCCGTCGGCCTCGACGACCACGACGGTCATGCCGGCCTCGGCCTGCGCCCGCCGGTCGCGGCCGCGTTCGTCCACGTCGGCAGCGAGACCGCGTTCATCCTCAATTCCGCCAGGCTCATCCCGGGCCGCAGGCGAGACTGATCCCGTCATTCGCTGGGCCGTGACGTGGTCGAGCCCCGAGTTCGGCGGCGATCCGACCCGGCTCCGTTCCTCAGCCGGCCAGCTGCTCGGACTCCGGCGAACCGTGCAGCGAGCACAGCTTCACGTCGTCGCCGGTGAGGGCGAGGAACTTCTCCGCGGCGGCGAAGAGCTCGACGAGCGCCTCGGGGTGCTGCAGCGAGTAGACCGAGGCGCGGCCCTCGGGGCGGGAGACGACCAGGCCGGTCTCCTTGAGGCTGGCCAGGTGCTTGGAGACGGTGCTCTGGGACAGGCCCAGGTGCTCGGTGAGGTCGACCACCCGGTGCTCGCCGAGGCGGAGGTGCTGGAGGATCACCAGGCGCGAGGGATCGCTGAAGCTGTGGAAGAGGCAGGCCGCGGCCGTCATCTCAGAAACCTCGTCCGCCCAGGTCGCCGGTTCCGCAATCGCACTCTTCATCGCCATATGACGATGATACTCCTTCTCGGTCATGGATACGCTCCGCGACGCCGTGCGCTCAGTCGTGCTTGACCGAGGCGGGCTCGTGCTCGGCGATGTGCTCGGTCTCGACCTGGAACGTGGAGTGGTGGATCGAGACCTCGAAGTGTTCGGCGACGCAGTCTTTGACGGCGTGCAGGGTCTCGGCGGCGTGGCCGTCGGTGAAGCACTCGTCGTCGACGACGATATGGGCGGTCAGCGTCGGCAGGCCGGTCGCGATGGTGGAGGCATGCAGGTCGTGGACGTCCTTGACGTGGTCGAGGGCGAGGATGTGCTCGCGGACCTCGTCGAGGTCCAGGCCCTTGGGGGTGAACTCCATGAGCACGCCGACCGTCTCGCGCATGAGCTTGAACGCCCGAGGCACGATGAGGGCTGCGATGAACAGGCCGGCGACGGCGTCGGCCTGCTGGAAGCCGGTCGTCGCGATGACGATCGCGGCGACGATCACCCCGAGGGAGCCCAGGGCGTCGTTGAGGACCTCGAGGAAGGCGGCGCGCATGTTGAAGTTCGCCCCGCGACTCGAGGAGAGGGTCGCGATCGCCACGATGTTCGCGACCAGGCCGACGATGCCGAAGACCAGCAGCTCCGTCGCCGGCACCTCCGGGGGCTCGAACAGGCGGCGGACGCCCTCGACGGCGGCGTAGGTGCCGACGACCAGCAGCAGGGCCGACTGGCCGAGGGCCGCGATCACCTCGATCCGGCGGAATCCCCAGGTGCGCTTCGAGCTCGTCGGCCTGAGCGTGAGGGTCGCGGCCACCAGCGCGACGAGCAGGCCGGAGGCGTCGGCGATCGCGTGCGCGGTGTCGGTCAGCAGCGCGAGGCTGCCGGTGACGACCGAGCCGACGGCCTGCGCGACGATGATCGTCGCGGTGATCGCGAAGGCGATCCAGAGCTTCTTGCGGAAGTCCCCGGGATGTCCCGCCTCGCCGGCCGAGTGGCCGTGGTCGTGTCCTGCGCCCATGTCTGCTCGTTCTCCATCTCCTCCGCGGATCGGCGGCCGCGGCTCTCCCAATGATTCATCGACGTACGACGATGCTAACGCATTTGGGCGATGATGACGACTTTTGGCGATGCGGTGCACGACACGCACCGAAGGCCTGTGGCGAAGAAGAAGCCGCGCCCCGGCCCGAGGACGGGAGTCGTCCTGGGGCCGGGGCGCGGCTGTCGGAGGTGCCTACGGGACTCGAACCCGTGTGGGCGGCTTTGCAGGCCGCTGCCTATCCCCTCGGCCACGGCACCGCAGGTCTCAGCCCTCGTCGCCCAGGGTGAGCCCGGCGACGAGGTTGAACGCTCCGGTGAGGTTGTTGAGGGAGACGACGCCGACGACGTCGGCGATCGCCCGGTCGCTGTAGCCACATCCCCGGAGCTCGTCGACCTGCTCGTGGGTGATGGACGCCGGCTCGCGGTAGACCTGGAGGCCGAGCGCGATGATCGCGGCCACCTCCGGACGGGTCGCGGTGCCCAGCTGCGCGAGCTCGATCTCGTAGTCGGCGACGCCGAGCGACCGGGCCGCCTCGATGTGCGAGGCCAGGCAGAGGCCGCATCCCTGCTGCTCCTGGACCGCGATGGAGATCAGCTCGCTGCTCGCCCGGTCGAGCTTGGCGCGGCGCATGGCCTTGCTCAGGCCGAGGTAGCCGCCAAGCACGGCCGGCGAGTGGGCCATGGTGGCGACCATGTCGCCCACGGTGCCGTGGCGCTCGACGAGGTCGCCGAGCAGGTGGGACGAGACCATGACCGTGACCCCGTCGTCGGCCAGTCGTCGCACGAGTTCCCGGATCTCCTCGATGCCGGCGGGGTCGAGGCCATTGGTCCGCTCGTCGAGGATGAGCAGCTTCGGCTGCCGGGCCAGGGCCATCGCGATGCCCAGGCGCTGCTTCATCCCCAGGGAGTAGTTGCGGACCTTCTTGTCTATTGAAGCGCCCTGGGCGCTTGAGGAGTCCGCCCGTCCTGTGCTCCACCGTGTCGCCGTGGAGTTCTCGCCCGTTCCGCCGGGTGCGCTCTATGCAGGCCGTCAGGTGCCCCGTAGCCGATCGTTGTGGGGCCGTCGGCTTACGGGGTGCCGAGAATCAGGGAGGGAAGGTGCAGGGCCGTCAGGACTGCCACGGTGAGGGCAGTGGAGACGGTGGCGCGCACGATGGGGCGCACTGCAAGAAAGAGGGGGTTACGGGTGGGCTGGGCCATGACGTCACGCTCTGTTCGTGGTGTCCATACCGCCGACGGCGGCAACCGTGCGGGGGTTTTACTTTGACCACTGATGGACCGTGACTGGACCTAGAGTGCATCTGCCCTTGTCAGAGCCGGAAAGGGGTAGCCTCCCGCCGGCTCCACGCACCACACTGGGAAGGCCCCGGAACCCTCACGGTTCCGGGGCCTTTCGCGTCTGTGGGCTCTGAACTGTGCAGGCGTCGGTAGTAGCGTGGAGCCATGAGCGACATGATCTACAACCGTCTCGGTTCCTCCGGCCTCCAGGTCTCCCAGTTCAGCTTCGGCTCCTGGGTGACCTTCGGCACCCAGGTCGACGTGGGACTGGCCACGGACCAGATGGCCGCCGCCAAGGAGGGCGGCGTCAACTTCTTCGACAACGCGGAGGTCTACGCCGGCGGCGAGTCGGAGACCATCATGGGCCGCGCCCTGTCCGAGCTCGGCTGGCAGCGCCACGAGTACGTCGTCTCCACCAAGCTGTTCTGGGGCATCCATGACGGTGTGGTGAACATGAAGAACACCCTGAACCGCAAGTACTTGATGCAGGGCATCGACGGCTCCCTCGAGCGTCTCGGCCTGGACTTCGTGGACCTCGTGTTCTGCCACCGCCCGGACCCGAACACTCCGATCGAGGAGACCGTCTGGGCCATGAGCGACATGATCAGCCAGGGCAAGGCCCTGTACTGGGGCACCTCCGAGTGGAGCGCGGACGAGATCCGCGCCGCCTGGAACATCGCCGAGCGCCACCACCTGCACAAGCCCGTCATGGAGCAGCCGCAGTACAACCTGCTGCACCGCACCAAGGTGGAGAAGGAGTTCGCCCGCCTCTACGAGGACATCGGCCTCGGCCTGACCACCTGGAGCCCGCTGGCCTCCGGCATCCTCTCCGGCAAGTACGTGGACGGCATCCCGGCCGGCTCCCGCGGCGCTCTGAAGGGCTACGACTTCGTGAAGGACTCGATCGCCGACGAGCAGATCACCGCGAAGATCCGTCAGCTCGTGGACCTGGCGAAGGAGCTCGACGTGACCGCCGCCCAGCTGGCCCTGGCCTGGACCGCGTCCAACCCGCACGTGTCCACCGTGATCCTCGGCGCCTCAACCGTGGACCAGGTCCAGGAGAACCTCAAGGCGCTCGACGTGATCGACCTGGTGACCGACGAGGTGCGCGAGCGCCTGGAGACGATCTTCGCCTGAGATGCGGTGCTGGGCGGCGAGAGGTGTCGCACCCCGGCCCACCAGGCGCATGATGGTGGTGTCCCATGTTGTCAGAGCAGATCAGGAGGTCCCCATGAACACCATGCGCGCCGCTCGCTTCCACGGACAGAAGGACATCCGCATCGACGAGATCGACACCCCCACCGCCGGCCCGGGGCAGGTCCTGGTGGACGTCGCCTGGTGCGGCATCTGCGGCACGGACCTGCACGAGTACCTCGAGGGCCCGATCTTCGTCCCGCAGCCCGGCCACCCCCACCCGGTCACCGGGGAGGAGCCGCCGGTCACCATGGGCCACGAGTTCTCTGGCGTCGTCGCCGAGCTCGGCGAGGGCGTCACCGACCTCGAGGTCGGCGACCACGTCGTGATCGAGCCGTACATCATCCGGGAGGACGTGGACACCGGGCCGGAGTCGAAGACCTACCACCTGTCCCAGGACATGAACTTCATCGGCTTGGGCGGCCACGGCGGCGGCCTGGGGGAGAAAGTCGCCGTGGAGCGCCGCTGGGTGCATCGGATCTCGAAGGACGTGCCGCTGGACCAGGCGGCGCTGATCGAGCCGCTGACCGTCGGCTTCCATGCCGTCGAGCGTTCCGGGGTGAAGGCCGGTGACGTCGCCCTGATCGGCGGCGCGGGCCCCATCGGCCTGCTCACGGCGGCGGTCCTGAAGGCCCAGGGCGTCACGGTCGTCATGTCGGAGCTGTCCCAGCTGCGCCGCAAGAAGGCGGTCGAGTCCGGCGTCGCGGACCACACCTTCGACCCGCGGGAGACCGACGTCGTCGAGGAGGTCAAGAAGCTGACCGACGGCCGTGGAGCGGACGTCGCGTTCGAGTGCACCTCCGTCCAGGTCGTGCTCGATACGCTGATGGACGCGGTGAAGGCCCGTGGCGTGATCGTCGTCGTCTCCATCTGGGGCCACCGCTCGGACTTCGACATCCACAAGCTCGTGATGAAGGAGATCGACCTGCGCGGCACCATTGCCTACGTGAACAACCACCCCGCGACCATCGAGCTCGTCGAGTCCGGCAAGATCGACCTCTCCCCGTTCATCACCGGCAAGATCGGTCTGGACGGTCTGGTGGACGAGGGCTTCGACACCCTCATCCACCGCAACGAGACCGCCGTGAAGATCCTCGTTTCACCCTCGGGCAAGGGGCTGTGACCTCCACTCGGCCCCTCTGATCCGGTCCTGAGGTGCTGGGGGGCTCCTCGGTGCAGTACGATCGTCCGATCCGTGACGCCTGTCACGGAATCCACTCGTCACTCGCACTTCAGGAGCCCCCCATGTCACCCTCCCACCGTCAAGCGGGGGAGAAGGCCGCCGCCCCGCCGGGCCGCACGATCGGCATCGGCACCGTGGCCTTCGCCCTCATCGCGGTCGTGTCCATCGCGGCCGCATCCTTCTTCTCCGTCCGTGCCGCAGGCACGGACGACGACCTGCGGTCCAACCTGACCTACATCGCCCCGGCCGGCGTCGGCGGCGGATGGGACTCCTTCGCACGTGAGGGCCAGCAGGCCATGCGTGGCGAGGGCATCGTCAACAATGTGCAGGTCGTGAACATCCCCGGAGCCGGCGGCACCATCGGGCTGAGCAACTTCGTCACCAAGTCCGGCCAGTCCAACACCATCATGGCCACCGGCGCCGCCATGACCGGCGGCATCGCGACCAACGACTCCCAGTTCACGCTCGAGGACGCCCGTCCGGTCGCGCGCGTGGCGGAGGACTACAACGCGTTCATCGTCAAGGCGGACGCTGAGTGGGACTCCATGGAGGAGTTCGTTGAGGCGTGGAAGGCGGACCCGAAGGGCATGGTCTGGACCGGTGGCTCCGTGGGCTCCATCGACCACCTCGTGATCGCCCAGCTGGCCATGGACGTGGGCATCGCTCCGAAGGACATCACCTTCATCCCGAAGGCCGGTGGCGGCGAGTCCGTGCAGTCCCTCATGGCCGGCACCGCGGACGTGGCCGTGACCGGCTTCAACGAGGTCGGCGACCAGATCGACGCCGGCCGCGTGAAGGGGCTGGCCATCACGGCGCCGGAGCGCTTCGACGACTACCCTGACCTGCCGACCTTCGCGGAGCTCGGTTATGCGGTCGACCTTGTGAACTGGCGCGGCATCCTGGCCGCCCCGGGCATCTCGGACGAGGACTTCGCCACGCTCGAGCAGATCGTCACGGAGACCCGCGAGTCCGCCTCATGGAAGGACGCGCTGGAGCGCAACCGGTGGGAGGACTCCTTCCTCACCGGTCCGGAGCTCATCGAGTTCATCCATGAGGACCAGGCCAAGGCCCACGAGATCGTGAAGGAGCTGGGACTGTGACCACGGACCACGAGACCACGACGACGGCCCCCGCCTCTGTGCGCACCGCACCCGCGCCGTCGGCTGGCTTCGGCCACGGCCGCTCCGGCCTGGTCGTCCCGTTGATCCTCGCCGCGTTCAGCACCTACCTGCTGGTCGGCGTGTTCACCATGGAGGTGCCGGAGGGCACCGACCCGCCGGGCCCGGCGTTCTTCCCGACCATCGTCCTGGTGGCCGGCTACGTGGTCGCCGTGCTCCTGGCGCTGCGGATCGTGAAGACCCCGGAGCCGGCCGAGCCCGCCACCTTCGGGGAGCACGAGGACGTCTCCGAGGAGGAGCGCCTTGCCGCGGAGGAGGCCTCCGCCGTGGAGTACCCCACGTTCACGGACTGGCGGTGCGTCGCCTGGGCCCTGGGCGGCTTCCTGGCGTTCTCCGCGCTGCTGCAGTTCGCCGGCTGGATCATCGCCGCCGCGCTGCTGTTCTGGTGTGTGGCCCGCGCGATGGACTCCCGCACCCCGCTGCGTGACCTGGTGGTCGCGCTGACGGTGTCCTCGCTCGTCTACCTGGCCTTCGGCGTCGCGCTGGGCCTGAACCTGCCCTCGGGCCTGATCGGAGGTGGCCTCTGATGGAGGTGCTGTCCCTGCTCATGGAGGGCTTCGCCAACGCGTTCACCCCCATGAACCTCGTGTTCGTCCTCGTCGGATGCCTCCTCGGCACCGCCGTGGGCGTCCTGCCCGGCCTCGGATCGTCCATGGCCGTGGCCCTGCTGCTGCCGATGACCTTCGCCTTGGACCCCACCGCGGCGTTCATCATGTTCGCCGGCGTGTACTTCGGCGGCCTGTTCGGCGACTCGACCATGGCCATCCTGATGAACACCCCGGGTCAGGCCTCGGCCATCGCGTCCACGTTCGAGGGTCACAAGATGGCCCGCTCCGGCCGCGCCCCGCAGGCGCTGGCCACCGCGGCGATCGGCGCGTTCATCGGCGGCATGGTCTCCTGTGTGCTGGTGGTCTTCCTGGCCCCTGCCCTGGCGGACCTCTCCGCGAACTTCGGCCCGGCCGAGTACTTCGCGCTCGCCCTGTTCGCGTTCGTGGCCACCTCCTCGGTGGTGGCGGACGACGTCCTCAAGGGCCTGGCCGCGCTGGTGCTGGGGCTGGGCATCGCGACGATCGGCATCGACTCGGTGTCCGGTGCGGAGCGCTTCTCCCTGGGCGTCCCCCAGCTGTTCGACGGGATCTCCCTGGTGACAGTGACCGTGGCGCTGCTGGCACTGGGGGAGGTCTTCCACGTGGCCTCCCGCATCCGCCGCGACCCGTCTGCACGCTCCATCCCGACCGCCGGCCGTCCCTTTCTGTCCGGAGCCGAGTTCCGGGAGGCTCTCCCTGCCTGGCTGCGTGGCACGGGCGTCGGCCTTCCGTTCGGCGTGGTCCCAGTGGGCGGCGCGGACGTGCCGACGTTCATCGCCTACGGCGTGGAGAAGAACCTGGACAAGCGGCGCAAGACCCCGATGTTCGGCAAGGGCGCCATCCGCGGCCTGGCCGCCCCGGAAGCCGCCGGCAACGCGACCACCGGCACCGCCATGGGCGCCCTGCTCGCCCTGGGCCTGCCGGTCTCGGCCACCGCGGCGATCATGCTGGCCGCGTTCCAGCAGTACGGGCTGCAGCCGGGACCGCTGCTCTTCGACCGTGCGCCGGAGCTCGTGTGGGGACTGCTCGCCTCGTTCTTCATCGCCATGGTCGTGCTGCTGATCCTGAACCTGCCGTTCGCCCCGCTGTGGGCGAAGCTGCTGCTCATCCCGAAGCCGTACCTGTTCGGCGGCATCGCGGTGTTCTGCGGCCTGGGCGTCTACGCCACCTCAGCGTCCACGTTCGACCTGTTCCTGCTCACCGGCATCGGCTTCCTGGGCTTCCTGATGCGCCGCTACTCGGTGCCGCTGGCGCCGCTGCTGATCGGCATGGTCCTCGGCCCGCTCGCCGAGACCTCGCTGCGCGACGCCCTGATGTCCTCCGGCGGCGACTATTCCGTGTTCGTCGGCAGCGGCATCACGGTCGCGGTCTACGCGCTGCTGGTGCTGGCGATCGGCATCTCGATCGTGGGCCGCCTACGCACCTCCCGGCAGGAAAAGGCCGTCGCGTCCGATGAGGAGAATGAGGCCGTGCCCGCCGATCGCTGACCTTCTCCTTCCCGACGGCGGCCCCTCACCCGGTCCTGCCCGGCTCGCCGCCCCTGGTGGGCGGGCAGGCTGAGGCGAGGGGCCGCCGTCGCGCAGGGAGACGGGCCAGGGCGGTCACGTCACAGCCTTGCGGACCATGCGGGCCCGCCGTCGGCGGTAGAGTCCCCGCAGAGGGCCGCCACAGGGGCGCCCCGGGCGTGAAAGGGCTCCCCGCATGGAAGCCGCACTGTTTCGTGAGACCTTGATCGGCGATGCTGGACTGATCGGCGCCCTCCTCCTGGCCGCCGTCGTCCTGCGCGCCAAGGTCCGCTTCTTCCAGTGGCTGGTGATGCCGGCACCGGTGATCGCCGGGCTGATGGGCTTCCTGCTCAGTCCGCAGGTGGCAGGCTCGTGGGGTCTGGGCCTGGACGGCTGGACGTTCACCGGCCTGCCGTTCTCCGAGTACATCGGCTCCTACACCACCATCCTGATCGCCGTGGTGTTCGCCTGCATGGCGCTGGGCCAGTCCTTCTCCTTCACGAGGATGAACGGACCGCTGGCCGGGTTCGCCGGGTACGGGGTGCTCATGTCCGCTGGCCAGGTGGTGGTCGGCATGCTGTTCGTGCTGCTCCTGTTCGGCCCGGCCCTGGGCACCTCGGACGGGATCGGCATGGTCCTGTTCGCCTCCTGGTCCGGAGGATTCGGCACGTCCGCCGCCCTGGGAGACGTGTTCGCCGGCGCCGGTGAGCCGGAGATCACCTCCATCGCCTTCACCTCCGCCACCGTGGGCATGCTCTCCGGGATCGTGGGCGGCGTGATCCTCGCGAAGATCGGCTCCGCCCGCGGCCACACCCGCTCCTTCAATGCCAGGGACGCCTTCACGCCGGCGGTCCGGACCGGGGTGCTGGAGCACCATGACCGGCCCGCGGCGTCCCACCACACCATGTCCGGTTCCTCCCTGGAGACCCTGACCCTGCATGTCGCCCTGGTCGGCGGCGTGCTCGCCCTCGGCTGGCTGTTCATGACCACCACCGGGGACCTGCTGGGTGACTTCGCGCTGCCGCTGTTCGCCAGCGCCTTCCTGGCGGGAATCGTGGTCCGCTGGGCAGTGGTCCGCACCGGGGCAGTCCGCGTAGTGGACCCGAAGACCCTGAAGTCGGTGTCCGGGATGGCCTCGGACCTGCTGATCGTCTGCGGCATCGTGTCCATCGAGCCGGCGTTCGTGGCCGGCCACCTCACAGAGCTGGCGCTGCTGTTCGTCCTGGGCCTGGCGTTCTGCCTGTTCCTCGGACTCGTGGTGGCACCGCGGTTCCTGGGGGAGGGCTGGTTCGAGAAGCAGATCTTCACGTGGGGGTGGGCCACCGGGTCCGTCGCTACTGGCATCGCCCTGCTGCGGATCGTGGACCCGGAGCTCGAGTCCGGGACCGTGGAGGACTTCGGCTACGCCTACATGCCGCTGATCCCGGTGGAGGGCGCCGCGGTGGCGGTCGCACCACTGCTGATCGTCGGCGGACTCTCCTGGGCCGTCGTCGGGATCTGGGGTGTCATCGCGGTCCTCGGTGCCGTGGTGATGATCCGGCAGGGCTCACGGGGTCTCGCACGCAGGGTCCCAGCCCGCACCTGAGCGCCGGCGGGGCCGCGTGCAGGACTCAGGAGAGGAGCCCTCCCAACAGGAGGCCGCCCACGAACGCGGCGGCGCCCAGGCCCAGGTGCAGGGCCCACAGCCTGGCGGCGCGGCCGACGGCGGCGACGATTCCGTTCCCCGCAGGGCCCTCCGCACTCGTGGTGCCCGCCGCGGCGTCCACCGCCTGCAGGGCGAGCGTGGAGAAGGTGCCCAGGGCCAGGACGAACACCGAGGCCACCGGCAGCGTGAACGCCGCGGACGGCTGCGCCGCGAGCACCGGCACCAAGGCGCCCAGCAGGAGAGCCGCGAGAACGTTGGCCACCAGGATGCCGCGAGCAGACAGCCACCGGTCCAGCGCGAACCGGAGCATCGCACCGCAGGCGCCGGCCAGCACTGTGGCGAGCAGCAGGGCGGGGGAGAGGCTCATCGGGCCGCTCCTGCTGCGGGACCGGCCTGCAGGCCGCCGGGCCCGTCGGCGGAGCGGCGGTCCTCATCCGGAGGCCGCCGCGTGCCCGCCCGAAGCCCGGCCCACGCGCAGAGCGTGCCGGCCGCAGCCGTCAGGACGGCCAGGAGCAGCCCCCGTGCCGCAGACCCCAGGACCTCCCCGGCGCCGAACGCCCGGGGCCCGGCCGTCAGGGCCGTGGCGAACGGGGAACCGAGGAGTTCGGCCACGGCGCTGAACGAGGTGTAGGCACCGAGCACGCCGGTGCCCAGGGCCGCGGTGACCCGTGGATCCCACGGGACCGGCGAGGTCCGGGCCCGGCCGTTGAGCAGGCCCAGCAGGAACGCGCCGAGCAGGTTCGCCAGGGCCATGACGGGGGTGGACCCTGCGGCCGGCCCGAACAGGGAGGCGGCCGGTCCGTCCAGCAGCGCGTGGGTTCCGGCGTTGAGCAGCACACCCACGGCGCCGCCGAGGCCCGCCCACAGCACGAGGGGTCCGGGCAGGCGGGGGCGGGCGGCCGTCGTCGGGATGGACGAGGAGCCCGGTCGAGAGGCGCCCGGACGGCAGGCGTCCGGGCTGGCCGGCTCAGCCATCGGCGCGCAGGCGGCCGAGCACCTCGTCATGCAGCAGGCCGTTGGTGGCCAGGGCGTTGCCGCCGTGCGGACCCTCACGGCCGTCCAGGGAGGTGAAGCGGCCGCCGGCCTCACGGACGATCGGCACCAGAGCCGCCATGTCATGCAGGGCCAGCTCCGGCTCGCACGCGATGTCCACGGCGCCCTCGGCCAGCAGCATGTAGGACCAGAAGTCGCCGAAGGCGCGCACCCGCCACACGTCCGAGGTCAGCTCCAGGAACGGGCGGATCTGGCCGCGCTCGCGCCAGCCCTCCAGCGAGGAGAAGGACAGGGACGCGTCGGAGAGCCCGGAGACGCCGGAGACGCGGATGCGCTCGGCACGGGTCAGGGAGGTGCCGGCGAAGGCGCCCTGGCCGTTGGCGGCCCACCAGCGGCGGTGCAGGGCCGGGGCGGAGACCACGCCGAGCACCGGCTCGCCGTCCTCCAGCAGCGCGATCAGCGTGGCCCACACGGGGACGCCGCGCACGAAGTTCTTGGTGCCGTCGATGGGGTCGATCACCCAGGTGCGGCCGTCTCGGCCCTCGGTCTCGCCGAACTCCTCGCCCAGGATGCCGTCCCGTGCACGGGCCCGGGACAGGGCGGAGCGGATGGCCTCCTCGGCGGCGGTGTCCGCGTCCGAGACCGGCGTCAGGTCCGGCTTCGTGGAGACTTCCAGGTCCAAGGACTTGAAGCGGGACATCGTGAGCGAGTCCACGTTGTCCGCGAGCATGTGGGCCAGCCGCAGGTCGTCCGTGTGATCCTTGTGCTCCCGCCGGGCAGGGGTGCCGGCGGCGGGCGTGGTGGTGTCGGCTCCGGTGCTCTCCATGGGCCCCACGCTATCCTGTCCGGCCCGTTCTGGGGCCGATCTCGGCCGCTCAGCCGGCCTGCGGCGCCTCCGAGGACTCCGAGCCCGGTTCGGAGGCACCTGCACGGTTGGCGAGCAGGCGGCGCAGCGACTCGAGCCGGTGGGCGCCGGCGGCGCCGGCCTTCCCGGCCTCGACCCAGGGGTCGAGCCCGCAGTCGCCGTCCTTGCGCAGGTGCGTGCAGCCGGGCTGGCAGTCGGCGAGGGCTCCGGAGAGGTCGTCGAATGCCTCGACCACGCGGTCCGGCTCCACCCAGCCCAGTCCGAAGGAGCGGATGCCGGGGGTGTCCACCACCCAGGTGTCCGGCATCGGGTGCCCGTCCGCGTCCGGCAGGCGCACGGCCAGCGCGGAGGAGGAGGTGTGTCGGCCGCGTCCGGTGACGGCGTTGACGTGCCCGGTGGCGCGCTCGGCGCCGGTCAGGGCGTTCAGCAGGGTGGACTTGCCGACGCCCGAGGGACCCACGAAGGCTGCGGTGTGCCCGCGCAGGCGCTCGGCCACCCGGTCCACGAGCGAGACGTCCAGGTCCGTGTCCCCGGTCTCCTGCTCGAACGCGGAGGCGCCGGAGGTCATGACCTCCAGGTCCAAGTCCTCATAGTGGCGGACCAGGTCCGCCGGGTCCTTCAGGTCCGTCTTGGTGATCAGCAGCAGCGGGTGGATGCCGGCGTCATAGCAGGCCACCAGGGCGCGGTCGATGAAGCCGGTGCGCGGCTCCGGGTTGGCCGCGGCCACCATGATCACCAGGGTGTCCGCGTTGGCCACCACCACGCGCTCGACGGCGTCCGAGTCGTCCGCAGATCGGCGCAGCACGGTCGTGCGCTCCTCGATCCGCACGATGCGTGCGAGCGTGCCCTCCTGCCCGGACAGGTCCCCGACGACGGCCACCCGGTCTCCCGTGGCGATCGGGCTGCGGCGCAGCTCCCGGGCGCGCATGGCGGTGACCAGGGTGTCCTGGCCGTCCAGGGAGACGGTGTAGCGGCCGCGGTCTACGGTGGTCACCATGGCGATCTGCGCGTCCTCGTGCTTCGGCCGCCGCTTGGTTCGCGGCCGGGAGCCCGACTTGTTCGGGCGCACCCGCACATGCGACTCGTCCCAGGCGTTCGGGTCCACTCGACGGCCCACTCAGGCCTCCTCTCGGCGCACCAGCGCCTCCCACATCGCCGGGAAGTCCGGCATGGTCTTGGCGGTCGTCCCCACGTCCCGCACCGTGGTGCCGGGGACAGCAAGCCCGACGACGGCCGCGAACGTGGCCATCCGATGGTCGTGGTAGGTCTGTGCCTCCGCGGGCGTCAGGTCCCCGGTGGCCCCGCGTCCGGGGAAGTCCAGGCGGTCGGCGCCCTCGGCGACCGGCACGCCGAAGCGGGCGGCCTCGGCGGTGAGCGCGGCGAGGCGGTTGGTCTCGTGCCCGCGCAGGTGTCCGATGCCCGTCAGCTGCGTGGGACCGGCGGCGAGCAGGGCCAGCGCCGCCACGGTGGGGGCGAGCTCCGCGGTGTCCGGGACCTCGCCGGCCCCGGCGAGGTAGGGGTGGTCGGAGGCATCGCAGCCGCCGCGGACCTCAAGGACCCCGTGGGAGGGATCCTGCGCATCCAGGAGGAACTCCACCTGCGCGCCGAAGGCAGGAAGGATGCGCCGCCAGCGCTGCCCGATCTGCGTGGTCTCCGCGGGCCAGCGCGGAATGCGGACGGTGCCGCCGGTGACTGCGGCGGCCGCCAGGAACGGGCCGGCGTTGGACAGGTCCGGCTCCACCGTCACAGTGAAGGGCCGCGGGCGGGCACCGGGGACGGCAAAGGTGCGCTCGTCCACGGCGGTGGCGTCCACGCCGACCTCCCGGAGCGCGGCCAGGGTCATGCCCACGTGCTCCGGGCTCGGGACCGTGGCGCCGGTGTTCCGGACCGTCAGACCGCCCGGGTGCGCGCAGGCGCTGAGCAGGACGGCGGAGAGGAACTGGGAGGACTCGGAGGCGTCGAGCTCGAGCATCCGGGCAGTCGCGGCCGTGCCGAGGTCGGCGGCGGCCGCACCGGCCGAGGGCCCGGTGCGGGAAGCACCGAGGCGGGGGCCGTCGTCGTGCAGTCCGTCCGGGACGCTCAAGGTGAGCGGGAGACGGCCGGGCTCGCCCTCCTCCGTCACCTGCACCCCGAGGCCGCGCAGAGCCTGGACGGTGGCGCCCATGGGGCGGACCCGCGCGCCGGGGTCCCCGTCCAGGCGGACGGTGCCCGGACGCAGCGCCGCGATCAGCGGGAGGAAACGCATGACCGTCCCGGCCAGGCCGCAGTCCACGTCCACCGGGGCCGGGAGGGACTCGCCGACCGGCAGGGGAGTCACGTGCAGGGCGCCGTCCGGGCAGTCCGAGAACACCGCGCCGAGGGCGGTGAGGGCGCCGCGCATCAGATCCGTGTCCCGGCTGCGCAGCACGCCGTGCAGAGTGCAGGGGCCGGAGGCGATCGCCGCGAGCACCAGCCAGCGGTTCGTCAGAGACTTCGAGCCCGGCAGCTCCACCGTCCCTTCCACCGGGCGGGCGGCGTACGGGGCCGGCCACGGATCCGGCCACCGCCCGGTGCCCGCGGCGGCGGACGAGGCAGCGGGTGAGGAGGCGGTGCAGGAGGTCATCGGCGAATCGGGCACGGTCTCCAGCCTACCGAGGACGGAGCGGGCGGGGCAGGGAATAGCGGCGTCCTCCACGGCGCTGTCACCGGTGAGACGCCGCGCCGTCCGGAGGTCCGGACGGGCAGGGAGGAAGGAGGTGGCCGCATGACGGCCTGCATCGCACCGCCGCGACCGGCCGCCGTACACTGGCCGGTGATGAGCGACCACACCCCCGCGGCCCAGGACGGCCGCCCCCAAGAGTCGGCACCGCGCCGTGAGCCCGCCCACGACGAGGCGCCGGCCGCCTACGCCCGCCCGGAGAACGCCCCCGAACATGACACGGCGGACATCGACGTGGCCGCTGAGACAGAGGCTGACCGCCGCACCCGCTTCGAGCGTGACGCCCTCGAGTTCGTGGACCAGCTCTACTCCGCCGCGCTACGCATGACCCGCAACGCCCAGGACGCCGAGGACCTGGTCCAGGAGGCCTACACCAAGGCGTACTCGTCCTTCCACCAGTACCGCCCGGGCACCAACCTGAAGGCCTGGCTGTACCGGATCCTGACGAACACCTACATCAACCTCTACCGCAAGCGTCAGCGCGAGCCCCTCCAGGCGGACACGGACACCGTGGAGGACTGGCAGATGGCCCGCGCCGCCGAGCACACCTCCACGGGGCTGCGCTCGGCCGAGACGGAGGCCCTGGACCACCTGCCGGACTCAGAGGTGAAGTCGGCCCTGCAGGCCATCCCGGAGGAGTTCCGCCTGGCGGTCTACTTCGCGGACGTGGAGGGCTACGCCTACAAGGAGATCGCCGAGATCCTCGACGTGCCGATCGGCACCGTCATGTCCCGCCTGCACCGCGGCCGCAAGCAGCTGCGGGAGGCGCTGTCCGACTACGCCGCCGGCCGCGGCATGGACGTCACCGCCACCCCCGGCGCAGGACGGAAGAAGACCACCGCTGCTCAGAAGGAGGCGACGCGATGAACCGCACTGACGGATGCTGCGGGGCCTTCGGCGAAGGCCACCTGGAGCGACTCTACGAGTACCTGGACGGCGCCCTCACCGACGAGGACGTCGAGGCAGTCCGCCGTCACCTGGAGGACTGCCCGGACTGCCATGAGCAGGCCGCGTTCGAGCAGCTGATCCGCGCCGAGGTGCGGCGCTGCTGCCAGGAGAAGGCGCCCGAGCAGCTGCGGCACACGATCCGCATGCGCATGACGCAGATCCGCGTCACCGGCTACGAGTGAGCGGGGCGGAGTCGACCGATCGGTGCGGAGCCGAGACAGACGACGAGGGCCCTCACCCGGAAACGGGTGAGGGCCCTCGTCATCTGTGGGAACCTCAGCGGTCACCCCAGCACCTGGTCTCAGGCGTTGGGACGCTTGCCGTGGTTCGCGCCGGCCTTCTTGCGGTCGCGGCGCTTGCGGGCACGCTTGCTCATCTGCGCCACCTCCTTCTCGGTTGCGAACTTCACCCATTCTTCCATACTCCGGCGGGTGCACCGGCCGGGGAGGGACGGGGACCTCCTGTGCTGCCGTGGGCTGCGCGACTCCGACGCGCCCTGGGCAGGCGAGCGGCCGTCGTCGTGCCTCCTGCCGCAGGGGCCGGCGGGGGAGAGGTGGATCAGGCGGTCGGCTCCGGGACGCCGAGCCACTGGTACCAGCCGCGGTGCAGCACGAGCCAGGCGATGAGGCCGTGGCCGGCCTGGCCCGGACGGCCCTGGCCGGCGGCCAGGTCCGAGCGCCACTGCTCGTGGGACACCAGCGGGGTGAAAGTGTCCACATAGACGGCGTGGCGGCGGTCGGCGACGTCCGCGTAGGCGGCGTTCAGCTCGGCCAGGCGCTGGTTGCGCTCCTCGTCCAGGGACGGGGTCGGGCCCACCACGAGGGTGCGGATGTCCTTCTGCGCGGCCGAGTCCAGCACGTTGGCCAGGTTCAGGCGGGAGCGGGCCGAGGACGTGGCGTCCAGGTCCAGGTCCGCGTCCGAGAGGGCCACCACGAGGCGGTTCTCCGTGGTGTCGTCGAAGCGGCGGGAGGCCTCGGTCCACCAGCGGTCGTTGAGCTGCTCGGTGGTCTCGTGCGGCACGGCCAGCACGTAGTTCTCCAGGCTCACGTCCGGGGCGCTGGTGCGGGCCAGGACGCGTCCCCACCAGCCGATCGCACGGGGGTCGCCGGCGCCGGCCAGGAGCTGGTCGCCGACGGCGGCGATGCGGATCTGGCGAGTGTCCACTTCAGGGACTCCTTCTGATCTTCTCTGCGGTGTACGGGTGTCTGTCCGGGATGTGTCGCGGTCCGGCCCCGTGGGCACGGAGCCGGACCGCGGCGCTCACACGGAGCGGGTCAGAGGCCGAAGACGGCCTTCTGCAGGACCTCGGCCTCCTCGTCGTGGCGGCCCTTGGTGCCGGCGGAGGTCGCGGCCAGCGCCGGGCGGGACACGAGGGTGACCTCGCGGTCCAGCTGCGGCACCAGGTTCAGGGCCATGAACGGCCACGGACCCTGGTTGGCCGGCTCGTCCTGCGCCCAGACGACCTCGGCGTCCGGGTACTGAGCGAGCTGCTCCTTGATCTCGTCGGCCGGCAGCGGGTACAGCTGCTCGACGCGCACGATGGCGGTGGAGGTGTCCTCCTCCTTGGTGCGGCGCGCGATGAGGTCGTAGTACAGGCGTCCGGAGACCAGGACGACACGCTTGACGTCCGCGGCCTTCACGGTGGCGTCCGGGATGACCGCCTGGAAGCGGCCCTCGGTGAAGTCCTCCACGGAGCAGGCCGCGGCCTTCAGGCGCAGCAGCTGCTTCGGCGTGAACACGATCAGCGGCTTGCGCGGACGGGCGTAGGCATGCTCGCGCAGCAGGTGGAAGTGGTTCGCACCGGTGGACGGGTGCACCACACGCATGTTGTCCTCGGCGCACATCTGCAGGAAGCGCTCGATGCGCGCGGAGGAGTGGTCCGGGCCCTGGCCCTCGTAGCCGTGCGGCAGCAGCAGCACGACCGAGGAGGTCTGTGACCACTTCTGCTCGGCGGAGGAGATGAACTCGTCGATGACGGTCTGGGCGCCGTTGACGAAGTCGCCGAACTGGGCCTCCCAGAGGACGAGGGCGTCGGAGCGCTCCACCGAGTAGCCGTACTCGAAGCCGAGGGCGGCGTACTCGGACAGCAGGGAGTTGTAGACCCAGAACTTGGCGTCGCCGGTGGCGAGGTCCTTGAGCGGGGTCCACTCGTCGTCCGTGTCGCGGTCGTGGAAGACCGAATGGCGCTGGGTGAAGGTGCCGCGCTGGGAGTCCTGGCCGGCCAGGCGCACGGAGACGCCCTCCTTCACCAGGGAGCCGAAGGCGGCCAGCTCGGCGAAGCCCCAGTCGATGCCGCCGTCCACGGCCATCTTGGCGCGCTTCTCCAGCAGGGCGGTGAGCTTCGGGTGCACGGTGAAGCCCTCTGGGGTGGCCAGGTGGGCCTCGCCGATCTCGCGCAGCAGTTCGGCGGAGATCGCGGTGCCCTCCGGGGCGTCCGGAAGCCGGTCCTTGTCGCGGGCCGGCTCGATGCCGGTGCCGACGGTCGGGATGGCGCCGGTGTGCACGGCGTGGGTCTCGGCGAAGGCCTGCTCCAGGCGCTGCTGGTAGTCCCTCAGGGCCGAGTCCGCCTCGTCCTGGGTGATGTCGCCACGGCCCACCAGGGACTCCACGTACAGCTTGCGGGCCGAACGCTTCTGCTCGATCAGGTTGTACATGCGCGGCTGGGTCATCGAGGGGTCGTCGCCCTCGTTGTGGCCGCGGCGGCGGTAGCAGATCAGGTCGATGACGACGTCCTTGTTGAACCGCTGACGGTACTCGAACGCCAGGCGGGCCACGTGGACCACGGACTCCGGGTCGTCCCCGTTCACGTGGAAGATCGGCGCCTGGATGGTCTTGGCCACGTCGGTGCAGTACACGGAGGAGCGGCCCTGGGACGGCGGGGTGGTGAAGCCGACCTGGTTGTTCACGATCACGTGCACGGTGCCGCCGGTGCGGTAGCCGCGCAGCTGGGACAGGCCGAGGGTCTCGCCCACCACACCCTGGCCGGCGAACGCGGCGTCGCCGTGCACCAGGATCGGCAGCACGGAGAAGGCGTCCGGGTTCTCGGCGCCGTGGTTGAGGCGGTCCTGCTTGGCGCGGGCGACGCCCTCCAGGACCGGGTTCACGGCCTCCAGATGGGACGGGTTCGCGGCCAGGTACACCTTGGTGCGGTTGCCGGCGTCGGACACGAAGGTGCCCTCGGTGCCCATGTGGTACTTCACGTCACCGGAGCCGGAGGCGCCGCCCGGGGTGGCGCCCTCGAACTCGCGGAAGACCTGAGAGTACGTCTTGCCAGCGATGTTGGTCAGCACGTTGAGGCGGCCGCGGTGGGCCATGCCGATGGTGACCTCGTCCAGGCCGGAGTCCGCGGCCTCGGAGAGCACGCCGTCCAGCAGCGGGATCAAGGACTCGCCGCCCTCGAGGGAGAAGCGCTTCTGGCCGATGTACTTCGTCTGCAGGAAGGTCTCGAACGCCTCGGCGGCGTTGAGGCGGCCAAGGATGCGCAGCTGCTCCTCACGGGTGGGCTTGGCGTACGGGCGCTCCAGCTTCTCCTGGAACCAGGCGCGCTCGGCGGGGTCCTGGATGTGCATGTACTCCACGCCGATGGTGCGGCAGTAGGCGTCCCGCAGCACGCCGAGGATGTTGCGGAGGGTCAGGGCGGACTTGCCGCCGAAGCCGCCGGTGGGCCACTCGCGGTCCAGGTCCCACAGGGTGAGACCGTGCTCGAGGATGTCGAGGTCCGGGTGGGACCGCATCGTGTACTCGAGCGGGTCCACGTCCGCCATCAGGTGGCCGCGGTCCCGGTAGGCGTGGATGAGCTGCTGCACGCGGGCGACCTTGCCCACCTGCTCCTCCGGGTTGACCTGCTTGTCCTGGGCCCAGCGGACGGGCTCGTAGGGGATGCGCAGGTCCTCGAAGAGGTCGTCGTAGAAGTCCTGCTCGCCGAGCAGCAGGCCGTGGACGATCTTGAGGAACTCACCCGAGCCTGCGCCCTGGATGACGCGGTGGTCGTAGGTGGAGGTCAGGGTGATCGTCTTGGAGACCGCCAAGTCGTTGAGGGTGGACTCGGAGGCGCCCTGGAAGGCGGCCGGGTAGGTGAGGGCGCCGACGCCGATGATGGCGGCCTGGCCCTTGGACAGGCGGGGCACGGAGTGCACGGTGCCGATGCCGCCGGGGTTGGTCAGGGAGACCGTGGTGCCGGCGTAGTCGTCCATGGTGAGCTTGTTGGCGCGGCCGCGCTTCACCAGGTCGTCGTAGGCGTTCCAGAACTCGAGGAAGTTCATGGTCTCAGCGGCCTTGATGTTCGGCACCACCAGGGAGCGTGTGCCGTCCGGCTTCGGCAGGTCGATGGCGATGCCGAAGTTCACGTGGGCCGGCTCCACCATGGTGGGCTTGCCGTCGCGCTCCTCGTACGTGACGTTCATGGACGGCATCTGGCCGAGGGCCTTCACCACGGCGTAGCCGATCAGGTGGGTGAAGGAGACCTTGCCGCCGCGGGAGCGGGCGAGGTGGCTGTTGATGACCACGCGGTTGTCGATCAGGAGCTTGGCCGGCAGGTCGCGCACGGTGGTGGCGGTCGGCATGGACAGGGAGGCGTCCATGTTGGAGGCGACGGCCTTGGCCATGCCCTTGAGCACGGTGGCCTTCTCCTCCTTCTTCTCCCCGGACTTCTCGGAGGCGGTCGGCTCGGACGGCACGGCCTTGGAGGTGGAGGAGGACTTCCTGACGCCGGAGGCCGCCTTCTTCGCCGCAGGCTTGGCCTGGGCGGACGAGGAGGACGACGGGGCCTTCTTGCCCGGGTCCTCCGCGGGTGAGGACTCCTTCTGGGCGGAGGGCTTCTCGGCCTTCGCCGCTGCCGGCTTCTGATCCGTCTTCCCGGCGGCCGGCTGGGTGGCCTCGAGTCGGGCGAAGATCTGGGCCCACTGGGAGTCCACCGACTTCGGATCCGCCTGGTACTTCCGGTAGATCTCGGCGACGAGCCTCTCGTTGCCCGGGAACTCTTCGGCGAGTCGGTCGGTCGTGAGCTCTGGCACTGTGTAACGCCTCTTCTCTGATGATGCTTGGTCAGCGGTGCACGGTACGGGGCCGGTCGGCGCCGCCCGTCTCCACGGTCGGCCCCACGGGGTCGGCCATGCGGCCGCGATCTCACTCCTGCCGTTGCCGCCCGGACCGGCCCGCGCTCGGTCGCGCGCGCACGGCGGACACGACAGGTGAATCGCCTTCTGTCCATCATAGTGTTCCCAGGTGCTGTTCTGGCCACTCCGACGGCCCGGACTCGCCCCGTCCGTTCCAGGCTCCCACGGGGGCGGGTGGTCTGGGACACTAGCGCCATGCGCTTTCTCACCCGACCGACCTCGGACCTCACCTATGCGGACGTCTTCCTGGTGCCCTCCCGCTCCTCCGTGACGTCCCGCATGGACGTGGACATCTCCTCGGACGACGGCACGGGCACCACTGTCCCGCTCGTCGCGGCGAACATGACGGCGGTGACCGGACGCCGCATGGTGGAGACTATGGCCCGCCGCGGGGGCCTGGGCATCCTGCCGCAGGACGTGGACCCGGAGGTGATCGCGGAGGTCGCCGCGAAGGTCAAGGCCGCGCACCCCGTCCTGGACACCCCGCTGACGGTGGGGCCGAAGGCGCCGCTGCTGGATGCCCTGCACCTCTTCGACCGCCGGAACCAGGACGCGGTCTGCGTGGTGGACGACGACGGCCGCCTCCTCGGCCTGCTCTCCCGCGCCGACTGCGAGGGCCAGGACCGGTGGACGGCGGTGGGCACGGTCATGAGCTCCCCGGTCCTCGTGCTCACCGCGGACGAGGTGGCCTCGGGCGCCCGGGCGGCGATCGCCTCCTCCGCCCGCGCCGCCTTCGACCGCATAGCCGCCGCCCGTGTGCATCTGGCCCCGGTCGTGGAGAAGGGGGACGATGACGGCCACGGACGTCTCGTGGGCGTGCTCACCGAGCGCGGGGCCGTCCGCTCCACGGTGTTCGCCCCCGCCCTCGACGCCCAGGGCAGGCTCCGTGTGGGCGCCGCGGTGGGCATCAACGGTCCCGTGCGGCAGAAGGCCCGCGCACTCGTGGACGCCGGTGTGGACGTGCTCGTGGTGGACACCGCGCACGGCCACCAGGAGACGATGCTGCGCGCGCTGGACGCGGTGCGCTCCGAGGTGGACGGCGTCCCCGTGGTGGCCGGCAACGTGGTCACGGCGGACGGCGTGCGTGACCTGGTCTCCGCCGGTGCGGACATCCTCAAAGTCGGTGTGGGGCCGGGTGCCATGTGCACCACCCGCATGATGACCGCGGTCGGCCGCCCACAGTTCTCCGCCGTGCTCGAGTGCGCGGAGGCGGCCCGCGAGCTCGGTGCCCACGTGTGGGCGGACGGCGGAGTGAAGCACCCGCGGGACGTGGCCCTGGCCCTGGCCGCCGGCGCCAGCCAGGTGATGGTCGGCTCCTGGTTCGCCGGGACCCTCGAGTCCCCCGGAGACGTGGTGGTGGAGCCGGACGGCCGCCGCTACAAGGAGAGCTTCGGCATGGCCTCGGCGCGCGCTGTCCAGCACCGCACCCGGCATGACGACGCCTTCAGCCAGGCCCGCAAGGCCATGTTCGAGGAGGGCATCTCCTCCTCCCGCATGTACATCGACCCCAAGCGCCCCTCGGTGGAGGACCTGCTGGACTCGATCACCTCTGGCGTCCGCTCCTCGCTGACCTACGCCGGCGCCACCACGCTGGCGGAGTTCCGCGAACGTGCCGTGGTGGGCGTGCAGTCCGCCGCCGGCTACGAGGAGGGCCGTCCGGTCGCTGCCTCCTGGTGATCCGGTCGAGCGGCGGGCCGTATACTCGATCGCACTATGGACCAACACTGTTCTGTTGCGCCCACCCGCCATGTCGGCGTCACCGACGCGGCCGGATCGGAGCCCTCCAGTCCCAGCGCGTCTGACGCACCCCGCATCACCATGACGGCCGGCGTCCTCGAGAGGAGGGGATGCTGACGATGGAGTGGATCCTCCTGGCCCTCGGCATGCTCCTCATCCTCGGCACGGGCTTCTTCGTGGCCGTCGAGTTCTCGATGATCGCGATCGACGTCCCCACCGTGCAGCGCATGGTGGACGACGGAGACAAGGGCGCCGAACCGCTGTTGCACTGCCTCAAGTCCCTGTCCACCCAGCTCTCGGCCTGCCAGCTCGGCATCACGCTGACGACCCTGCTCACCGGCTACGTCATGGACCCGGCGATCGGCGCGCTGATCGACGAGCCCTTGGCCGGCCTCGGCGTCCCCGAGGCCGCCGTGCGCACCACGTCGCTGGTCATCGCCATGGTGATCGCCACCCTGCTGTCCATGCTGATCGGCGAGCTCATCCCGAAGAACCTGGCCATCGCCGAGCCGATGCGCCTGGGCCGCATGCTCGCCCGCCCGCAGCTGGTGTTCACCACGGTCTTCAAGCCGGCGATCATCGTGCTGAACGGCTTCTCCAACAAGGTCCTGCACCGCATGGGCCTGGAGGCGAAGGAGGAGATCTCCGGCGCCCGCAGTCCCGAGGAGCTGTCCTCGCTGGTCCGCCGTTCAGCGCAGATGGGCACCCTGGACGAGCGCACCGCGACCTTCCTGGACCGCACCCTGCGCTTCGCCGACCGTACGGCGGCGGACGTGATGACCCCCCGCATTCGGATGGAGACCATCGGCGCGGACGACTCCATCACCGCCGTCCTGGAGCTGGCTCGCTCCACCGGCTACTCCCGCTTCCCGGTGATCGGCGAGTCCTCGGACGACATCCGTGGCGTGCTGCACGTGAAGAAGGCCGTGGCGATCCCGTTGGAGCGCCGCGAGGGCCTCACTGCCGGGTCGGTGATGACGGATGCCATCCAGGTCCCGGAGACGGTGCACCTGGACCAGCTGCTCACCGAGCTGCGCGAGGTGCCGCTGCAGGTGGCCGTTGTCCTGGACGAATACGGCGGTACCGCCGGCATGGTTACCCTGGAGGACGTCGTCGAGGAGATCGTCGGCGAGGTGGCGGACGAGCACGACCGGGTGACCCCGGGTGTGCTGCAGACCGCCTCGGGCCGCTGGTACTTCCCGGCGGAGCTGCGCCCGGACGAGGCGCACGCGCAGATCGCCGCGCTCGAGGTGCCGGAGGGCGGCGCCTACGAGACCATCGGCGGCTTCATCATGGCCCGTCTGGGCCGCATCGCCCAGGTCGGGGACGTCGTCGAGATCGACGGGGGGTCCATCTCGGTGGAGCGCATGGAGGGACGCCGCATCGAGCGCGTCCGCTTCGAGCCGGCGCCCGCACGTGACGGGGAGGTGACCGCATGAGTGACGACGTGATGGGCCTGATCTGGCTCGTGGTCCTGCTGGCCGCCAACGCGTTCTTCGTGGGCGGCGAATTCTCCGTCATGGGCGCCCGCCGTTCGCAGATCGAGCCGAAGGCAGAGGCCGGCTCCCGTCAGGCCAAGGTCGCCCTCTACGCCATGGAGCACGTCTCGGCGATGCTCGCGGTCTGCCAGCTCGGCATCACCGTGTGCTCCCTGCTGATCCTGAACGTCTCCGAGCCGGCGCTGCACCACTTGATGGTCGTGCCGATGGAGGCCCTCGGCCTGCCGTCGGGCGTCGCGGACGTCACCGCGTTCGTGCTGGCGCTGCTGATCGTGACCTTCCTGCACGTGACCCTCGGCGAGATGGTCCCGAAGAACGCCGCCGTGTCCTTCGCGGACAAGGCCGTCATGCTGCTGGCCACGCCCCTGGTGTGGCTGTCCAAGGTCCTCACCCCGATCATCTGGGTCCTCAACCACACCGCGAACCTCGCGCTGCGCGCCCTCGGCGTGGAGCCGAAGGACGAGGTGGCCTCGAGCTACACGCTGGAGGAGGTCCAGTCGATCGTGGCCGAGTCCACGAAGTCCGGCACCCTCGAGGACGAATCCGGCGTGCTGCACTCGGCACTCGAGTTCTCGGACAACACGGCCGGGGACGTGATGGTGCCGATCGAGAAGGTCGTCACCGTGCCGGAGGACATCTCCCCGGAGACCTTCGAGTGGAACGTGGGCCGCATCGGCTACTCGCGCTTCGCGGTGGACGACGGCGACGGCGGCCTCTCCGGCTACCTGCACCTGAAGGACGTGCTGACCGTCCCGCCGAGCGGGCACCGCCTGCCGATGCCGGTGACGAAGATCCGCTCGCTGGCCAACGTCCGCGCCGTGGACGAGATCGAGGACGCGCTGGCCCTGATGCAGCGCACCGGCTCGCATCTGGCACGCGTGATCGACGAGGACGGTGTGACCGTCGGCGTCCTCTTCCTCGAGGACGTCCTGGAGGAGCTCGTCGGCGAAATCCACGACGCCACCCAGTCGACCCGCCGGGCCCACCCCTCCTGAGGCTGACCCACGACGACGCCCGCCTCGCCTCGAGAAGGTGGGCGGCCGTCGTCGGGACCCTCACCTGAATGCCGCCGCCGGAGGCGAGAGATCCGCCACGTCCGGGCCTGTGCCCTGCCTCCACGGAGGTGGGGCACAGGCCCGCAGTGTTATCGTTGCGAACGATTTTCATTCCGTCCGGGCGCCGTCGGCGTCACGGAACCCCCGTCACGGAAAGGCCCGTGCGCATGTCTGTGTCCTCTGCCCGCGCCCGCCTGGCGCTCGCCGCCCTGCTGTCCGCCTCCACCCTGACCCTGACCGCCTGCGGCGGCGGGTCCGGCGAGGCCGCCTCCGGCTCCGAGGGCGGCGGCGAGAGGGAGACCGTCGCGGTGGCGACCACCACCCAGCTCGGCTCCGTGCTGGAACAGATCGCGCAGTGCAACGGTGCGCAGGGCCTGGCGGTGATGGGCCCCGGCGACGACCCACACGACTTCTCCGCCTCCTCCCAGCAGGTGGCCGAGATGGCCCGCTCCGGTCTCGTCTTCACCAACGGCCTGGGCCTGGAGGGCGGCATGGGCTCGGCCCTGCGCAACGCCGAGGCAGACGGTGCCCAGGTTGTGGAGGTGGCCCCGGAGGTCGACCCGATCCCGTTCGGCGCCGGCTCCGGCCACGAGGGGCATGACCACGGCGACGAGGACGGCCACGAGGGCCACAACCACGGCTCCGAGGACCCTCACTTCTGGCTGGATGTGGCGCGCATGGCGCAGGCCGCGACCTTCATGGGCGAGACCCTGCAGGAGAAGACCGGGGACGAGAAGTACGGCGAGTGCGGGCAGCAGGTGCACGACGAGCTGATGAAGACGGACGAGCAGGTCCGCGGCATCCTCGAGTCCATCCCGGAGGACCGTCGTACCCTCATGACGGACCACGACGCCTACGGCTACTTCGCCGAGGCCTACGACTTCGAGGTCTCCGGCGTGGTGGTCCCCGGCGGGTCCACGGACGGCAAGCCCTCCTCCCAGGCCCTGGCCGAGCTGACCAAGACCCTGCAGGACAACGGCGCCGACGCGCTGCTGACCTCCGCCGGCACCCCGATGGCCGAGGTCGAGTCCCTGTCCCGAGACGGCGGCGACATACCGGTGATCGAACTCTACGAGGGCGGCATCGGGCCGAAGGACTCGGAGGCCTCCACCTACGCGGACGCCATGGTCTACAACGCCGAGCAGCTCGCCGCCGAGCTGGGCGCATGACGCGCCTGCACCCCGGACCGAGAGGAGGCCGCTCGTGGAGTGGGTGACCATGCCCTTCGAACTGGGCTTCCAGCAGCGTGCCCTGATGGGCGGGCTGATCGCGGCCGTCATGTGCTCCGTGGTGGGCACCTGGCTGGTGCTGCGCGGCATGAGCTTCTTCGGGGACGCCTTCGTGCACGGCGTGATGCCGGGCATCGCGACCGCCGTGCTGCTCGGTGGCAACGTCTACCTGGGCGCTGCGGTGGCGGCGGTGGTGATGCTCGCCGGCATCTCCCTGGTCCACCGCGCCACCTCCCTGAAGGAGGACACGGCCATCGGCTTGCTGTTCGTGGGCATGATGGCGCTGGGCGTGGTGATCATCTCGATGTCCGACTCCTATACGGGCTCGCTCACCTCCATCCTGTTCGGCGACGCCCTCGGGGTCAGCACCGAGCACCTCACGATCCAGGGCGTGATCGCCGCCGCCGTGGTCCTGCTGGCGCTGCTGCTCTACCGACCGCTGCTGACCCTGAGCTTCTCCGAGGCCAAGTCCCGCTCGCTGGGCATGCGCCCGCAGCTGACGCACGTGCTGCTGCTGGTGATGATCGGCGCGGCCGTGATCGGTTCCTTCCAGGCCGTGGGCACCGTGCTGGTGTTCGGCCTGCTCGTCGGCCCGCCGGCCACCGCTGCACTGGTGACCCGAACGGTCCCGGCGATGATGTTCACCGCCATGGTGCTCGGTGCCGTCTCCGTCACGCTGGGGCTGATCCTGTCCTTCCACTGGGACACCGCCGCCTCCGCCACCATGGCCCTGGTGCCGATCGTGCTGTTCTTTGTGGTGTTGACCGTCCAGACCGTGCTCCGCCTGGCCCGGGGCCACCGGACGCCCCGCCCGGTGGCGGGGGACGCCGTGCTGACGCCCGCCGTCGAGCCGACCGTGAAGGAGCCGACCGTATGAGCACCCCGCACACCGGCGGACACGCCCATCCGACCGGGGGCGCCCACCGGCTCCCCGAGCCCACCGGCGAGCTGGCCTGCGGCCACGGCGTAGAGCTGCGCCACGGCGAGCACCTGGCCGTGCGGGCCTCGGACTTCACGCTGCCGGCCGGGGGAGTGGTGGCCGTGATCGGCCCGAACGGCTCGGGCAAGTCCACGCTGCTGCAGGCCTTGGCAGGCGTGCTGAAGCCGACGCAGGGCACCGTCACGGTGCACGGCCAGCCCGCCGCGGAGCATGCGCGGAAGGTGTCCTTCGTGATGCAGTCCGTGCAGGTGCCGCAGGGCACCCCGCTCACCGTCAGGGACGTGGTCACCATGGGCACCTACGCCGGTACCGGATGGTTCGGGCGCCTGAAGCGCGAGGACCGGGCCCGTGTAGACGAGGCCATGGAGCGCATGAAGATCACGGATCTGACCCGCCGGCACCTCTCCGAGCTCTCCGGCGGCCAGCGCCAACGCGTCTACGTGGCACAGGGCCTGGCCCAGGAGCACGACGTGCTGATGCTGGACGAGCCGCTCACCGGCCTGGACCTGGTCTCCGCGCAGACCATCGACGAGCTGATCCACGAGGAGCCCGGCCGCGGCGTCTCCGTGGTGTTCACCACCCATGACCTGGACGAGGCCTTTGCCGCGGACCACGTGGTGCTGATGAACGGCCGCGTGGTGGCCTCCGGCCCGCCCAACGAGGCGCTGACGCGCGCGAACCTGGAGGCGGTGTACGGGATCGGCATGTTGCACACCCCGCAGGGCGCGTTCTGGGACGAGCCGGGGGAGACGGAGGGCCCGCGGGCCTGAGTCAGGCCGCGGAGCACTCCTGGCAGATCCCGCTGATCTCCACGGTGTGGGCCGGCTCGGTGAAGCCGTGCTCGCGGGCGATCTGCTGTGCCCAGTCCTCCACCTCCGGGGCGGTGATCTCCACCGTCTTCCAGCAGCTGCGGCACACCAGGTGGTGGTGGTGCTCGTCCGCGGCGCAGCGGCGGTACACGGACTCGCCGTCCTCCCGGCGCAGCACGTCCACACGGCCCTCGTCCAGCTGCTGCTGGAGGGTGCGGTAGACGGTGGCCAGGGAGACGCGGTCCCCGGCGTCCTTGAGGTGCTGGTGGAGCTGCTGGGCGGAGACGAAGTCGTCGAGCTCTTCCAGGGCGCGGTCCACCGCCACCTTCTGACGGGTGGTGCGTCCGCGGGGTGCGGTGCCCTCGGGCCCGGTGGTGGTCACGGTGTCTGCCTCCTGCGGCTCGCATCGGTGCGTCGGGCGACCGGCCGTCGCACGCCTGAACGCGGTGAACGGTCCAGCCGGTCCTTCCCGGTCAGCCTAGCAATCCGGCAGTGCCGGGGACGTCCACAGGCCCTGCCGCGGGCCTGTCTCCGTGGCTAGAGTGGAACGCGTGGACAGTCAGAGCCGAGAGCACGCCGTCACCGAGCCCGCCTCCGCGGCCCCCGCGGGCCCGCCCACACTGGTGAGCGTGGAGACGCTCGCCGCCTGGCTGCACCGCGAGGTCCCCGCGGACGCTCCGCCCCCGCCCCCCGGCTCGGAGGCCTTCGCCTCGGTGGACAGCCCGCTGGGCACCCGGAACATCGTGCTGCTGGACGTGCGCTGGTCCGTCCCCGCCGGCGGCGCGGACCATGACGCCTACCTGCGTGGCCACCTGCCCGGTGCCGTCTACGTGTCCATGGACGGGGACCTGGCCGGCCTTGGCGGCCCGCGGGACGGCCGCCACCCGCTGCCCTCGGCGGATGCGTTCGCCGAGACCGTGCAGCGGTGGGGCGTGGACGATGGTGACACCGTGGTGGTCTACGACGACTGCGGCGGCACCTCCGCCGCCCGCGCGTGGTGGCTGCTGCGCCACGCCGGCATCCGCTCCTCCCTGGTGCTGGACGGCGGCCTGGCCGCCTGGCGCGAGGAGGGCCTGGCCCTGCAGGCCGGGGAGGTCATTCCCGTCCCAGGCTCGGCCCGCACGTCATGGGGCAGGATGCCCGTGGTGGACGCGGACGGCGCGGAGGTGGTCGCCGAGGCGGGGCTGCTGCTGGACGCCCGCGCACCGGATCGGTACCGCGGCGAGACGGAGCCGCTGGACCCGGTGGCAGGCCACATCCCCGGCGCCGTCAACCTGCCCACCGCCGGGAACCTGGACGACGACGGCCGCCTGCTGCCCGTGGACCGTCTCGCCGAGCGCTTCGACGCCGTCGACGCGGCCGCCGGGGTGGACAAGGACGCCCCGGTGGCCGTGTACTGCGGGTCTGGGGTGACGGCCGCTCACCAGGTGATGGCCATGGCGGTCGCCGGCCGGCACGGGGTGGCGCTGTTCCCGGGCTCGTGGTCTGCTTGGTGCACTGACCCGGACCGCCCGGTGGCCACAGGCCCGGAGCCGGGCGGGCGCTGAGCACCCCCCGACGGAAGACACGTCCGACAGTCGAAGGAGACACCCCATGTCCGCCACGATCTTCACCCGCATCATCAACGGCGAGATCCCCGGCCGCTTCGTGTGGAAGGACGAGACCTGCGCCGCCTTCCTTGACGTTGCGCCGCTGCAGCCGGGCCACGTGCTCGTGGTGCCGATCCAGGAGGTGGATCGCTGGACGGACGCGGACCCGGAGACGGTCGCGCACGTGATGGGCGTGGCCCACACCATCGGCAAGGCGCAGGTAGAGGCGTTCGGAGCCGCCCGTGCCGGCCTGATGGTGGCCGGCTATGAGCTCCCGCACCTGCACGTGCACGTGTGGCCTTCGAACTCGTTGCGCGACTTCGACCTGGACCGGAAGGACCAGAACCCGGACCAGGGCGAGCTGGACGAGGCCGCGGAGAAGATCCGTGTCGCCCTGCGCGACGCCGGCCACGGCGACCACGTCCCCCAGGCCTGAGCCGCCCCTCCTTGACGTTGTCGTTCGGGAAACCGTCGCGTTCGGCAGGACTCTCGTGCGGGCTACCGTCTCGTTCTCGGCGCGTCAGCCGCCCTTCGCCCGGTTCAGTGCCTGACGCACACGCTTCTCGGACACGGACACGGCCGTGCCGAGCTCCTGGGCGAAGAAGGACACGCGCAGCTCCTCGATCAGCCAGCGCACCGCGTCCAGGTCCGCCGGCAACGGGGTGTCCGGGTACCGGGTGCGGTGGGCCGTGACGGCGGCGTCGAAGTCGTCCTCGAGACCCTGGACGATCGCCATGTGTCGGCCGTCGCGCTGCAGGTGGCCGCCGGTGTCCAGCTTGGCCAGTCGGGCCTCGATGCCCGCGATGTACCGGGGCAGGTGCTGCAGCTGCTGCCAGCCGGTGGTGGCCACGAAGCCGTCGAAGACGAGCTGGTCCAGGTGCGCCTTCACGTCGGACAGGGCCGGGGCCATCGCCAGGGACACGGACCCCTTGAGGCGGCGGCGCACCGCGGCGGCCCCGGAGAGCACCCGCTCCACCAGGGACGTCACCGCGAAGACCGTGTCGATCAGCCCGGCCCGCACACGGTCGAACAGGGCCCGGAACTCGGCCTCGGAGAAGGGCAGCTCGTCCCCGACGAGCCGGTCCACCGCCGCCTTCGTGCAGTCCGCCACCAGTGAGTCCACGGAGCCGTGCGGGTTCTGGGTGAAGGTCAGCTTCTCCCGGTTGTCCAGGTGGTCCAGCACGTAGCGCTGCGGGGACGGCAGGGTGGCCAGCAGCAGCTGGAGCACGCCCGCCCGGTGCCACACGGCCTGGTCCTCGCCGGAGCGGGCCACGGTCAGCCCGGCGGCGGGGGCGCCCTTCGGGCCCGGCTCCGGCACGAGTGTGGGGTAGCCGGTGATCTGCGGCCCACCCGGGGCCGAGGCGGTGGACACCTTCCGCTCCAGCGTCCCGAACGTCCAGGACGTCAGCCCGTGCAGCTCCTGGAAGGCGGCCGCCGAGCCCTGGGCTCCGCGCCCGTCCTTCCCGACGACGGCCCCCTCCCGGGTGCCTGGGCCCGCCGGGCCCTGTCCTCGCCGGCCCCTGCCCCGGCCCGCGCCGGGCTTGGGGGCGGCGGCGTCCTGCCCGGACAGGCGGGCGGCGATGGCGGAGCGGTTGGCCTTCGCCAGGCGGGCCTGCAGGTCCGCCAGGTCCTGGCCGGCGCCCACCACGGCGCCGCGGTGGTCCACGATCCGGTAGTCCATGCGCAGGTGGTCCGGGACGGCGTCCACGCGCCAGGCCGCGGGCTCCACGATCTGCCCGCGCAGTCGGCGCACCGCCGTGGACAGGGCCTGCGGGAGGGACTCGGTGCGTGGGTCCGCGTCCGCCTCCAGGGCGGCGGCGAGGTCGCGGGCCACATCTGGGGCGGGGACGAGGTGCTTGCGGGTGGCCTTGGGCAGCGCCTTGATCAGCGCGGTGATCAGCTCGGCGCGCAGGCCGGGCACCAGCCAGGCGAAGCGCTCCGGGTCCATCTGGTTCAGCACCAGCACGTCCAGGGTCACGGTGATGCCGTCTGTGCCGGAGGCGCCGGTGGGGTCGAACGTGTAGTCCAGGTCCAGCTCGAGCGCCTCGCCGCCGGGCATCGGGTGCACAAACGTCGTGGGGAACGCGTCCTGGTCCAGCTCCTCCGCGGC
Organism: Micrococcus luteus; assembly: GCA_047414615.1. Taxonomy (GTDB): domain Bacteria; phylum Actinomycetota; class Actinomycetes; order Actinomycetales; family Micrococcaceae; genus Micrococcus; species Micrococcus luteus_B. Next base: position 448,376 of record CP179711.1, read on the forward strand.
CATGGTCATCAGCTGGGCGGGGTCGAAGTCCAGCAGGTCCGGGGTCTTGTGGCGCTGCTTCTTCCACCAGGAGTCGAAGTGCCGCTCGGAGACCACGTTCGCGGGGACGCGCTCGTCGTAGAAGGCGAACAGGTCCTCGTCCGAGACCCGCAGGTCCCGGCGGCGCAGGCGGGACTCGAGCTCGTCCACCTCGGCCAGGGCCCTGCGGTTGCGGGCGAAGAAGTGATGACGGGTCTTCCAGTCGCCCTCCACCAGTGCGTGGCGCAGGAACAGCTCGCGGCTGAGGATCGGGTCGATCCGGCCGAAGCGCACGGTGCGGTCCTGCACGAGGGTGACGCCGAGCAGAGTGACCTTCTCCTGGGCCACCGCGGAGCCCTGGCGGCGGGACCAGTGCGGCTCGGAGTAGGTGCGCTTGACCAGCTCCGCGCCGACCTCCTCCACCCACTCCGGCTCGATCCGGGCCACGGTGCGGGCCCAGAGCCGGGAGGTCTCCACTAGCTCGGCGGCCATCACCAGCGGGTGGCGCCTCTTGAACAGTGCCGAACCGGGGAACACCGCAAACCGCGTGCCGCGGGGACCGGCGTACTCGCGGCGACGCTCGTCGTAGGCGCCGATCTGGGACAGCAGGCCGGACAGCAGGGCCTTGTGCAGCGGCTCGTGCTGGCCCACCGGGTCCACGGGGCCGGCCTGCACGGACACGCCCACCTGCTGGGCGAGCTGGCGCAGCTGCTGGACCAGGTTCTGCCACTCGCGTACACGCAGGTAGTTGATGTGCTCGTTCCGGCACAGGCGGCGGAACGCGTTGCCGGAGAGCTCCTTCTGCTGCTCGCGCAGGTAGGCCCAGAGGTTCACGATCGACGTGAAGTCCGAGTTCGCGTCCGCGAACCTGTTGTGCAGCTCGTCGGCCTGCTCCCGCTTCTCGGCGGGGCGCTCGCGCGGGTCCTGCAGGGTGAGGAACGCGGCGACCACCATGACTTCGCGGACGCAGCCGCGCTCGCCGGCCTCGAGGATCATGCGGCCCAGGCGCGGGTCCACGGGCAGGCGGGCCAGGCGGCGGCCCAGGGGAGTGATGGTGCCGGCCGGGAACGTCCGCGTCGTGCCGTTCCTGAGCGTCACCGGTTGCCCGGTGTTCAGCGCGCCGAGCTCGGTGAGGGCGGTGGCGCCGTCGGACACCTGGCGGCCGTCCGGGGACTGCAGGAACGGGAAGTCCCGGACCTCCGCCGGTGTGGTGGCCACGCCCAGGGAGAGCATCTGCAGGATCACGGAGGCCAGGGAGGTGCGCAGGATCTCCGGGTCCGTGAACTCCGGGCGGGAGAGGTAGTCCTCCTCGGAGTATAGGCGGATCGCGATGCCGTCCGAGGTGCGGCCCGAGCGCCCCGAGCGCTGGTTGGCCGAGGCCTGGGACACCCGCTCGATCGGCAGGCGTTGCACCTTGGTGCGGTTCGAGTACCGGGAGATGCGGGCGGTGCCGGTGTCCACCACGTATTTGATGCCCGGCACGGTCAGGGAGGTCTCGGCCACGTTGGTGGCCAGCACGATCCGTCGGCGCACGCCCTTGCCCGCACGGGAGAACACGCGGTGCTGCTCGGCCATGGACAGGCGCCCGTAGAGGGGCAGGACCTCGGTGCCGGCGAGCTTCGCGTGACGGGCCACGAGGCCCTCGAGCGCGTCCGCTGCGTCGCGGATCTCGCGCTCGCCGGGCAGGAACACGAGGATGTCCCCGGCTGGCTCGTCGGCCAGCTCCAGGACGGCGTCGCCGATCGCGTCGACCGGGTCTCGGGTCTCGGCGGCGTCGTCGGCGTCGTCGTACTCGTCGTCCGGGGACGGCTCGGCCGTCAGTGGCCGGTACCGGATCTCCACGGGAAAGGTGCGGCCGGAGACCTCGATCACCGGGGCGGGCACGACGGCGGCCCCCTCCTCGACCTCGACGGTCTCGTCCGGATCGTCGTCGTCCGCGGCGGGCCGGCCGAAGTGGCGGGCGAAGGACTCCGGGTCGATCGTCGCGGAGGTGACGATCAGCTTCAGGTCCGGTCGCTGGGGCAGGATCCGCTTGAGGTAGCCGAGCAGGAAGTCGATGTTCAGGCTGCGCTCGTGGGCCTCGTCGATGATGATCACCGAGTACCGGCGCAGCAGTGGGTCGTGCGGGATCTCGGCCAGCAGGATGCCGTCCGTCATCACCTTCACGCGGGTCTCCGCGGAGGTCCGGGACGTGAAGCGCACCTGGTAGCCCACGGTCTGCCCGATAGGCTCCTGCAGTTCCTCGGCGATGCGCTCGGCCACGGAGCGGGCCGCGATGCGGCGGGGCTGGGTGTGTCCGATCGTGCCGTGCTCGTCCAGTCCGAGGGCCAGGCACATCTTCGGCAGCTGGGTGGTCTTGCCGGAGCCGGTCTCGCCGGCCACGATCACGACCTGGTGCTCGGCGATCGCCTCCATGATCTCTTCGCGTCGGGCGGCGACGGGGAGGTGATCGGGGAAGGCGATGGCGGCGGAGGAGGCTTCAGCGTGCGTCATGACCGAACAATTCTACGGCCGATACGCTGATGTGTGGCATCTCACAGAAGTGCCTGCGTGCGCTGACATCACGCGCCAGACACAAGTCACTGGATCCAGTATAGGTCCATTTCCTGGGAATCGGCTGGGGTTCGCGGGCCGATTGTGCAACGGTGGAAAGCATGGACTTGAATACCGTCTACCTGATAGCGGCGATCCTGCTGTACTTCGGAGCGATGATCTTCATCGGCCTGTACGCGGCTCGCCAGAACTCCGACCTGGACGACTACATGCTCGCCGGGCGCAACATGAAGCCCTCCGTGGCGGCCCTGTCCGCGGGCGCCTCGGACATGTCCGGCTGGCTACTCATGGGCTTGCCCGGCGCGATCTACGCCTCCGGTCTGGTCGAGGGCTGGATGGCGATCGGCCTGACCGTCGGCGCCTGGGTGAACTGGAAGGTCGTCGCCCCCCGCCTGCGCTCCTACACCGAGGTGTCCGGCAACTCCATCACCATCCCGTCCTTCCTGGAGAACCGCTTCAAGGACCGCACCCACGTCCTGCGGATCGTCTCCGGCGCCATCATCCTGGTCTTCTTCACCTTCTACGTCTCCTCCGGCATGGTCGCCGGCGGCAAGTTCGTGGAGTCCACCTTCGGTTCGAACTCGTTCTACGCCGAGGGGCTGGAGATCAACTACCTCACCGGCATGCTCGTGGTCGCCGGCATCACCGTGCTCTACACCCTCTTCGGCGGCTTCCTCGGCGCCTCGCTGACCGACGTCGCCCAGGGCCTGCTGATGTTCGTCTCCCTGCTGCTCGTGCCGATCTTCGTGATCGTCACCATGGGCGGCTGGGACGCGGTCGTCGAGGGCATCCGGGCCGTGGACGCCCAGCCCAACGCCGACGGTGAGATGATCAACCACCTGTCCATGTTCAAGAACGCCACCCTGATCGGCGTCCTGTCCTCCGTGGCCTGGGGCCTCGGCTACTTCGGACAGCCGCACATCATCGTGCGCTTCATGGCCCTGCGCACCCCGCAGGACGCCACCACTGGCCGCCGCGTGGGCATCGCCTGGATGGCCCTGTCCGTCTTCGGCGCCGTGATGGTGGCGCTGGTCGGCATCGCCTACTTCCAGGCCAACCCGGGCACCACCCTGGAGGATCCGGAGACCGTATTCCTGGTCCTGTCCGCCATCCTGTTCCACCCCTTCGTGGCGGGCCTGGTGCTGGCCGCCGTGCTTGCCGCCATCATGTCCACCATCTCCTCGCAGCTGATCGTGTGCTCCTCCGCCCTGGTGGAGGACCTGTACAAGGTCGTCGGCAAGCACCCCTCGGCCAACGCAGGCCTGTGGCTGGGCCGCATCGGCGTGCTGATCGTCGCCGTGATCGCCGGCGTCCTGGCCCTGAACCCGGAGGCCTCCGTCCTGGAGCTCGTGTCCTTCGCCTGGGCCGGCTTCGGCGCCGCGTTCGGCCCGGTCATCCTCCTGGCCCTGTACTGGGAGAAGTTCACCTCGTGGGGCGCCATGGCCGCCGTGGTCTCCGGCGCCGCCGTCGCGTGGTTCTGGTCCAAGGCCAGCGCCGACACCTGGGAGTGGTTCGGCCTGTACGAGATCGTCCCGGGCTTCCTCGTCGCCCTGATCATCGGCGTGGTGGTATCCCTGTTCACCCAGCGCTCCCGCCACGTCAACGCGGAGATCAACCGGGAGTTCACCGGTGCCATCGACATCGTCGCCGGCCGCGAGGCGGCCGCGGCCCCGAAGGCCGCGAAGGCCGAGGGCGGCTCCACCGCCGCCCCGACCGTCTGACGGTCTGAATCGCGGGCAGTCCGACGATGCGGACGGTCCGATGCACGAAGGGCCCCGACCGGAGCGATCCGGCCGGGGCCCTTCGGCTGTGTGCGGGGATCAGCCCTCCAGCGGGCCCTGCACCGCGTACAGGCGCTTGTTGGCGAACTCGTCCAGGGCCAGGGGGCCGAGCTCGCGGCCGAAGCCCGAGCGCTTCACGCCCCCGAAGGGCAGGTTCGCCCCGGCGGCGGAGGCGAGGTTCACGTTCGCCATGCCCACCTCGAGCTGGCCGGCCACGCGCTTGGCCTCGTCCAGGTCCGTGGAGAAGACGGCGCCGCCGAGACCGTACTGCGAGTCGTTGGCCAGGGCCACGGCCTCCTCGGCCGAGGACACCTTGTAGACCACGGAGGCCATGCCGAACAGCTCCTGCGTGTAGGCGGGGTTCTCCTGGTCCACGTCCGTGATCACGGCCGGGGAGACGTAGAAGCCCTCGCCCGCGGGGCCGGAGACGCGCTCCCCGCCCACGTGGACGGTGGCGCCGGCCTCCTTGGCCGCGGCGATCTGCTCGGCGAGCCCGTCAGCCGCGGACTCGGAGGACAGCGGGCCGTAGACGTCGGCATCGCGCGAGGTCGGGTCGCCGGGCTGCATCGCCGAGGAGCGCTGGACCAGCTCGTCCACGAAGTCGTCGTAGAGGTCCTCCATGACGATCATGCGCTTGTTCGAGTTGCAGGCCTGGCCCCAGTTGCCCATCCGGGTGGCCAGTGCGTCGCGGGCGGCGGCGCGGGCGTCCGGTGCGGAGAGCACGATGTACGGATCGGAGCCGCCGAGCTCGAGGACGACCTTCTTGAGGTGGCGGCCGGCCTGCTCGGCCACGGCGGCGCCGGCCCGCTCCGAACCGGTGAGGGACACCCCCTGCACGCGCGGATCAGCGATGATCGTGGAGACCTGGTCGTGGGTGGCGAACAGGTTCTGGTACACGCCCTCCGGCAGTCCGGCCTCGGTGAAGAGCTCTTCCAGCAGCTGCGCCACCTGCGGGTTGATCTCGGCGTGCTTCAGCAAGATGGTGTTGCCGAGCACGAGGTTCGGCGCCACAAAACGGGCCACCTGGTACACCGGGAAGTTCCACGGCATGATCCCCAGCAGCGGGCCGACCGGCAGCCGCTGGACGAACGCCTCCTGCCCGGAGAACTGCTTGATCGGCTGGTCCGCGAGCAGCTCCTCGGCCTCGTCCGCGTAGTACCCGAAGATCTGGGCGCCGAAGCGCACCTCGCCGACTGCCGCGCCCAGGGACTTGCCCATCTCCGTGGTGATCAGCGCGGCGATGTCCTTGGAGCGCTCGGCCAGCAGCTCGGAGATCCGCTTCACGACGGCGGCGCGCTCGGCCACCGACTTCTGGGACCACTGCTCGTAGGCGGCCTGCGAGGCGTCGAGGGCGTCGGCGATCTGCTGATCCGTGGCGTTGTCGAAGGACTTCAGCAGCTCCCCGGTGGCCGGGTTGATCGTGCGGTAGCCCTGAGAGGCGGAAGTGGTGGTCATCAGTCGTCACCCTTTCGTGTGGACGTTCTGCGGTGAGCTCCCCATCCTGCCGGAGGCCCCCGCTTACTCCCAGATCCCGGACGCCCCTCTTCGCCACGAGCCGAGAAGATGGGTGTCCACGATCCCGACGGCCTCCATCAGGGCGAAGCACGTGGTCGGCCCCACGAATCGGCAGCCGTACGCCTTCAGCGCCCTCGCGAGCGCCCGCGACTCGTCCGAGATCGAGGGGACCTGCGCGACCGTCTCCGGCCGGGGGGTCGCGGCAGGCTGGTGAGCCCAGACCAGCCCCGGCAGGCCGCGGGCCGGCCGGTCGCCGTCGCCGTGCCAGTCGGGGCCCGCGCCGGGGGAGCCCGGGTGCAGCGGGGAGAACCGCTCGCCGCGCATCCCCACGACGGCTTGTGCGTTCCCGATCGCGGCCTCGATCTTGCGCCGGTTCCGGATGATGCCGGGGTCCGCCAGCAGCGCCTCGACTTCCGCCTGCCCGAACGCCGCGACGACGTCCGGGTCGAAGCCCGCGAACACCTGACGGAACCGGGGCCGCTTGGCCAGGACGGTCCGCCAGCTCAGGCCCGACTGGAACGCCTCGAGGGTCATCCGCTCGTAGAGTCCGGCCTCGTCGGTGACGGGCAGGCCCCACTCGGTGTCGTAATACTCACGCAGCAGCCCATCCGTCACGGGCCAGGGAGGACGGGCGCGGCCGTCGTCGCCGATCACGCAGCGCATGGCCACCATGGTAGGCGCGCCAAGGCTCCCGCAGGTGCGGGACCCCGGATCTGCGGGGGACCGAACACCCTGTGCAGGAGGGCCCGCCCGGAGGACTGGCTCTCGCCACATCGCTCAGAGCCGTCCGAGCAGCTCCTTCCATGTCGCCTTGGCCACGGCGGCGGCGTCCGGGGAGGGCAGCCCCCGGTGGCCCACCGCGACGGTCGCCTTCGGGCCGGCGCCCGCGGGGGTTTTCTTGTTGTTGATCGTCACGGCCACGGAGGTGCAGTCGGCGAGGTCGGCACGCCAGTATCGCCACGTGTCCGTGGACGAGGTCCGGGGGGCGCCGGACAGGACGAGACGGCGGTCGTCGTCGTGTCCCTCGGCTTCCTCGGCCGGGGCGAGGGCGGCGTCGAAGACCTCGGACACCCGGTCCAGCGCCTCGTCCATGGTGCCGGGAACGGTCCGGGACGCGTTGGCGTCGAAGGTGCCGTCCTCCCGCTGGCCCGGCAGTCGGCGGCCGATGTGCTGCTCGTAGGCCACCGCCGCCGTCTGCGCCCACCACTCCGGGTTGGAGCAGCCGTCCTGGTCTTTGATCTCGGCCAGCGTCAGCCGCGCGAGCTCGGGGTGCGCCAGGTCCCGGCCGCCGGCGGCGTCCAGCCGGGATGTCCAGTCCTCCCACTCGATGGAGGTCGCCCGGACCAGGGCGTCGACGTTCGCGGGGCGGGGCGATGCGGTGCTCATGCGCGACAGACTACCGGCGGCGCACCGTCCAGCGGGCCACGATCAGCACGATGATGACCATGCCGGCGTAGCCCAGCGCCGGGTAGACCCAGCCGATGAGCTCGGTGAAGCCGATCAGGGACAACACCACGGACACCGCCGCGGTGACGGTGGCCAGAAGCCACAGCGGGACGCGGCGCAGCCCGCCCACCAGAGACAGTCGGGTGGCCGCGCCGTAGAGGCAGGACAGGGCGGTGTGCAGGGCGGTGCCCGCACCGATCGTGGTGCCGATGAACGTCGCAGCGATGCCCGCCGGCCCGGTCGGCCGCAGCCGACGACGGAACCGGCCGTCGTCGTGGGTGGTCTCGGTGGCCGCAGGACGTGTGGTCATCCGCACACCGCAGTCCTGCTCCTCCCGCCGTACCTGCGCAGGCGCGCGAATCCGCCCGACGACGGCCCCTCGCCTTCCACTGAGCGGAAGATCCGTTCCGTGTGATGATTTGTGGGACAACTCACAGGTGGCTACCGTGGGCCGGGTGCCTGCGCGGGGAAGGGCCCTGCGGACCGAGGGAAGGACCGTCCTCCATGACCGACACCCGCACCGCGGCCCCGCCCGTGGCCGGTGCCCACCGCCGCTCCGCGGCCTGGTTCCTCGTCCCGTCCCTGATCGGCCTGGCCCTGTTCGTGGTGCCTCTGCCGGCCGGCGAGGACGGCGTCTCCATCCCGATCGCCCTGATCGCCCATGCGCTGCAGGACGGCCTCTCCCCCGCGCTGCCATGGATCACCGTGGCCGTCATGGTGGTCTCCGTGCTCGGCGTGCTCGTGGTGAAGCTGGCGAAGCCGGACCTCACCGCGCAGCCGTTGCTGGCCTCCCTCTTCGACGTCGGGCCGGTGTGGACGCTGATCCGGATGGTCGGCCTCGTCCTGGGCGTGATGACCGCACTGCAGGTCGGCCCGGCCGCGCTGGTCGGCGAGGACACCGGCGGGCTGATCATGGACCTGGTGACCCTCATGGTCACCGTGTTCCTCGTGGCGGGCCTGCTGCTGCCGCTGCTGCTGGACTTCGGCCTGCTCGAGTTCGCCGGCGCGCTGATGCGCAAGGTCATGCGCCCGCTCTTCACGGTCCCCGGCCGCGCCTCCGTGTCCTCCCTGGCCGCCTGGCTGGGAGACGGCTCCATCGGCGTGCTCATGACCGGCCAGCAATACCAGGCCGGCCACTTCACCCGCCGCGAGGCCGCCGTGCTCGGCACCACCTTCAACGTGGTGTCCGTGACCTTCACCATCGTGATCGTCGGTCAGCTGTCCCTGCAGCACATGTTCGGCCCGTTCTACCTGACCATCGTGGTGGCCGGCCTGGTGGCCGCGGTGATCATGCCGCGCATCCCTCCGCTGTCCCTGTTCCCGGACGACCGCGCCCCGGGCGCCCCGAAGGTCGACCACGAGGACGCCGCTGCCTCCGGTCCTCGCCCGCTGCTGTCCCGCGCCTGGCACGCCGCCCGCCAGCGCGCGGACCACGTGGGCGTGCGTGAGGTCGCCCGCACCGGCACCTCCAACGTGCTGGAGATGTGGCTGGGCATCCTCCCGGTCATCATGGCCATCGGCACCGCCGCCGTGCTGATCGCCGAGCACACCCCGCTGTTCTCTTGGCTCGGCGCCCCGTTCATCCCGATGCTGGAGCTGATGGGCGTCCCGGAGGCCGAGGCGGCCTCGCAGGCCCTGTTCATCGGCTTCGCGGACATGCTGCTGCCCTCGATCATCGTCTCGGACGTCACCGCGGAGATGACCCGGTTCGTCATCGGTGCCCTGTCCGTGTCCCAGCTGATCTACATGTCCGAGGTCGGCGGCCTGCTGCTCGGCTCGTCCATCCCCGTCCGCTTCCACCACCTGGTGAGCATCTTCCTGCTGCGCACCGTCATCTGCCTGCCGGTGATCGTCGGCATGGCCCACCTGCTGTAATGAGCCGCGGCCTGACGGCCACGCCGGCAGACGCCCGACGACGGACGGTGACCTTCCACGGAGAAGGTGACCGGCCGTCGTCACGGGTCAGGGGCCCGGTGGGCCCGACAGACGGGGACGGCGAACGGCCCGGGGACGGATGCTCCGGTCAGTCGCGCGGACCGCGCAGGGTGGGCTCGGGCAGGTACACGCTGCCGCCGGCCGCCCGGAACTCCGCGGCCTTGGCGGCCATGCCGGCCTCGGCGATGCGCGCCTGGTCCGCCGCGCCGCCGAACTCAGTGCGGATGTCCTGACTGATGCGCATGGAGCAGAACTTCGGCCCGCACATGGAGCAGAAGTGGGCGGTCTTCGCCGGCTCGGCCGGCAGCGTCTCGTCGTGGTACTCCTCGGCCAGCTGCGGGTCCAAGGACAGGCCGAACTGGTCGCGCCAGCGGAACTCGAAGCGGGCCTTGGACAGGGCGTCGTCACGGTCGCGGGCGCCGGGGTGGCCCTTGGCGACGTCGGCGGCGTGCGCGGCGATCTTGTAGGTGATCACGCCCGTCTTCACGTCGTCCCGGTTCGGCAGGCCCAGGTGCTCCTTGGGTGTGACGTAGCAGAGCATCGCGGTGCCGTAGCGGGCGATCTCGGTGGCGCCGATGGCCGAGGTGATGTGGTCATAGGCCGGGGCGATGTCCGTGACGAGGGGGCCGAGCGTGTAGAACGGGGCGCCGTGGCACAGCTCCTGCTGGCGCTCCACGTTCTCCCGCACCAGGTGCAGCGGGATGTGGCCGGGGCCCTCCACCATGACCTGGACGTCGTACGCCCACGCCCGCTCCGTCAGCTCGGCGAGCGTGTCGAGCTCGGCGAACTGGGCGGCGTCGTTGGCGTCGGCCACGGAGCCCGGCCGCAGGCCGTCGCCGAGGGAGAACGCGACGTCGTAGCGAGCGAAGATCTCGCAGAGCTCGTCGTAGTTCTCGTAGAGGAAGTTCTCCTTGTGGTGGCCCAGGCACCAGCCGGCCATGATCGAGCCGCCGCGGGAGACGATGCCGGTCACGCGGTCCGCGGACAGCGGCACGTGACGCAGCAGCACGCCGGCGTGCACGGTCATGTAGTCCACTCCCTGCTCGCACTGCTCGATCACGGTGTCGCGGAAGATCTCCCAGGTCAGGGCCTGGTGGTCGCCGCCGACCTTCTCGAGCGCCTGGTAGATCGGCACGGTGCCGATCGGCACGGGGGAGTTGCGCAGGATCCACTCGCGGGTGGTGTGGATGTCGTCGCCCGTGGACAGGTCCATCACGGTGTCCGCGCCCCAGCGGGTGGCCCACTGCAGCTTCGAGACCTCCTCGGCGATCGACGACGTCACCGCCGAGTTGCCGATGTTCGCGTTGACCTTCACGGCGAACGCCTTGCCGATGATCATCGGCTCCGACTCGGGGTGGTTCACGTTCGCCGGGATGATGGCGCGGCCGGCCGCGACCTCGGAGCGCACCAGCTCCACGTCCACGCCCTCGCGCAGGGCGACGTAGCGCATCTCCGGGGTGATCTCGCCGCGCCGGGCGTAGTGCATCTGGGTGACGCGCGCGCCCTCCTTGGCGCGCAGCGGGGCGCGGCGCTGGCCGGCCCACTCCTGCGAGGCGGCGCCGCGGCGCACGGCCGAGCGGCCGTCGTCGAGCAGGTCGCGCTCGCGGCCCTCGTACTCTTCGACGTCGCCGCGGGCGCGGATCCACTCGGCGCGCTGGGCGGGCAGGCCGCGCTCGGGCACGGAGCCCGGGCCCATGGTGCGGTAGACGCGCAGCGGCTCATTGGGCGTGCCGTCCGGGGAGTCGTCCTGGTGGACCTCGGTGACCGGGACGCGGATGCCGTGCTCGGCGTCCTCGAGGTGGGCGAGACGGTGGGTGGGGTAGTTCTCGGACGCGGACATGCGTCATCACTCTCCTTCTTCCTTCGCCGGCATGATCCGGACAGGTTCAGACGGTCGTCAGGCGGCGTCAGCCCGATCTCAGTCCCGTGCCGTGGGACTCCCGTGGGATGCCCTGGACGCTAGCACACGCCGTGGCGCAGGTCTGCACCGAGCGGCTAGGGTGCGTAGTCAAGACGGAGGGAGGCCCCCATGGGCGAGAGGACAGTCGTGCCCGCATCGGCCGGACCGGGCGTGCCGCGGGTGCTGAGCATCGCCGGATCGGACAGCGGCGGAGGTGCCGGGATCCAGGCGGATCTGAAGACGATCGCCGCGTGGGGCGGGTACGGAATGACCGCGGTGACGGCCGTGACGGCGCAGAACACTCAGGGTGTGCAGGCGGTGCACTCGCTGCCGTCAGAGGCGGTGCAGGACCAGCTGGACTCGGTCGGCGAGGACATCGCGGTGGACGCCGTGAAGGTCGGCATGCTCGGCTCGGCGGAAGTGATGGAGGTGGTCGCCGCCCGGCTGGAGCAGTGCGCGGCCCCGGTGGTGCTGGATCCGGTGATGGTCGCCAGCAGCGGGGACAGTCTCACCGCCGCCGACGTCGCCGCCTGGGAACGGCTGCTGGACGCGGCCGACCTGGTGACCCCTAACTTGCCGGAGCTGGAGGTCCTCACGGGGCGGACTCTGCCGGACTGGGACAGCGCGCTGGCCGCGGCCGGTGGGCTGGCGGAGCGGCACCGGGTGACGGTGCTGGTCAAGGGCGGTCACCTGGACCCTGCCCATCACCCGGACGGGGTGCCGGACGCGTTGGTCGGACCGGGAACGGGGTCCGCAGGCGAGGCCGCGGACGAGGCGGGGCGGCACGGACCGGGGGAAGCGGCCGTCGTCGTGACGGGGCCCTGGCAGCGCGTGCGGTCCACGCACGGGACCGGCTGCACTCTGTCCTCGGCGCTGGCCACGCTTGCCGGCGCCGGTCTCGGCTGGGAGGACGCGCTGCGGCAGGCCAAGCCGTGGCTGGCCGCTGCGATGAGCCGCGGCGAGGCACTCCGGGTCGGTCGGAGGGAACTGCCCGGCTGGCACGGACCGGTAGACCACGGCTGGCGGGAGCGTGAGCGCGGCTGACCGGGGCAGATGTGGCCGGCACCCGGTTCGCGGGGGCGCCCCCGGCCGAGCTGGCTCCGACGAGCCGCGCACACCTGGTACTGGGCACCCGAATACGTTGAAGGGACGCACCGCCTGACGCTGAGCAGTTGCGCGTCCAGGCGTGATGTCGCGGCCTAGCTGTGATGTCCAGGGAGGTTGTTGAGCCTGGTGGCAGGCGCGGCGCCGATCGCGGAGTGGACGCGATGATGATTGTAGAAGTGCAGCCATCCAGGCAACGCGGCCCTGCGCTCCGTCTCTGAGCTATAGAACCGGGCGTAGGCCCACCCGTCAGCGAGCGTGCGATGGAACCGCTCAATCTTCCCGTTCGTCTGCGGCCGGTAGGGCCGAGTCCGCTTGGGCTTGATCCCGAGCTCGGTGCAGGCATCACGCCAGGCATGCGAGCGGTAGGCCGAGCCGTTGTCCGAGAGCACCCGCTCCACCTCCACGCCCAGGCGCGCGAAGTAGGCGACCGCGCGGCGCAACACCGCGATGGCCGTCTGGCTGCGTTCATCGGAGTGCATCTCGACATAGGCGAAGCGAGAGTGATCATCGATCACGGTGTGCAGAAAGCCCACCCCGAGCCGGGGCTGGTATCGGGCATCACGGGTTCCTTCGCGGTCCGAGGTCGCCGCGCGGTGCTTCATGCCCTGCTGGCGCCCGACGAATCGGTGTCCGCCCCCGTCGGGGATGCGGCCGAACTTGGTGACGTCGACGTGGATCAGCGAGCCGGGGTGGGGGTGCTCGTAGCGGCGGATCGGCTCGCCGGTGACCCGGTCCAGACGGGCGAGGCGGTTGATTCGGCAGCGCACGAGCACGGCATGGACGGTGGAGGCCGGCATCCCGAGTTCTCCGGCGATCTGTGCCGGCCCCAGGCGTCGGCGCCATCGGGCGGCCACGATCTGTTTCACCACCGCCGGCGGTGTTCTGGTCGGCATCGTGGACGGCCGGCTGGACCGGTCTGCCATCCCTGCAGGTCCCTCGGCCCGGAAGCGTGTGGCCCATTTGCGTGCGGTGGGTGGGCAGACCATGAACATCTTGGCCACGGTGGCGACCGGCCAGTGTTCCTCGACGATGAGCTTGGCCAGGCGTAGGCGGGCGCGAGGGGTCAGGGCGGCGTTAGCGTGGGACATGAAGGCCTTCTGTTCGCGTGAGCGGTTTCTCGACAACTCCACTCTCGCAACGGAAGGCCTTCGCCTGTCAGCGAGCCCGCAACAACGTCCCTGGACATCACACCTAGCTCAAGATGAGAGCGTGCTTCGTGGCACCTTCGCGATGCGCGGACATTGCTGGTGATCTCCGGGTGATATTGCGGTGGCGTGTTGAGTGCGACTTTCCCCGGTCACCAGAGGCGGGTGAGGCGTCACTCTTCCAGTGCACAGAAAAGATCGGGCCACCGCTTCTCAGCAGCGGCCCGATCCCGGTCTTCCGTGCCCCCGGCAGGAATCGAACCTGCGGCCTTTGGTACCGGAAACCAACGCTCTATCCCCTGAGCTACGGAGGCGGGGTCGCCCACGTCGCCATCACGTGTGCGGACTCAACAACACTACACCATCGCCAGGCCGTGCCCGCTCAGGACGAGCCGACCGGGCGAGCTGCCGCGTCGGGCCGTCGGCAGTTCACCGAAGGACGGCCACCCGCAGCGCCCGCGCCGCCGCCTCCGGGTCCGCGGCCTGCGTGATCGCTCGAACCACCACGATCCGCTCGGCCCCGGCGGCCACCACCTCCGGAACCTGGGGCACGTCGATCCCGCCGATCGCGAAGAACGGGTGAGCCGTCCCGCCCGCAGCCCCGAGCTCCGCGCTCCGGTCGGCCGCGTACTGCGGCAGTTGCAGACCCACGGCAGCACGGCCGGGCTTGGTGGGGGTCTCCCAGACCGGCCCGGTGCAGAAGTAGTCCAGCCCCTCGTCAGCCAGGGCGGCGTCCACCTGCTGTGGCGTGTGGCAGGAGCGGCCCAGCACCACGTCCGGGCCGAGCACCGTGCGGGCCTGCGCCGTGGTCAGGTCCGTCTGGCCTACGTGGAAGACGTCCACGCCGGCCAGCAGGGCCACGTCCGCGCGGTCGTTGGCGGCCACCAGCGCCCCGTGCACGCTCGCCGCCTCGCGCACCAAGGCCAGGGCCCGCAGTTCCACGGCCACCGGCACCTGCTTGTCCCGCACCTGCAGGATGTCCACCCCGCCGGCGAACACCGCCTGGCAGAACACGGAGAACCTGTCCTCGTCGAGACTGCCCTCGGCATCCAGGAACCGGGTCAGGTCCGTGCACAGGTACAGACGGGCGGCGGCGAGGCGGTCGCGCAGCGCGGTGGGGGCGGTGTTGTCCATGCCCTCACTGTGACAGACTGGCGCCGTTCCATGGGAGCCCGGGCCGAGACCGCCGGGCTGAGAGGGCCGCACGGCCGGGAGCACCCCACAACGGTGCCGCCCGGGGCAGGCCGACCATCTGACTCGATGCGGATCATGCCGCCGTGAGGAGGAGAGTATGGGGATGCACGCCCTCGTCGCCGGTGCCGGGATCATCGGCCTGGCCACCGCCATGCGACTGCGCGCCGCCGGACATGCTGTCCACCTCGTGGCCCCCGAACTCGACGCCGTCCTGGCCACCTCACCGCCGGACCCGTCCCGGCTGCGCGTCGCCGGAGCCACCCACGCCGCCGCCGGCATGCTCGCGCCGGTCGCCGAGACCCAGCACGGCCAGGACGCCCTCGGCCCCCTGCTGCGCCGCGCCTGGGCCGGTTGGCCCGCCCTGATCGAGCTGCTGACGGCCGCCGACGCCGGCCCCACCGGCCACCGCACCGAAGGGTCCTGGATCATCGCCGCGGACGCCGCGGACAAGGACGCCTGGGCCCACCTGCTCGCCCGCACCCGTCCCGACGACGGCCGCCTCACCCCCGCCACCTCCCGCACCCTGCGTGCCCGCGTGCCCGTCCTCGCCCCCGGCCTCGCCGGCGGCTGGGACGCCCCGGACGACCATCAGGTGGACCCGCGGGCGCTCGCCGTCGCCCTGCTGAGCGCCCTGACCTGCACCACGTCCGCCGTCCTGCCCGGGCCGCCGGCCCGGCTCATCCCCGGACGGGTGCTCGAGGCGGTCCAGGAGGGGGAACGGGTCCGGGTCCGGATCCAACCGACCGAGGCGAGGGACGAGGCGACGGGGGAGGCGGAGGTCGCCGCCGACGTCGTGGTGCTGGCCACCGGGCTCGGCCACGGGACGATCGGCGGAGACCCCTCCGAGACCCCGCTGCCGCTGCGCCCCGTGCACGGTGACGTGCTGCGCCTGCGCGTGCCGGCCGACCAGCTGCTGCCCGGCGAGGACCACCTGCTCGACCGCACCGTCCGTGGGCTCGTCCATGGCCGGCAGGTGTACCTCGTACCGCGGGCGGACGGCACGCTGGTGGTCGGCGCCACCGTGCGGGAGGACCGCCTGGCCGGCACCCGCGCCGGTGGTGTGCTGGACCTGCTGCAGGACGCCTGCACCCTGGTGCCCGCCGTGCGGGACTGCGAGCTGCTGGAGACCCATACCGCCGCCCGGCCCGGCACCCCGGACGACCGCCCCTGCCTCGGTGCCCTGCCGCACGCCCCGCGGATCCTGGTGTCCACCGGCTACCACCGCCACGGCATCCTGCTGACCCCGTGGGCCGCCGAGGCCGGCTGCGCGCTCGCCGCGCACGCCGGGGGAGCCGGCCCCGCGCCGGACCCGGGCCTGGCCGCCACCCTGGTCCCCGCGGACCCGGCCCGCTTCCAGCCGTCCTCCACCCCGAACCCTGCAAGGAGCACCCGCGCATGAGCACCCTGAGACTGACCCTGAACGGCGCGGCCGCCGAGGTCCCGGCCGGCACCACGCTGCGGCAGATCGTGGCCGAGACCACCGGCCGGCCGGTCGCCGCAGACGGCACCGCGGAGGACGGCGGCCGCCTCGGCGTGGCCGTGGCCGTGGACCAGCAGGTGGTGCCGCGCTCCGCCTGGGACGCCATGGTGCCGCGGGACGGCGCCGCCGTGGACCTCGTCACCGCCGTCCAGGGAGGCTGAGCATGGACACCGCACCGGACACCGCACGCACCGCCGAGCCGGACAGGACCACCACGGACTCCCTGGCGGAGGTCACCGCCGTCCCGCCCCTGTGGATCGGCGACTACGAGCTCACCTCCCGCCTGATCATGGGCACCGGCGGCATCACGGACCTGGCCGCCCTGGAGCGCGCCCTGGTGGCCTCGGGCACCACGCTCACCACGGTGGCGCTCCGTCGCTGGGCCACGGACACCCGCGCCTCCCTGGTGGAGCTGCTGGACCGCCTCGGCATCGACGTGCTGCCCAACACGGCCGGCTGCCACACCGCCCGGGATGCCGTGCTCACCGCGCAGCTGGGCCGGGAGGCCCTCGAGACCGACCTGGTGAAGGTGGAGGTGATCGCGGACGAGCACACCCTGCTCCCGGACGTGGTGGAGACCCTCGAGGCCACCGAGCGGCTCGCGGCGGACGGCTTCACCGTGCTCGCCTACACCTCGGACGATCCGGTCGCCGCGCTGCGCCTGGAGCAGGCCGGGGCCGCCGCCGTCATGCCGCTGGGCTCGCCCATCGGCTCCGGGCTGGGCGTCCTCAACCGGCACCACTTGGAGCTGATCGTCGCCCGGGCCGGGGTGCCCGTGGTGCTCGACGCTGGCGTCGGCACCGCCTCGGACGTCGCCCTGGCGATGGAGGCCGGGTGCGACGCCGTCCTGGCCGCCTCCGCCATCACCCGCGCCGCCGACCCGGCCCGCATGGCCCACGCCTGCCGGCTCGCCCTGGAATCGGGCTGGCACGCCGCACGTGCTGGGCGCATCCCACGCCGCGAGCACGCCCGCGCCTCCTCGCCGCGCGCCGGACGGATCGACCCCGCCGACGACGCCGCCCCGACCGGCGGTGACCGCGCCGCCTCGAACAAGGACAACTCGTGATCGACTCCGTGCAGGGCTCACCGGCCTCCTCCCGTCCGCCGCGTGTGCTGGAGGACCTGGAGGACACCCAGCTGGAGCGCTTCGCCCGGCAGCTGACCCTGGACGGCTTCGGGCCCGAGGCGCAGCTGGCGCTGCTGCGCTCCCGGGTGCTGGTGGTGGGCGCGGGCGGGCTCGGGTCGCCCGTGCTGGCCTACCTCGCCGCGGCCGGGGTGGGGGAGATCCATGTGGTGGACGACGACGCCGTGGACCGCTCCAACCTGCACCGCCAGGTGATCCACGGCGAGTCCACGCTGGGGGAGCCCAAGACCGCCTCCGCCGCTGCCCGGATGCGGGACCTGCATCCGCAGTGCCGGGTGGTCGAGCACCGCGTCCGACTCACGGCGGAGAATGCCCTGCAGCTCGTCTCCGGCATGGACCTGGTGGTGGACGGCGCGGACACCTACGGCACGCGCTACCTGGTGGCCGATGCCTGCGAGATCGCCGGTGTCCCCGTGGTGTGGGGGGCGATCCTGCGCTTCGCCGGGCAGCTGTCCTTCTTCGCCCCCGGCCACACGCGCTACCGGGACGTCTTCCCCGAGGAACCCGAGCCGGGCGAGGTGCCCACCTGCGCCGCCGCCGGCGTGATCGGCGTGCTGCCGGGGATCGTCGGCTCCCTCATGGCGGCCGAGGCGATCAAGCACCTCTCCGGCGTGGGCGAGACGCTCACGGACCGGCTGCTCACCGTGGACGCCCTCACCCTGCGCTTCACCACCCTGGCCCTCGCCCCGGATCCCGCGCGCACCCCCGTGACGGACCTGAGCGAGCACCAGGCAAGCCCCGGGCCCGGGTGCGTGGCCGTCGTCGGGAAGGGTGGGCAGGGCCAGACGCACGGGCCCGCAGGCACGACGACGGCACCCGGCGAGCTCGACCCGGCAGCGCTCGCCGCGCTGCTCGCTGACCCGGAAGCACGTGCGGGTCTGACGCTCGTGGACGTCCGGCAGGGATGGGAACGACGGGTGGACCGGATCGACGCTCCCGAGAGCGTCGCCGACCGGCACCTGCCGCTGGACGAGCTGCTCGACGCCCCGGACCGGCTCGGCCTCGACGGCGCTGAGACCGTGGTGCTCTGGTGCGCCTCCGGCGTCCGCTCCGCCCGGGCACGAGAGGCGCTCGTCGACGTCCGACCGGACGCCGCCGTGAGACTGCACACCCTCGCCGGGGGACTGGAGGCGTGGCGACAGGAAGACGGCCGACCGTCCGCGGGCCGGACCCCCGCGCCACAGGACGACGCGCACCGCGCCCCGCCCCTAGACTTGGCCCCGTGAAGCCTGAAGAACTCGCCTCTCTGATCCATGCCCAGCTGCTGGCCTCCGTGGAGGACGGCGCCCTCCCGGAGTCCCTCCGCGAGGAGCTCGCCCCCGAGCGCATCCGCGTCGAGCGTCCCCGCAGCCGCGAGCACGGAGACTGGGCCACCAACGTGGCCATGCAGTTCGCCAAGAAGGCCGGCATGAACCCGCGCGAGTTCGCCTCCGTCCTTGCCGAGCGCATCGGCGCCCAGGAGGGCGTCGCGCAGGTGGACGTCGCCGGCCCCGGCTTCCTCAATATCACCCTGGACGCTGCCGCCGCCGGACAGCTCGCCCGCCAGATCCTGGAGGCCGGGGACGCCTACGGCCACAACGACGCCCTGGCCGGCCACGTGGTGAACATGGAGTTCGTCTCCGCGAACCCCACGGGCCCGCTGCACATCGGCCACACCCGCTGGGCCGCCCTGGGCGACGCCATCACCCGCCTGCTGCGCGCCTCGGGTGCGGACGTCACCGCCGAGTACTACGTCAACGACGCCGGCAACCAGATGAATGTGTTCGCCGACTCCGTGCTCTCCCGCCTCCACGGGCGCGAGGTCCCCGAGGGCGGCTACCCCGGCCAGTACGTGCAGGACCTCGCGGACCAGGTGGCCAAGGACCACCCGGAGGTCCGCGAGCTCACGGACGAGGCCGCCCGCCCCGTGGTCCGCGAGGCCGCCTACGCGCTGCAGATGAAGGACATCAAGGACACGCTCGCCGCCTTCGACGTGCACTTCGACGTGTTCACCTCCGAGCGCCGCCTGCATGACACCGGCGCCATCCAGCAGGCCGTCGAGCGCCTGCGCGAACAGGGCCACGTGGAGGACCGCGAGGGCGCCGTCTGGCTCAAGACCACCGCCTTCGGCGACGACAAGGACCGCGTCCTGATCCGTGCCAACGGCGAGCCCACCTACTTCGCCGCCGATGCCGCCTACTACCTGGACAAGCGCGACCGCGGCTTCACCGAGAAGGTCTACCTGCTCGGTGCAGACCACCACGGCTACGTGGGCCGGCTCAAGGCCATCGCGGCCGCTGCCGGCGACGACCCGCAGCAGAACATCGAGATCCTCATCGGCCAGCTGATCTCCGTCAACGGCGCCAAGCTCTCCAAGCGCGCCGGCAACATCATCGAGCTCAAGGACCTTGTGGAGTGGCTCGGCCGCGACGCGCTGCGCTACGACCTGGCCCGCTACCCGGCCGACTCGCCGATCACCATCGACCCGGAGCTGCTGCGTTCGGCCACCAACGACAACCCGGTGTTCTACGTGCAGTACGCTCACGCCCGCGCCTGCAACGCCGCCGAGACCGCCGCCGCGCACGACGTGGACCGCTCCGCGTTCGACGCCTCCCTGCTGACCCACCCGACCGAGGGCGAGCTGCTCGCCCAGCTGGCCGAGTTCCCGTCCGTGGTGGGCATGGCCGCCCGCCTGCGCGAGCCGCACCGCATCGCCCGCCACCTCGAGGTGGTCGCCGGCGCCTACCACTCCTGGTACGCCGCCTGCCGCATCGTCCCCGCCCCCGAGCCGGACGGCACCCGCGGCGCCGTGCAGGACGTCAACCGCACCCGCCTGTGGCTCAACGACGCCACCGCCCAGGTCCTGCGCAACGGCCTGGACCTGCTCGGCGTCTCCGCGCCCGCCAAGATGTGAGGAGGCCCGCTGTGAGCGAGCACGACAAGACCGGCCGACCGGCCGGCGTCGGGAACGATCCCGCGCAGCGCCCGGTGACGGGTGCGTCCCCGCTGGCCCCGCAGTGGCTGCCCGCCCCGGGCGACGTCAACGCGCTGACCGCCCCGCTGTGGGCCGCCGGCGTGGACCGCGACGGCGCTGGGCAGCTCACCGTCCAGGGCATCACCGCCGCCGAGCTGGCCGAGACCTTCGGCACCCCGCTGCTCGTGGTGGACGAAGACGACTTCCGCGCCCGCGCCCGCGCCTTCAAGGAGGGGTTCGACGCAGCCTTCGCCGACCTGTGCGGGGGAGCGGACGTGTACTTCGCAGGCAAGTCCTTCCTCACCCTGTCGACCGCCCGCTGGGCTGCCGAGGAGGGCCTGCGCGTGGACACCGCCTCCGGAGGCGAGCTCGCCATCGCCCTGCGCGCCGGCGTGGACCCGGCGCACATCGGCCTGCACGGCAACAACAAGTCGGACGCCGAGATGCTCGACGCGCTCACCCAAGGCGTCGGGCGGATCATCGTGGACTCGGTGGACGAGCTGCGCCGCCTCGCCGAGCTCGCCGCCCAGCATTCGCTGACGGCGCCGGTGATGCTCCGCCTGACCCCGGGCGTGCACGCGCACACCCACGAGTTCATCGCCACCGCCCACGAGGACCAGAAGTTCGGCCTCTCGCTCGCCCCGGCCTCCGGAGACGACGACGGCTCCGTCGCCGGCCGATCACCGGCGTCCGTGGCCGTGGACCTCGCCCTGGGCGCGGAGTCCGTGGAGCTGCTCGGCGTGCACTGCCACATCGGCTCCCAGATCTTCGAGGCCGACGGTTTCGCCCTCGCCGCGCGGCGGGTGCTCGCCTTCCTCGCCGAGGTGCGAGACACCCACGGCGTCCACCTGCCCGAACTGGACCTCGGCGGCGGCCACGGCATCGCCTACACCGCCGTGGACACGCCGCGCCCGCCGGCGCAGATCGCCACGGCGCTGGCACAGGCCGTCCGCGCCGCCGCCGCGGAGCACGGGCTGGACTGCCCGCGCATCTCCATCGAGCCCGGCCGTGCCGTCTCCGGCCCCGCCGGACTCACCCTGTACACGGTCGGGGTGACCAAGACCGTGGACGCGGACGCCCCGGACGGCTCCACCGCCTCCCGCCGCTACGTGGCCGTGGACGGCGGCATGTCGGACAACCCGCGCCCCGTGCTCTACGACGCGGACTACACCGCCGTCTGCGCCAACCGCGCCTCCGCGGCCGCCCCCGTGCTGTCTCGCGTGGTGGGCAAGCACTGCGAGTCCGGGGACATCGTGGTCAAGGACGTGTACCTTCCGTCAGACGTGGCCCGCGGAGACCTGCTCGCCGTCCCGGCCACCGGCGCCTACACGCATGTGATGGGCTCCAACTACAACGCGCTGCCCCGCCCGGCCGTCGTGGCCGTCGCCGGGGGAGCGGCCCGCACGATCATCCGCAGGGAGACGGTCGCGGACCTGCTGGACCGCGAGGTCGACCCGCAGAATCCGGCCGGCTAAGACCGCATGGGAGGGGCGGCCCCGGTCGACCGTCCCGCCGCACACGCTGATCGCACGCATCCGATGCAACGCCCACCAGGAGGACCATGACGCAGCCGCAGACCACCACCGAGGCCATCACCGTCGCCCTGCTCGGCGGCGGCACCGTGGGATCCCAGGTGGCCCGCATCCTGACGGAGGATGCGGACATGCTCGCCGCCAAGGCCGGCGCCCCGCTGCGCCTGGCCGGCGTGGCCGTGCGCTCGAAGGACCGGGAGCGGGACTACGAGCTGCCGCAGGAGCTGTACACCACGGACGCGGAGTCGCTGATCGACGGCGCAGACATCGTGATCGAGCTGATGGGCGGCATCGAGCCGGCGCGCACCCTGATCGAGCAGGCGCTGCGGGACGGCAAGGCCGTGGTCACCGGCAACAAGGCGCTGCTGGCCCAGCACGGCGAGGAGCTCTCCGCGATCGCCGCCGAGCACGGCGCACAGCTGTCCTTCGAGGCCGCCGTGGCCGGCGCCATCCCCATCCTGCGCCCGCTGCGCGACTCCCTCTCCGGCGACCGGGTCACCCGTGTCATGGGCATCGCCAACGGCACCACCAACTTCATCCTGGACCTCATGGACACCGCCGGCGCGGACTTCGCCGGCGCCCTGGCCGAGGCCCAGGAGCTCGGCTACGCCGAGGCGGACCCCACCGCGGACGTGGAGGGCCATGACGCCGCGGCGAAGGTCGCGATCCTCGCCACCCTGGCCTTCGGCACGGACTACAGCATCGACGAGGTCTCCTGTGAGGGCATCGCGCAGATCACCGCCGCGGACTCCGCCGCTGCGGCGGACGCCGGGTACGTCGTCAAGCTCCTGGGCATCGCCGAGCGGCGCACGGCGGAGGACGGAACCGAGGGCGCCGTGCTGCGCGTGCATCCCACCATGGTCCCGCGCGAGCATCCGCTGGCCGCCGTGCGCGGCGCCTACAACGCGGTGTATGTGGAGGCGGAGAACGCCGGCGAGCTGATGTTCTACGGCCCGGGCGCCGGTGGCCCCGAGACCGCCTCGGCCGTCATGGGAGACGTGGTCTCGGTGGCCGAGCGCCTGGTCCGCGGCGGACCGGCGCGCGTGCGCACCTCCATCGCCTCGCTGCCGGCCCTGCCGGGCGCCGAGGCCCACACCTCCGTGATGGTCGTCCTCACCGTGGACGACGCCACCGGCGTGCTGCGCCGTGTGGCCGCCGTCTTCGAGGACCACGGGGTCTCCATCGAGGCGCTGCGCCAGGACTCCGCGGCCGCCGAGGCCGAGGGGGCGGCCCAGCTGCGCATCGTCACCCACCACGCCCGCCAGCGGGACCTCGACGCCACGGTCGAGGCGCTGCGCGGCCTGGACGTCGTCCGCGGCGTCGTCTCCGTCGTCCGCGTCGAAGGAAAGTGAGCAGCTGATGGCACACCAGTGGAAGGGCGTCGTCCGTGAGTACGCCGACCGCCTGCCGGTCACCGAGGACACCCGCGTCATCACCCTCGGCGAGGGCGGCACCCCGCTGATCCGCGCCCCGCACCTGTCCGAGCTCGTCTCCGGCGACGTCTACGTGAAGTTCGAGGGCATGAACCCCACCGGCTCTTTCAAAGACCGGGGCATGACCATGGCCATCACCGCCGCCGTGGCCGAGGGCGCGAAGGCCGTGGTCTGCGCCTCCACCGGCAACACTTCCGCTTCCGCCGCCGCCTACGCGGCCCAGGCCGGCATCACCTGCGCGGTGCTGGTGCCGGAGGGCAAGATCTCCCTGGGCAAGATGTCCCAGGCGGTCGCCCACGGCGCCCAGATCCTGCAGGTGCAGGGCAACTTCGACAACTGCCTCGAGGTGGCCCGCAAGCTCTCGGAGAACTACCCGGTGTTCCTGGTCAACTCCGTGAACCCGGCGCGCATCGAGGGCCAGAAGACCGGCGCGTTCGAGGTGGTCGACTTCCTCGGCGACGCCCCGGACTACCACCTGCTCCCGGTGGGCAACGCCGGCAACATCACCGCGTACTGGAAGGGCTACCAGGAGTACTCGCGTCCGTACGTGAACCCGCATCCGGGCACCTCGGACGAACAGCTGCCGGCAGTGGCCACGAAGACCCCGGCGATGTGGGGCTTCCAGGCCGCCGGCGCCGCGCCGATCGTGGCGGGCCACCCGATCCTGGAGCCGGACACCATCGCCACCGCCATCCGCATCGGCAACCCCGCCTCCTGGGACCAGGCCACCGCCGCCCGCGACGCCTCCGGCGGCCTGATCGACTCCGTCACGGACGAGGAGATCCTGGAGGCGCACCGCTGGCTGTCCGCCAAGGAGGGCGTGTTCGTGGAGCCGGCCTCGGCCGCCGGTGTGGCCGGTCTGCTCAAGCAGCACGCGGCCGGGAACGTGCCCGAGGGCAAGACGTGGGTCATCACCGTCACCGGCCACGGACTCAAGGACCCGCAGTGGGCCCTCAAGGCCGCCGACGGCTCGGACGTCACCCCGGAGACCGTGGACGTCGACGTTGTCACCGTGGCCGAGGCGCTGGGACTGTCCTGATGGCGCCGATGCGCGAGCTCCCGGTCGGCCGGTCCGTCCGCGTGGCCGTGCCGGCCACGTCCGCGAACCTGGGCCCGGGCTTCGACACCCTCGGCCTCGCCCTGGAGCTGCGGGACGAGGTGACGTTCACCGTGGTGGACGGCCCCTCCACCGCCCGGGTCACCGGAGAAGGACAGGACTCCCTTCCCGACGACGGCACGCACCTGATCGTGCGGCTCGCCCTGGAGCATCTGGCCCGGCGGGGCGCCACGGCGCCCGGCCTCGCCCTGGAGGCCCACAACGTCATCCCGCATTCGCGCGGACTCGGCTCGTCCGCCGCGGCCGTCGTGGCGGCTCTGGCCGGAGCCGACGGACTGCTCGAGCCGGGGGACCGGCTGGACGCGGACGGACTCCTGGACGCCTGCGCCCGCCGGGAGGGCCACCCGGACAACGTGGCCCCCGCCTTGGCCGGCGGGGCCACCGCCTCCTGGATCGACGACGCCACCGGCGGCTTCCGCACCGCCGGCCTGCGCCTGCACCCGGACGTGGTGCCGGTGATCGCCGTACCGGACACCCGCCTGGCCACCCACACCGCCCGCGGCCTGCTGCCGGAGACCGTGCCGCATGCCGTGGCCGCCGCGCAGGCCGGCCGTGCCGCGCTGTTGTCCCACGCCCTCGCCGAGGACCCCGAGCTGCTGCTGCCGGCCACCAGGGACTGGCTGCACCAGGACTTCCGTGCCGCCGCCATGCCGGACAGCGCCCGTCTGATCACGGCCCTGCGCCGTGCCGGCCACGCCGCCGTGGTCTCGGGGGCCGGCCCGACCGTGCTGGTGCTCGCCGCCGGGACGGCGGCCGCCGAGGAGGCCGCCGGGCTGCTGCGGGCCGAGGCGGCGTCCACGTCGGCACGCTGGGAGGTAACGGTGACCGCCGTCGCGGCAGAGGGTGTTAGGGTGGAGACACTCCACCACGGCTGACGGGAGCCGCTCCAGGCTTTCGCTGCGGTGGCGGACCGCACCTGAACGCCCCGCTCTGGGGCGCGCACAGACTGAAGGTCCGCAAGCATCGCCGCGACGGCGACGAATCACCTCCCACCCGTGGAGGAGCACCCCTCTTTTTCACCCGGCCCGCAGGGCTGCCCCTGCGCAGCACGGCCGGTTTCCACCGACGAGCCGTGCCCGCAGTGCGCGCGCCACGGCCGAAGACGAGTCAGAAGGATACTTCGTGACCGAATCCATGGAACAGACCGCCCCCTCCGCGAACACCGGCGGCGGACTGGCCTCTCTCAAGCTCGCCCAGCTCCAGGCCCTCGCCTCCCAGCTCGGCATCACCGGCAGCCGCCGCATGCGCAAGTCGGACCTGGTCGCCGCGATCGCGGACCACCAGCGCGGCGGCGCCGTCGCCGACCGCGAGGCCGCCGAGAAGCGCGCCGCCGCCAAGAAGACCGCCGAGCAGCAGAAGGTGGCCCAGAAGGCGGAGCAGGCCGACGCCCCGAAGGAGGGCGGCGACCAGGCCCAGGAGCGCTCCGGAGGTCCGGCCCGCCGCTCCCGCCGTGCGGACTCGGACGGCTCCACGCCGGCCGCGCAGCGTGAGGAACGCCAGGACGAGCAGTCCGACGCCGACCAGGAGGGTCGAGGACGCGGCCGTGGCCGCCGCACCGGCGGAGGCCAGGACGAGCAGCGCGACCAGGGCCAGGACAAGGCCCAGGGCGACGACCGTGAGCACCGTGGCGAGAACGGCGAGAAGTCGGGCCGCGAGGACCGCGACGGCAACGACCGCGGCGAGCGGAACGGCCGTGGCCGCGACCGTGACGAGGACGACCGTGACAACGGCGGCCGGAACGAGAAGGGCGGCCGGAACCGCAACCGCGGCGACCGTGACGAGGACGACCGTGACAACGGCGGCCGGAACGACAAGGGCGGCCGGAACCGCAACCGCGGCGACCGTGACGAGGACGACCGTGACAACGGCGGCCGGAACGACAAGGGCGGTCGCAACCGCAACCGCGGCGACCGTGACGACGACGAGCGCGGCTCGCGCCGCAACCGCCGCAACCGCAACCGCAACGACCGTCAGCGCAACCGCCGCGGCCGCGGCGGGCCCGAGGTGGACGACACCGAGCTGACAGAGGACGATGTCCTGCAGCCGGTGGCCGGCATCCTCGACGTGCTGGACAACTACGCGTTCGTCCGCACCTCCGGCTATCTGCCGGGCCAGAATGACGTGTACGTCTCCCTGCAGATGGTCAAGAAGTACGGCCTGCGCAAGGGCGACGCCGTGGTCGGCGCCATCCGTGCCCCCCGCGAGGGCGAGAAGCGGAACAACAACGGCGGCAACCGCCAGAAGTTCAACGCCCTGGTGAAGCTGTCCACCGTGAACGGCTCCCCGGCCGAGGAGGACCCGACCCGCGTCGAGTTCTCCAAGCTGGTCCCGCTGTACCCGCAGGAGCGCCTGCGCCTGGAGACCGACCACAAGCTGGTCGGCCCGCGCGTGATCGACCTGGTCAGCCCGATCGGCAAGGGCCAGCGCGGCCTGATCGTCTCTCCGCCGAAGGCCGGCAAGACGATGATCCTGCAGTCGATCGCCAACGCGATCACCACGAACAACCCCGAGGTCCACCTCATGATGGTGCTCGTCGACGAGCGCCCGGAGGAGGTCACGGACATGCAGCGCTCCGTGAAGGGCGAGGTCATCGCCTCGACCTTCGACCGCCCGGCGGACGACCACACCACCGTGGCCGAGCTGGCGATCGAGCGCGCCAAACGCCTCGTGGAGCTCGGCCGCGACGTGGTGGTCCTGCTGGACTCCATGACCCGCCTGGGCCGCGCCTACAACCTGGCCGCCCCGGCCTCGGGCCGCATCCTCTCCGGCGGCGTGGACTCTTCGGCCCTGTACCCGCCGAAGAAGTTCTTCGGCGCCGCCCGCAACATCGAGAACGGCGGCTCCTTGACCATCCTCGCCACCGCCCTGGTGGAGACCGGATCCCGCATGGACGAGGTCATCTTCGAGGAGTTCAAGGGCACCGGCAACATGGAGCTGCGCCTGTCCCGCCAGCTCGCCGAGCGCCGCATCTTCCCGGCGGTGGACGTCAACGCGTCCGGCACCCGCCGCGAGGAGGCCCTCCTCTCCGCCGAGGAGATCAAGATCATGTGGAAGCTGCGCCGCGTGCTCTCCGGCCTGGAGACCCAGCAGGCGCTCGAGCTGCTCACCAACAAGATCAAGGACACCGCGTCCAACGCCGAGTTCCTCATGCTGGTCTCCAAGACCACCCTGGGCTCGAAGGGCGACGACTAGTCCCCACCCTCACGCCGGCCCCGGCGGGAGCACCTGCTTCCGCCGGGGCCGGCGTCGTCGTGTCCGCCGCCTCCGCCCGCCGTCCGAAAGGCCACCGTCGTGTTCGACACCGTCACCGAGCTGCTCGCCGAGCACCGCGAGCTCACCGAGCGCCTGGCCGACCCGGCCGTGCACGCGGACCCCTCCCTGGCCAGGCGTCTGGGGAGGCGCTATGCGGAGCTGGGGGCCGTCGTCGCCGCCCACACCGCGTGGAGGCAGGCGGAAGCGGACCTGGCGGACGCCACCGAGCTGGCCGAGGAGCCGGGAGAGGAAGGCGAGGTCTTCGCCGCTGAGCTGCCGGGCCTGACCGCGCACCGGGACGAGGCCGCCGAGCGCCTGCGGCGCGTGCTCATCCCGCGCGACCCGGACGACGCCCGAGACGTGATCGTGGAGGTCAAGGCCGGCGAGGGCGGCGAGGAGGCCGCCCTGTTCGCCGGGGACCTGGTCCGCATGTATCTGCGCTACGCCGAGTCCCGCGGCTGGTCCTGCCATGTGCTCTCCGCCACGGACTCGGACCTGGGCGGCTACAAGGACATCCAGATCGCCGTGCGCGGCACGGGGTCCGAGCCGGCCGAGGGTGTGTTCGCGTCCCTGAAGTTCGAGGGCGGCGTCCACCGCGTCCAGCGGGTCCCCGTCACCGAGTCCGCCGGCCGCATCCACACCTCGGCCGCCGGCGTGCTCGTGCTGCCGGAGGCGGACGAGCCGGAGGAGGTCCGCATCGACCCGAGCGAGCTGAAGGTGGACGTGTTCCGCTCCTCCGGCCCGGGCGGGCAGTCCGTGAACACCACCGACTCCGCCGTGCGCCTGACACACCTGCCCACGGGCATCGTGGTGTCCATGCAGAACGAGAAGTCGCAGCTGCAGAACCGTGAGGCCGCGCTGCGCGTGCTGCGCTCCCGCCTCCTGGACCTGCAGCGCCAGGAGCGCGAGGCCGCCGACGCCGCAGCCCGCCACGGCCAGGTCCGCACCCTGGACCGCTCCGAGCGCGTGCGCACCTACAACTTTCCGGAGAACCGGATCGCGGACCACCGCTCCGGGTACAAGGCCTACAACTTGGACGCCGTGCTGGACGGGGACCTGGGGGCGGTCATCGCGTCCCTGCAGGAACAGGACGAGCAGCGTCGCCTCGACGCCCTCGGCGGGGGAGCAGGATGAGTGACCGTGACGTCCCTGGTGCCGGCGGCGCCTCCGGACCTACGACGACGGACTGGCACCTGCTCGTCCGCGGTGCGGTCCGGAGCCTGGCCGGCTCCGGGGCGGACAGCCCGCGCGCCGACGCCGAGCAGCTTGCCGCCCACGTCATGGGCCTGGAGACCGGGACCGCCCTGGCCCGGATCCTCGCCGGAGCCGACGCGTCCCCGGAGGAGGCGGTCCGCTTCGCGGAGCTCGTCGAGCGGCGTACGGAGCGCGTGCCGCTGCAGCACCTCACCGGGCGGGCCCACTTCCACGGGGTCAGCCTGGAGGTCGGCCCCGGGGTGTTCCTCCCGCGGCCGGAGACCGAGCTGCTCGTCGAGGCCGCGCTGGCCGCCGTGGCCGGGATAGACCGGCCCGTGCTGGTGGACCTCTGCACGGGCTCCGGCGCCGTGGCCGCGGCCCTGTCCGAGGCCCGCACGGAGGCCGGGCGTCCCGCTGAGGTCCATGCCGTGGAGCTGGACCCGGTGGCACATCGATGGGCGGCCCGGAACCTGACACCGAGGGGCGTGCACCTCGTGCTCGGCAACGCCGCCGACGCGCTGACCGAGCTCGACGGCACGGTGGACGTGGTGACCGTGAACCCGCCCTACGTGCCCGAGGGGCGGCTGCCCGAACAGCCCGAGGCACGGCAGGACCCCGCACTGGCCCTCTATGGCGGCGACGTCACCGGCATGCGAATCCCGCTGGTGATGGCGGCCGCCGCGGCACGGCTGCTCCGGCGCGGTGGAGTGCTGGCCATGGAGCACGACGAGACCCACGGCCCGGAGCTGGTCGCCGCCGTGCGCGCGCAGGGGGCCTGGGCCGAGGTCACCGACCACGACGACATGACCGGCAGGCCCCGGCGGCTGCACGCCGTGCGCGCCTGACCGGGACGCCCGACGATGATGGAAGAATGGACAGCGTGAGTGAGCTGATTGACGTCACCGACACCTC
The DNA here is from genome assembly GCA_047414615.1 of Micrococcus luteus. Lineage (GTDB taxonomy): Bacteria > Actinomycetota > Actinomycetes > Actinomycetales > Micrococcaceae > Micrococcus > Micrococcus luteus_B. Next base: position 477,987 of record CP179711.1, read on the forward strand.
TGACCTGCATCATGCAGTGGAGCGCGCGCGCACCGCGCTCGGCAACCGCGAGTGCGTGGTGCTGCCGACCGATACCGTCTACGGGATCGGCGCGGACGCGTTCTCCCCGCTGGCCGTCGCCGTGCTGCTGGCGGCCAAGGGGCGCGGCCGCACCATGCCCCCGCCGGTGCTCATCTCGGACCGCAACGTCATGCAGGGCCTGGCCTACGACGTCCCCGAGGAGGCCGAGGAGCTGGCCGCCAAGCACTGGCCCGGTCCGCTCACCCTGATCCTGAAGTCCCAGCCGACCCTGACCTGGGACCTCGGCGAGACCCGGGGGACCGTGGCCCTGCGAGTGCCCGCGGACCCCGCCGCCCGTGAGCTGCTCTACGCCGTCGGGCCCATGGCCGTCTCCTCCGCCAACCGCACCGGCATGGACGCGGCGACCACCGTGCAGGAGGCGAAGGAGATGCTCGGCGAGACCGTCTCCGTCTACCTGGACGGCGGGCCACGCGCCCACAACGAGCCCTCCACCATCGTGGACTGCACCGTGACCCCGTTCCGCGTGGCCCGCCAGGGTGCCCTGCCGCTCGAGGTGCTGCGCGAGACCGTGCCGGACCTGCTGGCCGAGGGCGAGGACGCCCCAGCACCGGCCACCGCCGAGGACGTCGACCCGGCCGTCTTCGCGGGGCAGACACCCGCCGAGACCCACGGCTCCCACCCGGCCGAGGCCGACGAGCGCCCGCGGGGGGACTGACCCGCCGCATGCGTGCCTATGTCCTGATCATCGCGATCACGGCGCTCACCTGCCTGGTGACGACGCCGCTGATCCGTCAGGTCGCGCTCCGGGGCCGTGCGTACACCCCGCACCGCACCCGGGACATGCACGTGCGCGCCGTCCCCAAGCTCGGCGGCGTCGCCATGGTCATGGCCGTGCTGGTCGGCATGACGGTCGCCGGCACCGTGCCCTTCCTGGACGGCATCTTCACGGACTCCGCCCCGGTCCGCGGCCTGATCGTGGCCCTGGGCATCATCACGGTGCTCGGCATCGTGGACGACCTCTGGGACCTGCGGTGGTGGGCCAAGATGGCCGGACAGATCGCGGCGGCCCTGGCCGTCGCGCTCGGCGGGATCCGCGTCGAGGCCATGCCCTTCGGCTGGATTCCGGTCGGAGACACGCCCGTGCAGTTCCTGCTCACCGTCTTCGTGATCGTGCTGACCATGAATGCGATCAACTTCGTGGACGGACTGGACGGGCTCGCCGCCGGGGTCGCCTTGATCGGCGGATCGGCGTTCTTCATGTACTCGTACCTGCTGACCCGAACGATCAACGAGTTCGACTACTCGAACCTGGCGACCCTGATGATGGCGCTGCTCGTGGGGGCCGCCGTAGGGTTTCTGCCGTACAACGTGAGCCCCGCCAGGATCTTCATGGGCGAGGTCGGGGCGCTGGTCATCGGGCTGCTGCTCGCCAGCGCCGCCGTGGCCGTCACCGCGGACGTGGGCGCCCTGGACGGCTTCAGGTTCCGCAACGTCCCCGCCTACATGCCGATCCTGCTGCCGCTGGCCGTGCTCGCCCTGCCCCTGATCGACCTCACCACGTCGGTGATCCGCCGGACCGCCCGGGGCTCCAGCCCGTTCTCCGCGGACCGCGGCCACCTGCACCACAAGCTCGTGGACGGCGGCTACACCCAGCCGCAGGCCGTGGCGCTGCTGTGGCTGTGGAGCTTCCTCGTGTCCTGGGGCGCGGTGTCCCTGAACTTCTTCGACGACCGCGTCGTCCTGCCGGTGATGGCGGTGCTGCTGCTCGCCGCCGGCTACCTCACGCTGCACCCCATGGTCCGCCGTCGTCGTCGGGCGGGCGAGACCACTCCGGATGAGGTCGACCCCGAGGAGATCCGATGAGCGCCCGTCGCCGACGCACCCGGCGTGAGAACACGCGCGGCTGGTGGGGGATCCTCGCCGGCTCCGCGACGGCCACCGCCGCCGCGCTGGTCGTCTGCGCGCTCGTGGTCGGTCTGATGCACGGGGGAGCGGCTGCCGCCTCCGCCGGCCTGGGCGGGGGGCTGGTACTGCTGCTCTCCGCGGTAACGCTGGCCCTGATCGCCTGGCTCTGGGATCGGCACCGGGAGATGGTCATGGTGCTCAGTATCGGCACGTTCGTGCTGAAGATCGTGCTCTACGGCTTGGTCCTGACCCTCGTGCCGCGCCCGGACTGGCTCGATCCGCTGGCCGCGGGAGTGGCCGCGCTGGTGGCGATCGCGGTCTGGCAGACGGCAGAAGTGCTGGTCTTCGCGCGCACCCGCCGCAGCATCTACTGACCGATCGGTCGGCGAACGGCCGGGCGGTGGGCCGTGCCGAGTCGAAATGGGGCCAGCACCACACCCCGACCAGCGTCTGCAGTTCGTTCGCAGGGGCATCTTTTTGGTATCGTTATCGCAGATCACAATCGACGGCCGAAGGTGCCGCCGTGCGCGACCACATCCCCCATGGCAGAGCGGCCAAGAGCCGTGCTGACGTGCGCGGATGGGGAGCCGGCAGCTGGGCCCGTCGACGCATCACTCCAGAGAGGACCCGCGTGCTTTCCCTCGTGCTCGCCAATGTCGCCAGCGCCGGCTTCACGCCGCCCAGCATCAGCGACGCCCACCTGCCGGAGATCCTGCCGTGGGGTGCCGAGTACGGCACCGGCTTCGGCAAGCAGATGCTGATGGTGATCCTGTCGATCGTCCTCATCTCCGCTTTCTTCGCCCTCGCGATGCGCAAGCCGAAGCTGGTACCCGGCAAGGCCCAGTGGCTCGCCGAGTCCGGTTACTCCTTCGTCCGTAACTCCATCGCCAAGGACATCCTGGGCGAGCGGGACTTCAAGGCCTGGGTGCCGCTGTTGTTCGGCCTCTTCTTCTTCGTGCTGGTGAACAACATCTTCGGAGCGATCCCGCTGCTGCAGCTGCCGTCGTTCTCCCACGCCGGCGCCGCCTACGCCCTCGCGCTGATCGTCTACGTCATCTGGATCGGCGTCGGCATCCGCCACCACGGCCCGAAGTACTTCAAGCTGGCCGTCGTCCCGTCCGGCGTCCCCGGCTGGATCCTCCCGCTGCTCGTGCCGCTCGAGATCATCTCGAACTTCATCGTGCGCCCGCTGACCCACTCCCTGCGTCTGATGGCGACCATGCTCGCCGGTCACATGATCGTGATGCTCGCCGGCACCGGCGCCGCCTACCTGATCATGGAGTCGGGCTCCCTCTTCCTGCAGGGCGCCGGCGTCCTGGCGATCATCGGGTCGGTCGCGCTGTATTTCCTCGAGCTGCTGATCATGTACCTGCAGGCCTTTGTGTTCACTCTGCTGACCGCCATCTACATCCAGGGCGCGATCGCGGCGAACGACCACTGAGTTTTCCGGGGCCGGCAGCCTGAGCGCACCGGCCACGGAGCGGCGGCCACCGGTCGCCACCAACACAGACTTCTCGATGCCGGCGAACGCCGGGCCACATCGGGAACACCCTCCGACCCTGCCGGGACAGACCCCGGCATTGTGAAAGGAACACCATGGATCTCCACGGTTCTCTCAACATGATTGGCTACGGCCTGGCCTCCATCGGCTCCGCCATCGGCGTGGGCCTCATCTTCGCCGCGTACATCAACGGTGTCGCCCGTCAGCCGGAGGCCCAGCGCATCCTGCAGCCGATCGCCCTGCTCGGCTTCGCGCTGGCCGAGGCCCTCGCCATCCTGGGCCTGGTCTTCGCCTTCGTCATCGGCGCCTGACGCGCCCGTGTCCAGCGAGCCGTCGGCCGGCCGCAGGGTCGGCCCGGCAGCTCCTCCTATTCAGGACTCATGACCGAAGGATGGTTGAAACATGATCAGCTCTGCACTGATCCTGGGCGCGGCTGAGGGTGCAAATCCTCTCGTTCCCAACCCGTGGGAGATGCTCGTCGTCGCGGTGGGCTTCGCCGTTCTGATGTTCATCGTCATCAAGTTCATCGTCCCGGCCCTCGAGAAGTCCTACCAGGACCGTGTCGAGGCGATCGAGGGCGGGCTCGCCAAGGCCGAGAAGGCCCAGGCCGAGGCGAACGCGATGATGGCGGACTACGAGCAGCAGCTCGCGGACGCCCGCCATGAGGCCAACCGCATCCGCGAAGAGGCCCGCACCGAGGGCGCTCAGATCGTCGCGGATGCCAAGGCGCGTGCCCAGGCCGAGGCCGAGCGCATCACTGAGCAGGCCCACACCCAGATCGTCGCGGACCGCGCGCAGGCTGCCACGCAGCTGCGCTCCGAGGTCGGCACCCTGGCCACCACGCTGGCCGGCAAGATCGTGGGCGAGTCCCTGGACGACGATGCCCGCTCCCAGCGAGTGGTCGACCGTTTCCTGGCTGATCTCGACAAGCACCAGAACGCAGGTGTGTCCGAATGATGACCGGTGCATCGAGGGACTCCCTGGCCGCTGCCCTCCAGGCAGTGGGTCCGGTGCTGAACGAGGGCGGCGTGGCCCTGGCCCGCGAGCTCTTCGGCGCCCTGGACGTCGTGGACGAGCACGGCCCCGTGCGCCGCGCCCTGACCGACCCCGCCTGGACGACCGAGCGCCGCCACGGACTCGTCGACTCCCTGTTCGGCACCCGGGTGACCCCCGGTGCGCTGCAGGTCCTCAAGGACCTGGCCGGTCGTCGCTGGTCGGCTGAGCGGGATCTCGGCGACGCGCTGGAGGTCGTGGCCTCCCACGCCGCGGCCGCCGAGGCCGAGCGCGGCGGGCACGAGGGCCTCGCGGGTCTGTCCCGTGAGCTGCTCGGCTTCAACCGCACCGCCGATGCCTCGCACGAGGTGCAGTGGGCGCTGACGGACCAGCAGGCTCCGGCCGAGGCTCGCGTGGCCCTCGCGCACCGCCTGCTGGGCAAGGACGCCACCGAGCCGGGGAAGCTCCTCGTCGAGCGTGCCGTCAAGGCGCCCCGCGGCCGCAAGCCCTTCCGCGCCGTGCGCGACTCCGCCGACGTCGTGGCCGAGCGTCAGCGTCAGTGGATCGCCGACGTCACCGTGGCCAAGCCGCTTGACCAGACGCAGCGGGACCGCCTGTCCCAGGGTCTGGACCGCGCCTTCGGCCGCGAGCTCGTCCTGGACGTGACCGTCGACCCCTCCGTGGTGGGCGGCATCCGCGTGCAGGTGGGCGACGACGTGATCGACGCGTCCATGTCGAGCCGACTCAACGACCTCCAGCGCCGGATGACAGGCTGACCCGCCGGGTCCGCCGCACCGGAGACGGAACACTTACGAACCGCTGCATCATCGTCACGTCGATGATCGCCAGAGCAACAGAGAGCAGGGACTGCAGATGGCCGAACTGACCATCAATGCCGACGATGTCCGCAATGCCTTGAACGACTTCGCGGCATCCTACGAACCGACCGGCGGAGACCGCACCGAGGTGGGCCACGTGCTCACCGCCGCGGACGGCATCGCCCGTGTGGAGGGCCTGCCCTCCGTCATGGCGAACGAGCTCCTCCGCTTCGAGAACGGCATCCTGGGCCTGGCCCAGAACCTCGACAGCCGCGAGATCGGCGTGGTCGTGCTGGGTGAGTTCCAGCAGATCCGCGAGGGCATGGAGGTGCGCCGCACCGGTGAGATCCTCTCCGTGCCGGTCGGCGACGGCTTCATGGGCCGCGTCGTGGACCCGCTGGGCCAGCCGCTGGACGACATGGGCCCGATCGAGGCCGAGGGCCGCCGTGCCCTCGAGCTCCAGGCCCCGACCGTGACTGAGCGCAAGTCGGTGCACGAGCCGCTGCAGACCGGCATCAAGGCGATCGACGCCATGATCCCGATCGGCCGCGGCCAGCGCCAGCTGATCATCGGCGACCGCCAGACCGGCAAGACCGCTATCGCGGTGGACACCATCCTGAACCAGAAGGCCAACTGGGAGTCGGGGGACCCGGAGAAGCAGGTCCGCTGCGTCTACGTGGCCGTCGGCCAGAAGGCCTCCACCATCGCCGGTGTCCGCGCCACCCTCGAGGAGCAGGGCGCGCTGGAGTACACCACCATCGTGGCGTCCCCGGCCTCTGACCCGGCCGGTTTCAAGTACCTCGCCCCGTACGCCGGCTCCGCGATCGGCCAGCATTGGATGTACGGCGGCAAGCACGTCCTGATCATCTTCGACGACCTGTCGAAGCAGGCCGAGGCCTACCGTGCCGTCTCCCTCCTTCTCCGCCGTCCGCCGGGACGCGAGGCCTACCCGGGCGACGTGTTCTACCTGCACTCCCGGCTGCTCGAGCGCTGTGCCAAGCTCTCGGACGACATGGGTGCGGGCTCCATGACCGGCCTGCCGATCATCGAGACCAAGGCGAACGACGTGTCGGCCTACATCCCGACCAACGTCATCTCCATCACGGACGGCCAGATCTTCCTGCAGTCGGACCTGTTCAACGCGAACCAGCGTCCGGCCGTGGACGTCGGCATCTCCGTGTCCCGCGTGGGCGGCGCCGCCCAGGTCAAGGCGATGAAGAAGGTCTCCGGCACCCTGAAGCTGGACCTGGCCCAGTACCGGGACATGCAGGCGTTCTCCATGTTCGCCTCGGACCTGGACCCGGCCACCCGTCGCCAGCTCGCCCGCGGTGAGCGCCTGATGGAGCTCCTGAAGCAGCCGCAGTACATGCCGTACCCCGTCGAGGACCAGGTCGTCTCCATCTGGGCCGGCTCCAAGGGCCACCTTGACGAGGTGCCGGTGGACGACGTGCTCCGCTTCGAGCGCGAGTTCATCGACCACCTGCGCCGCAAGGACGTGGTGCTCGGTGCGATCGGCTCCTCCGGCAAGCTCGAGGACGACACCCTCGAGACCCTGACCGCCGAGATCGAGGAGTTCAAGAAGAACTTCGAGGCCTCTGACCGGGACGGCGTCGCCGTCGGGAACGAGGAGCACCAGGCGATCGACGAGGATCAGGTCGCGCAGGAGCAGATCACCAAGCAGAAGCGCTGACCGCAGAGGTGAGGTGAGCGGCCCGGCGTCACGCCGGTGCCGGGCCGCCGCCCCTCCGCCAGGAAAGGACCACCATGGGAGCCCAGATCCGGGTCTACCGTCAGAAGATCGCATCGACCTCGTCGATGAAAAAGATCTTCAAGGCGATGGAACTGATCGCCACGTCCCGCATTACCAAGGCACGCGAGCGGGTCAACCAGTCGCTGCCGTACGCGAACGCGATCACGCGCGCCGTCTCCGCCGTCTCGTCCCAGCATGACATTGACCACGTGCTGACCACCGAGGCGGAGAACCCGACCCGGGCCGCCGTGCTGATCATGTCCTCCGACCGCGGCCTGGCCGGCGCCTACTCGGCGAACGTCCTGCGCAAGTCGGAGGAGCTCATCCAGCGCCTCACCGACGAGGGCAAGGAGATCGACCTCTACGTGCTCGGTCGCAAGGCTCAGGGATACCTGGACTTCCGCAGCCGCGAGTACGTGCAGGTGTGGACCGGTCAGACCGATGCCCCGGTCGCCGAACGCGCCAAGGAGATCGGCGAGACCCTCGTCGAGGCGTTCCTCAAGGACACCGCCGCCGGCGGCGTCGACGAGATCCACGTGGTCTTCACGGAGTTCGTGTCGCTCGTCAAGCAGAACCCGCACGTCGTGCGCCTGCTGCCCCTCGAGGTCGTCGAGGAGCAGGTCACGGACGAGTCGGACGTCCTGCCGCTGTACGAGTATGAGCCGGACGCGGAGCAGGTCCTCGACGCGCTCCTGCCGAAGTACATCGAGTCCCGCATCTTCAACGCGATGCTGCAGGCGGCCGCGTCCGAGCTGGCCAACCGCCAGCGCGCGATGAAGTCCGCCGGCGACAACGCCACGAACCTCATCAAGGACTACACGCTCCTGATGAACAACGCTCGCCAGGCGGAGATCACGCAGGAGCTCACCGAGCTCATCGCCGGTGCCGACGCGCTCAACAACTCCTGAGCGCAGACGCCATCAGACCCGCCATCCACACACGATAAGAAGTGAGAGAGATGACTGCCACCATCCATGACCAGGGCACCGGGGCCTCCACCGGCGGTGCCATCGGGCGCGTCGCCCGCGTCATCGGTCCCGTGATCGATGCCGAGTTCCCCGCCAATGCCATGCCGGAGATCTACAACGCGCTGACCGCCGAGCTCACCCTCAACGGCCAGACCCGCGTCGTCACCTTCGAGGTCGCCCAGCACCTGGGCGACAACATGGTCCGCGCGATCTCCCTGCAGTCCACGGACGGCCTCGTTCGCGGTGCCCAAGTCACCGACTCCGGCGCCCCGATCTCCGTGCCGGTCGGTGACGTCGTCAAGGGCCACCTGTTCAACGTGCTGGGCGAGACCCTGGACACCCCGATCGACTCTCTCGGCGTGACCGAGCGCTGGCCGATCCACCGTCAGGCCCCGTCCTTCGCGGCCCTCGAGGGCTCCACTGAGATGCTGGAGACCGGCATCAAGGTGATCGACCTGCTGACCCCGTACATCAAGGGCGGCAAGATCGGCCTGTTCGGCGGCGCGGGCGTGGGCAAGACCGTGCTGATCCAGGAGATGATCACCCGCGTGGCCCGCAACTTCGGCGGCACCTCCGTGTTCGCCGGCGTCGGCGAGCGCACCCGCGAGGGCAACGACCTCTGGGTCGAGATGGACGAGGCGGACGTGCTCAAGGACACCGCCCTCGTGTTCGGCCAGATGGACGAGCCGCCGGGAACGCGTCTGCGCGTGGCCCTGTCCGCGCTGACCATGGCGGAGTACTTCCGCGATGTGCAGAACCAGGACGTGCTGCTCTTCATCGACAACATCTTCCGCTTCTCGCAGGCCGGATCCGAGGTCTCCACCCTGCTGGGCCGCATGCCCTCCGCCGTGGGCTACCAGCCGAACCTGGCGGACGAGATGGGTGTGCTCCAGGAGCGCATCACCTCGACCCGCGGCCACTCCATCACCTCGATGCAGGCCGTGTACGTCCCGGCGGACGACTACACCGACCCGGCTCCGGCCAACGTGTTCGCCCACCTGGACGCCACCACCAACCTGACCCGTGACCTCGCCTCGCGTGGTCTGTACCCGGCCGTGGATCCGCTGGCCTCGACCTCGCGCATCCTCGACCCGCAGTACGTGGGTCAGGACCACTACGACACCGCCATCCGCGTGAAGCAGATCCTGCAGAAGAACAAGGAGCTGCAGGACATCATCGCGATCCTCGGCGTCGACGAGCTCGGCGAGGAGGACAAGATCACCGTGGCGCGCGCCCGCAAGATCGAGCAGTTCCTCTCGCAGAACACCTACACCGCGAAGCAGTTCACGGGTGTGGAGGGCTCGACCGTGTCCATCAAGGACACCGTCGAGGGCTTCAAGGCGATCTGCGACGGCGACGTCGACCACATCGCCGAGCAGGCCTTCTACAATGTCGGCGGTATGGACGACGTCGAGCGTGAGTGGGCCAAGATCCAGGCTGAGGGCTGATCGTCATGGCAGAGCTGAAGGTTGAGATCGTCTCCGAGGAGCGCTCCGTGTGGAACGGCGCCGCCTCTGCGGTGTCCGCGCGGACGATCGACGGTGAGATCGGCATCCTGCCCGGCCACACCCCGCTGCTCGCTGTGCTCGGCGACGGCGAGGTCGTGGTCCGCACCACGGACGGCTCCACGGTGACGGCCCACGCCGCCGGTGGATTCTTCTCCGTGGACAACGACCAGGTCGTCATCGCTGCCACCAGCGCCCGCATGGGCTCTGGGATGCAGGACTGACCCGCTCACCCGCTGGGGACCGAACACATGAGGGGCCCGGTGCCGGTGCTCGTCGCAGTGGCGGCAGGAGTGATCCTGCTGCTGGTGTGGCTGATCCGGCGCCGGGCCCTCATGGCGTCCCCCGGCACCTTCCCGGCGGTCGCCACCGACCCGAGAGGACGCCGGCACCAGGTGATCGGACGCTACGACGACGAGACCCTCCGGCTCTTCCACCGCGACTCGTTCATCGTCCGCCCTGCCTGGTCTGCTCAGCGCTGCGGCCTCGACCTCGAACGCGTGGAGTCCGCGGGGCTGCCGGAGACCGCGGTCCGGATCCAGGTCTCTGAGGCGGACGTGTCCTTCACCCTGGACCTGGACGAGGCCGACGCCTCCGGGCTGCGGGCCTGGATCGAGGCGGGACCGTCCCTGGCGTCCCAGCCGTGGTGGAACTCCGGGCGACTCTAGGGCGGGAGGGCGGGCCCTGTCAGAACAGGCGGGCGTCCGCGTCGTCCACGCCGCGCATCGCGTCGTAGTCGAGGGTGACGCACCGGATGCCGCGGTCCTCCGCGAGGGTACGGGCCTGCGGCTTGATCTGCTGGGCGGCGAACACGCCGGACACGGGGGCCAGCAGCGGGTCCCGGTTCATCAGCTCGAGGTACCGGGTCAGCTGCTCCACGCCGTCGATGTCCCCGCGGCGCTTGAGCTCGACCGCCACGGTGGCGCCAGCGCCGTCCCGAGCCAGGATGTCCACCGGACCGATGGCGGTCATGTACTCGCGGCGGACGAGCGTCCAGCCGTCTCCGAGCATCGAGATCTGCTCGGCCAACAGCCGCTGCAGGTCCGCCTCCACACCGTCCTTGACCAGGCCGGGGTCCACGCCGAGGTCGTGGGAGGTGTCCGAGTGGATCTCCTCCAGCAGCACCACGAGGCGGTCGTCGCTCTTCTTCGCCTGCACGCGCCACACCTGCTGCACGCCTTGGGCCGCCTGGTCCTCGCTCGGCTCCTCCACATGCAGGGTGGCCGGCGGGCTCATCCAGTTCAGGGGCTTGTAGGAGCCGCCGTCCGAGTGCACCAGCACCGACCCGTCCGCCTTCACCATGAGCAGGCGGGTGGCGGTGGGTAGGTGGGCGTTGAGGCGGCCCTGGTAGGTGACGGAGCAGCGGGCAATGACAAGACGCACCCGGCCAGTGTAGTGGGGAGCCGTCCGTGGCCGGGGTGCGCCCAGGGCGTGCGGGGCACCGGTTCGCAGGCGACCGGTGCATCGGGCCGGGTGCCCCGTGCGGGGCCGTGCCCGGGCCCAGGCGCCCGGCCCCGGACAGCCACCGGGTCGGTGTGCGAGCATGGTGGGCATGCCCCGTTCCCCGCAGCCCCGACGACGCGGCGGCCCCTCCCGCGCCCGTGCGCGCGGTGGCCGCAGGCCGGTGAGTCCCGGACGCGCGGACCGGCTGGAGGAGTTGCTGGGCCTGGACACCGGCTACAGCCACCAGACCGGCTCGGACGGCGGCTGGCATGTCCGCGAGGTGCCGTCCTGGCGGGCCGTGAAGGACTACACCTGCCCCGGCTGCGGCCGGCGCATCGCTCAGGGGTCCGCCCATCTGGTGGCGTGGCGCAGCGACTGGATCATGGGGGACGAGGACGCCGGGGCGGACCGTCGCCACTGGCACCGTCTGTGTTGGCGGACCCGGCATTCTCGCTGACGGCGGGCGCCTGGGCTCAGTGGCGGTCTTGCCGCGGGATGAACACCTCGCGCACCAGCAGCATGACCGCCGCGGCGGTGGGGATGGCCATGATGGCCCCGAGCACGCCGAGCAGGGTGCCGCCGGCGATCACCGCGATCACAGCCACGGCGGCCGGCACGGCCACCGCTCGGGCCATCACGCGGGGGGAGACCACGTACGCCTCGATCTGCAGGTACACGAAGTAGACGGCCGCGAAGAGCGCCGCGGTCTGCCAGTCGACCGTCAGGGAGATGGCGGTGATGATCATCCCGCCGATCATGGCGCCCACGAGCGGGATGAAGGCCATCATCCCGGCGAAGAAGGCGAGCAGCGCGGCGTAGGGGGTGCCCGCGATCGCCATGGCCACGAACGCGACCGTGCCGTTGAGCAGGGCTACGAAGGACTGCCCCATCACGTAGTGGCCGACCGACGAGGTGATCTTCTCCGCCAGGTACTCTACGCGCACGCGGCGCGAGCGCGGGGCCATGCGGTACAGCCAATACTTCATGGCCGGCAGCGAGGCGAGGAAGTAGAGCGTCAGCACAAGCACCACGAGGGTGGAGAACGCGGCGTTGAGCAGGAACTGGCCGATGCCCACCAGTCCTCCGAACACCTGGTTCAGGGCCTGCTGGTCTTGGGTCCATGTCTGGACCTGGGTGTCCACGGCGTCCCTGATCTGGAACTGCCGGTCCAGGTCGTGGAACACGGCCGAGCCCATGACGTCCTGGATGGTCTGCGGCACGCGGTTGACGAATTCGGCGGACTGCTCCACCACGGTGGGCACGAGCAGGGAGAGGAAGGCCGCCGCCACGCCAGCGAGGCCGAGCACGGCCGCGAGCACGCCTACGGAACGCGGGGCGCCCCAGGACTCGATCTTGCGGACGATGGGGTCCAGGCCCAGCGCGATGAACAGGGCGGCCAGGATCCAGAGGATCAGCTCCCGGTTGGCGGCGAGCATCCAGTAGATCAACAGCGCGAGCCCCACACCGGTGGTGAGCAGGAAGCCGGCTGTGACCGGCGCACGCAGGTGGACGGCCGGCTCGCCGGCGGCGGGGGAGGACACGGCCACGACGTCGGTGTTCGCCTCCGTCGTCACGGCGCCGGGCTCGTCGCCCGGCACCGGAACGTCGTCCACGGTGAACTGCGGACGGTGGGGGCGCGCGGGGAGGCCTCGGCGCAGCCCGGCGAGCCGGCTGCGCAGCCCGCCGCGGGGCCTCTGCGCGGTGCCGGACCGGGTGCGCTGGTTCTGCTCATCCACCCGGTCAGGGTACGCCAGCCGGTGGCCGCGTCCACACCCGGGCCGGTGCACGCTGACGGCGAAGCGGCGGTCCCCGGGCTCGGCACGGGCACTGGGACGGCGCTACCGTGGGAGGGGCTCCGCTGCGAGCCGACTGATGCCGACCTCACCGTCCCCCGACGAAAGGACCCGCTCCGCCATGAGCACCCCCTCTGCCGAGCAGCCGTCCGGCGCCGACCGCCTGCGCGGCGCCGTGGATCTGTCCTCCCTGGGCACCCCGGCACCCGGCGCGACCCCCGGTGCGGGTGCGCCGGCCGCGCCCGGTGCGGCGCCGTCGTCGGCCCCCGCCGGTGCCCCCGAGGCGGCGGCCCCGGAGGCTGGGGAGGGCTCGTGGGTGATCGAGCAGGCGGACCAGCAGGTGCTGCAGCAGCTGGTCCAGCTGTCCTCCCAGGTGCCGGTGATCGTGCTGCTGCACGTCCCGGGGGACGAGACCTCGGAGCAGCTGCACACCCAGTTCGCGGACGTGGTGGACGGCCAGGCCGGGCGCCTCGTCATGGGCCGCGTGGACGTGTCCGCCGAGCCGCGGCTGCTGCAGGCGTTCGGCCTCCAGGCCGGGCCGGCCGTGGTGGCGCTCGTGGCCGGTCAGCCGGTGCCGCTGGCCAACCAGGTGCTGCCGGCCGACGCCCTGGACCGGCTCGTCGGCGAGATCCAGCAGGTCGCCGGGCAGAACGGTGTCTCCGGCCAGGTGCCGCCCGTGGCCCCGGCCCGCGCCGGTGCGGGGGAGCAGGCGCACTCCACGCCCGTTCCGCCGCTGCACCGGGAGGCGCAGGAGGCCCTGGCCGCCGGTGACTGGGAGGCCGCCGTGGGCGCCTGGGAGAAGGCCCTCAACGAGAACCCGGCGGACGCCGCCGCCCAGCAGGGCCTGGCTTCCGCGCAGTTGATGCGCCGCACCGCGGACATGGACGCCGCCGCCGTGCGGCAGGCAGGTGCGGAGAACCCGGACGATGTGGCCGCCCAGACCGCCGTGGCGGACCTGGACGTGCTCGGCGGTCACGTGGAGGACGCCTTCCAGCGCCTCGTCCGCTTCATCGCCCTGCATCCGGGCGAGGACCGCGAGCCGGCCCGCGCGCACCTGGTGGACCTCTACACCGTGGTCGGCACGGACGACCCTCGCGTTCAGGCCTCGCGTCGCAAGCTCGCCTCGGCGCTCTTCTGACCTGGCCGGCTCCTGTGGGAGCCGTGTCCCGACGACGGCCGCCCCCGGACGGTGCGCGGCCGTCGTCGTCCCCGGGGCCCGGTGAAGACGGGCGGCCGAACGCGCGGTGAACGGTGCGACCTCCTTCTTGCGGGCAGTAGAACCGGCTGTGCATTCGCTAGCGTGGAGGCCATGCGCGCAGCGAACTCCCCGGACCCGGACCTCGCCCTCGTCGCCCGAGCGCTGACCAAGCGCTTCGGGGACCGCCTCGCCCTGCAGGGCCTCGACCTGGACGTGCCGGCCGGCTCGTTCTTCGGTGTGGTGGGTCCCAACGGCGCCGGCAAGACCACCGCCCTGTCCATGGCCACGGGCCTGCTGCGCCCGGACCACGGCCAGGTGTGGATCCACGGCGTGAACGTCTGGGAGCAGCCGCGGGAGGCCAAGTCCCGCATGGGCGTCCTGGCCGACGGCGTCCGCACCTTTGACCGGCTCTCCGGCAGCCAGCTGGTGACCTACGCCGGCCTGCTGCACGGCCTGGATGCGGAGGTGGTCGCAGAGCGGACCGCGGACCTGCTGCGCGTCATGGACCTGGCTGACGCCGGACGCAAGCCGGTGGTGGACTACTCGGCCGGCATGACGAAGAAGGTCATGCTCGCCGCCGCCATGGTCCACGCCCCGGACGTGCTCGTGCTGGACGAGCCCTTCGAGGCCGTGGACCCGGTGTCCGCCGCGAACATCCGGGACATTCTGCACAGCTACGTGGAGCGCGGCGGCACCGTGATCGTCTCCAGCCACGTGATGGACCTGGTGCAGCGCATGTGCTCCCACGTGGCCGTGATCGCCGAGGGCCGCCTCGTGGCCACCGGCACCGTGGACGAGGTCCGCGGCGGCCAGGACCTGGAGGAGCGGTTCGTCGAGCTGGTCGGCGGCCGCCATAGAGGCGAGGGGCTGGCATGGCTGTGACGGACACGGGCCGTCCGGCCCGCACCCCGGACTCCCTCGGCCCGGACGGACGCCGCGCTCCGCAGGTCGGGCTCGGGCGGGCGGTCGGCCTGCTCGTGCGTCTGCGCTGGGCGCTCATGGTGGCGGGGTGGCGCCGGTCCACCGTCACGCTCGTCTTCAGCATCCTCGGCGTCGTGTACTTCAGTGCCATGACACTGCTCTTCGGCGCCGGCGTGCTCTTCGGCCTCCCGGTGACGGTCCTCGGGCTGCGCAGTGCCCTGGCCACCCTGATCAGCGGCGCGCTGGTGCTCGGCTGGTCCGTGATCGCCCCGTTCGTCACCGGCGTGGACGCCACCCTGGACCCGCGCAGTTTCCAGGTCTATCCGCTGCGCAGGCTGCGTCTGGTGGCGGGCCTGCTGGTCGGCGCCCTGAGCACGCCGCAGGGGGTGCTCACGCTGGTGGCCGCCCTGGCCGTCGGCATCTCCTGGTGGGACACCCCGGCCGCCCTCCCCTGGGGTCTGGCCGGTGCCGTGCTCGCCGCCGCGACCGCCCTCGCCCTGGCCTACGGCGTGACCGCGGTCCTGGCCTCCTACACGGGACAGCGTCGCATCCGGGACGTGGTCTCCGTGCTGGTGTTCATCCCGCTGATGCTCGCCGGCGTCATTCTCAACGGGATCATCGACTCCTTCGACCAGCTCTTGACGCTCGCCGAGCCGGCGGCCACCGTCCTGGGCTGGACCCCGTTCGGCGCCGGCGGCGCCGCGGCCGGTGCCGCGGCCGCCGGCTCGTGGCCGTTGGCGGCGGCGCACCTGCTCGTCGCCGTCGGCTGGCTTTCGGCCGCTGTGGCCCTGTGGGCGTGGGGCCTGCAGCGCACGGTGGAGCCCGTCGCCCAGGTGGGAGGCCGTCGTCGTCCCTCCGATGCGAAGAGGGCCGAGGCGCGGCCGTTGCGCTGGTGCGGCCGTGCCGCCACCGGCCCGGTGACCGCGATCGCGGCCCGGTGCCAGCGCTACTGGTTCACGGATCCGCGCTATTCGGCCTCGCTCGTGGTGGTGCCGCTGTTCGCCGTCTTGCTCTGGTTCGCCGGCGGCCAGCAGGAGGGCGGGCCGCTGCTCCCCACGCTGCTGCTGCTCGGCCCGCTGATCGGCTGGACTATGGGAGTGGCCCTCTCGGCGGACGTCGCCTACGACCACACGGCCTTCCACCACCACGTCACTGACGGCGTGCGCGGCACGGACGACCGCTGGGGCCGCGTGCTCGGCATGGCCGTGCTCGGGGTGCCCGCCACCCTTGCCGGCGCCGTGGGGCCGGTGGCGGTGTATGGGATGTGGGAGCACCTGCCGGCGCTGCTGGGCGTCTCGCTGGGCACGCTGGCGTGCGTGACGGGCATGGCGAGCCTGCTCTCGGCGCGGCTGGTGTACCCGGTGCCGAAGCCGGGCGACTCGCCGTTCGCCACCCCGCAGGGCGGCGGCATGCGCATGATGGTGGTCCAGCTGGCCTCCCTGCTGCTCTCGCTGGTGGTCACCCTGCCGGTCACGGTGGCGGCGATCGTCTACGCGGTGACCGGCACGACGCCGCTGTGGGGACTGCTCACCCTCGCCGTGGGGCTACTCTGGGGCGGCGCCGGGCTGTGGCTGGGCGTGCGCCTCGGCGGCCGCTGGCTGGACCGGGCCGGGCCCGAGACCTACCAGGCCGTCGCCCGGTTCTGAGCCCTCGTGACGCATCCTGTCCGGAGAGGGTCGTAGAATGACCGGCATGACTCACCCCGGCGAACCGAACCTGAACGACCCGCTGTCCACCCAGGGCGGCGGCACCTCCGTGCTCGAGCGCCAGGAGCAGGAGCAGCTGATCGAGCCGGGCGACCACGAGCGTTTCGCGCACTACGTGCGCAAGGAGAAGATCATGGAGTCCGCCATGACCGGCGAGCCCGTGATCGCCCTCTGCGGCAAGGTGTGGGTGCCCGGCCGGGACCCGGACAAGTTCCCGGTCTGCCCACAGTGCAAGGAGGTCTACGACGGCCTCCGGGACCCGCAGGACGGCGGCGCCGGCGGCTCGGGAGGCGGCAAGCGCGGCTGGTTCGGCCGGAACAAGGGCTGATCCGCAGCACGCATGACTGATCGTCAGGATCCCGCGGCACTCTTCCACGTCGGCGAGGACCTCCCCCCGGCCATGCCCGAGCGGGCGGCCTGGGGGACGGCCCCGAAGCTACGCCAGTGGCAGCAGGAGGCACTCGAGAGGTACCTCGCCGAGACACCCCGTGACTTCCTCGCCGTCGCCACCCCCGGCGCCGGCAAGACCACCTTCGCCCTCCGCGTGGCGAAGATCCTCATGGACTCCGGCGCCGTGCAACGCCTCACCGTCGTCGCGCCCACGGACCACCTCAAGCGCCAGTGGGCGGACAATGCGGCCCGTGTGGGCCTGGCGATCGACCCGAACTTCAAGAACGCGGACGGCCGCCACGGCGCCGAGTACCGTGGCGTCGCGCTGACCTACGCGCAGGTGGCGAACAAGCCGATCCTGCACCGCAACCGCACCGAGGCCGCCAAGACCCTGGTGATCCTGGACGAGATCCACCACGGTGGCGACGCCCTCAGTTGGGGCGACGGCATCCGCGAGGCCTTCGAGCCCGCCACCCGCCGCCTCGCCCTGACCGGCACCCCGTTCCGCTCGGACACCGCCAGCATCCCCTTCGTCCGCTACGAACTCGGTGCGGACGGCATCGAGCGGTCGAAGGCGGACTACACGTACGGCTACGGCCCGGCGCTGCGGGACCACGTGGTGCGCCCGGTGATCTTCATGGCGTACTCGGGGCAGATGCGCTGGAAGACCTCCACCGGAGACGTCATGGAGGCCCAGCTGGGGGAGGCCGCGACCAAGGACATCACCAACTCCGCCTGGCGCACCGCGCTGAACCCGGAGGGCGAGTGGATCCCGGCCGTGCTGCGCGCCGCGGACCGCCGGCTCACCGAGGTCCGCCGCAACGTCCCGGACGCTGGCGGCCTGGTGATCGCTTCGGACCACGAGGACGCCCGCGCTTACGCCGCCCAGCTGGAGGCGCTGACTGGTCAGACGCCGGCTGTCATCCTCTCGGACGACAAGGGCGCCTCGGACCGCATCGAGTCCTTCGCCGAGTCGGACGAGCGGTGGATGGTGGCCGTGCGCATGGTGTCCGAGGGCGTGGACGTGCCCCGGCTGTGCGTGGGCGTCTACGCCACCAACACCTCGACCCCGCTGTTCTTCGCCCAGGCCGTCGGACGCTTCGTGCGGTCTCGCCGCCGCGGCGAGGTGGCCTCCGTCTTCCTTCCGTCGGTACCGCACCTGATGCTGCTGGCCAATGAGATGGAGGTGGAGCGGGACCACGCCCTGGACCGCAAGACCGGCCAGGAGGTGGAGATCGAGGACCTCGCCGCCGCCCCGGAGGAGGACCTGCTGGCCGATGCCAACCGCGCAGACTCCGCCTCGGACACCCTGAACCGGAAGAAGTTCCAGGCCATGGAGTCCCAGGCGAGCTTCGACAAGGTCCTGTTCGACGGCGGTGAGTTCGGCCTCGGCGGCGCCGTCGGCTCGGAGGAGGAGCTCGACTTCCTCGGCATCCCGGGCCTGCTGGACGCGGACCAGGTGTCCGAGCTGCTGCGGGCCCGCCAGGCCGAGCAGCTCAAGCGCACGCCGAAGGCGAAGCGTGCCGAGTCTGCGGAGGTGGTGGACCACCGCCGGCTGAAGGACCTGCGCTCCGAGCTGTCCAAGATGGTCTCCGCCTGGGCCGCCCGCACAGCCACCCCGCACGGGGTGATTCACAACCGCCTGCGCGAGATCTCCGGCGGGCCCGCGGTGGCGCAGGCCACCCAGGCGCAGCTGGAGAAGCGACTGGAGACGCTGCGCGGCTGGTTCGTCGGCCGCACCTGAGGCCGCCGGCGGGGCAGGGTTGCCTCACCTGTGTGGTGCCGTGGCGCGGCCTGGGAGACGATGGGGCCACAGGAGCAAGGAGGCCCCGCAGCCATGCAGCGCATCACCGGCATCGTCCGCGACTACCCGTGGGTGGTCGCCACCCTGGTCGTCTTCGTCCTCACCCTCGGCCTGCACCTGGTCGGGGCGGAGGACCCTGCCCGCTGGATCGCCTCGGCGTATGCGCTCGTGGTGGCCGCGTGGACCTCCGTCGGCATGGTGAAGGACCTCATGCGCGGGCACTGGGGCGTGGACATCCTCGCCGTCACCGCGATCGTCGCCACGGTGCTGGTGGGGGAGTACCTCGCCGCCGTGCTCGTCTGCCTGATGCTCACCGGCGGCGAGGCCCTCGAGGACTACGCGGCCGGCCGCGCCCGGCGGGACCTGTCCGCCCTGCTGGATCGCGCCCCGCAGTGCGCCCACCGTCTTCGTCCGGACGGCTCCGTGGAGGACGTGCCGGTCGACGACGTGCGCCCCGGCGACCGCCTCCTGGTCCGCCCCGCCGAGGTCCTGCCCGTGGACGGCACGGTGGCCTCCGCCGAGGACGGCGGCGAGGTGGCCGTGGACCTGGACGAGTCCTCCCTGACCGGCGAGTCGCTGCCCGTCACGCACCGCACCGGAACGGCCGTGATGTCCGGCGCGCTCAACGGCACCCGCGCCTTCGTGCTCGAGGCGACCGCCTCCGCCGCGGACTCCCAGTACGCGGCCATCGTCTCCCTCGTGAAGCAGGCGGCCGAGTCCCGCGCCCCGATGGTGCGCCTGGCCGACCGCTACGCCGTGCCGTTCACTGCGGTGGCCTACGTGATCGCCGGCCTGGCCTGGTGGCTGTCCCAGGACCCGGTCCGCTTCGCCGAGGTGCTCGTGGTGGCCACCCCGTGCCCGCTGCTCATCGCCGCCCCGGTGGCCTTCCTCGGCGGCATGTCCCGCGCCGCCAAGTCCGGCGTGATCGTGAAGTCCGGCGGCACCATCGAAGCGCTCGGTGCCGTGCGGACCGTGGGCTTCGACAAGACCGGCACGCTCACCGCCGGCCGCCCCGAGCTCGTCGGCCTCCGGCCCGCCGCCGGCATGAAGGAGGACGAGCTGCTGCGCCTGGCCGCCTCGGCCGAGCAGTAC
This sequence comes from Micrococcus luteus, assembly GCA_047414615.1. Lineage (GTDB taxonomy): Bacteria > Actinomycetota > Actinomycetes > Actinomycetales > Micrococcaceae > Micrococcus > Micrococcus luteus_B. The sequence goes on from CP179711.1 coordinate 497,795, forward strand.
TCCGTGCACGTGCTCGCCGACGCCATCCGCGCCGCCGCCGAGGAGCGGGGACTCGCCCTGGCGACCTCGCAGGACGCCACAGAGGAGGCCACCAACGGGGTGGTCGCCGTGCTGGAGGGCCGCAGGGTGGTGGTCGGCAAGCGCGCCTACGTGACCGAGGCGGCCCCGGACACCGTGGCCGCGGACCTGGCCCCGGGCCAGTCCGCCGTGTACGTGGCCGTGGACGGCGCCTTCGCCGGGGTCCTGCTGCTGGCCGACCGCATCCGCCCGGAGTCCGCCGCCACCGTGCAGGCGCTGCACCGCCTCGGGGCGCAGAAGGTGCTCATGCTCACCGGCGACGCGGAGGCCACCGGCCGGCACATCGCCGGGGAGGCCGGCATCGACGAGGTCCACGCGGACCTGCTGCCCGCGGACAAGGTGCGGCTGCTCTCCGAGCGTCCCGACCGGCCCGTGATGATGGTCGGCGACGGCGTCAACGACGTCCCGGTGCTGGCCGCCGCGGACGTGGGCGTGGCCATGGGCGCCCGCGGCTCGACCGCCGCCTCCGAGTCGGCCGACGTGGTGCTGCTCGCCGACGACGTCTCCAAGGTCGCCGTCGCCGTGGCCGCCGGCCAGCGCACCCTGCAGGTGGCCACGCAGTCGATCTGGGTGGGCATCGCGCTCTCTCTGGTGCTGATGCTCATCGCCGCCACCGGCGCCATCCCGGCCCTCGTGGGCGCGCTGTTCCAGGAGCTGGTGGACGTCGTGGCCATCCTCAACGCGCTGCGCGCCATGAAGCCCGGCCCACACGAGGCCGAACGGCTCGGGGACCTCGTCGCCGCCCGTGCTGAGGGCGGCCGGGAGGCGGCCGCCGCGTCCGCCGCCTGATCTGGACCACGACGACGGCCACGCACCCACGGTGCGTGGCCGTCGTCGTGAAGCGGGGCGGACAGCAGCGCTCAGCCGGCGGAGGTCTGGAAGCGCACGAAGGCGCGCAGCTCGTTGTCCGGGACGTCACGGGACTCGTGAAAGCCGTGGGCCTCGTAGAAGGCGCGCTGGCGCTCCTCGGTGTCCGTGATCAGCACGTGCTGACGCACCTGGCCGAACGGCTCGAAGATGCGGCGCAGCAGCTCGGAGGCGATGCCGCGGCGCTGGAAGTCGGGGTCCACGAGGATGTCCTGCAGGTAGGCGATCGTGTGGCCGTCCGAGACGACGCGGGCCAGGCCGACCAGGCGGGCGCCGTCGAAGGCGGTCACCACGGCGGCCGAGCCCTGCAGGCCACCCATCAGGGTGTCCATGTCCCGCGAGTAGGCGGACCACTCGACGGAGTCGTAGAGGGCGCGGACGTCGTCGGCGGCGGGGATGGCGCCGGAGAGGTAGCGGATGCCGTCCTTGTCCGCGATGGCGGGGGCGTCAGTGGTGGGTGAGTCGGTCATGACGGTCACTCCTCGTCTCCGGCGGCGGCACCGGGTGTCCCGCCATTCTGCCCCATGACGTGACATCCGTCACGGTCTCGGTCGAGGCATGGCAGAGGACCGGTGGAATGGGTCTCTGCGCCCTCCGCCTCACAGATGCCGCAAATACCGCTCCGGGCCCGCGAGGAAGCGGCGCCAGTGGTCCACGGTCTGCAGGTCCTCCCAGCGGGCCTCGCGCAGGCCGTGCTCCCCGGCCTCGAGTATCCGCGCCCCCGGCAGGGCCGCGAGGACCGGGGAGTGCGTGGAGAGCAGGACCTGACAGCCGGCCTCGAGCCGTTCCAACAGGAAGGCGGTGAGGGCGAGGCAGTTCTCGAAGGACAGGGCGGACTCGGGCTCGTCCAGGACCCACAGCCCGCGCACCGAGGCCCGCTCGCGGCAGAACGCGAGGAAGGACTCCCCGTGGCTCATGCGGTGCAGGCTCGGTCCCCTGGACACGCCCTCCAGGTAGGTGAACAGCCCGTGCATGGCCTCGGCCCGCAGGAACACGCCGCCGCGCGGTGCGCCGGCGCCGCGGGTCAGCTGCAGGTGCTCGGCCAGCGCGGACTCGGTGACGCGCGTCGAATGGCGGACGTGGTGGGTGCCGCCCTCCGGGTTCAGCCCGGCGGCCTCCGCGATCGCCTCCACGAGCGTGGACTTGCCCGCGCCGTTCGCGCCGACCAGGACGGTGGCCGGTCCGAGGTCCAGGCCGTCGTCCAGCAGCTGCCGGACCGCGGGGACAGTGGCAGGCCAGGCGGAGCGGTCCAGGCGCTCGCCGAGCGCGTGCTCCGTCACCCTGCGGACGGGCAGGGCGGGGCCCAGACCGGTAGTGTCGTCGCCGCCGTCGTGGGACCGGCCGGGGTGCCGGACACGACCGGGGTGCAAGCCGTCCACGGGGCTCAGGCGGTCGCCAGGATCGCCCCGGCGTCCTCCATCTCCTGCAGCGCGGCCTCGGCGGTGTCCTCGGACACCCCGGCCACCAGGTCCGTCAGGACGGTGACCTCGTAGCCGTTCTCGATGCCGTCCAGGACGGTGGCCTTCACGCAGTGGTCCGTGGCGATGCCCACCACGGTGAGGGCCTCCACGTCATGGGAGCGCAGCCACTCGTCCAGGGTCTCGGCGCCGGCCTCCACGGCGTCGGCCGCCGCCCGGGTGGCGCCGTAGGGGCCCACCGGGGCGGCGGCGCCTTCGCCGGAGCGGACCTCGTCCGGCTCGCCGAGCTGGCCGTCGAAGCCGGAGTAGGAGGCCGTGTGCAGGCCCTTGAGGAACTGCGCGTCCGGGCGGACCTCCTCCATGTCCAGGTCCTCGTGCAGCTCGGCGCCGGCGGTGCCGGCCACGCAGTGCACAGGCCAGGACACCGCGAAGTCCGGCTCCTGGCCGGCGGGGGCGAAGTGCTCGCCCGGGTCCACGTGCCAGTCGCGGGTGGCCACCACCACGTCGTAGTCGTCCCGGCGGGCGGCCAGGTGTTCCGTGACGGCGGAGGCCACGGCGGCGCCGTCGGCGGTCGCCAGCGAACCTCCTGCGCAGAAGTCGTTCTGGACGTCCACGATCACCAGGGCGCGGGTCAGCTCGGTCATGACGGTCCTCCTCAGGATTCCTGGAACAGGGTCGGGATGGCGGGCTCGCCGGGCTGCAGGCGGCCCACGGAGGCCGGAAGCTCGGCGAGGGAGGCCCGGTGGCGCTCGGCGGCGCGGGTCACGGCCTCGGGGCCGGTCCAGCCCGGCTGCAGCTCGCCGTCCACCACGAACTCGTGCAGCAGCGGGCGGTCGTCGGCGTCTGCGTCGGGGGAGCGGTTCACGCCCACGAGCTCGGCGACGGCGCGGCCGCGGGTGTCGCGGCGGCGGGTGGCGTCCTTGCGGCCGCCCAGGGAGGCCTTGCCCTTGGCGGCCTTGGCCACGTCCACCCACTCGCCGTCGTCGCCCTGGCGGGCCACGAGCTTGTAGACCATGGAGGCGGTCGGGGCGCCGGAGCCGGTGACCAGGCGGGTGCCCACGCCGTAGGAGTCCACGGGGGCGGCGCGCAGGTGGGCGATCGCGTACTCGTCCAGGTCCGAGGTGACCATGATGCCGGTCTGCGTGTTGCCGAGCTCGTCCAGCAGCTCGCGCACGGAGTGGGCCTGGGAGATGAGGTCGCCGGAGTCGAGGCGGACGTTCCTCAGCTCCGTGCCGGCCACGTCGACGGCGGTGCGCACCCCCTCCTCCACGTCATAGGTGTCCACGAGGAGGGTGGTGTCCGCGCCGAGGGCGGCGACCTGGGCCTCGAAGGCGGCGCGCTCGGAGTCGTGCAGCAGGGTGAAGGAGTGGGCGGCGGTGCCGCCGGTGGTCAGCCCGTAGCGGCGGGCCGCCTCGAGGTTGGAGGTGGAGGTGAAGCCGGCGATCACGGCGGCGCGCGCGGCCGCGACGGCCGACTCCTCATGGGTGCGGCGCGAGCCCATCTCGATGCAGGGCCGGCCGCCGGCCACGGCGGTCATGCGGGACGCGGCGGAGGCCACCGCGGAGTCGTAGTTCATCACCGAGAGCAGGAAGGTCTCGAGGATGCAGGCCTCCGCGAAGGTCGCCTCGACTTGGAGGATCGGGGAGTGCGGGAAGTAGGCCTCGCCCTCGGCGTAGCCGATGATCGTGCCGGAGAAGCGGAAGTCGGCGAGCCACTGGAGGGTGGCGTCGTCCACCACCTGCGTGTCCGCCAGGTGGTCCAGCTCGGCGGTGCCGAAGCGGAAGCGGGACAGGCCCTCGAGGATGCGGCCGGTGCCGGCCACCACGCCGTAGCGGCGGCCAGCGGCGAGGCGGCGGCTGAACATCTCGAAGCGGCTGCGCCGCTCGGCGGTGCCTGCCTGCAGGGACGCCTGGAGCATGGTGAGCTCGTAGTGGTCCGTCATCAGGGCCGTGGTCGTCTGCCACGGCTCGCGGCGCGCGGTGTCCAGGGTGCTCTCGGAGTGCATCACGTGAGCCAGCCTATGCCACGGTGTGGCGGGGTCCACCGTCTGTTCCGACCCCCTTCCTGGGAGGGGCCCGAGTAGGATGGTCCGCATGTCGATGACGGAATCCGGTGTCCCTGGCCCCCTCGGTGCCGCGGACACCGCCCTGCTGGAGCGCCCGGATCCGGCCGTGCACGCGGAGCGTCCCTGGAACGTCGTCGTGTGGGACGACCCCGTGAACCTGATGAGCTACGTGGCCTTCGTCTTCCGCAGCCACTTCGGGTACTCCGCCGCGAAGGCGCACTCCCTGATGATGCAGGTCCATGAGCACGGCCGCGCGGTGGTGGCGCGCGCCGGACGCGAGACCGCGGAGCGCCACGTGAGCGCCATGCAGGGCTTCGGACTGTGGGCCACCCTCGAAGAGGCGGAGGACTGAGCGCGTGGCCGAGGGATTCCGTTGGACGCGGCGGGGCTACACGGCCCGCCTGGAGCCTGCCGAGGCGCGTCTGCTGCGCGGCCTCTTCAAGGACGTGGAGACCCTGCTGACCGGTCGCCGCGAGGACGCGGCGGAGGAGTCGGCCGCTCCAGCCCGGGACGCCTCGTCCACCGCGCCGGGCCCCGGGCAGGAGCCGACGACGGCCGCCGCCGACGACGCCTCCGCGACGGGTCGCCCGGGCACCGAGGCGGGGGAGGGCTCCGTCCCGGACGACGCATTCTGGTTTCTGGTCTCCGGCCTGAGCCTCGGCGCCTCCACCCGTGAGGCGCCCACGGACCCGGCGCTGCTGCGCCTGTTGCCGTCCGCGTTCGGGGACCCGACCAGCGCCGGGGCGGACGCCGACGCCGGCCGGGCGGCGCAGGACGCGCAGCGGGACGCCGAGCACCGTGCGGACGCGGAGGACCTGCTGATCGACGCCAAGCTCGCGGACGCCCGGCGGGCGCGGGAGCTGCTGCGCTCCACCGAGGTCCGTCTGGACGAGCAGGAGGCACCGGCGTTCGGCCGCGCCCTGAACGACGTCCGCCTGGTGCTCTCGGCCCGGCTGGGGATCGCGGACGAACAGGACGCGGCCCGCGTGCACTCCGTGGACAACTGGAAGGACGCCGCGGACGAGGAGTCCGCGATGGCGCTGCTGTACAACTTCACCTCGTGGTTCCTCGAGACCCTCATGGACCAGATGCTGCGCGGAATGCCGGAGGACGGCCGCGAGGACGTGCCCGGACTCGAGGGCCCGGACGCCGGAGAGGACCGCGCATGACCGCCGCCGCTCCCACCGCCGACGCGCCGATCGGGATCTTCGACTCCGGCGTGGGCGGGCTCACCGTGGCCCGCGCGATCATGGACCAGCTGCCGCACGAGCCGCTGATCTACGTCGGGGACACCGCGCACGCCCCCTACGGGCCGCGCCCGATCGCCCAGGTGCGGGCGCTGGCGCTGGGCATCATGGACGAGCTGGTGGACGCCGGGGTGAAGGCTCTGGTCATCGCATGCAACTCCGCGTCGGCGGCCGTGCTCCGGGACGCCCGCGAGCGCTACACGGGCCGCTACGGCATCCCGGTGGTGGAGGTCATCCAGCCGGCGGTGCGCCGCGCCGTGGCCGCCAGCCGCAACGGGCGGATCGGGGTGATCGGCACCCAGGCCACCGTGGGCTCCCGCGCCTACGAGGACTCGTTCTCCGCCGCACCGCACCTGCGCGTCGTCTCCTCCGCCTGTCCCCGCTTCGTGGAGTTCGTGGAGGCCGGCATCACCACCGGGCCCGAGCTGATCGCCACCGCCGAGGACTACGTCGCCCCCCTCCAGGCCGCCGACGTGGACACCCTAGTCCTGGGCTGCACCCACTACCCGCTGCTGACCGGTGTGCTCTCCCTGGTCATGGGCGAGTCCGTCACCCTGGTCTCCTCGGCCGAGGAGACGGCCAAGGACCTGTACCGGGCGCTGGTCCGGCACGGCCTGGAGCATCCGCACTCGGCCGCGGGCGCCGCCCAGGCCGTGGAGCACCGGTTCATGGCCACCGGCGACCCGGAGCACTTCCAGGCCCTGGCCCGCCGCTTCCTCGGCCCCGAGGTCGGGGCCGTCCAGCACATCGACACCGTCCGTGAGCGCTACCCCACCGGGGTGCTCGCCCAGATCACGCCCGAGATGATCGAGCGCAGCCGACGGGGGCTGCCGCCCGAGGGGGAGGGACCCACCGCATGAAGCTGACCATCATCGGAGCCAGCGGCTCGTTCCCGGGACCGGGCTCGCCGGCCTCCTGCTACCTCGTCACCGCGGACGGGGTCGCCGAGGACGGCGTCACCCCGAAGACGTGGCGCATCCTGCTGGACATGGGCAACGGGTCCCTGGGGACGCTCCAGCGCTACATCATGCTCGAGGACCTGGACGGCGTCTGCCTGTCCCACCTCCACCCGGACCACTTCATGGACCTCTGCGGACTGCACGTGGCGGTGCGCTGGAACCCGGACGGCTGGCACCGGGGCCGCGTCCCGGTGCTGGGGCCGACCGGCACCGCCGAGCGCATCGCCGTGGCCTACGGCATGGACGCGGAGCCGGGCATGCACCCGGACTTCGACTTCTCCACCTGGGAGCCTTTCCAGACGGTCGAGCTCGGCCCGTTCCGCCTCACCCCGTACCCGGTGCGCCACCCTATCGAGGAGGCCTACGCGCTGCGGATCGAGGTCGACGAGCGGGGTGACGACGGCGCCGTCGTCACCCGTGTGCTCACCTACTCCGGCGACACCGACGAGTGCGAGGGCCTGGTGGACGCCGCCCGCGACGCGGACATGTTCCTCTGCGAGGCCGCCTTCCACGAGGGACGCGACGACGCGATCGAGGGTGTCCACCTGACCGGCCTGCGGGCCGGACGGATGGCCGCCCGGGCCGGAGCCCGGCGGCTGCTGCTCACCCACCTGCCCGTGTGGAACGACCCGCAGCGGGCCGTGTCCGAGGCGGCCGAGACGTATGACGGACCCCTCACCGTGGCCGTCTCCGGGATGAGCTACCGCATCTGAGGCGGGTCCTAGACTGGTGGCCATGACCGCTGCTGACCAGAACCACACCCGTCCGGACGGGCGCGCCGTCGACGAGCTGCGCCCCATCACCATCACCCGGGGCTGGTCCCGGCAGGCCGAGGGGTCTGCCCTGATCGAGTTCGGCAACACCCGCGTGCTGTGCACCGCCTCCTTCACCGAGGGCGTGCCACGCTGGCTCAAGGGCGAGGGCACCGGCTGGGTCACCGCCGAGTACGCGATGCTCCCGCGCGCCACGGACTCCCGCAACACCCGCGAGTCCATCAAGGGCAAGATCGGGGGCCGCACCCATGAGATCTCCCGCCTCATCGGCCGCTCGCTGCGCGCCGTGATCGACATGGACGCCCTCGGCGAGAACACGATCGTCCTGGACTGCGACGTCCTGGACGCGGACGGCGGCACCCGCACCGCCTCCATCACCGGTGCCTATGTGGCGCTCGCCGACGCCGTCGAGTGGGCCCGCCGTGAGGGCCACGTGAAGCGCGACGCAAAGGTGCTGAAGGACTCCGTCTCGGCGATCTCCGTGGGCATCGTGGACGGCGTCCCCGTCCTGGACCTGCCCTATGTGGAGGACGTGAAGGCGGAGACGGACATGAACGTCGTGGTCACCGGCTCCGGCGACTTCGTGGAGGTGCAGGGCACCGCGGAGGGCGCCCCGTTCCGCCGCGAGGAGCTGGACACGCTCCTGGACCTCGCGCTGGCCGGCACCGCGGAGCTGGCACAGGTCCAGGCCGAGACCCTGCGCGGGGACCAGGCGTGAGCCGGGCCCGCCTCGTCCTGGCCACGCGTAACGCCGGCAAGGTCCGTGAGCTGCGCCAGATGCTGGCCGCCGCCATGCCGGAGCTGGACGTGGACTCCGCCGTGGTGGACGCCGCGGCGGTGGACGCCCCGGACGTCGTCGAGGACGGCGTCACCTTCGCCGCGAACGCGCTGAAGAAGGCCCGCGCCGTGGCCGCGCACACCGGGCTGATCGCCGTCGCGGACGACTCCGGCCTGGCCGTGGACGTCCTCGGCGGCGCCCCCGGCATCTTCTCCGCCCGCTGGGCCGGCAGGCACGGGGACGACGCAGCGAACCTGCGCCTGCTGCTCGACCAGCTGGCCGACGTCCCCGCCGAGCACCGCGCGGCCGGCTTCGTCTGCTGCGCCGCCCTCGCCGTCCCCGGCCCCGCCGGGGCGGGCGGCGGACGGGAGATCGTCTCCGAGACCGTGGCGGAGGGGCACCTGCGCGGGTCCCTGCTCACCGAGCCGGTGGGCGAGGGCGGCTTCGGCTACGACCCGATCCTGCAGCCGGAGGGCCGGGAGGTCTCCACCGCCCAGCTCTCCGCCGAGGAGAAGAACGCGATCAGCCACCGAGGCCAGGCGTTCACGGCTCTGCTGCCCGCCCTCGTGGACGCGCTGCGCGCCCGGGAGGCGCACACGGGATGAGCTCCGCGACGTCGCCGGCACCCGTTCCGGGGCTGGACTTCACGGCGATCGACTTCGAGACCGCCAACGGTTTCCGCGGCTCGCCCTGCTCCGTGGGCGTCGTCCGCGTGCGCGACGGCGTCATGGTGGACCGGGCCGCGTGGATGATGCGCCCGCCGCTGGGGTTCGACCGCTTCGATCCCCGCAACGTGCGGATCCATGGGATCACCGCGGACCAGGTCGCGCAGGCCCCGCGCTTCGCCGAGGTCTACGCGCACCTGCGCGCCTTCTGCGGCCAGGACGTCCTCGTGGCGCACAACGCCGGCTTCGACGTCGGCGTGATCGAGTCCGCCCTCGAGGTCTCGGACGCAGACGTGCCGTCGCTGGAGTACGCCTGCACCCTGATGCTGGCCCGCAAGGCCTATGACTTGCCCAGCTACGCCCTGCCTTCGGCCAGCCGGGCCGCGGGCTTCGTGCCAGGCCGGCACCACGAGGCCCTCGCCGACGCCGAGGCGTGTGCGGCGATCCTCATCGACGTGGGCCGCCGCGCCCTCGCGGCCGACGGCGGTCCGGTGGAGGTACGCCGGGTGCTGCGGGCGCACGGGCTGCAGGTCGGACGGCTGGAGGGTCACCTGCGCGGCCAGGGCCGTGAGTCCCGTCCCACCCGTCAGGCCCGGGACATGGCGGACGTGTTCGACGCTCGCGTGCCGCTGCGCTCGGGCCGGTCCATGCCAGACTTCATGCGCTGGCCGGACGAGGGGGTGAACACCCCTGCGAACCGGGACGCCTCTCCGGACCACCCGCTCTACGGGCACGTGGTGGTCTTCACCGGTGGCATCGGCATGTCCCGGCAGGAGGCCAAGAACCGCGCCGCGGCCCTGGGCGCGCAGCCATCCTCCCGGGTGGGCGCGCACACCACCATGCTCGTGATCGGGGACGGCTTCTCCGCAGAGGACCTCGTCCTCGCCGCCCGTGAGGCGGACGGCTCGGGCGCACCGGCCCGTGGCGCGGACCGGGTCACCACCACGGCGCTCGCCCACCGCAAGACGCGGGAGGCCCTGCGGCGGCGCGCCGGCGGCCAGCGGATTGCCCTCGTCTCCGAACCCGAGTTCCTGCAGATGCTGGGGGAGAACTGGCCGGTCGCCGCCCGGTGAGGGTTCAGCTCGTCGCCGCAACCCAGCGCCGCGCAGTCTCGACCACGACGTCCCGCTCTGCGATCCAGACCGGCACTGCCGCGGCCAGCTCGGCCACCGGCACGCCGTCGGCGGACTCCACGCCGAACACCGCCATGCCGTGGGCCGCGCCCAGCAGCTGGCCTGCCAGGGAGGCGGTCGAGTCCGAGTCGCCGTCGTGGTTCGCGCCGATCCGCAGCGCCAGGGCCAAGGCCGCCGCTGGCGTGTCCGCCACGCGATCGGCCATCACGGCCGCGTAGACGGCGATCGCCAGGGCCTCCTCGGCCACCCAGCCCTCGCCCAGACCCGGGGGAAGGTGCCCGGGGGCACCCAGGCGCGTGCCGTCGTCGTCCTTCTGAGCCTGCGCCGCCACGTCCAGGGCGCGTTCGAGCGCGGCGAGCGACTCCGCCCCGTCCTGTCCCTGCGCGGCGAGCCAGGCACGGGCGGCCTCTCCGGCCTCGGGCAGGGCGCGGCCGGAGAACAGCCCCTGGACGATCAGCGCGAACGCCGCCGCCGCGGTCCAGGCCGTGGGATGGCCGTGGGTGAGCACCGCGCCCTGCCGCGCGAAGGAGGCCACATGGGTGTCCGGCAGCCCCGGCACCATGCCGTAGGGGGCGGAGCGCATGATCGTGCCGCAGCCCTTGGAGTCCGGGTTCTTCGGGTCGGTGGGCACACCCATGCCGGGCTCGGCGAGACCGGACAGGCACGCGTTGCCCGGGGCGCGGCGCTCGTGCAGCTCGCGGCGGGCGTCCAGCCAGGTGTCCTGGGCTGGGGGAGCGCCCTCCGGGAGCGTGCCGGTCTGGGTGCGGTGCCAGCGCAGGCAGGCCAGCCACACGCAGGCGGCGGCGTCGGCCAGCTGCCCCTGGTTCTGCCACTCGATCCACTCCAGCAGGCCGTCCGCCACGAACAGGGTCATCTGCGTGTCGTCCGAGACCGGCAGGTGCTCCACGCCGAGCCGCTCGAGCAGTTCGTCCGGGGCGCCGAGACCGGCCGGGCCCCAGCGGTGCGCGATCGCCTCGGAGCGGTCGAACTCAACGGTGTACCCGTAGGCGTCGCCGGCGGCGCCGGCGGCGAGGGTGGCCAGGATGCGGGCGGGATAGTCGGGCAGGCGGGGGTCGGCGATCGGCTCGGCGGTCATGCCCACCATGCTAGTGAGCGCGGCGTCCCTGCCGGGCTGCCCTATCGTGTCCGGGCCCCTCACTAGAGTGATTTCCATGCTCCTGCTCCACACCTCCGACTGGCACATCGGCCGCTCCTTCCACGGCACCGGACTGCTCGAATCGCAGCGCGCTGTGCTCGACCAGCTGGTCGCCACCGTGCGCGAGCGTGGCGTGGACGCCGTGCTCCTGGCCGGCGACGTCTACGACCGCGCCCTGCCCCCGGCCGACGCCGTGCGCCTGCTGGACGAGACCCTCGCGGCCATCCGGGCTGCCGGCGCCCAGGTGGTCATGACCAGCGGCAACCACGACTCCGCGGTGCGTCTCGGCTTCGGCGGCGCCCTCATGGCCGCCTCCGGCGTGCACCTGCGCACGGACCCCGAGCGCCTCGCCGAGCCGATGCTGCTCGAGGGCAGGGACGGGGAGCGGGCCGCCGTGTACGGCATCCCGTACCTGGAGCCCCGGCACCTCGGCCAGGCCTGGGACGTGGACCCCCACCACACCCCCGTGACGCAGGAGGCCGTCCGCCGCATCAAGGAGGACCTCGCGGCCCGCCGCGCGAACCCCGACGACGGTCCCCTCGCCTCCGTCGTGCTCGCCCACCTCTTCGCCGCCGGCGGCCGGGGCTCGGAGGGGGAACGGGACATCGGCGAGGGCGAGCACCTCGAGTGCGGGGCGGGGACGGCGGAGGCGCTCGTGGGGACCCTCGGCCAGGTGCCGGTGACCGTGTTCGAGGGACTGGACTACGTGGCCCTCGGACATCTGCACGGCCGGCAGACCATGGCCGAGCACGTCCGCTACTCCGGCTCCCCGTTGCCGTACTCGTTCGGCGAGTGGCGGCAGGACAAGGGCGGCTGGCTCGTGCACGTCTCCGGCGGCGCCGTGACCGAGGTGGAGAGGGTCGACTGGCCCGGCGGGCGGCGGCTGGCCGTGCTCTCCGGGCCCATCGCCGAGCTGCTCGAGTCCTCCGAGCACGACTGGGCCGAGGACCGCTGGGTGCAGGTCACCGTGACGGACGACGAGCGCCCGGAGAAGGCCCTCGAGCGCCTGCGCACCCGCTACCCGTACGTCCTCGTGTTCCGCCACGAGCCGGCCGGCGGTCGGCGGCGGCGCGAGCAGACCTACGCGCAGGCGTTGCGGGAGGCACCGTCGGACCTGGCGCTCACCACCGGCTTCGTCCACCACGTGCGCGAACGCGCCGCCACCGAGGAGGAGACCGCTCTGTTGGAGAACGCACTCACTGCCTCCCGCGAGAGGGAGGTCCAGGCATGAGGATCCACCGCATCCGGCTGACGGGCATCGGCCCCTACGCCGAGCCCCAGGACGTGGACTTCGATGCTCTCAACGCCGCCGGTCTGTTCCTGCTGGACGGACCCACCGGCGCCGGCAAGTCCACCATCCTCGCCGCGCTCTGCTACGCCCTCTACGGATCCGTTCCCGGCGGGCGCTCGCCCGAGTCCCTGGTGACCACCCTGCGCCCGGCCGGGGCGGTGGCACCGGAGGTGCTCGTCGAGTTCACCGTCCAGGGACGCTGCTTCGAGGCCGTCCGCTCGCCTCGTCACGCGCGGCCGAAGAAGCGCGGCACGGGCACCACCATGACCCAGGCCTCCGTGTCCCTGCGTGAGCAGGCCGACGGTGTATGGGGTGCACCGCTGACGCGCGCCGACGAGGTCGGGCAGCAGATCGCCGCCGTCATGAACCTGGACGCGGAGCAGTTCATGCAGGTCGTGATGCTCCCGCAGGGCCGGTTCGCGAAGTTCCTCACCGCGAGGTCCGACGAGCGCCGGGACCTGCTGCGCCGCCTGTTCGGCACCCAGCGGTTCGACGGGGTGGAGGACCACCTCAAGGCGGAGGCGGACCGTCTCCACTCCCAGGTGTCCGCGGACGCGCAGATCGCCCAGAGCGCGCGCGACCAGCTCCGCGACGCCGCCCGCGAGGAGCTCGGGGAGGACTGGCACGAGCCCGCGCCCTACCCGGAGGAGGACGAGGACCTCATCCGGCTCGTCGCCGAGAGAGTCGAGGCGGCCCACACCGCCGCCAGGACCCGGCAGGACGAGGTGGAGGCCTCCGCGAAGGCCGCTCGCACCGAGCTCGAGCAGCTCCGCCGCACCGGTCAGGCGCTGCAGGCGGCCGCCGACTGGACGGAGCGCGAGCAGATGCACCGGGCCCGCACCGAGTCAGTGGCCGCAGACCGGCTGGCCATGGAGGCGCACCGCCGGGCCGAGGCCGTCGTCACCACCGCCGCCCGGGCCTCGACGGCACGGGCGCGCGCCGCCGAGGCGTACCAGGAGGCCATCGCGGCGGCGGAGCGGGTGGAGGCCGACACCACCGCCGCAGGGTGGCTGACGGCCGCCCGCGAGGAGCGGCAGGACCGGTCGCAGGACCAGTCCAGGTACGTCCGCCGTGCGATCCAGGCGGGGTCGTCCGCCGCCGAGTCCGTGGCGGCGGCGCTCAAGGACCGGGCCCGCATCGGGCAGCTGGAGGAGCAGCAGGCAGCCGCGGGCAGGCGGCGCGAGGCAATCGTGGGCGAGCGGAAGGCCGCACACAACGAGCGCGCTGCCCAGACCGAGAGGATCGCCGCCCTAGGGGACAAGGTAGAGGCCGGTACCGCGCGGCTCGGCGCTCAGGATGCGGTGGACACCGCGCTGTCTGCCGCGCGGGCGCGTCACCGGGCCGCCGAGCTCGCCGCGGCCCGCGCCGTCGAGGCCGAGACCGCCGATCAGGCCCACCGGAAGGCCAAGGCCGCCGAGGACTCGGCCGCGCAGAAGCGGCTCGACTTGCTCCGTGCCCGCTACGAGCAAGCCGCCTCCGAGCTCGCCGCGCGGCTCGAGGACGGCCGACCCTGCACGGTCTGCGGCTCCATCGAGCACCCACGCCCGGCCCTCCCGGTGGAGGACGAGGTCACCGAGGCGGATGTCCAGCGCGCGGAGAAGGCACTGGAGAAGGCCGTCGCAGCCACCGCCACAGCCGCCGCCGAGCTGACCGCCGCGCAGTCATGCCTGCATGAGGCGCAGGCCGCCGCGGGAGGCCTGGGGCTGGACGAGGCCGCCGCTGAGGTCACGCAGGCGGAGCAGGCCAAGGAGGAGCTGGCGGTCGCGAAGCGTGGGCTGGCCGCGACGAAGCGTCGGCTCACCACAGCCCAGACGGCGCAGGAGGCCGCGGTGGCGCGGCTGGCCGAACTGACCACCGAGGACGGCAGGCTCGAAGAGCAGTCCGTTCACCGTGCCGAACGCATCGCCGAGCTCGAGACGTCCGTTGCCGCGGCGGCGGGGGAGGGCTGGGACCTTGAGGCGCGCAGGGACGCCGTGGCCGCCGCCCGCCCGCTGCTCGAGGCCCTTGACGAGGCCCTGGACCGCCAGAGCTCCACCGCAGCGCTCGCCGCCCAGGCCGAGGAGGCGATGCAGTCCGCGCTGACGGACAAAAGCTTCGCGGACGTGGCCACCGCCCGTGCCGCTCGCCTCGAACCGGAGGCCGCCGCGGCGAAGGAGGCCGCGGTGCAGTCCTTCGACCGCGAGGAGTCCGCGTTGGCGGAGCTGGCAGCCACGGCGCTGGTCGCCGACGGTCGCAGGCTGCGCGAGGAGGGCGTCCCGGCCCCGGATGAGGGCCGGCTCGCCGCAGCGGAGCAGAAGGTGGAGGCCGCCGAGGCGGCGGCCCGCGAGCAGGGTGCCGTGGTCGGCTCCCGGGCCGCCCTGGTGTCCGCCGTGCGCCGGCAGACCTCCGCGCTGCGGGAAGTACTCGGCCGGGCCGCGGACCTGATCGCCGAGCACGACCGCGTGACCGGCCTGCTGGCCCTGGTGCGCGGCGCTGGTGAGAACCGGCTCAAGATGCCGCTCACGAGCTACGTGCTGGCCGGCCGCCTCGAGGAGGTCGCCGCTGCGGCCACCGAACGTCTGTTGAAGATGACCGACGACCGCTACTCCCTCGAGTACTCCGACGAGGTCGGCGGCCGCGGCAACAAGGGGCTGGAGATCGTCGTCCGCGACCACTACGTGGACGAGGTGCGTCACCCCTCGAGCCTGTCCGGCGGCGAGACGTTCATGGCCTCGCTCGCCCTCGCCCTCGGCCTCGCCGACACCGTGCAGGCGGCCTCCGGCGGCATCGAGCTGGACACCCTCTTCGTGGACGAGGGCTTCGGCTCCCTGGACTCCCAGACGCTGGACGAGGTGATGGGGGTGGTGGACTCCCTGCGCACCGGCGGCCGCACCGTCGGCCTCGTCAGCCACGTCGAGCGCATGAAGAACGACATCCCCACCCGCCTGGCCGTCACCAAGGACCGCCGCGGCTCCTCGCTCGCCGTGCACGACGGTGACTGACCCGCGACCACGGGCCGAGGCTTCCGGTCAGGCGGTGCGTCGGCGGGGCACCAGGCGGCCCAACCGGCGGCGCAGGCCACCGCGGCGTCCCCTCGACACGCCCGAGCCGTCCGGGCCGCGTCCTGCCGCGGCCAGCGCGCGGGCCTGCTCGGCCGCACGCTCGCGGCGCAGGCGCTCGACTCGGGACCGTTCGAGCTCTGCCTCCTCGGCCAGGCGGCGACGCTCGCCGCGGGCCTCGGCGAACCGGTAGAGGACCGGCAGCACGATCAGCGTCAGCACGGTGGAGGAGAGCAGGCCGCCGACCACCGCGACCGCCAGTGGCTGCGAGATGAACCCGCCGTGACCGGTGACGCCCAGGGCCATCGGCATCAGGGCCAGGATGGTGGCCAGGGCCGTCATGGCCACCGGGCGGACACGGTTCAGTGCACCCAGCTCGATGGCCTCGTCCAGGCCGAGACCCATGTCCCGGCGGTACTGGTTGATCAGGTCGATCAGCACGATCGCGTTCGTCACCACCACGCCCACGAGCATGAGCAGGCCGATCAGGCTCGGAAGGCCCAGGGATGTGCCCGTCGCCAGCAGTGCGATGAACGCGCCGGTCGCGGCGAACGGGATGGACACCAACAGCACGAACGGCTGCAGCAGGGAACGGAAGGTGGCGACCATGACCACGTACACGGCGGCCACAGCGGCGAGCAGGGCCAGGCCCAGGTCGCGGAATGTCTCCTCCTGCTGGGAGGCGGCACCGCCGACCTCGGCGGCCACGCCCTCCTCGAGCTCGATGTCCTGCAGTGCCTCACGGACCGCCGCCGCGGCCGTGCCGAGGTCCTCGGAGTCCGGAGTCACGGTGACCACCGCGGTCCGCTCGCCGTTGGAGGACGTCACACTTGCCGGGGCGTCCTCCTGACGGACCTCCGCCAGCTCGGACAGGGCCACCGGCCCGGAAGGCGTCATGACCTGCACGGCCTGGAGCTCCTCGAGCGAGGTGATCGGCTCCGGATCGCCCAGGCGCACCGTGTAGTCGGTGAAGCCGAAGCGCACCTGACCCGACGGCACCGCATCCAGGGCGGCGGCCACCTGGCCGGACACGGCCTCCTCGGTCAGCCCGGCGCCGGCGGCGGCCTGCGGGTCCACCTCGACCTGAAAGGTCGGACGGGTGTCCGTGGCCGGAGTCGTCACCTCCCGCACGCCCTCCAGGCCACGCATCCGCTCGGCCACCTGATCGGCGGCCGCGGAGAGCTGCTCCGGGGTCGGTGCGGTGACCGTGACGTCGATGTCCGACCCTCCGAAGCCCTCCGCGGCGGAGACCTCCACCTCGCCGACATCCTGCAGCTCGGCCAGCTTCCCGCGGACCTCGTCCTGCAGGGCCGGCTGGTCCCGGTCCGCGTCCGTGACCACCGTGAAGCTGGCCTCGTCCGTGGCGCCGCCGCCGAACAGCGACATCATCCCGGCCGAGCCGACCGTGAACTGCACGTCCTCCACACCCTCGGTGCCCCGGATCGCCTCATCCACCCGCTCGGCCGCGGCCGTGGTGACCTCGAGCGAGGACCCGGGGACCTGGCGGGCGGTGACGGTGAAGGAGTTCTGGCCGGTGTCCCCGAGCAGGTTGGTCGGCAGCAGCGGCACGAGCGCACCCGTGCCCACCAGCACCGCCAGTGCGGCCGCGAAGGTCGTCCGCGGCCGTGCCTGGGTGGCCCGCAGGACCGGGCGATACGCCCGAGACAGCCACGAGTCATGGGCGACCGGACGCGCCGAGGGCGAGCGACCGTCGTCGGGGTCCGTTGCGGCGGGTGAGGGCCCGTCCGTGTGGGAGGCGCCCGTCACCGATCCCTCCGCGGCGACCGGGCGGGTGGCCCGCCGGCCGAGGAACCAGTAGGAGAGCACCGGCACGATCGTCAGCGCCACGAGCAGGGAGACCAGCAGTGCCAGGGACATGGTCACGGCGAACGGGCGGAACAGCTCGCCGGCCAGCCCGGAGACGAACGCGACAGGCAGGAAGACCGCCACCGAGGTGAGCGTGGACGCGGTGATCGCCAGGCCGACCTCGCCCGTGCCCCGCACGATCGCCGTGCGTCGGTCCTCGCCGAGTCCCAGGTGCCGGCGGATGTTCTCCACCACCACGATCGAGTCGTCCACGACGCGCCCGATGGCGATGGTCAGCGCGCCCAGGGTCAGCATGTTCAGCGAATAGCCGGACAGCCACACCCCGATCAGCGTGGCCAGCAGTGACAGCGGGATCGAGACCGCCGTGACCAGGGTGGAGCGCAGGGACAGCAGGAAGACCGCGATCACCAGGGCCGCGAAGCCCAGGCCCAGCACGCCCTCCAGGAAGAGCGTGTCGATCGACTGCTGGATGAACGGCGCCTGGTCGAACACCACGGTGAACGCGGCGCCGTCCCCGACCACGCCCTCCAGCTCCGGCAGGATCTCCTGCACGGCCTCGGACACGCGCACCAGGTCCGCGTCCGGCGTGGCTGTGATGCTCAGGGACAGGGTGTCCACGCCGTTGGTGCGGGAGACGGACGTCGGCTCGGCCTGGGCCAGCGAGACCTCCGCGACGTCCCCGAGCGCCGGGGGCGCACGGTCCGGGGATGTGGCGTCCGCGCCGGAGGCGACGACCACGAGGTCTTCCAGGTCCTGCACGTCCTCGACCGGGGAGCCGGCCTGGACCGGCAGGGTGAGTCCGTCCGCGGTCACCTGGCCGATGGGGAACAGGCCGGCGTTCTCCTCCAGGGCGGTGACGATGTCCTGCGTGGTCAGGCCCGCGGCGGCGAGGGCCGCCTCGTCCGGGACGATCGAGACGAACTCCTCGGTGCCGCCGCTGACCTCCGCGCCGCGCACACCCTCGAGACGCTGCAGGCGGGGGACCGCGACGTCCTCCACGCGGGTGCGGGTGGCATTCAGGTCCGCGTCCGAGGACACAGCGAGGAACATGACCGGGAAGTCGGAGACCGACCCGGCGAACGAGGTGGTCTCCGCCTCCTCCGGCAGCCGCGGGGCGAGGTTGGAGACGGCACGGTCCACCTGCCCGCGGGCCCGGTTCAGATCCGTCCCGTACTCGAACTGCAGGAGCACGGAGTTGAACCCATGGGACGAGGTCGAGCGGGTGGACTCGAGCCCCTCGACGGCCTGCAGGGCACGTTCGAGGGGCTCACCGACGGCGTCGTCCACGACCTCGGGCCCGGCACCCGGGTACACCGTGGTGACGGAGATCACCGGCAACTCCAGCGACGGGATCAGCTCCTGCTTGAGTTGACCCGCCGCGATCACGCCGAACACGGTGCAGAACACCGTGATCAGCGCGATCAGCGCGCGGTGGGCGAGGGAGAACCGGGCGAGTGCCCTCACGGGTCAGCTCAGCTGCAGGGCGGAGTCGGTGGTGGAGCGCACCTCGTCCAGCAGGGCACGGTCCGCGTTGAGCTTGCGGCCGTACGACGGCACCAGTGCGTCGAGGGTCGGCTTCCAGGCGTCCATCTTGGCGGGGAAGCAGCGCTCCAACAGGGTGAACATGATCGGGGCGGCGGTGGAGGCACCCGGGGAGGCGCCCAACAGGGCACCCAGGGAGCCGTCGGCATGGGTGACGACCTCGGTGCCGAACTGCAGCACGCCGCCCTTCTTCTTGTCCTTCTTCATCACCTGGACGCGCTGACCCGCGGTGATCAGCTCCCACTTCGAGCCGTCCGCCTCCGGGAAGAAATCCTTCAGGGCCTCGACCTTCTTGTCCTGGGACTTGAGGACCTCGGTGACCAGGTACTTGGTCAGGTCCATGTTGTCCTTGGCCACCGCCAGCATCGGCACGATGTTGTGCGGGCGGATGGACAGCGGCAGGTCCAGGTAGGAGCCGGACTTCAGGAAGTTCGTGGAGAAGCCGGCGTAGGGGCCGAACAGCAGGGAGCGCTTGCCGTCGACGAAGCGCGTGTCCAGGTGCGGCACGGACATCGGCGGGGCACCGACCTGGGCCTGGCCGTACACCTTGGCCATGTGCTGGGACACGATGGACTCGTCCGTGCAGCGCAGGAACTGGCCGGACACCGGGAAGCCACCGAAGCCCTTGGCCTCCGGGACGCCCGAGTCCTGCAACAGGTGCAGGGCGCCGCCGCCGGCGCCGATGAAGACGAAGCGGGCGCGCGCGGTGAAGGACTCACCGGCGGCGCGGTTCTTCACGCCGACCTCCCAGCGACCGTCCGTGCCGCGCTTCAGTCCGGTGACCTTGTGGCCGAAGCGGACGTCCACGCCCGAGTCGGCCATGTGGGTCACGAGCTGGCGGGTGAGGGAGCCGAAGTCCACATCGGTGCCGCCGACCACGCGGGAGGCGGCCAGACGCTTGCCGTCGTGGCGGCCGTTGATCAGCAGCGGGGCCCACTCGCGGATCCGCTCCGGATCCTCGGTGTGCTCCATGGTCTCGAACAGCGGCTGCGGGGACATCGCCTCGTAGCGCGCCTGCAGGTACTCGGCGTGGTCGTCGCCCCACACGAAGGACATGTGCGGCAGCGGGTTGATGAAGGACTTCGGGTCCTTCAGGGTGCCGTCCTGCACCAGCGAGGACCAGAACTGACGGGACACCCAGAACTGCTCGTTGATGCCCAGCGCCTTGGTCGGGTCCACGGTGCCGTCGGCCTGGCGGGGCGCGTAGTTCAGCTCGCACAGGGCCGCGTGGCCGGTGCCGGCGTTGTTCCACGGGTCCGAGGACTCCAGGCCCGCCTGGTCCAGGTTCTCGTAGAGGGCAATCGACCAGGTCGGCTCCAGCTTCTGCAGCAGGGTGCCGAGCGTGGCGGACATGATGCCGCCGCCGATGAGGACGACGTCGTGGGTGGTGGTGGTCTGCGTGGTCACGATCAACAACTCTCCGAGGTCAAGGACGCGGATGCGGGTGCGGGCGGCCCCGGCGGGCCCCTGGACAGGAGGTCTGCGCCGGCCGTCCGCTCGGCGTCGAGTCTACTACCGCGGGCTCCTGCTCCCGATCTCCGTCACGGGCGTGACGGGTCACAGCGACGGCCGCCTCCGGACGCGGTGCCCGGGGTCGATCAATCAGGACTCGGAGAGGCGCACGGCGGAGAAGTGCTCGTCGAGATGCGGGGAGGTGGGGTAGGACCGCACGCGTGCCCCGACTGCGGTCGCGGAGATCGGGTAGACGAGCGGGAGGACCGGCAGGTCCAGCGCCAGGGAGGCGACGATCTGCCTGAACACCTCGCGACGGCGCTCCTCGTCCTCGGCGATCGCGGCGCGCTTGAGCAGCTCGCGGACCAGGGGGTTGTCGTAGTTCGTCTCCGCGGCGTCCGAGCGGCACAGCGGCTCGATGAACGCGTGGGGGTCGCGGTAGAGCCCGTCCCGGCTCATCAGGTGCAGGGCGCGGTCGCCGCGCCGGAGCACGGTGCGCAGGTAGTCCTGGTCCGCGGGAACCGGGACGGGGACGATGTGCAGGCCGATCTTCCCCAGGTCCTCGGCGATCATCGCGTAGACCAGCTCCGGGGTGGGCATCGAGGGCCGCGCGGTGCCGGTCGGGTAGAGGAACTCCAGGGGCTCGCCGTCGTACCCGGCCAGCTCCAGCAGGTCCCGGGCCTCGCGCGGGTTGATGTCATACCGCTCGGCGTCCTCGTTGTCCACACCCAGGGTCGGTGGCACCACGTTGTGGGCCATGGCGGTGCCGTTCAGGAATAGCCGGGACCGGGCCAGGGCCGGGCGGTCCACGCCCTTGGCCACCGCCTGCCGGATGTAGAGGGATCCCATGACCGGGTGGGCGGTGTTCATGCCCAGGTAGAGGACGGAGAGCGGATCACGCTGCAGCACCTGGGCACCGGACTCCACGAGCGGGCGCAGCTGAGGCGGTGAGACCACGTCGATCACATCCGCGTGGCCGCGCCGGAACTCTCGCAGCCGCGTGTCCACCCGGCCCCATGCGGCCACGACCACCGGAGAGGTGGACGGGCGCTCGCCACGGTACAGGGTGTTCGGCAGCAGCACGCTGCCGTACTGCACCGAGGGCGCTGAGGAGAGGATCCGCTCGGCCTCGCGCACGGAGGCCCAGCGGTAGGGGCCGGTGCCGGCGGGGGAGCGGACCTCGCCCTGCGGGGTTCGGGCGGTGCGGTCCCAGGACGCCGGGGAAGACACCGCGAAGTGCGGTGCGGTCAGCGCCATGGTCAGGTGGTGCAGCGGGGCCGAGAGCGTGAGCCGGACGGTGCGCTCGTCCTCGGCCTCCACCGCGTCGAGGCGGCAGTCATCCTCGCCCAGGTGCGCCCCGAACACGGAGACGAACGGCGAGGCCGTGGCCGAGGCATGCTCATCCGCCCTCGCCCAGCGTTCGACGTTGGCGACCACGGCGTCTGCGTCGCAGGGCGCGCCGTCGGAGAACACGACGTCCTTGCGCAGCCGGAAGCGGTGGATCCGCCCGTCGACCGTGACCTCGTGATGTTCGGCGAGGGCCGGCACCGCGGCGCCGGTCTCCGGGTCCACGCCCAGCAGCGTCTCGAACACCTGGCGGGAGAGGCGGAAGGTCTCCGAGTCCCACTGCAGGTGCGGGTCACGGGCCGTGGGCCGACCGGCAGCGCCCACGACGAGGAAGTCGCCGCGTCCGACCGAGGCAGGCGCGCCAGTCTGGGACGGCGTCGGCGTCGGCGTCGGCCGGGCGGGGCGCCGCAGGTCCTCGGTGCAGCCCGCGGCGGTGAGGGTCAGGCCGGACAGGCCCAGGCCCAGTGCGGCACGGCGGGACATCTCCATGACCGGCCTCCCCTCGGTGTCATTCGGTGTGGTGCCCCGGCGCGGGCGCAGAGCCGGGGCCGTCCGAGTCGGCGCGAACGCAGGCGGGCCGACGCCCGGACGGTCGCGGCCGTCGTCGGGACGAGTGCGGGCGGGGGGACTCGAACCCCCATGTCCTAGGACACTGGAACCTAAATCCAGCGCGTCTGCCAGTTCCGCCACGCCCGCGTGGACGGGCCGCGCCGCGCGCCGGACGCTCCCGTCAGGTCGCCCAGTCTATCGGCCCGTGCCGGTCCAGCTCAGTCCAGGCCGAGGGCCTTGCGCAGGCGCTCCACGTGGCCGGTGGCCTTGACGTTGTACTGGGCCAGAGAGACCTTGCCGGCCGGGTCCACCACGATCGTGGAGCGGATCAGGCCCTCGTAGGTCCGGCCGTAGTTCTTCTTCTCGCCCCAGGCGCCGTATGCCTCGGCCACGGCGTGGTCTTCGTCGGACAGCAGGGGGAAGGTGAGCTGCTCCTTCTGGGCGAAGCGGATGATCTTGCCGATCGGGTCCGGGGAGATGCCCAGCACCACATAGCCGGCGGCCTTCAGGGAGGCCAGGGAGTCGCGGAAGTCGCAGGCCTGCGTGGTGCAGCCCGGGGTGGAGGCGGCCGGGTAGAAGTAGACGATCACGTTCTTGCCGGCGTGGTCGCGCAGGGAGACGGGACGGCCGTCCTGGTCCTGGAGGGTGAAGGCGGGGGCGGTGTCGCCCACCTCGAGTCGGGTGGTCTCAGCAGTGCTCATGGGCTCCACTCTGGCACATCCGCCGGGCCTGAGACATTCCTCACAGGCACCCCGGAGCGATCATCGCCCCGTCGTGGCCCACGGCCCTGGCGACCGCCCCGCGCCGGGCACGCGAAAGGCCCGCCACCGTGTGGTGGCGGGCCTTCGATCCGTGGTGCGCCCCCCGGGACTTGAACCCGGAACCTGCAGATTAAGAGTCTGATGCTCTGCCAATTGAGCTAGAGGCGCAGGTACCGCTCCGGACCGGTTCCTGATCGGCGCCGCTCCGTGCAACGAGAAAGAACTCTACCAGGCCTTCTCGCGCATGTCCACATCGGCGTAGAGGCCGTCGAGCTCGTCCATGAACCCGGTCATGAACTCGTGGAAGTCGGCGGCGTCGTCCGCCTGGTCCATCTCCGCCACGCCGGTCTCGGAGAGGTCGCCCACGTGCACCCGGCAGTGCGGGGACACCTCGAACCAGGTGCGGAACCCGGTGACGGTCTCGAGCTGATAGCCGCTGCCGGTGTCCGCCACGGTCGCCACGTTGCCGAGGGAGACGGTGGACACCTCGGTGGGGTCCGCGTCCGCGTCCACCTCGGGGTGGGACGGGTCCACCGGGCACAGCACCAGCTCGCGCGGGGCGCGCCGGTAGCCGATCACGAACGGAGTGGCCGTCCCGGAGGTCTGACCGTAGACGAGGTTGTAGTCGCCGTGGTTGAACACCCGGGCATCGAACACGCCGCGCAGCCGCTGTTGGAGGGTGAGCGAGTCCATGTCTACAACGTACGTGACCGGCATGACCTCTGCCGCGCGCGACAGGTCACGATCCGGTTGCATGTCATCAGGCGGATGGGATCGTCTCACGTCCGTCCGCCGTCCCTATGATGTGCGCATGGACACCACCTCGAAGGCTCAGGACAGCACTGCAGGGTCGGCGGAGGTCGACATCAAGCCCCGCTCCCGGGACGTCACCGACGGCATGGAGCGCACCGCCGCCCGCGGCATGCTCCGCGCGGTCGGCATGGGGGACGAGGACTTCGGCAAGCCGCAGATCGGCATCGCCTCCTCCTGGAACGAGATCACCCCCTGCAACCTCTCCCTGGACCGCCTCGCCCAGGCCTCGAAGGACGGGGTCCACGCCGCCGGCGGATATCCGCTGGAGTTCGGCACCGTGTCCGTCTCGGACGGCATCTCCATGGGCCACGAGGGCATGCACTTCTCCCTCGTCTCCCGCGAGGTGATCGCCGACTCGGTGGAGACCGTGATGATGGCCGAGCGTCTGGACGGCTCCGTCCTGCTCGCCGGCTGCGACAAGTCGCTGCCGGGCATGCTCATGGCCGCCGCCCGCCTGGACCTGGCGTCCGTGTTCGTCTACGCCGGCTCGATCATGCCGGGCGTGGCCCGCCTGACCGACGGCACCGAGAGGCAGGTGACCATCATCGACGCCTTCGAGGCGGTCGGCGCCTGCGCCCGTGGCCTGATGTCCGAGGAGGACCTGCTCCGCATCGAGAAGTCCATCGCCCCAGGCGAGGGCGCCTGCGGCGGCATGTACACCGCCAACACCATGGCCTCCATCGGCGAGGCCCTCGGCATGTCCCTGCCCGGTACCGCCGCCGCCCCCTCCGCGGACCGCCGCCGTGACGCCTTCGCGCGCCGCTCCGGCGAGGCCGTGGTGAACATGCTCCGCCAGGGCATCACGGCCCGGGACATCATGACCAAGCCCGCGTTCGAGAACGCGATCGCCGTGACCATGGCGTTCGGCGGCTCCACCAACGCCGTGCTGCACCTGCTCGCCATCGCCCGGGAGGCGGGCGTGGACCTGCAGCTGTCCGACTTCAACCGCATCGCCGACCGCACCCCGCACATCGCGGACCTCAAGCCCTTCGGCCAGTACGTGATGACGGACGTGGACCGCATCGGCGGTGTCCCGGTGGTCATGAAGGCCCTGCTGGACGAGGGCCTGCTGCACGGGGACACCCTGACGGTCACCGGCAGGACGCTCGCCGAGAACCTGAAAGACCTGGACCCGGACCCGGTGGACGGCAAGGTCATCCGCACCATGGACGACGCCATGCACCCGAATGGCGGCATCGCGGTCCTCCACGGCTCGTTGGCCCCAGAGGGTGCCGTGGTGAAGTCCGCCGGCTTCGACGCTGACGTCTTCGAGGGCACCGCCCGCGTCTTCGACCGCGAGCGCGCGGCCATGGACGCCCTGGAGGACGGCACGATCGCCGCCGGGGATGTGGTGGTCATCCGCTACGAGGGCCCCAAGGGCGGCCCGGGAATGCGCGAGATGCTGGCCATCACCGGAGCCATCAAGGGCGCGGGCCTGGGCAAGGACGTCCTGCTCATCACCGACGGGCGCTTCTCCGGCGGCACCACCGGCCTGTGCATCGGCCACATCGCCCCGGAGGCGGCCGAGGGCGGACCGATCGGCCTGGTGCAGGACGGCGACCGCATCCGCGTGGACATCGCCGGCCGCACGATGGACCTGCTCGTGGACGAGTCCGAGCTCGCCGCCCGCCGCGAGGCCTGGGAGCCGGTGCAGCCGAAATTCGCCACCGGTGTGCTCGGCAAGTACGCCAAGCTCGTCCACTCCGCCGCCGAGGGCGCCTACCTCGGCTGATCCGCCCATGCAGGAGCACACCCCGACGACCGCCCCCGGAGCCCAGGCTGCGCCGCTTGCCGGGGGCGGTCCGCGTGTCTCCGGGGACGGGGTCCGCGTGCTCCGCGCGGCCCACGTCCATGACGGGGACCGGTTCCACGACGACGGTTGGGTCGCCCTGGACGGCGACCGCATCCTGGCCGTGGGCTCGGGTCGGGACACCCCGTGGAACGGGTCCGCCGCGGTCCACGACCTCGGGGACGTCGTGCTCGCCCCCGGCCTGGTGGACATGCACTGCCACGGCGCCGGGGGCGCCTCCTTCTCGGCCGGCGCGGAGGCGGCCCGGGCCGCCGCGGCCATGCTGCGGGCGCACGGCACCGCGGCCGTCATGGCCTCGCTGGTGAGCGAGCCCGTGCCGGTGCTCGCGGAGCAGGTCCGTGCTCTGGTCCCGCTTGTGTCCGAGGGCGTCCTGGCCGGGATCCACCTGGAGGGGCCCTGGCTCGCCTCGGTCCACCGCGGCGCCCACGACGCCGCGGCGCTGTGCGCCCCGACGCCGGCCGACGTGGACCGGCTGCTCGCCGCCGCCGGCGGGGTCCCGCTCATGGTGACCCTCGCCCCGGAGCTGCCGGGCGCCCTCGAGGCGGTGCGGGGGCTGACGGAGGCGGGTGCCGTCGTCGGGGTCGGGCACACGGCGGCGGACTATGGCCGGACGGTCGAGGCGATCTGCGCCGGCGCCTCCGTGGCGACCCACTTGTACAACGGATGCCGGGCGCCCACGCACCGCGACCCCGGACCGGTCCCGGCCCTGCTGGAGGGCGCCCGCGCGGGGTCGGTGACGATCGAGACGATCGCGGACGGCGTCCACCTGCACCCAGCCGTGCTGCGTCGCACCGCGGCGGAGGCGGGTCGGCGGTGGGCCGTGGTCTCGGACTCCATGGCCGCCGCCTGCTGCCCGGACGGCGACTACCGGCTCGGCCCGGTCGCGGTGACCGTGGCCGGGGGAGTGGCCCGCACTGTCGCATCGGACGGCAGGCCCGGGGCCATCGCCGGCTCCACGGCGACGCTGGCGGACTGCCTGGCGCACGCCGTCGCCGCGGGGATCGGGCCGGAGCAGGCGCTGCGGGCGGCGACCTCGGTACCTGCCGATGCCCTGGGGCTGCCCCTCGGCCGGCTGTGCCCCGGGGGTCGGGCAGACCTGGCGGTCTTCGCGGCGGACCTGCGTTCTGTTCACGATGCGGCCACAGCGTCCGAATGATGAGATGACTCGGTGGACACCTGGCCGGAGCCGACGGGACGCACGGATAGTGTCAGCCAGGAGACCACCCGGCGCACCCGCCCCACCACCCCCGGGGCAGGCGCGGAAGGCCCCCGGCCACACCCGGCCGACGGTCCTGCGGATGGGCACCATTGCCCCCTGACAACCCTCCGTCCAGCGAGGTGAACCCATGAGCACGCAGCAGCGCGCCGCCGACCCGGCGAAGCCGACTCCGCGCGAGTCCGCCCGCGCCCACCGCTCCGACAGCATCGAACCACGCGTCCCCGGGCCGTGCCGCACGGTGACCCCCACCCCCATGACCGGATCCGAGGCCATCGTCCGCAGCCTCGAGGAGATCGGCGTCACCGAGGTCTTCGGCCTCCCCGGCGGCGCCATCCTGCCGACCTACGACCCGCTCATGGACTCCTCGTCCATCCGCCACATCCTGGTCCGCCACGAGCAGGGCGCCGGCCACGCCGCCCAGGGCTACTACCTGGCCACCGGCCGCCCCGGCGTCGCGCTGGCCACCTCCGGTCCGGGCGCCACCAATCTGGTGACCGCCATCGCGGACGCGCACATGGACTCTCAGGCCGTCGTGTTCATCACCGGCCAGGTCAACTCCACCGCCATCGGCACGGACGCCTTCCAGGAGGCGGACATCGTGGGCATCACCATGCCGATCACGAAGCACTCCCGCCTGGTCACCCGTGCCGAGGACATCCCGCAGGCCCTGGCGGAGGCCTTCCACATCGCAGCCACCGGGCGGCCCGGACCGGTCCTCGTGGACGTCACCAAGGACGCCCAGGTCGGCGAGTTCGAGTTCGCCTGGCCGCCGAAGCCCGAGCTGCCCGGCTACCGCCCGGTGCGTCGCGGCCACCCGCGGCAGATCCGTGCCGCCGCACGCCTGATCCGTCAGAGCAGCCGTCCGGTCCTCTACGTCGGCGGTGGCATCGCCCGCGCCGACGCGTCTGAGCAGCTGCGCGAGCTCGCCGAGCTCACCGGCATCCCCGTGGTGACCACCCTGACCGCCCGCGGCGTCTTCCCGGACTCGCACGAGCTGCACGTGGGGATGCCCGGCATGCACGGCTCCGTCTCCGCCGTGGCCGCGCTGCAGCAGTCGGACCTGCTCATCACCCTCGGAGCCCGCTTCGACGACCGCGTCACCGGCCTGCTCACCAGCTTTGCCCCGGGCGCCCAGGTGATCCACGCGGACATCGACCCGGCCGAGATCTCCAAGAACCGCGTCGCGGACATCCCGATCGTCGGCGACCTGAAGGAGATCGTCCCGGACCTGACGGAGGAGCTGCGCCGCGACCGCGACGGCGTCGGCCTGCCGGACCTCACCGGCTGGTGGGGCGTGCTGTCCCGCCTGCGCGAGACCTACCCGCTGGGATGGACCGCCCCGGAGGACGGCCTGCTCGCCCCGCAGCAGGTCATCCAGCGGCTGTCCGAACTCTCCGGCCCTGAGGCCACCTACGTCGCCGGCGTGGGCCAGCACCAGATGTGGGCCGCCCAGTTCGTGCAGTACGAGCGCCCGCGTCAGTGGCTGAACTCCGCCGGCCTGGGCACCATGGGCTACGCCGTGCCCGCCGCCATGGGCGCCAAGGTCGGCGACCCGGACCGTGTGGTCTGGGCCATCGACGGCGATGGCTGCTTCCAGATGACCAACCAGGAGCTCGCCACCTGCGTGATCAACCGGATTCCCATCAAGGTCGCCGTCATCAACAACTCGTCCCTGGGCATGGTCCGCCAGTGGCAGACCCTGTTCTACGACTCACGCTATTCCCACACGGACCTCAACACCGGCCACGGCACGGTGCGCGTCCCGGACTTTGTGAAGCTCGCCGACGCCTACGGCGCGGTCGGCCTGCGCTGCGAGCGCGAGAAGGACCTGGACGAGACCATCCGGAAGGCCCTTGAGGTGGACGACCTCCCCGTGGTCATCGACTTCGTGGTCTCCCGGGACTCGATGGTGTGGCCGATGGTGCCGGCCGGCGTCAGCAACGACGCCATCCAGGTCGCCCGCGGCATGACCCCGGACTTCACCCAGGAGGACTGAGACATGGCCAACGAGACGGAGACCACCCAGCGTCACACCCTGTCTGTGCTGGTCCAGGACGTCCCGGGTGTGCTGACCCGCGTGGCCGGCCTGTTCGCCCGGCGCGCCTTCAACATCCACTCGCTCGCCGTGGGCGTCACCGAGATCGAGGGGCTGTCCCGCATCACGGTGGTCGTGGACGCGGATCCGCGCCTGCTCGAGCAGGTGACCAAGCAGCTCAACAAGCTCGTGAACGTCATCAAGGTCATCGAGCTCTCCGCCGAGGCCTCGGTGCAGCGCGACCACCTGCTCGTGAAGGTCCGGGCGGACGCCGCGACGCGCAGCCAGGTCGTGCAGGCGGCCGAGCTGTTCCGGGCCCAGGTCGTGGACGTCGCCCCCGAGTCGCTGACCCTCGAGGCCACCGGCTCCCGGGACAAGCTCAACGCCCTGCTCGAGCTGCTCGCCCCGTTCGGAGTCCGTGAGCTCGTCCGCTCCGGCACCCTGGGCGTCGCCCGGGGCGGCCGCTCCATGACCGAGCGGGCCCTGTCCCGCTGACGCGGGGCGGACCGCACGTCCCCTCCAGACCCGTCCGCCGCCCCCGCGGCGGGCCCGGCATCCCAGACCCACCACCCGTCCAGGATCCCGGCCGCCCCGCCGGCCGGGAGACCTCCGAACCGAAGGAGACCCGCCATGTCCGTGAAGAAGTTCTACGACGCCGACGCCGACCTGTCGATCATCCAGGGCCGCACCGTCGCCGTCATCGGCTACGGCTCGCAGGGCCACGCCCACGCGCTGTCCCTGCGCGACTCCGGCGTGGATGTCCGCATCGGCCTCGCCGAGGGCTCCACGTCCCGCGCCAAGGCCGACGCCGAGGGCCTCCGCGTGGTGGACGTGGCCACGGCCGCTGCCGAGGCGGACCTGATCATGATCCTCACCCCGGACCAGGTGCAGGCCGACGTCTACAACGAGCACATCGCCGGCAATCTGCAGGACGGCGACGCCCTGTTCTTCGCCCACGGCTTCAACGTGCGCTTCGGCTACATCAAGGCCCCGGCCGGCGTGGACGTCGCCCTCGTGGCCCCGAAGGGCCCGGGCCACGTGGTGCGTCGCGAGTTCGAGGCCGGCCGCGGGGTGCCCGCACTGATCGCGGTCGAGCAGGACGCCTCCGGCGAGGCCCACGCCCTCGCCCTGTCCTACGCGAAGGGCATCGGCGGCACCCGCGCCGGCGTCATCGAGACCACCTTCACCGAGGAGACCGAGTCCGACCTGTTCGGCGAGCAGGCCGTGCTCTGCGGCGGCGCCTCCCAGTTGATCCAGTACGGCTTCGAGACCCTGACCGAGGCCGGCTACCAGCCGGAGATCGCCTACTTCGAGGTGCTGCACGAGCTGAAGCTGATCGTGGACCTGATGGTCGAGGGCGGCCTGGCCAAGCAGCGCTGGTCCATCTCGGACACCGCCGAGTTCGGCGACTACGTCTCCGGCCCGCGCGTCATCGACGAGCGCGTCAAGGAGAACATGAAGGCCGTCCTGGCGGACATCCAGTCCGGCGCCTTCGCCCAGCGCTTCATGGACGACCAGAAGGCCGGCGCCCCGGAGTTCACGGAGCTGCGCGCCAAGGCCGAGCAGCACCCGATCGAGAAGACCGGCCGCGAGCTGCGCCAGATGTTCTCCTGGCTCAAGGACACCGACGACGACTACACCGAGGGCACTGCCGCCCGCTGACCCGGACGGCGCGCCGCCCGTTGACCCGCGAGGTCGGCCCGTCCACCGACCCGGACGGCGCGCCCACGCCGGCCGCGGCAGGCCCCGACGACGGCGCCGTCACCGCGTGAGGTGCCGGCGCCGTCGTCGTATTCCATTCGACGCATATAAATGCGGCTAGGCTCGGCCGTGACGGCACCGCCCGTCACGGCCGGCACGGGACCCTGGGGTCCGCCCGCGCCGCCGAACAGCAGCACCGCACACCGCCGCCACCGACCCGAAGCCCCGTGAAGGAAGAACCGTGAGCGCCAAGTCCGTCGTCCTGATCGCCGAGGAGCTGTCCCCGGCCACCGTCGAGGCCCTGGGCCCCGACTTCGAGATCCGTCACACCGACGGCGCCGACCGGGCCCGCCTCCTGGCGGACCTGCCCGGCGCCGACGCCGTCCTCATCCGCTCGGCCACCCGGATGGACGCGGAGGCCATCGCCGCCGCCACGAACCTCAAGGTCATCGCCCGCGCCGGCGTCGGCCTGGACAACGTGGACGTGCCCGCCGCCACCGCGGCCGGCGTCATGGTGGTCAACGCCCCGACCTCCAATATCCTGTCCGCCGCCGAGCTGACCTGCGGCCACATCCTCGCCGCGGCCCGCAACATCGCCCCGGCCAACGCCGCCCTGAAGCAGGGGGAGTGGAAGCGCTCCAAGTACTCCGGCGTCGAGCTGTACGGCAAGGCCCTGGGCATCATCGGCCTCGGCCGCATCGGCGCCCTGGTGGCCGAGCGCATGAGGGCCTTCGGCATGGACATCCTGGCCTACGACCCGTACATCACGGCCGCCCGCGCCCAGCAGCTCGGCGCCGAGCTCATGGAGCTGGACGAGCTGCTCGAGCGCGCGGACTTCGTCACCATCCACATGCCGAAGACCCCGGAGACCATCGGCATGCTCGGCGACGAGCAGTTCGCGCGGATGAAGGACACCGCCTTCGTGGTGAACGTCGCCCGCGGCGGCCTCGTGGATGAGGAGGCACTCGACCGGGCCTTGGCCTCCGGCGCCATCGGCGGTGCCGGCATCGACGTGTTCTCCACCGAGCCGGCCACCGACCTGGCGTTCTTCACCCACGACCGCGCCACCGTCACCCCGCACCTGGGGGCCTCCACCGCCGAGGCCCAGGAGAAGGCCGGCGTCTCCGTGGCGCGCTCGGTCCGCCTGGCCCTGGCCGGCGAGCTCGTGCCGGACGCCGTGAACGTGGCCGGCGGCGTCATCCACGAGGACGTGCGCCCCGGCCTGCCCCTGGCCGAGAAGCTCGGCCGCGTGCTCACCGCCCTGCTGGGCGAGCGCTCCCTGACCGCCGTCGAGGTCGAGGTCGCCGGCGAGATCGCCGCGCAGGATGTCTCCTCGATCCGGCTGGCCGCCCTGAAGGGCGTGTTCACGGACGTGGTCTCGGACCAGGTCTCCTACGTCAACGCCCCGGTGCTCGCCGAGCAGCGCGGCGTGGAGACCCGGCTGACCACCACCGCCGAGTCCGGCTCCTACCGCAACGTGGTCACCGTCCGCGGCGCCACCTCGCAGGGCGACCAGGTCTCCGTCTCCGGCACCCTGGTGGGACCGCGCCAGCGCCAGAAGCTGGTGGGGGTGGACCGCGCCGAGATCGAGGTGCCGCTGTCCGACCACCTGCTGGCCTTCCGCTACACGGACCGCCCGGGCGTGATCGGCATCCTCGGCCAGGCGCTGGGGGAGCAGGGCGTGAACATCGCCGGCATGGACGTCTCCCGCGAGTCCGAGGGCGGCACCGCCCTCGCCGTCCTCCAGATCGACGCCCCGCTCCGGCCAGGCACCCTGGAGACCCTGGAACAGGCCATCGAAGCCAAACGCGCCGCCGAGGTGGACCTGGCGGAGCGCTGAGCCGCCGGGCACACGCCCGACGGCGTCGGCCCCGGCCCCGCCGCGCCCGCAGCGGCGGCCGGTCGGGCTCCGACCCACGGACGGCCCCGTCACCGGAATGCCGGTGACGGGGCCGTCGTCGTTAGAATCGTTCGGGTGAGCACCCAGCGCGATCCCTTCTACGTCACCACGGCCATCCACTACCCGAACGGCGAGCCGCACATCGGCCACGCCTACGAGATGGTGGGCACCGACGCCCTCGCCCGCTTCATGCGCCTCGACGGCCGTGAGGTGTTCTTCCTCACCGGCACGGACGAGCACGGGCAGAAGATGGCCCAGACCGCCGAGAGGCTGGGTCTGACCCCGCTGGAGCTGGCCACCCGCAACTCTGCCGCCTTCAAGGCCATGGACGACGACGTGCTGAACGTGTCCTACGACCGCTTCATCCGCACCACGGACGAGGACCACCACCGCGCCTCCCAGGAGCTGTGGCGCCGCATGGAGGCCAACGGGGACATCTACCTGGACCGCTACGCCGGCTGGTACTCCGTGCGGGACGAGCGGTTCTTCACCGAGGACGAGACCGAGGTCCGCGAGGACGGCGTGCGGTACGCCGTGGAGACCGGGACCGAGGTCACCTGGACCGAGGAAGAGTCCTACTTCTTCCGCCTGTCCGCCTACACGCAGCGGCTGCTGGATTTCTACGCGCAGAATCCGGATTTCGCCGGCCCCCGCTACCGCTTCAACGAGGTCATCCGCTTCGTGGAGCAGGGCCTGAACGACCTCTCGATCTCCCGCACCAGCTTCGACTGGGGCATCGAGGTCCCGGCCCCGTCCGAGGGCGAAGCACCGTCCGCCAAGCATGTGATGTACGTGTGGGTGGACGCCCTGACGAACTACCTCACCGGCGCCGGGTTCCCGGACGAGGCCGCGGAGTCCTTCACCACGTTCTGGCCGGCCGACGTCCACGTGATCGGCAAGGACATCTCCCGCTTCCACTGCATCTTCTGGCCGGCGTTCCTGATGTCCGCCGGCATCGAGCTGCCGAAGCGCGTGATGATCCACGGCTTCCTCAACAACAACGGGGAGAAGATGTCCAAGTCCCTGGGCAACGTGGTGGCCCCCGCCGAGTGGGTCGCCCGCTACGGCCTGGACGCCGTGCGCTTCTTCCTGCTTCGCGAGTTCTCCTTCGGCGCGGACGGCTCCTACAGCCACGACGCCGTGGTGGGCCGCAAGAACGCGGACCTGGCGAACAACCTGGGCAACCTCGCCCAGCGCTCGCTGTCCATGGCATTCAAGAACTGCGACGCCGCCGTGCCCGCCCCCGGTGAGCTCGCCGACGCCGACCGCGCCATCCTGGCGCAGGTGGACGGGCTGCTCGAGCACGCCCGCGCCGCCTACGGCGTGCAGGACTTCCACGACTCCCTCGAGGAGACCTGGCGGGTGCTCGGCGAGGTCAACGCCTACTTCGCCGATCAGGCCCCATGGGTGCTGCGCAAGACCGACGAGGAGCGCATGCGCACCGTCCTCTACGTCACCCTGCAGGCCGTGCGCCGCGTCGCCCTGCTGGTCCAGCCGGTGATGCCGGACTCGGCCACCCGCCTGCTGGACCTGCTCGGTGTGGAGCCCAGCGGCGACGCCGGCCGGACCAACGACTCCAACGCGGGCCCGCGCTCGTTCGCGGCGTTCGCCGAGGACCTCGTCCCCGGCACCGCCCTGCCGAAGCCGACCGGCGTGTTCCCGCGCCACGAGGAGCCGGCCGACGCGTGAGTCCGGCATGTGAGAGCCCTCGCCCGGATCGTGGAATCCGGGCAGGGACTCTCCTAGTCTGGCGCCCATGAGCCAGACCCCCACCGCGCAGCACGTGCCCGCCGAGGGCTCCATTGACCTCGCCGTCATCGGCGGCGACGGCATCGGCCCCGAGGTCACAGCCCAGGCGCTCGCCGTCCTCCAGGCCGCCCTCGCGGCCGAGGGTGAGTCCGAGGCCAAGGTCACCGAGTACCCGCTCGGGGCCGAGCACTGGAAGGCCACCGGCGAGGCCCTGAACCCGGAGACCCTGGAGGCCCTGCGGCGGCACGATGCGATCCTCTTCGGCGCCGTGGGCGTCGCACCCGGCGACACCGAGGTCCCGTCCGGGCTGCTCGAGCGTCAGGTGTTGCTCACGCTCCGCTTCGAGCTCGACCACGCCGTGAACCTGCGCCCCACCAAGCTCTACCCGGGCGCCGTCAGTCCGCTGGCCGAGCCCGGCGAGGTGGACTTCACCGTGGTCCGCGAGGGCACCGAGGGCCCCTATGCCGGCAACGGTGGGCAGCTGCGGTCCGGCACCGACCAGGAGATCGCCACCGAGGTGTCCGTGAACACCGCCCACGGCGTGGAGCGCGTCGTCCGCGACGCCTTCGCCCGGGCCCAGGCCTCGGACCGGAAGCGGCTCACGTTCGTGCACAAGCACAATGTGCTCGTCCATGCCGGGCACCTCTGGAAGCGCGTGGTCGAGCAGGTGGCCGCCGACTTCCCGGAAGTCGCCCACGACTACCTGCACGTAGACGCCGCCACCATCCTCATGGTCACCGACCCGGCCCGCTTCGACGTGATCGTCACGGACAACCTGTTCGGTGACATCCTCACGGACCTGGCCGCGGCGATCGGCGGCGGCATCGGCCTGGCCGCCTCCGGCAACATCAACGTCTCCGGCACCGCCCCGTCCATGTTCGAGCCCGTCCACGGCTCGGCCCCGGACATCGCCGGCAAGGGCATCGCGGACCCGACCGCCGCGATCCTCTCCGCCGCCATGCTCCTGGAGCACCTCGGCCGCGGCGCCGCCGCCGAGCGCATCCACTGCGCCGTCTGGGCCCACCTGGCCGAGCGGACCGCCGGGCAGGACGTCTCCACCGAGGCCGTCGGCCGGGACGTGACAGCCCGGCTCTGAGGTCCGGAATGTGAGAGGCGCCACCGACGGGCCTATCATCAAGGGCAGGGCCTGGCCCGCCTCCCGCCGCCGCCTCCGCCGTGGCAGGGAAGGCGCGCCGTGCAGGCCGCCGCCGAATCTGCACGTCAGGAGTGAGCACACCGTGTCCGAGACCACCTTCCGCCGCATCGAGCATCCGTCCCCGCGCACCGAGGCCGAGCGCGAGCAGATCCTCGCCGCCCCCGGCTTCGGACAGGACTTCACGGACCACATGGTCTCCATCGACTGGACGAACGACGACCAGGGCGGGGCCTGGCACGACGCCCGCGTGGAGCCCTACGGCCCCATCCAGATGTCCCCGGCGGCGGCGGTGCTGCACTACGCCCAGGAGATTTTCGAGGGCTTGAAGGCCTACAAGCACGCGGACGGCTCGATCTGGACGTTCCGCCCGGAGGCCAATGCCGCTCGCCTGAACCGCTCGGCCGCCCGCCTGGCCCTGCCCCAGCTGCCGGAGGAGCTCTTCCTGGAGTCCATCGGCCAGCTCGTCTCCACGGACGCCGCCTGGGTTCCCGGCGGCGACGGCGAGGCGCTCTACCTGCGCCCGTTCATGTACGCCTCCGAGGCGTTCCTGGGTGTCCGCTCCGCCAACGAGGTGTCCTACAAGGTGATCGCCTCCCCGGCCGGCAACTACTTCGGCGGCGAGCTCAAGCCGGTGACGATCTGGGTCTCCCGCGACTACGCCCGCGCCGCCGCCGGCGGCACCGGCTCGGCCAAGTGCGGCGGCAACTACGCCGGCTCGCTGGTGGCCCAGCAGGAGGCCGCGGAGCACGGCGCCGACCAGGTGCTGTTCCTGGACCGCACCCATGACAACTCCGTCGAGGAGCTCGGCGGCATGAACGTGTTCTTCGTCTACAGGGACGGCCGCCTGGTCACCCCGGAGCTGACCGGCACCATCCTCGAGGGGGTCACCCGCTCCTCCATCCTGCAGCTCGGCCGGGACATGGGCCTGACGGTCCAGGAACGCCGCATCACCGTGGACGAGTGGGACCAGGGTGTGTCCTCAGGCGAGATCACCGAGGTCTTCGCCTGCGGCACCGCCGCCGTGGTCACCCCGATCGGCCGCCTGCTGGACGGGGACAAGGTCATCGAGTCCGCCGGGGGCACCGACGTGACCCTGAAGATCCGCGAGACCCTGCTCGGCATCCAGACCGGCACGGTTGAGGACACCCACGGCTGGATGCACCGCCTCGTCTGACCCCATCCCACGAACGGAGCCCCCCGTGAGCTCGCACCGCTCCTCCGCGCCCGCCGAGGGCGCCCCACGCCCGGACACGGCGCCGGATGACCTCCCGCCCACCGAGGCCGCCGGCCGGCCCCGCTAGACGCCCGTGAAGATCGCCGTCTGGGTGGCCGTCGCGCTGCTCGGCGGCGTCGCCTGGACCATGCTCGCCCTGCACCGCGGCGAGACGATCAACGCGATCTGGTTCGTGTTCGCGGCCGTGGCGGCGTTCGCGATCGGCTACCGCTTCTACTCGAAGTACGTCGAGCGCATGATCGTCCACCCGGACGACACCCGCGCCACCCCGGCCGAGTACCGGGCCGACGGCCGGGACTACGTGGCCACCGACCGCCGCGTGCTCTACGGCCACCACTTCGCGGCCATCGCCGGCGCCGGCCCGCTCGTGGGCCCCGTGCTCGCCGCGCAGATGGGGTATATGCCCGGCACCATCTGGATCATCGTCGGCGTGATCCTGGCCGGCGCGGTCCAGGACTACCTCGTCCTGTTCTTCTCGATGCGCCGCGGCGGCCGCTCGCTGGGCCAGATGGCCCGGGACGAGCTGGGCCGCGTCGGGGGCACCGCCGCGATCATCGCGACCCTGCTGATCATGGTGATCATCACGGCCATCCTGGCCCTCGTGGTGGTCAACGCCCTGGGCGAGTCCCCGTGGGGCGTGTTCTCCGTGGCCATGACCATCCCGATCGCGCTCTTCATGGGCGCCTACCTGCGCTGGATCCGTCCGGGCCGCATCACCGAGATCTCCGTGATCGGGTTCGTCCTGCTCCTGGCGGCCATCATCGGCGGCGGCTGGGTCGCCGGGACCGAGTGGGGCGCGGCCCTGCTCACCCTGGACCGCACCACCATCGCCTGGGCCGTGATCATCTACGGATTCGTCGCGGCCGTACTGCCCGTGTGGCTGCTGCTCGCGCCGCGCGACTACCTGTCCACCTTCATGAAGATCGGCGTGATCGCCGGTCTCGCGCTGGCCATCGTCGTCGTGCAGCCGCGCATCGGCACCCTCGCGTTCTCCGAGTTCGCCTCGGGCCAGACCGGCCCGGTGTGGGCCGGTTCGCTGTTCCCGTTCCTGTTCGTCACCATCGCGTGCGGTGCGCTCTCCGGCTTCCACGCGCTGATCGCCTCGGGCACGTACGCCCAAGATGGTCGAGAAGGAACGGCAGACCCGCTTCATCGGCTACGGCGGCATGCTCATGGAGGCCTTCGTGGCCATCATGGCGCTCGTGGCCGCCGTCTCACTCGACCGCGGCATCTACTTCGCCATGAACTCCCCGGCCGCCCTCACCGGCGGCACCCCGGAGACCGCCGTCGACTTCGTCATGGGCCTCGGCCTGGCCGGGGTGAACCTCGCCCCCGGGGACCTGACCCACCTGGCCGACCTCGTGGGCGAGGAGACCGTGGTCTCCCGCACCGGCGGCGCCCCCACCCTCGCGGTCGGCCTGGCGCACATCATGTGCCAGCTCGTGGGCGGCGACGGGCTCATGGGCTTCTGGTACCACTTCGCGATCATGTTCGATGCGCTGTTCATCCTCACCGCCGTCGACGCCGGCACGCGCGTGGCCCGCTTCATGCTCCAGGACTCCCTGGGCAACGTGATCCCCAAGTTCCGGGACCACAACTGGAAGCCGGGCGCCTGGCTGGCCACCGCCGTCATGGTGGCGGCCTGGGGCGGTGTGCTGCTGATGGGCGTCACGGACCCGCTCGGCGGCATCAACACGCTGTTCCCGCTGTTCGGCATCGCCAATCAGCTGCTGGCCTCGATCGCGCCCGCCGTGGTCCTGGCGATCGTGGCCAAGCGGCGGCACTTCCGCGGCCTGTGGATCGTCGCCCTGCCGTTGGCGTTCATCACGGTCGTGACCACGGTGGCGAGCCTGTTCAAGATCTTCTCCCCGAACCCGGCCGTGGGCTACTGGGCGCAGCACCGCGCGTTCCAGGACGCCCTGGCCGCCGGGCAGACGAGCTTCGGCGCCGCGAAGTCCGTGCCGGCCATGGAGGCCGTGGTCCGGAACACGGCCATCCAGGGCACGCTCTCCATCGTCTTCCTGGTTTTGGCGCTGATCGTCATCACGACGTCGATGCTCGCCACGGTGCGCGCCTTCCGCGGCACCGAGGTCATCGACCACCAGGACCCGTACATGCCCTCGCAGAGCTTCGCACCGGCCGGGCTGTTCGCCACGGCCGAGGAGAAGGAGCTGCAGCGGCAGTGGGACGCCCTGCCGGCGGACCGGCAGCCGGTGCGGGGTCACTGACGTGGCCGATCCGCGCGTGACGCCGGCCGGGCCCTCCACCGCGGAGGGCCCGGCCGGCCCGTCTCGGCCCGGGGCGTGGGCCCGGGCGCGCTGGTGGGTCCGCCAGCTCTCCGGCGAGGGGAAGTACGACGCGTACGTGGCCCACCACCGGGCGCACCACCCGGAGCGCGCGCCGATGACCGAGCGGGAGTTCTGGCGGGCCGAGTACGCCCGCCAGGAGGAGAATCCGGGCAGCCGCTGCTGCTGAGGGCTGATCCCTGGACGGCACGCCGGCCCGTCACCCACACGCGTGGGTGACGGGCCGGCGTCGTCCCGAGGGTGACGGCTCAGTCGGTGCCCGCGCCGAGGACGTGGGCCAGGATCCTCTGCTGTGCGGCGAGGGGATGGGCGCCGGCGCGTTCGGCGCCCTCAGGCGTCTGGGGGAAGAACACGGCCAGCCCCGTGCCGGGACCGCTGCCGAGCAGACGGGTGGACTCCGCGCCCTGCTCCTGCGCGAAGGCGGCGAGCGCCGTCACGTCCCGCCCCTGCAGGGCCTCGGGGCCGAACTGGAGCCAGGCCGGCACGGGGGAGCCCAGCCAGAAGGGGTGGACGACCGTGGGGTCCCCTCCTGCGATCTGCTGCCCTGCGGCCCAGCGCACCCCATGGCGGTGCAGCTGCAGGGACACGGCCTCCAACCGTTCGCCGTCCAGGGTCGCGTCCCTCTCCACCCAGGCCCGGACATGCTCCACGACGCCGTTCCGGGGCCGCTGGATCTCGAGCATGGCGGCCAGGCGACGATCGCCGCCCTGGTTCCCGGTGAGCGGCCCTGCCACGTGCAGGAGGACGTCGTGGGGCTCCCCGCGCGAAAACCGCCGGGTGATCGACTTCGCGTCCC
Organism: Micrococcus luteus; assembly: GCA_047414615.1. GTDB lineage: Bacteria > Actinomycetota > Actinomycetes > Actinomycetales > Micrococcaceae > Micrococcus > Micrococcus luteus_B. The sequence goes on from CP179711.1 coordinate 537,460, forward strand.
ACGGCTCGGTGACGGGCTCCTGCATGCCCCAGCCGAGCGGCACGTCGCCGGTGAGCGCCGCCGTCAGCGCTTCGGTGAGCCCGCCGACCTGCGTCCGCGGTCGGCGGGGGTACAGGGACTCCGCCTGCACCAGGAGCCCACCCCGGTCCTGCGCCGCGCCCTCGCGCAACCAGCCGGGGTGCGGGTCGTCCAGGACCTCGGGGATCCCGTCGTCGTCCAGGTGGACGCTGTGCCCGGAGCGGCCGAGGTAGTGGGTGCCGTCGTCGGCCTCCACCAGCCACAGCCCCTGCAGCCGGTCCAAGACGTGGAGCAGGCCCCGGGAGAGCGCGCTCGTGGGCGGCGTGATCACCAGCAGGCCCAGGCCGTCCCGGGCGGCCTGGTGCATCACCTTGCTGAACCAGTTCCCGTGGCGCACCACGGGGGCCTCGGAGAACACGGCCAGGCACTGCCCGACGACTACGGTGTGCGTGGTGGCGAGGTTCATGCCCACTCCCTGCGCTGCTCGGGGCCGGTCTCGCCCAGATGGGTGAAGCGGCCGTCGTGGTCGATGCACGTCCCCTGCCCCAGATGCGCCACCGACCGGCAGAAGCGGGCGGCGAGGGACTCCGCGCGGGCCGACGGCTGGATGACGTGCACCTCGTTCCAGTACGTCTCGGGATCGGCCGGGAGACCGGAGAAGTCGAACCCGGCCTCGTGGCCGAAGACGCGGCGCACCTCACCGGAGACGCGCACCCGCAGGGGGACGTCCACGGTGAAGAGCTCCTCCCGGCCGGTCGGGTCGGCGACGCGCCAGCACTCGGCGGCGTCGTCCACGGTGAGGACCAGCTCCGGGTCGAGGTCGGCCGCAGCCCAGGCCCAGGCGGCGGGCTCCGGCGGCTGCAGGGTGATGATCGTGAAGCGGTGGGACACGGGTCAGCTCCTCTCCTCGGCAGGGACGGAGGGTCCCTCACCGGACGGACGGGCGGGGGTCGGCGTGCCGGACGGGCCCGGGGTGTCGTCCTGCTGCAGTGCGCCGTCCTCCCCCGGGGGCGGCGAGTACGGGGTCTGGACGGTCTCCCAGCCCCGCCCGCCGGCGGTGAACAAGCCGCGGCCCGGGGGCTGGCGCTGCGCGCGCCGGCCGTCGATCAGCGCGCCCTCCGTGCGGGGGCCGTCCATGAGCAGCACGCCGGCGCCGGACTCCCGCACGGCCGCCGTGAACGGCTCGTGCAGGCCGCGCGCGGCACCGGTGACACGGCGAGCCAACACCACATGCAGGCCGATCTCGCTCGCCATGGGCACGTAGGGCGTCAGCGGGGCCAACGGGCTGCCGCCGCCCGCGGTGAGCACGTCGTAGTCGTCCAGGACGACGACGATCTGCGGTGACGGGGGAGGACCGGGCGTCGCGGTGGCGTCCTGAGGAACACGGGTCTTCAGCTCCTCCGCGATCGACGCGGACAGCCGCTGGCCGAGAAGGCTCGAGCGGGCGTGGCCGCCCAGGAAGTCGTCCGGGACCACGCCGTCGAACTCCTGGCGCGGATCGTAGAGGGCGATCACCAGGTCCTCCGGCGTGGAGTTCGCCACCAGGCTCCGGCAGACGTGCCGCAGCAGCGACGAGCGGCCGGACGCCTGATCGCCCAGGACCAGCAGGTGCCGATCCCGTCCGAAGAGGTCCACCGTGCGCGTCGTGAAGTCCTTCTCCGTCCGGCCCAGGGCGAACCGGCCGGGCTCGTGCACCGGCGCCAGCTCCCCGGGGCGGAGCAGCCCGGGCAGGACGCGCACGGGCGGCACCATGGAGCCGTCGGCGGAGGCCGCCACGGCGCGGACGGTCTCCGTCAGCGCGGCGGTGGCGGACGCGGCGTCGACGGCGCCGTCCACGCGCGGCAACGCCAGGTGGCCCACGAGGCCGTCCGGGGTGAGCGCACGGCCGGGCCGTCCGACGGGCAGGGACTCGCCCTTGCGCTTGCCGTGGGAGGACTCGGCGGGCTCGCCCAGCCGGAACTCGATCCGATGGCTGAAGAACGCCTGCTGCGAGATCCGGACCTCGTTCCACCGGGTGGCGGTGGCCACCACGTGCACGCCGTAGCCGGAGCCGCGCGCCAGGATGTCCTGGACGTCGGCGGCCAGGGGCTCGAACTCGTCGGCGAGCTGGCCGTAGCCGTCCACGAGCAGCACGACGTCGGCCACCGGCAGCTCCGGCAGGTCGCCGGCCGCGTGGGCCGTGCGCATGGCCTGCAGCGAGTCCAGGCCGTGGCGCTCGAACACGTCCTCCCGCTCGGCGAGCATCGCGTGGACCTCCTCCACGGTGCGTCGCACCCGCTCGCGCTCGGTGCGGATGCCGACGCCGCCCACGTGCGGCAGCTCCAGCAGGGGCCGGAGGCCGGAGCCGAGCAGGTCGATCCCGTACAGGGCGAGCTCGCGGGGCGAGTGGGTCAGGGCGGCGGAGAGCGCCAGGGTGCGCAGGGCGGTCGACTTCCCGGTCTGCGGTCCGCCCACGAAGACGGCGTTGCCGCTGCCGGCTGCCAGGTCCAGGGACCACGGGCCCTGCCACTGGCGGGACGGGTCGTCCACCATGCCCAGGGGGATGCGCAGGCCGCCACCTTGGGGGAGGACGGGGCCCTCCGTGGTGATCTGCGGGGGACCGGTGACGGCGTCCAGGGGGAGCGCGTCCGGCAGCGGGGGCAGCCAGATCGGCTCGGTGGCGCGCTCGTGGGTGCGCAGCACGTCCACCAGGTGGCTCATCACCGTGGTGCCGGTGGTCCGGACCGCCGGGACGGGGGCCGACTCGGAGCGCCGGCGCCGCTCGTCCGCGCGGGCCGCCACGAGCTCCCGCTGCTCCTGCTGGGAGAACGGCCGCACCACGGGGTCGAACCGCTGCTCCGCCAGCGGCGCCGCGAGTTCGTCCTCGAACAGCGCGGACAGCGGGCCGGAGACGTAGCCGGCCTTGAAGCGGTCGTACACGGACGTGTCCACCTTGAGGTAGCCGTAGCCGGGCACGGCGGGCAGGTGGAAGGCGTCCGGGGTGTCCAGCACGGTCCGGGACTCGGCCTCGGAGAGCGTGCGCAGGCCGAGCCGGTAGGACAGGTAGGTGTCCAGGCCGCGCAGCTTGCCGCCCTCGATGCGCTGGGAGGAGAGCAGCAGGTGCACGCCGATCGACCGGCCGATGCGGCCGATGGACAGGAACAGGTCGATGAAGTCCGGCTGCGCGGTGAGCAGCTCGCCGAACTCGTCGATGATGACCAGCAGGTGCGGCAGCGGCTCCCAGTCCTCGCCGCGGGCCGCGGCCTCTCTCCGGTGCAGCTCGTAGTCGGTGACGTTGGAGATGTTGCCGGCCCGCTGGAGGACCTCCTGCCGGCGGCGGATCTCCCCGGCCAGGGACTCGTGCACACGCGTGATCAGGGACGTCTCGTCGGACAGGTTCGTGATGATGCCGGAGACGTGCGGGACCCCCTCGAACGGCGCAAACGTGGCGCCGCCCTTGAAGTCCACCAGCACCATGTTCAGCCGCTCCGGCGGGTGCGTGACGAGCAGCGCCAGCACCAGGGTGCGCAGCAGCTCGGACTTGCCGGAGCCGGTGGCGCCCACGCAGAGCCCGTGCGGCCCCATGCCCAGCTGGGCGGACTCCTTGAGGTCCAGGAGGACCGGTGCGCCGTCGTCGTCCACGCCGAGCGGCACGCGGAGGAACTCCTGGTCCGCCCGGTCCCGCCAGTTCTCGCGGATCTCCGCGGGGCTGAGCTCGTGCAGGCCCAGCAGGTCCGTGTAGCGGTTCGTGGACACGGACTCCTCGTGCTCCAGGGAGTCGGGGGACAGCCGCAGGGGCGCGAGACGGCGGGCGACGGCGGCCGCCTGCGCCGCGGAGACGGGGTCCACGTCCACGGGCACGCGCCAGGCCTGGCCGCGGCGGGTCTGCGGCTCGGCATCCAGCCGCCAGCCGCCGGTCTGCTCGGCGGGGCGGAGGGTGAGCCGCAGCGCGATCCGGTCCGGCTCCTCCACCTGGTCCTTGAGGAAGCGCAGGACGGTGACCCCGAGGTCGGCCACGGAGGCCGTGACGTCGGGGGAGGGGACGGCCGTCACGGGGCCGGCGTCGGTCAGGTCCAGCACGAGCAGCCGCGGCAGGAGCATGCGTGGGTCCTGCGAGGCGCCCGTCGCGTTCTTGCGGGCCTCGGCCACGAGCCGGGCGCGGCGGGTCAGCTCGGCGCGCAGGTCCGCGGTGAGCTCGGCGCGGGTGTGGAACACGCGGCGCAGCGGGCCGACGGCGGTGGGCCGGGTCTGGTCCGCCAGGTGCGGCAGCTGCACGGCCCACTCCCAGGCGGCGACGTCGCCCTCGGGCACCACGAGCGCGAGATAGAGGTCCTCGGGGGAGTGGGCGACGGCGGCACGGGCCAGGATCCCGCGGGCCAGCTCGGCGCGGGCCTCGGCGGGCCCGAGCACGGACACCTCGCCGAGGGAGTCGAGGGCGAAGGCGGCGGGCAGCCGGGTGCACACCGAGTAGCGCTCGCGGACGGCCTCTGCCTCCTGCGTGAGGAAGTGGTCCGGCGGGTCGGTGGCGCTGGTCTCGGTCTGCACGGTGATGTCCCGGACGGGCAGATCTCCGATGCCGAGCCGCAGGAGCAGGGTGTCGGGGTCGTCGCGGCGGCGCTCCCAGAGGCGGTGGGGGTTCTCCACGAGGGTGCCGAGCAGGTCCACGTCGGGGTCGATGCGGCGGGCCTCGGCGCGGAGCCGTGCGTCCTCGGCCTTGAACCGCCGCCGCAGGTCGTCGAGGTGGTCCAGGTACGCCTCGCGCTTGAGCTGGCGCTCGCGGCGGTTCTTGCCGCGCTGGGAGAAGAGCAGCACTACGGAGGCCAGGACGGTCACGATCATCATGAGGGCGCCGACGGCGGCCAGCGGGGAGCCGCGGAAGAGCATCATGACCGTCATGGAGGCGGCCGCGCCGAGCAGCGGGACCAGCATGATCAGGTTGACCCTGCCCTCGGACTGGTCCAGGACGGGGGCGCCCTCGATCACGTGCTCGGAGCGCAGCTGTGCCGGCTCCACGGTGCGTGCCGGGCGGTGGACGATCCGCGTGCTCATGCGGTGGCCTCCGCGGCGGGCAGCCCGCGGGCCAGGGTGAGGGCCACCGCGGCGGTGTGCATCACCTCGAGGCGGCGCTCGATCTCGAGCACCGCCTCCGGCCGGGGTCCCCGACGCAGGACGCGCGAGTGGCCCACGGCCGTCCAGGCGAGGGCCCGCTCGGCGACGCTGCGGGTGAGGCCCGCGTGCCAGGGCGCTCCCACGCGGTCGCGCCCATTGGCCACGGCGAGGACGGGCGTCCGGGGGTACGCCTCGCGCAGGTCCGCGGCGTACTCGAAGACGGCGCGCACCGAGGCGCGGTCCTGGCGGCCCACCACCACGAGGGCGTGGGCCGTGGACACGGCGGCGCGGGTGCGGGGGTCGGTGTGTCCGGCCGGGCACTCGACCAGGGTGACGGCGCTGTGCCGGGAGACCTCGGCGAGCAGCTGGACCACGTCCTCGGCGTCGAGCGCCGGCTCGGGCGGGGCGGTGTGCACGTCCACGTGGCCGGTGTCCGGGTCCGCCAGGATCCGCAGGAAGTCCAGGCGGGTCTCGGGCCGCTGGTCCCGCAGGGCGGCCCACGCGGTGCGCGGGGTGGGGGCGGGGCCCGGCGTCGTCCCGGCCTGGCCGGAGGCGTGGTCGGCAAGGTCGAGGCGCGCCACCACGTCCGAGCGGAAGGCCCGCAGCTCCCGGGCCATGGCGGCGACCAGGGCGGAGCGGCCCACGCCGCCGGCGGGGGAGAGCACGGCGATGCGCCGGCCGGTGGCCACCGGCTGCTGGAGCGTGATGGCGGCGGAGGCCCACCGGTCCGGCAGCGTGTCCGCGGCGAGGACCCGGGCGGCAGCCCGGATCGCCCGCTCACCGGAGGCGGCCGCGCGTTCGCCGCGGAGCGCGGGCGGTCCGTCCTGGGCGGCGACCGCCTCGTCCAGGGCGGAGGTCAGCTCTCCGGTGCGGCGTGTGCTGCTCATGCGGACTCCTGGCTGCTCGGGACCGTCGGCGGGCTCGGGGCGGGTCATGACTGGAAGGTGGTCAACAGGGTCCCGTAGAGGCCGAACGCGCCGACCACCACGGGGATCACGGCGAGGGCGGCCACGGACTCCGCGCGGTCCCCGAGGATGCGGAGCCGGGCGGCCACGTGGGCGGCGGGGCGCAGCCAAGGGGCGGCCAGCAGGGCCACGGCGGTGAGCAGCAGGACACCGGCCGCGGCGGCGAGCATCCAGCTCTGCCCGACGAGTCGCCCCAGCGTGACCAGGGTGACGGCCCAGAGGAGGAGGGCGGCGAGGCCGAGCAGGATCCGCTGGAGCGTCAGCGGGAAGTGGCGGACCCGCAGCGCCACGACGGCCGTCCACAGGGTCAGGGTCGCGAGTGTCCAGCCGTCGGCGACGCCGGAGCGCAGCACGACGACGCCGGCGGCGCCCAGGGACAGGGCCAGGCACAGGAGGGAGGCGGTGAGGCTGCGGTGGGCGAGGGTGAGGACGCGGAGCACGTCCGCGCGGCGCAGGGTGCCGGAGCCCTGGAGGTTCCGGTCCATGGAGTCCAGCCCGGACAGGCCCACGGCCCAGCGTGGCAGGGCGCCCAGCAGCACGAGGGTGACGGAGCCGGCCACCAGCGCGGCCAGGTGCGGTGCGGGGGCGAGCCACCAGCACAGGGCCCAGCAGCCGGCGAGCAGTGCGGCGGTCAGGAGCACGGCGACGGCGGCCCGGGGCATCCGCGTGCTGACGGTGACGGCCACCAGGGTGAGCACGAGGGCCGCGGCCAGGGAAAGGACGGCCGTCAGCGGCGCGGGCGGGGCGGTCAGGAGGGCGAGCCCGAAGGCCAGCAGCGGGACGGGTGCCAGGGCGGGGGCCACGTCTCCGCGGTCCCACGGGCGCCACGCGACGGCGGCGCAGGCGAGCAGCCCGAGGGCACCGGCGGCGGGGAGCGCGGCGGCCGGGGTGTGGGAGGCCAGGAGGGCCAGGGCCCCGAGCAGGGCCAGAGCCCCCACGACCACGGCGGCCACCACGTGCACGCGCCGGTCGGACCAGCGGCGCACGGCGGGCATGAGGTCCTCGCCGGCGTCGGCGACGTCGTAGACGATCGGCTCGGGCAGCGCCTCCTCGACGGTGGTGAGCAGCAGCCATTCGCCGTCCGCCACGTGCTGGTCCCGCAGGGAGGCCTGCGGGGAGAGGGCGGGGCCGCCGATCCGGTTGAGCACGGTGCGCGCGCCGTCCGGCACGGCGCCGGACAGGCCCGTGAGCTCGGTGATCCGCGGCATCAGGGCGGCGAGCGGCTGGTCGCCCGGCAGGAGCAGCTCCACGCTGCGGTCCTGTGCGGTGACGGTCACGCGGGTCAGCGCCAGGGCCATGCGGGTGCTCCTCGGAAGTCTGTGCGGTCGGTGATCAGGACGACGGCGACGGCGCCCTGGCGCAGCTGCTCGCGGCGCTGGTTCTGCTGCTCCACGAGGTTCACGATGAAGGACGTGGCGACGCAGCCGGCGGCGATCAGGGCGGCGAGGAACAGGCCGATGACGAGCGGCCGGATGGTCCGGGGCCAGCGGCGTCGCCACCGGTCGGGGCCGAAGAACACGGCACCGTGGAGCCGTGCGCGGCGGTTCTCCTCCGCCTCGACGACCTGCTGGTCGTAGTGCCGCAAAGTCCGCCTCCTCGTGATGTCCTCCGACCGGGAGGGCGGCGCGCGCTCGGCCCGGGTCGGGGCCCGTCCCCGGCGGGCCGATACTCAGGGTACCGGTCCGGGTGGACGTCGGACGGCTGTGCGACGCGTGGGCGCCGACCAGAACGGCGGAAGTGTCGGTCTGAGACGCCGGGCGTCGGCGGGGGGTTGGCACACAGGGGGGCCCAGGCCTATCGTCACTCTCGGCGCGACGTCGGGGGACCGTCTCGGACATCGTGTGCAGACCAGTCAATCGACACAACGGGAACGACAGGGGAACCTACATGAAGTTCGACATGGGAGCCACCACGCTCACCACCCTCACGCAGTCCACCGGCGCGTCCTCGGACGACCTGACCTCGCTGGTGCGTCAGCTCGTGGACGCCGCCGCTCCGCTGGAGGGCAAGTTCAATGGTGCGGGCCGCGCCCGCTTCGACCAGTTCAAGGCCCGGGTGGACGAGGTCACCAACGACCTCAACGGCGCGCTCGCGGCCATCAACCAGGGCCAGTCCGAGATGGACACCGCCGTGCAGACCGGCGACCAGGAGACCTCGGACAACGCCGCCGCCGCGGAAGGCCGCTCCAACTTCGACTCGGCCCGCTTCTCCTCCAGCCGCTGACCCGCGGCCGCAGGTATCACCGGACCACTTCAGATCTCGACGCCGGCCCCGCACGGGCGGGGACCGGCCGCACAGCACAGAGGAGAACAGACATGACCACCGATCGCATCGGATTCGACACCGACGTCTCGCAGTCCGTCCAGGGCGACATCGCCGGCATCGTGGGCCGCCTCGAGGCGCTCATGGGCCAGCGCGACGCGGACGTGGCCCAGGCCATGGCCGACTTCCAGATGGACGGCGCCTCGGACGAGTACGCGCACGTGGAGACTCGTTGGAAGAACGCCTCCAACGAGGTGCGCTCCATCATCGACCTCGTGAAGACCACCCTGTCGGAGAACGACCAGACGGCCTTCACCACGCAGTCCAAGACGCGCACGGCCATCACCAACATCGGCTGACCAGGCGGGCATCGCCCGACGCGGCGGGCACCGGGGGCGCGGCACGTGCCCGGCCTCGGTGCCCGCCGTTGTCGGGGACGTGAGACGGGGAGAGGACGCAGACCATGCGGTATTCGGTGGACGTGCCGGCGAGCGCGCAGGTGGTGAAGGACGTGGCCCTGCAGTGCAGCGGCTTCGAGGGAGAGATCTCCGGGCTCACCACCGCGGCGGAGAGCGCCGCGCAGGCCTCGCAGTCGGCCCTGGTGGGCCAGGCGCTGGTGGGGTTCTTCGAGGAGAGCGTCTCGGGGAACCTGGAGTCGGCGGTCTCGCTGGTGTCCAAGGCCGTGGAGGAGACGAACAACGCCCTGACGTACATCGTGCAGGGGGACGAGGACATGGCCGCCACGGCGGTGTCCTCGCTGGAGACGACGGAGAGCGCGACGGCGACCACCACCTCCTGGGGTGGCGGCCGGGGGCCGCGGGCCGTGTGAGGCCCACGCAGGACTGACGGGATCGGACGGGGCAGGAGCAGAGCATCATGGACATCGGCATCAACTGGGGGGCGTTCCCGCCGCTGGCGGACGCCGCGGGCCTGGAGACGGCGGCGGACTCGCTGCGCACGCACGCGCGGGGGTTCGCGCAGATCATCTGGGACAACCGGGACACCTGGAAGGGGCTCGGGGCGACCTTCGAGTCCCCCGACGCCGGGACGCTGCTGGCGGTGCTGAACCCGAACGAGCCGCGGGCGGACGACGTGTTCACGGACACGAACAAGGCCGCGGACGCCCTGGACGAGTTCGCGGCCACGGAGCGGGGGCTGGCCACGGAGAAGGACGCCCTGCACGGCCAGTACCAGAGCCTGCTCAACGAGATCGGCGACAACGCGGAGTGGGTCAAGGACGAGGACCTGGTCAAGCGCCAGCAGGGGATCGTCGACTCGATGAACGACATCATCTCCCGCCACCAGTCGGCGGAGATGACGTGCGCGAATGCGATCAACGCGTTGTATGGGGGCACGCGGTACGTGCAGGCCTCGGCGGATGGTTCGGTGCCGGAGGGTGCGCAGGCGTATGGGATGAGCCGGGAGCAGTTGAACTCGGCCTCGGGTGCGGGGGAGACGCCGTGGGCGAGGCCGGCGGAGTGGGACAAGCCGTGGTACCGGGATGTGGTGGACGGGGTCGTGGATTTCGGTTCCGGTGTGTGGGAGTCGCTCAAGGGCACGGTGACGGGTCTGGTGGCTCTGGTGAATCCGTTCGATTGGGAGACGTTCTCGGCGACGTGGAAGGGGATCGGGACGTTGGCCACGGATATCGCGGTCACGGCGACGCCGGTGGGTGCGTTCGTCTCGGATGAGCGGCGTGCGGAGTCGGGGGAGCGGTTGGTCGCGACGGCGAAGGCGGTTGCGAATGTGGAGATGTGGAAGGAGAATCCGGCGAAGGCGGCGGGGATGCTGACCGGTGATCTGGCGACCGTGTTCCTGCCGGGTGGGGCGGTGGCCAAGGGTGTGACGACGGCGGCGAAGTCGGGCAAGGCGGTCTCGCTGGCGGGGAAGGCGGGCAAGTTCGCCACGAAGTTCGGGGTGCCTGCGGCGAAGGCGGACAAGTTCGCGCTGAGCGCGGTGAAGGGCCTGAACTCGACGGCGATGCGGATCGACGACGTGAGCCAGGGTGTGAGCTGGTTGAAGTATGAGGCGAAGCTGAAGGCGATGGATCTGGTGCCGGATCGGGTGGCGGCGGGGCTGACCCGGGCGCGGGCGTCGGTGGAGCCGTTGACGGTGAAGGGCATCGTGGGCGCACCGCAGTCGAGGGCTGCCAAGGACGCGGGGTTGGAGGAGCAGTTCACGGTGAAGGCCATCGTGGACACGCCGCAGTCTGAGGCGGCACGGGTGCAGAGTCTCGCGGAGGCCCGTGTGGTCTCTGAGCGGGTGCCGGCGATGGCTGGTGGTGGGGGTTCTGCCGGTGGTGGTGCGGGTGTGGTGGATTCGGCCGCTGGGCCCGGGGGGACGCGTTCGGGTGGTGGCTCCGCGGATGTGGGGTCCGGCTCCGGTGGTGGCCCGGGTGGGTCGGGTTCCGGTGGTGTGGGGGACGCGACCCCGGATGTTCCGGAGCCGAAGGACCGGCCGGCGGGGCAATGGCCGGATCTTGTGGAGGATGCGTCGAAGGCGCAGCGGGTGGAGCGGATCGATCGGTATCTGGATTCGTCGCTGGCGCCGCGGGGCACGGGCGTGACCGGTGCGGATGAGTACACGACGCGGATGGGCCGTGGTGTGTATGAGCGTGTGGATCCGGATTCCACGGCGGTGACGCGTGAGGTCGAGCTGCAGGTGCGTGGCAAATGGGATGAGGCGTCGATCGAGGATGCGGTTCGCAAGGAGCGGTACCTGGAGCAGGACCTGGTGGACACCCGCAAGGCGGGCGAGCAGAAGACGTTCGTGACCGGCGCGGACCGGGACATCACCCGTCGGAAAGTCATCAACGATTATGACCGAGCCATGAGTCTGGAGATGCCGGACGCGGTGCGGGAGAACATCCTTGGCAGGCAGGACGAGCTCGCGTCGACCCTGCGGGCTCAGGGCAAGTCGGAGGAGTTCATTCAGGAGTCACTCCAGTCGCAGCGGGACCTGATCCTCCGGGACGAGCTCTCGAAGTACGATCTGGACCACAAGGTGGACCTGCAACTCGGTGGCGAAGATGACATCTCCAATATGAACTGGTTGCGGAAGGACGTGAACCGGAGCTTTGGTTCGCAGTTGAAGTGGCGGAGCAAGATCTTGGGTGTCACGGACGAGGATGCAAAGACTGTCGGTTTGGAGTTCCACAATGTGTCGATCGGGAATGTGAGGTGAGTGGTCGATGGCCGAGCAGAGTAAGCCTTTGGACCCGGTCCTGCTGAAGAAACGGGAAGGTGTTTGGAAGCAGGTTGGGGGTTCGATCGCTTCGGAGGCGCCGAAACTGGTGAGAAAGTTCGTGGGCAAGAATCCTGCAAAACGTCTGCTGGGCCATCCGCAGGAGCCCTGGCATCAGGCGGTGGTGTTTGCGCTCTCTGATCAGCCTCAAGCGCTGATTCGGGTGATGCAGGGGGCGACTCTGCGGGTGGCGGCCGATTATCCGGAGTCGACTCGATATCTGTATGAGGGTGCACAGGTATTCCGGTGGTGCTCGTTGAGGCTTGGTTTGTTGGGCTGGGCTGAGGTGTGGGACGTTCCCGTGGTGGGGGAGAAGCGTCCAGGCCCGCCGTATAGCCTCGGCGACCGGCAGCGGACAAGATACCTTTCCCCAGAGTCCGATGATGGTTTCCAACGAGAGTTCGGCACTATCGAGGCTAAAAGTGGATTCAGAGCGACGCCGACGATGGAGGCCGGTGCTGTCAATCGAATGGCGGAGGCTCTGGAGCGGTCGGTGATCGGTCTGCGGGACCCGGAGATGAATGATGTGGGTCTGTCGGAGGAGCGGCTGCTGGAGTTGATTGATTTCTATGCGCGGATGATCCGGATGTGGATGGGGTTGCCGCAGGAGCAGCCGGCACCGGAGCCGGACTTCTCCGTGGATCTGCCGGCCGAGTTCCAGGGGTTCGGGCCGCAGGTGCGGTAAAAGCGAAGGCGGCGGGGACGTCGTCGTCGAGATGATGGCCGCGTGGTGGGGGCGGCGGCGCCGGTGGGTAAGAACGCGTTCAACGCGTTGTATGGGGGCACGCGGTACGTGCAGGCCTCGGCGGATGGTTCGGTGCCGGAGGGTGCGCAGGCGTATGGGATGAGCCGGGAGCAGTTGAACTCGGCCTCGGGTGCGGGGGAGACGCCGTGGGCGAGGCCGGCGGAGTGGGACAAGCCGTGGTACCGGGATGTGGTGGACGGGGTCGTGGATTTCGGTTCCGGTGTGTGGGAGTCGCTCAAGGGCACGGTGACGGGTCTGGTGGCTCTGGTGAATCCGTTCGATTGGGAGACGTTCTCGGCGACGTGGAAGGGGATCGGGACGCTGGCCACGGATATCGCGGTCACGGCGACGCCGGTGGGTGCGTTCGTCTCGGATGAGCGGCGCGCGGAGTCGGGGGATCGGTTGATCGCGACGGCGAAGGCGGTTGCGAATGTGGAGATGTGGAAGGAGAATCCGGCGAAGGCGGCGGGGATGCTGACCGGTGATCTGCTCACGGCAGTGGTGCCGGTGGGCGCCGGTGCGAAGGGGGCGAGCAAGGTCGCCGGGGCGGTCAAGGCGGCCGGTGGTGCCCGTGAGGTGGCGACGGCCGCGAAGTTCAAGGCTGCGTTCAAGGCGGAGGACTTCGCTCGTGGGCTCAGTGACAAGAAGTTCGCGTTCACGTCGTCGTTGCAGGCCAAGTCTGCCGCGTTCAAGTACAACACGCTGGGTGTGGGGCGTCCGGGGTCGCTGTATGAGTCGGCCAAGGTGTTCGGGACATCGGCGTCGAGGACGTGGGCGGATGCGTTGCCTCAGGGGTCGGCGGCGTGGGTTCTGTCTCCTTCGGGGGCGTTGGCTTTCGGTGGTGGGAAGGTCATTCGTACGCCGGGTGATGTGATGGCGGCGTTGCGGGATGGGTTCGACGGCGCTTTGACGTATCGTCAGGCGAGCGGCGGGGGCGGCGCGCGGGGCGGTGTCCTGGAGGCCAAGGGCACGATGGTGTTGCGTCCTTCGAAGTTGTGGGATCAGACGACGGCGGCAGGACGGGCCTCGCTGGAGGCGTTCCGTGGCAAGGTTGCTCAGCTTCAGGAGTATGCGAAGTCGGCACCGGGGCTGGGATTCACGGATGTTCCTCCGCGGAAGATCTCGCGTTCGGCCTTCCTGAAGGAAGTCGACATTGTCTTCGGTGACAAGTTGGCGAAGAACAGATATCGGGCGCCCGCATTGCCCGACGGCGTGAAGTCGCAGATCGTTACGAACCTCCAGGAGCAGGTCTTGAAGCATAACGCCGAGGCCAAGCCGTATCGGCAGGTTGCTGAGTGGGCAGAGTTGCCGAAGTATCGTCAGGAGCGGGCCATCCGGGACGCCTTGGAGGAATATGATCTGGACCACAAGCGCGACCTGCAGCTGGGAGGCAAGGACGCGGCGTCGAACTTGCAGTGGTTGGATCAGTCTGCGAACCGGAGTGTGGGTGCGCAGGTCAAGAATCACAAAGATAGGTATAACTACAGGGTGGCGAAGGATATTTTCAGGGTGAATCCACGTGATCGAATCGATGACGTCTTTTTGGGCGCGGCGAAGTGATGAAGATCCCGATTCATAGAGAGGGGGACCGTTGCGACCAGGATCTGGTCCTCCTGGCCGGGAAAGAGTGGCGCAAATTCCCGTCCTTGATATCTGAGGAAATTTCACGCGGAGCCTCAAAATATTTGGGAAGAAGCCCTGCTCGGGAGCTCGCAAAAAACGAGTACTCTGATACCCACGCGCAGTTCGCATTGCTCCTATCGCTTGTGGGTGAGAGTACTGCTTTGGTCCCTCTGTTCCGGGGGGATCTGCTGATGGAGGAGGCTGTTAAGCCGTACCGCTCGATCACCCTCGAGATTCGCCGTGCGGTGAACAAATGGTGTGCCGCTCGGGTGGGGTTGACCGGGTGGGCGGAGCTGTTCAGTGTGCCTGCGGGTCCTGAGCCTGGGCCGGAGGACCGGATTCCGAGGGTGAGCTTCTTCCAGGATCCGGAGCCGTCGTGGGCTGATATGGAGTTCGACGATGCGGGGATGGTGGATGGTGCCACTCCGCCCACGGGTTCGGACTTCGTGGCGTTCTTGCGGATGGATCTAGACCGTTTGACGTGGTTGATTGTGGCCGAGTCGATTCCGTGGATGAATGACTGCGGGTGGTCTCCTGAATGGATGGCTAGGGAGATCGATTGGCTGGCGCGCAATATCCGGGCCCAGCTCGGCCTGCCGCAGGATCAGCCGGTGCCGGTGCCGGATCCGCGGGTGGACCTGCCGCCGGAGTTCACGGGGTTTGTGACCGGGTGAAGGCGCCGAGGGGGAGACTCCCTGGTGGTCGCTCGTCGACTGGCGTAGACGGGAAGATGACATCACTGAGTGCGATGCCGGGCTGGCTGCGCGTGCGCGGAGCAGTTCGGTGACGTGAGGGAGGGCGGGGTGACTTTCGAACCGACGTGGGATCATGCGCTTCAGAAGGAGCGTGACAAGCAGTTCAAGAGTCTTGACCGGGGTGAGTTTCGTGGTCGGTTGTCGCCGTTGGCGCAGAGGTTCGTCGGCCGCAGGCCTTCCAAGCCCCTGTTGAAAGGCGGTCGAGAAGTCTGGCACCAGGCCGTGGTGTACGCCCTTTCTGCGGAGCGGGCCCCTCTGCGGGTGTTGATGCGCGCTCACGGGTTGTTCGTGGCGTCGGCATATCCGGAACGCACGCGGCACATGGAGGAGACCGCTCGCCTGCTGCGGTGGTGTTCCCTGCGTGTGGGTCTCCTGGGCTGGGCCGAGGTGTGGGATGTCCCCGTCGAGGCTCCCGGGATCGGCGGCGCCGGGGCTGTGCCTCCTCTCGTGTGGCAAGGGGACTATCGGTATGTGAGGCCGGAGACGGATGCGGTGTTCCGTCGGGATTTTGGGGATCTGTCGGGCAAGTCGGGGTGGCGGTCGGTGCCCAACGGGGAGGTCTCTGGTCTGCAGCAGTTGGTGATGGCGTTGGAGCGGACGGTGTTGGCGTTGTCGGTGCCGGCGTTGAACAATGTGGGTCTGCCGGAGGAGCGGTTACTGGAGCTGGTCGACTTCTACTCCCGGATGATTCGGATGTGGATGGGGTTGCCGCAGGAGCAGCCGGTGGCGGAGCCGGACTTCAGCGTGGATCTGCCGGCAGAGTTCCAGGGGTTCGGTCCCGAAGCGGTGATGTGACGGGCACTGCGGAAGTGGTGTCGTCGTCCGGGGAAGGATTGCGGCCAGTTCGGAACGAAGCTGCTGGCAGGCTGTGAGATCTGCCGTCCGGTCGCACGGAAACCATGGACAATCTGCAGTGGTTGGAGCGGTCGGCGAACCGTGCGGTGGGCGCGCAGAGCAAGGTGCATCGGGAACGCTTCGACTACGTTCCGACGAAGGGTGATCAGAAGAGGGACTGCTGCACCGATAGGTGACAGGGTGGGTTAGGCTGCCTGAGCGGCCGGTGTGGTCATGATGGTCTCGTATTCGATGGGGGTCAAGCGGCCCAGGGCTGTTTGCCGGCGGCGACGGTGGTAGGTCCGTTCGATCCAGGTGACGATCCCGATCCGCAGCTCCTGGCGGGTCTTCCACTGGCGGCGGTCCAGGACGTTCTTCTGCAGGAGCGCGAAGAAGCTCTCCATCGCGGCGTTGTCCCCGGCCGCTCCGACCCGGCCCATGGAGCCGACCATGGCGTGGCGGTGCAGGGCGCGCACGAATTTCCGGGATCGAAATTGAGACCCTCGGTCCGTGTGGACCACGCAGCCGGCCACGTCACCGCGGCGGGCGACGGCGTTGTTGAGCGCCGCGACCGCGAGCTGGGACTTCATCCGGTCGCTGATGGAGTAGCCCACGATCCGGTTGGAGTACACGTCCTTGATCGCGCAGAGGTAGAGCTTGCCTTCTGTGGTGCGGTGTTCGGTGATGTCGGACAGCCACAGCTCGTTCGGCCCCTGGGCGGCGAAGCGGTGACGCCTCGCGCCGTGCTCGTCGAGGTAGGCGCATAGGTCGTCGTGGACCGGCGGGCCGGGCTTGGTGCCGTTCTTGCCGCGCTTCTTGCCGAACGCAGACCACCAGCCGTTGGTCGAGCAGATCCGCCAGGCGGTGCGCTCGGCCATCGGTTCACCGGCGTCGCGCGCTTCCTCGACCAGGTACCGGTAGCCGAACTCCCGGTCATCGGTGTGGGCGTCGAACAAGGCGTTGGCGCGGTAGGCCTCGGTGAGTTCGGCGTCGGTGACCGGGGTGGCGAGCCAGCGGTAGTAGGGCTGGCGGGAGAGCTTCAGGACCCGACACGTCACCGTGACGGGGATACCGTCGGCGGCGAGCTCCTTCACGAGCGGGTAGAGCCTTTTGACGGCAGGTTGGCCTGCGACAGGTAGGCCGCGGCGCGGCGCAGCACCTCGTTCTCCTGCTCCAGCAGCCGGATGCGCTTCTTGGCCTCCCTGAGCTCGGCGTGCTCGGGGGCACCCGTTCCGGGCTTGGCGCCGTCCTCGACGTCGGCCTGGCGTATCCAGTTGCGCACACAGGACTCGGCGATGCCGAAATCCGCGGCGATCTGCTTGATGCTCTGGCCGGGTTCACGGTCACGGACGACGCGCACGACGTCGTCGCGGAACTCCTGGGGGTAGGGCTTAGGCACGGTGTTCATCCTTCCAGCAACGCCTCACAGCGTCACAGATCAGATGTCACCTATTCGTGCAGCAGTCCCAGATGACTCCCAAGTCCCGTGTGCATGGGGTGAGTCTGGAGGTGAGCGGCCGATGACTGTTGAGATCTACAGTGAAGACTTGCCGTGGGATGCGTTGTTGATTGAGCGTGCTCATGAGGAGTGGGCGCGGTTTCCGAAGCGTATCGAGGGGAGCCTGCCGAAGCTGGCGAAGAAGTTCCTGGGCCGTCGTCCAGGGGCTGAGTTGGGCGACAATGAGTTCTCGGATACTCACGTCGAGTTCGCGTTGTTGATGGCGTTGACAGGGCAGCGGGATGCTCTGGTGCCCTTGTTCCGTGGGGACTTGTGCTTCGAGGAATCAGTGAAGCCTTACCGGGACATTCGAGCGGAGCATCGTCGTGTGGTGAACAGGTGGTGTGCCCAGCGTGTGGGGTTGACGGGGTGGGCGGAGGTGTTCGCTGTTCCGGCGGGTCCGGAGCCGGCTCCGGAGGAGGACATTCCGCGGGTGGACTACTACGTTTCTTCGCCGGTGTCGTGGCGGGAGCCGGAGAAGGTGAAATGGTGGGGGACTCCGGGGGAGCCTGATGGTCTGCGGTGGCGCAAGGCGTCCTCGTTCGTGCCGTTCTTCCGTCAGGTGCTGGACCGGTTGGGGTGGTTGATCGTGGCGCGGTCGACGCCGTGGATGAATGCTCATGGCTGGAGTGATGAGTTCCTGGATGCGGAGATCGAGTGGTGTGCGCGGATGGTGCGGGGCCGGTTGGGGTTGCCGTTGGAGCAGCCCGTGCCGGTGCCGGATCCGCGGGTGGAGTTGCCGCCGGAGTTCTCCGGGTTTGTGACCGGGTGAGTCGGCGGTCGTCCACAGCCGCCGACCCGGCCTCGTCCCGCGTCCGCCGGCCATGGCAGGGTGGGACGCAGGAGGGGGCTTCCGGTCCGCTGTGGTGACGCGTCACCGCACGCCGCGCCCCGACGTCGTGCACCAGGAGGAGACCGCTCATGAGCCTGACCGTCACCGCGCGTGAACCCGCCGCCGTCCCCCACCGGGACGAGGACCTCGACGGACGCATCAGCACCGCCGGCCTGGCCGGCGCCACCGTGGCCCACGGCCTGCTGCGGTTCCACACCGGGGACTCCGGGGCGGACGCCGAGCGCCTGGTCGCCGCCCACCTCGGGGAGCGCACCGCCCAGGGCATGGTGCCATTCGCCGTCGACTGGCGGGCCCGTCAGTACTGCCGGTACCGCACCCCGGAGGTCGACACCGTGGTCCGGGTCGACCCCGCCGACTTCCGGGCCGGCTCGGTGCTGGACTTCACCCCCTTCATGGACACCGTGCTCACGGACCCCGACGCCGCCGCGGTGCTCGGCATCGAGGCGTTCGAGGCGGCGCGCCGGGCACACGGCGTCACCGACCTGCCCTTCTCCGAGAGCTTCGGCTGCTACACGCCCGCCTTCCTCGGAGGGGACCCGGCCGCCCCCGAGAACGTGCTCACCCTGCCCACCGTGAACTACACGCTGGCCATGGCGGACGTGAAGCAGCAGTGGGACTCCCGCCCGGCCGGCGCCCGCCTCGCCTCCCTCGAGCCCCGGGACGGCCGCATGCGCGTGATCTTCGACCTGGACCAGGACCCCGCCGCCTCCCCGGGCGCCGGCACCCGGGCGGACGCCGTCGTCGTCACCAGCGCCGAGGGGCCTGAGGTCTACAACCACGGCCTCGCTCGCCGCCTGGAGGGCGAGGCAGCGGCGCGCGCCGCCGAGAACCTCGCGGGGGCCTTCGGACCGGACGCCGCCGGGACGCCGGTCCTCGTGGACTGGCGCGGGCGGCTCTACGTGCACACGCAGGCGGACGGCGCCGACGCGATCGTGCGGTACGACCCCGCCACCCTGACCGCCGAGACCGTCGCCGAGGGGGAGGACTTCCTCGAGCGGATCACCACGGACCCCGCCATGCTGGACCTGCTGGAGGAGCACGCGAAGTCCCGTGAGTGCGCGCGGCTGCGGCTGCCCCTGATCCCCGAGGGCTACTCCCTGGTCCCGCCGGCCCCGCCCGCCGTCACCGGGCAGGACCCCGTGGACCCGGACGCCTTCCGCGGCATGGCCACGGACGTCTACTGGTGGCTCGTCCCCCAACTGGTCCGTGCGGCGCGCGAGTTCGGCCCGGACCGCCGGCTCCAGGGCTACCTCTTCGCCCCCGGCGGCACGTTCCGCCTGCAGCCCGCCCCCGCCGGGGCGCCCGGCCAGGCGTCGGTGCCCCCGCGGCCCTGGGAAGACACCGCCGACGCACCGATCGACGCCGAGGCGCCCCACCATGTCGCCCTCGCTGAGACCGGGGTGGAGGTGACCTCCCTGGACTCGCCCGGCGGCGTGCCCCAGGGCTCGCCCGAGGTGGCCGAGGCCTTCGAGTGGTACGGCCTCGCCGGGCGCGTCCACAACCACGGCCTGTTCCGCTTCCTCGACGCCGACGGCGCCGCCCGGGCCTCCCGCCACCTCGCGGTTGCGTTCGGCGAGGCCACCGGCGACGCGGTCCCCGTGATCGTGGACTGGCTCGGCCGTTACGTCACCGTCGAGGAGGACGACGGCCCCGCCCTGGTCTCCTATGACGTGGCCCGCGGCGAGCGGGAGCGGCTCAGCGGCTTCGACAGCGGACTCGAGCAGCTGCTCACCACCGGCGTGGCCCTGGACCTGTTCGACGACGCCGACCGCCGCCGCACGTTCGAGGCGCTCGGCGTGGACCGGCTTCGCCCCGGCACCTGCATGGGCGTGAAGGTGCCCCCGTTCCTCGGCGGCGCCGAGGAGCCCGAGAACCGTGAAGTGGACAGTCTAGAGACCCACTGGATGTTCCACGGGCGCGTCTACGCCCAACTGCGGGGGATGCCTGAGGGCACCCAGGTGGCGGGGGTGGACATGGCTGAGGACGGCGCGCCCGTGGTCCGGTTCGTCGACGCAGAGGGGAAGGCCCCCGCGGCGGCCGGCGACGCCGGCGTCTCCGATGCGGATTCCCCCGGTCAGGACCATGACGCGGGCGAGGCGGACGAGCGGCCCGCCGAGAAGCGCGGCCTGTTCCGACGCATGTTCAAGGGCTGAGGGGAGGCGCGCATGACCGAGACTCCTGAGCTTTCGGCAGGCGAGGGGGACCTCGCCGCCGTCCATGCCGCCTGGTGGGAGGCTGCCGCGCGCGGGGACCAGCCCGCCGTGCGGAGCAGGTGCGAGGCCCTCGCCGCCGCGTTCGCCGCCGACCCCGGCGCCGACCGGGCCTGGGCCCAGCTGCCGGCGGCGCAGTGGGCGGCGGAGACCACCGGACTCCCCGGATACGCATCCCTCTACAACGCCGCGTTGCCCGCCAGGCTGGCCACCTCCGTCGCCTCGGCCGGCGGCCCGGACGTCCCGACCGACGTCCCCGGCGCCTGGGCCGCCCGCCTGGACCCGGGCGTCACCGCCGAACAGCGTGCCGCCGTGGACGAACACCTCGAGGCCCGGCTCCAGGCGTGGCGGGAGGACCGCGGGATCGACGCGCCGCCGGAGTCCTCCGGACCGGACACGGCGACCGCCTTCCCGCCCGGATTCATGCCCGCCCTGACGCGCCTGCGCCAGGCCGCGCTCGCCGTGCCACCGCGGGCGTCGTCGTCCGGCGGGGCGGCGGCGGTGGAAGTGGAACCGAGCCCGCCGCGGCCGCTGGGCGAGCTCCTCAACCGGCTGTTCGAGCTCGAGGACCTGGAGTGGCGCAGGCCCGTCACCCAGAAGCAGGTCGACCGGCTCGAGGCGTTCCTGGGCGGGCCGCTGCCCGCCGACTACCGGGCCTTCCTGGACCGGGCCAACGGCTCGATGGACCGCGAGTTCGCCGGCGCCCACGAGGTCGCCGCGGACGCGCGCGAGCTGCTGGAGTACGCCGAGGAGGAGCTCGCCGACGTGGCAGACCCGGCCGCCGAGCGCGCCCGCTTCACCAACGACGACGACTCCGGCCGCGTGGCCCCCGGCGGGTTCGTCCGGGGCTGGCTGCCCATCTACGACCACGGCACGGGCGCGTTCGTGATCCTGGACTGCGCCCCCGGCCCCGCCGGAGAGCGCGGGCAGATCCTCGAGTACGGCGAAGGGGAGACCCGGGTGACCCACCCCGACTTCCGCGCCTGGCTGCAGGACCACGTGGAGGACCTGGAGCCCTGACCGACGCGTGGCGCCCTGCCACTAGGTGTTGTGGGTCATGACGTTCTTGCCACGAGGCACGGGCTGAGATGAGACGAGCGGGTCTCTCCCGCAGGATGGAAGTTCCTACACCACCCACCTGCCAGAAGAGACCCGCTCATGACTCACGCTAATGCACCCCTGACCCCTACCGGCCGGCTGCGCATGGTCCAACGCCACCTGATTGACGGGATCCCGCTGTCACACGTGGCTGCGGAGTTCCGTGTCAGTCGGCCCACGGTGGCCACCTGGGTGGCCCGCTACCTGGCCGAGGGCGCAGCAGGACTGCAGGACCGTTCGAGCCGGCCCCATCACTGCCCTGACCAGCTCGATGCTGAGGTGGTCACTGAGCTCGAGACACTGCGCCGGGACCACAAGTGGTCCGCACGAAGGATCCATCACCACCTGCTCGCCCAGGGCCACCAGCTCTGCCTTCGCACCGTGGGCCGGTGGCTGCACCGACTCGGGATCTCCCGCCTACGAGATCTGACCCCGGCAGGAGAAGATCTGCGGCAACGCCCGGCCAAGAAGATCACCGCGAGGGCCCCAGGACACATGGTCCACTTGGACGTGAAGAAGATCGGGAAGATCCCTGACGGGGGCGGCTGGCGCGCCCACGGCCGTGACAGCCAGGCCGGGAGGGCTTCCAAGCGAGGTGCAGGCCGTCGGGTCGGGTACACCTACCTGCACTCGGCGATCGACGGGTTCACCCGTCTGGCCTACACAGAGGCACTCGAGGACGAGCGTGCGGTGACCACGATCGGGTTCTTCTGCAGGGCCCGTGCGTTCTTCGCCGCTCACGGGATCACGGTGGACAGGGTCATCACGGACAACGGGAACAACTACCGGGCCGTGGACTTCACCGCGAAGGTGGTCTCGCTCGGGGGTCGGCATCACAGGATCCGGCCGTACACGCCGAAGCGCAACGGCAAGATCGAGCGGTACAACAGGCTGATGGTAGACGAGGTCCTCTACGCCCGTCCGTACTCCTCAGAGACGGCCCGGCGTGAGGCCATGCAGGTCTGGGTGAATCACTACAACTACCATCGACCGCATACCTCCTGCGGGGGTGCTCCTCCGGCCTCGCTGGCCCCGGCACGAGTCAACAACGTCATGCCCTCCTACAACTAGGCTGGCCCCATGCGCATCGCACGTTTCGTGGACCAGGCAGAACCGCAGTACGGGCTCGTGGAGGGCCCCGCCGACGCCGGACAGGAGGAGCTGACCGTCACGGCGCTGGCCGGCGACCCGTTCTTCCACGGGATCCAGACCACCGGCACCGTCCACCGGCTGCCCGACGTGCGCTTGGTGGCGCCGATCATCCCGCGCTCGAAGGTCATCGGCGTGGGCCGGAACTGGGCGGAGCACGCTGCGGAGCTCGGCAACGAGGTGCCCGCCAGCCCCCAGTTCTTCTTCAAGCCCAACACCTCCGTGGTGGGCCCGGGCGAGCCGGTGACCCTGCCGTCCTTCTCCGACGAGGTGTCCTACGAGGCCGAGCTGGCAGTGGTCATCGGCACCATCTGCAAGGAGGTGCCGCTCGAGCGGGTCAAGGACGTGGTCTTCGGCTACACGGTGGCCAACGACCTCACCGCCCGCGACGCACAGCGCACCGACCTGCAGTGGGCCCGCGCCAAGGGCTTCGACGGCGCCTGCCCGCTCGGCCCCTGGATCGAAACCGAGCTTGACGTGGAGGCGCCCGTGCGGATCACCTCCGCCGTCGACGGCGAGCCCGCCCAGGACGGCACCACGGACGACATGGTCTTCTCCGTGGCCGAGCTGGTCTCCGCCGCCTCTGAGGCCTTCACCCTGCTGCCCGGCGACGTGATCCTCACCGGCACCCCCTCCGGCGTGGGCCTCGTCCGCGAGGGCCAGCGCGTCGAGGTGGCTGTGGAGGGCATCGGCTCCTTCAGCACGCCCTTCCGGCGCTGATCACGGGGCGACCCAGAGCCCCTCGGACCCGTCCGCGGCGAGTCTGAGGGACACCTCGGTCGTGCCGTCCCAGGCGGCGGTCCCCGTGGCAGGTCCGTGCAGGGTCAGCGACACGGTGGACCGTCCTCTCCCGTCGGGGGCCCGCAGCAGCACCCGGCGGCGAACGGGAGTCCGCCCCAGCGGCAATCGCAGCATCGAACCCTCGCACACCAGCTCGACGACGGGGACGTCTCCGGGGTGGTCCGGGACGGCCGGCAGGTCGAGGACCGCGGCGGCCCCTGCAGGCGCCGTGAGGGTCCCGGCGAAGCCCAGCCGCCGGCCCGCCTCGAGAGTCCGCACCGTGTCCGGGAGGGCGATCGAGAGGCGGTCGGCCCGAGCACGGGTCCGCCGGTCGACGTCACGCGCGGTCAGCCGCCCCGTCTCGTCGGACAGGACCATTCCGGAGAACCGTGCGCTCTCGGAGGTGCTCGGCTGACCCCCGCCGCCGGGCGTGCCCGCGGCCGAGGCGCTCCCCAGGGCGGGTCCCTCCGGGCGCGAACGGACGGGGGCCGCGGCGATCCGCCGGGCCACATCGTCCACCGCGGCACGCGACGCCGCCTCGAGGTCGCGGACACGCCGTACCGCGGACTCGGGAAGCGGTCCGGCCAGAGACGCCCGGAGAGCGTCCTCCAGGCAGGCGGCGTCCGCGTCCAGGGGAAGGCAGGACTCCGCGCGGTCGACCTCCACGAAGTGACGTCCCACCTTGGGGTCGTAGCCCAGGCCGACCACCGGGACGCCATATCGATGCGCCAGCAGACAGGCGTGCAGGCGCATCGCCACGACGGCGTCGACGTCGCGGAGCAGGGCGGTCATCGCCGCGAGCGAGGGCGGCTCCTGCAGATCGATGCGTTCGATGTGGCCGGGCAGGAGGGCGGTGAGCTCGGCGGTCGCCTGGGCGTCACGGCCCGATCCGGCCTGGAAGGGGAGCGTCACGACTGTGAGCGGGCGATCCGCCGCGACGGCGGAGAGGGCGTCGGCCAGGCGGGGGCGGAGGGCGGCCATGTCTCCGTCGGCCCAGGAGCGGAGGTTCACCGCGACCACGGTGCGGCCCTGTGCCCGAGCCCGGGCGACGGCGGCCGCCGGCGTGCTGCCCTCGGCGGGGGAGGGGCCGTCGTCGGGCAGGGAGAGCGAGTAGACGAGGTCCGGTGCCCGACGGATCTCCGGCAGGTCGGCGGCGAACCGGGCCAGGATGCGGGCGCTGTCCTCGTCCCGCACGGTCAGGGTCTCGGCGGTGCGTGCGACGGCACGGACCGCCAGTGCCGCCTCCTCACTGCCGATCGGCCCCGCCCCGATGCCGAGGATGTGGACCGGCACACCGAGCATCTGGGCCAACAGGGCCGGGATGCCGTATCCGGGCATGGAGACCGTCGCCGAGGTGAAGAACCCCATGAGGCCGCCGGCCCGCTCGAACGAGTAGTCGTGCCAGAGGCCGCCGCCGCCCAGGATCAGCGCGTCCGACCGACGCAGGTGCTCGAAGGTGGCGGCATGGTCCAGGCGTGAGTGGGCGGACAGGCCGGGCAGGGCGGGGACGTGCTCCGGATGCTCGGCCGCCACCTGGACCCTGACGCCGGGATCGGCCCTGTGCAAGCCCTCGTGGATCGCCTGCAGCAGCAGGTCGTCCCCGAGATTGCGGGCACCGTAGTACCCCACCACGGTGACGCGACGGGACTCGACGGCGGGTGCGGGCGTCGGATCGGCGGAGATCACGGGGCCTCCAGGGCGTCGGGAGTAGGCTGAGGACCACTATGTCTGATGCGATCTCGACCGACCAGCTCCCCGCCGCCCGCGCCGCCTCCGCCGACGTCCCCCAGGTGGACGCGAACACCCCCGTCCGCGTCCGCTTCTGCCCCTCGCCGACCGGCACCCCGCACGTGGGCATGGTCCGCACCGCCCTGTTCAACTGGGGCTGGGCCCGCCACACCGGCGGCACGCTTGTGTTCCGCATCGAGGACACGGACGCCAAGCGCGACTCCGAGGAGTCCTTCCTGCAGCTCGTGGACGCCATGACCTGGCTCGGCATCGACTGGGACGAGGGCGTCCAGGTGGGCGGCCCGCACGAGCCCTACCGCCAGTCCCAGCGCAAGGACATCTACGCGGACGTCATCGAGAAGCTCAAGGACGGCGGCTACATCTACCCGTCCTACTCCACCCCGGAGGAGACCGAGGCGCGTCACAGGGCCGCCGGCCGCGACCCGAAGCTCGGCTATGACGGTTTCGACCGCGACCTGACCCAGGAGCAGATCGACGCCTACGAGGCCGAGGGCCGCACCCCGGTGTGGCGGGTGCGCATGCCGGACGAGGACATCACCTTCACGGACATGGTCCGCGGCGAGATCACCTTCAGGGCCGGCTCCGTGCCGGACTTCGTGGTGGTCCGCGGAGACGGCTCGGCGCTCTACACGCTGGTGAACCCGGTCGACGACGCCCTCATGGGCATCACCCATGTCCTGCGCGGCGAGGACCTGCTGTCCTCCACTCCGCGCCAGATCGCCCTCTACCGCGCCCTCCACGCGATCGGCGTGGCCGAGTACATGCCGGAGTTCGGGCACCTGCCGTACGTCATGGGCCAGGGCAACAAGAAGCTGTCCAAGCGCGACCCGCAGGCCAACCTGTTCCACCACCGCGACAACGGCTTCATCCGCGAGGGCCTGCTCAACTACCTCGCCCTGCTCGGCTGGTCCCTGTCCGCGGACGAGGACATCTTCACGCCGGAGCAGTTCGTGGAGCACTTCGACGTGCACAAGGTCCTGGCGAACCCGGCCCGCTTCGACGAGAAGAAGGCCATTGCCATCAACGGCACCCACATCCGCATGCTCGAGGAGGACGACTTCCGCGAGCGCCTCGTGCCGTACCTGCAGACCGCAGGCCTGATGTCCGAGGGGCCGACCGACCGCGAGAAGGAGATCCTCGCCGCCGCCGCCCCGCTGGTCCAGGAGCGCGTGCAGCTGCTCGGTGAGGCCGTGGACATGCTCGCCTTCCTCTTCACCGAGGACGCGGACATCGCCACCGCCGAGGGCGCCATGAAGGGCATGCCGGCCGACCTGGGCGCGGCCGTCTCCGCCGCCCGCGAGGGCCTGGCTGCCCTGCCGGAGGACGGCTTCACCACCGAGGCGATCGAGCAGGCCCTGCGCGCCGCGCTGATCGACGGCCTCGAGCTCAAGCCCCGCCAGGCCTTCGGGCCGGTCCGCGTGGCCGTGACCGGCAAGAAGGTCTCCCCGCCGCTGTTCGAGTCCCTCGAGATCCTCGGCAGGGACTCGGCGCTGGCCCGCCTCGACCGCTTCGCCGCCGAGCAGGGCCTCTGAGCCCGCGGGCGACGCGGCGCTGCAGGCGGCCGACGTGAGCGTCGCCGAGGTCCGCCATGCGATGCCGGCACCGCGGCACGACGCGGACGAGGACTGCTGGCGGATCGGCTCCCTGGACGCGTTGCGGGCCTGGCTCTGAGCGGTCCTGGCGGCGTGGCAGAGCCCACACCCGCCTTCGTTTGCACTCACCGGGAGACCCGTGTAGAGTCCTTACTCGTTGCCGGGGAGGCCCGGGAACACGAGTTCGAGAATAATCGAGCTGACGGTCTGCCAAGTGTTGACCGGCAGTGGGGTATGGTGTAATTGGCAACACAACGGTTTCTGGTACCGTCATTCTAGGTTCGAGTCCTGGTACCCCAGCTCAGAGAAGCTGTCCTCGGCTTCTCGAGCTGTCCCGCCGCAGGGCGGAGCAGCAGCCTCGGCCCCATCGTATAGCGGCCTAGTACGCCGCCCTCTCACGGCGGTAACGCGGGTTCAAATCCCGCTGGGGTCACACACCGGCGAAAGCCCCGGTCCATCGGACCGGGGCTTTCGTGCGTCCCCAGACAGTGCAGGGCCGTCGAGGTCGTGGCGAGATGGACGGGGAGCCGGGCGGCCGACGTCGTGCTCGCCGGAGACGGCCGGACAGGGCGAGGGAGCCGCGCCGCCCCAGCGGACCTGACGACGATTTTGCACGCGACGTCCATGCCGTGCTACAGTTCTCGAGTTGCCACGGACGGCCCAGGTCGCCCGGAGCAACAGTATGGCCCCATCGTATAGCGGCCTAGTACGCCGCCCTCTCACGGCGGTAACGCGGGTTCAAATCCCGCTGGGGTCACACAGAGTGACAAGAGCCCCGGTCTTCGGACCGGGGCTCTTGTGTTGCGGACGAGACGCTCAGTCCCCGTGCGGCTGCGGGGCGGCGTCCCGGGCCGCTCCCTCCGTGGAGGACGCCGGGGGCCCGGCGTCGGCGGTCTCCGGCGCGTGGGCCGGCGAGTCGGCGGTCTCCGGCGCGTGGGCAGGCGAGTCGGCGCGCGCCGCCTCGTCCTTCGGTGCCTCGGCAGGGTTCGGCGTCGAATAGAGGGCGACGATCTCCGCTAGCACAGCCTCCGCCTCGGCGCGCTCGGACGGCGTCACCCGTTCGAGCAGCGGCGCGTACCAGGCGTCGAGGGAGCGCTGCAGCTGCCCCGAGCAGAAGGTATCCACCAGGTCGTTCTCCTGGAGCCACCCCAGCCGAGCGTGCTCCACCACCAGGTGCTTGTGGAAGAGCTTCGCGGAGGCGTCGTTCGTCACCGAGTCAGACCTGTCCGCCACATAGACCAGGTGGGCGCGGTCCGTGAACACCGCATGCTCGGCGGCGAGGAGCACCTCCCACCCGTACAGCGTGTCCTCGCCGGAGGCGGACTCGACGAACCGGATGCCCGATGAACGCAGGAACCCGGTGCGCAGCACAGCGGCCTGCGTGGACACGGTCGGAAAGTGCCGACCGCGGAAGAACTCGCGTCGCGCGTCCTTCACCACGCGGTCTCCGAACGCATGTCGGGCCATCACGCGGACGTCGTCTCCGACCTTCACCTGATAGCCGGACACCAGGTCCGGCGTCCGGTCCGCTACGACGCCGTCCGCGTAGAGCTCGAGGAGCCGGTCGTATCCTCCAGGGCTGATCTCATTGTCCGGGTCGAGGAAGGAGACCAGCTCGGTGCGTGCGTGCTCCACCCCCCAGTTCCGAGGGCGGGAGGCGGACCCCGAGCCTCCGTCGCCGAAGAAGTGCGCCGTGATGCGCGGGCAGTGGTCCGCCAGGGAACGGCACACGTCTTCGGTCATGCCGTCGGTCGAGCCGTCGTCCACCAGCATGACCCGCATCCGCGGCCAGCACTCCTGGCGCGCGAGCGAGGGCAACGCGGTCTCCATCAGGTGGCGGCCGTTGTTGTAGACCGGGACGACCACCGTCAGCTCCGGGCCGGAGGTAGGGAGGCCGGCCGCCGTCGGCTCGGGGTCGGCGAAGAGCATGCCCGGCGGGCAGTCGAGTTCGAACGGATCCACCGCGAAGGACGGGCCGTGGGCAGGGACACCCCACAGCCAGGCGGACGCCGGCGCGGCGGCCAGGGAGAGACCGCTCGTCCACACGTCACCCGGGGCGTCGGCGGCGACGTGGCACTCCGCGAGGATCGCGGACAGGGGATCGCCGTCGCGCTGACGACGGTCCAGGTCGGCCATGGAAAGCGGCTGGACGACCCGGGCGACGTCCAGGGAGAGGAAGGGCAGCACACGACTGTGCAGGTACCGGAGTCCATGGCGGTCGCCCGACCGGATCGGGACGAGGACGTCGACGCCCTCGCGGCGGCAGAACGCGTCGAGGGCTTCCGGCAGCGGGAAGTCGTCCAGCGACCGCACGAGGAGGTCGACGCTGCGTGGTGGCTCCGGGGTCTGTGCGCCGTCGCCGCGGTCGTGCAGGACCAGCACCCTGAGTCGTGGCCGGGTGGGGGACTCGGACTCGAGGCGGTCGATCGCCGCCCAGGCCGCAGCCGTGCGCGCCGCCGCCTCGTGTCGACGCAGGGGTCGGCCGAGGAAGGAGAGGTCCTGCTCCACCGGGGCGGCGTGGACCTGGGGGAAGTCACGGCGCACCCACGCGCTCTGGTCCGTGACGACCGACAGACCGCGGGAGAGGAGTCCGGACAGCCGACGGGGGCCGGCGGGGTCGTCGGCCGTGGCGACCACGTGGTGGGCGGCGGTCGCCTCGATCTCGGCGTCCGTGGCCGCTGTGAGGGCTTCCCGTCGGAGCCACTGCTCTCCGGTGGACTCGAGCGAGCGGGCGAGCATCCGTGTGGCCCTCTCCGAGTGCGGCGCCGCGGGCCACAGGACGCTGCCGCCGGTGAGGGGATCGAACATGCCCAGCGTGGCCGGGGCGGCTCCGCGGCGGCGGGGAACCGTGTCGTCCAGACGTGCTGACACGGGGGCGGCCCGGCGCACCAGGGCCGCGACGAACGGTGCGACTCCCGAGGGATGGTTCCAAGCGGCCCGAGTGCGCTCCGCAAGGGGCGCCACCCCGACGTGGCGCAGACGGATGCGGCCGACACCGCGGATGCGCAGGGCGATGAGGAACGTGTCGCAGTCCCCGCGCAGCACGTGCACGGCGGGGGCGTCCGCGGGCACGAACGTGACCCGGGACTTGACGCCCTGCCCGTCGAACTCCACCACGGCAAGGTCGACGACGATGGACTTGGTGCTGGGGGCCTCGGTCACGACGTCGATCGAGAGTGCGGCCGTCTCTCCGCGAGGACGGAGGTCCGGCCCGGGCCGGGAGAGGTCTCCCAGCGTCCCCGCATGGACGATGTAGTCGCTTCCGGTGCGCCGATGCTCGAGGATGTCCGGAGAATCCTGGTCGCATCGGAGGTACCGGACGGAGGGACCCGACCACGACTCGTCCGACAGGAGTCCTCCGGACAGCGAGCGGGGAGACCAGTGCGAAGGCAGGGCGATGTACGTCACACCGTCCACTATAGGGATCACGGAGACTTCGACCGCTGTCGCAGGAGGCCGCCGCAGGCGGGGGACATGACCGTCTCCGTGCCATGATGGGCGGGTGACGAACCCACCCCACCGTGACGCCACCCCGCTCGAATCGGTCCAGGACACCGTCCGGGCCGCGCGCTCCCACACCGACGCCGTCGAGCTGTCCCTCGAGACCTCCGGCGTGGCCGAGCAGAGGGCGCTGCGCGAGCGGACGCTGCACCAGATCGACGACTACGTCCTGCCCCGCCTGGACTCGCTGGACGCGCCGCTGCTGGCCGTCGTCGGCGGCTCCACGGGTGCCGGCAAGTCGACCCTCGTGAACGCCATGGTGGGCCATGAGGTGTCCCGCTCCTCGGCGCTGCGCCCGACGACCCGCCAGCCGCTGCTGCTGCACCACCCGGACGACGAGCACTGGTTCTCCGGCCCGCGGGTGCTGCCCGAGCTGTCCCGTGTCCGCGTGCACCGCTCCGCCTCTGCCGGGCCGGTGGAGCCCGACGGCAGCGCCATGGACACCGTCGCCCTGGTCGCCGAGCCCGCGCTGCCGGCCGGCATCGCGATCGTCGACGCCCCGGACATTGACTCCGTCGCCGATGACAACCGCGCGCTGTCCCGCCAGCTTCTCGAGGCCGCCGACCTCTGGATCTTCACCACCACCGCCCACCGCTACGCGGACGCCGTGCCGTGGCAGCTGCTGGGTGAGGCAGCTGCCCGCGACATCACCGTGGCCGTCGTCCTGGGGCGCGTCCCGGAGGGTGCGGCCGAGGACATCGTCCCGGACCTGCGCCGCATGCTCAGCGACCGCGGCCTCGCGGAGGCTCCGGTCCACGTGATCCCGGAGACCCGCTTCGACGAGCGCGGCCTGCTCCCGGAGGAGCACGTCGCCGGACTGCGCCGCTGGCTCACGGACCTCGCGGAGGACGCCGCCGCCCGGTCGGCCGTCGCCCGCCGCACCGTGGACGGCGTCCTCGCCCAGCTGGCCGAGCGCGTGGACGCCCTGGCCGACGCCGAGGTCGAGCAGCAGTCCGCCGCCGACGCCCTGGCCCGCATCGTCGCCGACGCCACCGACCGCGCCGGCACCGTCGTGGAGGAGGCGACCTCGGACGGAACCCTGCTGCGCGGCGAGGTCCTCGCCCGCTGGCAGGACTTCGTGGGCACCGGCGAGTTCTTCCGCGGCCTGGAGTCCAGCATCGGCCGCATGCGCGACCGCCTCGCCGCGATCGTCCGCGGCCGCCCGGCCCCGCCGGAGCAGGTCGAGACCGCCCTGGAGACCGGGCTGCACGCCGTGATCGTGGAGGCCGCCGCCCACGCCGCCGAGGACGTCGAGCGCCGCTGGAAGGCCGAGCCCGCCGGGCGTGCGGTCTTGGCCGGCCGCAATCTCGGTGCGCTGCCGACCGGCTTCTCCGAGGAGGCCGCCGGCGTCATCCGCGGCTGGCAGCAGGACGTCCTGGCCCTGATCCAGGAGGAGGGTGCAGGTCGACGCACCAAGGCCCGCCTCGCGGCCTTCGGCGTCAACGGCGCCGCCGTGGCCCTGATGGTCATCTCCTTCGCCTCCACCGGCGGGCTCGTCGGCCTCGAGGTCGGCATCGCCGGCGGCACCGCCGTGGTCGGACAGAAGCTGCTCGAGTCGATCTTCGGCGAGGACGCTGTGCGCCGCATGGCCAAGAAGGCGAACGACCTCCTGGAGGTCCGCGTCCGCCGCCTCCTGGACGGTGCCCTGTCCGAGCAGTTCCTGCCGCTGGTCGAACGCACCCGCACTGCGGAGGATGCCGCCGCACTGCGCCGCCTCGCCCCGTCCCTGCGCGCGGGCCTGTCTGGCACGGACGCGGCGGGGGACGTCTCCGCGCCTGTCGAGGACGCCGAGGAGGGCCGGGCATGAGCCGCAGCACCACCCTGAGCCTGCAGGACCGCCTCCGCGCCCTCGGGGAGGCCGCCGAGCTGGGCCAGGACCGCCTGCCGGACCCGGTCGTGGACGGCGCCCACGCGGCCATGGACGCGGCCGCCGAGCGTACCTCGCTCTCCGCCGACCACACGGTGGTGGGCTTCTTCGGAGCGACCGGCTCCGGCAAGTCCTCCCTCTTCAACGCCCTGTCCGGACGCGAGCTCGCCCGCGTGGCCGCCACCCGCCCGACCACCTCGGAGCCGCTGGCCGCCGTGTGGGGCGTCGGCCGGGGCCAGGACCAGACGGGGGAGGGCGGCGGGGCCGCCGCCCTCCTGGACTGGCTGGGGGTGAAGCAGCGCCACCTGCTGGACGACGCACCGCACCTGGACCAGGGACGCCAGGGCTTCCTGGGCATTGGCCGCCGCGAGGGCGCCGACGCCACCGGGCTGATCCTGCTGGACCTGCCGGACGTGGACTCCGTGAACCTGGAGAACCGCAAGGTCACCGAGCGGCTGGCAGGCCACGTGGACGTGCTCGTCTTCGTGGTGGACCCGGAGAAGTACGCGGACGCCGTGCTGCACCGCGACTTCCTGGCCACCATGGGCTCCCACGCCGCCGTCACCCTCGTGGTCCTCAACCAGGTGGACCGCATCCAGGTGCGCGACCGGGACGAGGTCATGGCCTCCCTGCGCCGCATGCTCACCGGACACGGCCTCGGAGACGTGCGCGTCATGGCCGCGTCCGCACGCACCGGCGAGGGCCTGGACGAGGTCGGCGCGCAGATCGCCCGCATCGTCGCCGAGCGCGGAGCGGCCACGGCCCGGCTGTCCGCCGACGTCACCTCCCATGCCGATGCCCTGGATTCCGCCTCCGGCGAGGGCGAGCCGGCCGGCGTCGGCGCGGGCCGTGCCGAGCGCCTGGGGAGGGACCTGGCGGTCGCCGGCGGCGTCCCCGCCGTCGTCCGTGCCGTCGAGGGCTCCTACCGGCTCCGTGCGACCCGTGCCACGGGCTGGCCGGTGCTCCGGTGGACCCACCGGTTCCGCACGGATCCGCTGCGTCGCCTGCACCTGCTGCCGTCCCGACCGCTCCCGAAGCGGGACCCGGACGCTCCGGAGCACAACCCGACCCTTCACCGCACCTCACTGCCGGAGCGCAGCGGCACCCAGCGGGCCGCCGTCGAGGCCGCGGTCCGGTCCCTGGTGACCGACGCCGCGTCCGGGGCCCCCGAGCCGTGGGAGGCGTCCATCCGGCGCGCCGGACGCCGCCGTCAGGAGCGGCTGCCCGATGCCGTGGACCAGGCGATCGCGGGCACGGACCTGCAGGCCGGCAGGGGCTCCTGGTGGTGGCCCGTGTTCAACGTCGTCCAGTGGCTGGCGCTGCTCACCGCGGTGGTCGGCGCAGGGTGGCTCGGCGCCTATGCCCTGGCCGGCTACCTCCAGTTCGCTCTGCCCGAGGCACCGCAGGTGGAGGGCTTCCCGCTGCCCACCCTGCTGCTCCTCGGAGGACTGCTGCTCGGCATCCTCCTGGCCCTGCTGGCGATGCCGCTGGCCCGGCTCGCCGCGCGCGGACGGGGCCGCCGGGCCCGCCGCCGCCTCGAGGAGGCCACCACCGAGGTCGGCCGTCGCGAGGTGATCCGCCCGGTGGAGGAGGAGATCGCCCGGCTGGCGGACTTCCGTGCCGCCCTCGCCCGTGCCCGGGGCACCGAAGGTCGACGCGGGGGCTCCCGTGCCCGCCGCTGAGCACCACGACGACGGCCGCCGCCTCCACGAGGTCGGCTGCCGTCGTCGTGTGGTCGCCGCTGGGACGCCCGGGGAGGGTGGCCCCGCCACGGGGCCCGTGCGTCATGTGGACGCCGGGGCAGGCCCGACTGTCCGGGGTCTCGGTGAGGCGGGCGTGCTGGCGGTCGTCGGCCGGGAGCTGGCCGTCCTGGAGGAGCACAGGCCCTGGCCGGCCGGCTCCGTGGGCATCGGGGACGACGCCGCCCTGCTTCCGCCGAGCGCCGGCGGGACCCTCGTCTCGACCGATGCGATGGCCGAGGGGCACGACTGGCTGCCGACCTGGCCGGCAGGCGTGCGCACACGCGGCTTCGACGTCGGCTGGAAGGCCGCCGCGCAGAACCTCTCGGACATCAACGCCATGGGCGGAGTGTCCACGGCCCTCGTCACCGCCCTCACCGGGCCGCCCGAGACCGAGGTCGCCTGGGTCCGCGGAGTCGCCCGCGGCCTCGCCGCGGCGCTGCTGCGCCTGGGCGCCGACGAGTGCCGTGTGGCCGGCGGCGACCTCGGCGCGGCCGACCGCGCGGGCCTGACCGTCACCGTGCTCGGACGCCCGGGCGGTCATGGTGTCCTGCGCCGCACCATGGGGGAACAGGACCTCGCTGCCGTCCGCCGCGACGGCGGCACCCTGGTCCATGCCGGCACCGCACCGGGCTGGGCCGCCGCAGGCCTGGCCCTGATGTTCACTGATCGTGCCGAACTCGAGGAGCGCTGGCGCGCCCTGTCCGCCGCCGAGCGTCCGTCCCCGCGTGCGCTCGCCCGGGCCGTGCGTGCGCAGCTGCGTCCCCGGCCTCCGCTGACGGCCGGCCCTGCCGCCGCCGGCTCCCTGGCCTGCGGCATGGACGTCTCCGACGGCCTCGGCAGGGACGCCGGGCGGCTGGCCGAGGCCAACGGCCTGCAGCTCTGGGCGGACGAGGCCTGGCTCGCCGAGGTCGCCACGCCGCTGCGCGGCCTCGGCCGGCTCCTGGACGTCGCACCGGAGGACTGGGTGCTCGGCGGGGGAGAGGACTACGGGCTACTGGCTGTCCTGCGACCCGGCCACCCGGTCCCGGCAGGCTTCCGTACGATCGGCGCGGTGCCGTCGTCGGGAAGCGGACTGTCCGGCCACCGGAGACTGGACGGGACGGGCTGGGACCACTTCTCCTGAGCCGGGACGACGATGTCCCTCGTTCCGGCATACCTGCAGGAGCAGAGCACCCCATGAGCACTTCACCGCGTCCGCAGATCGCCGCGCCCGGAAGATCGGGGAGCGCGCACGGCGGTGGCCCCCCTACGGGGCGACATCCAGGGCCTGCGCGCCATCGCCGTGCTCTCCGTCATCGCCGACCACCTGCTCGGCCGACGCGCGGGAGAGGAGGGCGTCTCCCCGGCACGGCGCCGTGCCGTCCTGGCCATCGCGATGGGAGTGATCATCGGCGCCTCGATCGCCTGGGCCTCCCATGAGACGGTCGTCCAGCCGACCTGGGCGTACTTCTCCACCCTGTCCAGGACCTGGGAGCTGGGCGTCGCCGCCGTAATCGCCGCCGGCGCCGGTGCGGCACGGCGGATCCGGGTGTACACCGGCCTGGCCTGCACCTGGTATGAGAAGCGCGGTCCGTCCGTCTGCGGCGACGCCCTGTGCCGCTCGGTGGTCGGCAACACCGTCGTCTACCGCGACACCAACGGCCACTTGACCGCGAACTTCGCGAGGACGCTCGTGCCGTACTTCGAGAAGACGCTGGTGCCTTTCGTGGAGGGCAGGGACGGCTGATCGACCTTCCGTACGGGACAGCCCGGGCATGAGAGAGGGCCTCGACCGCCGCGGTCGAGGCCCTCTCGAAGTCGTGGGGAGATCTGGGGACCAGCTCAGGCCTCGCCGGCGCGGATGAGCTCGGTGAGCCGGGTGGCGGCGGCCACCACGGCGTCCGCGTGCACGCGGCCCGGCTGACGAGTGAGGCGCTCGAGCGGACCGGAGATGGACACCGCCGCGATGACGCGGCCGGACGGGCCGCGGACGGGGGCGGAGACCGAGGCGACGCCCGGCTCGCGTTCGGCCAGGGACTGGGCCCAGCCGCGGCGGCGGACGGCGGCGAGGACCGTGGGCGTGAAGACCGCACCGGCCAGGCCCTCGACGAGGCGGTCGTGGTCCTCCCAGGCCAGCAGCACCTGGGCGGCGGAGCCGGCCTTCATGGACATGCGGGTGCCCACGGGGATGGTGTCGCGCAGGCCGACCGGGCGCTCGGCGGAGGCCACGCAGACGCGGGCGTCGGCCTGACGTCGGAAGACCTGGGAGCTCTCGCCCGTGGCGTCGCGCAGCCAGAGCAGGACCGGGCCGGCGGCGGTGGTGAGCCGGTCCTCGCCGGCGGCCGAGGCCAGCTCCGTGAGACGGGAGCCCAGGACGTAGCGACCGTGTAGGTCCTTGCCCACGAGGCGGTGGTGGGTCAGGGCCGCGGCCAGGCGGTGCAGGGTGGGGCGGGCGATGCCAGTGGTGGTCACGAGCTGGGCCAGCGTGGCCGGGCCGGACTCGAGTGCGTCGAGGATCGCCGCGGACTTGTCCACGACGCCCACGCCACTGGGCTCGCGGTGGCCCATGAGGTCCGTCTGCGCCGTCGCGGCGGGACGCGGAGGCAGGGAGGAAGTTGTGCTCATGATGTGATGATATGCATCTCACCATTCGGAAGCTATTTTCACTGTCACAGAGCCGCAACATGATGGGGCCGGCCGGTATACGGGGCGCGGTCTTTCGGCAGCCGGCCTGTCCGCATGGCGGAACGGGACGGCCCGGATGTCGACACGGCGCCGTCGGCGGCGGAACAGTGGGGTGCATCGGCGGGCCGCCACCCCTGGCCCGCCCCAGTGCCCCTCGGGACGGCCCGATCGGCCGACCCCACTCATCTGACGAAGGAGCGCCGCATGACCGGCACACACGAGGCCTCCCGCCCGCGCACGCTGGCGGAGAAGGTCTGGGACGAGCACGTCGTCGTCCGCGGAGAGGGCGAGGGGGCGTCGCGCGGCCGCGACCTGCTCTACATCGACCTCCACCTGCTCCACGAGGTCACCAGCCCGCAGGCATTCGAGGGCCTGCGCCTGGCGGGTCGCCCGGTCCGCCGCCCGGACCTGACGATCGCGACCGAGGACCACAACACGCCGACGCTGGACATCGACCGGCCGATCGCGGATCCCACCTCCCGCACCCAGATCGAGACCCTGCGCTCCAACGCCGAGGAGTTCGGCATCCGCCTGCATTCGCTGGGCGACCGCGAGCAGGGCATCGTCCACGTGGTCGGCCCCCAGCTGGGCCTGACCCAGCCGGGGATGACCGTCGTCTGCGGCGACTCCCACACCTCCACGCATGGTGCGTTCGGGGCCCTGGCGTTCGGCATCGGCACCTCGGAGGTGGAGCACGTGCTGGCCACCCAGACGCTGCCCCTGAAGCCGTTCAGGACCATGGCTGTCACCGTCGACGGCACCCTCCGCGAGGGCGTCACCGCGAAGGACATCATCCTCGCGGTGATCGCGAAGATCGGCACCGGCGGCGGCCAGGGCTTCGTGCTCGAATACCGCGGCGAGGCCATCCGCTCCCTCTCGATGGAGGGCCGTATGACGATCTGCAACATGTCCATCGAGGCCGGTGCCCGGGCGGGCATGGTCGCCCCGGACGACACGACGTTCGAGTACATCAAGGGCCGCCCGCACGCCCCCGAGGGTGCGGACTGGGAGGCCGCCGTCGAGCACTGGCGCACCCTGCGCACGGACGAGGGCGCGCAGTTCGACGCCGAGGTCGTGATTGACGCGGACACTCTCGAGCCGTTCGTCACCTGGGGCACCAACCCGGGCCAGGGCGTGAGCCTGAACGACGCCGTCCCGACCCCCGAGTCCTTCGCCGACCCGGACGAACGGGCCGCCGCCGCCAAGGCCCTGCAGTACATGGGGCTGGCGGCGGGCACCCCCATGAAGGACATCGCCGTGGACACCGTGTTCATGGGCTCGTGCACGAACTCGCGCATCGAGGACCTGCGTGCCTTCGCCTCCGTGGTGGAGGGGCGCCGGAAGGCGGAAGGGGTGCGCGTCCTGGTGGTCCCCGGCTCGGCCCGCGTGCGCATGCAGGCCATGGACGAGGGGCTGGACCGGATCTTCGAGGATTTCGGGGCGGAGTGGCGCTTCGCCGGCTGCTCCATGTGCCTGGGCATGAACCCGGATCAGCTGGAGCCGGGGGAGCGCTGCGCCTCCACCTCGAACCGCAACTTCGAGGGCCGTCAGGGCAAGGGCGGCCGCACGCACCTGGTCTCGCCCGTGGTCGCCGCGGCCACCGCCGTGCTCGGCCGCCTCGCGAGCCCGTCCGACCTGCCCGCCCTCGACGCCGACCGCGTGACCCAGGAGGCCTGAGCCATGGAGAAGTTCACCACCCACACCGGCATCGGAGTCCCGTTGCGGGCGTCCAACGTGGACACCGACCAGATCATCCCGGCCGTCTACCTGAAGCGGATCACCCGCACGGGCTTCGACGACGCGCTGTTCGCGGGCTGGCGCCTGGACCCGGAGTTCATCCTGAACACCGAGCCGTACTCGGCAGGCACCGTGCTCGTGGCCGGGCCGGACTTCGGTACCGGGTCGTCCCGCGAGCACGCCGTCTGGGCGCTCAAGGACTACGGCTTCCGTGCCGTCCTCTCACCGCGCTTCGCGGACATCTTCCGCGGCAACGCCGCCAAGCAGGGCCTCGTCGCCGCCCAGGTGGAAGCCGCGGACATCGAGCGCATCTGGAAGGAGCTGGAGAACCAGCCCGGCGCCTCGGTGACCGTGGACCTGGTGTCCCGCACCGTCACCTGCGGATCCTTCACCACCGTCTTCCAGCTGGACGACGAGACCCGCCACCGACTGCTCGAGGGCCTGGACGACATCGCAGTCACCCTCGGTGAGGAGGACGCGATCGCCGCGTACGAGGCGGAGCGGCCGGCCTTCAAGCCGACGACGCTGCCGGCCCGGACCGCGACGGCGTGATCTGCGGGCCGACCGCGTCCGGTGACCGCGTCCGGCGACCGCGGTGCCCCCCGCCGCGGATGCGGCAGGCGGCGTGTCAGCGCTTCGGCCCTGCCCTGTGCGGGACCCGCCGGGACCATTCGCGCTCAGCGGACAGCGTCCCCGAGTGTGGCGGATCTGTGTCGGGACGCGGGGTACCGCCTATGCTGGAGAACGATTCCCGGCCCGGGCATCCCACGTCCCGGTCGGCCGAGACCAGTTCCCGCCGCCCCGTCGGCGGGACGTGAACCGCTGCCGTACACCCAGTCGGCGAGGGAGGACCATCATCACCATGGCCAAGTTGCTCACGATCCAGGGCGGCAAGCCCCTGACCGGAGAGGTCACGGTCCGCGGCGCCAAGAACCTCGTCCCGAAGGCGATGGTCGCCGCCCTGCTGGGCAACACCCCGTCCGTGCTCCGCGACATCCCGGAGATCAAGGACGTGGACGTCGTCAGCTCCCTCCTGGAGCTCCACGGCGTCACGGTGGACTGGGACAAGGAGGCCGGCTCCATCGCCATGGACCCGGCCGGAGTCAAGCAGGCACAGTCCGCGGAGATCGACGCGCACGCCGGTGACTCGCGCATCCCGATCCTCTTCTGCGGACCGCTCATGCATGCCATCGGCGAGGCGTTCATCCCAGACCTCGGCGGCTGCAAGATCGGCGACCGTCCGATCGACTACCACCTGGAGGTCCTGCGGAACTTCGGCGCCGTGGTGGACAAGCGCCCGGGAGGCATCTCCATCTCCGCCCCCAAGGGGCTGCACGGTGCCAAGCTCGAGCTGCCATACCCGTCGGTCGGCGCCACCGAGCAGGTCCTGCTCACCGCGGTGAAGGCCGACGGCATCACGGAGCTCAAGGGCGCAGCCGTCGAGCCGGAGATCCACGACCTGATCGCGGTCCTGCAGAAGATGGGCGCGATCATCACGGTCCAGACCGACCGCACGATCCGCATTGAGGGCGTCACCACCCTGCGCGGCTACAACCACATCGCCCTGCCGGACCGCAACGAGGCCGCCTCCTGGGCCTCGGCGGCCCTGGCCACGGGCGGGGACATCTTCGTCCGCAACGCCGCCCAGCGGGACCTCACCGCGTTCCTGAACACCTACCGCAAGATCGGCGGCGAGTTCGACGTCACCGACGAGGGGATCCGGTTCTGGCACGCCGGCGGAGAGCTGAACCCGCTCGTGCTCGAGACCAACGTGCACCCCGGCTTCATGACGGACTGGCAGCAGCCGCTCGTCGTGGCCCTGACCCAGGCAACCGGCGTGTCGATCGTCCACGAGACCGTGTACGAGAACCGCTTCGGCTTCACCGACGCCCTGGTCCGCATGGGCGCGTCCATCCAGCTGCACCGCGAGTGCCTCGGCTCGGTGCCGTGCCGCTTCGGGCAGCGCAACTTCCTGCACTCGTGCGTGATCTCGGGCCCGACGCCGCTGCACGGCGCAACCTTCGACGTCCCAGACCTGCGCGGCGGCTTCTCTCACCTGATCGCGGCCCTCGCCGCGGACGGTACGTCGAAGGCCACGGGGCTGGAGATCATCAACCGCGGGTACGAGCACTTCATGGACAAGCTCCTGGGTCTCGGCGCCGACGTCGAGCTGACCGAACGCGATCGGTGAGCGGCGTGGACGCGCAGAGCCCTGCCGCCGCGGGGGGTCGTCCGACGCGTGCCGCGCGGGCCGCCTACGTGATCCCGGGGGCGATCGTGCGACCGGCGATGCGGGCCCTCGTCCGCCAGGTGTGGGAGGGGACCGAGCACCTGCCCGAGACCGGCGCGATCCTCGCCGTCAACCACATCTCGGAGGTGGACCCGCTCTCCGTGGCCCATATGGTCTACAACCAGGGCCTGCTGCCGACCTTCCTCGCCAAGGCCGAGCTCTGGAAGGTGCCCGTGCTCAAGCAGGTCCTCGAGGCCACCCGCATGATCCCGGTCGAGCGCACCCGCGACGGCGGCCGCTCGCTCGCCGCCGCCCACGAGGCCGTCGCCACGGGCCGGGCGATCATCGTGTATCCGGAGGGCACCGTCACCCGCGATCCCGACGGCTGGCCGATGGCCGCGCGCAACGGCGCCGTGCGCCTCGCCCTGCAGACCGGCGCCCCGCTCATCCCCGTCGGTCAGTGGGGCATCCAGGAGCTGCTGCCCTACGGCGGCCGCTCCCTCCGCGTCCTCCCGCGCAAGACCGCCCGGATCCGCGTCGGCGCGCCCGTCGACCTCGCGGACCTGCGTGACCGCCCCGTGACGGCGGCCACCCTGCGCGAGGGCACCGACCGCATGATGGCCGCGATCACCGACCTGGTCGCCGAGCTGCGCGGAGAACCGGCCCCGGAGGGCCGCTGGGACCCCACGACCGGAGCGCGGGTGACCGGGGCATGAGCGATCCGCGCACCGTCGCCGTCCTCGGGGCCGGCAGCTGGGGGTCGGCCTTCGCCCGCGTCCTGGGCCTGAGCACCAGCCCCGAGTCCGCCCGCGCGTCCGAGATCGTGATCTGGTCCCGGCGGGCCGAGGTCGCCGAGGCCATCACCGAGCGACACGAGAACCCCGAGTACCTGCCCGGCATCTCCCTGCCCACCTGCATACGTGCCGTCACCGACGCCGCCGAGGCGGTCCGGGGCGCCGGCGTCGTGGTGGTGGCCGTGCCCGCGCAGCACGTGCGTGCGGCGCTGCGCGCCGTGCGCGCCGACCTGGCCCCGGACGCCGTCGTGGTCTCCCTCGTCAAGGGCCTCGAGCGCGGCACCGACGCGCGGATGTCGCAGGTCTGCGCGGAGGAGCTGGGCCTCAGCCCGGACCGGTTCGCGGTGGTCTCCGGACCCAACCTCGCCCTCGAGATCGCGCGCGGCGAGCCCACCGCCACCGTGGTGGCCTCCGAGTCCGCTGAGACCGCCGAGGCCATAGCGGCGATGACCGCGGGCCGCACGTTCCGTCCCTACACCAACACGGACGTGGTGGGCGTGGAGATCGGCGGCATCGTGAAGAACGTCATCGCCCTGGCCGTCGGCATCTGCGACGGCCAGGGCCTGGGGGACAACTCCAAGGCCTCCGTGATCACCCGCGGCCTGGCGGAGACCACGCGGCTGGCCGCCGCCGTCGGCGGACAGCCGGAGACCATGGCCGGGCTGGCCGGGCTCGGGGATCTCGTCGCGACCTGCGCCTCGCCGCTCTCGCGCAACCGCAGCGCCGGTCGCCTGATCGGCACCGGCATGGGGGTAGATGAGGCCGTGGCCGCCATGAAGCAGACCGCGGAGGGCATCAAGTCCGTCTCGGCCGTCGTCCATTTGGCCCGCCACCACGGCGTCGAGATGCCGATCAGCGAGGCCATCAACGCGGTCGTCGCCGGCCGCCTCGCGGTGACGACGCTGGCCGACCTGCTGCTCTCCCGCAACCTGAAGTCGGAAGGACACCGCGGATGACCCCCACCGCTGAGACCACCGCGCGTCCGCGCGTCCTGCTGCTCTTCGGCGGCCGCTCCAGCGAGCACCCCGTCAGCTGCGTCACCGCCGCCAACGTGCTCCGGGAGATCGACACCGAGCGCTGGGAGCCCGTGCCGGTCGGCGTCGCCCGTTCGGGCCTGTGGTCCGTCGAGGACATGGACCCCACCCGCTGGTCCCTGCGTGACGACTCCCTGCCCCACGTGCCGGAGCCAACGCGCCCGGTGTCTCTGCGCGCCACTGCTGACGGTGCCGTCGAGCTCGTCGACGCCGAGGGCGCCTCCCTGGGCCAGGTGGACGTGGTGTTCCCGCTGCTGCACGGACCGTTCGGCGAGGACGGGACCGTCCAGGGCCTGTTCGAGACCCTCAACCTGCCGGCCGTGGGCTGCGGCGTGCTCGCCTCGGCCGTCGGCATGGACAAGCACTTCATGAAGGTTGCCTTCCAGGCGGCCGGGCTGGAGGTCGGGCCCTGGGAGACCATCACGGACCGCGAATGGCGGCGGGACCCGGAGGCAGCGCTTGAGCGCGCCGGCAGGCTCGAGTATCCGCTGTTCGTCAAGCCCGCTCGCGCCGGCTCCTCGTTCGGGATCACCCGGGTCACCGAGCAGGCCGGGCTCCGCGCCGCCGTGGAGGAGGCCCGGCGCTTCGACCCGCGCGTGGTGGTGGAGGCCGGCATCCTCGGCCGTGAGATCGAGTGCGCCGTCCTGGACGGCCACGGCGCAGAGCCCCCGCGGGCCTCGCTGCCCGGCGAGATCGTGGTGGTGGAACAGACCGGGGAGCACCAGTTCTACGACTTCGAAGCCAAGTACCAGGACGACGACGCCGCGCAGTTGTCCTGCCCCGCAGAGCTGCCGCAGAACGAGATCGGCCGCCTGCAGGAGCTCGCGGTGCGGGCGTTCGAGGCTGTGGATGGCGCTGGCCTGTCCCGCTGCGACTTCTTCTACACGCCGGACGGTCGCTGGGTGATCAACGAGATCAACACCATGCCGGGCTTCACCCCGATCAGCATGTACCCGGCCCTGTGGGAGCGCTCCGGGATCCCCTACGCGGAGCTGATCAGCGAGCTCGTCGAGCTCGCGCTGGAGCGCGGCGCCGGCCTGCACTGACCGGCGGCCGCCCACCGCGGAGCACGACGACGGCGCACCCTGCGTACGGAGGGCGCACCGCCGTCGTCATGCGGGCAGGGGCGTCACGGCGCCCGGGCGGGCCCGGGCTCAGCCGACCTCGTCGGCGTCCTGCAGGTTCACACAGCCGCGGTCGGCCGGGATCCGCCCCACGGCGGAGGCGAGGGTCACCATCACGCTGTCCGACGTGACGCGGTCCCGGGCGAAGAGCACCTCGACGGCGGGGGACCGCCCGTACGTGGTGATCCTCCAGTTCTCGCCCTCCTCTCGGACGACCCAGTCGATGCCGTCGGCGGAGACGCACTGGTCCGTGGTGGGCGCCGGCGGCTCCACGCCGCACCGCAGGACGACCGCCGCGGGGTCGCCCCAGGCGGCCGTCGCCTGGCTGTCCGTGGGCCGCAGGACGTGGTCGCCGACCTCGTCCGGCATGGCGATCATGGCGGGCGCACAGGCTGGGTCGGCGGCGTTCTCGGCCGCCTGCACGGAGGCGATCCGGCCGTCGGCGCAGCCGCTCGCGGCGAGGCCGACCGCCGCCAGGAGCAGGGCGGTCTTGACGGGGGAGGGGCAGAGGGCGGTCACGACCTCCAGCCTAGTCCCGGCCGAGGTGGCTAGCATGGGGCAGACCATCTGACACGGCCGCCGCCACGGGAGCGCGGCCATGACGACCCGAGCCCCAGGAGCGCAGCCACGTGAGCCCTTCCACCGCATCCTCGCCCGCCTCCGAGGCCGGTCGGCGTCCCCGGCGGCGTCACCGTGGCCTCAGGATCGTGGCGGGCGTGCTCTTGTTGGCGCTCATTGCGGCCGGCGCCGTGGTGGCCGTCTACGTCGGCGGGATCGCCAAGACCGTGGACGACGTGCAGAAGTTCGAGGGGAACGTGTTCCCCGAGGAGCGCCTGCGACCCCAGTACGGCGGCGGTGCCGGGCAGGCACGCGGCGACGGCTCGAAGGACGGCTCCGGTGGTTCGGAGTCCGGTGAGGG
Source organism: Micrococcus luteus (assembly GCA_047414615.1). Classification (GTDB taxonomy): domain Bacteria; phylum Actinomycetota; class Actinomycetes; order Actinomycetales; family Micrococcaceae; genus Micrococcus; species Micrococcus luteus_B. The sequence continues at coordinate 581,534 of CP179711.1, forward strand.
GACCGGCTCCATGGTGCTGCCGGAGGTCACCGGCCCCGGTGAGGTGCACGGGCCCGAGGCCTCGCCCCCGGACGAGGCGATCGACGAGAAGGCCGTGAACGTCCTGCTCCTCGGCGCGGACTCGGGCGACCTCTCCGACGGTGAGAACACGGACATTGCGCGCATCAGCGGCATCGGCCGCTCGGACACCATGATGTGGGTCCACGTGCCCGGGGACCGCGAGGACATCCAGGTCATGTCCATCATGCGCGACACCTGGCTGCCGATCCGCGGCCACGGCGACCGCAAGCTCAACGCCGCCTACCAGCTCGGCGGCGTGCCCCTGGCCATCTCGACAATCGAGAACATGTTCCAGGCGCGGGTGGACCACGTGGTGGCCGTGGACATGGTCGGCTTCCGGGACCTGGTGAATGCGCTTGGCGGCGTGGACCTGCACAACCCACGGGCCTTCGAGTCCGGCGGAAAGTCGTTCGCGCAGGGGAACATCCACCTGACCGGCGAGGAGGCCATCGTCTACGCCCGCGAGCGCTACGCCTTCGGCGACGGCGACTACTCACGCGTGGAGAACCAGCAGCGCCTGGTGAAGGCCATCGTGACCAAGGCGATGTCCCGCACGACGCTGACCGACCCGAACTCCGTGCGGAACTCCATCGAGGCGTTCGCCCCGTACCTCACCTTCGACGAGTCCCTGGACTCCGGCACCCTGTTCGACCTGGCCTGGTCCATGCGCGGCGTCCGCGGAGACGACATCCACGTGAGCACAGTGCCGACCCTGGGCACGGGCTACGCCGGCGACCAGGCCGTGGTGTGGCCGGACTGGGCCTCCATCCGCCGCATCGGCGAGGGCATCCGCACGGGCACCCTCAACGAGGTGCTCATCCGGTGACGCGCACGCCCAGGCCCCCGCGCATCGTCCGCTGGCTGGCCTGCGCCCAGCAGCTGCTCGGCCAGGCCGCCCCACGGCTGAACGCGCTGAACGTCTTCCCGGTCCCAGACGCGGACACAGGCAGCAACATGCACGCGACCATGGCGGCGGCCCATGCCGCGGCGGCCGACGCGGCGGAGGCCTCGACGGACATCGGCGCGACCCTCGAACGCGCCGGCGCCGCGGCGCTGTCCTCGGCCCGCGGCAACTCGGGGACCCTGCTGGCCGTCATGGTCGCCGGCATGGCGGACCCGCTCCGGGACCAGGAGAGCCTCACGGCGCCCTCCCTGGCCGAGGCCCTGCTGCGGGCGGACACGGCCGCACGGACCGCCCTGTCCGACCCTCGGGAGGGGACCATTCTGTCCGTCCTCGGCGCGGCCCGCGCCAGCGTCCAGGCCTGTGTCCGCTCCGCCTTCGACGAGGGCCGGGACACGCGGACGCGGGCCGTGCTCGAGGAAGCGGTGGCCGGGGCCGTCCGCGACGCCCGGGCCGCGGTGCAGCAGACCGAGGGCCAGCTGGACGAGCTCACCCGGGCTGCCGTCGTGGACGCTGGCGCCGTGGGCCTGCTGCTGGTCCTGGAGGCGCTGCGGGCCGTGATGCTGGACGCGGCCCCGCAGACGTCTCTCACGGACGGCCTCCGCGGCTACGCGGACGGCGTCGCCGTCGCGGCGTCCGGGCCCGAGGGTGGCGTCGAGGTCATGTGCACCATCGAGCTCGACCCCCTCGGGGCGGCCACGCTGCGGCACCGCCTCACCGAGGTGGGCGACTCCGTGATCGTCGCCCCCACCCGGCGCGGAGACGACCCTCAGGACATCGTCCCGTGGCGCGTGCACGTGCACGTGCCCCGGGCACCGCTCGCGGAGGACCTGTTCCGCGAGGTCGGCAACCCCCGAGACGTGCAGGTGACCGACCTGACGGACGAGCGCGGCGGCCATGACCACACCCATGGCGAGCACTGAGCACGGCGCCGGGACGGCGGTCCATCCGTTCGACCGGCCGCTGTCCACGGTCCTCGGGGGCAGGACCGCAGACCGGATCGCCCGGGAGCTGCGGATCACCACGGTCGGCGGGCTGCTCGACCACGCCCCGCGGCGTTGGATCGAACGCGGCGAGCTCACCCCGATCTCCCAGCTGCCGATCGACGCCGAGGTGACCGTCGTCGCGCAAGTGCGGTCGGTGGACACCCGGCGGATGCGCAGCCGCAGCGGCTTCATCGTGGACGTCACGGTGGCGGACCCGGACACCCCGGCCGGCCCCGGCTCCGCCCTCTCCATGGCGTTCTTCAACAGCCACGACGCACGGCGCCGTCTGGAGCCGGGCACGCGCGCCATGTTCCAGGGGAAGACCACGCTGTACCGGGACCGGGTGACCCTCAACAACCCAGACTTCACGCTCCTGGCCGAGGACGCCGAGGCCACCGAGGCGGACCTGCGCCCCCTCTCCCTCTACCGGGCCACCGGGAAGCTGCCGAGCTGGGTGGTCCGCACGGCGGTGATGACCGTGCTGGACGCCGTGGACTGGGCGTCCGTGCCCGAGGTTCTCACCGAGCGGATGCGCATCCGTGCCGCCGCCGAGCTGGACCTCGCCGGTCCGCTGCCGGACACCGAGCAGGCGTACCGGGACCTGCACACCCCGGCGCAACTGGCCGCCGTCGGCCCCGCCCGCAACGCGCTCGCGCTGCGCGAGGCCTGCATCGTGCAGGCATCCCTGGCCGTCCGCCGCGCCGACGCCCGGACTGTGCCCGCCACACCCCGGCCGGCCCGGACCGGAGGCCTGCTGGACGCCCTCGACGCGCGGCTGCCCTTCACCCTGACCCCCGGCCAGCAGGAGGTCGGCGATCGGATCGCCGCGGACCTCGACTCCGCCGCCCCCATGAGCCGGCTGCTCCAGGGCGACGTCGGCGCCGGCAAGACGCTCGTGGCGCTGCGCGCCATGCTTCAGGTGGTCGACGCCGGGGGACAGGCCGCGCTCGTTGCCCCCACCGAGGTCCTCGCCCAGCAGCACCACCGCAACCTCCTGGCCCTGATGGGCGAGCTCGCCCAGGCCGGCACCCTCGCCGCCGTGGACGGACCGGCCACCGAGGTGGTGCTGCTGACCGGCTCCCAGCGCACCGCCGAGCGTCGCCAGTCCCTGCTCAAGCTCGCCTCCGGCGATGCGGGCATCGCCGTGGGCACCCATGCCCTGCTCTCTGACCGGGTCGGCTTCTTCGACCTCGGCCTCGCCGTGGTGGACGAGCAGCACCGCTTTGGCGTGGACCAGCGCCAGGCCCTGCGCGAGGCCAACCCGGGCACCCACCTGCTCGTCATGTCCGCCACCCCCATCCCGCGCTCGGTGGCCATGACCGTCTTCGGCGACCTGGACCTCACCGTCCTGCGCGGCCTGCCCCGGGGACGGCAGCCGGTGGCCACCCATGTCGCCCGCATGGCGCACGGCCCCCGGATCATCGCCCGCGTGTGGGAGCTGATCGCCGAGCACGTCGCCGCAGGCAACCAGGCGTTCGTCGTGTGCCCGCGCATCGACCCGGACCCCGAGGACCCCGCCCACGCCAACGTGGAGGAGATGGTGCGCCGCCTGGAGAACCTGCCCGCCCTGGCGGGCGTGCGCCTGGACATGGTCCACGGCCGCATGGACCAGGCCGAGCAGGAGGACGCCATGCGCGCGTTCGCGGCCCGGGAGAAGGACGTCCTCGTCGCCACCACCGTGGTCGAGGTCGGGGTGGACGTCCCGAACGCGACCGTCATGGCCGTGCTGGACGCCGAGGACTTCGGGCTCTCCACGCTCCACCAGCTGCGCGGACGCGTCGGCCGCGGGACCGACTCGGCCGTCTGCCTGCTCGTCACCCGCCTGCCGGACGGGCACCCGTCCCTCGAGCGCCTCCAGGTCCTCGAGCGGACCGACGACGGCATGCTCATCGCCCAGGAGGACATGCGCAGCCGCGGCGTCGGCGACGTCCTCGGCGCCGCCCAGTCCGGCATGCAGTCCGGCCTGGCCCACCTGGACGTCGTGGCCGACGCCGGACTCGTAGCGCTCGCCGCCGATGCGGTCGCCGCCGCGCTCGCCGCCGACGCGGGGCTGGACACCTGGCCCGGGGCGGCCGCCGAGGTCCGCCGCTGGGAAGAGTTCCACGCCCACGCCGCCGACTACGCCGAGAAGGGATAGCACCGCCCATGGGCCGCATCATCGCCGGCGCCGCCTCCGGCGCGCCCCTCGCCTCCGTGCCGGGGTCCGGCACCCGACCGACCACCGACCGCACCAAGGAGGCGCTCTTCTCCTGGCTCCAGTCCCGCGGCTGGTGCGACGGCACCGTGGTGTTCGACCTGTACGCCGGCTCCGGTGCGCTGGGCCTGGAGGCCCTCAGCCGCGGTGCCCGGTCCGCCACGCTCGTGGAACGGGACCGCAGGGCCCGGGAGGTCTGCCGCCGCAACGCCGAGTCCGTGAACCGCGCCCTGGGCCGACGTGCTGCGAGGGCCGTCGGTCAGCCCGTCGAGCGCTTCCTGTCGTCGGCGGCGGGGGCCGACTTGATCCTTGCGGACCCGCCCTACCCGCTCGAGGGCCCCGAGCTCGACGGCGCCCTGCGGCAGATGGCCGCGGCCCTCACCCCGGGCGGGCTGATCGTGCTGGAGCGCTCGGCACGCCGTGCCGCCCCCGCCCGGCCCGCCGGCCTCGAGGAGGTGGAGGTGCGCGCCTATGGCGAGACCGCCCTGTACTTCTGGCAGGACGAGCGCTGAGTCTTCCCCGGACGGCCGCGGAGTCGTCCCGGCCGGACGCACGACGACGGCACGCACCCGCGTGCCCGGCCCGCCTGCGCCCCGGGGCGGAGGTGAGGTGCCCTCGGGAGGGGGCGGCCGTCGTCGGGAAGGGCGCGGGGTCAGCTGCGAAGGGAGGCAGCGTGGCGGACCAGGCGCTCCATGCCCTCGGCGATGACGGAGGAGTCCTTGCAGAACGCCAGGCGTAGCCAGGAGCGCATGGTGTCCCCGTCCGCGCGGCACAGCGCCGAGACCGGGATCGAGCAGACGCCCGCGGTGCGGATCCAGTCCTCGGCGGCCGCCTGGGCGTCCTCCACGCCCCACGGGGACAGGTCCACCGTGACGAAGTAGCCTGCCTGCGGCACGACCGGGTCCAGGCCGGCCTCACGCAGTCCGGAGACGAGCAGGTCGCGGCCGGCGCGGTAGCGCTCGCGCTGCTCGGCGAGGTGGGCGTCGGCGCGCGGCAGGTACTCGGCGACGGCCTGCTGGTAGGCCGGGCCCGAGGAGAACGTCAGGTACTGCTTCACGGCGCGCACCGCTGCGATGCGCTCGGCCGGACCGGTCAGCCAGCCGACCTTCCAGCCGGTGACCGCGAACGACTTGCCGGCGGAGGAGGCGGTGAGCACCACGTCCTCGGACCCGGGGACGGCGCGGCCGGTGACGTGCTCGCCGTCGAAGACGAGGTGGTCGTAGACCTCGTCCGTGAGCACGAGCACGTCCCGCTCGGCGCAGCGGGCCACCAGTCGGGCGAGCAGCTCGCGCGGGTAGACGGCGCCGGTGGGGTTGTGCGGCGTATTCAGGATCAGCATGCGGGTGCGGTCGGTGAAGCAGGCGGCGACCTCGTCCGGATCGGGGAGGAACGCCGGCGGACCCACCGGGACCGTGACGTGCCGGCCCCCGGCCATGGCGATCGTGGCGGCATGGGCGTCGTAGAACGGCTCCACAGTGACCACCTCGTCGCCGGGGGAGACGAAGGCGAGCACCGCGGCCGCGATGGCCTCGGTGGCGCCGGTGGTGATCAGGACCTGGGTGTCCGGGTCTTCGTCCACCCCCCAGTGGCGGCGGCGGTGCTCGGCCACGGCGCGGCGGAGGGCGGGGGAGCCGGTGCCCGGGGCGTACTGGTTGGACCCGTTCCGGACGGCGTCGGCGGCGAGGTCCAGCAGCTCCTGGGGTCCATCCGCGTCCGGGAAGCCCTGGCCCAGGTTCACGGCGTCATGTTCCAGGGCCAGGGACGTCATGGTCTCGAAGACCGTGGGGACAGGGACGCCGTCCCGCAGCAGCCCGGCGGCCTCAGCGGTCGCCCGCCAGCGGGGCGTGCGCGGGGAGCCCGCGCCGGGGGCCTGAGAGGACTGGACATGAACGTCGGGGGACGTCTGGGGAGCCATGCGCCCGACTGTACTGAACCCGCCGCCGGCGTGGGATAGGTTGGAGACCATGCTCAGAGCCGTCTGCCCCGGATCCTTCGACCCGCTCCACCACGGCCACGTGGAGGTCATCGCCCGCGCCGCCAACCTCTTCGACGAGGTCGTGGTGGCCGTGTCCGTGAACCCGGCGAAGACCTACCACTTCCCCATGGAGGAGCGCATCGAGATGATTGAGGCCACCTTCGCGTCCCTGGCCGGCGTGGCGGTGAAGCCCATGGGCGTCGGGCTGCTCGCCGAGTTCTGCCGCGAGGTCGGGGCCAACGCGATCGTCAAGGGCCTGCGCAATGGCACGGACCTGGAGTACGAGTCGCCCATGGCCACCATGAACCACCACCTCACGGGGATCGAGACCGTGTTCCTCGCTGCGGACTCCCGGTACGTCCACCTGTCCTCCTCGCTCATCAAGGAGGTACACGGCCTGGGCGGCGACGTCTCCGAGTTCGTGCCCACGGCCGTGATGCAGCGTCTGCGGGGCTGAGCCGGTGTTCATCGGACCTTCATCTTCGCCTGCCTAGAGTGAGCGTGTCGTCAACGAACACGCATCCGTGGGGCATCCACGGACCAGGAACCAGGAGGACCCCATGTCCGCACCCGCCGCTCCCCGCACGTGCAAGGCAGTCATCCCCGCCGCCGGCCTCGGCACCCGGTTCCTGCCCGCCACCAAGGCCATGCCGAAGGAGATGCTCCCGGTCGTCGACCGACCGGCCATCGAGTACGTCGTGCGGGAGGCCATGGACGCGGGACTGGACGACATCCTCGTCATCACCGGACGGCACAAGCGGGCGCTGGAGGACCACTTCGACCGCCACACCGCCCTCGAGGAAATCCTCGAGAAGAAGGGCGACTCGCGCCGACTCTCCATGATGCAGGAGTCCGACCTCGTCGAGTCGATGCACTATGTGCGGCAGGGCGAGGCGCTCGGCCTCGGCCACGCGGTCGGGTGCGCGCGCCGCCACGTGGGCAGCTCGCCGTTCGCCGTGCTCCTGGGCGACGACATCATCCACGGCGACGACCTCCTGCTCGAGCGCATGCTCGACGTCCAAGCCGAGCTCGGCGGCTCGGTGGTGGCCCTGATGGAGGTCCCGGCCGAGGCCGTGTCCTCCTATGGCGTGGCCGCCGTCGAGCCCGTCGCCGGCGAGGACGACGTCGTCCGGGTCACCGGGCTCGTGGAGAAGCCCACCCGTGAGGATGCGCCCTCCAACCTGGCCGTCATCGGCCGCTACGTCCTGGACCCGGCCGTGTTTGACGTCCTGGACGAGACCCCTCCGGGCCGCGGCGGCGAGATCCAGCTGACCGACGCCCTGCAGACGCTCGCCGCCGGGGACGGCGAGGGGCACGGCGTGCACGCGGTTGTGTTCAAGGGACGGCGGTACGACACGGGAGACAAGCTCGGCTACCTCCAGGCCGTCGTGGAGTTCGCTACGACGCATCCGGAGCTCGGCGATGACGTGACGGCCTGGCTCAAGGAGTACGCCTCCGGCCTGTGAGCGCGTCGCGTTGCCGCAGGCTGGCGCGACCCGCTATGATGAATAGTCGGTTCTCCCTGGGCACGTGCTGTGCCTGGAGTACGGTCTGCCCCACGAGACGAGAGGAGCGTCAGCGATGAGTGCACCGCACCGCGACACCGCGTCCCCGTGGGTCATCTCGGTGAAGGACCTGCTGCACAGTGCCGGCCTCCAGCGTGAGGTGGCTGGGCAGTGGCCTGCCCCCGAGGGGCTGTCCACCCCCGTCCTCGGCGTACCCGCCGGGGATCCCGTGGACGTGGACATCCGCCTGGAGTCCGTGCACGAGGGAGTCCTCGTCACGGGCACGGCGGACGTCGAGCTGCAGGGCGAATGCGCCCGGTGCCTCGACCCGCTCGAGGTCGGCCTCACCGTCGACCTGCAGGAGCTCTACCTGACCGACCCGTCCGAGATGGACGACGAGGAGCAGCAGGCCATCGTCCACGAGACGATCGACCTGGAGCCCGTGCTCCGCGATGCCGTGGTCACGGCCCTGCCCTTCCAGCCGGTCTGCCGGCCGGACTGCGAGGGGCTGTGCGCCGACTGCGGCATCCGGCTCGAGGACGCGCCCGAAGGGCACGGCCACGAGCGTGTGGATCCCCGGTGGGCAGCCCTGGCCGCCCTTGCGGAGACCGAACAGACCTCCACCCCCGAGACAGAAGAGAGATAGTCGTGGCAGTCCCGAAGCGGAAGATGTCCCGTGCCAACACCCGTGCCCGCCGTTCCCAGTGGAAGGCCCAGGCGCCGACCCTGATCAAGTCCGTCGAGAACGGTCGCGTCTCCTACCGTCTGCCCCATCAGGCCGAGCTGAAGACCGACTCCGCCGGCACCCCGCTGTTCTTCGAGTACAAGGGCCGCAAGGTCGCCGACGCCTGAGATGGCGTCCGCCTCCCCACGGCATGGGCGCGACGCGGCGCCTGACCCCGATGTGCTGTTCGAGCGTCTCGGCGTGGAGATCACGTCCGAGACGCTCGAACTCGCGTTGACCCACCGTTCGTTCGCGTACGAGCAGGGCGGCCTGCCGACCAACGAGCGGCTCGAGTTCCTCGGCGACGCCGTGCTGGGCTATGTGGTCACGGACCACCTCTTCAAGGCCTTCCCCGCCCTGTCCGAGGGGGACCTGGCCCGCCGCCGCGCCTCGATCGTCTCCACCCATGCGCTGGCAGTGGTGTGCCGGGGACTCGGCGTGGGACCATTCATCCGCTTGGGCGAGGGCGAGCACCGCACCGGCGGCGCGGACAAGGACTCGATCCTCGCGGACACCTTCGAGGCACTGATCGGCGCCGCCTACATCGACCACGGCCCGGTGGCCGCCGCCGCCATGGTCCACCGGCACGTGGTGCCGCTGCTGGACGACCCGCAGATCGCCCGAGCCGGAACCGACTGGAAGACGAAGGTCGCCGAGGCGGCCTCCCGGCATTCCCTCGGCACGGTGCGCTACGAGATCGTCGGCCAGGGGCCGGCACACGACCCCCGATTCCGCGCGACCCTCTGGGTCGGCGGCACCGAGTACGCATCGGCAGTCGCGTCGTCCAAGAAGCAGGCCGAGCGCGACGCCGCGGCGGAATCCTGGCCCCGGCTCGAGGCCGACCTGCCGACCGGACTGGGCTGAGCAGACGTGCCCGAGCTGCCTGAGGTCGAGGTCGTCCGCCGCGGCCTGGTGCCGTTCACAGAGGGGGCCTGGGCAGGCCGGCTCGAGGTCCTCGACCCTCGCAGCCTCCGCCGCTCTCCCGGCGGAGAGCCGGCCCTGAGGGCCGCCCTGGCCGGACGGCCGCTGGCCGCGCCGGCCCGCCGGGGAAAGTTCCTCTGGATCCCCTTCGCGGACGACCGGAACACCGCCGTGGTGGTGCACCTCGGGATGTCCGGACAGGTTCGCGTGGACGACGCGGGCCGTCCCGACCCGCGGCATGTGCGGCTCCGCCTGCCGGTGACGGCCGCCGACGGCCGCGAGGCGGAGCTCCGGTTCGTGGACCAGCGGCTCTTCGGCGGGTGGTGGCTCGACCGGACGACCTTCGACCCCCGGACCGGGGAGCGGATCCCCGAGACCGCCGCGCACATCGGCCTCGACCCCCTCCACCCGCGCTTCGACGCGGACGCTGTCCACGACCGCTGGCACCGGTCCCGCACGCGGCTCAAGCGGGCCCTGCTGGACCAGACGCTGGTCTCCGGCATCGGCAACATCTACGCCGACGAGGCGCTCTGGGCCGCGCGGCTGCACCCGGAGCGCCGCACCGCCACCCTGTCTCGGATGCAGGGCCGCGCCGTGCTCGCGGCGGCACGCGAGGTCATGGAGCGGGCCCTGAGCGTGGGAGGCACCAGCTTCGACGCGCTGTACGTGAACGTCGAGGGGCGCTCCGGCTACTTCGCCCGGTCCTTGAACGCCTACGGCCGCACGGGAGAGCCCTGTCCGCGCTGTTCGGCGCAGGGCCGGGACGGCGTGATCGTGCGCGAGGCGTTCATGGGGCGCTCGTCCCACCGATGCCGCCGCTGCCAGCCGCGCCCGCGCACCTGACCTCGACCAGGCACCTACACTGTTTCCCAGCCCACCCGCACGACAGGAGAGATGCCGGTGACCACTCGTCCGTCTGCCGAGCTCGACGAGCTCCGTGACCGGCACGACGCGTCCGGGCCCCGCCGCCGGTGGCGCCGCTGGCCGTGGGTCCTCGGCGTCCTCGTCGGACTCGTGGTGGCGGCACTCGTCCTGGCCGGGCTCTACCTGGGCGCGCTCGCGCGCAGCTACGACGACAACCGGCGCACCGTCTCCGCCCCCAACGTGGGCGAGTCCGACGACGGGGCCGTGAACGTGCTGCTGCTGGGGTCCGACTCCCGCGCGGAGGACGGGGACGCCGGCCAGGACGACGGGCGGTCGGACACGATGATGCTGGTGCACATCCCCGAGGACCGCAGCGCCGTCTACGTCATGTCCATCCTTCGGGACCTCTACGTGGACATCCCGGGCCACGGCAAGGCCAAGATTAACTCGGCCCTGGCCAAGGGCGGGTACGAGCTCACCGTGGACACGGTCGAGGACCTGCTGGGCGTCGAGGTCGACCACCTGGTCGAGGTGGACTTCCAGGGCTTCCGCGGAGTGACCGAGGCGCTGGGCGGCGTCGCCGTGTGCAACCCGACCGCGTTCTCCTCCGGGGTCAAGGACCCCAGCTACTACCCGCGCGGCGAGATCCTCTTGCAGGACACCGCGGCCCTGCGGTATGTCCGCGAACGGCACGCCTTCGCGAACGGCGACGTCACGCGCGTGGAGAACCAGCAGCGTGTGGTCTCCGCCGCCCTCGACCGGTTCCTGAGCGTCGACGTGCTCGCCGACCCGCGCCGGACCATGGACGTGATATCCACCCTGTCCCGGCACCTCACCGTGGACGAGGGCCTGGACTCGCGCCGCGTGGCCGGATACGGCTGGGAGCTGCGCTCCCTGGCCGGCGACGACGTCCGGATGTTCACCGTGCCCAACGCGGGCGGCGCGGTGAACGACTCCGGCCAACAGGTCATGCTCCCGGACGTGCCGGCGATGGCCCGGCTCCGTGCGGCCCTCGCCCGTGACGACGTGCACTCCTACCTCGAGCAGGTGGAGGCCGAGGAGCGGGCCGAGGCTGCCGAACGGCGTCGCGAGCGCCGGGAGTCCGCGAGCCCGAGCCCGTCGCCGTCCGAAGAGTCGTCGGGGCCTGCGGAGCCCGCGCCCATCCCCGCTGTGGAGGACCCCTGTGGCTGACGGCTGCGGACCACGACGGATGCTGCTCCTCACGCATTCCTACGCGCCGGAGCGGACCCCTCCCGCGCGTCGGTGGGAGGGCATCGTCGCCGAGCTGACCGCGCAGGGCTGGGACGTGGTCGTCCTGGCGCCGCCGGCCGCAGGACGGGGCACCGGACGCAGCGTCGGACTGCATGGGGAGACGGTGCTGTCCACCTGGCGCCCGGGCCCGACTGCCGCGGGACGCAACGGACGGTTCCTCGACGCGGTGCTGCACGCGCTCCAGTGTGTGCCCATCGGCCTGGTCACCCGGTGCCCGGACGTCCTCGTGGCCACCGTGCCCGCCCTTCCGACGGTGATGCCCGGGCGCCTCCTCGGGCAGCTGCGCCGTCGGCCGGTGGTCGTCGAGATGCGCGATGCCTGGCCGGACCTCGCCCGCGACGCCGGTCTCCGGACGGGGCCGCTCGGGAAGATCATGGAGCGGATCGTGGGCGGTGCGCAGGCCTCTGCGGACCTCGTGGTGACCGTGACCGAGGGCTTCGCCGAGACGCTCCGCTCCCGGGGGGTGGACCCCGTCGTCACCCTCTGCAACGGGGTGAGCCTGGAGAACGTGCCGCTGCAGCGGCCCCGTACGCGCCGTCCCGGCGAGCTCAACGTCCTCTACCTCGGCAACCACGGGGAGTCCCAGGGGCTGGAACGTCTCGTGCAGGCCGCTGCCATCCTGCGCGAGTCCTCGCCGGGCGTGCACGTCCGGCTCGTCGGGGAGGGAACCCGTCGGGAGGCCCTCGTCGCCCTCAACCGGAGCCTCGGTGAGCCCGCCGAGCTGCTGCCTGCCGTCCACGGTCCGGAAGTCCAGGACCACTATCGCTGGGCGGACACCGTCCTCATCCCGCTCCGTCCGGACTGGTCCAGCTTCCGTCACACCGTCCCCTCCAAGACCTACGAGTTGCTCGGCATCGGCCGTCATGTGACCGCACAGGTGGAGGGGGAAGGTGCCGAGATCGTGACAGCCGCCCACGCCGGCGACGTCGTCGGACCGACCACGGAGGACCTCGCCGTCCACCTGGCGCAGCTCGCGGCCGACCCGTCGTCGACCGCCCCGGACGGTCGTGCCCGTCGATGGGTCGCCGAGCACGCCGACCTGGCGGCGATCGGCCGCCGCTACTCCGAGCTGCTGGACGGACTCGTCCGCCGCCGCTGACCGAGTCCGTCCAGGACCGCCGTCCCCGACCTGAGGGAGCTGAGATGAACCCGACGCCCGCACGCCTGGCGGCGAACGCCCTGCTCGCGCTGACCACCGCCTCCGATCACCTCCGTGACGACCCCGTCGTGCTCGCCCTGCAGATCAGCCGCCGCATGCCGCCGGGCGTGCGTTCCCGTCTCGGCCGTCTCGGGGAGCGACTCGGCGATCGCGGCCCCCTTCTGCCCGCCGCCGTCGCACTCGCCGCCGGAGGACGTGTCGACTCCCTGCGGCGTCTCGTCGCCCAGGCGGTCGAAGAGCCCCGGACGCGGGGAGTGGACCCGACAGCCCGCGTCCGCCTCGCCGACGTCCTGCTCGCCGCCGAGGACTCCGATCGTGCCGAGGCGCTGCTAGCCTCCACCTCTCCGGCGACACCGGGATGGCGCGAGGCCCGCGCCCGACTCCACTGGCATCGGGGAGCGATGCAGCAGGCCGTCTCCGTCCTGGGCGGCCGCGGTCGACGGGAGCAGGCCGTGCGCCGGCGACTCGCCACCGAGCTGAACGCACTCCAGGGATGGACCCCCTCCCTGCACGAGGCTTCGGCGGGGTATCGACCTGTCCCCAAGCGTGTCCTGTTCGTGCTCACCAACTCGCTGCCGCACACCGGCTCCGGCTACGCCCAGCGCTCCCACAGCCTGATGACGGCCGTGCACGACTGCGGCTGGGACCCCGAGGCCGTCACCCGGCTCGGATGGCCCGTGCAGACCGGTGTGCTGGACGCCGCGGGCGAGGACGTGGTGGACGGCATCCGCTATCACAGGCTCCTCGCACCTCGTCTCGTGCCGGGGTTCGACGCCCGCCTGCAGCAGCATTCCGAGGCGCTCCTCGACCTGGTCCTGGATCGCCGTCCGACCGTCCTCCACACCACGACCCACTGGGTCAACGCCGTCGTCGTCCGTGCGGTGGCCGAGGCCGTCGGAATCCCGTGGGTGTACGAGGTCCGAGGGCAGCTGGCCGACACCTGGGCGTCCACCCGGGGCCTCCGGGCGCTGGACTCGGAGCGATACCGCCTCTTCGTCCAGCGTGAGGCGGATGCCGTCCGCTCGGCCGACGCCGTCGTCACCCTGGCCGAGACCATGCGCCGTCGCGTGGCCGAGGACGGTGTCGACGCGGAGGACATCCTCCTCAGCCCCAATGCCGTCGGAGGGGCCTTCCTCGAGGCGCCGCTCTCGGTCCGCGAAGCACGCGAACGGCTGGGTCTCGACCCGGACGACGAATACGTCGGCACGGTCAGCTCGGTCGTCCCCTACGAGGGACTCGACGACCTGGTCCGAGCGGTCGCCCGGCTGGCGCCGGAGCGTCCTCGTCTGCGCCTGCTGATCGCTGGCGACGGCACGGCCCTGCCCGGTCTGCGACAGCTCGCCGCGGAGCTCGGGATCCTGGACCGCCTCCTCACCCCGGGGCGAGTCGACCGTTCACTGGCGCCCGTGTACCACCAAGCCCTCGACGTCTTCTGCGTGCCGCGCAAGGACACCTCGGTCACCCGTTCCGTCACCCCCATGAAGCCGCTCGAGGCGATGGCCTCGGGGCGGGCCGTCGCCCTGTCCGACCTGCCTGCGCTGCGTGAGATCGTCGACACCGACGTGACAGGAGTGCTGCTGCCGGCGGAGGACCCCGGGGCCTGGGCTCGCGGGCTGACAGCACTGCTGGACGCCCCCGAGCTTCGTGAAGGCCTGGGGACTCGTGCCCGGGACTGGGTGCTCGCCCATCGCACCTGGGCGGCCAACGCCCGACGCTACGCGGACAAGTACGCGGAGATCACGGCGTCGCCTCCCGGCCGACACTGAGGCCCGTCCGTATACTCGACGGAGAATCCCCGCTCCCGCCTGGCACGTCGACATGTGTGTGGCCTGACAGGAGCACCCGAGAAGGAATTGAGGAACACCACGGATGTCTGAGATCCAGAGCGTCGCCGTCATCGGCCTCGGCTACATCGGCCTGCCGACCGCCGCCATCCTCGCCGAGAACGGCGTCCGCGTCCACGGCGTGGACGTCTCCGACCGCACCATCGAGGCCGTCAACGCCGGCCGGGTGCCCTTCGTCGAGCCGGATCTGGCCGACTTCGTGAAGCGCGCCGTGGACAAGGGGCTGCTCACCGCGTCCAAGGAGACCCCGAAGGCCGACGCCTACATCGTGGCCGTGCCCACCCCGTTCCAGGGCGACCATGCCCCGGACCTCAGCTACATCGAGGCCGCGGCCAAGGGCCTGGCTCCGCAGCTCTCCGGCGACGAGCTCGTCATCCTGGAGTCCACCTCGCCCCCCGGCGCCACCGAGCACATGTCGGAGGTCATCTTCGCCGAGCGGCCGGACCTCCGAGAGGCCGGCCTGGACTTCGCCCACTGCCCGGAGCGCGTGCTTCCGGGCCGAGTGATGATCGAGCTGGTCACGAACGACCGCATCGTCGGCGGCTCCACCCCGGAGGCCGCGCAGCGCACCGAGAAGCTCTACCGCACCTTCTGCGAGGGCGAGATCCTCCTCACCGACTGCCGCACCGCCGAGATGGCCAAGCTCGTGGAGAACTCCTTCCGCGACGTGAACATCGCGTTCGCGAACGAGCTGTCCGTGATCTGCTCCGAGCAGGGCATCGACGTCTGGGAGCTCATCGAGCTCGCCAACCACCACCCGCGTGTGAACATCCTGCAGCCGGGGCCGGGCGTGGGCGGCCACTGCATCGCCGTGGACCCGTGGTTCATCGTCGACGCCGCTCCGGAGACCGCCCGCATCATCCGGGCCGCCCGCGAGATCAACGACGGCAAGCCCCAGTGGGTCATCGACCAGGTCAAGGCCGCCGCCTTCGACGTGCAGCAGGACACCGGCCGCGCGCCCGTCGTGGCCGCCCTCGGCCTGGCCTTCAAGCCGAACATCGACGACCTGCGTGAGTCCCCGGCGCTGAACATCGCCCACGATCTGGCCGATCAGTTCTCCGGTTCGGAGGTCCTCGTGGTCGAGCCGCACGTCGAGGAGCTGCCGAAGAAGCTCGAGGGCAAGGCCAACGTGCGCTTCGTGTCCGCCGACGAGGCAGTGGAGAAGTCGGACATCGTCCTCCTCCTCGTGGACCACGACGCCTTCGCCGACCTCGGCCCGAAGGTCGCCGACAAGCACGTGATCGACACCCGAGGCCAGTGGCGCTGACCACCGGCTGACACCAGGCGGCGGGGTCCCCGGAAGGGAGGCCCCGCCGCCGCGCCCGTCCTGGCACGGGCTGGACGACGAACGAGGAGTACCGCATGCGGTTGCTGGTCACCGGTGGAGCCGGCTACATCGGATCCCACTTCGTCTCTGCCGCCCGCCGGCAGGGACTCGATGAGATCCTGATCGTCGACGACCTGTCGACCGGACTGCGGCGACGAGTCCCGCAGGGGGCGGCGCTGCACGAGATCGACCTCTCCCGTGAGAGATCGGTCCCCCGGCTGACCGCGCTGCTGCGTGAGGAGCAGATCGACGTCGTCGTCCACTTCGCGGCGAAGAAGGTCGTGGGAGACTCCGTGGCCCGGCCAGAGGAGTACTTCCGCGCCAACATCGGCTCCACCGTCAACCTGCTGACGGCCATGCGTTCCGCCGGAGTCGACTCCATGATCTTCTCCTCCTCGGCGGCCGTCTACGGGGAGCCCGGCTCCCCGGTGGTCTACGAGGACACGCCGCTCGCTCCGATCAACCCCTACGGACAGTCCAAGCACGTGAGCGAACTCGCCCTGGAGAACGCGGCTCGTGCCTGGGGCCTCCGCGCTGTGGCACTGCGCTACTTCAACGTCGCCGGCGCGGAGAGCGAGGGACTCGCGGACACGACCACCACGAACCTCATGCCCGCGATCAGGGATGTGATCACCAGGGGCGACCGGCTGTCCGTGTTCGGATCCGACTACGACACGGTCGACGGCACCTGCGTCCGCGACTACGTCCACGTGGTGGATCTGGCCGAGGCCCATCTCGCGGCACTGCCTCCCGTCACCGGAGACGCGGCCCCCGGAAGCACCGCCTACAACGTGGGCACCGGAACGGGCAGCAGCGTCCTCGAGATCGTGGACGCGTTCCGAGCCCGGCCGGGCGTCGACCTCGACTACGTGCTCTGCCCGCGTCGGCCGGGAGATCCCGGAGCGCTGACCGCAGACGTCTCCCTCATCGAGGCGGAACTCGGCTGGAGGTCTCGCCACACGCGTGAGGACATCGTCGCCTCCGTCGTCGACTTCGCACCACCGGCACCCTGATCCTCCACTGCTGCAGCCCCCCCCCTGCAGCCGGAACCAAGACATCAGAACCATGACTAACGAGGACTCGCATCAATGATCCAGCTGTTCCTTCGCTTCTCACGACGACAGCAGCTCGTGATGGGGCTGTTCGTGCTCGTCGCGCTGGTCGGCACCGTCCTGGCCTTCATCGTGGACCACACGCTCCTGATCGTCGCGCTGTTCTGGATGCTGTGCATCGCGGTGTTCGTGATGATCATGTACCAGCGTCGCCTCAACGCGAAGATTACCCGCATGGCTCGCGGACGCGCCGCCGGCGCGGTGCCGCGTGCAGCCGCACGGAAGCCCGCGGCGACTGGCCCGGCCCGTCTCTCCTCGCAGGAGTCGCTCGAGTCCCTCCAGGCGTCGTTCGCGCGCCGTGGCACCGCGGCCGCCGGACTGCCGCTCGCCCGCAAGCTCATCCAGGAGCGGGGCGACATCACCGGGGCCCGCGAGGTCCTCGACCTGATCCGGGACAAGGGAGGGCTCAAGGAGGCCGAGGTAGGCTACATCCGCCGAGTCGACTCGCTGCATCGCCTCCTCTCGGAGGACGTCGAGCTCCCGCAGCGGCACCGCAGCTACAACTATGTGCCGGTGCGCGACAAGGTGATGTACGCGGTCGGCATGTCTCCCGTCTCCGTGACCAACGGATACACCTCGCGGACGAAGGGCGTCGTCGAGGGCCTGACCGGACAGGGCCTCGACGTGTTCGTGGCTCCGATGCCCGGCAAGCCCTGGGACAAGAAGGTCGCCCAGGGCAGACTCCGCATCCCGGTCGAGCAGCGTCGCTACGTCGAGGAGATCGACGGCGTCCGCTACGTCCACAACCCGGGCATCCCCGCCTGGGAGGGCGACATCGACATCTTCTTCCAGGTGGCGGCGGACGCCTACGTGCGCGAGGCCATGATCGAGAAGCCCGAGTACATCCTCGCGGCCTCGAACTACCTCTCCGCGCTGCCTGCGCTGATCGCGGCCCGTCGTCTGGGCATCCCCTTCGTGTACGAGATGCGCGGCTTCTGGGAGGTCTCGGCCGCCTCGGTCCGAGAGGGATGGGCCGACTCCGACCAGTACCGCTTCGACCGCCGGCTCGAGGACCTCGTGGCCCGCGAAGCGGACCGCATCGTCACGATCACCGAGGAGATGCGGCAGGACCTCATCGCCCGCGGCATCGACGGCGACCTCGTCTCGGTCGCGCCCAACTGCGTGGACGCCGACAAGTTCGCGCCCCTGGGCAAGGACGTCGCGCTTCTGCGCCGCCTCGGATTCACCGAGCCCGACCTCCCGGTCGTCGGGTTCGCCGGCAGCGTGACGGACTACGAGGGCCTTGACCTCGTGGCCGAGGCACTTGCGGTCCTGAAGGACCGCGGCAACAGGTTCAACTTCCTCGTGATGGGAGGCGGCGCCTACCTGGAGCGGTTCAAGGCCCTCGTCTCCGACCTCGGGCTCGACGGGGAGACCCGCTTCGTCAGCGGCGTCCCCAACGCCGAGATGCCCGCCTACCTGTCCAGCATCGACATCTTCCCGCTGGCGCGGAAGTCGCTGCCCGTGACCGAGCTGGTGTCGCCGCTCAAGCCGTTGGAGGCCATGGCGGTGGGCGGCGCCGTCCTCCTGTCCGACGTCTCGCCCCACAAGGTCTTCTGCGGCCACGATGAGTCGACCGCCCGCAGCTTCACGAAGGACGACGTCGAGAGCCTCGTTGACCGCCTGGGCGAGCTCCTGGAGGATCGGGAGGGCGCCCGTGCCATGGGCGTCCGGGCACGTCGCTGGGTGAAGGAGAACCGTGGCTGGGCCGTCACCGGCGGCCGCCTCGCACAGGCCCTCCGTGGGTCGTCGCAGCGCACAGGCGCATCCGAAGGCGAGACGGACGCCGAGCGTCCGCTGAAGGACTTCACCGTCGCTTTCATCGGGGATGTCTTCACGTCCGATACCTTTGTCCCCGAGCTGACCGCTCTGCGCGTCCGCCCCGACGACTGGCACGACCAGTTCCAGACGCACAGCGTGGACGCCCTGTTCATCGAGTCCGCATGGCAGGGTAACGACGGCGCCTGGACGGGGATCATCGGCTACTACGACGACGAGACGCACGCCCCGATCGCCGAGCTGATCGCCCACTGCCGCCAGCATGGCATCCCGGTCATGTTCTGGAACAAGGAGGACCCGGTCCACTACAACCGCTTTAAGCGGACCGCGTCGCTCTGCGACTACGTCTTCACCACGGATGCCCGCACGATCGTGGACTACAAGTCGCTGCCGGACAACCAGATCAAGACCGTCGCGTCCGCGCCGTTCGCGGCCCAGCCCCTGCTCCACAACCCGCTGCCGAGCACGCGCGAGCAGGACGAGTGCATCGCCTACGGCGGCACCTACTACGGCGACAAGTACGCCACGCGCAAGCAGGGCCTCGACTTCCTGTTCTACGAGTCGGCACCCTTCGGCCTCGCGATCTATGAGCGGGTGCACAACGACCCCAACTCGCCCTACCGCCTCCCGGACCGGTTCCGCCGCTACGCCCGACAGACCCTGAGCTACCCGGACATGTGCCAGGCGTACAAGGCCCACCCGATCCACCTCAACGGCAACTCCGTCGTGGACTCTCCGAGCATGTTCTCCCGCCGCGTCGTGGAGATCACCGCCTCCGGCTCGACCGTGCTGAGCTCCGCAGGCCGCGGTGTGGACGAGACCCTCGCCGGAACCGTCCCGACCGTGACCACCCCGGACCAGGCGAACGCCCATCTCGCAGCCTGGAAGGGGTCCGAGGCCCTGCGCCACGAGGGACTGTGGAGGGCGTTCCGCCATGTGTACGAGGCGCACACCTGCGCCCACCGGCTCGTCTACATGATGCGTGTCGCCGGCTTCCGGGTGCAGAGCCCCTCCACTGCTCCGGTCGCCGTCGAGTGCTCGCGTGACGACGTGCCGCTGTTCGAGGCGCAGACGGTCCGCCCGGCGCTCTATCTGCTCACGGACTCGGCCGACGGCGTCGAGGCCGGCTGCCCGATCGTCCCCGCAGAAGAGGGGAACGTGTGCTCCGCGGCGCTCCGCGAGGCCGGCATCGGCCATGTCGTGGTGCACCGTGCAGGCGCTCCGGCCCCGGAGACGCATCTGCTCGAGGACATGTCCCTCGCACTGCGGTTCGGGGACTGGAAGGCAGTCGGCACGCGCACCGTCACGTGGGCCGAGGGGGAGCCGCATGTGCGGATCGCCGCTCTGTCCGCGGACATCGAACCGGGCACTGTCCTGCTCTCCGCCGACGTCTATGCCGCCCGCCTCCAGGGTGCCCCGCCAGCCCTCGAGGACAGCCAGGTCTTCGCCTGGCAGCGTGTCGTCGACCGCGGCACCGCAGCGGGACCTGACGCCGATGCGGTGCAGGGCGACCTGTCTGCAGGCCAGAGCCTTCCTGCCGAAGCCGGAGCGGCCGGCGTGGCCGGCGCCGCGCCCGCAGAGCTCGGCGCGGACCGTGTCGCCGGCACGTCGACGGAGGTGGCCATAGGAGACGATCCCGTGCAGCCGTTGACCGTTCTGGTGGCAGGCCATGACCTGAAGTTCTTCCCGCAGATCACCGCAGAGCTGGAGCGCGCCGGACACCGCGTCATCGTCGACCAGTGGACCGGGCACGATATCCACGACGAGCAGCAGAGCCGCCGTCTCCTCGCCGAGGCGGACGTGGTCTTCTGCGAGTGGGCGCTCGGCAACGTGAAGTGGTACAGCAGGAACAAGCGCCCGGGACAGCGGCTGATCGTGCGCCTGCACGCACAGGAGCTGCGCACCCGCTTCTTGCGCGAGACGGACCTGAAAGCCGTGGACACCTTCGTGTTCGTGTCGCCGGTCGGCATGCGTCGTGCGCAGATCACCTTCAAAGTCCCCGCCGAGCGCTCGGTGGTCATCGGCAACACCTTCGATCTCGACTCCTTCGCCGCGCCCCGGACCGATCCGGACCCGCACGTGCTCGGCATGGTCGGCTCCGTTCCGCAGTCCAAGCGCCTGGACCTGGCCCTGGACGTGATGGAGCGCCTCACGGCGGAGGACCCGGCATACCGGCTCGTGGTCAAGGGCAAGGAGTACATGGAGTACCCGTGGCTGATGAACCGTGACGTCGAGCGGGAGTACTTCGAAGCGCAGTACGGCCGCGTGTCCGAGTCGCCGGTCCTGGACCGTGCCGTGGAGTTCGGCGGTCACAGCGCGGACATCGCGCAGTGGTACCGCACGGAACCGGGCTTCATCCTCTCCACGAGCGACCACGAGGGGACCCATCAGGCCATCGCCGAGGGCGGAGCAGCCGGCTGTGTGCCCGTCATCTGGCCGTGGGCCGGCGCGGAGTTCGTCTACGGCGAGCGGTGGCTCGTCGAGGACTCTGCAGAGGCAGTGGACCGCATCCGTCGTCTGACCGCGGACCGTGACCTGTTCCTGCAGGAGTCCGCGGAGGTCCGCGAGTTCATGCGTCGCCACTTCGCCCCGGCGACCATCGGCGCCCAGATTCTCGAGGTGGTCGAGGGGCGGCGCTGAGCGCCGAACCCCGACGGAGCACAGACGAGGGGCCCGGTCGGCACGGTGGTGCCGACCGGGCCCCTCGTCTGTGCCGGGGGACGGTCGTCGATCAGGTGTCCACGGTGCCTCGGCGGATGTCCTCGATGCGCTCGGCGAACGTGGTGGTGTAGCGCGCCTTGACCTCGAGGGCCTTCTCCTCGCCGTGCCTGCGCAGTGCGTTCATGAACATGCTGTAGTCCTTCATGACCCGCATGGTCTCGCCGTCCTCGACGACTTCGCCCTTGTCCATCCAGACGACGCGGCTGCAGAGCTCGCGGATGACCGGAGCCGAGTGGTTCACCAGGAAGCCGGTGCCGGACCGCGCGATGAGATCCTTCATCGCCTGATTGGACCGCTCGCGGAACGCATCGTCGCCCGTGGACAGTGCCTCGTCGATCATGATGATGTCCGGCTTCGCGGCCACCGAGATGGAGAACCGCAGGCGCGCGCGCATGCCGGAGGAGTAGGTCCGCATGGGCATGCGGATGGAGTCGCCGATGTCTGCGAGCTCGGCGACCTGCGCGATGCGCTCCCTGACCTCGTCCGGGGTCAGCCCCATGGCGAGAAGGCCGATGCGGATGTTGTCCAAGCCCGTGAGGTGGGGCATGAGAGCGGCCCCGACGCCCATGAGCTGGGGCTTGGAGGCGGCGAAGACTTCACCGGTGGTCGGCGCCTCGACGCCTGCAAGCACGCGCAGCAGGGCGCTCTTGCCGGAGCCGTTGCGGCCCACGAGGCCGATGAACTCGCCCTGGCGAGCGGCCAGGGAGACGCCCCGCACGGCGTGGACGACGCCGCGCTCGCCGGCGGAGCTGAACAGGCCACGCGACTTCTCGTCCCGGGCGATCCGCACGGGGTAGTCCAGGGTGATGTCGGTGGCGAGGAGGGTGAGGTCGCCGTACTCGCAGACCGGACGATTCTCGTCAGAGCGGCCCTGGTCTTCGGTGCTCTCGTCAGCGGTACTGGTCACGGCCGTAGGACTCCTCTCCGAGCCAGAAGACGAAGAAGCCCACCACGGTCAGACCGACGGCGTAGGCGCCGAGCGTGGTCCAGTGGGCGGCGGACGGCATGACGCCGTCGATGATGAGGTCGCGGTACATCGAGAGCACCACGAAGACGGGGTTCATCTCGATGATGTCGTGCAACACCGGGTGGCGCTCCGTGAATCGCGTGATCGGGAAGATGACTCCCGAGCCGTACATCAGGATCCTCGTGACGAACTGCATCAGGCGGCCGACGTCCGGGAAGAGGGTGCTGGCGCGGGCGAGCAGCAGCATGATGCCGAAGTTCATGAGGATGTGCAGTGCCAGCACCACCGGCACCATGAGCCAGGTCCACTCCGGGGTCTCGTGGGGCGGGATGACCATGACGAGCACGAACATCACGCCCACGGCGAGCATGCGTTGGAGGACGTCGAAGAGCAGGTCCGCCACCGGCAGCGCCATCCGAGGGAACTGGAACGCCCTGGTCAAGGACATGTTCGAGGAGATGGTGCGGGTGCCGCCGGTCAGGGCGGCACCGGTGAACTGGAACATGAACACGCCGATGATGACGAAGGCCACGTAGTTCGACATGCCGCGGTCGAACTGCAGCAGCACTCCGAAGATGAGCCAGTAGAAGGTGGCGTCGAGGAGCGGGCGCAGGATGAGCCACACCGCGCCGAGCCGACTGTCGTCGTTCCCGGTCACTACTCGGCTGCGGGACTGCCACCAGATGAAGTGGCGCCGCTGCCAGAGCTGCTGCACGTACCGGGCCAGGCCGGGGCGGCCGGTGACCGGCACGAGATGGGACGAACCGCCGTAGGAACGGTGGACGGCGGACCGGAACTCATCGGTCTGGGACGCGGAGCCGCCGTCGGGGCGCTGTCTCGACATGGGGGTGTGCGCCTGCCTTTCTCACCGTGTGTCCCATGGACGTCGGGTGGCGGCCAGGGGGTCGTGACGCGGTCCCTCGGCGCTGTCCGGGGCCGCACGGTCTGCGGCGGACGGCGTCGACGCCGCTCCCGGAGAGGGGCGGCGACCGCGGTACCAGTGTAGGAGACTGTGGGCTGGGAGCGGATGTGATCCCGTACACCTCCGTCCGACATGCCGGGAGCGGAGACGACGAGCCGCCTGCCGACCGCCGTGGCGGTGGATTATGGTGGGGGCAACTCGAGGGCGGGCGACGTATGCCCGGAGATCCAGTGGCCTCGAGACCGCCGACTCCCACACAGCGAGGAACACTGTGAAGAAGATCATGCCGATCTACGGCACCCGTCCGGAGGCCATCAAGGTCGCCCCGATCGTGAAAGCGCTGGAGGCGTCGGACCACTTCGACTGCGTCGTGGCCGTCACCGGCCAGCACCGCGAGATGCTGGACCAGGTCAACGAGCTGTTCGGCATCGTCCCGGCCCACGACCTGAACATCATCCAGCCGCGCCAGACCCTGAACTCGATCTTCGCGAAGATCCTCGAGGGCGTGGACCGCATCCTGGTGGAGGAGAAGCCGGACGCGATCGTCGTCCAGGGCGACACCACCACCTCCACCGCCGCGGCGATCGCCGCGTTCAACCTGCAGATCCCGGTGGTGCATGCCGAGGCCGGCCTGCGCAGCTTCGACATCATGTCCCCGTTCCCGGAGGAGGCGAACCGCAAGCTCACTACCCAGCTCGCGTCCCTGCACCTGGCGCCGACCCGTGTGTCCAAGGCGAACCTGCTGCGCGAGGCCGTGGACGAGGCCGATGTGTACGTCACCGGCAACACTGTGATCGACGCCCTCCTGGAGGTCGTGGACAAGAAGATCCCGTTCACCGACCCGCAGCTGGCGGAGGTCGAGCAGAAGGTGTCGCAGGGCACCAAAGTCGTGTTGGTCACCACCCACCGCCGCGAGAATCAGGGCGAGGCCATGCGCGGCGTCGGTCGTGCCCTGGCCCGCCTGGCGAAGCAGAACCCGGAGGTCCTCTTCGTCCTTCCGGCCCACAAGAACCCGGTGGTCCGCGAGGCCGTCCTGCCGTTCCTCGAGGGCCTGGAGAACATCGTGGTCACCGAGCCGCTGGCCTACGGCGAGTTCACCCACATGCTGTCCCTGGCGAACGTCGTGCTCACCGACTCCGGCGGCGTCCAGGAGGAGGCCCCGGGACTCGGCAAGCCGGTGCTGGTGATGCGGGAGAACACCGAGCGCCCGGAGGCGGTGGAGGCCGGCACCGTCCGCCTCATCGGCACCGCCGAGGACGTCGTGTTCGAGCAGGTGCAGACCCTTCTGCACGACGAGGCCGCCTACAAGGCCATGGCCAACGCGGTGAACCCCTACGGCGACGGCAGGGCCGCCGGCCGCACCGTCTCCGCCATCGCTCAGATGCTGGGTGTCGGCGAACGGGACTCCGAGTTCGACGACGGCCTCGGGGAGCGCTGAGCCACCAGCCTCCGCCCGCAGGCCCACGACGACGGAGCCCGCCTTCCGCAGGGAAGGCGGGCTCCGTCGTGTCCGGGATCCCGGCACTGACGTGCCGGCGGTGCAGGCGAGGCGGACGACGGGGTGGGGGACCGTCGTCGGGAAGCAGGCCCGGCAGCGGTGCCCGCGTGCCGCTCAGCTCTCCTCGGGCGAGGTGCGCGGCTTCTCCGGCGGGACGATGACCGGCAGGGTGCCCGTGCGGGGCCCGCCGGGGCGGACCGGCAGGTTGGTCTCCGGGGCGCGGGCCCAGGCGATCGCACCAATGGCCAGCACGGCGCCGGTGGCGAAGAAGGCCCAGTCCCAGCCCCACATGTCCGCCATGGCACCGGCGAGCAGCGGACCGATGATCGCGCCCATGTCTGCGGACATCTGGGCCGTGGACATGACGTGGCCGGCCTTGCGCTCCTGGCCGACCATGTCTGCGATCGCCGCCTGCTGCGGTGAGTTGAGGGTGCCGGTGCCCGCGCCGGCCAGCAGACAGGCGACGAGGAACAGCGCGGGGGAGGAGGCGAGGCCGATCAGGCCCGTCATGACCGCAGTGGTGGTCAGGCCGATCAGGATCAGGGGCTTGCGTCCGTGGACGTCGGACAGGCGTGAGCTGAACGTCACGGCGGTGACGTTCCCCGCGGCGAACAGGGACAGGGCGAGGCCGGACATCAGGGCGCCGTCCACCGCGTACCCGAACAGGGCTGCGCCGGCGAACGCGGTGGAGGCGTAGAGCGGCATCACGGAGTTGCGGACGCCGAAGGTGGCCCAGCCGTTGGAGAAGAAGGAGACGAGCGCGGCCCGGTAGGAGGGCAGCGCGAGGGCCTCCTTCAGCGGCATCGGCGGTCGGGAGTCCTGCACGCGGCGGTCGGCGCGGCGGGTGTCCTTGAGCTGGAAGAACACCAGCGCCGCGGCGCAGACCAGAGCGGTGCCGTAGATGAGGAACGGGATGCGGAAGCCGAACACGGACAGCGCCGAGCCGACGATCGGGCCGACGATGTTCCCGACGAGGAAGGCGGAGGCGTAGGCGCCGGAGACGCGGCCGCGGATGGTGGGCGGGGACTTGCGGGCCAGGAACGCCATCGCGGAGACGGTGAAGAGGGTGGAGCCGATCCCGCCGAGGGCACGGAAGACGATGAGCTGGGTGAAGTCCTGGGCGAAGGCCGTGAGGAACATGGACAGGGCCACGATCAGCACGCCGGTCATGTACACGGGCGTCTCGCCGAGCCGGTTCGTCAGCCGTCCGGACACCGGGGCGAACAGCAGGCGCGTCACGCCGAACGCAGAGACGACGGATGCCACGGCCATCGCAGAGGCGTTGAAGGAGTGGGCGTAGGCCGGCAGCAGGGGAGCGATGAGGCCGAAGCCGATGGCGATCGTGAACGCGGCGGCCACCATGACCTTGATCTCACGGGGGAGGGGGATGCGGGTCGCGTCAGATCGTCGGGTGGCCATAGGGCGGATTGTCTCACGGAAGGGCAACGGGGTCTGTGACAGACTGGAAGCGTGGAGTTCACTCTGATCATCGCCGTTGTCATCGCCCTCGCCGTGGGCGTGGTCCTGGTCGGCTTCCTCGACCGCCGCCCCGCGCCGCCGAAGGGCACCTACAAGGAGGTCCGGGACCCCGACGACCCGGGCCGTGGCGGCACCGCCGTCCTCGAGCGCGAGCCGGAGGTCGTCGAGCCCGAGGTCGAGCCGGAGCCGGAGGTCGTCGAACCCGAGCCGGAGGTCGTCGAGCCCGAGCCGGAGGTCGTCGAGCCTGAGCCGGAGCCGGAGGTCGAGCGGCCGGAGGCCGCGGGCTCGCGCCTGCAGCGCCTGCGCGCCCGGCTGCTGAAGTCCAACAACGTCTTCGGCAAGAGCCTGCTGGCCCTGCTCTCCCGCGACCGGATCGACGAGGACGTCTGGGACGAGGTCGAGGAGACCCTCCTCATGGCGGACCTCGGCACGGAGCCGACCATGGAGCTCGTGGACCGCCTCCGCGACCGTGTGAAGGTCGAGGGCACCCAGGACCCGGAGCAGGTCCGCTCGCTGCTGCGCGAGGAGCTGCTGGCCATGGTGGACCCGTCCATGGACCGCCGCCTCGAGGCCTCCCGCAGGGGCGACCGCCCGGCCATCACGATGGTCGTGGGCGTCAACGGCGTCGGCAAGACGACCACCGTGGGCAAGCTGGCCCGTGTGCTCGTGGCCGAGGACCGCAAGGTCGTCCTCGGCGCCGCGGACACCTTCCGCGCCGCCGCCGCCGAGCAGCTCGCCACCTGGGGTGCCCGCGTGGGCGTGGACACCGTGCGCTCGGACAAGGACGGTGCGGACCCGGCATCGGTGGCCTATGAGGCCGTCGCCGAGGGGATCCGCCAGGAGGCGGACGTCGTGCTGGTGGACACCGCCGGACGCCTGCAGAACAAGGCCAACCTCATGGACGAGCTGGGCAAGATCAAGCGCGTCATCGAGAAGCAGGGCGAGGTGGACGAGGTCCTGCTGGTCCTGGACGCCACCACCGGCCAGAACGGGCTGACCCAGGCCAAGGTGTTCGCCGAGGTCGTGGACGTCACCGGCATCGTGCTCACCAAGCTCGACGGCACCGCCAAGGGCGGGATCGTCGTCGCCATCCAGCGCCAGCTGGGCGTCCCCGTGAAGCTCGTCGGCCTGGGCGAAGGCGCCGACGATCTGGCGCCGTTCAGCGCCGAGGGCTTCGTCGACGCGCTGCTCGCCGACTGACCCGCGGCGTCCCCGTCGGACAGGGGATGCCACGACGCCGGCCCCGTCGCCTCACGCGAGGCGACGGGGCCGTCGTCGTCTCATGTCCCGTTCGGCGTGTCTGGGGACACCACGAACTGTCGCCCCCGTCACACGCTTGAAACACTTCCTTACCTGCGCGCAACACCAAGGCCCGCATCGGGCAACATGCGGCCGCGACCCTGGTCACAGGTCGCAGAGGCGGGCGAAATCCGGCCGATTCCGCGACGACACCCCACACGACGCACGGAGAGGACGACACGATGGATGTCGAGCTGACCCCCTTGAGCGCCGAGGCGGTGTGGACCATGGTCTGCGCCGGGCTCGTGCTGCTGATGACCCCCGGACTGGCCTTCTTCTATGGCGGCATGACGCGCGCCAAGGCCTCCTTGAACATGATGATGATGTCCTTCATCTCGATGGGCCTGATCGGCGTCGTCTGGGTGCTCTGGGGCTACAACATGACCGGCGGCGACGGGTTCGCCGGGCTGGTCGGCAACCCCTTCGCGGACGTCGGCCTCTACGGCGCCGTGAACACCGAGGACCTCGTGGGCATCGGCTTCGGCGCGACCTTCGCCATCATCACCGTGGCCCTCATCTCCGGCGCGGTCGCCGACCGTGCCAAGTTCAGCACCTGGTGCGTCTTCGTCCCGCTGTGGGTCACCCTCGTCTACTGCCCGATGGCCTTCATGGTCTGGGGCGGGGGCCTGCTCTCCACAGACGGGGTCATCGGCTCCGTCGTCGGTGAGGCCGTGGACTTCGCCGGAGGCCTCGTGGTGCACACCGCTGCCGGCATGGCCGCCCTCGTGCTCGCCCTGATGCTCGGCAAGCGTGCCGGCTTCGGCGTGGATCCGGTCCACCGCCCGCACAACATCCCGTTCGTGATGCTCGGTGCCGCTCTGCTGTGGTTCGGCTGGTTCGGCTTCAACGGCGGTGCCGCCACGGACATCCAGACCGCGGGTCTCATCTGGGTCAACACCCTGGCCGCCCCGGCCGCCGCGATGCTCGGCTGGATCGTCGTGGAGATGGCCCGTCAGGGCCGCCCGACCTCCCTGGGCACCGCCTCCGGCATCGTCGCCGGCCTCGTGGCCATCACCCCGGCCTGCGCCTTCGTGGATCCCATCGGTGCCGTCGTCATCGGCCTGCTGGCCGGCGCGGGTGCGGCCGTGGCCGTGAACCTGAAGTACAAGCTCGGCTTCGACGACTCGCTTGACGTGGTCGGCGTGCACCTGATCGCCGGCATCATCGGCACCGTGATGATCGGCGTGGTCGGCCGCCCGGAGCTCGTGGCCGAGGAGGGCATGGGCGGCCTGTTCTACGGCGCCGGCGTCCAGCTGCTCATCGCCCAGGTCGTGGCCGTGCTGTTCACCCTGGTGTTCACCGGCGTGATGACGTTCGTCATCGCCATCATCCTCAAGGCGGTCATGGGGCTGCGCGTCTCGGCCGACGACGAGGAGCGCGGCGTGGACCTCGCCCTGCACCGCGAGTCCGCCTACGACTACGGCCTCGGCACCGCTTACAACGCCGACCGCCAGGTTGAGGAGACCGCCGCCCGCTGACGCGGACAAGCGGGGGGCATTGTGCTCCCCCGGGAGGGCCGATCCTCCCCACAGTCCGGGCCCGGCCCGCCGCACGGCTGACCGGGCCCGGCCGCGTCGGCTCGCCCCGGGTTGCTACCCTGGTGTGGCGCCGTCGGCGCTCAAAGCACGTGGGCCGTCGCCGCCCACGCCGCACCTGACCCCATCCGAAGGACCACCACCGCCGTGTTCAACTCCCTGTCTGATCGTCTGGCCAGCACCTTCCGCAACCTGAAGGGCAAGGGTCGGCTCACTGAGGCGGACATCGACGCCACCGCGCGCGAGATCCGCCGTGCGCTGCTGGACGCCGACGTCGCCGTGCCGGTCGTGCGCCAGTTCATCGCGCAGATCAAGGAGCGTGCGCTCGGCGCCGAGGTCTCCCAGGCGCTGAACCCGGGCCAGCAGGTCGTCAAGATCGTCAACGAGGAGCTCGTCGAGATCCTCGGTGGCGAGACCCGGCGCATCCGGCACGCCAAGACCGGCACCACCGTGCTGATGCTCGTCGGCCTCCAGGGCGCCGGCAAGACCACTCTCGCCGGCAAGCTGGCCCATCAGCTCAAGTCCGAGGGCCACACCCCGTTGCTCGTGGCCTGCGACCTGCAGCGCCCGAATGCGGTGAAGCAGCTGCAGGTGGGCGGCGAGCGAGCCGGAGTGCCGGTCTACGCCCCCCATCCCGGCGTGTCCTCCGAGTTCGAGGCGCCGACCGGTGACCCGGTGCAGGTGGCACGGGACGGCATCGCCGAGGCGAACACGAAGTTCCACGACGTGGTGATCATCGACACGGCCGGCCGCCTCGGCGTGGACCAGGAGCTGATGCAGCAGGCCGCGGACATCCGTGCCGCTGTGGATCCCAACGAGGTCCTGTTCGTGATCGACTCGATGATCGGCCAGGATGCGGTGGCCACCGCCCAGGCGTTCAACGAGGGCGTCGGCTTCACCGGCGTGGTCCTCACGAAGCTGGACGGTGACGCCCGCGGCGGCGCGGCGCTGTCCGTGCGCCATGTGACGGGCAAGCCGATCATGTTCGCCTCCACCGGTGAGGGCCTGAAGGACTTCGAGGTGTTCCACCCGGATCGCATGGCCTCCCGCATCCTGGACATGGGCGACGTCATGTCGCTCATCGAGCAGGCGGAGAAGAACTGGGACCGCGCCGAGGCCGAGAAGATGGCCAAGAAGTTCGCCGACCAGGAGGACTTCACCCTCGACGACTTCATGAGCCAGATGCAGCAGCTCAAGAAGATGGGCTCGATGAAGAAGATGCTCATGATGATGCCCGGTGCCCAGGGCATGCGGCAGCAGCTGGAGCAGTTCGACGAGAGCTCGATCGACCGGGTCGAGGCCATCATCAGGTCGATGACCCCGCACGAGCGCGTGGCACCGAAGATCATCAACGGCTCGCGCCGCGCCCGCATCGCGAAGGGCTCGGGTGTCTCGGTCTCCGAGGTCAACGCCCTGCTCGAGCGGTTCGGCCAGGCGCAGAAGATGATGAAGAAGATGGCCTCCGGCGGCGGTGTGCCCGGCATGCCGGGCATGGGCCCCGGCCCCGGCAAGGGCAAGGCCCGCAAGAAGGGCAAGGGCCGGCAGAAGGTGCGCTCCGGCAACCCGGCGAAGGCGGCTGCCGAGCGGCAGGCCATGGAGGAGCGCCGTGCCCGCGGCGCCCAGAACCCGGGTGCCATGTTCGGCCAGGACTTCGACCCGTCCAGCTTCAACGCCCAGGACCTGAACCTCCCCGCCGGCTTCGACAAGTACCTCAAGGACCGCTGATCCCGGTCCACGGCCCCGACGGGCGCGCCGCGACGGACATCGCGGCGCGCCCGAGGTGTGTTCGGCGCCGATCTCTGGCACAATGGCAGGGCACTGAGCGCGCGCGGACGACCCTCTATCCTCCGCGGCACGCTCCGTCCCGCGGACCGGCCTGTGAGGATGCACCCCACGTCCCCGGCCGAGCACCGCACCTCAGACCAGAAACAGGAGAAACCACAAACGTGGCTGTCAAGATTCGACTGAAGCGCATGGGCAAGATCCGTGCTCCGTACTACCGCGTGGTCGTCATGGACTCCCGCACCCGCCGTGACGGTCGTGCGATCGAGGAGATCGGCAAGTACCACCCGACCGAGGAGCCGTCGTTCATCCAGATCGACTCCGAGCGCGCGCAGTACTGGCTGTCCGTCGGCGCCCAGCCGACCGAGCAGGTCGCCGCGCTGCTGAAGGTGACCGGCGACTGGCAGAAGTTCAAGGGCGAGGCCGGTACCGAGGGCACCCTCAAGACCAAGGCGGAGAAGGAGGCCTTTGTCGCCGGAGACAAGGAGTCCGTGATCCTGCCGGAGGCCCCGAAGGAGGAGGCCCCGGCGGAGGAGTCCGGTGCCGCCGAGTCTGCCGAGGCCGAGGGCGCCGAGTCCACCGAGGGCGCCGAGTCCACCGAGGCTGAGGCCGAGAAGGCCGAGTGAGTATGCTCACCGACGCTCTCGAGCACCTGGTGCGCGGCATCGTGGACAACCCGGATGCCGTCCGCGTGGACGCGCGGCAGCAGCGCCGGGGCGAGATGCTCGAGGTCCGCGTCGACCCGTCGGACCTCGGCCGTGTGATCGGCCGCCAGGGACGCACAGCCTCTGCGCTGCGCGCCGTGCTGGACGGCCTGGCCGGCCACCCGGTCCGCGTGGACGTGGTGGACACCGACCGCCGCCGCTGAGCACCGACCGGGCATCTGTCCGTGACGACGGCCCGCCGCCACCCGTAGAACGGTGACGGCGGGCCGTCGTCGTTCCTGCCGCACCCGTCGGCCACCCCATCGATCCGAGGAGATTCCGCATGAGCACCCCCACCGAGGGCCTGGTGCGCTTGGCGCGCATCGGCAAGCCGCACGGCATCCGCGGCGAGGTCACCGTCCAGCTGTTCACGGACGATCCCGAGTCCAGGTTCTCGCCGGGGGCCGTGCTCACGGCGCAGGGGCCGGCCGGCACGCCCGGACAGCTCACGGTCACACGTGCGCGCTGGAACAAGCAGACCCTGGTGGTCGGGTTCGAGCAGAGCCCCGACCGCAATGCCGCTGAGGAGCTGCGCGGCACCCAGCTGTTCGCGGCGCCGGAGGACCGCGTCGACGGCGACGAGTGGTATGAGGACGATCTGCTGGACCTCGTGGTCGAGGTGGAGGGACGGCGCATCGGCACGGTCACCGGGCTGATGACCGGCCCTGCGCAGGACCTGCTCGAGATTGCCGTCGAGGGCCGCGACGAGCCGGTGCTCATCCCGTTCGTGGAGGAGATCGTCCCGGAGGTGGACGAGGACGGGGGCGTGCTCCTGCTGGCACCGCCCCCGGGGCTGCTGGACCTCAACGAGCCGGGCGCTGATCAGGCCCCGGACGCGGAGCCGGAGGTCTGAGCCGTGCGCATCGACGTCATCTCGATCTTTCCGGATTACCTGTCGGCCCTGGACATCTCGCTGATCGGCCGGGCACGTGAGGACGGCCTGCTGGACGTGCGCGTCCATGACCTGCGCAAGCACACCCACGACCGGCATCGCACCGTGGACGACACCCCCTACGGCGGCGGCGCCGGCATGGTCATGAAGCCCGAGCCGTGGGCGGAGGCGCTCGAGTCCGTGGCAGAGGACTCACATGTGGAGCGGCCCACCCTGCTGGTGCCCACCCCGTCCGGCACGGTCTTCTCCCAGCCCCTGGCCAGGGAGCTGTCCGAGCACGAGCACCTCGTGTTTGCCTGCGGCCGGTACGAGGGGATCGACGAGCGGGTTTTCGAGTGGGCCGCGCAGCGGTTCGACGTGCGACTGGTCAGCCTCGGCGACTACGTCCTCAACGGGGGAGAGGTCGCCGTGCTGGCCATGGTGGAGGCGGTCGGCCGTCTCATCCCCGGGGTGATCGGCAACCCGGAGTCGCTCGTCGAGGAGTCCCATGAGGGCGGACTGCTCGAGTACCCCGTGTATACGAAGCCCTCCAGCTGGCGCGGCTACGAGGTGCCTCCGGTGCTGCTTTCGGGCGACCATGGCAGTATCGCCCGGTGGCGCCGGGCGCAGCAGGTGGAGCGCACACGGGCGCGCCGCCCGGACCTGTTCCCGGAGGAGCCGCTCGCCTGAGCCAGCCTATGGCA
The DNA here is from genome assembly GCA_047414615.1 of Micrococcus luteus. Classification (GTDB taxonomy): domain Bacteria; phylum Actinomycetota; class Actinomycetes; order Actinomycetales; family Micrococcaceae; genus Micrococcus; species Micrococcus luteus_B. The sequence continues at coordinate 614,639 of CP179711.1, forward strand.
TAATGGTGCCTTGCGTCTGCTGGGCGCCGCACCTGCCACAGGGGGTCGGCGTCAACAGTGAGACCACCGGGAGCCGGCCGTCGCCGGTCCCGGGCACACCGCTTTCCGAACCCCGTCCTGTCCTGCGTGGACACGGGGCCGGCCTGTTCAGCGCGGGGGACCTGTGGCGCCCGCGTGAGGAGAATGTGACATGCACATCCTTGACTCTTTCGACAACGCCTCGCTGCGCACGGACATCCCGGAGTTCGCCCCGGGCGACACCGTGAAGGTGCACGTGAACATCGTCGAGGGCAAGACCGCCCGCGTCCAGGTCTTCCAGGGGTACGTCATGGGCCGCTCCGGCCACGGCGTACGCGAGACCTTCCGCGTCCGCAAGGTCTCCTTCGGCGTGGGCGTGGAGCGCGTCTTCCCGGTGCACTCCCCGGTGATCGAGAAGATCGAGCTCGTCACCAAGGGCGACGTGCGCCGCGCGAAGCTCTACTACATGCGTGACCGCCACGGCAAGGCCGCCCGCATCCGCGAGAAGCGCGTCGACGGCAAGTGATCGTCCTCGGGCGCGGCCTGCCGCGTCCGGTGATGCGATGACGCACCAGGAGCCCCGAGACCCCCGTCGGTCCCGGGGCTCCGCTGCGTCCGCAGACGTCGCCGGCACCCGGTGGGTGCGGAACATCGGCCTCACCGTGGCCGCGGCCGTGGTGCTGGCAGCCGTGCTGCGGGCGCTCGCCGGGCCGCTGTACCTCATCCCGTCCGGATCGATGGAGCCCACGCTGATGCCGGGGGACCGGGTGCGGGTGGACACCGCGCACGAGGACGGCGTCGGCCTGGAGCGCGGGGACGTGGTCGTCTTCGACGGCGTCGGCAGCCTCGCCCCCTACCGCTCCCGCACGAGCCTGGACCGTGCCTTGGAGGACGTGGTGGTCTGGTGGGGCCTCGGCGCCCGCTCGGATGTCTACGTGAAGCGGGTGGTCGCGCTGCCGGGGGACATCGTCCGCTGCTGCGGTCAGGACGGCCGCCTCGAGGTCGACGGTGAGCCGCTGGCCGAGCCGTACCTGGGGCGGGACGTGGACGCGGAGCATCCGGCAAGCGCCACGCCCTTCGCCTTCGAGGTCCCTGAGGGTCGCATGGTGGTGCTGGGGGACAACCGTGACGACTCCCTGGACTCCCGTTCCCTGCTCGGCGCCCCCGGTGGCGGCCTGATCGGCCTGGACTCCGTGATCGGCACCGCGGAGCAGGTCGCATGGCCGCCGTCCCGCCGCGGCGACGTCGGCGCGGCGGCCGGCGTGGCGGCGGAGGATGGGCGATGACCGGCGCCACGGGCTGGGAGCGGGTGTGGCCGACCCTGCGCCAGGTCCTGGTGATCGTGGCGGTGACGCTGCTGGTCACGGGGCTGATGCGGCTGTTCCTGGTGCGCGTGTACCACATCCCGTCCGAGTCCATGGAGCCCACGCTGCAGGTCGGGGACCGCGTGGCCGTCTCCCTGCTCGTCCCGCAGGTGATGGACCTCAGGCGCGGGGACGTCGTCGTCTTCCGTGACACGAAGGGCTGGCTGCCCGCCCGGACGGACGACGACGGCCCGGTCACCTCCGTGCTGCGGGTCGCCGGGCTCGTCCCCGAGCCCGCCGACGAGAACGTGGTCAAGCGTGTGGTCGGGCTGCCCGGGGACCACGTCTCCTGGGAGCCGGGCGACGCGGGCATCACCATCAACGGCGTCCAGGTGTCCGAGCCCTACCGGTACCCGGGCGACGCCCCGTCCGGGGAGCCGTTCGACGTCGTCGTCCCCGCCGGGCGCCTCTGGGTGCTCGGCGACCACCGCAGCCGCTCGGCCGACTCCCGTGCCCACCAGGACGGTCCCGGCGCCGGGTTCGTGTCCGTGGACGACGTCGTGGGCCGTGCCGAGGCCCGCATCTGGCCGGTGTCACGCTGGGGGAGCGCCGGCTACGAACCGGACGCATTCGCCCACGTCCCGGAGCAGGGCCGATGAGTCCACGCAATCCCGCCGTCACCGCCGGCCTGCACCTGGAGTCCGCGCTCGCCGAGGCCTGCGGGGGCACCGAGGACTCGCCGATGCTGGTGGCCGGCATGGACGAGGTCGGACGCGGTGCGATGGCCGGTCCAGCCGTCGTCGGGGCCGTCGCGGTATGGGTGCCGACCGAGGAGGAGCCGCCTGCCCTCCGGGATTCGAAGGCATTGACGGACCGGCGCCGTCGGCTGCTGGTGCCCGAGGTCATCGACTGGGCGGCGGCCGTGGGCATCGGTGAGGCCAGCCCGGCGGAGATCGACGAGCATGGGCTGTCCACCGCCCTGGCCCTGGCCGGGCGACGGGCGTGGTCGATGCTGTGCGGCAACGCCGGTGCCGAGCCGGCGGCACTCATCCTGGACGGCCGGGACGACTGGCTCACCCGGGGTGCCGGGCGTGCCGTGGTGGAGGACGTGCCGGGACCGGTGCCGCCGGTACCGCAGATGGTGGTGAAGGCGGAGGATCAGGCCGCCACGGTCGCCGGCGCCTCCATCACCGCGAAGGTGTACCGTGATGATCTGATGATCGCGCTGCACGAGGAGTTCCCCGTCTACGGGTGGGCCGCCAACAAGGGCTACGGCTCGGCCGGACACCGGGCCGCGATCGCGCAGGACGGTGCGGTCGTCCACCATCGGCGCTCGTGGGTGCTGCCGGTGCGGCGCGCCGAGGAGCCGCCGTTGTTCGCGTGGGGCGAGGAGGCCGGGACCGAGGGCGGCCGGGAAGGAGAACGCCCGTGAGCGCCGACGACGTGGAGGACTTCGAGTCCGAGGCCGAGCTGCTGCTGTACCGCGAGTACCGGGACGTCGTCGCCCTTTTCCGGTACGTGGTGGAGACCGAGCGTCGGTTCTACCTGGCCAACGAGGTGTCCCTGACCCCGCACCGCTCCGGCGGCGACGTGTTCTTCGAGCTCACCCTCGAGGACGCCTGGGTGTGGGACGTCTACCGGCAGGCCCGCTTCATCAAGCGGGTCCGCGTCCTGACCTTCAAGGACGTGAACATCGAGGAGCTCCCGGCGAACCCGGACCTCTCCCTGCCGCCGGACGGACCGGGCGGTCCCTTCGGCTGAGCGGCGGCTTGTCGGCGCGCCGTGGTCGCGGCCCGCCCCGGACCGGTGCGCTCGGCCCCGTCCGGCCGGAGCCACACGCGCGGTGCCCGCGTCCACGCGCGCGGTGCCTTCGTCGGTCCGTTCGTGGGCCGTCCTGTCCTGCACAGCCCCTTCAGTCCTCCACATTCCGGCCCGGCGGCCCCGCCGCCCCCAGGGTGGCGTCCATGGTGGTGGCAGGAGGTGGTCCCCATGCAGTCCCCGCACAGCACAGCACCCGCTGACCGCCCGCACCCTGCGGGCCCACACCCGGACCAGGGCCGGGACCCGGACCAGGGCCCGCCCGCGGACGCCGGCCCGCCCGCCAGCGCCGCAACCCCGGAGACCGGTTCACGCATCGACCGGGCGCGGGCCAGCACCGCGCGCACGGCCCTGGGTCGGTTCGGGGAGGACGCCGCGGCGGACTGGCTGACGGCCCAGGGATACTCGGTGGTGGAGCGCAACTGGCGCGGTGCCGGCGGCGAACTGGACCTGGTCACCCTGCACGAGGGGTGGTGGGCCGCGGTCGAGGTGAAGACCCGCTCGGGACTGGGCTTCGGCGACCCGTTCGAGGCCATCGGCCCGCGCAAGCTGGCCCGGCTGCACCGGCTGATGCGGCAGTGGCACGCCCACTCCGGCATCGCACGGCGCGCGGAGCCGTGGCGCGTGGACGCGGTGGCCGTGCTCGTGGTCCCTGGGGAGGCGCCCCGCTTTGACCTGCTGACGGACGTGCGCCCATGAGCCACATCGGACGCACCCGCTCGATCTCCCTGTCCGGGCTGCGCGGTACGGTTGTGGAGGTCGAGGCGGACATCGCCCAGTCCCTGCCCGGCTTCACCCTCCTGGGGCTGCCGGACCAGTCCCTGCAAGAGAGCCGCGACCGTATCCGCTCCGCGGCCCGTAACGCCGGTCAGCCCCTGACCCGGCGGCACCTGACGGTCAACCTGCTGCCGCCAGGAGTGCACAAGCGTGGTGCGGGGCATGACCTGGCCATCGTCCTCGCGGCGTACGCAGCCGAGGGCAAGGTGTCCGGGGTGCACGGCCCGGTGTTCCTCGCCGAGCTCGGCCTGGACGGCACCCTGCACGGCCCCCCGGACATGGTCGCCCTGGCGATGGCAGCCGTGGACGCGGGTCTGCCGGACATGGTCGTCGCCGCCGACGCTGTGGACCAGGCCGCCCTCGTCCCCGGCGCCCGGGTGCGCGGCTTCGCCCACCTGCACCACGTGATCCACGCCTTCGGAGGACGGCCCGAGCCGGTGCCGGGCGTCGAGCCCCGCGCCGTGCTCGTCGGCCCCGAGCGGCGGCTCGGCGGCACCTCCCGCCCCGACGACAACGTCCCCGACCTGTCCGAGGTGGTCGGCCAATGGGAGGCCCGGTACGCGCTAGAGGTGGCGGCCGCCGGCGGGCACCACCTGCTGCTGTCCGGCCGGCCCGGCGCCGGCAAGACCATGCTCGCCGAGCGACTGCCCGGCATCCTGCCGGCGCTGGACGACCGCACCGCGCTGGAGGCCGCCGCACTGGCCTCGCTGCGCTCGGATGCTCCGGCGCCGGCGCGGCTGGACACCCGCCCGCCGTTCCAGGCCCCGCATCACTCGGCGTCCATGCCGGCCCTCGTCGGCGGCGGCAGCGGCCTGGCCCGCCCCGGTGCAGCGTCGCTCGCGCACGGCGGGGTGCTGTTCTTGGACGAGGCCCCCGAGTTCGACCGGCGCAGCCTCGAGTCGCTGCGGCAGCCGCTCGAATCCGGCGAGGTCGTGCTGCACCGGTCCCAAGGCACCGTGCGTTATCCCGCGCGGTTCCAGCTCGTCCTGGCCGCGAACCCCTGCCCGTGCGGATTCGGGGAGGGAGCCGGAACCCGCTGCCGGTGCACCGTGCTCCAGCGCCGCCGCTACGCCGAACGCCTGTCCGGACCCCTGCTGGACCGGGTCGACCTCCAGGTCTCGGTGGCACCGGTGACCGGCGCGGACCTGGGTTCCACCGAGGTGGGGGAGGACTCGGCCACGGTGGCCGCGCGGGTCCGCGAGGCCGTCGGGGCACAGCGGGAGCGCTGGGCCTCGGCCAACGCCCGGGTGCCGGGGGCCATGTTGCGCCGGGGGCGGTTCGCCGTCCCGCCGGCGGCCCGGGCGGCCGCGGACACGGCCGTGGATGCGGGCTGGCTGAGCGCCCGCGGCCACGCCCGCGTGCTCCGCCTGGCCTGGACCGTGGCTGACCTGCGGGGCGTCGCCGCGCCGTCCGCGGAAGACGTGGACGTGGCCCTGCACCTGCGCCGCCGCCAGGACGAGGAGAGCGCGGCATGAGCGCGCGGCAGACCACCGGCTCCCTGCCCGGTCTGGGGGCGGACGCCGGCGGCCGGTCGGGGCGGGACGCCGTCCGCCTCGCCCGTGCCGCGCTGACCCGCCTCGTGGAGCCCGGGGACGAGACCGCCCTGGCCGTCGTCGACGTCCTCGGCCCCGAGCACGCGCTCGCCGTGCTCACCGGACGGTGCCGGCCGACCCGAGAGCAGGAAGACGCGCTCGCCGAGTGCTCCGGCAGCCCGGACACGTGGCGGCGGAGGTTTTCGGCCGGGCTGCGCCGCTGGGGTCCCCGGTCGGACGCGCTGGCCCCCGAGCGCGACCTGGTGGCCTTGCACCGGCTCGGCGGCGGCCTGCTCGTCCCAGAGGACCCCGCCTGGCCCGCATGCCTGGACGATCTCGGCCACCGGCGACCCCTCGCCCTCTGGACCCGTGGCTCGGCGATCCTGCCGGAGCACCCCCGCACCCTAGCGGTGGTGGGCAGCCGTGAGGCGACGGCATACGGCCGGGCCGTCACGGGTCGGCTCGTGGCGCCGCTCGCCGCCGAGGGCGTCACCGTCCTCTCCGGCGGCGCCTACGGGATCGATGGGGCCGCCCATAGGGTCGCCCTCGAGGCCGGACGCGGGACACCGCCGACCCTAGCGGTCCTGGCGGGAGGGTTGGACCGGTTCTACCCGGCCGGACACGAGGAGCTGCTGCGCGCCGTCATGGACCGCGGACTGCTGCTGTCCGAGATGCCCCCGGGCGCGAGCCCCACGCGGCACCGCTTCCTCCACCGGAACCGGATCATCGCCGCCCTGGCCGCAGGCGTGCTGGTCGTCGAGGCACGCTGGCGCTCCGGTGCCCAGAACACGGCGTCGCACGCCCTCGGCCTCGGCCGGGAGCTCGGCGTGGTCCCCGGGCCGATCACCTCACCGAGCTCCGCGGGCTGCCATCGGCTCCTCGCCGAGACCCCGGCCCGGCTCATCGCCCACCTCGACGACGCGCGCGGCCTTCTCCCGGCTGGTGCCGGCCCCGGTCCCGCACCAGCCCCGGGCCCTGGCGCCCCGGACGGACGCGGCGGTGTCGGCCACGGAGCGGCAGGGCAGGACCCGTATGCTCGGCCGGAGGACGGCCTGTCCGAGCAGGAGCTGCTCGTCTTCGACGCCCTCCCCGTCCGGTCCCATGCCGCCCTCGACCGGCTCGCCGTGGCGGCCGGCATGCCGGTGCCGCCGCTCGTCGCGGTCCTGCAGCGCCTTGCCCGTGCCGGGCTGGCGGAGGAGCGGGACCGGCGCTGGCGCCGGGGCCCGCGTGCGGCGGTGCGAGGGGCGCAGGGCGGCTGAGCGCCGGGAGAGGACGCAGAGGGATCGGCTTATGCTGGTGCGGCAGGACACACGCCGGACAGAGAGGACCGACGGTGCAGACAGGCCCCACGGCCGTGCCCGGTGCACGCTTCGACGACCTCGCCGCCGGCACCGTCCTCGAGTTCGACTCCTTCTCGGAGACGATCCTGGCCTCCCGGTCCGAGGACGTGCTTCCGGCCCTTCGCCGCGTGCAGCGTGCCGTGGATGGTGGACGCTGGGCGGCCGGGTACGTGGCCTACGAGGCGGCCCTCGGCCTGGACCCGCGCTTCCACTGCCACGAGCCGGCCCCCGGCCGGCCCCTGGTCTGGTTCGGCCTCGCCGACGCCCCCGTCACGGCGCCGGCGGATCTGCCGGCCGGCGACGCCGTGGACCTGGACTGGCAGGCGCAGTGGACCCCGGAGCAGCACGCCGAGCGGCTCGCACGGGTACATGCGGCCATCGCCCGCGGCGATACCTACCAGTGCAACCTCACCACCCGGCTCACGGCGCCGCTGACGGCCGGTCTGGGCTCCGACGCCGGGGCGCGCCGACGCTGGTACGCCCACCTCGCCCGACGGCAGCAGGGGTCCTTCCACGCGCACCTCGAGACCGGCGGGCTCTCCGTGCTCAGCGCCAGCCCGGAGCTGTTCCTGCGCCACGAGGGCGGTGTCCTGACGGTCCGACCGATGAAGGGCACCGCCGCCCGCAGTGCGGACCCCGAGTCCGACCGCGCGGCCCGTGCCCGCCTGGAGGCCAGCGCGAAGGACCGGGCCGAGAACGTCATGATCGTGGACCTGATGCGCAACGACGTCGCCCGGGTCAGCCGCACCGGCAGCGTCGCCGTCACCGGGCTGCTGACCTGCGAGGCCTACCCGACGGTCTGGCAGCTGACCTCCACCGTCACCGGACGGACACGGCCCGGCACCGGGCTGCCCGAGCTCTTCGCGGGGCTGTTCCCGTGCGGGTCCATCACCGGGGCTCCCAAGGCGTCCACCATGGACCTCATCACCGAGCTCGAGGACTCGCCCCGCGGCGTCTACTGCGGCGCCGTCGGCTACCTGGCACCCGGTGCGCGGCCACGGACCGTCTTCAGCGTCGCCATCCGGACCGTGGTGGCGGACCTGGCCGCCGGCACGGCCGAGTACGGGGTCGGCGGCGGGATCACCTGGTCCTCGACGGCCGCAGACGAACACGCCGAGCTGCTCGCGAAGGCGCGCATCCTCACCGGACGGGGCGCCGGGGCCGCGGGCACCCCGGCCGCGGCGCGCGTTGAAACCGCACCGGTGACGGTGGCCGGCGCGAGGGAGAGGACGGTGGAGGGATGACTCAGCAGCCCGAGCGTCAAGCGTCTGTGCCCGGACGCGGTCCGGCAGCCGCGGACACCCGCCACGGGTCCGCACCCACCGGCCACGGTTCCCCGGCCGACCGCGCCCGCCTGGAGGCGTTCGCCGAGCACCAGCGGTACGAGCAGCACCGCAGTGAGAACACCGTCCGTGCCTACGAGACGGACCTGCGAGACCTCCTCGAGCATCTGCACCGGGAGCACCCGGAGACCACGGGGCCGGCCTCTCCGCCGGGGCACAGCGCCCTGGACACGCTCGACCTCACCGACCTGAGGCGCTGGCTGGCAGGCATGGCGCGATCGGGTCTGGCACGCACCACGCTGGCGCGGCGGGTCAGCAGCGCCCGCACCTACATGGCCTGGGCCGTGCGCGAGGGGTTCCGTCGGGACGACCCCACGGTCCGGCTGGCCTCTCCCGTCGTCGGCACGACGCTGCCGCCCGTGCTCCAGCGGGGGCAAATGGACCGGCTCCTGCACGGGCTGGCCGAGGCGGTCGCCACGGCCGAGGCGGCGGAGGACCCTACGGCGGTCGCCGTGGCCCGCCGGGACCTCGCCGTGGTCGAGCTGCTCTACGCCACGGGCGTCCGCGTGGCCGAGCTCTCCGGGCTCGACGTGGACGACCTTGACACCGGGCGCCGTACGCTCACCGTGATCGGCAAGGGGGACCGTCAGCGCACCGTTCCCTACGGCGGCCCCGCGGCCGACACCGTCGCCGATTGGCTCACACACGGACGTCCCGTGTTAGCCCGGCCCGACTCCGGTCCGGCCCTGTTCCTCGGCGTCCGCGGAGGTCGCCTCGGGGTCCGTCAGGTGCGTGCCGTGATGGATCGTGCCCTCGAGAGTCTCGGCGACACCTCTGCTCGCGGACCCCACGCGCTGCGGCACACCGCCGCCACCCATCTGCTGGACGGCGGGGCGGACCTGCGCAGCGTGCAGGAGGTGCTCGGGCACTCCTCGCTGCAGACGACCCAGGTGTACACCCACGTCTCCATCGACCGGCTCAGAGACGGATACCGCCAAGCCCACCCACGTGCCTGATCGCCCGTTCAGAACCCGGTGCCCCGAGACGTCGACGGCCGACGTGCGGGTTGACGGGAAGACGCGCTTGACCGGATCGGCGCGGGGCATCGGGTGGCATGACTTGCGCCATGACATCAATGGAGATGGTCGACAGGTCCCGACGTGACCTCTACCGGCGCGCGTTCACCGGCGCGAGGCTGACTCGTGCCCGATTCGACGAGGCCGCCAATCGCTTGTCCGACCTGGCCGGCCTCACCATCCGTGAATGTGATGTCGACATCCTCTAGCTTGCCAGTCACGGCCTGTTCTTCGGCTCCCTGATCGTCAACGGGGTCGACGTCGTCCCAGTGGTTGATGCCGAGCTCGATCGCCGATCTTTCGGACGTGAGCTGCAGAACCGCACTGATGCCGCAGGCTTGGGCTGCGGCTTCGCGGCCGTGACCCAGGCATGGGCCACGACTCTCGCTGACACTCCTGAGGAACTGCGGGCCGAATCAGTGGGCGGTGAATGGTCGCTGCACCAGACGTCGAGGCATGCGATCCTCGCCACCGGCCGGTGGCTCCATGGCCGCACCGAGCGACAGGAGCACCTGTTCCATCCGATCGGACTGCCGTTCACCGGCTCCATCGAGATCGGTCATGACGCCTCTGTGTTCAGCGACCCCGAGAACTGTGACGGGACCAGGGAGGTGCGCACGGTGTGGGCAACCACGAACGCGGGAGTGGAGGGCCGATCGGCTTCGGGGGCGCCTGTTGCTGACGTGTCTTCATCGCTTCGCCCTGCGTGAGGTGGTGGGTCGCTGCGTTCGCGTGTCCTCTGATCCTTTGACAATATTCGGCGCCTGCCTGAGCCGTTGCCGCGGTGACCGTCGGAGGACACGACACGGCCACGAAATGCTCCACCGTGATTGCCCGCACCCGGCTGAGCGTGCACAATGGACCCCGACGAGACCCCGTCGCCGCAGCCGTCCCCGGACGGAGGCGGTCCGGAGCCCCGTCGGCACAAGTGAAGAACGTGGAACACCGCCGGGCCCCTGTGGGTGTCAGCGCAGCGTGGTCGTAGGGGAAGACGTACCGCACTGCATCCGGAGGAACCATGTCCCACGTCGAGACCCGCGGAGTGGTCCACATCCACTCCGCACCTGCAGCCCTCTGCCCGCACGTCGAGTGGGCACTGGGCTCTGCTCTGGGCACCCATGTCAGCATCGACTGGTCGGCGCAGCCTGCCGCGCCCGGACACTACCGAGCCGAGCTCCACTGGACCGCCGTCCAGGGCACCGGCGCGGCACTGGCCTCTGCCCTGCGCGGCTGGGCCCACCTGCGCTACGAGGTCACCGAGGAGGCCTCGGCCGGCTGTGACGGCTCGCGCTGGTCCCACACCCCAGAGCTGGGCATCTTCCACGCCACCACGGACGTCACCGGCAACATCATGGTGTCCGAAGACCGCATCCGCTACGCCTACGAACAGGGCGCGGGCGACCCCACCGCCGTCTTCCACGAGCTCTCCCTCGCCCTCGGCGAGGCCTGGGACGAGGAGCTCGAGCCCTTCCGTCAGGCCGTGGAGGGCGCCCCCGTCCGCTGGCTCCGCGAGGTCGGCTGATCCCGCGGCCGGCACCGGCCGAGCACAGACCGACGGCCCCCGCACCGGATGGCGGGGGCCGTCGTCGTGCCCCGGCTACGCTGTCAGCACGACCCCAGGCCGAAGGAGCCCGCTCATGTCCCGGAGCACCGAGAACACGGAGTTCGACTGCGCCGCGTGCGGACGGCACGTGCTGCCGCTGAACAACGGCTCCTACCGGAACCACTGCCCCTTCTGCCTCGCCTCCGTCCACGTGGACGTCGCACCCGGGGACCGCGCCTCCACCTGCCTGGGCGTGATGACCGCCGAGGAGATCGACTACCACCCCAAGAAGGGGTTCCAGATCGTTCATGTCTGCGGCACCTGCGGACACCGGCAGCGCAACAAGGTGGCGGAGAACTGTCGCCAGCCGGACGACCGTGACCTGATCATGAGGATCCAGTCCCGCAACACCCCCTGGTGAGCGGAGGGGCCGGGTCAGGAGGAGCTCCTCCTGACCCGGCCCCTCGCCGGTCGGCACCCCCTCAGGCGCCGGCGTCACGTCAGTACGAGGTGAACACGGCGACGGCGTTGTGTCCGCCGAAGCCGAAGGAGTTCTTCACCACGGCACGCTCGCCCTCGGGCAGCTCCGACGGGGAGCCGGTGACCACGTCGAGAGGGATCTCCGGGTCCTGGTTGTCCAGGTTGATCGTGACCGGGGCCTTGCCGTGGTGCACGGCCAGCACGGAGAGCACCGACTCGATCGCGCCGGAGGCACCGAGCAGGTGACCGGTCTGGGACTTCGTGGCGGAGACCTTCACCTGGTCCACGTGGTCGCCGAACACGGCACGCATGGCGTAGTACTCGGGCTTGTCGCCGACCGGGGTGGAGGTGGCGTGCGCGTTGACGTGGCACACCTGGTCCGGGGCCACGCCGGCGTCCTCCAGGGCAGCGCGCATGGCACGGGTGGCACCGAGGCCCTCCGGCTCGGGGGCGGTGATGTGGTGGGAGTCAGAGGTGACGCCGGTGCCGGCCAGGCGCGCGTAGATGCGGGCGCCACGGGCCTTGGCGTGCTCCTCGGACTCGACGATCATCACACCTGCGCCCTCGCCGAGCACGAAGCCGTCGCGGTCCACGTCGTACGGACGGGAGGCGGCCTGCGGATCGTCGTTGCGCCGGGACATGGCCTGCATGGCGGAGAACGCGGCGATCGGGAGCGGGTGGATGGCGGCCTCGGTCGATCCGGTCATCACGACGTCCGCCTTGCCCGAACGGATCATCTCCAGCGCGAGATCGAGGGACTCCGTGCCGGAGGCACACGCGGAGACCACGGTGCGGGCACCGCCGCGGGCACCGAACTCCAGGGACAGGGCGCCGGCGGCGCCGTTCGGCATGAGCATCGGCACGGTCATCGGCATGACGCGGCGCGGACCGCGCTCGCGCAGGGTGTCCCAGCCGTCCAGCAGTGTCCAGACGCCGCCGATGCCGGTGCCGAAGGCGATGGTGAAGCGCTCGTGGTCAATGTCCGGGTCCTCACCGAAGCCGGCGTCGGCCCAGGCTTCGCGGGCGGCCACGGTGGCCATCTGCATGGAGGGGTCCTGGCGCTTGAGCTCGACCTTCTTGAGGACGTCGGAGGTCGGGACGGCGAGCTCGGCCGCGAAGGTGACGGGCAGGTCGTACTGCTGGACCCAGTCGTGCTCGAGGGTGCGGGCGCCCGGGGTGCCGGCCAGCGCGTTGGCCCAGAAGGTGGGCACGTCGCCGCCGATCGGCGTGGTGGCGCCCAGTCCGGTGATGACTGCGGTGCGGGTCATGGTCTTTGCTGTCCCCTCGAGGTCGGTGCCGTCGTCAGACGGACTCGGTGTGGCGGGCGCGCCGACGTCGGCGGCGCTTAGATGGTGGCGGGCCTCCCGTGGAGCCCGGCGGCCGGGGCGGGCCGGGGACGGCTCTGCGCGTCCCCGGCCACGGCCGGCGGTGTCGCTGTGGGCGGCGAGCCTCAGGCTCTGAGGCTCAGCCCTGGGCGCCCTCGATGTAGTCGACGGCGTCCTGGACGGTCTTGAGGTTCTTGACCTCCTCGTCCGGGATCTTCACGTCGAACTTCTCCTCGGCGTTGACCACGATGGTCATCATCGAGATCGAGTCGATGTCCAGGTCGTCGGTGAAGGACTTCTCCGGCTGGACCTCCTCGGTCTCCAGACCGGTCTCCTCGTTCACGATCTCGGCCAGGCCGGCGAGGATCTCTTCCTTGGAAGCCATGGTGGCGTCTCCTTTGCTCTCTTCGGGGATGGATACGTTGGTCAGTGAATCATGTCTCGGGCGCCTCAGGGGAGACGCACGACCTGGGCGCCGTAGACCAGTCCGGCGCCGAAACCGATCTGCAGAGCCAGTCCGCCGCTGAGCTGCGGCTGCTCCTGCAGGAGCCTGTGCATGGCCAGCGGGATGGAGGCAGCCGACGTATTGCCGGCGTCCGCGATGTCCCGGGCGACCACCACCGAGTCCGGCAGCTTCAGCTGTTTGGCGAACTCGTCGATGATGCGCATGTTGGCCTGGTGGGGGATGAAGGCAGCCAGGTCCTCCGGCCGGACGCCGGCGGACTCCATGGCCTCCTTGGCAACCTTGGCCATGGACCACACGGCCCAGCGGAACACCGAGGGCCCGTCCTGGCGGAGGGTCGGCCAGGTCATGTGCTCGCCGCCGTGGAGGCCGGAGACGTCCCCGGCCTCCACGGCGCGGTCCACGGAGTCCTTCATGTCCAGCAGCGAGTGGGTCATGCGGATCGCTTCCCACCGCGAGCCGTCCGAGCCCCACACGCTGCGGGAGATGCCGGGCTCGTCCGCGGCCGAGACCACCACGGCGCCGGCGCCGTCGCCGAGCAGGAAGGAGATGGAGCGGTCCGTGGGGTCCACCATGTCTGAGAGACGCTCCACGCCCACCACGAGGACGTGCTCGGCCATGCCGGAGCGCACGAGGGCGTCGGCCTGTGCCACGCCGTAGCAATAGCCGGCGCAGGCGGCGGAGACGTCGAACGCGGGGGCCGGGGTGGCGCCGAGCGCCTCGGTCAGCACGGCGGCGGCGGAGGGCGTCTGGTACGGGAAGGACACGGTGGAGACCACCACGGCGCCCAGATCGGCACCGGTCAGCCCGGCCGCCTCCATCGCCTCGCGGGCCGCGGCCTCGGCCATGAGCGGGACGGTCTCCTCGGCGGTGGCCCGCTGCCGGGTGATGATGCCGGTGCGCTGACGGATCCACTCGTCGGAGGAGTCGATGGGGCCGACGAGGTCCTCGTTCGGGACGAGGTCCTTCGGCCGGTAGGCGCCGACGCCGGTGATGCGGCTGCCGGTGACGGGCGTGGTCTGGTTCAGGGTGACGGTCACGTGGTGCTTCCCTCCGTAGGGTGAGCGCTCTGGCCTGGTCAGGCGGTGTGCTCGGCGATGAACTCGGCGGCCGTGGAGAGGTCGTCGGGGGTCTTGAGTGCGCACACTTGCGTGCCGCGCAGGCCGCGCTTGGCGAGGCCTGTCAGGGTGCCTCCGGGAAGCACCTCGAGAATGCCGGTGACGCCACGGGCGGCCATGGCCTCCATGCACAGGTCCCAGCGGACCGGGCGGGTCACCTGGCCGACGATGCGGTCCAGGGCGTCGGCGCCCGAGGACACCGCCTCGCCGTCGCGGTTGGACAGCAGGGCCACGCGGGGATCGGCCGGGGAGAGTCCCGCCACGTGCTCGGTGAGCATCGGGACGGCCGGGGACATGTACTCGGTGTGGAACGCACCGGCCACCTTGAGCGGGATGACGCGGGCCTTGGCGGGGGCGTCCTCGGCGAGGGCGGCGAGCTGCTCCGCCGTGCCGGCGGCGACCGTCTGACCGGCGCCGTTGACGTTCGCGGGCGTGAGGCCGTGGTGCTCGATCGCCGCCAGGACCTCATCCTGGTCCCCGCCTACCACGGCGGCCATGCCGGTGGGGGTGGCCGCGGCCGCCTCCGCCATGCCGTCCGCGCGGACCTTGACGAGGGCGGCGGCCTCCTCGGCGGTCAGCACGCCGGCCAACGCGGCGGCGGTGAGCTCACCGACGGAGTGACCGGCCATCAGGACCTTCTCTCCGCCCACGGCGTCCAGGTCCAGCGCCTGCGCGGACACGAGGCCGGCGGCCACGATGAGACGCTGGGCGACGGCGGTGTCCTTGATGGTCTCCTCGTCCGAGGCGGTGCCGTGCTCGGCCAGGTCCATCCCGGCGGTCTCGGAGAGGCGGCCGACCAGGTCGGCTGAACCGTCAAGCTCGAGCCAGGGGGCGAGGAAGCCGGGCGTCTGGGATCCCTGTCCGGGGCACACGATCGCAAGCATGGGAACCACTCTTCCAGGTGGAGCCGCTGTGCGGGCGGCACGCCGGTCACCAACCCATACGGGTCGGTTTGGAGGTTTCCTACAAACTGTCTCGAAGAGCGGACTCAGCGGTCCCGATCGCCGAGGTGCCCTTCCCCGTCACGGGCGGACTCCTGTTCGGCGAGCCGGCCGACCGTGATGGCGGTGTGCAGCACATAGGCGTCACGGGGGACGAGTGGGTCCCAGCCGGTCAGCTCGCTGACCCGGCGCAGCCGGTAACGCACCGTATTCGTGTGGATGAAGAGCTCCCGCGCGGTGGCCTCCAGCGAGTGCCCGAGCAGCCCGTAGGTGTCGACAGTCTCCAACAGGGACGGCCCCGCGTCCACGAGCGGACGGTACACCCCGTGGATCAGTGCCTCCCGCGCGGTCGGGTCGCCCATCAGGGCCCGTTCCGGCAGCAGCTCGTGGGTGGGCGTGGGGCGAGGGGCCCGCGGATGGGCGCCCGCCGCGGACAGGGATGCGAACACGTGCCGGGCGGACACGTGCGCCTCGGTCAGGGTGTCCACGGTGGGCCCGACGATCACCGGCCCGTCCCCGAACCACGGGGTCAGGGCCGCGGCCACCTCGACGGAGTCCTCCACGGAGCCGACCACCACCACCAGTCGCTCGGACTGCACGCCGATGAGCACGTCGCACCTGTGCCGGGCGGCGGCTCGGCGCAGGCGGCTGACGTAGGAGGGCTTGTCCGGGCCGGGCGCGCCGCCCGCCATGACCAGCACGTGGTGCTCTCCGCGCCAGCCGATGGCGGTGGCACGGTGGCGGATCTCGTCTGCGTCCTGGCCGCGGAGCACGGCGTCCAGCAGGACGGCCTCGAGTCGGGAGTCCATGGCTCCGCGGGTCTCGGCCGCGCGGGCGTAGACGTCGGCCAGTGCGAAGGCGACCTCGCGGGAGTAGCGGAGCATCGACTCGCGCACCGCCGCCTGGTCGCGGTCCGGGACGATCTCGGGCACCACCGTCTCCACGGCCTCCACGATGGTGCGGATCAGCTGCAGCGCCCGCCGCAGCGAGATCGACCGAGTCAGCTCCGTGGGCGCCTCGCCGAACACGTCGGCGAGCACATGGCCGTTGGTGACGCCGGGCTCCTGGAACCACTGCACGAACCCGTTGAGGCCGCGCTGCGCCACCAGGCCGAGATGGCTGCGTTCGTCCGGCGTCAGCGTCCGGTACCAGGGCAGGGCGGCGTCCACGCGCTGCAGGATCGCGGTGTTCAGCTCGCCCAGATGGGAGCGCAGGCGCGCCAGCGTCTCGGCCGAGATCGGGCGGGCGCCGGCGGGGGGACGGGACTCGGGCATGCGCCCACCCTAGCGGGGACTTTGTACGTTCCCTACAGGCGGCACAGTCTGCCTCGGCCCCTCCCCGGGGCCTCTGGAGCAGGTGGGACGACGACGGACCCCCGCCTTCGTGTGGAAGGCGAGGGCCCGTCGTCGGGAAGCGGGGCGTCAGCCCCGTCCGGTACGGGTCAGGCGTCGCCGCCCGCGTTGCCGGTGGTGCCGGCGTTCACGTCGTCCAGCTTGTACTTCTCGTGCGCCTTCTCAGCGGTGCCGGGCTCGACGGATCCCTGCTTCTCCAGCATCTGGAGGGCACGGACCACCATGGAATGGGCGTCGATGAGGAAGTAGCGGCGGGCCGCGGAGCGTGTGTCCGCGAAGCCGAACCCGTCGGCGCCGAGCACCGCCATGTCCTGCTTCACGAACGGGCGCACCTGGTTCGGCAGCGAGGTCGTGTAGTCCGTGGAGGCCACGATCGGGCCCTCCGCGTCCGCGAGCCGCTGTGAAATGTACGGGATGCGGTCCTCACCGGAGCGCAGCATGTCCCTCTCGGCCTCGGCGGCGTCCCGGTACAGCTCGTTCCAGCTGGTCACGGACCACACGTCCGCGGACACGCCCCAGTCCTTCGCGAGGATCTTCTGCGCCTCCACGGCCCACGGCACGGACACGCCCGAACCCATGAGCTGGACCTTCGGGCCGTCGGCCTCGCCCTCGGAGAGCAGGTACATGCCCTTGAGCAGGCCGTCGACGTCGAGGCCCTCCGGCTCTGCCGGGTGCACGATCGGCTCGTTGTACACCGTCAGGTAGTAGATGACGTTGCGGACGTCCTCGCCACGGTCGTGGTCCCCGTACATGTCCTCCAGGCCCTGGCGGACGATGTGGGCGATCTCGTACCCGTAGGCCGGGTCGTAGGTCTTCACGGCCGGGTTGGTGCCGGCGAGCACCGGGGAGTGGCCGTCCATGTGCTGGGTGCCCTCACCGGTCAGCGTGGTGCGGCCGGCGGTGGCGCCGATCATGAAGCCGCGCGCCAGCTGGTCGGCGCCGGCCCAGATGTTGTCCGCGGTGCGCTGGAAGCCGAACATCGAGTAGAAGATGTACACCGGGATCATCGGCTCGCCGTGGGTGGAGTAGGACGTGCCGATCGCATTGAACGCGGCCGTGGCGCCGTCCTCGTTGATGCCCACGTGGAAGAGCTTGCCCTGGGCCGACTCCTTGTAGGACAGGAACAGGTCGCGGTCCACCGCGAGGTAGTTCTGGCCCTTGGTGTTGTAGATCTTCGACGTCGGGAAGAACGAGTCCATGCCGAAGGTGCGGGCCTCATCCGGGATGATCGGCACCAGGCGCGAGCCCAGGTTCTTGTCCCGCATCAGGTCCTTGAGCAGGCGGACGAACGCCATGGTGGTGGCGGCCTCCTGCTTGCCGGAGCCCTTGCGGGCCTGCTTGTACGCGGCCTCGTCCGGCACCGGGATGGAGTGATACGTGCTGCGGCGCTCCGGGACGTGTCCGCCGAGGGCCTTGCGACGCTCGAGCATGTACGTGATCTCCGGGGCGTCCTCGCCCGGGTGGTAGTACGGGATGTTGTACGGATCGCCCTCGATGGCCTCGTCCGACACCGGGATGCGGTGGCGGTCGCGGAAGGTCTTGAAGTCGTCCACGGTCAGCTTCTTCATCTGGTGCGTGGCGTTGCGGCCCTCGAAGGACTTGCCCAGGCCGTAGCCCTTGATGGTGTGCGCCAGGATGACGGTCGGCTGGCCCTTGTGCTCCAGGGCGGCCTTGTAGGCGGCGTACACCTTGCGGTAGTCGTGGCCGCCGCGCTTGAGGCCCCAGATCTCGTCGTCGGACATGTCCGCGACGAGCTCCTTGGTGACGGAGGACCGGCCGAAGAAGTGGTCGCGCACGAAGGCGCCGTCCTCGGCCTTGTAGGTCTGGTAGTCGCCGTCGAGGGTCTCGTTCATGATGCGCACGAGCTCGCCCGTGTCGTCCTGCTCGAGCAGCGGGTCCCACTCGCGGCCCCAGAGGACCTTGATGACGTTCCAGCCGGCGCCGCGGAAGTAGGACTCCAGCTCCTGGACGATCTTGCCGTTGCCGCGGACGGGGCCGTCGAGGCGCTGCAGGTTGCAGTTCACCACGAAGGTCAGGTTGTCCAGGTTGTTGTTCGCCGCGATGTGCAGCTGGCCGCGCGACTCCGGCTCGTCCATCTCGCCGTCGCCGAGGTAGGCCCAGACATGCTGGTCCGAGGTGTCCTTGATGCCGTGGTCGTGCAGGTACCTGTTGTACTGCGCCTGGAAGATCGCGTTCATCGGGCCCAGGCCCATGGACACGGTGGGGAACTGCCAGAACTCCGGCATCATGCGCGGGTGCGGGTAGGAGGAGAGGGCGTGGCCCTTCTTCGACTTCTCCTGGCGGAAGCCGTCCATGTCCTCCTCGGTCAGGCGGCCCTCGAGGTAGGCGCGGGCGTAGTTGCCGGGGGAGGAGTGGCCCTGGAAGAAGACCTGGTCACCGCCGCCGGGGTGGTCCTGGCCGCGGAAGAAGTGGTTGTAGCCCACCTCGTAGAGGGTGGCCTGGCCGGCGTAGGAGGAGATGTGGCCGCCCACGCCGATGCCCTCGCGCTGGGCCCGCTGCACCATCACGGCGGCGTTCCAGCGGAGGTAGTTGCGGTAACGCCGCTCCAGCTCCTCGTCGCCCGGGAACTCCGGCTCCTGGTCGGCCGGGATGGTGTTGACGTAGTCCGTGGTGGTCACCATCGGCACGCCCACGGACTTCATGCCGGCGCGCTGCAGCAGGGAGCGCATGATGTACTGCGCCCGCTCGGTGCCGCGCTCCTCCACGAGACCGTCGAAGGACTCGATCCACTCGGAGGTCTCCTGCGGATCCTTGTCCGGGAAGTTGTTCGTCAGTCCGCTCAGGATGCGGGAGCTCTCTTCGGCTGCGCTCAAGCTGCCTCCTCTGGCTGGGCGGAGGGCGTGCCTCCGCGGGGTCTGGGAGGGGGATCGCGGACGCCGTGCGGCGGCCGCCTCGGGCCGCCGGGTGTGCGGCCGCCCCCGTTCGATGAGGTGGTCCGCAGAACAGCCTACCCGCGCCTGCCTGCCCCACGGGAAGGCCCGTTCTGCTCCCGGACGCGTATGGTGGGGACCATCACCCGATCGGGCGGCCGCCGCGGCTGCGGCTTCGCCGCCGACTACCGAGGAGGTCTGTACGACTATGGACGCCGGGTCCGCCGTGACCGACGCTTCCCACGCCCTGCTGGACGAGCTGGGCCTGACCGCCGGACAGTACGTCCACGAGTTCTGCTTCGACGAGGACGTGGACCACGGGCTGCGCGAACGCCTCGAGGCGGCGCTCGGCACCGAGCTGCAGCCGGAGGAGGACCAGGAGCCGGTGGACGCCGTGCTGCTCTGGTGGCGCTCCGACGACGGCGACGCGACGGACCTCGCGGACACCCTCGTGGACGCGCAGGCGTCCCTGGAGGAAGGGCCGGTCTGGGTGCTGACCCCGCGCAAGGGCCGGGAGGGCCACGTGGAGCCCGCGGACGTGCAGGAGGCGGCTACCACGGCTGGCCTGCACGCGACCACCGGCGCCGGCGTGTCCGAGGACTGGGCGGCCGTGAAGCTCGTGCAGAAGCGCGGTGGCTGACCGGCCGGCCCTGCGGGACTCCCACGGCCAGTCCTGGTCCTTCCCGCCGCTGGCGGACCCTGGCCTCGCCCCCACGGCCGGTCTCGACGACGGCGCACGCCCTCTCGGCGTGTGGCTCGCCTTCCTGCCGGGGGCCTTCACGCCCGTGTGCACCGGTGAGCTCGCCTGGCTCGCCGAGCTCGCCGAGCAGTGGACCGACGAGCGCGTGGCCGTGCGGATCGTCGCCTGCGACTCTGCCCCCGTCCTGCGGCGCGTCGCCGAAGAGCTGGGGCTTCCGGAGTCGCTGACACTGCTCTCCGACTTCTGGCCCCACGGTGCTGCCGCCCGCTGGTTCGACGCGTTCGACGCGGAGACGGGCCGCGCACGGCGCATCTCCGTGCTGCTGGACGCCGAGGGCGCCGAGGTGGGGCGCGTCGTGGCGGAGGCGGGACAGCCACGCAGCCGCGCCGCGCACGAGGCGCTGACGGCGGAGCTGCTCGAGGCATGCCCCTCCGGCCTGGCCGACCCGGAACGCGGCTGACCCTCAGATGCCGGTAGGATGGCGCCGTTCCTGGACCCATAGCTCAGTTGGTTAGAGCACCGCGTTTACACCGCGGGTGTCGGCGGTTCGAGTCCGTCTGGGTCCACCATCGCTCCGCGGGGCCGGTGCCTGTGGCACCCTGGTCTCATCATGAGCACCGAGTCCGCCGTCGTCGCCGCCACCGCGTCGCGCCGCGCCGAGGTCCGCCGAGGCCTCGCCCTGTCCTCGGCGGCGGGGCTGGGCCTGTTCCCGCTCGGTCTGGCCTTCGGCCTGCTTGTGGCGCAGGCGAATCTGCCGTGGTGGACAGCGCCGCTGCTGTCCACGGTGGTGTTCGCCGGCTCCGTGGAGCTGTTGCTGGTCTCGCTCATCGTGGCGGGCACCCCGCTGGTGACGGTCGCGGTGACCGTGTTCCTGGTGAACTTCCGCCACGTCTTCTACGCGTTCAGCTTCCCGCTGCGTGCGGTGCGGTCCAGGCCCGCGCGCGTCTACTCCATGGGCGCGCTGATCGACGAGGCCTATGCGATCGCCACCACGCACCGCACGGGCTGGACCGGTCCGCGCCTGCTGGCCATGCAGGTCGCCCTCCAGGTCTACTGGGTGCTCGGAGGCATCGTGGGCGTGGCCGCCGGCAGTCTGCTCCCGGCTCCGATCGAAGGCCTGGAGTTCGCCCTCACCGCCCTGTTCATCGTCCTGGCCCTGGACGCGGCCCGGACGCGGAGGCAGGTGCCGCTGGTGCTCATGGCGGCCGCCGCCGTGGTGGTGGCCCTCGCCGTGGCCCCGGACGAGATGCTCGTGGTCGCCTTCGCCGTCTACGTGCTCTTCCTGGTGGTGGCCCACCTGGCCTCCCGCGGCCGCCGGTCCCTGGGGCTGCCGGAGGAGGACCCGGTCACCGGAGCCGTCCCGGTCGTGCCCGCGTCCGGTGAGGGAGGACGCCCATGACCGTCTCGGCCGGCTACATCCTCGCCGTCGCGCTCGTCGCCGGTGCGGTGACCTTCTGCCTGCGTGCCTTGCCGTTCGCCCTGCTCAAGCCGCTGCGCGCGTCCCTGCTGGTGCGCCGGCTGGCCGTGTGGATGCCTGCGGGCATCCTCACGGTGCTCGCCCTGGTCATGCTGCTGGACTCCGCGGCCCTGTCGCCGGGCGAGCCGGTGGACCTGCGGCGCCTGACCTACGCGTCGATCGCCGCGGCGGTGACCGTCGTCGTCCACCTGGCAGCCGGGCGCCGCACCCTGCTGTCCATCGCGGCTGGCACGGCGGCCTACGTCGCGCTCGTCAATCTGTTCTGAGCCCGCGTGGTCTGAACCCCCTGAACCCCTTGCCGGCCCGAGCCGAGGCGTCAGAGGTCGTACCCGGCGTCGGCCAGCTTCTCCTCGACGCGCCGGGTGAACTCCGGCGAGAGGCTGCGAACGTAGTCGGGGGTGATGTGCCCGTCGTCCCAGCACACGAACACATTGCCGACCACCGGGCGGCAGACCTGCTCGGGACAGACCAGGTCGTTCATGTCGAGCTCGGCCACGCCGGGGACCACGCCCTCCAGCCGGCCGAACGGACCTTGCCCGTCGACGGCCTGCGGGTATGACCACCACGTCCGGATCGACGTGGTCCACCACGGCGCCCACCTCGGCCGCGAACTCCCGGCACACCCGATAGTGGACGACGTGCTCGTCGGCGGTGCCGAGCACGCAGCCGCCACGGACGAAGCTCATCAACGTCAGGTCGTGTGCCCGGGCGAAGTCCTCGGCGGCCGGTGTCCACTGCATGACGTGGCTGTTGCCGAGCAGGAGCATGACGCCCTGCGGGTCCTCCGAGGTGTGGACGACCCGGCACAGCCCCTCGACGCCCTCCCGGAGCTCGAGGTCGCCGGGGCAGGGTCCCTGGTACTGCGGACGTGGATAGTCCCCGGAGATGAGCGGCAGTGTCGGAGCCTGGGGGTCGGCCCGGTCCACGTGGTCGGGCGCGAGGACCGCGGCACCGGTGTTGTTCTGCGTCGCGGCCAATGGACGAGGTACAGCGCATAGGCGGCGTCGCCGACGGCCACGAGCGGGCGGGCCGCCAGCAGTGAGTCGACCCCTCGCCGGCTTCCGGTGGGACCGGCCACCATGACGCAGGCCGCGGCGGCCAGCGGCCACAGGGCGATCCATCCGGGGAATGCACCCTGGACGTCCACGAGCGCCCCCACCGCGAGCAGCCCGGCCAGGCCCACCCACCCGAGCACCAGGGATGACCGCGGGCCCGGACGGACACGCTCAGCGGCCACCGCGGCGAGCGAGGCGAGGGCGAACTCCCAGAGACGTGCGAAGGTGTCGAAGTAGGCGAACTCCTGGCGGTCGGCGGTGCTCACCACTGACCAGACGAAGGAGACCGCGAACACCGCGCCGAAGAGCGCGGTGACCACCGGCACGGGTCGTAGCGCCGTTCTGCGCACGACCACGGCGGCAGCAGCGAACAGCACGGGCCAGAGGAGGAACACCTGGCTCTGCACGGAGAGGGACCAGAAGTGCTGGAACGGGGAGGCGGTGCTCCCGTCGGTGGCGTAGTAGTCCACGGCCCGGGAGGCCAGCAGCCAGTTCTCCCAGTAGGTGACCGATGCCAGTCCGTCGAGCCGCCACAGGGCGTTCTGCGCCGGGGAGTAGAAGACCGCCATGAGCCCATAGGTCACGGCCACCGTGAGCCCGGCCAGCGGCACCAGGCGGTGGGCCGTCGTCAGCCAGCGGCTGCGGACGGAAAGGCGCTCACCCGCCTCGAGGCGGCGAAGGAGCCCGCCGGTGAGGAAGAAGGCGGAGATGAAGAGGAAGACGTCCACGCCGCCGGAGACCCGGTCCGTGAACACGTGGTACAGCACCACGAGCAGCACGGCGCCGGCGCGCAGCCCCTGGACTTCTGCCCGGTGCCGGGTGCGCCCCGACGCGGACGCGGTCGCCGTCTGCGGGCGCCCTAGGGCTGCAGAGGTGGTGGGTGCGGGCCTTCGGACAGGATACCGATCGGCCCCACGGGTCAGCGCCGCGGTCGGCATCTCACGTCAGCACCCCGGGCCGGCCCCTCCCGCACAGCGCCCGGCGTCAGCCTCCGCGCACCTCGCCGTCGGCCACGTAGCGACCTGCCCCCGGCGTCAGCGCCCACTCCACCGCGCGCCGGTGCAGCGGGGGCAGCTCCGGCATGGCGTCCACTCGGTACCAGTCGACCTCGAGGTTCTCCTCGTCGTTGACCCGAGCCTCACCGCCCACGGCGTCCAGCACCATGATGACGTCGAGGTACCGGGCGCGGTCGCCGTTCGGATAGACGGCCTCGGCGGTGGTCCCCACGCCGGCCAGCCGGCGGGGGACGGCGTCCACACCGGTCTCCTCCTGCACCTCGCGGACGGCGGTGTCCGCGGGCTCCTCTCCGGGCTCCAGGATCCCGGCGGGCACCGTCCAGCGGCCATTGTCCGCGCGGCGGACCAGGAGTACCTCGGTGTCCGCCGCGCGCAGCACCACGGCCTTCACGCCGGGCAGCCAGAGCGGGTCGTGGCCGATCTTCTTGCGCAGGGTCAGGATGAACTCGGGAGTGGGCATGGCCACCAGCCAACCACACCGCTCTGCACAGCACTCCGGACGGGGGCGGGCCTTGCCGCGGCGCGTCCGTTCACCGTCTGTTCACATCTCTGCGCGCCACAGATCGGGCCCACGCGGGCCCGGACGACCATAATGGAGGACAAGACCCGTCCCGCGGGTCCGTCGTCCCGCCCGCCGTGGGCCGCCGGCCCCGTGGGGTCGTGCCCGCGAGAAGGAAAAGAGGACGAAGCCCGTGCAGCTGCTCACCCCCGACGCCCCCCGCGAGAACCTCCGCTTGTTCATCGACAAGCTCCGCGAGGGCGGCTACACCGTCTCGGACGGCCACACCAACGACCCGGACCTCATCGATCCGCAGGGCAGGGCCGTGGAGACGTGGAAGGAGGACTACCCGTACGAGGAGCGGATGTCCCGTGAGGACTACGAGCTGGAGAAGTACCGCCTCCAGATCGAGCTCCTCAAGCTGCAGTACTGGGGCGAGGACACCGGCCAGCGCTTCATCGTGGTCTTCGAGGGCCGTGACGCCGCCGGCAAGGGTGGCACCATCAAGCGCTTCACGGAACACCTGAACCCCCGCACCGCCCGCGTGGTCGCGCTGAACAAGCCCTCCGACCGGGAGCAGGGCCAGTGGTACTACCAGCGCTACATCAACCACTTCCCGACCGCGGGCGAGATCGTCCTGTTCGACCGTTCCTGGTACAACCGTGCCGGCGTGGAGCGGGTCATGGGCTTCTCCACGGACGAGCAGTACGAGACGTTCATGCGCCAGACCCCGACCTTCGAGAAGATGCTCGTGGACGAGGGCATCCACCTGACGAAGTTCTGGTTCTCTGTGACCCAGACCGAGCAGCGCACGCGCTTCGCCATCCGTCAGATCGACCCGGTCCGCCAGTGGAAGCTGTCCCCGATGGACCTGGAGTCCCTGGACCGCTGGGAGGCGTACACGGAGGCCAAGGAGGCCATGTTCCGTCATACGGACACGGACCACGCCCCGTGGATCTCCATCCGGTCCAATGACAAGAAGCGCGCCCGTCTCAATGCGATGCGCTACTTCCTGTCCCAGTACGAGTACGAGGGCAAGGACCACGCCGTGGTCGGCACGCCCGACCCCAACATCGTGCGCCGCGGTCGTGACGCCATGGGGGACTGACCTGCCCGTGTCCGTCCTCCACTCCGGCGACGGCCGCGCACCCCGCCGTGGGGTCGCGGCCGTCGCCGTGCTCGCCCTGGCCCTGTCCGGCTGCACCCTTGCCGACGACGGCCCCCTCGCCTCCTCCGCGGAGGTCGCCTCCGCCTCGGCCGCACCGCCCGCCGAGGGCGAGGGGCAGCGGCACGGCGACACCGGCCAGGAGCGCTCGCCGCTGTTCGCGGCACCGGCGGAGGGCGCCACCTCCTACGAGGTCTACGGCGACTCCCTGACCGTGGCCGACTCGCAGGACCTTTCCGGTGGCCGCCTCGGCCCGGAGTCCTGGCTGTCCCACATGGACCCGGAGCGCTTCGCGGTGACCGCCGCGGGAGGCCGCTGGGGCGCCACGGTG
The DNA here is from genome assembly GCA_047414615.1 of Micrococcus luteus. Lineage (GTDB taxonomy): Bacteria > Actinomycetota > Actinomycetes > Actinomycetales > Micrococcaceae > Micrococcus > Micrococcus luteus_B. The sequence continues at coordinate 640,143 of CP179711.1, forward strand.
CCGGACGTGCTCGCCGCGCACCTGGCGGACGGCCCGGTGGAGTCGGACGGGATCCTCGTCTTCCTCGGCACCAACGACCTGTTCCGGGCCGTTGGTGACCCGGCCGAAGCACATGACGCGTTCGTCGGTCAGGTGAAGGACCTGGTGGGCCGGCGAGGCGGCGGCGAGGCGGCCGTCGTCGTGGTGGCGGTGGGCCCGTCCGGGACGGATGCGGCTCGCGGCGTCCCCGGCCCCGTGCGGGACTGGAACGAGCGCACCCGCGCGGCCGCCGAGGAATGCGGCTGGACCTACGTGGACCCCTGGGGGGCGGTCCGCCATGAGGAGTCCAACACCTTTGCCGACCCGGCGGACACCACGGACGGCCTGCACCTGTCCGTCGCCGGTGCCGAGAAGCTCGCGGAGGGCATGGGGCGGGCGCTGGCGGAGGAGCCCGGCGCGTAGTCTGGACATCGGCATCCGACACCACCATCCACGTCACAGGGCGCGCCGCGCCCGGGAGAGGCAGAGCATGAGCGAGGCGACCACCACGATCCCCACCGGCACCGCGGACATCGGCGTGACCGGCCTGGCCGTCATGGGCGCCAATCTGGCCCGCAACTTCGCCCGCAACGGCTACACCGTGGCCCTGCACAACCGCTCCCGCGCCCGCACCGACGCGCTCGTGGCCGAGTACGGCCACGAGGGCGAGTTCGTGGCCACCGAGACACTCGAGGAGCTCGTGCAGTCCCTCGCCGTCCCGCGCCGCGTGCTGATCATGGTGAAGGCCGGCCAGCCGGTGGACGACGTGATCGAGCAGCTGGTGCCGCTGCTTCAGACCGGGGACATCGTCATCGACGCCGGCAACTCCCACTACGAGGACACCCGCCGCCGCGAGGCCGCGCTGGCGGAGAAGGGCCTGCACTTCGTGGGCGTCGGCGTCTCCGGCGGCGAGGAGGGCGCCCTGAACGGTCCGGCCATCATGCCCGGCGGTCCCAAGGAGTCCTACACCGCCCTCGGCCCGATGCTGGAGAAGATCGCCGCGGACTTCCAGGGCGAGCCGTGCTGCGCCTGGGTCGGCACGGACGGCGCCGGGCACTACGTGAAGATGGTCCACAACGGCATCGAGTACGCAGACATGCAGGTCATCGGCGAGGCCTACGACCTGCTCCGCCAGGTCGCCGGCATGGAGCCGGAGGAGCAGGCTCAGGTGTTCACCGCCTGGAACCAGACCGACCTGGCCTCCTACCTCATCGAGATCACCGCTGAGGTGCTCTCCCAGGTGGATGTGGAGACCGGCCGGCCGCTGGTGGACGTGATCGTGGACGAGGCCGGCCAGAAGGGCACCGGCCGTTGGACCGCCATCTCGGGCCTGGACGTGGGCTCCCCGGTGGCCGCGATCGCCGAGTCCGTGTTCGCCCGCTCCCTGTCCTCCCAGCGCCAGGTCCGCGCGCAGGCCCGTGAGCTGCTCGCCGCCGGCACCGAGGGCTCCGGCGCGCCAACCCCGTCCGACCGCGAGGCGTTCGTGGAGGACGTCCGCCAGGCGCTGTTCGCCTCCAAGCTCGTGGCCTACGCACAGGGCCTGGACATGCTCTCCGCCGCGGCCGCCGAGTACGGCTGGTCCCTGGACCTGGGCACCATCGCCTCCCTGTGGCGCGACGGCTGCATCATCCGTGCCGACCTGCTCGACGTGATCATGAAGGCCTTCGGCGGCCGCGACACCGACCGCCACCCGGAGCCGGGCACCCGCGCCGAGGGCCAGCCGGCCAATCTGCTCTTCGCCCCGGAGTTCACCCAGGCGATCGCCGAGGCCCTGCCGTCCTGGCGGCGCGTGGTGGCCACCGCCGTGGCCGCTGGCGTGCCGGTCCCGGTGTTCTCCTCCGCGCTGGCCTACTACGACGGCCTGCGCGCCGAGCGCCTGCCCGCCGCCCTCATCCAGGGCCAGCGGGACTACTTCGGCGCCCACACCTACCGCCGCACGGACAGGGACGGCGCCTTCCACACCCAGTGGTCCGGCGACCGCACCGAGGTGCAGTCCTGACCGGACGGCGCTGACCGGCGGAGCCGGTCCAGGCGCGACGACGGCCGGGCACCTTCCGCTGGAAGGCGCCCGGCCGGCGACGGGTGCGGGTCGGACTCAGATGTACATCGCCGGGTCCACGTACTCGGCGGGGTCCACGGCCGGGGCCTTTTCGGTCTTTGCGTTGCGGTGGCGGAAGGTCGCAGGGATGCCGGTGGCGATCGAGTCTGCCGGGGTGTCCTTGACGACCACGGCGTTCGCGCCGATCGCGCTGCCCGCGCCGATCTCCACGGGGCCGAGGATCTTCGCGCCGGCGCCCACGACGACGCCGTCCCGCAGGGTGGGGTGGCGCTTGACCTTCTCCAGCGAGCGGCCGCCGAGGGTGACGCCGTGGTAGAGCATCACGTCGTCGCCGATCTCCGCGGTCTCGCCGATCACGACGCCCATGCCGTGGTCGATGAAGAAGCGGCGGCCGATCGTGGCGCCCGGATGGATCTCGATGCCCGTCAGCGAGCGCGAGACCTGGGACAGGACGCGGGCCGGCGTCCGCAGTCGTTCGTGCCGCCACATCCGGTGGGCGACGCGGTGCGCCCACACGGCGTGCAGCCCCGAGTAGACGAGGGCGACCTCGAGGTCGCCGCGGGCGGCCGGATCGTGGCTGCGGACGGTGTCGATGTCCTCCTTCAGGCGGGAGAGAAGTCGCACGGCGGTCACCTTTCGCTGCGGTGCTGCGGGCCGGGGCCGGCAGCGGGGGAGTGCGCGGGGGCGGAACGGGCTCGACGTCGGCGCCCCACGGACCGGGGGCGCCGACGTCGTCGTCGGGCTCTCAGGCTACGGCTCAGCCCCGGATGTCCTCGAACAGGACGGTGGAGATGTAGCGCTCGCCGAAGTCGCAGACCACGGCGACGATCAGCTTGCCCTCGTTCTCCGGCTTCGCAGCCTCCTTGAGTGCGGCCGAGACGATCGCGCCGGAGGAGATGCCGCCGAGGATGCCCTCCTGGGTGCCCAGGTCGCGGGTGACCTTGATGGACTCCTCGAGGGTCGCGGCGTAGACGTCGTCGTAGATCTCCTGGTCCAGGATGTCCGGGACGAAGTTGGCGCCCAGGCCCTGGATCTTGTGCGGGCCGGGCTGGCCGCCGGAGAGGATCGGGGAGTCGGACGGCTCGACGGCGACCAGGCGCACGTCCTTCTTCTGCTCGCGCAGGTACCGGCCTGCGCCGGTGATGGTGCCGCCGGTGCCGACGCCGGAGACGAACACGTCCACCTCGCCGTCGGTGGCCTCCCAGATCTCCGGGCCGGTGGTGGTGTAGTGCGCCTGCACGTTGGCCTGGTTGGCGAACTGGCGGGCCCAGATCGAGTTCTCGGTCTCGGAGACGATCTTCTGGGCACGCTCCACGGCGCCGCGCATGCCCTCGGAGCCCGGGGTCAGCACGATCTCGGCTCCGTAGGCGCGCAGCATCACGCGGCGCTCGGTGGACATGGTCTCCGGCATGGTGAGGATGACGCGGTAGCCGCGGGCGGCGCCGACCATGGCCAGGGCGATGCCGGTGTTGCCGGAGGTGCCCTCCACGATCGTGCCGCCCGGCTTCAGGTCTCCCGATGCCTCGGCGGCGTCCACGATGGCGCGGCCGATGCGGTCCTTCACGGAGTTGGCCGGGTTGTAGAACTCCAGCTTCACGGCGACGGTGCCGGGCAGGCCCTCGGACAGGCGGTTCAGGCGGACCAGCGGGGTGTTGCCGACGGCCTCGGTGATGTTGTTCAGGATGGTCACGGTGTTCCTCCCGGGGATGTGGGGTCAGTGGATCTGTGGGGTCAGGCTAGTCCGGGCGGCCCGGGCGTCTCAGCGTTCGAGCCACATGGCGTAGTGTTCGCGGGCCTTGGCGATCTTCGGGTCGATGACCACGCGGCAGTAGCCGTTGAACGGCTGGGCGTCGTAGAAGCCCTGGTGCACCGTCTCGGCGTCGAACCAGGGACCGGCCGGTTCCAGGGTGGTGAGGATCGGACGGTTGTAGAGGCGCTGTGCCTCGGCGATCGCGGCGGCGAACAGCTCGCGCTCGGCCTCGTCCCGGTAGAACATGGCGGAGCGGTACTGGGTGCCGACGTCGTGGCCCTGGCGGTTCAGGGACGTCGGGTCGTGCGAGGTGAAGAACATCTGCAGGATCACGTCCGTGGGGACCACGGCGGCGTCGTAGCGCACACGGACGGCCTCCGCGTGGCCCGTGGTTCCGGTGCACACGGACTCGTAGTCGGGTGACGGGGCATGGCCGCCGGTGTAGCCGGAGAGCACGTCATGCACGCCGCGTACGCGGCGGTACACCGCGTCCAGGCACCAGAAACAGCCGCCGGCGAGCCACAGTTCGCGGACGTCCTGCCCCGGGCCCTCGGGGCCGGGCTTCTGCGGGGTCTCGTTGACAGTCACACAGGACACAGTACCGCGCGGCACGGATTCATTCCGGACGTGGTCTTGGGCACAATGGCCTCATGAGCGAGAACAGCCGACCCACCGTCGCCGACGTGCTTCGCCTCATGGAGGAGCTGTGGCCGGAAGCCCTCGCCGAGCCCTGGGACGCCTGCGGACTCGTCCTCGGCCGCCCGGACGCCACCGTCTCCCGCATCCATTGGGCCGTGGACCCGGTCTCCGCCGTCGTGGCCGAGGCCGTGGAGCACGAGGCGGACATGCTCGTCACCCACCACCCGCTCTTGCTGCGCGGCGTCACCTCCGTGGCCGGCACCGGGTTCAAGGGGGACGTGGTCCACACCCTGATCGAGAACGGCTGTGCCCTCGTCACGGCGCACACCAACGCCGACTCCGCCGTCGGCGGCGTCTCGGACGTCCTCGCCGAGGTCCTGGGCATGACCGATCTCCGTCCGCTCGCCCCGTCAGCGGACGGCACCGAGGAGGAGGGCATCGGGCGGGTCGGTGAGCTCGCCTCGCCCCTGACCCTGCAGGCCTTCGCCGAGCGGGTGCACCTGAACCTGCCCGCCGTGGCCTCCGGGGTCCGCGTGGCCGGCGACCCGCAGACGATCGTGCGCACCGTCGCCGTCTGCGGCGGCGCCGGGGACAGCCTCTTCGACGCCGTGCGCGCTGCGGACGCGGACGTCTACGTCACCGCAGACCTGCGCCACCACCCTGCCTCCGAGGCGAGGGAGGCCGCCCTGCTCGGGGACGGCCGCCCCGCCCTGGTGGATGTCTCCCACTTCGCCAGCGAGTGGCTGTGGCTGCCCGCCGGTGCCCAGGCGCTGGAGCGCCGCCTCGCCGAGGACGGCTACGAGGTCGAGATGGCCGTCTCCTCGATCGTCACCGACCCCTGGGACTTCATCCTCGTCGGAAGGAACCCGTCATGAGCACGCTCACCGCCACCGCCGCCCAGCGGCAGGCCTTGCTGGACCTCCAGGAGCTGGACGCGGAGATCGACCGTGCCAAGACCGCCCTGGCCCGGCTGCGCACGGACGCCGAGTTCGCGCAGGCCAAGAAGGACGTCGCAGACCTCACGGAGCAGCTTGCCGCCGCCGAGGCGGCTCGCCGCGAGGCGGACCGGGACGCCGCGGAGGCCTCGGAGAAGGCGGCCGGCACCCGGACGCACCGGGACCGCACCCGCAACCGCCTGCACGCAGGCCGCGGCTCCCACAAGGAGCTCGAGGCGATGATGCACGAGGAGCAGACGCTCGAGGGGATGCTCGCCGAACACGACCAGGCCGCCCTGGAGGCCATGCAGGCCGCCGACGCCGCGGCGGACCGGGTCACCGCCCTGCAGGACCGCAAGAGCGCGGTCGAGGAGAGCGGGCGTGAACGCGCCGCCCACCTGAAGCAGGAGGGACAGCGCATCACCGAGCACGGCCGTGCGCTCGCCGGCCGCCGCGCCGCACTGGCCTCCGAGCTGCCCGCCCAGATCGTGGCACGCTATGAGAAGGTGCGCGCCCGCAACGGCGGTGTCGGTGCCGGTCGTCTCGAGGGCGACCGGGCCAGCACGTCGGGCACGCCCCTGAGCCCTGCGGAGCTCGAGCGCCTGCGCGCCCTGCCGGAGGACGCCTTGGGCGACTGCCCGGAGACGGGCGCCCTGCTGGTCCGCGTCTGACCCGTCATCCTTGACCCCCGAACCCAGAGGAGTGACCCCTTCCGTGTCCGAACGTGTCCTGCAGGTCGAAGCCGACGGCGGCTCCCGCGGCAACCCCGGTGTCGCCGGCTACGGTGCCCTGGTCCGGGACCCCGCCACCGGTGACGTGCTCATGACCGAGGCGGGACCGCTCGGGAAGGCCTCCAACAACGTGGCGGAGTACTCCGGCTTGATCGCGGGCCTGAAGCTCGCCCGTCAGCTGGACCCGTCGGCCCGGGTGCACGTGAAGATGGACTCGAAGCTCGTGGTGGAGCAGATGTCCGGCCGCTGGCGGATCAAGCATGAGGACATGCGCCGTCTGGCGGCCGAGGCCCGTGGCCTGTACCCGGCGGGTCGCGTGGACTACGAGTGGATCCCACGGGCGAAGAACAAGGACGCGGACCAGTTGTCCAACGAGGCCATGGACGCCGGCGCGAAGGGCGCCGAGTGGGACGCCGGTGCCTCGAAGGTCGCCGTCACGGCGCCGGCGGAACCGGATCGGGAGCCCACGGACGCACGCGCCCGGGCCGGCACCGAGACCGCCGACTCCGGCCCGGGGGCCGAGGCCGCGGCGGACTCCGAGGTGGCGCTGCAGGGGCTGCCCGGCCGGCTGCACCACGTGGAGATCTGGGTGGCGGACCTGGACGCGGCCGAGCGCAGCCTCGGCTGGATGCTCGAGCAGCTCGGCTATGAGTGCAACGGCCGCTGGCGGCACGGCCGCTCCTACCAGGGCGCGGGCGAGTACATCGTGCTCGAGTCCGGCGCGGACGTGGCAGGGGGAGGCCACGAGCGGCACCGCCCGGGGCTGAACCACCTGGCGTTCATGGCCGGCACGCGGGCCCAGGTGGACGCTCTGACTGAGCTCGCCCGGGAACGCGGCTTCACCCTGATGTTCGAGGACTCCCACCCGTTCGCCGGCGGCAGGGGCCACTATGCGGCCTACCTGGAGACCGCGGACGGCTTCGAGGTGGAGCTGGTCGCCACCGCCTGAGGCGGCGGCGCGGGGCCCTCAGTGCTCCGGGAGGATCACCTGCAGGGAACCGGCCTTCTTCGGGGTGGGCTCCACGAGCTCCACGGTCCAGTCGTGCTGGCCATCGGGGCCGCCGGCCTCTGCGACGACGGCTGCGGCCCTCTCGAGGGTCCTCACCTGGGCCGCCGGGGCCGCCAGCAGCTCACGTGCCACGAGTCCGCGGGTGTGCTTGGCGAAGTGGGAGACCACCGTGCGTCGGCCCGCCTTCAGCTGGACCACGTCCACGGAGACCGTGCTCGCCGCCGGCGCCTTCCACTGCGCGGCGTAGCCGCCGGAGCGGCAGTCCACGATCGGCCCGCCGGCCTCCTCAGCCAGGGCGTCGAGGGCCGGGGTGAGGCGCTTCTTCCACCAGGCGCCCAGACCGGGCATGTCCGGCAGTCTCGCGCCGACGGAGAGGCGGTAGGCGGGGATCGCGTCGCCGAGGGACGTGGCGCCGAACAGGGCGGAGAACACCAGGGCCCGGCTGCGTGCACGGGTGCGGGCCGAGGCCGGCAGGGACGCGTAGTCGAGGGCGTGGAAGAGGACCCCGGTATACACCCTGTGCGCGGCCGCGGCGGGATTCTGCCGCACTGTGCGGTTCGCCGCGACCTCGTCCGCGAGGCTCGAGCCGACGCCCAGCACCTCGAGGGCGTCCTCACGGCCGGAGACCTCGGTCAGGCGGTCGAGCATCTCGGCGCGGGCGGCCGTGACGTCCGGGTCGTCGGCCAGCAGGAGGCCGGACGGGTCCAGGGGGCGGCCGGAGGCGGGGGCGGTCTTGCCCTCGGAGGGCGGCAGGAGGATCAGCACGCCGTCCACCCTATCCACGCCGCGGGCGGCTACCGTGGGAACGGCCCGGTGTCCGCCGAGGAGGAACCACCCGTGGGAGGAGACGCATTGCAGTCGTCCGTCGTGCTGGCCATCGACGCCCTGGACGTGTTCGGCGTCCTCTATCCGGTGGCGTTCCTCGTGGTCATCGCCGCCGTTGCGATCGGCGTCCGCTCCTCCGGAGCGCGCCGCACCAAGGAGCGCGCCGGCGAGGCCGAACTGCGCGAGGGCACCTTCACCGGGGCCGAGCGTGTGACCCTTGCGTGGCCGCGCAGTCGGAGGAGGCCGACCCTGGCGGAGGTGCTGCGCATCGGTGAGATGTACGGCTACCGCCTGACGGACCGCGAGGACGCGGACGACGTGGTGGTCCTGCGCTTCGAGAGGGTGCACGGGGAGGACTGATATGTACGTGCTCCTGTCAAGTAGGCAGGGGTGAAGAGGGGCATCCACTGGCCGGTGGGTGCCCCTCTTCGGCGCTCACGTGCTGTGTCCTGTGCCGGTCGCGTGTCTGTGATCGACGCGTGGTCAGTCTGATATGCGCGGGTTGGCTACCGCAGGACGCTGGTTTCGGCGGGAGGACCATGGCTTCTCTGAGGTCGAGCGTGGCCGCCAGGTCTAGTGCGCTGGCGACTGCTCACAGCCCTTGCGCTGGTGTCCTCCTCACGCTGCACCGGCAATGGTGTCAGCAGGGAACGCAGTCTTCAGAGCCGACTCAGATCTGCATCGTCGCCAGCGACCAGCACCAGCCGGCCATCTCGCGGGCCACCGCGGTCGTGGCCACGGTATGCCGCTTCTTCGCCGCGGTGAGCATCATCCACTTCCGATGCAGACGCCGATTCCCGGCATCAGCACGGGCCACCACGGCCGCCGGGGCCTTGGCCCACCGGGCATGCAGCACCTTGCCCGGGCGGTACCCGGGCTTGTGATGCCAGGCCGCTTCGACCAGCAGCCGGCGGGCATGAGCATTCCCGGTGCGGGTGATCGCCCCCTGCCAGCGAGAACCACCCGAGGAATGCTCCGAGGGCACCAGTCCCAGGAACGCACCGATCTTGGCCCCGGTGAACCGGTCCCAGTCACCGATCTCCACCGCCAACGCGGTCGCGGTCAGCACCGAGACCCCACGCAGGCACGCCAGCCGGGTGATCGTGTCCGTGAACTCGCTGTCCTGGGCCAGGGCGTGGATGTGCTCGTCCAGGCGGTCCTTGCGGGCCTGCAGGTGCTGCACCTGCTGGTAGTAGTCCTCGAACGCGATCACCACACCGGCACCCATGCCCGGCAACACCTGCCGGCCGATCCTGCGCAGCCAGGCATCATGGGACCGGCCCCAGGCCTGCTTGCCGGCGTAGACCACACCGTGGCGCAGCAGCAGCTTGCTCAGCCGGTGACGGGCGGCCATCAGCTCCACCCTCACGTCCTCACGGGCCCGCACCAGATCACGGGCGGCCTCCTGGGCACGGGTGGGCACCCGCACCGGGGTGATCGAATCATTGATCGCCAGGCGAGCCAGCAGCAGCGCGTCTCGGGCATCGGTCTTCACCCGGTCTCCGGCAGGACGCAGGATCTTCGAGGGCGCAGCGACCTGCACCCGGTGACCATGCTCGGCGATCACCCTGCTCAGCTCGAACCCGGTCGGTCCGGCCTCGTAGGTCACCAGCACAGGCCCCTGCTCAGCGGCCAGCGAGTCCAGGTAACCGCTCACCAGCGCCGTGTCGTTCGGCATCGTGCTGCGGGTGATCTCACCCGTGGTGGTGTTGATCGCGCAGGACTTGATCGATCGAGCGTGAACGTCCAGTCCGACGCTAGTAGTCTCAGTGAACACCAGGGCCTCCTATGCATGTGCGCTCTCCGCCTGCCCAATCAGGCGGAGATGATCCACGAATCTGCATAAGCGGGGCCCTGGCCTTCAAGACCTCCCGGCCACCGCCGCCCTCATAGCGTCTGAGCCGGATCCGGCCCCGCACCGATCGGTCCGTGCAGACGGAGGCGGGTGGCCGTCGTCGGGAGCCCCGGGGCTGACGCGCCCGGGGCGTGGGCCCCGGCGGTGCGGGGCGAGGGGACGGACCGGCTGTACGCCGGGTTCTGTTCTGCGCGTCGGTTGCCCTGGAACGCAGCGACGACCATCTGTCTAGGCCCGCCGTCGCCGACGGGCTCGAGCGGCCAACCCGGACGCTGGGGCGGGCAGCCCTCGTGACGCGTCCTGTTCGGCCTTGCACCGGATGGGGTTTACCGAGCCGGCCCCGTCACCGAGGCCGCTGGTGGTCTCTTACACCACCCTTTCACCCTTACCGCCGCTGCGAGCAGCGGAGGCGGTCTTCTCTCTGTGGCACTGGCCTGCGGGTCGCCCCGAGTGGGTGTTGCCCACCATCCAGCCCTGTGGTGCCCGGACGTTCCTCACCCCACACCGCAGTCGGTGCGGGCCGCGGCCGTCCGCCGGTCCGTCCCGAGCGGAGAGTCTACCCGCGCGCACCCGTCCCCACGGCCCGGCCGGTCCGGGGACGAGGGCGCATCGGCGGCGCGGCCCCCGGGGTGTTCCCGCGACCGGACGTCCCGGGTGCCCCGCGTCACCTGCGTCTGCCTGCCCGCCGTCCCGGTCACCGGCGTAGAATGACCCCCGTACGCAGTCAACGACGACGCGGATCGGGTCCAAGCGCCCGCGCTTGCCCGCACCGGCATCCAAGGAAGGACCACCGTGGCAGACAACGCCTCGACCCAGACTCCCGAGTGGAACACCCAGGAGCAGCTCGCCGAGAGGATGGTGCCGCTGCTCGGCACCCTGTACCGCGAGAACAACGTGGTGACCAGCATCTACGGCCGCTCCCTCGTGCACCGCGGTGTCATCGACATCATCAAGGCCCACCGCTACGCCCGCCGCGTGGAGAACGAGCCGCTGTCCGTCGAGGCCACCTACCCGCTGGTCGAGGCCATGGCCGCCATGGACCTGGGCGCCGCTACCGTGGACCTGGCCAAGCTGGCCCGCAAGCACAAGGAGTCGGGCCAGGACCTGCCGGCGTTCCTCGACGCCGAGTTCGCGGACGTCAAGGGCAAGGCCGGCGAGGGCCTCGGCGAGACCCAGGACGTCGTCCTCTACGGCTTCGGCCGCATCGGCCGCCTCCTGGCCCGCATCCTCCTGTCCCACGCCGGCGGCGGCTCCAAGCTGCGCCTGCGCGCGATCGTGGTCCGCAAGAACACCGAAGACGACCTGGTCAAGCGTGCCTCCCTGCTGCGCCGCGACTCCATCCACGGCCCGTTCGACGGCACCATCGTGGTGGACGAGGACCGCAACGTCATCACCGCCAACGGCACCGAGATCCAGGTCATCTACTCGTCCGACCCGACCACGGTGGACTACACCGAGTACGGCATCAAGGACGCCTTGGTCATCGACAACACGGGCCGCTGGCGCGACGTCGAGGGCCTGACCCAGCACCTGCAGGCCACCGGCACCAAGAAGGTCCTGCTCACCGCCCCGGGCAAGGGCGACATGAAGAACATCGTGTTCGGCGTGAACTCGGACACCATCGAGGACACCGACACCATCGTGTCTGCCGCCTCCTGCACCACCAACGGCATCACCCCGGTGCTGAAGGTCGTCAACGACGAGTACGGCATCCAGTACGGCCACGTGGAGACCGTGCACGCGTTCACCAACGACCAGAACCTCACCGACAACTTCCACAAGGGCGCCCGCCGCGGCCGCGCCGCCGGCCTGAACATGGTGATCACCGAGACCGGTGCCGCCAAGGCCGTGGCCAAGGCCCTCCCGGAGCTGCAGGGCAAGCTCTCCGGCAACGCGATCCGCGTCCCCACCCCGGACGTGTCCATGGCCATCATCAACCTGGCCCTGGACAAGCCCACCACGGTGGAGGAGCTGAACGCCCGCCTGCAGCGCGAGTCCCTCACCGGCGAGCTGCGCGGCCAGGTCGGCTACGTGGACTCCCCGGAGGTCGTGTCCACGGACTTCGTCGGCTCGGACCGCGCCGGCGTGGTGGACGGCCTCGCCACTCTCGTGAACAACGACGGCAAGAACGCCATCCTCTACGTGTGGTACGACAACGAGTACGGCTACTCGCACCAGGTCGTCCGCGTCGTCGAGAAGATGGCCGGCCAGGACGTCCCGGCCTTCCCGAAGGCCTGACGCCTGAGCGACTGAACGGCTGAGACGAAGGCCCCGCCCGGATGATCCGGGCGGGGCCTTCTGGTCGTGTCGGGACGTTCCGCGGCGGGGGAGAGGCCGTCGTCCTGTCCCTTCAGGGGGAGGGGACGACGACGGACGGTTCAGTCCGGCTGCCCGGTCGTCTCGTCCTCGCCGGGCTCGTCATGGCCGAATGGGTCGCGATCCTCGCCCGGCATCCAGGTGACGCCGGGGACGTTCATCCCCTCGGCGCGCTGGGCGCGCTTCCACTTGCGGGCCCACCCGCCTTCCAGGCGGTTGACGTAGAGGGTGCCGTTGAGGTGGTCGTACTCGTGCTGCATGATGCGCGCGAACCACCCGTGGGCCTCGAAGTCGATCTGCTCGCCGTCCACGTCCTGTCCCGTGAGGCGCACGTGGTCCGAGCGCTTGAGCGGATAGGCCAGGCCCGGCACGGACAGGCAGCCTTCGGAGTCCTCGTGCCGGTCCGGTTCCACCTGCGCGGCCTTGGAGAGGTAGGTCAGGACCGGGTTGATCACGTGGCCCACGTTTGGGGCCACCCCCGTGTCGTGGAAGGTCCACGTGAAGATGCGCAGCCCCACGCCGACCTGCGGGGCGGCCAGGCCGACGCCACGGGCCGCGTCCTGGGTCACGTACATGTCCTCGACGAGCGTGCGGATCTCGTCGTCGATGACCTCGACCTCGGCGGCGCGGGTGTGCAGGACGGGCTCGCCATAGACGGTGATGGGGCGGATCGAGGCCATGCGGCGGACTCCTTCGGCTCGTGGTGGCTGCCGTCTCCTTCAGAGACGAGGAAGGGCCCGGAACCATGATGGATCCGGGCCCTTTCCGTGTGGGGTGAGCGACGGGGATTGAACCCGCGACCTTCTGGACCACAACCAGACGCTCTGCCGACTGAGCTACGCCCACCATGCCTCTCCGGGCGGTGGAGCGCTCGGAGCAGCGGATTCAACTATACACGGGGCGGGGCCTGGTCATGACCATTCCCAGGGTGACCCCGCTCACGTGGGGCCACGGTGCGTGCGCGGGCGCCGGCGTCGGCCCAGATCAGGCCGGGGTTCCCGCCTCGGAGACTGCGCGCGAGATCTGCCGGGCCTCCTCCGTGGACGGACCGGGCGCGGGGGCCATGACCGCGCGACGGTAGTAGCGCAGCTCCTGGATCGAGTCCCGGATGTCGCCGAGCGCACGGTGGCCGCCGGTCTTCGCCGGCGCCTGGAAGTAGGCCCGGGGGTACCAGCGGCGGGCGAGCTCCTTGACGGTGGAGACGTCCACGATCCGGTAGTGCAGATGCTCCACCACCTCGGGCATGTAAGCCTTGAGGAACAGCCTGTCCTGACCCACCGAGTTGCCGGCCAGCAGCGCCTTGCGCGGCTCCGGGACCCGGGCGGTGATGTACTCCAGCACCCGGGCGGCGGCGTCCTCGAGGGCCAGGCCGGAGTCGAACTCGCGGATCAGCCCGGAGGTCGTGTGCATGTCCCGCACGAACGGGTCCATCTGGGCCAGGGCCTCCTCCGAGGGGCGGATCACGAGGTCGATCCCCTCGTCCAGGATGGTCAGCTCGGAGTCCGTGATGAGCACGGCGACCTCCACGAGGTCGTCGGCCACCGGGTCCAGGCCGGTCATCTCGCAGTCGATCCAGACCAGCGGGGCATGGGCATCAGCGTTCTTCGTCGTCTCGGTCACGCGGACCAGCCTACTCGCGCCCCACCCGGGGACGGCCGGGTCGCCCGTTCCGGCCAGGGGTGCGGTGGTAGATTCAGGGTCCGAAGACGCCCGACCCTGACGCACCGTGGGAACGGGGCCCACGCGAGTGCCGCCGCCCTGGGCGCCACCGGAGGAGGAGCTGCCGCATGACTGTGCTGACCCCGCCCCCGCGCGGCTCCTCCACGCCCGAGTACGTGGGCATCGGAGGCCTCCGCGTCGACCCCAAGGTCGGCGGCTGGACCGCGCTGCCGCTCATCGTCGGCACCCTCGGCTCGCTGTTGCTGGTCCTGGGGTCGTTCTCCGTCGGTTGGCTCGCCTCCACCTCGCCGATCAACCGGTGGCAGTGGCTCATCCCTTACCGCACGCAGGAGGGCGGGGTCATGCTCGGCACCGTCCTGCTCACCCTCGGATGCTGGGTGATGTTCTGGGCGTGGCTGCGGCTGGGGCAGGTGATCCGGCCGTTCGGCGCCGGCGCGCTGCGGACCGTGAACCTCGCCACCGCCCTCTGGTGCCTGCCGCAGCTGCTGGCACTGCCCATCTTCAGCCGGGACATCTTCGCCTATGTGGGCCAGGGTCGCCTGATGGTCGCCGGGCAGGACCCTTACGTGGACGGGATCTCCTCGCTGTCCAACTGGTTCCAGCTCGGCACGGACACGACCTGGGCCAACGACGGCACACCCTACGGGCCGGTGTTCCTGTGGATCGAGGAGGCGGTGGTCGCCGCCACGGGGCCGGAGAACCCGGACCTGGCGATCTTCCTGTTCCGCCTCGCGGCGGTCCTCGGCGTGGTGCTGATCCTGATCTTCATCCCGCTGCTCTGCCGAGAGCTGCACGTCAACGGCGCCTGGGCCCAGTGGATCACGGCCGCGAACCCGCTGTTCACCATCTCCTTCGTCGCCTCGGGGCACAACGACGCACTGATGGTGGGTCTCGCACTGGCCGGCACCTACTGCGCCCTGCGGGCCGGACGGCCGCGCACCGCGGAGGCCCCCGCCGTCTCCGTCGCCTGGGGCCTGGCCGCGGTCGTGCTCGCCACCCTGTCGATCGGCATCAAGCCCATCACCATGGTCCTCCTGCCGTTCATCGCCCTGCTCTGGGCCGGACCCACCGCCGGCTGGATCCGGCGGTTCGTGCTGTGGGGCGTCACCGCCGCCCTCGCCTTCGGCCTCATGTTCGTGGTGGGCCGGCTCAACGGGTTCGGCTTCGGCTGGCTCGACGTCATGCTCGGCACCGGCACGGGCACGGTGCCCTGGTCGCCGATCGGCATCCTCAACGACCTGACCCAGAGCGTCTTCGGGATCTTCGGATGGGACACCTCGGAGGTGGAGCAGACCTACAAGCGCGTGGGCCGGATCACCTCGGTGATCATCGTGCTCATCCTCATGTTCGTGGGCCGGCAGGACCGGGTCCTGCCGCGGATGACCTGGGCGTTCACCGCGCTCGTGGTGCTGTCCCCGATCATCCAGCCGTGGTACCTGCTGTGGCTGCTCCCGTTCTTCGCCGTGGTGGGCCTGCGGGACAACTGGCAGATCAAGTGGGTCGTCTTCACCGTAGGGTACTTTCTGGCCTTCGGAGCCTCCGACCAGCTGTTCACGTGGCAGTTCCTGGACATCGCCACGGAGGTGGAGCACCTGTCCCTGCTGGTGTCCGCGATCTGCCTCGGCTGGATCATGGTGATCGACCGGAAGACCTCCCGCTTCGTGAAGAACAACTGGCACGTGCGGCCCGCCCTGGCCGCGCTCGTGGGCCGACGGAACACCACCACGCACGCCGTCCGGCGTGCCGATGAGGACCGATGACCGCGGACGTGTCGTCGTCTTCGTCGCCTGTGGCGACCCCGGCCTCCGGTGCGGGCACGCGGCTCCACCGCCCGCGCGCACGGGCGGCCCGCCTGCGCGGCGTGGGTTGGCTCCTGCCGTCCCATGACCACGATCCCTACCCCGCGCTGCGCCAGGGCACCCTCGCCTCCGTGCTGGTGGTGGTGGGCTCGCTCGGCGTGGGCTGGATGCCGTCCGTCCCCGAGGCGTTCCTCTCCCGACTGAGACTGTTCCAGCTGGTGCGGCTGGACCTGCCGGCCGCCCTGGCCTTCGCGCTGGTGCTCGCCGTCGGCTGCCTGCTGCTGGTGCGGTCCTGGATGCGCCTGGGCCAGCAGGTCTCCGGGCGCTGGTCCACGCACGGGGTTGCCGTGCGCAGAGCAGTCTGGTGGTGGACCGCGCCGATGCTGGTCTGCGTCCCGATCTTCTCCCGGGACGTCTTCTCCTACCTCCAGCAGGGCCGCATGGTCGCCGCCGGTCTGGACCCGTACACGGACGGCGTGTCCCAGCTGCCGGGCTGGTTCATGTACGGCGCCGACTCCATCTGGGCGGAGTCCCCGAGCCCCTACGGGCCGCTGTTCCTCGGCCTTGCCGAGCTCATCTGGCGGGTCAGCGGGGGAGTGCCGGACATCGCGGTGCTCCTGTTCCGGGCGATCTCGCTGCTCGGCCTCGTCCTGTGTCTGTGGGCGGTGCCTCGCCTCGCCGCGGCGGCGGGCCGGGATCCGGACTGGGCGGTCTGGCTCGTGGTGGCGAACCCGCTGTTCCTGCTCTACATGATCGCGGGCGTCCACAACGACGCCCTGATGATCGGCCTGCTGCTCGCCGGCTTCGTCCTGCTCGTCCGAGAGCCCCGGCGCCGGCTCCCGGCGCTCGCCGGTCTGCTGCTGATCGTCCTGTCCGTGGCCATCAAGCCGCTCACGGCCCTGGCCCTTCCCTTCGCCGCGATGCTGCTGCCGGCGGGATGGCGGCCCTTCCGCACCGGTGCCGGGCTCTCCCGCCGCCGTCGGGTCGGTCCCTGGCTCACCGCGGGCCTGCTGATGCTGGCCGTGCTGGGCCTGATCGGCGCGGCCACCGGCCTGGGCTTCGGCTGGGTTCAGGCGATGCTCACCAGCGGGGACGCGGCGTTCCCCTACGCGCCGTTCGGACTGCTCGGCCTGGGCTTCGGCGCCCTGGTGGACCTGGCAGCGGACGTCCCGGCCCGGGTGGCCGCGGGGTGGTTCTACACCGCCGGCACCCTTGCCGCTCTCGGCTACACGGCCTGGTGCGCCCTGCGCCGGCGCCCGGCGGACCCCGTGGCCACCTCCGCTGCGGTGCTGCTCGTCGCCATCGTGCTGGCGCCGATCGTGCAGCCCTGGTACCTGCTGTGGGTCCTGCCGCTGGCCGCGTGCTCCCTGCCGGGTCGGGGGAACCACCCGCGCTGGCTGGGGTGGGTGAGCATCGCGGCGGTCCTCGCCCTGACCGTGGTGGGCGCGGTGGACCAGCTCGCCGTGTCCCAATGGGTGCCGCTGCTCGTGGTCCGGATCTGCACCGGCGTCGCCTGCCTGGCGATGACCGCCTGGACCGTGCTGGCCGATCCGCACACGAGCCGGCTCTTCCCGTCCCGCGGCCGTGCGGCCGAGTCGATCGAGCCGGTGCCCGTGCCGCCCTCGGCGCACCGTGCCGACGACGCCGTCCCGCTGACGCCCGCGATAGCCTCGAGGCGGACCCGGACCGGTCCCGCCTCCCGTCCCCTTCCCAGGAGTCCTCAGTGAGCCATTCCGTCCCCGGACAGACCGCGCCGCGGTCGACGTGGATCGCCGTGTTGGTCGGCCTCACCCTGCTGGCCGCCGTGGCGGCCTTCCTGTCCAAGCAGTGGTGCCGCCTGAACGGTTGGGGCGTCCCTGACGTGCACCTGCACATGTGCTATTCCGACTTCGCCCAGTTGTACCCCACGCGCGGCCTCGCCGACGGCTACTTCCCCTTCTACACCCCGCTGCCGGAGGAGAAATGGATGGAGTACCCCGCGCTGCTCGCCGTGGTCGCGGGGGTGACGAGCTGGCTGGTCCCCGGCGGCGGCTCCGTCGAGGAGCGCACGGTCACCTACTTCGACGTCAACGCGATCGGCGTGGTCCTGTGCTGGATCGTCGTCGTGGTCGCGACGGCCTTCACCGCGCGGCACCGCTCGAAGGACGCCCTGCTGGTCGCCCTGGCCCCGGGCATCGTCCTCACCTCGATGCTCAACTGGGACCTCTGGGCGGTCATGCTGGCCTCCCTGGCCCTGTGGACGTGGGCGCAGGGACGCACGGTGCTCTCCGGAGTCCTCCTCGGGCTCGGCGCCGCCATGAAGCTGTACCCGCTGTTCTTCCTCGGCGCGATCCTGGTGCTCGCGATCCGTACGCTGAAGCTGGGCCGGTTCTTCACGGTCCTCGGCGTCTCGGTGGCCACCTGGCTGGCAGTGAACGTGCCGTTCATGCTCACGGCCTTCGACCAGTGGTCCCGGTTCTACACGTTCTCCGGCGACCGTCCGGTGTCCTTCTCCTCCATGTGGCTCGCGTTCGGGTGGACGGGGTGGTCCGGCGAGACGTTCTCCCTGGTCTCCAACGGCCTGTTCGCGCTCTGCTGCGCCGGCGTGGCCTACCTCGGCCTGTCCAGCCGGCACCGCCCGCGGATGGCGCAGCTGTGCCTGCTGATCGTGGCCTCGTTCCTGCTGCTGGGCAAGGTGTACTCGCCGCAGTTCGTGATGTGGCTGATCCCGCTCGTGGTGCTCGCCAGCCCGCGCTGGAGGACGTTCTGGATCTGGCAGGCGATCGAGGTCTACCACTGGGGCGGCGTCTGGATGGAGTCGGCCCGCATCACCTCCTCCGGCACGTTCGGCCAGGACGCGCTGTGGATCCCGCTGTGGTACGGGTCCGGCATCGTGCTGCACATGGCGGCGGTGGTCTGGATCTGCGTGACCGTGGTGAAGGACATCCTGGACCCGGAGCGTGACCCGGTGCGCGCCGGCCTGGCCCCGGACGCCGGAGACGGCCACGTCGCCGACCCGGGCGACGGCGTCTTCTCCGACTATCCGGACCGCTTCCTGCTCCCGCCGGCCGGGCGCGGTCCCGTTCGCACGGATCGTCGGGAGCCGGCACTGCGCTGAGCACGCCCGGCGCCCGCGGCGCCGGGGCCTCACCCCCCCCCGGACGACGACGGCGGCCCGCCTCCACGTGGAGGCGGGCCGCCGTCGTCGGGGTCCGGGAGGGGAAGTGCCCCAGGAGGTGCTCAGCGCTCGAGATACCCGGTGCAGACCGGGCTGACCGGGGCGTCCTTCTTCTCCAGGACGACCACGTCCCGCTCACGCCAGACCTCGGTGAAGCCCAGGCGTTCGGCGCGCCGGAGGGCATCGTCCGGTGTCAGCGGGTCCCAGCCGCCGAGCTCCTCCACGCTGGTGTCCACGATCATCCAGGTGGACAGCTCGTCGCCGATGTCCCCGTGCAGGCCCACGTAGGTGCGGTCGGTGAGGTGGGGGACGGCGTTGTCCGCCGCCTCCACGCACACCCCGTCCGGGATGAGCGAGACGGCGTGCGCGAGGTCCTCGCCGTGCTGGCGCAGGTGAAGCTCACCGGTCAGGGTGCGGTGGAACGGGAAGACCTGCGGGAAGAACGCGGTGCCCACCACTCCTGCCGCGAGCAGGACGGAGGCGACCGCAGCGGGGAGCCGGGAGACCCGGGGCCACCGCAGGCCGAGACGGGCAGCCGCCTCGATGGCGGCCATGAGCAGGATCGGAGCCAGGATCGCGTCGTACTGGTAGACCGGGGACCACACGTTGAGGCGGTCGTTGAACAGGCGCGAACAGAGGATGGGCATCGCCATGAGGGTGACCGGGCTGAGCAGCGGCAGCAGCAGCAGCGGCACGAAGTGCAGCAGCCACAGAGCCACCTTCAGCGGGTGGTCGACGAGGACGGCCGCGGCCGCCCAGGGTTGAGTGAGGAGGAAGTGCACCGAGCTGCCCATGTCCGGGCCGAGTGCCGTGAACTGCCAGTAGCCGAACGCTCCGGTGGGGGAGAAGTGCGGGATGACCACCGAGGTGGCGAACCAGTAGCCGACCAGGCCGGCCGCGAAGGTCACGAGCGCCGGCCACCAGTGGCGGCGGATCGCCATGACCAGCGCGATCGCCACGAGGGTGACGCCCATGTCCTCCCGCACCGAGAGGAGTGAGACCGCCAGGAGGGTGGCGAGCCAGGCACGGTGTCCGTCCAGGGCCCAGATCAGCCAGGCCATGATCGGCACGCCGAGGGTGATCTCGTGGAAGTCCCAGTTCACCATCGCTTGGAAGGGCCACCAGAGCAGCAGGGCTGCGGAGGCGAGCAGCGCCGTGCCGTGGCCGGTGCGCCGCCGGGTGAAGAGGTAGACGGGGATCGCCGTGGTGCCCAGCGCGAGGGCCATGACGATGCCGAGCATCCGTGGGTCGTCCCAGATCCAGTAGAACGGTGCGAGCAGGGCGAGGATCGGGTGGAAGTGGTCGCCGAGCAGGTGGAAGTCCACGCCCTTGACCGGGACGATCGGCGCCTTGAACATCGCGTACTGGCGGACGGCCTGGTCGAAGATGCCGAGGTCGTAGCCCTTGGCCTCGTAGGCCGCGAAGCGCAGGAACGAGTGCGTGATGTACAGCGCCATGAAGGCGGCCATGAGCAGAGCCAGCTGGAGCCACTGGCCCCGGGAGACCGTCACCGTGGGGACGGGGGAGTGCGGTGCCGTCAGCGCGGCGCGGAGGCGGGATGGCAAGGGACTCCTCGGGGTCGGCCGTGCACGAGAAGCGCCCCAGGAGGGATTCGAACCCCCGACCGGCGGATTAGAAGGCCGCTGCTCTGTCCAGCTGAGCTACTGGGGCTGGGCACCGGCAAGTCTACTGCTCCCGCGGCCGCCGTCCCCGTGCCGGTCAGGTCGGTTGGAGCCGCGTCGCCGCGGCCTGGTCTCCTGCACAGGCGTCCGATACGGCCGAGCCGTCCACAGAAGCGGACACTGCCGTGGCGCCGGGCAGGGTTCGGCCCGTGGACTGGGACCAGCGGCCGGCCACCCGGGCCGGCCCACCACCGGAAAGGGACCGCAATCATGCAGGACACCATCACCCTCCGCGGCCGGATCGCCACCGACCCGACCGATCGCAAGACCCCCAACGGCGTCACGGTCGTCAACTTCCGCATGGCCACCACCGAGCGTCGCTTCGACCGCGGCGCCGGCCAGTGGGTGGACGCTCACACCAACTGGTACAACGTGGCCGTGTTCGGCCGTCAGGCGACGAACGTCCTCCAGTCCACGAAGAAGGGTAACCCGATCGTGGTCTTCGGCCGCCAGCGGATCCGGGACTGGTCCACCGCGGACCGCTCCGGGACCTCCGTGGATGTGGTGGCGGACGCCGTGGGGCTGGACCTGAATTTCGGCACCTGCGCCTACAACAAGACGGTCTCCGCACGGCAGGCGGACCAGGACTTCCAGGCTCGTACCGGCCAGTCCGTGGAGCCGCAGGGCGTGGACGGGGACGTGCCCGAGGGGCAGCGGGTGGACCCGGACACCGGCGAGCTCACCAGCGTCAGCGAGGCCCTGCAGGACGGGCACCTGCGCGAGGACACGGCCACGGACCCCTGGTGCGGTGGGACCGAGGGCGACGGGTCCGGGCCGGAGGACGAGGAGTCCCCCGAGCCCGCGGCGGCGGAGGAGTCCGCGCGCACGCCCAGCTACGCGTGAGACTCCGCTCTCAGGCGAAGGTGGCCGTCGAGGCGGGAAACTCGGCGGCCACCCAGTAGCCTGGTGCGCATGGCGGAATTCATCTACACGATGGTCAAGGCCCGCAAGAAGGTGGGCGACAAGCTGATCCTGGACGACGTGACGATGTCGTTCTTCCCCGGCGCGAAGATCGGCATGGTCGGTCCCAACGGCGCGGGCAAGTCCACGATCCTGAAGATCATGGCCGGCCTGGACGAGCCCTCGAACGGAGACGCCCGGCTGAGTGCCGGTTACAGCGTCGGGATCCTCATGCAGGAGCCCAAGCTCGACGAGTCGAAGACGGTCGCGGAGAACGTCCAGGAGGGCGTCGGCGAGATCTACGGCAAGATCCAGCGCTACAATGAGATCTCCGACGAGATGGCGAACCCGGACGCGGACTTCGACGCCCTGATGGAGGAGATGGGGTCGTTGCAGACGGACATCGACGCCGCCGACGCCTGGGACATCGACTCTCAGCTCGAGCAGGCGATGGACGCGTTGCGCTGCCCGCCGGGCGACTTCCCGGTGACCAACCTCTCCGGCGGTGAGAAGCGCCGCGTAGCACTCTGCAAGCTGCTCCTGGAGAAGCCGGACCTCCTGCTCCTCGACGAGCCCACCAACCACCTCGACGCCGAGTCCGTGCTGTGGCTTGAGCAGCACCTGGCCTCCTACCCGGGCGCCGTCGTGGCCGTGACGCACGACCGCTACTTCCTGGACCATGTGGCCGGCTGGATCTGCGAGGTCGACCGCGGCCGTCTCTACCCGTACGAGGGCAACTACTCCACCTACCTGGAGACGAAGCAGAAGCGCCTGGAGATCCAGGGCAAGAAGGACGCCAAGCTCGCCAAGCGCCTGGCAGAGGAGCTCGACTGGGTCCGCTCCAACACCAAGGGCCGTCAGGCCAAGTCGAAGGCCCGCCTGGCCCGCTACGAGGAGATGGCGGCTGAGGCCGAGAAGACCCGCAAGCTGGACTTCGAGGAGATCCAAATCCCGCCGGGTCCGCGCCTGGGCAACGTCGTCATCGAGGCCACCGACCTCAAGAAGGGCTTCGACGACCGCGTGCTGATCGACGGCCTGTCCTTCTCCCTGCCCCGCAACGGCATCGTCGGTGTGATCGGCCCGAACGGTGTCGGCAAGACGACCCTGTTCAAGACGATCGTCGGTCTCGAGCCGCTCGACGGCGGCGAACTAAAGGTCGGCGAGACCGTCAAGATCTCCTATGTGGACCAGACCCGCGCGAACATCGACCCGGAGAAGTCACTCTGGGAGGTCGTCTCCGACGGCCTGGACTACATCAAGGTCGGCAACGTGGAGATGCCGTCCCGCGCCTACGTCTCCGCGTTCGGGTTCAAAGGACCGGACCAGCAGAAGAAGGCCGGTGTTCTCTCCGGAGGCGAACGCAACCGCCTGAATCTCGCCCTGACCCTCAAGGAGGGTGGCAACCTGCTCCTCCTCGACGAGCCGACCAACGACCTCGACGTGGAGACGCTCACCTCCCTCGAGAACGCGCTGCTCGAGTTCCCCGGCTGCGCCGTGGTCGTCTCCCACGACCGCTGGTTCCTTGACCGCGTGGCCACCCACATGCTGGCCTACGAGGGCACCGAGGAGAACCCGGCCAATTGGTACTGGTACGAGGGCAACTTCGAGTCCTACGAGAAGAACAAGGTGGACCGCCTCGGCCCTGAGGCCGCCCGCCCGCACCGCGTCACCCACCGCAAGCTCACCCGCGACTGAGTGTGACCGGACCCGCACGACGGCCCGCCGCCGAGCACGACTCGGCGGCGGGCCGCCGTCGTCCCCGCACAGGCGCCCCCATGCCCTCTGCCCGACGCCCTCCGCGAAGGCCCGCGTCACGACGCCGAGCCGGCACCGGCGGGGCCGCAGCGGCCGACCCCTCCACCCTGACGGAGGGCGTGGTCGACGCGGTCCGCTCCGCGCGAGCGCCCACCGCCCTGTCCTGCCGGACCCAGGGGACGGCCGAGGGCGTCGAGGACAAGACTGGCACCGGCCTCACTCCGTGCGCCCAGCGCGTGTTCGACAAGGTGGTGTCCGCCTTCGGCATCGTCCCGTGCGGCGGCTTCGCCCCCGAGGGCGTCGCCAGCGGGCACATGCCCGGCACGGCCTCGCGGTCCAGGGGTGCCGCGGTCAGCGCCCGCGGCGCGGCCGCCGCATCACCGTCTTCATGGCCAGGGTCTGGAGCACGCCCTGCACCTTGGCCTTGGTGGCCTCGGCGCCCTGGGGCAGACGCAGCATCCCCTCCTGCGCCACGGTGGCCACGAGCTGTCCGTCCCGGGTGAAGACGTGGCCTTGGCCCAGGCCGCGGGAGCCCTGTGCAGAGGGGCTGGACTGGACGTACAGCAGCCACTCGTCCACGCGGGCGGGGCGGTGGAACCACATGGAGTGGTCCAGGGACGCCACGGACATCCGCGGCTGGGTCCAGGCCAGTCCGTGCTGACGCAGGACGGGCTCCAGCAGGGTGTAGTCGGAGGCGTAGGCCAGGGCCGCTCGGTGCAGGTTCGGGTCGTCGGCGAGCGGGGTGTAGGTCCGCATCCAGACCATGTTGGTGTTGACCCGCTCCGGAGCGGGCTTCACGTACAGCACGGGATCCACATGGCGGATGTCGAAGGGACGGGCCCAGGCCCACTCCTGCGCGATCGGGTGGTGGATGTCCCCAATGAGGTCCGCGGTGGTCGGCAGGTCATCGGGGGCGGGCACGCCCTCCGGCATGGTCGCCTGATGGTCCACGCCCTCTGCGGGGGCCTGGAACGAGCAGGTCAGCGTCAGGATCGCCTTCTCGTCCTGGCTTGCGAGCACGCGGCGCACGGAGAACGATCGTCCGTCCCGCACACGCTCCACGGTGAAGGTGATGGGCTTCAGGGCGTCGCCGGGGCGGACGAAGTAGCCGTGCAGGGAGTGGGCGTCACGGCCGTCTTCCACAGTCCGGGAGGCGGCCGCGAGGCACTGGCTGAGCACCTGGCCGCCGAATACGCGGCCGTGGGCCTGTTCCGGGGTGCTGCCGGTGAAGCGGGCGTCCCCGGTCAGCGGATGCGGGGAGGACTCCTCGAGCTCAAGCAGGCCCCGCAGCATGGCGGTGGGGTCCGCGGGGGCGGTGTCCGGGCGGACCAGGCCCTGGCGCAGCGGGCGGCGGGCGGGCGAGCCCGGGTTGTCCTCGTGCTCGGGCTGCGGTCCCATGCGGCTCCTCATCTGTCGGGGTGTTCGTCTGCCCGTCGCCGCGTCCTGCGCGCCCCCGCGGCATTGCCGCAGCGGCGTGTGACGGGTCGGCCTGCGTCGCACTGCCTGCGACAATGACCATTATGACTGAGCAGCGCCGTCACGGTACCGAGCCCGAGACCCAGAACGCCACGCCCCGCCTGACGCTCACCTCGGACGCCGCGGTGGCGGACCTGGAGCAGTTCGCCAGCCGGGCGCGTCGCGTCTCGGACACCGGCATGCGGCTGCAGCTGATCCCCCCGGCGGCTGAGGGGCGGGAGGCCGTCCTGGCGCAGTGGGTGAACGTGATGGCCCCGCGCGGCCTCGGGGACGACGTCCCCACCGTCCTCGGCCTGCGCACCGTGCCGGTGGCCTCCGCCGAGCAGGCCGAGCTCCTCGATGCCACCGTG
Source organism: Micrococcus luteus (assembly GCA_047414615.1). GTDB lineage: Bacteria > Actinomycetota > Actinomycetes > Actinomycetales > Micrococcaceae > Micrococcus > Micrococcus luteus_B. The sequence continues at coordinate 665,079 of CP179711.1, forward strand.
CCCCTGGCCGCTGTCCTGGAGCGCACCGCGCGCATGAAGGACTCCGGCCCGGCCGGCGGTGTGGACCGCACGTTCAGCGTCCCTCCCTCCCGGGAGAACCGTCCGTGGACGGCGCTCACCCCGCCGCGCGCGGGGTGGACGCAGGTGGCCGAGGTCGGCCACGAGGACCTGATCATGGTCGCCAAGGACGGCATCGCCGCCATCCGTCAGGCCCTGCCCTCGAATCCGGGCGACGCCGTGGTGCAGCGTCTGCGCGCCGCCGTGTGGGGCCAGATGCTCGGCGAGCCGGCCGTGGTGCCCTCCGGCTGCGCCTTCGCCGCGTTCTCCCTCGGCTTCCTGCCGCCCCAGGGCCGTGCCCGCGTGCTCCAGAACGGCTCCTGGACCCGCATCGACACCACGGGCGGGTTCGTCCTGCACCGCCCGGCCGTGTCCCTCTGACCTCGGCGTGGGCACCTCCGCTCCGCAGCCCGCGGCAGACTCCCCGGAGGCCTTCCGCCCGGACCAGACGACGGCGCACGCGCCGAGTGGTGGGAGCACGCCATGCCCGGCCTGACCCGGGACACGGCGAGTCTCACGGACGAGGCGATGGCCTGCCACGGGGGACGCGTGCATCCCGAACCTGCTGGGGAATGCGGACGCGCACACGGCGTGGTTCCTCACCGTCTACGGGATCGGCGTGAATCTGCCGGAGCAGCCGGGTCGCCTTCAGGAGTACCGGGCGCGCTGGATGGGGGAGTGAGCCCCCGGCCGAGGGGCCGCCGGACCGGTCAGGCGGAGTTCACCATGGAGTGTGCGGCGCGCTCGAGGTAGTCCCACAGCTCGGCCTCCTGCAGCGGGGCCAGGTCCAGGGAGTCCACGGCGGTGCGCATGTGACGCAGCCAGGCGTCGCGGGCGGCGAAGTCGATCGTGTACGGCATGTGGCGCATGCGCAGGCGCGGGTGGCCGCGCTGCTCCGAGTAGGTCCGTGGCCCGCCCCAATACTGCTCCAGGAACATGCGCAGCCGCTCCTCAGCACCCTCCCAGTCGTCCTGCGGGTACATCGGCGCCAACAGCGGGTCCTTCCGGACGTTCTCGTAGAAGACCCGGGTCAGCTGCGCGAACGTCTCGTGGCCGCCGACGGCCTCGAAGAAGCTCGTGGCCTGCCCCGGGGCGGGCAATGGGCGGGAGTCCCGGGCGGCGACCTGCGCGGCGCCGGAGGGCCGGTCCTCCCGCATGACCGGTTCGACCTCCGTGGGGCGCTCCTGCAGGCCGGAGACCTGGGAAGGACGGTTCGCCGGGCGCGGGCGGGCCACGGCGATCGGGGCGCCCAGGCGGGAGGAGAACTCGGGCAGGTGCGGCATCTGGCGCGGCCGCTGCGGGGCGATCTCCACCGGGAAGCCCAGCGAGTTGGCGATGAAGCAGTCGCGGTGTGCCGGCCCGTGGAGGTCCTCGGCCTGCTCCCGCTGGGACTCGTCCGCCAGCCACACCTCCGGACGCAGGGTCGCGGCGGTCATGCGGCCGGCACCCGAGGACTCCATCTCGAGGGTGCCCTCCACGGCCACGGCCATGCCGGTGACGACCACGCCCGCCGCGGTGGCGTGGTGCAGGTAGGACAGCGTGTGGCACTGGGCCAGCGCCCCGAGCAGCAGCTGTTCCGGGTTCCAGCGGGTCTCATCCCCGTGGAAGGCGCGGGCGGAGGACCCGGAGATCTCCCCGGGGCCGGCCGCCTGCAGGGTGACGTCCCGCCGGTAGTCCTTGTACCCGGACGTGCCGGAGCCCTGGTTGCCGGTCCACTCTGCTCGAAGGCTGAACTGGTGCTTCATGGGCTCCAGCCTAGTGGCGGGGACGGTGCTGCGCTTCGGGACGTGCAGCGCACGACGGCCCGGCGCGATCGCTCGTGCCGGGCCGTCGTGGGCCAGGGAAGGGACGCGGATCAGGCCTGACGGGCCTTCAGTGCACGGGCCATGTCGTCGCGGCACTCGGCCACCACGCGGGCCAGGCCGGCGTTGGATCCCTTGACCTGCTCCACCAGGGCGGTGGCACGCTCCGCGGTCTCCTGGGAGACCTGGGAGGACGGGAAGCCGAGGGTCGCCGCGGTCTCGGCCATCTCGTGCGAGCGGGAGTTCCACACGCCCTCGATGCCCTCGAAGTACTTCGTCGCGTACTCGGCGATCAGGGCCGGGTCGTTGACGCGCTGGAAGCCCAGGAGCACCTGACGCTGGGTGGTGTTGGACAGGGTGCCGTCCACCACCTGCTTCCATGCCTCGGCCTTGGCCTCGGCGGTGGGCGCGGCGGCGCGGGCCTGGGCGGCGGCCAGGGCACCGGTGGCGGTCCGGTCCTCGGCCTCGGCGGCGGCGATCTCCGCCTCGCCGGCACGGCCGCCGGCCACGAGCGAGGTCAGCAGCTCCCACTTCAGGTCCGTGGACAGGTCCAGGCCGGGGACCTGGACGGAGCCGTCGTGGATGCCGGCCACGGTGTCCAGCTGGGCGTCGGTGCGGGCATGCAGGGCCAGTGCCTTGACGAACTGCAGCTGGTTGTCCGAGCCGGCCTCGGCGGCCTGCACGAGCTCCCACAGGCGGTCCGCGGCGGCGGCGCGGGCGTCCTGCGCCTCGTCCTCCGGCACGTACTGGCCCAGGGTGGTGGCCAGCTGGCGCAGCAGGGTCTGCACCACGGAGGAGTCGGTCTCGTCGCCGATGTTCGCCAGCACCAGGTCCGCGAACCAGCGGCCCCGTGCCTCGCCGTCACGGGTGGTATCCCAGGCGGAGGACCACACCAGGGTGCGCGGCAGGGACTCGGCCACGTCCTTCAGACGGGTCGAGGCGACCTCCCAGGACTCGGCGTCCAGGCGGATCTTGGCGTAGGCCAGGTCGTCGTCGTTCGGGAGGATCACGGCCGGACGCTGTGCGCCGACTGCGTCCGCGACGGAGGTGCGCTCACCGGCGACGTCCAGCTCGTGGCGGGCCACGCGGGTCAGCCTCCCCTCGGCGTCCATGTCGTAGAAGCCGACCGCCATGCGGTGCGGGCGCAGGATCCGGTCGCCCGGGGCCAGGGCGGAGCCGTCCGGGGCGGTCTGCACCAGGTCCAGGGCTGTGATGGCGCCGGAGTCGTCCGTCTCCACCTCCACGGCGATGGTGTTCACGCCAGAGGTCTCCAGCCACTGGGTGGTCCACTCGGACAGGTCGCGGCCGGAGGCCTTCTCGAGCTCGACCATGAGGTCCGGCAGTTCGGTGTTGGTCCAGGCGTGCTTGGCGATGTACTCACGGACGCCGGCCATGAAGTTCTCCTGGCCGACCCAGGCCACCAGCTGGCGCAGCACGGAGGCGCCCTTGGCGTAGGTGATGCCGTCGAAGTTCACCAGCACGTCGTCCAGGTCCCGGATCGGGGCCTTGATCGGGTGGGTGGAGGACAGCTGGTCCTGGCGGTAGGCCCAGGACTTCTCCATGGAGTTGAAGGTGGTCCACGCGCCCGTGTACTTCGTGTTCTCGGCGGCGGCCAGGGTGGACATGAACTCGGCGAAGGACTCGTTCAGCCAGAGGTCGTTCCACCACTTCATGGTCACGAGGTCGCCGAACCACATGTGGGCGAGCTCGTGGAGGATGGTGATGGCGCGGCGCTCGACCATGGCCTCGGGCACGGTGGAACGGAAGACGTAGTTCTCCAGGAAGGTCACGCAGCCGGCGTTCTCCATGGCGCCGGCGTTGAACTCCGGCACGAACAGCTGGTCGTACTTCTCGAACGGGTACGGGTGGCCGTACTGGGCTTCGAAGAACTCGAAGCCCTGGCGGGTGAGCTCGAAGACGTTCTCCGCGTCCAGGTGCTCGAAAAGTGAGGCGCGGCAGAACACGCCGAGCGGGATGGTGCGGCCGTCGGCGCTGGTGAGCTCGGAGTGGGTGGACTTGTACGGCCCGGCCACGAGGGCGGTGATGTAGGAGGAGATCCGCGGGGTGGGGGTGAAGGTCCAGGTGGCGGTCTCCCGGCCCTGCCCGTCCTGGCCGGCGGCGGTCGGCTCCGGGGTCGGCTGGTTGGAGACCACGGCCCAGTCTGCGCGGGCGGTCACGGTGAAGGCGAAGGCCGCCTTGAGGTCGGGCTGCTCGAACACGGCGAACATGCGACGGGAGTCCGGCACCTCGAACTGGGTGTAGAGGTACACCTCGTCGTCCACCGGGTCGATGAAGCGGTGCAGGCCCTCGCCGGTGGTCGTGTAGTCCGCCTCGCCGGCCACCACGAGCTCGTTCTGAGCGGCCAGCGGGCCGACCTTCACGCGGGCGCCGTCGTAGTCCGCCGTGTCCAGGGCCTCGCCGTTGAGGGTGACCGTCGGGGTCTGGGTGGAGACGAAGTCGATCCAGGTGTGGGTGCCGACGGCGTCGTCGGCGGCGGTGAAGCGGACGGTGCTCACGGAGCCGAAGCGGTCGCCGGCCAGGGTGAGGTCCAGCGCCACCTCATAGGACTGCACCTCCACGGCGGCCGCGCGGGCTGCGGCCTCCTCGCGGGTGATGTTCAGGCGTGCAGCAGTTGACACAGGTGACCTCCAAGTCGGGGTGGTGAATGGTGCGGCCGGTGACGGCGGTGCGGATGTGCCCACGGTCACGCTCCGGAGCCATTGTGCCACCTGTGCACGGTGCCGGCCGAAGGGCCGTGATCGCGGACTACCCTGGACGGCAGACCGAAATCGATCCGACCGGCCCACCAGGAGGACCTGAGCATGCGCGTCCACATCGCCACCGACCACGCCGGGATGGAGCTGTCCGCCCACCTGGTGAAGCACCTCACCGCCGCCGGCTACGAGATGGTGGACCACGGCCCGGCCGAGTACGACGCTCTGGACGACTACCCGGGCTTCTGCATCAACGCAGCGCAGGCCGTGGCCGCCGAGCGCGCCGAGGGCAAGGACTCCCTGGGCATCGTGCTGGGCGGCTCCGGCAACGGGGAGCAGATCGCCGCGAACAAGGTCGAGGGCATCCGCGCCGCCCTGGCCTGGAACCTGGACACCGCCCGGCTGGCCCGTGAGCACAACGACGCGAACGTGGTGGCCGTCGGCGGCCGCCAGCACTCCCTCGAGGAGGCCACCGCACTGATCGAGGCGTTCCTGGCCGAGCCGTTCTCCGAGGACGAGCGCCACGTGCGCCGCATCGGCAAGATTGGCCACTACGAGACCACCGGTGAGGTGCTGATGTGAGTGCCTGAGGGCCATTCCCTGCACCGACTCGCCCGCCAGGTCCAGGACGTCTTCGGCGGGCAGGCCCTGCGCGCGAGCTCGCCGCAGGGCCGCTTCACGGACGGCGCCGCCCTGCTGGACGGCCAGGTGCTCGAGCGCGCCTGGGCGCACGGCAAGCACTTCTTCGCGGACTTCTCCGGCGGGCTCACGCTCAACGTGCACCTGGGACTCTACGGCGCCTTCTCCTTCGGCGGCGACGAGACCTTCGTCCACAGCTCCTCCATCGGGGCTCCCCGCAGGATAGGGGAGCGGGAGTCCCCCTCCGTGCTTCCCGACGACGGCCCCTTGCCGTCCGCCGCCGTCCCGCCTCCGCCTGCCCCGACCGTCCGACTCCGCCTCGTCTCCGCCCACGGGTGGGCGGACCTGATCGGGGCGTCGACCTGCCGGGTGCTCACGCCCGGCGAGGTCGCGGCGGTCACCGTGAGGCTCGGCCCGGACCCGCTCAACGACGACGACCCGGAGCCGTTCCTGGACCGGGCGGGGCGGACGCGGCGGCCGATCGGCGTGGTGCTGATGGACCAGGCGATGGTCGGCGGCATCGGCAACATTTACCGCGCCGAGTCGTTGTTCCGGGCCGGGATCGACCCGTGGCGTCCGGCGAAGGACGTGGGGGAGGCCGGCCTGGCGGCGCTCTACGCGGACAATCAGGCCCTGCTGCGCGAGGGCGTGCGGCTCGGCCGCATCGTCACCACCCGCGCCGAGCACCGGCCGGGCGTGCCGGCCGAAGAGGCCTGGCCCGAGCACGCGCACTACGTCTACCAGCGGCAGGGGCTGCCCTGCCTGGTGTGCGGACAGGACGCGATCCGCGCCGAGGACATGGCGAACCGGCGGCTCTACCGCTGCACGGTCTGCCAGCGGTGACCGTGCGGCGTCAGAGCCGGTGACGGCCGCGAGCCGCTCGGGCCCTGCCGCCGGGCATGGTCAGGTGACGGTGAGCAGCAGCGAGGCGAGGGCCGCGATGATCATCGAGTTGAACAGGAATCCGACGACTGCGTGCTCGCGCACCGCCGTGCGGGCCGCGCGGCCGGAGAACTCGACGTCCTGGGCGCCCATCATCGTGGACAGCGTCAGGGACAGGGCGACGTAGTCGGTGAAGATCGGGGCCCGAGACCCGCGGAACCGCAGCGGGGGAGCGGCCGACTCGCCCTCGGCCAGGGGCCGGTCAGGATCGTGCTGGGCTGCGAGCCGGGCGTAGCGCAGCGCCTGGGCCAGGACGATGCTCGTCCAGGAGGACAGGACCGTGGCCACGGCGAGGAACCGCATGGCCGGGATGTCGCGCACCTGAGGTATCCACATCGAGACGACGACCACGATCATGGCCATCATCGAGAAGGTGGCCGTGTTGCCCAGCGTGCTCGCCTCTCCCCGCAGCCAGGCCCGCCAACGGATCCTGCCGCCGGACTCCTCCGGTCCCCGGGAGTTCGTCCGCAGCAGCTCGTGCAGGCCGACGGAGTCACGTCGACCGAGCCAGCGGTGCAGGACCACCGCATCGAGCAGCGAGTAGAGGGTCCACATCAGTCCGAGCGTCATCAGGGCGGACAGCCCGTAGGAGCGACAGTCCTCGTCCATGCCGATCGCGTCGCCGAGCGGAGTGTCGATGACCAGCACGCTGACGCCGTTCGCGACGAAGGCCGCCGTCATGGACAGCACGGTCGTCCGCCAGATGTCGTCCTCCAGGACCTTCCGGTGCCACGGGCGCTTCCCAGAGCCGGTCGACGTGCCCCGCCGCGTCTGCTCGTTCCTCCCCATGGTGACGATCCTGCACAGAGGGGGCACCGCAGCGGAAGACCCGGGTGGGGGCCGGCCTTGGACGAACGCAGGGCCCGGTCCGAAGACCGGGCCCTGCGTGGATCTGGAGGGGATGACGGGAATCGAACCCGCGTAGCCAGTTTGGAAGACTGGGGCTCTACCATTGAGCTACATCCCCACGGCGCCGCTCTCCATAAGCGGAACGGCGTCCACCCTAGCACGTGCCGCCCGGCCCGCAGGCCCCGGCGCGGCACAGGACGGAGCCGGCGACCATGAGCATCCTCGACCGCATCCTGCCCGGACGTCGGCCCGAAGGGCGCCGTGCTCGGCCGGCCGCCCTGCCGCTGGCCGGAGCTCGTGTGCTCATCACCGGCGGCGGCTCCGGCATCGGCCGCCTCATGGCCATCGGCGCCGCCGAGCGCGGCGCGGCCCAGGTCGTCGTGTGGGACCTCTCCGGCGAGTCCGGTGCGGCCGTCGCCGCCGAGGTGCGGAAACGCGGTGCCGAGGCGCTCGCCGTCACCGTGGACGTCACCTCCACCGACGCCGTGGCGGAGGCGAGCCGCCGAAGCCCGGAGGTGGACGTCGTCGTGAACAACGCCGGTGTGGTCACCGGCACCCCGCTGACGGAGGCCAAGGAGGAGGGGATCCGCCGCACCTTCGAGGTCAACGCCCTGGCCCCGTACTGGGTCACCCGCGCCTTCCTGCCCGGCATGCTCGAGCGCAACGCCGGCGTGGTGGTCACGCTCGCCAGCGCCGCCGGCCTGGTGGGCGTGGCCCGTCAGACCGACTACGCCGCCTCCAAGCACGCCGCCGTCGGCTTCGCCGAGTCCCTGCGCGCCGAGCTGCGCAAGGCCGGCAGCGCCGTCCGCTCGCTCGTGGTGTGCCCGTACTACATCGACACCGGGATGTTCTCCGGGGTGGAGACCAAGGTCCCGCTGCTGCTGCCGATCCTGCAGCCCCAGGACGTGGCCGCGCAGGTCCTCGACGCCGTCGAGTCCGGCGCGCAGCAGCTATTCCTGCCGCCGGGCGTGCGCACCCTCGCGCCCCTGCGGGTGCTCCCGGTCCGCGCCTTCGACGCCGTCATGGATGCGCTCGGCGTCAACGCCACCATGGACCGCTTCACCGGCCGCGGCGGAGGACCCGACCCGGTCACCGCCTCGCCGGCGGCGGCCACCTCGCCGGCCGAGGCCGGGTCCGGCGCCGCGTCGGTCATCGGTCCCTGACCCCGCCGCGCACGCAGGCGATCGCCGATCGCGGACATTTCCCCTGTGACGGCGCGGCGCGGTAGTCTGGCTCAGTCTGCCGACCGGCAGGCAGCGTCAAGGACGTCATGCCTCTGGCGGGACGGACCGGGTCCGTCCCGCGTTCCGCAGGCGATCCGGGGTGTAGCTCAGCTTGGCTAGAGCGCGCGCTTTGGGAGCGTGAGGCCGCAGGTTCAAATCCTGTCACCCCGACCATTCCCTGACATCCGACATCGATACCGACCCCTACAGGAGCCATCCGTGGTCAAGACCACCGCAGAGAACCTCAGCCCCACCCGCGTGAAGCTGGCCGTCGAGGTCCCCTTCCAGGAGGTGAAGCCGGCTCTGGACAAGGCGTACAAGGACATCGCCAACCAGGTCCAGATCCCGGGCTTCCGCCGGGGCAAGGTGCCGGCGCGTCTGATCGACCAGCGCTTCGGCCGCGAGGTCGTCGTGGACACCGCCGTGAACGAGGGCCTGAACACCTGGTTCCAGCAGGCCATCACCGAGGCCGAGGTCACCCCGATCTCCCGGCCCGAGGTCGACGTCACCGGCACCCCGGGCGAGAAGGGCGAGGACCCGGTGACCTTCACCGCCGAGTTCGACGTCCGCCCGGAGATCGAGCTGCCGGACTACAAGGGGCTCAAGGTCACCGTCGAGCCGTCCGCCGCCACCAAGGACGACGAGGAGAAGGCACTCGACGAACTGCGCGCCCGCTTCGGCACCCTCAAGGACGTGGACCGTCCGGCCAAGAAGGACGATTTCGTCACCATGGACCTGACCGCCACCGTCGACGGTGAGCAGGTCGACGCCGCCGAGGGCCTGTCCTACCAGGTCGGCGCCGGCACCATGCTCGAGGGCATCGACGAGGCCCTCGACGGCCTGTCCGCCGAGGAGGACGCCACCTTCGAGACCACCCTCAACGGCGGCGAGCACGACGGCAAGAAGGCCACCGTGAAGCTGGTCCTCAAGGCCGTCAAGGAGCGCGAGCTCCCTGAGGCCGACGACGAGTTCGCCCAGCTGGCCTCCGAGTTCGACACCATGGACGAGCTCAAGGAGGACCTGAAGAAGCAGGCCGCCGAGGCAGCGCAGAACCGCCAGGGCGTCGAGGCCCGTGACAAGGTCCTCGAGGAGCTCGTGAAGCTCGTCGAGGTGCCGGTCCCGGACGCCGTGATCGCCGAGCAGCTCGAGCAGCACTTCAACTCGCAGGGCCACACCTCCGGTGACGACCACGACACCGCCGAGCACCGCGAGGAGCTGGAGAAGAACACCCGCGAGGCCTTCAAGAACGAGGTCATCCTGGACGCCGTGGCCGACGCGGAGGAGGTCTCCGTCGACCAGGGCGAGCTGATCGAGTACATCATCGCCACCTCCTCCGAGTACGGCATGGACCCGAATCAGTTCGCCATGATGCTCGACCAGGCCGGCCAGGTCCCGATGATCATGGGCGAGGTCCGTCGCCGCAAGGCGCTCGCCAAGGTCCTCGAGCACGCCGAGGTCACCGACACCGACGGCAAGGCTGTCGACCTCACCGCCTTCGTGACCCCGGGCGGCCAGGAGGCCCTCGACGCTGAGGCCGAGGCGACCGAGGCCGAGGGTGCCGACGAGGCGGGGGAGAAGCCCGCCAAGAAGGCTCCGGCCATGAAGGCCGCCGCCGAGGACGAGGGCGAGAAGAAGGCCACCGCCAAGAAGAAGGCTCCGGCCAAGAAGGCCCCGGCGAAGAAGGCCGACGAGAAGGACGCCTGATCCGCTGAGGTCCCCGCACCGGCGGGGATCGAGCCGACCACGCACGGCGCCGCACCACCCGTCCGGGAGGTGCGGCGCCGTCGTCGTTCCGTCGACGTGGCCGGGCAGGGCCCGGGCCGCCCCGGCGCCCACCATGCGCCAACAGCGAAATGGGCCGGAGCACCCCTCACGGGCGCGGCGCGGATGAGTAGGCTCGACACAGATGCAGGGCCTGCGCCGCGGCCCCCGAGCGGGGACCGCGGCGCAGTGCCCCACCCCGGCAGGCCAACAGGAAGGCACCCGTGATGACGGAACACACCCCCCGGATGCAGTCGGTGGACCCGGCGCAGCGCGAGGACTACATCTACAACCGTCTGCTCAAGGAGCGCATCATCTGGCTCGGCTCGGATGTGCGCGACGACAATGCGAACGCCATCTGCTCGCAGATGCTCCTGCTCTCCGCCGAGGACCCGGAGAAGGACATCTACCTGTACATCAACTCCCCGGGCGGCTCCGTCACCGCCGGCATGGCCATCTACGACACGATGCAGTTCATCCCGAACGACGTCGTCACCGTGGCCACCGGCCTGGCCGCCTCGATGGGCCAGTTCCTGCTCTCCTCGGGCACCAAGGGCAAGCGCTACGCGACCCCGCACGCCCGCGTCCTGATGCACCAGCCCTCCGGCGGCATCGGCGGCACCGAGTCGGACATCCGTATCCAGGCGCAGCTGATCCTGCACATGAAGAAGGTCATGTCCGAGCTGACCGCGGAGCAGACCGGCCAGTCCATCGAGACCATCCTCGAGGACAATGCGCGTGACAAGTGGTTCACCGCGCAGGAGGCCCTCGAGTACGGCTTCATCGACCACATCGCCGAGCACTCCACCACCGTCTCCGGCGGCGGAGGCATGCAGGCCTGAGGCCACGCCCGCGGACCGCACGACCTCGTCAGGAGAGACAGACATGAACCATTTCACCGCCGGGCTCCCGACCGCGAAGCCCACCCAGTCCACCCCGGACGCCCGCTACATCCTCCCGCAGTTCGAGGAGCGCACCCCGTACGGCTTCAAGCGTCAGGACCCCTACGCCAAGCTGTTCGAGGACCGCATCGTCTTCCTGGGCTCGCAGGTGGACGACGCCTCGGCCGATGACGTGATGGCGCAGCTGCTCGTGCTCGAGGCGATGGACTCCGAGCGTGACATCACGCTGTACGTCAACTCCCCGGGCGGCTCCTTCACCGCCATGACCGCCATCTTCGACACGATGCAGTTCATCCGCCCCGAGGTGCAGACCGTGTGCCTGGGCCAGGCCGCCTCCGCCGCCGCCGTGCTGCTGGCCGCCGGCGCCCCGGGCAAGCGACTCGCGCTGCCGAACGCCCGCGTGATGATCCACCAGCCGGCGATGCAGGGCGACCGCGGCACCGCTACCGACCTCGAGATCCACGCGCAGGAGATCAACCGCATGCGCGTCTGGATGGAGGAGACCCTCGCCTCGCTGACGGACAAGTCGGCCGAGGACGTCTCCCGGGACATCGACCGTGACAAGTTCCTCTCCGCCCAGGCCGCCCTCGAGTATGGCCTCGTGGACGAGGTCCTGTCCTCCCGCAAGATCACCCGTCCCTCGGCCTGATCGTCGGCCCCGCACCGGCCTCGGCCGGGGCGGACCACGACGACGGCCCCGCACCGTGCGCTGTCTGCGCACCGCGCGGGGCCGTTGCGATTCCCTATCGCGTCAGGGCAGGGCCGTATCCTGGTGCGTGCGCGTCGGAGCCCTGCGGCTCCAGTGCCGGGCCGGTGCGGTCCGGTCCGCGCCGCACACGCCCGGACCCGATCCGTTCGGGGCCGGTCCTGCACACCGTCGTCAGACCCTGAGGAGTCCTGTTCCATGGCACGCATCGGAGAGAGCGCCGACCTGCTCAAGTGCTCGTTCTGCGGGAAGAGCCAGAAGCAGGTCCGCAAGCTCATCGCGGGCCCCGGGGTGTACATCTGCGAGGAGTGCATCGAGCTCTGCAACGAGATCGTCGAGGAAGAATTGGGGGAGGCCACCGAGTCGGAGGAGATAGTCCTGCCGACCCCGCAGGAGATCTTCGACCACCTCGGCCGCTTCGTGATCGGCCAGGAGAACGCCAAGCGCGCCCTCGCCGTGGCCGTGTACAACCACTACAAGCGCGTGCGGAGCCCGCAGGCCAAGGGGTCGGAGACCGCGGACCGCTTCTCGGAGCGCGCGGACCTCGCGGACGTGGAGGTCGGCAAGTCCAACATCCTCATCGTGGGCCCGACCGGCTCCGGCAAGACCTACCTAGCCCAGACCCTGGCCCGCCAGCTGAACGTGCCGTTCGCCGTGGCGGACGCGACCAGCCTGACCGAGGCCGGCTACGTGGGCGAGGACGTGGAGAACATCCTCCTCAAGCTCATCCAGGCCGCAGACTTCGACGTGAAGAAGGCCGAGCAGGGCATCATCTACATCGACGAGATCGACAAGATCTCCCGCAAATCCGAGAACCCCTCCATCACCCGGGACGTCTCCGGCGAGGGCGTGCAGCAGGCCCTGCTGAAGATCCTCGAGGGCACCGTAGCCTCGGTGCCTCCGCAGGGCGGACGCAAGCACCCGCGCCAGGAGTTCCTGCAGATTGACACCACCAACGTGCTGTTCATCGTGGCCGGTGCGTTCGCCGGCCTCGAGGAGATCATCGGCTCCCGTGCCGGCCGCAAGGGCATCGGCTTCGGCGCCCCGCTGAACCACCTCGGAGACGGGGAGACCTCGTATGCGGATGTCAGGCCGGAGGACCTGTTGAAGTTCGGCCTCATCCCCGAGTTCATCGGCCGTCTGCCGGTGATCACCGCGGTGGAGGACCTCACCCACGACCAGCTCGTGAAGGTGCTGACCGAGCCGAAGAATGCGCTGGTGAAGCAGTACCAGAAGATGTTCCTGATGGACGGGGTGGACCTGGAGTTCGAGGACGACGCCCTGGACGCCGTTGTGGAGCAGGCCGTGGCCCGAGGCACCGGCGCCCGCGGTCTGCGCTCGATCATGGAGGACGTCCTCAAGCCCGTGATGTTCGATCTGCCCTCCCGCACGGACATCGGCGCCGTGGTGATCACCGGGGACGTGGTCCGCGAGGGCGCCGAACCCACCCTGATCCCCGCGGACGTCGAGCGCTCCCGCCGGGACGCCTCCGCCTGACCCGCAACCCGACCCCGGGGGCCGGTCCGCCGGTCCCCACGAAGGAAGGACCTCACAGATGACCGAGAACGCCACCCCCACCGTCGGCTTCTACTTCGACCCGACCTGCCCGTTCGCCTGGATCACCTCCCGGTGGATCCTCGAGGTGGAGCAGGTCCGCGACGTGAAGGTCGAGTTCAAGCAGATGTCCCTGTACATGCTGAACGAGGGCCGCGATCTGGATCCGGACTACCGTGCCTCCACGGACCGCGGCCTCATCCCGGGCCGGGCCACCATGTTCGTCCGCGAGACCTACGGCGCCGAGGCCCTGGCCGACTGGTACACCGCCCTGGGCACCCGCATCCATAACGAGGGGAACAAGGACTACCCGGAGGTGCTGCGCGCCGCCGCCGAGGACCTCGGACACGACGTGGACGCCATCCTCGCCGCTACCGAGTCCGACGCCTTGGACGGCAAGCTCCGCGAGGCTCAGAAGGAGGCCGAGGAGCTCGTCGGCAACGACGTGGGCACCCCGGTGGTCGCCCTCGACGGCGTCGCCTTCTTCGGCCCGGTGCTCACCCGCATCCCGCGCGGCGAGACCGCTGGTGAGATCTTCGACGCCTCCCTGTCCCTCGCCCGCTACCCGTACTTCTACGAGATCAAGCGCGCCCGGGACACCCAGCCGCAGTTCGACTGACGGTGCCGTTCGACTGACGGTGTGGTTCGACTGATCCGAACGCACCACGGGCCCGCCGCCCGCTGGAGTCTCAGCTGTGGGGGACGGGGCCGTCGTGCGCGGTGACGGACAGACCACGGCCCCGCCGCCCGCGAAGGGCGACGGGTCCGTCGTCGTTCTTCACCCGCTCCGGGGCCACGGAGCGGGGCAGGGAGGATCAGGCGTTCTCGGCGGGGGACAGCTCCACGTCCGAGACGGTCAACGGGGCGGACTCGCCGGCGGCACCCTCGGTGAGGGTCAGCTCGGCGATGTTGCCGGCGGCCTTGAGGTCCGCCAGGCCGCCGCGCAGCTTCTCCAGCCACTCGGCCGGCCCGGTGACCACGGCGGAGCGGACCTCGGTCCGCTGCTTCACCTTGGCCTCGGACTTGGCCTTGCGGACGCCGCCCAGGACCTGCGCCACGGTGGGCAGGACCTCGGCGTCGCTGGCAGAGGCGACGGAGGGCAGGGCCGCCATCTCGTCCGCGGCGCCCGGCCACGCGGCGGTGTGCACGGAGCCGGCGCGCCACCAGCTCCACACCTCCTCGGTGGCGAACGGCTGGAACGGGGCCAGCAGACGCAGCAGGGCGTCCAGGGTGGTGGCCAGCGTGGTCACCACGGAGGCCTGCTCCGCCTCGCCGTGGCCGCCGTAGGCGCGGTCCTTCACGAGCTCCACGTAATCGTCCGTGAAGGCCCAGAAGAACTGCTCGGTGACGTTCAGGGCACGCGCATAGTCGTACGCCTCAAAGGCGCGGGTCGCCTGCTCCACGGTGGCCGCGAGGCGCGCCAGCAGGGAGGCGTCCAGCGGGTTGGTGACGGACGCGGCGTCGTCGGCCGAGCGGATCACGGAGGACTCGGTGGCGCCCAGGTTCAGCACGAACTTGGAGGCGTTGAGCAGCTTGATGGCCAGGCGGCGGCCGATCTTCATCTGCGCCACCTCGTAGGCGGTGTCCGCGCCGAGGCGGGCCGAGGCGGCCCAGTAGCGGACGGCGTCCGAGCCGAATTGGTCCAGGATGTCGGTCGGGACCACCACGTTGCCCTTGGACTTGGACATCTTCTTGCGGTCCGGGTCAAGGATCCAGCCGGAGAGCGCGGTGTCCGTCCACGGCACGGAGCCGTTGAGGGCGTGGGCGCGCACCACGGTGGAGAACAGCCAGGTGCGGATGATGTCGTGGCCCTGCGGGCGCAGATCGAACGGGAAGACGTTGGTGAAGAACGCCTCGTCCCGGGACCAGCGGCCCACGATCTGCGGGGTCAGGGAGGAGGTCGCCCAGGTGTCCAGGACGTCCGGGTCGCCGGTGAAGCCGCCGGGGACGTCGCGCTGGTCCTCGGAGAAGCCGGGGGCGGCCTCGGCGGCCGGGTCCACGGGGAGCTGCTCGTCGGCCGGGAGGATCGGGTGCTCATAGTCGGGCTCACCCTCCGCGTCCAGCGGGTACCAGACCGGGATCGGCACCCCGAAGAAGCGCTGGCGGGAGACCAGCCAGTCACCGTTGAGGCCCTCGACCCAGTTCTCGTAGCGGTGGCGCATGTGCTCCGGGTGCCAGGAGAGCTCGCGGCCGCGCTCGATCAGTTCCGCGCGGCGGGCCGCGTCGCGGCCGCCGTTGCGGATGTACCACTGGCGGGAGGTGACGACCTCGAGCGGTTTGTCGCCCTTCTCGTAGAAGTTCACGGCGTGCATGATCTTCTTCGGCTCTCCGTCCAGCAGGCCGGCCGCGGTGAGGGCGTCCACCACGCCCTGCTTCGCGGAGAACACGGTCTTGCCGGCCACGGTGTCCGCGTAGGCCTGGCGGCCGGCGTCCGTGGTGATCCATTCGGGGGTGTCGGAGGCGAAGCGGCCGTCACGGCCGATCAGGGTGCGGGTCGGCAGCTGCAATTCGCGCCACCAGGTGACGTCGTTGAGGTCGCCGAAGGTGCAGACCATGGCGATGCCGGAGCCCTTGTCCTGCTTGGCCAGCGGGTGCGGGAAGACCTCCACCTTCACGCCGTACAGCGGGGAGGTGACGGTCGTGCCGAACAGGTGCTGGTAGCGCTCGTCGTCCGGGTGGGCGACCAGGCCGGAGCAGGAGGCCAGCAGCTCGGGGCGGGTGGTCTCGATGAAGACCTGCTCGCCGTCCGCGGCGGTGAACGCGTAGCGGTGGTAGGCGCCGGGGACCTCGCGGTCCTCGAGCTCGGCCTGGGCCACGGCGGTGCGGAAGGTCACGTCCCACATGGTGGGGGCTTCGGCCAGGTAGGCGTCGCCCGAGGCGATGTCGGCCAGGAAGGCGCGCTGGGAGACGGCGCGGGAGACGTCGTCGATGGTCCGGTAGGTCATGTCCCAGTCGACGGACAGGCCGAGGCGCGTGAAGAGGTCCTCGAAGACCTTCTCGTCCTCGACGGCGAGCTTCTCGCAGAGCTCGATGAAGTTCTTGCGGGAGATCACGTCCCAGTCGCGCTGGTTCTTCGCGGGCTTCTCCGGCGGACGGTAGCCCTCCACGTACGGCTTGGACGGGTCGCAGCGGACGCCGTAGTAGTTCTGCACGCGGCGCTCGGTGGGCAGGCCGTTGTCGTCCCAGCCCATGGGGTAGAAGACGTTCTTGCCGTTCATGCGCTGGTAGCGGGCGAGCACGTCGGTCTGCGTGTAGGAGAAGACGTGGCCCACGTGTAGGGAGCCGGAGGCGGTCGGCGGGGGAGTGTCGATGGAGTAGACCTGCTCGCGGGTGGTCTGCGTGTCGAACGCGTAGGTGCGCTCGTCGGCCCAGCGGGCGGTCAGCTTCTCCTCGAGGCCCTCGAGGGCGGGGCGGTCCGGGACCGAGACGGCACGGGTCTCGGCGGACGCGGCGGTGGACTCGTTGATGGGCGTGTCTGTGCCCGGGGTCTTGTCAGCCATGCGGCCCATCCTTTCATGTCACACGCCTTCACGACGGCGGCGCCTCGCCCTGGCCGCGCGGCCCACCCCGCGTAGGCTGTGGCCATGACCACAGTCCACGAGTCCCGGGAGCCCACAGTGCAGCAGCCCTCGACCACCACAGCCCGCGGCGCCGTCGTCTCCGGTGCGACCACCGGCATCGGCCGTGCCACCGCCCTCGAGATGGCCCGGCGGGGCTGGCGGGTCTACGCTGTGGGCCGCCGCGCCGAGCGCCTGGAGGCGGTGCAGGCACAGGGCGTCGAGGAGAACGTGCCGGGCATGCTGATCCCGTGCGCGCTGGACGTGACCGATGCGGACGCCGTGGCCCGCCTTGTGGAGCAGGTGACCGAGAGCGGCGGCGTGGACACGCTGGTGAACATCGCCGGCGGAGCCCGCGGCACCGATGCCGTGGGGGACGGCGACACGGAGCAGTGGGAGTGGATGTACCGGGTCAACGTGCTCGGCACCCTGACCATGTGCAGGGCGTTCCTGCCGATGCTGCGCGCCCACGGCGAGGGCACCGTGCTCAACCTGACCTCGACCGCCGCCGTCACCGCCTACGAGGGCGGCGCCGGCTACAACGCCGCGAAGATGGGCCAGCACGGGCTCACCGGCGCGCTGCGCCTGGAGGAGGCCGAGCACAACGTGCGGGTGATCGAGGTGCTCCCGGGCATGGTCCACACCGAGGAGTTCTCCCGCAACCGCCTGGGCGGCGACCAGTCCGCCGCGGACGCCGTGTACGCGGGCGTGGAGAAGCCGCTCACCGCCGAGGACGTCGCCGAGGTGTGCGTCCACGCCGTCGAGCTGCCCCAGCACGTGAACCTGGATCAGATCGTGATGCGGCCGGTCGCCCAGGCCGCCCAGCACAAGGTGATCCGCCGGTGAGCGGCGGGCCGCAGAACGTGTGGGCCGACGCGGTGGGCCCGGCATGAGCGCGCCCGTGCTGCACGTGATCGCCTGCGCCCACGGCACGCACGACGCGGTCGGCCGCGCCCTGATCGACGGCCTCCGTGCCGACCTGGCGGCCCTCCTGGACGCCGAGGGGCCGGGTGCCCAGGTCCACGAGGCCTACGTGGACGTGCAGAGCCCCTCCCTCGACGAGGTCGTCGCGGCCCTGCCCCCGGGGGAGCCGGCCGTGATCGTGCCGCTGCTGCTGTCCCTGGGCCACCACGTCCACCACGACATCCACCACGCCGCGGCCGCCCGACCCCACACGATCGCCGCCGCACCGCTGGCCGGGGCCGGGGACGACGTCGAGACGCGCCTGGTGACCGTTCTGGCCGAGCGGGTGGCCCGGGCGGTCCCGGCCGGTGAGGCCGCGACATCGGACGTCATCCTGGCGGCGGCCGGCACCCGCGCCGGGGACGGCCAGGCTCAGGTGCACGCCCTGGCCGGGGCCCTGGCCCGGGCCACGGGACTGCCCGTGACCGCGGCGTTCGGGGCGGCGGCCACCCCCCGTGTGCCCGACGCCGTCGCCCAGGTGCGCGCCGCCGGCCGTCGCGCCGTGGTGGCCGCCCACCTGCTGGCCCCCGGGTACTTCCACGACCGACTCGGCGAGGCCGGCGCGGACGCGGTCACTGACCCCCTGCTGCCGCATCCGCTGGTGGCGCGGATCGCCCTGGACCGGCTGTGGTCCGCCCTCGCCGAGGCCCCGAGGGGAGCCGCCGGAGGCCGCTGAGCCGTTCGTGACACGACCGGGGCCGGGCCGGGTCCCCGCCGCGGCCCGGCCCCGGGAACGTGACGAACCGCGTCGACGATCTTGGGGGCCGGCATGCCGGGTTCCTAGCGTGGCGGCCATGACCCAGGTGAACGAGACGTCGAGGCCGGCGCGCACTCCGCGCCGCCCCTCCGCCAAGCCGCACGGCCAGTGGAAGGTGGACGGGACCGCCCCCCTGAACCACAACGAGGAGTTCAAGCAGCAGGACGATGGCCTGAACGTCCGCGAACGCATCGAGCAGGTCTATGCCCATGAGGGCTTCGACTCGATCCCCTCGGACGACCTGCACGGCCGCTTCCGCTGGTGGGGCCTGTACACCCAGCGTCGGCAGGGGATCGACGGCGGCAAGACCGCCACCCTGGAGCCCCACGAACTCGAGGACCGCTACTTCATGCTGCGCGTGCGCATCGACGGCGGCGACCTCACCACCGAGCAGCTGCGTGTGATCGGCGGGATCTCCACCGACTTCGGCCGTGACACCGCGGACATCACCGACCGGCAGAACGTCCAGCTGCACTGGATCCGTGTCGAGGACGTCCCCGAGATCTGGCGGCGCCTGGAGTCCGTGGGCCTGTCCACCACCGAGGCCTGCGGCGACGTGCCGCGCGTGATCCTCGGCTCACCGGTGGCCGGGATCGCCGCGGACGAGATCATCGACCCCACGCCCGTGATCCGGGAGATCGCCGACCGCTGGATCGGCGACCTCGAGATCTCCAACCTGCCCCGCAAGTTCAAGACCGCCATCACCGGACACCCCTCCCAGGACGTGGTCCACGAGATCAACGACGTCTCCCTGATCGGTGTGGTGCACCCCGAGCTGGGCCCCGGCTACGACCTGTGGGTCGGCGGCGGCCTGTCCACGAAGGCCCGCCTGGCCGACCGGATCGGCGCCTTCGTCTCGGCCGAGCGCGCCCCCGAGGTGTGGCACGCCGTCGTGAGCATCTTCCGTGACTACGGCTACCGGCGCCTGCGCAACAAGGCCCGCATGAAGTACCTGCTCGAGGACTGGGGGCCGGAGAGGTTCCGCACCGTGCTGGAGGAGGAGTACCTCGGCTACGCCCTGCCGGACGGCCCCGCCCCGGCCCCGCCCACCCGCCCCGGCGACCACGTGGGGGTCCACGAGCAGAAGGACGGCCGCTTCTACGTCGGCGCCGCCCCCGTCGTCGGCCGCTCCAGCGGCACCACCCTCACCGCCCTCGCGGACCTGCTCGAGGCCCACGGCTCCACGCGGCTGCGCACCACCCCCCACCAGAAGATCGTGGTGCTGGACGTGGAGCGGGACCGGGTGGACGCCGTCGTGGCCGGCTTGAAGGAGCTGGGACTGGACCCGGAGCCGTCCGTGTTCCGCCGCTCCACCATCGCCTGCACGGGCCTGGAGTTCTGCAAGCTCGCCATCGTGGACACGAAGGACACCGCCACCGCCGCGATCGCCCAGCTCGAGGAGCGCCTGGCCGACCTCGCCGACCGCCTCCCCGAGCGGCTGAGCCTGCATGTGAACGGCTGCCCCAACTCCTGCGCCCGCATCCAGACCGCTGACATCGGTCTGAAGGGCCAGCTGCTCCCGGACGACGACGGCGGCCAGACGCCCGGCTTCCAGGTCCACCTGGGCGGCGGGCTGGCCTCCGTGGACCGCGCCGAAGCCGGCCTCGGACGCAGCGTCCGCGGCCTGAAAGTCCGCGCGGACGGGCTGGTCGACTACGTCGAGCGCCTCGTCCGCCGGTACGACGAGCAGCGTGAGCCGGGCGAGACCTTCGCCCGGTGGGCGCACCGAGTCGACGAGGAGGCCCTCCGATGAGCACCGTTCCCCCCACCCGTCCGACCGAGGACCTCGAGCGCCTGCAGGCGCTCGCGGAGTCCGGCGCCGCCGAGCTCGGCTGGGACGCCCCCGCCGAGGCGGTGGTCGACTGGGCCGCCCGCCATGTGGACCTCCGCCGGGCCGCCGTGGCCTGCTCCATGGCCGACGCCGTCCTGCCGCATCTGGTGGCGCAGCGGATGCCCGGCGTGGACGTCCTCTTCCTGGAGACCGGCTACCACTTCACCGAGACCCTCGCGACGCGCGACGAGGTGGCCCGCCGCCTCGACGTCACCGTGGTGGACGTGCTCCCGGAGCTGACCGTGGCCGAGCAGGACGAGCGCCACGGCAAGGACCTGTTCGCCCGTGACCCGGGGCTGTGCTGCGCGATGCGCAAGGTCGAGCCCCTCAACCGGGCGCTGGCCGGATACGACCTGTGGTTCACCGGCGTCCGCCGGGACGAGGCGCCGACACGCACGAACACCCCGCTGGTGGGCTGGGACGAGGCCCACGGCATGGTCAAGGTCAACCCCGTCGCCGCGTGGAGCTTCGACGACCTGGTCGGCTACGCCACGGACCACGACGTGCCCGTGAACCTGCTCCTGCAGAACGGCTACCCCTCGATCGGCTGCCGCCCCTGCACCCGCCCCGTCGCCCCCGGGGAGGACCCCCGTGCCGGGCGCTGGTCCGGGACCGCGAAGACCGAGTGCGGCATCCACGTCTGAGCGCCGCTCCCGAGACAGACCAAGGAGACACGATGACCCTCACCCATGCCCCCGACCCGGGGACCGCGAGCCCCGCCGGGCCCGACGTCCAGGACGCCCTGGAGGCCGAGGCGATCCACATCATCCGCGAGGTGGTGGCCGAGTTCGAGCGCCCCGCCATGCTCTTCTCGGGCGGCAAGGACTCCGTGGTGATGCTCCACCTGGCCGCGAAGGCCTTCTGGCCGGGGAGGATCCCCTTCCCGGTGGTCCACGTGGACACCGGCCACAACTTCCCCGAGGTCCTCGAGTTCCGCGACCGCACGGTGGAGCGGCTCGGCCTGCGGCTCGTGGTGGGCTCCGTGCAGGAGTACATCGACCGCGGCGAGCTGCGTGAGCGCGCCGACGGCACCCGCAACACCCTGCAGACCACCCCCCTGCTGGACACGATCCGGACCAACCGGTTCGACGCCGTCTTCGGGGGAGGCCGCCGTGACGAGGACAAGGCGCGGGCCAAGGAGCGGATCATCAGCCTGCGCGACGCGTTCGGCCAGTGGGACCCGCGCAACCAGCGCCCCGAGCTGTGGAACCTCTACAACGGCCGTCACACCCCCGGCCAGCACGTCCGCGCGTTCCCCATCAGCAACTGGACCGAGCTGGACGTGTGGCGGTACATCGCCCGCGAGGGCATCGAGCTGCCCTCCATTTACTACGCGCACGAGCGGGAGGTCTTCCGCCACGACGGCATGTGGCGCGCCGTGGGGGAGCACTCCCGCCCGGCCGAGGGCGAGGAGGTCACCACGCAGACGGTGCGCTACCGCACGGTGGGCGACATGTCCTGCACCGGCGCCGTCCTCTCGGAGGCCGCCACCGTCGAGGACGTCGTGCTCGAGGTCGCCGCCTCCACCCTGACCGAACGCGGGGCCACCCGCGCCGACGACCGCATCTCCGAGGCGGCCATGGAAGATCGCAAGAAGGACGGGTACTTCTGATGAGCACCGCACTGCTGGACCGGCACGCCCCCGCCGGGACCCTGTTCCGCCTGGCCACGGCCGGCTCGGTCGACGACGGCAAATCCACCCTCGTGGGCCGCCTCCTGCACGACTCCAAGGCCGTCCTGGCCGACCAGCTCGAGGCCGTGGCCCGCACCTCCGCCGAGCGCGGCTTCGGCGGCGCGGAGGGCGGGCTGGACCTGGCGCTGCTGACCGACGGCCTGCGCGCCGAGCGGGAGCAGGGGATCACGATCGACGTCGCGTACCGGTACTTCGCCACGGACCGGCGCACCTTCGTGCTGGCCGACTGCCCCGGGCACGTGCAGTACACCCGCAACACCGTCACGGGCGCCTCGACGGCCGACGCCGTCGTGCTGCTCGTGGACGCCCGCAAGGGCGTGGTGGAGCAGACCCGACGCCACCTCAGCGTGGTGGCCCTGCTGCGGGTGCCGCACGTGATCGTCGCCGTCAACAAGATCGATCTCGTGGACTACTCCGAGGAGGTCTTCACCGCGATCGCCGAGGACGTCCGGCGCGTGGCCCGGGAGCTCGGCCTCTCCAACGCGGTGAGCGTCCCGGTGTCCGCCCTGCAGGGCGACAACGTGGTCACCCGCTCCGATCGGACGGACTGGTACGCCGGCCCCACGCTCATGGAGCTGCTCGAGTCGCTGCCCGGGGCGGACGCCGAGGACGACGCCGCGGCCTCCTTCCGCTTCCCGGTGCAGCTCGTGGTCCGCCCCCAGGGCGCCCTGGCCCCCGGTCTCGACCCCGAGGTCTTCCGCGACTACCGCGGCTACGCCGGGCAGGTCGTGGCGGGCACCGTCCGGCCCGGGGACGCCGTCGCCGTCCTCACCCCGGGGCAGCCGGCGCGCACCACCACCGTGGTGGGCGTCGACGCCGCTGGGAAATCCCTCGAGGAGGCCTCCTCCCCGCAGTCGGTGGTCCTGCGTCTGGCCGACGAGGTGGACGTGGCCCGCGGGGACACGATCGCCGCCGCGGACACCGCCCCGCGTCCCACCGCGGAGGTGGCCGCCGCGCTGTGCTGGCTCTCCGCCGCGCCGCTGCGCGTCGGGCAGCAGGTCCTCGTCAAGCACGGCACCGCCGTCGTCCGGGCGCTCGTCCAGGAGGTGGCCGGTCGGCTCGACCTGGACACCCTGCGACTCGACCCGGCCGAGACCCTCGAGCTCAACGACATCGGACAGGTGCGCCTGCACCTGGCCGCGCCCCTGCCCGTGGAGCCCTACGCCGTGCATCGGCGCACCGGGGCGTTCCTCGTGATCGACCCCCAGGACGGGGCCACGCTCGCCGCCGGCATGGTGCGCGGCGGCGACGAGGCCTGATCCGGATGACCACGGCGCGGCGGGAGCGGTCATGACAGTGGTGATGGAGGACGTGGGCAAGAGCTTCGGCGGCCCCACGCCCGTGCTGGAGGACGTCTCCGTGCGCATCGAGCCGGGCGAGTTCGTCTGCCTGCTCGGCGCGTCCGGGTGCGGCAAGTCCACCCTGCTGAACCTCATCGCCCGGCTCGAGGCGCCCACCGCCGGCGTCGTCAAGACCCCCCGGGAGGGGGCCGCGTTCATGTTCCAGGACGCCGCCCTCTTCCCGTGGCTCACCGCCCGCGGCAACATCGAGCTCGCCCTCCGGTTCGCCGGCGTGCCCGCGGCGGAGCGTCGGGAGCGTGCCGGGGAGCTGCTGCGCCTCGTCCACCTGGGCGACGCCGCCGACCTGCAACCCCACCAGCTCTCCGGCGGCATGCGCCAGCGCGTCGCCCTGGCCCGGGCCCTCGCCCAGGACCGCCCCCTGCTGCTCATGGACGAGCCGTTCGCCGCGCTGGACGCGATCACCCGCGACCTGCTGCACGTGGAGCTCGAGCGCGTGTGGCGTCAGACCGGTCGGACGGTCGTGTTCGTCACCCACAATGTGGCCGAGGCCGTCCGCCTCGGCCAGCGGGTGCTGCTGCTGTCCTCACGGCCGGGTCGCGTCGTCGCCGAATGGGACGTGCCCGCAGCCGCCCGCCACGACGCGCCCGCCGCGGCCGCCCTCACGGCCGCCATCACCGCCCGACTCGGTCAGGAGATCCGTCGCCATGCGCACTGACACCCCCACCCTCGACGCCCCCGGCCGCGCGCCGGGGGCCGCCGCCGACGACGAGCTGCGCGAGCTCGACAGCGGCCTCGACGCGCTCCAGGCCGTCGGCTCGACCCGTCGGACGGGTCTGGCCGGGTGGGACTGGAGCCGGGTCCTGCTCCCGGTGGCCGCCGTCGTCCTGCTCGTGGCGATCTGGCAGGCCTTCGCGTGGCTGGCCGGTGCGCGCGGCGAACCGATGACCGGTCCCGGCGACGTCCTCGGGGCCTTCGGGACGCTGTGGGCCCAGGGCCTCGTCCAGCAGGCAGTGTCGACGTCGGTGGGCCGGGCCGTCGTCGGCTTCGCCCTCGCCGTGGTCGTCGGCGTCGGGCTGGGCCTGGTGCTCGGACAGGTCGGCGTCCTGCGGCGGGCGTTCGGCCCGCTGCTCACGGCCCTGATGGTGCTGCCCAACGTGGCCTGGGTGCCGCTCGCGGTGCTGTGGTTCGGCCTCAGCGACGCGACCGCGTACTTCGTGATGCTCACCGGCGCCGTCCCCGCCGTGGTCGCCGGTCTCACCACCGGCACGGACCAGGTGCCGCCGCAGCTGCGTCGCGCGGCCCGCGTGCTGGGCGCCTCGCGCCTCGAGACCGCTCTGCTGGTGGTCCTCCCGGCCGCGCTGCCCGCCTTCGTCTCCGGCCTGCGCCAGGGCTGGGCCTTCGCATGGCGAGGCCTCATGGCCGCGGAGATCATCGCCGTCGGCGGGCCCATGGGCGTCGGACTCGGGACCCTGCTCCACGAGGGACGCGCCGAGTCCGACCTCGCCGTCGTCCTCTGCGCCGTCCTGGCCATCCTGGCCGTCGGCGTCCTGTTCGAACTGACCGCATTCGGCCCCGTCGAGCGGCGCATGCTGCGCCGCCGGGGGCTGCTGGAAGGGAGCACGCGATGACCGCGTCCGATCTGTACCCCACCTCCCTGCGTCTGCTCGGCCGGTCCGTCCTGATGGTGGGCGGCGGGGCCGTGGCCGGCCGCCGCGTGGGCGCCCTCCTCGACGCCGGCGCGCTCGTCACCGTGGTGGCCCCGGAGCCGGGGGAGGAGGTGGAGCGGCTCGCGGCGGCCGGCCTGCTCACCCTGCACCGCCGCCCCTACCGTCCGTCCGACCTCGACGGGGTCTGGTTCGCCCAGACCGCCACCGGCGACCGGGCCGTGGACGGGGCCGTGGCCTCCGACGCCGAGGCCCGCCGCGTCTGGTGCGTCGACGCCTCCGACGCCGAATCCTCCGCCGCCTGGACGCCCGCCGTCGTCCGGGCCGGGGACGTGACCGTGGCCGTCAACGCCGGGGGAGACCCTCGCCGCGCCCGCGCCCTGAAGGACGCGATCACCCTCGCCCTGTCCACGGGGCGGCTGCCGCTGCGTCGGCGGCGCGCGTCCGCCGAGCCCGGCCGCGTGGCCCTCGTCGGCGGCGGCCCCGGCGACTCCGGGCTCATCACCGTGCGCGGTCGACAGCTGCTCGCGGAGGCCGACGTGGTGGTCGCCGACCGGCTGGGCCCGCGCGCCCTCCTGGCCGAGCTGGACCCGGCGGTGCCCGTGATCGATGTCGGCAAGGCCCCCGGGAACCACCTGGCCACGCAGGACGAGATCAACGCCGTCCTGGTCCGGGAGGCCCGGGCCGGCCGCCTCGTCGTCCGGCTCAAGGGCGGCGACCCGTACGTGCTCGGCCGCGGCGGCGAGGAGGCAGCGCACTGCCGCGCCCACGGCGTCGACGTCGAGGTGGTCCCCGGTGTCACGAGCGCCGTCTCGGTGCCCGCCGCCGCGGGGATCCCGGTCACCCATCGCGGCGTCGCCACCGGCTTCACGCTGGTGACCGGCCACGAAGAGCTGTCCGAAGTGCCCACCCGGGCCGACCACACGCTCGTCCTGCTGATGGGCGTGCGCCGGCTCGCGGACACCGCGCGCCGACTGACGGAGCGCGGCCTCGACGGCGCGACGCCCGTGGCGATCATCGAGCGCGGCTGGATGCCGGACCAGCGGGTCACCGTGGGCACGGTGGAGACCATCGCCGCGCAGGCGGCCGCCGTCGGTGTGGAGAACCCCGCCGTGATCGTCGTGGGCGACGTCGTGCGCCTGAGCCCCTACGCCACCGGCGCGCCTGCGGCCGACATCCCTACCCCGATCTTGACCCTGAACCCGACCTCCGAAGGAGCACGAGCATGACCCTGACCCCCTCGTCCTCGAGGCCTGACCGCCCGTTGCGCATCGCCATCATCGGTGCCGGACCCGCCGGGGTGTACACGGCGGACATCCTGACCAAGGAGGAGCGGGACTTCCGCGTCAGCATCGACCTGTTCGACCGGTACCCGGCCCCGTTCGGTCTGATCCGTTACGGGGTGGCCCCGGACCATCCGCGCATCAAGGGCATCGTGAACGCCTTGCACAAGGTCATGGACCGCGGTGACATCCGTTTCCTGGGGAACGTGGACTACGGCACGGATCTGAGCCTGGCGGATCTGCGTCGGCACTACGACGCGATCGTGTTCTCCACCGGTGCCGTGCGGGACGCGGCCCTGGATGTGCCGGGGGTGGAGTTGGCCGGTTCGTTCGGTGGCGCGGATTTCGCGTCCTGGTATGACGGGCACCCGGATGTGCCGCGGCATTGGCCGTTGGAGGCCACGCAGGTCGCGGTGATCGGCAACGGGAACGTGGCCCTGGATGTGGCCCGGATCCTGTCCAAGCATGCCGAGGACCTGCTGCCCACGGAGATCCCGGACAACGTGTACCGGGACCTGGCCGCCTCCCCGGTCACGGATGTGCACGTGTTCGGTCGGCGTGGGCCGGCGCAGGTGAAGTTCACCCCGCTGGAGCTGCGGGAGCTGGCGCATTCCCGGGATGTGGACATCGTGCTGTACGAGGAGGACTTCGACTTCGATGAGGCCTCGGAGCAGGCGATCGAGGAGAACAACCAGGTCCGCACCATGGTGGGCACGTTGACGAACTGGCTGATGGAGCAGGAGGACCGTGAGCAGAGCGCCTCGCGTCGGCTGCATCTGCATTTCCTGCAGGCTCCGGAGGAGTTCCTGGACGAGGACGGGGACGGCCGGGTGGACGGGCTGCGGATGCGTCGGATGGAGCTCGACGGTTCCGGTGGGGTCCGCCCGACCGGCCAGACCGTGGACTATCCGGTGCAGGCGGTCTACCGGGCCGTGGGGTACTTCGGGTCTCCGGTGGAGGGGGTGGAGTTCGATGAGGTGCGCGGGGTGATCCCGAACGCGGCGGGCCGGGTGCTGGACGCGGACGGCGCCCCGGTGCCGGGGCTGTATGCCTCGGGGTGGATCAAGCGGGGCCCGGTGGGGTTGATCGGGCACACCAAGGGCGACTCCCTCGAGACCATCACGCATCTGATCGAGGACGAGCCGGGGCTGTGGACCGCGCAGGAGCCGTCGGAGGAGTCGGTGATCGAGCTGCTGGAGTCCCGTGAGGTCCCGTACACGACGTGGGCTGGTTGGCATGCCCTGGATGACCATGAGAAGTCCTTGGGTGCGCAGGCCACGGAGGCCGGGACGGTGGCGCGGGAGCGGGTGAAGGTCGTGGACCGCGAGGAGATGACCCGCATCTCCCGGGAGAGCATCCTCCTCGGCGCCGGAGGCTGAGCCCTCCCGTCGGGTGGATTCGCGGCCGGGCGCGGCCCACCCCTCGCCCGCGCCGCGGCCCGCTCGCTACCGTGGTGCCCATGACCACCTTCGCCGCAGCCGAACGCGCCCGCCTCGCTGACCTCCTGCTCGAGAAGGGCCCCCACGCGCCCACCTGTGGCTGCGGGAGAACCGGCCCGACGCCTTCGCCGCCCTGTTCATCCCGCCGCTGTCCCGCCACCTCGACCGCCTGACCGCGGAGACCACGCGCCGCGACTACGCCGAGGTCGCGCGGGAGTGGGCCGCGGGCCCGTCGGCGCTGAACCCCATGCGGGCGGCGGACAAGCACGTGAACGCGGCCGAGCACTTCATCCACCTCGAGGACGTCCGGCGCGGCGAGTCTGCGGCCGGCGGCTCGCTCCCCGCCCCGCGCTCGTTCTCCCCGGACGAGGAGGACGCCCTCTACCGCTCGCTGCGCCGCATGGCCCCGCTGTTCCTCCGTACGTCCACGGCGCCGGTGGTCCTCCAGGGCCCGGGTCGCGCCCCGGTCACCGTCACCCGCGGGGCCGTGGCGCTGCGGGCGCCCGTCACGGTGACCGGCGAGGTCGGGGAGCTCCTCCTCTGGGCCTCGGGCCGGGACGCCGTGCACGTGGAGCTCGACGGCGACGCGTCGGCGGCCGTGCGCACCGCCCTCTGACGCGCTCCGGCCCCGCGGCCACGGGCCGGCGCGTCGTCCACTACACTGGCGGACACAGGCGTCGACCCGGCCATCACCGGCGAGCCTCCGGAAGAACGGGCCGCACGGCCCCAGTAGAACCGGACGGGTAAGCCCGTCACAGCAGTCATCAAGCGGCCAGCACCCCGGGGACCTCCCGACGCCGGCAAGCAAGGTGGTACCGCGCCCGCCACGTCAGGCGAGCGTCCTTGCAGCAGACCCCACGCAGCCAAGGACCGCAAAGGACGCCTCGTGTACCCTCTCGCCTCCACCGACCCCGCCTCCGGCACCGCCGCCTCCCCGCGCTTCCCGGAGATCGAGGAGCGCAT
Source organism: Micrococcus luteus (assembly GCA_047414615.1). GTDB lineage: Bacteria > Actinomycetota > Actinomycetes > Actinomycetales > Micrococcaceae > Micrococcus > Micrococcus luteus_B. The sequence continues at coordinate 693,679 of CP179711.1, forward strand.
CCTCAAGTACTGGGATGAGGACGGCACCTTCCAGGCCTCGATCGACGCGCGCCCCGCCCAGAACGAGGACGGCACCCCCAACGAGTTCGTCTTCTACGACGGCCCTCCCTTCGCCAATGGCCTGCCGCACTACGGCCACCTGCTCACCGGCTATGTCAAGGATCTCGTGGCCCGCTACCAGACCCAGCAGGGCCGACGCGTCGAGCGCCGTTTCGGCTGGGACACCCACGGCCTGCCCGCCGAGCTCGAGGCCATGAAGCAGTTGGGCATGACGGACAAGGCCCAGATCGAGCAGATGGGCATCGACCGGTTCAACGACGCCTGCCGCGAGTCAGTGCTCAAGTACACCCGCGAGTGGCAGGACTACGTCACACGCCAGGCCCGGTGGGTGGACTTCGACAACGACTACAAGACCCTCACTCCGGACTACATGGAGTCCGTGCTCTGGGCCTTCAAGTCCCTCCACGAGAAGGGCCTGACCTACCAGGGCTTCCGCGTCCTGCCGTACTGCTGGAAGGACGAGACCCCGCTCTCGAACCACGAGCTGCGCATGGACGACGACGTCTACAAGATGCGCCAGGACCCCTCGGTCACCGTGTCCTTCCCGCTGACCGGCGAGGTCGCCGACGGCGGCTCCGCCTCCGCCGAGACCGCCGCCGCGCTCGCCGGCGTGCACGTGGTCGCCTGGACCACCACCCCGTGGACTCTTCCCACCAACGAGGCCCTCGCGGTGGGCCCGGAGGTCGCCTACGCCGTGGTCCCGGCCGGTCCGGACGGCGCCGCGATCGACGCCGAGCGCTTCCTGCTGGCCAAGGACCTCGTGGGGGCCCACGCCAAGGAGCTTGGCTACGCGGACGCGGCGGCCGCCCTCGAGGCGGTCACCGAGACCCACGCCGGTTCCACCCTCGGCGGCCTGTGCTACGCCCCGCTGTTCACCTACTTCGTGGACACCGAGGAGTACGGCACGCAGAACGCCTGGCAGCTGCTGGTGGACGACTACGTGTCCACCGAGGACGGCACCGGCGTGGTCCACCAGGCCCCGGCCTACGGCGAGGACGACCAGCGCGTCTGCGAGGCCGCCGGCATCCCGGTGATCCTCTCCGTGGACGAGGGCGCCAAGTTCCTGCCGCTGTTCGGCAACCAGGACAACGGCGGGGGAGTCCTGAAGGACATCGCCGGCGTGCAGGCCTTCGAGGCGAACATGACGATCGTCCGCGCCCTGCGCGCCATGGACCGCGTGTTCCGCGAGGCCTCCTACGAGCACTCCTACCCGCACTGCTGGCGCTGCCGCACGCCGCTGATCTACCGCGCCATCACCTCCTGGTACGTCTCCGTCACGGAGTTCAAGGACCGAATGCTGGCGCACAACGAAGACATCAACTGGATCCCAGGCAACGTGAAGCACGGCCAGTTCGGCAAGTGGCTGGAGAATGCCCGTGACTGGTCGATCTCCCGCAACCGCTACTGGGGCTCCCCGATCCCGGTGTGGGTCTCGGACCACCCCGAACACCCACGCACTGAGGTCTACGGCTCGCTGGCCGAGCTGGAGGAGGCCTTCGGTCGCCTGCCCGTCAACGCCGAGGGCGAGGTGGACCTGCACCGCCCGTGGATCGACGACCTGACCCGTCCGCACCCGGACCCGGAGGCCGCGGCCGCCGGCGCCACCATGCGCCGTGTGGAGGACGTGCTGGACGTATGGTTCGACTCCGGCTCCATGCCGTACGCGCAGGTCCATTACCCGTTCGAGAACAAGGAGTGGTTCGACTCCCACAACCCGGCGGACTTCATCGTCGAGTACATCGGGCAGACTCGCGGCTGGTTCTACACGCTGCACATCCTGGCCACCGCGCTCTTCGACCGTCCGGCGTTCTCGAACGTGATCTCACACGGCATCGTGCTCGGCTCGGACGGGCAGAAGATGTCCAAGTCCCTGCGCAACTACCCGGACGTGAACGAGGTCCTGGACCGTGACGGCTCGGACGCCATGCGCTGGTTCCTCATGGCCTCGCCGATCCTGCGCGGTGGCAACCTGATCGTCACCGAGGAGGGCATCCGCGAGGGCGTCCGCCAGGTCCAGCTGCCACTGTGGAACGCGTGGCACTTCTTCAGCCTGTACGCGAACACGGCCACGGCCGAGGGCACTCGCCCGGAGGGCTACCGGGCGAAGCCCAAGCACTCCGCCGCTGACCCACTGGACCAGTACATCCTGGCCACCACGGGCACCATGCTGCGTGCGGTCAAGACGGCCCTGGACGCCTACGAGGTCTCGGACGCCTGCGACGCCCTGCGCTCCTACATGGACACCCTGACCAACTGGTACATCCGCCGCTCCCGTCAGCGCTTCTTCGCCGAGGACACGGACGCGATGGACGTGCTGTACACCGCGCTGGAGGCCTTCACCCGGGCGGCGGCCCCGCTGCTGCCGCTGGTGGCGGAGGACATCTGGCGCGGCCTCACCGGCGGCCGCTCGGTCCACCTGACCGACTACCCGGACGCGGACCTGTTCCCGCACGGTCCGGAGGCGGACGCGCTGATCGCACGCATGGACGCCGTCCGCGCGATCACCTCGGCCGGATCGGCGCTGCGCAAGGGCGCCAACCGCCGGGTGCGCCTGCCGCTGGCCGCCCTGTCCGTGGTCGTGCCGGACGCGGCCGGCCTGGAGGGCACGTTTGCCCGCATCATCGCGGACGAGCTGAACCTCAAGGACGTCAAGCTCTCCGAGCTGACCGCCGACGCAGTGGCCGAGTACGGCATTGGCACCGAGCTGAAGCTGAACTTCCGCGAGCTGGGCAAGGCGTTCGGAAAGCAGGTCCCGCTGATCAAGAAGGCCGTGGACGCCGGCTCCTACGAGGAGGCCGAGTCCGGTCTGCAGGTGAGGCTCGACGACGGCCCCGTCACTCTGGCCCCGGAGCTCTACGAGCTCCGCACCGTCACCTCGGGCGCCCCGGAGGGCACCGCGGTGGGCGTGCTGTCCGGCACCTCCGGATTCCTGGTCCTCACCACGGAGGTCTCGGACGAGCTCGCAGCCGAGGGCACCGCCCGCGACGTCGTCCGTGCTGTCCAGTCGGCCCGCAAGAACGCCGGGCTGGACGTCTCGGACCGCGTGCGCACGGTCATCTCGGCACCGTCGGCCGTGGCCGCCGCCCTTGAGGCGCACCGGGAGCTGATCTCCCGCGAGACCCTCACCACCGAGCTGGTGGTGGAGGACTCGGGAGCTGAGGACCCGCGCAGCCACCGCGCGGACGACGCCACCAAGACCGTGACCGTGACCGTGGGGAAGGCGGACGCATGATCGACCCCGCTCAGGGCCACGTGAACGCCCCACGCGACGTCGCCGGCGTCTACCGCGACCTGCTCGCACGTGCGCCGGAGAACAGGATGGAGCCGCGCATGGAGCCGATGCGCCGGGTGCTGGCGCTGCTGGGCGACCCCCAGCACGCTGCCCCGGTCATCCACCTGACCGGCACCAACGGCAAGACGTCCACAGCCCGCATGATCGAGGCGGTGCTGCGCTCCTACGGGCTGCGCACCGGCCGGTACACCTCGCCCCACCTGGAACGGGTCACCGAGCGCATCAGCATCGACGGCGAGCCCGTGCAGGACGAGACGTTCGTCCGTATCTGGGCGGAGATCCTGCCGATGGTGGAGCTCGTGGACGCCGAGCTCGAGGCCGCCGGGGAGCCCCGGCTGACCTACTTCGAGGCCGTCACCACCCTCGCGTTCGCCGTGTTCGCGGACGAGCCGGTGGAGGTCCTGGTCCTCGAGGTGGGCCTGGGCGGCATCACGGACGCCACCAACGTGGCGGACGCGAAGGTCGCGGTGGTCACGCCGATCAGCCTGGACCACACGGACCTGCTGGGCGACACGGAGGCGGAGATCGCCGAGGAGAAGGCCGGGATCGTCAAGCCCGGAGGCTTCCTCGTCTCCGCCGCCCAGGACCGGGACGCCGCGCAGGTGTTGCTCGAGGCCGCGCAGGCCGCGGACGTGCCGTACCGCTTCGAGGGCGTCGAGTTCAGCGTCGCCGGACGCTCCCTCGCCGTCGGCGGCCAGCAGGTGTCCGTGCGCGGCATCGCGGGGGAGTACGAGGACATCACCCTCCCGCTCTACGGCGAGCACCAGGCGGAGAACCTGGCTGTCGCCGTCGCGGCGCTTGAGGCGTTCCTCGGCGGCGGAGAGAAGCCCCTGGAGATCGAGCTGCTGCGCGAGGGTATCGCCCAGGTGACCAGCCCGGGCCGCCTCGAGGTGCTCCGCGCCGCGCCGACGATCATCGTGGACGCCGCCCACAACCCGGACGGCGTGCGCGTGTCCGCCCGCGCCGTGAAGGAGTCGTTCGGCCTGACCCGCCTGGCCCTGGTGGTCGGCGTGCTGGCGGAGAAGGACGCCCGCTCCATGCTGGAGACCCTGTACCGGGAGTTCGGCGAGCTGGTGGAGGACCTGGCGGTCACACAGTCCTCCTCGCCACGGTCCATTCCGGCCGGTGAGCTGGCCCAGATGGCCCTGGACGCCGGCTGGCCGGAGGAGGACGTGTTCGTCACCGAGTCCGTGCCGGACGCCCTCGAGTGGGCCGTGGGCCGTGCTGAGGCCGTGGACAGCTCCGCGGACGCGCTCGCCGGCGGCACCGGCGGCGGTGTGCTCGCCATCGGCTCCATCACCCTGGCCGCGGACGTCCGGCATCTGCTGGGGGCGCCCGCGTCTCCGGGGCCGGTGACGGTCGCCGCCCGCGGCATCGACCCGGCCGACCTGCTGGGCGCCGTCGGCATGGATCACGAGGACGAGGACGCCGTGGACCCGGAGGTCCTCGACGTCCTGGACGACGACACGGACGGAGGCCGCTGACATGGCCCGCACGCCGAACGATCCGGAGGACATCCGCCCCGACGGTCCACAGCCCGGGGCGGGCTTCGGCGCCGAGGACTGGCGTCCGGCCCGGGAGACGAAGTCCCAGCAGGCCTGGCGCCCGGGGATGAAGAAGAAGCGCCGTTCCGTCCAGGCGCTGTTCGCATCCTCGGTCCTGTGCCTGGAGGCCATCGTCTTGTTCTTCCTGGGCATGACGCTCTTCGGCCTGAACCGCGGCGAGGACCACGCCGTGTGGTTCATCGCCGGCTACTCGGTGCTGGCCGTCGTCGCGATCCTGACCTGCGCGATCATCCGGAAGCCGGCCGGGATCCTCATCGGCTGGGCCCTGCAGCTGGTGCTGGTCCTCTCCGGCTTCTGGGAGTACTCGATGTTCGTGATCGGGCCGCTGTTCGCCCTGGCGTGGTGGTACGCCGTGGTCCGCGGACGCGCGATGGACGTGGAGAACCGGGAGCGTGACCGCCTGCAGGCCGAGTGGGAGGCCGAGCACGGCGCCTGAGCCGTCGGCCGAGACGCACCGGGCCACTAGGCTGGGCCGAGGAAGCCAGACCCCCCTCGAGCGAAGGAGACCCCTGTGACCCAGAACCATGAACAGACCCTCGTCCTGGTGAAGCCGGACGGCGTCGCCCGCGGCCTGACCGGCCAGATCCTCGCCCGCATCGAGGCGAAGGGCTACGTCATCGAGGACCTGAAGATGCTCACCCCCACCCGCGAGATGCTGGAGGAGCACTACGAGGAGCACGAGGGCAAGCCGTTCTTCGAGCCGCTCGTGGAGTTCATGGGCTCGGGTCCGGTCGTGGCGGCCCGCGTGACCGGCAACCGCGTGATCGAGGGCTTCCGCTCTCTCGCCGGTGCCACCGAGCCGACCACCGCCGCCCCGGGCACCATCCGCGGCGATCTCGGACGCGACTGGGGCGAGAAGGTCCAGAAGAACCTTGTCCACGGCTCGGACTCGACCCTCTCGGCCGAGCGCGAGCTGGGCATCTGGTTCGGCTGATCCCGTCCGGGACCCGCTGTTGACGGGGACTCTTCGTCCCCGCTGCACGACGACGGCCTGCCACCTTCCGCACGGATGCACTGGTCCCCGTTTGTTGGACTGGTAATCAGAGCGTAAGCGCCCCGTCTTTCTCGAGGGCCTGTTCCCGATACTTCATCGGGGTCAGGCCCTCGAGTCGTTGCTGGATCCGGTGATGGTTGTACCACTGGATGTAGGACTCCAAGGCCTGGGTCATCTCGGCCACCGTGGCCGGATACCGGTCCAGGAAGGCCTCGGCCTTCAGGTGCGAGAAGAAGTTCTCGGCCACCGCGTTGTCATGACAGTTCCCACGACGAGACATCGACTGGATCCCGTCATGGTCCTGGATGATCTGCCTCCACGAGGCGTGCTGGTACTGGAAGCCCTGATCGGAATGCACCATCACCCCTGCAGGGGCTCCGGCCCGGCAGAAGGCCTGCTCCAGCGAAGCGTTCGTGAACGAGGTCGTGGGACGGGTTCCGATCTGGTGACCGATCACCGCGTGATCGAACAGATCGATCACCGGAGACAAATACACCCGCTGCCCGGCCACGGCGAACTCGGTGATGTCCGTGACCCACTTCTGGTTCGGTCCCTCGGCCTGGAACCGTCGTTGAAGCCCGTTCGGAGCGATCCTGCCCTCGGCTCCTGCCGTGTAGCGGCGCCGGCGTCGGCGGCGTACCTGGCAGACCAGCCCGAGCTGGCGCATCAGGGCCAGCACGGTCTTTTTCGCCACATGCAGGCCCTCACTGGTCAGGACCATGTGCACCCGCCGGTGCCCGTACCGGCGGCCGTGCTCGGCCACGATCTGACGGATCCGCACCTTCAGGTCCGCGTACCGGTCCTCCCGGCTGGCCACCAGCACCTGGTGGAAGTACGTCGAGCGGGCCAGGCACGCGATCTGCAGCAGCACCCTGAGCGGGAACCGTGCCCTGAGACTGGTCACTGCAGCTGCTCTCACCGCAGTCCTTGCTGTCTCAAGGCCTTGAGTTTTTCCAGGTAGGCGACCTTGGCGCGCAGATACTCGTTCTCCCGTTCCAGGTCCGCTACCCGGTCGGCACCAGGTGCCGGGGCCGGCTTGCGTCCGGGCTTCTTCGAGTGCAGGCCCTGCTCACCTTGTTCCCGGTAGGCCTGGGCCCACCGCTGGACCAGTCGTGGAGTCGAGACCTGGTACTCGGCCGCCAACGCGTTGGCGGTCTCTCCCTCCAGGTACCTCCGGGCGATCAGCAGCTTCGTATCGAACGAGTACGTCTTCTTCGATGGGTTGGCCACAAGAGCTAGCTTCCCATGCAGGCGCCACCGGTACTCCAGGCGTTCCACCGACCACACCGGCAGACCCAACCGGTGCGCGACGACCTTGTGGCGATGACCTTTCTCGAACAGGTCGATGGCCTGTTCTCGTTGTTCTTGTGTGAGTTTCGATGGTGCTGACACAGCACTGCTCCCCGGGTGAGTCGGACTTGAATAGGAGTCCAACTTCCGGGGAGCAGTGCACGGAAGGCGACAGGCCGTCGTCGTAGGTCATGTCCGCCGGAGCCGGCCCTCAGAGGCCGAGGACGCCCAGGCCGAAGTGGAGGACGATCGAGGCGAACACCGCCAGGTAGAGCAGGACCACCACGGGCCAGGCGAGGTCACGGGCCTTCTCTCGCATGCCCTCCGAGGCGGGGATGATGCCGTTCTGGATGTTCGCGGACGTGGTCATCACGGCCTGCACGATCACCATGGCCCAGACGATCATGCAGTACAGGCACAGCGTGTTGATCTGGTAGACCGCCGCGTACCAGAGCCACCCGGCGAAGCCCAGGCCCGCGAGGATGCCCAGGTTCATCAGCAGCCAGTACCAGCGTGCGAAGCGGGCACCGGCGACCAGGGACACGGCCACCGTGATGAGCACGGAGAAGCCGACGATGCCGATGTAGGTGTTCGGGAAGCCGAACGTCCCGGCCTGCCAGGACTGCATGACCTTGCCGCAGGACATCCAGGGGTTGAGGTCGCAGCTGGTGCGGTGGTCCGGGTCCGCCGCCAGGAGCGAGCGTTCGACGATGATGATGATCGTCGCGACGATCGCGATCAGCGAGGTGATCAGCAGCATCGCGGCGAAGCCGCGCGGGCGGGCCAGGGGGCCGCGCTCGTCCGGGTACGGGGCGGTGCCGCGCGGGGTCAGCGCCGTGGCGTCGTCGGCGACCGGGGTTGCGGCAGTGGCGGCGGGAGCAGGGGAGCGGTCCATGGCAGGCAGTCTAGGCCCGGGGCGAACGTGCCCGGGATCACGTGTCGGCGTGTGCGATAATCGGACGCGGACGCGCCGTGGCCACACCACGGACGCGACCCTCTGGGCGACCGGCCAGGTCGCCGCCGACGCACCGGGGTCGGGAAAGCCCGACCCGGTCCACGCAGCGCGTGGGGCAGTGACAGCCCCGCAGCGCGCGGACCTGGGACGGACACCGGCGGAACCGGCCGGGGCGACCCAGTGGTTCCGGAAGGGGCAGCCGTGAAGGAAAGACGAGCGGCCCGCCGGTTCACCACAGGACTTTGGCGTCTGCTCCGCGACGCACCCCGCGGCCCTCGGGCCGGCACGGGGCGAACGCGCCGGGGCGGCAGACCTGGACGCCTCCGGCGCGGTGGGTGTGGCACCGTCCGGCGGCAGGAGGAGCTGCAATGGCAGCGGACAACACACCTGAGACCACCACGGCGGAACCCGGCGAGACCACGGTGCAGACTGGCGCAGGCCAGCCGGTGCGGTCCGGCGAGACGACGGAACACCCCGCGGCCGACCATCCGCAGCCGGTCCTGGCCGGCGAGGCCGACGCTACAACCGACGCCGCCCGGGACGCGTCCCGTGCCGAGGACTCGACCGACTCGGCGGAGGGGGACGGTGCTCCTTCCTTCTCCTTCGACCCGTCGAACCCCTTCGCGGTGCCGGAGGACCTCATCCCGACCCTGACCGCCTCGGAGCGTCGCCGCCGTGACCGCGCCGAGGACGCCGGGCGGGACGAGCGTGACGACCAGGACGAGGACGAGACCTCCGAGTCCGGCCGCGGCCGCCGTCGCCGTCGGAGCCGCGGCCGCGGCACCCGTTCCGAGCGCGGGGACTCGCGGACCGAGGGGGAGGGCGAGGACGCCGACTCCGAGGACTCCGAGGATCGGAAGCCGGGCGAGGACCGTGCCTCGGGCACCACGTCGCGCCGCCGTCGCAAGCGTCGCCGCGGCTCCGTGGACATGGAGCTGGACGGCGGGGAGGACGGGGACCCGGAGAACACCGTGACCCGCGTCCGGGCCCCGCGCCAGGTCTCCAGCACGGCCGCGGACGCGGTCCAGGGCGTCAAGGGCTCCACCCGTCTGGAGGCCAAGCGCCAGCGTCGCCGCGACTCACGTGCCGGCGGCCGTCGCCGCCAGGTCATCACCGAGGCCGAGTTCCTGGCCCGCCGCGAGTCCGTGGACCGCAAGATGCTGGTCCGCCAGCGGGACAAGCGCATCCAGATCGCCGTGCTCGAGGACGGCGTGCTCGCCGAGCACTTTGTCTCCCACACCACCCAGGACTCGATGATCGGCAACGTGTACCTGGGCAAGGTCCAGAACGTGCTTCCCTCCATGGAGGCTGCCTTCGTGGACATCGGCCGCGGCCGCAACGCCGTGCTGTACGCGGGCGAGGTCGACTGGTCCGCCGCCAACCTGGACGGCAAGCCGAAGAAGATCGAGAACGCCCTGAAGTCCGGGGACACCGTCCTGGTGCAGGTCACCAAGGACCCGGTCGGCCACAAGGGCGCCCGCCTCACCAGCCAGGTCTCCCTGCCCGGCCGCTACCTCGTGTACGTGCCCGGCGGCTCCATGACCGGCATCTCCCGCAAGCTCCCGGACGTGGAGCGCTCCCGCCTGAAGAAGATCCTCAAGGACCACCTGCCGCAGGACGCCGGCGTGATCGTCCGCACCGCCGCCGAGGGCACCTCAGAGCAGGAGCTGCAGAACGACATCAACCGCCTGCGCGCCCAGTGGGAGGGAATCCAGTCCAAGGCGAAGGGCACCAAGGTGCTGGCCCCGGAGCTGCTGTACGCGGAGCCGGACCTGACCATCAAGACCGTCCGCGACGTCTTCAACGAGGACTTCTCCGCCATGCTCGTGCAGGGCCAGGAGACCTGGGACAACATCGAGGCCTACGTGATGTACGTGGCCCCCCACCTGCTGGACCGCCTCCACCACTGGGTGCCCCAGGACCACGACGGCGAGGACCTGTACGCCACCCACCGTATCGACGAACAGCTCCACAAGGCGCTCGAGCGCAAGGTGTACCTGCCCTCCGGCGGCTCACTGGTGATTGACCGCACCGAGGCCATGACCGTGGTGGACGTGAACACCGGCAAGTTCACCGGCTCCGGCGGCAACCTCGAGGAGACCGTCACCAAGAACAACCTCGAGGCCGCGGAGGAGATCGTCCGCCAGCTGCGCCTGCGGGACATCGGCGGCATCATCGTCATCGACTTCATCGACATGGTGCTCGAGTCCAACCGGGACCTGGTCCTGCGCCGGATGGTCGAGTGCCTGGGCCGCGACCGCACGAAGCACCAGGTCGCCGAGGTGACCTCGCTGGGCCTGGTGCAGATGACCCGCAAGCGCATGGGCACCGGCCTGGTGGAGGTGTTCTCGGAGACCTGCGAGCACTGCGCCGGCCGCGGACTCCTCATCCAGGACGAGCCTGTGGACCGCAATCGCTCCCACAACCCCCACGGTGAGCCGCGCGGCGAGGGCGAGGGCCGTCGTCGCCGGAAGAAGCGCGGCGGCAACGGTGGGGGCCAGGCCCCGGACGCGCAGGCCCAGTTCAAGGATGCCGAGGCTGCGACGGAGGCGGAGACCTCGGAGGAGGAGCGTCTGCGTCAGGAGCGTGCGGCGGCCGCCCGTGCCGCGCTGCAGTCGATCGCCAAGGCCTCCGGAAAGGCCGGCGACGACGACGGCGCCGGCTCGTCCGAGGACCGCGCCTCCGCGTCGGCCGGGTCCGACACCGAGCCGAGCGGCTCGGACGGCAAGGACGGCTCCGGGGAGGAACAGTCCTCCGGCCGCTCGCGCCGCAAGCGGCGCGGCAAGCGCCGCCGCGGACGCGGCGGCGAGGGCCGTGGCGAGGGCCAGGACCAGAACCAGAACGGCGCCGACTCCGGCGATGCTGGCTCCTCGGCGGCGGACCGGGGCGAGGCCGGCCGGGACGGCGAGGGCCGGGACGGCCGGGACCGGAACGGCCGCCACCGTGCGGATGCCGAGGGGCCGCAGGCCGGCCGCCACGACGCCGAGACCGCTGCGGACGACCGGGGCGGGCAGGACCGCTCAGCCCGCGCGGTCGAGGAGCGCTCCGCCGGCGCGGAGGAGGACCGCTCCGGACGTCGGCGGGGAGGCGGTCGCCGGGCCGAGGCCGACCAGGCGCCCGCGGCGGAGGACGCCTCCGCCGAGGCCGGTGAGGACGGCGGTGTCATCACCTTCGACGGCGAGCCGGTCTCCGTGCCGCGCCGCCGCGGAGCCCGCCGTGCCTCCTCCGCGGAGGGGGCGAAGGACCTGTCCGCGCTGGAGGACGCGCTCGAGCAGAAGGCGGCCACGCGTCGCGGTGTTCCGCGCCGCGCCGCCTCCTCGGATGCACCCGTGCAGGCTTCGGCCGGCGAGGACCGGAATGACACGACCCCCACATCGTCCGACGCCCCGTCCGAGGCGAGCGGACAGGCGGAGTCCGCCCCGCACCGTCGTCGTCCCCGCCGTGCCGCCTCGTCCGGCTCAGCCGGATCCGAGGTGAGCGCTGTCGAGGCGCCGAAGGCGGCCGAGGGCAGCACGTTCACCGCCTCCGTCGGCGCGCCGGCGGCGACGGAGGAGGGCGCCGCCCCGGTCGTCCTGGGCGTGGGCGTCAAGGCGGCGGACATCGTCCGCCACAGCTGAGCCGGTGTCCGCTCCGTCGCCACGCCGCCGGAGCGGACATTTGGCCGGTGAACACCGACCGCGTATGATGGTCACTCGGTGTTCACCGCCAGCTGGCTCCCGCATGCCCGTCGCACACGGCGACGGTGTCCGAGAAGGCGAACCGCGCGTGCGGTCGAGATGCAGGCGTGGACACAGTCAATCCGAGAAACGTCGAGAGAAGTGAGTCCCAAGTGGTGTACGCGATTGTCCGCGCTGGCGGCCGCCAGGAGAAGGTTGCCGTCGGCGACCTCGTTACCCTTGACCGCGTTGCCGCTGAGACCGGTGGCTCCGTCGAGCTGCCCGCTCTGATGCTGGTGGACGGGGACAAGGTCAAGGCGGGCGCCGACGCCGCTGGAGTGAAGGTGACCGCCGAGGTCGTCTCCCACTCCCGTGGCAAGAAGGTCGTCATCCAGAAGTACAAGAACAAGACCGGCTACAAGAAGCGCCAGGGCCACCGCTCTGAGCTGTCCACGGTCAAGATCACCGAGATCGCCTGAGGCCTGCCCCGCGCAGGATCGGCATCCTCGATAGCATCCGAGAGAATAGGTAACAGCAATGGCACACAAGAAGGCCGGCAGTTCCTCGAAGAACGGCCGCGACTCGAACCCGCAGTACCTGGGCGTGAAGCGCTTCGGCGGCCAGGTTGTCTCCGCCGGCGAGATCCTCGTCCGCCAGCGCGGCACCAAGTTCCACCCGGGCCACAACGTGGGCCGCGGCAAGGACGACACCCTGTTCGCCCTGTCCGCCGGCTCCGTGGCCTACGGCCAGCGCCGCGGACGCAAGGTCGTGGACATCGTCCCGGCCGCCGAGTGACCCTCGGCTGAACAGACTCCGTCGGCAGCACCGGTGAGATGACATCGGACCGCAGCCGCACAGACGCCCCGGCGGGGGCGGGTCGCTGACAGAACTCACGACCCGCTCCCGCCGTCGGCGTATCCGCGGCCCGGACCCCGCTCGCACGGGCCGGGGCACCGTCCCGCACGATAGAGATCCGCCCGCCACACCGCCGTCCCCCTGAACCGAGGAGAGATTCCGAGACATGGCAGCCTTCGTGGACCGCGTGGTCCTGCATCTCACCGCCGGCAACGGTGGCCACGGCTGTGTCTCCGTGCGGCGCGAGAAGTTCAAGCCGCTCGGCGGACCCGACGGCGGCGACGGCGGCGACGGCGGCGACATCACGCTCGTGGTGGACTCCCGAGACCACCACGCTGCTGAACTACCACCACTCGCCCCACCGCTCCGCCGAGAACGGCGGCCCCGGCATGGGTGACAACCGCTCCGGCAAGCAGGGCCAGGACCTCGTCCTGCCGGTGCCGGACGGGACGGTCGTGAAGGACTCGGACGGCAACATCCTGGCGGACCTGGTGGGGGAGGGTGCATCCTTCGTCGCCGCCGCCGGCGGGCAGGGCGGCCTGGGCAACGCGGCGCTGTCCTCGAAGAAGCGCAAGGCGCCCGGCTTCGCCCTGCTCGGCCTGCCCGGCGAGCAGCGCGACCTCGTCCTCGAGATCAAGACCGTCGCGGACGTGGCCCTCGTGGGCTACCCGTCCGCCGGCAAGTCCTCGCTGATCGCGGCGATCTCCGCGGCCCGCCCGAAGATCGCCGACTACCCGTTCACCACCCTGGTCCCGAACCTCGGCGTCGTGCAGGCCGGGGACGTGCGCTACACCGTGGCCGACGTGCCCGGACTGATCCCCGGTGCCTCCGAGGGCAAGGGCCTCGGCCTGGAGTTCCTGCGCCACGTGGAGCGCTGTGCCGCCCTCGTGCACGTGCTCGACTGCGGGACGCTCGAGTCCGACCGCGACCCGGTCAGCGACTTCGAGGCCCTCGAGGCCGAGCTCGAGGCCTACGCCGTGGAGCCGGTCTTCTCCCAGGGCGGGCCCGGCGTGGTGCCGCTCAACGAGCGTCCCCGCCTCGTCGCCCTCAACAAGACCGACCTGCCGGACGGCGAGGACATGGCGGACCTCGTGCGCGCCCAGCTCGAGGAGCGCGGCCTGCGCGTCTTCGAGATCTCGGCGCTGGCCCACCAGGGCCTGGACGCTCTGAAGTACGCGATGGCCGAGCTCGTCTCCGCCGCCCGCGCCCAGGAGCCCGAGCCCGCGGCCCCGGTCGAGGTACCGCGGCGCCGCGTCAGGAGGGGTGAGAACCACGAGTTCGACATCCGCCGCGAGGAGCGCAACCTGCTGCCGCTGTTCCGTGTGCGCGGCCTGAAGCCCGAGCGCTGGGTCGCCCAGACCGACTTCGCGAACGACGAGGCCGTCGGCTACCTCGCCGACCGGCTCCACCGCCTCGGTGTGGAGGACGGCCTGTTCAAGGCCGGTGCCACGCCCGGTGACGCCGTGGTGATCGGCGACGACTCCACCGGCGTCCTCTTCGACTGGGAGCCCACCATCTCCACCGGCGCCGAGCTGCTCGCCGGCCCCCGAGGCTCCGACCTCCGCCTGGAGGAGCGCACCCGCGCGACCCGCCAGGAGAAGCGCGAGGACCAGGACCGCCGCAGGGCCGCCCGTGCCGCGACGCGGGCCGAGATGGAGGCCGAGCGCCGCGCCGGCATCTGGACCGAGGACTACACCCGCGACGACGAGGACTGACGTCCCGTCCGCCTCCGGGCGGCCGCCGCGGGCACGGACCCCGGAGCGGCGGCACGGAGTGACCATCGAACCACCGCATCCGAGAATCCGAGGAGAGACCACCGCAGATGGCCGACCGCAAGACCGTCGTGTATCGCTACGCCACCCCCGCGACCGGAGGTGAGCCCGGAGAGCCCAAGACGAACCCGGTCACCACGAGAGACACCCTCAAGGACGCCCGCCGTGTGGTCATCAAGATCGGCTCCTCGTCCCTGACGACGGACCAGGGCCTGAACACCGAGGCGATCGACGCACTGGTGGACCTCATCGCCTCCCTGCGTTCCCAGGGCACCCAGGTCGTCCTGGTGTCCTCCGGCGCGATCGCCGCGGGCTTCCCGCAGCTGGGGCTGACCCGCCGCCCGAAGGACACCGCCACCCAGCAGGCCGCGGCCGCGGTCGGCCAGGGCGGGCTGATGGCCTACTACTCGCAGTCCTTCAGCCGCTACGACACCACCGTGGCCCAGGTCCTGCTGACCGCCGAGGAGCTCATGCGCCGCGGCCAGTACGTCAACGCCCACCGTGCTCTGGCCCGTCTGCTCACCCTGGACGTCATGCCGATCGTCAACGAAAACGACGCCGTGGCGACCCGTGAGATCCGCTTCGGCGACAACGACCGCCTGGCCGCGCTCACCGCGAACCTCGTGAAAGCCGATCTGCTGGTCCTGCTCTCGGACGTGGACGCCCTCTACACCGGACATCCGTCGAAGCCGGACTCCCGCCGCATCGACTCCGTGCGCTCCGATGAGGACCTCGTCGGCGTGGACGTGGCCACGCCGGGCTCGGCGGGCGTCGGCACCGGCGGCATGGTGACCAAGGTGGACGCCGCGGGCATCGCCGCGACCACCGGCATCCCGACCCTGCTGACCTCGGCGCCGAAGGCGGCCGCCGCCTTCGCGGGCCAGGACGTCGGCACGTGGTTCGAAGTCGCCGGCCGCCGCCGCTCCGCCCGGGCCGCCTGGCTCGGCCTGACCGCCGAGGTCCGCGGACGCCTCGTCCTCGACGACGGCGCTGTGCGGGCCGTGATCGAGAATGGCCGCTCCCTGCTGGCCGCCGGCATCACGGACTTCACCGGACAGTTCACCTCCGGGGACGTCGTCGAGATCGCCGACTCCCGCGGCAAGGTCCTGGCCCGCGGGCTGATCCAGTACTCGTCCTCCCAGCTGCCGCGCATGCTCGGCCGGTCCACCACCGAGCTGAAGGAGGACCTCGGGGCCGGCTACGACGGCGTGGTGGTCCACGCCGACGACCGGGTGAAGCTCGCGCCGTCCCACTCGGCCTACCTCTGATCCCCGGAAATCCGCACAGACGAACGCATCCCACAGCCATCGACGAAGGGTGACCGACATGACCGACACCAAGACCGCCGAGAACGAGACCGTCGCCGCCATCCTGGAGACCTCCCGCCGGGCACGCGCCGCGACTCCCGAGCTGGCGACCGCAGGACGCGCCCGCAAGGACGAGACCCTGCAGGCGATCGCCGAGGCGCTGCGAGCCTCCTCCGCCGCGATCCTCGAGGCGAACGAGAAGGACGTGGAGCGCGGCCGCGAGAACGGCACCTCCGAGGCGCTCCTGGACCGCCTCACCCTGGACAAGGACCGCCTGGAGGGCCTGGCACAAGCCGTCGAGGCCCTCGCCGCGCTGCCGGACCCGGTCGGCGTGGTGGTCCGCGGCCGCATGCTCCCGAACGGCGTGCGCATGCAGCAGACCCGTGTCCCCATGGGCGTGGTCGGCGCCGTCTACGAGGCCCGCCCCAACGTGACCGTGGACATCGCTGGCATCGCCTTGAAGTCCGGCAACGCCGTGGTACTGCGCGGCGGCTCGGCCGCCAGGGACACGAACACCGCCCTGATCGCCGTGCTGCGCCAGGCCATCGAGAACCAGGGCTTCGACCCGAACCTCGTGCAAGGCATCGACGAGCTCGGCCGTGAGGGCGTCAAGGCCCTGATGACCACTCACGGAGCCGTGGACGTGCTCGTCCCGCGCGGTGGCCGCGACCTCATCCAGATGGTCGTGCGCGAGTCCCGCGTCCCGGTCATCGAGACCGGCGAGGGCAACGTGCACCTGTTCATCGACGAGTCCGCCCCCGTGCAGATGGCCGCGGACATCGCGGTCAACGCGAAGACCCACCGCACCTCCGTGTGCAACGCCGCCGAGACCCTGCTCCTGCACCGCGGCGCCGAGGAGGCCTCGCGCGAGGTGCTGCGCGCGCTGACCCGCGCCGGCGTCCGGTTGCACGCCGACGCCGAGGCCATGGAGCTCATGCCGACCGGCTCGGACCGAGGCGAGAACGCCGTGGACCCGGTCGAGGCGACGGACGAGGATTGGGCCACCGAGTACCTGGACATGGACATGGCCGTGAAGACGGTGGGCTCCATCGCCGAGGCTGTGGAGCACATCGCCCGCTTCTCGACCGGGCACACGGAGGCTATCGTCACCAACGACCTGGCCAACGCGGACCGCTTCGTGCAGGACATCGACTCGGCCGCCGTGATCGTGAACGCGTCAACCCGCTTCACCGACGGCGGCGAGCTGGGCCTCGGCGCCGAGGTGGGCATCTCCACTCAGAAGATGCACGCCCGCGGTCCCATGGGCCTGGAGGAGCTGACCACCACGAAGTGGATCCTGCGCGGCGACGGCCAGATCCGCCGCTGAGCCGGGCTAGACTGGCACCGACGCCCCTGCGCCGCCGCCCCGCGGGTCCGGCGCGCTCATCCGATCGCACCGAGGAGCGAGAATGCTGAACTCCGCCATCGTCCTGGCCGCCGGCGAGGGCCACCACGTCGTCAACGAGCTGCCGATCCCGGCGCCGTGGTACGGCATCATCGTGTTCACCGCGCTGATGCTCATGCTGCTGTGCTTCATGGGCTTCCGCTCGGTGGGCGTGCGTCCGTCCGAGCCGGGCGACGAGGTCGTCCACCACGGCCATGACGGCCACGGTTCTCACGGTGCACACCAGGACCACGGTCACTGACACCGCCGCCGCCGCAGCCCCGGCCGCTCCCACGGCAGTGCCGGCGGCCGCGGCGGCGTCGTCTGCAGACATGGACGACCAGCAGCCGAACACGCCGGCCACCGACGCCTCGGAGGCGGCGGACGGCGCCGTCGCACCCGGCACGGGGGATCGCCGCTTCCGCCTCGGTATCATGGGCGGCACCTTCGACCCGATCCACCACGGCCACCTCGTGGCCGCCTCGGAGGTTGCGGCCCGCTATGAGCTCGACGAGGTCGTGTTCGTGCCCACGGGGCAGCCGTGGCAGAAGGCGGGGCGAGCCGTGTCCCCGGCGGAGCACCGCTACCTGATGACCGTGGTGGCCACCGCCTCCAACCCCAGTTTCACCGTGTCCCGGGTGGACATCGACCGCCCTGGCGCGACCTACACGGTGGACACCCTCCGTGACATCCGCCGGCAACGCCCGGACGCCGAGCTGTTCTTCATCACCGGTGCGGACGCCCTGAGCCAGATCCTCACCTGGAAGGACATCGACGAGGTCTGGGACCTCGCCCACTTCGTCGGCGTCACCCGCCCCGGCCACAGCCTCACCGACTACGGGCTGGAGGGCGACATCTCCCTGCTGGAGATCCCTGCCATGGCGATCTCCTCCACCGACTGCCGCGAGCGCGTCGCCTCCGGCCGGCCGGTCTGGTACCTGGTGCCGGACGGCGTGGTGCAGTACATCAACAAGCACCGCCTCTACCTCGGCGAGGACGACGCCACGTGAGCACCACCCCGCATCAGCCCGAGCACGACGACGACCTCCTCCTCGCCGCCGAGGCCGGGGAGTACGGTGCCGAGCGCGGCACCTTCACCACCCTCGGGATCGTCCTCGCCGTGGTCCTGCTGCTCGTCCGCTGACCACGGGGGTGCCATGGCCGCCTCTCGGCCGATCCGCCGCCGCACCGACCGCTCCGAAGGAGTCCCATGACCGTTCCCGAGATCACCCGTTCCGCCCTGCTCGTAGCTGCCCGCGCCGCCGAGGAGAAGCTGGCCGAGGACATCGTCGTCTTCGACGTGGCCGAACGCCTGGGCCTGACCGACGCCTTCCTCGTCGCCTCGGGCGCCTCCGAGCGCCAGGTCAACGCGATCGTGGACGGCGTCGAGGAGGCCCTCCTCACGCAGGAGCAGCTCAAGCCGATCCGCCGCGAGGGGCGCTCCGACGGGCACTGGGTGCTCCTGGACTACGGCCACTTCGTGGTGCACGTCCAGCACGCCGAGGACCGCGAGTTCTACGCTCTCGACCGCTTGTGGAAGGACTCGGCGGCCATCGACCTCGGCCTGGAGGGCCACGGTTCGCCGGCGTCGGCCTCCGCGCCGGAGCCCGAGTTCCCCTCCGAGACCCGAGACCTCTGAGGCGTCCGCCTGTGCATCTGATCCTGCTGCGCCACGGTGAGACGGACTGGAACGCGGAGGACCGCTACCAGGGCCGCACGGATGTGGACCTGAACGTGACGGGGGAGCGGCAGGCACGGGCCGTCGTCGCACGGTTCCTCGCGGACGCCCTCGAGTCCGCCGACGAACTCGTCTGCGTGTCGTCCCCGCTCATGCGCGCTCGACGGACGGCGGAGATCGCGCTCGAGGCCGCCGTCGGTGACGTCGGTCTCGTCCTGGACCCGCAGCTGATGGAGCTGGACGGCGGCCAGTGGGAGGGCCTGCGGCTGTCCGAGATCGCCGAGCGCTGGCCGGAGGAGTACGGGGCGTGGCGCACGGTGCCGGACCTCGACGGCGGACCGGTGGCGGGGGAGACCCTGCGGGCCGGAGGGCAGCGTGTGCTCGCCGCGCTCGGGATGCACGTGCCGCAGCACTGGACCTCATCTGACCAGGCGGCTGGCTCGCCGGCCCTTCCGACGCTCCTGGCCGTCGCCCATGGGGCGGTCCTTCGTGCGGCGGTCGGGCAGCTGCTCGGTCTGGACGGCGGGGACTTCGCGGGGCTCGAGCGGATCGGCAACGCCAGGGCCGTGGTCTTCGAGGGGACCTGCGCCGCGGGGCGTGCGGAACGACGCATCGCGGACGGACAGTGGCAGCTGCGCGGCTACAACGTGTGACCGCAGGGGCGCTCCCTCCGTCCGGACGCCGCCGTCCGAGGTTCCCTGCAGGCCGTCTTCGCGGATTTGGCACGGTGCGCGGGTCCGGTGTACCGTAGACGAGTTGCCAGCGCGGCGAACGGAACGGAAACGCTCCGAGAACCTGCTGGAAACACCCACCTGGGGGTATGGCGCAGTTGGTAGCGCGTCTGCATGGCATGCAGAAGGTCAGGGGTTCGAATCCCCTTACCTCCACCAGAGAGAAGGGCCCGGATCATCACGATCCGGGCCCTTGTCGTCGGGGTCGGCTCCCGCCCTGAACCGGCGGCCCGTCGACGCCCGTCCTCTCGCCGGTATCCGTGCGTCTCCTATGCTGGGGTCATGGACGACCGCACCCTCCTCCCGGCACGGGCTCCCTCGTCCCGGGCCGTGCCGCTGGCCCCGGTCTCGGACGCCGAGGTCCCCGCATTCGTGGAGTCCCTCGGACTGCCCGGGATCGTGGACCTGCACGTGCACTTCATGCCCGAGTCCGTCCAGCGCAAGGTGTGGGCGTTCTTCGATTCCCTGCCCGAGCGCGGCCATCCTGCCTGGCCGGTCCGCTACCGCCTCGACGAGCAGGCGCGTGTCCGCGTCCTGCGGGAGCTCGGCGTCACGGCCTACGGCACGCTGAACTACGCGCACCGTCCCGGCATGGCCGCCTGGCTCAACGAGTACTCCCGTGAGTTCGCCGCAGGGCACCCGGACGCGATCCCCTCTGCGACCTTCTACCCGGAGCCCGAGGCGGACGCGTACACGGCCGACGCCTTGGCCTCCGGAGCCCGCCTGTTCAAGGTCCATGTGCAGGTGGGTGCGTTCTCTCCGCTGGACGAGCACCTCGAACCGGTGTGGCGGCGCATCGCCGAGGCCGGCGTGCCCGTCGTCGTGCACTGCGGCTCGGGTCCTCAACCGGGCGAGTTCACCGGCCCGGAGCGCATCGTCCGACTGCTCGGGCGGCACCCGGACCTGGTGCTGGTGATCGCGCACGCGGGCCTGCCGGAGTACCTCGAGTTCGCCGAGCTCGCGCGCGCCCGGCCGAACGTCTACCTGGACACCACCATGGTCGGCACGGACTACATGGAGTCCCTGGCACCGATGCCGCCGGACTTCCCTGCGCTGATGGGCGAGCTGGCCGGGAAGATCGTGCTGGGCACGGACTTCCCGACCATTCCGTACGGCTACCACCACCAGCTGCAGGCTTTGCACGGCTGGGGCCTCGGCGCGGACTGGCTGCGGGAGGTCCTCTGGCACACCCCGGCCCGGCTCGTCGGCCTGACGGACGGGCACGGCCGCGGCACGTGAGGCCCCGAGGCCCTGTGGCGGATTTGCACTTGCCGGTGACCGACGGTTATAGTTCTCAAGTCGTCCGCACGGATCCCGTCCGTCGGAGGGCACCTCATCCTGGGGGTATGGCGCAGTTGGTAGCGCGTCTGCATGGCATGCAGAAGGTCAGGGGTTCGAATCCCCTTACCTCCACCAGACGAAGGGCCCGGATCATGCGATCCGGGCCCTTTCCCATGCTCGCCGCACGCTGCCCCCCGGCCGCCACCCGACCACGCTGCCCCCGGACCACACTGCGGACCGCACCTCGCAGGCGGAGGCGGGGTGCCGTCGTCGGGAATACGCTGGCCTGCAGCCGCACGAAGGAAGACAGTCCCATGCACCTGCGTCACGCCCGTCCCGAGGACGCCGCCCCGATCGCCGCGATCTACGACCACGCCGTGGAGCACACCACCGCGATCTGGAACGAGGTCACGGTGGACGCCCAGGACCGCGCGGCGTGGATCGCGGACCGACAAGGCGCCGGCCTCCCGGTCCGCGTCGCCGTGGACGCCCCCGAGGGCGCGGACGGCGAGGTGGTCGGGTACGCGACCTACGGCCCGTGGCGCCCGCACGACGGCTACCGGCACACCGTGGAGCACTCCGTCTACGTCCGGCAGGACCGGCAGGGCGAGGGCCTCGGAGCCCGCCTCATGGAGGACCTCATGGAGCTGGCCCGCGCGGCCGGGGTACACGTGATGATCGCCGGGGTGGAGGCGGGGAACATCGGCTCGGTGCGCCTGCACGAGCGGCTGGGCTTCGCCGAGACCGGCCGGCTGCCGCAGGTCGGCTGCAAGTTCGGCCGCTGGCTGGACCTCGTGTTCCTCCAAAAGGTCCTGGACTCCCGTCCGCGTCCCGACGACGGTCCCGTCGCCTCCGCATGAGCCGTCACCGGGCCCGCCCTGACCGGGTGACGGCCTCCTGCAAGAGCGCCCACAGCAGTTCGACGTGCTCGCGTTCGGTGCCCAGCGCCCCGACGGACAGGCGCACCATCCACCTGCCCTCGAGAGTCGCCAGGGACACTGCCGCCGCGCCGGAGGCGTTGACGGCCTGCGCCCAGGCGCGCGTGTGGGCGTCGATCGCCTCGGCATCGGCAGGGTCCTGCGGGTCCAGGCCGGCCGGCACGTGGCGCACGCAGACGGTCTGCAGGGGAGTCGGCGCGACGCGCTCCCACCCCTCGGCGGCGTCCACCTGCGCGGCGAGCCAGGCCGCGTTCTCCACATCCCGGCGCAGGCGGGCCCGCAGGCCCTGGGCACCCTCCATGCGGAGCAGGAACCAGAGCTTGAGAGCGCGGAAGCGGCGTCCCAGCGGGACGCCCCAGTCGCGCAGGTTCACCACGTCCTCGTCGTGGTCGGACTGCAGGTAGGAGGGGTGGGTGGCCATGACCCTCTCCAGGAACACGGGGTCCTTGACGAAGAACAGGGAACAGTCGAAGGCCACGCCCAGCCACTTGTGGGCGTTCACCACCACGGAGTCGGCGAGCTCGACGCCCTCCCACATCCACCGGCACTCCGGCAGGATCATCGCCGAGCCGGCCATGGCGGCGTCCACGTGGAACCAGAGGCCCTCGTCCTGCGCGACCCGGCCGATCTCCTCCAGGGGGTCCAGCGCGGTGGTGGCGGTGGTGCCGCAGGTGGCCACGACGGCGGCCGGCGTGAATCCGGCGGCCCGGTCCTCGGCGACCATGGACCGCAGGGCGTCGGGGTCCATGGAGAAGTCCGCGCGCACCGGCACCTCGCGGACATGGTCCCGGCCGAAGCCGGCCAGCAGCATCGCCTTGGGCACGGAGGAGTGGGCCTGCGCCGTGCAGTAGACGGTCATCCGGTCCCGGCCCTGATCGGTGCCGCCGGCGTGCATGGACAGCCCGCCGGCACGCTCGCGGGCCTCGATCATGGCGGTCAGCGCACACCCTGACGCGGAGTCCTGCACCACGCCGCGCCAGGCCTCGGACAGCCCCAGCAGGCGGCGCATCCAGTCCATCGTGCGGATCTCCACCTCGGACAGGGCAGGGGAGGACTCCCAGGACAGTCCGAGCACGCCGAGGCCCGTGGAGGCGATGTCCCCCAGGACGGAAGAGAGCTCCGCGTTGGCGGGGAAGAAGTGGAAGAACTCAGGGTGCTGCCACAGGGACAGGCCCGGCAGGACGACCCGGTCCAGGTCCGCCAGCACGGCTGCGGGGTCCTCGGCGGACTCGGGGGCGTTCTGCGGCAGCTGGGCGGACACCTCGCCCGGCCGCAGCGGGGACATCACCGGGCGCTCGGCGAGGTCGCGGCGGTAGTCGGCGATCCAGTCGATCAGGGCATGGCCGTGGGTGCGGAACTCCTCAGGCGTCATGCCCTCATTGTGCTCGCTTCCCGACGACGGTCCCTCGCCACGGGCGGGGATGTCCCTCCTCCAGACGGCCCGGTAGGAGCGTGCGCACGCGCGGACGGCCTGGCGCACCGGAGTGCGTGGGCGGCCGCGCCTGGAACGGCTCCGGACGGCACGCGCACCGAGTACGAGGGCCTCGACTTCCCGATGCCGGAGGCCACCAAGGCTGAGGTCGACCGGGTCTCCTTCCGGGGCTGGCTCGAGCAGATCGCCCAGGACGCCGAGGCGATCGATTTCGTGTCGATCTACATCGCCTCGGGCATGCCCACCAAGCCCTCGCACACGTTCTCCCTGCTGCAGGCGCTCCTCATGGCCGCCTCCGCGGGGTCCTTCGAGAACCTTGTGGACGAGGACTTCATCCTGGACAAGCGCGGGGAAGGCGGCATGCAGTCCGTGTCTCTGGCCATGGCCTCCGAACTCGGCGACGACGTGGAGGTCCGCGCCCGCTACGCCGTGCTCGCGGTCCCGCCGAACCTCTCTTCGCGCATCGCCGTCGAACCGCCGATGCCGCGCCAGCAGCAGATCGCCCACCAGCACATCTCGCTGGGGCTGGTCATCAAGGTCCACGCCGTGTACGAGACCCCGTTCTGGCGTGAGGAGGGCCTGTCCGGCACCTGCTTTGGCGGTGGCCGCCTCGTCCAGGAGGTCTACGACAACACCAACCGCGGTGACGCACCGCTTCGCCCGCGTCAGCGACCGCTTCAACTCGCCGGCCTACGCCACCTGGGTGTGCGCCGCCTGCGCAACTCTGGCTACTTCCGCGGAGAGACCCTGCCGGTCACCGACTCCACCCGACCAATCCCGCTCGTCCGGCCCGACGGGGATGGCCCCGCGGCCTGAGCGCAGGACACAATGGCTTCCAACCGAGGAGAGGAACAACACCCCATGACCACCCACTCCGGATACCGCGTCCACAACCCGGCCACCGACGAGGTCGTCGAGACCTTCGACTCCCTGCAGGACTCCGAGATCGACGGCGTGCTCGCCACGGCCGTCGCCGGCCAGCGCGAGTGGGCCGCCAAGGGCGTGGAGGAGCGCGGCGAGATCATGCAGAAGGTGGCCGACCTGTTCGCTGAGCGCAAGGACGAGCTGGCCGAGATCATCGCGGAGGAGATGGGCAAGCGCATCGCCGAGGGTGTCGAGGAGGCCGAGTTCAGTTCGGAGATCTTCGGCTACTTCGTGAAGAACGGTGCCGAGCTGTCCCAGGACCGCCCGATCGAGTCCTTCGCCGGCGGCCGGGCCATGGTCCGCAGCCTGCCGATCGGCGTGCTGCTGGGCATCATGCCCTGGAACTTCCCCTACTATCAGATCGCCCGTTTCGCGGCACCGAACCTCATGCTCGGCAACGCGATCGTGCTCAAGCACGCGGAGATCTGCCCCCGCTCGGCCCTGGCCGTCCAGAAGATCATGGACGACGCGGGCGTGCCGAAAGGGGTCTACACCAACGTGTTCGCCACGCATGACCAGATCGCCGCGTTCATCGCGGACCCGCGCGTCCAGGGCGTGTCCCTGACCGGCTCCGAGCGCGCCGGCGCCGTGGTGGGCGCCCTGGCCGGCCAGCACTTGAAGAAGGCGGTGCTCGAGCTCGGCGGCTCGGATCCGTACATCATCCTGGACTCGGACGACGTGGCCGAGGCCGCCGCGACCGCCTGGAGCACACGCATGTACAACCAGGGCCAGGCCTGCAACTCCAATAAGCGCATGATCGTGGCCGAGGGCATCTACGACGAGTTCGTGGCCGAGCTGGTCAGGCTCGCCTCCGCCATGACGCCGGGCGAGCCGGCCTCGGAGGACGACGCGGTGTATCTGCCGCTGTCCTCCCGCGGTGCCGCGGAGACCCTCGCCGAGCAGGTCGCCCGGGCCAAGGAGCAGGGGGCCACCGTGCACGTCGGCGGAGAGCTCGCCGACGGTCCCGGCGCGCTGTTCTCCCCGGCCGTCATCACCGACGTCACCGAGGACATGGACGCCTACCGGGAGGAGCTGTTCGGTCCGGTGGCCGTGGTCTACAAGGTGTCCTCCCCGGAGGAGGCGCTCGAGCTGGCCAACGACACCCCGTTCGGCCTCGGCGGCGCCGTGTTCTCCCAGGACGAAGCACTGGCCGAGTCGATCGCCTCACGGCTCGAGGTCGGCATGGCCAACGTCAACACTCCGGCCGGCGAGGGCGCCGAGATCCCGTTCGGCGGCGTGAAGCGCTCGGGCTTCGGCCGCGAGCTGGGCCCGCTCGGCATGGATGAGTTCGTGAACAAGCAGATGTACTACGTGCAGCCCTGAACCGGGGACAGCGGGGCCTGCCGGCCCCCCTCCCGACGACGGCCGGCGCCTCACCGCAGCCGTCTGCGCGACGGCTGACGCGCCGCGGAGCTCGAGCAGCCGCCCCACGGGGAGCCGATTCCGGTGCGGCGGCTGTGCGCTCACTCCGTCCGGGGGCAGACGGGGGACAGACTGGGCCGGGTGCGGAAGACTGGCAGGATGACCACCCTGCTCTGGCTCCGGGACGACCTGCGCACCCACGACCACGAGGCCCTCACCGCGGCCGTGGCGGACGGGGGAGACGTCGTTGCCCTCTGGATCCGTGAGGAGCCCGCCAAGGCCGACGACGGCGGGCGCCTCGGTCCGCGCCCCCTCGGGTCCGCCGTGCGCTGGTGGTACCACCGCAGCCTGGAGGATCTCGCCGCCCGCCTGGAGAATCTCGGGATCCCGCTGGTCTTCGGGGCCGGCGACGCCCGGAGGCTTGTCCCCGAGATCGCCGACCGGCTCGGCGCGCACACGGTCCGCTGGTCCCGCCGCTATGCCCCGCGTTCCCGGGCCCTCGACGCCGAGGTGAAGGCCCTGCTGGGCGGGGCCGGGGTCCACGCGCACAGCCACGCCGGCGCGCTGCTCACCGAGCCATGGACCATCACTACCGGCGCCGGCGGGAACTACCGCGTCTTCACGCCCTTCCACCGGGCGGCCGCCCAGCTCGCGGCGGGCACACCGCTGCCCGCGCCGGAGCCTCTGGGCGGCCCCTCGGACCGCCTCCGCGAGAAGCTCTCCGGGCTCCACGACGACGGCTCCCTGACCTCCCTGGCGGACCTCGCCCTCCTGGATACCTCGCCGCGTTGGTGGGCAGACACGGTCGCCGAGCACTGGACACCGGGGGAGTCGGCGGCCCTGGAGGGACTGGACGCGGTCGAGGTGGGCGTCGGCGGCTACGCGGACACCCGTGACGTGCCCGGGGACCGAGAGTCCACCTCCCTGCTGTCCCCGCGCCTGCGGTCAGGCGAGGTCTCGCCTCGCCAGGTGCTGGCCGCGGCCGAGGCCGCCGACGTGGCGGACGAGGACCGTGCGGCCTTCGTCCGGCAGCTGTACTGGCGGGACTTCTCCTGGTCCCTGACCTACCACCACCCGGACCTGGACTGGGTGCCGTTGCGCCCGGAGTTCCGGCTGTTCCCCTACACACCGGACGAGGACGCCCGCCGTGCCTGGGAGCGGGGACGCACCGGCATCCGCATGGTGGACGCCGGCATGCGCCAGCTCTGGCAGACAGGCTGGATGCACAACCGCGTCCGCATGGCCGCGGCCTCCCTGCTGGTGAAGAACCTGCTGCAGCCCTGGCAGGACGGCGAGGCCTGGTTCTGGGACACCCTGGTGGACGCAGACGAGGCGAACAACCCGGTGTCCTGGCAGTGGGTGGCCGGCTGCGGCGCCGACGCCTCCCCGTACTTCCGGATCTTCAACCCGGACACCCAGGCGAAGAGGTTCGACCCGGAGGGGACCTATGTGGCCCGCTGGGTGCCGGAGGCGGACGAGCCGCTGTCCGGGTACCCGGAGCCGATCGTGGACCTACGCGAGTCACGCGCGGAGGCGCTCGCCGCCCTGGAGGTCATGAAGGAGCGGACGGCCGTGCCGCCCGGGGCTGGGGGCGGCTGACCCTGAGCCGGACGGCTCAGGCCGTGGCCAGCGGCGGACGCACGGCGCCGGCGTAGGTGTTGCCGGGGTCGTAGGACTCGATCGTGACGATCTCGACCGTCTTGCCCGACTCGGGGGAGTGCATGATCTTGCCGTCGCCGAGGTACACGGCCACGTGGCGGATGCGGTCCGGGTTGGCCTTGAAGTGGAAGAACAGCAGGTCTCCGGGCTGCAGGTCCTCTCGCTCCACGGGCGGGAAGCCGGACTCGCGCATCTGCGGGCCTGAGTCGCGCGGCATCTCGATGCCGTGGTGGCGAAAGATCGCGTAGGTGAAGCCGGAGCAGTCGAAGCCGTAGGAGGAGACGCCGGCCCAGAGGTAGGGCAGGCCCAGGAAGCGCTTGCCGGTGGCGATGATCTGCTCCGCGGTGGCAGGCGGGAGCTCCTCTCCCTGCGTGAGGACCTGGACGTCATCCTCGGCCAGCCAGCCGTCCTCGGAGTCCGGGAGGGCGATGCGCACGTGGCCGTCCTTCTGCTCCAGCAGCGGCAGGCGGGTCTCGAAGGAGAGGACGATCAGGTCGTCGCCGCCGCCGGCCTCGGTCGTCGCCACGGCGCGTTCGGCGCTCACCACCACGGTGTCGCTCTTCTTGCGGAGGTGGCCGAACCGCTCGTCGTGCACGAGCTGGACGGCGGGCACCCAGCCCGTCATGGAGCCCTCCTCGCGCTGCGGCGCGGACTGCTCGGTGAAGGAGACCTTCGCCCAGCCCTGGGTGACCTCCAGGACGTCCGCCGGGGAGCCGACCACGGCCTGCGAGTCGAGCTTGCCCAGCAGCCAGAAGCGCGGCTGGTACCCGGGCATGTTCTCGTTCCAGGCATCGAGGTCCACAGGGCGGCCCATGGCCGGGTCGTCGACGCCCTGACGGTTCAGGCCGGGCGCGGTCCACATGGTGGCCGCGGTGACGGCCACGAACGCCTTGTCCCCGGCCTCGATCTCGCGTGCCGGTGCGAAGCTCGGCTCGGTCGAGGCGGACGGGGTGGTGGTCGGCGTGGCCGACCCCTGGCCTCCGCCGGTGGTGGTGCCCGCCTGCTCCTGGGCGCACCCGGCCAGCACGAGCCCGGAGGCGGCGGCCAGAGAAGTCAGGAGGGCGCGGCGGCCGATCAGGCCGTTCGGGAGGCGGGACGAGGACACGCGGAGGTTCTCCAGGGGATCGGGGACGTGGGGTCACGCGAGGGGCGGCGGGAGCGTGCCACGGCCGTCGGCGCAACGGGGTCACTCTAGCGAGCAGGGCGCGATCGGCGCCATGGTACCGCTCACACCGGCGGCCTCCGGACTCGTCCCGCCGCAGGCGCACCGCGGGGAGGTCCCCTGCGCGGTGTCGCAGCACGACGACGGCCGGTCGCCTTCCTGCACTGCTCCCCGGAAGTTGGACTCCTATTCAAGTCCGACTCACCCGGGGAGCAGTGCTGTGTCAGCACCATCGAAACTCACACAAGAACAACGAGAACAGGCCATCGACCTGTTCGAGAAAGGTCATCGCCACAAGGTCGTCGCGCACCGGTTGGGTCTGCCGGTGTGGTCGGTGGAACGCCTGGAGTACCGGTGGCGCCTGCATGGGAAGCTAGCTCTTGTGGCCAACCCATCGAAGAAGACGTACTCGTTCGATACGAAGCTGCTGATCGCCCGGAGGTACCTGGAGGGAGAGACCGCCAACGCGTTGGCGGCCGAGTACCAGGTCTCGACTCCACGACTGGTCCAGCGGTGGGCCCAGGCCTACCGGGAACAAGGTGAGCAGGGCCTGCACTCGAAGAAGCCCGGACGCAAGCCGGCCCCGGCACCTGGTGCCGACCGGGTAGCGGACCTGGAACGGGAGAACGAGTATCTGCGCGCCAAGGTCGCCTACCTGGAAAAACTCAAGGCCTTGAGACAGCAAGGACTGCGGTGAGAGCAGCTGCAGTGACCAGTCTCAGGGCACGGTTCCCGCTCAGGGTGCTGCTGCAGATCGCGTGCCTGGCCCGCTCGACGTACTTCCACCAGGTGCTGGTGGCCAGCCGGGAGGACCGGTACGCGGACCTGAAGGTGCGGATCCGTCAGATCGTGGCCGAGCACGGCCGCCGGTACGGGCACCGGCGGGTGCACATGGTCCTGACCAGTGAGGGCCTGCATGTGGCGAAAAAGACCGTGCTGGCCCTGATGCGCCAGCTCGGGCTGGTCTGCCAGGTACGCCGCCGACGCCGGCGCCGCTACACGGCAGGAGCCGAGGGCAGGATCGCTCCGAACGGGCTTCAACGACGGTTCCAGGCCGAGGGACCGAACCAGAAGTGGGTCACGGACATCACCGAGTTCGCCGTGGCCGGGCAGCGGGTGTATTTGTCTCCGGTGATCGATCTGTTCGATCACGCGGTGATCGGTCACCAGATCGGAACCCGTCCCACGACCTCGTTCACGAACGCTTCGCTGGAGCAGGCCTTCTGCCGGGCCGGAGCCCCTGCAGGGGTGATGGTGCATTCCGATCAGGGCTTCCAGTACCAGCACGCCTCGTGGAGGCAGATCATCCAGGACCATGACGGGATCCAGTCGATGTCTCGTCGTGGGAACTGTCATGACAACGCGGTGGCCGAGAACTTCTTCTCGCACCTGAAGGCCGAGGCCTTCCTGGACCGGTATCCGGCCACGGTGGCCGAGATGACCCAGGCCTTGGAGTCCTACATCCAGTGGTACAACCATCACCGGATCCAGCAACGACTCGAGGGCCTGACCCCGATGAAGTATCGGGAACAGGCCCTCGAGAAAGACGGGGCGCTTACGCTCTGATTACCAGTCCAACAAACGGGGACCAGTGCATCCGCGGAAGCAGACCGGCCGTCGTCGGGGTCTCCTGTCAGGAGAGGCGGAGGGGACCGGCGGGTCAGTGGGCCTTCAGGGCGTCGGTGACCTCCTGCAGGCCCTCGCGCAGCAGCTCCTCGGAAATGGTGAGCGGGGGCAGGAAACGGACCACGTTGCCGTAGGTGCCGCAGGTGAGCAGGACGACGCCGGCCGCGCGGACGGCGGCGGCCACCTTTCCGGTGAGCGCGGCGTCCGGGGCGCCGGTGGCCGGGTCAACGAACTCGAGGGCCATCATGGCTCCGCGGCCACGGACCTCGCCGATGCGCTCGTCCGGATTCTGCTCGAAGTGGTCGCGGATGACCTTCTCGATCCTCTGCGCGGCCTCCACGAGGCCCTGGGACTCGATGGTCTCGAAGACGCCGAGCGCGGCGGCGCAGGCCACCGGGTTGCCGCCGTAGGTGCCGCCCAGGCCGCCGGCGTGGACGACGTCCATCACCTCGGCGCGGCCGGTCACGGCGGACAGCGGCATGCCGCCGGCGATGCCCTTGGCGGTGGTGATCATGTCCGGCTCGATGCCCTCGTGCTCGCAGGCGAACCAGGCACCGGTGCGGGCGAAGCCGGACTGGACCTCGTCCGCGATGAACAGGACGCCGTTCTCGCGGCACCAATCCACGACGGTCTTGAGGAAGCCCTCGGCCGGGACGATGAAGCCGCCCTCGCCCTGGACGGGCTCCATGATGACCGCGGCCAGCGAGTCGGCGCCGATCTGCTTCTCGAGCGCGGAGATGGTCGCCTTGGCAGCGGCCACGCCGTCCAGGCCGCCGTCGCGCAGCGGGTAGGAGCCGGGGACCCGGTAGACCTCGGGGGCGAAGGGGCCGAAGGAGTGCTTGTACGGCATCTGCTTGGCGGTCAGGGCCATGGTCAGGGTGGTGCGGCCATGGTAGGCGTGGTCGAACGCGGCCACCGCCTGGCGGCCGGTGTGGGCACGGGCCACCTTGACGGCGTTCTCCACGGCCTCGGCGCCGGAGTTGAACAGGGCTGTGCGGGTCTCGCCGGAGATCGGTGCCCTCTGGCCCAGGCGCTCGGCGACCTCCACGTATCCCTCGTACGGGGTGACCATGAAGCAGGTGTGGGTGAAGTCGGCGACCTGGGACTGCACGTTCTCCACCACGGCCGGGGCGGCGGCGCCCACAGAGGTCACCGCGATGCCGGAGCCGAGGTCGATGAGGCGGTTGCCGTCCACGTCCTCGAGGATGCCGTCGAAGGCGCGGGCCGCGTAGATGGGCATCGTCGGTGCGAGGGCGCCGGGGACGGCCTTGGCCTGACGGGCGGCCAGCTCACGGGAGCGGGGGCCGGGAAGCTCGGTGGCGAGGTGACGGGACTGCTCCAGGGCGGGGCGCTCTGCGGTGCTCACTGCGGATCTCCTCCAGTTCGGGTTCGGGCCGTTGTCCTGCGCTGATTCTCCGCTCGCCGGTCCATGCTGTCCAATGATGATGCGGTATATCTCTTATGCTCTACAGGCATGAGGAATACCGAGGTCGGACGGCTGCCCGAACTGGATCCGCTGCTGGTGTCAGCTTTCCTGCGCACCGCGGAGGCCGGGACGGTGTCCGAGGCCGCACGGCAGTCGGGCGTGGTCCAGCCCGCGCTGAGCCGTCAACTTCAGCGGCTGGAGCGCCAGACGGGGCTGTCCCTGTTCACCCGGGGCGGGCCGCGGCTGCGTCTGACCCACACGGGGGAGGCATTCCTCCCGGTCGCCCGCAGGCTGCTGGCCGAGCACCGTGCGGCCGGTCAGGCGGTGCAGATGCTGGCCGCCGGGCGCTTGGAGTCCATCCGGTTCGCCGCGCCGGGCACCACCCTGGTGGACATCGTGATCCCGTTCGTGGCCACCCTCTCAGAGGACGCCCCGCGGGCCGAGGTGGTGGAGGCGAACCTGGACGACTCGCTCATGCAGGCCGTGGCGCACCACGACCTGGTGGTGATGCCCTCCACGCCCCCGGACTCGGTGGCCTCACTGCCGCTGGTCGAGGTGCCGGTGTGGGCGTATGTGGCCCCGCACCACCGGTGGGCTGGCCGTGCGAGGCTCGGGGCGCACGAGCTCGCGGAGGAGCGGCTCGTGGTCCCGTCCCGTTCCTTCAAGTCCCGCCGCGTCCTGGACGGGGCCCTGGAGGTGGCCGGCCTGACAGTCCCGGACGTCGCCGAGGTCAACTCGGGGCGGGTGGCCCAGGCGCTGGTGGCGACCGGTGCCGGGGTGGCCGTGGTGACGGAGGACCCGGCGTTCGACCTGGTGCCGCTGCACCTGGAGTCCCGGGGTGCGGACCTGTCCGTGGCGCTGCACGCGGCCTGGGCCCCGGACCACTACGGTGAGTCCACATTGCGGGCGGTGGCCGCGGACCTGCAACGGTGGCTGCGCGCACGCTACCTGGGCTGATCTGGCGGTGCCGGGGCTGCGCCGGTCACACCTGCGCATCGCCCGGTGCCCGAGCGTGAGGAGGGGCTCCCGGACCCCGGTACCCTGCCTTTCGTGACCTGTGCCGGACCTGCTCCGGTGCATGCAGGAGCTCAAGAGGGGATCCGAGATGAACAGGAACGTCAAGCGGGGGATCTGGGCGGTCGCGCTGCTGGCCTGTCTGGCCGTGGTCTGGTTCTCCGTGCGGGGCCTCTTCGCCTTCGGAGAGGTGCCCATCAGCCAGGCCCCGACGGCGGCGCCCGCGCCGACCGTGACCGCGTTGGGCTCGCACTCTGACCCGCCCCCGGCCCCGGCCTCGTCGTCAGGCTCGCCCACTGCGTCAGGCCCCGCCACGACGTCCGGCCCTGCCACGTCGAGCCCCTCCGTGTCGGACGGCGCGTCGGACTCCCGGGACGCCACCGCCACCGCACAGCCGGAGGCGGAGGGTCCGGCGCCGTCGTCGTCCGCGGCGCCTGCCGAGACGGGCGAGCCGGCACCGGAGCCCACGCCCACCCCCAGCGCCATCTCCAGCGGACCGCCGCCGGCCCCGATGGACGAGATCACGGCGGCCCCGGTGCACGTGGACGTCTACCACGACGGCGAGCAGTACATCGGCGCGCAGATCGTCCCGGAGCACCGGGACGAGGAGGGGGAGCTGAACCCGGAGCCCCAGCACGTGGGCTGGTACGCCCCGCCGCAGTGGGGCACCACACCGGGCGAGATGTCCTCTCATCCGGGCATCCTGACCGGGCACGTCATCCACTCCGGACTGAAGGACGTGTTCTACCGCCTCGAGGACACCCGTAGGGGGGACCTGGTGGTGGTCACCTATGAGGACGGCACACAGGCCCGGTTCACCCTGGACTCGGACCCCGTGCAGATGGACAAGCAGGACCTCATCCACGCCCCGGAGTTCGCCTGGGCGTGGGAGCTGGACGAGCCCGGACGGAAGGTCACGTTGATCACCTGCGAGCTGGTCCCGGGCTCTGGCATGACCGGCCATTCCGTGGACAACTGGGTGGTCCAGGCGACCCGCGTTGCCTGAGCCACCCGGCCGCGGGCTGGGCGCGCCGTTTCCCCCGGGAGGGTCGTACGACGTACCGTTTGCCGTGTACGGCGGCGCGTCCGCCGAGGAGGCCCGGCACGGATCCGCCCGGCCCCGCCAGCCCGAGAGGAACCCCGTCATGCAGCAGTCGAGCCCCCGCACCGCCCTCCGCCGTCCCCTCCGGACGGTCGCGGTCGGCCTGGGGTCGGTGGCGCTTGCGGTGGGCCTCACCGGCTGCCTGGACAGTGCCGAGTCGGCGCGTGAACGTGCCGCGCAGGCCACGGCCACCGCGTCCGAGGGTGGCCTGCCCTCGCCGAGCCCCACCCAGGACTCGGAGCACCGCCAGGACATCGCGTTCGCCTCGGCCATGGTGAAGAACCTGCGCCAGTCGGTGGAGTACTCGCAGCTGCTCCTGGACAAGGGTGAGGGCGTGGACGAGGAGGCCCGCCGGGTGGCGTCGGCGATCACCGACCGGCGCCCGGAGCTGATCGACCGGCTGACCGGCATGCTCAATGGGTGGGGCGTGGCGACCGAGGAGGAGGCCGCGGAGGTCGCCGAGGCCAACCCGACGCCCACCTCGAGCGGCTTCGCCACCGGGCCCACCGAGGAGGAGCTCGAGGAGATGAACCGGCAGGCCGCTGAGGACCGCCGCTCCGGCCTGCTGACCTCGGAAGAGAAGCGGGCCCTGGAGGCCGCGTCCGTGGAGGACGCCGGCCGTGTGTACCTGATGCAGATGCACCGCCTGCACTACGGTTCCGTGATGATCGCGGACACCGAGGTCGAGGAGGGGAAGGACGACGCCGCGCAGGATCTGGCCGGTGACATCGCCGACGACCACCGCCGCGTGATCGACGACCTGCAGAACCTGCTCGGTGAGGGGGAGATCGGCGCGATCATCGGCGGCAGCCGTGACCACGAGCCGAACCCGAAGAGCGCACCCGAGTCCATCAACAACGACGACGGCCCGGTCACCTTCAAGCCGGACCCGGCCCAACCCTCACCGTCCGAGGACGACGACGAGGACGAGGACGAGGACGACCGCGAGGGCCGTGACGGCGACGACCCGTCGCCGTCGCCGAGCCGGTCCGACACTAACGCCCCGCGCGACGACAACGGCGGCGAGGACGACAACCGCGACGACTGAGCCCACCGGCCACCACACCCGAGGCCACCACACGGACCCGCACCGAATCTGAGGTGCGGGTCCGTGGCGTATCCGGCGGCGGGGTCGGGGAGGCCGGTTCCGGCCGACCTACGATGGACCCCATGTCCGCTCACCCGCTCTTCGCCCCCGGTGCGCCGGCCGTCCGCGTGCAGGTCGCCTGTGAGGCGTTGCGCACGGTGGCGGTCGGCGTCGTGATGCTGTGCCTCGGTCGGCTGCTGGCCGACGCCCTTGACCGTTCCGGGGCGGTGTGCGTGCCGGTGGTGGTGACGGCCGCGGTCGCCGTGCTCGTGGCCGTCGCCGGGGAGGCAGGCTCGGCTGCGGTCCAGGGCCGCAGCATCGCTGCCGAGTCGCGTCGTCTGCGCGGGGCCCTGCTGCGCCGCGCGTTCGCATGGGGTCCGGCCCGCTTCACGGGGGCACAGACCGGCCGGCTGGTGTCCATGATGACCGACTCGGTGGAACGGGTGACTGACTACCGGCAGGGTTATGTGGGACGTCTGGCCGGCGCCGTGCTGGCTCCGCTGCTGACGATCGTGCTGGTGGCGGTGTGCGTGGACTGGCTCTCCGCGCTCGTGCTGCTCGTGCTTGTCCCGGTGATCCCGCTGGCGATCGGCGGCTTCCTGCGCCTGGTGGCCGGAGTCTCCAGTGCCTCCCGGGAGACCCGGTTGCGGCTGGCCGGGCAGTTCCTCGAGGCCATCCAGGGTCTGCCGACGCTCGTCGGCCTGCGGGCCGCGGGACGGGTCGGGGACCGCCTGGAGGCCGCGGGCGAGGACAACCGGCGGGCCACCATGTCCCTGCTGGCCCGCAACCAGCTGATCCTGTTCGTCACCGAGTCCGTGTTCTCCCTCTTCATGGTGTCCGCCGCTGTCCTGCTTGCCTGGGTCCGGTACGACGACGGCGCCGTCACCCTGGCCGGGGCCCTCGCCCTGGTGCTGTTGTCCACTCAGCTCACCGAGCCGATGAAGCAGATCGGCGGATTCTTCTACATCGGCATGGCCGGCCGCGCCGGTCAGCGGATGATGGCCGGCTTCGTGGACCGCGGGGTCGTGCCGACCGGGCACGGCCACCCGGGCGGCAGGAAGGGCGGGAGGCGCGGCCCCGCGCCGACCGCCGCGCAGGACGCAACGGATGCGCGGCGGCCGTCTCCGAGCCGGCCGCCGACGGGGGCCCCGACGTCGAGGTGCGGTGATGCCGCTGAGGTGGGTGCCGCCGTCGTGCAGGGGGCCTGCTACGCATATGAACCGGGCAGGGACGTGCTGACGGACGTGGACCTGACCGTGGCCCAGCGGGAGCAGACCGTGCTGCTGGGGGCCTCCGGGTCCGGCAAGTCCACGCTTCTGAGCATGCTCGCCGGGGACCTGCTGCCCACCGCCGGCACCGTGCACGTGAACGGAGTGCCGCTCAGTGCGGCGACGCAGGACGAGGTCCGCGCCGCCTCCGCCGTGGTGCAGCAGCACACCTGGCTGTTCCGCGCCTCCCTGGCGGAGAACCTGCGGATCGCCGCACCCGAGGCAGACGACGAGCGGCTGTGGGACGCCCTCGAGCAGGTGGACCTGGCCCGCTGGGCGCGGACGCTGCCGCAGGGGCTGGACACCCCCGTGGGCGAGCGCGGGCTGGCCGTCTCGGGCGGCCAGGCGCAGCGAATCGCCTTGGCCCGGGCCTTCCTCGCCGGCAGGCCCCTGGTGATCCTGGACGAGCCGACGAGCCAGGTGGACCTGGAGTCCGAGGCCGTGATCCAGGAGGCGATCGGCCGGCTGGGCGAACGGGCCACGGTGGTGCTGGCGACCCATCGGCCGTCGCTGGCCGGCGGCCGCGCCGTGCACGTGCGGGATGGACGGATCGTGGAGGAGGAACGATGAGCGCGCAGACGACCCGGCCCGCCGCGGCCGGGACGCGGCCCTCCCTGGGTGAGGTGAGCCGCTGGTTGATCTCCGTCACCGCCCCGGTCCTGTGGCCCCTGGCCGGCTCCGTGGTGTTCCGCCACGTGTACTACACGGCGGCCGTGGGGCTGCTGGGCGTCGGCGCCGGGGCGATCGCCGCGCTCGCCGTGGACGGGGGTGCGCCGGCCTGGCTTCCGGGCACTGTGTGGTCGATGCTCGCGGCGCTGGCGGCTCTGACCCTGGTGAAGGCCGTGGCCGGCTACCTGGAGCACTTCCTGGGCCATTGGGTGGCGTTCAAGGCCCTGGAGCTGCTGCGGGTGCGTCTGTACCGGGCGCTGGTGCCGCTGGCCCACCAGACCGGCCGGACGGCGTCCTCCGGGGACCTGCTGACGCGGGCCACCAAGGACGTGGACCGGATCGAGGTGTTCTTCGCCCATACCCTCGCTCCGGCCGTCACCGCGGTGACCATGCCGGTGCTCGTGCTCGCCGTCATGGGACCTGAGGTGGGTGCCCCGGCGGTGCTGGCCGCCGCCGTGGGCCTGGCCGTGTCCGTGGCGGTGGTGCCGGCGGCGGGCGTGCGGGCGAGCCAGCGCGGGGCCGAGGCTGCCAACGCCCGGCGCGGGGAGATCGCCCAGCACGTGACCGACTCGGTCCAGGGCATGTCCGAGGTGACCGGCTACGGGCACGTCGAGCGCCGCCTGGCCGAGACCGCCGCCCTGGACGACGCCCTCGCCGCGGACGGAGCGGTCCGCGGCCGCTGGGCCGTGGCCCGGGAGGCCGCGGCGAGGGGAGTGTCCCTGGTGACGGTGCTGGCCGTCGTCGTGGCCGGTGCGGCGTCCGGGGCAGACCTGGTGCCCCTGGCGGCCCTCACCGCCATGGTGTGGGTGCTGTTCGAGGCGACGGCGGGCGTGCGCGGGTTCGCCGGGACCCTGGACGCCTCCCTGGCGGCCGCGCGGCGCGTGCACCGGATCGGCGTGACGGCGCCGGAGGTGGCCGAGCCGGAGCGCCCGGTGGCGTTGCCGGAGGGGTCGCTGGGAGTTCGGCTCGAGGCGGTGGACTACGTGTATCCCGTTGTTGCACCGGGGCAGGCTCCGGCGCTGATGGACATCACGCTGGAGGTGCCCGCCGGCAGTCACACGGTGCTCATGGGGGCATCCGGGTCCGGCAAGTCCTCGGTGCTGCGTCTGCTGGCCAGGCACGACGACCCGGCTGCCGGCGTTGTTGCGCTGACCTGCGCGGGCGGCCCCGGGGGAGGCGCCGAGGTGCCGGTGTCCTCCGTGGCCCTGGACGAGCTGCGCACGGCCACCCACTACGTCACTCAGCAGACCACCCTGTTCCGCGGGACCATTGCGGAGAACCTGCGGCTGGCGGCCCCCGAGGCGAGCGACGGGCGCCTCTGGGAAGCCCTCGAGGCGGCCCAGGTGGCGCAGGTCGTGCGCGAGCGCGGGGGACTGGACACCGAGATCGGGGAGCAGGGCAGGCGGCTCTCCGGAGGACAGCGGCAACGGCTCGGTGTGGCACGCGCCGTGCTGGCCGCTCCGCGGGTGCTGCTGCTGGACGAGTACACCTCCCACCTGGATCCGGAGACGGCCGCGGCCGGCCGCGCCGGACTGCGGGCGGCGCTGCCGGAGGCCACCATCGTGGAGGCCACCCACACCTCTGCCGGGCTTGACGCGGCGGACCAGGTGGTGGTGCTGGACGCAGGGCGCATCGTGGCGCGCGGCCGT
This sequence comes from Micrococcus luteus, assembly GCA_047414615.1. GTDB lineage: Bacteria > Actinomycetota > Actinomycetes > Actinomycetales > Micrococcaceae > Micrococcus > Micrococcus luteus_B. The sequence goes on from CP179711.1 coordinate 731,817, forward strand.
CCCGAGGACCTGAAGCGCGGCGGACCGCTGGCGAGGCTCATCGCGCGGGAGACGGACCGGGCGTGACTGTTGTGTGATGCCGGTGACAGGGGTGTTGCGATGTCGGTGTTCCCCTGGCATCTGCGCACCGGATTCCTAGGCTGAGACGCGGAGGGGACACCTGCACGGACACCAGCCACGTCGGCGAGGTGGACGTGACCGTCACGGTCGACGGCACCGCCGAGGTGGTGGCGACCCTGAACCCGGCGACGAAGCCGACCAGGACGCCGGGCGCACCGTCCTGGAGAAGGTGGAGGCCGGCGGCTCCGCCACCGGCGGCCCTCGGCCATCCCTGTCCGGCCCTGCCGATGATCGGGAGGGGTAGCGCGTGGTCTGTCGCCGGCCGAGGGCGGAGGTCGATCGGCGCCGCGGAAGAGTCCTTGTCCTGTCCGGCCCTACATCTAGTGTCCGGAACATGCAGACACGCCGAGGATCTGAGTCGTTGAACACGGGGAAAGTGGTGTGCAGATGTGCACGCCGGCCGTCCACCGGTTGTGGACAGCGCAGGGGCGAGGCGGCTCGATCCGCGTGTTCGCGCGGATCGTGTCCGGTGCCTCGTGTGGACGGGGTGTGGAGAGAGTGTGAACGGTGAATGACATCCGTGTAAGCACTACATCTAGGGATGTTCGCTCCCATCGATCACCACATGTAGTATTGACGGGAACGAAAGCACGAATCCCCGGATTCCACTCTGGGACCGGTGTGGGCCCGGCGAGGGCCAGCCGGACGACAAGCAAAGGGATGCAGATGACCGTCACCGTCTACACCAAGCCGGCCTGCGTGCAGTGCAACGCCACCTACCGTGCACTGGACAAGAAGGGCATCGCCTACAAGACCGTGGACATGTCCCAGGACCCGGAGGCCCTGGAGCAGGTCCGTGCCCTCGGCTTCATGCAGGCCCCGGTCGTGATGACCGAGTCCGACTCCTGGTCCGGCTTCCGCCCGGACAAGATCGAGGAGCTGGCCCAGGCCTCCGCCACCTCCGTCGCCTGATCGGCGGCGCCGCAGCGATGACCCGAGGCGCCCAGGACCCGAACCACATCCGGTCCGCCGCAGCACAGGGACTGGTCCCCACGGACGCCCGGCTCATCTACTTCTCCTCGGCCTCCGAGTACACGCACCGATTCGTCCAGAAGCTCGCACTGCCCGAGGGCACCGCGGCGAGGCTGCCCGTGATCACCAGGGAGCCGACCCTGGGCGCCACCGCCCCGTTCGTCCTGCTCACCCCCACCTACGGCGGGGGAGACGGCAACGGGGCGGTCCCCAAGCAGGTGATCAAGTTCCTCAACGTCGAGGGGAACCGGAAGCTGATCCGTGGCGTCATCGCCAACGGCAACACCAACTTCAATGAGGGGTACTGCCTCGCGGGCTACATCATCGCCCGCAAGTGCCGGGTGCCCCTGATGTACAAGTTCGAACTCATGGGCACGCCGGACGACGTGACCCGCGTCCGCGAAGGATTGGAAGGGATCTTCTGATGACCGTCACCGAGCAGGACCTCATCCAGCAGGCGAAGCACCTGCCGCCGGAGTGGCAGGGCCTGGGCTACCACGAGCTCAACGCCATGCTGAACCTCTACGGCGCCGACGGTCGCATCCAGTTCGAGGCCGACCATGCGGCCGCGCGCCAGTACTTCCTGCAGCATGTCAACACCAACACGGTGTTCTTCCACGACCTCGAGGAGAAGCTGGCCTACCTGCAGGAGAACGACTACTACGAGTCGGAGACCTTCGCGCAGTACCCGTTCGAGTTCGTCCGGGGCCTGTTCGACCGCGCCTACAAGGCGAAGTTCCGCTTCCCCACCTTCCTCGGCGCGTTCAAGTTCTACACCTCCTACGCGCTGAAGACCTTCGACGGCAAGCGGTACCTGGAGCGCTACGAGGACCGCGTGTCCGTGGTGGCCCTCCACCTCGCCCAGGGCGACCAGGCCATGGCGGAGCACCTCGTGGACGAGATGGTCTCCGGCCGCTTCCAGCCGGCCACCCCCACCTTCCTCAACGCCGGCAAGAAGCAGCGCGGCGAGCTCGTCTCCTGCTTCCTGCTGCGCATCGAGGACAATATGGAGTCGATCGCCCGCGGCATCAACTCCGCCCTGCAGCTGTCCAAGCGCGGCGGCGGCGTGGCCCTCTCGCTGACCAACATCCGCGAGCACGGCGCCCCCATCAAGCAGATCGAGAACCAGTCCTCCGGCGTGATCCCCGTGATGAAGTTGCTCGAGGACTCCTTCTCCTACGCGAACCAGCTCGGTGCCCGCCAGGGTGCCGGCGCCGTGTACCTGCACGCGCACCACCCGGACATCCACCGCTTCCTGGACACCAAGCGCGAGAACGCGGACGAGAAGATCCGCATCAAGACCCTCTCGCTCGGCGTGGTCATCCCGGATATCACCTTCGAGCTCGCCAAGCGCAACGAGGACATGTACCTGTTCTCCCCGTACGACGTGGAGCGCGTGTACGGCAAGCCGTTCTCCGAGATCTCCGTGACGGAGAAGTACCACGAGATGGTGGACGATGCCCGGATCAAGAAGACCAAGATCAACGCCCGCGAGTTCTTCCAGACCCTGGCCGAGATCCAGTTCGAGTCCGGCTACCCGTACGTCGTCTTCGAGGACACCGTGAACCGCGCGAACCCGATCGCCGGCCGTGTGACCATGTCCAACCTCTGCTCCGAGATCCTGCAGGTGTCCTCCGCCTCGCACTTCAACGAGGATCTGACCTACGCCGAGGTCGGCGAGGACATTTCCTGCAACCTCGGCTCCATGAACATCGCCAAGACCATGGACTCCCCGGACTTCGGGCTCTCGATCGAGACCGCGATCCGGGCGCTGACCGCCGTGTCCACCATGTCCGACATCCAGTCGGTCCCCTCGGTGGCCAAGGGCAACGACCGCTCCCACGCCATCGGGCTCGGTCAGATGAACCTCCATGGCTACCTCGCCCGCGAGCGCGTGCACTACGGCTCCGAGGAGGGGATCGACTTCACGAACATGTACTTCTACGCGGTGCTGTTCCACGCGCTGCGCGCCTCGAACACGATCGCCATCGAGCGCGGGCAGCGCTTCGGCGGGTTTGAGGACTCGACGTACGCCTCCGGAGAGTTCTTCGACAAGTACACCGAGCAGGAGTGGAAGCCCGCCACCGAGCGCGTCGCCGAGCTGTTCGCCGAGGCCGGCATCGACCTGCCCACGCAGGACGACTGGCGTGAGCTGAAGGCTTCCGTCGTGGAGCACGGCATCTTCAACCGCAACCTGCAGGCGGTCCCGCCGACCGGCTCGATCTCCTACATCAACAACTCGACCTCCTCGATCCACCCGGTGGCCTCGAAGATCGAGATCCGCAAGGAGGGCAAGCTCGGCCGCGTGTACTACCCGGCGCCGTACCTCACCAACGAGAACCTCGAGTACTATGAGGACGCGTACGAGATCGGCTACGAGAAGATCATCGACACGTATGCCGCGGCGACGCAGCACGTGGACCAGGGCCTGTCCCTGACGCTGTTCTTCAAGGACACGGCCACCACCCGTGACCTGAACCGCGCGCAGATCTACGCCTGGAAGAAGGGCATCAAGACGATCTACTACATCCGCCTGCGCCAGCTCGCCCTCGAGGGCACCGAAGTCGAGGGCTGCGTGTCCTGCATGCTCTGACCCAGAACTGTGCCTCCGGACGGGAAGCCGGGGCACACGGCCGCAGTCGCGAGGTGGCACGGGGCCGGGGTTCACCCCGGCCCCTCTCGCGTCCCGAACCCACCCGTTCCACCTACGGCGAGGCGCCCCCGCAGGGCCTGGCCGTCGACCTAGACTGACTACGTGAACAGCTGGCTTCCGTGCGCCCTGAGGGCTGGCGGAATCCGCGAGAACACGCCGATTTTCCGTGGTGGAGGACGGCGCCCCCGAACCGCCGAAGGATGAGCATTCCGTGACTGACCAGCAGCAGCACCACCTCGTCGAAGCGATCAACTGGAACCGCATCCAGGACGAGAAGGACGTCGAGGTGTGGAACCGCCTCGTCAACAACTTCTGGCTGCCGGAGAAGGTGCCGCTGTCCAACGACGTGCAGTCCTGGTCCAATCTGACCGACGACGAGCGTCTGCTCTCCATGCGCGTGTTCACCGGCCTGACGCTGCTGGACACCATTCAGGGCACCGTCGGCGCCGTGTCTCTGATCCCGGACGCCATCACCCCGCACGAGGAGGCCGTCTACACGAACATCGCGTTCATGGAGTCGGTGCACGCGAAGTCCTACTCGTCGATCTTCTCCACCCTCGCCTCCAGCAAGGAGATCGACGAGGCCTTCCGCTGGTCCCGGGAGAATGTGAACCTCCAGCGCAAGGCCGAGTTGATCGTGGAGCGCTACGACGGCCAGGACCCGTACAAGAAGAAGATCGCCTCCACTCTCCTGGAGTCCTTCCTCTTCTACTCCGGCTTCTACTGGCCGATGTACCTGTCCTCCCATGCCCGCCTGACCAACACTGCGGACCTGATCCGCCTGATCATCCGCGACGAGGCTGTGCACGGCTACTACATCGGCTACAAGTACCAGCGGAACCTGGAGACCCTGCCGGAGGAGAAGCGGGAGGAGCTCAAGGCGTTCACCTTCGAGCTGCTGTTCGAGCTGTACGAGAACGAGGTCGAGTACACCCATGACCTCTACGACGCCGTCGGCCTGGCCGAGGACGTGAAGAAGTTCCTTCACTACAACGCGAACAAGGCGCTGATGAACCTGGGGTACGAGCCCATGTTCCCGGCCGAGACCACGAACGTGAATCCCGCCATCCTCTCCGCGCTCTCCCCGAACTCGGACGAGAACCACGACTTCTTCTCCGGCTCCGGCTCCTCCTACGTGATCGGCAAGGCTGAGAACACCGAGGACGAGGACTGGGACTTCTGATCCCGTCCGCCTGAGCCCCGTCCCGACGACGGCCGGTCGCCTCCCTGCACTGCTCCCCGGAAGTTGGACTCCTATTCAAGTCCGACTCACCCGGGGAGCAGTGCTGTGTCAGCACCATCGAAACTCACACAAGAACAACGAGAACAGGCCATCGACCTGTTCGAGAAAGGTCATCGCCACAAGGTCGTCGCGCACCGGTTGGGTCTGCCGGTGTGGTCGGTGGAACGCCTGGAGTACCGGTGGCGCCTGCATGGGAAGCTGGCTCTTGTGGCCAACCCATCGAAGAAGACGTACTCGTTCGATACGAAGCTGCTGATCGCCCGGAGGTACCTGGAGGGAGAGACCGCCAACGCGTTGGCGGCCGAGTACCAGGTCTCGACTCCACGACTGGTCCAGCGGTGGGCCCAGGCCTACCGGGAACAAGGTGAGCAGGGCCTGCACTCGAAGAAGCCCGGACGCAAGCCGGCCCCGGCACCTGGTGCCGACCGGGTAGCGGACCTGGAACGGGAGAACGAGTATCTGCGCGCCAAGGTCGCCTACCTGGAAAAACTCAAGGCCTTGAGACAGCAAGGACTGCGGTGAGAGCAGCTGCAGTGACCAGTCTCAGGGCACGGTTCCCGCTCAGGGTGCTGCTGCAGATCGCGTGCCTGGCCCGCTCGACGTACTTCCACCAGGTGCTGGTGGCCAGCCGGGAGGACCGGTACGCGGACCTGAAGGTGCGGATCCGTCAGATCGTGGCCGAGCACGGCCGCCGGTACGGGCACCGGCGGGTGCACATGGTCCTGACCAGTGAGGGCCTGCATGTGGCGAAAAAGACCGTGCTGGCCCTGATGCGCCAGCTCGGGCTGGTCTGCCAGGTACGCCGCCGACGCCGGCGCCGCTACACGGCAGGAGCCGAGGGCAGGATCGCTCCGAACGGGCTTCAACGACGGTTCCAGGCCGAGGGACCGAACCAGAAGTGGGTCACGGACATCACCGAGTTCGCCGTGGCCGGGCAGCGGGTGTATTTGTCTCCGGTGATCGATCTGTTCGATCACGCGGTGATCGGTCACCAGATCGGAACCCGTCCCACGACCTCGTTCACGAACGCTTCGCTGGAGCAGGCCTTCTGCCGGGCCGGAGCCCCTGCAGGGGTGATGGTGCATTCCGATCAGGGCTTCCAGTACCAGCACGCCTCGTGGAGGCAGATCATCCAGGACCATGACGGGATCCAGTCGATGTCTCGTCGTGGGAACTGTCATGACAACGCGGTGGCCGAGAACTTCTTCTCGCACCTGAAGGCCGAGGCCTTCCTGGACCGGTATCCGGCCACGGTGGCCGAGATGACCCAGGCCTTGGAGTCCTACATCCAGTGGTACAACCATCACCGGATCCAGCAACGACTCGAGGGCCTGACCCCGATGAAGTATCGGGAACAGGCCCTCGAGAAAGACGGGGCGCTTACGCTCTGATTACCAGTCCAACAAACGGGGACCAGTGCACCCCGTGGAGGCGACCGGCCGTCGTCGTCTCGCGAGCGGCATCACACGTCGACACCCGGGCCCCGCAGTATGACGCTGTGCGTCACCGTCCTGCCCGATGGAGCCCACACGCTGCGATAGGTTTGGGCCCAGCTTCAGGAGAAGCGGCTGTGGACCCCGCCTCGGCGGGTCCACGTGGTCCCACGACGAGCCGCTCGCCAACCCCATGTTCACGGGTGGCAACGGACCGAGAAGCGGCCCGCCTCCGCTGCGAGCAGACCCCTCGAGGGGAGCTCGCGGTGACTGGGGGACGGGCAAGAGCAGCGTTCGAAAGGATTCCGGCCTCCGGCTCGGGGCGTCTCCCGCCCCAGCCCGCCGTGCTGTGCCCCGCGGGGAACCACCCACCGCACGGCCCACCCCGCACCGTTCCGCACCCGCCGTGCCCACCCACGCCGGCGGCCTCGCCCTGTCCTCCAAGGAGAACCCCATGACGACCCCCTCGAACATCTCCCGCCGCTCCTTCGCCGGCCTGTCCCTGGCCGCCGTCGGCGCGTTCGCCCTGACCGCCTGCAACTCGCAGGCCGAGAACAAGGGCGACGACGGCGCCCAGACCGTGCGCATCGGCGTCGTGTCCGAGAACGAGACGCACCGCGCCCTGGTGAAGCTCGCCAAGGAGAAGCACGGCATCGACGTCGAGATCCGCAACTTCACGGAGTACACGCAGCCGAACCCGGCGCTGGACAACGGCGACATCGACATGAACTGGTTCCAGCACATCGCCTACCTGGCCGACTACAACCAGGCCTCCGGCAAGGACCTGACGCTGATCGGGACCACCGAGATCATCCCGTTGCCCCTGTACTCCAAGAAGTACAAGGACGTCTCCGAGTTCACGAAGGGCGACACCGTCGCCATCCCGAACGACACCGTGAACCAGGCCCGCGCCATCAACGTGCTCGTCGCCGCCGGCCTGTTGACGCTGTCCAACGAGACCATCCGCCCGGAGCCGAGGGACATCGACGAGGCCGCCTCCACCGTGAAGGTCCAGACCGTGGCCGCCCAGCAGACCGTGAACGCGCTCGAGTCCGTCCAGGGCGCGGTCATCAACAACACGTTCTCGGCGGATGCCGGCATCGACACGAACACCGCCCTGTTCAAGGACGACCCCAAGGCCGACTCCGCCAAGCCGTTCGTCAACGGCTTCGCCGTGCGCCGCGCGGATCAGGACAACGAGACCTACAAGAAGGTCGCGGCCCTGTACCACGAGCAGGCCGTGCTGGACGAGTCCGCGAAGCTCTCCTCCGGCACCAGCGTGCCGGTGCAGCTCGACGCCGCCCAGATCGACGAGACCTTGAAGCAGTACCAGGACGCGATCGCGAAGCAGGGTGCCTGATCCATGGCAGGTTCCCATACGTCCGACCGTGACGCGGTCACCCCGGGGCGCCCCGCTGCGGGCGTCCCGGGGGAGCCGGTCATCGTCTTCGACCACGTCAGCCGTGTCTTCGGGGGCAAGAAGGGCCGCAGCGTCACGGCCGTGGATGACGTCTCGCTCACCGTGAACCGCGGCGAGGTCTTCGGCGTCATCGGCTTCTCCGGCGCCGGCAAGTCCACCCTGATCCGCATGATCAACGGGCTGGAGAAGCCGACGTCGGGCACCGTCACGGTGCTGGGCCAGCAGGTCTCCCACCTGTCCGAAACGAAGCTGCGTCCGCTGCGCACCCGCATCGGCATGGTGTTCCAGCAGTTCAACCTGCTGACCTCCCGCACGGTCGCCGGGAACATCGAGTTCGCCCTGGGCACGGCCGGCTGGCCGCGGTCCACGCGCCGCGCTCGCGTGGCGGAGCTGCTCGAGTTCGTCGGCCTGGCGGACAAGGCCAAGCACTACCCGGAGCAGCTCTCGGGCGGCCAGAAGCAGCGCGTCGGCATCGCCCGCGCCCTGGCCGCCGAGCCGGAGATCCTGCTCGCGGACGAGGCCACCAGCGCCCTGGATCCCTCGACGACGCACGAGGTGCTCTCTGTGCTGCGCCGTGTCAACGAGGAGCTCGGGGTCACGATCGTGGCCATCACCCACGAAATGGAGGTCATCCGCTCGATCGCCGACCGTGTCGCCGTGATGGACACCGGCCGCGTGGTGGAGTCCGGCAGGGTGTATGACCTGTTCTCCCGGCCCGCACACTCCGCCGACGCCGCCTCCTTCGTGGCCACGGCGCTCAAGGACCGGCCGAATGCCGACGAGGTGGCCCGCATCCGGGCGCGCACCGAGGGTCGGCTGGTCATGGTCTCGCTCAAGGACGCCGCCGCGGTCTCGTCCGTGCTGGGCACGGCATCGACGCGCGGCGTGGGCTTCGAGATCGTCCACGGCGGCATGTCCGCCACCAAGGACTCCGCGTACGGCCTGCTCACCGTGGCGCTCACGGGTGAGGCCGCCGCGGTGGACGCGTTCGTCGCGGACCTGGCCGGCGCCGGGGACGTGCAGGAGGTGCACCAGTGATCGACCGATTCCAGAACCTCGACTGGGGGTATTACGGCCCCGAGCTGATGAAGGCCGTGGGGGACACCCTCTACATGGTCGGCTGGGCCTTCATCCTCGGCGGCATCCTCGGCCTGCTGATCGGGCTCGTCCTCTACACCACGCGCCCGGGCGGCATCTTCGCCAACCGTGCCGTCTACCTGGTCACGAACTTCGTCGTGAACCTGATCCGGCCCATCCCGTTCGTCATCCTCATCGCCGCCCTGCAGCCGCTGACCATCGCGGTGCTCGGCAGCGGCATCGGCAACACGGCCGTGGTGTTCTGCATGATCTGGGCGTCCACGTTCGGCATCGCCCGCATCGTGGAGCAGAACCTCGTCTCCCTCGACCCCGGCGTGATCGAGGCCGCCCGCGCGATGGGCGCCTCCCGCATGCGGATCGTGCGCACCGTGGTGCTGCCCGAGGCCCTCGGCCCGCTGACCCTCGGCTTCACGTTCGTGATCATCTCGCTCGTGGACATGTCCGCCATGGCGGGCATCATCGGCGGCGGCGGCCTGGGCAACTTCGCCATCGTGGAGGGCTACAACCGGTTCCGTCCGGAGGTCACCTGGCTGGCCGTGATCGTGGTGATCGTGTTCGTCCAGGCGCTGCAGCTGATCGGCAACAGCATCGCCCGCAAGGTCATGCGCCGCTGAACCCCGGCTAGGCACACGCCATGACGGCCGGTGACATCCCCGCGGGGGTGTCACCGGCCGTCGTCGTCGTTCTGGCAGACTTCAGCCCATGACCGACATCACCTCCACCCCCGCAACCTCCGTCGCCGACGATCCCCTGGCCTTCTACGTCCGCCTCGGCGACCCCACCGTGGACGCCGACGGCGTCCGCACCTCCCGCGTGCGCTCCACAGTGCACGCGCAGGGCGCATGGCGGGAAGAGGAGATGCACATGGCCGCCGTCTCGGGCCTGCTGCTTCACGAGGTGACCGCGCACGAGACCACCCCTGGGCTGCGGGTGGGACGGCTGTCCTACGACATCCTGGGCACGCTCTGGGCAGGCGAGCTCGAGGTGGTCACGCGCACCCTGCGTCCGGGCCGCACCATCGAGCTCGTCGAGTCCGTGCTCCACACCCGGGGCCGCACCGTGCTGACCCTGCGCGCCTGGCTGCTGTCCACCTCGGACACCTCCGCCGTCGCCCAGCTGCCGGACGAGCCCCTCCCGCCGCGCTCGCAGGTGCAGGCGCACAACGCGCTCCACGGATGGGGAGGCGGGTACATCGCCTCCCTCGACGGCGTGATCCTGCCCGGCCACGGGCCGGGCCACGGCCGGGTGTGGCTCACCACGGACCGCGAGATGGTGGCGGGGGAGAGCACGAGTGACCTGGTGCGCCTGATCAGCCTCACCGATGCGGCCAACGGGATCGCCCCGGCCCTGCCGGCGAAGCCGGGCGGGTGGTTCTTCCCCAACGTGGACCTGCAGATCCACCTGTACCGCGAGCCCACCGGCACCTGGCTCGGCCTCGCGGGACAGGTCACGGTGGGCCCGGACGGCGTGGGCCTGACCAGCACCGTCCTCCACGACGACGACGGCCCCTTCGCCCACGTCGAGCAGACCCTCACCCTGCGCTCCTGGCCGGCCGAGGGCGGCCTGTGAGCGCAGCTCCCCGGCTGCGCTGGGCCGTGCAGGAGCGGACCCTCGGTCCCGCTGACGACCTCGACTGGGCCATGAGCGAGCTGGCCGTCTTCCGCGCCGAAGAGGCCGAGGGAAAGGTCCTCGACGATCTGATCCGCGTCTACGTGCCCGAACCGACGGTCGCGTTCGGCCAGCGGGACGCGCGGCTGCCCGGCTTCGAGGCCGCGGCCGCGGCGGCCCGGGCCCACGGCTTCGAGCCGGTGGTGCGCCGGGCCGGCGGACGGGCGGCGGCCTACCACCACGGCTGCCTCGTGGTGGACCACCTGAGCCAGCAGGAGGACGCGGCACTCACGCAGCAGGCCCGGTTCGCCGAGTTCGCCGACCTGTTCGTGCGGGCGTTCGCCCGCATGGACGTGCCCGCCTCCGTGGGCGAAATCCCGGGGGAGTACTGCCCGGGCGAGTTCTCCGTGCAGGGTCCTGCGCCGGCCTACCCGGTGAAGCTGGCCGGCTCCGCGCAGCGCGTGGTCAAGGGGGCGTTCCTGTTCTCCACCCACGTGGTGGTGACCGGTCCCGCCCCGCTGCGGGCCGTGCTCGTCGACGTCTACCGGGAGCTCGGCCTGGACATGGACCCCCGCACAGCGGGCGCGGCCGAGGACGTGCGCCCCGGGGTGAGCGTTCCCGCGTTCGCCGCGGCCCTGCGGGAGGAGTACACGGCGTGGGCGGCCGCCGCCGGGCTCGAGGTGGTGGACGAGCAGCTCGCCGTCCTCGCCGCGGGCGCCTCCGGCTGAGGGCACGGACTGGCTGCGGGCGGGCCGTCAGGCCGTGAGATCCGCGATGATCTCCCGCTTGCGCCGCGGGGTGAAGCCGGCCGCCACGGCCGCCGCCCGGCGCGCCGCGTCCGTCCGATACAGGGACCATCCCCGCTGCACGAGGAACGGGACCGGCTTGCGACGCTCGGCGACATCGCGCACGAACCGGCGGGCCGCCGTCGTGGTCCGCGCCTGGTCGATGTACCAGGCCGCGTAGCGGACCCCGGCCCGGTCCAGGGCGGGGGGCATGCGCTCGGCGAAGATGCCCTCCGCCACGATCACCCCGCCCGGCTCGAGCGCGACGGTGCTGTGCCCGCGGACGGAGGACGTGGAGATGTCGTAGTCCGGCACGCGCGTGGCGCCCTCCTCGAGCAGCTCGACGACGGCGTCCACCGCCGCCTGCTCATCCCACGTTCCGGGGTGGTCCCAGTCGATCTCGCCATACGGGGTGCGCGGGAACACGGGGCCGGGCCCACCCGCCGCGCCGTCCTCGGCCTGCGGACGGTAGAACGCATCGAGCGAGAGGTGGGGCCGGCCGAAGCGGCGGGCGAGGAAGGACTTGCCGGAGCCGGAGGCCCCGCCGATCAGCACCACCCGGGCACGGCCGGGCTCCCCGGCACGTTCGGGTTGGGCGGGATCAGGCAGGTCAGGCTTGTTCACGGACATCCATTCTGGCAAACCCTGCGGACAGGCCGGGTGCGGGAGGGTTCCGGGGCGCCGGGAGGGGAGAAGACGACGGACTCCCGCCCCCCTCTGGGAAGGCGGGAGTCCGTCGTCGGGAAGGGGACGGGACGTCCCCACGGTGCGGCTCAGTGGCCGCGGGCGATCCACTCGTCCAGGTGCGGGGACTCCGCGCCGATGGTGGTGGAGTCGCCGTGGCCGGTGTGGACCACGGTGCGGTCGGACATCGGCAGCAAGCGGGTGGAGATCGACTCGATGATGGTGTCGAAGTCCGAGTAGCTGCGGCCGGTGGCGCCGGGGCCGCCGGCGAACAGGGTGTCACCGGAGAACACGACGCCGGTGGGGGTGCCGTCCTGGTCCTTCTCGCCCAGAGCCGGGGCGTGGAAGCACACCGAGCCGGGGGAGTGGCCCGGTGTGTGGCGGACCTCCAGCTGCACGCCGGCCACCCGGAAGGTGTCCCCGTCGTGGAGGGCGCCGTCCGGGGCGACGTCCGGGAACACGGCGTCCCAGAGCATGCGGTCGTCCGGGTGGATCAGCACGGGGGCGTCCACCATCTGCCGGAACTCCATGACCTGGCGGATGTGGTCGTCATGCCCGTGGGTCAGCAGGATCGCCAGGACCTGGCGGCCGTTGACGGCCTTCCACACGGCGTGCGCGTCATGCGCGGGGTCGATGACCACGCACTCCTCGGCGCCGCCGACGATCCAGACGTTGTTGTCCACCTCGTGGGTCTCTCCGTCCAGGGAAAACGTGCCGGAGGTGACGATGTGGTCGATGCGTGCCATCAGAGCACCACCACCGAACGCAGGACGTCGCCGGACTTCATGGTGTCGAAGGCCTCGTTCACCTCGTCGATGCCGATCGTCTCGGTGACGAACTGATCCAGCGGCAGGCGGCCCAGGCGGTACTGGTCCACGAGCATGGGAAAGTCGCGCTCGGGCAGGCAGTCGCCGTACCAGGAGGACTTCAGGGCGCCGCCCCGGCCGAAGACGTCGAGCAGGGGCAGCTCGATCTTCATGTCCGGGGTCGGCACGCCCACCAGCACCACGCGGCCGGCCAGGTCACGGGCGTAGAAGGCCTGCTCGTAGGTGGCCGGGTGGCCCACGGCCTCGATGACCACGTCCGCACCGAAGCCGCCGGTGGCCTCGCGGATCGCCTCCACGGCGTCCTGTTCCTTCGAGTTCACGGTCACGGTGGCGCCGAGCTCCTCGGCCTTGGCCAGCTTCTTCGGGTCGATGTCCACGGCCACGATGGTGGTGGCTCCGGCCAGCTTCGCGCCGGCCACGGCGGCCACGCCGACGCCGCCGCAGCCGATGACGGCCACACTCTCGCCGCGCTTGACCTCGCCCGTGTTCACGGCCGCGCCGATGCCGGCCATGATCCCGCAGCCCAGCAGGCCGACGGCGGCCTGCTCGTCCGCGCCTTCGACGCCGTCCACCTTGGTGCACTGTCCGGCGTGGACCAGGGTCTTTTCAGCGAACGCGCCGATGCCCAGGGCCGGCTCCAGCTCGGTGCCGTCCTCCAGGGTCATCTTCTGCTCCGCGTTGAACGTGGAGAAGCAGTATTTCGGGTCGCCCTTCTTGCAGGCGCGGCACTCGCCGCAGACGGCGCGCCAGTTGAGGATGACGGTGTCTCCGACCTCCACGTGGGTCACGCCCTCGCCGACGGCCGAGACCACGCCGGTGGCCTCGTGGCCGAGCAGGTACGGGTAGTCGTCCCCGATGCCGCCCTGGGCGTAGTGCAGGTCCGTGTGGCAGACGCCGCAGGTCTTGATGTCCACCACGGCCTCACCCGGCCCCGGGTCCGGGACCACGATGGTGGTCAGCTCGACGGGGGCGTCCTTCGACCGGGCGATGACGGCCTTGACCTTCTGGGGCACGTGGGGCTCCTCTCGTGTGGGGTGCGCGGGCCGGCGACGGGGCCGCGCCCCGGACGGCCGGGGGCCGTGCCGGCGGCGCAGACCAGTGGGGGCCGCCCGCTTCGCTGTCCTGCCATCCCATCACGGGCCCCGGAGCAGATGCACGGGATGTCCGTCCGGGTCATGCGCGGCATCTGGCGCCGGGAGCGGCGAACGGGGAGACTGAATGTCCGGACGGCACCGGCTGTCCGGAAACCGATGAGCTGGAGGGCAGGTGCCATGGCACGACGACGCAGGGACGATGATGATCCGTACGCGGTCTACGAGGACTACGAGCGCCCGGCCGTGGCCGGGCGCCGCGCCGGCGGCGGGGAGTTCGCCGAATGGCGCATTCCGCTGGTGGGACTGCTGATCGGCACCGGCCTGGGCGTGGCCCTGGGTCTCGGTACAGACAGGGTCTGGGGCTATGCGATCGGCTGGGCCATCATGGGCCTGGCCATCGGCATCGCCTGGCAGCTGTTCGAGCGTGGCCGGGACAGGACGGGCCGCTGAGATGTGCGGCCGGTACGTGATGGCCCGGGCCACGAGCGACCTGGTGGCCCGGGGTGGTGCGGAGCCGGACGAGGAGCTGGTGCTCCGCGTGAGCTGGAACGTGGCCCCGACGGCCGAGGTGCCGATTCTCGTGGCACACGCCGGCGAGGACGGCGAGGTCACCCGGCGCATCCATGTGGCCCGCTGGGGCCTGGTGCCGCCGTGGGCGAAAGAGCTGTCCGTGGGGTCGCGGGCGTTCAACGCCCGCTCCGAGACGGTGGCGCAGAAGCCGACGTTCCGGTCCGCCGTGCGCGCCCGCCGTTGCGCCGTCCCGGTGGAGGGCTACTACGAGTGGAAGGCCCCCGAGCCCGGGCAGAAGGGCGCCGACGGCAGGGCGGCGAAGAAGCAGCCGTTCTACGTGCACCCGGCCGGCGGCGGGGACGGGGAGGGCCCCGTGATCTGGTTCGCCGGGCTCTACGAGTGGTGGAAGGACCCCGAGGCCGAGGCCCGCGGTGAGGATCCGTGGGTACTGTCCTGCTCCATCCTCACCTGTGCCTCCCCGGACCCGAGGGACGACGACGGCACCCTCGCCTCGCTCGGTGCGCTCCACGACCGCCTTCCCGTCCCCTTGGACGAGGAGATGACGGCCGCATGGCTCGAGCCCGTGAAGCTCGGCTCCGCCGAGGAGGCCGAGGACCTGGTGGCGCGGGTGGTGGAGCGTGCCGAGTCCGTCGCCTCCGGCTGGGAGCTGCGCCCGGTCGGCACGGCCGTGGGCAACGTCCGCAACAACGGGCCCGAGCTCATCGAGCCCCAGGGCGGGGTGCAGGAGCGCCTTGTCTGAGCAGCACCCCGACGGCCCTGTCCAGAGGATGACGGGACCGGAGCAGGGCAGTGAGCACAGCCCGGCGACCGGGCGGACCCCGGCCACCGGACAGCCGGGGGCGACGGATCAGGCCGAGGCAACGGCGCCGCCGTCGGGCCTGGAGCAGCACCAGGTGTGGCTGTACTTGGGCGCAGCCGTGGCGGGTGCCGTGCTGGGACTGCTGGTGCCGGCGGCCGGCGGGGCGACCGGTGTGCTGCTGTGGCCGCTGCTGGCGGCGCTGCTCTTCGCGACCTTCGTGCAGACTCCGCTGCGGCGGGTGCGCGCGGCGGGGCGGGACCGCCGCTGGTTGGGCACCGTGCTGGTGGCCAACGGGCTGGTGATGCCGGTGCTCGTGCTCTGCCTGGTGGCCGGTGTGGAGGTGTTCGGCCGGGTGCTCGTCGGCTCCGAGGCGCAGGTGACGGCGCTGGCGCTGGGGCTGCTGCTGGTGCTCTCGGCGCCCTGCACGGACTGGTTCCTCACGTTCTCCTACCTCTCCTGGGGAGACCGGGCGGCCGCTGTGGCCGTCACCCCCGTGAACCTCGTGCTGCAGCTGGTGGCCCTGCCCGTGTGGGTGTGGCTGTTCACCGTGCTGTGGGGTGAGAGCGAGGCAGTCGGGTCGGCGCTGCTGGGCCCCGCGGTACTGGCCGGCGCGGTGCTCGTGGTGCTGCTGCCGCTGCTCGGGGCGAGCATGTTCGAGCGGGTGCTGCGGCGCTCGCCGCAAGGCGAGGTGCGCCGGCAGCGGCTGGCCCAGTGGCCGATCCCGCTGCTGGCGGCCGTGGTGTTCCTGGTGGCCGCCGGCCACGCGCCGGCGGTGGCGGAGGCCTCCGGTGTGCTGTGGATCGGCGTGCTGGTCTGCGTGGTCTACCTCGGCTGCGCCGTGCTGGTCGGGACGGTGGCCGGGGACATCGCCGGGCTGCCGTGGCCGCAGCGCAGGACCCTGGTGTGCACGCTCGGGACGAGGAACTCGTTCGTGGTCCTGCCGATCGCGCTGGCCCTGCCGGCCGGCTGGGAGCTGGCCGCTGCCGTGGTGGTGGCGCAGTCCATCGTGGAGCTGCTCGGCATGGGCGTGGTCAGCCGTCGGCTGGCTGCCAGGGCGGTGCGGGGTGAGCGGGAGCACGTGGGAGGCTGAGGCCCTCGGCGCTGTGACCGGGAACGGACCCGGCTGTGCATCCGGCCCGGGTTTCCTGACGTTCACCGATCCGCCGACGGACGGGCACGCAGACGTCACCGCGCGTCCCTAAGTTCGACCCGGCGGCCGTCCCGGCCAAGAACGGCCACCACGGCCGGATGCCGCTGCAGTTCGGCCGCGACGGCCGCTTCACGATCGTCCAGTTCAACGACACCCAGGACGGGCCGCTCACCGACCGCCGCACCATCGAGTTCATGGAGCAGGTCCTGGACCGGGTGAAGCCGGACTTCGCCCTCATCAACGGCGACTGCATCGACGGCTCGCCGACGACCGAGCTCGAGGTCAAACAGGCCTACAACAACGTCGTCATGCCCATGGAGTCCCGCGGCATCGGCTGGGCCGTCACGTTCGGCAACCACGACGAGGACTCACTCGCCCACGGCACCGGCATGACCGAGGACCGCATCGACTCGTTCCTCCGCGGCTACCGGCACAACCTCAACCCGGAGCGCGCCGCCGGCGTCACCGGCCACACCAACGCCCAGATCCTGGTGAAGGGCTCCCGGGGGAAGGCCCCTGCCTTCGCGATCTGGCTCATGGACTCCGGCCGCTACGCCTCGGACACGGACACCGCCGGCCAGTCCACTGAGGGCCTGCGCGGCTACGACTGGATCCGCCCGGACCAGCTGGCCTGGTACCTGCAGACCTCCCTGCAGACCCGTGCCCGCTACGGGAAGCAGACCCCGGGCGTCCAGCGCATCGCGGAGCCGGCCGCCTTCCCGTCCTACCTGAAGGTCTGATCCGTCCACCCCGGTCGGCGGCGTCCAGACAGGCGTCCTCGGCCCGGCGCGGCACAGACCACGGCCCCGTCACCGACTGAAGGTGACGGGGCCGTCGTCGTGAACGGGCGCGTCAGCGCACCGTGAAGGTGAGCGTCTCGGTGTGGCGCTCGCCGTTGAGGTCGGTCACGGTGACCTCGGCGCTGTGCTCACCGGCGGCCAGGTCGGCCGGCAGCGGCAGGCGCCACAGGTGCATGGAGCGGTCCGTGACCGAGCCGCCGTGCACCAGCTGCTCCTGGACCGCGGCCGGGTCCGAGTACTCGGCGCCCACGCGGACCTCCTCACCGTCCATCTCCTGGGTGCGGGTCGCCGCGACCGGCACGCCGCCGTCCACGCTGACCGCGACCTCGGTGCCGGTGGCGCCCATGAACACGTTGGCGGTCAGCCAGGAGCCCGTCAGCTCGTCTGCGGCCACGGTGTGCGGGTTCGCGAACGGCTCGGCCTTGCCCGCACGGTCCCGGTTGGCCTCGAACCACTCGCGGTAGGCCGGGGTGTTCAGGCCGAGGGCCATCTGGTCGGAGCCGTCGTCGCCGCGGACGGTGAACCGGGAGGCAATGCCCTCCTCGGTCATGTCCAGGGTGACCACGCCCGGCAGGGCGCCGTCGCGCTGGACGGCCAGCGGGTACCGGCCCCCGTCCACGAGGCGGCCGGAGTACCAGTCGCCGGAGATCGCGCCGGCCACCAGGTGGTCGAACGGCAGGCCGTCGATGCCGAACAGGTCCCGCCAGCCGGCCACGAGGTCGCCGGCGCGCAGGTTCTCCAGGGAGTGGGTGTGGCCGCCGACCGTGACGACCTCGCGGCCCTCGAGGAGCTCGTAGATCTCCGGGACCTGGTCGATCGAGTGGGTGGCCGAGGTGCTGTCCGCGAAGGACATCAGCGGCACGTGGGTGCCCAGCACGATCTTCTTGTCCTTCGGGGTCGCGGCGATGTCCTGGCGCAGCCACTCCATCTGGCGCTCGTCGATCGAGCCGTTGTATCCGCTCTTGCCGGCGAGCGGGTACTCCACGGAGGACAGCGCGATCACGTGGGTGTCCCCGACGTCGTAGGAGTAGTACTCCGGGGCGAGGGCCTGGCGGAAGCTGTCGAAGCCGTGCTCGGAGTCCGGGGTGTCGAAGTCCAGGTCGTGGTTGCCGGGCAGGAACCAGGCCGGACCGTTGAGCATGGCGGACAGCTCGCGGGTCTGTGGGTACAGGTCAGGGCGGTCGCCCACGATGTCCCCGATGAACAGGACGCCGCAGTCCGTGTAGTCCTCCCGTTCCGCGAGGTCCGCGAAGGCACCGGCGCGGGCGTACTCGACCTGCTGCTCGGTGTAGGTCTGCACGTCGCCGCCGATCAGGCAGCGCTGTTCCTCCTCGGCCATGCGCGCGTCCTGCACCACCGGGAAGTTCACGGCTGCGGGGAGGTCTCCGGTCGGGGCGATGCCGCCGTGCTCCAGCTCCGGGGAGCCGTCCGGCAGGTGGTGGTAGTGGAACTGCGGGACGTTGTCCGCGTCCACCGGCACGCGGTAGCCGGAGGGCTGGGTGACGAACACGGTCATGTTGTCCCGGACCGGCAGCTCGTAGCGGCCGTGCTTGTCCGTCAGGACCACGTCCTCGCCGTTGGAGACGCGCACGCCGGCCAGGCCCTTCTCGGAGGGGTGGCGGCGGGAGTCGCGGTCGGCGTCCACGAACACGCGGCCGGTGAGGGTGTCCTCGTCCTTCGGGCGGGCGTCGTGCGGGGTGCGGCGCACGTCCACCTGGCCGCGGTAGGCGTCGCGGTCCCAGTCGAAGTCCTCCGGGGTGGCGGGATCGTGGGGGCGCTTCGGACCCTTGCCTGGATGCTCGGGGTGCACCGGGTGGTCGCGGTGCGCGGAGGCGGAGGCCGGGGAAGCCGGGGAGGAGGTGCCGGCGGAGGAGGCCTCTGGACCGGCGAGGGCGGACGGGGCGGTGACGGCTGCGGAGAGCAGGCCGCCGGTCAGGGCGAGGGCGATGGCTCCGGCGCCGAGGCGGCGCGCAGGTGCGGTGGTCTTCATGGTCTACCTCGTTCTGCGGTTCTGTCGACGGGACAGCCCCGGGGCGCGCGCCGTGAAGCGCGCCGTTCCCTGCGGCGTGGCCCCGCACGCCCCGGCGCAGGTCGAGCCTGGCAGTGCGGTGTGGCCGGCCGTTTGACTGCCGGTGGCCTGCGGCGAACAGTCCGGTGGCGCGCCCGTGACGCTTATCGTGTCCGGCCGGCCGCGTAGCTTCGGGGCATGTGATTCGAACACATGTTCGAGTAGCATGGTGGGTGCGACCTTCCCAGCACTTCCCGTCCTGGGCCCCTTCCGGGGGCCTGCCGCTCCCACCGCCCGACGGCACCCGCCGCCGGGACCGCACCAGGCCGGGCCACCGGCAGAACCGAGCAGGGAACAGGGAGAAGACCATGGGAATCTTCACGCAGTCCGTCGCCGTGGAGTGCGCTCCGGACGGCACGCCGCACCGGCTCCGCTGGAACGGGCGGGACTACGCGCTCGCCGAGCGGCCGCTGCGCTGGTACGAGCGCCGCCGCTGGTGGGCCGAGGAGTACCGTGCCGAGAAGGGGCGCGGCGCCGGCCTCGTGGACCACGAGATCTGGCGGCTCCAGGTCCGGCTCGCCCGCGCCGGCAACGCCCCGCTGCAGACCGTGGACGTCGCCCACCACCTGGACTCCGGCCGCTGGCGCCTGATCCGCATCCATGACGGCGTCGGACTGCCCCTCATGGCCACCGCCTAGCCCTCCGCCCCTTCGAACCGTCCGTGCGGCCGGGCCTCCGCCCGCCCCGTCCTTCCCGACGACGGCCCCTTCCCTCCGTCGTCCGCCTCACCCGCGCCTGTCCGCGCTTCCCGTCGCGCTCTGTCCACACCGAGCCCATGCCGGCCCACCCGTCGTCGACGGGCCGCGCCGGCCCCGCCGAACAGGAGTGATCAGCATGACCGAGGCCGCCGAGCCCTTCGCCCACCTGCAGGTCGCCAGCGCCTTCAGCGCGCACTACGGGGTGTCCTGGCCCGCCGAGCTGGTCCAGGCCGCGGCCGCCGACGGGCAGCGCCTGCTCGCCTGCACCGACCGTGACGGCCTCTACGGCATGGCCAAGCACGTCTCCGCATGCCTGGAGCACGGGATCACCCCGATCGTCGGGGTGGACCTCGCCGTCACCTGGGCGGACCTGGCGCCGGGGGAGCAGGACGAGGCCGGAGACCCCGGCATGTCCGCCGGCCGCGTGGTGATCCTGGCCCGCGGCGGCTGCCAGGGCTCCGGCTATGCGGCGCTGTGCCGGGCGGTCTCCGCCGCCCACGCCCGCACCACGGGCGGGGCCGGCGGAGGGGCCCCGGTGCTCACGGTCGCCGAGCTGGCCGCGGCGGCCGCCGGCCCCGTGCCCACCGCCGCGGCCCCGAAGAACCCGCCCACGCCTGAGCTGTTCGTGCTGCTCGGCCCGGACTCGGACGTCGGCCGGCACCTGTCCCGTCGCCGCTGGAACGCCGGCCTGCAGGCTCTGCGCCGGTGGAAGGCGGCCCTGCCGGCCCGATGCCTGCACGTCAACGCGGTCAGTCACCTCTCCGCCCCCGGGCAGCGGTGCGACACCGGGCACGCCGTGAAGATGGTCCGCGCCGCCGCGCAGGTCCGCGTCCCCGCCGTGCTCACCAACGCCGTCCGCTATGCCGCCCCGGACGGTGCCGCCACCGCGGACGTGCTGGACGCGGTCCGCGCCCTCAGCGCCCTGGACGGGCTGCACGACCTGCAGCCCAACGGCCAGGGCTGGCTCAAGCCCACCGCGGCCATGCGGCGGATCGCCGCCGAGGTCGCCGACGCCGCGGACGCCCGCCCCGCCGCGCTGCTGGCGGCCACCCAGGCCCTGGCCGAGGCCTGCGCCGTGGACCCCGGCGAGGACCTCGGATGGGGACGCCCGCGCGTCCCGGAGGCGTCCGTCGTCGGGATCCAGGGAGACCCGGGCCGGGTGCTGCGGGAACGGACTCTGGCGGGGGTGGCCGAACGCTACCCGGACCTGTTCACCGGCACCGCGTTCGCCGCCACGGCCGCCGGCCGGGAGCTCGAGGAGCGGGTGGAGCACGAGCTCGGGATCATCGGACGGCTCGGGTTCGCCGGGTACTTCCTCACGGTCGCGGAGGTGGTGCGGATGATCGAGGACCGCGGTGTGCGCGTGGCGGCCCGCGGCTCGGGCGCCTCCTCGCTGGTCAACCACGCCCTGCGCATCTCGCACGTGGATCCCATGGCGCAGGGGCTGATCATGGAACGCTTCCTCTCGGACGACCGCTCCACCCTGCCGGACATCGACATCGACGTGGAGTCCGCCCGCCGCCACGAGATCTACCACGCCCTGTTCGAACGGTTCGGGGCGCAGCGGACCACCCTGATGAGCATGCAGAACGCCTACCGGGCCCGCGGTGCCGTCCGAGACGCCGGCCTCGCCCTGGGCATGCCGGACCCGGAGGTTGACGTGATTGCCAAGCAGCTGTGGCGGTTCTCCGCCTCCCACTTCCGCGACGCCCTCGACCGCATGCCGGAGCTGCGCGGCTTCGCCGAACGCCTCGAGTCCGGCCGTCGCGAGGGCAGCCGGCAGCTCGACCTGCTCGTGGACCTCACCGAGCGCCTGGACCGGCTGCCGCGGCACATCTCCATGCACCCGTGCGGCGTCATCCTCGGGGACGCGACCCTGCTGAAGCGCACCCCCGTGCAGCCCTCCGGCATGGGGCTGCCCATGAGCCAGTTCGACAAGCACGACATGGACCCCATGGGCATGCTCAAGCTCGACGTCCTCGGCGTCCGCATGCAGTCCACCATCGCCTACGCGATCCAGGAGGTCGCCCGCACCACCGGCGAGCATGTGGACCTCGAGCAGGTGCCGTTGGACGACCCCGCCACCTACGCGATGATCCGCACCACCCACACCCTCGGCTGCTTCCAGATCGAGTCCCCGGGGCAGCGGGAGCTGATCGGCAAACTCGCCCCGGAACGGTTCGAGGACCTCATCGTGGACATCTCCCTGTTCCGTCCCGGCCCCATGCAGTCGGACATGGTGCGTCCGTTCCTCGAGCAGCGGCACGGGTGGGCGCCGGCTCGCTACCCGCACCCGGACCTGGTGCCCGTGCTCGCCGAGACGCACGGGGTCACCGTGTTCCACGAGCAGGTGCTGCGCACCCTCGACGTCATGACCGGGTGCGGCCTCGCCAAGGCCGACGAGTTCCGGCGCCTCATCGGCTCCGACGCCGAGACCCGCGTGGAGGAGCACTTCCGGGCCCGGGCGCTCGAACGCGGCTACGACCTCGACGTCATCGACGAGGTCTGGGCCACCCTCCACGCCTTCGGCTCCTTCGGATTCTGCAAGGCGCACGGGGCGGCGTTCGCCGTGCCCACCTACCACTCGGCCTGGCTGAAGACGCACCACCCGGAGGCGTTCATGGCGGCCATCCTCGAGCACGACCCCGGCATGTACCCCGCCCGCCTCATGGTCGCCGAGGCCCGCCGCATGGGCATCCCCGTGCTCCCCGTGGACCTCAACCGGTCCAGCGACCACGTCCGCGTCGAATGGGTCCCCGACCACCCCGAACTCGGCCTGAAGCCCCGGGCGCAGGTGCCCGCCGCCGGGTCTTCTCCCACCGGCCTTTCCTTCCCGACGACGGCACCCGCCTCCGGCGGTGACCTCGCCGGGTCTTCTCCCTCCTCTCCGTCGGTCTCTTCTCCGTCGGTGCTGCCGGACGCCTGCGTCGTCCGGGGCGGGACCGTCGCCGGGGGTGAGGCGGCAGACGGGGGCGAGGTGACGGACAGGGGTGAGGCGGCCGTCGTCGGGAAGCCGGAGGCGAAGCCTGGGGGCCGGTGGGGGATCCGCCTGCCGATGACCGCGCTGTCCGGGCTGAGCGAGGCCGAGATGCGGCGGCTCGTGGACGGGCGGCCCTACACGAGCCTCGCCGACGTGCGCGACCGCGCCCGACCCACCGCCGGCAACCTCGAGCGGCTCGCGCAGCTCGGGGCGCTGGACTGCCTGCTGCCGCCGGGCGGGGCCTCGCGCACGGACCTGGTGCACTACCTGGAGATGCAGCACTCGGCCGGGTACGGCTCGGGGCCCGGGCGGCTGGCGACGAAGTCCAGGAAGGCGAGGCCCCGGCAGATCGAGGGGCAGCTGTCGCTGGACCTGCCGGACCTAGAGCTGCAGTCGCTGACCCCGATGTTCCCCTCGCCGCGGGACACGGACCGGGTGCGCACCGAGCTCGACCTCACCGCCCTCGACGTGACCGCCCACCTCATGGACTCCCACGCCCCGTACCTGGAGGCGCTCGGGGTGACGAAGGCGGAGCGGCTGCTCTCGCTGCGGTCGCAGTCGCGGGTGCTGGTCGCCGGGGTGCGCGTGGCCACCCAGACGCCGCCGATGCGCAGCGGACGCCGCGTCGTGTTCCTCTCCGTGGACGACGGCACCGGCTGCGTGGACGCCTCCTTCTTCACCGAGGCCCAGCATGCCTCCGGGGAGATGCTGTTCTCCTCGCGGCTGCTGCTGATCGAGGGGACCGTGCGCCGGACCGGGTCGAAGGCCGTCTCCGTGCAGGCCGTGCGCGCCTGGGACCTGCACCGGCCCGAGACCCTGCCCGACCCCGACTACCTCGACTCCACCCGTGACGAGTGGGCGCGCTGGCTCCAGGCGGACCGTGCGGCGGCCCGGCTGCGGGCAGCGGGGAAGGACGGGCGGCAAGGGCAGCACGACGGCTCCGATGCGGACATCCCGCACCATGCGACCGGTGGCTGGCCCGTCAAGGTCGACGCCGCCACGGTGGGACAGGGACTGGGGCTGGTGCCGGGGCAGGGGCTGGTGTCCGGGCAGAGGTCGGGGGAGATGCCCGGACGGGGGCCGGGACGGGCACCTGACCCGGCGAGGGGCCGGGAGTGCCCGACCCCGGCCAGCGTGACCGACAGCGCCCGTGCTGTCCCCGTGCCGCACCCGGACACCTGGGAGCTGATGCCGGTCCCTGGGGAATGAGCGGGGTGGGCGGCGCGGGGGACAGCGGGGGGCGCTTATCGTGCCCGGGGCATCTGTTCGAATATATGTACGAAAGGAGGTGGGGTGCATGACACTCATGGAGGAGACGGCACAGGCGTCGGCGCCGGCACCGGAGACCGCACAGGCGTCGGAGACGGCACCGCAGACACGCTCGTCCCGGTACGTGCGCGCGGGGAGCCTCCGCGACCGTGAGGACGAGCGCGCACGCTGCTTCCCGAACATGGAGATGGCCCATGAGGTCGCCACCGCGCAGCACCTGGCCTCCCATGTCGTCCGCCGGCTCGAAGGCCCGGACTGGTGGGCCACCGGTGAGCACGAGGATCTGCCGGAGCTCCTCACCGCCGTGGAGAGGCTGGCGCGGACCGTTGCGGCAGCCCAGAGCGCGCTCGCCGGGCATGTCGCCCAGGCCTATGACAGCGAGTCCGACCGTGACGAACTCCTCGGCGTGCCCAGGGGGAAGAGCCCGCATCGGGACGCGGCCGACTACCTGCGCAGTCACCTGCGGGTGGACCGCCGGGAGGCGCGGCGGCGCATTGCCCGCGCCGAGGCCACGCGGCAGAGGCAGGCCTTCGTCACCGCACCTGTCACTCCGCCGGCGCTGCCCCGAGTCTCCTTGGCGCTCACCGGGGCAGCGGTGGACCCGGCCGCGGTCGACGTGGTCGTCCAGACCCTCACCGCGGCACGGACGGACACCCGACTGGCAGGGGTGCCGGACGAGGAGGTCGAGGCCATCGTCTCCAGTGCGGACCGGCTGCTCTCGGACCAGCTGACGCGCCTGGACACCGACTCGATCCGCCGGCTCTGCCACCGGTGGCGTCAGAACGTGGACGCCGTCCTCATGCCGGACCATGCCGCCCCGACCGGGACCGAGCTCGCCGCGGCCCAGGGCATGTTCTACCGCGGACGCCGCCGCGGACTGCACCGGTGGGACCTGCTCGTCACCGACGCGCAGCACGAGGTCCTCCAGACCGTCGCCTCCGCCGCCACGAACCCGCGGGCCACGGGCCCGAAGGGTGCGGACCTGTCGGCCACGGGCCCGGAGGACGTGGCCCGGCAGGCCGGCGCCGAGCCGGACCAGCGCACTCGCGGACAACAGCAGGCCGACACGCTCATCAGCGCCCTCGGACATGCGCTCGCCCATGCCGAGCCCGACGTCCTCCCCGCCAGCGGCGGTTACCGTCCGCAGGTGCTCGTGACCATCGACCATCAGACGCTGCTGCGGCAGGTCCGTGAGGCAGCGACGTCGTCCGGGGCCGAGGCGCTCTCGAGCATGGACTTCACCGGCCCCGTCGACCCACGGGAGATCCGCCGGATCGCCTGCGACGCCGACCTGGTCCCGGTGGTGCTGGGCGGCGAGGGCGAGATCCTCGACCTCGGTCGTGCCCGCCGTCTCTTCACCCGGGCGCAGCGGAAGGCCATCGCCGCCAGGGACGGCGGATGCGCCGCACCCGGATGCACCGTCCCGGTCGGCTGGTGCGAGGTCCACCACATCGATCACTGGGAACACGGCGGACCCACGGACGTGGACAACGGCGTCCTGCTCTGTAGTCACCACCACCACGCCGTGCACGCCGGGTGGTGGGGCATCGACGTGGATGACGGGATCCCCTGGTTCACGCCGTCACGCCATCTGGACCCGGACCGCACGCCGAGACGGAACCAGTTCCACCGGACCCGGGGACACCCGCGGCGTGAATAGCGTCGGCCGTGAACAGCGTCGGCTGTGACGTGCGGCGGCTGTGGCAGGCGTCGGTCCTGAACAGCGTCGATCGTGAACGGGGCAGGCCGTGGCGACGTCGCCTGCCGGGGCGTGCCGTCGGCCTGCCCACCTGACCCTGCGGGTCTAGACTTGTCTGCGGCTGGCGGTGGCCCCCGTATGCCACCAGTCATGAAGCCTGACGCGAACGAGGAGCATCCATTGTCCGATCCCAAGAAGATCCTCATCACCCTCGACGGAGAGATGAGGGAGGTGACCGAGGGCACCACCGGCCTGGAGCTCTACAAGGACCAGAAGACCACCGTCGTCATGCGCGTGGACGGACACCTCTGGGACCTCTCGCGTGAGATCCCGGTCGGCGCCTCCGTCGAGGCCGTGGACGTCTCCGAGCCGGACGGTCTCAACGTGCTCCGCCACTCGACCGCCCACGTCATGGCGCAGGCGGTCCAGCAGCTACGCCCGGACGCCAAGCTCGGCATCGGCCCCTACATCACGGACGGCTTCTACTTCGACTTCGACGTCGCCGAGCCGTTCACCCCGGAGGACCTCAAGGCGATCGAGAAGCTCATGCTCAAGATTGTCAACCAGAACCAGATGTTCGCCCGCCGCGTCGTCACCGAGGACGAGGCCCGCGAGGCCATGGCGGACGAGCCGTACAAGCTCGAGCTGCTCGGCAAGAAGAACGACGCCGAGAACGCCGGCGAGGGTGCCTCTGTGGAGGTCGGCGCCGGCGAGATCACCATCTACGACAACGTGGACCGCAAGTCCGGTGACGCCGTCTGGTGCGACCTCTGCCGCGGCCCCCACCTGCCGAACACCAAGCTGATCTCCAACGCCTTCGCGCTCACCCGTTCGGCCGCCGCCTACTGGCTCGGCAACGAGAACAACAAGCAGCTACAGCGCATCTACGGGACCGCCTGGCCCACCAAGGCGGATCTCAAGGCCTACCAGGAGCGCCTCGCCGAGGCCGAGCGCCGCGACCACCGCAAGCTCGGCGCCGAGATGGACCTCTTCTCCTTCCCTGACGAGCTGGGCTCCGGCCTGCCGGTCTTCCACCCGCGCGGCGGCATCGTCCGCAAGGAGATGGAAGACTACTCCCGCAAGCGGCACGAGGAGGCGGGCTACGAGTTCGTCTACACCCCGCACATCACCAAGCAGCTCCTCTACGAGGTCTCCGGCCACCTCGACTGGTACGCCGACGGCATGTTCCCGCCCATGCAGATCGACGAGCAGCGCGATCCGGAGACCGGGCAGATCACCAAGCAGGGCCAGAACTACTACCTGAAGCCCATGAACTGCCCCATGCACAACCTGGTGTTCCGCTCCCGCGGCCGCTCCTACCGCGAGCTGCCGCTGCGTCTCTTCGAGTTCGGCCAGGTGTACCGCTACGAGAAGTCCGGCGTGGTCCACGGCCTCACCCGCGTCCGCGGCATGACCCAGGATGACGCCCACATCTACTGCACCCGCGAGCAGATGAAGGAGGAGCTCACCACCACGCTGAACTTCGTGCTCGACCTGCTCAAGGACTACGGCCTGGACGACTTCTACCTGGAGCTGTCCACCAAGGACCCGGAGAAGTCCGTCGGCTCGGACGAGATCTGGGACGAGGCGACACGCACCCTCGCCGAGGTCGCCGAGGAGTCCGGCCTGCAGCTGGTCCCGGACCCGGGCGGAGCCGCCTTCTACGGCCCGAAGATCTCCGTCCAGGCCCGGGACGCGATCGGCCGCACCTGGCAGATGTCCACCATCCAGCTGGACTTCAACCTGCCGGAGCGCTTCGACCTCGAGTACCAGGCAGCGGACGGCACCCGCCAGCGCCCCGTGATGATCCACCGCGCCCTGTTCGGCTCCATCGAGCGCTTCCTGGGCGTGCTCACCGAGCACTACGCCGGCGCCTTCCCGGCGTGGCTCGCCCCGGAGCAGGTCGTCGCCATCCCGGTTGCCGAGGCCTTCAACGACTACCTGGCGGACGTCGTCGCTAAGCTGAAGGCCGAGGGCATCCGCGTCCGCCTGGACGACTCCTCGGACCGCTTCCCGAAGAAGATCCGCACCGCCTCGAAGGAGAAGGTGCCGTTCGTGCTCATCGCCGGCGGCGAGGACGCCGAGGCCGGCGCCGTGTCTTTCCGCTTCCGTGACGGCTCGCAGGACAACGGCGTGCCGGTGGACGAGGCGGTGGCGCGCATCGTGAAGGCGGTGCGCGACCGCGAGGTGACCCCGTGACTGACTCGCAGCAGCACGCCCAGGGTACCGGGGAGGGTCACCGCTCCGGTTACCTGGGCGTGCCCGGGCAGGGCCCGGATCCCGCGGACCACTCGCTTCCCGACGACGGCCGGGTCACCGACCGGCACACCCTCGCCGGGGTGCCCGACGCCTTCTCCCGCCTCTGGAACGCCCACCGGATGGCCTACGTCTCCAAGGGGCAGGAGCAGGTCAAGGACGAGCACACGTGCCCGTTCTGTGCCGGTCCGTCTCGCTCAGACGAGGACAGCCTGATCCTGCACCGCGGTGAGACCTGCTACGTGCTGCTCAACCTGTACCCCTACAACCCGGGCCACCTGCTGATCTGTCCTTACCGCCACGTGCCCATGTACACGGACATCACCGCCGAGGAGACCGCGGAGATGGCCCGATTGACCCAGACGGCCATGGTCGCTCTGGAGAAGGCTGCCGACCCGGCCGGCTACAACCTCGGCATGAACCAGGGCATGGTCGGCGGTGCCGGCATCGCGGCGCATCTGCACCAGCATGTGGTCCCCCGGTGGTCCGGTGACGGCAACTTCCTGCCGATCATCGCACAGACGAAGAACATGGCGCAGACCCTCGGCCAGACCTGGGAGATGCTCCACACGGCCTGGGACGAGGCAGCCGCCGAGTTCGCAGAACGTCAGGCCGAATCGGCGCGGACGGAGACCCCCGCTCCGGCCTCGAACCCGGGCGCCGCGTCCGGCACCGCCGGTCAGACGCAGAACGGACCCACGGGCACGGAAGGCGACGCCTGATGCTGGACCGCCACGCCCGCGGGACCACCAATCGCATCTTCACGCCTCCTGCGCGGCTGCTGCTGCGCTGGGGCGTGAGCCCGGACGCCGTCACGGTGGTCGGGACTGTGGGTGTGGCCGCCGGCGCGCTGACCCTCTTCCCGGTCGGGCATCTCTTCTGGGGTGTCGTGGTCATCACGCTCTTCGTGTTCTCCGACGTCATCGACGGCGTCATGGCGCGGTTGGCCGGCACCACCGGTCGCTGGGGGTCGTTCCTCGACTCGACCCTGGACCGGGTGCAGGACGCCGCGGTCTTCCTCGGACTGATGTGGTGGGCCTTCGGGGTGGGGGAGCAGCAGGTGCTCGGCGTCGCCGCGTCGCTGTGCCTCGCCCTCGGGATGCTGGTCTCCTACGTGCGCAGCAAGGCCGAAGCGCTCGGGTTCTCCGCGGACACGGGCATCGCCGAGCGGGCCGAGCGCCTCATCCTCACCCTGGTGGCTGCAGGGTTTGTGGGGATCGGCGTCTCGCCGATCCTGCTCACCGTGGTCCTCTTCGTGCTGGCCGCGGCGTCGCTGGTCACTGTCGTGCAGCGCATGGCGACCGTGCGCCGCCAGGCCGCGGCCGCCTCCGCCCAAAGCGCGCGCTGACCGCAGCCCAGGACCGGACTTCGGCCCTCCGGTCCGCCCCAGCGGTGCAGGCGACGATGCGCGTGACAGCTGGAGTACAGCTGCGCACAGTCTGCACATTCGTCGTGTCAGTAGTCTCGTGAGATCGTCGACGGGTCCGCTGCGGGAGCCGGCGGGGCTCCCGTACCCTGTCGCCGCGCTCGTGACGGTGCAACGGTCCCATGCGTGGTCGATGCGACCGGCCGACGGGCCGTCCTCTCGCGCCTCATCCCCACGAGCGCGGTGATGGCAGACCTCCCATCCCCTCGTCCCCACCCCACTTCACATGCACCCTTCCTCATCCGCGGCGGCCCCGACCGCTCAGGCAGGGCCTCACCCTGCCCTGCCTCCGTCCGGCCTCGGCGTCCACCGTTTCCGTGCGGACATCCAGGGCGTGCGTGCGGTGGCCGTCCTGTCCGTCCTGCTGTTCCACGCCGGCCTGCCGTGGCTTCCGGGCGGCTATGTCGGCGTCGACGTCTTCTTCGTCATCTCCGGCTTCCTCATCACCGGCCTGCTGATCAAAGAGGTCAGCCGCACCGGCCGGATCTCGCTCCTGGACTTCTACGTCCGCCGCGTGCGCCGCATCCTCCCGGCCGCACTTGTCGTGGTCGCCCTGACCCTGGCCGCCGGCTGGCTCTTCCTCCCCCTCTCACAGTGGGAGTCCCTGGGCTGGACCGGCCTGTGGGCGTCCTTGAGCGTCGCGAACTGGTCCCTGGCCGTGGACAGCACCGACTACTTCAACGCCGAGGCCGCGGCCAGCCCGCTCCAGCACTACTGGTCGCTGGGCGTCGAGGAGCAGTACTACCTCCTCTGGCCGCTGCTGTTGATCCTGCTCGTGGCCATGGGGCTGCGCCGCCGTGCCGGCAGCAGCCCGTCCTCACGTGGCGCCGCCACACCGCCCGCCACCTCCGCCGCGGGCACCGTCCTGGACCCACGCGCCGTGGCCTCCCGCATCCTTGTCCTCGCGCTCGTGGTGGGCGTGGTCTCCTTCGTCCACTCGGTCCTGTTCACCCCTGGCAACATGGGCTCGGCCTACTTCATCACCACCACACGCGTCTGGGAGCTGGCCGTCGGCTCCGGCCTGGCGGCCGCCGTCGTCCTGATGCCCGCCCTCCCCGCCGCCGTGCGCGTCGTCTGCGGATGGGTCGGACTCGCCATGGTGCTCGTCGCCGTGGTCGTCTACACCGAGCAGACCGTCTTCCCCGGCCACGCGGCCGCGCTGCCGGTGTTCGGCTCGGCCCTGATGATCCTCGCCGGCACCCACGCCGTGGACGACCGCCATGGCGCCGGCGTCGGCGCCGTGCTCTCCAGCGGTCCGGCACGGTGGATCGGCGATGTGTCCTACTCGCTGTACCTCGTCCACTGGCCGCTGATTGCGATCGTGTCCTGGCGGTACGTCGAGGGTCTGCCCCTGTGGCTGGGGCTGGTCCTGGCCGTCGTGTCCATCCCGCTGGCGTGGCTGCTCCGCATCGCCGTGGAGAAGCCGTTGATGGGCGCCCATTCCGTGGCGGCCGCGCCCACGGCCACACAGACCCGCGCCGAGGAGCGCCGTCGGCGTCGCCGTCGCACCGCGGGACCGCTCATCGTGGGCGGGCTGGCGACCGCGGCCGTCTCCGCCCTCGCCCTGGCTCTCGCCCTCACTGCGGCGCAGCGCACCTCGCTGACGCCGACCGACTCGCCCGTGGCCGGTGCCGGTGCGGCCGGCGCCGGTGCCGCGACCGCCTCCGGGGGTCCCGACGGACACGGGGGCGCATCGGGGGCCGACGGTGCCGACTCGGGGTCCGGCGAGAGGGCGCCGGGGGAGTCAGGCGAGTCCGAGCCGGCAGGGCCTCCGGCCGGATGGGACCCCGTCGACGACCTGGCGGACCTGACCGTGGACCAGGTCGTGCCGGCGCCCGCCGCCGGCCCTGACGACGGTTCCCCGCTGCTCTATCGCGGCTGTCAGGTGAAGGCTGCCGACGACACCGCCATCCGCTGCGAGGACGGCGACCCGGATGCGGACGTCACGGTGCTGATGGTCGGCGACTCCCACGTCCATCACTGGTCCGAGGCCGTCACCACGGCATCCCTCGAGCGGGGATGGAACGTGGTCTCCTACGTGAAGGGCGCCTGCCCGATCACCACCCACACGGTGAAGCTGTCCGAGGAGGACGGCGGCCCCCGCCCCTTCGACGAGTGCACCCGCTGGAACGAGAACGTCATGGAGGAGATCGAGGCCGAGCAGGCCGACATCATCATCACCTCGACCGCACAGCACCTCGACGCGGATGGCAGCTCCTCCTCGGACGGTCTGGCCGAGGCCTGGAGGAAGCTGGCGGACAACGCGGACCACGTCATCGCCCTCACCGACCCGCCGCACGCCGAGCAGCCGATCCCGGAGTGCGTGGAGCGCAACAGCGACGACATCGTCGCCTGCACCTGGGACCGGGAGCAGGGCCTGCAGGAGTCGGGCACCCCGGACATCCTCGCCGCGGCCGAGGAGGTGCCCGGGATGGAGGTGATCGACCTGAACGACTTCATCTGCCCGGGGCCGGTCTGCGCTCCGGTGGTCGGCAACGCCCTGGTCTACATGGACTCCAACCACATGACCGCCACCTTCTCCCGTTCGCTGAGCGAGGCGATGGGGGAGCGGCTGGACGACATCGTGGACCGGTGAGCGTCGTCTGACGTGGCCACCCATGAAGAAGCCCTTCGCTGATTCGTTGAACTAAATAAGTGAAGAGCTTCTTCCGCGTTCCGTGTGTGGGCGGTTCGTGACCGCCGAGGTTGGCCGTGCCCGGAGGCCCGGGCTCAGTCCTCTCGCCCGATTGGCGCCACCTGCGCCGCGGCCACACGCACCAGCTCGTCGGGCGCGAGCTCGATGTCCAGCCCACGTTGCCCCCCGGAGACGAAGACCGTCTCCCAGGCCAGCGTCGTCTCGTCCACCACCACCTGGCAGCGCTGTCGCTGGCCCAGGGGTGAGATGCCGCCGCGCACGTAGCCGGACCTCTTCTCCGCCTCAGCACGGTCCGCCATGACCGCCTTCTTGGCCCCCAGCGCTCTCGCCGCGGCGCGCAGGTCCAGCTGGCCGGACACCGGGACCACACAGGCCGCCAGCGTGCCGTCCGGCAGCTGCACCATCAGCGTCTTGAGCACCCGGGCCGGGTCCACGCCCAAGGCGGTGGCCATGCGCTCGCCCACGCCGAGCGCATCCGCCGCGGTCGGCCCGTCGTCGACGTCCACGTGATGCAGGGTGTGGGCGGCTTTCGCACGGGTCAGGGCGACCACTGCCGGCGTCGGAGCCGGGCCGCCCGACCGCTTCTTCGCCATCACAGACCTCCGTCGAGCACCGTCGGCGTGACGCTCAGGCCCGGCCCGTCAGGTTCTTCACATTCCGCTTGATGCGCCCCAGCATTGCGGACATGCCGCGCAGGCGCAGCGGGGTGAGCGCGTTGGCCAGGCCGAGGCGGTTCGGGATGTCGTCCGGCACCGCGAGGATCTCGGCCGCCGTCAGCCCGTCGAGGCCCTGGGACAGCACCGAGGCGAACCCCCGGGTGGTCGGCGCCTCCGCGGGAGCGGTGATGAACAGGCGGATCACGGATTCCGGCCCGGCAGGTTCGCCCCCGCCCGCCCCGTCCTCCTGTCCCTCGACCTCCACGGCCAGGAACAGCGGCGACTGGCACTCCACGACCTGCTCCATCTCCTCCTCGTGCCCGTCGTAGCGGGCGGGCAGCGCGGGCAGCTCGTCGGAGAATTCGAGCAGCAGCTCCAGCTTCTCCGGGTCCGGCACCGCCGCGAAGTCGTCGACGATCTCGGCCAGGGCGGAGGGCAGTGCGGTGGTCTCACTCATGGCTCACCATCCTAGGCCGCGCGCCGCCTCCCGGGAGGGCTGTTCACCGCCGTCGAACGGGACGCCCACCCCTGAGGCACGACGACGGACGGTCGCCTTCCGTGGAGAAGGCGACCGTCCGTCGTCGGGAAGCCTCCCGGACCCCAGGTCCGGGTGAGGCGTCTCCGGGAGGCGCGCGATCAGACGCACCCGGGGGCGCAGGTCAGCGCTGCGGGGCCTGGCCGGGCTCCTCGCCCATGGTGATCGGCACGCGCACGGCGTTGCCCCACTCGGTCCAGGAGCCGTCGTAGTTGCGGACGTTCTCGTAGCCGAGAAGGTGCTTGAGCACAAACCAGGTGTGGGAGGAGCGCTCACCGATGCGGCAGTAGGCGATCACGTTGTCAGTCTCGCCGAGGCCGGCCTCGTCGCGGTAGATGGCCTCCAGCTCGGCGCGGGACTTGAAGGTGCCGTCCTCATTGGCGGCCTTGGCCCACGGCACGGAGGCGGCGGTCGGGATGTGGCCGCCCCGCAGGGTGCCCTCCTGCGGGTAGCCCTCCATGTGGGTGGTCTCGCCGGTGTACTCCTTGGGGGAGCGCACGTCGATCAGCGGGGTGGAACCCAGGGCGGACAGGACGTCCTCGCGAGCGGCGCGTTCGGTGGTGTCGTCGCGCTGGGACACGGGGTACTCGACCGGGGTCACGGACGGGACCTCGCGGGTGGTCTCCCGGCCCTCGGCGATCCACTTGTCCCGGCCGCCGTTCATCAGGCGGGTGTCCTTGTGGCCGTAGAGGGTGAACACCCAGAGGGCGTAGGCGGCCCACCAGTTGGACTTGTCCCCGTAGAACACGACCGTGGTGTCCGGGCCGATGCCCTTGGAGCCCAGCAGGGCCGCGAAGTCCTCCGGCCCCACGAAGTCGCGGGTCACCGGGTCGTTCAGCTCGGTGTGCCAGTCGATCTTCACGGCGCCCGGGATGTGGCCGGTGGAGTAGAGCAGGGTGTCCTCGTTGGACTCGAGGACCACGACGTCCTCGTCGCCGATATGCTCGGCGACCCAGTCGGTGGAGACGAGCTTCTCGGGGTGGGCGTACTCGGCGAACTCGGTGGTGGTCTCGGTCATCTGCAGCACCTCTTCCTTCCGGTGGGGTCTGTGCGGCGGACCCGCGGGAGTGCCACGGCAGGGGTGCCGCGGCGGGCCTCCGGGCCCTCTCACGTCAGATTACGCCAGGCGGGGTGCACGTAATAGGGAGGATGTCCTAAACCGTCATGCGCCGCGGCACCGGGCGCGGCCGGCCCGGCGGGCCCGCCCTGCACGGCCGGACCGACGGAGGAGCTTCGCGGGCGGAGGACCCGCCCGGGACGTGGCGGTAGCGGGCCGTGGCGGTAGAGTGAGCCGGTACCCGCACGTCGAAGGAAACGGAGTCCGCCGTGGCCCAGACCGTCCACCTGTCCGAGCGCTCCCCGCAGGTCTCCGCAGACGAGGTGCTCGCCGGGTTCCACCCGTCCTACCGCTTCGGCGAGGTGTCCTTCGACACCTACATCCCGGACCCCGCCCACCCCTCGCAGGCCGAGGCCGTGCAGCGTCTCAAGGACTTCGCCGCCTCGATCGGCGGCGCCCGCGGCGGCGCGGGCGGCGGGGGATTCCTCGGGGGCCTGTTCGGCGGCGGACGCAAGAAGGGCCCGGCCCAGCCGGCCGGCATCTACCTGGACGGCGGCTTCGGCGTCGGCAAGACCCACCTGCTGGCCTCGACCTGGCACGCAGCCCCGGGGCCGAAGGCCTTTGGCACCTTCGTGGAGTACACCAACCTCGTGGGCGCCCTGTCCTTCCGCAAGGCCGTGGACGTCCTCAAGGAGTACACCCTGGTCTGCATCGACGAGTTCGAGCTGGACGATCCGGGCGACACCGTCCTGATGTCCCGCCTCATGCGTGAGCTGGCCGACGCGGGCGTCCGCCTGGTGGCCACGTCCAACACCCTGCCGGGCGCCCTCGGCGAGGGCCGCTTCGCCGCGCAGGACTTCAAGCGCGAAATCCAGGTGCTGGCCGAGCAGTTCGACGTGATCCGCGTGGACGGCGAGGACTACCGCCACCGCGGACTGTCCGAGGCCCCGGCCCCGCTCGCGGACTCCGAGGTCATGGACACCGTGGCCAAGAACTTCCCGGACGCCGCCGTGGTGGCCGAGGACGACTTCGCGGACCTGACCGCCATGCTCTCCCGCGTGCACCCCTCCCGCTACCGGGAGCTGGTCAAGGACGTGGACGTGATCGCGCTGCATGACGTGGAGACCATCACCGAGCAGTCCACGGCCCTGCGCTTCGTGGTGTTCGCGGACCGTCTCTATGACAAGGACGTCCCGGTGGTGGCCTCCGGCACCGCCTTCGACGAGCTCTTCACGCATGAGATGATGCACGGCGGCTACATGAAGAAGTACTTCCGCACCGTCTCCCGCATGACCGCCCTGGTCCGCGAGGGCCAGCTTGGCATCGCCGAGGAGAAGTGACGCTGCCGCGGCGCGGCGGCACCGCAGCCTGGAGGCGGGTCTGGCATGACCGGTGACTCCGTCTCCCCGTCCGACGGGCAGACGCCGTCTGCGGTCGAGACGGCCGTCCGCCGTGCCCTGCGCATCCCCGGTGTCCGGGTGGACCGGGAGCGCTTCCTGCTGAAGCAGGCCTCCGGCCTGTGTCCCGACGACGGTGCACGCCGCCGGGTTCTGTCTGAGGGCATCGCCGCCATGCTCACCGAGCCCGAGCTGCGGGCGCTGGGCCTGCGCCGTGTCCTGCAGCTGACCGCCTGGTCATCGTCGGCGGCCGTCGCTGCCGCGCTGCCGGGCGGGCCGATCGCCATGACCGCCGGCGCCGGCGCGGACGTGATGCAGCAGCTGGCCTTCGGGCTGCGCCTGTCCCAGGAGCTCGCCTACCTCTACGGGCATCGGCTCTCGGCCGGGGACCATGAGGGCGGGCCGCTCTCCGATCAGGAGCTGGAGCAGCTGTTGCTGCTCTTCGGCACGCTGCTGGAAGTGGAGGGTGCCGCCGCCGCGGTCCGGCTCACCGGGCCCCGGCTCGAGCGGGACGGTCGGCCGGTGGGCTACGGGCACGAGAGCACGGGCTCCGCCGGCGCCGGGCTGCCGGCGGATCTGCTGCGCCGCTCCTTCGCCGGGCCGATCTCGCACCGCGTCCTGGCCCGCGTCGCCTCCCGGATGGGGTCCACCGTGCTGCGTCGCGGTACCCTGCGCGCCGTGCCGCTGCTCGGGGCCATCGGCGCCGGGGGAACGGCCTTCTCCACCCTCCAGGCGCAGGGGCGCATCCTCAACCATGAGCTCGCCGAGGGGCTGGACTACACCGCGGGCAAGGTGATGGCCGACGTGGAGACGCTACGCCGGGCGCTGGGCACCGGCTGACAGGCGCCCGGCCGAACCGGCCGGACCGTGCGGCGGGGACTGCGGGGGAGACCCGGGAGCGACCGAGGCCCCGCAGACGGTGTCGGCGGGGCCTCGGACATGAATCGAGCGGATGACGGGATTCGAACCCGCGACCTCCACCTTGGCAAGGTGGCGCTCTAGCCAACTGAGCTACATCCGCAGAAACGGTCGGCCCCGGGGACCGCCGTCCGTGCGCGATACTGGGTTCGAACCAGTGACCTCTTCCGTGTCAGGGAAGCGCGCTACCACTGCGCCAATCGCGCTCAATCAGTCGTGCGACTGCTGAGTACAGTTCCTTCCATCTCTGGAGGAGCCGCGAGGTCGGGACGGGATTCGAACCCGCGTATACGGCTTTGCAGGCCGCTGCCTCGCCTCTCGGCCACCCGACCAGGGTTGAAAGGTCATGCGAGCGGATGACGGGATTCGAACCCGCGACCTCCACCTTGGCAAGGTGGCGCTCTAGCCAACTGAGCTACATCCGCATGGAACCAACGCGGCGATCATCCTCCTTCATCGGAACCGCTCGCCGCGTTTTCCAACGAGAAAGAACTCTAGACCATCGCCGCGACGGATGCCAAATCGCGGGAGTCAGACGGCCCGGGCGTCCGGTCGTGGTCGAGGATCATCCCAAGCCAGGGGTGCGCCGGGGGCGTGCCGGGGGCAGAGGGGGCTCCCGATGTGGACAGGCTTACCTGTGGGCGGAGGCGGCCGACGTCGGGCGGCCTGCCAGAATGGATGACCATGACCCAGCCACGCCTCGCCCACGCCACCGAGCGCGGACGGATGTACTCGCGCCGCCTCGGCGGACTCCCGGAGGTCCCGTCCATCACCACCGTCATCGGCCTGGAGAAGGCCGACCTGGACGGCTGGGTCGGGTGGATGGCGGCCGATGCCGCGACGAAGGACACCCGCCTCGGCCAGGCACTCGGCTCCTCTGCCCAGCTGCGGCAGATCGCCCGGCAGAACGCCGACGCCGCCGCCCGATACCGCGACGCGGCTGCAGAACGCGGTGACCGCGTCCACGACTACGCCGAGCAGGTGTCCCTGCGTGCCCTCGGAAGGCCGCACCGCATGGCGGAGTGCCGGCAGACCCTGATCCAGCACGGAGAGGGGGCCTACGCCGACCGGTTCGACGAGTGGTGGGACCTCTACGGCGTGCAGCCCGTGGCCGCCGAGGTCACCGTCTGGAACGCATCGGTGGGGTACGCGGGCACGCTCGACCTCGTCGCCCGGATCGGGGGTCGGCTGTGCCTGATCGACTTCAAGACCAAGGCCACCGGCCGCGACGGCCGGGTGAAGCCCCTCGACCCGAAGGTGGTCATGCAGCTTGTGGCCGGTCTGCAGGCCGAGGAGTCCCTCGTAGACGCCGAGGCCGGCATCTGGGAGCCATGGGCCCACGGCCGTGCCGAGATGTTGCTGGGCGTGGCCGTCGGCGAGACCGAGGTGGCTGTCCACCAGGCCAACCCAGCCGTGCTGAAGCAGCACTGGCACAAATTCTGGGCCCTCCGCCAGCTCTGGGCCCACCAGGAGGCCGCCGCCGAGGCCGGCCCGGCCCTGCGTGAGATCGGCCCGCCGCCAGTGCGGCGTCCGTCCGCAGCGGAGGACTCCGCGGTGGGCTCGGGGATCCTGCCGTAGGTTCGGGGGACGCCGCACGCTGACCCCGCCTGCCCCGCAGGCCCGCCAGGGTGGCATGCTGAAGGTGGGGCGCCTCGTCCACGATCCGGGCCGCTCGACACGCTGAGACCGCCCTGGTGCACGTCCGCGCTCCACACCGTCAGACCGCCCGTACGACCACTGCAGGAGACCATGACCGACCACGCCGCCCCGACCGACGCCCCGCTGCGCGTCCTCTATGCCGGCACCCCGGAGACCGCCGTGCCGGTGCTGGAGGCCCTCGTCGCATCTCGCCACGACGTCGTGGGCGTCCTCACCCGTCCCGATGCACCCTTCGGGCGCAAGCGCGTACTCACCCCGTCCCCGGTGGCCGCGGCCGCCGCCGCCCACGGCATCCCCGTGATCAAGGCGGACCGGCTGCGCGGGGAGGCCGGCGCCGACGCCGCCGCCCGGGTGCGCGAGCTCGACGCGGACCTGGCTGTCGTCGTGGCGTATGGGGCGCTGGTCCCGGCCGACCTGCTCAGCGTCCCGACCCACGGCTGGCTCAACCTGCACTTCTCCACGCTGCCGGCCTGGCGCGGCGCCGCACCGGTGCAGCGGGCGATGATGGCGGGTCAGACCCGGATCGGCGCGGACGTCTTCCAGCTCGAGGAGGGCCTCGACACCGGCCCCGTCTTCGCCCGGACCCACCGCGACGTCCGTCCCGGCCAGACGGCCGGTGACGTCCTCGGCCTGCTGGCCGAGGACGGCGGCCCGCTCGTGCTGGACGTCCTGGACGGCCTCGCGGCAGGCACCGCGCACG
Source organism: Micrococcus luteus (assembly GCA_047414615.1). GTDB lineage: Bacteria > Actinomycetota > Actinomycetes > Actinomycetales > Micrococcaceae > Micrococcus > Micrococcus luteus_B. The sequence goes on from CP179711.1 coordinate 771,008, forward strand.
CCACGCCTCAGCAGGGCGAGCCGACCCACGCCGCCAAGCTCACCCACGCCGACGGCCTGGTCGACCCGGACGGGGACGCCCCCGCCGTCGCGGCCCTGGTCAACGGTGTCACCCCGGAGCCCGGCGCCTGGGGCTGGATGCTGCAGGACGACGCCGACGCCCCCACCCGCTTCAAGCTCGACGCCGTGCTCCCGCGCCCCGAGTCCGACCTGCCGGAGACGGTGGCCGCCGCGAAGCCCGGGAGGCTGCTCACGGCCGCCGAGCAGGCCTGGCTGCGCACCGCCGGCGGGGCCCTCGAGCTCACCCGCGTCCAGCCGGCAGGCAAGAGGCTCATGCCCGCCGCCGACTGGGCCCGCGGCGCCACTGGCACGCCCCGCCTGCTGTCCGGGGACCGGCTCGCCGCCCACACCGCCGAGCTCCAGGCCGCCCACGCGGCGCGCCTGGCCGCCCGTACCTCCGCCGAAGGGAGCACCCGCGCATGAGCGATCGACGACACGGACAACGCCGGGGCGCCGACCACGGCTCCGACCACGGCTCCGGGCAGGGCTCCGGAAAGGGCGGCGGAGGTGGTGGCGGGTCCCGCGGCGGCGGGTCCCGCTCAGGCGCCGGCCGCGGCCACGGACGGGACGCGTCGAGCGGCTGGGGTCAGGGCGGCCCGCGCGAGGATCGCCGCGACGCCCAGGGACGCACCCGCAATCGTGGCCGCTCTGGCGCCGGCAGGCACTACTCGGCCGCGGCTCCCTCACGCCGGGCCCGCCAGGCCGACCCGGCCCGCGCGGTCGCCTTCGAGGTGGTGCGCGCCGTCCACCAGGACGACTCCTACGCCAACCTCGTGCTGCCCCAACGGATCCACTCCCGCCGACTCGACCGCCGCGACGCCGGCTTCGCCACCGAGCTGACCTACGGCACCCTGCGCGGCATCGGACTCTACGACGCGATCCTCGCCGAATGCGTGGACCGCCCGCTCCAGGAGCTGGACGCCCCCGTCCTCGACGCGCTGCGGCTCGGCGCCCACCAGCTGCTGGGCATGCGCGTCCCGGCCCACGCCGCCCTCGACGCCACCGTGGCCCTGGTCCGCGAGAGGATCGGCGCCGGCCCGTCCGGGTTCGTCAACGCCGTCCTGCGCCGCGTCTCGGAGACCGACCGGGACGACTGGCTCGACCGCATTGCCCCGGACAACGGCTCCGAGGCCTCCCTGGCCGTCCGGCACTCCCACCCCGCGTGGATCGTCCGCGGCCTGCGCCAGGCCCTCGTCAGCCACGGCGCCGACCCCGCCGAGCTGACCGATCTGCTCGAGGCGGACAACGCGGCCCCCGTGGTCAACGTGGTCGCCCTGCCCGGGCTCGGTGACATCGTCCCGGTGCTCGAGGCTGGAGCCGAGCCCAGCCCGATCGGCCCGGGCGCCGCCCTGCACGCCGGCGGCGACGCGGCCCGTCTCCCGGGGGTCCGCGACGGCGTCGTCCGCGTGCAGGACGTGGGCTCCCAGCTCACCGCCCGTGCCCTCGCGGCGGCCCCGCTCGGCGGCCGGGGGCACGACGACGGGGCGGTCGCCTCGGGTGCCTCTACCCACCCGGGCAAGGAGACGGAGGACTGGCTGGACCTGTGCGCCGGGCCCGGCGGCAAGGCCGCGCTCCTGGCCGCCCTGGCGGCCGAACGGGGTGCCCACCTGCTGGCCAACGAGATCGCCGAACACCGCGCCGACCTCGTCCGCGGCGCCCTCACCGCCGTCCCGCAGCAGGCCTGGACCGTGCGTGCCGGCGACGGCCGACACATCGCCAAGGCGCCCGAGGCTGCCCCGGGCTTCGACCGGATCCTCGTGGACGCCCCCTGCACGGGGCTGGGCGCACTGCGCCGCCGTCCGGAGTCGCGCTGGCGCCGCACTCCGGCTGACCTGGCGGTCCTCACTCACCTGCAGACCGAGCTGTTGGACGCGGCCGTCGCCGTGCTCGCACCGGGCGGGGTGCTCGCCTACGTGACCTGCTCGCCGCACCCGGCCGAGACGGTGGTGCAGGCCGACGACCTGCTGCGCCGCCACCCCGAACTCGAGCAACTGGACGCCGCCGCCGTGCTGCAGTCCGTGGCCGTCGGGGACCTGGCTCTGCCGAACCGGAAGACCGCACAGCTGTGGCCGCACCGCCACGGCACCGACGCGATGTTCCTCGCCCTGTTCCGCCGGCCGGTCTGAGCGGACCGCCAAGGACGGGCCGCCTCGCCCACGCCGCCGCCCAGCACCCCACATCTGCCGCCCCACTCCACCGACCACCACACCGCCCCACGTCAGGAGCCCACCGATGTCTGTCCGACTGCACCCGTCGATCCTCTCCGCTGACTTCGCGCGACTGGCCGACGAGCTCCGCCGCATCGGCGCCGCCGACGCCGTCCATGTGGACGTCATGGACGGACACTTCGTGCCGAATCTGACCCTCGGGCTGCCGGTCGTCGAGGGGATCGGCGGGGCCACCGACCTGCCGCTGGACCTGCACCTGATGATCGACGACCCGGACCGCTGGGCCCCGGACTACGCGGACGCCGGCGCCGCCTCCGTGACCTTCCACGCCGAGGCCGCCAAGGCCCCGGTGCGCCTGGCCCGGGAGCTGCGTGCCCGCGGTGCGAAGGCCGCCATGGCGCTGAACCCCGGCACGGCGCTGGAGCCGCACCTGGGGATGCTGGGGGAGCTGGACATGCTGCTGCTGATGACGGTCGAGCCCGGCTTCGGCGGCCAGCCCTTCCTGGACCTGGTCCTGCCGAAGATACGCGCGGCGCGGAAGGCCATCGACGACCTGGGCGGCCAACTGGCCCTGCAGGTGGACGGCGGAGTCAACGCGGACACGGTCCACCGTGCCGCCGAGGCCGGTGCCGACGTCTTCGTGGCCGGCTCCGCCGTCTACGGGGCAGAGGACCCGGACGCCGCGATCCGCTCGCTCCGTGAGACGGCTGGGCGTGCCTGTGCCGGCCGCACAGTGTGACATGCCATACTCGTGGCCAGCTAACGTGCTCCGGGGTCGGTGAAAGTCCGAACCGGCGGTGACAGTCCGCGACCCGCGAACGTGAGCCCAGGCCGTGCCTGAGCCCGCGCAAGCGGTTGAGCCGGTGGAATTCCGGCACCGACAGTCAGAGTCTGGATGGGAGAAGCACGCAGCCGAGCCCCCGTGTTCGAGGTCGCCCTGTGGCACCTCGTCCTGGACGTTCGCCCGCAGGTGACCCCGGAGTGCCCCTCCGGGTGAAGGCCACCCGGAGCGCCGAGCGCACGGGAGGCCCCGGATGGACCCGCAGCAGCCGTCGTCTGCCACGCCCCACCCAGGCATGGCCGCACACGCCGCCACCGACCGCGCCGTGACGGGCGGCGACTCCATGGATCACTCCGCCATGGACCGCGCCGTCGCCGCAGCCCTGGAGGGCGTCCGCGGGGCCAATCCGCTCGTCGGCGCCGTCCTCACCGGCCCGGACGGCCGCGTGCTCTCCGTCGGCCGCCACCGCGGCGCCGACACCCCGCACGCCGAGTCCGACGCCCTCGCCGCCTGGGCCCGTCTGCGCGAGCAGGACGCGGACGCGTCCGCGATCGACCCCTCGGCCTGCACCCTCCACGTCACCCTCGAGCCCTGTGACCACACGGGACGCACCGGGCCCTGCAGCGCCGCCGTGCGGAACGCCGGGATCGGCCGCCTCGTCTACGCGGTCGCCGATCCGACCGGCACCTCGGGCGGGGGAGCGGCCACGCTGCGCAGTGCCGGGGTCGAGGTCCTCGGCCCCACCGGACACCCCGGCGCCGTCGCGCTCACCGAGAGGTGGCGCCGCGCCCGTGCCGCCGGCCGACCGTTCGTCACCGCCCACCTGGCCCAGTCCCTGGACGGGTGCGCCGCCGCCGCCGACGGCACCAGCCGGTGGATCACCTCCCCGCAGTCCAGGGCCCACGCCCATACGGTGCGCGGGCGCGTGGACGCGATCGTCGTGGGCACCGGCACCGTCCTCGCCGACGACCCTCGTCTCACCGTGCGGCACGACGGCGGCTCGCTCGCCGACGACCCTCGTCTCACCGTGCGGCACGACGGCGGCTCGCTCGCCGACGCCCAGCCCGTCCCGGTGGTCATGGGGCACCGGGACGTCCCCGCCGCCGCGGCCCTGCGCCGCCACCCCGCGCTGGCAGCCGGGCAGGAGCCGATGCACGTGCGCTCCCACGACCCGGCCGACGTCCTGGAGGCGATCGCGCACCGTCCGGGTCCGTGGCCGCACGGACGCGGCGGCTGTGAGCACCTGCTCGTCGAAGGCGGCCCCACGGTGCTGGCCGCCTGGATCGCCGCGGACCTGGTCGACGAGCTGCACGTGTACACCGCCCCGACCTTCCTCGGCCCCGGCCTGTCCGCCGTCGCCGGGCTCGGCGTGGCCACCCTGGCCGACGCCGTCCGCTGGGCCCCCGACCGCGCCGAGGGCGGCCCTGTCCGCCCGTTCGGCCCCGACACCTGGACCCATCTGCAGCCGGCCACGGCCGCAGGGAAGGAGTGACACCGTGTTCACCGGGATCATCACCCACATCGGCACCGTCCGGGAGCTGGTGCACCGACCGGAGCAGGACGTCGCGACGATCGTCGTGGACGCACCGGGGGTGCTCGACGGCCTCCCGGAGGGCGGCTCCCTCGCCGTGGACGGCGTGTGCCTCACCGCCCTGCACGAGGCCGGCACCGAGCCCGGCGTCTTCCGGGCCGACCTGATGGGCCAGACCCTGCGGATGACCGCCCTGGACGACCTGGAACCCGGCTCCCGCGTCAACCTCGAGCGCTGCCTGCTCCCGCATCAGCGCCTGGACGGGCACCTCGTCCAGGGCCACGTGGACGGCGTCGGCACCGTGCTCGAGGTCGCCGACGAGGGGGCCTGGCACCGGGTGCGCATCGGTGTCCCCGCCTCGCTCGCCCGCTACCTCCCCGCACAGGGCGCCGTCGCCCTGCAGGGCGCCTCGCTGACCGTCACGGACGTGTCCGCCCCGGAGGCGGCCGAGCACTGGTTCGAGGTCGGCCTCATCCCGGCCACCCTGGCCGCGACGACCTTCGGGGACCTCGAGGTGGGCCGCCGCCTGAACGTGGAGACCGACGTGATGGCCCGCTACGCCGAGCGTCTCGCCCAGATCGTGCCGCAGCCGGCAACAGCCCCGGCGCCGCAGGCCGAGGCCACCCCGCCGCAGGAGGAGCGCGCATGAGCGACGAGACCATCCGACTCGACCCCGTCGAGGAGGCGATTGCGGCGATCGCGGCCGGCCGGGCCGTCGTCGTGGTGGACGACGAGGACCGGGAGAACGAGGGCGACCTCATCTTCGCCGCGTCCCGGGCGACCCCGGAGCTGACGGCGTTCACCGTCCGCCACACCTCCGGCGTGCTGTGCACCCCGATGCCCGCCGGCTGGGCAGAGCGCCTCGCCCTGCCGCCCATGACGGCCACCAACGAGGACCCGAAGGGCACCGCGTACACCGTGTCCGTGGACGCGGCCGCCGGCGTCACCACGGGCATCAGCGCCGCAGACCGCGCCCGCACCCTGCGCGTGCTCGCGCATCCGGGCTCGGCCGCCGGAGACCTCACCCGTCCCGGCCACGTCTTCCCGCTGCGCGCGGTGGACGGCGGCGTCCGGGAGCGGGCCGGGCACACCGAGGCGGGCGTCGCGCTGTGCCGGCTGGCCGGGCTCGCCCCGGTGGCCGCCATCGCCGAGCTCACCCACGACGACGGCACCATGATGCGCCTGCCCGCCCTGCGCACGTTCGCGGACGAGCACGGCCTCGTCCTCGTCTCCATCGAGGACCTCGCCGCCTTCCTGGCCCGCCTGGACGACGTCCCCGCGGAGGCGTCCCTGCCCACCTCACACGGGCCGCTGACGATCGCGGTCCGCCCGGACCCGGCCACCGGCGCCGAGCACGTCCTGCTCACCTCCCCGGACCTGGACCCGGCCGCCGGCCCCGTGACCGTACGCGTGCACTCCGAGTGCCTGACCGGCGACGTCCTCGGGTCCCTGCGCTGCGACTGCGGCCCCCAGCTGCAACGGTCCCTGGAGACCACCGCCCGCGACGGCGGCGCCGTCCTGTACCTGCGCGGCCACGAGGGCCGCGGCATCGGCCTGGCGAACAAGATCCGCGCCTACCGCCTGCAGGAGCAGGGCCTGGACACCGTGGACGCGAACCTCGCGCTCGGGCTGCCCGCCGAGGGGCGGGACTTCCAGACCGCCGCCCAGATCCTCGCCGATGCCGGCATCACCCGTGTCCGGCTCGTCACCAACAACCCGGTCAAGCTCACCGCACTGCGCGAGGCCGGGCTCGACGTCGTCGAGCGCGTGCCCGCCCCGGCGCCGGAGAACGAGCACAACCGCGCCTACCTCGCCGTCAAGCGCGACCGCATGGGCCACCTGCCTGCGCACGGCGAGGTCGCACCCCTGACCCCCACCCCGACCACCGGGAGGGTCCCGTCCCCGACCAAGGAGCACGACGCATGAGCGGAGCAGGAGCACCGACCTTCACCCACGACCGCGAGGCCGCCGCCGGCCTCCGCGTGGCGATCGTCGCCGCGCAGTGGCACGAGCAGATCATGGACGGCCTCGTCGGCGGCGCCCGGACGGCCGCCGCGGACTTCGGGCTGGAGGCCGACCTGGTCCGTGTCCCCGGCACCGTCGAGCTGACGGCCGCCGCGGCCCGCCTGGCGCAGACCCATGACGTCGTGGTGGTCCTGGGCGTGGTCGTCCGCGGGGACACCCCGCACTTCGACTACGTCTGCTCGGCCGTCACCCAGGGCGTCACCGAGGTCTCCGTCCGCACCGGCGTGCCGGTCGGCTTCGGCGTGCTCACCGTGGACACCGAGCAGCAGGCCGTCGACCGGGCCGGACTGCCCGGTTCCCGGGAGGACAAGGGCCGCGAGGCGCTCGAGGCCGCGGTCCTCACCGAGCTCGCGCTCCGCGGCGTGCCGGGGGCCGCGCCTGCCCCACACGCCTCCCGGGCCTCCGCGACCGACGGGGAGGGCAGCTGATGCAGTGGCTCCTGGACCTGTTCGACTGGTACATCCCGGTCGTCGGCGGCGGCTTGCTCGTCCGCGAGGTCGTCGGGAACGTCTTCGGCCTCGCCTCCGCCCTCGGCGGCATGCGCCGCAAGGTGTGGGCCTGGCCTGTCGGCATCGTCGGCAACCTCATCCTGCTCACCGTCTTCCTGTCCTCCCTGTTCGGCGGCGCAGACCACGCCACCCTGCTGGGCCAGGCGGGCCGGCAGATCATGTTCATCTCCGTCTCCGTCTACGGCTGGGTGCGCTGGCGGCAGGCCCGTGAGGACGCCGGGGGAGAGGACGGCACCGCGATCACCCCCGAGTGGGCGGGCTGGGGCGGCCGGGCCTTCCTGGCCATCGGCATGGTCGTGGGCACCGTGGCGCTCACCCCGGTGTTCCGCGCCCTCGGGTCCTGGGAGCCGGTGTGGGCGGACGCGTGGACCTTCGTGGGCTCGCTGCTGGCCACGTACGGCATGGCCAAGGGCTGGGTGGAGTTCTGGCTCATCTGGGTGGCCGTGGACGTGGTCGGCGTGCCGCTGCTGTGGTCCTCCGGGTACTACGCCTCCGCTTTCATGTACGTGTTCTACGGCGTCTTCACGCTGATCGGGTTCTTCGTCTGGGTGCGGGCGAAGGCCACCGAGAAGCCGCAGGTGGAGACGCTGCTTCCAGACGGTCCGGACGAGGAGCGCGCCGCCCGCTGACCGGCGGGTCCCGCGGCGTCACATTGGGACCGGGCACCGCACCCGCGGTGCCCGGTCTGGCTACGCTGAGCCCCGTGAAGACCTTCGACACCCTCTTCGACGAACTGACCCGCAATGCCCAGGAGCGCCCCGCCGGCTCCGGGACCGTGGCCGCACTGGACGCCGGCATCCATCAGATCGGCAAGAAGGTCGTGGAGGAGGCCGCCGAGGTGTGGATGGCCTGCGAGCACGAGACCGACGACGCCGCAGCCGAGGAGATCTCCCAGCTGCTCTATCACCTGCAGGTGATGATGATCGCCAAGGGCCTCACGCTCGAGGACGTCTACCGCCACCTCTGAGCCCACACCACCGCTGAGTTCCGGAAGGACTTCCCAGACATGCTCCGCATCGCCGTCCCGAACAAGGGCGCCCTGTCCGAACTGGCCACCGAGATCCTCACCGAGGCCGGGTACCGCCAGCGCCGCTCCTCCCGGGAGCTCGTCCTCGTGGACCCGGAGAACCGGGTGGAGTTCTTCTACCTGCGCCCACGGGACATCGCCGTGTACGTGGGGCAGGGCAGCCTGGACGTGGGCCTGACCGGCCGCGACCTCTTCGCCGACGCCCGCGTGAAGAACACCGCCGAGGAGATCATGGCGCTCGGCTTCGGCGCGTCCACCTTCCGTCTGGCCGCCCCCGTCGGCACGTTCACCGCCACCGACCAGCTGGCCGGCCGGCGCATCGCCACCAGCTACGACGGCCTGCTCGCCTCCTATCTGGAGAAGATCGGCCTGGACGCCGAGATCGTCCACCTGGACGGCGCCGTCGAGTCCGCCGTCTCCCTGGGCGTGGCGGACGCGATCGCCGACGTGGTGGAGACCGGCAATACCCTGCGCGCCGCCGGCATGGAGGTCTTCGGTGACCCGATCCTCTCCTCCGAGGCCATCATGATCGGTCAGACCGGCAAGCACCCGGACGGCCTGGACGTGCTCCTGCGCCGCCTGCAGGGCGTGCTCGTGGCCCGCCGCTGGCTCATGATCGACTACGACGTGGACAGGTCCCTGCTCGAGCGGGCCACCGCCGTCACCCCCGGCCTGGAGTCCCCGACCATCTCCCCGCTGCAGGAGGAGTCCATGGTCGCGGTCCGCTCCATGGTCCGGAAGGAGGACGTGCACCGGGTCATGGACGAGCTCTACGGGCTCGGCGCCCGTGCCATCCTCGTCTCCGAGATCCACGCGATCCGCCTCTGAGCGCCTGCGCCGCAGCGCCCCGTCCCCACCGAACGAACAGGAGCCCGTCATGGCCGTCGCCGTCCGAGTCATCCCCTGCCTGGACGTGACGGCCGGGCGCGTGGTCAAGGGCGTGAACTTCGCGGACCTCCGGGATGCCGGAGACCCCGTCGAGCTGGCCCGCCGCTACAACGCGGCCGGTGCGGACGAGCTCACCTTCCTCGACGTCACCGCCTCCACCGCGGACCGGGAGACCACCTATGACGTGGTCACCCGCACCGCCGAGGAGGTCTTCATCCCGCTCACCGTGGGCGGAGGAGTCCGCACGGTGGAGGACGTGGACCGGCTGCTGCGGGTCGGCGCGGACAAGGCGTCCGTGAACACCGCGGCGGTCGCCCGGCCGGAGGTGATCACGGAGATCACGCGTCGCTTCGGCTCCCAGGTGCTCGTGCTCTCCCTGGACGCCCGGCGCACCACGGACCCCGGCTGCCCGTCCGGCTACGAGGTCACCACCCACGGCGGCCGCACCGGCACCGGCCTGGACGCCGTCGCCTGGTGCCGCGAGGCCTCCGAGCGCGGCGTGGGGGAGATCCTGCTGAACTCCATCGACGCCGACGGCACGCGAGACGGCTTCGACCTGGAGATGATCCGGGACGTGCGCGGCGCGACGAACGTGCCGCTCATCGCCTCCGGCGGCGCCGGCCGCCCGGAGCACTTCCCGCCGGCCGTCGCGGCCGGGGCGGACGCGGTGCTCGCCGCCTCGATCTTCCACTTCGGCCCGGACCACATGCTGTCCTCGGTCAAGGACGTCCTCCGCAGGGCCGGGCACGTCGTCCGCTGAGCCGGACGGCGTCGCCGGACCCGTTCAGGCGTCGACGACGTCCTCGAGCACGAGGGCGGCGGTGCGCCGCCCGAAGGCGTGCATGACGAGCTCACCGGCGGGGCCGGTGACGTGGAGGGTGCGGCCGTCGTCGCCCGGTGCCTTCACCAGCACGGGCGAGTTGTCCACGCGGGAGGTGGGACGGGCCCGGCGCTCCAGCTCCACACCGGTCGGCTCGGAACGGTAGAGCAGCTTCGCACGGCCCTTCAGGTGCCGGTAGAGGGTGTCCGCGTAGTCGTTGGCGAGGATGCGGGGCGCCCAGCGGTCCTGTGCGCGGCGGACGTCCTCGGTGTGCACGAAGAACTCGAGCAGCTGCACCTGGTCCGCCACAGTGGACCCCACTCCGGTGCGGCGCAGCCGAGCCGCCGCGGAGCGGACGAGTCCGGCGAGGCGGCCGCGCCGGCGTGGCTTGGACTCCAGGGACCCCTCCAGGGGGCCTGCGGCCACGCGTGCCAGCAGCCGGGCGTAGCCCTCCTCGTCCGCGTGGGCGTCGCCGAGGGCAATCGTCTTCTCCTCGAGCCGCTGCGCCGCCGGGGGTACGAGCAGGCCGACGGCCAGGGGAGAGGTCTCCCGCAGCACCACGTGTGCGGCCAGGTGCTCGGTGCGCCAGCCTTCGCACAGGGTCGGGCGACCCGGTCCCGCCGCGGTCAGGGCCTCCACCAGTGCGGCGCGCGAGGCGGCGGCGTAGTCGGTCTCGGTCGCGGCGTCGCCGAGACCCTGCTGCGGACGGTCGGAGGCATTCACCGGCACAACGTAGCACGGGGTATCAGGGCCCGGGCAGGCCCCGCCGACGCCCCTAGAATGGCGAGATGACCACCGCCCCCACGCCCCCGGCCGGCGACGACGTCGCGGCCCTGGTCGGCTCCCTCGCCTTCACGGCCGACGGCCTCGTCCCCGCGATCGCCCAGCAGCACGACACGGGCGAAGTGCTCATGATGGCCTGGATGAACGCCGACGCCCTGCGCCTGACCCTGGAGACCGGCTGGGCCACCTACTGGTCCCGCTCCCGCGGCGAGCTGTGGCGCAAGGGCGCCACGTCCGGACATCTGCAGCGCGTGCTCACCGTGGCCGCCGACTGCGACCGGGACACCCTGCTGCTGCAGGTGGACCAGACCGGTCCGGCCTGCCACACGGAGACGACGTCCTGCTTCACCGGCCGCGTGGTCGCGCGGCCGCAGGACCCCCGCACCGCCGCCGCGGGGACCGCCGACGCCGCCGAGCCCCGAGGAGAGCACGCGTGAGCCAGCAGCCGCAGACCCCCACCACCTCGCGTCAGGCCCCGGCCGAGGCGCTCGTGCCCACCGGGGTGGTCCATCCTTCCCGCGAGCGGTTCCTTGCCCTCGCCGCCTCCTCCCGTGTGATCCCGGTCGTGCGCACCGTGCTCGCCGACGGGCTCACCCCGCTGGCGCTGTACCGTCGCCTGGCCGACGACCGTCCCGGCACCTTCCTGATGGAGTCGGCAGCCCCGGGCGGCGTGTGGTCCCGGTACAGCTTCATCGGTGCCGGCTCCGCGGCCACCCTCACCGCCGTGGGACAGAAGGTGCACTGGCAGGGCACCCCGCCGGCCGGCCTGCCCACCGAGGGCGATGCCATGGAGGTCCTGGAGCAGACCCTCGCGGTCCTGGGCACCGGCGTCCGCTCCTCCGTAGGGGACGGACTGCCGCACCTGCTCTCCGGCCTCACCGGGTTCCTCGGCTGGGACGTCATCCGCCACCTCGAGCACCTGCCGCACGGACCGGAGGACCATCTCGGCCTGCCCGAGCTGGCGATGAACCTCGTCACCGACCTGGCCGTGCACGACGCCGCGGAGGGCACCATCACGCTGGTGGCCAATGCGATCAACGTGAACGGCCTGGACACCGGCGCGGACGCCGCCTACGACGACGCCGTCTCCCGGCTCGACGCCATGGTCGAGCGGCTCTCCGCACCCGTGGACGATCCGGTCACCGCCGTTCCGGACCGCTGGCTGCGCGCCACCGCCGAGGAGGTCGCCGCCGAGGCGGAGGACCGCTGGGGCGAGGACGGCTTCAAGGAGGCCGTGGCGCGGGCCAAGGAGGCGATCGTTGACGGCGAGGTGTTCCAGGCCGTCGTCTCCCGCCGCTTCAGCGTGGACACCGCCGCCGACGGCCTGGCCGTCTACCGTGTGCTGCGCATGGTGAACCCGAGCCCGTACATGTACCTGTTCAGCTTCGAGACCCCCGCGGGCGAGCCCTATCAGATCGTCGGGTCCTCTCCGGAGGCGCTGGTCACGGTGGAGGACCGGCATGTGGTCACCCACCCGATCGCGGGATCGCGCCGCCGCAGCGGCACGGCCGAGGACGACGCCCTGCTGGCCAAGGACCTGTCCGAGGACGAGAAGGAACGGGCCGAGCACGTGATGCTCGTGGACCTCTCCCGCAACGATCTGTCCCGCGTGTGCACCCCCGGCACGGTGACGGTCTCCCAGTTCATGGAGGTGGAGTCCTTCAGCCACATCCTGCACCTGGTGTCCCACGTGGAGGGCGCGGTGGCCGAGGGCCGCAGCGCCCTGGACGTGCTGAGGTCCGCCTTCCCGGCCGGGACCCTCTCCGGTGCCCCGAAGCCCCGCGCCCTGCAGCTGCTGGACGAGTGGGAGCCCACCCGCCGCGGCCCGTACGGCGGCGTGGTCGGCTACTTCGACCTGGCCGGCACCATGGACATGGCCATCAACATCCGGTCCGTGACCCTGCACCGGGGCCAGGCGCACGTGCAGGCCGGCGCCGGCATCGTCGCCGACTCGGTCCCGCAGTCCGAGGCAGACGAGACCGTCACCAAGGCCACCGCGCCGCTGCGCGCCGTGCTGACCGCGTCCGAGATGAAGGAGCTCGCATGAGCCTGCGTCGCCGCACCGTCGTCATCGCCGCCCTGGCTGCCGGCGGGCTCGTCCTGCTCGCCGCCGGGCAGACCTGGGTGCTCGCCACGGGACTGGGCCCCGGCGCCGTCGCCGAGGTGACCGCCGACGGCTCCGACGCCTCGGGCGTCACCAACGCGATGGCCTTCGTCGTGCTCGCTGCCGCGCTGGCGCTGACCATCGCCAGGAGGGTCGGCCGGTGGATCGTGGGCGTGCTGCTCGTGCTCGCCGGCACCACCCTGGCGGTTGTCGCGGTCTCCGCGGCCGCCGACCCGGCCACCGCGGCCGCGTCCGCCGTCGCCGAGGCGACAGGCACCACGGCGGCCGCCGCCTCCTATGCAGGCACCGCCTGGCCGTGGGTCGCCGCCGGCGGGGGCGCCCTCGCCGTCCTGGCGGGACTCACCGCCCTCGTGGTCGGGCGCCGCTGGTCCCACAGCCGGCGCTTCGAGGCGCCGTCCGCCCCGACCGGCGACGGCGGACCGTCCGCTGCGGACCGGGGGACCGCCGACACCAGGCCAGACTCCATGGACGCCTGGGACGAGCTCACGGCCGGCAACGACCCGACCCGCTGACCTGTGCCCCGGGCAACGGCGCGCCGACGTGCGTCGGCACCGGCCGGAAGCCGGGCGGCCGCAGGCGTGCCGGCCGGCTCACCCGAGGCCGTCCGGCACACGGACACCGGCGGGTGCGCATTCGCGCCGCACCGCGCCCGGCGTGGCACAATGAGAGACAGTCATCCCCAGCCGCCAGTCGACCCACAGGGAGAGAGCCCGATGAGCCACCCCGCCAACGCCGCCCAGACCGTGAACCACCAGGTGACCGTGACCGAGGACGGCCGCGTGCTGAACGACCCGACCCACGCGCAGGCCCCGGGGCACGGCAACACTCCGGGCGCCTGGGCCATGTGCGCCCTCGTGGTCGTCGGCTTCGTCGCCGGTGCCATCGGCCTGTTCATCGGGTCCATGGCCATCGTGTGGATCTCCGTCGCGATCGCCCTGGTCGGCGTCGTCGTCGGCGTCGTCGTCGGCGTCGTCGCCGGCCGCGCCGGCTCCGGCTCCGCATCCCACCACTGAACCGGCGCGTCGTGACCGTTCTGGACGACATCATCGAGGGGGTCCGCGACGACCTCGCCGTGCGCGAGGCCGCCGTCCCGCTGGCAGAGATGGTCCGGCGGGCCGCGCAGGCGGCCCCGGCACGCGACGCCGCGGCCGCTCTGACCGGAGGGCGCACCGACCCGGAGGGCATCCGGGTCATCTCCGAGGTGAAGCGCTCCAGCCCCTCCAAGGGGGCCTTGGCGGAGATCCACGAGCCCGCCACGCTGGCCCGCTCCTATGAGCGCGGCGGCGCCTCCGCGGTCTCCGTCCTCACCGAGCAGCGTCGCTTCGGCGGCAGCCTCGCGGACCTGGACGCGGTGCGCGCCGCCGTCGACTTGCCGATCCTGCGCAAGGACTTCACCGTCACCGAGTACCAGATCCATGAGGCGCGTGCCCACGGCGCCGACCTGGTGCTGCTCATCGTCGCCGCCCTGGACGACGCGCAGCTGCGCGACTTCCTCCAGCTCACCCACGAGCTGGGCATGAACGCGCTGGTCGAGGCGCACACGCACGAGGAGATCGCGCGTGCCGTCGAGGTGGACGCGCGCATCCTCGGAGTCAACGTGCGCAACCTGAAGACCCTCGACATCGATCCAGACCGCTATGCTCGCCTGGCCGCAGACCTGCCCGAGCACGTGGTCCGCGTGGCCGAGTCCGGCGTCGAGTCCGCCGCCCAGGTGGAGCAGTACGCCGCCGCCGGCGCCGATGCCGTTCTGGTCGGCGAGGCCCTCGTGAAGCACGGGGCGCCCGAGCAGGCCCTGCAGCAGTTCCGCGCCGCTTCGGTGCGGGTCCGCTGACCCACACACCACCCACGCAGGAGGACCCCGCCATGTCCACCGACCCGTCCGCCGGCACCGGGGAGCGACCCGAGTGCTTCGGTGACCTGCCCGGCCCCTACTTCGGCCGCTACGGTGGGACGTGGATGCCCGAGTCCCTCATGGCGGCCCTCGCCCAGGTCACCGAGACCTACGAGGCCGCCCGCCGGGACACGGCGTTCGAGGCCCAGCTGAAGGGCCTGTACCGGGACTACGTCGGCCGGCCGTCCCTGCTCACCGAGGTGCCGCGCTTCGCCGCGGACGTCCCCGGCGTGCGGATCTTCCTCAAGCGCGAGGACCTCAACCACACCGGCTCCCACAAGATCAACAACGTGGTGGGCCAGGCGCTGCTGGCCCAGCGTATGGGCAAGACCCGTCTGATCGCGGAGACCGGCGCCGGTCAGCACGGCGTGGCGACCGCCACGGCCGCCGCGCTGTTCGGTATGGAGTGCACCGTGTACATGGGCGAGGAGGACACCCGCCGCCAGGCCCTCAACGTGGCCCGCATGCAGATGCTCGGTGCCGAGGTGGTGCCGGTGACGATCGGTGCGCGCACCCTGAAGGACGCCATCAACGAGGCGCTGCGCGACTGGGTGGCCTCCGTGGACGACACCCACTACCTGCTCGGCACCGTCACCGGCCCGCACCCCTTCCCGGCGATGGTCCGGTACTTCCACTCGGTGATCGGCGAGGAGGCACGTGCGCAGATCCTCGAGCAGACCGGTCGGCTGCCCCACGCCGTGGCCGCCTGCGTCGGCGGCGGCTCCAACGCGATGGGCCTGTTCTCAGGCTTCCTGGACGACGCGGACGTGCAGCTCTACGGCTTCGAGGCCGGCGGCGACGGGGTCGAGACCGGCCGCCACGCGGCCTCCATCACCCTCGGCCGCACCGGCGTGCTCCACGGGGCCCGCACCTACCTGATGCAGGACGAGGACGGGCAGACGATCGACTCGCACTCGATCTCCGCCGGGCTGGACTACCCCGCGGTCGGCCCCGAGCACGCCTGGCTCAACGACACCGGCCGGGCCGTCTACGAGCCGGTGACGGACACCGCCTGCATGGACGCCATGCTGCGCCTGACCCGGACCGAGGGCATCATGCCCGCGATCGAGTCCGCGCACGCCCTGGCCGGCGCGCTGTCCCTGGCCGAGCGGTGGATCGCCGCCGGCGAGGTGGGCGCGCACACGCCGAAGGGACAGGAGCGGATCATCGTGGTGAACCTGTCCGGACGCGGGGACAAGGACGTGTCCACCGCGGCCGCCTGGTTCGGCCTGGGAAAGGCCGACGGGGACGCCGCGGCCGGCACCGCCGAGTCCAGCCCCGTGGTGGACTCCGCGGACGAGGACGTGCGCGCCGAGGCCGGTCTCGCGCGGAGTGAGGAGGCCGTAGGCGAGCAGCACGACGCACGGACCGACGCGGCGGAGCAGACCGACGCCGCAGACCGGACGGACGTCACAGACCGGATCGACGCCGAGGAGGGCCGCCGATGAGCACCGCGACCGTGTCCAAGACCGCCGCCGCGATCGAGCGCGCCCGTGCCGCCGGCCGGACCGCGTTCATCGGCTACCTGCCGGCCGGCTACCCGTCCGCGGACGGGTGCGTGGAGGCCGCCGTCGCGCTGGCCGCGAACGGCGCCGACGTGATCGAGATCGGCCTGCCGTACACCGATCCGGTGATGGACGGACCCGTGATCCAGGCCGCCACACAGGCCGTCCTGGCCGCCGGGTTCCACACGCACCAGGTGTTCGACATCGTCCGCCGGATCACGGAGCGCGTCGACGCGGCCGTGCTGATCATGACCTACTGGAACCTCGTGGACCGCATGGGTGTGGACGAGTTCGCCCGCCGCCTCGCCGAGGCCGGCGGCGCCGGGCTGATCACCCCGGACCTGGTGCCGGAGGAGGCCGGAGAGTGGATGGCCGCCTCCGAGCGCCACGGCCTGGACCGCGTGTTCCTCACCGCCCCGTCCTCGCCCGCCGCCCGGGTGGAGCGGACGGTCGCCGACTCCCGCGGCTTCGTCTACGCCGTCTCCGTCATGGGCGTCACCGGCGCCCGCCAGGACGTCTCGGACGTCGCGGCGTCCGTCGTGTCCGCGGCCAAGGCCGCGGGCGCCGAGAACGTCTGTGTGGGGCTGGGCATCTCCCGGCCCGAGCACATCGCCGAGATCGGCACCTACGCGGACGGCGCGATCGTGGGCACGGCCCTGGTCAAGGCCCTCGGAGAGGGCGGCCCCGAGGCGGTCGGCCGCCTGGCCGCCGAGCTCGCCGTCGGCTGCCGCCGGGACGGCGCGACGCAGGACTCCGCCGCCGGCACCCGGGGGGAGTGAGCGCCATGACCGGACCGACGACGACGGCCGCGCCCTCCGCCGACCTGCTCGCCTCCGCGCCGCTGCTGGCGATCCCGGCGCCGCCGTGGTCCGGCTTTGAGCTGGGCCCGCTGACCGTCCACGCCTACGCCCTGTGCATCATCGCAGGCGTCGTGGCCGCGATGTGGCTGGGCGCGTTGCGCTGGCGCCGCCGCGGCGGCCCCGAGGGCCGCGTGTTGGACATCGCCATCTGGGCGATCCCGTTCGGCTTCGTCGGCGGGCGGCTCTACCACGTGTTCTCCTCGCCGGACCGCTACTTCGGACCGAACTACGACGGCACCGGCGACCCGATTCAGATCCTCTACGTCTGGAACGGCGGGCTCGGGATCTGGGGGGCGATCGCACTCGGCGCCGTCGGCGCCTGGATCGGCGCCCGCCGGTACGGCCACCGGCTGACCGCCTTCGGCGACGCCGTGGCGCCGGGCATCCTGCTGGCGCAGGCGATCGGCCGCTGGGGCAACTGGTTCAACCAGGAGCTCTTCGGCGGACCCACCGACCTGCCGTGGGGTCTGGAGGTGGATCCTGAGTTCGTCCCCTTCGGCTACGCCGAGGGCACCCTGTTCCACCCGACGTTCCTCTACGAGTGCCTGTGGAACCTCCTGGGGGTCCTGGTGCTGCTCGCCCTGGACCGGATGCTGCGCCTGCGCCGCGGTGCCATGATCTGGGCCTACGTCGCCTGGTACACGCTGGGTCGCGTCTGGATCGAGATGATGCGCATCGACGACGCCCAGATGATCGCCCTGTTCGGCACCACGCAGCGGCTGAACGTGTGGACCTCCCTGCTGCTGCTGGCGATCGCCCTCGTCATGCTGGCCGTCTGCCTGGCCCGCACGCGGCGCCTCACCCCGGCCGAGGCGGACGATGTCTGGCTGCCGGGCCGTGGCCCCGAGGCCGAGGTCGGCCGACAGGCCGAGCCGGGCGCCGTCGTCGGGAAGGACGGGACGGACCTGCGGACCGCAGCCGCCACAGACGGGGAGGGCGCGCCGGAGGAAGGCGGCTCCCACGCCGCCGACCGCCGCTGACCGCGTACATCCCCCGCCGTCTTCTCGGAACGGGCCGGGCCGTCTCGCACAGGACGGACCGGCCCGTTTCCACATGCTGGAATCCTGACTGTCACGGAGCGGCCCGGGTCACAGGCGGCGGGTAACGTCGCTCACATCGCGGACGGGCCTCGTCCCGGGCCGCGGACCGCCTCCGAGGGGCCAGCGTCGTCCCCTTCCATCGCCGTCCTCATCCGTCGTCGTCAGGAAGGAACCGTTATGCACGCGTCCCTCAACCCGTTCCTCCGGTACTCCGCCGTGCCCCCGGCGCAGGGCCTGTACGACCCCGCGAACGAGAAGGACGCCTGCGGCCTGGCCGTCGTGGCGACGCTGCGCGGCACCGCCGGGCACGACATCGTCCAGCACGCCCTCACCGCGCTGCGCACCCTCGAGCACCGCGGCGCCGTCGGCGCGGACGAGGGCACCGGAGACGGCGCCGGCCTGATCACCCAGATCCCCGACGCCTTCTTCCGCGAGGTCTCCGGACTGGAGCTGCCCGCCGCCGGCGAGTACGCCGCCGGCACCGCCTTCCTCCCCGCCGACGAGGAGCGCCGCGGCCCCGCCAAGGAGGAGATCGCCCAGCTGGCCGAGCGCGAGGGCCTGGAGATCCTCGGCTGGCGCACCGTGCCCACGGACGAGTCCGTGATCGGCGAGGGCGCCCGCTCGGTGATGCCGGCCTTCGAGCAGCTGTTCGTCACCCGGATGGACGACGGCGAGCTGGACGAGCCGGGGGAGTCCCTCGCCGCCCGCGCCTGGCGTCTGCGCCGGCGGGCGCAGACCGCGGGCGTGTACTTCCCGTCCCTGTCCTCCAGGACGATCGTCTACAAGGGGATGCTCTCCACCGCCCAGGTGGAGCCGTTCTACCCGGACCTGTCCGACGAGCGGTACACCACCACGCTGGGCATCGTGCACTCCCGCTTCTCCACCAACACCTTTCCGTCCTGGCCGCTGGCGCAGCCCTTCCGCACCATCGCGCACAACGGCGAGATCAACACCGTCAAGGGCAACCGGAACTGGATGCGCGCCCGTCAGGGAGACCTGCGCCACCCGCTGCTCGGCGAGGTGCCGGAGGAGATGTTCCCGCTCGTCACCGGCCACGGCTCGGACTCGGCGTCCTTCGACGAGGTGGCCGAACTGCTCATGCTCGCCGGACGGCCCCTGTCCCACGCGATCATGATGATGGTCCCCGAGGCGTGGGAGAACCACCCCACCCTCGACCCGGACCGCAAGGCGTTCTACCAATACCACTCCATGCTCATGGAGCCGTGGGACGGCCCGGCCGCGATCGCCTTCACCGACGGCGTGCAGGTGGGCTCCGTCCTGGACCGCAACGGCCTGCGCCCAGCCCGCTACTGGCAGACCGAGGACGGCCTGGTCGTGCTCGCCTCCGAGGTGGGCGTCCTGCCGATCGACCCGGCCACCGTGGTCCGCAAGGGACGCGTCAAGCCCGGCCGCATGTTCCTGCTGGACACCGAGCAGGGCCGCATCGTCCCGGACACCGAGCTCAAGGCCGAGATCGCCGCCTCGCGGCCGTGGGCGCAGTGGGTGCAGGACTCGCTGCTGGACCTGGACTCCCTGCCGGCCCGCGAGCGCATCTCCCATGGAGCGGACTCGGTCCGGCTGCGCCAGCGCATCTTCGGCTACACGCTCGAGGAGCTGCGCGTGCTGATCCAGCCGATGGCCATGACCGGCGCCGAGCCGTTGGGCGCGATGGGCACGGACACCCCCATCGCCGCCCTCGCCGAGCGTCCGCGCCTGCTCTTCGACTACTTCACGCAGTCGTTCGCGCAGGTGACGAACCCACCGCTGGACGCGATCCGCGAGGAGCAGGTCACCTCCATGCGGACCTCGATCGGCCCGCAGGCGAACCTGCTGGCCCCGGGCCAGTCCCGCACCATCGCGATCGACCTGCCGTTCCCGGTGATCGACAACGACCAGCTCGCCCGGATCGCGCACGTGCGCTCCGAGGACGGCACCCGGCGCGCCCTGAAGGTGAAGGGCCTGTACCGGGTGGCCGGCGGCGCGGAGGAGATGCGCAGCCGCCTCAAGGAGATCTGCGAGCAGGTCTCCGCGGCCGTGCAGCGCGGCATCCACTACGTGATCCTCTCGGACCGGGACGCCAACCCGCAGTGGGCGCCCATCCCGTCCCTGCTCCTGACCTCGGCGGTGCACCACCACCTGCTCGCCTCGGCGTCCCGCACCCGCACCTCGCTGCTGGTGGAGGCCGGCGACGTGCGCGAGGTCCACCACGTGGCCGTGCTCATCGGCTACGGAGCCTCCGCGGTGAACCCGTACCTGGCGATGGAGTCCGCCGAGGAGCTCGTCCGCGACGGCTCCCTGGAGGGCATCACCGCGCAGGAGGCCGTGGCGAACCTCATCACGGGCCTCGGCAAGGGGGTGCAGAAGATCATGTCCAAGATGGGGATCTCCACCGTGGCCTCGTACTGCGGTGCCCAGACCTTCGAGGCCGTCGGCCTGTCCAGGCGCTTCGTGGACCGCTACTTCACCGGGACGACGTCCCCGATGGACGGCGTCGGCATGGCCTGGGTCGCCTCCGAGGTGGAGGCCCGGCACGCCGACGCGTTCCCGGCCGACGGCAACGATCCCCACCCGGACGCCCCGCTCTCCGTGGGCGGCGAGTACCAGTGGCGCCGGGAGGGCCCGCCACACCTGTTCGACCCGGAGACCGTCTTCCGGCTCCAGCACTCCACCCGGGAGCGCCGCTACGACGTGTTCAAGGACTACACGCGCCGGGTGGACGAGCAGTCGAATGAGCTGATGACCCTGCGCGGGCTCATGCGGCTGAGGACCGGGCAGCGCCCGCCGGTCCCCGTGGCCGAGGTCGAGCCCGTCGAGTCGATCGTCCGGCGCTTCTCCACGGGTGCCATGTCCTACGGGTCGATCTCCCAGGAGGCGCACGAGACCCTCGCGATCGCCATGAACCGCCTGGGCGCCCGCTCCAACTCGGGCGAGGGCGGCGAGGACCCGGAGCGCCTGCTGGATCCCGAGCGCCGCTCGGCCATCAAGCAGATCGCCTCCGGCCGCTTCGGCGTGACCAGCCTCTACCTCGCCACCGCCTCGGACCTGCAGATCAAGATGGCCCAGGGTGCCAAGCCCGGCGAGGGCGGTCAGCTGATGGGATCAAAGGTGTACCCGTGGGTGGCGACGACCCGTCACTCCACCCCGGGCGTGTCCCTGGTGTCCCCGCCACCGCACCACGACATCTACTCGATCGAGGACCTGGCCCAGCTCATCCACGACCTGAAGCGCTCGAACCCCGAGGCACGCGTCCACGTGAAGCTCGTCTCCGAGACGGGCGTGGGCACCGTGGCGGCGGGCGTGACCAAGGCGAAGGCCGACGTCGTGCTCATCTCCGGCCATGACGGCGGCACGGGCGCCTCCCCCCTGAACTCGCTCAAGCACGCCGGCACGCCGTGGGAGATCGGCCTGGCCGAGGCGCAGCAGACCCTCATGCTCAACGGCCTGCGGAACCGCGTGACCGTCCAGGTGGACGGGCAGCTCAAGACCGGCCGAGACGTGGTGGTGGCCGCCCTGCTCGGCGCAGAGGAGTACGGCTTCGCCACCGCCCCGCTGGTGGTCTCCGGCTGCGTCATGATGCGCGTGTGCCACCTGGACACCTGCCCGGTGGGCGTGGCCACCCAGAACCCTGAGCTGCGCAGGCGCTTCACCGGCAAGCCGGAGTTCGTGGTGAACTTCTTCGAGTACATCGCCCAGGAGGTGCGCGAGCTGCTCGCCGAGCTCGGCTTCCGCAGCCTGGACGAGGTCATCGGCCACCGCGAGCTGCTCGAGGTGGACGACGCGCTGCGCCACTTCAAGACGCAGGGCCTGGACCTGAGCGGAGTCCTCGGCTCCGGCGCCGCCGACTCCTTCGACGAGTCCGTGGCCCACCGCCGCACCGGCGCCCAGGACCACGCGCTGGACCAGCAGCTGGACAACCGCTGGCTGGAGGCGGTCGCCCCGGCCGTCGAATCCGGTGAGCCCGTCCGCGTGGAGGACACGGTGAAGAACACCGACCGCTCCGTGGGCACCCTGCTCGGCTACCACGTGACCCGTGCCCGCCTGCAGGACGAGCTGGCCGAGGACACCATCACGATCGCCCTCACCGGCGAGGCCGGGCAGTCGCTCGGCGCGTTCCTGCCGGCCGGCGTGACCCTCAGCCTCGAGGGCGACGCCAACGACTACGTGGGCAAGGGCCTGTCCGGCGGCCGCATCCTGCTCCGCCCGGACCGCCGGGCCCCGCTGGTGGCCGAGGACAACATCATCGCCGGCAACGTGGTGGGCTATGGCGCCACCTCCGGCGAGATGTTCCTCTGCGGCCGCGTGGGCGAGCGCTTCCTCGTGCGCAACTCGGGCGCCACCGCGGTGGTCGAGGGCATCGGAGACCACGGCCTGGAGTACATGACCGGCGGGCGTGCGCTCGTGCTCGGCCCCACCGGCCGCAACGTGGCCGCAGGCATGTCCGGCGGCGTGGCCTGGATCCTGGACCTGGACGAGACCCGCATCAACCCGCTGGCGGTCAAGGAGTCTGCCCTGCTGTTCGGTGCCCCCGAGGAGGCTGACCGCGAGCAGATCACGCAGCTGCTGCGCCGCCACCTCGAGCACACCGGGTCCGCCGTGGCCGCCGGGATGCTCGAGACGATCGACGGCGGCGACGCAACGACCGCGGAGGCGCTCTGGCAGCGCTTCACCACGGTGCTGCCGCGCCAGTACGCGGCGGTGCAGGCGCTGCGCGCCGAATGCGAAGAGAACGGCATGGACCCGGACGGCGACGCCGCCTGGGCACGGATCCTGGAGGTGACCCGTGGCTGACCCGCGCGGATTCCTGAACCATAGCGAGCGCCAGGAGCGCCCGTCCCGACCGGTGCCCGTGCGCATCATGGACTACAAGGACGTCTACGTCCGCCAGGACGAGGCGATCGTGCGTACCCAGGCGACGCGCTGCATGGACTGCGGCGTGCCCTTCTGCCACGCCGGATGCCCGCTGGGCAACCTGATCCCGGAGTGGAACGACCTGGTGCGCCGCGGCCGCTGGGAGGAGGCGGCCGCCCGCCTCCACGCGACGAACAACTTCCCGGAGATCACCGGCCGTATCTGCCCGGCCCCGTGCGAGTCCTCGTGCGTGCTCGGCATCAACCAGCCGGCCGTGACCATCAAGCAGGTCGAGGTCTCCATCGCGGAGCAGATCTTCGAGAACGACTGGCTGCCCCCGCACCGGCCGCACCGGCAGAACGGCCACACCGTGGCCGTCGTCGGCTCCGGCCCCGCCGGCCTGGCCGCCGCGCAGCAGCTCACCCGAGCCGGGTACACGGTGGCCGTGTACGAGCGGGACGACCGCGTGGGCGGCCTGCTGCGCTACGGCATCCCGGACTTCAAACTGGAGAAGGACGTCATCGACCGCCGGATCGAGCAGCTGGAGGCCGAGGGCACGCGCTTCCGCACCGGCGTGGAGATCGGCACGGACATCCCCTGGGACGAGCTCAAGGACTCCTTCGACGCGGTGATCGTCGCCACCGGCGCACCGGTGGGACGTGACCTGCCGATCCCGGGCCGCGGCCTCGACGGCATCCACCTGGCCATGGACTACCTGGTCCCCGTGAACCGCCGCTGTGCCGGCGGCGAGCAGGAGACCATCACCGCCGAGGCGCGTGACGTGGTCATCCTCGGCGGCGGTGACACCGGCGCCGACTGCATCGGCACGGCGCACCGCCAGGGTGCGAAGTCCGTCACCACCCTGGCGATCGGCAGGAAGCCTCCGTCCGAGCGGCCGGACCACCAGCCGTGGCCGACCGTGCCGACCCTCTTCGAGGTCGCCTCGGCCCATGCCGAGGGCGGAGAGCGGACCTTCCTGGCCAGCACCGTCGAGTTCCTCGGGGACGAGAAGGGCCGCGTGCGCGCCCTGAAGGTCGCGGAGACCGAGTACCTGGAGGACGGCAGCCGGGCGCCCAAGGCCGGCACCGAGCATGAGATCCCCGCAGACCTCGTCCTGCTCGCGCTCGGCTTCACCGGCGTGGAGCAGCAGGCCCTCACCGAGCAGACCGGCGTGCAGCTCACGCGCGGCGTGATCGGCCGGGACGACGCCTACCAGACCACCGAGCCCGGCGTGTTCGTCTGCGGCGACGCCGGCCGCGGCGCCTCGCTCGTGGTCTGGGCGATCGCGGAGGGCCGTGCCGCCGCCACGGCGGTGGACGAGTTCCTCACCGGGGAGTCCTCCGACCTGCCCGCGCCGGTCCGCCCCCGCGACCGCGGCCTGGTCCTCGGCTGACCGGCCCGCGCCGTCTCCGCCCGGCCCTGACCTGGGGCCCGGCACCACCGTCCCGACGACGGCCGCGCACCGTGTGCGCGGCCGTCGCCGCCGCCTTCGCGCGGGGCGAAACCCGCCCGCGCGCGGGCGATGACCCGACCCCGTCACGAAACGTAGGCTGACCCTATGCGCCACGCGAAGATCATCGCCACCTTCGGCCCCGCGACCGACTCCGACGACGTGACCCGCCGACTCATCGAGTCCGGCATCGACGTCGCCCGACTGAACATGAGCCACGGCGACCACGCCGTGCACGAGACCACCTACGAGCGGGTCCGCCGCCTCTCCGTGGAGGTGAAGCATCCGGTCGCGATCTTCGCGGACCTGCAGGGGCCGAAAATCCGTCTCGGCCGCTTCACCGCCGGCCCGCACCACCTGGCCGTCGGGGACCGCTTCACCGTCACCACCCGGGACGTGGAGGGCACTGCGGAAGTCTGTGGCACCACCCACAAGGGTCTGCCGGGCGACGTCGCCCCGGGCGACGTTCTGCTGGTGGACGACGGCAAGGTCCGCCTGCGCGCCGTCGAGGTGACGGACACGGACGTCGTGACCGAGGTCGAGGTCGCCGGCACCGTCTCGGACAACAAGGGCATCAACCTCCCCGGCGTGGCCGTGAACGTGCCCGCCCTGTCCCGGAAGGACGAGGAGGACCTGCGCTGGGCGCTGCGCATCGGCGTCGACATGATCGCCCTGTCCTTCGTCCGCGACGCGAAGGACGTGGACCGCGTCCACGAGATCATGGACGAGGAGGAGCGCCGGGTCCCGGTGATCGCGAAGATCGAGAAGCCGCAGGCGGTGGAGAACCTGGAGGCGATCGTGGACGCCTTCGACGCCGTCATGGTGGCCCGCGGGGACCTGGGTGTGGAGCTGCCCCTCGAGGACGTCCCGGTGGTGCAGAAGCGCGCCATCGAGCTGGCGCGCCGCTGGGCGAAGCCGATCATCGTGGCCACGCAGGTCCTGGAGTCCATGATCGAGAACCCGCGGCCGACCCGTGCGGAGGCCTCGGACTGTGCCAACGCCGTGCTGGACGGCGCGGACGCGGTCATGCTCTCCGGGGAGACCTCGGTGGGTGCCTACCCGGTGGAGACAGTCCAGACCATGGCCCGCATCATCGAGTCCACGGAGACGAACGGCCTGGAGCGGATCGACCCGCTCACCGCCCAGCCGCGCACCCGCGGCGGGGCCATCACCCGGGCGGCCGTGGACATCGCCCAGCAGCTGGACATCCCGTTCCTGGCGACCTTCACCCGCACCGGCGACTCCGCCCGCCGGATCTCTCGCCTGCGCCCGAAGCAGCCGGTGTACGCCTACACGCACGTGGAGCACACGCACAACATCCTCTGCCTGGCCTGGGGCGTGTTCCCGAAGATGGTCCCGTTCGTGGAGACCACGGACGAGATGACCGGGCAGGTGGACCGCTCGCTGCTCTCCGAGGGCATCGCCGAGGAGGGCCAGTTCGTGGTGATCGCCGCGGGCTCGCCCCCGGGGCAGGCGGGCACCACCAACACTCTGAAGGTGCACAAGGTGGGCGACCCGCACGACGCCGGCGGCCGCCTGGACGACTCGCAGCGCGAGCCGGTCGGCAAGTGGGAGCTGGCCGCGGAGAACTGAGGGGCGCCGCGGCGTCAGCCCAGCTGGTCCACCACGGTCTGGGCGACCTCGCGCATCGTCAGGCGGCGGTCCATGGAGGTCTTCTGGATCCACCGGAAGGCATCCGGCTCGGACAGGTCCATGTGGGACTGCAGCAGCGCCTTGGCGCGCTCGACGAGCTTGCGGGTCTCGAAGCGCTCGGAGAGGTCCTTGACCTCCGACTCGAGGCTGCGCAGCTCGTCGAAGCGGGCGACGGCCAGCTCGATGGCCGGCACCAGGTCCGCCTCGGTGAAGGGCTTGACCACGTAGGCCATGGCGCCGGCGGACCGGGCCCGCTCCACCAGCTCCCGCTGGGAGAAGGCGGTGAGCATGACCACGGGGGCCAGGCGCTCGGAGGCGATCTCCTCGGCCGCGGACAGCCCGTCCATCACCGGCATCTTCACGTCCATCACCGCGACGTCCGGACGGTGCTCGCGGACCGCGTCCACGGCGGAACGGCCGTCGCCGGCCTCGGCGACGACCTCGTAGCCGGCGGCCGTGAGGGACTCGACGATGTCCAGGCGGATGAGGGCCTCGTCCTCGGCGACGACGGCCCGGACCGCGGTCCGATCGGCTGGGGGGTTCTGGGTGTTCGCAGTGTTCTCGGCGGTCATCGGGTGACGGCTCCTTCTGCTGCACGCCGCGCGGCGCACCATGACGGGGCGCACCCGATCCACGGGTGCGGGCGCGCTGCGGTGCGCGCCGGTGGCGTCCACTCTAGTCTGCCCGGCCATGGCGCCCGAGGCGCCGTGCCCACGCTGGTAGTGTGGGTGCGGCCACGCCAGGCGTGGCCGCGCCCGAATGGTGGAATCGGTAGACACGCCGCACTCAAAATGCGGTATCGAGAGATGTGTGGGTTCGAGTCCCACTTCGGGCACAGCAGCCTCCCCGCCGCACGGGGAGACCACGACGACGGCGACCCGCCCTGCCAGGGCGGGTCGCCGTCGTCGTGTCTGAGGGTGGTGGCGGTGGGGCCGGGCAGCTCAGCGCGGCGGCAGGACCATGTTGGTGATCCGGACCGTGGAGAGGCGGCGGCCCTGCTCGTCCGAGACGACGACCTCGTGGCTCACGAGGGTCCGGCCGAGGGACAGCGCGGTGCCGACCGCCCGGACCAGCCCCGAGGCGGCGGCCCGGTGGTGGGTGGCGCCGATCTCGATGCCCACCACGTTCAGGTCCGGTCCCGCGTGGACCTTCGCCGCCACCGAGCCGAGCGTCTCGCCGAGCACCAGGTGGGCGCCCCCGTGCAGCAGCCCGACCGGCTGCTCGTTGCCGGCCACGGGCATGGTGGCCACGATGCGCTCGGCCGAGACCTCCTCGAAGACGATGCCCATCTTCACGGCCAGCGGGCTGATGCCGGCGCTGCCGAGCGCCCGCCGCATCTCGGCGGGGATCCCGGCCGCGTCCGCGAGGCGCTCGGCGTCCTCGGGGGAGAACTCCGGGGTGATGCCGGGTGAGAAGGAGTATCCGGACAGTGGATGGGCGGCGTCGGCCGCTGCGCGCGTGGTGTCGGTCATGGCCACTAGGCTTGCACAGTCAGCCCTCGAGAGGAGCATCATGCCCAGCGCCGAGACCGCCGCGCAGACCACGCAGGACACCGCACCCCGCCGCCTGCTGGTCCTGGACGGCCACTCCATGGCCTTCCGTGCCTTCTACGCCCTGCCCGCCGAGAACTTCGCCACGGACACCGGGCAGCACACCAACGCGGTCTACGGCTTCAC
The DNA here is from genome assembly GCA_047414615.1 of Micrococcus luteus. Taxonomy (GTDB): domain Bacteria; phylum Actinomycetota; class Actinomycetes; order Actinomycetales; family Micrococcaceae; genus Micrococcus; species Micrococcus luteus_B. The sequence goes on from CP179711.1 coordinate 798,647, forward strand.
CTCGATGCTGCTGACCATGATCCGCCAGCAGGCCCCCACCCATGTGGCGGTGGCCTTCGACCTGTCCGGCCCGACCTTCCGCTCGGAGGAGTACACGGAGTACAAGGCCGGCCGCTCCGAGACCCCTGAGGAGTTCCTCGGCCAGATCGACCTGATCGGCAAGGTCATGGAGGCCCTCGGCGTCCCGACCGTCACCATGGAGGGCTACGAGGCGGACGACATCGTGGCGACGCTCTCGGCCCGCGCCGATGCCGCAGGCTGGCAGACATGCGTGGTCTCCGGCGACCGCGACGCCTTCCAGCTGATCTCGGACACCACCACCGTCCTTTACCCGAAGAAGGGCGTCTCGGACATCCCGCCGATGGGTGCGGCGGACGTGGAGGCCAAGTACGGCGTGCCCCCGCACCTCTACCCGGACCTGGCCGCGCTCGTGGGGGAGAAGGCGGACAACCTCCCCGGCGTGCCCGGGGTGGGCGCCGGCTTCGCCGCCAAGTGGCTCGTGAAGTACGGGGACCTGGACGGCGTGCTCGAACACGCGGACGAGATCACCGGCAAGAAGGGCGAGGCGCTGCGCGAGCACCTGGACGACGTGCGTCGCAACCGCCGGCTCAACGCGCTCGTGCGTGACCTGGACCTGCCGATCACGGACGACGCCATGGAGCTGACCATGCCGGACCGGGAGACGATCGCCGAGCTCTTCGACTCCCTGCAGTTCAACCGCATCCGCGACCGCGTGTTCGAGGTCTTCTCCGAGCGGCTCGGCGCCGATGCCCCGGCCGAGGAGGTCGAACAGGCGCCGGAGACCGTGGTGCTGACGGACCGGGCCGGGCTCGAGGCCTTCCTCTCCCGGAACGCCGGCGCTCTGCTCGGGGTGCACGTGGAGGTGGACGGCCCGGCTTTGCTGCCCAAGCGCAAGGTCCCCGTCCCCGGCGAGTACGGCGTGCCGGTTGCCCTCGGCCTGGCCGTCGAGGACGACGCCGCGGCCGTGGACCTGACCGCGATGGACGAGGACTTCGCCGCTGCCGTGCGCGACCTGCTGGAGGACGCGGCGGTGAGCAAGGCCGTGTACGACCTCAAGCGCGTGCTCAAGGCGCTGCGCACCGGTGGCGTGGGCGGGAGCAGCTGCGGCCTGCTCGGAGTGGAGGACGACGTGTTCCTGGGCGCCTACCTGATCCAGCCGGACCGCCGGGACATCGACCTGGCCTCCCTGGCCCGCGAGGACCTGCACACCCCGCTCGAGGCACCCGCCGAGGAGGTCGGGGAGCCGGCCCAGGACGAGCTGGACCTGGACGGCACCGCTGACGCGGCCGAGGCCGCCGCCCGTGCCCGCGACGCCGTGCGGGCCGCGTGGATCGTGCGCCGGCTGTCCCAGGACTACACCCCGCGCCTGCTGGACCGCGGCGCCCAGGCCCTGCTGCGCGAGATCGAGATCCCCCTGTCCCGGCTGCTGGCGGACATGGAGCTCGAGGGCGTCGCCGTGGACCGCGGGCACCTCGAGTCCCTGCGCGCCGACTTCACCGCGGCCGCCGACGCCGCGAAGGAGTCCGCCTGGGCCTCCGTGGCAGAGGAGACCGGCGGCATGGAGGTGAACCTCGGCTCCCCGAAACAGCTGCAAACCGTGCTCTTCGAGCACCTGGACATGCCGAAGACCCGCAAGACCAAGACCGGGTACTCCACGGACGTGGACTCCCTGAACTCGCTGCTGGAGCAGACCGGCCACCCGTTCCTCGAGAACCTCATGGCCCACCGGGACGCCACCAAGCTGCGGCAGACTGTGGACGGCCTGCTGGAGACCGTGGCCGAGGACGGCCGCATCCACACCACCTACTCGCAGACCGTGGCCGCCACCGGACGGTTGTCCTCCTTGCACCCGAACCTGCAGAACATCCCCGTGCGCACCGCCGCTGGCCGACGCATCCGCGAGGCGTTCGTGGCCGGCGCGGGCCACACCCTGCTCTCCGCGGACTACTCGCAGATCGAGATGCGCATCATGGCGCACCTGTCCGAGGACGCCGGCCTGATCGAGGCGTTCCGCACCGGGGAGGACCTGCACGACTTCGTGGGCGCCCAGGTGTTCGGCTGCGAACCGTCCGAGGTGAGCGCCGAGCAGCGGGCGAAGGTCAAGGCCATGAGCTACGGGCTGGCCTACGGGCTGAGCTCGTTCGGCCTGTCCAAGCAGCTGAACATCGGCGTGGACGAGGCCAGGAGGCTCATGAAGGGCTACTTCGACCGCTTCGGCGGCGTCCGAGACTACCTGCGGGATGTCGTGGCCCAGGCCCGCAAGGACGGGTTCACGGCGACCATCGAGGGCCGCCGCCGCTACCTTCCGGACCTGAACTCGGACAACCGCCAGCTGCGGGACATGGCCGAGCGCGCGGCTCTCAACGCCCCCATCCAGGGCTCGGCGGCGGACATCATCAAGCGCGCCATGTTGGACGTCTCCGCCGGTTTGACGGAGCAGGGGTTGTGCTCGCGCCTGCTCCTGCAGGTCCACGACGAGCTGATCCTCGAGGTCCCGGACGGCGAGCTCGAGGCTGCCACCGCACTGCTGAAGGAGCGCATGGGGGCCGCCGCCGAGCTCTCCGTGCCGCTGGACGTCCACGTCGGACAGGGAAGGAGCTGGCATGCCGCAGCACACTGACGAGATCGCACCCACCACCACGACGGCTGCCCGCCCGGGGGCCGCCGTCGCCTCGGCAGCCGCCCGGGATGAGGCCGTCGCCGCCTCCGCCGCGGCCCTGGACGCCCACGGCCTGCGTCTGGAGGTCCTGCCGGCTCCGCAGCGCCCGGCGGACGGCACCGACCCGAAGGCCGCCGACCACCCGGCCCAGGCGCGGTTCGCCCGGGCCGTGGAGAAGGGCTTCTACGAGACGGTGCCGCAGGGCAGGGTCCTGGAGCAGAAGCTGGGGTGCGACGCGGACGACGGCCGGCGCGGCCTCGGCGTCTACGCGGACGGGGACGACCCCGCTGAGCGGGAGCCGGTGGGCACCTTCGTGGACTGGGAGTCCACGCTCACGGTTTCCCCGGGCGTGGAGCTGCCGGTCCGGCTGATCAGCGACGTCACCGTGTCCCCGGGCCACCGCCGACGGGGCATCCTGCGCGCGATGATGACCCGCGCGCTGGCGGAGGCCGCCGCGGCCGGCATGCCGGTGGCCGCGCTCACCGTCTCGGAGTCCACCATCTACGGACGCTTCGGCTTCGGCGTGTGCTGCCACGCCCGTCGGGCCACGGTGCGCACCAGCGGGCACGTGGAGATGACCGGCCCGGCGGCACCGGGGACCGTCACCCGGGAGGATCCCCGCGAGGTCGTCGATCAGGTCGACGCCCTGCAGCGTGAGCTGCAGCTGGCGACCCCCGGGAGCCCCCGCCGCCCGCACTGGCACCGCGTGAGCTGGAACGACTCGCTCGCCTCGGAGAACGACGGCAAGGGCAACGGCACCTTCGTGGGCCTGTACCGGAACGCGGCGGGCGAGGCCCGGGGCGCCGTGCTGTACCGCTTCAAGGGATGGGAGACCGAGCCGCCCACCGTGCGGGTGCAGGCGTCCATGGCCGCGGACCCCGAGGCATGGCGCGGACTGCTGCGCTACCTCGTCGACCTGGACCTGGTCGAACGCGTCGAGTTCTCCCGCCTGCCGGATGACGGGGCCCTGCAGGCCGCACTGGTGAACGACCGCCTGGTGAAGGTGACCGACCACTGGGACGACCTCTACCTGCGGATCCTCGACGTGCCGGCCTGTTTCGAGGGCCGTGCGTACGTGCCCGGGGTTGCCGGCGAGCTGGTGCTCGCGGTCGCGGACCGGCTGGGCCATGCGGACGGCATCTGGCGGCTGGTCGTCGCGGACGGCCGGGCGCGGGTGGAGCGCCTGGCCGACGCCGCCGCCGAGGACGCCGACGTGGAGCTGGACGTGGCCGCGCTGTCCGGGCTCTGGCTCGGCGGTACCTCCGCCGTCACGGGTGTGCGTGCCGGCGCCGTGCGGGAGCGCACCGACGGGGCGGCGGTCCGGCTGGACGCGCTGCTGACCTCCGCCGCGCCCGTTCACCTGCTGACGGGATTCTGATAGGCTGGACGAGCACTTTCGTGCGCTCACAGTTTTGTCCGTTTACAACCCATGCCGGGTCGCAGGCGCCGCTGTGTGTCCAGCTGCCCCGGCATGATCCACAACCCATCGGAGTCCCTCCTACATGACCACCACCTCCAACGCCCCGCAGGTCGCCATCAACGACATCGGCACCTCTGAGGAGCTGCTCGCCGCCATCGACGCGACCATCAAGTACTTCAATGATGGCGATCTCGTCGAGGGCACCGTCGTCAAGGTCGACCGTGACGAGGTCCTGCTCGACATCGGTTACAAGACCGAGGGCGTCATCCCGTCCCGCGAGCTGTCCATCAAGCACGACGTCGACCCGGACGAGGTCGTCGCCGTCGGTGACTCCGTCGAAGCCCTGGTCCTCACCAAGGAGGACAAGGAGGGTCGCCTGATCCTGTCCAAGAAGCGCGCCCAGTACGAGCGCGCCTGGGGCGACATCGAGAAGATCAAGGACGAGGACGGCGTCGTCGAGGGCACCGTCATCGAGGTCGTCAAGGGCGGCCTCATCCTCGACATCGGTCTCCGCGGCTTCCTGCCGGCTTCCCTGGTTGAGATGCGCCGCGTCCGCGACCTGGCCCCGTACATCGGCCAGAAGCTCGAGGCGAAGATCATCGAGCTGGACAAGAACCGCAACAACGTGGTCCTGTCCCGCCGCGCCTGGCTTGAGCAGACCCAGTCCGAGGTCCGCTCCAACTTCCTCCACAAGCTGGAGAAGGGCCAGGTCCGCAACGGCACCGTGTCCTCCATCGTCAACTTCGGCGCCTTCGTGGACCTGGGCGGTGTGGACGGCCTCGTGCACGTCTCCGAGCTGTCCTGGAAGCACATCGACCACCCGTCCGAGGTCGTCGAGGTGGGCCAGGAGGTGACCGTCGAGGTCCTCGAGGTGGACATGGACCGCGAGCGCGTCTCCCTGTCGCTGAAGGCGACCCAGGAGGATCCGTGGCAGCTGTTCGCCCGCACCCACGCCCTCGGCCAGGTCGTGCCGGGCAAGGTCACCAAGCTCGTGCCGTTCGGTGCGTTCGTCCGCGTGGAGGACGGCATCGAGGGCCTCGTGCACATCTCGGAGCTGGCCTCGCGCCACATCGACACCGCCGAGCAGGTCGTGTCGGTCAACGACGAGCTGTTCGTCAAGGTCATCGACATCGACCTCGAGCGTCGCCGCATCTCCCTGTCCCTCAAGCAGGCCAACGACGGTGTGGACCCGGACGGCACCGAGTTCGACCCGGCCCTGTACGGCATGGCCGCGGAGTACGACGAGGAGGGCAACTACAAGTACCCCGAGGGCTTCGACGTCGAGACCAACGAGTGGATGGAGGGCTACGAGGCCGAGCGTGCCGCATGGGAGCAGCAGTATGCGGACGCCCAGGCCCGCTGGGAGGCCCACAAGGAGCAGGTGCGCCGTGCCATCGAGGAGGACGCCAACGCCGGCTCCGCCGCGCGCGACACCGGTGCCTCCTCCTACGTCTCCGAGGCCCCGGCCTCCGACGGCGGCACCCTGGCCTCCGACGAGGCCCTCGCCGCCCTGCGCGAGAAGCTCACCGGCAACTGATCCCCGGCGGATCGGCGGGTCCCTGTCCCAGGGCCTGCAGCCGCACCGACGGCGCCCCGTCCCTCCACGTGAGGGGCGGGGCGCCGTCGTGCGCGTGGTGAGGCGACGCGTCAGGGGACGCGGCGACTAGGTGTTGTGGGTCATGAGGTTCTTGACATGGGCACCGGGCTGAGATGAGACGAGTGGGCCTCTCCCGCAGGATGGAAGTTCCTACACCACCCACCTGCCCGAAAAGACCCACTCATGACTCACGCTAACGCACCCCTGACCCCCACCGGCCGACTCAGGATGGTCCACCGCCACCTGCACGACGGGATCCCGCAGGCACACGTGGCCGCCGAGTTCCGGGTGAGCCGGCCCACGGTGGCCACCTGGGTCGCCCGCTACCGCGCCCAGGGAGAAGCCGGCCTTCAGGACCTGCCCAGCCGGCCGCACCGTTCACCTGCCCAGCTCGATCCGGTCCTGGTCGCCCAGATCCACGCCCTGCGGCGGGAGCGCAAGTGGTCCGCACGGCGCATCCATCACCACCTCGTCTCCGAGGGCCACCGGGTGTGTCTTCGTACCGTGGGACGGTGGCTGCACCGACTCGGGATCTCCCGCCTACGGGACCTGACCCCGGCCGGGGAAGACCTGCGCCAGCAGCCGGCCCAGAGGATCACCGCGAGGGGGCCGGGGCACATGGTGCACCTGGATGTGAAGAAGATCGGGAAGATCCCAGACGGGGGCGGCTGGCGCACCCACGGACGTGATAGTGAAGCAGGCCGTGCTTCCAAGCGTGGTGCAGGCCGGCGGGTCGGCTACACCTACCTGCACTCGGCGATCGACGGGTTCACCCGGCTGGCCTACACCGAAGCGTTGGAGGACGAGCGGGCGGCCACGACCGTGAGCTTCTACTGCCGGGCGAGGGCGTTCTTCGCCGCCCACGGCATCACCGTGGACCGGGTGATCACGGACAACGGAAACAACTACCGGGCTGCGGACTTCACCGCGAAGGTGGTCTCGCTCGGAGGCCGACATCACCGGATCCGACCCTACACCCCGCGCCACAACGGGAAGGTGGAGAGGTACAACCGGCTGATGGTCGATGAGGTCATCTACGCCCGCCCCTACACCTCAGAGCAAGCTCGGCGTGAGGCCCTGGCGGTGTGGGTGAACCACTACAACTACCATCGGCCTCATACCTCCTGCGGAGACGCTCCTCCGGCCTCACTGGCACCGACCCGAGTCAACAACGTCATGCCCTCCTACAACTAGGAGGGGACGCCGTCCGCTCAGACCCGGGTGGAGACCGTCACCGTGAAGGTGCGGTCGCGGGCGACCTGACGGGTCGGCCCCACCGTGGACTCGAGCACGGCGCGGTGGCGCAGGTGGGAGTTCCACACGCACCAGAGCTGACCGCCCGGGGCCAGCACCCGCCCGGCGGCCGCGATCATACGGTGCGCCACGGTGGGGTCGACCGCCGTCCCGTCGTGGAACGGGGGATTGAGCAGCACCAGGCGCACCGACGCGTCCGGCACGCCGGACAGCGCGTCGTCCTGTTCCACGAGCATCCGGTCCTGCACCTCGTTCGCCTCGGCCGTCGCGCGGGTCGAGGCCACGGCGTCCGCCGACTGGTCCGAGGCGAGCACGACCGCCTCCGTCCACAGCCGGCAGGCGGCCACGGCGAGGGCGCCGTTGCCACAGCCGGCGTCCACCACGTCCGGGACGACGCCGGCCCCGGGCGTCTCCGCGTCCTCCGCACCGGGCGCGGCGGACCCGGTCGGGAATCGGGACGCGGGCGGGGTCCAGGGGACCTCGACCCGTAGCCCGGAGCCCGTGGTGACGTGGGACGGCCGGGGCGTCGGCAGCGCGGGGCGGCGCTCGGCGAGCGTCCGGAGCAGCAGCCGGCTGCCCGGGTCCAGGGCCGCGCCGCCGAAGGTCGCGGCGCCGCCGACCAGCGTGAGCCCGCCGAGGCCGGGCACGGTGTGGGTCCGCGTCTGCGGCGCGGGGACCTCGGCGTCGCGGCGGGGGCCGAGTGCGGTGAGGACCCGGGACTTGGCCCGGCCCCGGCCGGGCACCACGGTGGTGAAGCAGTCGGCGAGCACGTCGTTCATGGACGGGCTCATGTGCTTGTCCCGACCGCCGGCCAGCACGAGCACGTCGTCATCGGACCAGCGCGCGATGCGCGCCGCCGTCAGCCGCAGCGCGTCCAGGGAGCGGGGCAGAGTCGTCACCACCGTCTCGGCGCCGGCCAGGGTCTGCTCGTCCACGCCGCCCACGGTGAGGGTGCCCCAGGGCCGCACGCCGTCCCTGTCGTCGCGTCGGGAGCGCACCCGTGCGAGGTTTCCGGCCACGGAGGCGGCCGCGGACGCCTCGTCCAGCCCGAGCGCGACGTCGTGCCCGGCCGTCAGCAGGGGCAGGGCGAGCGCGCCGTGCGCGTCGTGGAGGACCGCGATCCGCCCCGGGCGGCGGCCGGCGGCCTCCCAGCCCGCGAGCGTGTCCAGGAGCAGCAGGTCGGCCGCGTCGTGGGGCCGGCGCTCCCGGGAGCCGTGCAGCGGCGCACGGCTCAGCAGGGCGAAGTCGAAGCCGGCGGTGTAGGTGTCCGGGAGGGCTCCCAGGGCGACGTCGGGGGTCAGGAGGGCACCGTCGTCGGGACGGGCGGGACCGGGGGAGACGGGGTAGTCGGACATGCCCTCCATCCTAGAAAGCCACACGCGGCCGGGCGCCCGCCGTGCCCGGGGGCGGACACCAAAGGTTGAGGCGTGCACAGCATCGCCCTACGGTAGAGCGCGTCCCTGCACAGGCTTCCCCTGTCATCACCCACCTCGGAAGGGTCCTCCATGCTCACGAGACTGCACAACAGCCTCGGCCTGCGGACGAACCCGCAGATCTTCTTCGTCTCGGCGGCCATCGTGGTCGTCTTCTCCGCGCTCATGGTGCTGGTCCCTGGCGCCATGCAGTCTGGCTTCGGAACGGTCGCCGCCTGGATCGGCGGCAACCTCGGCTGGTTCTACGTCCTGGCCATCACCGGGATGATCCTCTTCGCGTTCGGCATCGCCTTCAGCCGCTACGGCCGGCTCAAGTTGGGCGACGACGACGCGACCCCCGAATACTCCGGCCTGGCCTGGTTCGGCATGCTCTTCGCGGCCGGCATGGGCGCGACCCTGATGTTCTGGGGCGTCGCTGAGCCGGTCAGCCACTTCGCCGACCCGCCCGGCTACGGCACCGAGCCTGAGTCTGTGCAGGCCGCCTCCGAGGCCATGGGCATCGCCAACTTCCACCTGGGCCTGCACATGTGGGGGATCTTCATCGTGCCCGCCCTGGCCTTCGCCTACTTCACGTACAAGCGCAAGCTGCCGCCGCGCATGTCCTCGGCGTTCCAGCCGCTGCTGGGCGAGAGGATCCACGGGCCGATCGGCAAGGCGATCGACATCCTGGCCGTGGTGGCCACCATCTTTGGCATCGCCGTCTCCGTGGGCCAGGGCGCCCTGCAGATCAACGGCGGCGCCAATATCATGTTCGGCGTCCCGGTCGCCGGCTGGGTGCAGGCCGCCATCCTGGCGATCATCACCTCCGTCGCGCTCGTGTCCGTGATCGCCGGCCTGGACAAGGGCGTCAAGCGCCTGTCCTACATCAACATCGGCATCGCCATCGCGCTGCTGATCTACATCCTCATGTTCGGCGCCACCACGCAGGCCTTCCAGGGCACCGTGGAGTCCCTCGGCCAGTACCTGGCCATGATCCCCGCGCTGGCGTTCTTCAACACCACCTGGAGCGAGTCCGACTGGACCGGTGACTGGACCGTGTTCTACTTCGCGTGGACCGCCACCTGGGCCCCGTTCGTGGGCATGTTCATCGCCCGGATCTCCCGCGGCCGCACTATCCGCCAGTTCGTGCTCGGTGTGCTCCTGCTGCCCACCGCGTTCACGTTCATCTGGCTGGGCGTCATGGGCGTCAACGCCTTCAAGCTGGAGCTGGCCGGCGAGGCGAACTTCGTGGAGACCATCGTGGAGGAGGGGGACATCCCCGGCTCCCTGTTCCAGTTCCTCGGCCACTTCCCGCTGGTGGAGGTCACCGGCGTGGTGGCGCTGATCTGCATCACCATCTTCTTCATCACTTCCATCGATTCGGCGGCCCTGGTCATCGACTCCATGGCCTCCGGCTACGACGAGGTCGGCCCGACCCGCCAGCGTGTGTTCTGGGCGATCTCCATCGGCCTGATCTGCACCGTGCTGCTGACCACCACGGGCGAAGAGTCCCTCTCCGCGCTCCAGGAGGTCATTAAGGTGATCGGCCTGCCCGTCACGCTGATGATGTTCGTCCAGGCCATGTGCCTGGTCCGCGCCGTCCGCGAGGACTACGGCGGCCTTGCCCCGGTCCGTACCCGCCAGTGGAAGCCGGTCATCCCGATCGAGGAGTACCACCGCCGCGCCGGCGAGGAGGAGTACGACATCTCCGAGTACTCCATGCGTCCGGCCTACGAGCCGGGCACCGAGCCCGAGTTCGACGACTACGAGCCGCGGGCCGTGCGCGCCGAGGACTCCCCGGCGCCGGGCCGCAGCGCCAACCCGACCGGGAGCCACTCGGCGGACGCCGCCGACCGCTGACGGTCTGTCGCAGGCGGTCCTGGGGCATCTCGCCCCGTCCGGTCCGTCCAGCCCGTGGAGGGTACGACGACGGCCCCGCACCCTGGCGCGTACGCCCGGCTGCGGGGCCGGCGGCCTCTCGGGGTACGGCTCGGCCCGTCCGGGGCCGCTCGGGCTGCGTGAATCCGGTCCGGTCAGTCCTCGTCGACCCAGTCGTGGCCGACCGGCTCGGCAGTGCCGGTGCCGGAGGTCACGGACGCCAGCGTCGCGGTGAGGGCCTCGATCCGGGCGGGGGAGTCCGGCACCGCGACGCCCAGGACGGCCGCTGCCGGCTCGTAGCGGACGTCGTGGACGCGGTGCCCGGCGGTGTCGAGCTCGTGCTGCCAGCGCCCGGCCTCGGCGTGCGGCGCCGGGACCTCGAACAGGGCCATCCGCGAACGCGCGACGAGGGGAGCGGCGTCCAGCGTCGCGCTGACCGCGTCCGAGTAGGCGCGCACCAGGCCGCCGGCGCCGAGCTTGACGCCCCCGAAGTAGCGGACCACCACGGCGCAGACGTCCGTGAGGTCGCGGGCGCCCTCGGGGCCGGTCTGCCGCTGCAGGAGTGCCTCGAGCATGGGGGTGCCCGCGGTGCCGGCGGGCTCGCCGTCGTCGTTGGAGCGGGCCTGGCGGCGGTCTGGCCCCAGCACGAAGGCGCTGCAGACGTGCCGGGAGTCGTGGAAGCGGCGGCGCAGCGCGGCGATCATCTCCCGGGCTGCGTCCTCGGTGTCCACGCGGGCGACGAAGCCGAGGAAGCGGGAGCGCCTGACCTCCAGCTCCACGTGGACCCAGCCGTCCTCGGGGCGGGTCCGCGCGGCGGGGACGGTGCAGCGGGCGGCGGAGGACGGGGCGTCGGCGTCGGGGGACGAGGCGGCGGACATGGCCCCCACTCTAGGGCGCGAGGGCCCGGTCGCCGGGGCCGAGCGCCCCCGGGACTCCCCACAGGTCGGCCACGTCACCTAGGATCGGTGATTGTGCCACGAGGGCACCGCACCCGGCTGCGTGCCCTTTGGACCGGTCGCTCCGGGTTCCGACGACACACAGCCTCCACATGAACTCACTGCTGACGCGTCTCCACGACCGCCTCGGGCTGCGCACCTCGCCGGGAGTCTTCTTCTCGGCCGCCGCGGCCATCCTCCTGTTCACCGTGGGCATGGGCTTCTTCCCCGGCCCCGTCCAGACCTTCTTCGGCGCGATCGCCCACTGGCTCCGGTATGAGGTGGGCTGGTTCTACACCTTCTCGGCCACCGTCCTGGTGGTCTTCGCCGTCGGTCTTGCGATCAGCCGATACGGCCGCGTGAAGCTCGGCGACGACGACGCCACCCCCGAGTACTCGGGCCTGGCCTGGTTCGGTATGCTCTTCGCGGCCGGAGTCGGCGCCGTCCTGATGTTCTGGGGCATCGCCGAGCCGATGAACCACTACGTGAACCCGCCGCTGGAGGGCACCCAGCCCTTCACCGACCAGGCCGCCCTGCAGGCGATCAACTTCGCCAATTTCCACTTCGGCGTCCACATGTGGGCGATCCTCGTGGTGCCGGGCCTGTCCTTCGGCTACTTCACGTACAAGCGCAAGCTCCCGCCGCGTGTGTCCTCGGCGTTCCAGCCGATCCTGGGGGACCGTATCCACGGCCCGATCGGCAAGACCATCGACGGCATCGCCATCGTCTCCACCGTGTTCGGCCTCGCCGTCTCCACCGGCCTGGGCGCCCTGCAGATCAACGCCGGCATGAACTACGTGTTCGGCACCCCGGTCGCCGGCTGGGTGCAGGCCGCCATCCTCGCGGTCATCACCGCCGCCGCGCTCACCTCGGTGCTCGCGGGGCTGGACAAGGGCGTGAAGCGCCTGTCCTACATCAACATATGCATGGCCATCGCCCTGATGCTGTTCTGCCTGATGTTCGCCGCGTCCACCATGGACGTCGTCCGCGGCGTCTTCGAGTCCGCCGGCCGCTACGTGTCCGCCCTGCCGCTGATGACCACCTTTAACGACACGATGCGCGGCGGCGGGTGGTCCGGCGACTGGACCGTCTTCTACTGGGCCTGGACCGTGACGTGGGCCCCGTTCGTGGGCATGTTCGTGGCCAGGATCTCCAAGGGACGCACCATCCGCGAGTTCGTGGCCGCCACCATCGGCCTGCCGACCGCCTTCGTGGTGGTGTGGATGGGCATCTACGGCTTCTCGGCCGTCGCCATGGACCGCGCCTCCGCTTCGGGAGAGGGCCAGGGTGGCGCCCTGACCCAGACCATCGTGGAGGAGGGCAACGTCCAGGCCGCCCTGTTCCAGTACCTGCAGGAGCTGCCGCTGTACCTGCCCGTGGCGACGCTCGCCCTGGCGGTCATCGTGATCTTCTTCGTCACCTCGATCGACTCCGGCGCCCTGGTGATGGACGCCATGGCCAACGGCCACGAGGACGTCGTCTCCCGTCGCCAGCGCGTGTTCTGGGGCCTGTCCGTCGGTGCGGTCTGCACGGCCATCGTCGCCACGGCGGGCGACAACGGCCTCGACGCACTCCAGGAGGTCATCATCGTGATCGGCTTCCCGGTCATGATCCTCACCGTCGTGCAGGCCGCCCTGCTGGTCCAGGCGCTGCGCGAGGACGCCGGCTCGGCGAAGCCGATGCGCACCCGCCAGTGGAAGCCGGTCCTGCCGGCGGAGGAGTACCATCGCCGCGCCCGGGAGGAGGGTGTGGACATCACCGACTACACCATCCGCCCGCAGTTCGAGGTCGGCACCGAGCCGGAGTACGACACGCACACCCCGAACACCTGGCACCAGCAGCAGACCATCGCCCAGCGGGCGGCCATCACCATCGGCCTGTCCGGTCCGGTCGCCGCGGGCAAGTCGCTGGTCGCCTCGGAGTTCGCGCGCCACGGCGCGGTCGTCGTGGACTACGACGACCTCATGCACGAGCTGCTCGTCGCCGGCCACCCGGCCGTCGAGGAGCTGCGTGAGGTCTTCGGCGCCGAGACCGTCCGCCAGGACGGTTCGGTGGACTGGGCGGCGATCGACGCCCTGACCGCGGAGTCGACCGCGGCCCGCACCCGCCTGTACGAGGTCGCCGGCCCGCACGTGCGTGCCGAGGCCGATCGTCGCGCCACCGCCATCGGCGAGGACGCGGTGCTCGTGGTGGACCTCGCCCTGTTGGACGAGTCCTCCTCCGCCCGCGACTTTGACCAGGTGATCGTCGTTGAGGCCTCGATGGAGGCCCGCGTGGAGCGGCTGATGGCCGAGCGCGGCCTCAGCCGCGAGCAGGCCTGGACGGAGATCGACGCGGACGCGCAGGACGCTGACCGCAACGACGCCCTCGGCTGGACCACGCTGGAGAACTCCGGCAGCCGCGAGGAGCTCTCAGCGGCCGTGGACGCGTACTGGGCCGAGCACGTCGCGCCGGCCCTCGCCGACCGGAAGGGCGCCGTCACCGACGCCTGATCCGACCGGTGCGGGACGCCGCACACCCGTTCCGCGGCACGCGGGACGAAACGCCGCCGGCCGGTGTCGTCCTCGGACGTCGCCGGCCGGTAGCGTGCTGTGGGCCGGAGCACAGCGGCGCGCCTGACGCGCCGGACCCCGCCCCGGGCCCACGACGACGGCCCGTCGCCTCCGCCCGACCACCCACCCAGGAGATCCGCAGTGACCGAGAACGCCGCCCGCCCCGCCACCCGTCCCCGCCTGCACGTGGGCCTGACCGGGGGCATCGCCGCCGGCAAGTCCACGGTGGCGCGGGTCTTCGCCGAGCGTGGCGCGATCCTCGTGGACGCGGACCAGATCGCTCGCGACGTCCTCGCCAAGGGCACCGACGGGCTCGCGGCCGTCCAGGACGAGTTCGGCGACCGGGTCATCACTGCCGAGGGCGAGCTGGACCGTGCCGCCATGGCGGAGATCGTCTTCACGGACCCGGCGGCCAGGGATCGGCTCAACCGCATCGTCCATCCCCGCATTCGGGCCTTCGGCCGCCGGCTGGTGGCGGAGGCTGGCCCTGACGCGGTGGTCGTGCAGGACGTCCCGCTGCTCGTGGAGTCCGGTCAGGCCGGCGCCTACGACCTCGTCGTCGTCGTCGAGGCACCGATGCAGGAGCGGATCCGGCGCATGGTGGAGGACCGCGGCATGAGCGTCGAGGACGCGCAGAACCGGATCGCCGCCCAGGCCAGCGATGAGGAGCGGCGGAAGGCCGCCCACGTCCTGCTGGTCAACGACGCAGACCTGGACGCTCTCAAGCGCGCGGCGAACAAGGTCTGGGACCGCTTCATCGCCCCGGACGGCGACGGCTTCGACCCGGAGTCCACCCAGGGCCGGGACGAGCCCGCCACGGACCAGGGCGAGGGGCACACCTCGGGCGAGTGACGTCGTCGGGACGGCGGGCGAGCCCGGCACGACGACCGCCGACCCGCGTAGGCTGACAGGCATGAGCCTGGCCCAGCAGATCAACCGTGTCGTCGCGCCCTTCGAGGTCGTCAGCCCCTTCCAGCCCTCCGGCGACCAGCCGACGGCGATCGCCGAGCTGACTGAGCGCATCCAGGCCGGCGAGAAGGACGTCGTTCTGATGGGCGCCACCGGCACGGGCAAGTCCGCCACCACGGCGTGGCTGATCGAGTCGCTGCAGCGGCCCACGCTGGTGATGGTGCAGAACAAGACCCTCGCCGCCCAGCTGGCCAACGAGTTCCGCGAGCTGCTGCCGAACAACGCGGTCGAGTACTTCGTCTCCTACTACGACTACTACCAGCCGGAGGCGTACGTCCCGCAGACGGACACTTTCATCGAGAAGGACTCCTCGATCAACGAGGAGGTCGAGCGCCTGCGCCACTCGGCCACCAACGCGCTGCTCACCCGGCGCGATGTGGTGGTGGTCTCCACGGTCTCCTGCATCTACGGCCTCGGCACGCCCGAGGAGTACATCGAGCAGATGGTGACCCTGCGGCAGGGGCAGGAGATGGACCGGGACGCGCTGCTGCGCCGCTTCGTGGGCATGCAGTACGTCCGCAACGACACGGACTTCCACCGCGGCACCTTCCGCGTCCGCGGCGACGTGGTCGAGATCATCCCGATGTACGAGGAGCTCGCGGTGCGCATCGAGTTCTTCGGGGACGAGGTCGAGTCCATCCAGACCCTCCACCCGCTCACCGGCCAGGTGGTGCGCGAGGAGAACGAAATGTACATCTTCCCCGCCTCCCATTACGTGGCCGGAGACGAGCGCATGGGCCGAGCGATCACCTCGATCGAGGACGAACTGCGCGAACGGCTCCAGGAGCTCGAGGGGCAGGACAGGCTGCTCGAGGCGCAACGCCTGCGCATGCGCACCACCTACGACCTCGAGATGATGCAGCAGATGGGCTACTGCAACGGCATCGAGAACTACTCGCGGCACATCGACGGCCGGCCCGCCGGCTCCGCCCCGCACTGCCTGCTGGACTACTTCCCGGACGACTTCCTGCTGGTGGTGGACGAGTCCCACGTGACCATCCCGCAGATCGGCGCGATGTACGAGGGGGACATGTCCCGCAAGCGCACCCTCGTGGAGCACGGCTTCCGGCTGCCCTCCGCCATGGACAACCGGCCGCTGAAGTGGGACGAGTTCCTCGAGCGGATCGGCCAGACCGTCTACCTCTCCGCGACGCCCGGCACCTATGAGCTCTCGCAGGCCGACGGCTACGTGGAGCAGATCATCCGCCCCACCGGCCTCGTGGACCCCAAGGTCGTGGTCAAGCCCGTGCAGGGACAGATCGACGACCTGCTCGAGCAGATCCGGATCCGCACTGAGAGGGACGAGCGCGTCCTGGTCACCACGCTCACCAAGCGGATGGCCGAGGACCTCACCGAGTACCTGCTCGAGCACGGCGTGAAGGTGGAGTACCTGCACTCGGACGTGGACACCCTGCGGCGCGTCGAGCTGCTCCGCGAGTTGCGCAGGGGCACCTTCGACGTGCTCGTGGGCATCAACCTGCTCCGCGAGGGCCTGGACCTGCCCGAGGTCTCGCTCGTCTCCATCCTGGACGCGGACAAGGAGGGGTTCCTGCGGTCCACCACGTCGCTCATCCAGACCATCGGCCGCGCGGCCCGCAACGTGTCCGGCGAGGTCCACATGTACGCGGACGACGTGACGGACTCCATGCGCCGCGCCATCGACGAGACCGAACGCCGCCGGGCAGTGCAGATGAGGTACAACGAGGAGCACGGGATCGACCCGGAGCCGCTGCGCAAGCGCATCGCGGACATCACGGACCAGCTCGCCCGCGAAGACGCGGACACCGCGGACTTCCTCTCCGGCATGGGCGGGGTGAAGTCCGGCTTCGACTTCGGCATGGGCCGGCGCGGCATCTCCTCGGCCCGGGCCGAGGCCGCCGAGGCGGGGGAGGGCGACGACGGCGCCACGCCCGCCGTGGACGCGGCGACCATGCCTGCGAAGGACCTCGAGGACCTCATCACCCAGATGTCGCAGCAGATGCACCAGGCCGCCGCCGAGCTGCAGTTCGAGCTCGCCGCGAGGCTGCGCGACGAGGTCGCCGAGCTGAAGAAGGAGCTGCGTCAGATGCAGCGGGAGGGCTGAGCATGGGCCGGGACGTCGGGACCGTCCGGGCCCTCCACCAGCGGAGGGTCGTCACCACCCTGTCTCTGAGCCAGGTCTTCTCCGGCGTCGGCAACGGTGCGGCCCT
Organism: Micrococcus luteus; assembly: GCA_047414615.1. Taxonomy (GTDB): domain Bacteria; phylum Actinomycetota; class Actinomycetes; order Actinomycetales; family Micrococcaceae; genus Micrococcus; species Micrococcus luteus_B. The sequence goes on from CP179711.1 coordinate 815,533, forward strand.
GGCAGTGGGCTCGCTCATGGCCGCCGAGCTCTCCGGAAGCGACGCGCTGGCGGGCACCACCACCATGGCGCTGTCCCTGGCCGGTGCGCTGTCCGCGCTCCCGCTGGCCCGCCTGGCACTGGCCCGGGGTCGGAGGACCACGCTGTCCACGGCCTACGCGATCGCCGCCGTCGGCGCACTGGGCATGGTGGCCGCCCCCATGCTCGAGCGATCGCTGCCGGGGAGCGGATACCCCGTGCTCGTGCTGGCAGCGCTGCTCATCGGTCTCGGCGGCGCAGGCAACCTGCAGGCCCGCTTCGCCGCCACGGACCTCGCGGAGGACCGCACCCGCGGGCGGGACCTGGGCATCGTGGTCTGGTCCATCACCGTCGGCGCCGTGTCCGGCCCGAACCTCATCGGGCCTGGGGCGCGGTGGCCGGGTCGCTGGGGCTGCCGGAGACCTCCGGGCCGTTCCTGTTCTCCCTCGCCGGCATGCTCCTGGCCGTCGCGATCCTCCAGGTCGGACTCCGTCCGGACCCCCTGCAGCTGCGCCCGGACGTGGAGGTGGGGGAGGAGACGGCCGAGAAGGTCGACCCGCCGAAGCTCCGTGCCGGCGTCGAGGTGACCTTGGCGAACCCTCGGCTGCTGCTCGGCACGGGTGCCGTGGTGGCCGCTCACACCGTGATGGTCGGCATCATGGCGATGACCTCGGTGCACCTGGCGCAGCTCGCCGCTGCGGAGCACGCCGCCGCGGGTACCGGCACCCACCACCACACGGACACGGACACGCTCGTGGTCATCGGCCTGGTGATCTCCCTGCACATCGCCGGGATGTACGCGCTCTCACCGTTGGTGGGGCTGCTCGCGGATCGCTGGGGCCGCCTGCGCACCGTGGCGCTCGGCGAGGTCGTGTTCCTCGCCTCCGCCGTGATCGGCGTCGGCTGGTCCGGGAGCCGGGTCGCCGTGGCGATCGCGCTCGTCCTGCTCGGCCTCGGCTGGTCCCTGGTGACAGTGGCCGGCTCCGCCTACATATCCGAGCATGCGGCCGGACCGCGGCGCGTGCTGGTCCAGGGCGTCACCGACGCCGGCATGGGCGCCGGCGCCGCGGCCGCGGCAGCCCTGTCCGGCATCATCATGGCCCTGGTGGGCTTCCACGGGCTCTCCCTGTTGGGCGGCCTGGTGTGCGCGCCCGTCCTGGCGGGTGTCACCCTGACCCTCCGAAATGACGAAAAGGCTTATACTGACCCTCATAGCAGTAAGGAACTGATCTCATGAGTGGAGAGCGGCGGCCCGGTGTGGCCGCGGTCATCGCCGACCTCATCGGCTCCCGGGAGCTTCCGGACCGGGCCGGCGCCCAGGGTCAGGTGCTGTCCGCCTGGAGTACCGCGCACGACCAGGTGCTGGGCACCGCCGACCCCGGCTCCGCGCGCGCCGTGGCGCCGTGGGCCACCGTCGGTGACGAGTTCCAGGCCGTCTACCCGGACCTGGCCGCCGCCCTGCGCGTGCTGCTGCGCCTCCAGCTCGCCCTTGAGGAGCCGGTGCGGCTGCGCTTCGGCATCGGCCTCGGCACGGTCACCACGCTCGACCAGGGCGCTGACGGCCCCATCCAGGACGGGGACGCCTGGTGGTCCGCCCGCGCTGCCATCGAGGCAGGACACGAGAGGGACGCCCACGGCGCCGTGATCGAGGTGCGGCGCGCGGACGGCGCCGAAGCCGGACCCGGCGGCGTGGATGCCGCCGCCGCCCGCCTGCTCGAGCATGCCCTGGGGCAGCTCAAGCCTCGGGAGCGCCGCATCGTGCGCAGCACGCTGGACGGGAGATACCAGAGTGCGATCGCCGAGGACGAGGGGATCAGCCAGTCCGCCGTCTCGCAGTCCCTGTCCCGTTCGGGCGGCCGGGTGCTCATCGACGTCGATGGGATCCTGGCCCTGCGACCGGGTGCCGCGGACCCGGACTCGGCGGACGCCGACGCCGATGCCGGGACGGGGGAGCAGCCATGACCGGGGCGGTGATGCTGTGCGTGGCCCTCACCGAGCTGACGGTGGCACTGCTGGCCGGCCGCGGGCCGGACGCGGTGCCCACGGCCCGGCACCGGCTGACGGGCTTCGGCGTGGGCATCGCGGCCGTCGTCGTGGCCGTGCTCGCGGACGCCCTGACCGGAGGCGGGGCGGCCGCCACCGCGGACCCGGCCATGGTCCTGTTCACCCTGGCGTTGGCCGTGTCCGTGGCCGCGGCGTGGACTGCGGCGGGAACGCGCCCGTGGGCGTCTCCGGTGTTGGTGGCGGTGGTGCTGGTCATCGCCGCCGTCGAGTTCACCGCGTTCGGGGCCCATCCGGGTGCGATCCGCCCGACGTGGCTTGTGCTGCTCGGCGCCGTCGCGTTCCTGGTGGAGCCGGCCAACCGCATCACCCGCGACGTCCTCGTCCTCGCCGGCAGGCGGACCGAGGCGGCACCGCACCCCGGCGCGGAGGCCGCCGACGATACGCCCGACTCCGCAGCCACCGACCACGGCTCGGGCCTGCAGGGCGGACGGTACATCGGCCCGGTGGAGCGCATCCTCATGGGCGGGCTCGGCATGGCGGGCGCCTACCAGGTGGTGGCCGCGCTCATGGCCGCCAAGGGGATCGTCCGCTTCCCCGAGATCTCCGCGGACGCCGGCAAGGGCTCCCGCGCGGAGGAGTTCCTCGTCGGGTCCCTGACCAGCTGGGGCCTGGCCTTCGTGGCCGCCGTGATCGTCACCGGCACCCTGCCCGTCCCCCTGATGGAGTTCACCCCATGACCGACACACCGCAGTCCACCCCGGCCGCCAGCACTCCGGGCCCCGCCGCGCCGGCCCACCACCGGGCCCGCTTCCGAGTGGGCCTGGTCCGTCCCACCTCGGGCCTCGCCCCGGGGTTCACACAGGCGAACATGATCGTGCTGCCGCAGGACTGGGCCTATGACATGCTCCTGTTCGCCCAGCGCAACCCGGAGCCGATGCCCCTGCTGGACGTCACCGACCCGGGCGAGGCGACCACCTGCTGGGCCCCGGGCGCGGACCTGCGCACGGACCTGCCGCTGTACCGGATCTGGCGGGACGGGGAGCTGGTGGACGAGGTCCCGGACGCCTCGGAGCACTGGCCGGCGGACGCCGTGGCGTTCCTGATCGGCTGCAGCTTCGGCTTCGAGGCGGCCCTGCAGTCCGCCGGGGTGCCGGTGCGAAACATCGACCAGGGACGCAACGTCGCGATGTACCGGACGGATCGCCCGCTGCGCCCGGCCGGACGCCTGCGCGGCGAGCTCGTGGTCTCCATGCGTCCGATGCCGCCTCACCTGGTGGCCCGCGCCGCCGTCGTCTCCGCCGGAGTGCCCCTGGCCCACGGCGAGCCCGTCCACGTGGGCGATCCGGCCGGACTCGGCATCGCGGACCTGCAGGCTCCGGACTACGGCGACCCCACGGAGCTCGAGCCGGGGGACGTCCCGGTGTTCTGGCCCTGCGGCGTCACCCCGCAGCGGGCCCTGGAGGTGTCCCGTCCCCCGTGGGCGATCACCCATGCCCCCGGGTACATGTTCCTCACCGACCAGCCGGACGGCCGCCGTCCGGCATGAGGTCGATCCCATCGTGCGGACGTGACCGCCGGGTCAGGATGCCTTCGCTACACTGGTCCGCGTCGTAGGGGAGTATCCCGAACACTGCGGACGTCAGCACGCGACCGGGACGCGTGGCCACGAGGGCCAGCCGTCGCCGGGAGCCGGACGCAGGGGCCTGAGAGCGCCACGGAGCGCCGGGCGGAGAGACTTGCGGTCGTTTCCACCTGTCCTGGAGCTGAAAGGCACCGAAGATCATGGAGATCAATGGATTGACGTGGGGCCTGACGATCGCACTGATCGTCGGCCTGCTCGCGTTCGACTACTTCGCCCACGTGCGCAAGGCGCACACCCCGACCATCAAGGAGGCCGCGGTCTGGTCGGGCATCTACATCGGCCTGGCCCTGGCCTTCGGGCTCGTGTTCTTCGCCTTCGGCGACACGCAGCACGCGGTCGAGTACTACACCGGCTACATCCTGGAGAAGGCGCTCAGCGTCGACAACCTCTTCGTGTTCCTGGTGATCATGGCATCCTTCAAGGTGCCACGTGACTACCAGCAGAAGGTGCTGCTGTTCGGCATCACCTTCGCCCTGATCTCGCGCACCGCGTTCATCCTGCTCGGCGCCGCGATCATCGAGCTGTGGTCGGACGTCTTCTACCTCTTCGGCATCGCCCTGCTGCTGGTGGCGGGCAACCAGCTGAAGGGCGAGCTGACCGGAGACGACGCGGAGGACGAGGCGGACAACGTCATGGTCCGCCTGGCCAAACGGCTGCTGCCGGCCTCCGATCGCTACGACGGGGACAAGCTGTTCTCCGTGGAGAACGGCAAGAAGGTCATGACCCCGATGCTGCTGGTCATGGTGGCCATCGGCGCGACCGACATCCTCTTCGCCTTCGACTCGATCCCGGCGATCTTCGGTGTGACCCAGGAGGCGTACATCGTCTTCACCGCCACGGCGTTCTCCCTGATGGGCCTGCGCCAGCTGTACTTCCTGATCGACGGCCTGCTGGACCGCCTGGTCTACCTCTCCTACGGCCTGTCCGCGATCCTCGCGTTCATCGGCGTGAAGCTGATCCTGCACGCACTGCACGAGAACAACCTGCCGTTCGTCAACGGCGGCGAGAACGTACCCGTGGCGGAGATCCCGACCCTGCTCTCCCTGGTCGTGGTCGTCACGATCCTGGTGATCACCGTGGTGATCTCGCTGTACTCCCCGAAGGGCAAGGCCCTCATCGCCCTGCAGAACGCGGAGAAGTACGCGCACCGGTACTCCAAGCTCCCGGAGGACGCCTCGCAGGAGGAGCGCCGCAAGGCCGAGGAGCTCATGGACACTTGGACCGAGAGGGCCGAGCGCGTGGACCAGAAGTGGAAGGACGAGCTGCTGGACCACAAGGACTCGTTCTCCCGGATCATCCGCTCCGCCCACGAGGCCCGGCTGCACGACTCCTCCGCGCCGGATTCCCGCGGTGTCTCGGAGAAGATCGTGGCCCAGGACGGTCCCTCGGTCTGAGCCTGACCGGCTCCGCCGGTTGCACGACGACGGCCGCCCACCTCCTCGAGGCGGGCGGCCGTCCTCGTGCAGCAGAGGTGGTTCAGGACTCCTCGGGGGCCGGCGTGCCGCCGGAGAGCTCCAGCAGCTCGCGGAGGATGCGGGGGCCCTCGTCGCCGATCCCGTCGTGGTGGAACTCCCCGTACTCCTTGACCTTGAGGCCCTTCACGGCCTCGGCGGTCTCCAAGGACAGGTCGCGGTCCACGTAGACGTCGTCGGTGTAGACGGCGGCGGCCACGGGCACCGTGTTCGCGGCGAGGGCCTCCACGTCGTAGAGCGGACCCCAGTCGTCCTTCGCGGAGAGGATGTGTGTGGCCTCGGCCAGCGGCGCCAGGTCCGCGTCCTCGGCCACCTGCCAGGAGAAGACGTGCTCTCCGGTCGGCACGGGGGCCGTGCCGCCGGCCGCCGTCGCCACCGGGTCGAAATCCGGGTTCTCGGCGAGCACCCGGGCGGCGGACCAGTCCGTGGCCGGTGACCCCGTGGACTCGGACACCGCGTCCGGCTGCGCGTAGATCGCCTCGTGCAGGACCGTGTAGAGCGGGTGGGTGCGGCGCTCGACCATGCCGGCAACGGCGGCGCGGAAAGCCTCGGACAGGCGCGGGACGTCCCCGGTGGTGTCCAGCCCCTCCGTGAGCAGATAGACCAGCGTGTCCACCCGGGTGTTGCCGCCCAGGTGCATGCCCAGCATCTGGGCCCGGGCCACGGTGAGCTCCGTGCCGTCGGGGAGCAGCTCCGGCTCACCGGTGGCGCAGCGGTCCCGCAGATGGGCCACGATCCGCTCCCAGCCGGCCCTCGCCTGGGGCACCCGGCCGAAAAACTCCTCGGCCCGGGCCCGCATCCGAGCGTAGGTGGCGCGGTATACGCGGTCCGCGTGGCCGGTGAGCGGAGCGAGACCGCCGGTGACCAGGCAGCGCTCCAGCGCCTGCGGGTACCAGGAGAGGTAGGACAGGGTGCAGAAGCCGCCGAAGGACTGTCCCAGCGTGGACCAGATGTCCACTCCGAGGGCCAGGCGGATCATCTCGGCGTCCTTGACGATCTCCGGTGCGCGCAGGTGCACCAGGTAGTCGGCCTGGGCCTGTGGGGACAGGGAGGTCAGCGAGGCGACCGTCGCCGGGGTCGAGGCGCCGGTGCCGCGCTGGTCCAGCATCAGCACCCGGTGGGTGCGGCAGGCCTCCTTCATCCAGCCGCTTAGGCGGGCCGGGCGGGTGCCGCCGGAGCCCGGGCCGCCCTGCAGGTAGAGCAGCCACGGCTTCGCAGCGTCCTGGGCGGAGTCCGAGGCGCGGAACTCGCGGGCGAGCACGGTGAGGGTGCCGGCGCCGCCCGGGGCGAGGCCAGTGCCGGCCTCGTCGTGGGCGCGCGCCTCGGCGAGAGTCTGGGCGTGGTCCACCGGGACGGTGAAGCGGTGCTCCACGGTCACGGTGCCGTCCAGCAGGGTGATCGTGACGCCCTGCTCGTGGGCGGCGGGCTCGAGCGGGGCGTAGCCGCGCGGGTCGCCGGGCACGAAGGCCTGTTCGGGCATGGTGGGTGCTCCTTTCAGCGGTCTGCCGGCTTCAGCGGGTCTGCCAGCCGGACTCCGGGCGGCCGACGGACACGACCGTGATCACCGGGCTCGCGGCCTCGTCCGAGGCGTCCAGGTCGACCACGGCGTTGATGCCATGGTCAAGGTCCCCGTCCCGGTCCACGAGGATCTGGCGGACGCCCCACCAGCGGGTGCCGTCCAGCTCCACCGGGGCTGCGACCTCGGGGGAGCGGTCCACCAGGAAGTACTGGGGCCCGCGGGCCTCGGGCCCGTCGTCGATGTCCTCGTGGTCCTCGAAGAAGTCGTCGAGGGCGTCCGCCCAGTCGTCGGCGGACAGGTCTCCGGAGAGGTCGGCGAGCGCCCGGTCCTGCTCGTCGCCGAAGAGGCGGACGCGGTGGAACAGGGCGTTGCGGACCATGACGGTGAAGATCTGCTCGTTGGCGGTCAGGCGCTCAGGCGTCGGCGGGGCGATGGCCTCGTGGTCCTTGCGCAGCTCGTCGATGTCCCCGGCCACGAGGTCCTCCCACTCTTCGAGCAGGGAGGAGTCGGTCTGCTTCACGGTCTCGTCGAGCCAGTCGAGCATGATCTGCAGGTCGCCGGTGCGGGCCTCCTGGGGGACGGTGTGCCGCAGGGCCTTCACGGCGTCCGTGAGGTAGCGCAGCAGCACGCCCTCGGAGCGGGCGAGGCCGTAGTACTGGACGTAGTCGCCGAAACCCATCGCGCGTTCGAACATGTCCCGGACCACGGACTTGGGGGTGAGCTCGAACTCGGCGAGCCACGGGGCTCCGGCGCGGTAGGTCTCGAACTGCTGCTCGAGCAGCTCGGCCAGCGGCATGGGGTGGGTGACCTCGTCCAGGGCGCGCATGCGCTCGGTGTACTCCATGCCCTCGGCCTTCATGGCGGCGACGGCCTCGGTCTTGGCGCGCTTGACCTGGCCGGTGAGGACCTGGCGCGGCGGGTCGAGGGTGGCCTCGATGACGGAGACCACGTCCAGGGAGTGGTTCGGGTCTGCCGGGTCCAGCAGGTCCAGGGCGGCCAGGGCGAAGGGGGAGAGCGGCTGATTGAGGGCGAAGTCCGGCTGCAGGTCCACGGTGAGGTCCACCGTGCGGCCCTCCGCGTCCGGCTCCGGGAGCCTCTCCACCACGCCGGTGGCGAGCAGCTCGCGGAAGATGCCGATGGCGCGGCGCATGAGGATCGCCTGGCGGGCGGGCGACTCATGGGTGCCGCGCAGCAGGCGGCGGACGGCGAGGACCGGGTCGCCGGGTCGGTCCAGGATGTTCAGCAGCATCGAGTGGGTGATGCGCATGCGGGAGACCAGCGGCTCGGGCTCGGCGGTCACGAGCTTCTCGAACGTCGCCGGACCCCAGGAGACGAAGCCCTGCGGCGGGGTCTTCTTCTTGGACCCCTTCATGGACTGTTTCATGCGCTTGGCGCGCTCGGCCTCGTCCTTGACGTTCGCGAACTTGGCGGCGGCCTTGCGCTCGGCGGCTCGGTTCTCTATCACGTGCTCGGGGGCCTGGACCACCACGGTGCCGGAGGTGTCGAACCCGGCGCGGCCGGCGCGTCCGGCGATCTGGTGGAACTCTCGGGCCTGGAGGATGCGGGTCTTCTCCCCGTCGAACTTGGACAGCGCCGTGATGAGCACGGTGCGGATGGGCACGTTGATGCCCACGCCGAGGGTGTCCGTGCCGCAGATGACCTTGAGCAGGCCGTCCTGGGCGAGCTTCTCCACCAGGCGACGGTACTTGGGGAGCATGCCGGCGTGGTGCACGCCGATGCCGTTGCGGACCAGGCGGTTGAGGGTCTTGCCGAAGCCGGCGGAGAAGCGGAAGCCGGCGATGCGCGCGGCGATCGCCTCCTTCTCCTCCTTGGAGGCGACGTTCACCGAGGACAGGGAGGTGGCGCGCTCCACCGCGTCCAGCTGGGAGAAGTGGACGATGTACACGGGGGCCTGGCGGGTGGAGACGAGCTCCTCGACCTTCTCCTGCACGGTCTCCTCGGAGTACTCGAAGTGCAGGGGGATGGGCCGCTCCGCGTGGGCCACCACTGTGGTCTGCCGGCCGGTGCGGTCCGTGAGGTCCTCCTCGAGCCGGGTCGTGTCCCCGAGCGTGGCGGACATCAGCAGGAACTGCGCCTGGGGGAGCTCGAGCAGGGGGACCTGCCAGGCCCAGCCGCGGGAGGGGTCTGCGTAGTAGTGGAACTCGTCCATCACCACGGGGCCGATGTCCATGCCGGAGCCCTCGCGCAGGGCGCGGTTCGCGAGGATCTCGGCGGTGCAGCAGATGATCGGGGCGTCCCCGTTCACGGTGGAGTCGCCGGTGACCATGCCGACGTTGTCCGCGCCGAACACGTCCACCAGCGCGAAGAACTTCTCCGAGACCAGCGCCTTGATGGGCGCGGTGTAGTAGGAGACCTGACCGTGGGCCAGCGCGTGGGCGTGGGCGCCGAGGGCCACCAGCGACTTTCCGGAGCCGGTGGGTGTGGCCAGGATGACGTTGTGCCCCTGCACCAGCTCCATCACGGCCTCCTCCTGGGCGGGGTAGAGCGTGATGCCCCTGCCGGCGGTCCAGTCGGTGAAGGCCTCGAACACCGCGTCGGGCTCGGGGGAGGAGCCGAGGGAGGTCAGGGTGTCTGTGAAGGAAGAAGTCGCGGTGCTCATCGGGCTCTACCCTATCGGCGGCACGGACGCCTACCGTGGGGGCATGGCTGAGAACCACGCCGCCGACGGGTTCCGCTGGGACCCGGCCCACTACGAGGCCTTCGCCGACCAGCGTGCCCGGCCCTTCCTGGACCTGACCGCACGGATCGGCGCCGAGTCCCCGTGCCGGGTGGTCGACCTCGGCTGCGGCCCCGGCACCATGACCGCCGTCCTGGCCCGGCGCTGGCCCCGGGCCGAGGTGATCGGCCTGGACTCCTCCCCGGAGATGGTGGCCGCGGCACGGTCGGGGGTGGACCTGCCTGCGAACCTCCGCTTCGACACGGTGGACGCGCGCACCTGGACACCGGCCCCGGGCACCGACGTGGTGGTCTCCAACGCCATGCTCCAGTGGCTGCCCGAGCACCGGGACCTCGTGCGCGGCTGGCTCGCGGCCCTGGAACCCGGCGCCTGGTTCGCCGCCCAGGTCCCGGCGCAGCACGGCAACCCCTCGCACGCCGAGCTCCACCGGCTCGCCGCCGAGGAGCCCTTCCGCGCCGTCCTGGCCGGCGAGCGCTCCACGGACACGGTGGGGCAGCCGGGCGACTACGCGGCGGACCTGCTGGCCGCCGGCTGGGACGCGGACGTCTGGGAGACCACCTACCAGCAGGTCATGCGCGGCCCGGACCCGGTGCCGGGGTTCACCTCCGCTACGGTGATGAAGCCCTTCGTGCACGCCCTGGCCGCTCACGACCGCCGCTACGGTCTGACCGGTGCCGACGCCCTCGCCCCGGCCTTCGAATCCGTCTACACCGAGCGGATGCGCTCCGCCTACCCGCGGGTGCCCGGCACCGGCGAGGGAGACCGGGCCGCTGTGCTCTTCGGGTTCCGCCGGATCTTCATGGTGGGCCGGCGCCCGCTCTGACCACGTCCCCTCGCCCGGGGACCCTGCGCCGCTACCCTGGTGCGCATGTCCACCGCCACCGCCGCCGCGCCGCGCCCCCGTCTGCTCTGGATGGACGTCTACCGGGGCCTGGCCGTGCTGCTGGTCGTCCTCCTGCACGCGCAGACGGCGCTCGCGGACTCGGGGCTGGAGCGCTCCCCAGTACTGACGGCCGTGAACGCGGCGGTGGGCTCGTTTCGCATGCCGGGCCTGCTCCTGGTCTCCGGCATGCTGCTCACGCTCTCCCTGCAGCGCCCGCCCGGGCAGTACCTCGCGGGGAAGGTACGCCGCATCGCGTGGCCGTGGCTGCTCTGGACGGCGGTGATGCTGCCGTTCTTCGGCTGGGAGGCCGGCCTGGACCCCACCTGGTGGCTGAACGGCGCGCACACCTGGTTCCTGTCCGTGGTGTTCGTCGGCTACGTGCTCGGCCTGCTGCTCAAGCGTGTGCCGCCGTTCGTCGTCGCCGCACTGCTCTTCGCCTCCGCCATGCTCCTGGACCCAGCCTCCGTCTCCGGCCCCGCCCACGAATGGCTGCTGGTGCTCGAGCGCATGACCTGGTTCGGGGGCTTCTTCTTCGTGGGAGCCGGGCTGGGACGGTGGCGCGAGGAGCTGCCGCGCATCCCGTGGCCGCTCATGGTGCTGCCGCTGATCGTCACCGTGGACTGGGCGCGCCGTGCCGTGGAGGCGGGCCGGTTCCCGTCCGAGGACTCTTGGCCGGTGATGGCGATGTCCGTGGTGGGCGTCGTCGCCATCCTCTGGCTGCTCGCCCAGGTGCCGGACAACCCGGTGATGCGGGCGTTCGCCTGGGTGGGCCGCCACTCGGTCGTCCTGTTCGTGGTGCACTACCCGGTGATCCGCGGCCTGCGCCGGATCGAGGGCATCCCGGAGAGCCTGCCCGGAGCCCTGCTGCTGTTCGGCGCCGGCGCCGGCGTGGCCCTGCTGCTGGCCGCGGTCTATCCGCGGGTCAGGTTCCTGTTCGAGTGGCCCCAGCGCTCGGGATCGTCCTCTCCTTCCCGACGACGGCCGCGCACCTCCGCCTGAGGCGTCGCCGTACGGTCGGTCACCTCGCGGTCGGGCTCACCAGCCGCGCTCGGCCCACTCGTCCAGGTGGGGGCGTTCGGCGCCGAGGGTGGTGGAGTCGCCGTGGCCGGGGTGGACGATAGTGTCGTCCTCGTAGACGCCGAAGAGACGGTCCTTCACGTCCGCGAGCAGGCTGCGGAAGTCCTTCTCGGACCAGGTCTTCCCGACCCCTCCGGGGAACTGACTGTCCCCGGAGAAGACCACCGGCGGCTCGTCCGGGCACGACTGCAGCACGAGGGCCACGGAGCCGGGGGTGTGGCCGCGCAGACCGATCACGTCCAGCTCGATGCCGTCCACGCCCACCGTGCCACCGTGTTCCAGCCGCTCGGTCACTTCGGTGCCGGTCTCCTTCGCGATCTCGTCGGCATCGTCCGCGCCGGCCGCGGTGCGGGGGGAGTGCCGCTCGACCACGGCGGCGGTGGCGCGGATGTGGTCCCAGTGCCGGTGCGTGGTGACCAGCAGGTCCAGGTGGGGCTCGCACGGCGTGTCCTCGGCGGCCGAGGCGATGAGGGCCTCGATCGCCTCGGCGTCGTCGGCGGCGTCGATGAGGATCTGGGCCCCCGTCGTCTTGGAGGTCAGCAGGAACACGTTGTTCTGCATCTCGGAGACGACGCACGTGCGCACCGTGACGGCGGGCAGGTCGTGCAGGAGACGGGGGGTGGGGGAGGATGCAGACATGAGCTCGAGTCTACGTGCGGACTGTGCCCGCCGAACAGTGCGGATGTGAGCGACCCCACATGCGGGTCGGGGTGGGGATCGCCCCTAGACTGGAGTGCGTGTCGAACACCAGTACGAAGAGCATTGCCCCCACCGGACTCGCCGCCGGCCCCCACGGCCGTCAGGCCGTCACCGCCGACCCTGATCGGATCGTGGTCAAGGGCGCCCGCGAGCACAACCTCAAGGACGTGGACGTCTCGCTGCCGCGCGACTCCATGGTGGTGTTCACCGGGCTGTCCGGCTCCGGCAAGTCCTCCCTGGCCTTCGACACGATCTTCGCCGAGGGCCAGCGCCGCTACGTCGAGTCGCTCTCGTCCTACGCGCGCATGTTCCTCGGCCGGGTGGACAAGCCGGCCGTGGACTTCATCGAGGGGCTGTCCCCGGCCGTGTCGATCGACCAGAAGTCGACCAACCGGAATCCGCGCTCGACCGTCGGCACCATCACCGAGATCTACGACTACATGCGCCTGCTCTGGGCCCGGATCGGCGTGCCGCACTGCGCGGACTGCGGCGAGCCCGTGGACCGGCAGACCCCGCAGCAGATCGTGGACCGGCTGCTCGAGCTGCCCGAGCGCACCCGCTTCCAGGTCCTCGCCCCGGTCGTCCGTGGACGCAAGGGCGAGTTCGTGGACCTGTTCTCCTCACTGTCCCAGCAGGGCTACGCCCGCGCCGTGGTGGACGGCGAGCTCGTGCAGCTCTCCGACCCGCCGACGCTGAAGAAGCAGGTCAAGCACACCATCGCCGTGGTGGTGGACCGCCTCGCCATGAAGGAGGGCATCCGCCAGCGACTCACCGACTCGGTGGAGACCGCCCTGAAGCTGGCCGACGGCCTGGTGATCGCTGACCTCGTGGATGTCGAGGTCGTCCCGGAGAAGGGCAAGAAGAACACCGGCGAGTTCTCCGGCCGCGGGGCGGACGGCACCCCGCGCTACCGCCCGTTCTCCGAGAAGCTCTCCTGCCCCAACGGCCACGAGCAGACCGTGAACGAGATCGAGCCCCGGTCCTTCTCCTTCAACAACCCCTTCGGCGCCTGCTCCGAGTGCACCGGCATCGGCTCCCGCCTCCAGGTGGACGAGGAGCTCGTGGTCCCCAACGACGAGCTCTCACTGGAGGCCGGCGCCATCGCCCCGTGGTCCCTCGGCAAGTCCACCGCCGAGTACTGGCAGCGCATCCTCGCCGGCGTGGCCAAGGACCTCGGCTTCTCCCTGAAGACCCCGTGGAAGGACCTGCCGGAGAAGGCCCGCCATGCCGTCCTGCACGGCAAGGACTTCAAAGTGGAGGTCGCCTTCCGCAACCGCTTCGGGCGCGAGCGCCGCTACACCACCGGCTTCGAGGGCGTCATGCCCTACATCGAGCGCAAGCACCTGGAGACCGAGTCCGACTCGGCCCGCGAGCGCTACGAGTCCTACATGCGCCAGATCCCGTGCCCGGCCTGCGGCGGCGCCCGCCTGAACCCGACCGTGCTGAACGTGCTCGTCCACAACCGCTCCATCGCCGAGGCCACGCGCCTGCCGCTGCGCGATCTGCTGGACTTCTTCGAGTCCCTCACGCTCACGGACCGCCAGCTCCGCATCGCGGACCAGGTCCTGAAGGAGCTGCTGGCCCGCCTGACGTTCCTGCTGGACGTGGGGCTGGAGTACCTCAACCTGGAGCGCTCCGCCGGCACCCTGTCCGGCGGCGAGGCCCAGCGCATCCGCCTGGCCACCCAGATCGGCTCCGGACTGGTGGGCGTGCTCTACGTGCTGGACGAGCCGTCCATCGGCCTGCACCAGCGGGACAACCGCCGCCTGATCGACACCCTCGTCCGCCTGCGGGACCTCGGCAACACCCTCATCGTGGTGGAGCATGACGAGGACACCATCGCCGAGGCCGACTGGATCGTGGACATCGGCCCGCACGCCGGGGAGCGCGGCGGCGAGGTCGTTCACTCCGGTTCCCTGGAGGACCTCAAGGCCAACACCCGGTCCATCACCGGCGACTACCTCGCGGGACGGCGCAGCATCGCGGTCCCCGAGACCCGCCGCGAGACGGACCCGGACCGCGTCATCACGATCCGCGGCGCCCGGGAGAACAACCTGCAGGATGTGGACGTGACCATCCCGCTCGGTGTGCTCACAGCGATCACCGGCGTCTCCGGCTCCGGCAAGTCCACGCTGATCAACGAGATCCTCTATAAGGTGATGGCCAACCGGCTCAACGGCGCCAAGCAGGTCCCCGGCCGTCACCGCACCGTGGAGGGCCTGGACCACCTGGACAAGGTGGTGCACGTGGACCAGAGCCCCATCGGCCGCACCCCGCGCTCGAACCCGGCCACCTACACCGGCGTGTTCGACGCGATCCGCAAGCTGTTCTCCGAGACCCCGGAGGCGAAGGTCCGCGGCTACCAGCAGGGCCGGTTCTCCTTCAACATCAAGGGCGGCCGCTGCGAGGCCTGCTCCGGCGACGGCACCCTGAAGATCGAGATGAACTTCCTGCCGGACGTCTACGTCCCCTGCGAGGTCTGCCACGGCGCCCGCTACAACCGGGAGACTCTCGAGGTGCTCTACAAGGGCAAGAACATCGCCGAGGTCCTGGACATGCCGATCGAGGAGGCCGCCGAGTTCTTCAGCTCGTACACGAAGATCTCGCGCTACCTGAACACCCTCGTGGACGTCGGCCTCGGCTACGTGCGCCTCGGTCAGCCGGCCACCACGCTCTCCGGCGGCGAGGCCCAGCGCGTCAAGCTCGCCGCGGAGCTGCAGCGCCGCTCCAACGGCCGCACCGTCTACGTGCTGGATGAGCCGACCACCGGCCTGCACTTCGAGGACATCCGCCGGCTCCTGCACGTCCTGCAGTCGCTGGTGGACAAGGGCAACACCGTGCTCACCATCGAGCACAACCTGGACGTCATCAAGTGCGCGGACCACATCGTGGACCTTGGCCCCGAGGGCGGCTCCGGCGGCGGCCACGTCGTGGCCGCCGGCACCCCGGAGGAGGTCGCCCGGGTGGAGGCCAGCCACACCGGCCGCTTCCTGAAGGAGATGCTCGGCTGACGCGCGCCGGGCACAGATGACGTCCGGGCCGGACGACGGCGCCGCACCCGGAGTCCTGCGCGTCGCCCTGACCGCGGGTCACCGACGGCGGCCTCGGCCGCCCGAAGGGCGGCGCTGACGTAGCATGGCCGGGACCACCCGCAGGCGGACCCGGTCGTCCGTCGTCGGAACCCATGACGAACGCTGGAAGGGACGGGACGATGCCCAGGACGTCCGAACCGCTGCGCCGAGGCTTCGGCGTGGGCATCAGGGGCCTGTGCCGGCCCACGGTGGAAGGCACAAAGAACGTGCCCGCGGACGGGCCGTTCATCCTGGCCTCCAACCACCTGTCCTTCCTGGACTCGGTGATCCTGCAGGCCCTCTGTCCGCGGATGGTGCACTTCTTCGCCAAGGCCGAGTACTTCACCGCCCCCGGCCCCAAGGGCCGGGCCATGAAGTGGTTCTTCGAGTCGGTCGGCTCCATCCCAGTGCAGCGCGGGGAGCAGGCGGCGTCCGTGGCCGCGCTGGACTCGCTGGTGGAGCTGCTGGAGGAGGGCAGCGGCGTCGGCATCTATCCCGAGGGCACCCGCTCCCGGGACGGGCGCCTCTACCGCGGCCGCACCGGCGTCGGCTGGCTGACCCTCGCCACCGGAGCGCCCGTGGTCCCGGTGGGCCTGATCGGCACGGAGCGGCTGCAGGCCCCGGACGACCGCTTCCCCAAGCCCCACCGGTTCACCGTGCGCTTCGGCGAGCCCCTGCGCTTCGGCCACCCCGGCCCCCGCCACACCCTGCCCGCCCGCCGCGAGGCCACGGCCGCCGTCATGGACGCCATCGGCGGGCTGACCGGTCAGGAGCGGGTGGACGTCTACAACGCCCCGCCCGCGTCCCGTGGCTGACCCGGCCTCCTACCGGCCCGCCGCCGGTGAGATCCCCACGGCTCCCGGCGTCTACCGCTTCCGGGACCGGGACCGCCGCGTGGTCTACGTGGGCAAGGCGAAGAACCTGCGCGCCCGGCTCTCCTCCTACTTCCAGGACCCGGCGCGGCTGGCCACGAAGACCCGCACCATGGTGTTCACGGCTGAGGCCGTGGAGTGGACCGTGGTCGGCTCCGAGGTGGAGGCCATCCAGCTCGAGTACTCCTGGATCAAGCAGTACCGGCCACGGTTCAACATCATGTACCGGGACGACAAGTCCTACCCATACCTGGCCGTCACCATGGACGAGCGGTTCCCGCGCGTACAGGTGATGCGCGGGGACAAGCGGCCCGGCGTGAAGTACTTCGGCCCGTTCCACCCGGCGAAGGCCATCCGCGAGACCGTGGACCTGATGCTGCGCGTGTTCCCGGTGCGCACCTGCTCCGCCGGCGTGTTCCGGCGGGCCCGGGCCCAGGACCGCCCGTGCCTGCTCGGCTACATCGGCAAGTGCTCCGCGCCGTGCGTGGGGCGGATCTCGCCGGCCGAGCATCGGGAGCTGGCGCAGGACTTCTGCGACTTCATGGCCGGGGACGCCGGGCGCTTCATCCGCGAGCTGGAGAAGGCGATGGCTGGCGCCGTGGAGGAGCTGCGCTACGAGGACGCCGCCCGGCTGCGCGACGACATCGCGGCCCTGAAGCGGGTGTTCGAGCGCAACGCGGTGGTGCTCGCGGAGAACACCGAGGCGGACATCTACGCCTTCCACTCGGATGAGCTGGAGACCGCCGTGCAGGTGTTCCACGTCCGCCAGGGTCGCATCCGGGGCCAGCGGGGCTGGGTCATGGAGCGGGTCGAAGACGTGGACGACGCGGCCATGGTGCAGCAGCTGCTGCAGCAGGTGTACGGCGACGCCGGGGACGAGGACGCCGTGCCGCACGAGGTCCTCGTGCCCGCACTGCCCCAGGATGTGGAGGAGACCGAGCAATGGCTCTCCGGCCGCCGCGGCAGACGGGTCCGCATCCGGGTGCCCCGGCGCGGGGACAAGGCTGAGCTGATGGAGACCGTCCGGCAGAACGCGGAGATGGCGCTGGCGCTGCACAAGTCGCGCCGGTCCGGCGATCTGACGGCGCGGTCGGCGGCACTGAAGGAGCTGCAGGAGGCCCTCGAGCTGGACGAGCCGCTGCTGCGGATCGAGTGCTACGACATCTCGCACTCGCAGGGCACCCACGTGGTCGGCTCCATGGTGGTCGTGGAGGACGGGCTGCCGAAGAAGTCCGACTACCGCCGGTTCAACGTCACCGGGGAGGCCGCCCGGGACGACACCGCCTCCATGCGGGACGTGCTCCGCCGCCGTTTCGCCCGGCTGGCCGCCGAGCGGGCCGAGGGCGCCCCGCTCACCGGCCAGGTGGAGGAGGGGGACGACGACGGCGCCCGCCGCTTCTCCTATCCGCCCTCCCTGGTGGTGGTGGACGGCGGCCCGCCGCAGGTGGCCGCCGCCGTGACAGTGCTGGCGGAGCTAGGCCTGGACGACCTGCCCGTGGTCGGGCTGGCCAAGCGGCTCGAGGAGGTCTGGCTGCCCGACGACGAGTTCCCGCTCGTGCTGCCGCGCTCCAGCCAGGGGCTCTACCTGCTGCAGCGGCTGCGTGATGAGTCGCACCGCTTCGCGATCGCCGGCCACCGGCAGCGCCGGGCCAAGGCGATGACCGCCTCCGCCCTGGACGACGTCCCCGGCCTCGGCCCGGCGAAGCGGACCGCACTGATCACGCACTTCGGGTCCGTGGCGAAGGTGCGCTCCGCCGGGGTGGAGCGACTGACCGAGGTAGCCGGCGTGGGACCGAAGCTGGCGGAGGCGATCCACACCGCGCTGAACCCGGGGGAGCCCGACCGCGGCGACGGACTCGCGCAGGGCCCCGGATAGAGTGGAGGCATGAGCGAGCAGCACCAGCCCCCGGTCCCGCCCGAGACGAGCGACTCGCCGTCGGCGGTGGCCAAGCCCGCGCAGCCCGAGGTGCTCGTCATCACCGGCATGTCGGGGGCGGGCCGCACCACGGCCGCGCACGCGTTGGAGGACCACGGCTGGTACGTGGTGGAGAACCTGCCGCCGCAGCTGCTGCCCACCCTCTCGGGCCTGGTGGCGAAGTCCCCGGAGGCCTTCCCGCAGCTGGCGATCGTGGTGGACGTCCGCTCCCGCACCCACTTCCCGGACATGCGCCAGGCGCTGCGGAACCTGGAGAACCGCGGGCTTGAGCACCGCATCCTCTTCCTGGAGGCGGACGACGACGTGCTCGTGCGCCGCTTCGAGACCGGACGCCGCCCGCACCCGCTGCAGGGCAACGCCTCCCTGCTCGAGGGGATCCGCGCCGAGCGGCAGATGCTGCAGGACCTGCGTTCCCACGCGGACCTCGTGCTGGACACCACCGCCCTGAACGTGCACGAGCTCGCCGGTCAGGTCACGGAGCTGTTCTCCGACGCCGGTCCGCTGCGGCTGCGCCTGACGCTGATGAGCTTCGGCTTCAAGTACGGCCTGCCCTCGGACGCCAACTTCGTGGCGGACATGCGCTTCATCCCCAACCCGCACTGGGTGCCGGAGCTGCGCCCCCACACGGGCAGGGACGCGCTGGTCTCCGAGTACGTGCTCGGCCGGGAGGGCGTCATGGACTTCGTGGACACCTACGTCCGCATGCTCGAGCCCGTGTTCGAGGGCTACCTGCGGCAGAACAAGCACTACGCCACGGTCGCCGTCGGCTGCACCGGGGGCAAGCACCGCTCCGTGGCGGTCACGGAGGAGCTGGCCCGTCGCGTGCGGGCCCTGGACCGGGTGAGCGTCCAGGTCACCCACCGGGACATGGGACGCGAATGACCGAGCACCACACCTCCCAGCTGCCCCTGCCCCCGTCCTTCGGCAGCCGCCGCCCCGGCGGCGGGCGTCCGCCGGCCCCGGCCGCCCGTTCCGGTGCGGCCGCACGGCCCACCGGACCGTCCGTCGTCGCCCTCGGCGGCGGCCACGGGCTCTCCGCCTCCCTGACGGCCCTGCGCCACGTGGCCGGGGACCTGACCGCTGTGGTGACCGTGGCCGACGACGGCGGCTCCTCCGGCACGATCCGCCGCGAGATGGACGTGCTGCCCCCCGGGGACCTGCGGATGGCCCTGGCGGCCCTCTGCGACGACACAGACTGGGGGCGGACCTGGGCGGCGGCCATGCAGCACCGCTTCCATGCCACCCAGGTGCCCGCCGAGGAGGCGACCCTCGAGAACCACGCGTTGGGCAACCTGCTGATCGTGGCCCTCTGGGAGCTGCTCGGCGACCCCGTCGACGGACTGCTCTGGGCCGGTGCGCTGCTCCGCGCGGACGGCCGGGTGCTGCCCGCCTCCCGCACGCCGCTGACCATCGCCGGCACCGTGCTGTCTGAAGAGTCCGGCGGACTGCGCCGCCGCTGCGTTGAGGGCCAGGTCGCTCTCGCCGAGGCGGCCCACCATGGCCAGGTCCTGGACGTGCGCCTCACCCCGGAGGACGCCGAGCCGACCACCGAGGCGCTCGAGGCCCTCGCCCAGGCAGAGGTGGTCGTCCTCGGCCCCGGCTCCCTCTACACCTCCGTGCTGCCGCACCTGCTGATGTCCGGGATGCGCGAGGCGCTGACCGTCTCCCCGGCGAAGAAGCTCTTCGTCAGCAACCTGCACACCGGCACCCTTGAGACCACCGGGATGACCCACGCGGACCAGCTCCGCGTCATCCGCTCCTATGCCCCGGAGCTCACCTTCGACGCCATCATCGCCTCCCCGGAGTCGGTGACGGACCGTGAGGACTTCGAGACGGCGGCGGAGCAGATGGGCGCCCTGACCGTCTTTAGTAAAGTGTCCCGGGGCCGCGACCGGGCCGTCCACGACCCGCTGCTGCTCGCCGTGGCCTTCGAAGAGGCCATGCACCGGATCAGGTGCGCAGCCGACGCCGACGGTGCCGACACCCGCTCCCACACCCGCCCCGAAGGAGACGACCCCGCATGGCTCTGACCACCGACCTCAAGGACGAGCTCGCGCGGGTGCCCGTGACGACCACGTCGGAGCGTCGTGCCGAGGTCGCCGCCCTGCTGCGCTTCGCCGGCGGCCTGCACATCATCTCCGGCCGCATCGTGGTGGAGGCTGAGCTGGACCACGGTGCCACCGCGCGCCGCCTGCGCCAGGCCGTCGGCGAGCTGTTCGGCCACGCCTCCGAGATCGTGGTGGTCTCCGGCGGCAACTTGCGCCGCGGCCAGCGCTACGTCATCCGGGTGGTCAAGGACGGCGAGGCCCTCGCCCGCCAGACCGGGCTGCTGGACCCGCGTGGCCGCCCCGTGCGCGGGCTGCCCTCAGCCCTGGTCAACGGCTCCATCGACGACACGGCCGCGGTCTGGAGAGGCACGCTGCTGGCCCATGGCTCCCTCACCGAGCCGGGGCGGTCGGCGAGTCTGGAGGTGACCTGCCCGGGGCCAGAGGCGGCCCTCGCCCTGGTCGGCGCAGCCCGCCGCCTCGGCGTGACGGCGAAGGCGCGCGAGGTCCGTCAGGCCGACCGCGTGGTGGTCCGGGATGGGGAGGCGATCGCCGCCCTGCTCGAGCGGGTCGGCGCGGGCCGGACCGCCGCCACCTGGCAGGAGCGCCGGACCCGCAAGGAGGTGCGGGCCACGGCGAACCGGCTCGCCAACTTCGACGACGCCAACCTGCGCCGCTCCGCACAGGCCGCCGTGGCGGCGGGTGCACGGGTGGAGCGCGCGCTGGAGATCCTCGGCGACGACGCCCCGGAGCACCTGCGCTATGCCGGCTTGCTGCGCATCCAGCACAAGCAGGCCTCGCTGGACGAACTCGGCCGTCTCGCCGATCCGCCGATGACCAAGGACGCGATCGCCGGTCGGATCCGGCGCCTGCTCGCCACCGCGGACAAGCGTGCCGCCGAGCAGGGCGTGCCGGGCACCGACGAGGCCGTCGTGCCCGAGCTCGCGGATGTCCTCGCCGAGGACGCCGCACCCCAGGACTGACCGCCCGGCGTTCGCGGTGCGCGGAAGGCGCCTCGCGCGGCGCTCGAAGGTGGCGCGCGGGGACATCGCGTACAAGGATGGAGGCGGAAGGGATGCCGTGGGGCGTCCGGACACACCCCGGGCGGCTGCGGCATCACTCGGCGCCCCCGACGCGGCCAGACGGTCGCCGACGGAGTGCACCCGACACGACTGAGGAGGACTCATGGCCGAATTCACCCTGCCGGAGCTGGACTACGACTACGCCGCCCTGGAGCCGCACATCTCCGCGCGGATCATGGAGTTGCACCACTCCAAGCACCACGCCACCTACGTCAAGGGCGCGAACACCGCCCTCGGGAAGCTGGCCGCGGCCCGTGAGGCCGAGGACTTCGGTTCGGTCAACCAGCTCTCGAAGGACCTCGCGTTCAACCTGGGCGGTCACACCAACCACTCGATCTTCTGGAAGAACCTCTCCCCGGACGGCGGCGACAAGCCGACCGGCGAGCTCGCCGCCGCGATCGACGAGTACTTCGGCTCCTTCGAGAAGTTCCAGGCCCACTTCACCGCCGCCGCCCTGGGCATCCAGGGCTCCGGCTGGGCCGTCCTGGCCTACGAGCCGGTCGGCGGCAACCTGGTGATCGAGCAGTTCTACGACCAGCAGAACGGCGTGCCGGTGGCCACCATCCCGCTGTTCCAGCTGGATATGTGGGAGCACGCCTTCTACCTGGACTACCAGAACGTCAAGGCCGACTACGTCAAGGCGATCTGGAACATCGTGAACTGGGAGGACGTGCAGGCCCGCTTCGCCGCGGCCCGCAACGGCGCCTCCGGTCTGGTCCTGCCGGCCTGATCCAGGCAGTCCGTCTGCGGCACCGGGGCGTCGGGAACGCTCCGGTGCCGCGGGCGGAACGGCGTCCGCCCCGCCCTCCGACCGCCGTGACGCAGTCGGCTGACCCGGCCCGGACGCCGCCCCCCCACCCCCCGTCCGTCCACACCGTCAACCATCAGCACGCACCCAGCGGGTGCGAGGAACAGAGGCACGCATGACCAAGATCGCCATCAACGGCTTCGGACGCATCGGACGCAACGCCCTGCGCGTCATCCTGGAGCGCACGCCTGAGCTGGAGCTCGTGGCCGTCAACGACCTGGCCGACAACGAGGACCTGTTCTACCTGACCAAGTACGACACCATCCTGGGCACCTTCCCGGGCGAGCTCGAGCTCGTCGACGACGCGCTCGTGGTGGACGGCAGGACCGTCAAGATGTTCGCGGAGCCGGACCCGGCCACGCTGCCGTGGGGCGAGCTGGGCGTCGACATCGTGATCGACTGCACCGGCATCTTCACCTCCGGCGAGAAGGCCAGGGCCCACCTGGACGCCGGCGCCAAGAAGGTCGTCATCTCCGCCCCGGGCAAGCAGGTGGACGGCACGTTCGTCATGGGGGTGAACGAGGACACGTACGACCCGGAGACCATGCACATCGTCTCCAACGCCTCCTGCACCACCAACTGCCTGGCCCCGATGGTCAAGGTCCTGAACGACGAGTTCGGGATCGTGGACGGCATCATGACCACCATCCACGCCTACACGGGCGATCAGAACCTGCACGACAACGTCCACAAGAAGGACCGCCGTCGTGCCCGCGCTGCGGCGCAGAACATGGTGCCCACCTCCACCGGCGCCGCCAAGGCGATCGGTGCGGTCATCCCCGAGCTCGAGGGCAAGCTGGACGGCTTCGCCATGCGCGTGCCGACCATCACCGGCTCCGCCACCGACCTCACCGTCGAGCTGACCCGCCACGTGGACGTGGAGGAGGTCAACGCCGCGTTCAAGAATGCCGCCGAGTCCGGACCGCTGCAGGGTCGCCTCGTGTACTCCGAGGACCCGCTGGTCTCCTCGGACATCGTGACCACCCCGGCGGCGTGCACCTTCGACGCTCCGCTGACCAAGTCGATCGGCCAGACCGTGAAGATCATCGGCTGGTACGACAACGAGTACGGCTACACCTGCCAGCTGATCGACCTCACCGCGCTCATCGCCTCCAAGATCTGAGCCTCGCGGTGATCGCCACGGCCCGCACCGACCGCAGCGTCGGTGCGGGCCGTTGCCTAGAATCATCCTGACGGCACCGGCGCCGACCGTGCGCCCATCTGCCGGCCGAAAGACCCCATCCCGGTTCCCGTCGCACCAAGGAGGACGCCCGATGACCGCCCAGACCCTGAACGACCTGCTCTCCGCCGGAGTGCGCGGTCGCACCGTGCTCATCCGCTCGGACCTGAACGTGCCGCTGGACGGCTCCACCGTCACCGACGACGGTCGCATCCGCGCCTCCCTGCCGGCCGTCAAGGACCTCGCCGAGGCCGGCGCCAAGGTGATCGTCATGGCCCACCTCGGCCGTCCCAAAGGGGAGCCGGACCCCACGTTCTCCCTGAAGCCTGTGGCGGCCCGCATGTCCGAGCTGCTCGGCGCCGAGGTCGTCCTCGCCGATGACGTCACCGGCCCGTCCGCGCAGGAGAAGGCCGCCGCCCTGCAGGAGGGCCAGGTCCTGCTGCTGGAGAACGTGCGCTTCGACGCCCGGGAGACCTCCAAGGATGCCGCCAAGCGTCAGGAGCTGGCCGCGGAGATGGCGGCTCTGGCCGGCGAGGACGGCGCGTACGTGGGAGACGCGTTCGGCGCCGTGCACCGCGCGCACGCCTCGGTGGCGGACATCGCCTCCGTGCTGCCGGCCTACCAGGGCCCGCTGGTGGCCACCGAGCTCGAGGTCCTCACCCGCCTCACCGAGTCCCCGGAACACCCGTACGTGGTGGTGCTGGGCGGCTCGAAGGTCTCGGACAAGCTCGCCGTGATCGACAACCTGCTGGAGAAGGCGGACACCCTGCTGATCGGCGGCGGAATGCTCTTCACCTTCCTCAAGGCGCAGGGCCACGAGGTCGGCTCCTCGCTGCTGGAGGAGGACCAGCTGGACACCGTCAGGGGCTACCTGGAGCGCTCCGGCAATGACGCCGCCACCATCGTCCTGCCGACCGACATCGTGATGGCCTCGGGCTTTGCCAAGGACGCCGAACACGAGGTGCTCCCGGTGGACGCCCTCACCTCCGGCGCCCACGGGGACAAAGCGATGGGCCTGGACATCGGCCCGGAGACCGCGAAGGCCTATGCCGCCGAGGTCGCCGCCGCCAAGACCGTGTTCTGGAACGGTCCCATGGGCGTGTTCGAGTTCCCGGCCTTCGCCGAAGGCACCCGCGCGGTGGCGCAGGGCCTGACCGAGGCCACCGCCGGCGGCGGTCTGTCCGTGGTCGGCGGCGGCGACTCGGCCGCGGCCGTGCGCACCCTGGGCTTCGACGACGGACAGTTCGGCCACATCTCCACCGGCGGCGGCGCCTCCCTCGAGTTCCTCGAGGGCAAGGAGCTGCCGGGCGTCACCGCCCTGTCCGGGAAGCAGGGCTGAGCCATGGCCGAGAAGACCGCACGCACCCCGCTGATCGCGGGCAACTGGAAGATGAACCTGGACCACATCGAGGCCGTGGACCTCGTCCAGAAGGTCGCCTGGGGCTTGAAGGACGCCGGCCACGAGCAGGAGCGGGTGGAGGTGGCGGTGTTCCCGCCGTTCACCGACCTGCGCAGCATCCAGACCCTGGTCCGCGGCGACCGGCTCGACCTCGCCTACGGCGGGCAGGACCTGTCCCCGCACTCCGAGGGCGCCTACACCGGCGACGTCTCCGGTGCGTTCCTGGCCCGGCTGGACTGCACCTATGTGATCGTCGGCCACTCCGAGCGCCGCACGATCCACGGCGAGGACGACGAGGTCGTGGCCGCCAAGGTCTCCGCCGCGCTGGAGCACGGGCTGGTGCCGGTGCTCTGCGTCGGCGAGGGGCTCGAGGTCCGCCAGGCCGGCGAGCACGTGGAGCACACCGTCGCGCAGCTGACCGCGGCCCTGCGGGGACTGTCCACCGAACAGCTCGGGCAGGTCGTGGTGGCGTATGAGCCGGTCTGGGCGATCGGCACTGGCGAGGTCGCCGGCGCGGACGATGCCCAGGAGATGTGCCGGGCGCTGCGTGCCGAGCTGGAGCGGCTCGCGGGCGACGAGGTCGCCGAGGCGGCCCGCATCCTCTACGGCGGCTCCGTAAAGGCGGCGTCCGCACCTGAGTTGCTGGCGCAACCGGACGTGGACGGCGCGCTCGTGGGCGGTGCCAGCCTCGACGCGGATGAGTTTGTTAGGATCGTCCAGTTCGACTCCGCCTCCTGACCGGGCGGACCAGCCGAGCCGAGAACCCCGTGGCGGAGGGGCAGACCCGCACCGCCCGCCCGCATCCCGAGGAGTGATCCGTGGACGTCCTGATGGTGATCCTGCAGGTCCTGGTGGCGCTGTCCAGCGTCCTGCTCATCCTGCTGGTCCTGCTGCACAAGGGCCGGGGCGGCGGCGTCTCCGACATGTTCGGCGGCGGCGTGTCCTCCTCCATGTCCGCCTCGGGCGCCTCTCAGAAGCTCCTGGCACGCATCACCGTGACCACGGCGGTCCTCTGGGCCGTGATGATCGTCCTCATCGGTCTGGTCACCCGCCTCAACGTGGAGTCCTGAGCCTACGCCGGACCGCAGACGACGGCCCCCTGCCTCCCCGTGCGATGCGCCGGGTGGCAGGGGGCCTTTTCGTCGTGGCGGACCGACCGTCAGCGGCCGCAGGCTGCCTCGTCGAGCCACCAGACGGTCGCCGCCGTGCCTGAGACCAGGGTGGCCGGATGCGCCACGTCGCGGCATCCCTGCGCCCGACGCGCGCGGACGGCGGCCACGGCCTCAGCCTTGTCCAGGCCGGCCACGGTGAACCAGATCTCGTCCGCGGCACAGGCGACAGCGAGGGCCGGCCGGTCGGCGAACACGTGGACGGAGTCGTGACCCTAGCCGGTCCGGGAGCGGGTGTCCGGGGTGCGGCGCTGCTCAGCGCTCACTGGCCTGCACCGCCGCGAGGTCGGTCCGGGGCAGGCCTTCGGAGAGCACCCTGCCGAGCACCTCGTCCGGGTCCAGCCGACGCAGCTCCTCGGCCAAGCAGTCCTGGTCGGTGCGGCGGGGCAGGGAGATGCGCTGGACGGGGCGGCCGGACTGGTATAGCTTCGCCACCTCGGAGAGGGAGCGGGAGAGGACCACGTCGCCGCCGGGGCGCCGCAGCCGGACGGCGCGGATGCCGTGGCCGCGCTTGGTGTGGGCGATGGTCACCGGCACTCGGAGGGCATGGGTCAGCCAGGCCGCCAGCAGCAGCGTCGAGGGGGAGTCCGGCGCCCCGTCGACGGTGACGGAGCGGATCTCGCGGTGGTCCTGGTCGTCCAGGATCGCCGCCAGCTGGTTCCGCCACAGGGTGAGGCGGGTCCAGGCCAAGTCCGTGTCCCCGGCGCGGTGTCCGTCGCGGCGTGCCCACAGTGCGCGCTCGGCGTTGCGGGAGGCGGCGGTGTCCGTGATCCGGCGGTGGGCGAGCCGGCCCAGGGGTGTCTCGGACGGCACGTGCGGGGCGATGCCCGGCCACCAGACCACGATCGGCGCGTCAGGGAGCAGCAGGGCGGAGACGAGGGCCTCGGTGGGCTCCGCGTTGGCGCCGTGGCATTCCAGGACCACGACGTCCGAGGCGCCGGCGTCGCCGCCCACCCGGATCTCGGCGTCGAGCCTGCTGTCCGCGGCGGGGTCCCCGAGGGCGAGGACGACGATCCGGCAAGGATGCTCGAGGGACGCGGCGTTGGCCGCGGTCAGGGCCTGCTCCACTCCGGCCAGGTCTGTGCTGATCACCAGGGTGAGGACGCGGCCGAGGGTGACCACTCCGCCGGCCTCACGCAACTGGGTGATGCGCTTGGCCACCTGTGAGGTGGTGGTGTCCTCCATGCGGATCTTCACGGGCGCCTCCAATGCCGGCCGTCGCGGTCGAGCAGGTCGTGGGCCGAGGGCGGCCCCCAGGTGCCGGGCTCGTAGGGCTCGGGCTGGCCCGGCAGGGACTCCCAGTGCTTCACGAACGGGTCCACGATCCGCCAGGACAGCTCCACCTCGGCCTGCCGGGGGAACAGCGGGGGCTCGCCGAGCAGGACATCCAGGATCAGGCGTTCGTAGGCCTCTGGGGAGTCCTCGGTGAAGGCATGGCCGTAGCCGAAGTCCATGGTCACGTCGCGCACCTCGGACTGGGTGCCGGGCACCTTGGAGGCGAAGCGCAGGGTGACGCCCTCATCCGGCTGCACGCGGATGACCACGACGTTCTCCCCGAACGTGTCTCCGGGGTGGACGGGGAACAGCAGGTGCGGGGGTTGCTTGAACACGACGGCGATCTCGGTGACCCGGCGGCCCAGGCGCTTGCCGGCGCGCAGGTAGAAGGGCACGCCCTGCCAGCGGCGGGTCCGGATGCCCACCTTGAGTGCCGCGTAGGTCTCTGTGGTGGAGTCGGGGTTGAAGCCCTCCTCGTCCAGGAACCCGGTGACGTGCTCGCCGCCCTGCCAGCCGGAGGTGTACTGGCCACGGGCGGAGGCGGCCTCGATCCGTTCGGGGTCCGTGGGCACCTGGACGGCCGCGAGGACCTTCTCCTTCTCCGCGCGCAGGTGGTCCGCGTCGAAGGAGAGCGGTTCCTCCATGGCGGTGAGGGCGAGGAGCTGGAGCAGGTGGTTCTGGATGACGTCTCGGGCGGCGCCGACGCCGTCATAGTAGGAGGCACGGCCGCCGATGCCGATGTCCTCGGCCATCGTGATTTGCACGTGGTCCACGTGCTCGGCGGACCAGAGGGGCTCGAAGATCCGGTTCGCGAACCGGAACGCGAGGATGTTCTGGACGGTCTCCTTGCCCAGGTAGTGGTCGATCCGGAACACGGACTCCGGTGGGAAGACGCGCTCGATGACGTCGTTGAGCTCGCGGGCGCTGTTCAGGTCGTGGCCGAACGGCTTCTCGATCACCACGCGGCGCCAAGCGGCGGCGGTGTCATCGGAGTCTTCGGCCAGACCGGCCTCGGCCAGCTGGCGGCAGACCTCCTCGAACCAGCTCGGGGGGATCGAGAGGTAGAACGCCGTGTTGGCGCGGGTGCCGCGCGTGGACTCGAGCTCCCCGAGGACCTCCACGAGCCGGGCGTAGGCCGCGTCCTCGTCGAAGGCGCCGGAGACGAACCGCAGCCCGCCGGAGAACTGCTGCCATACGGTCTCGTTGAACGGCGTACGGGCACCGGCTTCGACGGCGGAGCGGACGTAGTCCGCGAAGTCCGAGTCGGACCAGTCCCGGCGGCCGAATCCCACCAGCGAGAAGCCCGGGGGCAGCAGCCCCCGCCCGGCGAGGTCGTACATGGCCGGCAACAGCTTCTTGCGGGCCAGGTCGCCGGTGACGCCGAACAGGACGAGAGACGAGGGGCCCGCGATCCGGGTCAGCCGGCGGTCGAGCTGGTCGCGCAGCGGGTTCGCGGCCGGGGCCGTGCGCTGCGCGCGCGAGGGCTCAGAGCGCATCGGCGGCAGAGCGTAGGGCCGCGATGCCGGCGGCGCGGTCGGTCAAGTGCAGGCGTACGACCGGAAGGCCGTGCTCGGCGAGCACGCCGGCGTCGCCCGAGGCCTGGGCGGCGATGAGCCGGCCGAGTGTGAAGGGTCGGTCCGGGACGTCCAGGTCCTCGGCGGCCTCGCCGGTGAGCTGCAGGACCACGGCGTTCGCGCCACCGCCCTTGTGCAGCTGGCCGGTGGAGTGCAGGAACCGGGGGCCCCAGCCGAAGGTGACAGGGCGGCCGGCGGCCTCTGCCAGTACCGGGCGCAGCCGCTCGAGGGCGGCGTCCGCATGGCGGTCCAGGTACGCCTGGACGGTCAGATAGCCGTCCTCCGGCAGCAAGTCCAGCGTGGCGCGGAGCACCTCGGCCAGGGACCCAGCGGCCGCGCCGGCGGGCACGCCTGACACCAAGACACCCTCGACCTCGTCACCGCGCTCCGCGGTCTCCGCGGGGGCGTCCAGCAGCTCGCGGGCGGCGGCCTTGGCGGCCTCCACGTCAGGCTGGTCGAACGGGTTGATGCCGAGCAGCCGTCCGGCCACGGCGGTCGCGACCTCGAAGACCAGCAGCAGCGCCCCGAGTGACCCGGAGACGACCACGCCGTGGGCCGGGGCCGCGACGCTGTCCTGGTCCCCGGTGAGCACGACCTGCAGCAGGTCCGCGGCGTCCCAGGTGGCCTCCGGTGCGCCCTCGGCCACGACGACCGGGAGCAGGCCGACGCCCTCCTTGCCCGTGGACTCGGCGATCAGCTGCTCCGCCCAGTCGCCGAACCCGGCGATCCCTGAGCCGACGTCCGAGACGATCAGCTTGTCCCGCAGCGGCTGCGTGCCGCCCAGGGCGGCACCGAGCTGCAGTGCCGGGTTGTCCGCATCGTCCTCGGTCACCAGGTCCAGCACGGACTCGGCGTCGTCCAGCAGGCTCTCCACGTCCACGCCGGCCAGGCCCGTGGGGACGAGGCCGAAGGCGGTGAGGGCGGAGTAGCGTCCGCCGACCGTGGGGTCCGCGGTGAACACGGCACGGTAACCGGCCTCGGTGGCGGCCTGCTCCAACGGCGAGCCGGGGTCGGTCACCACCACGATGCGCGAGGCCGCGTCGATGCCGGCAGCGGTGAACGCTTCGGCGACGATGCGCCGCTGCGAGTCGGTCTCCACAGTGGAGCCGGACTTGGAGGAGACCACCAGCACCGTCCGCTCGAGGTCGGTCAGCGCGGCACGGACCTGGTCCGGGTCGGTGGAGTCCAGGACGGTGAGCGGCCTGCCGGCGGTCCCTGCGATGACCTCGGGTGCCAGCGAGGAGCCGCCCATGCCGGCCAGCACCACGCGGTCCACCCCCTCGCTTCGCAGGGCCTCGGCCAGCTCGGCGATGCGGGGCAGCAGCGGACGTGAGCGGGAGACCGCATCGATCCAGCCGAGGCGCTTGGCGGACTCCTCTTCGGCGGCAGGGCCCCACAGCGTCGGGTCCTCGGCGGCCAGGCGGGAGGCGAAGCGCTCCTCGACCAGGGTGGGGACGTGGCGGTCGACGGCGTCGAGGGCGGCGCCGGTGGCGCTCAGTCCGAGGGTGCTCATTGCGGGTCCTTCCGGTGGCGGCGGTGGGCGGGTCGTGGCGGTGGTGTCGGTCGGAGGGGCCGGCGGACGGCCGGCCGTCGGGTGGCCGGTCAGCCGGTGCGGCGGGAGGCCAGGCCGTCGGCCACGGACTCCAGCAGGCCGCCCCAGGCGGTCGCGAACTTCTCCAGGCCCTCGGCCTCGAGCAGCTCCACGACCTCACCATAGGAGATCCCGGCGTGACCGACGGCGTCCAGGTGGGCGTCGGCCTCGGCGTAGCCGCCGCGGACCACGTCCGGGACGATCCGGCCGTGGTCGGCCACCGCCTCGAGCGTGGCCGCGGGCATGGTGTTGACTGTGTCGGGCGCGACCAGCTCGGTCACGTAGAGGGTGTCCGGCAGGCTCGGGTCCTTCACCCCGGTGGAGGCCCAGAGCGGACGCTGCACCGGGGCGCCGGCCGCCGCCAGCAGGCGCCAGCGCTCCGTCTGCAGGGACTCCTCGAAGATCCGGTATGCCAGGCGGGCGTTGGCCACGCCGGCCCTGCCCTTGAGCGCCGCGGCGTCTCCGCCGATCCCGTCCAGGCGCCGGTCCACCTCGGTGTCCACGCGGGAGACGAAGAACGAAGCCACGGAGTGGATGCGGGACAGGTCCCGGCCCTGGGCGTGGGCCTGCTCGAGCCCGGCCATCCACGCGTTGACCACCTCGCGGTACCGGGGGAGGGAGAAGATCAGCGTGACGTTGACGCTGATGCCCTCGGCCACCACGGCGGTGATGGCCGGCAGCCCTTCCACGGTGGCGGGGATCTTGATCATCACGTTCTCCCGGCCGATCGTCTCGGCGAGCTCGCGGGCCTGCCGGACCGTGCCCTCCGTGTCCCGCGCCAGGCGGGGATCCACCTCGATGGAGACGAAGCCGTCCGCGCCGTCGGTCTGCGCGTGCACGGGGGCCAGCACGTCGGCGGCGCGGGCCACGTCGCGCGTGGTCAGGGCTGTCACCGCGGCGTCCACGCCCACCCCGGAGGCGGCCAGTTCGTCCAGCTGCTCGGCGTAGACGTCCGCGTCCTCGAGCGCCTTCTGGAAGATCGCCGGGTTGGTGGTCACGCCGGTGACGGAGCGTGTCGCCACCAGCTCGGCCAGGGAGCCGTCCTCGAGCCGGGACCGGGAGAGGTCGTCCAGCCAGACGGAGACGCCGGCGGCGGCCAGGGCTGCGGTGTTCGGGTTCTGGGCGGCGTTCTCGGTCATGCTCAGGACTCCTTCCGCTCCGCCAGCAGAGCCTGCGCGGCGGAGACGACGTTCTCGGCGGTGAAGCCGTACTTCTCGAAGAGGCGCTCTCCGGAGGCGGACTCGCCGTAGTGCTCGAGGCTGATGCGAGCACCGCGCGAGCCGACGGTGACGGTGTGCTCGAACCACGGCTGCGCAATGCCCGCCTCCACCGAGACGCGCACCGGGGCGTCCGGCCCGTCCGGCAGCACGGAGGCCCGGTAGGACTCGTCCTGCTCGGCGAACCACTCCAGGCACGGGGCGGAGACCACGCGGGTGGGGACGCCGTCGGCCTGGAGGCGCTCCCGGGCCGCCACGGCCAGCTGCACCTCGGAGCCGGTGGCGACGATCAGCACCTGCGCATCGGCGGCGTTCCCGTCCGGGTCCGCGCCGTCGGCGAGCACGTAGGCGCCCCGGGCGGTCTCGGAGGCCGCGGCGAAGCCGCCGCCGCGGGGCAGCACCGGCAGCCCCTGGCGCGAGAGGACGAGGCCGGCGGGGCGATCGGTGTGCGTCAGCACGGTGTGCCAGGCCCACGCGGTCTCGTTGGCGTCGGCGGGGCGGACCACGTCCAGGTTCGGGATGCCGCGCAGGGCGGCCAGGTGCTCCACCGGCTGGTGGGTCGGTCCGTCCTCGCCGAGGCCGATCGAGTCGTGGGTCCACACGAAGATCGAACCGACGCCCATGAGGGCGGCCAGGCGCACGGCCGGACGCTGGTAGTCGGAGAAGGTGAGGAAGGTGCCGGCGTAGGCGCGGGTGAGACCGCCGAGGGCGATGCCGTTGACGATGCAGCCCGCGGCGAACTCGCGGATGCCGAAGTGCAGGGTGCGGCCGTGCGGGGCGCCGGTGAAGGCCTTCGTGGACCGGTCGGCCGGGACGAAGGACGGCTCTGCCTTCATGGTGGTGTTGTTCGAGCCGGCGAGGTCGGCGGAGCCCCCCCAGAGCTCCGGCATGATCGGGGCCAGGGCGTTGAGCACCTCGCCGGACGCGGCCCGGGTGGCGACGTCCTCGGACCCGGGCTCCCAGGAGGGCAGCGCGTCCTCGAGGCCGTCGGGCAGGGTGCCGGCGGCCAGGCGGTCGTAGAGGGCGGATCGCTCGGGCTCGGCCTCACGCCAGGCCTGCAGGGCCTGGTCCCACTCGGCCCGGTAGGCGGCCGAGCGCTCGGAGATGGAGCGGGCGTGCGCCAGCAGGTCCTGGTCTACGGCGAACATCGCGTCCGGGTCGAAGCCGAGCTCCTCCTTGACGGCGCGCAGCTCCTCCTCGCCCAGCTTGGAGCCGTGGATGCCGCCGGTGTTCTTCTTGGTCGGCGCAGGCCAACCGATCACCGTGCGCAGGATGACCAGGGACGGCCTGCCGGTCTCCGCCTTGGCAGCGACGATCGCCTCGTGCAGGGTGGCGGTGTCCTCGGTGTACTCGGTGACGTCGTGGCCCTCGGCGCCGTGGGTCCAGTCCACCTCCTGCACATGCCAGCCGTAGGCGCGGTAGCGAGCCGCCACGTCCTCGGTGAAGGCGATGTCCGTGTCGTCCTCGATGGAGATGCGGTTCGCGTCGTAGACGACCACGAGGTTGCCGAGCTCCTGGTGCCCGGCCAGGGAGGAGGCCTCGGAGGTGACACCCTCCTGGATGTCGCCGTCGCTGGCCACCACGAACACGTGGTGGTCGAACGGAGACGTGCCGGCGGGCGCGTCCGGGTCCAGCAGCCCGCGGACGCGGCGCTGGTCGTAGGCGAAGCCGACGGCGGACGCCAGACCCTGGCCGAGCGGACCCGTGGTCATCTCCACGTGGTCGGTGGTGTGATTGACCTCGGGGTGGCCTGGGGTCTTGGACCCCTCCGTCCGCAGCCCCTCGATGTCCTCGAGCTCGAGCCCGGCGCCGGCGGCGAACAGCTGCAGGTACAGGGTCAGCGAGGAGTGGCCGGCGGAGAGGATGAAGCGGTCGCGGCCGGCCCAGTGCGGGTCGGAAGGGTCCAGGTGCATGACGTTCTGGAAGATCTCCCAGGCCACCGGGGCGAGGGACATGGCGGTGCCGGGGTGCCCGTGGCCGGCCTTCTCCACGGCGTCTGCGGCGAGCACGCGCAGCGTGTCCACCATGGCCCGGTCCTTGTCCCCGTAGACGTGGCCGCGGGCCGGCTGGGTCCGGTCGAGGGCGGTGCGGGCGGTGGACTCGTTCACGGATGGACTCCTCACGGGGTGGCGGTCGCTGTCCGCGGCATGGCCACCGGTACCGGCCGGTGGAGACACGCCGCCGCGGCAAGCCTAGCGCCCGGGGCGGTCCGGTATCGCCCCCTGCCCGACCCTCGGAACTCACGGGCGGTACACTGGAGGTTGGCCCACCTGCATGTCCTACGCAGGCACTGCGTGCGTGCGCGTAGGGCCGTCCGAAGTCCCCGCCTCGTGAAGAAGTCGATGTCATCCACCGTGGAGTCGCCCGTGACCACCGTTGACCGCACCGCCGAGCCCGAACAGTCCGCCGGGCGTCGCCCGGGCGAGCCCATCGGCCTCAAGCGCAAGGCCCGCGCCTACTGGGAGCTGACCAAGCCGCGCGTCATCGAGCTGCTGCTGGTGACCACGCTGCCGACCATGATCTTCGCCCAGCGCGGGTTCCCGGACGTGATCGTCATGCTGTCCACCCTGGTGGGCGGCGCCATGGCGGCCGGCGCCTCGGGCGCCTTCAACTGCTACATCGACCGGGACATCGACCGGATCATGAAGCGCACGGAGCGCCGCCCGCTGGTCACCGGAGAGGTCACCCCGCGGGAGGCCCTGGTGTTCTCCTGGGTGCTCACGGTCTTGTCCCTGGCCATCCTGACGTTCGGCGCGAACTGGCTGGCCGGCCTGCTGGGCGCCGCGGCGATCTTCTTCTACGTGGTGGTCTACTCGCTCATCCTCAAGCGCCGCACCGAGCAGAACATCGTGTGGGGCGGCATCGCCGGCTGCTTCCCAGTGCTCATCGCGTGGGCCGCGGTCCGTGAGACGGTCGAGTGGCCGGCGATCATCCTGTTCGTGGTGATCTTCCTGTGGACCCCGCCGCACTACTGGCCGCTGTCCATGAAGTACAAGCGGGACTACCAGGCGGCCGACGTCCCCATGCTCGGCGCCACCGCCTCGGCGCACCACGTGTCCAACCAGGTGGTCCTCTACGCCTGGGCCACCGTGGTGTGCTCGCTGCTGATCGTCCCGCTGGGCTGGGCCGGCATCGTGTACACGGTGGTGGCCGTGGGCGTGGGCGGCTGGTTCGTCTGGGAGTCGCACGTGCTGCAGCGCCAGGCGACCCGCAGCGACTTCGAGGACCGCAAGGCCATGAAGGTCTTCCACCTCTCGATCTCCTACCTGACCCTGCTGTTCATCGCGCTGGCCGTGGACCCGTTCGTGGGCGCCCCGCTGATGACCTTCGGCGGCTGAGCCGCCCCTCCTGATCCCCGACGACGGCCCCTCGCCTCCCGCAGACAAGGGGGCTTTCGTCTGTCCCGCCCCCGCGGGCATGGGAGCCCGGGTCAGGACGCAGACGCCCCCGACATCCCAGCGACATCTTCGCCTCCATCGTCCCCGTCGCTGACGTCCGACCGCTCGTTCCGAAACGGAGTACGCCTCGCACGCTCTGGTTCGGATCGAGCGCTCTGTCCTCGACGGCCGCGGGTGACCTGGGGCCTTCGTTCCGAAACGGAGCACTTCTCTCATGCTCCCTTTCGGAACGGTGTCTGAAGGAGCGCCGTCCTGCCGTAGGGGAAGCGGGGACGAGGACGGTCTCTCACCCGGGGGTGGGTGCGGGGCCGTGAGAACGGGGCCGGAGAGCGTCAGGCGAGCGGGGCGCCCGGGGTGACGTACCGGCTGGTCTGGCGCTGCCACAGGGAGGCCATGGCACCGATCACAAGCACGGAGCCAAGCATGTGCAGAATGACCAGTCCCTCCGGCAGACCGGTGAAGTGCTGCCAGTAGCCGATGGCGCCCTGGTAGACGATGACCCCCAGCATCATCACGGTGGTGCCACGCTGGGCCTTGGAGGAGCCGGCGGTCCTGAACACGAGCACCGCGGTGACGATCGCGGCGAACACGAGCGGGTAGACCGGGATGGCGTGCAGGCGGGTGATCATCATGGCGTCGAAGCCGTGGCGGGCGGCCTCCGGGTCGCCGGAGTGCGGGCCGGTGCCGGTCACCACGGTGCCGATGGCCACCGTGATGGTCGCGAGGATCAGCACGGTCCACGCGCCGAGGCGGGTCCCGGACGTGGTGGCGCCGTCCACGAGGGCGTAGCCGCCGCCATGGTTGCGCTCGTCCCGCACCCGCTGGCAGATCATCGCGGCGATGAAGATCATGATCGCTGAGGCCACGAAGTGCGCGCCCACGATCCACGGGTTCAGCTGGGTGAGCACGGTGATGCCGCCGATACCGGCCTGCACCGCCACGCCCACGAGAAGGCCCAGAGCGAGACGGAACAACTCCCGGTGGCTCTGCCGCAGACGCCACAGCCACATCACGAGCCCGAGCGCCAAGAAGCCCAGCAGCCCGGTCAGCGTACGGTTGCCGAACTCGATGACGCCGTGGATGCCCATCTCGGGGGTGTTCACAAGCGACTCGGGGGTGCACATCGGCCAGGTGGGGCAGCCCAGACCGGAGCCGGTGAGGCGGACGGCCCCGCCGGTGAGCACGATGCCCATGTTGCCGATCAGGTTGGCCACGGCCAGCACGACCGTGCCCTTCGTGATCGCCGTGGGCAGCCAGTCGGGTCCGGTGGCGAGCCCGGCATCGTGGATCGGTGCGGCGGGGCGGTCGGTGACGGTCACGTCTGCCGTCCTTTCGTCTCGGGTGCGGCGCTCGTGCACGCCGCGGTGGTCTGTTCGGTGGGGGCCGCCGGCGTCAGGGACGCCAGCGGAAGAAGCGGAGGGCCAGCAGCACGGCGGCCGCGGACCAGACGAGCAGGACGGCCAGGGCGCGGAGGTCCCACGCGCCCTCGAGCAGGGCGGCGCGCAGGCCGTCCCCGAGGGCGCCGGAGGGCAGGAGTCCGATCCAGTCCCAGCGCGGCGGGAAGACGGTGCCGCCGAGGGCCCCGAACAGCACCCAGAGCAGGTTCGCGACCGCGAGCGTGGCCTCGGGGCGGGCGGTGCCGGCCAGCAGCAGGGCCAGGGCGGTGAAGGCCACGGCGCCGAGGCCGACGGCCACCAGCGCGGGCAGCAGACCGGAGGGCCCCGGCGACCAGCCGAGCGCCAGCGCCGCCCCGCCGATCGCCAGCACCTGCACCACCAGGACGGCCAGCACGGACAGGGCCTTGCCGAGCACCAGCCCGGCCGTGCCCAGGGGAGTGGTGGCCAAGGCAGCCAGCACGTCGTAGCGGCGTTCGAAGCCGGTGGCGATCGCCGTCGAGGTGAAGGCCGAGCTCATGACGGCCAGGGCGAGCACGCCGGGGGCGGCGACGTCCACGCCGTTGCGCGCCGGGGTGTCGAGAAGGCCGGTGACGTGGATGCCGAGCAGGGCCAGCAGCGGCAGCACGAGCGTGACCAGGAGCTGCTCGCCGTTGCGCAGCGCAGTCCCCGTCTCCAGGCGGGCCTGGGCGAGGACGCGGGTCGACAGCGAGGCGGGGGCGGCAGCCGACGGGAAGGCGGCCGCGCCGTCGTCGGGACGGGGGAGTGCCCGCACGGGGATGCTCATCGGCTGACCTCCTCGAGGACGGCCTCGAGCCGCTGGGAGGCACGGTCCCAGCGGCGGGGGAACAGGCCGTGGTACGCCCAGCCGGCGGCCAGCGCTGCCATGGCCGCAGGGGAGTCCACGCCGGAGACGCGCGCGGAGCTGCCGGCGGTGGCGAGCCGGACCTCGACGGTCGCGTGGGGGTCGGCCGCCCAGGCAGCCACGGCCTGCGGGTCGGCGTCCCCGAAGTCCACGTCCACCACGTCCCCGGCGCCGATGCGGGTGAGCTCGGCGAGAGTGCCGCGGCGGACGATGCGGCCGTCGGCGAGGATCGCGACGTCGTCGGCGAGACGCTCGGCGTCGTCCAGCAGGTGGGTGGTGAGCACGACGGCGGCACCCCGCTCGGTCTGCTCCCGCACCACGTCCAGCACCAGGGGTCGGGTCTGCGGATCGAGACCGGCGGTGGGCTCGTCCAGGAACAGCAGGTCCGGGCGGCCGATCAGTGCGGCGGCGAGGGCGACGCGCTGACGCTGTCCGCCGGACAGGCGCCGGATTCCGCGGTCGGCGCAGCCGGTGAGGTCCAGGCGTTCGAACAGGTCGCAGGCCGAGACCGGGTCCCGGTGCAGCCGGCCCACGTGCTCCACGAACCGGCGGGCGCTCAGCGCGGGCGGTAGGCCGCCGCCCTGCCACATCACCCCGACCCGGGCGCGCAGGTCGGCTCCGGCCCGCCAGGGATCCCTGCCGAAGACGCGCACGCTGCCGGAATCCGGACGGTCCGAACCGTGGCAGATGGCCAGCGTGGTGGATTTGCCGGCGCCGTTCGGCCCGAGCAGGACGGTGACGGCGCCACGGTGGGCGGTCAGGTCCACCCCGTGCAGCACGGCGGTGCGGCGGCGTCCGCGGCCCAGGGTGCGCTGCACATCGTGCAGGCGCAGGGCAGGCTCGGCCGCGGAGGGATCCGAGGTCAGGGCGGGGGTGGGCACCCGTCCAGTCTACGTGCGCGACACGTACGCGCACGGGTCCGGCCCGGACGGTGTGTCAGGCCTCACGGGGGTGCACGGCACGGGGGCCGCGGACGGGGATAGGGCCTCCTTACTTGGGCAGCCCCCGGTGAATAGGCCATCATGGACTTGTGTATTCGGACGAGTCTGCCTCCAAGCTGGGACCGCTCCCGGCGGAGGGCACGCGCGAGCGTGTCCTGCAGCTCGTGCTCACCCGTGGACCGGTCAGCGCGGCCGAGATCGGGCGAGAGCTCGAGCTCACCGCCGCCGCGGTCCGCCGCCACCTCGACGCCCTCGAGACCGAGGGCCTGGTCGAGGTCAAGCTGGTCAAGCCCTCCCGCGGCGCCGGACGCCCCTCGCGGCGCTACGTCGTCACGGAGCGGGCCCAGACCAGGCTGGCCGACTCCCACCTCAACGTCGCCACGGACGCGCTCACGCGCCTGGCGGAGCTCGGCGGGGAGGAGGAGCTGCGTGCCGTGGCCCGCCGGTCCTTCGCGGAGGTCGAGGAGCGCTTCCTCGCCGACGTCGGGGACCGGGACACGGACCTGACCGAGCGCATCGAGATCCTGACCCAGGTGCTCGACGGGCTCGGCTACGCCGGCTCGCTGCGCCACGTGGGCGAGGGCATGGCACCCACCCTGCGCGCCGCGCAGATCTGCCAGGGGCACTGCCCCCTGCAGGGCCTGCCCACCCGCTTCCCGGAGTTCTGCGACGAGGAGACGGCGCTGTTCGCGCGGCTGCTCGGCGTGGACGTCCGGCGCCTGTCCACCCTCGCGACCGGCGGCCACGTGTGCACCACGCACGTGCCCACCGGGCGTCGCCAGACCACCCCCGCCCACGACTGACCCGAGTAGAAGACTGAAGGAGAGGCTGAGATGACCGATCAGATCCTCCAGAAGGACATCACGGAGATCACCGACCCCGGTGTGATCCAGGAGGTCCTCGAGAAGAACCCCGAGCTGAACGCCATCGGCGCGTACCAGTACGGCTGGCACGACGCCGACCCCGCGGGCGAGGCCGCCCGCCGCGGCCTGGACGAGGACGTCGTCCGGGACATCTCCGGCAAGAAGGACGAGCCGGAGTGGATGCTGAAGACCCGCCTCAAGGGCCTGAAGTACTTCGACCGCAAGCCCATGCCCGCCTGGGGCCCGGACCTCTCCGGCATCGACTTCGACCAGATCAAGTACTTCGTGCGCTCCACCGAGGGTCAGGCCAAGACCTGGGACGACCTGCCCGAGGACATCCGCAACACATACGAGAAGCTGGGCATCCCGGAGGCCGAGCGTGACCGGCTGGTCGCCGGTGTGGCCGCCCAGTACGAGTCCGAGGTCGTCTACCACCAGATCCGCGAGGACCTGGAGGAGCAGGGCGTGATCTTCCTGGACACGGATACCGGCCTGAAGGAGCACCCGGAGATCTTCGAGGAGTTCTTCGGCTCCGTGATCCCGGTGGGCGACAACAAGTTCGCCTCCCTGAACACCGCCGTGTGGTCCGGCGGCTCCTTCGTGTACGTCCCCAAGGGCGTCCACGTGGAGATCCCGCTGCAGGCCTACTTCCGCATCAACACGGAGAACATGGGCCAGTTCGAGCGCACCCTGATCATCGCGGACGAGGACTCGTACGTGCACTACATCGAGGGTTGCACTGCGCCGATCTACAACTCGGACTCCCTGCACTCCGCCGTGGTGGAGATCGTGGTGAAGAAGAACGCCCGCGTCCGCTACACCACCATCCAGAACTGGTCCACCAACGTGTACAACCTGGTGACCAAGCGCGCCGTGGTGGAGGAGGGCGGCACCATGGAGTGGATCGACGGCAACATCGGCTCCAAGGTGACCATGAAGTACCCGGCTGTGTATCTGACCGGCGAGCACGCCACCGGCGAGACCCTCTCGGTCGCGTTCGCCGGCAAGGACCAGCACCAGGACACCGGCTCCAAGATGGTCCACATGGCGCCGAACACCTCGAGCTCCATCGTGTCCAAGTCCGTGGCCCGCAACGGGGGCCGCGCCGCCTATCGGGGCCTGGTGCAGGTCAACGAGGGCGCCCAGCACTCCGCCAACTCGGTGGTCTGCGACGCCCTGCTGGTGGACACCATCTCCCGCTCGGACACGTACCCGTACATCGACATCCGCGAGGACGACGTGACCCTCGGCCACGAGGCGACCGTCTCGCGCGTCTCCGAGGAGCAGCTCTTCTACCTGATGAGCCGCGGCCTCTCCGAGGACGAGGCCATGGCCATGATCGTGCGCGGCTTCATCGAGCCGATCGCCCGTGAGCTGCCCATGGAGTACGCCCTTGAGCTGAACAAGCTGATCGAGCTGCAGATGGAAGGATCGGTGGGCTGACCCATGACCACGACCGACAACACCACCCTCGGCGCCGAGTCGCCGCTGATCCCGGGCATGGGCGAGGAGGGCGAGAAGCTCACCGTCACGCAGGCGAAGACCGCTCCGGCCCGCCGCGCCACCCAGGGCGTGGACTCCCGCGGCTCCCGACCGGTCTCCCGCGAGCTCTCCGCGTTCCCGGTGCTCACCGGGCGCGAAGAGGACTGGCGCTTCACCCCGCTCAAGCGCCTGCAGGGCCTGCACCTGCCCGACGGCGACGAGGGCCGCCTGACCGGCGCCGCCCCGTCCGTGGCCGTCTCCGAGCACGAGGGCGTCACCGTGGAGTCCGTCTCCCGTGACGACGCCCGCCTGGGCACCGCCCACACCCCGGAGGACCGTGTCTCCGCCGCTGCGTGGAAGTCGTTCTCCGAGGCCACCGTGGTGACCGTGTCCGGTGAGGTCTCCGCCCCGGTGCGTATCGACGTGACCGGGGCCGGCACCGAGCCGGCCGCCGCCCACCTGAAGGTGGTCGTGGAGGCGAACTCCCGCGCCGACGTGGTGCTCACCCACTCCGGTTCCGCCGTGCTGGCCGAGAACGTCGAGTTCGAGGTGGCCCGGGACGCGGCCCTGAACGTCACCTCCATCCAGGCCTGGGACGCCGGCGCCGTGCACGTGTCCTCCCAGCAGGCCTCGGTGGACACCGGTGCGCACTTCAAGCACGTCGCGGTGACCTACGGCGGGGATCTGGTGCGCCTGACCCCGACCGCCCGCTTCGCCGACGAGCGCGGCGAGGCCGAGCTGTACGGCCTGTACTACGCGGACGCCGGCCAGCACCTCGAGCAGCGCCTGTTCGTGGACCACAACCAGCCGAACTGTGTCTCTAACGTGCTCTACAAGGGCGCACTGCAGGGCACGGACGCCCACACCGTGTGGGTCGGCGACGTGCTGATCCGTGCCGAGGCAGAGGGCACCGACACCTATGAGAAGAACCAGAACCTGCTGCTGACCGACGGCGCCCGCGCCGACTCCGTGCCGAACCTGGAGATCGAGACCGGCGTCATCGAGGGGGCCGGCCACGCCTCCGCGACCGGCCGCTTCGACGAGACGCAGCTGTTCTACCTCATGGCCCGCGGCATCTCCGAGGCCGAGGCCCGCAAGCTGATCGTGCGCGGCTTCCTCAACGAGATCATCCAGAAGGTCGGCGTGGCGGACGTGGAGCAGGAGCTCACCGACGTCATGGAGGCCGAGCTCAGGATCGCCTCGCTCTGACCGCCACCGACACCCACCTTCCTCAGAAACAGGAGTACACATTCATGGCAACCCTGGAGATCAAGGACCTGCACGTCCAGATCGAGACCGAGAACGGCCCCAAGGAGATTCTGAAGGGCCTCACCCTCTCCCTGAACACCGGCGAGACCCACGCCATCATGGGACCGAACGGCTCCGGCAAGTCCACCCTGGCCGCCACCATCGCCGGCCACCCGCGCTACGAGGTCACGTCCGGCTCCATCACCCTGGACGGCGAGGACGTCCTGGAGATGGAGGTGGACGAGCGCGCCCAGGCCGGCCTGTTCCTGGCCATGCAGTACCCGGTCGAGATCCCGGGCGTCACCATGACGAACTTCCTGCGCACCGCCAAGACCGCCCTGGACGGCGAGGCCCCGTCCCTGCGCCACTGGACCAAGGACGTCAAGGGTGCCTTCGAGGCCCTGCAGATCGACCCGGCGTTCATGAACCGCAACGTCAATGAGGGCTTCTCCGGCGGCGAGAAGAAGCGCGCCGAGATCCTGCAGCTCGAGCTGTTCAAGCCGAAGTTCGCCATCCTCGACGAGACCGACTCCGGCCTCGACGTGGACGCCCTGCGCATCGTGTCCGAGGGCGTGAACCGCGCGCAGGCCGCCAACGAGATGGGCACCCTGCTCATCACCCATTACACCCGCATCCTGAACTACATCAAGCCGCAGCACGTGCACGTGATGGTGGACGGCCGCGTGGTGGAGTCCGGCGGCCCGGAGCTGGCCGACCGGCTCGAGGCCGAGGGCTACGCCCGCTTCGAGCAGACCGCGGCGGCGGGGGCCTGAGATGACTGCTGACCGTACCCCTGTTGAGGACGTGCGCGAGGCGATCAAGGATGTGATCGACCCGGAGCTGGGCGTCAACGTGGTGGACCTCGGCCTGTTGTACGGACTCCACTACGCGGACGACGGCGCCCTGATCGTGGACATGACACTGACCACCGCGGCGTGCCCGCTCACCGATGAGATCGAGGACCAGGTCTCTCGGGCGATCGGCACGATGGTGGACGAGTGGCGCCTGAACTGGGTCTGGATGCCGCCGTGGGGTCCGGAGCGG
Organism: Micrococcus luteus; assembly: GCA_047414615.1. GTDB lineage: Bacteria > Actinomycetota > Actinomycetes > Actinomycetales > Micrococcaceae > Micrococcus > Micrococcus luteus_B. Next base: position 857,998 of record CP179711.1, read on the forward strand.
ATCACCGAGGACGGCAAGGACCAGATGCGCGCCCTCGGCTTCAACATCTGACCTGACCGCGTCACGACGACGGCCCCTCGCCTTCCAGCCGAAGGCGAGGGGCCGTCTCGTCGTTGGACGGGCACAGCGACCTCGGCCCCGTCCCGGCGGCAGGTGCCGGGCCGTCGTCGTCCGGGGCCCGTCAGGGCCGGCTCAGAGCTGGTCTGCCGGGATGGAGAGGGTGTCGCACTGGTTGATGTCCGGGTTCGACCGGCCGGACTCGTAGCCGCGCATGAACCAGCGCTGGCGCTGCTCCGAGGTGCCGTGGGTGAAGGCCTCGGGGCGGACCTGGCCGGTGGAGGCCTCCTGGATGCGGTCATCGCCGACGGACGCGGCGGCGTCCAGGGCCTGGCCCAGCTGCTCGTCGGAGATCGGCTTCAGGAAGGTCTCGCCGGACTCCGGGTCCACGGTGTGCGCGGCGGAGCCGGCCCACATGCCGGCCATGCAGTCGGCCTGCAGCTCGACGCGCACGATCCCCGAGTCCGGGCCGGTCCGGCCGTCCTGGGAGTAGCGCAGCCAGCCGATGACCTGCTGGATGTGGTGGGCGTACTCGTGGGCCACGATGTACTGCTCGGCCAGCGGGCCGCCCTCGGCGCCGAAGTCGGTCTGCAGGGTGGAGAAGAAGTCGGTGTCGAAGTACATCGACTCGTCGCCGGGGCAGTAGAACGGGCCCATCGCGGAGGAGGCGGAGCCGCACGCGGTGTTCACGCCTCCGGAGAACAGCTCCACGCCCGGCTCCCGGAAGGAGACGTCGCGGTACTGGGACAGATGCTCCTCCCAGAAGGTGTCCGCGGCGATCGTGGTGGCCAGGTCACGGCAGTCGGAGCGCTCGTTGGCGTCCGCGCCGGTGCGGCACGAGTCGATCTGCTGCCCCGGGCCGGAGTTCTGGCTCTCGCCGATCTCGCGCTGCTGGGAGGAGCCGCCGCCGATGGTGCCGTCCGGGTTGATGCCGACCTGCTCGGCGAATCCGGGGGCGAGGAAGTAGATCAGCACGGCGAGCAGGCCCGCGCCGCCGCCGAGGGCGATGCCCCGGCCGCCGACCCGGCCGCCGCCGAGGGCGATGCCCCGGCCGCCGGAACGTCCACGGCTGTCCCGGGCGCGTCCCGGGTCCAGCTGGACATTGTCGTTGAAGCTCATGCGGTGAGTGTAGACGCACTAGACTGGCCCGGCCTGTGTCCTGTCCTCCGAGACGAAACGAGTGTCCGAGACCCCATGCTGACCGTGACTGACCTGGAGCTTCGCGTCGGTGCCCGCCTGCTGATGGACGAGGTCACCTTCCGGGTGGCGAAGGGCGACAAGGTGGGACTGGTCGGCCGCAACGGCGCGGGCAAGACGACCCTGACGAAGGTGCTCGCCGGCCGTGCCGAGCCCACCGACGGCACCGTGACCCGCTCGGGCCGCATCGGCTACCTGCCGCAGGACCCCAAGGTCGACGACATGGACCAGTCCGGCCGGGACCGGATCCTCTCCGCCCGCGAGCTGGACCAGACCCTGCGCCGGATGCGTGAGGCCGAGCAGCAGATGGCCGCCGCCGCAGACGCCGACCGGGACCGCGCCATGGCCCGCTACGCCCGGCTCGAGGCCGAGTTCTCCGCCCGCGGCGGCTACGCGGCCGAGTCCGAGGCGGCCCGCATCACCTCCAACCTGGGACTGCCGGACCGCGTGCTGGACCAGCCGCTGCACACTCTCTCCGGCGGCCAGCGCCGCCGCGTGGAACTGGCCCGGATCCTCTTCTCGGACGCGGACACGATGCTGCTGGACGAGCCGACCAACCACCTGGACCACGACTCGATCGTCTGGCTGCGGGACTACCTGAAGACCTTCGAGGGCGGGCTGCTGATGATCAGCCACGACGTGGAGCTGATGGAGATGACGGTCAACAAGGTGCTCTACCTGGATGCGAACCGTCAGACCATGGACGTCTACAACATGACGTGGAAGAACTACCTCGCCCAGCGACAGCAGGACGAGGCGCGCCGCCGCAGGGAGTTCGCGAACGCGGAGAAGAAGGCCACCGCGCTGATGGCGCAGGCGGAGAAGATGCGGGCGAAGGCCACCAAGGCCGTGGCCGCCCAGCAGATGATCCGGCGTGCCGAGCGCCTGATGCGCGGTGTGGAGGGCGAGCGTGCGCAGGACAAGGTGGCGGCCATCCGCTTCCCGACCCCGCAGGCCTGCGGCAAGACCCCGCTCACCGCGCAGGCGCTGTCCAAGTCCTATGGATCGTTGGAGATCCTCACCGGAGTGGACCTGGCCATCGACCGCGGCTCCCGCGTGGTGATCCTCGGCTACAACGGTGCCGGCAAGACCACGCTGCTGCGTCTGCTGGCCGGGGTGGAGGCACCGGACTCCGGGCGCGTCGTGGAGGGCCACGGGCTCAAGCTGGGCTACTTCGCCCAGGAGCACGACACCCTGGACCAGGAGGCGACCGTGCTGGACAACATGCGTCACGCCGCCCCGCAGCTGGGGGACACCCAGGCCCGGACGCTGCTCGGCTCGTTCCTCTTCCAGGGCGACGACGTGGACAAGCCGGCCCGTGTGCTCTCCGGCGGGGAGAAGACCCGGCTGGCCCTGGCCACCCTCGTGGCGTCCTCGGCCAACGTGCTGCTCCTGGACGAGCCGACGAACAACCTGGACCCGGCCTCCCGCGAGGAGATCCTCAACGCCCTGCGCACCTATGAGGGCGCCATCGTCCTGGTGACCCACGACGAGGGCGCCGTGGAGGCCCTGGACCCCGAGCGAGTCGTGCTGCTGCCGGACGCCGTGGAGGACCTGTGGAACGACGAGTACCGGGACCTCATCACGTTGGCCTGATCGGCATCGGGGACGCTCCGGCCCGATCGGGCCCGCCGACGGGGGACGCCGGTCGTGTCCGGTGGGCGGGCCTTCAGTCGAAGAGCGCGTCCTCGGCCTCCTCGTCCGTGATCCTCCGGGAGCGGCGGCGCTTCACACGCCGGGGGCGCGGGTGGTGCTTGGCGGGGATGACGGCGTCGTCACCGGCCTCGGCGGCGTCCTCGAGGTCGTCCCTGTCGTTGCGGGCGCGGGTGTAGGCCATGTAGCCCCAGACGCCGAAGCCCATGAGCGCGAACAGGTACCACTGCAGGGCGTAGGACAGGTGCGGCCCCTCGTCCAGGGTCGGCTGGACCAGCGGCCGGGGGCGCTCGCCCGGATCGTTGGACTCGGACACCATCTCGCCGTAGGCGCGGTCCGCGACCTCCAGGCCGGTCACCCGGCCGATCTCCCGCAGGTCGATGGAGGCCACCTGGCCCTCGGGGGCGTCACGGTCCAGGGTGGGCTCGCCGGGACGCAGCCGCACCTCGACCTCCTGCTGTCCCTCGGCGGGCGCGGGGATGCTGTCCGGGCGCCCGGGGGAGTTGCCGATCGGCAACCACCCGCGGTCCACCACGACGACAGCCCCCTCCTGTGTCCTGAACGGCACCAGGACCTCGTATCCGGGTCGGCCGGCCCGCGGACGGTTGCGGACCACCACCGTGTCCTCCACGAGGTACTCGCCGGACAGAGTGACCGGGGTCCACTCGTCGTCGGCCTGGAAGTCGGCCACGGGGGCGTCGGCGAAGGGGACGGGCGCGTCGTCGTAGTTCTCGAGCACCCGGTTGATCTGATCCATCACCTGGAGGCGGCGGTCGATCTGCCACTGGGCCAGGTGGTGGCAGGCGAAGGCGAAGAGGAGGCAGACCACGAACCCGAAGATCCAAGGGGCCGTGAGGAGGAACGAGAAGTCGAGCCTGCCCCTGCTGACCTGCCCGGTGCCCTCGTCGCGACCGCCGGGATCCGGCCGCGTCCGCGTGTCGGTGCCGGCAATGCTCACTCGGCGTCCCCTCCTCGCCAGGTCGGGGTCCGGCCCTCAGGCCGCGGTGCACGGGCGGTCTGCCCGTCCGTGCCGGGCAGGTCGGCCACGTCCACGGTCTCCTTCAGGAATCCGCGGTCGCTCAGGAAGGCGGAGAGGTGGGCCCGGTGCTCCGGGCAGGCGAGCCAGGTCTTCCGGCGCTCGGGGGAGTGGATACGCGGATTGTTCCAGCGCAGCCCGAACGCCGCGTCGGCGCCGCACCCGCGCGCGGAGCAGGGCAGGGCACCCGTGCCGGAGGGGTCGTCGGGCGAGGGCCGGCCGGCCGTCGTCGCCGACTCGTCCGGGCGGGCACGGCCGGACAGAGCGCCGAGCAGGTCGAAGCCGCCGCTCATGCCCGGGCCCCCGATCCGGCGGGGCGGGTGCTGCGCCCCGGATCCGTCCCCGGGCCGGCCGCCGCGCCCGGCGGCAGGGCGCGCGGCTGCTCCACGACCTCGCCGGCCACCACGTCCTCCTCCGGCCGAGTCGGGGCGGGGTCGGCGGTCAGGGGGGTGACCGGAGGCGCAGCCGACTGCATCGTGCCCGCGGTGTAGGGGCGGGCGTTGTTGCTGCCCACCACGGCGATGTACGGCAGGATCGCGGCGGCGGCGAAGAGCACGATCTGCAGCCAGCCGTGGGCGAAGAACGCGCCGATGAAGCAGGCGGTGCGGATGCCCATCTGGATCAGGTATCTCCGCATGCGCTCGTCGCGGTCCGCGGAGCGGGCCTGCGGGGCCGTGGTGACGGACTGGACGGCGGCGGGGCCGCAGGGGCCCGTGGTGGTTGCGGCCATCTCGACCTCCCTCCGGACGGTGCAGACGATCGGGCTCGGACAGGCGTCCATTGTCTCACGACGTCACCCACGTAGAGTGGACCCGTACGCCCGCGTGACGGATCTCGTAGGTGTGCAGCGCCTCGAGGTCCGCGAAAGTGGACCCGTACGCCCGCGTGACGGATGCCACGGCGCCGTGCCCGCTGCCGCCGCAGTCGGTGCCGGGATCTCGCCGAAGTCCCGGAGCGGACGGGCGTGGACCGACGTCACCGAACGCGCCTGCCCGCAGGCCGGCGCAGGATCCAGGAGGAGCGGAGCATGGCCGCAGAGAAGACCGCCCAGACCGACGAGCAGCCCACGGGCCGCAGCGTCCTGGTCACCGGAGGCAACCGCGGCATCGGCCGCTCCATCGCGGAGGCGTTCCTGGCGAACGGGGACCGGGTGGCCATCACCTCCCGCAACGGCGAGGGTCCTGAGGGCGCCCTTGCCGTGGCCTGCGACGTCACGGACGCCGCCTCCGTGGATGCCGCCTTCACCGAGGTGGAGCAGGCCCACGGGCCGGTCGAGGTTCTCGTGGCCAACGCCGGCATCACCAACGACCAGCTGCTGCTGCGCATGTCTGAGGAGGACTTCACCTCCGTGGTGGACACCAACCTGACCGGCTCCTTCCGGGTGGTGCAGCGCGCCACCAAGGGCATGATGCGCCTGAAGCGCGGCCGGATCGTCCTGGTCTCCTCCGTGGTGGGCCTGCTGGGCTCGCCCGGCCAGGTGAACTACGCCGCCTCCAAGTCCGGCCTGGTCGGCATGGCCCGCTCCATCACCCGCGAGCTCGGCTCCCGCGGCATCACCGCCAACGTGGTGGCCCCGGGCTACATCGACACCGAGATGACGCAGGGCCTGGACGAGGACCTGAAGAAGCAGTACAAGAAGTCCATCCCGGCCGGCCGTTTCGCCCAGCCGTCCGAGGTCGCGGACGTCGTCGCCTGGCTGTCCTCAGACCAGGCCGCCTACATCTCCGGCGCCGTCATCCCCGTGGACGGCGGCCTCGGCATGGGCCACTGACCGCGTCCCCGCACCACCCCCATGCACAGCACTTCCGACCCGGCACCCGTGACGGGCTCCGGGGCACCGTATTCCACCCAGGAGGCAACATGACCGAGAACACCACCGCCGAGGCAGCGCAGGACCTGGCCGGCCAGGGCGTCGTCGTCACCGGCTCGTCCCGCGGCATCGGCGCCGCGACCGCACAGCTGCTCGCTGCACGGGGCGCCGGCGTCGTCGTGAACTACCGCCAGAAGGCCCCGCGCGCGAACAAGGTGGTGGAGGCTATCGAGGAGGCCGGCGGCCGTGCCGTGGCCGTCGGCGGGGACGTCACCTCACCGGAGGACCGCGCCGCGCTGCTGGACGCGGCCGTGGAGAACTTCGGTTCGCTGGACGTGCTCGTGCTCAACGCCTCCGGTGGCATGGAGTCCCAGTTCGGCGAGGACTACGCCATGAAGCTCAACCGGGACGCCCAGGCTGCCCTGGCCGACGCTGCGGTGGCGCGCATGTCCGCCGGCGGCCAGATCGTCTTCGTCACCTCCCACCAGGCGCACTTCATCGACGAGGTCCCGACCATGGACTCCTACGAGCCCGTGGCCCGATCCAAGCGCGCAGGCGAGGACGCCCTGCGTGAGCGCATCCCGGCCTTCGCGGAGAAGGGCATCGGCTTCGTGGTGGTCTCCGGAGACATGATCGAGGGCACCATCACTGCCACGCTGCTCAACCGCGCCGAGCCGGGCGCCATCGAGGCCCGCCGCGAGGCCGCCGGCAAGCTCTACTCCGTGGAGGAGTTCGCGGCCGAGGTCGCCGCCATGGTCGGCCGCAGGGACCTGGAGGTCGGCCACACCGAGCTCGTGGGCGGCGCCCGCGACTTCCTGGACCGCCAGCAGGGCTGATATGTACGTGCTCCTGTCAAGTAGGCAGGGGTGAAGAGGGGCATCCACTGGCCGGTGGGTGCCCCTCTTCGGCGCTCACGTGCTGTGTCCTGTGCCGGTCGCGTGTCTGTGATCGACGCGTGGTCAGTCTGATATGCGCGGGTTGGCTACCGCAGGACGCTGGTTTCGGCGGGAGGACCATGGCTTCTCTGAGGTCGAGCGTGGCCGCCAGGTCTAGTGCGCTGGCGACTGCTCACAGCCCTTGCGCTGGTGTCCTCCTCACGCTGCACCGGCAATGGTGTCAGCAGGGAACGCAGTCTTCAGAGCCGACTCAGATCTGCATCGTCGCCAGCGACCAGCACCAGCCGGCCATCTCGCGGGCCACCGCGGTCGTGGCCACGGTATGCCGCTTCTTCGCCGCGGTGAGCATCATCCACTTCCGATGCAGACGCCGATTCCCGGCATCAGCACGGGCCACCACGGCCGCCGGGGCCTTGGCCCACCGGGCATGCAGCACCTTGCCCGGGCGGTACCCGGGCTTGTGATGCCAGGCCGCTTCGACCAGCAGCCGGCGGGCATGAGCATTCCCGGTGCGGGTGATCGCCCCCTGCCAGCGAGAACCACCCGAGGAATGCTCCGAGGGCACCAGTCCCAGGAACGCACCGATCTTGGCCCCGGTGAACCGGTCCCAGTCACCGATCTCCACCGCCAACGCGGTCGCGGTCAGCACCGAGACCCCACGCAGGCACGCCAGCCGGGTGATCGTGTCCGTGAACTCGCTGTCCTGGGCCAGGGCGTGGATGTGCTCGTCCAGGCGGTCCTTGCGGGCCTGCAGGTGCTGCACCTGCTGGTAGTAGTCCTCGAACGCGATCACCACACCGGCACCCATGCCCGGCAACACCTGCCGGCCGATCCTGCGCAGCCAGGCATCATGGGACCGGCCCCAGGCCTGCTTGCCGGCGTAGACCACACCGTGGCGCAGCAGCAGCTTGCTCAGCCGGTGACGGGCGGCCATCAGCTCCACCCTCACGTCCTCACGGGCCCGCACCAGATCACGGGCGGCCTCCTGGGCACGGGTGGGCACCCGCACCGGGGTGATCGAATCATTGATCGCCAGGCGAGCCAGCAGCAGCGCGTCTCGGGCATCGGTCTTCACCCGGTCTCCGGCAGGACGCAGGATCTTCGAGGGCGCAGCGACCTGCACCCGGTGACCATGCTCGGCGATCACCCTGCTCAGCTCGAACCCGGTCGGTCCGGCCTCGTAGGTCACCAGCACAGGCCCCTGCTCAGCGGCCAGCGAGTCCAGGTAACCGCTCACCAGCGCCGTGTCGTTCGGCATCGTGCTGCGGGTGATCTCACCCGTGGTGGTGTTGATCGCGCAGGACTTGATCGATCGAGCGTGAACGTCCAGTCCGACGCTAGTAGTCTCAGTGAACACCAGGGCCTCCTATGCATGTGCGCTCTCCGCCTGCCCAATCAGGCGGAGATGATCCACGAATCTGCATAAGCGGGGCCCTGGCCTTCAAGACCTCCCGGCCACCGCCGCCCTCATAGCGTCTGAGCGGCCCGCTCCACGACGTCGGCCCGCGCCTCACGCTGTGAGGCGCGGGGCCGATATCTTTCAGGGGGGACGAGTCCTCAGAGCCCGAGCATCCACCTCACGACAGCCAGGTGCGGCACGTCCACGCAGGCGTCGGCGACCTCGCGCAGGGCAGGCTTGCCACAGAGGGCGACGCCGCAGCCGCTGGCGGTCAGCAGGTCGATGTCGTTGGCACCGTCACCGCAGGCCACGGTGCCCAACAGCGGCATCTCGGCCTCGGCGGCCCACTGCCGCAGCATCTGCTCCTTCACGGCGCGGTCCACCACCGCGCCGGCCACCCGCCCGGTGAGGTGGCCGTCGGCGACCTCCAGCTCGTTCGCGCAGTACCCGGTCAGCCCCCAGGCGGCCGCCAGCGGGGCCAGCACCTGCCGGAACCCGCCGGAGACGGCGCACATGCGGCCGCCGGCGCCGGTGACCGCGGCGATCAGGTCCCGGGCGCCGGGGGTCGGCCGCACCCGGGCGACGACCTCTTCGACCACGGAGACCGGCAGGTCCGCCAGCGTCTCCACACGGGCGTGCAGGGACTGGGCGAAGTCGAGCTCGCCGCGCATCGCCCGCTCGGTGACCTCGGCGACCTCCGCCTCGCGCCCGGCATGGGCGGCAAGCAGCTCGATGACCTCGTCCTGGATCAGGGTGGAGTCCACATCTGTCACCACGAAGGGCGCCGGAGCGGACACCACGTCCGCGGGGACGCGCACGACCTCCCAGCCTTCCGGGGCCTGCGCCGCGGCCGCCCAGGAGTCGGTCTCCCATCGCCAGCCCTCGAGGGCCGTGCCGCCGTCGGCCGGCGCCGTCAGGTGCTCTGCGTGCTCCGGCACGCCGGTCGGGGGCTCTGGGGCGCCGTACGCTACAGGCGCGGCGTGGGGCGCGCCGGGGGACGGGGCGCCGTCGTCGGGACAGGGGCGGTAGACCACATCACGGACCTGGCTCATGGGGCTGATCCTAGGCGGGTGGAGTCCCTTCCGGCCCCGTGCGTCGCGCCGGGGTCCGCAGGCGGCAGGCCACTACAGTGGTCCGCATGACCACCGACTCCTCGGATGCCCTCCACGCCGACGACCTCTTCACCCCGGACGAGGACGCCGTCCTTCAGCTGCGCGGGGTGACCGTGCGCCGCGGGACGAAGCACCTCGTCGAGGACGTGGACTGGACCGTCCGCGACGGCGAGCGCTGGATCATGATGGGCCCGAACGGCGCCGGCAAGTCGACCCTGTTGCAGGTCGCCGCCGCCCGCATGCACCCGACCAGCGGTGACGTCGGCATCCTGGACGAGGTCCTCGGCGCCGTGGACGTGTTCGAGCTGCGCCCGCGCATCGGCCTGTCCTCCGCCCAGCTCGCCCAGCAGGTCCCGGACGAGGAGAAGGTCCAGGACGCGGTGGTCACCGCCTCCTACGGCGTGACCGGCCGCTGGCGCGAGGAGTACGAGGTCGAGGACGAGGGCCGCGCCCTCGGCCTGATCACCCAGTGGGGCCTGTCCCGCCTGGCGCACCGCCGCTTCGGCACCCTGTCCGAGGGCGAGCGCAAGCGCGTGCTCATCGCCCGCGCCCTCATGACGGACCCGGAGCTGATGCTTTTGGACGAGCCCGCCGCGGGCCTGGATCTGGCCGGCCGCGAGAAGCTCGTGGCCCAGCTGTCCGAGGTGGCCGAGGACGAGTTCGCCCCGGCCCTCGTGCTCGTCACACACCACCTCGAGGAGGTGCCGCCGGGCTTCACCCATGCCCTGCTGCTGCGCGAGGGACGGGTGGTCAAGGCCGGTCCCATCGAGGAGACCCTCACCGAGGAGCATCTCTCCGCCGCGTTCGGCATGGAGCTGAAGGTGAGCGTCAAGGACGGCCGGTACGCGGCCGTCGCCGCCTGATGGAGCTGTGGGGCGCAGACGTGCTGGGGCTGGAACTCTGGCAGGTCGTGGTGGTCCTGCTGGCGGGCTTCTGGGCCGGCACGATCAACTCGATCGTCGGGTCCGGCACGCTCGTCACCTTCCCCGTGCTCGTGGCCGTCGGCTTCCCGCCGGTGACCGCGCAGATCTCCAACGCCATGGGACTGGTGGCCGCCGGCTTCTCCGGCACCTTCGGCTACCGGCGTGAGCTCAAGCAGTCCATGGACGTGGTGCCGGTGCTGACCACCGCGTCCGTGATCGGCGGCGTGATCGGCGCCTTCCTGCTGACCGTCCTGCCGGAGAAGGTCTTCGAGATCGCCGCGCCCTGCCTGATCGTGGTGGCCCTGGCCTTCGTGATCCTCCAGCCGCGGCTGAACCGCTGGGTCACGGCACGGCGGTCCGCAGCGCAGGCCGAGACCGGGGGACCGGCAGCGCCCGCCGACCCCGCCGACGACGTCCCGCGCGGCCCCGTCTCCCCGCTGCTCTGGGCACTGGTCTTCGGCGCCGGCGTCTACGGCGGCTACTTCGTGGCCGCCCAGGGCGTGCTGCTCATGGGCATCCTCGGCGTGTTCCTCACCGGCCTGCTGGTGCACGCCAACGCCGTGAAGACGTGGCTGTCACTCTGCGTGAACCTGGTGGCCGCGGTGTTCTACCTGCTCTTCGCCTTCGACCGGATCGACTGGGTGGCCGTGCTGTTGATCGCCGTCTCTTCGTTGGTCGGCGGATCGGTGGGAGCGAGGATCGGCCGGCGAATCTCCCCGACCCTGCTGCGCGGCGTGATCGTGGCCGTCGGCCTGGTGGGCCTGGTGGTCATGCTTCTCCGCCTGTTCGAGGGCTGAGCGGGACCGTGGACGTCACCTCCGGTGCCCGCTCCCTGACTCCCGACGCCGGCCGCCTCCGGGTGCTCTCCTCTCGCCGGGACCTGGAGGCACCCGAGCTCGCCCCCTACGTGTCCATGACGGACGCGGCCCTGCGCCGTGCCGCGGACGCCGAGCACGGCGTGTTCCTGGCCGAGTCCACGCCGGTGGTGCGCCGGGCCCTGGACGCCGGCTGCCGGCCGCGGTCCTTCCTGGTGCCCCGCCGGTACCTGGAAACGGCGGGGGAGCAGCTGGCGGATGCCTTCGCCCAGCACCCGGACGTCCCGGTGTTCACCGGGGCGGATGAGGTGCTCACCGCGCTGACTGGCTTCCACCTGCACCGTGGTGCCCTGGCAGCGATGGAACGGCCTGCTCCACGAGCGGTGGCTGATGCGCTGGTCAGTGCGCGCCGCGTGCTGGTGGCCGAGGACCTCACCGACCCCACGAACCTGGGCGCGATCATCCGCTCGGCGGTGGCTCTGGGCTGGGACGGGCTGCTGCTCTCCCCGCGGGCGGCCGACCCGCTGTACCGGCGAGCGGTCCGCGTGTCCATGGGCACGGTGTTCCGGCTGCCGTGGGCGCGGGCCGAAGCCTGGCCGGGGGAGCCGAGCCGGCCCCAGGCGACTGACGTGGCAGAGGCGCGCGACGCGGCGCCGGGCACGGTCTCGGACGGACTGGAGCTGCTGCGCCAGGTGGGCTTCGTCGTCGTCGCGCTGGAGGTGACCGACGCAGCCGTGGACCTGGACGGCACCGCCCTGGAGGCGCTGCGACACGCCGAGCGGCTCGCCCTGGTGGTGGGTGCCGAGGGGCCAGGCGTGCGGGACCAGACCCTGGCCCGGTGCGACGCGCACGTGAAGATCCCGATGACCTCCGGGGTGGACTCGCTGAACGTCGGCGCGGCGGCCGCGGTGGCGCTGTGGGAGCTGCGAGCCCGTACGGTATAGTGATCCGCTGGCCGTGCCTTCAGCGTGGCCGCTAGATTTCACCTCTCGCGCGCCCTGGCCAAAACCAGGGGCATTGAACGAAGGACTTTCCATGAAGGCTGACCTGCACCCCGAGTACCGCTACGTGATCTTCAACGACCTCGCCTCCGGCGAGAAGGTGCTGACCCGCACCACCGCGAACTCCGACAAGACCGCGGAGTGGACCGATGGCAACACCTACCCGGTGATCGACGTCGAGATCTCGGCCGCCTCGCACCCGTTCTACACGGGCAAGCAGCGCATCATGGACACCGCCGGCCGCGTCGAGCGCTTCAACGCCCGCTTCAAGGGCTTCGGCGGCAAGAAGTGATCTGAGGCGGCCTGAGCCGCCGAGCCGGTCCGTGAAGGGTCCGTCTCCCGGGAAGCCGGGGGCCGGGCCCTTCGTCGTGTCCGGGCGTCTCGCTCACGACGATGCGGCCGCCCGATACGGCAGGTGGCGGCCCGCGGCGTAGGCTGGAGACCATGAGCACTCAGCATCACGGCCAGTACAAGGTCCTCGGCGGCAAGCTCGTGCGCGTCGACCTCACGGTGGAGGACGGCACCGTCACCGCCGCCAGTCTCAACGGGGACTTCTTCCTCGAGCCGGACGAGGCGCTCGAGGACATCAACCGGGCCCTGGTGGGCCTGGCCGAGGACACCGAGCACACCGTGATCGCCCAGCGCGTGCGGGCCGCGATCCGTCCGGACGCCCAGCTGTTCGGCTTCGACGCGGACGCCGTGGCCACCGCAGTCCGCCGCGCCGTGGGGCGGGCCACCACGTGGGAGGACCATGAGTGGGAGGTCATCGCCCCGGCACCGCTGCCGATCCACCAGCACGTGGCCCTGGACCAGATCCTCACCGAAGACGTCGCCGCCGGCCGCCGCAGGCCCCTGATGCGCCTGTGGCAGTGGACTGAGCCGGCCGTGGTGATCGGCGCCTTCCAGTCTCTGGCCAACGAGGTGGACGCCGAGGGCGCCGCTGCCCATGACATCCACGTGATGCGCCGCATCTCCGGCGGCGGTGCGATGTTCATGGAGGCGGACAACTGCGTCACCTACTCCCTGTCCCTGCCGCGCTCCCTGGTGGACGGCATGAGCACCGGGGAGTCGTACCCGTTCCTGGACGACTGGACAATGGAGGCTCTGTCCCGCGTGGGTGTGGAGGCGTTCTACCAGCCGCTCAACGACATCGCGACGCCGCAGGGCAAGATCGGGGGAGCGGCCCAGAAGAGGGTCGGCGCTGCCGGCCTGCTGCACCACGTCACCATGAGCTATGACATCGACGCGGACAAGATGACGCAGGTGCTGCGCATCGGCCGAGAGAAGCTCAAGGGCAAGGGCGTGGCCTCTGCCAGGAAGCGCGTGGATCCGCTGCGCCGCCAGACCGGCAACATGACCCGCCCGCAGATCTGGGAGGTCATGATGCGGGTCTTCGCGGAGCGCTACGGCGCCACCCGCGTGGAGCTGGACCAGGAGACCCTGGACCGCGCCCAGTCGCTGGCCGAGGAGAAGTTCCTCACCGAGGAGTGGCTGCGGCGCGTGCCCTGAGCCCAGCTTCTGCGTCGTGAGGGGGCGGCACGGTCCCGCTCGGCGAGCTCACCACCGTACCGCCCTCTCGAACGCATGCGGCTGTGCACGGACCCGACGACGGCCCGCCTCCGTTCTGCGGGAGGGCGACGGGTCGTCGGCGTGCAACCGACCGTCAGATCAGGAGTGCTGCAGCTCCTCCTGGCGGGACTGGACCCGCAGCGAGCGGCGCAGCGAGTCCGTGTGCTCCACCACCAGGCGGCGCAGGGCGCCCGGTGCGTCCGGGTGGCCGTCGAGCCAGGCCTGGGCCGCGGCAAGCACCGGGTGCTGCTCCTGCGCGGCCTCGTCGCCGGCCACGGCGTCCTGGAGCAGCGGGAACAGGCCGGAGATGGCGCGGGAGGCCAGGCCGTTCGAGCGGGAGGCCCAGAGCTGCTCCAGCTCGCCGAACAGCCGCTGGTCGTAGTCGGCGGTGAGGGCGGGGTCACCGGTGGCGAAGCCCTCCGCAGTGGCCGAGAGCAGGTCGTTGGACAGGGGCGTGCCCTCTGCGTCCTCGCCGGCGATCACCGCGTCCCATGCGGCCTGCTTGACCTGTGCGTCCGGCAGGGCGTTCACGGCCAGGGTGTGGCTCACCACCGTCTTGGCCGTGCGCTGCTCGGCCAGGGCGGCGTCCAGGCCGGCACGGTCGATCCGTCCGGTGGCGGCCAGCGCCTGCAGCACCAGCCAGCGGATCTCGCTGTCCACGGCCAGACCGGGGGCCGCCGTCTCCGCGTCCTGCAGCAGCGCCTGCTCCGTCCGGCCCGCGAGCTCGGCGTCCCTGCGGGCCAGCAGGCCCAGCACGCGGGCCGTGGCGCGCTGGCGGTCTGAGCCGGCCTCCAGCTCGGCCACGTGGTGCAGCAGCAGCGCGCCCAGACGCGAGCGCAGCCCGGCGCGCTCGTCCGCGCCGGCGTAGAGGGACACGGCTGCGGCGGCCTGGGACAGCACCTGGGTGTACACCGCCACCGGGCCGATGGTGTCTGCGAGCTCCTCGACCGCCGCGACAAATGCCTGGGCGGACAGTTCGCCGCCGCGGACCATCGCCCACAGCGAGGCCCACACGGAGGCCTGCGCCAGCGGGTCGGCGATGCGGTGGGTCAGCACGGCGTCCAGGGAGACGTCGTCCAGGGAGACCGCGGCGTAGGTGAGGTCCTCGTCGTTCGGCAGCACCAGGCGGACACCGTGCTCCGGCACCTCCAGGCCGCGGACCGGTGTGCGCTCGGCGCCCGCGGCCACGTCCACGGTCACCGAGCCGGTGCGCATCAGCGCGCCGGAGGCGTTCGGCTCGTAGACGCCCACCTGCACCACGTGCGGGCGACGGATCGGCGCACCGGTGGTCGGGTCCTCGCCGGACTGCACCAGCACCGGGACGCCGTCCACGATCTCCACGCGCAGCTTCGGCACGCCGGCGGTGTGCAGCCAGGCGTCGGCCCAGGCCGACATGTCCCGGCCCGAGGCCTCGGAGAGCACCGCCAGGAAGTCCTTCAGCTCGGCATTGCCCCAGGCGTGGCGTTGGAAATAGGTGCGGGCGGCCTCCTCGAATGCCTCCCGGCCCACGAACACCGCCAGCTGCTTGAGCACCGAGGCGCCCTTGGCATAGGTGATGCCGTCGAAGTTCTGCCGGGCGGCCTCCAGGTCCACAATGTCCGCCACGATCGGGTGGGTCGTGGGGTACTGGTCCTGCACATACGCCCAGGCCTTGCGGCGGGAGGCGAAGGAGCTCCACGCCTCTGTGAAGCCGGCGGCCTCGGCGGAGGCCAGGGTGCCCATGTAGTCCGCGAAGGACTCCTTCAGCCACAGGTCGTCCCACCACCGCATGGTCACCAGGTCTCCGAACCACATGTGGGCCATCTCGTGGAGGATCGTGTTCGCACGGCCCTCCAGCTGCGCCCGGGTGGGGGCGGTGTCGTGGATGTAGTGCTCGGTGAAGGTCACCAGGCCCGGGTTCTCCATGGCACCGAGGTTGTACTCCGGCACGAAGGCCTGGTCGTACTTGCCCCACTCATAGGGCACGCCGAACATGCCGTGGAAGAAGTCCATGCCGCTCTTCGTGATGTCGAAGACCGCCTCGGCGTCCATGTGCTCCGCCAGCGTCTGCCGGCAGAGGATGCGCAGGTCCACCGGGTCTGCTCCGGTGGCTTCGTGACCGCCCCAGCAGTCCTCGAACACGGCATACGGGCCGGCCAGCAGGGTGGTGATGTAGGTGGACTGCGGTCGGGTGGCCCGGAAGGCCACGGTGACCGAGCCGTCGTCGTTCCGCTCCCGGGAGGTCTCCACCCCGTTGGATGCGAGGACCCAGTCCGCGGGGCCTGTGAGGGAGAACGTGAAGGAGGCCTTCAGGTCCGGCTGCTCGAAGTTCGGGAACACGCGGCGGGCGTCGGCCGGCTCGTACTGGGTGTACAGGTAGGTCTGACCGTCGGCCGGGTCGACGTAGCGGTGCATGCCCTCGCCGGAGCGCGAGTACAGGGAGGTGCCGCGCACCACCACGGTGTTCTCCGCGGACAGCCCGGGCAGACGCACCCGGTTCCGGCCGGCGACGTCGGCGACGTCCAGCGGCTCCCCGTTGAGCTCCACGGAATCGACGGACGCGTTGATCCAGTCCAGCCAGGTCTCGGAGCCCGGCTCGGAGCAGGAGAAGTCCAGGCGGGCCGCGACCGGGTAGGCCTCGGTGGCAGCGTCCGCGGCGTCACGGACGTCCACGGAGACGTCATAAGAGCTCACGGACAGGACGTTCGCACGGGCGCGGGCCTCGTCACGGGTGAGCGCGGCGGTGTCCCAGTCCGGGTGCCGCTCAGCAGATGCATGGGTCTCAGACATGCGTCCATCTCATCACATGCACGCCGGTGAGCCGAGGACCTGCACCGCAGGCTCGGAACGCGCCCGCCTGAGGGCCCCGAACGAGCGCCGTCGTCGCCTCCTCGAGGGAGGCGACGGGCCGGTCTCAGGCCGGCACGGTCTGGTTCTTCGAGATCACCGTGAGTCCGGACTCGGTCACGGTGAAGCCGCGAGCCTCGTCCTCGACGCGGTCGAAGCCGATGCGCACGCCCGGCGGGACCACCACGTTCTTGTCCAGGATCGCGTTGCGGACCTGGGCGCCCTCGGAGACGACCACGGAGTCCAGCAGCACGCACTGCTCCACCCACGCCTCGTTGTGGATGCGGCAGTCCGTGGACACCACGGACTGGGCCACGGTGCCGCCGGAGACGACCACGCCCTGTGCCAGCAGCGAGTCCACGGCCGTGCCCGGACGCTTCGACGCCGAGCGCACCAGCTTGGCCGGGGGAGACACGGACTGGCGCGTGTACAGCGGCCAGTCGCGGTTGTAGAGGTTGAACTCCGGCACCGGCTGGACCAGGTCCATGTGGGCGTCGTAGTAGGAGTCAAGGGTGCCGACGTCACGCCAGTAGTGCTGGCCGGAGTGTCCGCCGGGGACCTCGTTGGAGGTGAAGTCGTAGACGCCCGCCTCGCCGCGCTCCACGAACCACGGGACGATGTCGCCGCCCATGTCGTGGTCCGAGTCCTCGTCCTCGGCGTCGCGGTTGAGGGCCTCGACCAGCGCGTCGGCGTCGAACACGTAGTTGCCCATCGAGGCGAGGAAGGCGTTCGGGTCGTCCGGCAGGCCGGGGGTGGACTCCGGCTTCTCCACGAAGCGGGCGATCTTCTCCTGGTCGCCTTCGGCGGTCTCGATGACCCCGAAGGAGGAGGCCATGTCCAGCGGCTGGCGCACGGCGGCCACGGTGGCCCGCGCGCCGGAGGCGACGTGCTGGTCCACCATCTGCTGGAAGTCCATGTGGTAGACGTGGTCCGCGCCGATCACCACGACGATGTCCGGCCGCGCGTCCTGGATCAGGTTCATCGACTGGTAGATGGCGTTCGCCGAGCCCAGGAACCAGTCCTTGCCGCGGCGCTGCTGCGCCGGCACGGAGGCGACGTAGTTGTTCAGGAGCGTGGACATCCGCCAGGTCTCGGAGATGTGGCGGTCCAGGGAGTGCGACTTGTACTGGGTCAGCACCACGATCTCGCGGTACCGGGAGTTCACGAGGTTGGACAGGGCGAAGTCGATGAGCCGGTAGGCGCCGCCGAACGGGACGGCCGGCTTGGCGCGGTCCGCGGTCAGCGGCATCAGACGCTTGCCCTCACCTCCGGCCAGGACGATCGACAGGACCTTCTTCTGGACCATGGGCGCGGGCTCCCTTCCTGCTCGCTCACGATGCCGGTGCAGCACCGGTGTCCGGTACCGCCAGACTATCCGCCCTGGTCGGCCTCGACTAGGTTGGAGGCGTGCGCATCGACATCGTGAGCAAAGAGTTCCCCCCGGCGGTCTACGGCGGAGCCGGCGTCCACGTCGCGGAGCTGACCCGCGTCCTCGCCGCCCGCGCCGACGTCCGCGTCCACGCCTTCGGCGAGCCCCGCGACGCCGACTTTCACGGGGCGCAGGTGCTGACCTACCCCACCCCCGAGGGCTTCGACGAGACCAACGGCGCCGTCCAGACGCTCGCCACCGACCTG
The DNA here is from genome assembly GCA_047414615.1 of Micrococcus luteus. Classification (GTDB taxonomy): domain Bacteria; phylum Actinomycetota; class Actinomycetes; order Actinomycetales; family Micrococcaceae; genus Micrococcus; species Micrococcus luteus_B. The sequence goes on from CP179711.1 coordinate 875,927, forward strand.
ACCATGCTCGAGGCCCTCACGGGCGCCGACGTCATCCACTCCCACACCTGGTACGCGAACATGGCCGGCCACCTCGGCGGGCTGCTGCACGGCACCCCGCACGTGCTCTCCGCCCACTCCCTGGAGCCGCTGCGCCCATGGAAGGCCGAGCAGCTCGGCGGCGGGTACCGGATTTCCAGCTGGGCCGAGTCCACCGCCTACCACGCCGCCGACGCCGTGATCGCGGTGTCCGAGGGCATGCGCCGGGACATTCTGACGTGCTACCCGGACGTGGACCCGGCCAAGGTGAATGTGGTCCACAACGGCATCGACACCGAGCTCTGGACCCCGCAGACCTCCTCGGACGCCCTGACCACGCACGGCATCGACCCGGACCGCCCGTCCGTCGCGTTCGTCGGCCGCATCACCCGCCAGAAGGGCGTGCCGCTGCTGCTCAAGGCAGCGTTGCAGCTGCCCGAGGAGGTCCAGCTGGTACTCTGCGTCGGCGCCCCGGACACCCCGGAGCTGGCGAAGGAGGTCGAGGGCCTGTTCGCCGAGCTGCGCGAGCAGCGCGACGGCGTGGTCGTGATCGAGGGGATGCTGCCTCGTCAGGAGGTCATGGAGATCCTCTCCCAAGCCACCGTCTTCGCCTGCCCGTCGATCTACGAGCCCCTGGGCATCGTCAACCTCGAGGCCATGGCCTGCGGAACCGCCGTGGTCGCCACGCGTGTCGGCGGCATCCCGGAGGTCGTGGACCACGGGACCACCGGCCTGCTCGTGGACATCGAGCAGCGGGACGACGGTACCGGCACCCCCGCGGACGAGGAGGCCTTCGTCGCGGACTTCGCCGCCGCCCTCACCCGGGTCCTCGCCGACCCGGACAAGGCCGCCGCCATGGGCGAGGCCGGCCGCACCCGCGCCATCGAGCACTTCTCCTGGGAGACCATCGCCGAGCGCACCCTGGAAGTCTACGAGTCCGTGGTGCGCTGACCCCGCGCGCCCCCGCCGAGCACGCACGAGACGGCCGCCCACCTCCTCGAGGCGGGCGGCCGTCGTCGTTGGGGAGCGGCACCGGCGGGAGCCGCTCAGGGCCGGATCAGCGCTCGGACTTCCTGCCGCCCTTCTTCGCGGCCTTCTCCCGGGCGCGCAGGGTGCGCTCGTGGACCGGGGCGTCGCCGGAGGCGGCCAGCTGGGCGTAGTACGCATGCGCCTCGTCCTGACGCTCGCGCTCCGCGTCCGTGGTGATCTCCATGCGCAGGTGCTCCGGCTCCAGGCCGTAGGCCTCCACCAGCTCCTGGGCGAACGGGCGCAGGCGCTCGGCGAGGCGGTTGATGTAGCCGCGCAGGGCGCGGGCACGCTGCGAGGAGACGCGGCCGTGGGCCACGTACCAGCCGAGGTCGTCCTCCACGGTGCGCAGGGCGTACAGGTCGCGCAGCCAGGTCAGCACGGTGCGGGTGTGCTCGTGCTCGATGCCCTCCACCACGCGGGTGAAGGCCTCCCACTGCAGCAGCGCCGCGTGGTCTCCAGCCACCTCGATCAGCTCGTGCTGACGGGAGTTGAACGCGGCCGCCTGCGCGGCCTGGTCCTTGCCGCGCACCTTCTGGAGCGTGCCCGCGATGTCCGCGGTCTTGGCCCGCACGCGGTCCTCCAGGAGGTTCTGCTGCACCTCCGGGTCCTTGAACCAGTTTGCCGAACGCCTCTCGTCCGAACGGTCCGAGACGGACTGAACCACCTTGTGCAGGCCGACGCGGTGCAGGGCCTCGGAGGCCTGTCCCGCCACGTACTTGGACACGGCGCCCACGTCCAGGCGGCCGAACTCCTTGGAGTAGTCCGTCAACAGGCGCTTGCCCACCAGCTGCAGCAGGATGTTGTTGTCCCCCTCGAAGGTGGCGAAGATGTCCAGGTCCGCACGCAGCTGCGTGACGCGGTTGCGGGCCATGAAGCCCATGCCGCCGCAGGCCTCGCGGGCCTCCTGCAGGGTGTCGAGGGCGTTCCAGGTGGTGGTGGGCTTCACCGCTGCGGCGAGGGTCTCGAGCTCCTCGCGGTGGCGGTCGGTGTCGCCGCGGCCGGAGAACACCTCGTCGAACTTCTCCAGCAGCTCGTTGGAGGCGAAGGCATCCGCGTAGGTGCGGGCCAGGCGGTCGATCAGGCGGCGCTGGTGCTTCTGGTAGTCCAGCAGCACCTCCTCGCGATCCGGGGAGGACGCGTTGAACTGACGGCGCTGGTTGCCGTAGGTGATCGCGCCCTGCAGACCCAGGAAGGAGGCTCCCGTGGCGGACAGGGACAGGGACACGCGCCCCTGCACCAGGGTGCCGATCATGGTGAAGAAGCGGCGGCCCGGCGAGGCGATGGGGGAGGAGTAGGTGCCGTCGGCCGCGACGTCTCCGTAGCGGTTGAGCAGGTTGGTGCGCGGGATGCGGACCTGGGTGAAGTGCAGCCGGCCGTTGTCGATGCCGTTGAGCCCGCCCTTGAGGCCATCGTCCTCGCCGCCGACGCCCGGCAGGAAGTTCCCGGCCTCGTCCCGGATCGGCACGAGGAAGCAGTGCACGCCGTGGTTGACGCCCCGGGTGATGAGCTGGGCGAACACCGTGGCGGCCCGGCCGTGCAGGGCGGCGTTGCCCAGGTAATCCTTCCAGGCGCCCTTGAACGGGGTGTGGACCACGAACTCCTCCGTGGCCTCGTCATAGGTGGCGGTGGTGCCGATCGAAGACACGTCCGAGCCGTGGCCGATCTCCGTCATGGCGAAGGCGCCCGGGAGCTTGAGGGACAGGGCGTCCGGCAGCCACTTCGCATGGTGTTCCTCGGTGCCCAGGTGCAGGATGGCCGAGGAGAACAGGCCCCACTGGACGCCGGCCTTGATCTGCAGGGACGGGTCCGCGGTGAAGATGTCCGAGAACGCGGCCACCGAGGCGCCGTGGGCGTCCTGTCCGCCGTACTGCCTCGGGAAGGCCCGGGCGATCGCGTCGTTGTCCACGAGGATCTGCAGCTGATCCAGAACACGCTCGCGGTGCTCGTCCATGCCGAGCAGCGGGTCGCGGTGCAGGGCGGGGTCCTTCATCAGGGCTCGGGAGGCGCGGCGGGCCTCGGCCCAGCGGCCCAGCAGCGCCTCCTGCAGGGCGGCGGAGTCGAGGCCGCCGGCCTCGGGCTGCTCCGGGGCGATCTGGTCGATGTCCTGGGGGACGGAGTCGACCGAGTCGACGCCGTGGATTCCGTTGGTGTGGTCGGTGGCGGTCATGAGGTGCTCCTGTTCGTGGGGGACGGGGAGGGACGGGTGGACCCGGAGAGGCCGTTCAGCAGCCACCGGGTGATCTGTGCGGCGGTCTGCTCCGCCGTGGCGCGGTGGGGCTCCCCGGAGGAGGACAGCCAGGTCTCACCGGCGGCGCGGACCATGCCGAGGGCGGCGATGGGCCACAGCAGGAGGGGGTGCCCGGCCGCGGGGGGCTCGATCCCGCCCGAGGCGAGCTGGGCCCGCAGACGCTCTTCGAGTGCCACGTGCATGCGTTCGAAGAACCCGTGCAGGATGGCGTGCTCGCCGGCCGAGTCCTCCGCGCCGGCGGGGGACTGGACGGAGAAGGCGTAGACGTGGGGGGAGGAGTCCGCCATGCGCAGGTACGTCTCCACCATGGCGTGCAGGGCGCGAGGGGGATCGTCCGAGGTGTCCACGGCCTCGAGCAGGCGCCGCTCCATCAGCGCGATGGCCTCTTGGGACACGGCGGTCTGGAGTCCCGCCTTGTCCCCGAAGTACCGGTAGAAGACGGACTTGGAGGTTCCCGCATGGGCCGCGATCTCCTCCATGGAGGCGTGCGGGCCGAGGTCGTGAACAGCCTCACGGGTGGCACGCAGCAGCGACCGGCGACGCCGGCGACGGTGCTCGTCCCAGCGGGCGTGGCGCCCATCGCGCAGGGGGGCTGTGGCTGACTTCACGGGACGCATCGTATCAGGTACTCTGGGTAGCGGAAACAGTCCCGTCGCGACCGTCCGCCCACGCGGACGGGTCCGCATCGCCCCTCGAAGGAGCCCTTCGTGAACGTCACTGACGCCACCGATACCCGTCCCGCCGTCGCCGGCGGCCCGCTGCGCAAGGCCGTCGTGGTCGGCGGCAACCGCATTCCGTTCGCCCGTGCCAACACCGCCTACGCGGACGCCTCCAACCAGGACATGCTGACCGCCGCGATCGAGGGCCTCGTGGCCCGCTTCGGCCTGCAGGGCGAGCGCCTCGGCCAGGTCGCCGCCGGCGCGGTGCTGAAGCACCCCCGCAACTTCAACCTCACCCGCGAGTCCGTGCTCGGCTCCTCCCTGTCCCATGACACCCCTGCCATGGACCTGCAGGTAGCCTGCGCCACTGGCATGGAGGCCCTGGGCATCCTCGCGTCCAAGATCCGCCTCGGCCAGATCGACTCCGGGATCGGCGGCGGCGTGGACTCCATCTCCGACTCGCCGATCTCCGTCTCAGACGGTCTGCGCCGCGTGCTCATGCGCCTCAACACCGCCCGCAGCACCAAGGACCGCCTCGCCGCGCTCAAGGACCTCCGCCCGGGCCACATCGTCCCGGAGCCGGCCGGCGCCGGCGAGCCGCGCACCGGTTTGGCCATGGGCGACCACCAGGCGCTGACCACGCATCAGTGGGGCGTCACCCGTGCCGAGCAGGACGAGCTCGCCCTGGCCTCACACCGGAACCTGGCGGCCGCCTATGACTCCGGCTACATGGACGACCTCGTCACCCCGTTCCGCGGCCTGGCCAGGGACAACAACCTGCGCGGCGACTCCACCCTGGAGAAGCTCGGCAAGCTGAAGCCGGCGTTCGGCCGCCACCTGGGCGAAGAGGCCACCATGACGGCCGCCAACTCCACTCCGCTCACGGACGGCGCCTCCGCCGTGCTCGTCTCCTCCGAAGAGTGGGCCGCCGCGCATCACCTGCCCGTGCTGGCCGAGTTCGTGGACCACGAGATCGCCGCCGTGGACTTCGTCGACGGGGACGAGGGCCTGCTCATGGCCCCGGTCTACGCCGTCCCGCGTCTGCTGGACCGCCATGGCCTGTCCCTGGATGACCTGGACTTCATCGAGATCCACGAGGCGTTCGCCGGCACCGTGCTCTCCACCATGAAGGCCTGGGAGGACGAGGAGTTCTGCCGCACCCGCCTCGGCTTGAACGGTGCTTTCGGCTCCGTGGACCGCGCGAAGCTCAATGTGCACGGCTCCTCGCTCGCCGCCGGCCACCCGTTCGCCGCCACCGGCGGACGCATCACCGCCCTGCTGGCCAAGATGCTGCACGAGAAGGGCGAGGGCTCCCTCGGCTTGATCTCCGTGTGCGCCGCCGGCGGCCAGGGCGTCGTCGCCCTCATGCGCGGCCGCTGAGCCGACCGACCCGTCGAGAACGACTGACAAGGATTGAACTGATGAACGACCCGTACGGCACCTTCGTCGACTCCCCGGTCGGCAAGAGGCTCGCCAAGGCCCTGGGCCTGCCGATGCCCGTGCAGCTCCGCCGCCACACCCCGGGGGCACCGCTACTCGAGGGCCCGGCCCTCGTGCTCGGCGGCACCCCTGCGGCCCAGACCGCCGCCCGGCTGCTCGCGGAGTGGGGAGTGGAGGTCCAGACCTCTCGCACCGAGTCCGTGAAGTACGCCGCCGTGGTGGCGTGCTTCGACGGCATCGCCACCCCTGCCGGGATCGGCGAGACCGCACTCGAGCTCGGCGGCACCCTCCGCCAGCTCGCGAAGAACTCCCGCGTGGTCACCGTGGCGGACTCCCCGGAGGCCGCCGACGTGGCCGAGGACCCTGCCGGCCGGGCCGCCCGTCAGGGCATCACCGGACTCACCCGGTCCCTGGCCCATGAGATGCGTGCCGGCGGCACCGCCAACGGCATCCAGCTCGGGGACGGGGTCACCCTGGACGCGCCGGGCGCCGCCGGCGCCCTGCGCTTCCTGCTCTCCGGCCGGTCCGCATACGTCTCCGGCCAGTTCCTCCCCGTCACGACGACGGACGGTCGCCTCCCCGAGGACGCCGCCCGTCCGCTCGCGGGCAAGGTGGCCGTGGTCACCGGTGCCGCCCGCGGCATCGGTGAGGCCATCATCCGCACGCTGGCCCGCGACGGCGCGACCGTGGTGGGCGTCGACGTGCCGGCTGCCGGCGAGTCCCTGACCTCCGTGGTCAACGAGCTCGGCGGCACCGCCCTGCAGCTGGACATCACCGCCGAGGACGCTGGCGCCCGTATCCTGGAGCACTGCCGTTCCCGTCACGGCCGGATGGACATCGTGGTGCACAACGCCGGCATCACCCGGGACAAGATGCTCGCCAACATGGACGCGGCGCGCTGGGACTCCGTGCTGGCCGTGAACACCCTGTCCCAGCTGCGCATGGACGAGGCGTTCCTGGCGGAGGAGGCGAAGGACGTGGTGGGCGATGGCTTGCGCATCGTGACCCTGGCCTCCACGTCCGGCATCGCCGGCAACCGCGGCCAGACGAACTACGCCACCTCCAAGTCGGGCGTCATGGGCCTGGCCGTGGCCACGGCCCCGCTGCTCGCTGCGCGCGGCGGCACAATCAACGCGGTGGCACCCGGCTTCATCGAGACCGAGATGACCGCGAAGATCCCGCTGCTCACCCGCGAGGTCGGACGGCGCATCAACTCCCTCAGCCAGGGTGGCAGGCCGGTGGACGTCGCCGAGGCCATCGCCTTCCTCGTCTCCGACTCCGCCGGCGGCACCAACGGCACCACGCTGCGCGTGTGTGGCCAGGCGATGATGGGGGCCTGAGGATGACCGAGCTGCAGACCATGCCCTCCCTGGGGGCCAGCTACCGCGCCGCGTTCGGCCTCGCCGCCAAGGACGCCGTGACCAGGCGCCGCCGTCCCACCGCCGTCCCCACCGAGCCGGTGGCGGTGCGCGGTCACCGGATCGGAGCCGAGTCGCTCGCCGCGTTCCGGCGGCTCCTCGGCTCCGGAGAGCCGGACTCCGTGCCGTCCGTCCTGGTGCACATCGAGGCCTTTCCGGCCGCCATGCACCTCATGGCGGGCGAGGCGTTCCCCCTGCCCCTGATGGGCATGGTGCACCTGACCAACACGGTGGAGCACCGCCGCCCGGTCCCGGTCGACACCTCGCTGGACATCACCGCCCGCGCCTCCGAACTGGTGGCGCACCATGCGGGCACGGCTGTCGACATGACCGTGACCGTCGCCGACAGTGAGACGGGCGAGGTGCTCTGGGAGGGCGTCTCCCGCTACCTGGCCAAGGGCGTGCACCGGGGTCCGCGTCCGGAGCGCCCCGCTCGCGAGGAGTTCACCGCTCCCCGTATGACCGGACAGTGGCGGTTCGGCGGGGGCGCCGGCCGTGAGTACGCCGCCGTGTCCGGCGACTACAACCCGATCCACCTCAGCGGGCCGAGCGCCAAGGCGCTGGGCATGAAGGGTGCCATCGCCCACGGCATGTACCTGGCCGCGAAGATGCTCGCAGGCCGTGAACCGGCCGCCGCCGGGTTCCGGTGGGACATCTCCTTCGAGGCGCCCGTCGTGCTGCCGGCCACGGTCTCGGTGGCGTACACGCAGCCGGCCGAGGGCGTCACCGAGGTCACCGGCTGGCATCCCCGCAAGGGTCGCCGGCACTTCACCGGCACGATCGACCCGATCAGCGCCTGAGACGCCCCACTCGCACCGAAACGCCTCCCAGGGCGGACGCGACGGCCCCCGTCACCACAGACCGTGGTGACGGGGGCCGTCGTCGTGGACGGGGTGGCGCGCCGGTCGCACGCCCCGGACCGCGGCGGCCGGGTCAGAGGCCCGCAACCGCGCTGCGCAGGCGGCGGGCGTAGCCGTCCCAGGTGTGGGAGCGGGCACGGCGCTCGGCCTCGCCGGACATCGCTCGCCAGGCCGCAGGATCGGCCAGGATGCGCTCCAGGGCGTCCGCCCAGGCCTCCGGCGTGTTCTGCCGCACCAGGCGCCCGGTGACCCCGTCTGCCACGGCGTGCACGAGGCCGCCGGTGCGGTGCGCGAGCACCGGGGTGCCGCAGGCCTGGGCTTCCAACGCCACCAGACCGTAGGACTCGGAGAAGCTCGGCATGGCCACCAGGTCGGCGGCACGGAACTGGGCGGCGAGCTCCTCGGCCGGCACCGGTTCGCTGAACGTCACCAGATCTGCAACTCCCTCCGCCGCCGCGAGGGCGACCAGGTCCGGGGCGTCGGTCCCGGACGGGGCGCCGTTGACGTGGGCGCGGAGCCGGTCCGTGCTCGGAGGGAGCACGCCGCGCCGGCGCAGCTCTCCGAGGGCACCGATGAGGACCTGGGGGCCCTTGTGACGCTGGATGCGGCCGGCGAACAGCACCCGCAGCTCCGGGTCGAGGGGGTCCACGTCCGCGGTCTCCCCTCCGGGCCACCAGGCCTGCCCGGACGGCGTGAAGACGGCCGTGTCCACCCCGGGGGTGGCTACCAGGATTCGCCGGCGCGGAGCATCCAGCTCCTCCATGAGGGCGCGGGCCTCCCCGGGGGAGTTCACCACCAACAGGTCCGCGCCGGAGGCGATCCGCGCCTCGGCGTCCCGCCGCTCAGCCGGCTCGGCCGAGTCCGGGTCAGCCGCCATCTTCATCTCCGCCACCGTGTGCATCGTGTGCAGCCACGGCGTGTCCGCCGCCGCGGCGATGCGCCGGGCCGCGGGAGCCGAGAGCCAGTAGTGCCCGTGCACGAACGCGATCTGCTCGTCCGCCATGAGGCCCTGCTGGTCCAGCCAGGCCAGCGCGTTCCCCGCGAACTCCTCCGCGTGGGTCGTCAGGTCCTCCTTGGACAGCTCTCCGGCCGGGCCGGCCGGGACCTCGACGACGGTCACCTCCGGCGCCTGGACGCTCGGGTCCGCCGCGGGGACGGCGGTGACCGCCGGATCCGGCCCCGTGCCGCGGGTGAGCACGATCGGCCGCATGCCCGTGCGGGCCAGGGCCGCGGCCTCATGGCGCACGTACGTGTTCAGCCCGCCGGCGTCGCCCCGGCCGGGCTGGTGCAGTGGATGCGTGTGGAAGGCGACCAGGACGGCGACCGGCACGTCCTCCCGCAGCCGCCGGTCCACGGCGTCGAACAGACGGCACGCACGCGGCGAGGCGCCGATCTCGTCCGCGTGCACCACGGCCCCGTCCGGTCCGGCCAGCGGCACCGTCCAGTTGCGGTACTGGTCCTGGGTGGTGCCCGGCTGGTTCTGGATGCGCCGCTCACCCACGGCGTCCACGAGCGCCACTGCATGCAGGGCGGCCGGGGAGCCCGCCGCGAAGCGGTGCAGGGCGAGGACCTGCGCCTCGGTGCGGTCCGTCACCCCGGACAGCTCCGGATCCGTGGGCAGTGCGGCGGCCGCTTCCAGGTAGGCGGCGACCGTGCTCTCGTGGCCGGCCCGCTCGGCGGCCGGGTCCCCGTCCACGATCCCGAGCCGCTCGCGCAGGTCCAGGTGGACGCCCTCCAAGTAGCCGGCGGTGGGAGGCAGGTCGTGCGTGTTGACGGCGGCCATGGCCAGGGCCCGGTGCGTGCCCGGGTCTGTGGGCAGGCCGTCGACGTTCTCGAACCAGAGGATGGTGGTGCCCAGGATGCCGGCGTCGGCCAGGGCCTGCTGGACCCAGGGCTCGAAGGTGCCCAGGTCCTCGCCGACCACCACCACTCCGGCCCGTTCGGCCTCGATGGTGAGCACGGCGAGCATGGCCTCGTGGTCGTAGGAGACGTAGGCGCCCTCACGGGGGCCTCGGCCCTCAGGCACCCACCAGAGGCGGAACAGGCCCAGGATGTGGTCGATGCGCACGCCGCCGGCGTGGCGCATGACGGTCCCGAACATCTGCCGTAGGCCCTGGTAGCCGTGCTCGGCCAGGCCCTTCGGATGCCACGGGTGCTGGGACCAGTCCTGCCCCAGCTGGTTGTACATGTCCGGCGGGGCGCCCACGGACATCGGCGTCACCAGCTGCTCGCCGAGCAGGGCGGCGTCCGCGGCGTGTCGGTCGGCGCCCACCGCCAAGTCCAGCATCAGGCCCAGGCGCATGCCTGCGGACACCGCGGTGGACTGGGCGGCGGCGATCTGCGTGTCCGCCACCCACTGGCACCAGCGGTGGAAGTCCCGTTCGCGGGGCGTGTCCGCACCCGTGCGGCCGGCGCTCCAGGCCGCGAAGTCCTCCAGGGGCCGGCCCTGGTCCGCGCAGAAGCGCTCATAGGCCTCCTGGCGCTCGGCCGAGCGCGGCACGGCGTGGACGGCGCGCAGTGCGGGCCACTGGACCTCGGCGGCGGCCGCCCTGTCGACCGGGCCGCCGGCGTCGACGGCCTGCTGCAGCCGGGCGCCGGCCGTGCGCCAGCGGCGCTGCTCGTCCCCGGGCAGGTCGGCGAACTCGGGGATGTCCGTCACCCGGATCGACTGCACGTTGAGGAAGCAGCGGCTGACGGGGGAGTAGGGCGAGTCGAGCGGGGCGGAGCCGGGGTCCACGGCGTGCAGCGGGTTGAGCAGCAGGAAGTCCGCTCCGTGCGCGGCCGCGGTCTGCGCCACCGTCGCGGCGTCGTGGAGGTCGCCGAGTCCCCACGAGCCGGACGAGGTGACCGAGTAGAGCTGCGCGGCGGCGCCCCAGCCGCGGCGGGCGAGGAACGGGGCGGCCGTGGACAGCCGCTCGGGAGCGCAGAGGACCGTGGCCGCGCCGGCCTGCCGGCCGTCCACGTCGACGGTCAGGCGGTGGTAGCCGATCGGGAGGCCCTCCGGAAGCTGCACATGCCGCCGCTCTCGGGCGATCGAGTCCACCGTGCGACGCTCGCCCAGCGAGCCCGTGACCCGGGCGAGGACCTCGGTCCCGTCCTCGCAGAGCACGACGGCCGAGACCTGCGCCCCCGGCCGCACGGTGACCGGGACGGTGCGCCGGGAGCCGGAGACGGTCACCACGGTGGGGGCCACCACGCGTCGCCAGTCGGCCTCCTCCGCGGCCGTCACCGCGGCGTCGAGCGCCACCACACCGTCCGCGGGCACGTCGACGCCGAGCGCGGCCAGCACCTCGACGAGGACCTCGTCGGCGACGGTCTGGTCGGACCCGTCCTGGCCGACGTAGGCGGGCTGGACGCCGTGCAGGCGTGCCAGACGGTGGAGCAGGTCCTGGGCGCGGTTCACCGGTGTCCTCCGTGGGGTGGTCTGGGCCGGGGGAGGGCGGTCACGCGCGGGAGTGCGTGCGACCCGACTCCACCTTACCGATGACGTCCAGTGCCGCGCCCACCCCCGGAGGACACGACGGAGGCACGGGAGACGACAGGGCCGGGGACATGACGAAGGCCCCGGCATTCCTGCCGGGGCCTACGTCTGGATGAGCGGTGCGCGAGGGGGGACTTGAACCCCCACGTCCTTATCGGACACAGCGACCTCAACGCTGCGCGTCTACCAATTCCGCCACTCGCGCTCATCGTTCCGCGTCCTCGGCCATGGCCGCTCCGCGGTGCCCTGCGCGGGCAACTAGAGAACCATACCACGGGCGTATCGGGTGCGCCAAAACGGCGGTCGTGGCGTGTCTGCGCGGGCGCGTCCGTGCCCGGAGAACGCCGCGGCAGGGGCGCGCGGCGCTACCCTGGCAGTCATGTCCCACAACGAGAACCAGCCGGAGCACACGAGCACCTCGGACCAGGGCGTCCACCGGACGGAGGGGGAGGAGAGCCCGCACCGCGACGTGGTGCGTATCTGCCGGGACCTCATCCGGATCGACACCACGAACCGGGGCGGCAACGTTTCGGTCGGCGAGCCCGAGGCCGCCGAGCTCTGCGCCGGGCTGATGCGTGCGGCAGGCATGGAGCCGCGCCTGTTCGAGTCCGCACCGGGACGCGTCTCCGTGGTGGGACACCTGCCGGGGTGGGACGAGGACGCCCCCGGGCTGATCCTGCACGGCCACACGGACGTGGTGCCCGCCGAGGCCGCCGAATGGAGCGTCGACCCGTTCGGCGCCGTGGTGGAGGACGGCATGATCTGGGGCCGCGGCGCCGTGGACATGAAGGGCATGGACGCCATGATCCTGTCCACCCTGCTGCACCTGGCCCGCACGGGACGGCGTCCCCGCCGCCCGCTCACGGTCGCCTTCTTCGCCGACGAGGAGGCCGGCGGCGTCTATGGTGCCGGGCACGTGGTCTCCGCGCATCCGGAGGTCTTCGCCGGGTGCACGGACGCGATCAGCGAGGTCGGCGGCTTCTCCACCGAGATCGCCGGCACCCGTGCCTACCTGGTCCAGACCGCCGAGAAGGGCATCCACTGGCTGAACCTCACGTCCGTCGACCGCCCCGGCCACGGCTCGGCACCGCACCCGGACAACGCCGTCACCCACCTGGCCTCCGCGATGCAGCGCATCGGGACGCACCAGTGGCCGCTGGAGTACACGAAGACCACCCGCCAGCTGCTGGAGACGGTCGCCGAGCTCACCGGCACGCCCTTCGACGAGGCGGACCCGACTCCGCAGCTGGAGGCCCTCGGCCACGCGCGGGACTGGGTGGCCGGCACCCTGCGGACCTCCTCCAACCCCACGGGGCTCGGGGGCGGCTACAAGCACAACGTCATCCCGTCCACGGCCACCGGCACTGTGGACATGCGCACGCTGCCCGGCTCCGAGGAGGAGGCGCTGGAGGTCCTGCGCGCGTTGGCGGGGGACAAGGTGGTCGTGGAGCACGAGCACCGTGACATCGGACTGGAGACCCCGTTCTCCGGCGACCTGGTCGAGCTGATGGTCTCCGCCCTGCGTGCGGAGGACCCGGGCGCCGAGGTGCTGCCCTTCATGCTCGGCGGCGGCACGGACAACAAGCACCTGTCCCGGCTGGACATCGCCGGCTACGGGTTCTCGCCGCTGCGTCTGCCCCCGGACCTGGCCTTCACCTCCCTGTTCCACGGCATCGACGAGCGGGTGCCGATCGACGCCCTTGAGTTCGGCTGCCGGGTCCTGGAGAGGATCCTCGAGCCCCGTCCGTTCGGCGACTGAGTGCGCCGCGTCCACGCGGGACGCGGGGGTGGCCGACGTCGCGGGGGCAGGGGTACGGTGAGCGCATGAGCACTGATCCGCGCATGGCCCTGGAGGCCCTCGTCGCCGCCTTCAACGAGCATCTCGTCGCCGCCCAGAACAGCCGCGGAGAGGACGACCCGGCCGTGGAGTCCGCCTTCTTCTCGATTGCCGACGCGTTCGAGGCCTACGAGGACGCCCTCTACGCCGTCACCGGCGAGGTCACCCCGCTCGAGGTCTTCGAGGACGACGAGGCGGACGACGACTTCGACGACATGGAGGACTGAGGGCGCCGTCGACCCACGTTCCCTCCCACTGAGAGGGTGTTCACACCCGTGCGTGGCCCCGGTCAACGCCCGGAGGCGTGCCGTAGAGTGACCGGGTGAGTTGGATCGAAGCAGTCATTCTGGGCCTCGCACAGGGCCTCACGGAGTTCCTCCCGGTCTCCTCGTCGGCGCACCTGCGCATCGTGGGCGAGTTCCTGCCCTCGGCGGCCGATCCCGGCGCGGCGTTCACCGCGATCACGCAGATCGGCACCGAGCTCGCAGTGCTCATCTACTTCTGGAAGGACATCACACGCATCATCGCGCAGTGGTGCCGCTCCCTGGCGGGCAGGGTCCCCACGTCCGACCCGGACGTCCGCATGGGCTGGCTGATCATCCTCGGCTCACTGCCGATCGCGATCCTGGGCCTGCTCCTGGAGGAGTGGATCGACACCGAGTTCCGCTCGTTGTGGGTCACCGCCACCATGCTGATCGTCTTCGCGGTCCTCCTCGCCCTCGCCGACCGCTTCGGACGGCAGGTGAAGCCCCTGGAGCGGCTCACCGTGCGGGACGGCGTGCTCTACGGCTTCGCCCAGGCCCTCGCCCTGATCCCGGGCGTCTCCCGGTCCGGCGGCACCATCACCATGGGCCTGGCCCTGGGCTACAAGCGTGAGGCGGCCGCCCGCTACGCGTTCCTGCTCGCAGTGCCGGCCGTCTTCGCCTCCGGCTTCTACAAGCTCTTCAAGTCCCTCGGGGACCCTGCGGCCGCCGGCCCCTACGGCATGGGAGAGACCATGCTGGCCACGCTCATCGCTTTCGTCGTCGGCTACGCCGTGATCGCCTGGCTGATGCGCTTCATCACCCAGAACTCCTTCATGCCGTTCGTCTGGTACCGCATCGCCCTCGGCCTCGGCCTCTACGTGATGCTCGGCACCGGCCTGATCTCCGCCTGAGCCGACGACGGCGCCCGCCCCCACGGTCGGGCGCCGTCGCCGCCCCGTCCACCGGCCCGACCCCGCTCACGTCCCCTGTCCCCGGCTCGAAAGGACCCCATGCAGTCCTGGTCCGTCCCCGCCCCGCCCGCGCTCCCGGTCCATCCGGACACCCTGCGGGTGCACGACACGTCCTCCGGCGCCCTGCGCCGGCCGGGGAACCCGGAGGACTCGGCATCGCTCTATGTCTGCGGCATCACGCCCTACGACGCCACGCACCTGGGCCACGCCAACACGTACGTGGCCTTCGACCTGCTGCACCGCTACTGGCTCGGTGCCGGGCTCCGGGTCTCCTACACCCAGAACGTCACGGACGTGGACGACCCGCTGCTGGAGCGCGCCGCGGCGACCGGCGTGGACTGGCAGTGGCTCGCCGAGGACCAGACGGACCTGTTCCGCGCGGACATGACGGCGCTGAACGTCCTGCCTCCGCATCACTACACGGGCGTGACAGAGTGCGTCCCCGCCGTGGTGGAGGGCGTGCAGGCCCTTGTGGTCGCAGGTCTCGGCTACACGGTGCCCGGGCAGGACGACGAGCCGGACGGGGACGTCTACTTCGACACGCGTGCCGCCGAGCGCGCCACAGGGTGGACGCTGGGCGCGATCGGCGCCCACACGGACGCGGAGATGGCCGAGATCCTCCCCGAGCGCGGCGGGGATCCACGGCGTCCGGGCAAGCGCGACCCGCTGGACCCGCTGCTCTGGCGGGTGCACCGCGACGGAGAGCCTGTCTGGGACGGCGGCTCCCTGGGCGCCGGCCGCCCCGGCTGGCACATCGAGTGCTCGGTGATTGCCCGGCAGACCCTGCCGGCCCCCTTCACGGTGCAGGCCGGAGGGTCGGACCTGCGCTTCCCGCACCACGAGTTCTCCGCCGCCCACGCCACGGGGATCGACGGCCGGGACCTGGCCCACACGTACCTGCACTCGGGGATGGTCGCCCTCGACGGGCAGAAGATGTCCAAGTCGCTGGGGAACCTCGAGCTGGTCTCCCGGCTCACCGCGCGCGGCGTGGAGCCCGTGGCCGTCCGTGCCGCCCTGCTGGACCACCACTACCGCTCGGACTGGGAGTGGTCCGAGGACGTGCTGATCCGCGCCCAGGATCGGGTGACGGCCTGGCGCACCGCGCTGGCCGAGGATCCGCGTCGCGCGGGGGCCGCGGTGCACGCCGCGGTCGTCGCCGCGCTGTCCGAGGATCTGGACGCCCCGGCCGCGCTGCGTGTGCTGGACGACTGGGCGGCCGGCCGCCCCCTGCCCGCGGCCGACGCCGTCGGGGACGCCGAGGTGGACGTCGCGGGCGTTGCGGATTCCCTGTTGGGCCTGCGCCTACGCTGACCCCGGCCTGCCTCAGGAGCGACGACGGCCGCGCAGGTACCGCTCGAACTCCCGGGCGATGGCCTCGCCGCTGGCCTCGGGCAGCTCCCTCGCGTCGGTCGCCTCCTCGAGCTGCTGGACGTAGGCGGCGATGTCCGCGTCGTCCTGGGCGACCTCGTCCACGGACTGCCGCCACAGAGCGGCGTCGGCCTGCAGCTCGGCGGTGTCCACGGACAGCGCGAGCAGCTCCTCGAGCGCCTCGACCACGGACAGCTGGGTCTTGGGGGAGGGCGACTGCGCGACGTAGTGGGGCACCGTCCCCCACAGGGAGATCGTGGGCAGGCCGCTGCGCGCGGCGGTGTCCGTCACCACACCCACGATGCCGGTGGGGCCCTCATAGGTCGGCCGGTCCGCGTCCACTGCGACCCGCACGTCCGCCATGGGGGAGGAGGCGCGCGCCGGCAGCGGCCGGGTGTGGGGGACGTCCGCCAGCAGGGCGCCGACGACGATCAGCGCGTCTACGCCCTCGTCCCGGGCCGCCTGCAGCAGCTCCTGGGTGAAGGCGCGCCAGCGCACGTTGGGCTCGACACCGGTGCACAGCAGCACCTGGAGGCCATCGGCTCCGCAGTCCTCCGCGGCGACGGGCTGGCCCTCGCCGTCCAGGAGCGCCTCGTGGACGTGCATCGCCGGCCACTCGATGGTGCCCATGCCGTCCGCGTCGCGGCGGACCGTGGGGCGGGTGACCTGGAAGTCGTAGTACTCGCCGGTGCACACGTCCGACCGCTCGAAAGCCTCCCACTGGTGCACGAGCATGGCCAGCGCTCCGGTGGCAGCCTGACCGGCGTCGTTCCAGCCCTCGAAGGCCACGAGCATCACGCGGGGCGCCCTGCCGCCGGACTCCACGGCGGGGACCGTGGCGGTCAGGTAGGCCCGCAGCGGGCCGAGCTCGTCGTCCGTCCTCTCGGTGGGCTCCACTTCACTCATGGACGACACCCTAGACCCTGGACGCTGGCCTAGGATGGGTTCATGCCCTCCGCCTCCCACCGGAACGCCCTGCCGGATGCCGTCCTCTGGGACATGGATGGCACCCTTGTGGACACCGAGCCGCTCTGGAACCGCGTCCAGCGGCGGCTCGTCGCCGCGCACGGGGGCACGTGGTCCGAGGAGCTGGCGGCCTCGCTCGTCGGCCAGCCCCTGGATGTGGGCGCCCGACGGCTGCAGGAGGCCGGCCTCGACCGCCCCGTGGACGAGATCATCGCGGTCACCATGGCCGAGGTTTCCCGGAGCGTCGCCGCGGACACCCCCTGGCGACCGGGCGCCCATGCCCTGCTCACCGCGCTGGGGGAGGCGGGCGTCCCCTGCGCGCTCGTGACCATGTCCCATGCCCCGCTGGCGCGCACCCTGCTGGACGCGGCGCCCGTCGGCGTCCTGGAGCTGGCCGTCACCGGGGACGAGGTCGCCCGCGGCAAGCCGGACCCCGAGGCCTACGCTCTCGCCCTGACCCGCCTGATCGAGCGCCATCCGCAGATTGACCCTGCCCGCTGCCTGGCCGTCGAGGACTCGCCGGTGGGGGTGCGTGCGGCCATGGCCGCAGGCCTGACCACCGTGGGCGTGCCGAGCGTGCTCCCCCTGGAGCCGGACGCCGCCACCGTCCTGTGGGACACCCTGGCCGGCCGCACCGTCGCAGACCTCACGGCTGTCCTCCCCGCGCCCCGTGAGCGCGCCACCGCCGCGCGCCGCCGCGCGGACGCCCTGTGAGGCGCTCTGCGTCCGGGCTGCGCCTGGGCACCCTCGGGGGGGCCCCGGTCGTCGTCGGCTGGACCTGGCTGCTCATCGCCGCCGTCGTCCTGGTGCTCTTCGGTCCCTCCCTGCTGCGGGCGGACCCGTCACTGGGCTGGCGGGCGTACGCGGTGGCCGGCGGCTACGTGCTCGTCCTGGCCGTCTCCGTGCTGGTCCACGAGCTGGCGCACGCCGCGGTGGGCGCCGCCCACGGCTCCCGGCCCCAGGAGATCGCCCTGTCCCTGTGGGGAGGACACACCCAGTTCGCACGCGCCGTGGACCGCCCGCTCGGCTCCGTCCTGACCGCGCTGGCCGGGCCGGCGGCGAACCTGCTGCTGGCGGGTCTGGCCACCGCGGCCGGCGCCCTGGTGGAGCCCGGCACCGTCACTGCCCTGCTGCTGGCCATGGCCGCGACCGCGAACCTGCTGCTCGCCGCGTTCAACGCGCTGCCGGGACTGCCCCTGGACGGCGGCCGGATGGTGGAGTCCGCCGTCTGGGCGGCCACCGGCTCCCGGTCCGCGGGGACGGTGGCGGCCGGCTGGTCCGGCCGCGTCCTCGCCGCCGCACTGATCATCGGCGCCGTCGCCCTGCCCCTGCTCTCGGACGCCCGGCCCGAACTCTGGCTCCTGGCCCTCACGGTCCTGGTCGGCCTGAGCCTGTACCGTGGCGCGGGCGAGGCGATCGCCGCGGGCCACTGGCAGGCTCGTGCGACCGGGATCACCCTCGCCGACCTCATGCTCCGCGCGCAGGTCCTGGCCCCGGATGCCACCGTCGCGGACGCCGAGGCCGCGCTGCGGACCCCGGGCACGGCCGTCGTGGTGGCCCCACGCCCCGGTGCCGGCGACGCCCCCACGGCACCGGCCGTCGTCGACGTCCAGGCGCTGGCCCGCGTGCCGCAGGCACGGCGGGGGCTCACCCCCGTCACCGCCGTGGCCGCCGCCCTCCCGGACGGTGCGGTGCTCCGTCCGGGCACCGATCCGGACTCCGGACCCGACTTGATCGACCGTCTCGCCGCCACCGACACTGCGGTGTGGGCGGTCACCCGCCCCGACGGCACCGTGCAGGGCATCCTTCCGCGGGCCGCCGTCCTGAACGCCCTCGAGCACACCCCGCTGAGGCACCGAAGGAGATCACCGAAGTGACCGAGCAGACCTCCACGCCCGTACCCACCGGCGTGAGCGCCCGCCGCGGCCCCCTGCGCGCCGGGCAGCGCGTGCAGATCAAGGACGCCAAGGGCCGGCTGAACACCATCACCCTCATCCCGGGCGGCCAGTTCCACAGCTACCAAGGTGTGCTGCGGCACGACGACCTGATCGGCGGCCCCGAGGGTGTGGTGGTCCAGAACAGCTCCGGCCACGACTACCAGGTGCTCCGGCCCCTGCTGAACGACTTCGTGCTGTCCATGCCGCGCGGCGCCACCGTGGTCTACCCCAAGGACGCCGGACAGATCGTGCAGCAGGCCGACGTCTTCCCCGGGGCCGTGGTCGTGGAGGCCGGCGTCGGCTCCGGCGCGCTGTCCATGTCCCTGCTCCGGGCCATCGGCGACGGCGGTCGGCTGCACTCCTACGAGCGTCGCGAGGACTTCGCCGAGATCGCCCGCGCCAACGTGGAGTCTTTCTTCGGAGCCGAGCACCCGGCCTGGTCCATCCATGTGGGCGACGCCCAGGAGCGGATGCTCGAGGTGCACGAGCCGCACTCCGTGGACCGCGTGGTTCTGGACATGCTCGCCCCCTGGGAGTGCGTGGACGCCGTGGCCACCGTGCTGGCCCCCGGTGGCGTCTGGCTGAACTACGTGGCCACAGCCACCCAGCTCTCCCGCGTGGCCGAGGCCATCCGCGAGTCCGGGAGGTTCACGCAGATCGAGGCCAACGAGACCCTCGTGCGCGGCTGGCACCTGGACGGCCTGGCCGTCCGCCCGGACCACCGCATGGTGGCGCACACCGGCTTCCTGCTGACCGCCCGCCGGCTGGCCTCCGGGGAGGAGGCGCTGAAGCTGAAGCGCCGCCTCAAGGTCTCCGAGTTCAAGGACGAGGACGTCGAGGCCTGGCGCCCGGCGGACGAGGCCCGCTGGACCCCGCAGGCCCTCGGCGAGCGCGTGGTCACGGACAAGAAGGCCCGCAAGAACCTCAAGGAGGCGCGCCTGACCGCCCGCCGTGCCGCCGAGGCCGAGCAGGGCGTGGACGCCCACGGCAACCCGGCCCGGGGCTGAAGGCCCCACCCGAACCACCTCATCCTCACGAGGAGGACCGATGACCGAGAACGACCCCACCAGCATCGCCGGCCGACCAGACGCGACGGCCGAGCAGCGCGCCGCAGAGCTCGGCCGCATGCTCTCCGACGCGCAGGGCACCGCCGAGCGGCTGCGCCTGCAGCTCGAGTCCGCCCAGCGGCACGCCTCGAAGCAGTCGGAGCTGCGCCGCGCCGCCGAGGCGCAGCTGCAGACCGCGGCTCGGAACAACCGGCGCATGGTGGACCTGCTCGAGGACACCCGCACGGAGATCACCACCCTGAAGGACGCGCTCGAGGCCACCACGCAGCCGCCGTTCCTGTACGCCCTGCTGGAGCAGGTCCACCTGCCCCGCGAGCCGCGCGAGGGAGTCGAGTCCGCTGCCGTGGTGCGTGGGGGAGCGGACGTGGTGCAGAACGGCCGCCGCATGCGCGTGGCCGTCTCCCCGCTGCTGGACGCCACCAGGCTGGTGCCGGGCTCCGAGGTGTTGCTGGACGAGACCCAGTCGATCGTCGGGATCGCCGAGGTCCCGCGGGCCGGGCAGATCCTGCGCGTCAAGGAAGTTTTGGACTCCGGAGACCTCGTGGTGGCCGGCACTGCAGACGAGGAGCGCGTCGTCCGGCGCAGCCCCGCCCTGGCCGAGGCCGACCTGCGCCACGGCGATGCCGTCACCGTGGACCCCCGCCAGGAATGGGCGCTGAACTCCGTGGTGCTCTCCGAGGTGGAGGACGTCCTGCTGGAGCAGACGCCGGACGTGTCCTTCGCCGACATCGGCGGCCTGGGCTCGCAGATCGAGCGGATTCGCGAGGCCGTGGAGGTGCCGTTCCTGCATCCGGAGGTCTACGCCGAGCACGGGCTGCGCGCGCCGAAGGGCATCATGCTCTACGGCCCGCCTGGCACGGGCAAGACGATGCTCGCCAAGGCCGTGGCCTCCTCGCTGTCCGCCCGGTCCACCGCGCAGCACCCGGCGGTGTTCCTCAACATCAAGGGCCCGGAGCTGCTGAACAAGTACGTGGGGGAGACCGAGCGTCACATCCGCATCATCTTCGAGCGGGCCCGGGAGAAGGCCGCGGCCGGCGCCCCGGTGGTGGTCTTCTTCGATGAGATGGAGTCCCTGTTCCGCACCCGCGGATCCGGGGTCTCCTCGGACGTGGAGACCACGATCGTCCCCCAGCTGCTCGCTGAGATCGACGGCGTGGAGTCCCTGGGCAACGTGATCGTGATCGGCGCCTCCAACCGCGAGGACATGATCGACCCGGCCGTCCTGCGCCCGGGCCGGCTGGACGTGAAGGTCCGCATCGACCGACCGGACCGAGCCGGCGCCGCCGAGATCATGGGCAAGCACCTCACCGCCGCCATCCCCCTGCACGACGAGGAGCTCGAGGACGCCGGGTCCGCCGAGCAGGCGCGCGCCGACCTCATCGAGCGCACCGTGGACGCTCTCTACGAGCGCAGTCCGCGCACCGCCCTGGCCGAGCTGACGGACGCCGCCGGCGGCACCACCGTCCTCCACCTGGCGGACCTCGTCTCCGGCGCCGTGGTGGCGGACGTGGTGGACCGCGCGAAGCGCCATGCGGTCCGGGACCTGCTGGCGGCTGGTGAGGACCGCGCGGCCCGCGGCGTGCGCACCGTGCACCTGCTGGAGGCCGTGGACGGCGTCCTGGGGGACCAGACCGACCTGCTGGCCACCGTCTCCCCGGCCGAGTGGGCCCGCACTTCCGGCTGGCGTGGCCCTCACCTGGCCGGCCTGACCATGCTGCGGGGGTCCTCCTCTGCCGGCTTCGCCGGGGAGGTGCGCCGATGAGCCCCGTCGAGCCCACCACGCCTGCGCCCAAGGCCGCGTTCCCGGCCTTCACCGGTCAGCGCCCGCTGTTTCCGGAGACCATGCCCTCCGGCGCCGAGCAGCCGCCGAACAGCCGCGACGCCGCCGGCTGGGGCGTGCACCGCGTCATGGGGACGGAGACCGAGTTCGGCATCCACGCGCCGGCGAACCCGCAGGCCCACCACACGGTGCTCTCCCTGGAACTGGTCAACGCCTACGCTGACAAGGCCACGCGCAGCGGCACGCCCGTGGCAGGCACCGAGTGGGACTACTCGGCCGAGTCTCCGCTCGTGGACGCCCGCGGGTGGCGCATGCCGCGCTCGGCCGCCCATCCCTCGCAGTTGACTGACGAGGCGATCACCGGCGACGACGGCGAGCCCGTCCACCTGCTGGTCAACACCGTCCTGGCCAACGGCGCCCGTTGGTACGTGGACCACGCCCATCCCGAGTACTCCTCGCCCGAGACCACGAACCCGCACGACGCGATGGTCTGGGACGCCGCGGGCGACCTGATCGCCCAGGACGCCGCCGACCACATCGCGGCGGGGGAGGGCAGCCCCGAGATCCGGCTCTACAAGAACAATGTTGACGGCAAGGGCGCCTCCTACGGCGCGCACGAGAACTACCTGGTGGCCCGCGCCCTGGACTTCGACGAGCTCGCGTCCGTCCTGCTTCCCTTCTTCGTCGCCCGCCAGGTGCTCGTCGGCGCCGGACGCGTGGGCATCGGACCGGACGGCGCCGAGCCCGGCTTCCAGCTGTCCCAGCGCGCCGACTACGTCGAAGAGCAGGTCGGCCTGGAGACCACCATCCACCGGCCGATCGTGAACACCCGCGACGAGCCCCACGCCGTCCACGACGCCTACCGGCGCCTGCACGTGATCATCGGCGACGCCACCCTGTCCCACCACGCCACCTGGCTGCGGATGGGGATGACCGCACTCGTGCTCACGCTCGCCGAGGCCGGCACGGCGCCCCGGATCGAGCTGGAGGACCCGGTGGCCGCCCTGCAGGCGATCAGCCGGGACCCGTCCCTGCAGGCGGCGGTCCCCGCCGCCGTGGTGCACGACGACGGCACCCGCCTCCGCGCGCGCCTCACCGGGGTCGACATCCTCCGCAGGTACCTGGAGGCCGCCGAGGCCCACTGCGCCGCCCACGGCGTGGACGACGACGCCACCGCCGAGGTGCTGACCGCGTGGCGGCAGGACCTCGACGACGCCGCAGCCGACCCGCTCTCCCTGGCCGACCGTGCCGACTGGGCCGCCAAGCTGCGCCTGCTCGAGGGCATGCGCGCCCGCTCCGGCGGCGACTGGTCCGACCCCCGGCTGGGCATGCTCGACCTGCAGTACACGGACCTGGCCCCCTCCCGGTCCCTGCACCGCCGCCTGGCGGCGGCCGGCCAGCTGCGGGTCCTGGCGGACGAGGATGAGGTGCGTGCCGCCGTCGGGATACCGCCGAAGACCACCCGGGCCTGGCTGCGCGGATCCCTGGTCTCTCGGCACGCCCGCCAGGTGGTCGGTGCCGCCTGGGACAACGTGCTGCTGCGCCCGGAGGAGGGCGACCGCCTGCACCGCGTCCCGCTCGTCGAGCCGCTGCGGGGCCGTGCGGACGACCTTCCCGGCTGGTGGGGCGAGGACGGCCGGGTCCCGGAGCCCGCCGAGCTGATGCGCACGCTCACGTCCCTGACGGGCGCGTTCTGAGCGCGTAGGCTCGAGACCGACCCCCACATCCACCCGCCACAGGAGGACCCCATGGCCCAGGAGCGCATCCACCACCAGAAGCAGGGCGGCGGCGACGGCGGCGAGGACGCCGGCCTGCAGCAGCAGACCCAGCAGTCCTCCACCGCCCCGAACGCGGACCTGGACGGCCTGCTGGACGAGATCGACACCGTGCTGGAGTCCAACGCCGAGGAGTTCGTCAAGGGCTTCGTGCAGAAGGGCGGCCAGTGAACGACCGCCGGGTCTTCGGGCTGGAGACCGAGTATGGGGTGCAGCACTGGCACTCCGAGGGACGTCGACTCAGCCCGGAGGAGGTGGCCCGCTACCTGTTCCGGCCCGTCGTCGAGTGGGGCCGGTCCTCCAACGTCTTCGTGGAGAACGGCTCCCGGCTCTACCTGGACGTGGGCTCGCACCCCGAGTACGCCACGGCCGAATGCTCCACCCTGGACGAGCTGCTCGCCTCGGACGCCGCCGGGGACGAGATCATGCGGGATCTGGTGGCCCAGGCCGAGGAGCGCATGCGCGAGGACGGCATCGAGGGGTCCGTGTACCTGTACCGCAACAACACGGACTCGGCCGGCAGCTCCTACGGGTCCCACGAGAACTACCTGCTGCGCCGGCGCAGCGAGTACCGCCGCCTCACCGAGGCCCTCGTGCCTTTCCTGGTCTCCCGGCTGATCCTGGTCGGTGCCGGCCGGGTGGTGCCCGCCGGCGTCTGGCCCGAGGGTGAGGGCCGGGCCCACTTCGCCTTCTCCCAGCGCGCCGATTTCGTGCAGGAGGCCGTCTCCTCCTCTACCACCCGCTCCCGGCCGATCATCAACACTCGCGACGAGCCGCACGCCGACGCCTCGCAGTACCGGCGCCTGCACGTGATCGTGGGCGACTCGAACCTCTCCGAACACACGCACCTGCTGCGCTTCGGGGCCACCGACCTGATGCTGCGGATGATCGAGGCCGGCTGGTCTCTCGGGGACAAGGAGATGCCCCACCCTACGGACGCGATCCGCGAGGCAAGCCACGACCTCACCGGCACGGCGCAGCTGCGGCTGCGCACCGGCACCGCGTCCGCAATCGAGCTCCAGGAGCACTATCTGGAGCGCGCCCATGCGTTCGTGGAGGCCCACGGCGCCCACCACGACCGGGTGGTGGAGGTCCTCGACCTCTGGGAGGAGGTCCTCGAGGCCGTCCGGTCCCAGGACACCTCCCGCATCGACACCCGCATCGACTGGGCGATCAAGCGCCGCCTGCTCGAGGACTACCGCGCCCGGCACGGCCTCGACTGGGACTCGCCGCGTCTGGCGCAGCTCGACCTCGCCTTCCACGACCTGGCTCGCGGCCGCGGCCTCTTCCAGGTGCTGCTGGAGCGCGGCCGCGTGGAACGGGTGATCGACCCGTCCACCGTCGAGCGTGCGCGGACCGAGCCGCCGGCGAGCACGCGTGCGGCGGTGCGCTCGGAGTTCATCCGCCGCGCCCGGGAACGGGAGCTCGCCTACGCCGTGGACTGGACCACGATGAAGCTCAACGAGTACCCCTTGCACGTCATCTCCATGAAGGACCCCTTCGAGACCTCCCCGGAGTCCGTGGAGCAGCTGTTCGACGGCGTGGTGGATCCAGCCTGAGTCCAGACTCCGTGGGTATGTTGGAGCCCATGACTTCCACCACACCGCTGGGCCGCACCCGCCGGCCCCTGACTGCCCTGTCCCTGTCCTTGGCCGCGCTGCTGCTGGCGACCGCGTGCGCCGGGGACGACTCGCCTGGCGAGGACCACGCGCCCTCGGGCGCCGAGTCCTCGTCCTCCGCCCCCGCTGAGGACGGCAAGGATGCGAAGGACGGCGGCGAGGGCGGGGACGGGTCCGACGAGGACTACCCCCGAGCACAGGCCGGCTC
Organism: Micrococcus luteus; assembly: GCA_047414615.1. Lineage (GTDB taxonomy): Bacteria > Actinomycetota > Actinomycetes > Actinomycetales > Micrococcaceae > Micrococcus > Micrococcus luteus_B. The sequence goes on from CP179711.1 coordinate 900,853, forward strand.
TGGCGTCGGCCAGACCGAGAAGTTGGAGTCCGTGTCCCTGTCTGCCGCCGAGGGCAAGGCCCCCGTGGTGCAGGCGGACACCCCCATCGAGGCGGACGAGGTCTCCACCCGGGTGCTCAAGACCTCGGACCGCGATCCGGCCCAGGACGGGGACCTCGTCACCGTCTCCACCGTCGCCGTGGACCCGGAGGACGGCGAGGTGATGGGGGAGAACTTCTCGGCGGGCCCAGAGGTCGTCGTGCTCAACCAGCGCCTGAAGGACGCGAACCAGGAGCTGTACCGGATGTTGCGCACCAGCGCCCCGGGCTCCGAGGTGGCCTACTACATCCCCGAGCAGGAGGCCCCGGAGGGTGAGGACGGGCAGAGCCAGGACCAGGGGATGCCCGCCGCCCTCTACGTCTTCCGCGTCAACGACATCCTGCCGAAGGAGGCCGAGGGCGAGGAGGTCACGGAGCTGGACGACGCCCTGCCGAAGGTGACCGTGGATGAGGAGTCCGGCCACCCGAAGATCGAGAAGCCCTCGGGCGAGGCCCCGAAGGAGCTCACGGTCCAGCCGCTCATCCAGGGCGACGGCCCCGAGGTCGGCGAGGACGACCAGGTCACCGTCCAGTACAGCGGTGTCACGTGGTCCGAGGGCAAGACCTTCGACAGCTCCTGGGAGCGCGGTGGCGACCCGACCACGTTCTCCCTCAATCAGGTCATCGCCGGCTGGAAGGAGGGGCTGGCAGGGCAGAAGGTCGGCTCCCGCGTGCTGATCTCCATCCCGTCCGACAAAGCGTACGGCGAAGAGGGCAGCCCGCCGGACATCGGCAAGGACGAGGACCTGCTGTTCGTGGTGGACATCCTCCACACCCAGGCCCCGCCCGCCGACTCTGACGCCGAAGGCTCCGACGACGAGGACTCCGACGGCGAGGATTCCGAACAGTCCGACCGCTGACCCCCGACCCGCCGCCGCCCGGCGGCAACCGTGAAGAGAGGAAACCGCACCCATGTCCTTCGGACAGCGCGACTACGACCGCACCAAGCCCGAGGTGGATTTCCCCGGCGACACTCCGCCCACCGAGCTCGTGGTCGAGGACCTCATCGAGGGCTCCGGCAAGGCCGTCGAGGCCGGCTCCCGGGTCCAGGTCCACTACGTGGGCGTTGCCTGGTCCAGTGGGGAGGAGTTCGACGCCTCCTGGAACCGGGGCACCCCGCTGCCCCTGACCGTCGGCGTCGGCCAGGTCATCGCCGGCTGGGACCAGGGCCTGCTCGGCATGAAGGTGGGCGGCCGCCGCCGCCTCGAGATCCCGCCGCACCTGGGCTATGGCGCCCGCGGGGCCGGCTCCGCCATCGGACCGAACGAGACGCTGATCTTCGTCTGCGATCTCGTCTCGGTCGACTGACCGGACGCGGGGACCCCGATGGCGACCACGTCGGGAGAGCAGGCGCGCCGGACCACCGAGCGTCAGATCGCCCTGCTCATGATGCTCCTGCACGCCCGCCGCGGCTTCACCGCCGAACAGATCCGGCGGGACGTGGAGGGGTACCAGGGCCTGGACGACGAGGGCTTCGAGAAGTCCTTCCAACGTGACCGCGCCCTCCTGCGCGACATCGGCGTCCCGCTCGCCGTCGACCGGCCCGAGGAGGGTCCGGTCCGATACACGGTCGACGCGCAGGACCTGGTCCTGCCGGAGATCGACTTCAGCCCGGCCGAGCGCCGCGCCGTGCTCCACGCCCGCGAGGTGTGGAGCGAGGCGCGGCTCCACTCCGAGGTCATGCGGGCCGTGGGCCTGTTCGTGGACCCCGCCGCCACCGAGGACCACGGCCGCGGACTGCCCCGCATCCTCCGCCGTCTCACGCCCGGCCTCGAGGTGTTCCTCGACGCCGCCGTGGAGCAGCAGACCGTCAGCTTCGGCTACCGGACCGCCGACGGGGAGGCGACGCCGAAGGACCGACCCCGCCGCCTGCGCGTCTGGTCCGCGCTCGAGGTCGGCGGCCGCTGGTACGCCGCCGGCTGGGACCTCGACCGACGCCAGGAGCGCCTCTTCCGCATCACCCGCGTGATCGGCACCCCCAAGCGCCTCACCGGCGCCGAGACGCAGTCCGCGCCCGCCCGTCCCGCCGGGTGGAACCCCGCCCTCATCCGCGACCGTCTACTCGGCCGTGGCGAGGGCGGACGCGAGCGGATCCGCCTCTGGGTGGCCCCGGGTCGCGGCCATTCCGTGCGCCTGCGCGCCGAGGCCGTGGACCCGAGGCCGGCCGATGGCGCCGCACCGGGTGAGGGCTGGGAGCTGTTCGAGCTCGACCGTCCCGCCCACGATGGCCTCGAGGAGCTCTGCGGCCGGCTCATGGGCGTGGTCCAGCCCTCGGCCGCCGACCCGGCCCTCGCCGCCGAGGTGCACGAGGCCTGGCAGCGCGTACGCGACCGGCACACCGGCACAGCCGACCTCACCGCCCTCACCGCGTTGAAGCGTCCGAGCAGCCCCCGCCTGCGCCCGGGCCAGCGCGACCGCGTCGGCCGCCTCCTGGACATCGTCGGGCTGGCCAACCGCTCCGGAGGCATCACCAAGGCGGAGCTGCGCGAGCGGCTCGAGGTCTCCGCCGAGCAGCTGGATCAGGACCTGCGCGACCTCACCACCTGCGGCCTCCCCGAGCGGGAGTTCCCCGGCTGGCTTTTCGACGTAGACCCCGAGTCCGAGCTCGTGGAGGTGCTCCAGTCCAAGGACCTGCCGGCGCCGATCCGTCTGTCCACGCCGGAGGCGCACCGGCTCACCGCCGCCCTAGACCTCGTGGCTCGGATGCCCCACCGGGACGCGGAGATCGGACCCGCTGCCGTCACCGCGGCGGCCCGGCTGCGGGAGCTGCTGGCCGACGCCGGACAACCCCGGCCGGAGGGCAGCGGCGCGGACGATGGGGGTCGGCCGACGGCGACGACGCCGGACGCGGGGGACGAGCCCGCCGCGGCGACCCCGGTGACCTCCTTCTGGGACGTCCAGGCCGACCCGCAGACCGTCCGCACCCTCATGGACGCCGTGGACCGACGCCGACTCGTGCGCCTGCGCTACCACTCCCTGCACACGGACGAGGTGACCGACCGGGAGGTCGAGCCGGCGCAGCTCGTGCAGTCCGGCACGCTGCTCTACCTGCAGGGGCACTGCCGCCGCGCCGGTGCCATGCGTACCTTCCGCGTCGAGCGCATGTCCGCCGTCCAGGTCCTCGATGAGACCGTGCGGGCGCGCCGCCGGCCCGCCAAGGCCGTGCTGGCCCCGGCGCACGCCGCCGTCCCCGCCGTGCTGGCCTGGGCCCACCGCATCCGTGACCTCGCCGACGACTACGCCCCGGAGCAGGAGGCCGTGGACGCCGACGGACGCCGTGTCACCCGCGTGCGGCTGGTCTCCGAGGACTCCGCCGTGGCGCTCGTCGCCGCACATGCCGGTGACCTCGAGGTGCTCGAACCCGCCGAGCTCCGCCACGCCGTCCGCGAACGGGCGGACGCTGCGATGCAGCGGCTCGAAACCGCTGTACGCTGGTGAACAGGAAGTCCGACGAAAGGAACTCATCATGGCCGCTGGACTCCAGGGATGGCAGCTCGTCATCATCGTCCTCCTCGCCGTGCTGCTCTTCGCTGCGCCGAAACTGCCGGCGATGGCCCGCAACCTCGGCCAGTCCATGCGGATCTTCTCCTCCGAGGTGAAGGAGATGCGCAACGAGGGCAAGAAGGACGCCGAGGGCGAGGACCGTCCCGCCGCCGGCACCGATCCGGTCGAGGGCCGCATCGTCGACCGGGACGGCCACACCGGCCGCGAGGGCTCCCACCGCGCCGACGAGCGCTGACGGCCACGAGGCCGCAGCGTCCCATGAGTATGGAGCAGTCGACCCCCGACGGCGCACCCGGCACGGGTGCAGCCGCCGGGGGGTCCGTGCGTCCGGCGCAAGGCGCCCTGGCCCAGGGCACGCCGGCCGTGTCCCAGGAGGAGATCCGCGAGGCCGCGGCGGCGCCCGCCGGCCGGCGTCGGCGCACCCGGCGGAAGGACAACCCCACCGGGGAGATGCCGCTGCGGGAGCACCTCACCGAGCTGCGCAGCCGGATCATCAAGTCCGGCATCGCGATCGCACTCGGCACGGTATCGGGGTTCTTCCTCTACGAGCCCGTCATGGCCGCCCTGGCCCAGCCGCTGCAGGACGCTCAGGAGCGGGGCATCCTGGCCTCACTGAACTTCGACTCCGTGGGCCAGTCCTTCGACATCCTCCTGCAGGTCGGCCTGTTCATCGGCGTCATCCTCTCCAGCCCAGTCTGGCTCTACCAGATCTGGGCGTTCATCATGCCCGGGCTGAAGTCACAGGAGAAGAAGTACGCGATCTCCTTCCTCTCCGTCTCCATCCCCCTGTTCGTCAGCGGCGTGGTGATCGGCTACCTGGTGCTTCCACAGGCCGTCCAGTTCTTCACGGCGCTCATCCCCGACGGCGGCACCAACTTCATCCCTGCCAATGTCTACATCCCGTTCCTGCTGCGCCTGTTCCTCGCCTTCGGCATCGCGCTGGTGCTCCCCGTGCTGCTGGTGGGGCTCAACATGCTCGGCATGCTCCCCGGCCGCACCATCCTCAAGCACTGGCGCATCACGGTGTTCCTCATCTCGCTGATCGCGGCGATCGCCGCACCGGGCGGCGACGCGATCACCATGTTCTATCTGGCCGCTCCGCTGTTCACCCTGTTCGCCGTCGCGATCGGCCTGTGCCTGCTCAACGACAAGCGCCGCAACCGGAAGAGGGCCAAGGAGGAGCAGGACATCGAGGCGGAGATCGCCGCCGGCCCGAAGCCGCTGCACGAGCTCTGACCGCGCCGATCTCGCCGTGAGCGGATCCGGCTGGGAGCCCGCGAGAACGCCCGACTAGGCTAGGTCCATGGCCGACTCCCCGCATCCCCAGCCCTCGCCCGACGCCGAGCCGGCCCTCAGCCCCGCCGAGCGCTACGCCGCGGCCCGCCGTGCCCGGCGCCACTCAGGCAGCCAGCTGGCGCAGTTCGCCGCCACACTCGGGTTCCCGCTCGACGAGTTCCAGGTGCAAGCCTGCACCGAGGTGGAGGCCGGCCACGGAGTGCTCGTCGCCGCGCCGACCGGCTCCGGCAAGACGGTCGTGGGCGAGTTCGCCGTGCACCTGGCGCTGTCCCGGGGCGGCCGGGCGTTCTACACCACGCCGATCAAGGCCCTGAGCAACCAGAAGTTCGCCGACCTCGCCGCGGTGCACGGTCCCGAGCGCGTCGGCCTCCTCACCGGCGACACCTCGGTCAACCCGGACGCGGACGTGGTGGTCATGACCACTGAGGTCCTGCGCAACATGCTCTACGCGGACTCGGACGCGCTCACCGGCCTGGCCAGCGTGGTCATGGACGAGGTCCACTACCTCGGAGACCGTTTCCGCGGACCCGTGTGGGAGGAGGTCATCATCCACTTGCCCGAGCACGTCCAGCTGGTGTCCCTCTCCGCGACCGTCTCCAACGCCGAGGAGTTCGGTGCCTGGCTGGACACGGTCCGCGGCGCCACCTCCGTCATCGTCTCCGAGCACCGGCCCGTGCCGCTGTGGCAGCACATCATGGCCGGGCCACGCCTCTACGACCTCTTCGCCGAGGACGTCTCCTTCGAGGACTCGGCCGAGGACGACGGCGCCACCGTCCTCAACCCCGAGCTCGCCCGCCTCGCCACCAGTGCCTCCCGCCAGGCCGAGCGAGCGGACTGGGGCCGCCCGGGGCGCGGCGGCCGGGGCAGGCGCGCCCCGGGCCGCGGCGGTCCCGGCGGCCGGGGACAGGGGAACGGTCGCAACGGCGGGCGCGGCCGGGACGCCGCACGCCGCGGAGGACCCGGCTCCTCCGGATGGGACGCGGACCGCGGTGTCCAGGGCAGGGTAGGTCCAAGGGAGCACCGCAACCACGGGCTGCGCACCTCACGCCCGGAGATGGTCCGCACCCTGGACCGCGAGGGGCTGCTGCCCTCCATCACCTTCATCTTCTCCCGGGCCGGCTGCGACGGCGCTGTGGAGCAGTGCCTGGCCACGGACCTGGACCTCACCACCGATGCCGAGAAGCGCCTGATCCTCGAGCACACGGACGAGGTGGCCCGTCTGCTTCCCCCCGAGGACCTCGGCGTCATCGGCTTCTGGGGCTGGCGGGATGGGCTCTCCCGCGGCTTCGCCGCCCACCACGCCGGGTTGCTGCCGCCCATCAAGGAGGCGGTGGAGGACCTGTTCGCGGCCGGGGCCCTCAAGGTGGTCTTCGCCACCGAGACCCTGGCGCTCGGCGTGAACATGCCGGCGCGGTCCGTGGTGCTGGAGAAGCTGGTGAAGTTCAACGGCGAGTCCCACGTGGACGTGACGCCGGGGGAGTACACCCAGCTCACCGGACGAGCAGGTCGCCGCGGCATCGACGTGGAGGGCCACGCCGTCGTCCTGTGGCGCCCAGGGCTGAACCCCGCGGCGGTCGCCGGCCTGGCCTCCAGGCGCACCTACCCGCTGAAGTCGGCCTTCCGGCCCACCTACAACATGTCCGTGAACCTGCTGTCCCAGGTGGGTGTGCGGCGGGCCCGCGGGATCCTCGAGTCCTCATTTGCCCAGTTCCAGGCGGACCGCTCCGTGGTCGGCCTGGCCCGTCAGGTCCGGGAGAAGGACTCCTCGCTGCATCAGTACGCGGACGCCATGCGGTGCGAGCGCGGCGACATGTCCGAGTACATGCGGCTGCGCAAGGAGCTCGCGGCCGCCGAGAAGGCCGGCTCGCAGGGGCGTCGGCGGGCCCGCCTGGGCGCGCTGAAGGAGTCCCTGTCCGACCTTGCGGTGGGGGACGTGGTCGACCTCCGCCACGGCCGCGCCCTGGGCCGGTGCGTGGTGGTGTTCCCCGCCGGCAACCCGCAGAACCCCCGCGTCGGGGTGATCACGGACAAGGCCCAGCTGCGCCGCATCGGCGTGGACGACCTCGCCGAGCCGCTGGAGCCGATCGCCGGTGCGGACCTGCCCCAGCTGCTGCAGGTGAAGTCCCCGTCCCAGCGCAAGGACGTGGCCGCGAAGATGCGCGAGGCGGTGCGGACCCACCGGCCCCCGTCCGGAGGACGGCACCGCGCCGGATTCCGGCGCACGGAGCCGGAGGAGTCGCCGCAGGTGGACCAGCTGCGCCGCCGCCTGCAGGCGCATCCGTGCCACTCCTGCCCAGACCGGGAAGAGCACGCGCGCTGGGCCGAGCGCTGGTGGGGGCTGCGCCGGGACGTCACGAAGCTCCGGGACCGCATCGCCGGACGCACCAACACGCTCTCCGCCGCGTTCGACCGCATCGTGGGGCTGCTCCAGGAGTACGGCTACGTGGGCTCCGACCCCGGGAACCCACGCGAGGCCGTGGAGCCAGCCGGCCAGGCCCTGCGCCGGATCTACGGCGAACGGGACCTGCTGACCTCCCTCGTCCTGCAGGACCCCTCCGCTTCCCGGCTCACGCCGGAGGACTGGGCCTGTGTGGCCGCGCTGCTCGTCTACCAGGGCCGCTCCGAGCCGCTGGTCGGATCCGTGGTGATGCCCAACGCCCGACTCCAGGCCGTACACGCGGCCACCGAGCGGTTGCAGGACAGACTGCGCCGCGACGAGGCCGCCGCACGGCTCGAGCCCACACCGGAGACGGACCCCGGACTGGTGGTCCCCCTGCATCGATGGGTGCGAGGCAGGTCGCTGCGGGACACCCTCCAGGGATCGGACCTCGCTGCCGGCGACTTCGTGCGCTGGGCCCGTCAGGTGATCGACATGCTCGGCCAGCTCGCCCACGTCCCGGGAGACGAGGCGCGCACCCGTGACTGCCGCCGGGCCGCCGACCTGGTCGCGCGCGGGGTCGTGGCGACGTCCCTACCTGCGGTGGGCGTCGCGGAGTGAACCGGACGGCACGGCGGGAGCGGAGCCGACTGCGCTCAGGCCTCGGGCCGCGCCGTGTCCTGGGCATGTGAGTCCTCGGAACGGGACGGGTCCTGGGGCCCCGTCATTCCCGTTCACAGCGGCACCGTCACGAGGATGAGGACGCCGAGGACCACCACGCAGATCCCCAACACCCAGGCGACGACGTACAGCTTGTTGCGGACGCCGAGGTCTGCGAGCAGCAGCGCGGCGGTCCTCTCGAGGTCGCGTGAGGTCGCCAGGGGAGTCTCCGACGGCAATCGGAGGACAGCAATGCGTCACCACCAGATCACGTGCGGGTGTAGCGGCGATGAACAGGCTCTACCCACCTGGGGCGACGTGAACGGTCTCATCCGGCGGCGACGAATCCCGGACGCGGCCCGGGGAGCAGCACTAGGCTGGGAGCCGTGAGCGCTCTCCTCTTCCACCACGGCATCGTCCATTCCCCCACCGACCCCTACGCCACCGCCCTGATCGTCGAGGCCGGCACCATCGCCTGGCTCGGCGGGGACGACACCGCCGTCGCCTTCCGCCGCGACGGCATGGCCGAGCGCGACCTCGACGGCGCCGTCCTCGCCCCGCTGTTCGTCGACCCGCTGACCTCCGGCGCCTACGGTGCGGCCCGCCGCGGCATCGGGCTGGCCACCGTCCTCCACGGGTGGACCGGCGACCACAGCCGCCCCGGGGCACGGGATGAGGCGGGGACCGCGGACGAGGGTGTAGCTGTCGTGGGGTACCGGGCCCACGGATCCGACGCGGAGGGCGCGGAGCCGGCCGCGGGCGTGTGGATCGCAGCGGACGCCCTGGCCCAGCCGGAGCTCGACGCCGCGGTGGTCGCGGCCGTCCAGGACGGCGAGCAGGTGTACCTGGTCCCCTCCGACCTCGCGGATCCGGAGGCACCGCGTGCCGCCCAGGCCGCCGCCCTTGCAGCACTGCGCGCCGCGGAGAAGGCCTGTGGCGTCCCCGCGATCGGGCGGACCCGTCCGAGGCTGACGGTCGCCGCCCCGCTGACGGAGGAGGAGGAGCACTTCCTGGCAGGCATGTCCGCCTCCGTCACCGCGCTCGTTGATGCCCAGGGCCGGACCGGCGCTCCGGTGGCGGGACTGCTGTCCGGCGCCGTCCCCGTCTCCCTGTCCCTGTCCGGCGACGAGAACCCCTGGGCCGCCGTACGGGCGGCCCTGCACCACGACGACCCCGTGCAGCGGGTGTCCGCGCGCTCCGCCTACACCGCGGCGACGCGCACCGGACTGCGGGCGCTGTCCGACACGCCCGCGGCGCGTGTGGACCTGCCCGCCCGCCTGGCGGTCTCGGCCCCGGCGAGCTTCGCGGTCTGGGCCGCGGACGCCGTCACGGTGCAGGCGCCCGACGGTCGGGTGGCCGCCTGGAGCACCGACACGCGCGCCGGCACGCCTCTGTTGCCCTCCCTGGACGCCGGGGAGGACCTGCCGCGGTGGGAGTCCACCTGGTTCGGCGGTCACGAGACGGGAGCCTGACCTCGGCCACGCCGCGCCGGTCCGCTGCCGCCTTCCGGCACGGCCTGCACGAGAACGGGCGCCCGGCTTCCTATACTGAGGCGGATGACCCGCGCGCCGCGGGCCAGTTCGGCACGCCCACGACCGGTCCCGGTCGCGCCGCGCACCGGAGCCGGCCCGGTGTCCAACGGACCTGCCGGCGCTGACACGAACCCACCCAGGAGGGGAATGCCCGCATGCGCGTGCTGACCATCATTCCGACGTACAATGAGATCGAGTCCCTGCCGATCACCCTCGGCCGCCTGCGCGAGGCGAACCCGGAGGTGGACGTGCTCGTGGTGGACGACGGCTCGCCGGACGGCACGGGCGCCTGGGCGGACGAGCGCTCCGCCGCGGACGCGAAGGTGCACGTGCTGCACCGGGCCGAGAAGAACGGCCTGGGCGGGGCCTACCTGTCCGGGTTCGCATGGGGCCTGGAGCGCGGCTACGACGTGCTGGTCGAGATGGACGCGGACGGCTCGCACCAGCCCGAGCAGCTGCCGCGCCTGCTGGACGCGATCCACGGCGCGGACCTGGTCATCGGCTCCCGCCGCGTCCCGGGCGGCAAGATGGTCAATTGGCCAGCCCACCGCAAGTTCATCAGCATGTGCGGTTCCCTGTACCCGCGCCTGATGCTCGGCCTGGACCTGACGGATATCACCGCCGGATACCGTGCCTACCGGGCGCAGGTCCTGCGGGAGATGGACCTGGCTGCGGTGCAGTCCAGGGGCTACGGCTTCCAGGTGGACATGACCTTCCGCACCGCCCGCCTGGGCAAGCGCATTGTGGAGGTGCCCATCACCTTCGTGGAGCGCGAGTTCGGCGAGTCCAAGATGTCCGGCGACATCATCACGGAGGCCGTCATGAACGTGACCAAGTGGGGGCTGCATGCCCGGTGGGAGCGCCTGAAGCAGGTGCTCACCGGCCGCTGACCCGGGCCGTCCCACGCCGAAGGGGCCGGACGATCCGCAGGGATCGTCCGGCCCCTTCGTGGCCCCGGCCCGGAGACGGCGGCGGAGCGGTGCCGCTCAGGCCTCGCCGCGGCTGGCGCGCAGCTTGCCGAGCTGGATCTGCAGGGTCTCCTCCAGGTCCTCCATGGAACGGCGCTCCAGAAGCATGTCCCAGTGGGTGCGGACCGGCTTGCCGGCGTCCTCCTCCGGCTTGGTGCCGTCGACGAGGAACGCCTCCTTGCCCGTCTTGGAGGTCCAGGTGGCCGGGATGTCGGCCTCGGCGGCGAAGGTGACGAACACCTGCTCGCCGTCCTCGCAGCGGTACTCGACCCGCTGACGGGCCGCGGGCTCCACGCCGGCCTCCGACTCCAGCGACTGGGCGCCCAGGCGCATGCCGCGCAGGCTGCGATCGCTCACGTTCTCATCTCCCTCTGGTTCGGCGTCGGGCGGCACCCGGGTTCGACCCGGGTGCCACCCACTCATCAGTTGAGTTCAACTGATGATTCTCGCATGTCATTCCCGGCCGGTGCGCGGATCCTCGGTGGGCAGGTCGGTCACACCGGCTCCCGTGGCCTCCGGGCCGCCACCGAGCCCCCGGGGATGATCGGCGGCGCGGCCGGGCATCTCCTGTGCCTCCGGGGCGCCGGCGGCGGTGGTGCCCGGTGCTGTGCCGGCGGACTCCCCGTCCGCGAGCGGCACCTCGAGGTCCTGCGGGACGGCGAGGGCCTCGTCCAACGAGGTCTGCGGCATCTTGTCCGCCGTCATCGCGCCGGCGGTCATGGACTCCATGACTCCGGCGGAGCGCAGTCCGTCCGCCGTGGTGGGACGGGCCCTGCGCTCCCTGCGCTCCTGACGGTCGGCACGCTCGCGAGCCCCCTCCGGCTGCTCCCTGGTGCCGGCCCGGGCGGTCGACAGCGGCGAGCCGCCGCCGGAGAAGGCGCCACCGATGCCTTTGAGGGCCTCGGTGAGCTCGGCGGGCACCACGAACATGGTGTTGGACTGTCCGTCCGCGATCTGGGGCAGCTGCTGCAGGTACTGGTAGGCGAGCACGTCCGGATCGGCGCCCCCGGCGTGGATGGCGTCGAACACCACGTCGATTGCCTCCGCCTCCGCGTTCGCACGCAGGATGCGGGCCTGAGCGTCGCCCTCGGCCGCGAGGATCTGCGCCTGACGCTCACCTTCGGCGGTGAGGATCTGCGCCTGCTTGGTGCCCTCCGCGGTGAGGATGGCCGCGCGGCGGTCGCGCTCGGCACGCATTTGCTTCTCCATGGAGTCCTGGATGGAGTGCGGCGGGTCGATCGCCTTGAGTTCCACGCGGGACACGCGCAGTCCCCACTTGCCGGTGGCCTCGTCCAGGACGCCGCGCAGCTGGTTGTTGATCGCATCGCGGGAGGTGAGGGCCTCCTCCAGGTTCATGCCGCCGACCACGTTGCGCAGGGTGGTGGTGGTCAGCTGCTCGACCGCGTGGATGTAGTTGGCGATCTCGTAGGTGGCCGCCTTGGCGTCGGTGACCTGGAAGTAGACGACCGTGTCGATGGAGACCACGAGGTTGTCCTCGGTGATGACCGGCTGCGGCGGGAAGGAGACCACCTGCTCGCGCATGTCCATGTGGGGGAGCATGCGGTCGATGAACGGGATGACCAGCGTCAGCCCGGCTCCGGCCGTGCGTTGGTACTTGCCCAGGCGCTCGATGTTGGCCGTCCGCGCCTGGGGAACGATCTTGACCGAGGAAGCCAGGATCATCACCACCACGGCGATCAGGACGAGCACGACGATGATTGTCTCCACGTGTTGCCTTTCGTCGAAGGGGAGGTCGTTGGATCGATGCGGACGGGGATGATCGGGGTCGACCGGGGCATGGCCTCCGGGCCGGTGGGGTCAGGGTCGCACGGGGTCCTCTCCGGTGGCGTCCCAGTCGATCCGGGGGACCGGCCGGACGACGAGGGTGGCGCCGTCCACGCGCAGGACCGTGACCTCGCCGCCGGCGGGCGACTCAGGGGCGTCCGGCTCGGTGCGGGCGGTCCAGGTGTCCCCGTCGACGGTCAGCGTCCCCGACGTGGCGGTGATGGCGTCCGCGGCGGTGACGCGACGTCCGGCCAGAGACTCGAGATAGGAGGGGGAGTCGTCGGCCGAGCCGTGCAGGCGCTTCAGCACCGTGGGACGGGCCAGGCCGAGCATGGCCAGGGAGACCACCGCGAACACGACACCCTGCAGCCACGGCTCTGCGCCGGCCAGGGCCGCGGCCATGCCGCCCAGGGCGCCGACGCCGAGCATGAGGAAGATGAGGTCCAGCATGATGATCTCCACGCCGGCCAGCACGAGGGCGGCGGCCAGCCAGAGCCACCACGCGTTGTCCTGGAACCACTCCATTCCCATGGAGGAGATTGTGTCACAGGCGACACTGAAGGAGTCGGCCCGTCCACGCGCGGCGGACAACGGTCCGGTGACGAATGCCCACGACCGCCACCGCGCGCCCCCCGCTACTCGCCAGTAGGATGGCCGCATGTCCGACACCCCGCACCCCACCGCAGCCCCGACCGCTCCGCCCCGGCCGCCCACCGCCCGCTCTGGGCGAGGCGGCTTCTCCCACCTGTTCACCCCGTGGAGGGTGGGCCACCTGACCCTGCCAAACCGGGTGGTCATGGGCTCGATGCACATGGGCATGGAGGACTCGCATGCAGACCTGCCGCGCCTGGCGGAGTTCTACGCCACTCGTGCCCGCGGGGGAGTGGGGCTGATCGTCACCGGTGGGTTCGCGCCGAACCGCCTCGGCCGGCTCTCGCCCGGCGCCGGCATGTTCGCCGGCCGGTCCGACGCCGAGGCACACCGGGTGGTGACTGACGCCGTGCACGCCAAGGGCGGTCGCATCCTGGCCCAGCTGCTGCACGCCGGGCGCTATGCGAAGTCTCCGCTGCAGGTGTCCGCGTCCCGTACCCGGGCACCCATCAGCCCGGTGACGGCCTTCGCGCTGCCCACGGCGGCGGTGCGGCGGACCGTCCGGGACTTCGTGCGTGCCGCGGGCTGGGCCCGGCAGGCCGGCTACGACGGCGTCGAGGTCATGGCCTCCGAGGGCTACCTGATCAACCAGTTCCTGGCCCCGGCCACCAATCACCGCACGGACCGTTACGGCGGCTCCGCGGAGAACCGGCGCCGGTTCCTCGAGGAGATCGTCAGCGGCATCCGGGAGGCGGCCGGTGAGGAGTTCGTCGTCAGTGTGCGCCTGTCCATGGTGGACCTTGTCCAGGACGGGCAGAGCCTCGAGGAGATCCTCGACGTGGCCCGCGCCGTCGAGCGGTGCGGTGCCGACCTGATCAACACCGGCATCGGCTGGCACGAGTCCCGGGTTCCCACCATCGTCACCTCCGTTCCGCGGGCCGCCTTCGCGGCCGCGACCGCCCGGGTGAAGCAGGCGGTGGACATCCCCGTTTCCGCCTCGAACCGCATCACCCTGCCACACACGGCCGAGCAGATCCTTGCGGCGGGCCAGGCCGACGCCGTCACCATGGCCCGCCCGTTCCTGGCGGACGCCGACTGGGTGGCCAAGGCGCGGGAGGACCACGAAGCGGCCATCACCCCGTGCATCGGGTGCAATCAGGCGTGCCTGGACCACGCCTTCTCCGGACGCACCGTCACCTGCCTGGTCAACCCCCGGGCCGGACGGGAGACGGAGGAGCCCTACACCCGTCTCGGGATGCCGTCCGCGCGGCGAGCGGACAGCGGACGGCGCGTGGCCGTCGTCGGGGGCGGTCCGGCCGGGCTCGCTGCGGCGCATGCGGCCGCCGAGGCCGGACACACGGTGACCCTGTTCGAGGCCGACCAGCAGGTCGGCGGACAGTTCCGTCTGGCGCGCCAGATCCCCGGCAAGGAGGAGTTCGCCGAGGCGCTCGCGCACTTCCGGGACCGGCTCGACCCGCTCGGGGTGGATGTCCGCACCGGGGTCCGCGCCGACGCAGCGCTGCTCACGGGCGCGGCGGGGGAGACCGCCTTCGACCACGTGGTTGTGGCGACCGGCGTAGTGCCTCGGGAGCTGGACATCCCCGGCATCGACCGCCCCGAGGTGCACGCCTACCCGGACGTCGTGGACGGGACTGTGACCTGTGGGGACTCCGTGGCGGTGATCGGGGCCGGTGGCATCGGCGTGGACGTCGCTGAGCTGCTGACCGCGCCCGCCGGCCACCGGCACGGAGACTTCCAGGAGCGTGCCGACTGGGAGCGGGAATGGGGCGTGGATCCGGACTTCGGCGGCCGCGGGGGACTGGCCCCGCGAGCCGAGGCCAGCGTGCCGCGGACCGTGCACCTGCTCCAACGCAGCCCCGGCAAGATCGGCGCGCGCCTGGGCGCCACCACCGGGTGGGTGCACCGGGCCGCGCTGAAGGCCAGGGGAGTCCAGCAGCACGCCGGGGTCAGGTACCTGATGATCGACGACGACGGTCTGCACATCGAGGTGACCAGGACGGTGGGCCGGCTGCGGAAGAGGACCGAGGCGAGGCGGAAGATCCTGGCGGTGACCGACGTCGTGGTCTGCGCCGGACAGGAGTCCGAGGCGGGCCTGGCCGGTGAGCTGCGTGCCGCTGGGATGCCGGACGATCGGATCCACGTGGTCGGCGGGGCCCTGAAGGCCGGGGAGATCGACGCGAAGCGGGCGATCGACGAGGCGGTCCGGGCGGTCGCAGAGATCTGAGCAGGTCCCATGAATCCGGCCCGTCGGGCCCGGCCAGGGCGGGCCGGGCCTACGATTGCCCTGTGACTGACACGGCTCCCCACACCGTCCATCCCGCCGACGCCCACAGCACCATTCGCGTGGTGGGCGCCCGCCAGAACAACCTGCGTGGATTCGACCTCGAGATCCCGAAGCGCCGGCTCACCGTGTTCACCGGCGTCTCCGGCTCCGGCAAGTCCTCCCTGGTGTTCAGGACGATCGCCGCCGACGCCCAGCGGATGATCAACGAGACCTACCCCGCCTTCGTCCAGGGCTTCATGCCGGCGCTGCCGCGTCCGGACGTGGAGCGACTCGAGGGGCTGACGCCGGCGATCATTGTGGACCAGGAACGCCTCGGCGGGAACGTCCGCTCCACCGTGGGCACCGTGACCGACGCCAACGCCATGCTGCGGCTGCTGTTCGCGCGTATCGCCGAACCGCGACTGGACTCGCCGAAGGCATATTCCTTCAACGTCGCGTCCCTCTCCGGCGTCGGCGCGGTGACCCTGACGACCGGCAAGAACAAGGGGAAGAAGCAGCGGCGCAGCTTCGAGATCCTGGGCGGCATGTGCCCGGAGTGCGAGGGCACCGGCACCAGGCAGGTCCTGGACCTGACCCAGCTCTACGACGCGTCCAAGTCCCTGGACGAGGGGCCGTTCACCATCCCGGGCTACTCGCCCGGCGGCTGGGCGGTGAAGAAGTTCACGGAGTCCGGGTTCTTCGACACCTCCAAGCCGATCGCGGAGTACTCGGAGGCCGAGCTGCACTACCTGCTGGACAAGGAGCCGGTCAAGGTCAAGATGAACGGGATCAACATGACCTACCAGGGCCTGCGTGCCCAGGTGGAGTCCGCGTTCCTGCAGAAGGACCGCGAGTCCATGCAGCCACACGTACGCGCCTTCGTGGACCGGGCCGTCACCACCCTGCCGTGCCCGGAGTGCGAGGGCACCAGGCTCAACAAGCGGGCCCGGGGATCGAAGATCGCGGGGAAGTCCATCGCGGACCTGTGCGCCCTGCAGATCACCGAGTTGGCGGACTGGCTCGGACGGCTCGAGAGCACCGAGGCCGCCGGGCTCATCAGGAGCATGCGGGAGCTGCTGGACGCGTTCGTGAAGATCGGCCTGGGCTACCTGAGCCTGGAGCGGGCCAGCGGCTCGTTGTCCGGGGGAGAGGCGCAGCGGACGAAGATGATCCGCCACCTCGGCTCCTCCCTGACCGACGTGACCTATGTGTTCGACGAGCCGACCGTCGGCCTTCACCCCCACGACATCGCGCAGATGAACGAGCTGCTTCTGCAACTGAGGGACAAGGGCAACACCGTGCTGGTGGTGGAGCACAAGCCGGAGACCATCGCGATCGCGGACCATGTGGTGGACATGGGACCCGGCCCGGGCACCGCCGGCGGCGAGATCGTGTTCACCGGGACCGTGGGGGAACTGAAAGAGGCGGACACGCCCACCGGACGCCACTTGCACGACCGGGTCCGGCTGAAGGACACGGTGCGGGACGCCGACGAGGGCGTGATCGCCGTGCGCGGCGCGGGGGAGCACAACCTGAAGGACGTGGACGTGGACCTGCCCCTGGGAATGCTGGTGGTCCTCACGGGTGTGGCCGGGTCTGGCAAGTCCACCCTGATGCGGGCGGCCATGAGGCAGGTGCAGGACGGGACGGCCGCCGAGGACCTGGACCTGATCATGGTGGACCAGGCGCCGATCCGGGGCTCGCGCCGGTCCAATCCCGCCACCTACACGGGCCTGCTGGAACCGGTGCGCAAGGCCTTCGCCAAGGTCAACAGGGTGACGCCGGGACTGTTCTCGCCGAACTCAGAGGGTGCCTGCCCGGAATGCAAGGGGAACGGTGTCCTGTACCCGGACGGTGCCGCCGGTGATGCCGCGGCCGTCTGTGATGTGTGCGAGGGCCGCCGGTTCCAGGACGAGGTGCTCGAGCATCGTCTCGGCGGCCGGGACATCTCCGAGGTGCTGCGCATGTCCGTGGACGAGGCCGCGGAGTTCTTCGGCACGGGGGACAAGGACGCCGAGCAGCGGATCCCCGCCGTCGCCACCGTCCTGGCCCGGCTGCAGGACGTGGGCCTGGGCTACCTCGCGTTGGGACAGCCGCTGACCACGCTGTCCGGCGGCGAGCGTCAGCGCCTGAAGCTCGCCGCACGGCTGGGCGAGCGGTCCCAGCGGAAGAACGCGCAGGCCAGCCGGGCCGTGGTGGTGCTGGATGAGCCCACCGTGGGCCTTCACCTGAAGGACGTCGGCCAGATGCTGGAGATGCTGGATCGCATGGTGGACTCCGGCGTCTCGGTGATCGCGATCGAGCACCACCAGGCCGTCATGGCCCACGCCGACTGGCTGGTGGACATCGGCCCGGGCGCCGGAGCAGAGGGTGGCACCGTGGTGTTCGAAGGGACCCCGGCCGCACTGGTGGCGGCGACGAGGGACGGCAGCGGCACGGTCACCGGCGAGCATCTGGCCCAATACGTGGCGGGCTGAGGCTCGCCCGCAGAGAGAAGACCCCAGGTCAAGCAGTGAACTCCGGCATGACCTGGGGTCTTCTCGCGCAAGGGGCAGGGGAGCGGCGCCCCGGGAGTGCGTCAGTCCGTCTGGTACCGGTGGCCGAGCCAGGTGATGAGCAGGACGATGGCGGCGCCCGCCGCCATCAGGCCTACGGTCTCCGGGACGAACTCGGTCGGCGGCAGCAGGGTGCGCTCGTCCTCGACCTGCCACGGCCACAGGGCACGCAGCGCACCGATCATGAAGCCGGTCACCACGGCCAACGTGACCCCATGGTGCTCTTCGAGCAGGCGCTGCAGTGCGCGCACGAACAGGCCCAGACCGAGGATCGCGCCGACCGCGAAGACCGCGAGGTAGCCCCAGTCACGCTCGTTGACGGCGTTCAGGGTGGGCTCGTAGAGGCCGAAGCTCAACAGCAGGAACGAGCCGGACAGGCCCGGCAGGGCCAGGGCGCAGATGGCGATGGCCGCGGCGACGAACACGACGAACGGGTTCGTGGCCAGCTGCTGGATGGGCAGCCCGAAGAACAGGAAGGCCGCGACCGCGGCGACGGCGGCCACGACGAGATTGCGGACGCTCCAGTCCCGGCCGACGGCCAGCACCGGGATGAGCACGGCGGCCACGGACATGCCGAAGAAGACGCCGAAGGTCTGGATCGGGTGGTCCTCAACGGCCGGCGCGATGAACTTCGCACCCAGGATCAGCGCCGGGAACATGCCCAGGACGACCGGGACGACGATGTCCCAGCGCACCTGCCGCAGATCCTCATAGGCAGCGGGCTTGCCCGTGACCAGGCCCTTGAGGCCGCCGACGAAGTGACCGGCCGAACGGATCAGATGCTCGTAGATGCCCACGATCATCATGACGGTGCCGCCGCTGATCCCGGGCAGGACCTCGGCGGTGCCGATGGCGGCTCCGCGCAGGAGATGGACGGGCGTCTGTCGAGTGAGTGCAGGCATACCTGTCAGCCTATGCGCGTGCGAGGCAGGACGGTGTGCAGATCCGGGGGGTCGTGTCCGTCACTTCACGCCGGGCACGCAACGCCCAACAGGACTCAACCTTGTTCACGTGAAGGTAGAGGGCGTGGCGGCGTATACCTTCAACATTCACTGCAGGTGGTGGAAGGCCTGCGGGACAGTCTGTCCATGCTCATGGTGTTTCTGCCATCTCCGGTTTACGCCGATAATGTACATTATGTCATCTAATTGAGCTTCGGTTGCCGTAGGCCCTCCCCATCCCTGCCGCCACACCCCACCCCTCGGTGGGACAATGAGGTTATGAGCCGCGCCGCGATCCCCGCAGAGTCCACCCACCGCATCGACGAGCCCCGCCCGCGCCCCCTGCCGCGCTGGACCGTTCCGGTGCTGTTGCTCGTCGACGCCGTGCTCGTGACGGTCTTCGTAGCCATCGGCCAGCGCGAGCACACAACGCAGAACGGCATGGCGGCCCTGCTCGTGACGGCCTCGCCGTTCCTCATCGGCCTGCTGGTCTCCTCCTTCGCGTTCTGCCGGGCACACGCCCACCTCTGGACGCAGGTGTGGCCGGCGGGCATCGGCGTCTGGCTCGGCACCCTGACGCTCGGCATGGTGCTGCGTGTGACCCTTGACCTGGGCGGCGCCCCCCTGCCGTTCGTCCTGGTCGCCGCCGGCACGCTGGGGCTGTTCTTGCTCGGACGCCGCGCTCTGAGCGGTCTGCTCCTGCGCCGTCGCTGAGACACCTCTGCTTCTGCTTCGCTGCAGCTCCCGTCAGCGATCTGGAATGCTTGACATAAGACTGCTCCGGGGTCGGCCACAGGCCCCGGCGACCCCGGGCACGCAGTGTGAGTGGCGTCGTCGTACAGTGGCTGACAGACCCCGCAGGGGCGCGCCGCTCCCCCGCCGCCCACGAAGTCCACTACGGAAGGACGCCGCCATGGTGACCGCCATCGTCATGATCCGCACAGACAAGGCCAGCATCCCGGAGACCGCCGAGAAGATCGCCGGACTGGAGGGCGTCTCCGCCGTGTACTCCGTGACCGGAGGCTGGGATCTCGTGGCCATGGTGAAGCTGCGCGAGTACGACGATCTCGCGGACACCATCGCCGATCAGCTCTCCAAGGTCCCGGGCATCCAGGACACCGAGACCATGCTGGCGTTCCGTACCTACTCCTCGGAGGACCTTGGCGAGGGCTGGGCCCTCGGGTTCGGCGACTGACGTCGCCTACGGATCCGCGCGCCCTTCGCGGCCACCGGCCACTCCCCTCCTGACGACGACGGCCGCCTCACCTTCGGCTGGAAGGTGAGGCGGCCGTCCCCGCCGCCTCAGCGGCGACGTCGCAGGTCAGGAGCGGGAGAAGGCGACCCAGCGGTCCAGGATGTCCTGCGCGGCGCCGGAGTCGATCGACTCTGCAGCGGCCGCCATCTTCTCGGTGATGCGCTCGGGGAGCGGACGGGAGGCGTCGGGGTCGTTCGCCACGAGGCCGACGGCGGCGTTCAGCAGGACGGCATCCCGGACGGGGCCTTTCTCCCCCGCCAGCAGCGCGCGGACGATACCCGCGTTGTGCCGTCCGTCCTTGCCGGCCAGCGCCTCAACAGACTGCAGCTCGATGCCGTAGTCACGGGGATCCAACTCGTGCTCAGTCACGGTCCCGCGCACCTCGTAGAGGGCGGACGGACCGGAGGTGGTGATCTTGTCCCGGCCGTCCGAGCCCCTGAAGACGAACCCGCGCACACCGCGGTCGGCCAGGACCTGGGCCAGCAGCGGCGCCATCGCGGCGTCCGAGCAGCCGAGCGCCTGGGCGGTGACCTGGGCCGGGTTGGACAGCGGACCCAGGAAGTTGAACACGGTGGGGACGCCCAGCTGACGGCGGGCGGGTGCCACGTACTTCATGGACGGGTGATAGTTCTGTGCGAACAGGAATGTCATGCCGACCGCCTCCGCGCACTCCTCGGCCTTCTCTGCCGGCATCGACAGGTCCACGCCGAGAGCCTCGATCACATCGGCCGCGCCGGCGGTGGAGGAGGCGCCGCGGTTGCCGTGCTTCACCACACGCGCGCCCGCACCTGTGGCCACCAGCGAGGACATGGTGGAGATGTTCACGGTGCCGAGGCGGTCTCCCCCGGTGCCGACGATGTCCAAGGTCTGCCCCGGCACGGTCACCGGACGGGCCCGGCTCACCATCACCTCGGTGAGGCCGAGGAGCTCCGGCACGGTGACACCCTTGGCGGTCAGCGCGGCCAGGAAGCCTCCCACCTGCGCCTCGGTGGCGGTCCCTCCCATCATCTCCTCCATGGCCCAGGCCGCCTGACCCGGGCTGAGGTCGGTGGACGAGGTGAGATCCCCGAGGATCTCAGGCCAGGTGGACGGGGTGACGGTGGCGGCGGCCTGGGCATTCACGCCTCTGACTGTATCGGGGACGGACGCCGTCCGGCGGAACGGTGTCCACGATGTGTCGCACGGCGGGGCTGGACCTTTCCTGGCCGAAGACCCTGAATACGCAGTCAGGGGGCGGCATCCCGGCGACGAGAAGGTTGCGACACGGTAGTGTCCGGTTGGGCACAGGACACGGTTTAGGGCCATAATGAGCAGGTGACCACTGCAACCCCCGCTCTCCAGCAGCCCGCGCCCACCGGGCTCCCGAGCCGTCCCAACATGGTCCAGGTCGGAACCATGGTGTGGCTGGCCAGTGAGCTCATGTTCTTCGCCGGGCTCTTCGCCATGTACTTCACCCTGCGCTCCACTTCGCCGGAGCTCTGGGCGACCCACTCCGAGATCCTGAACATCCCGCTCGCCTTCGTGAACACCGTGATCCTGGTGCTGTCCTCCGTGACCGCCCAGTTCGGCGTGTTCGCAGCCGAGCGGCTTCAGCCGCGCCGGACCGGAGGCCTCTTCGCCTTCAAGTCCTGGGGCATGGTCGAGTGGTTCATCCTCACCGTGATCATGGGCTCCATCTTCGTGGCCGTCCAGTCCTACGAGTACGCCGTGCTCGTGTCCGAGGGTGTCACCATCGCCGCCAACGCCTACGGCTCGGCCTTCTACATCACCACCGGCTTCCACGCCATCCACGTGACCGGCGGCATCATCTCGTTCATGTTCATCATCGGACGCGCCTACCTCGCCCGCCGCTTCGGCCACCATGAGGCGACCTCCGCGATCGTCGTGTCCTACTACTGGCACTTCGTCGACGTCGTGTGGATCGCCCTCTTCTTCATCGTCTACTTCCTGGACATCGTCGCCCCGCTCTGACGGACGGCACGCCAGGACTCACTCCGCACCCGAGGCGAATCGACCAGGCATCATGGTGTCGATTCGGCAGACAACGTAAGGAACCCACTGTGAAGGCACTATCGCAGCACCGCCGCCACCCGCTCATGGGGCTGGCACTGCTTCTGCTGGGGCTTCTGGTGACCGGCGGCCTCTACTCGGTCGCCAGCACGGTCAACCAGGCCCAGGCGGCCACCCAGGTCACGACGGCCGCCTCGAGCGACGACATCGCCGAGGGTGAGAAGCTGTTCAACGCGAACTGCGCCACCTGTCACGGCATTGGTGCCGCCGGCAGCGACGCCGCTCCGTCGCTCATCGGCGTGGGCGCGGCCTCGGTCGACTTCCAGGTCGGCACCGGCCGCATGCCGATGCAGATGAACGGCCCGCAGGCCCGCATGAAGCCGGTCCAGTTCAACGAGGAGCAGACCGCGCAGATGTCGGCCTACGTCGCCTCCCTCGGCGCCGGCCCGGCCATCCCGGACGAGGAGTACCTCGACGCGGACCAAGAGGACGTGAACATCGCCAAGGGCGGCGAGCTGTTCCGCATCAACTGCGCCATGTGCCACAACGCCGCCGCCGCCGGCGGTGCGCTGACCCGCGGCAAGTTCGCCCCCACCCTGGAGGGCGTGTCCGAGAAGCACATCTACGAGGCGATGGCCACCGGCCCGCAGAACATGCCCGTGTTCTCCGACGCCAACCTGAAGCCCGAGGACAAGCGCGACATCATCGCCTACCTCAAGACCATCGAGAACAACGGCTCGCCCGGCGGTCTCTCCCTGGGTTCCCTGGGTCCGGTCTCCGAGGGCCTCTTCATCTGGACTGCCGGCCTGGCCGTGATCATCGGCTTCATGGTCTGGCTGACCTCCCGGTCCTCCTGACCCCGTCGGCGCCCTGGGCGCCGGCCGTTAGACACTGCATCACTCACACAAGCAAAGGAAATGAGTCATATGGGCGAGCACGGCAACGGAGGGACCCAGCGCCCCTCGGACGCCCTCGAGCACGCCGGTGGGGACGCTCCCCGGTACGCCATCGACAACCCCGGGCTGCCTCCGCACCGCCTGAGGATGGCTGACGAGGATCCGAAGGCCGCGAAGCGCGCTGAGCGTCAGGTCTCGGTGCTATTCCTGATCTCGATCATCGGCACCGTCATCTTCTTCGTCGGCTACTTCGGTGTGGGCCAGATCGGCAACAACGAGTCGTTCGACGTCATCTTCCTGCAGAACCTCCTGCTGGGCGTCGGCACCGCCCTCGCGATGCTCGGCATCGGCGTGGGCATCGTCCACTGGGCGAAGACGCTCATGCCGGACCACGAGATGGTCGAGGAGCGTCACGAGGTCCGCACCGAGGCCGATCGCCAGCTCGCCGCCGGCATGATGCAGGACATCATGGACGAGACGCAGATCAAGCGCCGTCCCCTGCTCCGCAACACCCTGATCGGCGCCGCCGTCCTGGCCCCGCTGCCGTTCATCGCAGTGTTCCGCGACCTGGACAACACGGACAACTTCTCCGACAGGGAGACCGAGAACTTCGGCGTCGAGCGCCTGCGCCACACCATGTGGGCCGAGGGCGTCCGCCTCGTGCGCGACCCCACCGGTTCGCCGATCAAGGCCTCCGACGTCACCGTCGGCTCCGCCGTGCACGTGATCCCGGAGGGTCTGAACGACCTGAACCACGGCAAGCTGAACGAGAAGGCCAAGGCCGTCGTCCTGCTCATGCGCCTCGATCCCGCCAAGGTGAAGATCACCCCGGGTCGCGAGGACTGGAACGTGGACGGCATCTTCGCCTACTCCAAGGTCTGCACCCACGTGGGCTGCCCGATCGCCCTGTACGAGCAGCACACCCACCACCTCCTGTGCCCCTGCCACCAGTCGACCTTCGACCTGACGCAGGAGTGCAAGGTGATCTTCGGCCCGGCCAGCCACGCGCTACCGCAGCTGCCGATCGCTGTGAACGACGAGGGCTTCCTCGTCGCCCAGAGCGACTTCCATGAGCCTGTCGGACCTGTCTACTGGGAGCGTGGCTGATACCCATGAGCACCACTGTGAAAGAGTTTCAGCCGGCCACCCGCACCGGCCGCCTGGCGAACTACCTCGACACCCGTGTGGGCATGTCCCCCATCGTCAAGGAGTTCGGCCGCAAGATCTTCCCGGACCACTGGACCTTCATGTTCGGCGAGGTTGCCCTCTACAGCTTCGTCATCCTGCTGCTGTCCGGCGCGTTCCTGACCTTCTTCTTCGATCCGTCGATGGCGCACGTCACCTACGAGGGCGCCTACGCTCCGCTCTACGGCATCGAGATGTCCGCCGCCTACGCCTCGACGCTGGACATCAGCTTCGACATCCGCGGCGGCCTCTTCATGCGCCAGCTGCACCACTGGGCGGCGCTGCTGTTCGTGGCCGCGATGTCCGTGCACATGCTGCGCGTCTTCTTCACCGGCGCGTTCCGTCGCCCGCGTGAGCTCAACTGGGTCGTCGGCTGCGGCCTCCTCATGATGGGCTGGGCTGCCGGCTTCACCGGCTACTCCCTCCCGGACGAGGTGCTCTCCGGCAACGGCCTGCGCATCATCGACGGCATCCTGAAGTCCCTGCCGATCGTCGGCACGCACATCTCGATGTTCCTGTTCGGCGGCGAGTTCCCCGGCTACTCCATCGTGGGTCGCCTGTACGCGCTGCACATCATGATCGTCCCGGCGATCATCCTGCTGCTCATCGTGATGCACCTGTTCATGGTCGTCACCCACAAGCACACCCAGTACCCGGGTCCGGGCCGCACCGAGAACAACGTGGTCGGCTACCCGGTCGGCCCGGTGTACGCGGCGAAGGCCGGCGGCTTCTTCTTCATCGTGTTCGGCGTCCTGGCCCTCATGGCCGGCACCGTCACCATCAACGCGATGTGGAACTACGGTCCGTACGACCCGTCCCCGGTGCAGGCCGGTACCCAGCCTGACTGGTACATCGGCTGGTTCGACGGCGCCCTGCGCCTGATGCCGGGCATGATCGGCGACTTCTCCTTCCTGTGGAACATCCCGATGCCGTGGGGCTCCAGCGTCTCGCTGCCCATGGGCGTGCTGGTCCCGCTGATGCCGGTCGGCATCCTGATCTTCGGCATGATCCTGTGGCCGTGGATCGAGGCCTGGATGACCAAGGACAACCGCGAGCACCACATCCTGGACCGCCCGCGCAACGCCCCGGGTCGCACCGCCGCCGGTGTCGCCGGCGTCACCTGGTACTGCGTGATGTGGGCCGCCGCCTCGTCGGACCTCATCGCCACCCACTTCCAGGTGTCCCTGAACGACGTGCTGTACATCCTCCGCACGCTGTTCTTCATCGGCCCGGTGATCGCCTTCATCGTGACCCGCCGCATCTGCCTCTCGCTGCAGCGCAAGGACCGCGAGCTGGTCCTGCACGGTCATGAGGCCGGCGTCGTGGAGATGTCCCCGGAGGGCGGCTTCTCGGAGCGTCACCGCAACCTGACCGACTACGAGATGTACCGCCTGGTCTCCTTCGAGTCCCCGCGCCCGATCCCGGCCACCCCGGGTCGCAAGGGCAAGGTGTCCCTCATGGAGAAGACCCGTGCCGGCATGTCCCGCCTCTTCTTCGAGGAGCGCGTGGAGCCCGTCACCCGCCAGGAGCTCGTCGAGGCACAGCTCCACAGCGACCACGGCCACCACGCCGTGGAGGGCGACAAGGGCAATCAGATCGGTCACTGACCTAACGGCTCACCGCCACTGACGGAAGGCCCGCAGCACATCACGTGCTGCGGGCCTTCCGCTGTCTCCAGCACACCTCCCCACCCCTTCCGGACGCCTGGGGGCCGCTCCCGTGTCAGAACGCCACCTCCTCGCCCGTCCGGCCTATGGGGGCGGGCGCGGAGACGTGGCAACAGGACAGGCAGGGCAGGACAGGGGAACCGGGTGGGGCTCCTCCACGTGAGCCGACACCGCTGCAGACAGGCAGCCCGTCACGTCGGCGTCTGCTCATGGTCAAGGAAGGCACGGCCCTGGCCGGGACGCTGACGGCGCGCTGCCGCCCTGTCGCCGACAGCAGAGCGCCGACCCCAAACCCCTGTCCAGAGAGTTCTCCTCGCCTGTCTGCCCTCACGACAGTGCTCCAGAGGTCCGCCAGGAGCCGGCCGGACGCCGTGCAAGGGCTCCACGAGACCAATGGGCATCCTGTCTCCCCGTCCGGATGGTGCTGGTGCGGCCGGGATCCTCTTTCAAGGCCGTCTTCTTCGCTCGAGGCCGTCATCCCCTGCCGAGGCCACCCCGCGCGCCTGCAACCCGTTTCCCCGCCTGAGGCCTGGTCATGGCCCCGCAGGCGGCAGACACGCCCGCTGGGCCCCGCTCAGCGGCCGACCCCCGCTGTGGGCCGACCACGGATCCTCCACCGCGGCTCCTGTCCCGGCGTCCGAGGCGCAACGCGCTCCACGGGCCACGCCGATCTCCAGCGCCCAGTGCCCGTCCCGAGGCGTCGACACCCTCGTCGCAACTGCACCCCACACCAACAGCTGCGCCAGGTGGGCGGTGGGCAGACCGGTGGCAGGCAAGGGCGTCGTGGCACACCCAATGCCCCGCAACGGGTCTACGTCCACGACACCGCCTGGCGTGCGTCGATCGACGACGACCCTAGCCTGCAACGCCTTCGTGGCTCACAAGTTCGCGCAGGGTGCGGTGTCACTCCCCTGTCCAGGCCCGCCCGCGCACGAGGTCCACAGACGCCCTTGACGGCCGTCAAGGCCCTTCCCGACGCCGACACCGCACCCCGACGCCAGCACCGCTCCCCGGGTTCCCCGGGCTCCCATGGGCCCCACGCCTCCCCTGGGTCCCACGGGGTCCTAGGGGCCCCACGCCTCCCCTGGGTCCCACGGGGTCCTAGGGCGTGTCTGACAATGAGTCCAGGGGCCGGCTGACACCCTGGAAGGCATGTCCCGTTTCCAGATGCTCTCCGATGCCCAATGGGAACTGATCGCCCCGACCCTTCCGACCCGGACCGGTCGGCAGGGCCGGCCGTTCGCCGATGCCCGCATGATGGTGGAGGCAATCATCTACCGGTACCGGTGCGGGATTCCCTGGAGGGACCTGCCCGAGGTCTACGGGCCCTGGCAGACCGTGTGGACCTGGCAACGCCGGATGGCGGCCGAGGGCACCTGGGACTGAAGCGCCCTGGGTTTCGTTCCGACCTACTTCCTCAAGGAGGATCGGATCATGCCCCAGAAGTACACCCCCGAGTTCAAGGCAAGAGCCCTGAAGCTCATCGAAGAACGCGTCCGCGCCGAGCAGTGCTCCGCCTGGGTCGCCTGCACCGCCGTTGGCGAAGCCCTCGGCGGGATCTCCCCACACACCCTGCGGAACTGGTGGAAGCAAGATCGCGTCGATCACGGCGAAGCCCCAGGGCTCAGCACCGCTGAAGCCGAGGAGATCAAGAAGCTGCGCCGGGAGAACCTCGAGCTGCGCCGCGCGAACGAGATCCTGCGCAAAGCCTCAGCTTTTTTCGCAGCGGAGCTCGACCGCCCCACGACGAGATGATCGCGTTCATCGACGAACACCGCGATCAGTTCGGGGTCGAGGCCATCTGCCGCACCCTTCGTGCGACGGAATGTGGGTTCATCACCTCCCGCGGCTACCGCGCCGCGAAGACACGACCGACTTCAGCGCGGGCCCTGCGAGACGTCCTGCTCCTGGAGGAGGTCAAGCGGATCCATGCCGAGAACTACTCGGTCTACGGGGTGAGAAAGATGCATCAGGCGGTCGTGCGTGCCGGCTGGGTGATCGGCCGGGACCAGGTCGTCCGACTGATGAAGCTCGCCGGCGTGGAAGGGGTGCGGCGCGGACGTAAGCCGATCACCACGAGGCCGACAGGCGAGCCGGATGCCCGCCCAGATCTGGTCGAGCGCCGCTTCACCGCGGAAGGCCCGCACCAGCTCTGGGTCGCAGACATCACCTACGTGCGCACGATCTCGGGGTTCTGCTACGTCGCTTTCATCACCGACGTGTACTCCCGGCGGATCGTGGGATGGGCGGTCTCGGGCAGCCTTCATACCGCGGGGCTGCCGTTGCTCGCCCTGGAGCACGCCCTCGTGAGCACCGGTGCAAGCCGTGGCCGGCAGGGCCTGGTGCACCACTCGGATCGCGGCAGCCAGGGTGGATCCAACTGGTGGACGCAACACCTCAGGTCGAGGAGGGTGTTGATGGGACGACCAGCTGGATGGCTGAAGGAACTCACGGGCCGGTCGGCGATGATCTCGCCAGGCGCCCCGAAGACGCGCCGCAGCATCGAACGCAGGTTCTGGAAAGAGATAGCGACGGGAAGCTCCTCGGAGGACGCAGCCGGGAAGGTGGGCGTGTCTGCCGCCGTCGGGGCACGTTGGTTCCGACAAGGTGGCGGCATGAGGACGATCGAACTCACCGAGCCTGGCGGACGTTATCTATCGTTTCCTGAGCGGGAGGAGATCGCTGTCCTGCACGCTCAGCAGGTGGGCGTGCGCGAGATCGCGCGCAGGATCAACCGCGACCCGGCCACGATCTCGCGCGAGCTGCGTCGAAACGCCGCTACCCGCGGCGGGAAGCTGGAGTACCGGGCCTCGGTCGCGCAGTGGAAGGCGGAGCTGATGGCGCGGAGGCCGAAGACCGCGAAGCTGGTCGCGAACCCGAAACTACGGAACTACGTCCAGGACCGGCTCAGCGGCGATGTGTGCCATCCAGATGGGTCGATCGTGGCTGGGCCGGACGTACCGGCGTGGAAGGGCAGGTCGAAGCCACGCCGGGCCGACCGGCGGTGGGTCACGGCGTGGAGTCCGGAGCAGATCTCACACCGGCTTGAGATCGACTACCCCGAGGATGAGTCCATGCGTATCAGTCACGAGGCGATCTACCAGTCCCTGTTCATCGAGGGCCGGGGCGCGCTCAAGCGAGAACTGGTCGCCTGCCTGCGCACCGGCCGATCTCTGCGGGTGCCCCGAGCCCGGTCGAAGAACAAGCCTCAAGGGCACGTGACCGAGGATGTGGTCCTCACTGAACGCCCCGCCGAAGCCGCCGACCGCGCCGTGCCAGGACACTGGGAAGGTGACCTGATCATCGGCACGAACCGGTCCGCGATCGGTACCGTCATTGAGCGCAAGAGCCGAGCCACGTTGCTGGTGCACCTGCCTCGGCTGGACGGCTACGGGCAGACACCGCGGGTCAAGAACGGTCCCGCCCTGGCCGGCTACGGCGCTGTGGCGATGAACGCTGCTTTGACTGCCTCGATGACGACCCTGCCGCAGCAGTTGCGCAAGACGCTGACCTGGGACCGCGGCAAGGAGCTGTCTGGGCATGCGCAGTTCACTGTGGAGACGGGCACGAAGGTGTTCTTCGCCGATCCCCACTCGCCGTGGCAGAGGCCCACGAACGAGAACACGAACGGGCTGCTACGTCAGTACTTCCCGAAGGGTACCGATCTCTCACGCTGGACTGCGCAGGACCTCGAAGCGGTCGCGCTGGCAGTCAACAATCGTCCCCGGAAGGTCCTCGACTTGAAGCGCCCTGGGTTTCGTTCCGACCTACTTCCTCAAGGAGGATCGGAACATGCCCCAGAAGTACAGCCCCGAGTTCAAGGCCCGCGCCCTGAAGCTCATCGAAGAACGCGTCCGCACGGAACAGTGCTCGGGATGGGTCGCCTGCACCGCCGTCGGCGAGGCACTCGGCGGGATCTCACCCCACACCCTGCGCAACTGGTGGAAGCAAGACCGCGTCGATCAGGGCGAGGCCCCAGGGCTGAGCGCGGCTGAGGCAGAAGAGATGCGCCGGCTGCGCAGGGAGAACCTCGAGCTGCGTCGAGCGAACGAGATCCTGCGCAAGGCATCGGCTTTTTTCGCAGCGGAACTCGACCGCCCCACGACGAGATGATCGCGTTCATCGACGCAAACCGCGATCAGTTCGGGGTCGAGGCCATCTGCCGCACACTGGGTGCGACGGAGTGTGGGTTCATCACCTCCCGCGGCTACCGGGCCGCGAAGACACGACCGGCCTCCGCACGAGCGCTACGTGACGTGTTGCTGCTCGAGGAGATAGAGCGGATCCACGAGGAGAACTACAGCGTCTACGGCGTCAGGAAGATGCACCACGCGATGGTCCGTGCCGGCTGGGACGTGGGCCGGGATCAGGTCGCCCGGCTGATGAAGCTCGCCGGCGTGGAAGGCGTCCGCCGTGGCCGCACGCCGGTCACGACGAAGCCGGCTGGGGAGCCGGATGCCCGCCCTGACTTGGTGGAACGCAAGTTCATCGCCGAGCGACCGAACCAGCTCTGGGTCGCTGACATCACCTACGTGCGCACGGTGGCGGGGTTCTGCTACGTCGCGTTCATCACCGACGTGTTCACCCGCCGCATCGTGGGATGGGCCGTCTCGGCCACCCTCCACACCGCGGGACTGCCTCTATTGGCCCTCGAGCATGCGCTGTTGAGCACGGGAGCCAGCCGTGACCGACAGGGACTGATCCACCACAGCGATAGGGGCTCTCAGTACGTCAGTTTGGCGTACTCGGACGCGCTCATCACCGCGGGGGTGACGGCCTCGGTGGGCACCGTGGGCGACTCCTATGACAACGCCCTCGCCGAGACCGTGAACGGGCTCTACAAGGCCGAGCTCATCCACGCCAAGCGGGTGTGGGAGTCCGTGCAGGCGGTCGAGCAGGCCACGATGGGGTGGGTGCACTGGTGGAACACCGCCCGTCTCCACGAGGCCCTCGACTACCGCACTCCTGCAGAGGTCGAGGCGGCCTACACTCACGATCAGGATTCAGCGCCCGTTGCGTCCTGACCTCGGAACGAAACCCAGGGCGCTTCAGACACGGTGCTGGCAAAGCTGACCGCCGCCGCTGACACACAGGGCTTGGTGGACTGGTCGGTCTCGGCAGACTCCACGATCGCCCGCGCTCACCAGCACGCCACGAACACCACCCGGCACACAGGGGGCTGGATCGAGTTACAAGAATCTGCGTGAGGAGCCGGCCGATTCAGACGGATCGGGCGCTCCCGTGGTGGGTTGAGCACCAAGATCCATCAGCTCGTGGACGGGGCCGGGATGCCGCTGGTCAGCCTGATCACCCCAGGCCAGGCAGGAGACTCCCCGATGCTGCTGCCGTTGCTGGGGCAGCTGCGTGTGGCACGGCCGGTGGGGCGGCCCCGGACCCGCCCCGAGGCGGTGCAGGGTGACAAGGCGTACTCCTCCCGGGCGATCCGCGCCCATCTGCGTGCCCGCCGGACCAAGGCGGTCATCCCCGAGCCGGCCGACCAGCAGGGCCACCGCAGACGCCGCGGTGCCCGCGGCGGGCGCCCCATCGCCTCGACGCGGACGCCTGCAGGGGCCGCAATGTCATCGAGCGCCAGTACGCGCACCTGAATCAATGGCGGGGCCTGGCGACCCGGTACGACAAGTACGCGACCGTCTACCGGGCTGCCGTGGTGCCGAACGCGGTGCTTGCGTGGTCGAAGCTATTGTCAGACACGCCCTAGGCGTCTTCATCCTGATCAGCGGCGGAGCCTTCGGCCTCTGAGCACTCCAGCCCAGCCCAAAGACGACCCCGAGCACCGGGGCCCCGGCCAGGCCCGTCCGGGGGGCCAGGGTGGGTTTGATCGTGCGCTGGAAAAAGGGCAACTTGCCAACCATGGCCAGGCCCATAACGATCACCAGGACGCCCAGGACGCGGATCATCGGGTCCTGCCAGCGCACCAGCCAGTGACCGATCGTGCCGAAGGCGGCCCCGTAGAGGGTGAAGACCGCGGCGAAGCCCAGGATGAACAGCCCGACCCCGGTCAGCACCCGGCGGCGGTTGTCCGGATGTGTGGGGTTGGCCAGCCCGGAGACGTAACCGAGGTAGCCGGGCACCAGCGGCAGGATGCACGGGGACAGAAACGAGACGATCCCTGCGATCATCGCCAGCGGTGCGGCAATGAGCAGAGCCCCGGAGTTGACGGTCTCGGCGAAGTAGTTCCCGATGCTCACACCGAGCCCCTTCTCCTGCCGTCCGACAATGGGACGGGCAGGAGCCGGGATGGTTCGGTCAGCGGGACATCAGAGTGGGGCACGGTTGCGCGGACCTCCTGGGATCGGGCCATGGTGCCGGCCGCTTGCCGGGCGGCACCCCGACAAGGGTACACGTTATGCTGTACCGTTCTAGGCATGAGCACCACGACCCTCACTCATGTCTCGGCGTTGTCCCGACTGGGCCATGCCCTCTCTGATGACACCCGGACCCGGATCCTGCTGGCCCTGCGTGATGGGCCGGCCCGCCCGTCGGCGCTGGCCGGGGAGCTGGGGGTGTCCAAGCAGGTGATGTCCAACCAGTTGGCCTGCCTGCGCGGCTGCGGGCTGGTGACCACTACCGCCGAGGGCCGCAACGTCTGGTACGCCCTGGCCGACCCCCGGCTGGGCCAGACCCTTGGGGAGCTGCTGGAGTTGACGCTGACCATCGACCCGGATTGCCGCTCCGCTGCGGGATGCACCTGCGCATGAGCACCCTCACGCTGAGCTCCAAGCCCCTCACGGACGACCGCCGTGCGGTCCTGCACCGCCGGATCCGCTGGATCGTGGCCGGAACCATCACCTACAACGTGACCGAGGCGGCCATCGCCCTGGCCGCCGGCACCGTGGCCTCGTCCTCCGCGTTGATCGGCTTCGGCTTGGACTCCATCGTGGAGGTCCTCTCCGCCGCCGCGGTGGCCTGGCAGTTCGCCACCCCGGACCCGCACCGCCGGGAGAAGGTGGCGCTGCGCCTGATCGCCTTCTCCTTCTTCGGCTTGGCCGCCTTCATCACCGTCGACGCCGTGCGCACCCTGTTCGGGGCCGGGCAACCGGAGCATTCCACGGTGGGGATCGTGCTGGCCGCCGTGAGCTTGGCCATCATGCCGTTCCTGTCCTGGTTCGAGCGGCGCACTGGCCGCGAACTCGGGTCCGCCTCCGCGGTGGCCGACTCCAAACAGACCCTGATCTGCACCTACCTCTCGGCGGTCCTGCTGGTGGGCCTGGTCCTCAACAGCACCCTGGGCTGGACCTGGGCCGACCCAGTCGCGGCCCTGGTGATCGCCGCCGTCGCCCTCAAGGAAGGGGTGGAGGCCTGGCGCGGGGATGCCTGCTGCACCCCCGCCTCCGCGCTGATCGCCGGGGACCAGAACGAGAAGGATGGCGATGGCTGCGGGGCGGATTGCGCCTGCTGTGCGCATTGAGCGTGCCTTCAGTATCGCCGGATAGGATGGTGACGTTCAGCTGATGATTCATCGAGTGGAAGAGACCCCGGTATGAGCGGACACGATCATTCCCATGCTCTTCCGGCGGCGGGCCGGCGGGGCCGGCTGGCCGTGGTCTTCTCCATCACCGCGACGATCATGGTCGCCGAGGTCATCGGCGCGCTGGCTTCGGGCAGTCTGGCCCTGCTGGCCGACGCCGGGCACATGTTTACTGACTCAGCCGGGTTGCTGATCGCCTTGACCGCCGCGACCCTGGCGCTGCGCCCGGCCACGGACAAGCGCACCTGGGGGTACAAGCGCGCCGAGATCATCGCCGCGGCCGCGCAGGCCGCGGTGCTGCTGGCCGTGGGCGGCTTCGTAGCCGTGGAGGGCGTACGCCGGCTCATCGAACCCCCCGAGGTCGAATCCACCGCGATGCTCTGGTTCGGGGTGATCGGTTTGGCTGGCAACCTCATCGGTCTGGCGATCCTGGCCTCTTCCCGAGGTGAGAACCTGAACATGAAGGCCGCGTTCCTGGAGGTACTCAACGACGCCCTGGGATCGGTCGCAGTGATCGTTTCGGCGATCGTGATCGCCACCACCGGCTGGAATCGCGCCGATGCGGTGGTGTCCCTGTTGATCGCCGCACTGATCGTGCCCAGAGCCCTGATCCTGCTTCGCGACACCATCGACGTACTCATGGAGACCACCCCCAAGGGCTTGGACCTGGAGGCGGTCCGCATCCGGCTATCGGAGCTGCCGCACGTGCTGGAGGTCCATGACCTGCACGCTTCACGCATCGACTCCGACACCCCCGTGCTCTCCGCGCACGTCACCGTGCACAACGGCTGCCTGACCGCCGCGCACCTGGGCACTGTGCTGACCGACCTGCAACGGTGCGTGGCCCAGGATTTCCAAGTACCCATCGAACACTCCACCTTCCAAATCGAACCGGCCACCCACCCCCACACTGAGACCCTCCACCCCTGACCCACCCCTGCATCCCAGCCCCAGCTCATTCCCACCCCGACGGCACGGTGCCGTCGCCACCGACCGAAACGGATCCCTTCGTGAGCACACCGACCCGCAATCCGACCCCCTCTGATCCGTCAACACCGGGCACCACATCCCGCAAGGCCAAGACCATCGTCTGGGTCGTACTGGCCGCTGTGGTGCTGGCCGGGCTGATCGTCGGAGTGGTGGCCGCCAGCGGCCCCCGCGACGCCGCCCCCCAGGGCTCCGGGCAAACTGCCTCCTCCGGGACCGGGCAGAGCGCCCCCTCGGAGGCCACGCCGGTGATGCGCCCAGACAGCCGGGTACTGTCCAAGGCCCCGAACGAGCAGGCCGTGCTGGTGGAGTTCCTGGACTTCGAGTGCGAGGGCTGCAAGGCCGCCTACCCGGTCGTGGAAGAACTGCGCGCCGAGTACGCCGACACGGTGACCTTTGTGCATCGCTACTTCCCGCTGCCCGGACATCCCAACTCGATGACCGCCGCCGTAGCCGTGGAAGCCGCCGGCCAGCAGGGACAGTACGAGGCGATGTATCAGCAGATGTTCGACACCCAGGAGCAGTGGAGCCATACCACTGAGGACCGGAGCCCGGTGTTCCGCGGTTACGCCGAGGATCTCGGCCTGGACATGGCCGCCTACGATGCCGCGGTGGCTGACCCGGCCACCCGCGACCGCATCGAGGCCGACGTGGCCGACGGGACCGCGCTGGGCGTGCAGGGCACCCCGACCTTCTTCCTGGACGGACAGATGCTCACTCTGAACACCCTCGAGCAGTTCCGCGCCGAGGTCGACGCCGCCGCCACGACGGACTGACCGGGCCCATGAGTGTCCCCGACACCGACACCAATTCACCCGTGACGATCCCCACGACCACCACCGACCGCCCTGCCGGTACCGGGCAGGCCTCCGACGTAGCGGGGATACCGACTGTCGCCCGGCACCGTCCGTTCGGCCTGGTGCTGTTGATCACCGGGGTGGTCGGCTGGGTGGCCTCGGCGATCCTGGTGCTCGAACGCCTGGAGCTGTACGAGGATGCCGGGTACATCACCAGCTGTGACATCAACCCCTGGGTGTCTTGCGGGAAGGTGATGGGGACCTGGCAGTCCGAGCTGTTCGGCTTCCCCAACCCGTTGATCGGCATCGTGGCGTTCGCCGTGGTCATCACCACCGCCATGGTGACCCTCTCCGGGGCGAGCCCCGGGCGCTGGTACTGGGCCGGCCTGCAGGCCGGGGTCACCGCCGGCACGGTGTTCACCATCTGGCTGTGGTCCCAGGCGTTGTTCGAGATCCACATCCTGTGCCTGTACTGCATGATCGTGTGGGCGGCGATGATCCCGCTGTTCATCCTGCTCACCGTGCGCAACCTCGCCCACGGCGTGATCCCCGCGCACGCCGCGGTGGTGCGGTTCTCCGCCGGCTGGGCCGGAACCCTGGTGGCCATCGCCTATGTGGCCGTGGCCGCCTCGGTGTTCTGGACCTTCTTCCCGGCCCTCACCGGTTACTGACACACCAGCCGCACTACGGCCCGCCCACGCGCCCGCAACGAGGAGAAACCACACCATGGCCGAGACCGACGTGCTAGTGATCGGCGCCCGCCAAGCAGGGCTGGCGCTCGGGCACTACCTGAGGCGTGAGGAGCCGAGCTGTCGGCAAAGCCGGACACAGGTTGGGAAACCGAGAAGGGCAGGCAGTAGGTTCCTTGTCCAACAGGCCCTCTACCGCCACGTCGCGACAACCGGGCAGCTCCGTGAGGATGGAGGCAAGGTCCTCGCCCGGAAAGGAAGTACATGATCGGCTGGCTGGAGCGGTGGCAGATTCCCTTGTACCTGGTTGCCCTGGGAGCCGGTGCCGCTTGCGGAAGCGGCATAACCGAACCGACACCGTGTCCACGATCAAGGGCCAAGGCCCCACTCCTACTCCGGCCTCACCTGACCCCGCTCCGGCACCACCACCGCGGCCGAAGTCGCCGACGTTTGATCGCCTCGATGAAGGGAAATTCGCTATGCCGCCGATCGACCAGTGGGTCACGTTCGAACCCCTCACCGGCTCACCCGTCGGCATCGCCGCTCTGCTGTTCGCGGCACTGTATCTGCGAGGAGCGATCTGGATGTGGCGAAACAGGCGCCGTTGGGCGATCGCCCGCACAGCATCGTTCCTGATCGGGTGCGCCCTGATCTTCGCTATCACGATGTTCGGTGTGAACCGTCTCGCGACGGAATCCATCACAGCGCTGGTGTTCCAGCAGATCACCCTGCTGACCGTCGTTCCGCCGCTCCTCATCGCAGGGTCACCCGGGCTGCTGCTCCTGCGCAGCACACCGCACACCGGCCTCGGGCGTCTCGTGCTCCGTGCCGCGCACGGGGGACTGCGCTCACGATTCTGGAGCGCCGCACTGCACCCTGTGGTCGCCATCGTCATTGCGATACTGCTGTACCCGGTCCTCTACCTGACCGACGCGATCAGCGTCATCATGCGCATCCCCTTCGGCCAGGACGCCTTGCTCTTCGTCATCCTCGTCCTCGGCATCGTCTCGGCAACACCGCTATGGTCCTCCGATCCGCTACCGCGCCAACCCTCCTTCGCCGCACGATTCGTCGATATCGCCGTCGAGATCCAGATCCACGCCATTTTCGGCCTGATCCTGCTCCGTACCGCCACACCGCTGTTCAGCGCATACGCCACCCCCACAGGCAGCCATGACCCCGTCATCGACCAGGCGATCGCCGGCACGCTGGTATGGACCTACGCGGAGCTGCCGATGTTCGTAGTGCTCATCGTCTGCCTGTCCCGCTGGCGAGCCCGCGACGTGCGCACCTCGAGACAGCGACAGAAAGCCGAGGACGCCGAACTCGACTCTTACAACGAGTACCTCGCCAGCCTCTCCCGAAGACGGAACGAGAGCTAGGGCATGTCTGACAATCGTTTGGACCACGCGAGCACAGCGTTCAACACCACGGCGGCCCGGTAGACGATCGCGTACTTGTCGTACCGGGTCGCCAGGCCCCGCCATTGCTTCAGGTGCGCGTACTGGCGCTCGATCACGTTCCGGCCCTTGTAAGCCTGCGAGTCCAGGCCCACGGGACGGCCACCGGCCGAGCCGCGGCGCCTGCGGTGGCCCTGCTGATCCGCCGGCTCGGGGATCACGGCTTTGATCCGGCGGGCACGCAGGTGGGTGCGGATCGCCCGGGAGGAGTACGCCTTGTCGCCCAGCACCGCCTCGGGGCGGGTCCGGGGCCGCCCTACCGGCCGTGCCACGCGCAGCCGCCCCAGCAGCGGCAGCAGCATCGGGGAGTCCCCGGCTTGGCCGGGGGTGATCAGGCTGACCAGCGGCAGCCCGGTCCCATCGACGAGCTGATGGATCTTCGTGCTCAGCCCTCCCCGGGAGCGCCCGATGCCGTGATCGGCCGGCTCCTCATGCAGATTCCTGTAGTTCGACCCATCCCCCTGTGAGGCGGGTGATGTTCGTCGCGTGCTGATGCGCGCGGGCGATCGTGGAGTCCACCGAGACCGACCAATCGATCAGGCCTTCGGCGTCCGCGGCGGCGGTCAGCCTCGCCAGCACCGCATCGCAGGTGCCCTCTTCAGCTAAGCGCCGGTGCCAGGTCCACACGGTCTGCCAAGGCCCGTAGACCTCGGGCAGATCCCTCCATGCAATCCCGCACCGATATCGGTAGATGATCGCCTCCACCATCGTGCGGGCGTCCGAGAACGGCCTGCCGGCCCTGCCGGTCCGGGTCGGGAGCATCGGGGCGATCAACTCCCATTGGGCATCGGAGAGCATCTGGAAGCGGGACATGCCTTCCAGGGTGTCAGCTGGCCCCCTGGATCCATTCTCAGACACGCCCTAGGGGCCCCACGGCTCCCCCGGGTGCCACGCCTCCCGCGGGTCCCAGGGCTCCTGGGGTTCGCGCAGCCGCACCAGCGGCTCTGCGGCCGTCCCGTGGTGTCCTCCTGCGCCGTGAGAGCCACCACGGCCCCGATCCCCCTTCCCGCACCCCATCCCGCACACGTGTTCCCTCAGGGGGTGAGGTCCCACCGCGCTGATGGCGAAGCACCGGCGTGCGGCTCCTGGTCGGGTCCCGGGGACGGGCAGGGCTGCGGACACGAACAGAGGCGGGCCGCATCCCTTCTCAGGAATGCGGCCCGCCTCTGTCGTGTGGGGCGTGTGCCTCGAGGTCAGTGGGCGTACTTGCCCTTGGAGAACTCGTAGACCCAGCCCACGGTGCCGAAGGCGGCCAGGACGACGCCGATGATGAAGATCCACCAGCCGACGGCCAGACCGGTCACGACGAACGCGCAGGCGGTCGCCAGCAGCAGCGGCCACCAGGACCACGGCGCGAAGGTGCCGTAGGTGCCGGCGTAGGTGAGGATCTCACCGTCCTCGTCGTCGGACGGGCCCTGGCCGAAGCGCTTCTCCGTGGCCTGGATGTACCAGGCGATCATGAAGGACATGGCGCCCAGGGCCAGGAGGGCCGGGATGCCGGCCCACTCGGTCCACTTCCCCCAGAACCCGTAGGCGATTCCGATGGCGATGAAGAAGACGCCGATGATCCAGAAGATGTTCGCGGTCACCTTCACTTGGAAGTCACCTTCTCTCCGAATGCCTCAGGGGTGTGCTGCGGGGAGTACGGCGACAGCTCCGGGTGGTGGAGGTCGAGCGCCGGACGCTCCGAGCGGATGCGCGGCAGCGAGTGGAAGTTGTGGCGCGGCGGCGGGCAGGAGGTCGCCCACTCGAGGGAGCCGCCGAAGCCCCACGGATCGTCCACGGTGACCTTCTTGCCGTGGCGCGCCGTGATGTACACGTTCCAGAAGAACGGGATCAGCGAGGCGCCGAGGATGAAGGAGAACACGGTGGAGAACTGGTTCATGGCGGCGAACCCGTCCTCGAGCATGTAGTCCGCGTAGCGACGCGGCATGCCGATGACGCCCAGCCAGTGCTGCACCAGGAAGGTGCCGTGGAAGCCCACGAACAGCAGCCAGAACTGGATCTTGCCGAGACGCTCGTTCAGCATCTTGCCGGTGAACTTGGGCCACCAGAAGAAGAAGCCGGCGAACATCGCGAACACCACGGTGCCGAAGATGACGTAGTGGAAGTGCGCCACCACGAAGTAGGTGTCGGACACCTGGAAGTCCAGCGGCGGGGAGGCCAGGATGACGCCGGTCAGACCGCCGAACAGGAAGGTCACCATGAAGCCGAGGGTCCACAGCATCGGGGTCTCGAAGGTGATCGAGCCGCGCCACATGGTGCCGATCCAGTTCACGAACTTCACGCCGGTCGGGACCGCGATGAGCATGGTCATCAGGGAGAAGAACGGCAGGAGCACGGAGCCGGTGACGTACATGTGGTGCGCCCACACGGTCACGGACAGGGCCGCGATCGAGGTGGTCGCGAACACCAGGGTCTTGTAGCCGAAGATCGGCTTGCGGGAGAACACCGGGATGATCTCGGAGACGATGCCGAAGAACGGCAGCGCGATGATGTACACCTCGGGGTGGCCGAAGAACCAGAAGAGGTGCTGCCAGAGGACGGCACCGCCGTTCTCCGGGTTGAAGATGTGTCCACCGAAGCGGCGGTCCATGCCCAGTGCGAACAGGGCGGAGGCCAGCGGCGGGAACGCCATCAGGATCAGGATGCCGGTGATCAGCGTGTTCCAGGTGAAGATCGGCATGCGCCACATCGTCATGCCCGGTGCACGCATGCACAGGATGGTGGTGATGAAGTTGACGCCGCCCATGATGGTGCCGAAGCCCTGCAGGACCAGGCCGAAGACCCAGAGGTCTCCGCCGACGCCCGGCGAGTAGGTGGTGTCAGACAGCGGCGCATACGCGAACCAGCCGAACGAGGCCGCACCCTGCGGGGTGAGGAAGCCGGCGGTGGCGATCAGGGAGCCGAACAGGAAGAACCAGAACGCCAGGGCGTTCAGACGCGGGAACGACACATCGGGTGCGCCGATCTGCAGCGGAACGAGGACGTTGGCGAATCCGACGAACAGCGGAGTCGCGAACATCAGCAGCATGATCGTGCCGTGCATCGTGAACAGCTGGTTGTACTGCTCCTTGGTCTGCAGGATCTGCATGCCCGGCTCGAAGAGCTCGGCACGGATCAGCAGGGCCATCACACCGCCGACGCAGAAGAACACGAAGGACACGATCAGGTACATGTACCCGAGCACCTTGTGGTCCGTGGTCGTCAACCAGTTGACGGCGATCTTTCCGAGGGAGCGAGGCACGACGCGCGGCGCTGCCGTGCGCGTGCTCTCCTCCGTCGTGTACTCATACGTGGTCATCAGTGGCTACCTCCACCGCGCGGGGTCTGGAGGTCGACCTCCATCTCGCGCGCACCGTCAGGGTTCTCGTTCGGGTTGCGGTTGTACTCGTCCCCGACCAGGCCCGGCTCCATCTGGTCCAGCTGCTGCTGGAACTCCTCCTCGGAGACGACCTCCACGTTGAAGAGCATCTCGGAGTGGTACTCGCCGCAGAGCTCGGCGCACTTGCCGTCGAAGCGGCCCTCCTCCTGCGGGGTCAGGTAGAGGTGGTTGGTCTTGCCGGGGATCAGGTCCCGCTTCTGGAGGAACTGGGGGATCCAGAAGGAGTGGGCGACGTCACGGGACTTCAGCTCGAAGTGCACGGGCACGTCGACGGGGAGGTACAGGGTCGGCAGCGTGTCCTGCACGCCGGCGTTGCCCTCGGTGTCGAGCTGAGCCTGGACGCCGGCGTAGTGCGCCTCCTGGCCCTCGTACTCGTAGTTGAAGTCCCAGGCCCACTGCTTGCCGTACACGGTGACGGTCAGCGGGGAGTCGTCCACGGGGGTGTCGACCTCGGTCTGCACACGAACGGTGAAGCCCCAGAGGCCGAAGACGAGAACCAGCGGGATGACCGTGAACATGGTCTCCAGCGGCATGTGGTACGCGGTCTGCTTCGGGAAGCCCTGGTCGTTCTTGCGGCGGCGGTAGGCCACCATGCACCAGATCATGGCGGCCCAGGCGACCAGGCCGATGACCAGTGCGGCGATCCAGGAGTCGACCCAGAGGTTCGTCAGCACCTCATTGTGGTTGGTCGTCCCGTTGGTGCCGGGGAGCCAACCACGCTTGACCTCTTCCGAACAGCCGGTCAACGCCAGCATGGCGGTGGCCCCCAGGGCGCCCGCCTTCAGCGTGCGTCGAGTCCGACGTCCGGCGTCATTCTGTGCTCTCACAGACGGCCTTCCTCTTCATCTCGTGTGCGATGGGCGCCCCTCTCCCCCGCCGGGAATCGCAGAATCCTGCGGATTTCCCTCACAGCGGACAGGGGTGCCCGGGTGATTCCCCTCTACTCTACGTCTTTCCGGCGATTCGTGCTGACCATGACACCCCGCCTCAGGGGCGTGTCCCCGCCGATCGGAGCACTTCCGGCATCCGGACTGCGGGTACCTCCCGATCCCCCTCTGACAGGGCACGGCGGGCGCCTCCCCGTGGCCT
Organism: Micrococcus luteus; assembly: GCA_047414615.1. GTDB lineage: Bacteria > Actinomycetota > Actinomycetes > Actinomycetales > Micrococcaceae > Micrococcus > Micrococcus luteus_B. The sequence continues at coordinate 942,332 of CP179711.1, forward strand.
CACCGTCGCCTGTCGCGCCCGCACCGGAGCCCTCCGGACACACCTCGGGCCGGCCCCCTCGGGGAGCCGGCCCGGAAGCGTACGGCGAGCGGCCGTCGTCGTGGTCCATCCCGCTCACGGCGAGGCGTCCCGGACAGCCGCCTGCCGGTCAGTGGAAGGAGTCGCCGCAGGCGCAGGAGCCGGAGGCGGTGGGGTTGTCGATGGTGAATCCCTGCTTCGAGATGGTGTCCTCGAAGTCGATCTTCGCGCCCATCAGGTACGGCACAGACATCTTGTCCACGATCACCTCGACGCCGTCGAAGTCGCGGACGGTGTCCCCGTCGAGGACGCGCTCGTCGAAGTAGAGCTGGTAGATCAGACCGGAGCATCCGCCGGGCTGCACGGCGATGCGCAGACGCAGGTCGGTGCGTCCCTCCTGCTCCAACAGGGCACGAACCTTGGCCACCGCGACGTCGGTGAGCTCCACCTCGTGCGGCGGCAGGCCGTCGGCAGGCTGGGTGGCGCCGATCTCGACGCCGGTCTCGTCAGCGGACAGTGCCATGGGTAGCCTCCTCGTGTGGGGACGTTTTCCGCACCTCCAGGGTACGGCTTCTTCAGGGGTGAACAGTACCGGTCGCCGGTTGATTCCCGACGACGGCCGCCCGCCGTCCGCGTCCGGCCCGCCCGGCGCTGTGGGTGGACGGGCAGGACGGCGGGCATGCGGGCTCAGGCGCCCAGGCGGGCGAGCCAGAGGGCCTCGGCGAGGATCGCGCTGCGGAAGTCGCCGAGGTGCAGGGACTCGTTGGCCGAGTGGGCGCGGGAGTCCGGGTCCTCGACGCCGGTGATGAGGATGGTGGCCTCCGGGAAGACCTCGTTGAGATCTGCGGTGAAGGGGATGGACCCGCCCAGTCCGGTGGCCTTGGGCTCCACGCCCCAGGCCTGGTGGAAGGACTCCATCATGGCAGCGGCCATCGGGTCCGAGGTGTCCGTGGCGAACGGCTGGCCGAAGTGGCCCTTCTCGAAGGTGATCTCCGCGCCGAGGACGGTCTTCGCCTGCTCGGCGAGGTAGGAGGTCACGGCCTCGTAGGCCTGCTCCGGGTCCACGCCCGGGCCGACGCGCAGCGACCACTTGGCGCGGGCCTGCGGCTGGATGGTGTTGGAGGACGTGTCCACGCTGGGCACGTCGATGCCGATGACGGACAGGGCCGGGCCGTTCCAGAGGCGGTCGGCGAGGGAGCCGGAGCCGGCCAGCCGGACGCCGTCCAGGACGCCGGCGTCGGTCCGATAGGTCTCCTCGGGGTAGTCGACGTCCGCGTGCACCTGCGCACCCACGCCCGGGACGGCCACGTTGCCCTGCTCGTCGTGCAGGGTGGCGATCAGGCGGCAGAGCAGGGTGACGGCGTCCAGGACCGGGCCGCCGAACATGCCGGAGTGCACGGCGTGGTCCAGCACGCGCACGGTGACGGTGCCGTCGGCCACGCCGCGCAGCGAGGTGGTCAGGGCGGGCTCGCCCACGGCCCAGTTGGCGGAGTCGGCGACCACGATGGCGTCGGCCTCCAGGTCGTCCTTCTGGTTCTCCAGGAAGGTGCGGAAGGTCGGCGAGCCGGCCTCCTCCTCGCCCTCGATGAACACGCGCACGCCCACGCCGGCCTCGGGTGCCACGGTCTGCAGGGCCTTGAGCGCGGCCAGGTGCAGCATGATGCCGGCCTTGTCGTCCGCGGCGCCGCGGCCGAAGAGGCGGTCGCCCACGCGGGTGGCCTCGAAGGGCGGGGTGTTCCACAGGGACTCGTCGCCGGTGGGCTGGACGTCGTGGTGGGCGTAGAGCAGCACGGTCGGCCTGCCCTCGGCCCCCGGGCGGGAGCCGAGCACGGCGGGGCCGCCGGGCTTCCCGTCCTCACGGTCCTCGGTGACGATGCGGACGTTCTCCAGGCCCAGCTCGCGGACGAGGTCGGCGACCTTCTCGGCCGACTGCTCCAGCAGCGAGCGGTCGAAGGAGTCCCAGGCGATGCCGCCGACGGCGACGAGGTCGGTGAGGGTGCTGACGGTCTCGTCGAACTGGGCGTCGACGGCGGCGGTGATCTTCTCGACGAGCTCGGGGTCGAGCTCGGAGGCGGCGGGGATCTGAGCAGTCATGCACCTCACACTATCGTCACGGCTCGGCGCCGCCGGTGGACCTCCGGTGCCACCGCGCGCCCCGCCCCGGACGGCCCCCGAAGACGCCCCGGCCGCCCCTGCCGCCGTGGTCCCGCGTGGCCCTGTCCTGCTCCCGCCCAGGCCACGCCTAGAATGGACGTCGTGTTCAGCCGCAAGAAGACCTCCGAGAAGTCCGAGACTCCCCCGACGCACGGCTCTCATCCGGCCGGCGTGACGGACGAGTCCGCCCCCGCCGCCGAGCCCGCCGCGCAGCCGGCCGTGGACGAGGCCGCCGCCCGTCGCGACCGCTCCAAGCCCAAGGGCGTGCCGACCCCGCGCCGCAAGGACCAGGAGGCGGCACGCCGTCGCCCGCTGGTGCCGGAGGACCGCAAGGCCGCGAAGAAGGCCGACCGCGAGGCCATGGCCGCCGAGCGCGCGAAGATGCGCCAGGCCCTCGAGACCGGCGACGAGCGCCACATGCCCGTCCGCGACCGCGGCCCGCAGAAGCGCTTCGTCCGTGACTACGTGGACGCCCGCTGGTCGATCGGCGAGTTCCTCCTCCCGGTGGTCTTCCTCTACATCCTGCTGATGTTCATCCCGGGCCGCTCGTTCCAGCTGGTGCTGATGTACTCGCTGTACGCCCTGGTGGCCCTGGTGATCATCGACTCGATCATCCTCGGCTCCAGGATCCGCAAGGCGCTCGAGGCGAAGTTCGGCGTGGCTGAGCCGGGCACCAAGATGTACGCGATCATGCGCGCGCTGCAGTTCCGCCGCCTGCGCCTGCCGAAGCCGCAGGTCAAGCGCGGCCAGCATCCGGCCTGATCCCTGCCGGCCGCTGCCGGCGCCACGAAGGGGCGGTCCCGTTCTCTTCGGCCGCCCCTTCGTCTGTGCGCGGGTGCCGGTCTGCACGTCCCCGCCCGGTTCCCGACGACGGCCCGGGCCCTCCGCGGTCGGCTCGCCGTGGGGGCGGGCCGGCTGCCGTCCTACGACGTTCGTCGTGGGTGAGGACGTCGGCTCGCCGTGGGGCGGGCCGGCTCAGCCGCGCAGGCGCCGGCCGAGGCCGGCGTTGATGCGGCCGGCCCAGAACGGCCCCTCGTAGAGGAACGCGGTGTAGCCCTGGACGAGGTCGGCGCCGAGCTCGAGGCGCTGGGCCACGTCGTCCGCGGTGGTGACGCCGCCGACGCTGATCAGGGCGACGTCCTGCGGCAGCTGGGCGCGCAGCAGGCGCAGCACCTCGAGGGAGCGCTCCTTCAGCGGGGCCCCGGACAGGCCGCCGGCGCCGACCCGCTCCACCTCGGCCGGCTCGGCCGTGAGTCCCTCGCGGGCGATGGTGGTGTTGGTGGCGATGACGCCGTCCAGCGGCAGCGTGCGGGCCATGTCCGCCACGGCCACGATGTCCTCGTCGGCGAGGTCCGGCGCGATCTTCACCAGCAGCGGCAGGTGGCGGTCGGTCACCGCGGCATCGGCCTCCTCGCGCACGGCGCGCAGCAGCGGCTCGAGGGTGGCGATCTCCTGCAGCTGACGCAGGCCCGGGGTGTTCGGGGAGGAGACGTTCACGGCGAGGTAGTCGGCGTGCGGGGAGAGCAGTCGCGCAGAGATGCGGTAGTCCGCGGCGGCCTCGGGGAGCTCGACCACCTTGGTCTTGCCGATGTTCGCGCCGAGGATCGGGCGGTGCTGCCCGAAGCGGCGCACCAGGGTGGCCCGGGCGGCGGCCAGGCGCGGGGCGACGGCGGCGGCGCCCTCGTTGTTGAAGCCCATGCGGTTGACCACGGCCCGGTCCTCGACCAGCCGGAACAGTCGGGGCCGCTCGTTGCCGGGCTGGGCCTGGGCGGTGACGGTGCCGACCTCGACGTGTCCGAAGCCGAGGTCCGCCAGGGCGGTGGTGCACAGGCCGTGCTTGTCGAAGCCGGCGGCCAGGCCGAAGGGGCTCGGGAAGCGCAGGCCCATCACGGTGCGGGCGAGCCACGGGTCCGGGCGGAACGCGGAGCGCAGGACGGCGGAGGCGCCGGTGCGCTCGGCGGCGCGGATGCCGGCGACGCCCTTCTCATGGGCCTGCTCGGCGTCCATGCCGGAGAACACGGCGTGGAAGAGGGGCGGGTAGGCGCGCGGCAGGCTCGAGGTCAGCAGGTTCTCGATCCCGGACTTCACGGAGGGCATCTGCATGTGTCCATCATCCCATGCGCGCACCCCGTGGTCCGCGGTGTGCCGCGCCTAGGCTGGACTGCATGACCCCTCCCGACGACGGCCGCCCGCACTCCTCCTCCCCCGCACCGGATCCGGTGTTCGGCTCCGACGGCGCGGAGGGGACCGACGAGGCCTCGCTGCCCAGCGACCGCCCGGAATCGACGGCGGCCTCGTCCGGCGAGGAGGAGACGGTCTCGGCGGATCCCCGGGAGTCGGGCGGCAGCACGCCGGAGCTGCCGGGCCTGCAGACCTCCGAGCCCGGCGGCGACTGGGAGCCGGATGTCATGGACGGCTTCGAGTCGAAGACGTTCGCGGTCTCCGAGGACGACCAGGGCACCAATCTGGTCACGATCGTCCGTCCGGTCGCCGATGAGCGGGACCACCGCCGCACCCCGGTGCTGCTCATCCACGGCTGGGCGGACTACTTCTACAACGAGCCGGCGGCGGCCGCGTTCGAGAACGCCGGCTACGCCTTCCATGCGATGGACCTGCAGCGCTACGGCCGGTCCCTGCGCGAGGGCCAGACCCCGGGCTGGACGGACACGCTGATGGCCTACGACGCGGACATCGAGACCGCGCTCGGGGAGATCGGCCGCACGTATGCGAAGAAGCCGATCATCGTCGCGCACTCGACGGGCGGCCTCGTCTCCGCGCTCTGGGCGGACCGCCATCCGGGACGCCTCCAGGCGCTGGTGCTCAACAGCCCCTGGCTGGAGATGCAGGGCTCCACGTGGGTCCGCCACCTGGCGAAGACCATCGTGGACCCGGTGGCGAACCGCCAGCCCTACGCCATGCTGAAGCTGCCGAAGGTGGACTTCTACTGGCGCACGCTGTCCTCCGAGGCGGAGGGCGAGTGGGACCTGCATCCGCTGTGGCGGCCGAAGACCTCGTTCGAGGTGCCGGCCGCCTGGCTGGGTGCGGTCCTGGTGGGCCATGCCCAGGTGAAGGCGGGCCTGGATATCCAGGAGCCCGTGCTCACGCTCGTGTCCGAGCGCGGCTTCCGGGGCGTCAAGTTCTCGGATGAGATGAAGACCGCGGACATCGTCCTCGAGCCCACGGCCATGGCCGCCCGGGCCCTGCGCCTGGGGCGTCGGGTGACGATCCACCGCTACGCGGACGCCCTCCACGACGTGTTCGCCTCACCCGAGGACATCCGCAACCTGGCGTTCACCGATGTGCTGGAGTGGCTCGAGGCCTACGGGCGCTGAGGACTCACGCCCCCCCCGGCCGGTCGACGGCGCCGCCGTAGCGGCGGTCCCGGCGGGCGTAGAGCTCGACGGCCTCGTAGAGGGTGCGCCGGTCCACGTCCGGCCAGAGGATGTCCATGAAGAGGAGCTCCGCGTAGGCGGACTCCCACAGCAGGTAGTTGGAGAGGCGCTGCTCGCCGGAGGTGCGGAGGAACAGGTCCACGTCCGGGGCCGGCTCGATGCCGCGGCCGCCGGCGCGGACGTCCTTGTCCAGGTAGCGGGTGAGGGTGTCCTCCCGGATGCCCTCGGGCTTGAGCTCGCCGGCGGCGACCTGCTCCGCGATCGCCCGGACGGCATCGGTGAGGGCGGCCCGGCCGCCGTAGTTCACGCACATGTGCAGGGTGGTGCCGGTGTTGTCCCGGGTGAGCTCCTCGGCGGCCTGCAGCTCCTTGATCACGGACTTCCAGAGCCGCGGGGCGCGGCCGTTCCAGCGCACGCGCACGTTCCAGGAGTGGAGGGTGTCGCGCTGACGGCGGAGCACGTCCCGCGAGAACCCCATGAGGAACCGCACCTCCTCCGGGGAGCGCTTCCAGTTCTCGGTGGAGAAGGCGTAGGCGGACACATGGCCGATCCCCATCTCCACGGCCCCCGCCACCACGTCCAGCAGGGCGGCCTCGCCGGCGCGGTGGCCCTCGGTGCGGGGCAGCCCGCGCTCGTTGGCCCAGCGGCCGTTGCCGTCCATCACGATCGCCACGTGCCGCGGCACGAACCTCGCGTCCATGGCCGGCGGCTGGGCGCCGGACGGGTGGGGCGGCGGGGCGACGACGGTCCGCTCCCCCGCGGCGGAGGTCGGGGCGGTGCGGTCGCGGCGTGCGGGGCTCATCGGTGCGGGTCCTTCATCGAGGCGGTGCGGGTGGCGCGGCCTGCGTCATCTGCTCGAGGACGGTGAGGGACACCAGCCGCCGCTCGACATGGAACTGCAGGTACGCGCTCACGATACCGGCGGCCTCCCGGACGGACTGGTCCGACGCGGCGTCGGCCACGCCCCAGTCCCCGGTCTGCAGGGCTGCCAGCAGGCCGATGGTCTCGGGGGCCGGGCGGGACGAGCCGGGGGGCCGGCAGTCGTCGCAGACCACGCCTCCCACGGCGATGTTCAGGGACAGGTGCGGACCCGGGGCACCGCAGCGGGCACAGACGGTGAAGGACGGGGCCCACCCCGCGGCGCTCAGGGTCCGCAGCAGGAAGCTGGAGAGGATCAGGGACGGTGCGTGCCGTCGTCGGGACAGGGCCGCCAGGGCACCGTGGAAGAGGCGGAACTGGGCCCGGGCTCCGGCTTCGTCCACCGCGGTGATGCGCTCGACGGTCTCGGCCATCGCGGCCGCCAGGGAGAACCGCTCGTAGTCCACGGCGAGCCAGGTGGCGTACGGGGTGATGAGCTGCGCCTGGGACAGGGTGTGGAGGTCCTTGCGACCCCGCGCGATCTGCAGGGTGGAGTGCATGAACGGCTCCACCACGGACCCGAACCGGGAGCTCGGCCGGCGCACGCCCTTGGCCACGGCACGGATGATGCCGTGCTCGGGCGTGAGGATCTCGAGGATGCGGTCTGCCTCGCCCAGCTTGTGGGTGCGCAGGACGATGCCCTCGGTGCGGAAGGAGTTGGCCGTGTAGCCGCCGCCGCCTCCGCCGCGCGAGGAGCGTGCGCTGCCTCGTCGGGACACGCCTGCGCCGCCGCCCCCGGCGGGGACGGCGGCGGAGGCGCCGGCGGCCACGGCCCCGTCAGTCCTGGTCGCGCAGGGCGCGGTTGACGGCGGAGACCACGGCCTTGAGGGAGGCCTGGGTGGTGTTGTGGTCCAGGCCGACGCCCCAGAGGACGCGGTCGCCGATCGCGGCCTCCACGTAGGCGGCCGCCATCGCGGAGCCGCCCTCGGACAGGGCGTGCTCGGTGTAGTCCAGGACGCGCACGTCCAGGCCGTCCTCGGCCAGCATGGCGAGGAACGCGGCGATCGGACCGTTGCCGGTGGCGGTGCGGGTGGTCTGCTCCCCGTCGCGCTCGATCTCCACGGTCATGCGGAACTCGCCGTCGGCCGGGGACTCCGTCTGCACGGTGCCGAGGTGGTAGGTGCCCCAGCGGCCGGCCTCGTCCTCGGCGGGCAGGTACTCGTCCTGGAAGACGCTCCACAGGTCGGTGCCGGAGACCTCGCCGCCCTGCTGGTCCGCCAGCGACTGGATGACGTGGGAGAACTCGATCTGGGCGCGGCGCGGCAGGTCCAGGTTGTGCTCGGTCTTGAGCAGGTAGGCCACGCCGCCCTTGCCGGACTGGGAGTTGACACGGATGACGGCCTCGTAGGAGCGGCCGATGTCCTTCGGGTCGATCGGCAGGTACGGAACCTGCCAGAGCATCTCGTCGATGCCCTTACCGGCGGCCTTGGCGTCCTCCTCCATGGCCTCGAAGCCCTTCTTGATGGCGTCCTGGTGGGAGCCGGAGAAGGCGGTGAAGACGAGGTCGCCGCCCCAGGGGGTGCGCTCGGGCACGGCCAGCTGGTTGCAGTACTCCACGGTCCGCTTGATGTGGTCCATGTCCGAGAAGTCGATCTGCGGGTCGATGCCCTGGCTGAACAGGTTCATGCCGAGCGCGACCAGGTCCACGTTGCCGGTCCGCTCGCCGTTGCCGAAGAGGCAGCCTTCGATGCGGTCCGCGCCGGCCAGGTAGCCGAGCTCCGCGGCGGCGATGCCGGTGCCGCGGTCGTTGTGGGGGTGCAGGGAGAGGATGACGTTCTCGCGGCACTCGAGATTGCGGTGCATCCACTCGATGGAGTCCGCGTACACGTTCGGGGTGGCCATCTCCACGGTGGCGGGCAGGTTGAGGATCATCTTGCGGTCCGTGGAGGCCTCCAGGACGGTGGCCACCTCGTCCGAGATGCGCCGGGCGAACTCGAGCTCGGTGCCGGTGTAGGACTCGGGCGAGTACTCGTAGGTGATCTGCGTGCCCTTCAGCTGCTCCTCGAACTTCTTCACCAGACGGGCGCCCTGCGTGGCGATGTCCACGATCCCGTCCTCGTCCTGCCGGAACACCACGCGGCGCTGCAGCACGGAGGTGGCGTTGTACAGGTGCACGATCGCCTGCTTGGCGCCCTCGAGGGACTCGAAGGTGCGCTCGATCAGGTGCTCACGGGCCTGGGTGAGGACCTGGATGGTGACGTCGTCCGGGATGTGGTCGCCCTCGATCAGCTGGCGGACGAAGTCGAAGTCGGTCTGCGAGGCGGACGGGAAGCCGACCTCGATCTCCTTGTAGCCCATGGACACCAGGAGCTGGAACATGCGGAGCTTGCGCTCCGGACCCATCGGGTCAATGAGGGCCTGGTTGCCGTCCCGGAGGTCCACGGCACACCAGCGGGGTGCCTCGGTGATGACCTTGTCCGGCCAGGTGCGGTCCGGAAGGTCGACGGTGAACTGATCCAGGTACGCGGCGTACTTGCCGAACTTCATACCGGACGGCTGCTGGACGTTGCGCATGGCGCGTCACCTCTCGACTCGGGTGTCTGGACGACGGTGGACCGCCGCAGGCGGGTGTGCCGGTGGCGGGGAGTGCGCGGCGGTGCGGGTGGACCGCCACTGACTCCTGCTGACCATTGCACACCTTCGACGGGTGCGCAGCTCCCCTGAGACACGCGGAGGTCTCACCTTGTGGACCGCCGGCACCTGTCACATGCCGAGGCGGTGCAGGTGCTTGGGGTCCCGCTGCCAGTCCCGGGCGACCTTCACCCGCAGGTCGAGGTAGACCGGTGTGCCCAACAGCCGCTCGATGCTGGCACGGGCGTCGTGGCCGATCTGGCGCAGGCGGGAGCCGCCCTTGCCGATGATGATGCCCTTCTGGCTGTCCCGCTCCACGTACAGGGATGCCCAGATGTCCACCAGCGGCCTGTCCTCGGGACGGTCCTCGCGGGACGCCATCTCCTCCACCACCACGGCCACGGAGTGCGGCAGCTCGTCCCGCACGTCCTCCAGGGCGGCCTCGCGGATCAGCTCGGCCACCATGACGGCCTCCGGCTCGTCCGTGAGCTCCCCGTCCGGGTAGAGCGGCGGACCCTTCGGCAACAGGTCACGAAGCACCGTCTCCACGTCCTCCACCTGGCGGCCCTCGATGGCAGACACCGGAACCACCGCCCGGAAGCCCTCGCCCTTGTTCTCCGGGCCGATCACCTGGTCGCCCAGGGCGGTGACGGCCAGCAGCTGTTCGGCCAGCTGCTGCGGGGAGACCTTGTCCGTCTTGGTCACGATCGCCACCACCGGCGTGCGGTGCAGGTAGCTCAGCTGCTGGGCGATGAACCGGTCGCCCGGGCCGATGGCCTCGTCCGCCGGGATGCACATGCCCACGGCGTCCACCTCGTTCAGCGTCTCCGCCACGAGGTCGTTCAGCCGCTCCCCCAGCAGGGTCCGCGGGCGGTGCAGGCCGGGGGTGTCCACCAGCACCAGCTGGACGTCGTCCCGGTGCACGACGCCCCGGATCGTGTGGCGCGTGGTCTGCGGCTTGGAGGAGGTGATCGCCACCTTCTCCCCCACCAGGGCGTTCGTCAGCGTGGACTTGCCGGCGTTCGGCCGGCCCACGAGGGACACGAAGCCGGACCGGAAGTTCGGGTCGACCTCGGCGAGGTCCAGCAGCGGTGCGACACCTTCGGCAGGCGAGCGACCGTCGTCGTGCCGCACGGGGCGATGCTGCGGAACGCTCCCCGGGCGTCCCTTGCCGCCGTGCCCGCGGCCCTTGCGCTGGGGCTGGCCTTTGCTCATGCGTGCTCTCCTGCCGTCTGGCGCTCCTGCTCTGCGTCCTGTTCGTCCACCCGCTGACGGAAGCGCAGCGGACGGTCTTCGGTCTCCGTCACCCGCAGACGGGAGATGCGGTTGCGGCGCGGCTCCAGGGAGTCGGCGTGCAGGATGATGCCCTGCACCGTCACCTCGGAGCCCTCGATCGGCACGCGGCCCAGGTGCTTGGCCAGCAGGCCTCCCAGGGTGTCCACGTCCTCCTCGTCGTCCAGGTCCAGGTCGAACTCCTCGGCGAAGTCCGAGATGTTCATGCGCGCGTCCACCGAGTAGACGCCGTCCTCGATCCTCTCCACCTCCGGCTGGTCGTGGCGGTCGTCCTCGTCATAGATCTCGCCCACGATCTCCTCGATCAGGTCCTCGAGGGTCACCAGGCCGGCGGTGCCGCCGTACTCGTCCACCACGATCGCCACGTGCGTGGACTCCCGCTGCAGCTCCTGCAGCAGGGATGCCACGGACTTGGACTCCGGCACGAAGCGCACGTCCCGCATCCGCTCGGACACCGGCTGGGACTCGTCCGCCCCCTCCCGGTGCAGGGCGCGGGTGACGTCCTTCAAGTAGAGCATGCCGCGCACGTCGTCCGAGTCCTCGCCGATCACCGGCACGCGGGAGAAGCCCGAGCGCAGGAACAGCTGCATGGACTGACGCAGCGTGTGGTCCTGGTCGATGGTCACCACGTCCGTGCGCGGCACCATCACCGCCCGCACCAGGGTGTCCCCCATGGTGAACACGGACTGGATCAGCTCCGCCTCCGAGTCGGCGAGGATGTCCGCGTCATGGGCGCGGGCCACCACCTCGCGCAGGTGGCGCTCCTCGAAGTCGTCCTCCTCGTCCACCTCCAGCTCCGGGCGCCGGCGGTCCCGGCCCAGCCGACCGGACAGCGGGCCGAGGATCTTCGTCAGGCCGCGGACCAGGCCGCCGGTGCGCCGCGCCACCGCGGCCTCGTTGCGGGAGCCGATCGGCCTCGGAGACCACACGCCGAGCAGACCCGCGGCCACCATCACCAGCACGGCGGAGGACAGCAGGGCCATCCACGTGGTGCCCGTGAACTCGACCATGGCGATGGTGAGGCAGACCGCCGCCAGGGATTCGGTCAGCAGGCGCCAGAAGCGCAGCGAGCCCAGGTGCCGCGGCAGCTCCGCCAGCACGTCCAGCGCCGTGGACTTCCCACTGTGGCGGGCGATCTCCTCGGCGTCCTTGCGCGAGAGGTAGGTGAACGCCGACTCCGCCAGTGCCAGCACCCACGTGAGGATGATGAACAGGACGAAGGCGACGACCAGGATGACAGGGGTGATCACGGCTGCGCGTCAGTCCTCGATGGTCGGGGCAGGGGCGGGGCGGCCGAGGACCTCAGAGACCAGCCGGTCCTGCAGCGCGAACATCTCCTCACGCTCGTCCTCCTTCATGTGGTCGTGGCCGAGCAGGTGGAGCATGCCGTGCGTAAGCAGCAGCATCAGCTCGTCGTCACGGGAGTGGCCGCCGCGGGCGGCCTGCTTGGCGGCCACCTCTGGGCACAGCACCACGTCTCCGAGCACGCCCTCGGACGGGGCGGACTCGGTGCCGGGGGTAAGCTCGTCCATGGGCAGGCTCATCACGTCCGTGGGACCCTCCAGGTCCATCCACTCCACGTGCAGCTCGGCCATGCGGGCGGCGTCCACCACGGTCACGGCGGTCTCGGCCTGCGGGTGGACATGCATCCGGGCGTAGACGTGCTGCGCCATGGCGAGCAGGTCCTGCTCCGGCACCTCAATGCCAGACTCGTTCACGATCTCAACGGCCACGGCCCCTCCTTCCGGGCTGGGTCCCGCGGCCGGTCTCCGGGCGCAGGGTGTCATAGGCGTCCACGATCGCGGTGACCAGGCGGTGGCGCACCACGTCCGAGGAGTCAAAGCGGATCATCTCGATCCCGTCCACGCCCTCCAGGACCTCCACGGCCTGGGCCAGGCCGGAGGCGGTGCCGCGCGGCAGGTCCACCTGAGAGGTGTCACCGGTGATGACCATGTGCGCGCCGAAGCCGAGGCGGGTGAGGAACATCTTCATCTGCTCGCCCGTGGTGTTCTGCGCCTCGTCCAGGATCACGAACGCATCGTTGAGCGTGCGCCCGCGCATGTACGCCAGCGGAGCGACCTCGATGGTCCCGGCCTCCATCAGGCGCGGGATGGACTCGGGCTCCACCATGTCGTGCAACGCGTCGTAGAGCGGGCGCAGGTACGGGTCGATCTTCTCGGACAGCCCGCCGGGCAGGTAGCCCAGGTTCTCGCCGGCCTCCACCGCGGGACGGGTGAGGATGATCCGGTTGACCTCCTTGGCCTGCAGGGCCTGCACGGCCTTGGCCATGGCCAAGTAGGTCTTGCCGGTGCCGGCCGGGCCGATGCCGAACACGACGGTGGCCCGGTCGATGGCGTCCACGTACTCCTGCTGGTTGACGGTCTTCGCCCGGATCTTCCGGCCGCGGCCGGAGAGGATCGACTCGCGGGAGACCGTGGCCGACGGGGCGCGACCGCCGCGCACGAGAGTCACCACCTGCTCCATGGTGTCCGCGGTGACGGGGATGTCCCTGTGGGCGATGCCCCGCAGATCCTCCACGATCCGTCGCACGGCGACGGCCTCCGCGGGCGGGCCGTCCAGGCCGAGCTCCTGGTCGCGGACGGAGACCTCGACCCTCGGGTACACGCCGGCCAGGATCCGCAGCAGCGCGTCCTGGGGTCCCAGTGTGCGGACCATCAGGTCCGGGGATGCGAAGTGGACACTGTGGTGGCCGGTGGAATCGGTGGGCCGGGTCTCGGCGTGGGAGGACGTCACGATGGGGTTCATCACCTCGGGGTTCGCAGTGCTGCTGTCAGGGACGTGCTTCGGCGGTCGGCCAGCGCGAGGCGGGGCGGGCGCACGGGCCCAGTCTACGTGCGTCACCAGCGTCCGAGCAGGTGCTGGAGGACGGCGATCGCCGCCGGACCGGCGGTGGAGGAGCGCAGCACGTTCTGCCCCAGCAGCCGCAGCTGCGCCCCGGCCTGTGTCAGCGCGTCCAGCTCGCCGGCGGAGATGCCGCCCTCCGGCCCCACCACCAGCACGATCCGCTCCGCCTCAACCCAGGCCCCCGCATCGGCGGCGGTGAGCCCCTGGGTCGCCTCTTCATGCAGCACCACGACGACGGTCCCCTCCTGCACGAGCTCCCTCACCTTCGCGCCGGTGACGGTGGGCTCCAGGACGGGCACGCGGGCCCGGCGTGCCTGCTTGGCGGCGGCGTGGAGGGCATCGGCCCACTTCTGCCGGGCCTTGGCCTCCTTGGTGCCGCGCCAGCGCACGATCGCGCGCTCGGACTCCCAGGGGACCACGGCGTCCACACCAAGCTCGGTGGCGGTCTGCACCGCCAGGGTGTCCCGGTCCCCCTTGGCCAGGGCCTGGACAAGCACCAGCTCCGGCCGCTGCGCGGCGACGTCCTCGACCTGCTCCACCGTCACCGTGACGGCGTGACTGTCCACCGCGGCCACCGAGCCGTGGGCGCGCCGTCCCGCGGTGTCCGCCACGAGGATCGGGTCCCCCGGGCCCAGGCGCATCGCACCTCCGGCGTGGCGGGCCTCCGCCCCGGTGAGGGTCACCGACGAACCCGGCCGGCCGTCGTCGAGCAGCCCGGGGACCACGTAGAACAGGTGTGCGGTCACGTCAGAGGTTCTTCAGGTTCTCGCGGATGCGGGCGAACATGGACTTCTGGTGCCGGGCGCCGTGGACGACCTCCTCGCCGCGCAGCTCGGCCAGCCGCTCCATGAGCTCCCGCTGCTCCGCGGTGAGGTCCGTCGGGGTGGACACCAGGACGTTGACCCGGAGGTCGCCGCGGCCGGCACCGCGCAGCCGGCCCACGCCCAGGCCCTTGAGGACCTCCACATGACCGGGCTGGGTGCCTTCCTCCAGCGTGACGGTCTGCTCGCCGTCCAGGGTCTCCAGGGTGAGGGTGGTGCCCAGGGCGGCCGCCGCCATGGGGACGGTCACGGTGGTGGACAGGTTGTCCCCCTCGCGGGAGAAGGTGGCGTCCGGGGCCACCACGATCTCCACGTAGAGGTCGCCGTTCGGCCCGCCGCCGGGGCCGGCCTCCCCGCGTCCAACCAAGTGGATCCGCGTACCGGTGTCCACGCCGGCCGGGACCTTGATGGTCAGCGGCTTCTGGGCCCGGACACGGCCCTGGCCGTGGCACTCGTGACACGGGCTCGGCAGGGTGGTGCCCATGCCCTGGCAGCCCGGGCATGCCTCCGTGGTCATGATCGTGCCGAGCACAGAGCGGACCGGACGCTGGATCATGCCCTGCCCGCGGCAGGTGGAGCAGGTCTCCGGCGAGGTGCCCGGCTGGCAGCACGACCCATGGCAGGCCTCACAGGTCACCGCGGTGTCCACCTGCAGGGTGTGCTCGGCACCGAAGACGGCGTCCTTCAGAGAGATCTGCGCCCGGATCTGCGCGTCCTGGCCCCGGCGGGTGCGCGAGGCCGGACCGCGCTGGCCGCCGGCGGCGCCCATGAACGTCTCGAAGATGTCCGCGAAGCCGAAGCCCCCGGCACCCTGGCCGAAGCCGCCGCCGAACCCGGCCTGGCCGTTCTCATTGCCGGTGGTGTCATAGTTCCGGCGCTTCTCCGGGTCGTTCAGGACCTCGTAGGCGTGGGAGATCTGCTTGAACCGGTCCGCGGCGTCCTCGCCCGGATTCACGTCCGGGTGGTACTTGCGGGCCAACTTCCGGTAGGCGCGGCGGATCTCCTCCTGGGAGGCGTCGCGGGACAGGCCGAGCGTCTCGTAGTGGTCGGACACGGTGGGGACTCTTCCTTCCAGAGGACTTCAGGTGAGGTTTCGAGGATCAGGTGAGGGGCCGTCGTCGGGATGCACGGGGCGACTCTGCGACGGCGGGCCTCAGGTGGTGAGGATCCGGGAGAGGTAGCGGGCGATGGCGCGGACCGCGGCCATGGTGCCCGGATAGTCCATGCGGGTGGGGCCCACCACACCGAGCTTGGCCACGGCGCCGGGCCCGTAGGAGGCGGCCACCACCGAGGTGTCCGCCAGCGAGCCGGCGTTCTCCGAGCCGATGCGGACGGACAGCCCGCGCACGTCCTGCTCCATCTCCGTGAGCAGGCGCAGCAGCACGACCTGCTCCTCCAGCGCCTCGAGGATGGGGCCGATGGTCTGCGGGAAGTCCCCATGGGTGCGCGCCAGGTTCGCGGTGCCGGCCATGACGATGCGGTCCTGGCGGCCGGCCTCCAGCAGTTGGCCTATCGCGGCGGTCAGCGTGTCCACCAGGGGCCGGTCCTGTGGCGGCACGGACAGCGCCACGGTGTCAAGGGCGGCCGCAGCCTGCGTGGGCGTCAGCCCGTCCAGGGACTGCAGCAGCACCTGCTTCAGAGCGGCGAGGGTCGGCTCGTCCGCGTCCTGCTCCGTGGCCACCACACGCTGGTCCACACGGCCCGTGGAGAGGATCAGCACCACGAGGACCCGGTGCGGGGCCAGGGACACCAGCTCCAGGTGCCGGACAGTGGAGCCGTCCTCATGCGGGAACTGCGCGATGGCCACCTGCTGCGTCAGCTGCGCCAGCAGACGGACCGCGTTCTCCATCATGTGCTCCATGTCCGCCTCCGGCTCCAGCAGCGCCTTCACGGCACGGCGCTCGGCGGCGGACAGCGGTTTCACCTCGGAGATCCGGTCCACGAACACGCGGTAGCCCTTGTCCGTGGGGATGCGGCCGGCCGAGGTGTGCGGCGCCGTGATCAGCCCCTCCTCCTCCAGTGCCGCCATGTCATTGCGCACGGTGGCCGAGGAGACCCCGAGCCCGTGACGCTCTACGAGCGCCTTCGAGCCCACCGGCTCCTGCAGGGCAACGTAGTCCTCCACGATGGCCTGCAGCACCTGCATACGACGCGGCTGTTCGCTCATCGGGACCGGACTCCTCTCCTGCTCGACCGGGGGTTCTCTGCACGTCGCCGGAGCTGGCACTCTCCGGACTCAAGTGCTGATCCTACGGCGATCCGGCCGCGAGTTCACGGCAGACCGGCGCGGGTTCGCTCACAGCGGGCAGCCCGGTGGCTAGGGTGCTGACCCATGGACTGGAGCAGCTGGGGACCCGGACCGGCCGACGCGCTGAAGCGCCCGGCCCGGAAGCAGGCGAAGACCGTTGGTGCCGCACCCGGGACCGTGGTGGAGGACGTCACCACCGGCTTCGTGGGCGCGGTGATCCGCGTGGAAAGGGCCGGCGGTGTCCACGTGGTGGTCTTGGAGGACCGCCGGGGACGACGCAAGTCCTTCCCGCTAGGCGGCGGGTTCTGGATCGACGGCGAGCCCGTGGTGCTGGTCCCGGCCGAGCGCGCCGCTGGACCGGTGAAGACGGCGCCACAGCGCACCGCCTCCGGCTCCGTCCGTGTGGAGGGCGCCCGAGCCCGCACCGCCCGCGCCTCCCGCATCTGGGTGGAGGGCGCCCACGACGCCGAGCTCGTGGAGAAGGTCTGGGGCGAGGACCTGCGCCACGAGGGCATCGTGGTGGAGCCCCTGCACGGCGTAGACGACCTCGCCGGCGCCATCCGGGACTTCGCCCCCTCCTCCCGGCGGCGCCTCGGGATCCTGGTGGACCACCTCGTCCCCGGCTCCAAGGAGGAGCGAATCGCCGCGGAGGCCATGAAGACGCCCGGGGCGGCCGGGAACGTCCTGATCCTGGGCCACCCTTACGTGGACGTCTGGCAGGTGATCAAGCCCCAGGTGATCGGCATCGGGGCCTGGCCCGTGGTGCCCAAGGGGCAGGACTGGAAGACCGGCATCCTCAAGGGGCTCGGCTGGCCGCACCGCACCAAGGAGGACGTCGGCCTGGGCTGGAAGCGGCTGCTGTCCCAGGTCCGCACCTACGCAGACCTGGAGCCCTCCCTGCTGGGACGCGTGGAGGAGCTCATCGACTTCCTCACCGAGCCCGGCACCGCCTGAGCGGTAGACTGACGCAGAATCGGCCCCCGTCCCCCTCAGGCGGCGCCCCGCGGCGACCGCAGCTCTGGACCCGGGCCAGACCCCGACCCGACGAGGAGCACCGTGGCGAAGTCCGATCGACGCGCACCCCGACGCGCCGCCGAGACCCCGACCGGCCAGACCCCTGCCTCCACGCAGGACGCCGGCACGGGCGCCGAGGCGGGCGCACCCCAGACGGACCGGGCGCCCAGCGGCCGCATCCGTCCCCGGCGCGCGTCGCTGCGCCGTTCCTCCCGCAGGGACGGCGCCGGCCCCGCGGGCGGCACCGTCGCAGGCTCGGCCGAGAGCGTTCCCGGGCATGCGGCCGGGTCGGCCGAGGATCCGCGCCGTGCCCAGACGGTCGGGACCGGATCCGCAGACGCCGTGGCCCCGCAACGCCTCCGGGCCCGCGCTGAGGCGGTCGACACCGGCACCGCCGTGAAGACCCGCACGGACGCCCCCGCGGAGCCGCGCCCGGCCCGACCTGTGCGCCCGGCCACGCAGCAGCGCGCCGCCCGGCGCCCGTCCTGGATGGAGGCCCCCTCCGGCCCCGGCGCCCCGCTGACCGCCAAGCAGGACCGTGAACGGGCCACCATGGCGCACTTCGGCGTGGCCGTCGGCTTCGTGGCACCGCTGGCGATCTGGCTGCTCTACCGAGATCGCGGACCGTTCACCGCGCAGGAGGCGAAGGAGGCGCTGAACTTCGCCGTGCCACCCACCCTGCTGATGGGCGTGTTCTTCTTCCTCGGCCAGCTCCCCGTGCTCGGGCCGGTCTTCGCGGTCCTCGGCGCGCTGGTCTGGATGGTCATGGCGTTCTACGGCATCCTCGGCGGCTCCCAGGTGAACAAGGGCCGCCCGTACCGGTACCCGTTCAACCTGCGCATCCTGCGCTGACCGTCCGGCGATCACCGGCAGCCGCCGACGGCGACCACGACGCACGGCGCCCTCACCACCACGGTGAGGGCGCCGCCCTGCGTTTTGAGGGCGAAAGTCCCCGGAAATCCGGCCGAATTGCGTGGAGGTTCGCCCCCACTCCGCCAGGTCAGGGTCGCCGCTCAGAAGCCGGCGAGCTCGCGCACGATGTGGTCGTTGCGCAGGCGCCCCTCGAGGGTGGGCACGATGCGACCGGCCAGGGCCAGGCGCCCGTCCACCAGGCCGTCCGCGATGAGCTGCGGGATGCGGGCGCGGGCGGCCGCTCCCCCGTCCTCGGCCTGCTCCAGGACGGCCACGTCCAGCCCCTCGACCATCCGCACGTGGAGCATGACCTGCTCCAGCAGCCGCGCCTCGGCGTCCGGGCGCTCCCGCCCCACGGCCGGGGTGACGCCCGTGGCCAGGCGCTGCGCGTAGGCGGCCGGGTGCTTGGCGTTCCAGAAGCGGACTCCGGCCACGTGCGAATGCGATCCAGGGCCGACGCCCCACCAGTCCATGTCCCGCCAGTAGGCCACGTTGTGCTCGGCGCGATGGGCTCCCGAGCCGGCGGGGTCGTGCGCCCAGTTGGAGACCTCGTACCAGCGGAAGCCCGCCGCTCCGAGCAGCTCGTCCGCCAGCAGGTACTTGTCCGCCTGGTCGTCCGGGTCCACGTCGTCCACCTGCCCGCGGGCCACCTGGGCGCCGAACTTCGTGCCCTCCTCCACGATGAGCGAGTAGGCGCTGATGTGGTCCGGGCGGCAGGCGATCGCCGTCTCCAGCGTGCTCCGCCAGTCCTCGAGCGACTCCCCCGGGGTGCCGTAGATCAGGTCCAGGGACACGTCGAGGCCCGCGGCCCGGGCGGCCTCCACGGCCGCCGGGATGTTCTCCGGCCTGTGGGTGCGCTCGAGCGTGGCGAGCACATGCGGCACGGCGGACTGCATGCCCACGGACACACGGGTCACTCCCCCTGCAGCCAGCTCCCTCAGATAGGCCTCGTCGACGGTGTCCGGGTTGGCCTCCACCGTCACCTCGGCGCCCTCCACGATCCCGAAAGCCGCACGCGCGGCCTCCAGGATGCGGACCAGGTGCGCGGCCGGCAGCAGGGTCGGGGTGCCGCCGCCGAAGAACACGGTGTGCATCGGGCGCTCCGGCACCCCGGACCTCTCCAGCGCCGCCCGCGCGAAGGCGATCTCGGCCACGGCCGTGTCCGCATAGTCCCCGCGTGAGGCGCCCGGGCCCAGGTCGGGGGCCGTATAGGTGTTGAAGTCGCAGTAGCCGCAGCGCACCGTGCAGAAGGGCACGTGCACATAGAGGCTGAACGTCCTCGGATGCCCGGAGGCGAGGGAGGACCGGACCGCCTCCCCGCAGGAGGCGGGGAGGCGGCCGTCGTCGGGAACGGGCTCGCCGAGCGGCAGGGTGGCGGGCACGCCTTACTTCTTGCCCTTGTCCGCAGACGAGGAGTCCGAGGACAGCGCGGCGATGAACGCCTCCTGGGGGACCTCCACGGTGCCCACCATCTTCATGCGCTTCTTGCCCTCCTTCTGCTTCTCCAGCAGCTTGCGCTTGCGGGAGATGTCGCCGCCGTAGCACTTGGAGAGCACGTCCTTGCGGATCGCGCGGATGTTCTCGCGGGCGATGATGCGCGAGCCGATGGCGGCCTGGATCGGCACCTCGAACTGCTGCCGCGGGATGAGCTCCTTGAGCTTCGCGGTCATCATCGTGCCGTAGGAGTAGGCGAAGTCGCGGTGGGTGATCGCGGAGAACGCGTCCACCTGGTCGCCCTGCAGGAGGATGTCCACCTTGACGAGGTCCGCGGCCTGGTCCCCGTCCGCGCCCCAGTTGAGGGAGGCGTAGCCCTTGGTGCGGGACTTCAGGGAGTCGAAGAAGTCGAAGACGATCTCCGCCAGCGGGATGCGGTAGCGGATCTCCACGCGCTCCTCGGACAGGTAGTCCATGCCCTGCAGGTGGCCGCGCTTGGACTGGCAGAGCTCCATGACGGCGCCGATGAACTCGGCCGGCACGATGATCGTCGCCGCGGCCATCGGCTCGCGCACCTCGTGGATCTTGCCCTCCGGGAACTCGGACGGGTTAGTCACCTCCACCACGGAACGGTCCTCGGTGGTGACCTGGTAGACCACGTTCGGCATGGTGGAGATCAGGTCCAGGTCGAACTCGCGCTCGAGGCGCTCGCGGACGATCTCCAGGTGCAGCAGGCCCAGGAAGCCCACGCGGAAGCCGAAGCCCAGGGCCACCGAGGTCTCCGGCTCGTAGTTCAGGGCGGCGTCGTTGAGCTTGAGCTTGTCCAGGGCGTCGCGCAGCACCGGGTAGTCGGAGCCGTCGATCGGGTAGAGGCCGGAGAACACCATCGGCTGCGGGTCGCGGTAGCCGCCGATCTCGTCCGAGGCCGGGTTCGACTCCAGGGTGACGGTGTCGCCCACCTTGGACTGGCGCACGTCCTTCACGCCGGTGATGAGGTAGCCCACCTCGCCCACGCCCAGGCCCTTGGTCGGCTGCGGCTCCGGGGAGGACACGCCGATCTCGAGCAGCTCGTGGGTGGCGCCGGTGGACATCATGCGGATCTTCTCGCGCGGGGACAGCTGGCCGTCCACCATGCGCACGTAGGTCACCACGCCGCGGTAGGTGTCGTAGACCGAGTCGAAGATCATGGCGCGGGCCGGGGCGTCGGCGACGCCCTCGGGCGGCGGGAGCATCTCCACCACGCGGTCCAGGAGGGCCTCCACGCCCTCGCCGGTCTTGCCGGACACCCGCAGCACGTCCTCGGGCTCGCAGCCGATCAGCTGGGCGATCTCCGCGGCGTAGCGGTCCGGGTCCGCGGCCGGCAGGTCGATCTTGTTGAGCACGGGGATGATCTCGAGCTCGTTCTCCATGGCCAGGTACAGGTTGGCCAGCGTCTGCGCCTCGATGCCCTGGGCGGCGTCCACCAGCAGGATCGCGCCCTCGCAGGAGGCCAGGGAGCGGGACACCTCGTAGGTGAAGTCCACGTGGCCGGGGGTGTCGATCATGTTCAGCGCGTAGTTGACGCCGTCGAGCTCCCACGGCATGCGCACGGCCTGCGACTTGATGGTGATGCCGCGCTCGCGCTCGATGTCCATCCGGTCCAGGTACTGGGCCTTCATGTCGCGCGGCTGGACCACGCCGGTGCACTGCAGCATGCGGTCGGCCAGGGTGGACTTGCCGTGGTCGATGTGCGCGATGATGCAGAAGTTGCGGATCACCGAGGGATCGGTGCGCGCGGGCACGGGCGGGTTCGACGCCAGAGGCGACACAGGGCACTTCCTTCGCTCGTGGAGGCAGGATCAGCCGCCCATTCTTCCATGCATGGAGCCGGTAGGCTCGCTCCCATGGCAATCGACCTCATGCGCGCCCTCCGGATGGGCCGACAGATCTACCGCACCGTCACGCGCCTGCAGGGCGGCGATCGCCGTCAGCAGGGTCCGGGGCCGCGCGGCGCCGGATCTGCACCCCGTCAGGGCGGCGCCGGCGTGCAGGCCGACCCGCAGCGCACCTCCCGCTACCCCGGAGACTTCACCGGCCGCGCCCGCGTGGAGTATGACCCGGTCCCCGGCCCGGAGGCCGGCCCCGGGGAGGTCGTGTGGACGTGGGTGCCCTTCGAGGAGATGGACGGCCGCGGAAAGGACCGTCCCGTGCTCGTCGTGGGGCGCGACGACGGCCGCCTCCTCGGCCTGATGCTCACCTCCAAGGACCGCAACAACTCCCACGCCTCGGACCCCGACTACGTGGACATCGGCTCCGGCGCCTGGGACTCCAAGGGCCGCCCGTCCGAGGTGAAGCTGGACCGCATCCTCCGTGTGGACCCACGCGACGTCCGCCGTGACGGTGGCGTGCTGGACCGCAGCCGCTTCGATGCGGTGGCGGACGCCCTGGCCGCCCGTCGAGGCTGGAGCCGGTGAGTCGGTGTGACACGCCGCTCCCCGCGTTCCTACGGCCCATCGGCGGCTGGTAGAGTGGTGGACATTGTGTCCGGTCGGTCGACGGACACCCTCGGGACGGAGAACCAAGGTGTTCCCCACGCCACTCAGTCACCGGACCCGAGATGCCCTCTACGACCCCTGTACAGACGGTGCGGCCCACGTGCCGGCATCGACGACATGAAGGACCTGATTTGGCTAACATCAAGTCTCAGAAGAAGCGCATCCTCACCAACGAGAAGGCGCACCAGCGCAACGTCTCGGTGAAGTCCGGCCTGAAGAGCGCCATCCGCTCCGTGAACGAGGCCGTCGCCGCCGGCGACAAGTCCGCCGCCGCCGAGGCCCTCAAGGGCGCCTCCCGCAAGCTGGACAAGGCCGCCTCCAAGGGCGTCATCCACAAGAACCAGGCTGCGAACCGCAAGTCCGGCATCGCCGCCCGCGTGAACGGCATGAACGCCTGAGCGTCTGACGCTTCGCACGAAGGCCCCGTCACCTGCTGGTGACGGGGCCTTCTGCTGTCCGGGGGGAATCCGAGTGATCGTGAGGGCGACGTGTCCCGGAATTCTGGTGCTATTCCGGGACACGTCGCCCTCACTCTCCAGGGACGAGACGCTCACTGTCCAAGGGCGAATCGCGTGGGCCGCGCGAGCCGTCCTGCTCAGCGTCGCACGCCGGTGGAGACGCGGATGACCGCACGCTCCACGGCGAAGTCCGGGTTGCGGGAGCCGCCCTTGACCTCCGCGTCCGCCTGGGCGATCCACTCGACCGCCTGAGCGATTCCGGCCGGGCTCCAGTGCCGAGCGGCCTGCTGGATGAACCTCATCTGGAACGGGGCCACGCCCAGGGCCGAGGCGAGCTGGTTGGGCGCGTCGCGGGAGTCGATGACGCGGGCGACCTGACGGGCCTTCATGGCCAGGGCCGAGGTGAGCATCACCGGGTGCACACCGGTGGCCAGCGCATGCCGGGTGAGGGCCACCGCGCGGGCGGCCTGCCCCTCCAGCGCGGCGTCCGCGACGGTGAAGCTGGTGGCCTCTACCCGGCCGCCGTAGTACCGATCCACGACCTCCTTGGTGAGCTGCCCCTCGGTGTCCGCGAGCAGCTGATGGCAGGCCGAGGCGAGGTCCGTGAGCGAGGCGCCGGTGGCCTGGACCAGGGCGCGGGCGGCCTCCTCGTCGATGCGGCGGCGGTGGTCCTTGAACTCTGCGTACACGAAGGCGATCTTGTCCTCGTCCTTCTTCAGCAGGGCGCACTCCACCACGGTGCCGGCCTTCGCCACGGCGTCCAGCAGCCTCTTGCCGCGGTTGCCGCCGGTGTGGCGCAGCAGCAGCGTGACGTCGTCGGCGGGCAGGCCCGAGGTCACCAGGTCCAGGGCGTCCGTGAGGAATGCGTCGTTCATGGACTCCAGGCCTTCGGCAATGATCAGCGTGGGCTCGGCAAAGAGGGACGGGCTGGCGGCCATGGCCAGCTGCCCGGGCTGGTACTCGGCGGCCCGGAAGCGGTGGGTCTCGATCGCCTCGTGCCGCTGCTTCAGGGCCTTGAGCACCTGGTCGGTGACCCAGCGGGCCGCGTAGTCCTCCGGGCCCTTGAGCAGCATCAGCGGCCCGGGCTGCGCCTGCCGCCAGGCCAGCGGGTTCGCGGCCGTGCGGGACCGGGCGGGGCGTGAAGAGCGTGCGGCGGCCATGATGTCCATCCTAGGCTGAACGGATGCACACCTCCCCCGCCCCGTCCACAGTCCCCAGCGAGATCCGGCTGCGCGGGGCGCGGCTGAACAACCTGCAGGACGTGGATCTGGACCTGCCGCGCGAGGCGATTGTGGCGGTCACCGGTGTCTCCGGGTCCGGGAAGTCCTCCCTGGCGTTCGGCACGCTCTATGCCGAGTCCCAGCGGCGCTACCTGGAGTCGTTGTCCCCCTATGCCCGCCGTCTCATCGACCAGTCCGCCGCGCCGGAGCTGGACCTGCTCGAGGGAATGCCCCCGGCGATCGCCCTGCAGCAGTCCCGCGGCGCCACCGGTGGCGCAGGCACGGACGTGGGCACGCTGACCGGCCTGTCCGCCCTGCTGCGGATGCTCTACTCGCGTGGCGGGACCTACCCTGACGGTCAGGAGCTGATCCTTGCCGAGGCCTTCTCCCCGCACACCCCGCAGGGGGCCTGCCCGGCCTGTGAAGGGCTTGGCCACGTCTACGACGCGCGCGCCGAGGACATGGTCCCGGACGACTGCCTCACCATCCGGCAGAAGGCGGTGGCCTCCTGGCCGCAGGGTTGGGCCGGCGGCAACCTGCGGGACGTGCTGACCTCCCTGGGTGTGGACGTGGATGTCCCGTGGCGTGAGCTCCCCGAGGGCACGCGTGAATGGATCCTCTTCACCGAGGAGCACCCCACCGTCGACTGCTGGCGCGGCGCACCGACGCTCGCCGAGCTGGAGCAGGCCAAGGCCGCCGGGCAGCGCCACGCCTACCAGGGCACCTTCACCGGAGCCCGCCGGTACCTGCTGGACACCTTCGCCTCCACCGGCTCGGACCGGACTCGGCGCCGCGTGGCCCAGTTCCTCACGCAGACCCCGTGCCCGGACTGCGGCGGCCGGCGGCTGCGCCCGGAGGCCCTGCAGGTGACCGTGGATGGCCGGGACATCGCGGAGACGTCCGCGCTGCCGCTGAGCCAGGTGCACGCATTGGCGACGCGGCTCGCTTCCGGCGAGGTTGGGTCGGTGCCGCCGGCCCGCAGCGCGGTGGCCCGGCGTCTGGGCACGGATCTCCAGGCGAGGCTGGCTCCGATCGTCGAGCTCGGCCTGGGGTATCTGGGCCTGGACCGGGCCGCCGGGACCCTGTCCGGGGGCGAGCTGCAGCGGCTGCGGCTGGCCACGCAGTTGGCTGCGGAGCTGTTCGGCGTCGTCTACGTGCTGGACGAGCCCTCCTCCGGACTGCACCCGCAGGACATGGACACCCTCGTGGACCTGCTGGTGCGGCTGAAGGAGCAGGGGAACACGGTGGTGGTGGTCGAGCATGCCATGGACGTGGTGCGGCACGCGGACGTGATCGTGGACGTCGGCCCGGGCGCCGGTGTCCACGGCGGGCGGATCGTGCACGCCGGGTCTCCCGAGCAGCTGCAGACGGTGGCTGAGTCCGTGACTGCCCGGTACCTGTCCCCGGACCGTCCGACGGAGCCGGCGCGGGCGCGACGGGAGCCGCAGGGGTGGCTGGAGCTGACGCGGGTGTGCCGCAACACGGTGCAGGACCTGGAAGTCCGGTTCCCGCTCGGTTGCCTCACCGCGGTCACCGGCGTCTCGGGGTCGGGCAAGTCGTCCGTGGTGGCGCAGGCGCTGCCCGCGGTGGTGGAGGCCGCCCTGCACGACGACGGCCGCGCGCCCTCCGAGGGCGCCCTCGCCTCGGGCGTGGGCGGGCGCCGTCGGGTGGTGTCCATCGACCACACCGCGGTGGGGCGGACTCCGCGGTCCACCGTGGCGACGTACACCGGGTTCTTCGACGAGGTGCGGCGTCTGTTCGCCCGGACCGAGGCGGCCACGGAGCGCGGCTTCGGGGCGGGCACGTTCTCCTTCAACACCGGCGGCGGCCGGTGCCCCACCTGCGAGGGCGAGGGGTCGGTGACGGTGGAGCTGCTCTTCTTGCCGGGTGTGCGCAGCCCCTGCACGGACTGCGGCGGCACCCGGTACCGCGATGAGGTGCTCGAGGTGCAGTGGAACGGGTTGAGCATCGCGGACGTGCTGGCGCTGAGCATCGAACAGGCGTGCGAGGTGTTCGCCACCGAGCCGAAGGCGCTGCGTCCCCTGAAGGTGCTGCGGGACGTGGGCCTGGGGTACCTGCGGCTGGGGCATGCGGCCCCGGACCTGTCCGGAGGCGAGGCGCAGCGCATGAAGCTGGCAGCCGAACTGCAGCGCGGCTCCAGCGGGGACACGCTCTACGTGCTGGACGAGCCGACCGCGGGCCTGCACCCCGCCGACGCAGAGCGGCTGATGCGGCACCTGCAGTCCCTGGTGGACGCCGGCAACACCGTGGTGATGGCGGAGCTGGGCATGCGTGCGGTGGCGCAGGCGGACCATGTGGTGGAGATGGGGCCGGACGCCGGTCCTGACGGCGGCCGCGTGGTGGCCTCGGGGACGCCCGAGCAGATCGCTGCGGAGGGCGAGGTCGCGACGACCCCGTTCCTCGCAGCGGTCCTCCCCGACTGATCCCGCGCCCCTTCGTTTTCGCTCACGACACGGGAACGGCGTCTACCCTCGTCCTCCGTGTCGTCAGCGACAACGAGAGGGGCGGGCGTTCACTCGGGGCCGGTGCCGAGGGAGCGGATCTTCAGGCGAGGCCGGCCGTCCTGCGCGGACTCCCATCCGACGACGATCGTCCCCGAGCGGTCGGTCCTGAGCACGGCGCCCAACGGGGCAAGGGCCTGCAGGGTCTGCGGGTGCGGGTGGCCGTAGGGGTTGTCCCGGCCCGCCGAGACCACATACGCGTCCGCGGCGACGGCCCGGGGCAGGGCCGCACCCCCGTTGCGCGCCCCGTGGTGGGCCACCGAGTACAGGTGCACCTGGCCCGGGGGCAGGACGGCCTCACCGTGCCGGCCGCCGAGCCAGGCCTGCGCGGCCTCCTCCTCGATGTCCCCGGTCAGGAGAACGCGCAGCGGCACCCAGCCGGTCCGCACCGTGGCGAGGACCTGCGCAGAGGCGTCGTTCTCGGTGGCCGCGTCCTGGTCGGCCAGCAGCACCTGCCAGCTCACGTCTCCGCTGGTCTCGGCGTCCCCGGTGCGCAGCCGTCGGGATCCCGGCGGAGGGTCGGTGCCGGCCTCCTCACCCGCACCAGCCGGCAGGCCCAGGCCCGGGATGCCCTCGCCCCGGGTGGCATGCCGGAGGACGGGCGCCCCACGTGCGGTGACGGCCTCCAGTCCCCCGGCATGGTCCGCATGCAGATGCGTGAGCAGGACCGCATCCACCCGGGCGACACCGAGCGCGTCCAGACAGGACGCCGCGGGCCCCGGCTCCGGTCCCACGTCCACGACGACGGCCCGGTCCGGACCGCTGCGCAGCACGGTCATGTCCCCCTGCCCCACATCGCAGAACGCCACGGCCCAGTCGTCCGGGGCGCGGTCCGTGGGCGAGGGAAGGACCACGGCGGCGTAGCCGCCTGCCCCGGAGGCGAGCAGCACCGCCACGAGGGCGCCGGAGGCGGTCATCCGTCGGCCCGGCCCCGGGGCGGAGGCGCCCCTCCGGCGGACGGGGGCGTGCCGTCGTCGTTCCTCGCGCAGCAGCACGGCGAACAGGGCGACGGTGGCAGCCACGGTGAGCACACCCAGGACCAGACCGAGACTCCCCTCCGGCCACGGCTTCACGGCGCCCGGCAGCCCGGCCGAGGCGTGTGCCACCAGGCCGATGTAGGCGGCCGGGAACTGGATCAGCCACACCAGCGCGGCGGAGAGCACCGGCGCTGCCAGCACCAGCGCGGCGGCGGCGGTGCCGAGCACGGTGATGGGGGCGACGGCCGGGGCGGCGACCATGTTCGCCGGGACCGCGTAGGTGGACACCGTGCCGGTCATGTCCAGCAGGATCGGCTGGCACGCCAGATGCGCGCACGTGGTGACTGCCAGGGTGACCGAGAGCCACCGCGATGCCCAGCCGGGCAGGAACCGGCCGAACGCCGCGTACAGGCGAGCCTCGGCGGGGCGCGCGCCCAGGATGATGCCGGCCGTCGCGGCTACGGAGAGCTGCAGGGCCGGTTCCGTGGCCAGGCCCGGCACCGCGACGATCACCGCCGTGCCTGCCAGGCAGAGCAGGGTGAACGCCTGGCGGGAGCGGCCGAAGAACAGCGCGAGGGCCCCGAGGCCTCCCATCACCGCGGCACGGAGCACCGACGGCTCCAGCCCGACGATGACCACGAAGACCACCAGGGTGGCCAGCACGGCCGCCAGCACCCCGGCGCGGGGGACGCGGAACAGGCGCAGCAGACCGGTGACGGCTCCGGCGAGGAGCGCACAGTTGGCTCCCGAGACCGCGCTCAGGTGGGAGAGCCCGGCGTCCTTCATGGCCTGGTCCGTCTCCGGGCTCTGGGCGCTGCGGTCGCCGAGCACCAGTCCGGGGATCAGCTGCTCCGCCGTGCCCAGTGAACCGGCCGCCTGCTCCCGGAACGCGGCCCGCAGGACCTCGCGGCCGCCCGTCGCGGTCCCGGGGGCGCCGTCCGCGGCGGACGTCGAACCGTCCGAGGCGGCGGGGCGGGCGGTGGAGCGCTCGCCGGGTGGGGCCTCGCGGGCGCACGGTGCCGCACGGGGGTCCGCGGTGGCGCGCAGGAACACCGTGCCCTCCTGCCGGGAGGGCTCCACCACGGTGCAC
This sequence comes from Micrococcus luteus, assembly GCA_047414615.1. Lineage (GTDB taxonomy): Bacteria > Actinomycetota > Actinomycetes > Actinomycetales > Micrococcaceae > Micrococcus > Micrococcus luteus_B. Next base: position 970,773 of record CP179711.1, read on the forward strand.
CGCTGCCGTCCCGGGGTCTCCGCGAGCCACGCCTCATCGCCGGTCAGCACGGCCGCGGCCGGTTTGGAGAGCGGACGCTGCCCTGCACCGAAGGCCCGCACTTGGACCGTGACCGCGGCCCTCCGGACACCATAGGAGGACTCGAGCTCACGGGGCTCACCGGTGATCTCCACAGCCACCCGGACCGGCTGGCCGGCACGCAGCGCCTCGGCCCAGCCGATGCGCTCGTCCTCGCCCAGGCGCAGGGCCACGGACTGGGACACCAGGGCCCCCACGGCGGCTGCCACGGCCAGCGCACCGGCGGCCGTGCGGAGGGCGGCCCCTGGTCCGTCCTGCTGTCCGCTCCGTTGCCGTTTCGTGCGCGACAGTGCAGGGGTGGCGGTGTCCCGCAGGGCCACGGCGGCCACCGCTGACGCGAGCGCCACGGCCAGCAGTCCAGCGGAGGCGAGAGTGGTTCCGGTGGAGGTCCATTCCGGGGCGAGGTTCCCCACGCAGAGGGCGGTGATGAGCGCAGGCGCCCACCGGGCGTCGATGGGGCCGGGCAGCCTCCGGTTCACGGGCCGCTCACCACGTGACCAGCGGGGCCAGCCGCTCGAGCGTCGCGGGGCCGATGCCCGAGACGGCGTCCAGGTCCGCCAAGGACTGGAACTGTCCCACCTGCTCCCGGTGGGCGATGATCTTCTCCGCCGTCGCCGGTCCCACGCCGGGCAGTTCCTGCAGGGCCGTGCTGTCCGCGGTGTTGAGGTCCACCGCCGAAGCCCCGGTTGCGTCCGGGCCGTCCGCGGCATCGCCCTCGGTGCCGCCGCGTCCGTCCCCTCCCCGGTCTCCCGTGGGATCGGCGACCGCCTCCGCCTGGGCCTGCACGGACTCGAGCTGCTCCTCGGTGGTCTCCTCACCGGGCACGAGCACCTGCTGGCCGTCCACCAGCGGTGCCGCCAGATTGATCCGCTCCGGCCGAGCCTGCCGGGTGGCCCCACCGGCGGCGGCGATCGCATCGGCGGTCCGGGCCTCGGCCGGCACGGTCACCACCCCGGGTGAACGGACCTGTCCGATCACGTGCACGCGGACACGTGCATCGGCGCCGTCCGATGGCGCCGGTGGATCAGGCTTCCCCGTCTCCCGGGGCCCGCGCGCCGGCGCAGGGTCGTCCGTTGCCGCGGAGTTGCCGGCCTGCTCACCGTCATCAGCGGAGGATGCGGCACCCTGCCCTGCCTCCGAGTGCTCCGTCCCGTCCTCCACCATGGGCTGCGCGTCGACGGGCACCGGGCCCGGTTGGCTCGGCCGCAGCAGCCAGGTGACAGCCCACCAGGCGGCGACGGCCACCACGAACACCAGGACGGCGCTGCCGACCAGCCGCCACCGGACCACCGGCACCCGGGGCGGCTCCTCTTCCCAGGCGGTGGCCGCCACGGGGTCCTCGACCGCTCCGGCCCGCGCACCCGCATCGCCCCCACCACCGAGCGTCCCGGTGCGCACCGCACCGGGCGAGCCGACGGACTGGGGGACGGAGCCGTCGTCGGGAAGGGAAGACGACGGTGACGACGCCCCCGGGTCCGGATGCGCCCGACCGGCAGGCGCGTCTCCCGGAGGCAGCTGCTCGAACTCGTCCCAGGGCTCGGGGACGGGCCGGGACTTGGGAATGCGGGGCTCGTGAGGGCTCATGCCTCCACGGTGCCGCCCCGTGTCCTCGCCCTGCCGGGCTCAGGCCTCCTCTGTGGATGCCTGCGGCGTGTCGGTCGCCTGTGCAGGACCGGACCGGGCCTCACGACGGCGGCCCGCACCGCCGGCGTCTCCTCCCGCCCCCTCGTCCTCCGCCATCGGCGACACCACGATCCCGAGCCCGCCCAGCCCCAGATGCGCGGCCAGCACGGCGGGCAGGTCCACCACGGGGATCGGCGTCTGCGAATACGGACCCAACCGGGCTGCCAACGCCTCGGCCGCCGGCCGGTTGCCGTAGCCGTGCACGGCGATGCCGCAGGGCTCCTGCTCCCCCTTCGCCTGCGCCGCAGCAGCCATGCGCTCCACGGCACGCTCCACGGACCGGGTGCGCTCCACCAGGGAGATCTCGCCCTCACGCAGGGCCAGCACAGGCTTGACCTGGAACATGGAGCCGAGCAGGCCACTCAGGGCGCTGATGCGGCCGCCGCGGCGCAGCTGCTCCAGGTTCGGGACGGTGAACATCACCAGCGCCCGCTCCCCCGCACCCCGCAGATACCCCAGAATCCCCTCCACGGGCAGACCGAACCCGGCCCGGACGACGGCCTCCATCACCATGAAGCCCAGCGCCATGCCGGTGGTGCGGGAGTCCACCACCTCCACCGGGATCGAGACCCGCCCGGCCGCCACCCGTGCGGCGTCCACGGTGCCGGACAGCCCGGCCGAGATGTGCACGGACACGATCCGGGAGTAGCCGGCGGCCTCCAGCTCCCGGTAGACCTCCTCGAACACACCTGGCGCCGGGCGCGAGGTCCGCACGGACTCGTTCGCCGCCAGCGCGAACGGCAGCTCGTGGTGCAACTCCTCGTCACTCTCGGCGAACACCTGCTCGCCCACCATGACGGGCATGGGGACCTGGCGCAGGCCGACTGCCACCGGGTGCGCCAGCACGGTCGGGGGAACAGCGGCCGAGGAGTCGGTGACGATCGCCGTGCGGTCGCGGCGCGGCGGCTTCAGGCCGTAGCGCACGCGTCCGGCCAGGCGGGAGCGCCGGGCGCGCACGCGCGCCTGGTAGTCCTCCTGCCACCGCCGCACGGACGTCACCGCGGCTGCCCTCCTTGGTTCACCCTCGTCAGCGGATGACGAGGTTGACCAGCTTCGGCGCGCGGACGATCACCTTGACGATCTCCGCATCCCCGATGAACCGCTGCACCTTCTCGGAGGCGCGGGCGGCGGCCTCCAGGTCCGCCTCGGTGATGTCCGCGGGCACCTCCAGGGTGTCGCGGACCTTGCCCTTGACCTGGACCACGGCGGTGACGGTGTCCTCCACCAGCAGCGACTCGTCCACCTCCGGCCAGCCGGAGCGCACCACGGACGGAGTGTGGCCGAGAATGACCCACATGTCTTCCGCGGTGTACGGGGAGAAGAGGGACAGCAGCTTCGCCACGGCCTCGGCGGCCTCGCGGACGGCCGGGTCGGCGGCGCCGGCGCCGTTGTCGATCTCCTTGCGGGTAGCGTTGACCAGCTCCATGGTCTTGGCGATCACCACGTTGAACTTGCCCTCATCCAGGAGCTTGGAGGACTCGGCGATCGTCTTGTGCGTGGCCGAGCGCAGGGCGGTGGCGACGGAGCCGGACGGGTCCGCGCCCGCCTCCGAGCCGGCCGCGCGCACATCCCGGGCCACACGCCAGGCACGGGCCAGGAACCTGCCGGCGGCTCCCGGGGCCACGTCGGCCCAGTCCACGTCGTCCTCTGGCGGGGAGGCGAACACCATCGTCAGGCGGACGGCGTCCACACCGAAGGTGTCCAGCTGCTCGCCGAGATCCACACCGTTGCCCAGGGACTTGGACATGGCCTTGCCGCCGTTGAGCACCTGACCCTGGTTCAGCAGGGCACGGAACGGCTCAGTGAAGGGCACCAGGCCCATGTCGTGCAGCGCCTTGGTGAAGAAGCGCGCGTAGAGCAGGTGCAGGATGGCGTGCTCCACGCCGCCCACGTACTGGTCCACCGGCAGCCAGTCGGCCACGGCCTGCGCATCGAACACCGCGGTGTCCTCCTGCGGGGAGGCGTAGCGGAGCACGTACCAGGACGAGTCCACGAACGTGTCCATGGTGTCCGAGTCGCGGCGGGCGGGCTTGCCGCAGGACGGGCAGTCGACGGTGACCCAGGCCTCTGCGGCGGCCAGCGGGGACTGCCCCTTCGGGGCGAGCTGCTCGCCCTTCAGGTCGGTCGGCAGGGTCACCGGCAGCTGGTCCTCCGGGACGAGGACCTCTCCGCAGTCCGGGCAGTGCACCACCGGGATGGGGGTGCCCCAGAAGCGCTGACGGGACAGCAGCCAGTCACGCAGGCGGTAGTTGGTGGTGCCACGCCCGGTGCCGCGGTCCTCGAGCACCTCGACGGCCTTGGCGATGGCGTCCGACTTGTTCAGACCGTCCAGCTCACCGGAGTTCACCAGGATGCCGTCCCCGGCGGTGGCGACTCCAGAGACCGCCGGGTCCTCCTCGCCGGTGTCCACGACCATGCGGACGGGCAGGCCCATGGCGCGGGCGAAGTCCAGATCGCGCTGGTCGTGTGCGGGCACGGCCATGATGGCCCCGGTGCCGTAGTCCGCCAACACGTAGTCCGAGGCCCAGACGGGCAGGGACTCGCCCGTCAGCGGGTTCACGGCGGTGCGGCCGAGGTCCACGCCGGTCTTGGTGCGGTCCGTGGCCTGACGCTCGATCTCGGAGACCTTCTTCAGGTCCTCGCGGTAGGCCTCCAGCTCGGCGCGCCGGTCCTCGGTGACCAGGTCCAGGGCGAGCTGCGAGTCCGCTGCCACCACCATGAAGGTCGCGCCGAACAGGGTGTCCGGGCGGGTGGTGAAGACGGTGACGAGCGGGCCGTCCCCGTCCACCTGGAAGTCCACGTGGGCGCCGGCGGAACGGCCGATCCAGTTCCGCTGCATGGCGAGCACGCGCTCGGGCCAGTGGCCCTCCAGCTCGGACATGTCGTCCAGCAGAGCGTCCGCGTATTCGGTGATCTTGAAGTACCACTGATTCAGGGTGCGCTTGGTGACCTCGGCCCCGCAGCGTTCGCACGCGCCGTCCACCACCTGCTCGTTGGCGAGCACGGTCTGGTCCTTCGGGCACCAGTTGACCGGGGAGTCCTTCCGGTAGGCCAGCCCGCGCTTGTAGAACTGCTGGAACAGCCACTGCGTCCAGCGGTAGTACTCCGGGTCCGACGTGTGCAGCTCGCGGTCCCAGTCCACGGCGATGCCGTAGCGCTGGAAGGACCTCTTCTGCGTCTCGATGTTCGCGTAGGTCCACTCGGCCGGGTGCGCGTTGCGCTTGATGGCGGCGTTCTCCGCGGGCAGGCCGAAGGAGTCCCAGCCGATCGGGTGGAGCACGTCGTAGCCCTGCTGCATCCAGTGGCGCGCCTTCACGTCGCCCATGGCGAACGCCTCGGCATGGCCCATGTGCAGGTCGCCGGAGGGATAGGGGAACATGTCCACCACGGTGCGGCGCTCACGGCCGTCCTCGAGGGGGGCGAAGGTGCGCGCGGCCTCCCAGTAGTCGGCCCAGCGGGCCTCGACCTCGCGGAACGAGTACTCGGCGTCCTCCGGGATCTGCGGGGTGTCCGGAGTGGGGTTGGATGCGGTCACGCTCGTGGGGTCCTTCGTCGACGGGGTCAGGGGTCAAGCCTGACCATCCTACGCGCCCGCACCAGGAGAATCTCCGGTGCCCGCGGGCCATGCCCTGGACCGGCTCGCGCTCGCCCTTCCCGACGACGGTCGCCCAGCCCCGCGTGCCGGCTCGCCTCCGCCGGGGCGGGCGTCGAGGAACAAGGCCGGGTGCCGTCGTCGCCGACACAATGTCGGGCACGTCAGGAGACGAGCTTCAGCCCGACGACTCCCCCGACGATCATCAGCAGGAAGAGGATCTTGAGGATGGAGACGGCCTCGGCGCCGGCGGCCATGGCGTAGACAACCGTGAGAGCCGCTCCGATGCCCACCCAGACGGCGTAGGCGGTGCCCACCGGAAGCTCCCGCAGCGCGTGGGCGAGCCCGCCCATGCTGGCCAGAAGGGCGACGACGAAGACCACCGACGGGCCCAGGCGCGAGAACCCCTCCGACCGGCTCAGGGCGGTGGCCCACACGGCCTCCAGGGCTCCGGAGAGGACGAGGACGATCCAGGACATGACTGCTCCTCCGGGCCGTCTTGTCGCTGTCCGGGTACGGCTCCCCTCGTCCGGGGCCCACGGGAACGGCGGGCCGTGACCGAGACTCGCACGACCGGCCCGCGGGAGCAAGCCGGCCGAGCGCGGTGCGGCCGGACGCCCGGTGCGCCGGCGCCGTCAGGGGACGGCAGGAGCGTCAGGCGCGTGAGGAGTCCGCACCGTGCGTGTGCTCCGGCGCCTCGGCCTCCACCGCGTCGGTCACCTGCCGACTGTCCGCCACCGAGTGGTCCGCGGCCTCGGCGACCTGCTCCCGATTGCGATCGGTGAACTCGTGGCCCTCGGACCGCTTCATCCCGAGCAGGACCGTCAGACGGTAGCGGACGCGGGTCTCCTCGTCGATGCGGTCGCGATGGGTGAGCCACCAGAAGACAAGCACCACGATCATGGCCATGCCGATGTAGCCGAGCACGGGGTACACGTAGGTCATCAGCGTGTCGAAGCCGACGAAGCTGACGGCGAAGGCCGCCAGGGTACCCACCGCGAAGACCGGGTAGAACCGGAACCGCCTGCCGGACAGACGCTTTCCGAGGGCGTAGAGCATGCCGATCGCGGAGTTGTACACCATCACGTAGATGACCACGACCATCACCCACGGAGCCCAGTCGTTCATCCCGGCGAAGAGGGCGAGCATGGGGACGTCCGCCTCGCCCGCGTGCTCGAAGCCGGCGAACAGGGCGACGGCAGCCATGGTCATCAGCACCATGTACAGCGCGCCGCCGGCCAGCCCACCGACGAACGCCTCACGCGGGTTCGCGTGGTTGCCTCCGATCACGATGGACATGGACACGCCCATCAGCAGCGCCAGGCCGGTGTAGTTCAGGGAGGACAGCCACCACGGCGAGACCGGGGACTCGGCCTGGGAGGCCAGCTCGGACAGGACGCCGGCATCGGACGGCCAGGAGGCCACGCCCACCACGAAGGCCACGATCACCGCGACGATCACCAGCGGCGTGACCAGGGAGATCACCGAGGAGACCTTGTCCACGTCCATGAGTCCGGTGACCAGCACGAGGGCCACCATGATCACCGTGCCCGCCCACGTGGGCCAGCCCAGCTGCTGTTCCAGGGTAGAGCCGGCGCCGGCGAGCATCACGAAGCCGATGGCGAAGAGCGTGACCGTCACGGCGACGTCCAGGAAGCGGGAGATCGCCGGGTGGGTCACCCGCCGGAACACGCCCTGGTGGTCGTCGGCCAGGAAGAGGCTGCCCAGCTGGAGGACCACCGCACCCGCAATGGTCATCAGCAGTCCGGAGATGACCGCGCCGGCGATGCCGACGGCGCCGAAGGAGATGAAGTACTGGATGACCTCGGCACCCGTGGCGAAGCCGGCACCGACGAGCAATCCGACGAAGGCCAGCGAGATCTTGAGGGAGCGGGCCACGCTCATGGAGTCCTTTCCGCATCCGGGCACGGTGGTGCCCGGCCACTGTTCCGGGGGGGTGTTTCAGTGGTCCAGATTAGGGGTGGCTGTGCGGGTACCCCAGGTCGGCTGGGCGTGGATTGGCACGTGTGGTGCGATTCACGTGGACGCGGGGGTCCGCATTCGGCTCCGGCCAGGGACCGGAGGAACCTTCACCGCGGTGGACGCGGACTGAGGAACTCCTCGATCAGCGCCGCGCACTCCGGGGCCTTCTCGTAGTGCAGCAGGTGGCCGACGCCCGGCAGCACCGTCAGCTCCACCCGCGGTGACGCGGCCGCGATCCGCTCGGCCAGCGCCTCCTGAGATGCCGGCGAGCCCATCGGATCCTCGGCACCGGCCACGAGGAGGACCGGCAGGGCCAGCCGGTCAGCGCTGTCCGGCACGGAACCGGTGGTGCTGGCGCGGTATGACTGAGCCAGCGACGCCCGGGTGGCGAAGGCGGAGAAGTACCGGGTGTGCTGGTCATGGGTGTGCGCGAGGATGCGCGCGTCCGCGGTCTCGGACATGAAGAGTGTGGTGAACCAGGTGATCAGCGGCGCCCGCAGGAGACCGTCCCCGAGACGCTCCGGCAGACGCGCGGCGGCCGCGTAGTAGCCCTGGGCGACGGCGGCGGTCGTCCTGTCCAGCAGCGATCCGTTCGCAGACAGCGCCGGCTCGGAGATGGGGTTGAGCAAGACCAGACAGGACCAGCGCTGCGGATCCTGCGCCGCCAGGTGCCCCGCCACGATCGAGCCGTAGGAATGCCCGAGCAACACCGCATCAGCGGGGACATCCAGCTGGTCGACGGCGGCGGCCACCGCGTCCGCATGATGGGCCACCGAGTGCTCGGCGGTGGGGAAGGCGCCGGAGGCGCCGAAGCCCGGCAGGTCCACGGCCAGGATCCGATGCCCGGGAAGGCAGTCGGCGAGCAGGGCAAGCCCATGATGATCCCCGCGGAAGCCGTGGACGAAGACGAGGGCGGGTGCCGTCGTCGTGCCCTCCGGGAGGTACTCGAACGCGGCCACCGGCACGGGCGCGCCGCCGACGGGATCGGCCACCGCAACGTCCCGGCGGACCGGGGTGCGCGCAGGCATCCCGGTGAAACGGGACGGGTCGCCGGCGGACGGCGGGCGGAGGCGATCACGCAGGCGGACCGGGGGCACCTCGTCCGTGCGTGTTCCGTGGGACTGCATGCCCGTCAGCCTAACGACGACGGCACTGCACTCCCGATTCGCGTGCGAAAACCCGCCGCGCTGGTCAGAGGACGCCGGCCGGGTCGAGGCGGAGACGGACCGGCTTCTGCTCCGCCCGCGTGGAGGCGGCGGACTTCGCCCGGCGCAGCACTCGCACCGTTGCCTCGGCCGCGGCCCACGGGAAGATCAGCAGGGCGCGGTGCCGGGACTCGTCGGCCACCTCCGGCACCGGGCCGATCCACGGCAACGGCGCCGGGGCGGGCGCCCCCGTGGGCAGCTCCTCGCGCCGGGCCTCCTCGACCAGCTCGAGGTACTCGGCCACGGCGGCCGCCTGCCCGGTGACCTCGGCCAGCCGACCGGCCGGCGGCAGGTGCAGATCGCGGCGCTCCTGTAGCTGATGCGAGGCGAAGCCGTCCGGGTCCCAGCGGGTCAGGGCACCGACGGTCTCAGGGTGGTCGGCGGTCACCACGGCCACTCCCCCGTCCTGGGCCGGGCGCACGAGCGCGGCGGCGCCGAGCCAGCGGGAGAGTACCCGACCGGGGACGTCGAGGCCCTCGCGGGTCAGCTGCGCGTCGCCGTCCAACAGCAGGGCCGCGACATACCCGCCGCGGGCCACCGGTTCGGCACCGATGGTCGCCACCACGAGGGCCGGCTCGTCGCCCACCTCGGTGAGGATGTGCTCGGAGGAGCTGGAGAGCACAGGCACCTGCGGGAAGGCACGCCCCAGCTCGTCGGCCGTGCGGTCCACGCCGCGGGATCCGGCACGCACCTGCTGCGTGCCGCACTCGGAGCAGCGGAACCCGCGTTCCCGCACCCCGCACCAGCGGCAGGCGAGCTCGCCGGCCTGCGCGGCGGCGCGGTCCCGGAAGGACAGCGGCCCGGCGCAGCGCCCGCAGCGCGCGGGGGTGCGGCAGCGCTCGCACACCAGCGCGGGGATGAAGCCGGCGCGGGCCACCTGCACCAGGACCGGCCCGGCGTCCGGCCCGGACAGGGCCTGCCGGGCGGTGCGCCAGGCCGCCTGGGGCAGGCGGGCGCGCCGGGCGAAGGGGTCGCGCGCGGACTCCCAGGAGTCCGCGGTGGACAGCACCCGCGGGGCGAGGCGACGCTGCTCGGCCCGTTCCACCTGCAGGTGCTGCACCCAGCCGGAGTCGACCAGCCGCTGCAGGGCGGCGGTGCGTCCCAGCCCGGCGAACAGCACGCCGGCGCCCGCCCTGCGGGCCCGTTCGAGCGCCACCTCCCGCACGTGCTGGTAGGGGGCGCGCGGCTCGGCGAGGGCGTCGTCCCCCTCGTCCCAGACCGCGATCAGCCCCAGGTCCTGCACGGGCGCCCAGATCGCCGAGCGCGTGCCCACCGCGATCCTTGCCCGCCCGGTCAGCAGCCGCAGATGCGCCCGGTACCGCGGGGTGTTGCCGTCCTCCGCGGTGAGCCGGGCGTAGGCGTGCCTGCCGACGGCCGCGTCCAGGGCCGCGCAGAGGCGGGTGAGGTCTCGCTGGTCCGGCACCACGAGGACCACGGACCGCCCGGCGGCCGCCACGGTCTGCGCCAGCTCGGCGAACACGAAAGCCTCGTCCCACTCCCCCACACGCGAGGGCATCAGCGCGGCCGCCCGCGGCGCGTCCCCGGCGCAGACGGCGGACACGAAGGCATGGCCGCCCTCGAGCCGAGACAGCACCGGAGTCCCGACGACGCCGCTCAGGTCCGCCTGATGGGCGTCCTCGTGCGCGTCGGCCAGGGGCTGACGGGGCTCATGGGGCCCCCGGCCGTCCGACGCCAGGTCGCCCTGCGCGGGGGCCAGGGGCGCATCGAGCTCCGGCTCGGCCAGGATCTCCTTCTCCACCTGCGCCACGCGCGGAGGCACGGCGACGCGCAGCACGTCCGAGAGCACACCGGCCTGCCGCACGGCCACGGCCTCGGCCAGGTCCAGCACGGCGGGGGTCAGCGGCGGGATCCGCGTGACCACGGTGCGCAGCGGCGCCAGCTGGGCGCCGGTCGCCGGCTGGGCCACGCGCTCGATCAGCCAGCCGGTGAGGTCACGGCCGCCGAAGCGCACGGTCACCCTGGACCCGGGCCGGGCCGCCTCATCCAGGGACGGCGGAACGAGGTAGTCGAACTCGCGGTCCAGGTGCGGGACGGCGGAGTCCAGCACCACCTTCGCCACCGGCAGCTCCGGCCAGCCCTCCGCCGACTCCGGGAGGGCAGAGCGCTCTTCGGGCTCGGGCAGGGCGAAGAGGGCCTCGCTGATGTCGTCCTCCCGTCAGAGGCCGGCGGCGGCGCGCAGGAGGTCCACGCGGTCCAGGCGCTCCCAGGTGAAGTCCGCGTCCTCACGGCCGAAGTGGCCGTTGGCGGCGGTCTTCTGGTAGATGGGCCGCAGCAGGTTCAGCTCGTTGACGATGGCCAGCGGGCGCAGGTCGAAGACCTCGTTCACCGCGTCGATGATCGCGGACTCGGGGATCCTGTGGGTGCCGAAGGTGTCCACGTACAGGCCCACGGGGCGGGCGGAGCCAATGGCGTAGGCCACCTGGAACTCGGCGCGGTCCGCCAGGCCGGCGGCCACCACGTTCTTGGCCACCCAGCGCATGGCGTACGCGGCCGAGCGGTCCACCTTGGACGGGTCCTTGCCGGAGAACGCTCCGCCGCCGTGGCGGGCCATGCCGCCGTAGGTGTCCACGATGATCTTGCGGCCGGTCAGGCCCGCGTCTCCCACCGGGCCGCCGATGACGAACTTGCCGCCGGGGTTGATGATGATCCGCGTGGTCGAGCAGTCCAGGCCGGCGGACTCGATCACCGGCCGGACCACGTGCTCCTCCACGTCCCGGCGCAGGGTCGGCTGGTCCACCACGTCGTGGTGCTGGGTGGAGACCACCACGGTCTCGATGGTCTTCGCGCGGTGCTCGGCGTCGTAGCCGATGGTCACCTGGGTCTTGCCGTCCGGCAGCAGGTACGGCATCGGCGAGTCCACCATCGTGCGCACCTCGGTCAGCCGCGCCGAGAGGCGGTGGGCCAGGTAGATGGGCATCGGCATGAGGGTCGGGGTCTCGTTGGTGGCGTAGCCGAACATGATGCCCTGGTCCCCGGCGCCCTGGACGTCCACGGCGTCCGCCGAGCCGTACTCGCGGGTCTCCAGGGACGTCATGACGCCGGTGTGGATGTCCGAGGACTGCTGGCCGATCGAGATGTTCACGCCGCACTGGGCGCCGTCGAAGCCGTTGGCCGAGGAGTCGTAGCCGATGTCCAGGATCGTCTTGCGCACGATCTGCGGGATCTCCACGTAGGCGCTGGTGTTGACCTCGCCGGCGACCTGCACCAGGCCGGTGGTGGTCAGGGTCTCCACCGCCACCTTCGCCGAGGGGTCCGCCGCCAGCAGGGCGTCCAGGATGGCGTCCGAGATCTGGTCGCAGATCTTGTCCGGGTGACCGGCGGTCACGGACTCGGACGTGAACAGGCGCAGCTCACCGCCGCTGACACCGCGGTAGGGGGTGTGCGCGGACGTGGAAGTGGTGGAGTCGGTCATGCAGACGATTCTAGTGTCCGCGCGGACGCGCTAGAGCGCGCGGCCGACCTGCTCCACCACGAGGGCCGCCGCGTCCGTCTTGTCCCCGGCCCGGGACACCGGCTCGCGGCCGTCGGCGAAGAGCACGGTCACCTCGGTCTCGTCCTTGCCGAACACCCTGCCGGCGGCGACGTCGTTGACCACGAGCATCTCGCAGCCCTTGCGCGCCAGCTTCGCCTGGGCGTACTCCAGCACCGAGGACTCCCCGTCCCCGGTCTCCGCCGCGAACCCGACGATGATCCCGGGCATGTCCCGGCCCGCCGCACGCTCGGCCACGGCGGTGGCCAGTACGTCCGGGGTGCGCTCGAGGGCGATGGTCGGCGACGACCCGTCCTCGCCCTTCTTGATCTTCGTCTCGGCCACGTCGGTCGGCCGGAAGTCGGCGACGGCGGCGGCCATGATCAGCACGTCCGCGCCGGAGGCGTGCTCCAGCACCGCCTCCAGCAGCTCCTGCGTGGACTCGACGTGCACCACCTCGGCGCCAACGGGCGGCACGGCCGTCATGGCGGCCGCGATCAGGGTGACGTCCGCACCCGCGGCCAGGGCCTGCTCGGCCAGTGCCACGGCCTGCTTGCCGGAGGAGCGGTTGCCGACATAGCGAACCGGGTCGAGGGGCTCGCGGGTGCCGCCGCCGGTGACCACCACGCGGCGTCCGGCCAGCACTGGCGAGGACGGCCGTTCACCTCCGGTGCCCTCGGCACCGGGGTTTCCGGGGCGGGAGGCGTCGGCAACGGCCGCGCCGGAGGCAGGTGCCGTCGTCGTGCTCCCGTCCGCGGCGGCGCGGCCCCGGGAGTGGGCCGGGGAGCCCTCGGCGAGCCGTTGGGCCACGGCCCAGATGTCCTCGGGCTCGGGGAGGCGGCCGGGGCCGGAGTCCTTGCCGGTCAAACGTCCGACGGCCGGATCCAGCACCGTGACGCCGTGGCGACGCAGGGAGGCCACATTCTCCTGGGTGGCCGGGTGCAGCCACATCTCCGTGTGCATCGCCGGAGCCACGAGGACCGGGCAGGTGGCCGTCAGCAACACGTTGCCCAGCAGGTCCGGGGCCATGCCGGCGGCGGTGCGCGCGAGCAGGTCGGCCGTGGCGGGGGCGACGACGACCAGCTCGGCCTCGCGGCCCAAGCGCACGTGGCGGACCTGGTCGACGTCGTCGAAGGTGTCGGTGCTCACCGGGCGGCCGGAGAGGGCCTCCCAGGTGGCGCGGCCGACGAAGTCCTCGGCATGGGCGGTGGGCACCACGGTGACCTCGTGGCCGGCCTCCGTCATGAGGCGCAGCAGCGAGGCCGCCTTGTAGGCGGCGATCCCGCCGCCGACGCCGAGGACGATCCGCATGGGATCAGGCGTTCTCGGCATTCCCGGAGTCCTCCGTGGACTCCTCGGCGGGCGCGGCGTCCTCGGCCGGCTCCGCGGTGCCGAACGGGTCCTCCTCGCCCGGGAGGGTGAAGTCGCCGAAGTCCTCGCCGGAGAAGTCCTCGGCCGCCGGCTCGTCCGCGGCCTCGCGGGAGACGAGCAGGTCCGTCTCCACCTCGCGCAGGGCGATGGACAGCGGCTTCTCGTTCAGCTCGGTGTCCACGAGCGGGCCGACGTACTCGAACAGACCCTCGTGCAGCTGCGAGTAGTAGGCGTTGATCTGACGGGCGCGCTTCGCGGCGAAGAGCACCAGGGCGTACTTGGAGTCCACCCGCTCCAGCAGGGAGTCGATGGGCGGGTTGACGATGCCGTCGTACTGATCGGTCACGGATGTTCTCCAGTCGTTGCGGGCGTGGATGCGCGCGGGGCGCATGGGGTCTTCGGGCGAGCCGGGGCCGTCCGTGCAGGGGCGCCGTCTCAGGCGCGCGGGTCCAGCCCCATCAGGCGGACCAGCTCCTCGGCGGCGCGCTCGACGCGGTCGTTCACGACCACGGCGTCGAACTCGGGCTCGGCGGCGAGCTCCAGTCTAGCGGTTTCGAGGCGGCGGCGCTGTTCCTCCGGGGACTCCGTGCCGCGGCCGATGAGCCGGCCGACCAGCTCGTCCCAGCTCGGCGGGGCCAGGAAGACGAAGGTCGCCTCCGGCATCGACTCGCGGACCTGACGGGCCCCCTGCAGGTCGATCTCCAGGAGCACGTGACGCCCCTGGGCCACTGCCTCCTGCACGCGGTCGCGGCGGGTGCCGTAGCGGTTGACGCCGTGCACCACGGCCCACTCGAGCATCTGGTCCCGGGCCACCAGGTCGTCGAACTCGTCCGCCGTGACGAAGAAGTAGTGGACGCCGTCCTCCTCCCCGGGACGGGCGTCGCGGGTGGTGGCCGAGACCGAGAGCCACACGTCCGGGTAGTGGTCCCGGATGTAGGTCGAGACGGTTCCCTTGCCCACCGCGGTGGGCCCGGCGAGCACGGTCACGCCCGGGCCCGACAGCGGGTCCTTGCGGCTGGGGCGGGGTCCGGGGACCGCGGGCGGCTGCGACATGGACGAGGGGTCGGTCACCGTGGGGCTCCTTCGTGGCTGTGGCTGCGCCGACGGGCCGCTGTACCCCGACCCTCCGTGCGGACGATGCGGGGCGCGGCGGCTCAGCGGCCGATGTACGCGATCAGCGCCTCGCGCTGGCGGCGGCCGACGCCCTTGAGGCGACGGACCGGGGAGATCCCGCAGACCTCCATCACGCGCTGGGCTCGGACCTCGCCGACACCCGGCAGGGACTGGATCAGGTCCACGGTGCGCAGCCGACCCACGGCCGGGTCCGCGTCGGCCTGCTCGAACACCTCCTGAAGGGTGATCCGCCCGGCAGCGAAGTCGCTCTTCAGCTCCGCCCTCTGCTGACGGGCACGCAAGGCCTTCTCTCGCGCCTCGGCCCGCTCCTCGACGCTGAGCTCGCGCAGTGCCATGCTCAACCTCTCTTCCTTCACGACGTAACTGCCTCAGGTTCATGCAGAACCTGAGAGCCACTTTATTTCAGGTCGGGCATGAGTCCGGTGTCGAACGGGAAAATACCATCGGTAACAACGGCGGTCACGCACCCTCGCCCGACGACATCATCCCTGCAGGTCAGACAGGTTCCGACGGAGCGCCTCGGTGAGCCCCGCGAACGACGGCCCCTCCTGCAGGATGCCGCGCGAGCTGGTGGCGAGCACCGCTGGCCACGCGTCGGCGAACCCGGCACGCATCCCCGCCACGGTCGCGCCCTGCGCGCCGTAGCCGGGGGCCAGCAGCGCGCCGCGGACCGACGCCAGGTCGATCCCCAGCTCACGCGCCCGGTCCGCCACCGTGGCGCCGACGACCAGTCCGACCGGACCCAGCGGGTCCGTCCCGGCCAGCCGCGCGTTCTCCGCTGCCGCTGCGGCCACGATGCGGGCCGCCACGCTGCCGCCGGCCGGACCCGCGCCGTCCCCGGGGCCCGCGGCGGGATCCGCCGGCGAGGGGCCGGCACCGGCAGACACGGCGGAGGAGGCGAGGGCGCCGACGTCGCTCCCCACATGCTGGACGGAGGCGCCCTCCGGGTTGGAGGTGAGGGCGAGCACGAACACCCCGCGGCCGGTCTCGGCCGCCAGATCCAGGGCCGGACGCAGCGACTCGAACCCGAGGTAGGGGCTGAGCGTCACGGCGTCGGCAGCCAGCGGGGAGCCGTCGGCCAACCAGGCGGCCGCGTACCCGGCCATGGTCGAGCCGATGTCCCCGCGCTTGGCGTCCGCGATCGTGAGGATCTCGGCGTCGCGGGCCTCCTCCAGCAGCCGTTCCAGGGCGGCCAGCCCATGGGAGCCGTGCCGCTCATACAGCGCCACCTGCGGCTTCAGCGCGGCGACCAGCGGCGCACCCCCGTTCGCCGCGGCCTCCAGCGCCGTCAGCGAGAAGACCTCGAGTCCGGCGGGCGTGTCGTCCAGCCCCCAGTCCTTCAGCAGCCCCGGATGCGGGTCCACGCCGAGGCAGAGCGGGCCCACGCCCTGCATGGCCGCCGCCAGGCGGTCCCCGAACGGGACCCGCGCAACGGTGCCGGAGACGCTCGCGGAGGCGCCGGTCATGCCCGCGACCCTGCCACCGTGCGCTCGGACTCCTGGTCCTCCAGCGCCGTCTGCAGCCGTGCCGCGTGCTCCTGCAGGGAGGTGACGGACCAGGCGAACTGCCGCTGGGCCTCGATCGCCTGCAGGCAGGCCGCGAACTCGGCCAGGGTGGTGATCACCGGGACGCCCAGCGAGGTGGCGGCCGCGCGGATCTCGTAGCCGTCCGTGCGGGCGTCGCCGCCGGAGGGGGTGTTGAGGATCAGGTCCACCGTGCCGGCGTGGAGCTGCTCGAGGACCGTGCCCTCGCCGTCCGGGGCGTCCGCGGCGGCGATCTTCTGCACCACCTCGGCCGGGATGCCGTTGCGGCGCAGCACATCCGCGGTGCCGCCGGTGGACACGATGCCGAAGCCGAGGTCCACCAGGCGCTTGACCAGGCCGACCATGGAGCGCTTGTCTCGGTTCGCCACGGAGATGAACACGCGGCCGCAGGTGGGCAGCGGTCCACCGGCACCGGCCTGGGACTTCGCGAAGGCGGTGTCGAAGTGGCGGTCTATGCCCATGACCTCGCCCGTGGAGCGCATCTCGGGCCCGAGCAGCGAGTCCACCACGCGACCCTCCGCGGTGCGGAAGCGGGTGAATGGGAGCACAGCCTCCTTGACGGCCACGGACGCGTCCATCGGCAGGGTGGCGCCGTCGTAGCGGATGGGAAGGACCCCCGTGGAGCGCAGGTCCGCGATGGAGCGGCCCACGCCGATCAGGGCCGCGGCCTTGGCCAGCTGCACGCCGGTCGCCTTGGACACGAACGGGACGGTGCGGGAGGCGCGCGGGTTCGCCTCGATCACGTACAGCACGTCCGAGGCGAGGGCGAACTGGATGTTGATCAGGCCGCGCACTCCCACGCCGGCGGCGATCTGCTCGGTGGCGGCGCGCACGCGTTCCAGCACGTCCGGGCCCAAGGTCACCGGCGGGAGCACGCAGGCGGAGTCGCCGGAATGGATGCCGGCCTCCTCGATGTGCTCCATGATGCCGCCGAGGTACAGCTCCGTGCCGTCGTAGAGGGCATCGACGTCGATCTCGATCGCGTCCTCCAGGAAGCGGTCCACCAGCATCGGCTGGTCCGGGGTGATCTCAGTGGCGTGCTCCACGTAGGAGGCCAGCGCGGCCTCCGTATAGACGATCTCCATGCCTCGGCCGCCCAGCACGTAGGACGGACGCACCAGGACCGGGTAGCCGATGGCGTCGGCCACGCGCTTGGCGTCCTCGAAGGAGACGGCCGTGCCGTTCTTCGGGGCGATCAGTCCGGCGTTGTCCAGCACCCGGGCGAACTCGCCCCGATGCTCGGCCAGGTCGATCGACTCCGGTGAGGTGCCGAGGATGGGCACGCCGGCATCCGCGAGCTGCTGCGCGAGCTTCAGGGGCGTCTGTCCGCCCAGCTGCACGTAGACGCCGAGGACGCCGCCGGAAGCCTCCTCGGCCGCGATGACCTCGAGGACGTCCTCCAGGGTGAGCGGCTCGAAGTACAGCCGGTCGGAGATGTCGTAGTCCGTGGACACGGTCTCCGGGTTGCAGTTGACCATGACGGTCTCGTAGCCGGCCTCGCGCAGGGCCATGGTGGCGTGCACACAGGAGTAGTCGAACTCGATGCCCTGGCCGATGCGGTTCGGCCCGGAGCCGAGGATGACCACGGACTTCGCCTCGTGGCGCTCCACCTCGGTCTCCAGGTCGTAGCTGGAGTAGCGGTAGGGGGTGAACGCCTCGAACTCGGCGGCACAGGTGTCCACGGTCTTGTACACCGGGCGGACGCCGAGCGCGTGGCGGACGCCGCGGACCACGGCCGGGTCCATGTGGCGCAGCTGCCCGATCTGGGCGTCGGAGAAGCCATGATGCTTGGCCCGGTGCAGCAGCTCGGCGGTCAGCTGGTCTGCCTCGCGGACCTCGTCCGCGACCTCGTTGATCAGCATGAACTGGTCCAGGAACCAGGGGTCGATCGCCGTGGCCTCGAACGCCTGCTCCAGGGTGGCGCCGGCGTAGAGCGCCTGCTGCGTCTGGGCGAGGCGCTGCGTGGTGGCGGTGCGGGCCATGGCCAGGAGGGCATGGGGGTCCGCATCCTTCTCGAAGGACAGCTCGGTGCCCTTCTGCTCCAGGGAGCGCAGGGCCTTCTGGAGGGCCTCGGTGAAGTTGCGGCCGATCGCCATGGCCTCGCCCACCGACTTCATGGTGGTGGTCAGCGTGGGGTCCGCCGCCGGGAACTTCTCGAACGCGAAGCGCGGGACCTTCACCACCACGTAGTCGAGCACCGGCTCGAATGAGGCGGGGGTCTTGCGGGTGATGTCGTTCGGGATCTCGTCCAGGGTGTAGCCCAGGGCCAGCTTCGTGGCGATCTTGGCGATGGCGAAGCCGGTCGCCTTCGAGGCCAGGGCCGAGGAGCGGGACACGCGCGGGTTCATCTCGATCACGACGACGCGGCCGTCCTCCGGGTTCACCGCGAACTGGATGTTGCAGCCACCGGTGTCCACGCCGACCTCGCGGATCACGTTGATCGCGATGTCGCGCAGCTTCTGGTACTCCCGGTCCGTCAGGGTCATGGCCGGGGCGACCGTGATGGAGTCGCCGGTGTGCACGCCCACCGGGTCCACATTTTCGATCGAGCAGACCACCACGACGTTGTCGTTGCGGTCGCGCATCATCTCGAGCTCGTACTCCTTCCAGCCGAGGATGGACTCCTCCAGGAGCACCTCGGAGGTCGGCGAGTACTGCAGGCCGGCACCGCAGATGCGGTGCAGGTCCGCCTCGTCGTAGGCCATGCCGGAGCCGAGGCCGCCCATGGTGAAGGAGGGGCGGACCACCACGGGGTAGCCGAGGTCCGCTACGGCCGCGAGGGCCTCGTCCATGGTGTGGACGATCGCGGAGCGCGCGGACTCGCCACCGGAGCGCTCGACCACGCCCTTGAACTTCTCACGGTTCTCCCCCAGCTCAATGGCGTCGATGTTCGCGCCGATGAGCTCGACGCCGAACCTCTCCAGCACGCCGTCCTTGTCCAGGGCGATCGCGGTGTTGAGGGCGGTCTGGCCGCCGAGGGTCGGGAGCACCGCGTCCGGGCGCTCCTTCTCGATGATCTTGGCGACCACCTCGGGCGTGATCGGCTCGACGTAGGTCGCGTCGGCCAGCTCGGGATCCGTCATGATCGTGGCCGGGTTGGAGTTCACGAGGACGACGCGGACGCCCTCCTCCTTCAGCACGCGGATGGCCTGGGTGCCGGAGTAGTCGAACTCGGCAGCCTGGCCGATGACGATCGGACCGGAACCGATGACCAGGACGGAGTTCAGGTCGGTGCGCTTGGGCATGGGTCAGGCTCCTTCGGCGGTGCGGACGGAACGGGAGTCGCGGTGCTCGGTGAGCAGGGCGATGAAGCGATCGAACAGGCCGAGCGAGTCGTGCGGACCCGCGGCGGCCTCCGGGTGGAACTGCACGGAGAAGGCCGGGCGGTCCAGCAGGCGCAGGCCCTCCACGACGTCGTCGTTGAGGGACCAGTGGGAGACCTCCACGCGGCCGTACCTGGACTCGGGGGCCTCGACGACCTGGCCGCGCGGGGCGTCCACGGCGAAGCCGTGGTTCTGCGAGGTGATCTCCACCCGGCCGGACTCCTTGTCCATGACCGGCTGGTTCGGGCCGCGGTGGCCGAACGGAAGCTTGTAGGTGCCGAAACCCAGGGCGCGGCCGAAGATCTGGTTGCCGAAGCAGATGCCGAAGAACGGCAACCCGGCGTCCAGGACCTCGCGCAGCACCTCCACCTGTCGGTCGGCGGTGGCCGGGTCGCCCGGGCCGTTGGACAGGAACACCCCGTCCGGGCCCACCGCGCGGATCGCGTCATAGTCGGCCGTGGCCGGCAGCACGTGGACCTCGACGCCGCGGGCGGCGAGGTGCCGCGGGGTGGCGGCCTTGATGCCCAGGTCGAGGGCGGCGATGCGGGCGATCGGCTCGCCGGTCCAGCCGTGCTCGGCCGGGGAGACCACGTAGGCCTCGGAGGCGGAGACGGTCTCAGCGAGGGACTGGCCCTTCATGGACGGCTGGGAGCGGACCTGCTCGAGCAGCTCGGCCACGGGGCGCTCGGCCTCCGCGCCGGAGAACACGCCGGCCTTCATGGAGCCGTCGGTGCGCAGGGTGCGGGTGATCGCGCGGGTGTCCACGTCCTGGATGCCCACGATGCCCTGGGCCTCGAGCTCCTCGTCGAGGGACCGCTCGGAGCGCCAGTTGGACGGGCGGCGGGCGGCGTCGCGGACGACGTAGCCGGCGGCCCAGATCGCCCGGGACTCGCGGTCCTCGTCGTTGACGCCGGTATTCCCGATGTGCGGCGCGGTCTGCACCACGATCTGACCGGCGTAGGACGGGTCGGTGAGGGTCTCCTGATAGCCGGTCATGCCGGTGGTGAACACGGCCTCGCCGAGGGTGGCGCCGCGGGCGCCGTAGGCTCGACCGCGGTGGACGCTGCCGTCCTCGAGCACGAGCAGCGCGGGATCGGTGGTGGGGCTCATCGGGCGTCCTCCTGTGCGGCACCGGCGGTGGCGGTGCGGTCGATGATGGTCTGCAGGGCGTCCAACAGGACACGGCGGTCCTGCGGGTCGCGGGGGCGGAAGGTGGAAGTGACCTCGGTGCCGCCGAGGTCCCAGGTGAAGGCGACGAGTCCGTCGGGCTCGACGAACTTGCCGACCATGCCGCCGGTGGTGCCGCACCCGCGGAGTGCGGCGGCGGGCACGAACACGTTGTCCACGCGCGGGCGGAGCACCGCCACGCCGGCATGGTCGCCAGCCGTGTGCACCTCAAGCCGGGCACCGGAGCGCACGCCCAGGTCGTGGGCGGCCAGGCGCTCGAGACGGTCCTCGCCCAGCACCGTGCCGACGTACATGCCCTCGGACGCGGCGGCCGGCTCGAAGTCGTACAGCGCGGCGGGCACGGCCTCCGGTGCGGGAATCCCGGACTGACGGCGCTTGCGCGCGGTCCAGCCCCAGAGGATCAGGGCGAACACCAGGACGATGACGCCCACGGTCCAGCCGAGGATCGCCCCGTAGTGCTCGGAGTAGTCCTTCAGCGGACCAGCCGGCGGTACGGGGCGGACCGCGAGCGCCAGGTGTGCGGCCGACACGGCCGCGGCGGTCGGCGCGCTCACCGCGTAGCCCCCACGGGGGCGTGGCGGTAGGGCTCGGCCAGGGCGCCGTCCGCCACCACGCGGTGGCCGCGGTAGAAGGTGTGGACGGTGCGGCCCGGAAGCTCCCGGCCCTCGTACGGGCTGTTGCGGGACTTGGTGGTGTGGGTCGCCGGGTCGACGACGGCGCGCACGGTGGGGTCCCACAGGAGCAGGTTGGCGACGGAGCCGACAACCGGCGTGCCGTCCTGCTCGACGTTGCCCTGGTCCTCCAGGCGGGCAATGCGGGCGGGGGCGGCGGACATGACGCGGGCCACGCCGGCCCAGTCCATCAGGCCGGTCTCGACCATGGCCTCCTGCACCACCGGCAGCGCGGTCTCGAGGCCGGTCATGCCCATGGCGGCGACCGTCCACTCGCACTGCTTGGTCTCGGCGGTGTGCGGGGCGTGGTCCGTGCCGACCGTGTCGATGGTGCCGTCGACGAGGGCGGCGCGCAGGGCGTGCACGTCCGAGTCCCGGCGCAGCGGCGGGTTCACCTTGAACACCGGGTTGTAGGAGCGGACCAGCTCCTCCGTCAGCAGCAGGTGGTGCGGGGTGACCTCGGCGGTCACGTCGATCCCCCGTTCCTTGGCCCAGCGGATGATCTCCACGGAGCCGGCGGTGGACACGTGGCACACGTGCAGCCGAGACTCCACGTGCTGGGCGAGCAGCACGTCCCGGGCGATGATGGCCTCCTCCGCAACGGCCGGCCAGCCGGCCAGGCCCAGGACGCCGGAAAGCTCGGACTCGTTCATCTGGGCCCCGGCCGTGAGCCTCGGCTCCTGGGCGTGCTGGGCGACGAAGCCGCCGAAGGCCTTCACGTACTCGAGGGCGCGGCGCATGAGCACGGCGTCGTGAACGCACATGCCATCGTCCGAGAACATGCGCACCTGCGCCTGCGAGTCCGCCATGGCGCCGAGGTCGGCCAGGGACTCGCCCGCCAGGCCCACGGTGACGGCGCCCACGGGGTGCACGTCGCACCAGCCGGACTCGCGGCCCAGGCGCCAGACCTGTTCCACCACGCCGGCGGTGTCAGCGGTCGGGGTGGAGTTGGCCATCGCATGGACTGAGGTGAAGCCGCCCATGGCGGCGGCGCGGGTGCCGGTCTCGACCGTCTCAGCGTCCTCCTTGCCCGGCTGGCGCAGGTGGGTGTGCAGGTCCACGAGCCCCGGCAGCAGGATCAGGCCCGTGCAGTCCACGGTCTCGGCGCCCTCGGCTCGGGCTGCTGCGGAGCCCACGGCGGCCACGCTGCCGTCGGCCACGAGCACGTCGGAGGTCTCGCCGTTCGGCAGGGCGGCGCCGCGCAGCAGGACGGGGGCGTCGGTGGTGGTGGTCATGCTCGGGCCTCCGGGTCGTGGTTCAGGACGAGGTGCAGGACGGCCATGCGCACGGAGACGCCGTGGGCGACCTGCTCGAGGACGGTGTTGTGGGGCGAGTCCGCGGCGGCGTCGCAGATCTCCAGACCGCGGTTCATGGGGCCGGGATGCATCACCACGGGCTGCTCGAGGACCTGGCCGGGACGGGAGTCCAGCAGGGCGAACCGTTCGGCGGTCAGCCCCCAGGAGCGGGTGTACTCCCCCGCGGAGGGGAAGAAGGCGCCGCCCATACGCTCGGCCTGGACGCGCAGCATCATGACGGCGTCCGGCCGCTCGGCAAGGGCCTCGTCGAGTGAGTAGGTGAGGCGGCAGGGCCAGGCGCTCGCGCCGACCGGCAGGAGGGTCGGTGGGGCCGCGATGACCACGTCCGCGCCGAGGGTGGCCAGCAGCCACACGTTGGAGCGGGCCACGCGGGAGTGCAGGATGTCTCCCACGATCACCACGCGCATGCCCCTCAGGTCCGTGCCGGTGGAGTCCACGCCGCGGGAGCCGGCGAGACGGCGGCGCAGGGTGAAGGCGTCCAGGAGGGCCTGGGTCGGGTGCGCGTGTGTGCCGTCGCCCGCGTTGACCACGGCGGCGTCCACCCAGCCGGACTCGGCCAGCTGCTGGGCGGCGCCGGAGGACCAGTGGCGCATGACGATCGCGTCCGCGCCGATCGCGGCGAGGGTCTGCACGGTGTCCTTCAGGGACTCCCCCTTGGACACCGATGAGCCTTTGGCGGAGAAGTTGATGACGTCCGCGGAGAGGCGCTTGGCGGCAGCCTCGAAGGAGATGCGGGTGCGGGTGGAGTCCTCGAGGAAGAGGTTCACCACGGTGCGGCCGCGCAGGGAGGGGAGCTTCTTGACCTCACGCTCGTTGACGGCCGCCATCTCCTCGGCGGTGTCGAGGATCGCCAGGGCGTCGTCCCGGGACAGGTCGACGGTGGAGAGCAGGTGGCGCACGGCTCAGTCCTCCTGCTCGGCGTCGGTGATGACCACCGCGTCCTCGGCGTCCGCGCCGTCCGTCTCGGACAGGACCACGTGCACGCGTTCGGAGGTGGAGGTCGGGAGGTTCTTGCCCACGAAGTCGGCGCGGATCGGCAGCTCGCGGTGGCCGCGGTCCACCAGCGTGGCGAGCCGGACGGCGGCTGGACGCCCCACGTCCGCCACGGCGTCGAGGGCGGCGCGGACAGTGCGGCCGGAGTACAGGACGTCGTCCACCAGCACCACCACGGCACCGTCCACGCCGCGGTCCGGGACCCGGGTGGGGGCGGGTGTGCGGGAGATGGAGCGGCGCAGGTCGTCACGGTAGAGGGTGACGTCGAGCTGCCCCACGGAGGCGGACGCGTCGAAGGCCGGGTCGATCCGGGCGACGATCTCCCCCAGCCGCCGGGCCAGCGGGACGCCCCTGCTGGGGATGCCCAGCAGGATCAGGTCGGCTGCGCCCTTGTTGGACTCGAGGATCTCGTGGGCGATGCGCGTGAGCACGCGCTGGATGTCCGCCCCGGACAGCACGGCCCGGGCGGCTCGGGCTCGATCGGAGCGAGGTGCGGTGGGATCAGCTCCCATGCCGGCGCCTCCTTCCCCGCCTCACTGGACGGATGTTAAAGGATGCGGTCTCACCCGGTCCCGCCGGGCGGATGCGCCGGTCGGCTCGCGGCGGCGCACGCTGTCCACCCTACCAACGCCGCGGGCCCGGATTCCCCGTGTGGCAGGGTTCCGGGCCCGCGGCGGCTGTGGTGTGCGTCTCAGGCGAGCAGGGTCGGCTTGACCTGCTGCAGGCGGCCGAGGAGGCCGTTGACGAACTCCGGTGACTCGTCTGTGGAGAGCTGCTGGGCGAGGGAGACGGCCTCGGCGACGGCCACCCCGTCCGGGACCTCGTCGTTGAAGAGCAGCTCCCAGGCGCCGACGCGCAGGATGACGCGGTCCACGGCGGGCATGCGGTCCAATGACCAGCCCCGGGAGTAGGAGGTGAGGGCCTCGTCGAGACGCTCCTGCTCGGCGATCACGCCGTCGATCAGCTGCTGCGCGTAGGGGTTGACGCGCAGGTCTGTGTGCGTGACGCGGGCACGGATGCCCTCGTCCGGGGTCGTGCCGCGCTGCTCCGCCTCGAAGAGGATCTCGACGGCGCGCAGCCGGGAGCGGCTGCGGGCCGTCCCGCCGCGCTTGGCGGAGGAGGCGGAGTCAGTCATTGACACGCCCCAGGTAGTCGCCGGTGCGGGTGTCCACCTTGATCTTGGTGCCCTGGTCCACGAACAGCGGGACCTGGACCTCGGCGCCGGTCTCCACCGTGGCGGGCTTGGTGCCGGCGTTCGAGCGGTCGCCCTGCAGGCCAGGCTCGGTGTAGGTGATCTCCAGGACCACGGACGCCGGCATCTCGAGGTACAGCGGCGTGCCCTCGTTCATGGCGATGGTGACCTTGGCGTTCTCCAGCATGTACTTCGCGGCGTCGCCCACGACGGCCTCGGAGACCGGGATCTGGTCGTAGGTCTTCACGTCCATGAAGATGTAGTCCTCGCCGTCCTGGTACAGGTACTCGTAGTCCGAGCGGTCCACGGTGGCGATCTCGACCTTGGCGCCGGCGTTGAAGGTCTTGTCCACGGTCTTGCCGGTGGTGATGTTCTTCAGCTTGGTGCGCACGAACGCGCCGCCCTTGCCCGGCTTCACGTGCTGGAACTCGATGACGTTCCAGAGCTGGCCCTCGAGCTTGAGGACGGCGCCGTTCTTGATGTCGCTGGTGTTTGCCACGTTTTCTCTCCCGCGGTCGTGACGCGCGGCGTCAGGGCGCGCGCGAGTCGGTCTTCTTCTTCTCGGGTGTGCGCCCGTCAGTCTACGGCAGGCCCCGGTTTCACTCGGCGATCTCCTGATACGCCGCGAACAGCAGCGAGGCGTCCGGCACGTCCACCGTGCTCGGGCGGCCGACGCCGTCCAACAGGACGAACCGCAGGCGGTCGCCGCGGTTCTTCTTGTCCCGCTGAATGCCCTCCAGAAGGGTCTGCCAGCGGTCGCCGCGGTAGGAGACCGGCAGGCCGAGGGACTGGAGCACGGACCAGTGCCGGTCCGCGGTCGCGTCGTCCAGCCGGCCCAGGGAGCGCGCAAGCTCGGCGGCGAACACCAGGCCCACGGACACGGCGGCGCCGTGGCGCCACTGGTAGCGCTCGGCCAGCTCGATCGCGTGGGCCAGGGTATGACCGTAGTTGAGCACCTCGCGGCGCCCGGTCTCCTTCAGATCCTCGGTGACGATCTCGGCCTTGACCGCGATGGCCCGCTCGATGAGCTCGCGCAGCACGGTGGAGTGGGGGTTCTGCGCCTTCTCCGGGTCGGCCTCGATGAGGTCGAGGATCGCCGGGTCCGCGATGAACCCGCACTTGACGACCTCGGCGAGGCCGGAGATCAGCTCGTTGGCGGGGAGCGTCAGGAGCGTGTCCAGGTCCGCCAGCACGCCGGCCGGCGGGTGGAAGGCGCCCACGAGGTTCTTGCCCTCGGCGGTGTTGATGCCGGTCTTGCCGCCCACGGCGGCGTCCACCATGCCCAGCAGCGTGGTGGGCATGTGCACGACCCGCACCCCGCGCAGCCAGGTGGCGGCCACGAAGCCGGCCACGTCGGAGACGGCGCCGCCGCCCACGGAGACGATCGCGTCCGAGCGGGTGAAGTTGTTCTGTCCCAGAACCTGCCAGCAGAAGCCGGCGACCTGAAGGTGCTTGCCCTCCTCGGCGTCCGGGATCTCGGCAGTGAGGGAGGTCAGGCCGGCGGCCTCGAGGTCGTTCTTGACGACGTCGCCGGTGGCGCGCAGGGCGCGCGGGTGGATGATCAGCACGCGCTGCACGTGCGGACCGAGCAGCGCGGGCAGCCGGCCGAGCAGGCCACGCCCGACGACCACGTCGTAGCCGCCGCGTGCGGCGTCCGCGGAGCCTCCGGAGACCGGGATGACCGTGGCGTCGCCGGCTCCGTCCTGGTCGGCGGCGTCATGGGCGGTCGGGGCGGAGGAGATCCCGTCCGGGGTCTCCTGGTGCTCCTGGGGGCGTTCCGTCATCGGCGTCGGTCACTCCTTCTTTCGGTGGCGGACCGTGTCCACGATACGCCAGGCGACGTCCTGGGAGCTGAGCCCGGTGGTGTCGATGGTCACGTCGGCGACCTCGCGGTAGAAGTGGTCCCGCTCGTTCCGCAGCCGTTCCCAGTTGCCCTGCGGGTCACCCTTCAGCGCCGGCCGGCCCTGCCCGCCGCGCACCCGCCGCAGCGCGTCCGCGGTGGCGACGTCCAGGTGGACCACCAGGTCGTTCGACTCGACCAGCCTCCGGCGGGTTGCGGCGCTGAGCACCGCTCCTCCGCCGCAGGAGAGCACAAAGGGCCGGTGCCGGCTGAGCAGGTGCGCCATGACGTCCTCCTCGGCCCGGCGGAACGCGGGCTCGCCGTGCTCCGCGAAGTACTCGGGGATGGGCCCGTGGGCCTGGACGAACACCGTATCCGCGTCCAGGTGGGCGCAGCCGACCAACCGTGCCAGCTCACGTCCGACCGTGGACTTGCCGCATCCCATGGGGCCCACCAGCACAATGCGGCGGCGCAGCCGCCAGCGCCAGAGCCATGCGGAGGGGACGCGCAACCGTTCCAGCTCACGCTCGACGGCCTGGACCATCCTGCGCCAGCGGAGCTCGCCAACGGTGCCGGGGGTCACGGAAGCGGATCGCCCATGTGGGCCTCGGACGCCCTGCCCGTCGGCTCCGGCAGCGGGGTCAGGGAGGCGGTGAAGGCCTCGAGGTTCCGCCTCGTCTCGGCGAGCGAATCTCCGCCGAACTTCTCCATCACGGCGTCCGCCAGCACGAGGGCGACCATGGCCTCCGCCACGATGCCGGCGGCGGGCACGGCGGCCACGTCGGAGCGCTGGTGGTGGGCGGTGGTCTCCTCGCCGGTGGCCACGTCCACGGTGCCCAGGGCCCGCGGGACGGTGGCGATGGGCTTCATGGCGGCGCGGACGCGCAGCACCTCACCGGTGGACATGCCGGCCTCGATGCCTCCTGCGCGGCCCGTGGCCCGGCGCGGGCGGGCGTCCGCACCCCTCACGATCGCGTCGTGGGCGTCGCTGCCGCGGCGGGACGCGGTGTCGAACCCGTCGCCGACCTCCACGCCCTTGATGGCCTGGATGCCCATGAGGGCGCCGGCCAACCGGGCGTCCAGGCGGCGGTCCCAGTGCACGTGGGAGCCCAGGCCGATCGGCAGCCCGTAGGCGAGGACCTCCACCACGCCGCCGAGAGTCTCGCCCTCCTTGCGGGCGGCGTCCACCTCCGCGACCATCGCGGCGGAGGTCTCCGGGTCAATGCATCGCACGGGGTCCCTGTCCAGGCGGGACTCGTCCTCCGGGCGCGGGAACGCGTGGCCGTCCGGCAGGCTCACGCCGCCGAAGACGACGGTATGGGACACGATCCCCACTCCGAGCTCGGAGAGCATGCTCCGGGCGACCGTGCCCAGGGCGACGCGGGCGGCGGTCTCCCGCGCCGAGGCCCGCTCGAGCAGGGGGCGCGCCTCGTCGAAGCCGTACTTCTGCATACCGGTGAGGTCCGCGTGGCCGGGGCGCGGCCGGGTGAGCCGGGCGGCCCGGGCCAGGCCCTCGAGCTCGGCGTCGTCGACCGGGTCGGCGGACATGACCTTCTCCCACTTCGGCCACTCGGTGTTGCCGACCTGGATCGCCACTGGCGAACCCAGGGTGAGCCCGTGGCGGACGCCGCCGAGCAGGGTCACCTGGTCCTGCTCGAACTTCATGCGCGCTCCGCGGCCGTAGCCGAGGCGGCGGCGCGCCAGGGCGCGCTGGATCGCCGCCGTGGTCAGGGGGACGCCCGCGGGCAGTCCCTCGACGATTCCGGTCAGGGCGGGTCCATGCGATTCACCTGCGGTCAGCCAACGCACCATGCCCGGCAGTCTCTCACGCTGGATTCCCGACGACGGCCCCACGGCCGCGCGTGTCCGCCCTGCGGACATCGTGGTTCAGGATGTGGTCGCTTCCGCTCCGCTCTGGCCCGGTGGGCCGCCGAGGGCCGGTCAGTGCCGGGGCGGCAGTCCGATCGCCCGCGCCATCACGGCGGTGACCTCGGCCCAGTCGGCGTGCTCGACGCGCTCGTACAGCGCCGGTTCCTCGCCCTGGGCCACCGCCGACGCGGAGAAGAGGCGCACCTGTTCCACCGCCTGGCAGAGCAGCATCTCCAGTCCGGAGACCACAGCCCCTCCGGCTGCCTGCCAGGATCGGGCGATCGCAGACGGCCACGGGTCGTAGGTGGCGTCCAGCAGCGGGGGCAGCGCCACGGCTCCCACGCCCGGCAGCCGTGCGGCCAGCGGATCAGCCGCATGCGGCGGCAGCGTGCAGACCACCGCGGCAAGGTGGCCGGCCGCCCGCGTCAGCTCGTCCAGCCCGTGCACGTCCGCCGCGAGGCCGCACTGGCGAGCGAGGTCTGCCAGCGGCGCGGCGCGCTCGGCGCTGCGGACGAAGAAGGCCACCCGGCCGGCGTCCAGCAGGGAGGCCGCGAGCACGGCGGCGGCCGCGGTGCCGCCGTTGCCGACCACACCGACTGTCTCCGCCCCGGACAGCACCGGCAGGCCGGCGAAGCGCAGCGCCCCCATGATCCCCTCGACGTCCGTGTTGTGCGCCCACGGGCCGGCCCCGTGCTCGGGGTGGCCCCACACCAGGGTGTTCGCGGCCCCCAGCAGCTCCACGCGGGGGGAGCGGGCGGCCGCGGCCGCGGCCACGGCCTGCTTGTGGGGCATGGTCACGGAGAGCCCGACCCACGGTCCCGGCGCGAGGTTGCGGGACGGCGCGGGGCCGTCGTCGTCCCGCCCGGTAGGACCGCCCTCCCCCGCGGTGCCGCCCTCGGCGGCGGGCTCGGGGTCCGCCACGGCCGTCCCGTCCGCGCACGCGGCGAGGAACCCGGCCAGCTCCCGCGGCGCCAGGTCTCGCCGCCCGTACTCCAGCGGCAGGCCCAGGCAGGCGTAGGCGGCGCGGTGCAGCGCCGGGGACAGCGAGTGGGCGATCGGGTGTCCGATCACGGCGGCGTGGCGGTGCACGGCGTTCCTTTCCGGCCGAGCGCCCCGGTCGTCGGCTGGCGGCGGCCGGGGTCCGGCTCAGCAGATGTCCGGGTTCTCGCGGCAGTAGGCCCGGTACTCGTCATGGTATTTCTGGTGCTGTTCGTAGGTCTTCGCGAACTTCGTCTCACCGGTGGAGATGTCCACGGTGACCCAGTAGTAGAAGTCGTTGTCCTGCGGCTCGGCCGCCGCGTCGATCGCTTTCAGGGACGGGGCGCCGATCGGCCCCGGCGGCAGGCCCTTGTGCACGTAGGTGTTGTACTCGTTGGACGCGTCCGTCCGCTCGGCGGAGGAGAACTGCAGGCGGCGTTCGCCCAGGCCGTAGATGACGGTCGCGTCGATCTGCAGCAGTCCGTGCGTCTCCCGGTTGTCCGGCTTCAGGCGGTTCTCGATGATGCCGGCCACCACGGGGTAGTCGTCGGGCAGGGCCTCGGCCTGAACGATCGAGGCGATCGTGACGGTGCGGAACTGCTCGTCCTCGTCCGTGACGCCCATCTTCTCTAGCTCTGCGAAGGTGGGCTCCACCAGGGCGCGGACCATGTCCTCGGCGGAGTCCTTGACGGGGAGGCGGTACTCCCCCGCCGCGAGGTAGCCCTCGACCGTCTTCGCCTGCTCGGGCAGCCCGAATCGCGTGGGGTCATCCACGGCGGCCGCGAACTCGGCCCGGTCGTGCGGGGTCGACGCGGCCAGCGCGTCCAGCACCTCCGGCAGCCGCTGGCCCGGGTTGACCACCACGTAGGCCACGGCGGCGCGGGAGGAGCCCTGCAGGGCCTCCACCGCGTCCGCAGCGGTCATCCGCTCCTGCAGATCGTACTCGCCGGGCTGCATGTGCTTGCCTGGGGACATCTCCGCGGCCTCCCTGAACGCCTCGGCCGAGGCGACGATGCCCGCCTCCTCCAGCCGGCGGCCGATGAGGATCGCACCCTCGCCGCTGTTCACGGTGAATGTGATCTCGTCCCCGGACGTCCTCGGGTAGTCCTCCGCGTCGCCGGGCAGCAGCCCGCCGATCACCCGGGTCACCAGGGATCCGATGAGCAGCACCAGCACCCCGATGATGACCACTCCGCGGATCTGCCGGAACCGCCGGCGCCGGCGGCGCTCCGCGGCCACGGGGTCCTCCCCGTCGGGAGCCTGCCCCGGCTCGGCGTTCTCGTCGGAGCCCAGGAGGGACCAGCCGTCCCCCTCGGCGCCGTCCTCGCGCGGCACCTCGCCGGGGGTGTAGAGCTCCTCGTCGCGACGACGGCGCCCGCCTCTGCCCTGCCGCTCGCCGGGCGCACCGGCGGCCGGAGTGGCACCGGCGTCCACGGAGACGGGCACAGCCCGGACGTCCGTGCCGGAGCCTTCGGCCCCGGCCACCGGATCCGGCGGGCCGTCCGGCCCCGGTGCGCCGACGTCGTCGGGAAGAGCGGACGAGCCTGTCCCCAAGTCCCGGCCCGGATGCGATGCCGGCACATCGCCGTCCGCACGCGCAGGCGCAGCCTGGTCCGAGAGCGGAGCCGCAGCGTCCCCGGAGCGAGGAGGCTCGCCGGGCAGGCGGAAGGTGTCGAAGAGGTCGTCGTCGGAGACGTTCTCCGGCACCGGCTCGCCGGGCAGCGGGTCGGGGGCATGGTGCTCCGGGGGCAGGTCGTCTCCGGGGCGGGTCATCGGGTGCTCTCCTCGGTCAGGTCGGACACGGGGTCGCCGGCCCAGACGCCGGTCCGGCGCTGGGTGTCCACGGCGGCCTGCAGGATGGCCACGGCGGCAGCCTGGTCGATCACGGCGCGGCTGTCCTTCACCGTGCGACCCGAGGCCTGCAGCTGACGTTGGGCGGACACGGTGGACATGCGCTCGTCCACGAGCCGGACCGCGGCGTCCGAGCCGGCAGCGGCCACCTCGTCCGCTAGCCGCCGGGCATAGTCCACCGCGTCCTCCGTGGACGGGGTCCACCGACCTTGCAGGTTCAGCGGGAGGCCGACGTAGACGGCTACGGCGTCCGCGTCGAGGATCTCCTGCACGGCCAGGCGTAGGTCGGACCCCTTCTTCGCGTCCCGGCGCAGGGTGCGCAGCGGGGTCGCGATCAGCGCGTCCGGGTCCGTGGCGGCCAGCCCCACGCGGGCACGGCCGACGTCGACCCCGACGGTGCGCCCGCGGCGCACGGCGTCGGCGTCGGCGCGCCGGTCCGGGCTGCTCACGCGGAGCGGACCGCGTTGGCGACCGCGGCCAGGGCCTCGGCGGCCTTGGTGGCGTCCTGGCCGCCGCCCTGGGCGACGTCGTCCTTGCCGCCTCCGCCGCCGCCGAGCACACCGGTGGCCACCTTGACCATGGCACCGGCCTTGAGGCCGGCGTCCCGGGCGGCCTGGTTGGTGGCGACCACGATCAGCGGACGGCCCTTGGCCTCGGCCGTCATGGCGACCAGTACCGGGGTCCCGGCCGCGTTGCCGCCGGCGGACTCCAGGCGCGAGCGCAAGTCCAGCACCAGCGAGCGCAGCTGCCCGCCGTCCACGGCACCGGCATGGTGGGTCAGCACCTTCACCACGGTGCCACCGGCGGTGGCGACGTCCTCGGCCTGCGCCACGAGCCGGCCGGCCTCTGCCTGCAGCTGCGTGGCCTTGAGCTCGGCGATCTGCTTCTCCGCCGCCTTGAGCTTGTCCATGGTCGCGCAGATGCGGTCCTTGAGCTGGTCGGCCGGCGCCTTGAACATCTCGGACAGGTCCGAGACCAGGGTGCGCTCGGTGGCCAGGTGACGGAACGCGTCCAGGCCGACGAGGGCCTCCACGCGGCGGTTGCCCGAGCCCACGGACTGCTCGCCGAGCAGCGTCAGGGAACCGATCTCCGCGGTGCGGTTCACGTGGGTGCCGCCGCAGAGCTCACGGGAGAAGTCCCCGTTGATCTCGACCACGCGGACCCGGTCCCCGTACTTCTCCCCGAACAGGGACATGGCGCCCATCGCCATGGCCTCGTCCAGAGACATCTCTTTGGTCAGGACGGTGTGGTTGTCCCGGATGGCGATGTTGGACAGGTCCTCGATCTCCGAGCGGGCCATCGGGGAGACCGCCTCCGCCCAACGGAAGTCGAAGCGCAGGTAGCCCTCCTTGTTGAAAGAGCCGGACTGCGTGGCCTCCGGGCCGAGGATCTCGTGCAGCGCCGCGTGGACGATGTGGGTGCCGGTGTGCGCCTTCTCCGCGTCCAGGCGGCGCTGCACGTCGATCGTGCCCAGGGCCGTGGCGCCGGCGGCGACCTCCCCGTCCTTGACGCGCACGCGGTGCACGGACAGGCCCTTCACCGGCGCCTGAACGTCCAGCACCTCGAGCTCGAAGCCGTCGCCGGTGATGACGCCGCGGTCCGCGGCTTGGCCGCCTGCCTCGGCGTAGAACGGGGTGGCGTCCAGCACGAGGTCCAGCTCCTGGCCGGTGGAGGCGGACTGCACGGCGGTGCCGTCGGCGATCAACCCGCGGATCACGGACTCGGTGGCGAACTCGGTGTAGCCGGTGAAATGCGTCTGCCCCTCGCCGCGCAGCCGCTGGTACACCTCGGTGTTCGCATGGCCGGACTTCTTGGACTTCGCGTCCGCACGGGCGCGATCGCGTTGCTCGTTCATGAGGGAGCGGAAGCCGGCCTCGTCCACCTCGACGCCCGCCTCGGCCGCCATCTCGAGGGTCAGCTCGATCGGGAAGCCGTAGGTGTCGTGCAGCTCGAACGCGTCCGCGCCGGCCAGGCCGTGGCCTGCGGACTTCGCTGCGGAGACCGCGGCGTCCAGGCGCGCGGTGCCGGCGGCGATGGTGCGGGAGAAGGTCTTCTCCTCGTTGAACGCCACGCGGGCGATGCGGTCCCACTGCTCGGCGACCACCGGGTAGGTGCCGGCCATCGCGTCGCGGGAGACCGGCAGCAGCTCCGGCAGCACCGGGTCGGTGACACCCATCAGGCGCATGGCGCGGATGACGCGGCGGATCAGGCGGCGCAGCACGTAGCCGCGGCCTTCGTTGCCCGGGACCACGCCGTCGGAGATCAGCATCAGCGAGGAGCGCACGTGGTCGGCGATCATGCGCAGGCGCACGTCGTCCTCGTAGTGCGGGTCCTGCGGATCCTCGGTGGAGGTGTACTCCACGCCGGCCAGCTGGGCGGCGCGGTCCAGGACGGGGCGGACCTGGTCCGTCTCGTACATGTTCTCCACGCCCTGCAGGAGCATGGCGAGGCGCTCGAGCCCCAGGCCGGTGTCGATGTTTTTGTGCTGCAGCTCCCCGGCGACGTCGAAGTCGTCCTTGGCGCGCACCTCGGAGAGGCGGTACTGCATGAACACGAGGTTCCAGATCTCCAGGTAGCGGACGTCGTCCGCCTCCGGGCCGCCCTCGATGCCGTACTCGGGTCCGCGGTCGTAGTAGATCTCGGAGCAGGGGCCGCCCGGGCCGGGCTGGCCGGTGTTCCAGTAGTTGTCCGCCTCCCCCATGCGCTGGATGCGCTCGGCGGGGACGCCGACGACGTCCCGCCAGATCTGCGCGGCCTCGTCGTCGTCGTTGTAGACGGTCACCCACAGGCGTTCCGGGTCCAGGCCGTAGCCACCCTCGTCCTGGGGCGTGGTGAGCAGCTCCCAGGCCATGGGGATGGCCTTCTCCTTGAAGTAGTCGCCGAAGGAGAAGTTGCCGCACATTTGGAAGAAGGTGCCGTGGCGGACGGTCTTGCCGACCTCCTCGATGTCCGCGGTGCGGATGCACTTCTGGACGGACACGGCTCGCCGGTACGGCGGGGTCTGCTCACCCAGGAAGTACGGGATGAACGGCACCATGCCGGCCACGGTGAACAGCAGGGACGGATCCGGCGAGACCAGCGACGAGGAGGGCACCACGGTGTGGCCCTTCCTCTCGAAGAAGTCCAGCCAACGCTGGGCGATGTCCTGGGTCTTCATGCGGTGTGCTCCTCGGAGGTGGTCTGGGCGTGGGCGGTGGCCGGTCCGGCCTGCGGGGAGGCCACGTCCACGGTCTCCCCAGAGATGGTGCGGGCGCCCGTGTGGCCGAGGCGCTCGGAGACGGTCCTCCAGGCAGGGACCTCCTCGCGCAGCTGGGCGGCGAAGCCGCGGGCCCCCTCGGCCAGGACCGTCGCGGTGGCGGCGCCAGCGTTCCGGCCGATCGTGGACGGGTGGAGGGTGGTGCGCAGCGCCTGCTCGGCCTTGACGGCCGCGGCGTCGCGCCCCTTGCCCAGGGCCATGTGCCCGAGCCATCCTGCGGCGGCACCGGCACCGAGCATCAGCACCTGCTTGATCATCGCACTCCACCTTCCGACCCGCACGGCGGGCACACGTCGGTCACGGACACAGTTCCTGTCAACACTACCGCCGGTGACGGGCATTCCCGGGCATCCGGGCGCTCCACGCCGTGGCCCTCGAGACGCCGGAGGCCCGGCCGCCTCCATGAGGTGACCGGGCCTGCCGGACGCACGTGACGTCGTCGGGACGCCGCGGCAACGGCCTCCCTGAGAGGGATCAGCGCGCGTAGTACTCGACCACGAGCTGCTCCTCGCAGGTCACGGGGACCTCGGAGCGCTTCGGGCGGCGGGACAGGGTGGCGCGCAGCTTGTCGATCTCCACGGTCAGGTAGCCCGGGGTGGCCGGGAGGACCTGCTGGTGAGCGCCGGCGGCGGCCACCTGGAAGGGCTCGAACTTGGCGGAGCGCTCGTGCACCTCGATGACCTGGCCCTCCTTCACGCGGAAGGACGGGATGTCCACGCGCTTGCCGTTCACGGTGATGTGACGGTGCACGACGAACTGACGGGCCTGCTGGATGGTGCGGGCGAAGCCGGCACGCAGCACGAGGGCGTCCAGGCGCATCTCGAGCAGCTCGACCAGGTTCTCACCGGTCAGGCCCTCGGTGCGCTTGGCCTCCTCGAAGTAGCGACGCATCTGGGCCTCGCGGATGTTGTACTGGGCGCGCAGGCGCTGCTTCTCCTTCAGGCGCACCGCGTAGTCCGAGTCGGCCTTGCGCCGGGCACGGCCGTGCTGGCCGGGGCCGTACGGACGGCGCTCCATGTACTTCTCGGCCTTCGGGGTCAGGGCGATGCCCAGGGCGCGGGAGTGCCGCACGGTGCGGCGGGTGCGCAGGTTGCCACTCATGGGTGGTCCTCTCTTTCCTTGACGTGCGATGCCGTTCGGGTTTGTCTCCGCCCCGCCGTCAAGCACCCGTGCACGGCCGTGGCCGTGCGGGGTCGAGAACGGTGCGGAACCTGGCCTCCAGTCGATCCGTCGGAGGGCTGAGGGGCGCATCGCGGGCCCGTCGTCACCACGGCGTCGCGCTCCCCCACGAGGCCGTGCCGGGCACACAGGTGCCCGTTCTCAGCGAGGTGAGGGGATCGTCCGGGGCGCGACGCCTGCCAGACAGCGGACAACTCTACCAGGTGTCTCAGCCGGTGCCGCGGAGGATGCGGCGCAGCGCGGCCACCTGCTCGCCCAGGCGCTTCTCGTGCCCGATCGGCTTCGGGACGTAGTAGTCCTTCCCCACGAGCGGGTCCGGCGCGTACTGCTGGCGGGCGACGGCGTGCGGCTCGTCGTGCGAGTACACGTAGCCCTTGCCGTGGCCCAGGGCAGCGGCACCCGGGTAGTGGGCGTCCCGCAGGTGCAGCGGGACCTGGCCGGTGCCGCCGGCGCGCACGTCTGCGATGGCGGCGTTCACCGCGTTGTAGCTGGCGTTGGACTTCGGCGCGGTCGCCAGGTGGGTGACGGCCTGGCCGAGGACGATCCTGCCCTCCGGCATGCCGATCAGCTGCACGGCCTGCGCGGCGGCCACCGCGGTCTGCAGGGCGGTGGGGTCGGCCATGCCGACGTCCTCGGAGGCGGAGATGATCAGCCGCCGGGCGATGAACCGCGGGTCCTCCCCCGCCTCCAGCATGCGGGCGAGGTAGTGCATGGCAGCGTCCACGTCCGAGCCGCGGATGGACTTGATGAACGCCGAGATGACGTCGTAGTGCTGGTCCCCGTCCTTGTCATAGCGCTGGACGGCGCGGTCCATGGCCTGCGCGGCATCGGCCTCGGTGACGGTGATGGACTCCTCGTCCTCCCCGAGGCCCTCCTCCTCCACGCGGTCCAGGGCCACGCCGGCGGCGGCCTCCAGGACGGTCAGGGAGCGGCGGGCGTCCCCGCCGGCCATGCGCACCAGGTAGTCCCGGGCGGTGTCCGAGAGGGCCACGGCCCCGCCCAGCCCCCGTTCGTCCGCCACGGCCCGGGCGAGCAGCCCCTCGATGTGCACGTCCTCCAGCGGGCGCAGCGTCAGCAGCAGCGAGCGGGACAGCAGCGGGGCGATCACCGAGAAGCTCGGGTTCTCCGTGGTGGCGGCCACCAGCACCACCCAGCGGTTCTCCACGCCCGGCAGCAGCGCGTCCTGCTGCGCCTTGGTGAACCGGTGGATCTCGTCCAGGAACAGGACGGTGGTGCGGCCGTAGAGGTCCCGCTCCTCCCGCGCCCGGTCCATCACCTGGCGCACGTCCTTCACCCCCGCCGAGATCGCGGAGAGCTCCACGAACCTCCGTCCCTCGCCGCGGGCGATCACGTGCGCGATGGTCGTCTTGCCGATGCCCGGCGGCCCGTACAGGATGATCGAGCTCGGCCCGGCCGCCCCCGTATACCCCTCGCCGGAGGCCGCGGCGAGCTTGCGCAGCGGCGAGCCCGGGCGCAGCAGGTGGTCCTGGCCGAGGATCTCGTCCACGGACTTCGGACGCATGCGCACCGCCAGCGGCGCAGCCGCGGAGCGCACGGACGCCTCCGCCTGCCGGGACACGCCCGAGGCGCGGCGGTCGCCGAAGGGCGAGGGGCCGTCGTCGGAGTCCGCGGCGGAGGTGAAGAGGTCGTTCATGGCCCCACCAGCCTAGGCCGTCCGGAGGACAGCAGGGACGGGCGAGGTGCGTCGCAGGCGGAGCCCACGAACTGTGACAGACTGGAGGGACCCGCCTTCGACCGTGGAGAGGATCCCCGTCCGTGTCCCGCATCGTCGTGCCCGCCCTGCTGCTCGTGAGCTCTGCCCTGACCATGCTGTCGCTGGGAACGCGGGCCGTGGACGGCGGCGGACTGGACACCCTGGGCACGGTGCTGTTCTGGGCCGCCTTCCTCGTCTTCGCCTGCGCCGCTGTGCTGACGGCCAAGGCGGTGGTCGCGGCCAGCGCCGAGCGCGCCGACGAGCCCCACTGACGCACCGACGGTCGGTCCGTGGGCCGTCGTCTCCTGTCCTGTGCCGGTCCCGACGACGGCCGTTCGGTTCCGCGTGCACGTCCGGTCACGCTGCGCTCACCCACGGTTCACCCTGGACGTGTCGTGTGGATAGGTCCCCCGCCGATGCCCCGTGCGCCTCGCGGCGCCCGCGGGCCCCACGCCGAAGGAAGAGCCATCCCCATGCATCCGACGCACCGCACCCGCCGCAGCGCTGCGGCCTCCGCCGCCACTGTCCTGACCGCCGCTGCCCTGTCCGCCGCGGTCTTCGCCCCCGCCACCGGCGCCGCCCCGGCGCCGCACTCCGCCGCCGCCCAGCAGGGCCACTCGAAGGGCCACGCCGGCCACGGGGCGCAGGCCAACCCCTCCGGCAAGACCGTGGAGCTGACCTTGGCCGGCACCTACGAGACCGGCGTCTTCGACGAGTCCGCCGCCGAAATCCCGGCGTTCGACGCCGCCACCGACCGCCTCTTCGTGGTCAACGCGCAGAAGGGCGCAGTCGACGTGCTGGACGTGGACGGCGACGCCGCCCCGACCTACTCCACCACCCTCGAGATGGCCGGCGTGCAGGCCGCCGACGGCTCCGTGATCGAA
The DNA here is from genome assembly GCA_047414615.1 of Micrococcus luteus. Taxonomy (GTDB): domain Bacteria; phylum Actinomycetota; class Actinomycetes; order Actinomycetales; family Micrococcaceae; genus Micrococcus; species Micrococcus luteus_B. The sequence goes on from CP179711.1 coordinate 1,009,107, forward strand.
ACCGGCTCCACCGTGAACTCCGTGGCGGTCCACGACGGCGTGATGGCCGTCTCCGTGGAGGCGCCGGTCAAGACCGACCTCGGCTGGGTCGCCTTCTACGACACGGAGACCCTCTCCCCGCTCGGCGCCGTCCGCGTGGGCGCCCTGCCGGACTCCGTGGCCTTCTCCGGCGACTACGCCGTGGTCGCCAACGAGGGCGAGCCGGCGGACGACTTCTCCGTGGACCCGGAGGGCATGATCTCCGTGATCACCGTCCCGAAGAACGTGCAGCAGTTCTCCCGCCTGACCCAGGACTCCGTGCGCACCGTGGACTTCCGCGCCTACGACGAGGGTGCCGAGCTGCCCGAGGGCGTGCGCGTGTTCGGCCCGGACGTGCAGACCCCGGCCGACCAGCCGGACGCCGGCTACGTGGCCCGCAACCTCGAGCCGGAGTACGTGGCCATCGACCCGACCGGCCGCACCGCCTACGTCTCCGTGCAGGAGGCCAACGCCGTGGTGGCCGTAGACCTGAAGTCCGCCTCCCTGAAGGACTTCTGGGCCCTGCAGCTCACTGACTGGTCCACCGAGGGCACGTTCGACGCCTCCAACAAGGACGACGCGATCGACCTGCGCCACTGGCCGGTGCTCGGCGTCCCGATGCCGGACGGCATCGACGTCTACCGCCATCGCGGCCAGGACCTGGTGCTCACCGCCAACGAGGGCGACTCCCGCGAGTGGGGCGACTACGTGGACACCGAGCGAGTCAAGGACCTCGAGCTCTGCGCCGCCGAGTACCCGAACGCCGAGCAGCTGCAGGAGAACGAGAACCTTGGCCGCCTGAACGTCCTCACCGACCTCGGCTGGGACGAGCAGCGCGAGTGCTACTCCCAGCTGCACGCCCTGGGCGGGCGCGGCTTCTCCATCTACACCGCGGACGGGGAGCGCCTCTTCGACTCTGCCGGCCTGGTGGAGCAGACCATCGCGGACCTGATCGCCGCCGGCGAGCTTCCGGACCACGCCTTCAACGCGAACAACGACGAGACCCCGTCCTTCGACTCCCGCTCCGACGACAAGGGCCCCGAGCCCGAGTCCGTGGTGGTCGGCCAGGTCCAGGGCCGCACCTACGCGTTCCTCGGCCTGGAGCGCATCGGCGGCGTGATGGTCTTCGACATCACCGATCCGACCGCCGCGACCTTCGTGGACTACGTCAACGAGCGCACCTGGGACGCCGAGGGCGAGGACGCCGAGGCCGGCCTGGGCGACATGGGCGCCGAGGGCCTGCAGTTCGTCCCCGCCTCCGATTCCCCCTCCGGCACCGCGCTGCTGATCGTGGCCAACGAGGTCTCCGGCTCCACCACCGTCTACGAGGTGAACCCGACTCGACGCTGATCAGGCTGAGCCACTGAGCACGCGACAGCAGACTGCCCCGTACACCGCACGGCGTCCGGGGCAGTCTCATGTCACGATGGGTTCATGCGAGCAGTGTGTCAACGAGCCCGGTCCGCCTCCGTCACGATCGACGGGGAGCTGGTCGGCTCCTTCGAGGGTGAGGGACTGGTGGTGCTGCTCGGGGTGAGCACCGAGGACGCCGAGGCCCAGGCTGTGCAGCTGGCTCAGAAGATCTGGACCTTGAGGATGCTGGAGAACGAGCGCTCCTGCGCCACCGCCGAGGCACCGCTGCTGGTGATCAGCCAGTTCACCCTCTACGGGGACGTACGCAAGGGTCGCCGACCATCATGGACCCGATCGGCTCCTGGCAGCCAGGCAGAACCGCTCTACGAGAGGTTCATGGCGGAGTTGCGCGCCCAGGGTGCCCGGGTGGAGTCCGGGCGGTTCGGAGCAAAGATGGACGTCGCCCTGGTCAACTCCGGACCGTTCACCCTGCTGGTCGATACCGACGATCTACCGGCGGCCAACTGAGTCGTGACGGCGCTGCAGCCACATCTGGAACAGGGATCCGGCCACCACGCCCAGGGCGATGGAGACAAGCCAGCGCAGCAGCATGGGCCAGTCGGTCCAGATGTCGATGGCCACGTTCGCCAGGAAGGTCACCAGGATGACCGGAAGGGCCATCACCCAGCGCGACGGCTGCTCCGCCCGCCCGGCGGCAGAATTCTGCCGCCGGGCAGGCTGCTGCGGATGCTGGCTCATGCCGTGGCCGGAGCCTCAGCATCGGCGGCCGGAGCGGCCTTGGGCTCAGGCCTGGCATCGACTCCGGCCTCCTTGCGCTGCTGGGCGGTGATGGGCGCCGGTGCGGCCGTCAGCGGGTCGAAGCCGCCGCCGGTCTTGGGGAACGCGATGACCTCGCGGATGGAGTCGGTGCCGGAGAGCAAGGCGACCACACGGTCCCAGCCGAAGGCGATGCCGCCGTGCGGCGGGGCGCCGAACTTGAAGCCCTCGAGCAGGAAGCCGAACTTCTCGTTCGCGTCCTCCTCGGACAGGCCCATGACCTCGAAGACGCGCTTCTGCACGTCCTGGTCGTGGATACGGATGGAGCCGCCGCCGATCTCGTTGCCGTTGCAGACGATGTCATAGGCGTAGGCCAGGGCGGTGCCCGGGTCCGTGTCGAAGGTGTCCATGAACTCAGGCTTCGGCGAGGTGAAGGCGTGGTGCACTGCGGTCCACGTGCCGGAGCCGACGGCCACGTCGCCGGAGGCCACCGCGTCCGCGGCCGGCTCGAACATCGGGGCGTCCACGACCCACACGAAGGACCAGTCGGCCTCGTGCACGGGCACGTCCGGGCCGGCATCCTTGAACAGGCCGCAGCGGCGGCCGATCTCCACGCGGGCGGCCCCGAGCAGTGCGCGGGACTCCTTCGGCTTCCCGGCCGCGAAGAAGATGCAGTCGCCCGGGTTCGCGCTGGTGGCCGCGGCCAGGCCGGCCTTCTCCGCCTCGGTGATGTTCTTGGACACCGGGCCGGTCAGCTCGCCGTCCTCCTGGATGAGCACGTAAGCCAGTCCCTTGGCGCCGCGCTGCTTGGCCCACTCCTGCCAGGCGTCGAGGGTGCGGCGGGCCTGGGAGGCGCCACCCGGCATCACGACGGCGCCGACGTAGTCGTTCTGGAACACGCGGAAGGGGGTGTCCTTGAAGTATTCGGTGAGGTCGGTCAGCTCGAGGCCGAAGCGCAGGTCCGGCTTGTCCGAGCCGTACTTGGTCATGGCCTCGTCGTAGGTCATGCGGCGGATCGGCAGCTCGACGTCCACGCCGACCTTCGCCCACAGGGCCTGCACGATCTTCTCGCCGAGCCCGATGATGTCGTCCTGCTCCACGAAGGAGGCCTCGATGTCCAGCTGGGTGAACTCGGGCTGGCGGTCGGCGCGGAAGTCCTCGTCGCGGTAGCAGCGGGCCAGCTGGTAGTACTTCTCGATGCCGCCGACCTGCAGCAGCTGCTTGAACAGCTGCGGGGACTGGGGCAGGGCGTACCAGGAGCCGGGGGCGAGGCGGGCAGGGACCAGGAAGTCGCGGGCGCCCTCCGGGGTGGAGCGGGTCAGGGTTGGGGTCTCGACCTCGAGGAAGCCCTCGGAGTGCAGCAGCTCGCGGGCGATGCGGTTGGCCTCGGAGCGCAGGGCCATGATTTTGGCCGGCTGCGGGCGGCGCAGGTCCAGGTAGCGGTGGCGCAGGCGGGTCTCCTCGCCGACCTCCACGTGCTCGTCCACCTGGAACGGCAGGGCGGCGGCGCGGTTGAGGACCGTGAGCTCGTCCACGATCAGCTCGACCTCGCCCGAGGGCAGGTTCGGGTTCTCGTTGCCCTCCGGGCGGCGTTCGACGACGCCGGTGACCTTCAGGACCCACTCGTTGCGCAGCGGGTCGAAGTCGGCCTCGTCGCGGACGACGATCTGGGCGAAGCCGGAGCGGTCGCGCAGGTCCACGAAGGCCACGCCGCCGTGGTCGCGGCGACGGGCCACCCAGCCGGTGACGGTGACGGTCTGGCCGATGAGCGAGGCATTCAGCTCGCCGAGGGTGTGGGTGCGAAGCACGGGTTCCTCCTCGTCCGGCAGCGCCGGACGTCGTCGCGGGTTCAGGGGCGCGTCACACCGCTGTGATAGTCATGCAGGGCATGGGTGTGACCGCCCAGAGTCTACCGGCACCCCCATCCACCGAACGCACCGATGGAGAGGACGGCCGTGTCCGGCACCCTGCAACGCACCCTGACCCTGCCCCAGGCGACCGTGATCGGCGTCGGATCGATGGTCGGAGCCGGCGCCTTCACGGCCCTGGGCCTGGCCGCCGCGCTCACCGGAGGCCATGCCGGCGCCCTGTTCCTTGCCCTCGGGCTGGCGGCGCTGGTGGCGGTCTGCAACGCCCTGTCCACGGCGCAGCTGGCCACCGTGTACCCGGCCTCGGGCGGCACGTACGTCTACGGCCGCGAGCAGCTGGGGCCGTGGCCGGGCTTCCTTGCCGGCTGGGGCTTCGTCACCGGCAAGACGGCGTCCGTGGCCGCCATGGCGGCCACCGTGGGCCTCTACGTCTTTCCCGACGACGGCCTGCCCGCCCGCATCGTGGGGGTCGCGGCCGTCGTCGTGCTCACCGTGGTGGCGGTACTGGGCGTGACCCGCACCGTGCAGGTGACGGTGGCGATCCTGATCCCCGTCCTGGCGGTGCTGGCCCTGGCGGTGGTGGCGGGGCTCGCCCTGGGCGACCACGGTGCGGCGGTCGGGGGCGCGGAGACGCTCGGGGATCCGTCCGCGCTGGGCGTGCTCATGGCCGCCGGCCTGCTGTTCTTCTCCTTCGCCGGCTACGCGCGCGTGGCCACCATGGGCGAGGAGGTCGTGGACCCGCGGCGCACCATCCCCCGAGCGGTGCTGGGCGCCCTGGCCTTCACCGTGATCCTCTACGTGCTGCTGGCCGCCGGCCTGCTCGCCGCCCTGGGCGGGAGCGGCCTGGCCCTTTCGCCCGCCCCGGTGCGCGCCGCGCTGGAGGCGACGCTGGGCACCGGATGGGGCTGGGTGGCCCTGGTGGCCGCCGCTCTGGCGTGCGTGGGAGCCATGCTGAACCTGCTGACCGGCATCTCCCGGACCGCCCTGGCCATGGCGCGCGAGGGCGACCTGCCCCACCCGCTGGCCAGGGTCGGCGGACCGGCGCAGACCCCCTGGATCGGCCAGACGGTGGTGGGCGGGGCGGTGATCCTGCTGGTGCTGGCCACGGACATCCTCACTGTGGTGGGCTTCAGCTCCTTCGGCGTGCTCGTGTACTACACGGTGGCGAACCTGTCCGCGCTGACGCTCACCGGCGCACGGCCCCTGCGGGTGCCCCGGGCCGTGAACGTCCTCGGCCTGGTCCTCTGCCTGGTGCTGGCGTTCACCCTGCCGCCGATGTCCGTGCTGGCCATGCTCGGCATGTTCCTGATCGGCGCCGGGGGCCGGGCGTTCGTGCGCGCCAAGGGCGACTACCGGGCCGGACGCTGACGCCCGGCACCGCCTCAGCGGCCGGTGAGGTCCTCGATCTGCGGGACGAGGTCCTCGGCAGGCGGCATCCAGGTCTGCGGGTCGGCGGGCACCTGGTCCCCGGAGCGGATGTCCTTGACTTCGTGGCCGGACTCCCCCGCGCCCAGGAACCAGACGAACGGGATGCCGCGGCGGTCCGCGTACTTGATCTGCTTGCCGAACTTCTCCGCGGTGACCGCCACCTCGGCGGCAATGCCGCGCTTGCGCAGCACGCCCGCGACGTCCTGGGCTGCCGACCAGTCCTCGTCCGCGGTGAGGGCCACGTAGACCACGGTGGGCACGGCGCGGGATGCCACGGCCATCTGCTGGGACAGCATGCGCATCACCAGGCGGGTCACGCCGATGGACAGGCCGACGCCCGGGAACACGCGGTTCCCCTTGGACGCGAGGGCGTCGTAGCGGCCACCGGAGCAGATGGAGCCGAGCTGCTCGTGGCCCACCAGGACGGTCTCGTAGACGGTGCCGGTGTAGTAGTCGAGGCCGCGGGCGATCGACAGGTCCGCCACCGCGGTGCCCGGAGCACGGCGGTGCATCGTGCCGATGACCTCCTCCAGCTCGGCGAGGCCCTCCTCCATGAGGTCGTCCGTGACGCCGAGGGCCCGGACCTGGTCCACGAACGAGGTGTCCTCGGTACGGATCGCGGCCAGGGCCAGGGCCTTCTCGGCCTGCTCGGCGGTGGCGCCCAGCTCCTCCCGCAGCAGGCGGGCGACCTCCTCGGCGCCGTCCTTCTCGAGCTTGTCGATGTTGCGGAGCACTCCGGCGGTGTCCGTGAGGCCGATGCCGCGGTAGAAGCCCTCGGCGAGCTTGCGGTTGTTGATGCGGATGAGGAAGTCGCCGATCGGCAGGGCGCCGAGCGCCTCGGCCATCACGAGGGCGACGTCCACGTCGTAGCGCGGGGAGAGCTGCCCGTCGCCGACGATGTCGATGTCCGCCTGGGTGAACTCGCGGGCACGGCCCTCCTGGGGACGCTCGCCGCGCCAGACCTTCTGCATCTGGAACCGGCGGAAGGGGAAGGCGAGGTGGCCGGCATTCTCCACCACGTAGCGGGCGAAGGGCACGGTGAGGTCGAAGTGCAGGGCCAGGCGCTTCGGGTCCTCCGGGGACTTCGCGGGGCGCACGCCCTCGGCGACCTCCTGGTCCTCGGCGAGGCGGGAGACGGCGTAGACCTCCTTGTCCACCTCGCCCTTGCGCAGCAGCTGGCCCAGAGTCTCCACGGCCCGGGTCTCGATCCCGGCGAACCCGTGCAGCTCGAAAGTCCGGCGCAGCGTGTCCAGCACGTGCTGCTCGACGAGGCGCTCGGCGGGGAGCCACTCGTGGAAGCCGGACAGGGAGGACTTGCGGGCCATGGGGTTCCTTCGTCTCGATGGGGGCCGTCGTGCGGACGGGGCTGACCCGCACAGTCTAGGTGTGATGTCCAGGGACGTTGTTGCGTGAACAGCTGACAGGCGAAGGCCTTCCGTTGCGAGAGTGGAGTTGTCGAGAAACCGCTCACGCGAACAGAAGGCCTTCATGTCCCACGCTAACGCCGCCCTGACCCCTCGCGCCCGCCTACGCCTGGCCAAGCTCATCGTCGAGGAACACTGGCAGGTCGCCACCGCGGCCAAGATGTTCATGGTCTCCCCACCCACCGCTCGCAAATGGGCCACACGCTTCCGGGCCGAGGGACCTGCAGGGATGGCAGACCGGTCCAGCCGGCCGTCCACGATGCCGACCAGAACACCGCCGGCGGTGGTGAAACAGATCGTGGCCGCCCGATGGCGCCGACGCCTGGGGCCGGCACAGATCGCCGGAGAACTCGGGATGCCGGCCTCCACCGTCCATGCCGTGCTCGTGCGCTGCCGGATCAACCGCCTCGCCCGTCTGGACCGGGTCACCGGCGAGCCGATCCGCCGCTACGAGCACCCCCACCCCGGGTCGCTGATCCACGTCGACGTCACCAAGTTCGGGCGCATCCCCGACGGGGGCGGACACCGATTCGTCGGGCGCCAGCAGGGCATGAAGCACCGCGCGGCGACCTCGGACCGCGAAGGAACCCGTGATGCCCGATACCAGCCCCGGCTCGGGGTGGGCTTTCTGCACACCGTGATCGATGATCACTCTCGCTTCGCCTATGTCGAGATGCACTCCGATGAACGCAGCCAGACGGCCATCGCGGTGTTGCGCCGCGCGGTCGCCTACTTCGCGCGCCTGGGCGTGGAGGTGGAGCGGGTGCTCTCGGACAACGGCTCGGCCTACCCTTCGCATGCCTGGCGTGATGCCTGCACCGAGCTCGGGATCAAGCCCAAGCGGACTCGGCCCTACCGGCCGCAGACGAACGGGAAGATTGAGCGGTTCCATCGCACGCTCGCTGACGGGTGGGCCTACGCGAGGTTCTACAGCTCAGAGACGGAGCGCAGGGCCGCGTTGCCTGGATGGCTGCACTTCTACAATCATCATCGCGTCCACTCCGCGATCGGCGCCGCGCCTGCCACCAGGCTCAATAACCTCCCTGGACATCACATCTAGGCGGCCGGACGCGCCGGTACCGGTGGCACGCGGGCGTGCGTTCGCGGCTAGGCTTGGCCTGTTCGTGTCCATCCCGACCTGCCTGGCACACGCGCGTGCGAGGCGGGCCCGTTCAGGGAGAGTTCCAGCGGTGACCACTGAGAATCAGCAGCCCGACGACCAGCAGCCGACCACCGACGCCGCCGAGGTGCGCGTCGAGGGTGCCGAGACCGCAGAGACCGTCCAGGTCCCGGCAGAGCAGGCCGCCACCGAGCAGCCGGAGGCCGACGACGCCGAGGGGTCCGAGCAGACCGGCGCCCAGACGCCCGCGACCACCGACGAGGCCGACCAGCCCACGCCTACGGGGAAGGCTGAGGCCAAGCCCGCCGCACCGTCCCCGGCGACGATGAAGCCCGGCAAGCCCCTCACCCCCGCGGCCGCCCCGGCGCAGGCCAAGCCGACCGCCGTCGCCCCGACCGTGGAGCCGACCGATCCCTCCCTCGCCGCGCAGTTCGCACGCGTCGCGGAGGACGGCCACGTGATCCTGCTGGACGGCGCCGAGGAGCACACGGTGGGCCAGGTGCCGGACGCCTCCGCCGAGGAAGCCGTGGCGTACTTCGTGCGGAAGTACGACGACGTCCGTGCGCAGATGGCCCTGTTCGAGCAGCGCATCGCCGCCGGTGCGCCGTCGTCGGAGCTGCAGAAGGCCCTGGACCAGATGACCGCCACGGTGACCGAGCGCCAGATGGTCGGGGACATGGCCGCGCTGCGCACCCGTCTGGCCGCTCTGGAGACTCTGCTGGGCGACTACCGCACCGCCGAGGCGGAGGCCCGTCAGGCCGCCCAGGCCGAGCAGCTCGCCGCCCGTGAGGCGATCGTCGCCGAGGCCGAGGAATTCGCCGCCACCCCCGCCGAGCGCATGCCGTGGAAGAAGGCCTCCACGCGCATGGCCGAGCTCTTCGACGAGTGGAAGGCGGCCCAGAAGGCCGGTCCCCGCCTGTCCAAGTCGGTCGAGGACGGACTGTGGAAGCGCTTCCGCGGTGCCCGCACGCAGTTCGACAAGACCCGCCGGGCGCACTTCTCGAAGCTGGACGCCAAGTCCGCGGAGGCCAAGCAGGTCAAGGAGCGGCTGATCTCCCGTGCGGAGGAGCTGTCCTCCTCCACGGACTGGGGCGTGACCGCCGGCAAGTACCGTGACCTGATGGCCGAGTGGAAGGCCGCCCCGCGCGCCTCCCGCAAGGAGGACGACGCGCTGTGGGCCCGGTTCCGTGCTGCGCAGGACGTGTTCTTCACCGCACGCAAGCAGGTCAACGCGGAGATCGACCGCGAGTACGGCGCCAATCTGAAGGTCAAGGAGCAGATCCTCGCCGACGGGAGGAAGCTCCTCCCGTTCAAGGACGTGAAGGCCGGCCGTGCCGCCCTCAACGAGCTCCGCGGCCGGTGGGAGGAGGCCGGGCGGGTTCCGCGCCGCGACGTGCGCCGCATGGAATCCGGGTTCCGCGAGCTCGAGGACGCGCTCAAGCAGGCTGAGCATGAGCACTGGCGCCGGACCGATCCCGAGACCAAGGCCCGCACGAACTCCGCTCTGACCCAGCTCGAGGAGACCATCGCCGGCCTCGAGGCCGACCTGGAGAAAGCCAAGGCGGCCGGCGACGAGAAGAAGATCGCCAAGGCCCAGGAGGCGCTGGACGCCCGCCTGCAGTGGAAGAAGGCCCTCGAGGCCTCCGCCGCGGACCTGGCCTGACGGTCACCGGCCTGATCATCACCCGAGGCCGGCACAGCGTCGACCACGCGCACGGGCGGTCTGGCACTCTGCCGGGCCGCCCGTGGCGTCTCCGCGGGCATCCGTGCGCCGGGGCCGTCGAGGTTGTCCACAGGACTCTCCGGGCTGGGCTGCCCGTCGCGCAGGATGGATCCATGGACTCTCCTGCGCCCGTCTCCCCCTCGCCCGCCACCGTCTGCCCTGACGAGCCCGTCTCCGCCTGGCCGGAGGTGTGGGCCGCCGGTGCGGAGTTCGCGGACGCCGAGCTGCAGGCTCTGGTCTCGGCCGGCGCCCTGCACCACCTGGTCGGGCGGGTGTACACCCCGGCGGACCGGCCGGTGGACGCCGGGGCAAGGGCACAGGCGCTGTGGCTGGTGGCCGGCCCCCTGCTCACCGCGGGCTGGACGGCAATGGGCCTGACCGCCGCCTGGGTGCACACCGGCGGTCCGCTGCCGCGCACGCTGCACATCGCCGTCGCCCACTACCACCGTCCGCCGCCGGTTCGGGACCACGGTCCGGGATGGACGTTCACGCAGTCGGACGTGGCCGCCGTCGGGGATGCCCCGGCTCCGGCTGAGGCGGACGTGATGCGGATCGGACGTGTGCGGGTGACCGGAGTGGGGCGAACGGTGGAGGACCTCCTGCTCGCGGAGGGAGTCCAGGAGGGGCGTGCCGCGGCCAGGCTGATCGCGCGGTTCGGGGCGCACGGGCTGGCCGAGCGTCTCGCTCCCCCACGGCGCCGTCCCGGGATCGTCCGGGCCCGCCGGAGGCTCGCCGAACTGCTGCGCTGAGGCAGGGGCCGGGGCAGCTCGCCTCAGGTGCGGTGGACATCGAACACGCCGTCGATCCGCTTGACCGCGTTGATCACGTGGCTGAGGTACATCGGATCGCCCATCTCGAACACGAAGCGGCTCATGGCCACCCTGTCACGCGTCGTGTTCACGGAGGCCGAGAGGATGTTCACGTGGTTCTCCGCGAGCACGCGGGTGACGTCCGAGAGCAGCGAGGCGCGGTCCAGCGCCTCGACCTGGATCTCCACGAGGTACACCGCATTCCGGGAGGGCGCCCAGTCCACGTCCACCCGGCGCTCCGGCTCCTGCTCCAGCAGGGTGTCCACGTTGCGGCAGTCGCGGCGGTGCACGGACACCCCCGAGCCGCGGGTGACGAAGCCGCAGATCTCGTCCGGCGGCACCGGATTGCAGCAGCGGGCGAGCTTGGACATCATCCCGGCGTCACCCTGCACCAGCACGCCGGTGGAGCTGCCGCCGGAGGCCGCGGGCCGCTTCACGGGGCGCTTGACGATGTCCTCGAGCTCGATCTCCCCGAGCGAGGTCTCCTCGGACCCGTCCTGTACTGGCGGCTCCGGCGGGGCGAGCTTGGCCTGCACCTTCTCCGTCACGTGCTGGGCGGACACGTGGCCGTCCGCGATCGCCGCGTACAGGGCATCGAGGTCCGCCAGGTTCATGTCCGCGACGACGGCCGGCAGCTCCTCGCCGCCGAGCACCTTCTGCACGGGCAGGTGGGCGCGGCGCAGCTGCCGGGTCAGGGACTCGCGGCCGCGCTCGACCTGCTCGTCACGGCGCTGGGTGGCGAACCAGTGGCGGATCTTGGACTTGGCGCGCGGGGAGACCGTGAAGCCCAGCCAGTCGTGGCTCGGTCCGGCGTTCTCGGCCTTGGAGGTGAACACCTCCACCGTGTCCCCGTGCTTGAGCTGCGAGGAGAGCGGGACGAGCTTGCCGTTCACCCGGGCGCCGATGGTCCGGTGTCCCACGTCCGTGTGCACGGAGTAGGCGAAGTCCACGGGCGTCGCTCCGGCTGGCAGCGAGCGGATCTCTCCCTTGGGGGTGAAGACGTAGACCTCGTCCGCGTCGATCTCGGTGCGCAGCGAGTGGAGGAACTCGTCCGGGTCCCGGGTGTCCTTCTGCCAGTCCATCACCGACCGCAGCCACTGCGGGGTCGACGAGCCCGGGGAGCCGGCCGCCGCGTTGGCCTTGTACATCCAGTGGGCGGCCACGCCGTACTCGGCCTGGCGGTGCATGTCGAAGGTGCGGATCTGGATCTCCACCGGGCGTCCGCCGGGGCCCATGACCGAGGTGTGGAGGGACTGGTACATGTTGAGCTTCGGCATCGCGATGTAGTCCTTGAACCGCCCGGGCAGCGGGTTCCACTGGGCGTGCAGGACGCCGAGGGCGCCGTAGCAGTCCTTGACCGAGTCCACGAGCACGCGGATGCCGGTGAGGTCGTAGATGTCGTCGAACTCCTTACCCCGGACGATCATCTTCTGATAGATCGAGTAGTAGTGCTTGGGACGCCCGGTGACGGTGGCCTTGATGCGGTTGTCCCTCAGCCGGGCCGCGATGTCTTGGCGCAGACGTTCGATGTGTTTCTCCCGCTCGGGGTTGCGCTCCCCCACCAGACGGACGATCTCCGCGTAGACCTTCGGCTTCAGGGCCGCGAAGGACAGGTCCTCCAGCTCCCACTTGACCGTGTTCATGCCGAGCCGGTGTGCCAGCGGCGCGTAGATGTCGAGGGTCTCCTGGGCCTTCTTCGCGCTGGAGGCCGGGGAGACGTAGCGCCAGGTACGGGCGTTGTGCAGGCGGTCCGCGAGTTTGATCAGCAGGACGTTGACGTCCTGGGCCATGGCGATGACCATCTTGCGCACCGTCTCCGCCTGGGCGGCCGCACCGTAGGTGACCTTGTCCAGCTTCGTGACGCCGTCCACCAGCACCGCGACCTCATCGCCGAAGTCCTTGCGGAGCTGCTCCAGCGAGTAGTCGGTGTCCTCCACCGTGTCATGCAGCAGGGCCGCGCAGATCGTGGGGCCGGACAACCCGAGCTCGGCGAGGATCGTGGCCACCGCCACCGGGTGGGTGATGTACGGGTCGCCGGAGCGGCGCATCTGGCCCTCGTGGCAGCGCTCGGCGACCGTGAAAGCGCGGATGACCTCCTTGAAGTCGGTCCGCGGCGAGCGGGCGCGCAGGGTGCGCATCAGCGGCTCGAGGATCGGCGAGTACTCCGTGGCGTGCCGGCCGGTGAGGCGGGCCATGCGGCCGCGGGGGCGCGGCGGGGCCACGGAGCGGCGGCCTTCGGCATCAGGCGCGGCGGGCGGGGTCATGGCGGCGTGTCTCCTCACCCGGGACGTGCGATGTCCCGTCTCGACGCGAACGGCGGCGCGATAGCGGGGAGTCTACCTCCCCGCGCTCGCGCCGCCGTGCGGTGGGTGCAGGTGTCCGCCGGGCGGACCGTGGCGGTCAGGTCCGGACGCCCTCGACGGTGCCGTCCACGCCCTCCACGGCGCCCTCCGGCGCACGTCCGGTCCGCTCGCGGCGGGCCAGGACGGGCTCGTCGTACTCGCGGACATCCTCGTCCCCGCGCCGCAGCAGCGCGTAGAGCGGAGCCTGGATGAACAGGGTGGCCAGGGTGCCGACGATGATGCCGACGAAGATCGCTAGGGCGATGTCGGACAGGGTGCCCGCACCGAGCAGGCCGGCGCCGATGAACAGGATGGAGCCGACCGGCAGGATGCCCACCACGGAGGTAGTGATCGAGCGGACGAGCGTCTGGTTGACCGCGAGGGTGACGTTCTCGGCGAAGGTGCGGTCCGCGTCCTCATGGACCGTCTGCGTGTTCTCACGGATCTTGTCGAACACCACCACGGTGTCGTACAGCGCGTAGGACAGGATGGTGAGGAAGCCGATGACGGCGGAGGGGGTGATCTCGAAGCCGGTGGCGCCGTAGATGCCGGCGGTCAGGGCGACCACGTAGAGCATGCCGATCACGGCGGCCAGGGACATCTTCCAGGTGCGGAAGTACAGCGCCATGAACAGGGTCACCAGGACCACGAAGATTCCCAGGCCGATGAGCGCCTGCTGGGACACGGCCGCGCCCCAGGTTGGGCCCACGAAGTTCGAGGTGACCTGATCGGCGCCCACGCCGTAGGCGTCCTGCAGGTTCTCCGCGACCTGGAGGGTCTGCGCGTCGTCCATGCGCTCGGTCTGCACGCGCATGGTGCCCGGCGCAATGGTGGTGACCGTGGCGATGCCGTCGGCCGCGACGTCGTGCACTGCCTGCTCGCCGGCGGCGACGTCCGTGTTCTCCACCTGGGAGACCACGAACTCGGAGCCGCCGCGGAACTCGATGCCGAGGTTGAACCCTCCGCGCATCAGGGTCAGGCCGCCGGCGAGCACGAGCAGGATCGCCGCGGCGGCGAACCAGGTCTTCCAGCGCTGGACGAAGGGGTAGGACTTGTGTCCGGTGTAGAGGGCGTTGCCCCACTGTGCGAAGCGGTTCACTGGCCGTCCTCCTGGGTGCGCTCGGACGTGGTGGTGGTCGCCGGCTGCGCGGCCTCGCGGTCGGCGCGGCGGCGCTCGGCGATGGTCTGACGGCGGGCCGCCTCGCCCCGGGAACGACGACGCCGGCGCGCGGAGACGCCGGAGGCCCTGGTCGCCTCCTCCTCGGCAGACAGGGTCTTGAACTCACGGACCCGGCCGGCGCCCTGGTACAGCGGCTCGCGGCCGAGCAGGGACGGGTCGAGGCCGGACATGCGATGGCCGCTGCCGATGAAGCGGGTCTGGGACAGCAGCACCATCATCGGGTGCGTGAACCAGAAGACCACGATCAGGTCGGCGATCGCGGTGAGGCCGAGGGTGAACGCGAAGCCCCGCACGTTGCCGACGGCCACGAAGTACAGGACGGCGGCGGCGAGCAGGTTCACTGCTTTCGATGCCCAGATGGTGCGGGAGGCGCGCCTCCAGCCTTCGCGGACGGCCGAATCGATGTTCCGGCCGGCGCGCAGCTCGTCCTTGATGCGCTCGAAGTACACGATGAACGAGTCGGCGGTGAGGCCGATCGCCACGATCAGACCTGCGATGCCCGCCAGGGACAGGCGGTAGTTGTCCGACCAGCCCAGCAAGGAGATCGCCAGCCAGGTGATGACGCCGGCCACGATGATGGAGGCGAAGGTCAGCAGGCCCAGCACGCGGTACTGGAAGAACTGGTAGACCGCCACGAGCAGCAGTCCGATGAGTCCAGCCACCAGGCCCCAGAACAGCTGGTCCTGGCCGAGGGTCGCGGAGATCTGCTGCTCGGACTCGATGGTGAAGCTGATCGGCAGGGCGCCGTAGGACAGCTGCTCGGCGAGCTGAGCGGTGGTGGCCTCGTTGAAGCCCGGGCCGGAGATCTGCGCCTGGCCGTTGGTGATCACCGCCTGGGACTGCGGGGCGGAGAGCACGGTGCCGTCCAGGATGATGGCGAACTGCTTGCGCGGATCGCCCTCCGGGTACGGGGTGAGCTTCTGGGTGACCTCCCGGAACTTCTCGGCGCCCTCGCTGTTGAAGGTGAGGTTCACGACCCACTGGTTCGTGGAGACGCCGGAGGAGGTGTTCGCCATGCCGTTGGTGGCGTCCTCGATCTGCGTGCCGGGGATCAGCTGCGGGCCGACGATGTACTTGACGTTCTGGCCGGTGCCGTCAGCGATCTCGTCCTCTGTGGCGGTCTGGCAGACCACCGCGGCTTTGTCTGCCGGCAGCGGCTCGGCGCCCGGGTCGCGCGGGACGGTGCAGTCGGTCTTCTGGAACTCGTCCAGCAGCTCCGGGGTCAGCCAGTTCGGGTCATATGCGTCCTTCGGCTCGCCGTCCGGCTTGGGGAAGTCCTCCTTGGGCGTGCGCTGGTCCTCGGCTACCGGCTCGGCGGGGCCGAGCTGCAGGACGGGCCGGAACTCCATGTCCGCCGAGGCCTGGATCAGACGCCGGGTTTGCTCGTCCGGGGTGCCGGGCAGGGAGACCACGACGTTCTCTGCACCCTGGGTGGCCACTTCGGCCTCGGCGACGCCGGAGCCGTCCACACGGGCTCGGATGATCTCCACGGCCTGGTCGAGCTGCTCAGGCGTGACGCGCTGGCCGCCGGCGGTCTCGGGGGCGAGCACCATCTGGGTGCCGCCCTCGAGGTCGAGGGCCAGGCGCGGGGCCCAGGTGGCCTGGTGCGTGGCCACGCCGATGCCGAGCACGACGGCCATCAGGGCGATGAGCGCGCCGATCCACGTCAGGGTGCGACGTGCCGCGCTCGCGGGGGTCTTCGATGCCATGGGCGTTCAGGCTCTCCACAGATCGAGCGACCCGGCCGGTGGGGCCGGGTCGCGGACGGATGGGTCAGGGGCGCTCGTCGCGGCGGGTCTGGTCCTCGCCGTCGAGCCTGATGCGCTGGCGGTCCACGTCCTCGTCTGCACGGGGCTCGCCGGGCTTGGCCGGGGCGGCCGGCTGCTCTTCGACCACCGCACCTGCGGCGCCGGAGGCGGCGACGGACTCGGGATCGACGATCTGGGCGATCGCCTGCAGGTGCACGTCCATGGCGGTGCCCGGGGCGACCTCGATGGTCACGCGCTGGCGGTCCCGGTCCACGGAGACCACGTGGCCGAAGATGCCGGAGCCGGTCATCACCTCGACGCCGGGCTCAAGCTCGGTGCGCATCTTCGTCTGCTCCTGCTGGGTCTTGCGTGCCTTCCGGAAGGAGAAGAACAGCAGGAGCGCCATGGCGCCGAACATGAGCAGCAGGAAAAGGTTGCCGCCCCCTCCGGACTGCTGGCCGAGGACGAGGGGCAGGTCTGCGATGGTCTGGGCGGGTGTGGTCAAGAGGAGACACTCTCCGTCGTGGTCGTCGTCGTGGACTGCGGACGTGCGCGCACACACCCGGGCTGCGGGTGTGGTGGTGCGCACAATGGAGTCCAGTCTAGGGCGTGTGGGGAGCGACGACGGCCACCGCCCTGCCTCGAGACCTCATCCGTCGGCCTGTGGCTGCCGATCCTCAGGCCTGATCGGGTACGGCGAGCCCCAGGTGCTCCCAAGCCCCGGGAAGGGCGATGCGGCCGCGCGGGGTGCGGCCGATCAGGCCCTCGCGGATGAGGAAGGGCTCGGCCACGGTCTCCACCGTCTCGGTCTCTTCGCCCACGGCCATCGCGAGGGTGGACAGCCCCACCGGTCCCCCGCCGAAGACGGAGCAGAGGGCCTGCAGGACGGAGCGGTCGAGGCGGTCCAGGCCGCGCTCGTCCACGTCGTACATGTGCAGGGCGCGGCCGGCGGCCTCGGCGTCCACGGTCGGCAGGCCCTTGACCAGCGCCCAGTCCCGGACGCGGCGCAGCAGGCGGTTGGCGATGCGCGGGGTGCCGCGTGAGCGGGAGGCGATCTGCGCGAACCCGGCGGAGGTGACGTCCATGTCCAACAGCAGGGCGGAACGGCGCAGGACGAGCTCGAGCTCGTCCGGCGAGTAGAACTCCAGGTGGCCGGTGAAGCCGAAGCGGTCGCGCAGCGGACCCGGCAGCAGGCCGGCCCGGGTGGTGGCCCCCACGAGCGTGAAGGGCGGCAGTTCGAGCGGGATGGAGGTGGCGCCGGCGCCCTTGCCCACCACGATGTCCACCCGGAAGTCCTCCATGGCCATGTACAGCATCTCCTCGGCCGGGCGGGACATGCGGTGGACCTCGTCGAGGAACAGCACCTCCCCCTCCGTGAGCGAGGAGAGGATCGCGGCGAGGTCGCCGGCGTTCTGGATGGCCGGGCCGGAGGAGATCCGCAGCGGGGCGTTCATCTCCGCGGCGACGATCATGGCCAGCGTGGTCTTGCCCAGCCCGGGCGGACCGGAGAGCAGGACGTGGTCCGCGGCGCGCTCGCGCAGCCGGGCCGACCCGAGCATGAGGTCCAGCTGCTCCCGGACGCGCTCCTGGCCGACGAACTCGTCCAGGTGCTTCGGACGCAGCGCCGCCTCGAGCCGGCGCTCGTCCTCCCCCGCGTCTGCTGCGACCACGCGGTCCGGGTCGAGGCCCCCGCCGCCGGCTCCGGTCAGCCCGCCGGCGGTCATCGGCCGCTCCGGACGGTCGCGGCCGCTCCGACCTCGCGCAGGGTGGCGCGCAGCAGCGCCGCCGTGTCACGGCCCTCGTCCAGCTCGGGATGCGCCGCCAGGGTGGCCTCGACGCGCTTGACGGCATCCTTCTCCGTCCAGCCGAGGCCCACCATGGCCTCGACAACGTCCGCATGCCAGGCCTCGGCGGGCACCTCGAGGGCCTCGTCCGGGACGGCGGCCCCCGGGACCTCGGCACCGGTCGGAGCCAGCCTGCCGGACAGCTCGACCAGGATCTTTTTCGCGAGCTTGGGACCGATGCCCGGGACCTGGGTGAGGGCCTTCTCGTCCTCCCGGGTCACGGCCAGGCGCACCGCCTCCGGCGGGTGCACCGCCAACACGGCCAGGGCGAGGCGCGGGCCGACGCCATTGGCGCCCAGGAGGATCTCGAAGACCTCCTGCTCGGCCCGGTCTGCGAAGCCGAAGAGGGTGAGGGAATCCTCCTTCACAACCAGGTGGGTGTGCACATGTGCCTCACGGCCCTGGTGCAGGGAGGACAGGGTCTGCGGCGTGGCGAACACGAGCCGGCCGACGCCGCCTGAGGCGATGACGGCACGGTCCAGTCCGACGTACTCGACGGTCCCGGTCAGGGAGGCGATCACGGCGAAGGTCCTTTCTCCGGCTGGACGCCCTCGGACCGCCGGCATTCGAACATACTATCGAATCTCTCAGCGCGCGCGGCGACGTGCGGCCCCCATGGCGGCGCCCGAGCGCTCGGCGGCGAGCCACTGCTCCTGCGCCTTGGTCAGCCCCTTGCCCTGGGCGGCGGCGGGCCTGCGTCCGGCGGTGTCGGCAGCCTCGGCGAAGCGGGAGCGACCGCCCCGGGAGGTCAGGGAGCCGGTGGCCAGGCCGGTCTGTCCGGCCGCCTGGCCGAGGCTGGTGCCGCGCCAGGCATGGGTGATGGCCAGAGCGATCGCGTCGGCGGCGTCGGCGGGGCGCGGCGGGGCGTCGAGTCCCAGGATGCGGGTGACCATCGCGGTGACCTGCTCCTTGCCGGCGTTGCCGTGGCCGGTGACGGCGGCCTTCACCTCGGACGGGGTGTGCAGGCCGACCTCGAGCCCCTGGCGGGCGGCGGCGGTGATGGCCACGCCGGCGGCCTGGGCGGTACCCAGCACGGTGGGCGTGTTGTTGTTGGCGAACATGCGCTCCACGGCCGCGCGCTGCGGCCGGAACCGCTCGAGCACCTCCGTGACCTCACGGTCCAGGTGGAGCAGCCGCTCGTGCAGCGGCGCGTCCGCGTGAGTGCCGGACACGCGGACATGGACGAGCTGGCCACGGCGCCGCGCGTCGACCTCCACGACGGCGATGCCGCAGCGGGTCAGGCCCGGGTCGATGCCCAGGACGCGCAGGGTGCCGTGGCCGGCTCGCTCTGCCAGGGTGGATCAGTCCTCGTCGAGCTCGGCGAGGACGGACTCCGGGATGTCCACGTTGGAGTAGACGTTCTGCACGTCGTCCAGCTCCTCGAGGGCGTCCGCGAGCTTCAGGAAGGTCTTGGCGGACGCGACGTCGTCGAGTTCGACCTTCATGGAGGGGAGGAACTCCGCCTCGTCGGACTCGTAGTCGATGCCGGCGGCGTCGAGGGCCTCTGCCACGGCACGCAGATCCGAGGCCTCGGAGACGATCTCGAAGGTGTCCCCGTCCTGCAGCACCTCTTCGGCGTCCGCACCGCCCTCCAGGATCGCCTCGAGCAGGCCGTCCTCCGTGTTGCCCTCGGCGGGCAGGCGGACGACGCCCTTGCGGTTGAACAGGAAGGCCACGGAACCGGTGTCAGCCAGGGTGCCGCCGTTGCGGGTCACCGCCACGCGCACTTCGGAGGCGGCGCGGTTCTTGTTGTCCGTGAGGCACTCCACCATGAGGGCGGAGCCGGAGGGGCCGCGTACCTCGTACATGATCTCCGTGTAGTCGATGACCTCACCGGTCAGGCCGGCGCCGCGCTTGATGGCACGGTCGATGTTGTCGTTCGGCACGGAGGCCTTCTTGGCCTTCGAGACGGCCAGGTCCAGGGCCGGGTTGCCGGACAGGTCCGCACCGCCGGCACGGGCCGCGACCTCGATGTTCTTGATGTACTTCGCGAAGGCCTTCGCGCGCTTCGCGTCGATCGCGGCCTTCTTGTGCTTGGTCGTGGCCCACTTGGAATGACCGGCCATGATGCTCCTTCGAGGTTCGGCGACGTCGGATGTCTCGGCGCACCATCCTAGCGGCGCGCCGCGGCGGGCCGCGGGGTGCGTCTCGGCGAGACGGGCTGCCGGACCGCGCGTGGACCTCCGGGGACGACGACGGCCGGGCACCTAGACTGCGCCCATGGACTCCCAGAAGACGCACCAGGGCACTTCCCTGCCCGCCGGCCACCCGCTCGCCTCCCCGTCCCCGCTGCCCTACGGGCTGCCCGACTTCGCCGCCGTCTCCGACGCGCAGCTGGCCGAGGCCGTCCGCGCCGGCATGGTCGCCCAGCGGCAGGAGGTCGAGGCGATCCTCGCCTCCGACGCGGCGCCCACTTTCGAGAACACCGTGCGCGCCTTCGAGCTGACCGGAGACCTGCTGCGCCGCTCGGCGGCCATGTTCTTCACCCTCGTCAGTGCCGACGGCACCGACGCCCGCCAGGCCCTGTCCGAGGAGCTCATGCCGGAGCTGGCCGCCCACGAGGACGCCCTGCTGCTGGACCCGCGTCTGGCCGAGCGCGTGGCGGCGGTGGATTCCTCCGCCCTGGACGGCGAGGACGCCCGCCTGCACGAGCTATTCGCCCAGCGCCTCGAGCTCGCTGGCGCCCACCTGTCCGAGCAGGACCGCGCCGAGCTCGCCGAGATCAACACCGCCCTGGCCACGGCCAGCGCGCGCTACACCCGCCGTCTGGTGGCGGACACCGCCGACCGCGCCGTGCTGGTGGAGGACGCCGCACGTCTGGCCGGCCTCGGTGCGAACGACGTCCAGGCGGCCGCGCGCGCCGCCGAGGAGGCCGGGCACCCCGGCAGGCACCTGCTCACCCTGTCCCTGTTCGTCTCCCAGCCACAGCTGGCGGACCTGGAGGACGCCGACCTGCGTCGCGAGCTGTTCGAGGCCTCGATCGGCCGCGGCACCGCGGGAGACAACGAGGTCCTCTCCGTCGCGATGGAGATCGTCCGCCTGCGCCTGCGCAAGGCCCGCCTGCTGGGCTCGACCTGCTGGGCCGAGCACGCCCTCAAGGACCGCGCTGCCCCGTCCGTGGACGCCGTGCAGGAGCTGCTTGCGAAGCTGGCCGGCCCGGCGATGGCCAACGCGAAGGCCGACGCCGCGCAGGTCCGTCCGGACGGGTCCACCGTAGCGCCGTGGGACTGGCCGCGCCTGTCCGCCGCCCACGCCCGAGAGCGGTTCGCGGTGGACACCGCTGCTCTGCGCCCGCACTTCGTGCTGGACCGGGTGCTGACCGACGGCGTGTTCGCCGCCGCCGGCGCGCTGTACGGCCTGTCCTTCGAAGAGCGCCCGGAGCTGGCCGAGCACATGTACCGCCCGGGGATCCGCGTGTGGGAGGTCTTCCGCGCCGGCGAGCGCGTGGGCCTGTTCGTGGGCGACTTCTTCGCCCGCGCCACGAAGTCCGGCGGCGCCTGGATGCACAACGTCCGTGACCGCGCCGACGCCCTGGGCGAACTCCCGGTGGTCTTCAACACCATGAACGTTCCGGCCCCGGCAGAGGGGCGGCCGGCCCTGCTGACACTGGACGAGGCGACCACGCTCTTCCACGAGTTCGGCCATGCCCTGCACGGGCTGCTGGCTGAGGGGCGGTACGCCTCTCTGACCGGCGCGTCCGTGCCGCGGGACACTGTCGAGTTCCCCAGCCAGGTGAATGAGGTCTGGCTGCGCGAGCCGTCCCTGCTGGAGGTCTACGCCCGCCACGTGGAGACCGACGAGCCGCTGCCCGCGGGCACGCTGGAGCGCCTGGAGGCCGCTGACCTGTGGGGCGAGGGGTACCGCACGGTCGAGTACCTCGGCGCGACGATCGTGGACATGGCCTGGCACACCCTCACCGAGGAGACCGTGGACGCCGCCACCGCGGATCCGCTGGCGTTCCAGGACCGTGTCCTGCGCGAGGCCGGGATCGACCCGGACCTGGTGCCCCCGCGCTACGGCACCGGCTGCTTCAAGCACATCTTCGGCAACGACTACGCGGCCGGCTACTACTCGTACATCTGGGCCGAGGTGCTGGACGCCGACGCCGTGGAGTGGTTCGCAGAGCACGGCGGCATGACCCGGGAGAACGGCGAGCGCTTCCGCTCCGAGCTGTTGGCCCGCGGCAACACCCGCGACCTGATGGAGTCCTACCGCGCCTTCCGCGGCCGGGACGCCGAGCTGGAGCCGCTGCTGCGCCGCCGTGGGCTGATGCCGGCCCAGGCATGAGCCGGCCCTCCACTGGCTGATCGAGCCCCGGTGCCGCCCATTCAGCGGGCGGCACCGGGACGGGTGGCGTTGAGGACGGCGCGCAGCCAGCCTCGGGCGGTGTGGTCCCACTTCCGCCGGTCCACGTTCCACTCCTTGGTGTGCCGGGCGCGGGTGAAGCGGACGAACCGGACGAGGTCCGGGTTGCGCTCGGCGAACTCCATGGACGGGCCGACGGGCACGTAGTCGTCGTCCTCGGAGTGCATGACGAGGGTGGGCACACGCAGCTGGTCGGCACGGGCGACCCAGTTCAGGGACTTCAGGTCCACGGGGGCGGCAAGCCCGGTGACGAGGCGGCCGGCCCGGTTGGACAGCAGCCAGCGCCCGACCAGGCCCACGGCCTCAGGGATGCGCTTGAGGCGGGCCTGATACTTGAGGACGTCGATCCAGTCCACCACGGGGCCGGTGAGGACGATCGCGCGCACGCGGTGGGCCAGCTCGGAACGGTCCACGCACTGCAGGGCCACGGCCCCGCCCATGGACCAGCCGAAGAGCACGACGTCCTCGGCACCCTGGTCCAGCGCGTATGCGATCGCGGCCTCCACGTCCCGCCACTCGGTGGTGCCCAGCCCGTAGCGACCGTCCTCGGCTGCGGGGGCGTCGCCGTCGTTGCGGTAGGACACCAGCAGCGAGGTCATGCCGAGCGTCTGGGCGCTGCGCACGGCGCGGATGCCCTCGTTGCGGCGGGCACCGCGGCCGTGGACCATGATCGCCCACAGGCCGTCGCCGGCGCGCGTGACGCCGTCCTCGGCGGCCGGCGGGTCGACCCGCCAGGCCGGCGCGGTGCCGTTCTCCACGGGGACCTCCACGTCCGCGGCGTCGAAGCCGGCGTCCTGCGGCGTCGGGTACACGAAACCGGTGAACCGGCCCCGCACCCCGGAGCGCAGGTCCCCGGAGTAGACGTGCTCCACCGCGCGCTGAACGGTGCCGTCGCGGGGGTCGAAGGAGGTGATCCGGCCGATCCGCGCGCAGGAGGCGCCGCCGTCGAAGGTGAGCGAGTAGGTGCCCGGGACCGTGGTCTCGGAGTCCGCGGGCAGGATGACCTGGGTGCCGTCGTCGCCGTCGATCACCGCGAGGACGTCCACGTCCTCGGCGTGGTTGCGCACGGGGGTGACCACGATGCGGGCGAAGACCGAGGCGAGGGTCGAGGACGCCCCGAAGACCACGAACGCGGCGAACAGGCCGAGCGAGGCGACCACCGGCGACCACCGCGCGGCGTCCACGGATCGGTGCACGGACGTGCGGGCCGCGGACCGGGACAGGTCCAGGGACGCGCGGGCCGCCTCGCGGCCGCGATCCACGGAGCGGTGCAGGCCGGCCAGCACGCCCTCGCGCAGGGTCGCGGAGCAGGACGCGGCGGGGCACAGCAGGTCTCCGAACATGCCCGTCATTGTCTCCCATGCCCCTGGGTGACGCCTGCACCGTGACCCGGTGCGGCCCGGACGCGGCGTCCCGGAACGCGACGGGCCGCTCCCAGCGGAGTACAGTCGCGGCCATGAGCGAGTCCACCCCCATGCCCCAGGATCCCCGCAGCACGCCCGAAGGCACCGCGCCCGCGGATCCCCGAGCCCTGACCGAGCAGGACTGGGCCGCCCGCCTGTCCCCCGAGGAGTTCCAGGTGCTGCGCCGGGCCGGCACCGAGCGCGCCTTCAGCGGCGAGTACTGGGACACGGACACGGTCGGCGTCTACGCCTGCCGGGCCTGCGGCGCCGAGCTGTTCCGCTCGGAGCAGAAGTTCTCCGCCCACTGCGGCTGGCCCTCCTTCTTCGCCCCGCTGGCCGAGGACCGCGTGGAGTACGTGGAGGACACCTCCTTCGGAATGCGCCGCGTGGAGGTCCGGTGCGCCGCCTGCGCCTCCCACCTCGGCCACGTGTTCGAGGGCGAGGGGTATGACACCCCCACGGACCTGCGCTACTGCATCAACTCCATCTCCCTGACCCTGCAGCCGGAGGGACCCGCCGACCGATGACCGGCCTGCGCTCCTTCGCCTCGGACAACTACGCCCCCGTCCACCCGGACGTCTGGGCCGCCCTCGCCGCCGCCGACGCCGGCCACGCCCGCTCCTACGGGGACGACCACGTCACCGCCGCCCTGGCCGAGCGCATCCGTGCCGAGTTCGGCGAGCAGGCCTTCGCCGTCCCCGTGTTCAACGGCACCGGCGCCAACGTGGTGGCCCTGCAGGCGATGCTCCCGCCGTGGGGCGCCGTCCTCTCCGCCGAGTGCGCCCACATCCGCCATGACGAGGGCGGCGCGCCCGAACGCATCGGCGGCATGTCACTGCTGTCCGTGGACACCCCGAACGGCCGCCTCACCCCGGAGCTGATCGCCCCGCACCTGCGCCGCGACGGCTTCGTGCACGCCGTCCAGCCGGCCGTGGTGGAGATCGCCCAGTGCACGGAGGTCGGCACCGTGTACTCCGTGGACCAGGTGAAGGCCCTCACCGAGGCCGCGCACGCCGCAGGGCTGACCGTCTACATGGACGGCGCCCGCCTCTCCAACGCCGCGGCGGCGCTGGGCGTCCCCCTGCGCGCATTCACCGCGGACGCCGGCGTGGACGTGGTCTCCTACGGCGGCACCAAGAACGGCGGCCTCGGCGCCGAGGCGATCGTGGTCCTGAACCCTGACGCGATCCTCGCCGCCGGGCACATCACCGCCCAGGACCTGCCCGGCGGGGATCCGGAGTCGTCCGCGCAGCGTGCGGAGAAGGCCCTGGGCTACCTGCGCAAGGCCTCCATGCAGCTCGGCTCCAAGCACCGCTACCTTTCCGCCCAGCTGCTCGCCCTGCTCACGGACGACCTCGGCCTGCGCCTGGCGGCCCACGCCAATGCCATGGCCGCGCGCCTGGCAGCCCGCATCGAGCGGATCGACGGCGTGCAGCTGACCCAGCGGCCCGAGGCCAACACGCTGTTCGCGGCCCTGGACCCGGGGGCCGCGGACGAGGTGCGCGCCCGGTTCCCGTTCTACGACTGGGACCCACACCGCCACGAAGTCCGCTGGATGACCTCGTGGGACACCACCGAGCAGGACGTCGACGACTTCGCCGACGCCGTCCAGGCGGCCCTGGCCGCCCGGTCCTGAGCAGGGGTGCACGGGCGGCAGGAGGCGCCGCCTGCCAGCACGGGACGCTCCGAGGTGCCCTGCGCCGGGGCCAGCCCATCCGGACCGGCCCCGGCGCGCCACCGCCGCGGACGTGCCGGGCGGTCCTACCCTGGATCGCATGACCCTCGTCGGACTGCAGAACGGAGCGCGCCCGGCGGCGCATGCCGCCCTGCCCGGTGCCTTCCGGACGGCCCTGCGCGAGCTGCGCCACGCCACGCCGCGCCGTGAGGTGCAGCTGCGCGAGATCGCGGCGCCCCAGGGCCTGGCCCCGCATGCCGTGGCGCTGGCGGCGGACGTGCGCCCCCTGGCCGACGAGGACGACATCTCCCCCGCCCTGGCCACCGGACGCTTCGTCCTCCTCTACGACCCCGAGGGGTCCGACCTGTGGCAGGGCACCTTCCGCGTGGTCACCTACATCAAGGCCGGCCTGGAGCTGGACGTCGCCGAGGACCCGATGCTCGGCGCCGTCGCCTGGACCTGGCTCGTCGAGTCGCTCGAGCTGCGCCACGCGGACTACACCGCCGCCGGCGGCACCGCCACGCGGATTCTCGCCGAGTCGTTCGGCACCCTCGCTGAGCGCCCCGACGCCACCGAGATCGAGATGCGCGCCTCCTGGACGCCGGGCGGCCGCGCGATGGGCGCGCACCTGGAGGCCTGGGCAGAGATGGTCTGCGCGTTCGCGGGCCTGCCCCCGCAGCCGGACGGCGTCACCGCCCTGCCCGTCCCCAGGAAGGACGCATGACCCGCGCCGCCTCAGAGTGCCGTCCGTCATCCCACGACGCCGGCGCCGTCACCGCCGCCGAGACCGTCGCTGCCGAGGAGCCCCGCCTCATCACGGAGCCGGCCGACGGGGTCCCGATGGTCACCGACACCCCCGGCGGCCTCACCGCCTGCGCGGCGGCCCTCGCCGCCGGCACCGGCCCGGTGGCCGTGGACGCCGAGCGCGCCTCCGGCATCCGCTACGGCCAGCGCGCCTTCCTGGTGCAGCTCAAGCGTGCCGGCTCCGGCATCTGGCTGATCGACCCGGAGGCGTTCAAGGACCTCCGCGAGCTCGTCCCGGCGCTCGAGGGCGTCGAGTGGATCCTCCACGCCTCCACCCAGGACCTGCCGTGCCTGTCCGAGCTCGGCCTCTGGCCGGACCGCCTGTTCGACACCGAGCTCGCGGCCCGCCTGGCCGGTCTGCCCCGCGTGGGCCTGGCCGCCGTACTCGAGCAGATGCTCGGCGTCACCCTGGCCAAGGAGCACTCCGCCGCGGACTGGTCCACCCGCCCCCTGCCCCAGTCCTGGCTGACCTACGCCGCCCTCGACGTGGAGCTGCTGGTGGAGCTGCGCGCGGCCCTGCTCGAGCTGCTCGAGTCCCAGGGCAAGCGGGAGTGGGCCGAGCAGGAGTTCGAGCACGTGCGCACCAGCCCCGTTCCCGGACCCCGCGAGGACCCGTGGCGGCGCACCTCCGGCGCCCACGCCCTGAAGGACCGCACCCAGCTGTCCGTGCTCCGTGAGCTCTGGCATGCCCGGGACGACCTGGCCCGCCACCGGGACGTGGCTCCGGGCCGCCTGATCCCGGACTCGGCGATCGTCGCCGCCGCCAAGGCCCAGCCCCGCACCGTCCCGCAGCTGCGCTCCACCCAGGGCTTCCACGGCCGCGCGGCCGGCCGCGAGGCCCCGCGCTGGGTCGCCGCGATCAAGACGGGCCGGGATCGCGCCGCCGACGGGGACGCCCCATCCGTGCACCGCCGCGGCCGGGGCGACGGCCCGCCGCAGCCCCGCCTGTGGAGGGACCGCAACCCCGAGGCCGACGCCCGCCTGCGCACGGCAAAGCCCTGGATCGCCCGGCACGCCGACACGATCGGCCTGCCCACGGAGAACCTCCTCACCCCGGACACCCTGCGCCGGCTCTGCTGGAGCCCGCCTGCCGTGGTGACTCCCGAGTCCGTGGCCGAAGCACTCGCAGAGCTCGGTGCCCGCCCCTGGCAGGTCGAGCAGACCACGGCGATCCTCACGGTCTCCTTCCTCAACCCCCTGCCGGTCTGAGCACGCACCCTGCCGGCCTGGGCGGCCCGGACGGTCGCCGCGCGCCGGCACCATCGGCAGCTGTTCGCCGCGGGCGCACCGACGCGGGGACGAGGCGGATGCGCCGAAAGGTTACCCGCCGGTAATGTGACGGGGAAGACAGAGGTGGTCGGCCGTCGTCGGGATCGATGGACGGCGCACCCCTCTCCGACCCGACCCGCAAGGAGCACCATGACCGCGCACTCCCCCGCCCCGTTCGATCCCTTCGAGCCCCTCGCCGCGATGGCCCCGGACGAGGTGGTGACCGCCGCCGAGGTGACCGACCACGAGCTGCCCGGCGGCGCCGGCACCCTGGCCCTGCTCACCCTGGACAACGACGCCGGCCCCCGCCGCCCCGCGACCCTCGGCCCCCGCACCCTCCTGGAGCTGGGCCGCGTGCTGGACGCCCAGGCCGAGCGGGCCGCCGCCGGCAAGATCCAGGCGCTCGCGCTCACCGGCGTGGAGGGCACCTTCGCCGCCGGGGCGGACCTGTCCCTGGTGGCCTCCTTCGAGGACACCTCCCGCGGACGCGAGCTCTCCCTGCTCGGCCACGCCGTCTACGACCGCATCGCTGCCCTGGACGTGCCCACCTTCGCGTTCGTCAACGGCCTGGCGCTCGGCGGCGGCCTCGAGCTGGCCCTGGCCGCCGACCACCGGATCGTGTCCGCGGACGCCAAGGGCTTCGGACTGCCCGAGGTCCGCCTCGGCCTGATCCCCGGCTGGTCCGGCGTCTGGCGCGTGCCCCACCTGATCGGCCCCGAGGCCGCCGTGCCCGTGATCCTGACGAACCCGCTGGACAACAACCGCCTCCTCAAGGCCGCCGAGGCCCACGAGCTCGGCCTGATGGACCGCATCACCGACGGGGACCTGCTCGCCGACGGCCTGGCCTTCGCCGCCGCCGTGGTGTCCGGCGACGATGCGGTGGCCGCCGAGCTCGCCGCCCACCGTGACCGGGACACCTCGGACGCTGCCTGGGACCGTGCCCTCGCCGGCTTCGCCACACTCCAGGACGCCCGCCCCGGCGCCCACCTGCCTGCCCGCCGCCACCTCGAGCAGCTCCTCGCCGGAGCCCGCACCCGCACCCGTGTGGAGTCCGCGCAGGCCGAGGCCGACGCGCTGGCCGAGCTCATCGCCTCGGACGAGTTCCGCCACACGGTCTACGCGTTCCTCGGCCTGGTCCAGGGCCGTGCGAAGAAGCCGGCAGGCGACCCCGGGGCGGACCAGGCCCTGCCGATCCGCAAGGTCGGCGTGGTCGGTGCCGGCCTGATGGCCGGCCAGCTCGCCCTGCTGTTCGCCCAGCACCTGCAGGTGCCCGTGGTGATGACGGACATGGACGACGAGCGCGTGGCCCGCGGCCTGGGCTTCGTGCAGAAGCAGGTGGCCAAGCAGGTCGACCGCGGCCGCCTGACCGCCGAGCAGGGCGAGGCCCTCGCCGGCCTCATCACCGGTTCCGTGGACAAGTCCGTCTACGCGGACGCGGACGTGGTGATCGAGGCCGTGTTCGAGGAGCTCGAGGTCAAGCGCACCGTGTTCCGCGAGCTGGAGGGCATCGTCCGCGACGACGCGATCCTGATGACCAACACCTCCTCGCTGTCCGTGGCCGGCATGGCAGAGGTGCTGGAGCACCCCGAGCGCCTGGTGGGCTTCCACTTCTTCAACCCGGTGGCCCAGATGCCGCTGGTGGAGATCGTCCGCGTGGAGCAGACCACGGACGCCGTGGTGGCCACCGCGTTCGAGCTGTCCCGCCGCCTGCGCAAGACGGGTGTGCTGGTCCACGACGCCGCCGCATTCGTGGTCAATCGCGTCCTGATCCGTCTCATGGGCGAGGTGCAGGCCTCCTTCGACGCCGGCACCGACGCCCACACCGCGGACCACGCCCTGGACCCGATGGCCATGCCGATGACCCCGTTCACCCTCGCCGCGATGGTCGGCCTGCCCGTGGCACAGCACGTCTCCGAGTCCCTGGCCGCGGCCTTCGGCCAGACGCGGTTCCCGGTGTCGGAGAACGTCCAGGCGCTGATCGACGGCGGCAAGACCGCCCTCTGGGCCAAGGACGTCAAGGACCCGGCCGAGGCAGGAGGCGCCGAGGGCGAGGTCGTCCCGGAGGCCACCGCCGCGCTGCTGACGCAGGGCGACGAGCCGCAGACGGGTGAGGACCTGCTCGTGCGCGTGCAGGACGCCCTGGCCGAGGAGATCGGCCTCCTGCTGGACGAGGGCGTGGTGGCCGGCCCCGAGGACGTTGACCTGTGCATGATCCTCGGCGCCGGCTGGCCGCTGCACCTGGGCGGCATCACCCCGTACCTCGACGCCGTGGGCGCCTCCGAGCGTGTCAACGGGAAGAGGTTCCACACCGCCTGAGGCCCACCCCGCATGACCGGTCACGCCACGGCGGAGGCCCGCGGTTCAGCGGGGCATGCGGGCGAAGGTCGCCAGGTCCTCGTGCAGCCCGTGCAGGGCCGCCTCCGCCGAGCTGACCGGCACGGACACCGAGCCGGCGCCCCAGTCGGATCCGGTGAGCGCGTCCTCACGCACCCAGTGGATGCCGAGCACCTGGGCCTCCGAGCGCAGCTCGATGCGGCGAGCCTCCGCGCCGTCGCCGCCGGGGGCGGACTCCACGGCGGTGGGGGCCAGGGTCGCTTCGATGACCCGGACCGGCCCCTGCAGCGGGGAGGCTTCCTCGAGCCGCCGGAACGTCAGTGGCTCCTCCGCCGCCGCCACCGCCTGGGCGAGCAGCGCGTCCGCGTAGGAGGGGACCACGTCTGCGTCCAGGCCGGCGCGCTCACGCTCGATGCGCACACGCTGGGCCGAGGCGGAGTCCTCGTAGGTCAGCTCGGTCCACGTCGAGCCGTCGGCCGCGAAGCGGATCTGGCACTGGGCCATGAAGCGCTCGGGGAACATCGGGTTCTGCCGACGCTGCTCCGGGCTGGGCTGGAAGGCCGTGCGGGTGGTCAGCGTCCCGTCCGCCAGGTGGCGATGCAGGAAGCCGACGTGCTCGCCGCCGAGCAGGAACGCCTCCCAGTGGTCGAGCCGATCGAGTGGATACGTGCCGGCGGTGCCGGGGGTCTTCGGGGAACTCACATGTCCCATCCTGTCAGAATCGCCGGGAGCGGACCGGGCACCTGGGAGAATGGAACGCATGACTGACCAGGACACCACCCCCACCGATCCGCTCACCGAGGCCTCCGACTGCGCGTGCTCGAGCCGCCGCACCGTGCTGCGCGGCTCCATGGCCGCTGCCGCCGGTGCCGGCGCACTGGCCCTGTCCGGCTGCACCGCACAGCTGAAGGAGGAGAACGCCGCGCAGAAGCACCACACCGGCGGCGACTTCACGGAGGTGCTGTCCGCCGCGGACCTGCCCGTCGGCGAGTCCCGGCAGGTGGAGGTGGACGGACGCGTCCTGCTGCTGCACCGCCAGGGCGAGACCGAGATCACCGCCTACTCCAACGTGTGCACCCACCAGGGCTGTGCTGTGGAGATCACCGAGCGGGACGGCGAGACCACCTTCGGCTGCCCCTGCCACGGGTCCCACTTCGACCCCGTGACGGGCCGGCCCTACGGCGGTCCGGCGAAGAAACCGCTCACGGACTTCGAGGCCCGGGTCGAGGGCGAGCAGGTCCAGGTCAAGCTCTGATCTCACCGCCCTGCCGCCATCAGATCGACGGCCGCGCACCCTGGCAGGGTGCGCGGCCGTCGATCTATCTGCGACGCCGTCTGCAGTCCTCGGCAACCGGCCAGCAGCGCAGGGCCGACGGCGGACGTCCGTCCGGACGACAGCGTCCGAGGCCGCAGGTGGAGACTCCACGTTCTCCCGAACGAGAGCGTCCAGGAACCTGACATTCTCCCGAACAAAGCGTCGGGGTCAGTCGCCGGTGCCGTCACGGCGCGGGGCCGTCACCTTCGGGGACCGGGCCGGCGGCAGGGTCGGCGCGACGTTCGAGTTCGGGTCCCAGCCGGGCTGCTCGGAGCGGCGGGCCGGGTAGTACCGGTAGCGCCACCATAGCCACACCAGCGTGCCGAGACCGGGCAGGCAGACGATGGTCAACACCCAGGGAATGCGGCGCCGTTCGTCCAGCGGTGAGCGGGAGAGCGTCACCAGCCCCACCACGAAGAGCGTGCCGATCACGGTCGACGCTGTCCACCACCACAGCTGCGGGGAGGACAGCACGGAGTGCACGGTCACGTTCACGCTCAGAACAGGGCGACCTTGGGGATCTGCGGGAAGATCCCGTCCAGCTCGGCCAGGTCCTCCTCGGTGGGCTCCCAGTCCGCGGCGCGCACGTTCTGCTCGATCTGCCCCGGTCCGGTGGCGCCAGCGATCACGGAGGCCACCGGCCCCTGCGCGGCCAGCCAGCCGAGGGCGACCTGCACCTCGGTCAGGTCCCGGGCACGGGCGAAGTCCCCGAAGGCGGCGAGCTGCCCGCGGTCCGCGTCCTCCACGAGGTTGCGACGCACGTGGGACAGGCGCGACCCCTCCGGCGCCTTCCCGTCCGAGTACTTGCCGGTGAGCAGGCCGTTGGCCAGCGGGAAGTACGGGAACACGCCCAGGCCGAACTCCTCGGCGGCCGGGACGACCTCCTGCTCGGCCCGGCGGTCCAGGAGGTTGTAGTGGTTCTGGGCGGAGACGAACCGCTCGGTGCCCAGCTCGCGAGCCACGTACTCGGCCTGCGCGATCTGCCAGCCGCAGCGGTTGGAGTGGCCGATATACCTCACCTTGCCGGCGCGCACGAGGTCGTCCAGGGCGGCGAGGGTCTCGTCGATCGGCGTCTGCGGGTCCGGGGTGTGGAACTGGTAGAGGTCGATCCAGTCCGTGCCCAGCCGCCGCAGTGACGCTTCCACGGCGCGCACGATGTACGCACGGGAGCCGCGGGCCCCGAAGTCCGGCCCGTTGGCCCCATCCATGTCCATGCCGAACTTGGTGCCCAACACGATCCGGTCCCGGTCCGTGCCGAGCGCCTTGCCGAGTCGCTCCTCGGACAGGCCGGGGGTGGCCCCGTAGATGTCTGCGACGTCGAAGAAGGTGATGCCGTGCTCCAGGGCTGCCTTCACCACGGCGTCGGTGCCGGCCTGGGACTCGGTGGCGGTGCCGGCGCGGCCGAGGTTGTTGCATCCCAGGCCGATCACGGAGACGGTCAGGCCGGAGTGGCCCACGCGGCGGGTCTTCATGGTGTTCAGGCGTCCTTCCCGGCGTCGGCGGACGCCGTCTGGTCCGTGCGGACCTCGATCTTGTTCGGCTGGATCCCGTGGGCCCGCTTGGCGGCGACCGGGATCTCCCTCGTGGCGCGGCCGGGGTGCGGGGTGCGCACCCGCAGCTCCAGGAAGCCCTCGGCCTCGACGGTGTCCGCGACCTCCCCGAGCCCGCGCCAGGCGAGCTGGTGGGTGATCTCCCCGGCCAGGGTCTCGCCGTGGCGGCGCTCGATGTTCGTGGCCGTGCGGCCGCGTAGGCGGTAGACGACCACCAGGTCGGTCAGGGCCGAATCCTCGAGCTCGGCGAACCCGTCCTCGGCGCACTGGGCGGCGAAGGCCTCGAGGAGCTCCTCGCCCGCGGCATCGTCGGCGACCTTCTCCTCGGTCACCGTGCCGGGCTGGCCGACCTTCCCGTGGTGGACAACGACCTCACCCGATCCCGGGGCGCACCAGGCCTCCCGGTACTCGAACAGACGGGTGCCGTCGGCCGCGGTGGTGTCACGGTAGCGGCGGACGATGCTCATGCGTTCCTCCTGCGGGTGGAGTCGGCGGCCTCAGAGGAAGCCCGGTCGGAGGCGAGCGACGAGGCGGAGCCGCGGGCACCGTCGTCGTGCTGGCCCAGGTGCGGCAGGGGTTCGGTGTGGGCATCTGCGGAGCGGGCGTACGGGACCTTCGAGCCCAGGACCTGGGCCACGGTGTCCCGGGTGATCTGCTGGGCGGTGAGCCCCACGCGGGCCAGCACCTCGGCGCGGGTGCCCTGGGCGAGGAACTCGACCGGCAGGCCGACCTCGTTCAGCGCGGTGTCCACGCCGGCGGCACGCATCACCTGGCGGATGCGCGAGCCCACGCCGCCGGCCTTCACGCCGTCCTCCAGGCAGACCACAATCCGGTGCGCGGCGGCGAGCTCGACCACGGAGCGGGCCACCGGCAGCACCCAGCGCGGGTCCACCACGGTGGCGGAGATGCCCTGCTGGGACAGCCGGCGTGCCACGTCCAGGCCCAGCTCGGCGAACGAGCCGACGGCCACGATCAGCACGTCCCGCTCGGCGCCGGGGACGTCCGAGGCCTCGTCCAGACGGGCCAGCACGTCCGTCCCGTCCGCCAGACGCTCCATGGCCCGGATCGGCTCACCGACCGAGCCCTTGGCGAAGCGCACCACGGTGGGGGCATCCTCGACGGCCACGGCCTCGCGCAGCTCCTCCCGCAGGCGCTCGGCGTCGCGCGGGGCGGCCATGCGCAGGCCCGGCACGGACTGCAGCAGCGCCATGTCCCACATGCCGTGGTGGCTCGGCCCGTCCGGACCGGTGACGCCCGCCCGGTCCAGCACGAACGTCACGCCGGCCCGGTGCAGGCCCACGTCCATGAGCATCTGGTCGTAGGCACGATTCAGGAAGGTTGCGTAGATGGCGACCACCGGATGCAGGCCGCCGAACGCCATGCCCGCCGCGGAGGCCGTGGCGTGCTGCTCGGCGATGCCGACGTCGACCACACGCTCCGGGAACCGGGCGGCCATCGGCCCCAGGCCCACCGGATTCTGCATCGCCGCGGTGATGGCCACGATGTCCTCACGCTCCTCGGCCAGGGACACCATCTCCTCGCCGAACACGGAAGTCCAGGAAGGGGCACCAGAGGCCCCGAGGGCCTCCCCGGTGACCGGGTCGATCTGCCCGACAGCGTGGAACTGGTCGTCCAGGTGCGCCAGGGCCGGGGCGAAGCCGTGGCCCTTCTCCGTCATGGCGTGCACCAGCACGGGTCCGCCGTAGGCGTCCGCGTCCCGGAGGGCCTCCTCCATGGCACGAAGGTCGTGCCCGTCCACCGGGCCGATGTACTTCACGCCCAGGTCCTCGAAGAGGCCCTGCGGTGCCCAGAGGTCCTTCAGGCCCTTCTTCGCCGCGTGCAGGCCCCGGTAGACCACGTCGCCCGGGGCGCCGGCGGACTTCAGACGGCCCCGCATGGTGTCCAGGGCCTCCTCGTAGCGGCGATGCGTGCGGACCTTGTCCAACACGCCCCGGCGCAGCCCGGTGAGGTGGTTGGCGATGCCGCCGACAGTCGGGGCGTACGAGCGGCCGTTGTCGTTGACCACGATCACCACGCGACGGTCCCGGTCCGCGGCGATGTTGTTCACGGCCTCCCAGGCCATGCCGCCGGTCAGGGCGCCGTCGCCGATCACGGCCACCACCGTGCGGTCCCCCTGCCCGGTCAGCCTCCAGGCGCGGGAGATCCCGTCCGCCCAGGAGAGCGAGGACGAGGCGTGTGAGGACTCCACCACGTCATGCGCCGACTCTGTGCGGTCCCCGTAGCCGGAGAGCCCGCCCTCCTGGCGCAGCCGGGAGAAGTCCTGGCGGCCGGTGAGCAGCTTGTGCACATAGGACTGGTGGCCGGTGTCGAACACGACCGCGTCCTTCGGCGACTCGAACACCCGGTGGATCGCCATCGTCAGCTCGACGACGCCGAGGTTCGGTCCGAGGTGGCCGCCCGTCTTGGAGACGTGGGCGATCAGGTAGGCGCGGATCTCCGCCGCCAGCGCGGTCAACTGGTCCTCCGTGAGGGCCGACAGGTCCGCCGGGCGGGCGATCTGCGGCAGCAGCGGGGCGCCGGGGCTCGTGGGGGGCAGATGTTCCATGGTCCGACCAGTCTACTCCGCGGGTCCGCACCCGGGCGGGACGCAGCCGATCCCGTCACGACGGCGAGCGAGGTGAACCCGTCCGTTCGGGCCTCGATTCCATCTGCGACCAGAGCCGCCGAGCCGATGTCCTCCATCGCAGCCTCAGTGCTACCACCCCGGGTCGATTGGATCTTGGCCGGGCGATTCCACGCCCGCCGGTCGACATTCGCTTTATACCCCGGAGGGGTATATCGTTGACTGCACCAGAACGAACAGGAGACTTCATGCGCAAGCGCCTCATGACCACCGTCGCCGCAGGAGTGCTCGGAGGAGCGCTCGTGTTCACCGGCTGCAGCACCGGCGGCGACCAGGACCAAGCGACCCCCTCGACGACCAGCCAGCACGAGGGCCACGGCAGCAGCTCTGACAGCGGCGGGATGGAGCATCCGATGGACGGCGGTCCCGCCCCCGAGGGCATCGAGACGGCTGCGTCGCCCACATACCCGGTCGGCACCGAGGTCACGCTCACCGCCGACCACATGGAGGGCATGGACGGTGCGAACGCGACGATCGCCGGCGCGTACGACACGTACACCTATGCGGTGAACTTCACGCCGTCCACAGGCGGGGAGCCGGTCAAGGATCACAAGTGGGTCGTGCAGCAGGAGATCAAGGACGCCGGAGAGGAACGTCTGGCCGACGGCACCGAGGTCACTCTCGAGGCCGAACACATGGAAGGCATGAAGGGCGCGAAGGCGACCATCGCCTCCTCCACGGAGGAGACCGTCTACATGGTCGATTACGACTCCGACGGCATGACGATGACCAACCACAAGTGGGTCGTCGAGAGCGAGATCACGCCGGCCTCCTGAGCCGGTCGTCGATGACGCGTTCAAGGTCCCCGGCGACATACGACCCGATCGAAGGAAGGACCGGGGAATGACGAGGGGAAGCGAAGAGCAATGACGGATCCGACCACGCATCACCATGACCACGACGGCGTTGCGACCACCGAGTCCGGCCACCGTGACGACTCGCGCGCCGAGAACGAAGGCCACACCATGGAACACGGTGACCACGCCGGGCACGGTCATCACGGCGGTGGGCACGCGGGCCACGGCGACCACGTCGGCCAGTTCCGGCGGCTGTTCTGGATCAACCTGATCATCGCCATCCCGGTGGTCGCGTTCTCCCCCATGTTCGCCATGCTCCTGGGCTACTCGGTCCCCAGCTGGGCGGGCTGGGTCGCCGCAGTCCTCGGCTCCGTCATGTACGCCTGGGGCGGCACCCCGTTCCTCACCGGTGCTGTCAGCGAGCTGAAAAGCCGCCAGCCGGGGATGATGCTGCTCATCGCGCTCGGCATCACCGTAGCGTTCTTCGCCTCCTGGGCCGCCACTGTCGGCCTCGTCCACCCCGAGCTCGAGTTCTGGTGGGAGTTGGCGCTGCTGATCGTCATCATGCTGCTGGGCCACTGGATCGAGATGCGCTCACTGGCCCAGACCACCTCGGCGTTGGACTCCCTCGCCGCGCTGCTCCCCGACGAGGCTGAGCGTATAGAGGGAGACGGCATCGTCAAGGTCGACCCGGCAGAGCTGCGCGTCGGCGACGTCATCATCGTCCGGCCTGGCGGCAGCGTGCCCGCCGACGGCACCATCGTCGACGGCCGCGCCGACATGGACGAGTCCATGATCACCGGCGAATCACGCCCCGTCGCCCGCGGGGAGGATGAGAACGTCACCGCCGGCACCGTGGCCACCGACTCCGGCCTGCGCGTAGAGATCACCGCCACCGGCGACGACACAGCTCTGGCGGGTATCAACAGGCTCGTCGCCGAGGCGCAGGGCTCATCCTCCCGCGCCCAGCGCATCGCCGACCGGGCTGCCGCCCTGCTGTTCTGGTTCGCCCTCGGAGCTGCGCTGATCACCGCCGTCGTCTGGACGCTCTACGGGCTCCCCGACGACGCGGTCATTCGCGCCATCACTGTCCTCGTCATCGCCTGCCCCCATGCGCTGGGTCTGGCGATCCCTCTGGTCGTGTCCATTGCCACCGAGCGCGCCGCCCGCGGCG
The DNA here is from genome assembly GCA_047414615.1 of Micrococcus luteus. GTDB lineage: Bacteria > Actinomycetota > Actinomycetes > Actinomycetales > Micrococcaceae > Micrococcus > Micrococcus luteus_B. The sequence continues at coordinate 1,046,071 of CP179711.1, forward strand.
GCGTCCTGATCAAGGACCGCCTCGCACTGGAGTCCATGCGCCAGGTCGACGCGGTGCTCTTCGACAAGACCGGCACCCTGACCAAGGGCGAGCCCACCGTCACCGGCGTGGAGCCGACCGGCGGCCTGAGTGCCGAACAGGTCCTCGCCCTGGCCGCCTCCGCCGAGGCCGACAGTGAGCACCCCCTCGCCCGGTCCATCGTCACCGCCGCCAAGGAGAAGAGCCTCGCCGTCGAACCGGCCAGCGGGTTCACGTCCTCCCCGGCGGTCGGCGTCACCGCCACGGTGGCCGATCACGAGATCCGCGTCGGCGGACCCCGTCTGCTCGAGGAGACCGGGCAGGACGAGATCGGTGTCGCCGACGAATGGCGGGCAGAGGGTGCGATCATCCTGCACGTCCTCCGCGACGGCAAGGTCATCGGCGGTCTCAAGCTCGCCGACGAGATTCGCCCAGAGTCCCGCGATGCCGTCGATGCGCTCCATCAGCTCGGCGTCGAGGTCGTCATGATCACCGGCGACGCGGAAGCTGTGGCGAACGAGGTGGGAAGAGAGCTCGGCATCGACCGGGTCTTCGCCGGCGTCCGCCCCGAGGACAAATCCGCCAAGGTCGACCAGCTGCAGAAGGAGGGCAAGAAGGTCGCCATGGTCGGCGACGGCGTCAACGACGCCCCTGCCCTGGCCCAGGCCGACGTCGGCATCGCCATCGGGGCCGGCACCGACGTCGCCATCGCCTCTGCAGGTGTCATCCTCGCCAGCTCCGACCCGCGCAGCGTGCTCTCGGTGATCCAGCTCTCTCGCGCCGCATACCGCAAAATGAAGCAGAACCTGTGGTGGGCTGCAGGGTACAACGTGCTCTCTGTGCCGCTCGCGGCTGGTGTGCTGGCACCCGTCGGCTTCGTCATGCCGATGTCAGTAGGCGCGATCCTGATGTCGATCTCCACGGTCGTCGTCGCGCTCAACGCCCAGCTGCTGCGTCGCATCGACCTCGCCCCAGCTGCCAGCACCCGCTCCGTCCTGGAGCACCAGAAGTGAAGGACACACCCGTGACCACTGAAACTGCAGCCGATGAGGCCGGCACCGACACCGGAGCCCATCGGCACGGCTACATCAGTGACAAGGACCGCTACCGCAACCGCATGAAGCGTATCGAAGGCCAAGCCCGCGGCATCACGAAGATGATCGACGACGAAAAGTACTGCATCGACATCCTCCCCCAGGCCTCGGCCCTCACCCGCGCCCTGCAGGGAGTGGCGACCGGTCTGCTCGATGACCACCTCAAGCACTGCGTGCTCGACGCCGCCAAGAATGGCGATGAAGACGCGGCCATCGCTACGATCCAGGAGGCCAGCGACGCCAGCAATCGCCTCGTGCGCTCCTGACACCATCCGATGTCGTCAACACAGGGTGCCTCGGACCGGTTGGCTCCAGATCAGGACAAGGCTCTTGATGTCTCCGGGCAGGCGTGCGTCGCACTTCGTCGAACCCTTGACACCGGCGAACTCGGATGCCTTCGGTCCAACCTGACGACATGAACACGTTCACCAGAGAAAAGAGTTGGGCATGCCACTTGCCATTGTTGCTCCGATCCAGTCCTCCAGGATCCGCCTGAGAATCTACGCGGCCTTCACCGGTCTGGCGACCAGCGCCGTCCTCCTGCTCAGCGGCTGTGCTGATGCGGAACCGTCCGCTGATCCAGGTTCCGATCGCTCACTGGTGGTCGAGCACAATCTAGACGGATTGAATGCTCGCGAGATCATCAAGCGCCTCGACTCAACGAAGGTGACAGATCGCTCGTCTGAATTCATCGCTTCGATTGAACCGGACCAGCTTGTACTGACCGACGATCAGAACAATCAGACCACCCTGCCGATGCCTGAAGACGAATTTTACGTCTCTATCGCCCCGTATCGCAGCCAGACTCACGAATGCTACTTCCACAGCCTCACTACGTGCAGCGGCGAACTCGCCAATGCTGACGTCCACGTCACCGTGGTCGAGGCGACGTCCGGGGAGACCATCCTCGATGAAACGCTGACGACGTACGACAACGGATTCGTCGGGGTCTGGCTGCCGCGTGGAATTGACGCCACTCTCACTGTCTCAGCTGAGGGCCGCACCGCGGACAAGGCCATCTCAACCCGCCCCGACGACCCCACCTGCTTGACCGGTCTTCAGCTGGCTTGAGGCCCAGGCCTCATGCTCCTCTGCAGCCCCGACAGATCAGGCGTCGAGACGTCCCATCCTTGGACGCCCAAAGGGTCTCGGCGTCCCGATGTGAGGATTCGCCCGAGAGCCGGCTTCAGAGTCATCGGAGGGCATAACCAGACCGGGCTGAAGCCTCGTCGACCAGTATCAATCAGTGCCAACTGAAGAGCACGACATCACTCACGCCTCTTCACGATGTGCACTTCGGGGATCCTCTCTGTCCAGGTCCTCACGCTCATGCCTGCCGGTGCTGAGCCTCGCCGAGCTTCTCGAGCTCTTGACCTGGATCGTTGATCAGTTCGAACACGCTACGAGGGCGTGTCTGAGAATGCCGTCGACCACGCGAGCACAGCATTCAGGACCGCGGCAGCCCGGTAGACGATCGCGTCCTTGTCGTACCTGCTCGACAGGCCCGGCCCTTGCTTCAGGTGCGCGTACTGGCACTCGATCACGTTCCGACCCGTGCAAGCCGTCGAGTCCAGGCCCACGGGTGGGCCGCCGGCTGAGCCGCGGCGTCTGTGGTGGCCCGGCTGGTCAGCTGGCTCGGAGATGACGGCCTCGAGGCCGCGAGCGCGCGGATGGGTGCCGATCGCCCGCGATGAGTACGCCTTGTCGCCCAGCACCGCCTCGGGACAGGTCCGGGGCCGGCCTGCCGGCCGGGCCACGCGCAACGGACCCAGCAGCGGCAGCAGCATGGGCCAGTCTCCTGCTCGGCCCGCCCCGTGAGCGCCCGATGCCGTGATCGGCGGGGTTCTTCACGCGGACTCCTGTCGTTCGATCCAGTCCCCTGTGAGCCGGGTGGTGTTCGTGGCGTGCAGATGTGCGTGGGCGATCGTGGAGTCCACCGAGGCCGACCCATCGATCAGGCCTTGGGCCTCCGCTGCAGCGGGTCAGGGTTGCCAGCATCGTCTTCCAGGTGCCCTGTTCGGCCATGCGCCGGTGCCAGGTCCACACGTCACTGCCAGGGCCGTAGACCTCGGGCAGGTCCCGTCAGGGGATCGATGCACCTGTGCCGGTGGATGATGGCATCGAGCATCGTGAGGGCATCGGCGAACGGCCGGCCCTGCCGGCCTGTGGGGGCGTGGGAGAGCATCTGGAACCGGGACCGTGTCTTCGAAGGTGCCGGCCGCCCCCCGGCTTCATTGTTAGACACGCCCGAGGCCCGTCTGGCCCAAGGGTTAGCCGGTCCCTGCACTGGGGGATGAAGAGCGGTCGTGCACCGGAGTCGGCCCCGACGCCCACGACGACGGCGGCCCGCCGCCCTCCGTGCGGAGTGCGGCGGGCCGCGGTCGTGATGCCCGCGCGCGGGCGGTGTCCCGTGGATCAGGCCTTCGAGGCGATCTGACGGAGCACGTACTGCAGGATGCCGCCGTTGCGGTAGTACTCGGCCTCACCGGGGGTGTCGATGCGGACGACCGCGTCGAAGTCGGTGACCTTGCCGTCCTCGCCGGTGGCTGTGACCTTCACGGTCTTCGGCGTGGTGCCCTCGTTGAGGGCGGTGATGCCGGAGATGTCGAAGGTCTCGGTGCCCTTCAGGCCCAGCGAGTCGGCGTTCTCACCCTCGGGGAACTGCAGCGGCAGCACGCCCATGCCGATGAGGTTCGAGCGGTGGATGCGTTCGAAGGACTCGGTGATGACGGCCTTCACGCCCAGGAGAGCGGTGCCCTTGGCCGCCCAGTCGCGGGACGAACCGGAGCCGTACTCCTTGCCGCCCAGGACCACCAGCGGGGTGCCCTGCTCAGCGTAGTTCTGCGCCGCGTCGAACACGTACGCCTGCGGTGCGCCGTCCTGGGTGAAGTCGCGAGTGAAGCCGCCCTCCACGCCATCCAGCAGCTGGTTCTTGATGCGGATGTTCGCGAACGTGCCGCGGATCATCACCTCGTGGTTGCCACGGCGCGAGCCGTAGGAGTTGAAGTCCTTGCGCTCCACACCGTTCTCCAGCAGGTACTTGCCTGCCGGGGTGTCGGACTTGAAGGAGCCCGCCGGGGAGATGTGGTCGGTGGTGACGGAGTCGCCGAGCTTCAGCAGGACGCGGGCGCCCTCGATGTCGGTGACGGCCTCCGGCTCTATGCCCATGCCCTCGAAGTACGGGGGCTTGCGCACGTAGGTGGACTTCTCGTCCCACTCGAAGGTGTTGCCGGTCGGGGTCTCGAGGGCCTGCCAGCGCTCGTCACCGTCGAAGATCGTGGAGTACTTGTCCACGAACATCTCGGTGTCGATGGAGTCCTCGATGATCTTCTCGACCTCGGTCGGGTCCGGCCAGATGTCCTTCAGGTAGACGTCGTTGCCCTCCGAGTCCTGGCCCAACGGCTCGCTCTCGAAGTCGAAGTCCATGGACCCGGCCAGGGCGTAGGCGACCACCAGCGGCGGGGAGGCCAGGTAGTTCATCTTCACGTCCGGGTTGATGCGGCCCTCGAAGTTGCGGTTGCCGGAGAGGACGGCGGTGACGGCCAGGTCATTGTCCTGGACGGCCTCGGACACCTCGGCCTCCAGCGGGCCGGAGTTGCCGATGCACGTGGTGCAGCCGTAGCCGACCACGTTGAAGCCGAGATCGTTCAGGGACTCGCGGAGGCCGGACTTCTCGTAGTAGTCGGTGACGACCTTGGAGCCCGGGGCCACAGAGGTCTTCACCCACGGCTTGGAGGCCAGGCCCTTGGCCACCGCGTTGCGGGCCAGCACGCCCGCGGCCATCATGACCGACGGGTTGGAGGTGTTGGTGCACGAGGTGATCGAGGCGATCGTCACGGCACCGTGGTCCAGCTCGAACTCGCGGCCGTCCTCCATGGTCACGCCGACGGACGTGGACGGACGGCCGGCGCCGTTCTCATCGCCCGCGGCGTAGTTCGCCAGGTCCTTGCGGAACTGGTCCTTGGAGGAGGACAGCTCGATGCGGTCCTGCGGGCGCTTCGGGCCGGAGATGGACGGGACGACGGTCGACAGGTCCAGCTCCAGGTACTCGGAGTACTCGACCTCCTTCGACGGGTCGTGCCACATGCCCTGCTCCTTGGCGTACGCCTCCACGAGGGCGACGGACTCCTCGGAGCGGCCGGTGAGGCGCAGGTAGTCCAGGGTGACGTCGTCGATCGGGAAGATCGCAGCGGTGGAGCCGAACTCCGGGGACATGTTGCCGATGGTGGCGCGGTTGGCCAGCGGCACGGATCCGACGCCCTCGCCGTAGAACTCGACGAACTTGCCGACCACGCCGTGCTCGCGGAGCATCTCGGTGATGGTCAGGACCACGTCCGTGGCGGTCGCGCCGGCCGGGATCTCGCCGGTCAGCTTGAAGCCCACCACGCGCGGGATCAGCATGGAGACCGGCTGGCCGAGCATCGCGGCCTCGGCCTCGATGCCGCCGACGCCCCAGCCCAGCACGCCCAGGCCGTTGACCATAGTGGTGTGGGAGTCGGTGCCGACGCAGGTGTCCGGGTAGGCGCGGTTCACGCCATCGACCTCACGGGTCATGACGGTGCGGGCCAGGTGCTCGATGTTCACCTGGTGCACGATGCCCATGCCCGGGGGGACGACCTTGAAGTCGTCGAAGGCGGTCTGGCCCCAGCGGAGGAACTTGTAGCGCTCCCCGTTGCGCTCGTACTCGACCTCCATGTTGCGCTCGATCGCCTGGTCGTTGCCGAAGAAGTCGATCTGCACGGAGTGGTCGATGACCAGCTCGGCCGGGGACAGCGGGTTCACACGGGTCGGGTCGCCGCCGAGGTCCTTGATGGCCTCGCGCATGGTGGCCAGGTCCACGACGCAGGGGACGCCGGTGAAGTCCTGCATGATGACGCGGGCCGGGGTGAACTGGATCTCAGTATCCGGCTGGGCCGAGGGATCCCAGTTCGCCAGGGCCGTGATCTGCTCCTTGGTCACGTTCGCTCCGTCCTCGGTGCGGAGCAGGTTCTCAAGGAGGACCTTGAGGGCGTAGGGCAGCTTCTCCGCGCCCTCGACCTCGTTGAGGCGGAAGATCTCGTACTCGGCGCCGTTGACGTCGAGGACGCCCTTCGAGCCGAAGCTGTCGACAGTCGTCACGGGAGGACTCCTTTTCCTGCCCGGCCTCAGCCGGGCGCTCGTCCAGTTGCGGGTCTCACACGGGCGGCGCTGAGCGGTGGCGATCCGTGAGCCGATCGCCGCCGAGGTGACGTGCGCCGCACTCACTCCCACCCTACCCCGAGAGGCGGGCGGACGCGGGCCGTGTTGCGCGATCCTTCGCGGATCAGGAGGCCGGGGCGGTCCGCTGCAGGACCGTCACGGACTCGAGATGGTGGGTGTCCGGGTAGAGGTCGATGACGCGGGTGCGGGTCACCTCGTATCCGTCCCGGGTCAGCCAGGCCAGGTCCCGCGCCAGCGAGGCCGGATCGCAGGAGACGTACACAACCGTCGCCGGCGCGAGCGCGATGAGGCGCTCGACCGCGCGACGGCCGGCGCCCGCCCGCGGCGGGTCCAGCACGACGGTGTCCAGGTGACGCCCGGCCAGTCCGCCGTCCCCCGCCGGAGCCTCGGGATCGGCGAGCCAGCTGCCCAGCACGCGGTCCGTGGGGCCGTTGAGCACCGTGGCCTGGGGCAGGTCGTAGAGGTTGCGCAGCGCGTCCCGGGAGGCGTTGGGCGCGGCCTCCACGGAGAGGACGTGACCGGGCTCGCCCACGGACTCGGCCAGGAACGCGGTGAACAGGCCGACGCCGGCGTAGAGGTCCGCGACCACCTGACCGGGCTGCGGCGCGGCGTCCTCCAAGACGATGTCGACCAGCGTGGTCGCCGCGTCCTTGTGGACCTGCCAGAAGCCCTCGCCGGTGACGCGGAACGTGCGGGTCACGCCGTGGGCGGCGACGACCGTCTCCTCGACCCAGGTGCGGCCGGTGATCCGCTCGACCTTGGCGGGGGCGTTGCGTCGCTTGGCCGGCAGGACAAACGCCGTGGAGGGCTCGCCGTGGGCGTTCGCGGTCTGGCGAATCCGGGTGCGCAGCCGCCCCAGCCGTGTCGCGTCGGCCCGCGTCTGCGGGGTGGGGGTGACAAGGACCAGCGGCTGGCCGCCGTCGGCCGGGGTGGCCACGTCGACGCGCTCGGCGCCGGAGAAGTCCCAGTCCCAGAGCGCGAGCGCGTCCAGCGCCGGCACGCCCAGGGGCATGTTGCGCACGGGCACGAGCGCGGCCGAGCGATGGGCGTGCATGGCGATGTGGCCGTTCGGGGTCACGGCGAAGGCGTTGCGGGTGCGCCAGCGCTGGCCGGTGGGCTCGTCCTCCCCCGCGGCCATGACCTCGGGCTCCACCGTGAGACCGGCGATGCGCGCGAGGGTGTCCCGGTAGACCTGGGCCTTGAGCCGGCGCTGGTGCGGGACCACGATGTGCCCGAACTCAGCGCCGCCCACCGGCAGCCGGCCGGAGGCGTGCGCACGGAGCATGTCCGCGAGCTTCCACTGGTGGATGCGGCGGAACTCGGAGGGGCGGAGTATCTCCACGGCGTCGCCGCGCCAGAAGCGTGCACCATCCTCCGACTCCGTGAGGGCGACGCGGACGCGCTCGCCGGGGATGGCATGGCGCACGAAGACCACGCGTCCCTCGTGCCGGGCGACGCAGTGGCCGCCGTGCGCGACCGCCCCGATCTCCAGGTCGATGAGTCGGTCCACGTCGACGGAGTCGTGGGGAGTGTCGGTGACCGCCATGGATTCTCCTTCCGGAGCCGCACGCCGGACCTTGCGCCGACGCTGGTGCGGTCCTATCTTTGCACGCTCTCGGAGCAGGTGAGGACCGAGACCCGTGCGACCGTCCAGGCCCGGGGTGCGGACGTCACCGATCCGTCACCGGGAGTTCTCTCCCAGGTCACCCGGCCGCAGTCCCTCCTGCACCTGCCAGGGGACCATCGCGATCATGACGCCGGGCTCGCGCTGCAGGCGGGAGCGCAGCCGGGCGGCCGCCCGATTGTGCAGGAGCGTGCGCCAGCCGGGACGGACCACGTACTCCGGCAGGTAGACCATGGTCAGCCCGTGGCTGCGCCGTCCGGAGAGGCGGCGCAGGTGGCGCACCAGCGGCGCCACCCCGTCGCGGTAGGGCGAGCCCACCACGGTGAGCGGGACCGGGACCTGTGCCTTCTCCCACTCCAGGAGCAGGGCCGCGGTCTGCTCGCGCTCGACGTCCACAACGACGGCCTCCAGGCTCGCGGGGCGGCTCGCCCGGGCGTACGCGAGGGCCCGCAGGGTGGGCCGGTTGAGCGAGGTGACCACGACTGTCGCGTGCACCCGCGAAGGCAGCGCCCGGGCGTCGTCGTCCCCGCCGGGGGCCAGCTCGGCCGTCACGGCCTCGTAGTGGGCGTGGATGCGTCCCATCAGCAGCGCACTCGCCAGGATCGCCAGGAGGGCCACCCACGCGCCGCTGCCGAAGCGTGTCACTAGCACCACCACGCCGGCGAGCACCGTGACCGCCAGTGCGGCCGCGGTGATGGCCAGCCGCAGCCGCACCCCCGCCCGGCCGCGCGTATCCGGGGTGTGGGCGAGGCGGCGCCGCCAGAGCCGCAGCATGCCCGCCAGGGCGAGGGTGAAGGCCAGAAAGACGCCGATCACGTACACCTGGACCAGGTAGGCGGTGCGCGCCTGGAACATCAGCAGCAGGATCGCGGCGCCCAGCCCCAGCAGCACCACGGACCAGCTGTGCACCAGGCGGTCGCCGCGGGACTTGAGGTGGCGCGGCAGGTAGCCGCCCTCGGCCAGGCGCGCCGTGAGCGCGGGGAAGGAGCCGAACGCCGCTCGCGCGGCGATCAGCAGCAGCATTGCGACCGAGGCGACCACCAGCGTCGTCCACGGGGAGAAGCGTCCGAAGACCGCGGCGGCGAGCTGGGCCACCACGGGTGGGGGCGTCAGCTCGAACGGCACCGGGTTGCCGCCAGGGGTGCGCAGCAGGTCAGAGTCCAGGGCGACCACCACGCCGGTGCGCTGGGCCAGGTACATGACGCCCAGGGTGAGCACGGCCATCGTCCCGGCCATCACCAGCAGCACCCAGCGCACCCCGGCCACGGCGGGCCTGCGGACCTGTTCGGAGGCGCCCACGGGCGCCTCCACGCCCGTCAGCAGGGCGGAGCCGGCGGAGAACGCGCGCAGGGCGAGCAGGCCGACGCCCAGGGTGGTCGCGGGGACGCCGACTGCGTCGACCACGGTGTACCCGGAGGTCGTCGCGCGGGCGAGCCCGCCGGTGAGGTCGTGGACCACGCCCACGGCGATGGTGACGGCCAGCAGCACCACGAACGCGCTGACGAGCACGGCCGTGATCCTCCGGTCCCGTCCTACGCCGCGCAGGCAGACCAGCACGAGCAGCACAAGCGTCACGAGGGAGACGGGCAGGCCCTGCCCGCGCAGGGAGGGGAACAGAGCCACCGTGTACTGGGCGAAGGCCGCCAGGGAGACCGCCACGGTGAAGACCAGGTCCAGCAGCAGCGCCGAGCTGGCCACCACCCCGGAGCGGGGCCCGAGGTTGGTGCGCGCCATCTCGTAGATGCCCCCGCGGGGCACCGCCACCACCGCGGCACGGAATGCCATCACGATCAGCAGCATGACCGCCACGACGGCGATGCCCACGAGGGGTCCCAGCGCCAGGCCCGCGGCGCCGGCCGCCACCAGGGTCAGGATCACCTCGTCGGGCGCGTAGGCCAGCGAGGAGAACGCGTTCGAGGAGTGCACGGGCAGCGCGGTCGTCCGGTGCATGCGTGTGCGCTGCCCGGGGCCGGAGGCCACGGGCCGGCCGACCAGCAGGCGGCGGAGGGAGGACAGGACCGTCGTCACGTCGGACACAGTACCCGCCCTGCCTGCCTCCCCCGGTCCGCGGATGCGATGATGGCGGTCGGCGGCCGCCGTGGCCGTCGAAGGAGGCACGTGAAGTGGCGCACTTCGTCATCCTGGGCTGCGGACGCGTCGGCGTCGCGCTCGCCCACACCCTCGAGGCGGCCGGGCACTCGGTCGCGGTCGTCGACCGGGACCCGCACCGGTTCACTGCTTTGGGCGAGGACTTCGCCGGCACGACCGTGGCGGGCGTCGGATTCGACCGCGAGGTGCTCCAGCGGGCCGGGATCGAGCAGGCGGCCGGCCTGGCCGCCGTGTCCGCGGACGACGGCACGAACGTGATCGCCGCACGGGTGGCCCGCGAGCACTACGGCGTCCGCCAGGCGGTCGCCCGCATCTACGACCCGGAGCGGGCCACGGTGTACCAGCGGCTGGGCGTCTCCACGGTGGCCGCAGTCCAGTGGACCTCCGACCGCATCCTCTCCCGGCTGCTGCCCGCCGGCGCCGGTCGCTCGGAGCACCGTGACGCCTCGGGCGGGCTGCTGATCGGGGAGCTGACCTGCGCGCCCTCCTGGTACGGCCGGTCCGTCGGCGACCTCGAGGAGGCGACCGAGGCGCGGGTGGCGTATCTGACCCGCTTCGGCGAGGGCGTGGTCCCCACCGGCCAGACGCTGCTGCAGGAGGGCGACGTGGTGCACCTGGTGCACGCGGTGAGTCGCCGCGACGAGGTCGAGGCGCTGGTCGCCGGAGCCCCGGAGGAGGAGTCATGAGGGTCGTCATCGCCGGAGCCGGAGCCGTCGGCACGTCCATCGCCCGCGAGCTCTGCGCCCACCGCCACGAGGTGCTGGTGATCGAGCACCGCCATGACAACGCGGAGCGGGCTGACCTCGGGGCCGCCGACATCCTGGTCGGCGACGCCACGGACCTGGGCGTGCTGCGCCGGGCCGAGCTGGACCGGGCGGACGTCCTGGTCGCCACCACCGGCGACGACCGCGCCAACCTCGTGGTCTCCCTGCTTGGGCGCAGCGAGTTCGGCGTGGGCCGCACGGTCGCCCGCGTCAACAACCCCCGCAACCACTGGCTGTTCGGCGAGGCCTGGGGCGTGGACGTGGCCGTCTCCACCCCGTCGATCATGACGGCGCTCGTGGAGGAGGCGGTGGAGACCGGAGACCTCGTCCGGCTGCTGGACATCGGCTCCGGCGAGGCGGCGCTGTCCGAGTACACGGTGCCCCGGGACCACTGGTGCGTCGGCCGACGCATCGGCTCCGTCTCCTGGCCCGACGCCGCTCCCCTGGTCGCGATCGTCCGCGACGGCCGCCCCCGCACACCGCAGGCGGACGAGGTGCTCGAGGCCGGGGACGAGGTGTTCTTCCTCAGCTCGACGGGCGCGGAGTGCACCCTCCGCGACCTGCTCGTGGACCCCGTCCCGGACGGGGACTGAGCAGGACGGCGGCCGCACCGGTCCTCCGTCGGCTCAGTCCGCGCCGGGTCGCTCCGCCCCGGGCTCCCGGCGGCGCGGGGCGGACACGGACCAGGCCAGCCAGAGGCCCAATGCGTAGAACGGCAGCCCCATCACCAGCCGCGCCACCCCGAGCGCGGTGGTGGCCTCCGCCAGGTACAGCGGAAGCTGGACGGCGAGCCGGGTGAGCATGACGGCCACCATGATCCACGTGCCCACCGCATAGGCGCGGCGCCTGCCCCGGTCGTGCCGCCAGTCGAGGCCCTCTCCGCGCACCATCCCGAAGATCAGGCCTACCGCGGGCCAGCCGACCAGCACGGACACGGCGAACCCGAGGGAGTACAGGGCGTTGGTGACGAAGCCCCAGACGTAGAAGTCCCGAGCCTGCCCGGTGGTCAGCGCCATGACCACGCAAAGCACCACCACCGCCAGGCCCGCCGCGGCCTGCACCGGCGACTGCCGCTGCAGGAGTCGGACGAGCCCCATCAGGACCGCCACCCCCACCGCGGCCAGGCCGGAGGGCCACACCGCTTGCGTCAGCATGAACGCGACCATGAAGACGAAGGTCGGCAGCGAAGCCTCGACGATACCGCGGACGCCGCCCACGCTGGCCAGCGGATCCAGCCGGCCCTGCTCGTCCAGCCGCGCCGCCCCGCCCCAGGAGCGCACCAGCGCCGACGGGGCGTCCGGAGTGACGGGTGCGTCAGCGGTGTCCGCCGGCCCCGGCCGCGCGCCGGGGGCGGACCAGTCCTGCGAGGCCGGCCGGCCGTCGTCGGGACGCCCGGGAGCGGGACGGCGGGGGTGCGGGGAGGTCTCGGTCATGCGCGCTCCTGGCGGCGCCCCGGCGGGGCGACGAGGTCGTAGGCGGGGTTGTGGACGGTGGGCACGTCATCCACGGAGGTCAGGGTGCCGCGCACGCGCAGCCACTGTCCGGGCAGCACCTGGGGAACGGACCGGCGCCCGTGCCACAGCAGCACCACCGTGTCCTCGGGCGCCTCCTGGCCCGGGACCGCTAACCGGTCGGCGAGCTCGGCACGGAAGACCGCGTCGGCATCGAAGGCCGGGACCGTGACGGTGGCGACGACGCCGACCCGCTCGACCGCATCGGTCACGTCAGCGGACCTCGGTGATCTCGGGGCCGCGCTCCGGAAGGTCCGGCGCCTGCTGCGGGCCGTCGCCGCGGTCACCGGTCACGTCCGCCTCCGCGGGACGGCGCCGGCGCACCGGCCGGGCGTTGGCCGGCGGGCGCAGCGGCAGCAGCTCGCGCGGCGGGACGGGCTCATCGCCCCGGACCACCACGAGGTCCGCGAACATGTCCTCGACCTCCTCGGCATCCTCCGGGTGCAGGGCCGCCTCGCCCTGGATGACGCCGCGCACGAACCAGCGGGGGCCGTCCACACCGATGAAGCGGGCCACGTTCCAGCCCGGGGATCCGTCCGGCATGGACGCCGGCACCCGGCTCATGACCTCCGTACCGAAGCGCCCCCGGCGCTCGTCCGCCACGGCGCCCGGCGTGGTCCCGAGCGCGTCGAGGATCTCGGCGCGCAGGTCATCCCACAGGCCGGAGCGACGCGGCGCGGCGAAGGCCTGCAGCTGGACGGCAGACCTGCCCGAGGACACCGTCACGGCGATCACGCGCTGCGTCTTGTCCTCCAGGTCCAGCCGCAGCTTCATGCCCTGGCGGGCCTTGACCCGCAGGGCGCCCAGGTCGATATACCCCTTGGTGTCGGGGTGGTCGGCCACGTCGAAGGGCCCGGAGGTGTCGTCCCCGGTGGCCATGAGGCCTGCGGCGATCAGGTCCCGGTCCTCCATGAGCTCCTCCGGCAGGGTGACCTGCTCGTGCCGTACGTTGCGGTTGCGTCCGAAGATCATGCGTACCTCCTTGGGGACTCCGGCTCAGCGGCCGGTCTGCTGGGCTGCGTCGCGGGTCCCGGTCTCCGGGGCGAAGCCGCCGGTCGAGCCGAAGCCGGCACTGCCGCGGGCGGAGTCCTCGAGCCGGTCGACGCGCACGAAGTCCGCCTGCACCACGGGCTGGACCACCAGCTGGGCGATGCGGTCGCCGCGTTGCAGGCGGATCGGGGTGGTCGGGTCCATGTTGACGAGCGGCACCTTGATCTCCCCGCGGTAGCCGGCGTCGATCGTGCCCGGAGCGTTCACGATGCCCAGACCCTGACGCACGGCCAGTCCGGAGCGCGGATGCACGAAGCCGGCATAGCCGGCGGGCAGGGCGACCGCCACGCCGGTGGGAACGAGCGCCCGCTCCCCCGGGGCGAGCACCACGTCCTGCGTGGTGCGCAGGTCGGCCCCGGCATCGCCGTCCAGGGCGTAGGCGGGCGGCTCGAGGCCGTCGTCCAGCAGCTGCAGCGGCACGGGGATGCGGCGGATGTCACTCACAGCGGGCCACTCTACCCGAGGGACAGCGCGCCGGAACGGGTCTGCAGGCGCGCGTGTGGGAAGCTGGAGGACATGCGTGAGATCCAGCAACCCGCGACCGTCGCCGCCGAGAGCGTGCTCTTCGAAGAGCGCCTGACCCCGTCGGCCGGCGTATGGACGGTGGCCGTGATGCTGGCCGCGCTCTCCGTCCTGGTCTTCGCCCCGATCAACCTCACCACCGGCATCGTGGCGGCGGTGCTGTTCTTCATCGTGGAGGCAGTCATCCTCGTCGCCACCACGCCCAGGATCGTGGTGACGGACACCGACCTCCAGGTCGGCAAGGCCCGCATCGAGCGCTCCTTCCTGGGCGAGGCCACCGGGTACCGCGGCGACACAGCCCGGGAGCAGCGCGGTGCCCGGCTGCACGGGCTGGCCTACACCGTCATCCGCGGCTGGATCTCCCCCGTGGTGCGCATCCAGCTCACGGACGAGCGGGACCGCACCCCCTACTGGCTCACCAGCTCCCGGCGCCCCGAGGAGCTCGTGGCCGCCCTCGACGGGACCATGCACGCCGACGTGGACGCGGACCCCGGCCTGCGCGCCGACGACCGGACGGCCTGACGGCCCGCCCGACCTCCCGGGGCCGACGGCCCGTCGGCCTCGGACACCACGACGCCCCGGCGCCTCCGCAGGGAGGTGCCGGGGCGTCGTCGTGGGTGCGCGGGGCTCAGCCCTCGCAGTCCGTGCAGAAGACGAGGCCGCCCTTCTCGCGCGCGGCCTGCGAACGGTGCCTGACCAGGAAGCAGGAGGCACACGTGAACTCGTCCGACTGCGCGGGCAGGACCCGGACCATCAACTCCTCGCCCGAGAGGTCGGCGCCCGGAAGCTCGAAGCCCTCCGCCGCCTCCGTCTCGTCCTCGTCGACGACGGCGGACTGGGTGTCCGTGCGTCGGGACTTGAGCTCCTCGATGGAGTCCTCCGTCCCGTCGTCGTCGTTCTTCCGGGGGGCGTCGTAGTCGGTGGCCATGGGGGATCTCACGCTCCGCTCAGGTGATGGACCGGCGGCACAGGCCGCGCCGCCGGTGAAGATGGGGGACGGCCCGCAGGTCCGGTGGGGCTTCGTCACCCCGCCGAGGGGGCTGACCGCACGGCGCCGTTGCGCGTAGATTGTGCACCATCGATGGCGTCGTGCCAAATGGCGGGCACCTGAGCACCCGCTCGGAGCGTCCTGCGGACGGTGTGCTCTAGGATCGGACGACGAACGCGCGCAGGCGCGCCCGGTCCTCACGCGGCCCCGTCGCGAGCCGGGAGGCACTGCGCCGCGACTGCACGGAGACGACCCGAAGGAAGGCACTGGCGCCCATGGCCGAGATGCGACCGGCAGGACTGACCGAGGACGGCGCCGCCCTGCGGCTGACGGACCAGGACGGCGGCGAGCACACGCTTCCGCTGACCGACGAGGTCCGCTCCCTGGTGGCCGGTGGGGACCAGGCGTCCGAGACGGCCGCCCCGGGCGGATCCGAGCCGCGCACTGAGGACGCCGCGTCCGCCCCGCAGGTCCCGTCCTCTGGGCAGGGCGACGACGGCCAGGACGTCTCGGCCTCGGCCGTCGCCTCCGCCTCGGACCCGTCCGCCGGCGGTTCCGGGACGGCCCCCGGCACCACGCCCTCCCGCCCCGGTCCCTCCACCCGTCCCGGCGCGGACGCCGCGGACGAGGTGCCGGCCGCCCAGGTCTCGCCGCGGGAGATCCAGTCCCGCATCCGCGCCGGTGCGACTGCCGAGCAGGTGGCCGAGGCCACGGGGGCGAGCCTGGCCCGCGTGCGCGTCTTCGAGTACCCGGTGCTCGCCGAGCGCGCCTGGATCGCCCAGCAGGTCCAGCAGCTCGAGGTGTGGGTCGGCGGCCCGGACCTCTACTCCTCCACCGTGGAAGACGGCGGCCCGTCCACCCTGGGCGAGCTGGTCTCCCACCGCCTGCAGGAGCTCGGACTGGACGCGGACGCGGTGACCTGGGACGCCTGGCGCGAGGGCCCCGGCCCGTGGACGGTGGTCGCGGACTTCGGCCTGGAGGGACTGCGCTCCGCCCCCACCCGTGAGCAACCCCCAGCCCGCTTCGCCTTCCGGCAGGGCGCCAAGCATGTGGACCACGTCAACCGCTGGGCCCAGCTGCTCGCGGACGCCCAGAGCTGGAACATCGGCGGTGGCCGTCCGGGTGAGGACCAAGCGCCGTTCGACGTGGAGGCCGGTGATGAGGCCGAGCGCCCGGCCGCCGAGCCCAGGGCCCTGCACCCGGACACCGCCCCGGACCCGGACGAGGAGCTGCTGGACATCCTGCGGGCACGCCGCGGCCAACGGCTCGGTGCGGACGAGGAGTCCGACGATGCCCTGGCCCTGATGCTCACCAGGGACGAGACCCCGACGCCGCCGGCCAGGCCCACCCTGGCCGCCGCCGACGACACGGGTGCCGGCTCCGCGCCCACCGCCGACCAGACCGAGTACCTCTGGGACGATGAGGACGCGGCCGAGGACGGCCCGCTGGCCTCCGTACACGCCTTCCGCACCACAGGCGCCGACACCGAGAGCCGGGAGGACCGCGAGCAGGACGGCGCCGACTCCGCTGCCCACGATGCGGGCGGGACGCACGACGACGAGGAGGTGGACGGCGCCGGACGCTCCGGCCGGTCCCAGCCGACCGCCGGCCGCGGCACCTCGCGCGGACGCATCGACGACGTGCTGATCAAGGACACCTCGGAGCCGTCCGCGGACGCACAGCGAAAGAAGCCCGCCGCACGCTCGAAGTCCTCGAACCGCCGCGCCTCGGTGCCCAGCTGGGACGAGATCGTCTTCGGCCGCAAGAACGACTGACGCGCCCGGGTCGCGCCGGGCGGCTCAGGCGGTGAGCAGCAGCAGGGGGACCTCGCGCTCGGCGCGGGTAGGCGAGCCGTGCTGGCCCACCATGTCGAAGGCGTGGGGGCTGACGCGGCGGCCGTCGTAAAGGGCGAGGTCGCCGTGCGCGGCGATCAGCAGGTCGCCGATGCGCGGGCGCACCCGGGCCGTGACCTCGGCGCCGAACCAGCCGGCCTCGATCGCCTCGTCCCTGGTCAGCACCCAGGTGTTCGCCCCGTGTGCGGCACGCCAGGCCTCCGCCACGGCGGCGCGGCGCTCAGCGGAGACTCCCGCTCGGAAGTGCAGCTGCACCAGGCGCGGCTCCCCCGCCGTGTGCGCCACCCCGTCCAGGAGCGCGGGGTGCAGCAGCTCCCCCGCCTCGTTCAGCGCGGCGTAGTCCAGGCGGCGTGCGGGCGGCACGTCCACCATGCCGTGGTCCCCGGTGATGCCGAGGGTGGAGCCGGCGGGCATCCGCTCGTGCAGGCGCCTGAGCGTGGCGTCCACCTCCTCGAGCGCATGCAGCCAGGAGTCCGCTCCGAGGCCGTCCCGGTGCCCGGCCTTGTCCAGCTCGTTGAAGTAGAGGTAGACCAGGGCCGGCTGCCGTGCCTTCTCCAGCACGCCCAGGGCGAGCTGCATGCGGGCGGCCATGGTCGAGCCGGCACGGTACTCGCCGCCGCGCAGGGATGCACGGGTCAGGGCGGAGCCGGCGAACAGCGGCAGGGACACGGTGGCCACCTCGCAGCCGGCCGCCTCGGCGCGCTCCAGCACGGTGGGCAGCGGCTGCCACTGCTCCGGGACGGTGGCCGGGTCCCAGCCGCCGAGCATGTTCACCACGACGTCCCGGTCCGGGTCCAGGACGTCGTAGCCCACCACGCCGTGCACCCCGGGCTCGTGACCGGTGCCGAGGCTCGTCAGGGAGGCGGCCGTGGTGGTGGGCACGGGAGCCTGCAGCACCCGGCCATGGCTCTCCATCGCCGACTTGAGGAACGGCGCGTGCCCGCCGAAGCGGCGCAGCACGTTGCGGCCGAGGCCGTCCACCATCGCCACCACAGCGCGGCGGGTCTGCGGCCAGGCCAGCGCATTGTCCATGTCCGGCACGCCCAGGGCGGCGGCCGCCGAGGTCATCACGGAGCGCAGGTGCCGCTCGGCGGGGACGGCCCCGGAGGGGACGGGGGCGCTCATGCGACCGCCGTCAGGTGGACGCGGCGCAGGGTCCGGGCGAAGGCCAGGGCGTCCTCCACGGCGGGACGCCCGTCGGCGTCGGCGGCCACGCGGATCACGAGGTCCTCGCGGGTGGCGGTGCCGGTGTAGCCGTGGTCCGCATCGCAGTTCGGGTCCGCACAGCCGGCCGGCTGCAGGTCCAGGCGCTGGCCGCCGGCCCACTGCACGGCCAGCGTCATCTCCGCGACCGGGTCCGTCGGGCGGAAGCGTTCGGGGTCCGCGTGGCCGGTAGTGATCACCACGGACGCGATCGCGGAGACCGGGACGAGCTCGGTGGAGATCTGCGCGAGCATCCGGCGTCCCTCGGTGTCCAGGGGGTGGTCGTCCAGGTGGGCGGCGACCACCACGTCGGCGCAGACCACGAGCACCGTGATGTGCCGGTGGATCTCGTCGTAGTCGAAGTGCGTGTCCACGTGCACCAGGTGGGCCAGCGGCTCGCGCCCCTCCAGCTCCTGGGCCAGGTGGTGCGCCACGAGGTCGGGGTAGAAGCCAGCCCGGGCGAGCGAGTCCGTCAGGGACGCGCCGGAGCCTAGCGTCCGTCGGCGTCCCTGCTCGGCGGCTCCCAGCCGAGAGAGCGGGGAGCGGTGCTCGTCGGGGCCGGGCTCGTGGTTCCTGCGCAACGGGGTCATGGGCTCCATGCTATCGACGCGTCCGGGCCCCGCCGCGAGCGGTCAGTCTCCGCGCATGGCGCGGCGGGCCGAGTCCGTCCGCTGTCCGGCGTCCGCGACGTCCACCTCAGCCTGCAGCACGGTGACGCCGCCGGGGCCCGCGAGGACCGGGGCGAACTTCAGCCGCGCGACCGACGGGAGGTCGTCCTTGAGCGCGGCCACCCGTGAGACCAGGTCCTCAAGCGCCTTCATGTTCGCGGCGGGGACCCCGCCCTGGGCCTGCAGCTTCGAGGCGGCCCGCGGGGCCCGGACCATGTGGAAGACGTCCCCATAGGTCAGAGGCGGGACCCGGTGCACCCAGTCGTCCAGCAGGTCGGTGGCGTCGCCGGTGATGCCGAAGGACACCACGGGACCGATCAGCGGGTCCTCGAGGGCCGTGACCGTCACCGCCTGACCGGCCGGGGCCATGGCCTGGACCTCCAGCTCGGAGACGCCGAAGGCCTTGAGCGCCTGGCGCATTTGCTCCACGTTGCGGCGCAGGGAGTCCGCGTCCGTGATAGACAGGCGCACGCCGCCCAGGTCCAGCCGGTGGCGCAGATGCGGGTCCACGGCCTTCACCGCCACCGGGAATCCGAGCCGCTCGGCGGCCTCGACGGCCTCCTCGGTGGTGGTGAACCGCTCCGAGGGGAGCGTGGAGATGCCGTAGCAGTCCAGCAGGCGGATGGCCTCCTCCGCGGTGAGGCGGGTCAGCTCGGTGCCGCTGCCGCGGGCGAGGGCCGCCTCCACGATGTCCTCGGCGGTGTGGCGGTCCACGTCTTCGAGCTCGATTGGCTCGCCCATGTCCTCGCCGCGCCAGTCCACGTAGGTGGCCAGGCGGCCGAGCACACGCAGGGCCTTCTGCGGAGACGGGTAGAACGGGACGCCGGGCTGCACGGCACCGGGCTCGGCGTCCTCAGACAGCGGGGCGGCGCCGGCCAGCAGCGCCCCGGAGTACTCAGGGTCCACGACGTCCGTGAGGCAGACGAGGACCGGCACCTCCGCGCCGCGGGCGGCGTCCGAGAGCTCCTGCGCCAGCTCGGCGGGGACCTCGGCCGACTGGTGCAGGCCGGCACGCGCGATGACCACCACGGCGTCCGCGCGCCCGTCGGCGAGCGCCGTCTCCAGGTCCGCGCGGACGGCAGCCGCGTCCCTCGCGGTGCCGTCCTCGGCGGAGGCCAGGCCGATCGTGTCCACGACCTCGAGGCCCTGGGCGGCGGCCGCATCCCGTGCGAGGCGGTCCAGGGCGAGGGAGTCGCCCACGAGGACCACGTTGCGGCCGCGCGGCAGCGGCTGGGAGGCCAGGGCCTGCATGACGTCCATGAGCTCCTCGTGGGTGAGGACCTCGATGGCGCCAGTCTGGTCCAGCATGGAGTCCACGGTGCCCTCGGGGGCCCGGGTGGTGCGGGTCTCGTGGCCCGGGGGCAGGTTGCGGCCGGTGACGTCCGAGCGGACCACCACCACGGGCTTGGTCCGGGAGAGGCGGCGGGCGATGCGGGAGAACTTGCGTGGGTTGCCGAAGGACTCGAGGTAGACGCCCACGGCGGCGGTGTGCGGGTCGTCCTCGAAGTACTGCATGGCGTCATTGCCGGAGACGTCGGCCCGGTTGCCGGCGCTGATGACGGTGGACATGCCGATGCCGCGGCGCAGGGCGGACGAGGCGAGCATCGCGGAGATCGAGCCGGACTGGCTGAACAGGCCGATGCGGCCGCGGGCGGGCAGGCCGGGGGCCGGGGACGCGTTGAGGCGGATCTGCGGGTCGGTGCAGATCACGCCGAGCGAGGCGGGACCGATGACGCGCATACCCTCGGCGCGGGCACGGGAGACCAGGGCGCGCTGGGCGGCGACGCCCTCAGCGCCGGCGTCCGCGTACCCGGAGGTGAGCACCAGGATGCCCTTGACGTCGTGCTCGGCGCACTGCTCTACCACGCCCGGCATCTCGTCCACCGGGACCGCGGCGACGACGAGGTCGACCGGGCCGGGGATGTCCTTCACGTGCGCGTAGGCCGGGACCCCGCAGACCTCGAAGGCCTCCCGGTTCACGGCGTACACCTCTCCGGTGAAGCCGGCCTCGAGGATGCGCTCAAGGACCACATGGCCGACCGACTCGGCGTCGCGGGAGGCGCCGACGACGGCCACGGAGGACGGGTTGACGATCTCGGCCACCGACTGCGCCTCGGCGCGGTGCTCGCGAGACTCCATGACGGCACGCCAGCGGGCGGTGGGGTCGATGGGGAACTCGACGGCCACGACGCCGTCCTCGAAGTGGCGGGCGACCTCGAAGCCCGACTCCTGGAAGACGGAGAGCATCTTGCGGTTCTCCGGGAGGACCTCTGCGGTGAAGCGGCGGATGCCGTTCTCCCGAGCGGCGACGGCCAGGTGCTCCATGAAGATCGAGCCCAGGCCGCGTCCCTGCGCGTCGTCGGCGATGTTGAAGGCGACCTCGGCCGTGTCCTGGCCGGGGTAGCGGTCGTAGCGGCCGACGCCCAGGATGCGTCCGCGGCGCTGCACGACGAACGCCACGCGGTCCTTGTAGTCCACGTGGGTGAAGCGCTCCAGGTCCTTCCTGGACAGCTGCGACTTGTAGGTGAAGTAGCGCAGGTAGATGGAGGACTCGGACTGGCCGCGGTGCATGGCCTGCAGGCCGTCCGCATCGTCCGGGGTAATCGGCCGCAGGCGTGCCGTGGTGCCGTCCCTCAGGACGACGTCGGCTTCCCAGTGGCGGGGATATTCCGGCTTCTGACGCTTCTCACCCATAGGATTCAGCCTAGACAATCCCTGACCCGTTGAGGACTCCCGAAGCACCATGACAGCCCGATCGACCCGTTCCCGCTCCGCCGCCGGCGATGCGCCGCAGCCCGTCCCCGTGGAGCAGGAGAACATCGTCGACGTCGACGTCGCGCAGGAGATGGAGAGCTCGTTCCTCGAGTACGCGTACTCGGTGATCTACTCCCGTGCCCTGCCGGACGCCCGCGACGGCCTGAAGCCGGTCCAGCGACGCATCCTGTTCATGATGTCCCAGATGGGGCTGCGCCCGGAGAAGGGCCATGTGAAGTCGGCGCGCGTGGTCGGCGAGGTGATGGGCAAGCTGCACCCGCACGGCGACGGCGCGATCTACGACGCCATGGTACGCATGGCCCAGTCCTTCTCCCTGCGCCTGCCGGTGGTGGACGGGCACGGCAACTTCGGCTCCCTCGACGACGGCCCGGCGGCTCCGCGCTACACGGAGGCCCGCATGGCACCGGCGGCGCTGGCCATGACCGCGGACCTGGACGAGGACACGGTCGACTTCGTCCCCAACTACGACAACCAGTTCACCCAGCCCGGCGTGCTCCCCGCGGCCTATCCAAACCTGCTGGTCAACGGCGCCTCCGGCATCGCGGTGGGCATGGCCACGAACATGGCCCCGCACAACCTGCGCGAGGTCGTGGCCGCCGCCCGGCACCTGATCGAGCATCCGGACGCGGACCTCGAGGCCCTGATGCGCTTCGTGCCGGGCCCGGACCTGCCCTCGGGTGGCCGGATCGTCGGCCTGGACGGTGTGAAGGACGCCTACGCCACCGGCCGCGGCTCCTTCCGCATGCGCGCCACCGTGTCGGTGGAGCAGGTGACGGCGCGCAAGACGGGCCTGGTCGTCACGGAGCTGCCGTACGCGGTGGGCCCGGAGAAGGTGATCGAGAAGATCAAGGACGGTGTCAACGCCAAGAAGATCACCGGCATCTCGGACGTGGTGGACCTGACGGACCGCAAGAACGGGCTCAAGCTCGTGATCGAGCTCAAGTCCGGCTTCAACCCGCAGGCCGTGCTGGCCGCCCTGTACAAGCACACCCCGCTGGAGGAGTCCTTCGGCATCAACAACGTGGCCCTGGTGGACGGGCAGCCGCAGACCCTGGGCCTGCGGGAGCTGCTCCAGGTCTACGTGGACCACCGGCTGTCGGTCGTCCGCCGCCGCACGGCACACCGCCTGGGGAAGAGGCGCGACCGGCTCCACCTGGTGGAGGGCCTGCTTCTGGCCCTGGTGGACATCGACGAGGTCATCGAGATCATCCGCACCTCGGACGACGCCGCAGCGGCCCGCACGCGCCTGATGCAGGTCTTCGACCTCACCGAGGTGCAGGCGGGCCACATCCTGGAGCTGCGGCTGCGCCAGCTGACCAAGTTCTCCCGCCTGGAGCTCGAGGCCGAGCGGGACGAGCTGGCCGCCGCGATCGCCGAGCTCGAGGCGATCCTCGGCTCGGACGCCCGTCTGCGCGAGGTCGTCTCCGGCGAGCTGGCCGACGTCGCGGAGGAGTACGGGGACGACCGCCGCACCCGCCTGCTCGACGCGGAGAACCTGGTCTCCCCCACAGCCACCGCACCGGCGACGTCCTCCGGCGGCGCGGCCGCCTCCCCGTTGATGGTCGCCGACACCCCCTGCTGGGTGCTCCTGTCCACCGCCGGACGCCTGCTGCGCACCGCGGACCGGACCCCGATCACCCCGGTCGGCCGCCGGCACAAGCACGACTCCTACACCTCCGTGGTCCCGACGACGGCCCGCGGCGAGATCGGCGCCCTCACCTCCGCTGGTCGCCTCCACCGCCTGCAGGTCGTGGACGTCCCCGCCGCTGCGGAGGCCTCCGCGTCCCCGGCGATGGCCGAGTCCGTCCCCGCGAAGGAGTTCGTGCCGCTCGAGCGTGGCGAGTCCCTCGTGGCCCTGGTCCCCCTGGACTCCGTCCTGGCGATCGGCACGGCCCGCGGCGTGGTCAAGCGCGTCCGCCCGGAGTGGCCGCTGAACCGGGACGTCTTCGAGGCGATCACGCTGAAGGACAGGGACGCCGTGGTGGGCGCCGCCCCCGCCGTCCAGGACGAGGATCACCTGGTCTTCCTCACCGCGGCCGGGCAGCTGCTGCATTACCAAGCCTCCCTGGTGCGGCCGCAGGGTCCCACCGCCGGCGGCATGGCCGGCATGCGGGTGGCGGACAAGGACCAGGTCCTCGCGTTCGCGGTGGCCCCGGCCGGCACCGTGGTGCCGGAGGCGGAGCTGTCCTCCACGGAGCGTCCCGCCGTGGTGGTCACCGTGGCTGACGGCCAATCCGACCTGCTCGGCTCCGCCCCGGGCTCCGTGAAGGTCACACCGCTGGGCGAATATCCGACCAAGGGCCGCGCCACCGCCGGCATCCGCGCCCACCGCCTGCTCAAGGGCGAGAGCACCGTGGTGCTGGCCTGGGCCGGCGCCTCCCCCGCCCTCGCCGCTTCGAAGGCCGGCGTCGCGCGGGCCCTGCCAACCGAGTTCGGCCGGCGGGACGGCTCCGGAGTCCCGGTGGACCAGCGGATCGAGGCGATCGGCTCCGGTGCGTCCCCGATCCTCGTGGCCGCCGCGCCCGAGCAGGACGAGGCCGTGGAGGTCTCCGCCGACTGAGCGCCGGGGACCGGCGTCCGTGTGCGGTTCAGGACCCTCCGGGCAGCCGCACCAGCACGTCCGCGTCGGCCACGATCGCCTCGTCGTGGGTCACCGTGACCGCGACCGTGTCCGCGAGGGCACGCCGCAGGTCCGCGATGAGCGCATGCCCCTCGTCCTGGCCCAGATGCGCCGTGGGCTCGTCCAGGAGGACCACGTCCGCCCCGGCGAGCAGGGCGCGCGCCACGGCCAGGCGCTGGCGCTGGCCCCCGGACATCCTCCGCCCTCCCGGACCGACCCGGGCGTCCAAACCGTCCGGCTGCGCCGCGAGCCAGTCGCCCAGGCCGACCCGGTCCACCGCGGCCTGAAGCTCGGCGTCGGTCGGGGCCTGTGCGGGGTCCCGGGCGAGGGCGAGGTTCCCGCGCACGGTGGAGTCGAACACGAGCGCGTCCTGCGGGGTCCAGGCCACGCGCCGCAGCCGGTCGACTGGCGGCAGGGGACCTGCCGGGCGCACACCCGAGGCCGCCTCGTCCGCCGTGAGCAGGTCTAGGCGCCCCGCCGCCGGTGGCAGGAGGCCGAGCAGCACGGACAGCAGGGTGGACTTGCCGGAGCCGGAGGGTCCGACCACGCCGACGGTCTGTCCCCTCCTGGCGCACAGGCCCAGGTCGGTCCACACGGGCGCGTCCGCACCCGGGTGGCGGGCGGCGGCCCGCTCCAGCAGCAGGACGTCGACGACGGCGCTCCCCGCCGGTGCCTCCCGCGCCCGGTCCTCCCCTCGCCCGGAGCGCTGCCCGCCGATATCCGACTCACCGGTCGCCGGCATTCCCGGCTCGGCCGGTCCCCCGTCGACGAGCAGCCCCGCGACGGCGCGGCCCCGGTCCCGGAGCACGGGGACCTGGCCGGCGGCGGTGGCCAGGGCGGCCAGCGGCTCGGCCCAGCTGAGCGCCACGAGGACCGTGAGCGCGGCGACCGGTGCGGAGGTGCCCGTGCGCACGGCAGCCTCCGCGGCGACAAGGGCGGCGGACGAGGACATCGCCACGGCCAGGGCCGCCCCCACCCCGGCGGCACGGGCCGCCCGGCGGGCGGGGGCGTCGAGCCGTGCGGAGGCACGGTCCAGCCCGTCCAGGCCACGCTCGGCCAGACCGGTGCCGTGCAGGTCGGCGGCGGCCTGGAGCAGGCGGGTGACGTGGGCGACCAGTGCCGAGCGCCGGGTGGCCTCGGCCCCCGAGGCCGCCCGGTCCGCGAGCAGGACGGCCGCCGGGACCAGCACGAGGCCTGCCGCGGCCACGGGCAGCGCCGCCGCGGCCGGACCGGGTGCCACGAGGGCGACGAGCCCGGCGGTCACGCCCCAGGCGAGCAGCGCCGCCGGCACCGGCACGAGGACCCGGGGCACGGCGTCCCGGAGGGCGTCCACGTCCGCGACCAGTGCCGAGAGGGCCCCGTCCGCCCGGCTGAGCCGACGGAAGGCGCCCGGGTCGGCGCCGAGCCGGTCCCAGATCCGCAGGCGCAGGCGGCCGGCCCAGGCCAGGACGGCGTCGTGGGCGGACAGCCGGTCCAGGTAGCGGCAGACCCCGCGGGAGATCCCGAACGCCCGCACCAGCACAATCACGGCCAGCAGGTACAGGATCGGCGGGCGATAGGCGGCCATGACGATCAGCCACCCGGACAGGCCCGCCAGCAGGGCGGCCGAGAGGTGGGTGCCCAGGGCCCAGGCGACAGCGGCCCACAGGCCCCTGTCCCGCCAGGGCAACACCCGCAGGACCGCTCCCGCACCGGCCCGCCTCGCACCGTCCGCCTCGGCCTCCGGACCGGGCCCGGAGGCCGGCAGACCGGTTCCTTCAGCGTGCCCGGTGCCTTCGACCGGCCCGGTGCGTTCAGCCCGTCCGGTTCCTTCAGCTGGTCCGGTTCCTTCAGCCGGTCCGGTTCCTTCAGCCGGTCCGGTTCCTTCAGCCGGTCCGGTGCCCTGTGCGGGCCCGATCCTCCCGGCGGGCGGGACGCCGTCCGCCAGGGCGGGGTCATGCGAGGCGATGAGCAGGACGACCGGCGGCAGTGACAGCCCGGGCACGGTGCCCGTGCGGATCTGCGTCAGCAGGGTGCGCACCCGTGCGGCGGCGGCGGCGTCCAGGTGGGCCGTGGGCTCGTCCAGCAGCAGGAGCCGGGGCGCGGTCTGCCCCGCCGCCCGCGCCAGCCGGACGAGCAGCCGGGCCAGGCCGAGTCGGCGCCGCTCACCCGGGCTCAGGTCCGCCACCGGGCGAGCGGAGAGACCGGCCGGCAGTCCGACCGCGGCGAGCGCCGCGCGCGTCTCGGCCGGGTCCGCTCCGGCGAGCGCCAGCTCCTCGGCGGCGGTGGCTGTCGCGAACTCGGGGTGCTGGCCGAGCCAGAGCACATGCCCGGGCGGCGGGGTCCGCACCGTGCCGGCGACCCGGACGTCGTCGGCACGGAGCAGGCCGGCGAGCAGGTGGAGCACGGTCGACTTGCCGGAGCCGGAGGCACCGGCCAGCACGCGGTGCTCCCCCGCCGCCAACGTCAGGTCGAGGCCGTCCACGGTCCAGGGCGCCCGGCCGTGGGCGATCCGCAGCCCGTGAACGGCCAGCACCGGCTCTGCGTCTCGCACCCCCGGCCGGTCCGCAGGGCCGTAGCGGCGGTCCCCGCCCGCGGACCCCGCGCGGGCGACGTCCGCACCCGCATGGTCCGGGCACCGCAGCGCGTCCAGTGCGGACACCCGGGGCGGCGCCTGCACGCGGGCCAGGACGCGTTCCCGGGCCGCCTCGGCGTCCTCGGAGGAGTGGAAGGCCGCGCCGATCTCGCGCAGGGGCAGGTAGACCTCGGCGGCGATCACCAGGACCACCAGCCCCTCGGTGAGCCCCAGGCTCCCGGAGACGAGCCGGACGCCGATCACCACGGCCACCACCGCCACGGACAGGGAGGCGAGCAGCTCCAGGACCAGGCCGGACACGAAGGCGGTGCGCAGCGTGCCCATCGTGGCCGCACGGTGCCGCTCGGCGACGCGTTCGAGCGAGCGGCGCTGCACGCCGGCCCGGTGCAGCCCGACGAGCACCGGCAGGCCGCGGGCGAGCTCGGCCAGCTGGGCCGAGAGCCGGTCCAGCCCCGCGGCCGCAGCGGCGATGCGCTCGGCGGTGTGCCGGCCGATGAGCACCATGAACAGCGGCACGAGGGGCAGCGTGAGGACCAGCAGCAGCGCGGACAGCGGGTCGCGCAGCAGGGCCCACCCGATCAACGCCGGCGGGACCACGGCGGCAGCGGCCAGGGCGGGCAGGACCTTGGCATGGTAGTCGTCCAGGCCGTCCAATCCGCGGGTGACGAGCACGGCGTCCGGGCCGACGTCGGCCCCGAGGGCGTCCGCCTCGAGCAGGCGCCGGTGCAGCAGGGCCCGGCGCAGCTCCCCCTGGACGCGCAGCGATGTGCGCCGGCCCAGCGCGGGGGCCAGCGCCTCGGCCGCCGCCCGCAGCAGCGCGCCGGCCGCTCCGAGCGCCAGGGCGGACCCGACGCCGGAGACCGCCGCCGCGCCGGACGGGGCCGGAGGGTGCACGAGCAGGTCGAGCAGGTCGGCGGCGTCCGGAGCGGGCAGAGCGGCGGCCAGCCCGGCGAGCAGCCGCGTCAGCGCCTCCGCCAGGAGGATCCACCCGGCGGCGCGCAGGACGGCGCACCCCAGCAGCGGGACCAGCAGCCGCCGCGCGGCGCGGTCCCGGGGAAGGGGGCCGGACGGACGCGGCGGGCGGCCGTCGTCGGAAAGGCTCACACCGGGCGGACGGCGTGCGCCGTGGGGATGTGGGTGACCGCGATGCGGCGGCGGAACTGCCAATAGGACCACGCGGTGTAGGCCAGCACGATCGGCACGAAGACCACGGTGACCCACGCCATCACGGTGAGGGTGTAGGTGCCGGAGGAGGCGCTTTCCACCGTCAGGCTGTACGCCGGGTCCACGGTCGAGGGCAGCACCACCGGGTAGACCGCGGTGAACAGGGCGGCCACGCCGCAGGCCAGGAACCCGGCCATGCCGGCGAACGTCAGTCCCTCGCGGCCGGCGCGGGCCCAGCGCCAGGCGGCGGCCGCCGCCACCACGGCCAGGACCGTGAGCACCCACGGCAGCACGGCACCGCCGCGCGCCACCACGATCAGGACCCACACCGCCAGCGGGGCCAGCAGCAGCGGCAGCCAGCGCCCGAGCACCCGGCCGGCGGCCTCACGGGCGGCCCCCTCGGTCTTCAGGCCGAGGAACGCCCAGGCCTGGGCGATCGCGAACAGGACCACGGCCACGCCGCCGAGCAGGGCGTACGGGGTGAGCCACACGAAGGAGCCGCCCACCCGGTCGCCGTTGGCGTCCAGCGGCAGCCCGGTGGTGGTGAGCGCGAGCATGGCGCCCACGGTGAAGGCCGCGAGCAGGGAGCCGACCGCCAGGCAGGCGTCCCACGCGGCACGGCCGGAGTCGGTGATGGCCTTGCCGCGGTACTCGATCGCGACGGCGCGCAGGATCAGGCCGACCAGGGTGAGCGTCAGCGGCAGGTAGAGGGCGGAGAACAGCGACGCGTACCAGTGCGGGAATGCGGCGAAGGTGGCGCCGGCAGCGGTGATCAGCCACACCTCGTTGCCGTCCCACACGGGGCCGATGGTGTTCAGCAGCTGGCGTCGGGAGCGCTCGTCCCGGGCCCAGAGGCGCATGAGCATGCCGACGCCGAGGTCGAACCCCTCCAGTAGCAGGTAGCCGAGCCAGAGGACGGCGATGAGGGCGAACCAGACGGTGGGCAGGGTCTCTGCCATGATGACGGTCTCCTTGTGTCCTGGACGCGGATCAGTAGGCAAAGGCGAGGACGTCGTCCTCGTCGTGGTCGCGGTCGTGGCGGTGGCGGTCGTCGTGCTCGTGGGCGGTCAGCTCCGGCATGCCGGCCGGCACGCCTCCCCGCACGTAGCGCGCCAGCAGGACGACCTCGACGACGAGCAGGGTGCCGTAGAGCAGGGCGAACACGATCAGGGACACCAGGATCTCCACGCCGTCCACCCCCGGGGACACCGCGGCGGCGGTGAACATGAACACCTGGTCTCCGGCGGGCAGCGCCGGGTTCGGGGCCACCACGAACGGCTGGCGGCCCATCTCCGTGAACACCCAGCCAGCCATGTTCGCTCCGAAGGAGCCGCCGATCGAGAGGACGGCCACCCGCATCCAGTTCCGGCTCGCCGGGACCGTGCCCCTCCTGGTCATCCAGAGGGCGCAGGCGGCGGCGAGCGCGGCGAGGCCGCCGAAGGTGATCATCAGGCGGAAGCCCCAGTAGGTCACCTCCATCAGCGGCTGGTAGTCGATCTCCGCGCCCGCCCGCTCTCCGTACATGGGGTCGTCCGGCAGGTGGGTGCCGTACTTCTCCTGGTACTCCGGGATCAGGCTCGTGATGCCCTTGACCGGGGTCGTGAAGTCCTCGTAGGCCAGGTAGGACAGCAGGCCGGGCACCTCGACCACGCCCACGACGTCGTCACAGGTGGTGGCGCCCGAGCGGTCGGACAGGTCGGCGAAGGAGAACACGGAGAACGCCGTGCCGTCATGGCAGGCGGCCTCGGCCGAGGCCATCTTGAGCGGCTGGGTCTCGATCATCTGCTGGGCCTGCGCATGGCCGGTGAAGGCGGTGCCGGTGAAGCCGATGATCGCCACCGCGGCGCCGATGCGCAGGGAGCGCAGCCAGACGGTGTGGTCCAGGCGGTCCCGGGCGGCCGAGCCGGTCTCCCCCACCACCACGCGGCCGTCGGCGTCCACGGAGTCGATGCCGTCGGCGCGGCGGCGCCAGAGGTGGTACCAGGCGATGCCGAGCAGGAAGCCGCCGCCCACGGCATAGGCGCCGAAGAGCGTGTGCGGGAAGTGGGTCAGCAGGATGGGGTTCGTGAGCACGGCCCCGATGTCGTCCAGCACGGGGCGTCCGTCCACCACGCGGTAGCCGACCGGGTGCTGCATGAAGGCGTTGGCGGCCATGATGAAGTACGCGGAGAAGTGGGCGCCGACCACCGCGAGCCAGAGGGCCGCGAGGTGGACCGCCTTCGGGAGCGTCTTCCAGCCGAAGATCCAGGCCCCGAGGAACACGGACTCCAGGAAGAAGGCGATGAGCGCCTCCATCGCGAGGGGGGCGCCGAAGACGTCCCCCACGAAGCGGGAGTACTCGGACCAGGCCATGCCGAACTGGAACTCCTGCACGATGCCGGTGGCCACGCCCATGATGAAGTTGATGAGGAAGAGCTTGCCCCAGAACTTCGTCATCCGGAGATAGACCTCCCGCCCCGTGGTGAACCACGCGGTCTGCAGGACCGCCACGAGCAGTCCGAGGCCGATGGTGAGCGGGACCATCAGGAAGTGGTAGACGGTGGTGATGCCGAACTGCCAGCGGGCGAGTTCCAGGGGATCCATGCTGTGTCACTCCAGTGCAGAGTCGTGCTTCCACTGTGCGATGCCCCTCCAGGATACCCCCGGGGGCAGGCATGGCCAGTCCATGACGGGTGGCCGTCCTCACACCTCACCACCCCCTCCGCCTGCGCGGTAGACTCGTCCTTCGGCCCGCCTGCTCGGCGGACCGGAGAAACACATGCCCCGAGCAGATGGGACCAGGTACCCGAACGTGTCCGGCAACGCCCGCTTCGACTACTCCCGCGCCGCCCTGTTGGCGGTCACCGAGGTCGAGGCCCCCCATGAGCTGACCTCCGACGAGCTGGACGTCCGTCTGGCCGACGTCCTCAAGCGCCTCAAGCTGCCCAAGGGGCTGCTGCAGCGCGTGGCCGGCGTCCACGCCCGGCGGAACTGGGACCGCCCCGGGGACTTCCAGGAGGCCGCCGCCCGCGCCGGCACCGCCGCCCTCGAGGCCGCCGGCGTCCGCCCGGACCAGGTCGGCCTGATCGTGAACACCTCGGTCACCCGCGCCACCCTCGAGCCGTCCGTGGCCGTGGGCATCCACCACATGATGGGGCTGCCCACCTCGGCGGTGAACTTCGACATCACGAACGCCTGCCTGGGCTTCGTCAACGGCCTCATGCTCGCCTCCTCCCTGGTGGACGCCGGACAGATCGACTACGCCGTGGTCGTCGCGGGCGAGGACGCGCTGAAGGTCCAGGACGCCACCGTGGAGAACTTGCACTCCCCGCAGACCAACCGCGGCAACTTCATGGAGCAGTTCGCCTCGCTCACCCTCGGCTCCGGCGCGGCCGCCGCCGTGGTGGGCTCGATCGAGGCCCACCCGGAGGGGCACCGCATCGTCCGCGGCGTCACGCGCGCCGGCTCGGAGCACCACCTGCTCTGCGTGGGCGACCACAACGGCATGTACACGGACTCCACCGGCCTGCTGGACGGGGGCCTGGAGCTCGTCATGGACGCGTGGAACGACGCGCCGTCCGAGTGGGGTTGGAAGGACGCGGACCGCTTCATCACCCACCAGGTCTCCCAGCTGCACACCAACGCGATCGCCGAGGCGGCGGGCCTGGACAAGAACCTCATCCCGGTCACGTTCCCGACCCTGGGCAACATCGGCCCGGCGTCCCTGCCCATCACCCTCGTCCGCGAGCAGGACAGCCTGGAGCGCGGGGACACCGTCCTCTGCCTCGGCGTCGGCTCCGGGCTGAACACCGCCATGCTCGAGATCCAGTGGTGACAGGAGGACCGCGTCCGTGAGCATCCCCGCAGCCGCAGCGACCATCCCCCCGATCGACAAGATGCCGGGCTGGGACCCGCAGTGGTCCCGCCTGCTCACGGTGCAGTCCCCCGCCGACCCGGACGGCACCGTCCGCACGTTCCACGTCGGCGACACGGGTCCCGCCCTGGCGGCCATGGGCGTGGAGGTCCACGGCACCGTGCTGGCCGTCCACGGCAACCCGACCTGGTCCTACCTGTGGCGCTCGCTCATGCGGGCCACCGTGGAGCAGGCCCGCGCCGGCGGCACCGCCTGGCGGGTGATCGCCCCGGACCAGCTGGACATGGGCTTCTCCGAGCGCCTGACGCACGCCGAGTCGCCCCGCCCGGAGACCATGGGCACCCCCGCCTCGGACTACCGGGGCCTGGCCGCCCGCCTGGACGACTTAGAGGCGATCGCCGACGCGCTCGAGCTGCCGGGTCTCGCCGCGACCGGCCACCGCCTCGTGACCGTCGGCCACGACTGGGGCGGCGTGGTCTCGCTCGGCTGGGCCGGCCGCCACCGTGACCTGGTCTCCGGCGTGATGACGCTCAACACCGCCGTCCACCAGCCGGAGGGCGCACCGATCCCGATGCCCCTGCAGGCGGCCCTGGCCGGCCCCCTGCTCGCCAACTCGACCGTGGCCACCGACGCCTTCGTGTCCGTCACCACCTCGCTGGCGCAGCCGCAGCTGTCCGGCGAGGTCCGGGCGGCCTACCACCTGCCGTACGGCTCCGCCGAGCGCCGCGGAGGCGTGGGCGGCTTCGTGGCGGACATCCCCGCCACCGCCGCGCACGGCAGCCACGCGGCGCTGCAGGAGGTCTCCGCCGGGGTGAACGCCCTCGGCGACGCCGCGGTGCCGGCCCTGATCCTGTGGGGCGCCGACGACCCGGTGTTCCTGGACCGCTACCTGGACGACCTGCGCGACCGCCTGCCCGAGGCCCGTGTGCACCGCTACGAGGAGGCCGGCCACCTGCTCGTCGAGGACCGCGACCTCACGGGGCCCGTCCTGACCTGGCTGGACCTGCTGGACACCGGCATGCTCTCCTCCCCCGGTTCGGGCCTGCCCGTCTCCCGGCCGGCGGCCGAGCCGCACCACCAGGCGCACCCGGCCACCACCTCCCTGCACCTGGAGGACCTCGCCTCGCACGTCTCCGCCGGTGCGGAGGACGACTCGCCCGCAGCGGGGCACGACGACGGCGCCCCACCGGCCACGGAGGACGTCGCCTCCGCCGCGGGCCGGGGCTCGGCGCGCGCGTCCTCGTCCTCCTCGGCCCGCCGCCGGCTGTGGGACCTGCTGGACGAGTGGGGCGCACCGGACTCCGTCAACCGCGACGCCACCGCTCTGGTGGACATGACGGGCGCGGCCAGCGCGCACGCGATCGTCCGCCGGAGGCGCCGCCCCGTGGCCGTGAGCTGGGGCGAGCTGCAGGAGATGGTCTCGGCCGTCGCCACCGGGCTGTGGGCCGCCGGCGTCCGCCCCGGCGACCGCGTGTCCATGCTCGTCCCGCCGGGCCGAGACCTGACCGCTGCCCTCTACGCCGTGCTGCGCCTGGGCGCGGTCGCGGTGGTGGCGGACCAGGGCCTGGGCGTGAAGGGCATGACGCGGGCCATGAAGTCGGCCCGTCCGCGGTGGATCATCGGCCAGACCGCCGGCCTGACCCTCGCCCGCGCCCAGTCGTGGCCGGGCACCCGGTTCTCCGTCGCCCCGCTCGGGGCGGCCCAGCGGACCGCGCTGAAGGTGGAGGACAGCCTCTATGCCATGGTCGAGCGGCACCGCCGCCCGGACGCCGTGGGCCCGGTGGACGAGCAGGGCGCTCCCCTGCCCGTGCCGGAGGAGCACCAGGAGGCGGCCGTGCTGTTCACCTCCGGCTCCACGGGTCCCGCCAAGGGCGTGGTGTACACCCACGGACGCCTGGGCCACCTGGTGCGCCGCATCCGCCGCACCCTGGGCATCGAGCCCGGGGCGTCCCTGCTCGCCGGCTTCGCGCCGTTCGCGCTGCTGGGTCCGGCGTTGGGCGCCACCTCGGTCTCCCCGGACATGGACGTCACCAAGCCTGCCACCCTGACCGTCCGCGGCCTGGCCGAGGCCGCCGAGGCCGGGCAGTCCACGGTCCTGTTCGCCTCTCCGGCGGCACTGCGGAACGTGGTTGCCACCGCCGGTGACCTGGACGAGGCGGGCCGCGCCGTGCTCGGCCGCATCCGCATGGTGCTCTCCGCGGGCGCGCCGGTGCCGCCGGCGCTGATGCGCCAGGTGACCGCCCTCGTGCCGAACGCAGAGATCCACTCCCCCTACGGCATGACCGAGGGCCTGCTGCTCACGGACATCGACGCGGACACCGTCCAGGAGCTCGTCCACGCCAAGGACGCCGGCGTGTGCGTCGGCTCGCCCATCGAGACCGTGGACGTCGCCGTCGCCCCGCTGCTGCCGGACGGCTCCGCCGAGGAGGTCATCCTGGACCCCGAGACCGGCTGGGGCGTGCTGGGCGAGGTCGTCGTGTCCGCCCCTCATCTGAAGGAGCGCTACGACGCCCTCTGGTACACGGACCAGCAGTCCAAGCGGGACAGCCTGTTCGGCGGCGGCGGCCGCGTGTGGCACCGCACCAACGACGTCGGCCACTTCGACGCCGAGGGCCGACTCTGGATCGAGGGCCGCCTCCAGCATGTCGTCTCCACCCCGGACGGCCCCGTGGCGCCGGTCGGCCCGGAGGCGGCCGTGGATGCGCTCGGTCCGGTCGAGCGCTGCGTCGTGGTGGGCGTCGGTCCGGCCGGCACGCAGGCCGTGGTGGTCTGCGTTCAGGCCGCGCGACCGTCCACGCGCCCCCAGGAGCGCCGCCCGGGCCACCTGCGCGACGGTCGCCCGAAGCCGGGGCTGGCCCCGGCCGAGCTGACCACGCAGGTCCGGGCGGCGGTGGCCCCGCTGCCGGTGTCCGCCGTGCTCGTCACCGAGACGATCCCGACGGACATCCGCCACAATTCGAAGATCGACCGCGCCCGCATGGCCCGCTGGGCCGAGGGCATCCTGGCCGGCGGGAAGGTGGGACGTCCCTGATGGCACGCATGGGATTCGAGGTCGAGCTCGACGCGCTCGGCACACCGCAGGTCTTCGAGCAGCCCGAGGCGCACCGCGTGCTCGTCACCGGCGCCTCCGGCATCCTGGGCCAGGGCGTCGCCCGCGCCCTGATCGCCGCCGGCTCCGAGGTCGTGACGCTGCAGCGGCGTCCGTCCGGCGTGGAGGGGGCCGAGGACGTCCGCGGCTCCGTGGCGGACCCGGAGGCCGTGGCCCGCGCCATGTACGGCGTGGACACCGTGGTGCATGTGGCCGCGAAGGTGTCCGTCTCCGGACCGGAGGCGGACTTCGAGCTCGTCAACGTCGCCGGCACCCAGTACGTGGTGGAGGCCGCACGGGCCGCGGGCGTGAGCCGCATGGTCCACATCTCCTCCCCGTCCGTGGCGCACGCCGGCAGTTCGATCGTCGGCGAGGGCGCCGGCCCGGCCGACCCTGACGCCGCCCGCGGCCCCTACGCCCGCACCAAGGCCGCCGGCGAGCTGCTGGCCCTGTCCGCGGACTCGCCGTCCTTCCACGTGCTGGCCCTGCGTCCGCACCTGATGTGGGGCCCCGGAGACATGCAGCTGACGGACCGCATCGTCCAGCGCGCCCGGGCCGGCCGCATGCCGGTGCTCGGCTCCGGTGCCGCCCTGATCGACACCCTCTACACCTGGAACGCCGTCGAGGCCGTCCTCGCCGCCGTCACGGCCGCGGACCACACCCACGGCGAAGCCCTGGTGGTCACCAACGGCGAGCCGCGGCCGGTCGGCGAGCTCATCACCCGCATCGCCATGGCCGGGGGCGCCGCACCGCCGTCCCGCCGCGTCCCCGCGGGCCTGGCCCGCCGTGCCGGCGCGGTGATCGAGCGGGCCTGGGAGAAGAACCTCTTGGGCATGCGCCGAGCCACCTCGGACGGCGAGCCACCGCTCACCGAGTTCCTTGCCGAGCAGCTGTCCACCTCGCACTGGTTCGACCAGCGCCGCACCCGCGAGGTGCTGGACTGGCGCCCGCGCGTCAGCATCGACGAGGGCCTCGAGCGCCTCGCCGCCTTCTACGCCGAGCGGTGAGGGCGGCGCCCGCCGGAGGCGGGTGCCCACCGGAGGCGCTCGCTGTCCGCCGAGCACGCCGGAGGCGGGACGCTTCACGACGTCGGACCCTCGCCTTCTCTGCGAAGGCGAGGGTCCGACGTCGTGGAGGACTGTGAGAACGGCAGGTGTCAGCCGAGCGGGACGGGCTCGGGCTCCGGCTGGACCTTCCGGGTCATATACCGCGCGACGATCGCCTGGTTCGCGAGGGCCACCACGATGCCCAGCCCCGCGGCGGCCAGCGCAAGCATGCTGGGGTCATCGATGCCGGAGACGAAGAACCATGGGATCTGGAAGATGCCCAGGAAGTTCAGCAGGAACCAGGCGGCCTGCCCCTCACCGGCATAGAAGACGTTCTTCCGGGCCTTCTCTTGGTCCACCACGAAGCGCAGCCCCAGCATGGAGAGAAAGCCGAGGGCGTAGAAACCGGCCATCCCGCCGATGGCGGTCCACTCGGAGAGGTGGCCGTTGAGGCTCCAGACCACCGAGGCCAGGCCGAACGCGGCGCCCACGGCGGCGGCGCGCCAGGCGGGCACGTCGCTACCCGGGGCGGGACGTCCCTGCCCGACGCGGCGACGCAGGCGCCCGCGGTGCTCGAGGGGTGGGGGCGACGACGGCGGCCCGTCCCGCAGGTCGCCCTCGGTCCACGCTGTGTCCCGGCTCACAGAATCCATGGGCCGACTGTACCAACGGGGGGGTGTCCCTATGTTGCGAGTCAAGCCGCGAGGGCGGCTGGCTCGGGGGCAGGGGCGGGTTCTGGGGCGGGTTCTGGGGCCTGGTAGTAGGTGCCGTCGCGGAGCATCGCGAAGATGACGTTGCAGCGTCGGCGGGCTAGGTGTTGTGGGTCATGACGTTCTTGCCACGAGGCACGGGCTGAGATGAGACGAGCGGGTCTCTCCCGCAGGATGGAAGTTCCTACACCACCCACCTGCCAGAAGAGACCCGCTCATGACTCACGCTAATGCACCCCTGACCCCTACCGGCCGACTGCGCATGGTCCAACGCCACCTGATTGACGGGATCCCGCAGTCACACGTGGCTGCGGAGTTCCGTGTCAGTCGGCCCACGGTGGCCACCTGGGTGGCCCGCTACCTGGCCGAGGGCGCAGCAGGACTGCAGGACCGTTCGAGCCGGCCCCATCACTGCCCTGACCAGCTCGATGCTGAGGTGGTCACTGAGCTCGAGACACTGCGCCGGGACCACAAGTGGTCCGCACGAAGGATCCATCACCACCTGCTCGCCCAGGGCCACCAGCTCTGCCTTCGCACCGTGGGCCGGTGGCTGCACCGACTCGGGATCTCCCGCCTACGAGATCTGACCCCGGCAGGAGAAGATCTGCGGCAACGCCCGGCCAAGAAGATCACCGCGAGGGCCCCAGGACACATGGTCCACTTGGACGTGAAGAAGATCGGGAAGATCCCTGACGGGGGCGGCTGGCGCGCCCACGGCCGTGACAGCCAGGCCGGGAGGGCTTCCAAGCGAGGTGCAGGCCGTCGGGTCGGGTACACCTACCTGCACTCGGCGATCGACGGGTTCACCCGTCTGGCCTACACAGAGGCACTCGAGGACGAGCGTGCGGTGACCACGATCGGGTTCTTCTGCAGGGCCCGTGCGTTCTTCGCCGCTCACGGGATCACGGTGGACAGGGTCATCACGGACAACGGGAACAACTACCGGGCCGTGGACTTCACCGCGAAGGTGGTCTCGCTCGGGGGCCGGCATCACCGGATCCGGCCGTACACGCCGAAGCACAACGGCAAGATCGAGCGGTACAACCGGCTGATGGTAGACGAGGTCCTCTACGCCCGTCCGTACTCCTCAGAGACGGCCCGGCGTGAGGCCATGCAGGTCTGGGTGAATCACTACAACTACCATCGACCGCATACCTCCTGCGGGGGTGCTCCTCCGGCCTCCCTGGCCCCGGCACGCGTCAACAACGTCATGCCCTCCTACAGCTAGGCAGATTACGGCGGCGTTGTGGCGCTTGCCCTCGGCGCGTTTGCGGTCGTAGTAGGCCTTGGAGAGCGGGTCCGAGTTCGAGGCGACCCAGGCCGAGTAGAAAAGGGCGTTCTTCAACCGCTTGTTCCCCGAACGAGCCGGGAACTCACCACGGATCGAGGTCCCGGATCTTCGCGTGACCGGCGCGATCCCGGCATAGGCCGCGAGGTGGCCTGGGGTCTCGAACGCTGAGCCGTCTCCGATGGTCAGGAGGATCTGAGCAGCGGTCTTGATGCCGATCCCCGGCATGCTCATCAAGACCGAGGCGAGAGGGAAGTCCTCCAGCATGGCCTCGACCTCTTGCGCCACGGTCGCCCGTTGTTCCTTCAGTTCTTTGACTTGACCAGCGACTCGGGGGATCACGAGCTCGACTGCTGTGGTCGCCGGCACCACTACGGTCTGCTCACCCAAAGCGGTGAAGATCCGGTCAACCAGTGCTTCCGGATCGCGGCGGGAGTGGGAACGGGCGAAGCGCAGAACCTTGCTCCGCCCAGCCTTCTTGAACCCAGTGGGGCCGCCGAACTTTTCCAGCAGATCCAGCACCAGCGCTGTTGAAAGGCTGCCGCCGGCGAAGATGCGCTCGAGCGAGGGGTGGATCTGCGTGAGCAGAGATCGGATCCGGTTCAGTGCCCGGGTGGTCTCGTGGGCGAGGTCCTCATCGAAGCCGGCAAGGACCTTCAACGCGGAGAGGACCTCGCTGTCACGATCGACCTGCCGGAGGGTATGGGGCATGGTGCGGGCTGTGTCAGCGATGATGAACGCATCGCGCGCATCGGTCTTTGACCTGCCCGGATACAGATCCGCTGCCTTGCGCATCGCTAGCCCGGGAAGGTAGGCGACGGTGCAGCCGACGTCGCGGGCCACAGCGATCGGCAGTGCCCCGATGGTGTTGGGCTGGTCGACCACCATGAGCACCTCTCCATGGGCCTGCATGCTGGTGAACAGCTCCCTCAGCTCGGCCTCGTCTTGCGGTAGAGGCTTGTCGAACAGCTTGTTCCCGTCCGGGTCGAGCGCGCACGCGTGGTGGGCAGTCTTCCCGACGTCTAGGCCGATGACGACCGCGAATCTGGTTTCCATGATGCCGTCCTTCCTTGGAGCATCACTACTGGTCGCAGTCTTGACACCCGATGCCGGCACCCACGTTACGAAGAGACCTCACCAGCTGGTGGGCCGTGTCCCTATCAGCGGTCAACGCGTGTCTCTCGACCGGGCGGCAACACCCCCCGGACCATTGATGGCAGGGCAACAGAGCCATACCCGGCCGAGCGACCAGACCCCCGACGTTCGGGGGTGCTCACAAGGTAACGGGTGTCCACCAGACCCACGGTGCCGATCAGGCGTCGATGCGCTCGGCGTCCAGCTCGTCCGCGTTCGAGACGATGAACTCCTTGCGCGGGGCCACCGAGGAGCCCATGAGCAGGTCGAAGACCCGCTCGGCCGCCTCGAACTCGCTGATGCGCACCCTGCGGAGCATGCGGTGGCGCGGGTCCATGGTGGTCTCGGCCAGCTGGTCCGCGTCCATCTCGCCCAGACCTTTGTAGCGCTGGATCGGCTTCTTGTAGGCGCGTCCCTCGGACTCGAGACGGGTGAGCAGCTGTGTGAGCTCATTCTCCGAGTACGCGTAGACCACCTCGCGCTCCTTCTTGCCGCGCGCCATGATCTCCACCCGGTGCAGCGGCGGGACGGCGGCGTAGACGCGGCCGGCCTCCACGAGCGGGCGCATGTACCGGAAGAACAGTGTGAGCAGCAGGGTGCGGATGTGGGCGCCGTCCACGTCCGCGTCGGTCATGAGGATGACCTTGCCGTAGCGCGCGGCGTCCAGGTCGAAGGACCGGCCTGCGCCGCCGCCGACCACCTGGATCAGCGCGGAGCACTCGGCATTGGAGAGCATGTCCCCCACCGAGGCCTTCTGGACGTTGAGGATCTTGCCGCGGATCGGTAGCAGGGCCTGAAAGTCCGAGGAGCGGGCCAGCTTGGCGGTGCCGAGCGCCGAGTCGCCCTCGACGATGAACAGCTCGGAGGAGGCGACGTCGTTGGTGCGGCAGTCCGCGAGCTTCGAGGGCATGGAGGAGGACTCCAGCGCGTTCTTGCGGCGCTGGTTCTCCTTGTGGGTGCGGGCGGAGATGCGGGACTTCATCTCCGCCACGACCTTCTCCAGCACGGCCGTGGACTGCTGCTTCTGGGCGCGGGCGCCGGACTTGAGCAGGGTGCCGAGCTCCTTCGACACGACGTTGTTGACGATGCGGCGCACGGCCGGGGTGCCGAGCACCTCCTTCGTCTGCCCCTCGAACTGCGGCTCCGCCAGGCGAACGGTGAGCACGGCGGTGAGGCCGGCGAGGACGTCGTCCTTCTCCAGCTTGTCGTTGCCCGCCTTGAGCCTGCGGGCGTTGGCGGCGACCTGGTCCCGAAAAGTCTTCAGCAGCGCGGCCTCGAACCCGGTCTGGTGGGTGCCGCCCTTCGGGGTGGCGATGATGTTCACGAACGAGCGGAACGTGGTCTCGTAGCCCACGTCCCAGCGCAGGGCCACGTCCACCTCGCAGGTGCGGTCCACATCCTTCATCTGGGTGCGGCCGTCCGAGCCGAGCACGGGGACGCGCTCGGAGAACCTGCCCGACCCCTGCAGCCGCCAGACGTCCGTGACGGGCGAGGCCGGGGTGAGGTGCTCGGCGAACTCGGCGATGCCGCCGTCGTACTGGAAGACCTCCTCGTGCGGGCCGGTCTCCCCCGCCGTGCCTGTGAGCCGGCGCAGGTCCTTGACCGCGATGCGCAGGCCCGGGATCAGGTAGGCGGTCTGGCGGGCGCGGGCCTGCAGGTCCTCCACGGAGAACGTGGCGTCCGGGGTGAAGACCTGCTCGTCCGCCCAGTAGCGGACGCGGGTGCCGGTGACGCCGCGTTTGGCCTTGCCGACGACCTCGAGCGGGGTGACCTCGGTGCTCTCGGTGAACGGCGCGTCCGGGGTGGGTCGCGAGCCGTCTTGGAAGGTGCCGGGCACGCCCCGGCGGAAGGACATGCGGTGCACCTTGCCACCGCGGGAGACGTGGACGTCCAGGCGGGAGGACAGCGCGTTCACCACGGAGGCGCCCACGCCGTGCAGACCGCCCGAGGCCGCGTAGGAGCCGCCGCCGAACTTGCCGCCGGCGTGCAGCTTCGTGAAGACCACCTCGACGCCGGAGAGGCCGGTGCGCGGCTCGACGTCCACCGGGATGCCGCGGCCGGAGTCCGCGACCTCCACGGAGCCGTCCGGGTGCAGGGTGATCTCGATGGAGGAGCCGTAGCCGGCCAGGGCCTCGTCCACCGAGTTGTCGATGATCTCCCAGAGGCAGTGCATCAGGCCTCGGGAGTCGGTGGAGCCGATGTACATGCCGGGGCGCTTGCGCACGGCCTCGAGCCCCTCCAGGACGGAGAGGTGGCGAGCGTTGTACTCGGACGAGCGGCTCACGGCGGGATCTGGCCTTTCCTGCGGATCGAGGGCGTCTTCCAGGGTACGTCGGCCGTGCGCTACGCGGGCGGCGAAACACCGCGGCCATGGACCCGCACGGGGGAACAGACCTGCCATAGTGGTGGTTCTGATGGATGGAGCGGGCACACCCGCCGGACCGCCGAGCCGGTCCCGCCGCCCGCTACCGGACACCGAAGACCGAAGGAGGACGCCATGTCCACGACCGCTGTAGCCGAACCGGCCACGCTGAACGCCACCGACCGCTGCGACCGCTGCGGTGCGCAGGCCTACGTGCGCGCCGTCCTCACCGCCGGCGGAGAACTGCTCTTCTGCGGCCACCACGCCCGTGACGTGGAGCACGCGCTGCGTCCGCAGACCACCGTGTGGCAGGACCAGAACCCACGAGCTGACGGCGCGCCCGGCCCCGGAGGACTGAGCGGCCTCCGCCTGACCGCGCGCCCGAGGGCCGGCACTCCGGAAGGAGTCCCGGCCCTCGGTGTGTCTGCGCCTCCCGCCCCTCGGGGCGGGGCGGGACGCGCTCCGGGCTCTCGCACTCACGGGCTCTCAGGCTCGCGGGGCAGAGTGTGACGGCCCGGCGCGGCGGCGGGAGCGCTCAGCGCTCCGGCACGATGCGCTCGTACTCGATCTCCTGCAGGTGCTCACGCCGCGGGTCCCGGACACGGTGGCCGGTCTCCACGAAGCCGAGACGCTCGTAGGCACGGCGGCCGCGGACGTTGTCCTCGGGCGTCTCCAACAGCTGCCGGCTGCGTCCGGCGGTCCGCATGACCGCGTCCGCGGCGGAGAGCAGGGCCTCGACTACGCCGTGGCCGCGGTGGCTGCGGCGGACGTAGACGGACACGATGTTCACCGTGTCCTCGTCCAGGAGCATGTCTTCGGTGTAACCGATCCAGTCGATGCTCAGGGCTCCGACCGGCTCGCCGTCGTGCAGCACCTGCAGGTGGGTCTGCGGCCCGGCCGCACGCTCGCGCCACGTGGCCTCCGTGTAGCCGGCCACGTCGGCGAGGGTGGCCCAGAAGAAGTCGGGCGCGTCGGCCAGCATCTCGAGCCGCAGTGCCCGATAGGACTCCCAGTCCGTCTCCGCGAGCAGACGCACGGACAGCGGCGCGCCAGGCTGGGCGGACTCGGGCAGGTGGACGTCCGGGCGTGCACCGCGGACCGGGGTGTCTGACATCGGTGGTCCTCTCGGACAGGTCTCCGCACAGCGTCGGGGACGGAACGGAGGGGATGCGACGACGCCCCCGCACGGTGGGGCCGGACGGGGGCGTCGTGGCGCGGACGGGATCAGTCCAGGTAGTCCCGGAGGACCTGGGAGCGCGACGGGTGGCGCAGCTTCGACATGGTCTTGGACTCGATCTGGCGGATCCGCTCACGGGTCACGCCGTAGACCTTGCCGATCTCGTCCAGGGTCTTCGGCTGCCCGTCGGTGAGGCCGAAGCGCATGGCGACGACGCCGGCCTCTCGCTCGGAGAGGGTGTCCAGCACGGAGTGCAGCTGCTCCTGCAGCAAGGTGAAGGACACGGCGTCCGAGGGCACGACGGCCTCGGAGTCCTCGATGAGGTCGCCGAACTCGGAGTCGCCGTCCTCGCCGAGCGGGGTGTGCAGCGAGATCGGCTCGCGGCCGTACTTCTGCACCTCGACGACCTTCTCCGGGGTCATGTCCAGCTCCTTGGCGAGCTCCTCCGGGGTGGGCTCGCGGCCGAGGTCCTGGAGCATCTGGCGCTGCACGCGCGCCAGCTTGTTGATGACCTCCACCATGTGCACCGGGATGCGGATGGTGCGGGCCTGGTCCGCCATCGCGCGGGTGATGGCCTGGCGGATCCACCAGGTGGCGTAGGTGGAGAACTTGAAGCCCTTGGTGTAGTCGAACTTCTCCACGGCGCGGATGAGACCGAGGTTACCCTCCTGGATCAGATCGAGGAACAGCATGCCACGGCCGGTGTAGCGCTTGGCGAGGGACACGACCAGGCGGAGGTTCGCCTCGAGCAGGTGGTTCTTCGCCCGACGGCCGTCCGCGATGATGAGCTGCATGTCCCGCCGCTCGCGGTAGTCCTCGATCGGGTTGTCCTTCATCTTGTGCTCGGCGTAGAGGCCGGCCTCGATGCGCATCGCGAGGTCCACCTCCTGCTCCGCGTTGAGGAGGGCGACCTTGCCGATCTGCTTGAGGTAGTCCTTGACCGGGTCGGCGGTGGCGCCGGCGACGACGACCTGCTGCATCGGGGCGTCGTCCTCGGAGTTGTCCACCACGAAGCCGCCGGAGGAGCCGGCGCCCTCGCCCTTCTTGTCTCCCTTGACGCCCGCCTGCTCCTTCGCGGCCGACTCCTCGGACTGCTCCTCCTCGGGCTCGACCTCGTCAACGGCGTCCGGGGCGGTGGGCTGCAGGTCCTCGAGCTCGGCGGCCGCCTTGGCGGAGGCCTTCGCCGTGGTCTTCTTCGCAGCCGG
This sequence comes from Micrococcus luteus, assembly GCA_047414615.1. Lineage (GTDB taxonomy): Bacteria > Actinomycetota > Actinomycetes > Actinomycetales > Micrococcaceae > Micrococcus > Micrococcus luteus_B. Next base: position 1,089,671 of record CP179711.1, read on the forward strand.
CTTGCGGGTGGCCGCCTTCTTGGCCGTGCCCGCGGACGACTTCTTCGCGGCGGTGCCAGTCTTCTTGGCGGCCGTGCTGCGCGTCGTCGTCTTCTTGGCCGGGGCCGGCGCCTTCTCGCCCTCCGCCTCGGACGTCGACTTCGCCGTGGTCTTCTTGGCGGAGGACGACTTCGCAGCGGTGGAGGTCCTCTTCGCCGTGGTCTTCTTCGCGGCAGTGGACTTCGGGGCCGTCGAGGTGCCGGACTTCTTCGCGGCGGTCGTCTTGCGCGCCGTGGTCTTCTTCGCGGCGGGGGCGGAGGTCGAGGTGGTCTCCGAACCGTCCTGCGTGCCGCTGGTGGTCGACGTCGGGGTCACTCGTGGCCTTTCCGTTGGTCCGCGGACGTTCCGCGGGTGTCTGCAGATGCGCTCATGCCGCGTCCGTGGCCGACGGTGCGGGGACCGCCGGGACCCGACATGCACGTGACCCTGTCAAGTCCGTGCCGGCCGACACGCCCAGGGCGTGGTGCCGGTGACTGCGTGGACTCCAGGGTCTTCGGTGCGCACAACACAGCCGACTGTCGACGTATTCCCGCGGGAGCGGGAAATCTCCACGGCCTGCCGTGAGGGCCGATTATGCCACGCCGGCGGCCCCACACCCCCGACTCTCACCCGGCGGGTCGCCAGGCCGTGCGCGGGTCAGCCGCCCACCCTGCGATGCGTCCGCCCTCGACGAGGCGCAGCAGCAGCGATGTGAGGCCGTGCCCTGGCCGCAGCCGCCAGGCCTCCTCCAGGTGGGCCCCCGCCCGAGACCCCTGTCCCCGGGCCCAGGCGATCCACCCGACTACGGCCAGTGCATTGGCCGCCTGCTCGATCGGAAGGTCGGGCACGAGGCTCCGGAGCTCGTCGTGCAGGACGTCGAGCAGGTCCCAGCGCGGCGGCTGCGGACCCTCGGCGAGGTACAGGTCCACCGGGCAGGCGTCTTCGGGGTCCGCGGGGCCGAGGCCGACCGCGGCCATCCCCAGCAGCCGGTCCCGCCACAGGGGCAGGGACAGGGGCGCGGCCGCCTGGCGACGGTTGAGCACGCCGAGACAGGCCTGGCCGGTGAGCACCCGGTGCCACAGGCCGAGCCAGGACCGGATCGAGGCCTCGTCGTCGCCCGGCGGGAGCGGCCACGGCGCGTGCGCGGCGGACGGCGTGGGGACGCCGTCCCCGCCCGGACCGCCGTTCCAGACCGACCCCTCGGCGGTGAGCGCCAAGGAGACCGTGCTCAGCTCCGGCGGGCTGAGGGGCCGCGGCGTACCGTCGTCGCCGACGTCGATCCCCTCCCCCTCGCCGGTCCAGGCCACGGCGACGCCGTCGTCCACGCACCAGGCGGCCACGGCGGGGACCCCTGCCTCGCCAAGGGCGCGACGCAGCGCCGGGGCGAGCGGCCGGTGGTCCCGGCCGGCCACCCCCGGCTCGTGGCATACGACGAGGCAGCCGTCCGCCCCCGCGTCCGAGCGGACGCAGCGGGAGACGGTCTCGGCCCAGCGCCTCCGCGCCGAGGCGGTGGCGGGGACCGGAACGGGGACGTCGACGCGGGCGACGGCGCGCAGGGACCTCCCCTGCATGGTGATGAAGCAGACGCTCGAGCGTGGCAGCCGGCCGAGGACGTGCCCGATGTACCCGAGCAGGTCGTCGACGCCGCGGGCCGAGGCATGCGGGGCGGTGGCGGTGGCGGTGTGCTGTGTGGTGTCCATGTCCGGGACGCTCCCCGACCGCGTCGGCTCACGCCACCGGACCGGGCCCGGTCACGGCGAGTCTGTGGACCCGTCAGTGCCCTCGTCGTCCTGTGCAGGAGAGGACGGGCCGTCCTCGGCGCTCCCGGCGGACCCAGTGTCCGGCGACGGGTCCGAGAAGGTGGGTCCCGTGGCGGGGCCGCCGGCGCCGTCGTCGTGTGCCTGCCGTCCGAGGAGGTAGGCCTCCACCGCGGAGGCGAGCTCGTCTCCGTCCGGCAGTCCTTCCGAGGTCTCCAACAGGGAGCGCTCCTGGTCCGCGACGTTCTGGTCGAACGTCCGCTCCAAGCCGGCGACCATCGCCTGGATCTCCTCCGAGCCCGAGGTCTGACGGTCCAACTCGGCCTCCACCTCGCGGACCTTGTCCCGGAGCTCGTCGGTCGGGAGCATCAGGCCCATTGCGGCGCCGGCGTACTCGAAGGCCGCCACGGCCGCCTGCGGGAACTTCGCCTCCGCGATGTAGTGCGGCACGTGCAGGGAGTAGCCCGCCGTCGGCAGCCCGCGGTCCTCGGCGGCGACCTCCAGCACCTGGAGCAGCCCCGCCATGATCTCCGCCTCGGCAGACCACGTCGTCAGCCCCTCGAGGACGTCCGTGCGGGTGCCGTGCGCCGTGACACCCACCCGCCGGGTGTGCGGCACGGGCATGGGCACCGAGTCCACCAGGACGAGGGAGTTCACCTGCCAGCGCTCCGCCAGCCGGAGGACCTCGGCGGCGAACCCGTGCCAGCGCAGATCTGGCTCCGGACCGGAGAGCATCAGGAACGGATGACCCAGCAGGTCCTGCACCAGGTCCACTCCCAGCCGTGGCATGCGCAGGTCCGTGTACCGGTCGCGGTCGAAGCGGACGCGCGGGCGACGAGCACGGTAGTCGTAGACCGCGTCCAGGTCCGCCTCCGCCACGGCGACGCATTCGAGACGCTCGCGCACCGTCTCCCGCAACTGGCGTCCCAACCTGCCGGCATCCATGTGCCCGGTGAGCGTGACGAGCAGGTCCAGTCCCGCGGGCACCTCCACGTCCGGGTGCAGGGTCATGAGCGTCTCGGGGGTCTGCATGGCCGCCGCCTCACCTGGTCCTTCCTGGTTCCGTGCCGTCGTTCCGTGCGGTCGTGGACGCCGCCGGGGAGCCGGCAGCGCGCCGTCGAGACACAACCATGCCGCATCCCGGTCCATTCCCTCGGCGGCACGCGGCGGGGCCGTCCGACCTGGTCCGATCACCGCCCGCGAACGGCTTGCAACAGGCGGCGATAGGATCGGACGTGACGCGCATCATGCCCCCGGGCCCGCCCGAGCCCTGGGGGCAGCGCGCTCCCGACCAGTACACCGACATGGAAAAGAGGACCGACGACGTGATCACCACCGATCGTCCGACACTGACCACCTGCACGCTCGAGAGCACGGACGCCGCGGCGCTCGTGGTGGGCGTGGGCACCGACGCCGAGGGCGCCGTGCTGCTCGCCAACCCGCTGCCGGCGGAGGCTGCCGAGAAGCTCCGGTCCCTGCTCGAGCCGCTCGGCGTCACCGGCAAGGCGGACGAGGTCGTCCGCGTCCCCGGCCTGCCCCGCTCCCCCGTCGAGGTGGTCGTCCTCACCGGCGTGGGCTCCGTCAAGGACGCCGAGCCCACCGACGAGGCCTTGCGGCGTGCCGCAGGCGCCGCCGTCCGCGCCCTGGCCGGCACCGAAAAGGTCGCCGTGGCGCTGCCCGCCGACACCCCTGAGCGTCTGGCGGCCGTCGCGGAGGGCGCCGGCATGGGCTCCTACGCGTTCACCGCGCACAAGTCCGCCCAGGACGCCGAGGCCGCGCGCCGCACCACCCCGGTCTCCTCCCTGTCCTTCGTGACCGAGGTCGCCGACGCCGAGGCCGTGCTGGAGCGGGCCGGCCACATCGCCGACGCCGTCTGCGCGACCCGTGACCTGATCAACACGCCGCCGTCGCACCTGTACCCCGAGACGTTCGCCGAAACCGTCCGCGGGGACCTGGCCGGCTCCGATGTCTCCATCAAGGTGTGGGACGACGAGCAGCTGCTCGCCGAGGGCTTCGGCGGCATCATGGGCGTCGGCCAGGGTTCCTCCCGGCTGCCGCGCCTGGTCCGCATCGAGCACGCACCGGCTGACGCCGTGGCCCACATCGCGATCGTGGGCAAGGGCATCACCTTCGACACCGGCGGCATCTCCCTCAAGCCGCCGGCGTCCATGACCACCATGAAGTCGGACATGGGCGGCGCCGCCACCGTGTTCGCCGTGGTCCGCGCAGCCGCCCGCCTCGGCCTGAAGGTCAAGGTCACCGGCTGGCTCGCCATCGCCGAGAACATGCCCTCGGACACCGCCATCCGGCCCTCCGACGTGCTGACCATGTACGGCGGCAAGACCGTCGAGGTCATGAACACCGACGCCGAGGGCCGCCTCGTCATGGCCGATGCGATCGTCAAGGCGACCGAGGAGACCCCGGACGTCGTCATCGACATCGCCACCCTCACCGGCGCCCAGATGATCGCCCTGGGCACCCGCACCACCGGCATCATGGGCGACGACGCCATCCGCGACGAGCTCGTGGCCGCCGCCGACCGCGTCGGCGAGACCGCGTGGGGCATGCCGATCCCGGAGAACCTGCGCGCCTCACTCGACTCGCGCGTCGCCGACATCTCCAACGTGGGCGACCGCTTCGGCGGCATGATGTCCGCCGCCGCGTTCCTGCGCGACTTCGTGGACGCCTCCCGCGACGAGGCCGCGCGCACCGACTCCCCGACCCCCTGGGCGCACCTGGACATCGCCGGACCCTCCTTCAACGAGTCCGCCCCGTACGGCTACACCCCGAAGGACGCCACGGGCACAATGGTGCGCACGCTGATTGGTTTCATCGCGGGCCGCGCCGGGTAAGGTAGGCACGACCGACCGCTCCGGTCCTGCGGCGGCACCAACGCCTCGAGTGCCACCGCGGGACCGGACGGCACCGATTTCAGCAGCAAGCGATCGATCCAGCACCCAAGGAGCTTCATCGTGGCCGACAAGGCAACCGCTCAGGAATTCGACGTCCTCGTCCTCGGCGGTGGTTCCGCCGGCTACGCAGCCGCGCTGCGTTCCGTCCAGTACGGCAAGACCGTGGGCCTCATCGAGAAGGCCAAGCTCGGCGGCACCTGCCTCCACTGGGGCTGCATCCCCACCAAGGCGTATCTGCACGCCGCGGAGGTCGCGGACGAGACCCGCCATGCCGAGAAGTTCGGCGTGAAGGCCACCCTGGAGTCCGTCGACATGGCCGCCGTGCGCGACTACAAGGACGGCATCGTCGCCGGCAAGCACAAGGGCCTGACCGGCCTGATGAAGATGAGGAAGGTCCAGGTCATCGAGGGCGAGGGCAAGCTCGTCTCCGAGAACGAGATCGAGGTGGACGGCACCCGCTACAAGGGTAAGAACATCGTCCTGGCCTCCGGGTCCGTGTCCAAGACCATGGGGCTACCGATCTCCAAGAGGATCATGACCTCCACCGAGGCCCTGGAACTCGACTACACCCCGAAGTCCGCCATCGTCCTCGGCGGCGGCGTCATCGGCTCCGAGTTCGCCTCCCTCTGGAACTCCTTCGGCGTCGAGGTCACCGTCATCGAGGGCCTGAAGAACCTGGTTCCGAACGAGGACCCGGCGATCATCAAGGTCCTCGAGCGGGAGTTCAAGAAGAAGGGCATCAAGACCAACCTGGGCACCTTCTTCGACAAGGTCGAGGAGACCGAGGAGGGCGTCAAGGTGACCCTCGCCGACGGCAAAGAGTTCACCGCCGAGGTCTGCCTCGTCGCCGTGGGCCGCGGCCCGAACACCGATGGCCTCGGCTACGAGGAGCAGGGCGTCAAGATGGACCGCGGCTTCGTCCTCACCGACGAGCGCCTGCACACCGGCGTCGGCAACATCTACGCCGTCGGCGACATCGTCCCCGGTCTGCAGCTGGCGCACCGTGGCTTCCAGCAGGGCATCTTCGTGGCCGAGGAGATCGCCGGCAACAAGCCGATGGTCGTCGAGGACATCAACATCCCGAAGGTCACCTTCACCGAGCCGGAGATCATGTCCGTGGGCTACACCCAGCCCAAGGCGGAGGAGAAGTTCGGCAAGGACAACGTCGAGGTCGCCGAGTACAACCTGGCCGGCAACGGCAAGTCCTCGATCCTCGGCACCGGCGGCATCATCAAGATGGTCCGCCAGAAGAACGGCCCCATCGTCGGTGTGCACGGCATCGGCAAGCGCATCTCCGAGCAGATCGGCGAGGCCCAGCTCATCGTGAACTGGGAGGCCTACCCGGAGGACGTGGCGACCTTCGTCCACGCCCACCCGACCCAGAACGAGTCGCTCGGCGAGGCCGCCATGGCACTCTTCGGCCACCCGCTGCACGGCTGACCAGACACCCAGGCATCCCGACCCGCGTCCCCGCGGGCCGGGCAGAACCACCGACGATCGCGAAGACGGTCGTCCCCGTCCGTGAGGAGAATCGGCCACATGTCCGAAACCGTGAACCTTCCCGCACTCGGCGAGTCCGTCACCGAGGGCACCGTCACCCGCTGGCTCAAGGAGGTCGGTGACGAGGTCGCCGTCGACGAGCCGCTGCTCGAGGTCTCCACCGACAAGGTCGACACCGAGATCCCGTCCCCCATCGCCGGCGTGCTCGAGGAGATCCTCGCCGAGGAGGACGAGACCGTGGAGGTCGGCGCCCCGCTCGCCAAGATCGGCGACGGCGAGGGCGGCGGCTCCTCCGACGACTCGGATGACGACGCTCAAGCAGACGAGGAGGACTCCTCCGAGGACGAGTCCGCCGAGGAGGCCGAGGACGACACCGCCGACGAGTCCTCGGACTCCGAGGACAAGGAGGAGGTCAAGGCCGAGAAGGGCTCCTCCTCCGGCGAGTCCACCGAGGTCACCCTGCCGGCCCTGGGCGAGTCCGTCACCGAGGGCACCATCACCCGCTGGCTCAAGGAGGTCGGCGACGAGATCGACGTCGACGAGCCGCTGCTCGAGGTCTCCACCGACAAGGTCGACACCGAGATCCCGTCCCCGGTCGCCGGCACCCTCGTGGAGATCAAGGCCGAGGAGGACGAGACCGTGGAGGTCGGCGCCGTCCTGGCCCTGGTCGGCGACGGCTCCGGCTCCGCCGACTCTTCCTCCTCCGACGACGCCGAGGCAGAGAACGACGAGGCCCCCGCCGAGAACGACGACGCCGAGGCCGAGAAGGACGAGGCTCCGAACAAGCAGGAGAAGACCGAGGACAAGGAGGAGGTCAAGGCCGAGAAGGGTTCCTCCTCCGGCGAGTCCACCGAGGTCACCCTGCCGGCCCTGGGCGAGTCCGTCACCGAGGGCACCATCACCCGCTGGCTCAAGGAGGTCGGCGACGAGATCGAGGTCGACGAGCCGCTGCTCGAGGTCTCCACCGACAAGGTCGACACCGAGATCCCGTCCCCGGTCGCCGGCACCCTCGTGGAGATCAAGGCCGAGGAGGACGAGACCGTGGAGGTCGGCGCCGTCCTGGCCCTGGTCGGCGACGGCTCCGGCTCCTCCGGCACCGGCTCCGCCCCGGCGGAGGGCTCCTCCGGCCAGGACGAGGCGTCCGCGGAGGAGATCGAGGACAAGGCGACCGAGGCCGAGGCCCCCGAGGAGACCGAGGAGGCCGCCGAGGCCGCCGGCGCCGAGAAGTCGGAGAAGACGCCCGAGGCGTCCCCGTCCGAGGAGGCCTCCCGGCGCGAGTCCGCTGAGCGCGACTCCGCGCAGGGCGAGTCCGCCGAGGCACCCTCCGCCACCGAACCCGGCCAGGGCTACGTGACCCCGCTGGTCCGCCGCCTCGCCAAGCAGCACGGCGTGGACCTGTCCACGGTGCGCGGCACCGGTGTGGGCGGACGCATCCGCAAGCAGGACGTCCTCGCCGCTTCCCTGTCCTCCGGCAAGGCCGACCAGGGCTCGGCCGAGGGCTCCTCCGAGGCCGCGGCGAAGGCCGAGGCCCCGGCTGCGGCCGCCTCGGCTCCGGCCGGCGCGGAGTCCAGCGTGGACCCCTCGGTCCGCGGCAACACGGAGAAGGCACCGCGGATCCGCCAGGTCATCGCGCAGCGCATGCGCGAGTCCCTGGACCTGTCCACGCAGCTCACCCAGGTGCACGAGGTCGACCTGACCCGCATCGTGAACCTGCGCGCCCAGGCCAAGGCGTCCTTCCAGGAGCGCAACGGCGTGAAGCTGACCTACCTGCCGTTCATCGCCCAGGCCGTGGCCGAGGCGCTGAAGCAGCACCCGAAGCTCAACGCCTCGTTCTCCGAGGACAACAAGGAGATCACCTACCACTCGTCCGAGGACCTGGCGATCGCCGTCGACACCGAGAAGGGCCTGCTCGTCCCGGTGATCAAGGACGCCGGTTCGCTGAACCTCTCGGGCATTGCGCGGAAGATCGCCGACGTGGCGGACCGCGCCCGCACCAACAAGATCAGTGCGGACGAGCTGTCCGGCGGCACCTTCTCGATCACCAACATCGGCTCGGTCGGCGCCCTGTTCGACACGCCGATCATCAACCAGCCGCAGGTGGCCATCCTGGGCACCGGCGCGATCGTGAAGCGTCCGATGGTGGTCACCGACGCGGACGGCAACGACGCGATCGCCATCCGCCACATGATGTACCTGTCCCTGACCTACGATCACCGCCTGGTGGACGGTGCGGATGCTGGCCGGTTCCTCATGACGCTGCGCCAGCGTCTGGAGGCCGGGGAGTTCGCCCACGAGCTGGGTCTCTGACGAAAGGAATCCCCCACACACCATGGACTTCACCCACGTCCTGCGCCTGATCTTCCTCGCCCTCCACTTCATCTCGGTGGCTGCGGTGCTGGGAGGCTGGTTCGCCAACTTCAAGCGCCCGACCGTCACCACCTCCCAGTGGTGGGGCTCGATCGGCATGCTGGTCTCCGGTCTCGTGCTCGCCACGATCGTCTCGATCGTGAGCGACCCGAACCACATGAAGCTCGGCATCAAGGCCCTGCTCGGCGTGATCGTCTTCGTGGCGGCCCTGATCGGCCGACGCAAGATCAACTCTGGCGAGTCGGTCGGCAAGGGGATCGCCCATGCTGTCGGCGGCATGGCACTGATCAACGTCCTGGTGGCGGTCTTCATCTGATCGTCCGCGGCACCCGCCGCACCCCGCGGGGCCCGGCCCGGTGAGCACAGCTCGCCGCGCCGGGCCCTTCAGTGTCTGCGGCCGCCGCTCCGTCCGGTCCTGTCTCCGGACAGTGGACCCTCACCGGCCGCGGATCGCGCTCACCTTCCAGCCCTCGCCGGTCCACTCCATGACCAGCGTCGCGGGGTCGGTCCTTTCCGGCTCGTCCGCGAGGACGTCCCCTGCGGCGTCGACGAGACGGTGCGCGGAGGTCCGCAACGTCACCGGTACGGCCACGACGCCCGGCTCCCGGGCGGCCTCGGCCTCCGGGGCGCCGTCCGGGTTCAGGGTGATCGTCAGCCCCTGGAAGCCGCCCCCGCTCCGACGCAGCCGATCGACGAGGGCCAGGTCTGCGTGTGCAGCCTCCGAGCCCGCGACGGTGTAGGCATCCACCGCCTGGCCGTCCGCCTGTCGCAGCGCCGCGGTACGCTCCTCGGCGATGCGGTCCAGCACCGCGGCGTCGGGAGCCCCCTCCGCGCGGTCGTCCGCCCCCGGCTGTTCCGTCGTCGGCTGTTCCGTCGTCGGCTGTTCCGTCGTCGGCTGTTCCGTCGTCGGCTGTTCCGTCGTTGGCCGCTCCCGCGGGATGTCCGGGGAGCCCTGCCCGTGCACCGATGACGCCGCCGCTCCTGGGTCGGTCGTCGCCTGCCCGGAACCTCCGCTCCCGTGGTGCACCAGTGCCGCCGCGGCAAGGGCAGCGGCCAGCGCGCAGGCTCCGGCGAGCAGCCGGGCACGCGGGCCACGTGCCCGCCCAGCCGTCCGCTGCAAGGCGCGTGAGCGACCCCGCGGTCCGCGCGGCCGTCCCAGCCGTCCCCGTCGGCCGCAATCCGCATCGTCCGACCGCACGGTCGGCAGCACGAGGGCCACCTCGGGCGTCGCCGAGGCATGGAGGAGGACCGGCTCGCATGGCCCGGTGGCGTACAGGGCCCCGGCAAACTCCTCGGCGCTCGGGCGCCGAGCCGGGTCCGGGTCGAGACATCCGTCCAGCAGGTCCCCCAGCTCAGCATCGGCCTCGGGTACCAGCACGGGTAGGGGCGCGCGGTCCTGAAGCGCACCGGGCGCCCGCCCGGTCAGTGCGAACCAGGCGACGGCCCCGAGGCTGTAGACGTCCGCGCCCGCGGACACCGGCCGACCGGCCACCCCGTCCGGGTCGAGGACCTCGGGAGCGGCGAATCCGGGGGTGCCGGCGCCGCGGGAGGGGCCGCCGAGCAGCCGGGAGGCGCCCAAGTCCGCCAGGGCCGGCCGCCCGTCCACGTCGAAGAGGATGTTGGAGGGCGAGACGTCTCCGTGAACGATCCCCTCCGCGTGCAGGGACTGCAGGGCCTGGGCCACGGGCACCACGGCGGTCCGCATGCGTGCGGCGGGCAGGGGGCCTCCGGAGCGCACCAGGGCCGCCAGACTCCCTCCGGGCAGCAGCTCGCTGAGCAGACCCCGGCCGCGGTCCGTCTGCACCTGCCCCAGCGGTGCCACCAGGTGACGATGCCGGTGGTGGCGCAGAGCCTCGGTCTCCTGCAGCAGCGAGTCCTCCCCGCCCGGAAGCGGCACCTTCAGCGCCGCCCGCTCGCCTGCGGCGCCCTCGACCTCCCAAACCTCGGCGTCCGCGCCCGCGCCGAGCCGGCGGACCGCCGCCCAGCCCGGGACCCTCGGCGGCCGTTCCTCCTGTGACGTCCCCTCCATCTCGGGTCTCCCCTCCCGTGCCTGTCCGGGCGGGGCCGGAGCGCGCCCGCCACCGCCATTCTGACCCGCCGCGGAGCACGGCCCCCGGGGTTATCCACAGACCGGCGTCGAACCGATAGAGTGGCGGGCATGTCTGACCTCACTCCACCTCCGGTGCGCGTCCTCGGCCTCGACCCGGACTTCGTCGACTACCGGGAGGCGTGGGACCTGCAGCGCTCCCTGCATGCCCAGGTCGTAGCCGGCGAGTCCGAGGGGGAGATCCTCCTGCTCGAGCACGCACCCGTGTACACGGCGGGCCGGCGCACGGAGGACGCAGAGCGTCCCACGGACGGCGCCGAGGTCATCGACGTGGACCGAGGCGGCAAGATCACCTGGCACGGGCCGGGCCAGCTCGTGGGCTATCCGATCGTCCGACTGCGCGACCGCGCGCACGTCAAGGACTTCGTCTGGTTCATCGAGGAGCTGCTGATCCGCACCGCCGCGGAGTACGGCGTCACGGCCGTCCGGGTGGACGGCCGGGCGGGGATCTGGTGTCTGGCGGACGAGGCCGAGGACGGCCGACTCCGCCCTGACCGCAAGCTGGGCGCCATCGGCCTGTCGATCCACGACGGCGTCTCCATGCACGGCTGGGCGCTGAACTGCTCCAACCCACTCGAGCCGTACTCCTCGATCATCGCGTGCGGCATCGCCGACGCCTCCACCACCACCCTCAGCGCGGAGACCGGCCGCACCGTCACCCCGGCCGACGTCCGCCCCGTGCTCGAGCGGCACCTCGCCGAGCTCGCCCCCGAATACATCGCCACCGCCACCCCGGAAGGACACCACGCATGAGCCCTGCACCCGACGGCCGCCGACTGCTCCGAGTCGAGGCCCGCAACGCCGAGGTCCCGGTCGAGCGCAAGCCGGACTGGATTAAGGCGAAGGTCCACATGGGCCCGGAGTACATCGGGCTGAAGAACAAGGTGAAGGGTTCCGGTCTGCACACCGTATGCGAGGAGGCTGGCTGCCCCAACATCTACGAGTGCTGGGAGGACCGCGAGGCCACCTTCCTCATCGGCGGGGACATCTGCACCCGCCGCTGCGACTTCTGCGACATCGCCTCCGGCAAGCCGCGTCCGCTGGACATGGAGGAACCGCAGAAGGTCGCGGAGAACATCCGGCAGATGAACCTGCGCTACGCCACCGTGACCGGTGTGGCGCGCGACGACCAGAAAGACGGCGCCGCATGGCTGTACGCGGAGACCATCCGCAGGGTCCACGAGCTGAACCCGAACACCGGCCTGGAGATCCTGCCCCCGGACTTCGGCGCCGTGCCGGAGCTCGTCCAGCAGGTCTTCGACGCCCGCCCCGAGGTGTTCGCGCACAACCTGGAGACCGTGCCCCGGATCTTCCGCAAGATCCGCCCGGCCTTCACCTACGAGAAGTCCCTCAAGGTCCTGTCCATGGCGAAGGCTGACGAGCTCGTGACCAAGTCGAACCTCATCCTCGGCATGGGCGAGGAGGACCATGAGATCGACCAGGCGCTCGTGGACCTGCACGAGGCGGGCTGCGACATCATCACCATCACCCAGTACGTGCGGCCCTCCAAGCTGCACCACCCGATCGACCGCTGGGTGAAGCCGCAGGAGTTTGTGGACTGGTCCAGGCGGGCCGAGGAGATCGGCTTCGCCGGCGTCATGGCCGGTCCGCTGGTGCGCTCGTCCTACCGTGCCGGCAAGCTCTACGCCTCCGCCCTGGAGAAGCTCGGCCGGGAGCTGCCGGAGCACCTGTCCCAGCTGGCCGGCGAGTCCACGGCACGCCAGGAGGCCGCCGCCGTCGTCGCCCGCATGGGCTGATCCGCACAGGTAGACTGGACTGGCTATGGCCAAGAACTCCGCTTCCTCCCAGACCGGCTCGTCCACGCCCTCCCTCAAGGAGGTCAAGGCGATGCAGCGCGACCGCCGTCGGCAGATGAAGGCGGACAAGAAGTCCGACCGTGCTGCCAAGCGCGCCGACCGCAGCCGCAAGCCGGGCATCATCACCCAGCTCAAGCAGGTCTTCTCCATGACCCGCCAGCACTACCCCAAGCTGGTGCTGTGGATGGTCCTGGCGTTCGTCGCGACCCTGCTGGTGGGCCTGCTCATCGGCCTGCTGCTGCACAACTGGATCACGTGGCTGCTGATCGCGATCCCGTTCGGCGTGCTCGCCGCGATCATCGTCATGAACCGCTTCGCCGAGCGGGCGATGTTCGCGCAGATCGACGGCCGCCCCGGTGCCTCCGGTGCGGCGCTGTCCACCCTGAAGCGCGGGTGGATCGTCGGCCAGGAGCCGGTGGCGGTGAACCCGCGCACCCAGGACGTCGTGTACCGCGCGATCGGCCGCCCGGGCGTCGTCCTGGTGACTGAGGGGCCCTCAAACCGCATCGCGAAGCTGGTGCAGAAGGAGCAGCGCTCCATGGCGCGCTTCCTGCCGAACGTGCCGGTGCGCGTGGTGGAGACCGGCCATGGCGAGGGGCAGGTGCCGTTGCACAGGCTCACCAAGACCATGAAGGCCATGGAGAAGAGGCTCACCAAGCACGAGGTGAACGCCGTCGACAAGCGCCTGTCCGCCATCGGCTCGGCCAAGCTGCCGATCCCCAAGGGCGTGGACCCCATGAAGGCCCGCCCGGACCGCCGGGGCCTGCGCGGCCGCTGAGCTTCCTCCCCCGGGCCGGGGATCGACGACGGGACGTCACCTTCCGAGGTGACGTCCCGTCGTCGTGCAGGTGCCGGCCCGCCGCCGGGCGGCGGGCCCTCCGCTCACATGACGAGCTCGACGGTGCCGGCGGCCTTGTCGTGCAGGCTGCGGCCGTCCGGGTCCACGATCATCAGGGGCAGCACCAGGCAGAGCAGGACGGTGCGCAGCAGGATCCGGTGGACCGGGGCGGTGGAGCCGCCGCCGATCGGCACCACCTGGATGCGCACGAGGGCCTTGCCCGCGGTGGTGGCGAGCAGGGACAGGCCCACCACGTGCATCACCGCCAGCGCGATCAGGGTGGCCAGGGCTTCGCCGGCGAAGAAGACGTTGGAGATCACCAGGGCAATCGCCCAGTCGATGCAGATCGCCCCGATACGCCGGGCAGGCCGGGCCAGGGAGCTCGGACCGGACTCGGGCAGGCCGAGGCGGTCGCCGGGCCAGCGTCCGACATGGATGTTGCCGCCGGGGCCGTCCACCCAGCCGGCAATCTCGCGGCGCGTGATCAGGGGCTCGCCCCGGCCGTCCTGCGGGCGCTTCTGCTTCGGTGTCTTCTCGTCTCTGGGCACCCCACCAGCCTAGTCGGGGACGCCGCCGGGACGGGCGCACGTCCGGTTCGGCCGGGCGCAATGACCCGGGTGTGTTACATCCCGGAAACACTCGGGGCATGACCCTGTCACGCCGCTCACGTACTGTGAAGGAAGTCCCCCGGCGGAGAAGACGCCCCGGGGATGCCCCCCACTGCCGCATCAGGAAGGTCAGGCGAGAACCATGTTCAGCTCTGTCGAGGAAGCCCTCACGTTCATCAAGGAGGAGGGCGTCGAGTTCGTGGACATCCGCTTCACCGACCTCCCCGGCGTCCAGCAGCACTTCAACGTGCCGGCCAAGACCGTGGACGAGGACTTCTTCCGCGACGGCCAGCTCTTCGATGGCTCCTCCATCCGCGGCTTCCAGGGCATCGCCGAGTCGGACATGCAGCTGATCCCGGACATCGCGACCGCCTATGTGGACCCGTTCCGCATCCGCAAGACCCTCGCGATGAACTTCTCGATCGTGAACCCGCGCACCGGCGAGCCGTACCACCGCGATCCGCGCGGCGTCGCCCAGCGCGCCGAGGAGTACCTGACGTCCACGGGCATCGCCGACACCGCGTTCTTCGCCCCCGAGGCCGAGTTCTTCATCTTCGACGACGTCCGCTACGAGTCCTCCCCGCAGGGCTCCTACTACAAGGTCGACTCCGAGGAGGCCTGGTGGAACTCCGGCCGTGAGGACGAGGGCGGCAACCTCTCCCACAAGACCCCGGTCAAGGGCGGCTACTTCCCGGTCTCCCCCACGGACAAGCAGGCCGACCTGCGCGACGAGATCTGCGCCGTCCTGGAGGAGGTCGGCCTCGAGGTCGAGCGCTCGCACCACGAGGTGGGCGCCGCCGGCCAGGCCGAGATCAACTACAGGTTCAACACCTTGACCCACTCGGCCGACGACATCCTGAAGTTCAAGTACATCGTCAAGAACGTGGCCGAGCAGTTCGGCAAGTCCGCCACCTTCATGCCGAAGCCGGTCTTCGGTGACAACGGCTCGGGCATGCACTGCCACCAGTCCCTGTGGACCGACGGCGAGCCGCTCTTCTACGACGAGAAGGGCTACGCCAACCTCTCGGACACCGCCCGCTGGTACATCGGCGGCCTGCTCAAGCACGCCTCCGCCGTCCTGGCGTTCACCAACCCGACCGTGAACTCCTACCGCCGCCTGGTGAAGGGCTACGAGGCCCCGGTGAACATGGTGTACTCGCAGGGCAACCGCTCCGCGGGCGTCCGCATCCCGATCACCGGCTCCAACCCGAAGGCCAAGCGCATCGAGTTCCGCGCCCCGGACGCCTCCGGCAACCCCTACCTGGGGTTCGCCGCGCAGCTGATGGCCGGCCTGGACGGCATCCGCAACCGCATCGAGCCGGCCGAGCCGATCGACAAGGACCTCTACGAGCTGCCCGCCGAGGAGGCCGCGGACATCCAGAAGGCCCCGGCCTCGCTGGAGGAGGCCCTCGACGCTCTGGAGGAGGACCACGAGTTCCTGCTCGCCGGCGACGTCTTCACCGAGGACCTCATCGAGGCCTGGATCGAGTACAAGCGCGAGATCGAGATCGCCCCGCTCGCCGCCCGCCCGAACCCCTACGAGTTCGAGCTGTACTACTCCTGCTGACCTGCCCGGCACGCCCGGTCCAGATGGACCCGAGCCGCACGGCCCCGCAGCCTCCCCCAATGAGGTGCGGGGCCGTCGTCGTCCCCGGAATAACGACGACGGTCCGGACGCTCAAACTGTCGACCCACCGTCGTCTGCCCCCTACGGAGGACCACCATGACCGCGCTGCCGATCTCGATGCTCGACCTGGCCACCGTCAAGCCAGGACGGACGGTGGCGCAGGCCCTGTCCGAGTCCGTGGAGCTGACCCGGGCGGCCGAGCGGGAGGGCTTCACGCGCGTCTGGTTCGCCGAGCACCACAACATGCCGGGCATCGCGTCCTCGGCCACAGCGGTGCTGCTGGCACATGTGGCGACGCAGACCGAGTCCATCCGTCTGGGCTCCGGCGGCGTCATGCTGCCGAACCACTCACCGCTGGTGATCGCCGAGCAGTTCGGCACGCTCGCGGAGCTGCACCCGGGCCGCATCGACCTCGGCCTGGGCCGCGCGCCCGGCACGGACCAGCGGACACTGCAGGCGCTGCGCCGTTCCCCGGAGGCCGCCGAGGACTTCCCCCAGGACGTGCAGGAGCTGCAGGGCTACCTGCGCGGCGAGTCCCGGATCCCCGGAGTGGACGCCTACCCCGGCAAGGGGACGGACGTGCCGCTGCACATCCTCGGCTCCTCGACCTTCGGCGCCCAGCTGGCCGCCCGCCTGGGCCTGCCCTACGCGTTCGCCAGCCACTTCGCCCCGGACATGCTCGAGCACGCCGCCCGGATCTACCGGGAGACCTT
Organism: Micrococcus luteus; assembly: GCA_047414615.1. Lineage (GTDB taxonomy): Bacteria > Actinomycetota > Actinomycetes > Actinomycetales > Micrococcaceae > Micrococcus > Micrococcus luteus_B. The sequence goes on from CP179711.1 coordinate 1,105,935, forward strand.
CCGGCCCTCCGAGCAGCTGGCCGAACCGCACTTCATGGCAGCCATGAACGTGGTGGCGGCGGACACGGAGGACGAGGCCCGCGCCGAATACGAGCACGCCCTGCGCCTGCGCGTGCAGATGCTCGTGGGCCGCGGCCGGGACCTCACCGAGGACGAGCTGGACCTGCTCATGGACTCCCCCGCCGCCGCACAGGTGGTCCGCATGGTGCGGCACACCGCCGTCGGCACCGGCGAGCAGGCCGCCGCGCACGTGCGGGACTTCGCCGCGCAGACCGGCGCAGACGAGGTCATGGTCACCGCGATGGCACCGAGCCTTCAGGTCCGCCGTCGGACCGTCGAGCTGCTCGGCGAGTACGTGATTCGCGGCTGAGACCCGCTCCGCCGTGCCCGTCCAGTCCCCGGCGGGAGTGGGGCTGACGGGCCGGGCACCACGGCGGGACGTGCGCCGCGGTGCCCAGGCCTGCGGGTGCCGCCGCGGCGTCAGAGGCCGTAGAAGTGCCTCTCGAACACCTGGCGGGCCCGGCGCATCACGCGCTTGACGTGTTCCTCGAACGCCGCGGAGGTGGTGTCCGGGCCGGTGCACCAGCGGGCCAGCGCCGCCATGTCCCGGGAGTTCGAGGGCAGCACGTCCGATGCCTTGCCGGACCAGAGGTAACCGGCGGCGCGGATGCGGCTGCACATCGACCAGGCCGCCTCAAGCGCCTCCGCGTCCGCAGCCGGAAGCAGGTCCAGCGAGGCCAGGGCCCGCAGGGCCGGCAGCGTGGACGTCGTCCGCAGCGAGGAGTGCTCGCCGGCATGCCGGAGCTGCAGGGTCTGCACGAGCCACTCGACGTCCGAGAGTCCGCCCGGGCCGAGCTTGACGTGCCGGACCGGCTGGACGCCACGCGGCAGCCGCTCGGACTCCACCCGGGCCTTGATCCGGCGGATCTCCCGCAGGTCCCCCGCAGAGAGCTCGCCGGCGTAGCGGACCTGGTCCGCCCAGGCGGCGACCTCCTCCAGCAGATCGGCGTCCCCGGCCAGCGGCCGGGCACGCAGCAGCGCCTGGCGCTCCCAGACCTCCGCCCAGCGGCGGTAGTACTCGCGGTAGGAGTCCAGGGACCTCGCGAGCGGGCCCTGCCGGCCCTCGGGCCGCAGGTCCGCGTCCACCACCAGAGTCGGCTCCCCCGGCAGCGGCGGCTGAGCCGGCTGCTTGAGCAGCGCGGTGAGCTGTTTGGCGATCCGCACCGCCTGCCGCTGCGCGGCGTCCGGGTCCGCTCCCTCGCGGGGACGGTGCACGAACATGGCGTCCAGGTCCGAGCCGTAGGTGATCTCGCGGCCGCCCTGGCGACCCATGGCCACCACCGCGAAGTCGGTGAGTAGCTCCTCCTCCTGCTCGCGGGCGACCAGGCAGATCTGCAGGGCGCCGAGCACGGCCACATGGTCCACGTCGCTCAGGGCGCGAACGGTCTGCTCGAGGTCGATGTGCTGGGAGGCGTCGGCCAGGGCCACGCGGAGGATCTCCCGCCGACGGGCCTGCCGGACGTGACGGACCACGTGGGCGGGCTCCTCGGTGTCGTCCCGGCGGGACAGCACGGCACGGGCCTGCGTCCACAACGCCTCCGCGTCCACGGGCTCGAGCTGGCGGTCGTCCCCGAGCCAGGCCGCGGACTCCGGCGAGTGCTCCAGCAGGTCGCCGATGAACCGGGAACTGGACAGGACGCCGCACAGGCGCGTGGCCCCGGCACTGGAGTCCCGCAGCATCCGCAGGAACCACGGGCTCTGGCCGAGCGACTCAGAGAGCCGGCGGAAGGCCAGCAGGCCGCCGTCCGGGTCCGGGCCGTCCGCGAACCAGCCGAGCATGACCGGCAGCAGCTGGCGCTGCATGGAGGCCCGGCGGGACACGCCCTGGGTGAGCGCCTCGATGTGCCGCAGGGCGCCCTTCGGATCCCGGTAGCCTAGCGCGGCAAGGCGCTCCTGCACGGCCTCGGCGGTGAGCTTGACCTCGTCGTCGGACAGCGCCGCCGTGGTGGACAGCAGCGGCCGGTAGAAGATCCGTTCGTGCAGCTCGCGCACCTCGCGGCGCATCGTGCGGAACTCGGCGGACAGCCCTTCGGCGTCCGCGTGGCGCTCCTCGCCCGGGGCCTGCATGGAGCGGGCGACCACACGCAGCGCCTCCTCCTTCTTGGGCATCAGGTGGGTGCGGCGCAGGTGGACCAGCTGGATGCGGTGCTCGAGGGTGCGCAGCCACCGGTAGCGTGCGGCGAACGCCTCGGCGTCACGGGTGGAGATGTAGGAGGCGTCGTGGAGGCGCTCGATGGCCTCCAGGGTCGAGCGCACCCGCACGGACTCGTCCGCGCGGCCATGGACCAGCTGGAGCAGCTGGGCGGTGAACTCCACGTCGCGCAGGCCGCCGGCACCGAGCTTGATCTCCCGGTCCCGCTCGGCGTGGGCGATGTTGTCCATCACGCGCCCGCGCATCTTCTGCACGTTCTCCACGAAGCCCTCCTGCGTGGAGGACTTCCACACCAGCGGCCACATGCGTTCCATGTACGCCGCGCCGAGCTCGGCGGAGCCGGCGATCGGGCGGGCCTTCAGCAGCGCTTGGAACTCCCAGCCGTGGGCCCAGCGCCGGTAGTACTCGGCGTGGGAGTCCACGGTGCGGGACAGGGCGCCGTCCTTGCCCTCGGGGCGGAGGTTGGCGTCCACCTCCCACAGGTTGGGCTCCGGTGCGGAGCCGTAGATGACCCTGCCGATGCCGCCGGCCATCTCCGCGGCCACCACGGCGGCCTGGGTCTCGTCCTGCCCCTCGCCGGCGGCATGCGCGAAGATCACGTCCACGTCGGAGATGTAGTTGAGCTCCCGAGCGCCGCACTTGCCCATTCCGATCACGGCGAGCTCCAGGGCCTCGGCCGCCTCGCCGTGACGCTCCAGCGCGGCCGCCCGTGCCACCGCGAGCGCGGCGTCGATCGCAGCGCCGGCCAGGTCCGCCAGCCAGGCGGAGACGCAGGGTTCGATCAGCGTGGGGTCCGCCGAGTCCAGGTCCTGCAGGGCGATCGCGGTGAGCTGACGGCGGTAGGCCCGACGCAGGGCGACCGCCGCCTCGGCGCCGGTCTCCGCCGCCACGGGACGGTCCGCCTCCGGGTCCGCGCCGACCGACTCCAGCAGCAGGCGGCGCAGCCGGGCCGCCTCGTCGTCCCACCTGCCGCGGCCGGCGGCCGGGTCCGGCTGGGCCAGGGCCGGCGCGGTGGCTGCGGCATGGTCCGGGTCGGAGACCAGGTCGAGGTGCTCGGGCCGGCGGATGAGGAACTCGCCGAGGGCCTCGGAGGCGCCGAACAGGCGGGACAGGCGGGCGGCCTGCCGCTCGTCTGCGGCGACGCGCCGGGCCGCGGGCTCTCGCTCGATCAGGCGCAGCCACAGCAGCAGGGCCTGCTCCGGGTCGGGGGCGTGGGACAGGGCGGCCACAAGGGCCCCCAGGTCCACCCCCTCGAACTCCTTCTGGCCGAGCAGCGAGCGGGCGCGGTCCAGGTCGGTGAACCCGGCACCGGTGAGGGCGCGGCGCTGGAGGGACTCGGCGTCGGTGCCGGGCAGCGAGGTCATCGGCTCCTCCTCCGCTCAGAGTCCGCTGAGGTAGCGCTTGATCTCGTACTCGGTGACCTGGACGCGGTAGTCGTCCCACTCCTGTGCCTTGTTCCGGCGCAGGGTCTCGAAGACGTGCTCGCCCAGGACCTCGGCCACGAACTCGGAGTCCTCCATCACGCGCAGAGCGTCGTGGAGGGTGCCGGGCAGCGGCTGGTGGCCCAGCGCCCGGCGCTCCATGGTGGTGAGCGCGGAGATGTCCTCGTTGGCGGCCTCGGGTAGTTCGTACCCCTCCTCGATGCCCTTCAGGCCCGCGGCGAGCAGCAGGGCGTAGGCGAGGTACGGGTTCACTCCGGCGTCGAGGCCGCGGTACTCGATCCGGGCCGAACCGGCCTTGTCCGGCTTGTACAGCGGGACGCGGACGAGGGCCGAGCGGTTGTTGTGACCCCAGGAGACGTAGGCCGGGGCCTCGCCCCCGCCCCAGAGGCGCTTGTAGGAGTTCACGAACTGGTGGGTGACCGCGGTGATCTCCACCGAGTGGTGCAGCAGGCCGGCGATGAAGCGGCGGGCGGTGGTGGAGAGCCGGTACTCGTCCGCGGGGTCGTAGAACGCGTTGGAGTCGCCCTCGAACAGGGAGAAGTGGGTGTGCATGCCGGAACCGGGGTGGTCGGAGAACGGCTTGGGCATGAAGGTGGCGTAGTGGTTGTTGAGGGAGGCCACCTCTTTGATCACGGTGCGGAACGTCATGATGTTGTCCGCGGTGGTCAGGGCGTCGGCGGCGCGCAGGTCGATCTCGTTCTGCCCCGGTCCTCCCTCGTGGTGGCTGAACTCCACGGAGATGCCCATGTCCTCGAGCAGCGTCACCGCGCGGCGCCGGAAGTCCTGGGCCACGCCGCCGGGGACGTGGTCGAAGTAGCCGGCGGTGTCCACCGGAACCGGCAGGCCGTCCGGTCCGGGCTGGTCCGACTCGAGGAGGTAGAACTCGATCTCAGGGTGCGTGTAGCAGCTGAATCCCATGTCCGCGGCCCTGTTCAGCACGCGGCGCAGGACGTGGCGGGGGTCGGCCGGCGAGGGCTGGCCCTCCGGGGTGAGCACGTCGCAGAACATGCGCGAGGTGCGCTCCTGCTCTCCGCGCCACGGCAGGATCTGGAAGGTGGACGGGTCCGGTTGCAGGAGCATGTCGGACTCGAAGATGCGGGTGTAGCCGTCGATCGAGGATCCGTCGAAGCCCAGCCCCTCGGAGAAGGCGCCCTCGACCTCTGCCGGGGCCAGCGCCACGGACTTGAGGGTGCCGATGACGTCGGTGAACCAGAGGCGGACGAAGCGCACGTCCCGGTCCTCGATGGTGCGGAGCACGAAATCCTGCTGTCGATCCATGTGTTCACTCTAGAGGGCATGGCCGGCGCCACTGCGTAGACTCGGACGTATGTCGACCCAGCACCCCCCGACCGCCGACACCGCCACCCCGGCCGCCCCCGAGCCCACCGCACAGGCCTCCGACGAGACGGCCGTCTACGGTCCTCCCGCTCCGTCCCGGTACCGCACGGTGCACCTGCAGCGGGCCAAGGACGAGGGCCGTCGCTTCGCGATGCTCACGTGCTACGACGCCATGACGGCCTCCCTGTTCGACGCTGCCGGCGTCGAGGTCCTGCTCGTCGGCGACTCCGTGGGCAACACCGTCCTCGGCCACTCCTCCACTCTGCCGGTGACCGTGGATGACATGGTCGTCTTCTCCGCCGCCGTGGTCCGCGGCGCGCAGCGTGCCTTCGTGGTGGCGGACATGCCCTTCGGCTCCTACGAGGAGTCCCCCGAGCAGGCCGTCCGCTCCGCCATGCGCCTGGTCAAGGAGGCCGGGGTCCACGCGGTGAAGATGGAGGGGGACGAGCGCTTCGTCCCGCATGTGGAGGCCATGTCCGCCGCCGGCATCGCCGTCATGGCGCACATCGGCTTCACCCCCCAGTCCGAGCACGTCCTGGGCGGCTACCGCGTCCAGGGCCGCGGGGAGGGTGCCGCCGCGGCCCTGGTCGCCTCCGCACGGGCCCTCGAGGGCGCCGGTGCGTTCACGGTGCTCATGGAGATGGTGCCGACCGCCGTCGCCCGCGCCGTGGACGAGGCCCTCACGGTGCCCACCGTCGGCATCGGCGCCGGCGACGCCACCACCGGCCAGGTCCTGGTCTGGCAGGACATGCTCGGCCTCACCGAGGGGAAGAAGCCCCGCTTCGTGAAGCAGTACGCGCAGCTGCACTCGGCCGTCACCGACGCCGTGACGGCCTATCGCCGGGACGTGCTCACCGGCGCCTTCCCGGCACCGGAGCACCGGTTCGAGTCCTGATCCTCCCCGGGAGGGCCCCCGCTGGCCGCCGCCGGCGGCAGGGGCCGACCACCGGATCACGACGTCGGCGGGGCACCTCCCGTATGGGAGGTGCCCCGCCGACGTCGTGAAGGGTCGGTGCGCCCGGAGGACGGGAGCCGTGCGCTCCCGGCCTCCGGTGCCCGGTCAGCGCGGGGTCAGTCCGCGTCGTTGGCCGGGTTGTTGTCCCACCTGCTGTCCTCATCGTCCGCGGCGTCCGCGGCCTCGTTGTTCGCGGCGACCTTGGCCATGGCACCCTCGGCCTCCGCACGGGTGGCGTAGGGGCCCAGCAGCTGCGTCCAGTCGGACTGGGCACCCTGCTCGACCTGGCCGGTGCGGATGTTGTACCAGAACTCGTTCTCGCTCATGGGGGCGAGCGTAGCCCCCGAGTAGGCTGGACACCATGTCCGATTCCCGTTCCGCAGCCGAATCCCCGTCCGCAGCATCGTCCGGCCACAACGGCCCCCGCCCTGACGGCCCGCCCGCACCCGAGCCGGGCTCGCGCGCCCCGCTGGGCACGCTGGCCCCGGGAGTGCAGTCCCCGGCCCCCGCCGTTCCGGCTGCGATCCCGCGTCCCGAGTACGTGGGGAAGAAGACGGCGGACGAGGGCACCGCCTCGGACGTGTACGACTCCGCCGGCATCTCCCGCATCCGCGCCGCCGGACGGCTGGCCTCCGAGGCCATGGAGCACACCGCCGCCCACATCCGGCCGGGCGTCACCACGGACGAGCTCGACCGCATCGCGCACGCGTACCTGGTGGAGCGCGGCGCCTACCCGTCCTGCCTCGGCTACCGCGAGTTCCCGCGCTCGATCTGCACCTCGCTCAACGAGGTCATCTGCCACGGCATCCCAGACTCCACCGTCCTCGAGGACGGGGACATCGTGAACCTGGACATCACCGCCTACCTGGACGGCGTCCACGGCGACCACAACCGGACCTTCCTCGTCGGCGACGTGGACGAGGAGTCCCGCCTGCTGGTGGAGCGCACCCTCGAGGCGATGATGCGCGGCATCCGTGCCGTGAAGCCCGGCCGTCAGGTCAACGTCATCGGCCGTGCCATCGAGTCCTACGCCAAGCGCTTCGGCTACGGGGTGGTCCGCGACTTCATCGGCCACGGCGTGGGCGTGGAGTTCCACTCAGGCCTGGTGATCCCCCACTACGACACGGCCCCGCTGCACGACACCCTGCTGGTGCCCGGCATGGTCTTCACCATCGAGCCGATGATCACCCTGGGCACCCACGAGTGGGACATGTGGGACGACGGCTGGACCGTCGTCACCCGGGACCGGAGGCGCACCGCCCAGTTCGAGCACACGATCGTGGTCACCGAGGACGGCGCGGAGATCCTCACCGCCGTGTGAGTGCGGCCACGGGCGGATCCTCCGGGACAGCCGCCGGGAGGATCCGTAGACTGGCGCCCGTGAGCACCTCGAGCACCTCCAAGTACCCCACGACCGTCGGCATCGACGTCGGCGGCACCGGCATCAAGGGCGGGCAGGTCCGTCTGGGCACCGGCCGGAAGGCCGGCACCCTGCGCGGCGACCGCTTCCGCATTCCCACCCCGCAGCCGGCAGTCCCGGACTCGGTGGCCTTGACCCTCTCCGCGATCGCCGAGGAGCTCGACGGGCGCCCCAAGGCCGCCCCGAAGGACGCCCCCCTCGGCGTCTGCTTCCCCTCGATCGTCCGCGACGGCGTCTGCCTGTCCGCCAACAACATCGACCCGTCCTGGATCGGCACCGACGTGGCCGGGCTGTTCTCCGAGACCCTGCGGCGCCCGGTGCGGGTCCTCAACGACGCCGACGCCGCCGGACTCGCCGAGGCCCGCTACGGCGCCGGCCGCGGGGTGCAGGGGCTGGTCATGGTCATCACGCTGGGCACCGGCATCGGCGGGGCCATGATCCATGACGGTCGCCTCGTCCCGAACTTCGAGGTCGGCACCATGGAGCTGGACGGCGAGATGGCCGAGAAGCGCGCCTCCGCGAAGGCCCGGGAGCGCTTGGGGCTGAGCTGGCCCGAGTACGCCGAGCGCCTGCAGCGCTTCTTCGGCCACGTCGAGCGCATCTTCTCCCCGGACCTGTTCATCGTCGGCGGCGGCATCTCGAAGCGCCCGGACGACTACCTGCCGCTGCTGCGGCTCAGCGCCCCCATCGTCCCGGCGCAGCTGGTGAACAACGCGGGCATCGTCGGCGCCGCGCTGGCCGCCCACGACGACCCGTCCGACGCGAACTGACGTCACAGGAAAACCGACATGACACCCCGTCCCCGCACGGCCCTGTCCCAGCTCCTGCGCCGAACCGTGACGTCGGCGCTCCGACGCTACCGAGGCAAGTCCGCGGCGAACGCCCCGGCCTCCACCGTCCGTGACTCCGGCCCGTCGACCGACGAACGTCTGCGCCGTTCCGAGGCCCGCACGAAGGAGCTCCTGGAACTGCTGGCCGATGCGCGGGCCCGTGCCGCGCAGCACGAGGGCACTCTGACAGAGGCACAGGCGCAGCTGGCGGACACCGTCGCGGAGCGTGACGCGGCCCGCAGGGAGGTGAGGCGGCTGCGCAACCACGTGGCCATCTGGCAGAGGCGCATCAAGTCCCCTTCGTTCCTGCGCCACCACCACGCCTGGGTCGACCTCGGCAGGCACTACCGTCAGGATCCCAGCCCCGCCAAGGAGCGCATCGGCGAGCTCAACCGCAAGCTGTGGGTCCATGCCTACGCAGCCAGCCACGGCGTCGCCCTGCCCACGATCTATGCACTGGCAGAGCGCCCCGAGGAGGTCGACCTGTCCCGACTGCCGGACGAGTTCGTCGTGAAGTCCGACGGCGGCACGGCCAGCAAGGCAGTCCTGCCGCTGCGCCGAGTGGGCGAGGACCGCTACGAGTGGGTCAGCCACGACCCGCCCCGGACCCTCTCCACGACCGAGGTCGTCGAGCACTTCCAGGCCGCACGTGCCGCCGGTGCCTCCTACGGCCCCGTCTACGCCGAGCAACTGCTCCGACCGCTGCACGGCGAGGGCCTGCCCGACGACGTGAAGATCTACGTCGCCTATGGAAAGGTCCTGCACGTCCTCCTGCGCCGACCGCAGATCATCGACGGCCGTCCGGTCACCACCACGCGCTATGTGGACGACAAGGGTGTCAGCCTCGGCAAGGTGGCGCTGTGGGGCCAGCACTCCGAGGACATCCCGGTCCCCGAGCAGCTCAACCAGATGCTGGCCGTCGCCGTGCGGCTCTCCCTGTCCCTGCCGATGCCGCTGTGCCGCGTCGACATGTACGAGACGCCCGACGGGCCGGTGCTCGGAGAGATCACCCGCACTCCCGGCGCGCCGCACTTCTACCGTGAAGACCACGACCTTTTCCTCGGCAACGAGTGGACCAAGGCGGAGGCGCGGCTGTTCGAGGACATGCACCAGGGGCGCTCGGGTCGTCCCCTGTGGGGACCGCACGCGGACCTGTCGATGATCGACGACATCCCCGGGTTCGACGCACCACAGGTCTGACCCGACCCACACACGAGGCGAGGTCCCGACGGACGGCGAGCGACCGTCGTCGGGACCTCGTTGCCGCTGCACGCGCGGGGGCCGACGACCCCGGAATGCACCGAGGGCGGTTCCGGCTTCCCCTCCGGAACCGCCCTCGGCAGTCTGTGCGCCGCGGCTGGGCCGCGACCGGGTACCACTTTACCTGGTGAACAGGCGTGGTTGTAAAGCCGGAGACCGGCGCTCGTCCCCCATCTCCCGCAGGTCCGCGATCGCGGTCTCGAAGTCCTGGAGGGACTCGAAGTCCTGGTAGACCGAGGCGAAGCGCAGGTACGCCACCTTGTCCAGACGACGCAGCGGGTCCAGGATCGCCAGGCCCACGTCGTGCGCGTCCACCTCGGCATGGCCGGTGGCGCGAATCGACTCCTCGACCTCCTGGGCCAGCATCGCCAGGTCGTCCGCGCTCACGGGGCGACCCTGGCACGCCTTGCGCACCCCGTTGATCACCTTCGAGCGGTCGAAGGGTTCGGCCACCCCGGAGCGCTTCACCACCGTCAGCGCCGTGGTCTCCATGGTGGTGAACCGCTTGCCGCAGTCCTGGCACTGACGGCGCCGACGGATCGCCGAGCCGTCGTCCAGCGAGCGCGAGTCCACCACCCGGGAGGCCTCGTGCCGGCAGTACGGGCAGTGCACGGTGTGCTCCTTCCAGAGGCGACGGGGAGGTCGGGCAGGCGGGCACGCCGCGGACGCGGGTGCCCGGGACGTGCGGGACGTCTGGGGCGAGCCTAGCGCGCCTCAGCCCAGACAGTGAGAGCCCAGCAGCACCTTGAGGTCCCCGAACAGGGCCGGGTTCGGGGAGACCCGGAACTGCGGTCCCAACTGATAGACCTCGGTGGAGCGCCGGCCCGCCAGGTGCAGGCGGACCTCCGTGGACCCGTCATGGGTGCGCAGCGTGTCCGCCAGCTGCCCCATGAGCGCCTCCGTGGCGCGGAACGCCGGGACCGTGATGGTGACCGGGCCGCCGTCGGCGTCCTTGAGCTCCGGGATGGTGAGCTCCTGGGCGGACAGGACCACCGAGCCGTCGTCGCGACGCTGGACCCTGCCCTTGACCGCCACCACCAGGTCCTCGGCCAGCATCATGGCGATCGGCGCGTAGACCTGCCCGAAGAACATGACGTCCATGGAGCCGCCGAGGTCCTCGATCTCGCAGCGGGCATAGGCGTTGCCGGAGGACTTCGCGATGCGCCGCTCGAGGGTGGTGATCAGGCCGGCGATGGTCACGGACGAGCCGTCGGCCGGGCCGTCGTCGTCCAGTACGCGCGTGATCTGCGTGTCCGCGAACTGGTTGAGGACGCCGTCCAGGCCCTGGAGCGGATGGTCCGAGACGTAGAGGCCCAGCATCTCCCGCTCGTAGGTGAGCTTGTCCTTCTTCGGCCACTCGGGCAGGTCCGGGACCGCCACGGAGTCGGACTTCTCGTCCTCCTCCACGTCTGACCCGCCGCCGAGGGCGAAGATGTCGAAGGTGAACTCGCCGTGGTCCTCCTTGCGCTTCTGCTGCACGGTGGCGTCCACGGCCTCCTCATGGACGGCGAGCAGTGCCCGGCGCGCGTATCCGAGGGAGTCGAAGGCGCCGGCCTTGATCATCGACTCGATGGTGCGCTTGTTGCAGACCACCAGGGGGACCTTCGCGAGGAAGTCGCCGAAGGAGGTGTAGGCGCCCTTCTCCTCGCGGCCCTGGACCATGCCGCGCACCACGTTGGAGCCGACGTTGCGGACCGCGCCCATGCCGAAGCGGATGGCGTCCCCCACCGGGGTGAAGTTCTGGTGCGACTCGTTGACGTCCGGCGGCAGCACGGTGATGCCCATGTGGCGACACTCGTTGAGGTACATCGCCAGCTTGTCCTTGTCGTCGCCCACCGAGGTGAGCAGTGCCGCCATGTACTCGGCCGGGTAGTGGGCCTTGAGGTAGGCGGTCCAGTAGGACACCAGCCCGTAGGCGGCCGAGTGCGCCTTGTTGAACGCGTAGTCCGAGAAGGGCAGCAGGATGTCCCACAGCGCCTTGACCGCGGCCTCGGAGTAGCCGCGCTCGATCATGCCTCCGTGGAAGGCCTCGTACTGCTTGTCCAGCTCGGCCTTCTTCTTCTTGCCCATGGCGCGGCGGAGGATGTCCGCCTGGCCGAGCGAGTAGCCCGCCACCTTCTGGGCGATCGCCATGACCTGCTCCTGGTAGACGATCAGGCCGTAGGTCGTGTCCAGGATGTCCTTGAGCGGCTCCTCCAGCTCCGGGTGGATCGGGGTGATGTCCTGGAGGCCGTTCTTGCGCAGCGCGTAGTTGGTGTGCGAGTTCGCGCCCATGGGGCCCGGACGGTACAGCGCGATGGTCGCGGAGATGTCCTCGAAGTTGTCCGGGCGCATCATCTTCAGCAGCGAGCGCATGGGGCCGCCGTCGAGCTGGAACACGCCGAGGGTGTCGCCGCGGGCGAGCAGGTCGTAGGAGGCCCGGTCGTCCACGTCGAGCGTCTCCAGGTCCAGGTCGACGTCCCTGTTGGCCTTCACGTTCTCGATCGCGTCCGAGATGATCGTGAGATTGCGCAGGCCCAGGAAGTCCATCTTGATCAGCCCGAGCCCCTCGGCCGTGGGGTAGTCGAACTGGGTGATGACCTGGCCGTCCTGCAGGCGGCGCATGATCGGGATGACGTCGATCACCGGGTGGGAGGACATGATCACGCCGGCGGCGTGCACGCCCCACTGTCGCTTCAGGCCCTCGAGGCCCTTGGCGGTCTCGAAGACCTCCTTGGCCACCGGATCGGTGTTGATCAGCTCGCGGAAGTCCCCGGCCTCGGCGTAGCGCTTGGCCTCCGGGTCCTCGATGTCCTTGAGCGGGATGTCCTTGGCCATGACCGCCGGCGGCAGCGCCTTGGTGAGGGACTCGCCCATGGAGAACGGCTGGTCCATCACGCGGGCGGAGTCCTTGAGCGCCTGCTTGGTCTTGATGGTGCCGTAGGTGACGATCATCGTGACGCGCTCATCGCCGTACTTGCGGGTGACGTAGTCGATCACCTCGGATCGGCGGCGGTCGTCGAAGTCGACGTCGAAGTCCGGCATGGACACGCGGTCCGGGTTGAGGAAGCGCTCGAAGATGAGGCCGTGCTTGAGCGGGTCCAGGTCCGTGATGCGCAGCGCGTAGGCGACCATCGAGCCCGCGCCGGAGCCGCGGCCCGGACCCACGCGGATGCCGTGGTCCTTGGCCCAGTTGATGAAGTCCGCCACCACCAGGAAGTAGCCGGGGAAGCCCATCGAGATGATGACGTCCAGCTCGTAGTCCGCCTGCTTGCGGACGTGGTCCGGCACCCCGTCCGGGTAGCGGTAGTCCAGGCCGGCGGCGACCTCCTTGATCAGCCAGCTGGTCTCGTCCTCCCCGTCCGGGGTAGGGAACAGCGGCATGTAGTTCGCGTCCGTGTCGAAGGAGACCTCGCAGCGCTCGGCGATCACGAGGGTGTTGTCGCAGGCCTGCGGGAGCTCCTTGAAGAGGTCCCGCATCTGGCGCGGCGACTTCAGGTAGTACTCGGTGCCGGAGAACGCGAAGCGTGAGCCGCCCTGGTCGTAGGTCGGCTCATTGAGCTTCGAGCCGGACTGGATGGCCAGGAGCGCCTCGTGCGCCTTCGAGTCGTGCTCGTGGGTGTAGTGCAGGTCGTTCGTGGCCACGAACGGCAGGTCCAGCTCCTTGGCCAGCCGCCGCAGGTCCGTCATGACCCGGCGCTCGATGTCGAGGCCGTGGTGCATGATCTCGCAGTAGAAGTTGTCCTTGCCGAAGATGTCGCGGAAGTCCGAGGCTGCCTGCAGGGCCTCCCGGTATTGTCCCAGACGCAGCCGGGTCTGCACCTCGCCGGACGGGCACCCGGTGGTGGCGATCAGGCCCTTGGAGTACTGGCTGAGCAGCTCGCGGTCGATCCGCGGCCACTTGGCGTACACCGAGTCCAGGGACGCGATCGAGCCCATCTTGAACAGGTTGTGCATGCCCGTGTTGTTCTCGGACAGCAGGGTCATGTGGGTGTAGGCGCCGCCGCCGGAGACGTCGTCGCCGCGCTGGTGGGGCTCGCCCCAGCGGGTCTTGGACTTGTCCGTGCGGTGCTGGTCCCCCGGCGTGAGGTAGGCCTCCAAGCCGATGATGGGCTTCACGCCGGCCTGTTTGGCCTTGTTCCAGAAGTCGAAGGCGCCGAAGAGGTAGCCGTGGTCCGTGATGGCCAGCGAGTCCATGCCGAGGCGGTTGGCCTCTGCGAACAGTTCGTCGAGCTTCGCGGCGCCGTCGAGCATCGAGTACTCGGTGTGCGTGTGCAGGTGGACGAAGCCACCGTCCTTCGTGGCCTCGGCGGCGGTCTCGGCGGGCGCGGTCATCGGTGCGGCTCTTCCTCCTGGGCGCGGGGCGCACCGGATCGACCGGGTGCGCCGGGACGGACGGCCGACGGCGCCGGACGCGGGGTCCGGGCTACGGCGGCGGGCGGGACGGCGGGGGCTCCAGCCTACCCGGGCTCAGGCCTCCCCGCGCAGGGCGGCCAGGGCGTGGGCGAGGTCGTCCGGATAGTCCGAGTCGATCGTGACCGGTTCCCCCGTGACCGGGTGCGGCAGCTCCAACCGACGGGCGTGCAGCCACTGGCGGGTCAGGCCCAGCTCGGCGGCCTGGGCAGGGTTCGCACCGTAGGTCAGGTCACCCACGCAGGGGTGGCGCAGCGCGGAGAAGTGCACGCGGATCTGGTGTGTGCGGCCGGTCTCCAGGTGCACCTGGACGAGGGTCGCGGACCCGAAGGCCTCGAGCGTCTCGTAGTGGGTCACGGACGCCCGTCCCCCATCGATCACCGCGAACTTCCACTCATGCCCGGGATGACGGCCGATCGGGGCGTCGATGGTGCCGGACAGCGGGTCCGGAAGCCCCTGGACCACCGCGTGGTAGACCTTCGTCGGGACGCGGTCCCGGAACTGGTCCTTCAGGGCGGTGTACGCCTGCTCTGTCTTGGCGACCACCATCACGCCGGTGGTGCCCACGTCCAGTCGGTGCACGATGCCCTGGCGCTCCGGGGCCCCGGAGGTCGAGATCCGGTAGCCGAGGGCGGCCAGCCCGCCCACCACCGTGGGTCCTACCCAGCCCGGTGAGGGATGCGCGGCCACGCCGGTGGGCTTGTCCACCGCCACCATGTGCTCGTCCTCGTACAGGATGTGCATCTGGTCCACGTGTTCGATCCTCACTTCCAACGGGTCGCCGTCGTCCGGCACGTCCACCGCGAGGGTCTCGCCCACCACGGCCTTCGCGGACTTGCTCAGCGTGCGGTCCCGCCGCCCGTTCTTCGTCTCGGCACGGACCAGCCCGCGGGCGAACCAGTCGGCCAGCTGGGAGCGGGAGACGCCGAAGGCCTCCGCGAGCACGACGTCGGCCCGTCGCCCGGCGTGCTCCTGCGTCACCTCGACCCTCTCCGTGCGTCCGGGGTGCATGCCCATGCTCAGCCCCGTCGTCCGTCGTGTCCGTCGATGCCGGCGCCTCCGGCCGCCTCGGCGGCGCCGGAGGCGGCGTCGGCCGCCGTGCCCTCAGGGCTCTCGGGTGAGGCGTCCTGCCCGGCCGTGCGGCCGTCGTCGTGGGTGCCGTCCACCCGGCGGCCGGTGAACACGAGCAGGCAGACGGCCACCATGGAGCAGCAGATGAACGAGTCCGCCACGTTGAAGACCGCGAAGTTCGGCACCCAGATCATGTCCACCACATGCCCCAGGCCGAACGACGGCGGCCGGAAGAGGCGGTCCGTGAGGTTGCCGAGCACGCCCCCGGCCAGTCCGCCGAGCGCGAGCGCCCACGGAAGGGAGCGCACCCGGTTGATGAGCACGAGGGCCACCACCGCGACGACGGCCTGGATGAGGGTGAACACCCACGTCACGGACTCGCCGATCGAGAACGCGGCGCCCGGGTTCAGGGTGTAGTGCCAGTGTAGGACGCCGGGCAGCACGTCGACCGTCTGCCCGAGGGTCATCGTCTGCTCGACCCAGGCCTTGCTGCCCTGGTCCAGCAGGTAGGCGACGACGAGCACCGCCGCGGCGAGCAGGGTGCGGCGACGGGGCCGGGAGGCGTGGGCGGAGGTCATCGGGCAAACGGTCAGGCCAGGGCCCGGATGAGCAGCTTCAGGACGACCACCGCGATGAACAGGACCAGGAAGGCCATGTCCAATTGCACGCCGCCGAGGTTCAGCGGCGGCAGCTTCTCGCGCAGGGCGCGCAGCGGACGGTCGGTGAGGCCGTAGACCCCGCTCGCCACGACCAGCACGATCCCCGAGGGGCGCCAGTGCGGGGCGAACGACGTGACGACGTCGAACACGATCCGGACGATCAGCACGGCCTGGAAGACCGTGAGGAGGATGTACAGCCCGGCGAGCAGCAGCGGCATCGTGGCGGATCAGTCCTCGGAGAAGAGGGCGCCGTGCTCGCCGCCGTCCTCGCCGTCCTCGCCCATGACCTCCACGGTGGACGGGGTCAGGAGGAACACCTTGTTGGTGATGCGGGAGATCGAGCCGTGCAGGCCGAACACGAGGCCGGCGGAGAAGTCCACGAGACGCTTGGCCTCGTTGTCCCCCAGCTCGGTGACGTTCATGATCACCGGCATCCCGGAGCGGAACGCCTCGCCGATCGACTTGGCGTCGTTGTAGGACCGCGGGTGCACGGTGGTCAGGGTACGCACGGGGGCTCCTTCGCTGGCCGACGCGGCGGCACGCTTGATCGGGGTGACGGGGGCGCGGTACTCCTGCTCGGAGCCTTGTGCGCGGGACGGACGGGAGGCCGGCTCCGACGCAGCCGGGCGGCCACCCTCGGCACGGGCCGGACGCGGATCGCGGTCGGGCTCGGACGAGGGCGTGCGGGCCTGCGACTCGTCGGCGGGACGCTGCTCCCTGGCCGGGGCCGGGGCGGCGGGGCGCTCCTCCGCGGCGGGCTCTCGGCGTTCGCTGGGCTCCGGACGCGGGGGCTCGTCGTACTCCTCGCCGTCGGCCAGGCCGAGGTAGATCATCGTCTTCTTCAGGGCACCGGACATGCGTCAGTTCCTTCGGGGAGGGGCGGCCCGCTGAGGGGACGGTGCGGCACCGCCATGGCCATTCGGTCGGGGGCGTCGCGGCCCGGCGACGGGATTCCGAGGCCGGCGTGGTCGACGCGCTGTCGCCACAACGCTATCCCACGTCTGCGCGGCGCCCGAGGATGTCCGAGCCGATGCGCAGGTGTGTCGCCCCAGCCGCCACCGCCGCCTCGAGGTCCGCCGTCATCCCCATCGACAGCCAGGCGGCCTCCGGGTGCTCGGCCCGCAGGCGGTCGGAGATGTCCGCCGCCTGGGCGAACGACTCCGCCGGGTCGATGCCGCGCGGTGCCACGCACATCAGGCCGCGCAGGCGCAGCCGGGGCGTGGCCGCGATCCGCGCCGCCAGCACGACAACGTCCTGCGGGGCGGCGCCGCCGCGTCCGCCGATGCCGTCAGCGGGGCGCTCCGCGGCCCGACGGGGGTCCACGTCCACCTGGATCAGGCAGTCCAGGTCCTCCCGTGCGGGGACCTCGCCGCCGGCGGCGCGCTCGGCCCGGACCTCCATGGCCCGCCCCAGGGCGTCCACGAGGGAGGAGCGGTCCACCGAGTGCACCGCGGCGGCGTAGCGGACCGCGTGCTTGGCCTTGTTCGACTGCAGCTGGCCGATGAAGTGCCAGGCGGGCGCGACGAGGCCGGCCTCGGCGCACAGCCGCTCCACCTCCGCCGCCTTCGGCCGGGCCTCCTGGTCCCGGTTCTCCCCCACCTCGGCCACCCCGTGCCGGACCAGTTCCACCACGTCCTCGGCCGGATGGGTCTTGGTCACCGCGACCAGGCTCGGGCGGTCCGTGCGCCCGGCCGCCGTGCACGCGGCGTCGATGCGGGTGCGGACCCGCCCGAGTCCGGCGGCGATCTCGGCGGCGCGGTCGGTCGTGGCGGCGGGGCGGGGATCGGTCACAGGGTCCTCCAGACGAGTCCAGCGAAGCGGCCGCGGCCAGGGGCGCGGCGATGGGAGAAGAGACGTTCGTCCTCTACGGTGCACAGGTCCACGTGCTCGACCTCGACGCCGCGGGTGGCGAGGACCGCGCGTGCACCCGCGGGCAGGTCAAGCGCCGGGGTGCCCCACGAGGTCACCGCCGAGGACTCCGGGAGCCGCGCGACGGACTCGTCGCGCATCTGCGCGGGCACCTCGTAGCAGCGTCCGCAGACGCCCGGGCCGATCCAGGCGCGGATCGGCCCGCCGGCCTCAAGACTCCGCTCCCGGCGGAGCCCCTCCAAGCGGTCGAGCGTGTTCTGCAGGACGCCATCCAGCAGACCCCGGCGACCGGCGTGGGCGACGGCTGTGGCCCCCGTAACGGGGTCGGCGAACACGACCGGCAGACAGTCCGCGACCATGATCGCCAGTGGCTGCGAGCCGTCCGCGCAGACGAGGGCGTCCCCGGTCCGGACCGGTCCGGCCGCCCAGCCGCTGCCGTCGGCGACCACGACGTCGGCCGAGTGGATCTGGTCCACGAAGGCCGTGGACCCCGGCGCCACACCCATCGCCTCCTCGAGCCGGGTGCGCGCGCCGACGACTCCCTCGCGGGCCCGATCGCGCTGCGCACCGGAGCCGTCCGGCAGGACGTGGAAGGCGAGGTTGCCCGCCTCCACCGACGTGAAGGCCACATGGACCGGGTCTCCGCCGGCGTCCTCCTCACGATGGAACACGAACGGGCCGGAGGACGCGGCGGCGTCCTCCGGCCCGAGCAGATGGTCGTGCACGGACTCAGCTCACTTCAGGAAGTCCGGCACGTCCAGGTCCGATCCGCCCGAGCCGAGATCCGGCTCGACGACCGTGGGCAGATCCTGCTGCGCGCGGCGCGGAGCCTGCTGCTGCGGCTGCTGGCCGGACTGCTGTCCGCCGGCCTGCTGGCCATGCTGGCCCTGGGACGGCGCCTGGCCGCCGAACTGAGAGTTGCCGGCGACGCCGCCCTGGGAGCCCTGGCCCAGCGGAACCGTGCCCGGCACGGACGGACGCGACTGCTGCTCCGGCTGCTGACCGTCGCCCTGCTGGCCGCCGGACTGCTGGCCGCCCGAGGACTGTCCGCCCGAGGACTGTCCCGGAATCGCCTGCTGGCCGGAGCCGTACGCCGACGGGGCGGAGGTGACGTCCACCTTGTCGAAGCCCGCGGCGATGACGGTCACACGCACCTCGTCGCCCAGCGCGTCGTCGATGACGGTGCCGAAGATGATCTTGGCCTCCGGGTGGGCGACCTCCTGCACGAGGCGAGCGGCCTCGTTGATCTCGAACAGACCCAGGTCGGAGCCGCCCTGGATGGAGAGCAGCACGCCGTGGGCACCGTCGATGGAGGCCTCGAGCAGCGGCGAGGCGATGGCGAGCTCCGCCGCCTTGACGGCACGGTCCTCGCCCTGCGCGTGGCCGATGCCCATCAGCGCCGAGCCCGCCCCCTGCATGACGGACTTGACGTCCGCGAAGTCCAGGTTGATCAGACCCGGTGTGGTGATGAGGTCGGTGATGCCCTGGACACCGGACAGCAGGACCTGGTCCGCCTGGCGGAAGGCGTCCATGACGGAGACGTTGCGGTCTGAGATGGACAGCAGGCGGTCGTTCGGGATCACGATCAGGGTGTCGACCTCATCGCGCAACGCGTCGATGCCGTTCTCGGCCGAGTCGGCGCGGCGACGGCCCTCGAAGGTGAACGGGCGGGTCACGACGCCGATGGTCAGCGCACCCAGGGAGCGGGCGATGCGGGCGACCACAGGGGCGCCGCCGGTACCCGTGCCACCGCCCTCGCCGGCGGTCACGAACACCATGTCCGCGCCGCGAAGCACCTCCTCGATCTCCTCGGCATGGTCCTCGGCGGCCTGCCGGCCGACCTCGGGGTTCGCGCCCGCGCCGAGGCCGCGGGTGAGCTCGCGGCCGACGTCGAGCTTGACGTCGGCGTCGGACATCAGCAGAGCCTGCGCGTCGGTGTTGATCGCGATGAATTCGACGCCGCGCAGGCCGACCTCGATCATGCGGTTCACGGCGTTGACGCCGCCGCCGCCGATGCCGACGACCTTGATGACGGCCAGGTAGTTCTGGGGTGCAGCCACGGTGTTCAGTCCCTTGTCTTCAGTCTCGATGTGAGCCGGTGCCGGCGCGGAGCGCGTCGGCGCCGCGCCGGGTGAGAGGACTCCGCACCACCTCCCGATCCCCGGTCCTTCGACGAGGGGTTGAAGGTTTCCCGGAGGGGCGGAGGAGGGCGTGGAGCCACCCGACGTTCAGGGCAACGTTAGCGCCACGGTGGACCCCGACGCAAAGCGTCCAGGCGCGGATTGACGCGGGATCGAGCGCCCTGACTTCAACCTTCGCGCGATGCTTGAACAGCGGTGGGGTCGCATCCCTCCCCTGAGGGGCGGCAGGACGCCGTCGCTCAGACATTCACTTTCACCCTCAACTTCAGACCTGTGAGTTTGGGAGATCGTGTCCGCGACGGCAGGTGACACCGCCGAGGACCGTCGACGGGGTCAGCGGGTGACGGGGCGGCCCGGGACGGACACGTCGATCTCCCCGACCGGGTCCTCGCCCAAGCGGTCGAGCAGTGACTCCACCACCGCGGCCTTCACCTGCGGCTGGTCGGCGTCTCCCCAATGGACGATCGGGCCCTCCTCCACGGAGAGCTCGATCGCCTCCGCCCCCGAGGCATCGACGCGGTCGATCTGCCCGCGGAGGTCGTCCGGGAGTGCGGCGACCGCCTCGGCGACCGCCCGCCGGGTCTGCTCGTCCGCCCGCAGCACGCCCGTGGTGACCGGGACCAGACGCTCCCCCGTGAGCGCCCGCTGCGGGACCTCGCGGAGCACGGCGCCGTCGTCCATCAGCACGTGGGCGGTGCCGCCCGTGGCGCGGACGGCCACGGGTCGGCGTTCCCGGACCGTCACCTGGAGCCCTGTCGGCGGGGCGGCGATCACGTCGAGCGACTCGACGCCCGGGAGGTCTCCGGCGAGGTCGGCGACGCGTCCGCCACTGATCTGGGGAAGCGGCACCCCGCGCAACGGCTCCAGCCGCTCGAGGACGTCGCCTCGGTCCACCAGACGTGTGCCGTCGACCTCGATGCGGTCCACGGCGAGCACCGGCGAGAAATAGAGCACAAGGGCTCCGGCCGCCAAGCCCACCAGCGCCAGGGCGGAGAGCAGCCAGCGCACCCACCGACGGGGACGGCGTGCCGGCTCCGGGAAGGCGACGACGTTCTCCGGCGCCGGCTTCCCGCCTCGACTCCGGTCGGCTGCGGCCCTCCGGCGCCGCAGGGACGGCAGCCTCATTCGTCGGATGCGGCGTCGCCGGTCAGGGCGGCCACGATCGTCGGCCCGAGGGCGGTGACGTCTCCGGCCCCCATGGTGAGGACCACGTCGCCGGCCTCGGCCGCGGAGACCAGGTCGGCCCCGGCCTGCTCCGGGTCGGCGGCGACGGCGCGGTCCGACTCGTCCGCCGTGGTGAGGCGGGAGGCGATCAGGCTCGAGTCGACCCCGGGTATCGGCTCCTCACGGGCCGGATAGACCTCCAGGACCCGCACGCGGTCGGCCTCAGACAGAGCCGCGGCGAACTCGGCGGCGAAGTCACGGGTCCGGGAGAACAGGTGGGGCTGGAACAGCACGTGCACCCGGTGTTCCCCCGCGACCGCACGGGCGGCGGCGACCGCGGCGGCCACCTCGGTGGGGTGGTGTGCGTAGTCGTCGAAGACGCGCACTCCCCGCCCGGCCCCGCGGAACTCGAACCGGCGGGCGGTGCCGCGGAAGGCCTCGAGCCCGGCCGCCGCGGCGGCGGGCTCGATGCCTGCCTGCAGGGCGGCCAGCAGCACGGCCGCGGCGTTCAGCGCGTTGTGGGTGCCGGGCACCTGCAGGCGCACGGACAGGACGGTGCCGTCCGCGAGCTCATAGCGCACGCGCTGCCCGACGCCCGACTCCCCCGGGTCCACGAGCGTCTCTGCCACCAGCAGGTCCGGATGGGTCCCGTCCCGCTCGGCGGTGCCGTACGTGAGTACACGGCAACGCGCCTCGGAGCGGGCCCAGGCGGCCAGGCCGGCCGCGCCGTCGTCGTCCAGGCAAGCGATGAGCGCGCCGCCCTCGGCGGCCTCTGGGAGCCGGCCCGCGAAGTCGCGGAACACCTCGTGGACCGCCTCCTCGGTGCCGTAGTGGTCCAGGTGGTCCGCCTCGACCGTGGTGACGATAGCGACCGTGGACGGGTAGTTCACGAGGGTGCCGTCCGACTCGTCGGCCTCGGCCACGAACCACTCGCCCTCCCCGTGGGCCGCGTTGGTCCCCAGACCGGCGACGGCTGCGCCCACCGCGAACGTCGGCCGCCAGCCGGCCTCCGTGAAGGCCATGGCGGCCATGGAGGACGTGGTCGTCTTTCCGTGGGTGCCGGCGACGGCCAGCACCCGGTGGCCCCGCATCGCCAGCGCCAGGCCCTCGGAGCGGTGCATCATGCGCAGGCCGCGTGCGGCGGCGGCGTCGTACTCGGGGTTGCCGGGACCGGCGATCGAGGAGGCGATCACGCAGGTGACGTCCTCGCCGACGTTCTCCGGGGCGTACCCGACGTTGATCCGGGCCCCGCCCTGGGCCAGCCGGTGCATGACCGGCAGGTCCTTCGCATCGGTGCCGGAGACCGGGACGCCCTGCTCCTGGAGGATCCGGGCGACGCCCGAGACCCCGACTCCGCCGACGCCGAGGAAGTGGACACGCCCCTCGGTGGGCAGGTCGTCCAGGTGCGTGCGGGTGCGGTCGTTCATCGGCGTGCTCCTTCGGCTGCGGCCTCACGGGTGAGTCGGGCCATTGTCTGGTCGGCGTCGCGCACCCCGTGGGAGGCAGAGGCGGCGGCCATGGCGGACAGGCGATCCGGCGAGGACGCCAGCGGGATGAGTTCGCGCCGGACCCACTCGGGGCCGAAGGCGTCGTCACGGACGAGCAGCGCGCCGCCGTCGGCGACGACCTGCGCCGCGTTCAGGGCCTGCTCGCCGTTGCCGATGGGCAGCGGCACGAAGACGGCCGGCAGGCCGACGGCGGCGACCTCGCACACGGTGCCGGCACCGGAGCGGGCGACGATGAGGTCGGCCACGGCGTAGGCCTGCTCCATACGGTCCAGGTACTCCCGCTGGTGGTAGCCCTCGCGCACCACGCGCCCGCCCGCGACGTCTCTGACTTCCTTGCCACGGCCGGTCAGGTGGAGCACCTGAAGGCCCGCGCCCAGCAGGTCGTCGAGGGCCCCCTGGACCGCCCGGTTCACGGACAGGGCGCCGGAGCTGCCTCCGGTGACCACCACCGTGGTGCGCGCCGGGTCCAGCCCGAGCTCTGCCGCCGCCTCGGCCCGTGCCGCCGTGCGGTCCAGCGCGGACACCTCGCGGCGCATGGGCATGCCGACCCACTCGGCGCCCGTGAGCGGGGTCTGCTTCAGGGCGACCGCCACCCGGGCGGCCGAGCGGGCGCCGAGCCGGTTGGCGAGCCCGGGCCGCGCGTTCGCCTCGTGGACGACGGTCGGGACGCGCAGGGACCTGGCCGCCAGGTACATCGGGGTCGCCACGTAGCCGCCGACGCCGACGAGCACGTCCGCCTCCCGCCGGCGCAGGATCTGCTTCGCCTGCTCGACGGCCGTGCGGAAGCGGCCGGGGAAGCGCAGCACGTCCATGGAGGGCCGGCGTGGGAAGGGCACGCGCTCGATCGTGTCCAGCTCAAATCCGGCCTCCGGGACGAGGCGGGTCTCCATGCCGGAGGCGGTGCCGACCATGGTGCAGACGGCCGGGGCCGGAGCCGCGCCGTCCGCGCCGGGGGCCGGTGACTGCAGGGCCCGCGCGATGGCCAGCATCGGCGAGATGTGCCCGGCGGTGCCGCCGCCGGCGAGGACCACGTGCAGCGGTCGGTCGGTGGAGGGGACGGTCATGCTCAGGCCTCCTGGGTCTGGGGTGTGGAGCTCGGGTCGGACGGTCGGAAGGATGCCTCATGGGCCTGCTGGGCGGCCAGATGCGCCAGGCGCCGCTCGTGCCGTGCGAAGGACAGGACGATGCCCACGGCCGTCAGGGCCAGCGTCAATGCGGAGCCTCCGTAGGAGATGAACGGCAGCGGCACGCCCACCACCGGCAGCAGCCCCGAGACCATGCCGGCGTTGAGGAAGGCCTGCCCCACGAACCACGCGATGATGCCCCACGTCGCCACCCGGATGAAGGTGGACCGCGTCTGCGCCGCCACGCGGTACATGCCGAGGGCGAGCACCGCGAACAGGCCGATCACGAGCAGCGTGCCCAGCAGGCCCAGCTCCTCGCCGAGAATCGTGAAGATGAAGTCGTTCTCCGCCTCGGGGATGTAGCTCCACTTCTGGCGGGACTGGCCGAGGCCGACGCCCCACCAGCCGCCGGAGGCGAGCGCGTAGAGGCCGTGGGCGGGCTGGAAGCAGGGGTCGGAGGGGTGTTCGCAGGCCGACTCGATCCCGAGCCACACCTGCACCCGGAGCATGCGGTGCGCCGCGAAGAGCGTGAGCCCGATCGTCACGACCGCGGCCAGGGCCGCCGTGACAAGGAAGACGATCCGATGGGTGCCCGCCACGTACAGCACGGCGGCCAGGACCAGCAGGACGATGATGGCCGTGCCGAGGTCGCGGCCGTACATGATCAGGCCGAGGACCACGAGCCCGCCCGGGGCGATCACCGGCACCAGCGCATGCTTGACCTGCTTCACCAGCCGGCCCTTGCGCGCCATGACCGCCGCCCCCCAGAGCGCCAGGGACAGCTTCGCCAGCTCCGAAGGCTGGCCGGTGACCGGGCCGATCCGGATCCAGTTACGGTTGCCGCCCACCTCCATGCCGAGCGAGGTGAAGGCCACCAGAGACAGCAGGATGATCGCCACCAGAAGCGCGGGCCAGGCCAGGCGTCGGATCCACGGGACGGGGGTGAAGGCAGCGACCGTCAGGGCGACCACGCCCACGACCGCCCACATCGACTGGCGCAGGAACAGAGAGTACGAGCCGCCTGACCCGATGGCCTCGACCGAGGACGAGGACAGCACCATGACCAGGCCGATCACCGTGAGCACCGCGGTGCTGCCGGCGATCATCAGGACCGTCATGTCGAGCATGCGGCGGCCCTCGAGGGCCGCCCAGAGGCGGTCCAGGCCACGCCGCACGGAGCTCTGGCCACCGGAGGTCTTCGTCGGCATGGTGCTCCTTCAACGGGACGGGGTCGGTCGGTCAGGGCCGGCGGCCTTCGGACGGAGGCGGGCGGTCAGCCGGAGGCGGGGGCGCCGTCGTCGACGCTCCAGCCGTGCTGGCGCATGACGGCGGCGACCGCCTCCACGAAGGCGTCGCCGCGCTCGGCATACGAGCGGAACTGGTCCATGGAGGCGGCGGCCGGGGCCATGAGCACCACGTCGCCGGCCTGGGCCAGCTCGTCCGCGCGCTGCACGGCGGCGCCCATGGCAGCCCGGCCGTCGTGGGTGCCGTGGCCGGACGGGTCGGTCAGCGGGGCCTCCACGGGGACGTCCGGGGCATGCGCGGCGAGGGCGTGACGCAGCGCGGACGAGTCCTCGCCGATCAGCAGCACCGCGCGCAGGCGGTGGGCGTGGGCCTTCACGAGCTCGTCGTAGGCGACGCCCTTCGGCAGGCCGCCGGCGATCCACACGATCGAGGAGAACGCCGCCAGCGAGGCGTCCGCGGCGTGCGGGTTGGTGGCCTTGGAGTCGTTGATCCACATCACGTCGTGCGAGGTCGCCACGAGCTGGATGCGGTGCTCACCGCGGTCGTAGCCGCGCAGGCCGTTGCGGACAGCCGTCGGGGCGACGCCCACGGCACGGGTCAGGGCCGCCGCGGCGGCCGCGTTGGCCACGGTGTGCCTCGGCGCCACGGTGCCCAGGTCCGAGCGTTCGGCCAGGGCGACGGCCTCGGTGGCGCGGTTCTCGGTGAAGGCCCGGTCCACGAGGATGCCGTCCACGAGCCCGACCGTGGACAGGCCCGGGGTGTCGGTGGAGAAGGAGACCGCGCGGCAGCCCTCCTGCACGTCGGCCTGCTCCACGAGGCGGCGGGTGATCGGGGCGGCCTCGTTGAACACGCAGGCGATGCGCGTGTGCTCGTACACGGATCCCTTGTCCTGGACGTAGCCCTCCATCGAGCCGTGCCAGTCCACGTGGTCCTCGGCGATGTTGAGCACCGCGGAGGACGCCGGCTCGATGTGGTGGGTCCAGTGCAGCTGGAAGCTGGAGAGCTCCAGGGCGAGGACGTCGTAGCCCTCGGGGTCGCGGACGGCGTCCAGCACCGGGGTGCCGACGTTTCCGCAGGCCACGGCCCGGCGTCCGTCGGCGCGCAGGATCGCCTCCACCATGGTGACGGTCGTCGTCTTGCCATTGGTGCCGGTCAGGCAGATCCAGTCCGCGGTCCGGCGCCCCTCGCGCCGGCGGACGCGCCAGGCGAGCTCGATATCTGACCAGATCGGGATGCCGGCGGCGTGGGCCTGCATCAGCAGCGGCTGGTCCGGGCGCCAGCCTGGGGAGGTCACGACGACGTCCGGCAGCTCGTCACCGACGTGCGGCAGCGTGGTGGTCGCCTCCTGTTCCAGGAGGACGTCCCGGACGCCGACGATCCTCAGCGTCTCGGCACGCTGGAGGTTCTCCTCCGAGGCGTTCCCGTCCACGACGAGGACGTCCGCGCCGAGCTCCACCAGGGTGTCCGCCACGGAGAAGCCGGTGACGCCCAGACCGGTGACGACAACGCGCAGCCCCTGCCACTCCTGGGCGTCCCAGGAGGTGAGCGGGTCGGTGCGCGGCGTCGAGGCCAGCGGCTCGAGGACGGGGCTCAGGTCCCGGTTCACGGGGTCACCGCCGCCACGCCGCCGCCGGCGAGCAGCCACTCGCCGTAGAAGATGGACAGGCCGACGATCACGCAGACGAGGCTGATCAGCCAGAAGCGGACGACCACGGTGATCTCGGCCCAGCCCTTGAGCTCGAAGTGGTGCTGCAGCGGCGCCATCAGGAAGACGCGCTTGCCGCCGGAGACTTTGAAGTAGCCGACCTGGATGATCACGGACAGGGTGATGGCCACCATGAGGCCGGCGAGGATGACCACGAGGATCTCGGAACGGGTGAAGATGGCGAAGCCTGCGAGGGCGCCGCCCAGGGCCAGCGAGCCCGTGTCTCCCATGAAGATCTTCGCCGGCGAGGTGTTCCACCACAGGAAGCCCAGCAACGACCCGGTGAGGATGGCCGCCAGCAGGCCGAGGTCCATGGGGTCGCGGACCTCGTAGCAGCCCGGGCCGGTGATGGTCCCGCAGGCCTGGCTGGCCTGGAAGATCGACATCAGCACGTAGGCCCCGGTGATCATGGCGGTCGCGCCGGTGGCGAGGCCGTCGAGGCCGTCCGTGAGGTTCACGGCGTTGGTGGTGGCCGTGGTGATGAGGTTGGACCAGACCACGAACAGGACGTAGGCGAACACCGGTCCCGCGAATGCCATCTCGAGCCACGGGATGTCCCGGACGAAGGAGATCGCGGTGGAGGCCGGGGTGAGCCCGTCGTTGTTCGGGAAGTTCAGGGCCAGCACGGCGAACAGGGTGCCGATGACGCCCTGGAGGACGATCTTGCCCCGGGGCGTCAGGCCCAGGGACTGCTGCTTCGTGATCTTGGTGAAGTCGTCGACGAAGCCCACGAACGCCATGCCCACGGTGAGGAACAGCAGCAGCAGGCCCGATGCGGTCGGGCCGGCCGTCTCCGAGCCCATCAGCGCCATGATCCCGTGCGTCAGGAAGTAGACCACCACGAGCACCACGACGAACACGAGGCCGCCCATGGTGGGGGTGCCGCGCTTCGTCTTGTGGGTGGTCGGGCCGTCGTCGCGGACGAACTGGCCGTACCCCTTCCTCACGAGGAATCGGATGAACAGGGGCGTGCCCGCAGCCGCGAAGACGAGGCCGAGGACACCGCCGATGAGCAGGCCGATCACGGGCGCTCCTCCTTGGGGGTGGACGATGCGGAGCCCTCGACGCCGACGGCGGCGAGACGCTCGCCGAGCTGAGCGAGCCGGGAGCCGTTGGAGGACTTCACGAGGACGATGTCTCCCGGCGCCAGGCGCTCGGAGAGGAGGTCGAAGGCCTTGTCGAGGTCGGCGGCGAAGTGCGCCTCCTCACCCCAGCTGCCTTCGTTGAGGGCGCCGATGTACAGGGGCCGCGCGCCGGCACCGACGACGAGCAGCTGGGCGATGTTGAGCCGCACCACGGTCTCGCCGACCAGGGTGTGCTCGCGGATGTGCTCGTCGCCGAGCTCGAGCATCTCACCGAGGACCGCCCAGGTGCGCCGCCCGGTGGCCCGGCCCAGCTGGGCGAGGGTCTTCAGCGCGGCACGCATGGACTCGGGGTTCGCGTTGTAGGCGTCGTTGATGACGGAGACCCCGTCCGGGCGCACGGTGCGCTCCATGCGGAAGCGGCTGGCGGGCCCCAGCCCGTCCAGGACGCGCGCGATGTCCACCGGCGGGATCCCCGCCGCCGCGGCCGCCGCCGCCGCCGCCACGATGTTGTGGCCGTGGTGGGCGCCGATCAGGCCGGAGACGACCGGGAGGACCGGCGCGTCCGCGTCCGCGCCGAGCTGCAGGCCGAGCACCGGGCGGCCCTCGTCGTCCGTCGTCAGGTCGCGGGCGAGTGCGACTCCGGCGGCACGCCCCGAGGCGACGTCACGTGCGATGGGCGGCACGGTGTCCTCGTCTGTGGAGAACCACACGATCTTCGCCCGGGTGCGCTCGGCCATGGCCGTCACCTGGGCGTCGTCTCGGTTCAGGATGACGACGCCCTCGGCGCCGACGCCCTCCACGAGCTCGCCCTTGGTCCTGGCGATGTTCTCCACGCCGCCGAAGCTGCCGGCGTGGGCGGTGCCGACCATGAGGACGACCCCGATGTCCGGCTTCACGATGTCGCAGAGATACTCGATGTTGCCGACGTGGTCGGCGCCCATCTCCACCACGAGGTACCGGGTGTCCAGTGCGGCCCGGAAGACGGTGAGCGGCACTCCGACCTCTCCGTTGAAGGAGCCCTTCGGGGCCACGGTGGGTCCGTGCTCGGCCAGGATCGCGGCGAGCAGGTCCTTGGTGGTGGTCTTCCCCGCGGAGCCGGTGATGCCGATGACGGTTGTCTCAGAGTGCTCCCGCACGCGGGCGACGACCTCGCGGGCCAGCGCACCCATGGCGATCACCGCGTCCGCCACGAGGATCGACGGATGCGCGGTGCCGTCCGGAGCGGACGTGGCGCGCTCGGCCAGCACGGCCCGGGCGCCGGCGCCCAGTGCGGCGTCGATGTAGTCGTGGCCGTCGGCGTGCTCGCCGGGCTTGGCGATGTAGAGGACACCGTCCTGTCCTGCGACCTCACGGGAGTCTGGGGTCACGGCGGTCAGCACAGTCTCCGGATCCAGCGTCGCGGAGAGGGTGCCGCCGACGGCCTCGGCGATCTGGGAAGCGGTGAGAGCGATCATTTGGACCCGACTTTACCGCGACGTCGATGACAGGTCGGTGAGGAGACCCTCGCGTCGGTCGGCCAGTGCGGCCCGCAGCTCCACGCGGTCGTCGAGCTCGACGTCGACCCCGGCCACGTCCTGGACCGTCTCGTGCCCGCGGCCGGCCAGCAGGATGCTGTCCGCGTCCTCCGCGAGCGCGGCCGCCAGGCGGATCGCCTCGGCGCGCGGGGCGGACTCGTGGACCTCCACCCGGTGGCCCTGCTCCTGACGGGCGGCCGCCTCCGCGCGCACGCCCTCGAGCACCTCGGCCCGGATGCCGGCCGGCTCCTCACCGTGCGGGTCGTCGTCAGTGACGATCACCACATCTGCATAGCGTGCGGCGATGCGGCCCATCAGCGGGCGCTTGGTGGTGTCCCTCTCCCCGGTGGCGCCGAAGACGAGGATCGTGCGTCCCCGCCGTCCCGTCGCCGCGCGCGCCTGGGCCAGGGACTCGAGGGCCTGCACCATCCCGTCCGGGTTGTGTGCGAAGTCCACGACGCCGTCGGGCTCCCGCCCGACGACCTCCATGCGGCCGGGGACCGCGGCGGCGAAGGGGCCCTCGCCCGCTGGCACGTCGAGCACGGCCTGGATCCGGTCGAAGGCGTCCTCCCCGAGAGCCTCGAGCACCATCAGTGCCGCGAGCGCGGCGTTGGCGGCGTTGAAGCGTCCCGGCAGGCCGACGGAGGCCCTGAGCACGCGACCAGTGCGGGCCTGGGTCAGCTCGAAGCGGTGCCCGAGCCCGTCCGGGGTCAGCGAGGTGAGCTCCCAGTCCGGAGCGACCTCCGGGTGGCGCTCGGCGAGGGCGCCGGGGACGGACGCCGCCGGACCCAGGGCGAGGGTCGTCGTCGGCGCTCCGGAGCGCTCGGCCATTGCGACGCCCCACTCGGGTCCCTCGCCGCCGTCGAGGACGACAACGGCCCGCCCGGTGCGCTCGGCCTCGAAGAGCCCGAGCTTGGCCTCCGCGTACTCCTCCATGGAGCCGTGCAGGTCCAGGTGGTCCTGCGTGAGGTTGGTGAAGCCCGCCACGGCGAACCGCAGCCCGGCGATCCGCTCGAAGGACACCGCATGGGAAGACACCTCCATCACTGCAGTGTCCACCTGCTCCTGGCGCATGAGCGCCATGAGGGCGTGCAGCTGGGTGGACTCCGGCGTGGTCAGCGAGGAGGGAACGGTCCGCTCCCCCGCGCGGGTTTGGATGGTGCCGATCACACCGGTCCGCAGCTCGAGGGCCTCGAGCAGCGCGCAGGCCAGGAAGCTCGTGGTGGTCTTGCCGTTGGTGCCGGTCACACCGATCAGGCGGGGACCGGCGTCGAGGCCGGCACCATAGACGGCCGCCGCCGCGGCGCCCGCGGCGGCGCGGGGCGAGGCGGTCTGGAGCATCGCCACGTCGGCCAGGCCGGCCTCCGCAACGAGCGCGGCACCCTCGGCGTCCGTGAGGACGGCGACGGCACCGGCCTCCAGCGCCGCGGCGGCGAACCGGGCGCCGTGCACCCGGGCTCCGGGCAGGGCGACGTAGAGGTCCCCGGGCTGCACCACGCGGGAGTTCAGGCAGGCGCCGGTGACCGGTCCCCGGGGTGCGGTGCCGGTCTCCACAGCGTCGATCCCTGCATCCTGCAGCACCGCGGTCAGGGTGGACCACGGCACGCCGGGCACATGGTCCGGGCGGAAGGCACGGTCCTGTTCCGCGGGGGTCGGGTGCGTTGACTCGGTCATGACACGTGCTCCTGGTAATGCGGATGGGGCGGTGCGGCGGTCGGCGCCGGGAGGAGGTGTGCGGCGCCGGTCACCATGGGCGGTCCTGCGGATCTTCGGTGAAGACCCTGTAGTCGTGGGGCTCGTCACCGGTGGCGGGGACGTTGTACTTGCGGAGCAGGTGCTCCATGAGCTCGGCGGACAGCGCGTCGAGGCGGGCGCCCTGGTAGTTCTCCCCGGGGCGGTGCATGGACACGGAGACGACGAAGCGGGGGTCGTCCAGCGGGGCGACGGAGGTGAAGCCGATGTTGTAGCCGTCATAGCGACCGGACGGACCCGCGGCCTGGGCGGTGGAGGACTTGCCGCCGACCCGGTAGCCCTCGACTGCGGCACGCTTGGAGGTGCCCTGGGTGACGACGGTCTCCATCATCCGCACCATCGCGTCCGCGGTCTCTTCGGACACGACGCGGCGTTCCTCGCGGCGCGGGTAGGCGTGTTCGGCCCCGTCCGGCTCCACGACCGACTTGATGATCGAGGCGGGCACCATCTCCCCGCCGTTGGCCAGCGCCTGGTAGATCTGCGCGGTGTGCAGGGTCGTCTGCGTGTAGGCCTGGCCGAACGTCGTGGTCGAGCGCTGGCGGTTGTCCCACTTCTCCGGCGACTCCAGCATGCCGGAAGCGGCGGCGGGCAGGCCGATCTGGTTCGCCTCGCCGATACCGAAGGATTTCATGTACTCGTACCGCTCCTGCAGGGACATCTTCTCGGCCGCCTTGACCGTGCCGACGTTGTAGGAGCGGGCGAAGATGCCGGCCAGCGTCATGTCGTACTCGGCGTGGGGGCTCGCATCGTTGATCTTCTGGCCGTGGAACTCCTCGCTGCTCGGCACGGTGAACTCGCTCAGCGGGGTCATGTCGGTCGCGTCGAGGACGGCGGCCATGGTCACGGCCTTGCCGGTCGACCCGGGCTCCACGGCCTGGGTCATGGCGGTGGGCCGCCAGAACAGCTGGTCCGTGCCGTTGGGGTCTGCTGGGTCCACGGTGGTTGAGTCGGCCATGGCGATGATCTCGCCCGTCTTGGCGTCCAGCACCACGATGTTCGCCCACTCGGCGTCGAAGTCGGCGGCCTTCGCGGCGATGAGCTCCTGGGCGTACCACTGCACATCGCGGTCGATCGTCAACTCCACGTCCGACCCGTCGACAGCAGGGGTCTCGTTGTAGACGGCGTTGGGGATGCGCAGCCCGTTGGCGGCCACCTCGTACTCGCGTCGGCCGGCCTTGCCCGCGAGGGCCTCATTCTGGCTCAGCTCGAGCCCCTCACGGGCGGTGCCGTCCGCGGAGACGAACCCCAGGATGGATCCGGCGACCGGACCGTTCGGGTAGGTCCGGCGGTCCACGGGCTCGGCGACCAGGCCGGGCACGCGCAGATCCATGGCCAGGTCGCGCACCTGCGGTGTGACCGAGCGCTTGACCACCGAGTAGGGGCGGTCCCCCTTCATGCGGTCGGCCAGGTCCTTCTCGGACACGCCGATGGCGGTGGAGAGCTGGGCGATGCGCTCGTCGATGTCGATCATGCGCTCGGCACCGGCGTCCGCGTCCCACTCGGGGAAGTCCTTGACGAGACGCTGATCCACCACCAGGTCGTAGCGACGGACGCTGGTGGCGAGCACCTCGCCGTTGCGGTCCAGCACGGACCCGCGCTCAGGCGTGAGGACCTGGGAGCGGAGGCGCTCGTCGAGCGCCTTGGACGCCTGTCCGGTCGGGTCGATGCCCTGCACGTACACCAGACGCAAGGCGACCGCCGCGAGCAGGACGAGACAGACGAGCAGAAGGGCGCGCGTACGACGTAGCGCCCCCGTGGCCGACTCGGCTCCGGTGGGGTCGGAGGTCTTGGACATCAGTCCCGGCCGGATCCGGCGTGGTCGGTGTCGGACCCGGACTCGGCGGCCGCGGCGCCGTCCTCCGAGCGCTGCCGGTCGGCACGCTCCTGCGCCTTCTCCTCCTCGGCCTTCCTCTCCTCGGCGGCCTTCTTCTCCTCCGCAGGATCCTTCATCTGGGGACCGGTGATGTGGCCCGGAGGCAGGGCGTCCCCCTCGAGGCTGTTGACGCCGAGGGGCTGGTCCAGGGACGCCGGCGGGTTCACGTACGCGGCGCCGCGCTCGCCTTCGGTCGCGGCCACGGCCTCGCCGGAGACCCGGCCACTCGCCACGTCCACAGCGGCGGTGCCGGCGGCGTCGACCATGCCCAGGGCGCCGGCGCGTGAGGCCAGGTTCTGGGGCGCCTCGAGGTAGCCGACGCGCTGGGCGAGCAGCTCGTTCGCCTCGGACAGCTCGGTCTGCTGGGCGCGCAGCTCCAGCATCTGGTACTGGCGGTTGGACACGGTGATGTTCGCGACGAGGACCACGGCGAGGGCCACCATCAGGATGCCCAGGCAGAGCGCGGTGATGCCGCGCCCTGTGCGGGGCAGCGGCGCCGGAACCACGGCCAGGGGCGTGCGCACGCGTTCGGCGGCGCCTGCGGCAGGCTCCAGGGCGCGCTCGGAACGGTGCGCGAGGCTCCGCGCCTCTGCGGTTGCGGCCATGCGGTGCTCCTCCAGTGCCGTCATCGGGTTCCTCGTGACTTCCTGATCTTCTCTGCTGCACGCACCTTTACGGAGGAGGCGCGCGGGTTCTCAGCGATTTCTGCGGAAGTCGGCTTCTCGGTGCCCTTGGTCAGGATCCTGACCACCGGCTCGTGCTCCTCGAGCACCACCGGGAAGTTCGGCGGAGCGGTCGAGGTGGACCACTCCCCCAGGTGTCGCTTCGTGATGCGGTCCTCGAGGGAGTGGTAGCTCATGATCACCGCGCGCCCGCTGATGTGCAGACGGTCCAGGACGGCCGGTACGGCCGCCTCGAGCAGGTCCAGCTCGTCGTTGACGGCGATCCGCAGGGCCTGGAAGGTCCGCTTGGCGGGGTGCCCGCCTTTCGCGCCGGCCGCGACGGGGACGGCGGAGCGGATGACCTCGACCAGCTCCCCGGTGGTGGTCAGCGGGCCCTGGGCACGGGCTCGTACGATGGCCCGGGCGATCGGCCCGGCGAACCTCTCCTCGCCGTAGCGGCGGATGATGCGGCGCAGCTCGGCCTCCTCGGCCTCGGCGACCAGATCGGCGGCGGAGTAGCCGGCCTCCGTGTCCATGCGCATGTCC
This sequence comes from Micrococcus luteus, assembly GCA_047414615.1. Taxonomy (GTDB): domain Bacteria; phylum Actinomycetota; class Actinomycetes; order Actinomycetales; family Micrococcaceae; genus Micrococcus; species Micrococcus luteus_B. The sequence goes on from CP179711.1 coordinate 1,139,702, forward strand.
AGAGGGGCGTCGTACGAGTAGGCGAAGCCGCGCTCGCGGGCGTCCAGCTGGTAGGAGGAGACGCCGAGGTCGTAGAGGGCGGCGTCCATGCGCTCGGCCGCCGCAGCCGCGAGTGCGTCGTTCACCTGATCATAGGTGCCGTGGAAGGGGACGAGCCGATCGGCCAGGTCCCCGAGGCGCTCCACCGCCATCTCCAGGGCGTTCGGGTCGCGGTCGATGCCGACCACGACGAGGTCCTCGAACCGGCGCAGCATCTCCTCGGTGTGTCCGCCCATGCCCAAGGTGCCGTCCACGGCGATCGGCCGGCGACCGGCATGACGGGCCGCCTCCACGGCGGGTGTGAGCAGGTCGATGACGCGGTCACGCATCACGGGAAGGTGCCGGTCCTCGGGGCGCAGGGTGAGGGCGTCGGTGTCCGTGTGCTCCATGGGACTCCTTCTCCCGGTTCTGCTCCGGCCGGTGATGTCGCGCATCCCCCGATGCCGGAGGCGGGGATGGCCACGGTTCAGCGTGTCACGCCGGGGGCTCTCCCCCGGAGACGACACGGATCCCTGGGCCTGATCCCCATCCGACCGCGCTCCGCCTGGCCCAGGGGAAGGCAGGTCAGGTGGCTCGCGTCGGCTGGAGGCCACGCTCAGGGATCCGTGGATGTGCGGTTGTCGGTCCGCCTGCCGGCGGGTCAGAGGATGCCCGGCAGGACGTCCTCGTCGGTGTCGGAGAAGGATGCCTCCTGCTCCGCCAGGTACGCGTTCCAGGACTCGAGGTCCCAGATCTCCGCACGTGTTCCGGCGCCGATCACCGCGACCTCCTTCTCCAGCCCGGCGTACTGCCGCAGCGGAGCGGGGACCGTGATGCGGCCCTGCTTGTCCGGCGTCTCGTCTGAGGCGCCGGAGAGGAACACGCGGATGTAGTCGCGTGCCTGCTTAGAAGAGAGCGGAGCCGACCTCATCTGCTCGTGGACCCTTGCGAACTCGCACTCAGAGAAGACGTAGATGCAGCGCTCCTGACCACGGGTCAGGACCAGCCCCTCTGCCAGCTCCTCGCGGAACTTGGCGGGAAGGATCAGCCGGAACTTGTCGTCCAGACGAGGGGTGTAGGTCCCGAGGAACACGGGCACCCCCTGTCTCGCCGAGCTCCGCACCGGCCGATGCATCGCCTCTGCTTTCTTCTGGACTCCACTTTACCCCACTTTCCCCCACTCTCCAACCACCAGCTTCTCCCTACTGCCCTCAGAGCCCTCAAAACTCGCAGAATCATGCGGCAAGTGGGCCGTGGGGGAGCGCGCCCGCGGCCCCTCGACATCAGTGCAGGGAGCCCTGTGGAGCGGTGCGGGGAGCCCTGTGGAGCGGCATGGGGAAGGATGTGGAGCCCACCGGGGAGGGAAGTGGAGGGCATCGGTGACGCGCGATGGAGGGCACAGGTGGGGCGTGGTGGTGGACGGCGGCGCGGTGCCGTCCCGGCGCGTCGGTCGTCCAGGGCGGGCCAGCCCGGCGCCTCGGATCTCCGGCGCGGGCCAGCCCGGCGGAGCCCTGTGCGGGGCCCGGGCACGACGTCGGCGCTCTCCCGGACGTCCGCCTCCTGGGGACGACGAAGGGCCCGACCGCGGTGCGGTGGGGCCCTACGGGAGGTCTTCTCAGGGGCGGGCCGGCCGGCCCGGTGGGAGCCGCCGGGTCAGCGCTCCTGGCTGCGGCGCTCGTCCCACTGGCGGTCGAGGCGGGACATGAAGGCACTCTCCTTCTTGGTGCCGGAGGCACCCTTGCGCCCCTCTGCCGAGCGGCCGGCGTCGCCGCGGGTCCGACCGCGGCTGGTGACGATGTAGACGCCGCCGCCCATCAGCGCGACGCCGAGGACGCCGACGAGGATGATCTGGAGAGAGACACCGAGCACGACGACGGCCAGGCCCGCGACGGCGAGGGCGACGCCGAGCACGATGCGCCGGACGGAGAGCCCGCCGGGACGACTGTCCCGCAGGTGAGTGTCGAGCCGGGGGTCCTCCGTGCGCAGCTGGGCCTCGAGCTCGTCGAGCATGCGCTGTTCGCGCTCCGACAGCGGCATCGCCGCACCTCCGCAATCTCCGGTCCCGCGGACCCGATGTCAACGTGCGGCGCTGTTCTGCACCGCCTGACCTCACAGTCTAGTTCCGGCCGGGCCCGCGGGCCAGTGGGCGGCACCGGCCCGGAGGAACCTCCCAGGCTCGCCGGCCGAGGCCCACCCGCCGCTATTCCCGTAGGTCTCGGCCGTCGGCCGCGGGGTCCGCCTCCCCGAGCAGCGAGGCCGGCGTGGGGCCGAGCCCGGGGAACCGTCTGCGGACGGCGTCGGCGGCCCGTTCGGCGGCACCCCAGTCCGCGGCGCGGCCGCCGGCCACGTCGTCGAAGAGGCTCTGCTGCTGGGGAGCGTGCTCATCCCGCAGCCGCTCCGCGCGCACGCCGACCAGACGCAGCGGGTGCCGCCTCTCGGCGAGCAGATCGCGGACCGCACGGCGGGCTGGCCCGGCGAGGTCGTGCCCCGAGTCCGTGGGGTCCGGCAGCCGTGCGGAGCGGGAGCGCACCTGCCCCTCCGGAGACTTCACCCGCACGGTCAGGCCCCCGGCCAGGACTCCCTCGTTCCGCAGGCGGCCGGCCACGTGGTGGCAGAGCCGCAGCACGTCACGGTCGATCCGGTCCGGGTCGGTGGGGTCGTCGTCGAAGGTGTGGTCCGCGCCGATGCTACGGTGACCCTCCTCCTGGCGCACGGGCCGCGGGTCGATACCGCGGGCGAGGTCCTCGAGCCGCGCCCCGGCCTCCCCGAACCAGGACTGCAGCCGCCCCACCGGCAGCGCCGCGGCCTCTCCGATGGTCTCCACCCCTCGGGTCCGCAGGCGCTGGGCCAGGACCGGCCCGACGCCCCAGAGGTGGTCGATGGGACGTGGGTGCAGGAACTCCAGCAGGCGCTCCCCCGGCACGATCACGAGCCCGTCCGGCTTGGCGGCGGTGGAGGCCATCTTGGCCACGAACTTCACCGGCGCGGCCCCCACGGAGCAGGGCAGGCCCAGCTCGGCCCGCACGCGTTCCCTGATCGCGGCGCCGATCCGTGCGGGCGGGCCCAGCCGCCGCCGGGAGCCGGACACGTCAAGGAAGGCCTCGTCCACGCTGAGCTGCTCACGCACCGGGGTCACCCGGTCCAGCAGGGCCATCACCTCGGCGGACACGGAACGGTAGACGCTCTGGCGCGGCTCCACCAGGCGCAGCTGCGGACACTGGCGCAACGCCTGTCCGACGGGCATCGCCGACCGCACGCCGAAGGCCCGCGCCTCATAGGAGGCGGAGAGGATCACCGAGCGCAGCGACCTCCCGGCCACTGCGGCGGGGATTCCCCGCAGGTCCGGCCGCTCACGCAGCTCCACGGACAGGAAGAAGGCGTCCATGTCCACATGGAGGACGGTGGCGTCCTCCCCGGCATGCGCGGGCGCGGGCTGCTGCATGTCCTCGACCCTACCCATGTGGCGGACGGCATAGGGTGGGCGCATGCCGCAGAACACCCCGCACGTCAGCCTCACTCCGGAGCGGTTCCGCACCGCGGTCGCCGACCGCCTCACGGAGCTGCTGGACTCCCATCGCGCCCGGGCCGAGCGCATCCACCCGGAGGCCGCCGCGGTCGTGGACTCCATCGCACGGCTCACAGCCGGCGGCAAGCGCCTGCGTGCGACCCTCGGCTGGCTCGGCTGGCGGGCGGCCGGCGGCGCAGCGGACGACCCGCGGATCATCACCGCCGGAGCGGCCTTCGAGGCGTTCCAGGCCGCCGCGCTCATCCATGACGACATCCTGGACCGTTCGGACACCCGGCGGGGCATGCCCGCCGTCCATCGATCCTTCGAGACGATGCACCGCTCCTCGGGCTGGCGCCAGGACCCCGCGCACTTCGGCGTCTCCGCCGCGATCCTCGCCGGCGACGTCTGCCTCTCCCTCGCGGACTCGGCCTTCCACGACGCCTTCGCCGGATCGCCGCGCGCGGAGCGCGCACGCCAGGAGATGGAGACGATGCGCTTCGAGGTGATGCTGGGCCAGTACCTGGACGTGCTCGCTGAGATGGCGCCCCCGGCCGAGGAGCCGGCAGCGGCCGCGCAACGAGCGGCGACGGTGGTCGAGTACAAGTCGGCCCGCTACTCCGCCGTGCATCCGATGGCCCTGGGTGCCCTGCTCGCCGGCGGCGACGACGGCCTCGTCGCCTCGTTCGAGTCGGTCACCCTTCCGTTCGGCCTCGCCTACCAGTACCAGGACGATCTGCTGGGGGTCTTCGGCGATCCGGAGCTGACGGGCAAGCCGTCCGGAGACGATCTGCGTGAGGGCAAGCGCACGGTGCTGATCGCACACGCGCTGGACCTGCTGCCCCCTCAGGAGGCCACGGCACTCGAGGAAGAACTGGGACGCGCGGAGCTCAGCGACGAGCGGGTGTCGCACTGGCAGGACACCCTGCGCGCCTGCGGAGCCGAGTCCCGGGTGCGCGCGGAGATCGATGCCCTCGTGGCCCGCGCCCAACAGGCGACGGACGGGCTCACGGCGGCCGGGGCCGAGCGGTCGGCGGTGGCCGACTTGCACCGGCTCATGGACGCCCTGCTGCACCGCACGGCCTGACGGCCCGGCGGCTCACCAGGCCGATGCCTGCGCCCGGCGCCGCACCTCGGTTTTGCGGCCGTCCCGGAGCGCATCGATGGGACGGCCCGGCAACGTCTCGTCCTCGGTGAAGAGCCAGCGCAGGGCCTCCTCGTCCGAGTATCCGGCGTCGCCCAGGAGCACAAGTGTCCCGCGCACGGGCTCGACGAGGCCGGTCTCGGTGAGGAACAGGGCCGGGACGCTGCGCACGGCACGCTCCCCTCGGCGGACGGCCAGCAACCTGCGGTCCTTCACCAGGTTGTGGACACGGGTGACGATGACGTCGAGCCGCTCGGCGACGTCCGGGAGTGTCAGCCACTCCCCCACGAGGGCGTCGAGGTCGGCGGGGATCTGCTCGGGGACGGCACTGGAGTTCACGCCTCCACGATAGTGTGCCTGCGCCCTCCGGGCACGGGGAGGTCCCGCAGTCTCCACCGGCCCCCATGGGCGATGTGACAGCCGCCCATGGATTCGACACGCCGCCATGACCAGGGGTGCGCCCGTTTCACAGCTGGTTCTTGGCTTTCGACATGCAACGCACGACGCTCCTCCACTATTCTCGCCGAGGTCACAGATTGATCTCGTCAACGCGACACGCCGTCATTGACGAGATCGTTGTGTGATTGCACGGCGGTGGCCGTCGTGCTCTCCCATCACCGTCATCGACACCTCGTGAGGTATTCGACCCATGTCTGACCCCCTGCCGCCGTCGGCACCCGCGCAGCGCGCCTCCGGCCGCCGTCTCGTCCGATCGGCACTGAGCACCTCCGTGGTGCCGCTCATGCTCCTCGGCTCCGCCCCCGCCCAGGCCGAGGAGGCGCCCCGCACTGCCGAGCAGCGCCCCTCCCCCTCCGCCTCCGGCGCCGCCACCGGGGCCGCCACCATGAGCTACACCGTCCGTCGCGGCGACACGCTGTCCGAGATCGCCTGGGCGCACCGCGTGCCGCTCAAGGAGGTCTTCCGCCTCAACGGCATGGACTACAGCTCCGTCATCTACGCCGGTCAGAAGATCCAGCTGCCCACCGGCACGTCCGCCGCAGCGCCGACCGAGCGCCCCGCCCCGGCGTCCTCCGGGCGCTCCGGCGGGTCCGCCTCGACCTACACGGTGCGCCGCAACGACGGCTGGTGGATCATCGCCAAGCGCACGGGCAGCACCATGGCCGCCCTGCAACAGGCCAACGGCATGTCCTCCTCCACCATGCTCCACCCGGGCATGGTGCTGAAGGTCCCTGGCACCGGTTCCGCCGCGGCCGAGGCACCCGCGGATCAGTCGGCCCCGGTGCCGCAGCGCCAGGCCGCCCCGGTCGAGCGCACCTCCTCGACCTCCGGCGAGGTCGTCCGCTACACCGTGGTCAAGGGCGACTCCCCGTGGCGCGTGGCCCAGAAGTTCGGCATCTCCGTCAAGAAGCTGCGCGAGCTCAACGGCATGACCGTCTCCTCGCCGATGTACGTCGGCGACGTGCTGATCGTGGACGACGGCGCACCGAAGTCCACCGCTGCGGTCCCGGCGGACCGCCCGATCGGCAACACGTTCCTCCACTACACCTACCCGGAGCACGTCACCGCCTCGGCCAACGAGAACTACGCCCGTCTGCAGGCAGCCCCGGCCCCGAGCCCGGCCGAGATGCAGCAGATCATTCGTGAGACCGCCCGGAGCATGGGCGTGGACCCGCGCCTGGCCCTGGCCCACGCCTACACCGAGTCCCACTTCCAGCATCGCTCGGTGTCCCCGGCGAACGCCCTGGGCGCCATGCAGGTCATCCCCGTGGCCGGCGAGTTCGCCTCCCAGCTGGTGGGCCGCGAGCTGAACCTGCTGGATCCGCAGGACAACGCCACCGCCGGCGTCGCCATCATCCGCTACATGCACCAGAACACGCCGTCCCGGGACATGGGCATCGGCGCCTACTACCAGGGCCACGGCGGTGTGATGAGCCGCGGCATGAAGCCAGACACCCTCGCCTACGTGGCACGGGTCAAGGCCGCCATGGCCATGTTCTGAACCGGCGCAGGGACCGTCCCCGCGGAGGCCCGCCGCCAGCCCGCACGCCCTCGGCGTGCGGGCCGGTGGCGTCGGTGGGGTGTGCTCTACCCTGGTGGAATGACTCCCCGGCACACGGATCCTCTGGTGGGCGCGACCCTCGACGGCCGCTACCTCATCCGTGCGCGCCTGGCCCGCGGCGGGATGTCCACCGTGTACCTGGCGCTGGACACCCGGCTGGACCGCGAGGTGGCGGTGAAGGCCATGCTCCCGCACCTGGCCGAGGACCCGGCACTCGTGGAGCGCTTCGAGGGCGAGGCGAAGACGGCGGCCCGCCTGGCGCACCCCCATGTGGTCGGAGTCCTGGACCAGGGGCATGCGGACGGGCCCGGCGGTCAGGTCGTCGCCTACCTCGTGATGGAGTACGTGCCGGGCTGCACCCTGCGCAGGATCGTGCGGGACGAGGCTCCGCTGACGGCGCGTCGGGCGCTGGACCTCCTGTTGCCCGTGCTGGAGGGGCTGGCCGCAGCCCATGCGGCGGGCCTCATGCACCGTGATGTGAAGCCGGAGAACGTGCTCGTCGGGGACGACGGACGCATCAAGGTGGCCGACTTCGGCCTGTCCCGCGCCACCACCTCCCACACCTCGGGCGGACAGGCCCTGGTGGGCACGGTCGCCTACCTCTCCCCCGAGCTGGTGTCTGGGGCGGACGCCGACGCCCGCTCGGACGTCTACGCCGCCGGCATCATGCTCTTCGAGCTGCTCACCGGGCGCCAGCCCTACACCGCGGACAGCCCGGTCCAGGTCGCCTACGAGCACATGCGCAGCCGGGTGCCCACGCCGAGCACGGTGGTCCCCGGGATCCCCGACGTCGTCGGCGACCTGGTCCTGTGGTGCACCGAGCCGGACCCCGCGGACCGGCCCGCCGACGCCGCCGAGGTGGCGAACGAGGTGCGCCGGCTGCTGGCAGCCACCCCAGACTCCCTCCTGGACCGATTCCCTGCGGCGCCCCGGGGCGAGGACGAGGAGAGCCTGGAGAACGCCGCCGTCGTCATCGAGCCGGCCCCGTCGGGCCCCCAGCGCACCTCGGTAGTCCCCTATCCGGCCGTCCTCGACGACGGCGACGCCTCCGCACAGTACGAACTCCCCCCGGACACCGGCGACGACGGCCGCCCCGCGCCCGCAGAGAACCGTACCGCGGCCCTTCCCCGGCCGTCCGTGCCGGCCGCCGGCCGGGAGGAGGACCGCGCGGCGCAGTCCGGCGTCTCGGCCTCCTCGGACCAGACGCGGGTCATGGACCGCGGATCCGCCGGGAGGCTCTCCGTGGACCAGCCCTCGCGACCGCCGTCGCGGACGCCGGGCCGGAGCCCGTCGCCGCGGCAGCGCCGCCGCGCGGCCCAGCGTCCGACCCTGGACATAGGACGCGGCAACGGACGCACCCTAGCGACCGGAGCGGCGGTGACCCTCTTGCTTACCGGCATGGCGATCCTGTTGGGCTGGACCCTCGGCGCCGGCAACGTCCCCTTCTCCGGCGCGTCGTCCACAGTGCCGGACCTCGGCGGCACGGACCGGGCGACGGCCGTCGCCCGTCTCCACGAAGCCGGTCTCCAGGTGGACGTCTCGAACCGGCACGACGACGTCTATTCGGCCGGCGCCGTCGTCGCGACCGTCCCCGCCCCCGGCACCGAGGTGCGGTCCGGGGACCGGGTGGAGCTCACCGTCTCGGCCGGTCCCGCGCCCGTCCTGGCCCCGGACCTGGTCGGGAGGGATGCGGCCGACGCACGGCTCGCCGCACAGGACGCGGGACTGCTGACACAGGTCGAGCACTCTCGGCATGACCCCGAGGTCCCGGAGGGGCAGGTCATCTCCCAGGTCCCCGAGCCGGGGGCGACGACGAGCCGGGACTCCGTCGTGCGGCTGACCGTGTCCGAGGGGCCCCGTCAGGTGCCGGTCCCCGACGTGCGGGGCATGACGCTCGACGAGGCCAGGGACCGGGCCGCCGCGGCCGGTCTGCGGCTGGAGGTCGAGACGACGCCCGGCGGCGGGTTCTTCGGTCTGCGCGAGCCGCGGATCGCGGAACAGCAGCCCGAGCCTGGCACGGCGCTGGACGAGGACTCGGTCTTCCGCGCCCGCGCGTTCTGAGCGGCGGTCTTCCACGCCGACGCATTCTGTCGCCCGGGCCTCCGGCACGCGCGCGTCCGGCCCCCATGAGACACTCCACGGCAGGGCGGCGCCGCATCGGCGCGGTGCCGCCCCGTCCTACCGTCCCCGTGCGGGGGAGGCCCTCACGCCCGGCGGTCCGGATGGGTCAGTGCCTCGGTGACCAGGAAGGCCATCTCGAGCGACTGCTGATGGTTCAGGCGGGGGTCGCAGAGCGACTCATAGCGCTCCTTGAACGCGGACTCGTCGACGAGGTTGGCCCCGCCGAGGCACTCGGCCACATCGTCGCCGGTCAGCTCGATGTGCATGCCGCCCGGATGGGTGCCCAGTTCCCGGTGGACGTCGAAGAACCCGGCGACCTCGTCCATCACGTCCTCGAATCGGCGGGTCTTGTAGCCGTTCTTCGCGGTGACGGTGTTGCCGTGCATCGGGTCGGTCACCCAGACCGGCTGCAGGCCTGCGTCGCGCACACCGGCCACGATGTCCGGCAGGACGTCGCGGATGACGCCGGCGCCCATGCGGGTGATGAAGGTCAGCCGGCCGGGCTCGCGCAACGGATCGATCTTCTCGGCCAGTGCCAGCACGTCGTCCACGGTGGTGGTCGGGCCCAGCTTGACGCCGATCGGGTTGCGCACGCGGGACAGGAAGTCCACGTGCGCCCCGTCGACCTGGCGGGTCCGCTCCCCGATCCAGAGGAAGTGTGCGGAGGTGGCATAGGGGTCCCCGGTGCGGGAGTCCTCACGGGTCAGAGCCCGCTCGTAATCCAGCAGCAATGCCTCGTGGGCCGAATAGAACTCGGTGCGGCGCATCGCCTCGAAGTCCACGCCGGCGGCGGCCATGAAGCGCACGGCGCGGTCGATCTCGGCGGCCATCTCCTCGTAGCGCGCGTAGGCCGGGTTTGCGAGGAACCCCTGGTTCCAGGCGTGGACGCTGCGCAGGTCGGCGAACCCGCCCTGCGTGAAAGCCCGGACCAGGTTCAAGGTGGAAGCGGACGTGTGGTACGCCTGCACCATCCGACGGGCGTCGTGGCGGCGCGCCTCCTCCGTGAACTCGTAGCCGTTGACGATCTCGCCGCGGAAGGACGGGAGGGTCACGCCGTCCCGGGTCTCGGTGTCCGAGGAACGGGGCTTGGCGAACTGGCCGGCGATGCGGCCCATCTTCACCACCGGCACGGAGGCACCGTAAGTGAGCACGGCCGACATCTGCAGGATCGTCTTGACGCGCGCGCTGATGCGGTTCGCGGTGGAGCCGGAGAAGGTCTCGGCACAGTCTCCGCCCTGAAGGACGAACGCCTCGCCGCGGGCGGCCTCGGCCAGGCGGGTGCGCAGCACGTCCACCTCGCCGGCGAACACGAGCGGCGGGACCTGGCTCAGCTCGGCGACAGCGGCCTCATAGTCCTGCTGGTCGGCCCACTGCGGCGCCTGGCTGATGGGCAGGCTGCGCCAGTGGTCCAGGCCGGAGGTGGTGGCGGCACCCTCGGAGGTGGCGGTGCCGAAGGCCAGGATCTCGTCGCGGGAGTGTGCGCTCATGCGCTCCACCTTAGGGCGGCGGACCGGGCTCGGCGCACACTTCACCCCCGGTGGCCGACATGTGGACATCGACGTCTCACGCGGTGGTGTCCTGGGCTCGCGTCCCCGGACGGCGTGGCCCGGGCTCGGACGGATCAGCTCAGTCGCGGGCGGCGCGCGGGGGCGCCGGGATGCGGCCGGACTTCACGTCGGCGGCGTAGACGTCCACGTATTCCTGCCCGGAGAGACGGCGGATGGCCTCCATGATCTCGTCCGTCACCTGGCGCAGGACGGCGATCTCGTCCTTGCGGTCCTGCAGGTGGGAGAAGTCCAGCGGCTCTCCGAAGATGACGCCGACGCGGCCCGGACGCGGGATGGACTGGCCGATCGGCTGCACCTTGTCCGTGCCGACCATGGCGATCGGGACCACCGGCACCCCGGCCGCGAGCGCGAGCTTGGCCACGCCGATCTTTCCGCGGTGCAGGCGTCCGTCCGGGCTGCGGGTGCCCTCCGGGTAGATGCCGAGCAGCTTGCCCTCCTGCAGCGCTTCCAGACCGGCCTGCAGCGAGCGCAGGGAGGCCGCACCCCCGGAGCGGTCCATCGGCAGCTGGTTGATGGCCACGAAGAACCGCTTCGTCATCCAGCCCTTGAGGCCGGTGCCCGTGAAGTACTCCATCTTCGCCAGGAAGTGGACCTGGCGGTCCAGGATCGCCGGCATGAACACCGAGTCCGAGACGGAGAGGTGGTTGCTCGCCAGGATCGCGCCGCCGGTCGCCGGCACATGGCTGCGCCCCTTGACCCAGGGGTTGAAGAACGCGCGCGCCAGGGGGCGCACCACGAAGGTGCGGGCGGACCGGTAGAAGGTGGACATGCCTCTCCTGGGAACGGACGGGTCTGCTGTGCTGCCCCCATGGTAGACGCCGGGGTCCGCGGCCTCGGCAGACGGGGCGACGACGGCCGCTAGGGTGGGGCCATGCACCTGCGCCGACGCTCCCGCCCCGTACCCCCGACGGCGGCCCTCACCGCCCCCGTGGACCCGGTCCACGTACCGCTCGACCTGCCCCCGGCCCGCGGCGCGGGCGACCGCGTCGTCGTCATGCTCCACGGCTTCACCTCCGGCCCGTACTCCATGCGCCGGTGGGCCCAGGGACTCGCCGACCGGGGGAACCGGGTGGTCGTGCCGCTGCTGCCGGGCCACGGCACGCGGTGGCAGGACCTGAACAGGGTGAGCGCCGACCAGCTCCGGGCGGCCGTGCGTGAGCACGTGGACCGTGCCCTGGCGGATCATCGGCATGTCGTCGTGGCCGGCCTGTCCATGGGCGGCGCCCTCGCACTTGACGCGGCCGCGCACCGCCCGGTCGCGGGGGTGGCGGTCGTGAACCCGGCCCTGGCCTTCGGGCGGCCGCTGGCCCATGCCGCCCCGCTGCTGCGCTGGTTCGTCCCGTCCACCACGCCGGTGGCGGACGACGCCGCCGCCCCGGTGAGCGAGCACGCCTATCCCCGCACGCCCGTCGGCGGCGTCGCCGAACTCGGGCGTATCCAGCGCGCCGCGGTCCGGGGCCTGCCGCGCATCACGGCCGACGTCGTGTCCTACTGGTCGCCGCAGGACCACGTGGTGCCGCCGGCCGCACAGCGGCGCCTGCGGGAGGGCCTCGCGGAGGCCGCGTTCGAACAGGTCCGCCTCGAGCGCAGCTACCACGTCGCCACCATGGACCACGACCTCCCGCTCATCGTCAACCACAGTGCGGCCTTCGTGGACCGCGTGTGCCGGCAGGCGACGGTGCACCGATGAGCCGCGGAGACGACCCCCACGGGTGCCGCGGGGACCATGACGCGGAATGGGAGGACATCGTCGCGCGGCTGCGTCCGGACCTGCCGACCGCTCCCCCGCAGGACACGGACACCGCCGTCCCGTCCCGGCCGGTGCTGCACCCCCTCCGGGTCGAGGAGGGGGACCTGCCTGGTGACTTCGTGCCACCGGAACCTCCCGCACTGCTCAGCGGCCGCCCCACCCTCGTGCTGTCCGCCCTCGCGCTGGTCCTGCCGCTCGTGGTGCTCCTGTTGGTTGCCGCCCTGCGGATCGGCCTGCCTGGATGGGCGTCGGCCGCGCTCGTGCTCGTGACGGTCTGCGGGGGCGCGGGACTGTTCCTGCAGCTGCCGAGCCGGGGCGACGGCAGGGGCGACCGTCTGGACCGCGGCGCCCAGGTCTGAGACCGGCAGCGGGCACGCCGAGCCCGGGCCGATCCCGCTTCACCCGAAACTGCGGGTATCGTAGACACGTATCACTGTGATCCCCGCCACGTCCCCGGTGAGGGTCCGCCCGTCTATGCCACCCACTCAGGAGCCCCCCATGCAGCAGATCAGCACCCCGGCGGCCCCGGCGCTGCCGGCCGACTCGAACATCACCGACCTGCTCGAGCGCCAGGTGCGCGAGCGCAGCCACGGCATCCTGTTCTCGGTGCCCGTCGGCGAGTCGGCCTGGCGGGACGTCACGGCCCAGGAGTTCCGGGACCGGGCCCGCGAGCTGGCCAAGGGGCTGATCGCCTCCGGCGTCGGCCAGGGCGACCGCGTCGGCCTCATGGCGTCCACCCGCTACGAGTGGACGCTCGTGGACTTCGCCATCTGGTACGCCGGTGCCGTGACCGTCCCGATCTACGAGACCTCCTCCGCGTCCCAGGTCGCCTGGATCGTCGAGGACGCCGAGGTCAAGGCCGTCGTCGCCGAGAACGCGGACCGTCGCAAGACCGTCACCGACGCGGTGCACCGCGAGTCCCTGCCCGAGCTGAAGGGCATGTGGATGATGGACCCGGAGTCCGGCCTGCCCGGCACAGGCCTGGACGAGCTCGCAGAGGCCGGCCGGGACGTCTCGGACGAGGAGGTGGAGTCCCGTCGTTCCCACGCCGTCCTGGAGGACGTGGCGACGATCATCTACACCTCCGGCACCACCGGCAAGCCGAAGGGCTGCCTGCTGACCCACGGCAACTTCGCCGAGCTGTGCCATCAGGCGCTCGAGAGCTCGCTGGGCACCATCGTGAACGGGCGCGAGTCCACCGTGCTGTTCATCCCGCTGGCCCACGTGTTCGCCCGCTTCGTGTCCGTGCTGACGGTCGCGGCCGGCGCGCGCTGCGGCCACACCTCGGACCTCAAGAAGCTCACCGACGTCCTGCAGTCCTTCAAACCCTCCTTCCTGCTTGCGGTGCCCCGCGTGTTCGAGAAGGTCTACAACGCCTCGCTGCTCAAGGCGCGCGACGGCGGCAAGGGCGAGATCTTCGAGAAAGGTGCCGCCGTGGCGATCGCTTACTCCAAGGCGCTGGACGCCGGGAAGGTGCCGCTGGCGCTCAAGGCCAAGCGCGCCCTGTTCTCCAAGCTGCTCTACGGGAAGATCCGCGCGGCCATGGGCGGTGAGCTCCAGTACGCCGTCTCCGGCGGCGGCCCGCTGTCCACCGAGCTGGCGCACTTCTTCCGCGGCATCGGGCTGACCGTCCTGGAGGGCTACGGCCTGACCGAGACCACCGCGCCGATCACGGTGAACGTCCCCGGAGACGTACGGATCGGTACCGTCGGCCGGCCGCTGGGCGGCAACGCGGTCAAGATCGCGGAGGACGGCGAGATCTTGGCCAAGGGCGTGTGCGTGATGACCGGCTACCACAACCGGGACGACGCCAACGCCGAGTCCTTCGACGAGGAGGGCTGGTTCCGCACCGGTGACCTCGGGTCCATGGACGAGGAGGGCTACCTGAGGATCACCGGCCGCAAGAAGGAGATCCTCGTGACCGCCGGCGGCAAGAACGTCGCCCCGGCGCAGATGGAGGACCTCATCCGCTCCGACGCCCTGGTCTCCCAGGCCATGGTGGTCGGCGACGGCAAGCCGTTCGTCGCGGCCGTCGTCACCCTGGACGCGGACACCCTCGCCGGCTGGCTCTCCGCTCACGGCCTCGACTCCGGCATGTCCGTGGCGGAGGCAGCCCAGGACGAGAAGGTCCGGGCGCACATCGCCGAGGTGGTGGAGCGCACGAACCAGACCGTCTCCCGCGCCGAGTCCATCCGCGAGTTCCGCGTCCTGGACCGCGACTTCACCCTCGAGGACGGCCACATGACCCCGTCCCTGAAGATGCGCCGCGCCGCCATCATGAAGGACTTCCAGGCCGAGATCGACGGGATCTACGGCGACCCCGCCCCGCGGCAGGGCTGACGCCGCGGAACCCTGCCAAGGGCATTCCGCCCGGCAGGCACGAGGGCCCCGGACCGTTCGGTCCGGGCCCTCGTCTGCGTCGTCTGGACGGCTCAGTGCGTGGGGGACGACGACGGCCCCCTCACCTCGGACTGCCGGCCCTCCGGGACGGCGACACCAGCGAGGACCGTCTCAGAGCAGGCCGGAGTCCGGGACGTCGAGCCCCAGCAGCGCGTTCTCCACGACCTCGGACAGGGCCGGGTGGATCCAGTACTGGCCGCGGGCCATCGTGTGGGCGTCGAGGCCGAAGGACATGGCCTGCACGAGCGGCTGGATGAGGTTCGCCGCCTCGTGCCCCACCAGGTGGGCGCCGAGCAGCCGTCCGGTGCGGCGGTCGGCGACCAGCTTGCACAGACCGGTCTCGTCGTTCATGGCCCAGCCGTAGGCGACGTCCCCGAACTCCTGCTCCTTCACGGTGACGTTCTCCGCGCCGACCGCGACCGCAGCCTGCACCTCGGTGAGCCCGGCGGACGCCACCTGTGGGCGGGAGAACACGGCCGCCGGCACGGGCGTCAGGCGGTTCTCCCGCAGGTCCTCCGGATGCACCAGGTTGTGCGCCACGACCCGGGCCTCGTGGTTCGCGACGTGCTTGAGCTGCCACGCGTTGGTCACGTCGCCCAGGCCCCAGAGGCCGGCCACGGGCTCGCCGCCGGACAGCAGGCGCTGGCAGGCGTCCACGGCCAGCACCCCACGGTCGGTGACGTCCAGCCCGGCGGCGGCGACATCCAGGGTGTCCACGTTCGGGGTGCGGCCCGTGGCCATGAGCACCACGTCCGCCTCGAGCTCGAGGGTCTCCTCGGCCCCTCCCCCGCTCCGCCGCTCCTCCGCCGCCGCGGGGGACGCCGGGGTGGGCCCGGCCGGCGACCCGCCGCGCGCGGAGCGGGCGAAGCGCACGGTGACGGGACCGTCGTCGTGCCCGGGGAGGATCTCCACCGGCTCCCAGCCGGTGCGCAGGTCCCAGGTGCCGGAGGCCACCTCCGTGAAGCGTGCCGAGATGGAGGCGTCGTGGGAGGCCAGCAGCCGCTCCCCGCGGATCACCTCGACCACCTCGGAGCCGAGGCCGTCGAACACGGCGGCGAACTCGACGCCGATGTCGCCTCCCCCGACCACCACCACGCGCCGCGGCAGCTCCGGAAGCCGCATGACGGTGTCCGAGGTGTGCACCGCCGGCAGGTCGATCCCCGGGATCGGCGGCAGCGACGGGCGGGAGCCGGCGGCCACCACGATCTGGTCCGCGGTGAGGACCCGGCCGGAGTCCGTGGTGAGCTCCTTCGGCCCGGTGAAGCGGACCCGCTCCTGCACCACCGTGGTGTGCTCCAGCTCGTCCCGGCGGTAGCGCAGGCCGTCCTCGCTGATCGCGTCGATGCGGCCGAAGATCCGGTCCCGCAGCGCCGGGAAGTCCACCCCGTCCCGGCGCAGGTCCACGTCCACGCGCGCGGCCTCGTCGGACGCGCCGCCCAGGGACGCGGGGTAGGCATACATCTTCGTGGGGATACAGCCGACGTTCAGGCAGGTGCCGCCGAAGGTCCCGGCGTCCACGACGGCCACCCGGCGGCCCTCCCAGTCCTCGGTGATCAGGGAGTTGCCGGAGCCGGACCCGATGATCACCAGGTCGAAGTGCTCGGCGGCGGATGCGGTCTCGGTCGGTGCTGCGATGTTGTCGGCCATGCCAGTCAGCATAGGCCGCAGACGCCGCGGGACGGGCACCGGGGTCCCGGTGCCCGTCCCGTGGACGGTGTGCCCCGTGTGGGGCGCGGCTCAGCCCTCGTCGATGACCACGATCAGGTCGCCGCCGTTGACCGGGGTGACGCCGTCGAGGACGACGCGCTTGACGGTGCCGCCCACCGGCGTGGTGATCGCGGCCTCCATCTTCATCGCCTCGATGGTGGCGACCGGGTCGCCGGCCTGGACCGTGTCGCCCTCGGCGACATGGACACTGACGGAGCCCGCGAACGGTGCGGGGATCTGGCCGGCCACGGAGGAGTCGGCCTTCTCCGCGGTGCGCACGGACGACTCCACGGAGCGGTCGCGGACCATCACCTGACGCATCTGGCCGTTGAGGGTGAGCATGACGGTGCGCACGCCCTTCTCGTCCGGCTCGGACACGGACTGCAGCACCGCCAGCAGGCGGACGCCGCGGCCCAGGGAGATCACGTGCTCGCGTCCCGGGACCAGCCCGTAGAGGAAGTCACGGGTGTGAAGCGTGGACGTGTCCCCGAACTCCTCGCGGTGGGCCTCGTACTCCTTGGTCGGCGCGGGGAAGAGCAGGCGGTTCAGGGCCTCGCGGCGGGTCGGACCGGACTCGGCCAGGAGCGTGCGGTCCTCGTCCGTGATGTCCTCCATGCCGGTGCCCTCACGGCGGCCCTGGAGTGCCTTCGTGCGGAACGGCTCCGGCCAACCGCCGGGCGGGTCGCCCAGCTCGCCGCGCAGGAACCCGACGACGGAGTCCGGGATGTCGAAGTCGTTCGGACGCTCCGCGAACTCCTTCGGGTCCACCTCGCGGCCCACGAGCTGCAGGGCCAGGTCGCCGACCACCTTGGAGGACGGGGTCACCTTCACGAGGTGGCCGAGCATGTCGTCCGCGGCGGCGTACATGGACTCGATCTGCTCGAAGCGCTCACCCAGGCCGAGGGCGATCGCCTGCGTGCGCAGGTTGGACAGCTGCCCGCCGGGGATCTCGTGCTGGTACACACGGCCGGTCGGGGCCTTGAGGCCCGCCTCGAACGGCGCGTAGATCGAGCGCACGGACTCCCAGTAGGGCTCCATCGCCGCGGCGGCGTCCAGGGTGAGGCCAGTGTCCCGCTCTGTGTGTTCGAGCGCGGCCACGAGGGCGGACATCGGCACCTGGCTGGTGGTGCCCGCCATGGAGGCGGTCGCCACGTCCACGGCGTCCACGCCGGCCTCTGCGGCGGCGAGGAGGGTCGCCAGCTGGCCGCCGGCCGTGTCGTGCGTGTGCAGGTGCACCGGCAGGTCGAACTCGGCGCGCAGGGCGGAGACGAGCTCGCGGGCCGCGGCCGGACGCAGCAGGCCGGCCATGTCCTTGATGGCCAGGATGTGCGCGCCCGCGTCCACCATCTGCCGGGCCAGGCCCATGTAGTAGTCGAGGGTGTACAGCTTCTCGTCCGGGTCGGACATGTTGCCGGTGTAGCAGAGGGCGGCTTCGGCCACGGCCGTGCCGGTGGCGCGGACCGCCTCGATCGCCGGGGTGATCTGCGAGACGTCGTTCAGCGCGTCGAAAATGCGGAAGATGTCCACGCCGGCCTCGGCGGCCTCGGCCACGAACGCGTCGGTCACCACGGTCGGGTACGGGGTGTAGCCCACCGTGTTGCGGCCGCGCAACAGCATCTGAATCGGGATGTTCGGCATCTCGGCACGCAGGAGCTCCAGGCGCTTCCAGGGGTCCTCGGCGAGGAAGCGCAGGGCCACGTCGTAGGTGGCGCCACCCCAGGCCTCCACGGAGAGCAGGCCGGGCAGGGTGTGCGCCACGGCCGGCGCCGCCGCGAGCAGGTCACGGGTGCGGACGCGGGTGGCCAGCAGGGACTGGTGGGCGTCGCGGAACGTGGTGTCCGTGACGGCCAGGGCGGTCTGCTCGCGCAACGCCGCGGCAAAGCCCTCCGGACCCTTCTCCTGGAGCACCTGGCGCCAGCCGGACGGCGGGACCGCGTCCGGGTCGCGGGACGGGCCGTCGAACGGAGAGCGGTCCGGCTCCTGCGACTTGTCGCCCGGATGGGTGGGCAGCCGGTCACGCGGGTCGATGCCGTCGATCCGCTCCCCGTGCGGCCGGTTGACCGTCACGTCGGACAGGTACTGCAGCACCTTGGTGCCGCGGTCCTGGGAGCGGTTGACCTGCGCCAGCTCCGGGTGGGCGTCGATGAAGTCGGTGGCCACGTCCCCGGCGAGGAACTGCGGGTCGTCCAGCACGTTCATCAGGAACGGGATGTTGGTGGCCACGCCGCGGATGCGGAACTCGGCCAGCGCACGGCGAGCGCGGTGCACGGCGGTGAGGTAGTCGCGGCCGCGGCAGGTGAGCTTCACCAGCATCGAGTCGAAGTGCGGGGACACCTCGGCGCCGGCGTAGATGGTGCCGCCGTCCAGGCGCACGCCGGAGCCGCCGGCGGAGCGGTAGGCGGTGATGGTGCCGGTGTCCGGGCGGAAGCCGTTGGCCGGGTCCTCCGTGGTGATGCGGCACTGCATGGCGAAGCCGCGCAGGCGCAGGGAGTCCTGGGTGATGCCGAGCTCCGGGAGGGTGGCACCGGCGGCAATGCGCAGCTGGGCGCCCACCAGGTCCACGTCCGTGACCTCCTCCGTCACGGTGTGCTCCACCTGGATGCGCGGGTTCATCTCGATGAACACGTGCTGTCCGGCCCGCTCGCCCGCGGTGTCCACGAGGAACTCCACGGTGCCGGCGTTGACGTAGCCCATCTCCTTGGCGAAGGCCACGGCATCGCGGTAGAGCGCCTGGCGGATCTCCTCGTCCAGGTGCGGGGCGGGGGCCATCTCCACGACCTTCTGGTGGCGGCGCTGCAGAGAGCAGTCACGCTCGAAGAGGTGGACCACGTTGCCGGCGCCGTCGGCGAGGATCTGCACCTCGATGTGGCGTGGGCGGAGCACGGCCTGCTCCAGGAAGACGGTGGGGTCGCCGAAGGCGGTGTCGGCCTCACGCATGGCGGCCTCGAGGGAACCCTTGAGGTCCTCGCGCTTCTCCACGCGGCGCATGCCGCGACCGCCGCCGCCGGCGACGGCCTTCACGAAGATCGGGAAGCCGATCTCCTCGGCCTGCTCGAGCAGCCAGTCCACGTCCGCGGACGGGTCGGAGGAGGCCAGGGTGGGGATACCGGCGCGCTTGGCGGCGCGGAGGGCCTCGACCTTGTTGCCGGTCAGCTCCAGCACGTCGGCCGGCGGGCCCACGAAGGTGATGCCGTTGTCTGCGGCGGCGCGGGCCAGATCGGCGTTCTCGGAGAGGAAGCCGTAGCCCGGGTAGATGGCCTCGGCGCCGGCGTCCTTGGCGACGCGGATGATCTCATCCACGTCCAGGTAGGCGCGGACCGGGTGGCCCTCCTCACCGATGCGGTAGGCCTCGTCGGCCTTCTGCCGGTGGATGGAGTTGCGGTCCTCGTAGGGGAAGACGCCCACCGTCTTCGCACCCAGCTCGAAGCAGGCGCGGAACGCGCGGACGGCGATCTCGCCGCGGTTGGCGACGAGCACCTTGGAGAAGACGGGAGAGGTTTCGGCGTTGGCGGTGACCGCGTCGTTGCGGCCAGCGGTGTTCTCGGCGGAGTCGCTCATGCAGGCAGTGTGCCACAACACGTGGACGTCGTCAGATACGCGTCGACACATCCGCCCGGACATGCGCCTGCCCCACGTCACGTTCTGGGTGGCATGGGGCAGGAACCGCCGTCGGGCCGGACGGGGGTGACGTCAGGACGCGCTCTGCTGACGGCGTGCGCGGCGGCGGGCGGACAGCTCGTCACCCGGGAACTGCTCGGCCTGCGGCAGGTGCTCGCTGGGCAGCTCGGCGAGGGTGCCCTCGACCTCGCGCCAGACGCGGCCCACGGCGATGCCGAACACGCCCTGTCCGCCCTGGACCAGGTCGATGACCTCGTCTGCGGAGGTGCACTCGTACACGGACGCGCCGTCGCTCATGAGGGTGATCTGGGCCAGGTCCTCCACACCGCGCTCGCGCAGGTGGCCGACCGCGGTGCGGATCTGCTGGAGCGAGACGCCGGTGTCCAGCAGTCGCTTGACGACCTTCAGCACCAGGATGTCGCGGAACGAGTAGAGCCGCTGCGAGCCCGAGCCCGCGGCGGTACGGACAGTGGGCACCACCAGGTCGGTGCGCGCCCAGTAGTCGAGCTGCCGGTAGGTGATGCCGGCGGCCTTGCACGCGGTCGGGCCGCGGTAGCCGGCCTCTTCGTCCAGCTGCGGCATGTCGTCAGTGAAGAGGATGCCTTGGTGGGAGCCGACCGTGGTGGGCCGACCAGAACCTGCATGGGGTGTCACGAGTGAGCCCTCCTGGTCTCGGTTCCGCCTCGGGGGAAGTGGGTGCCGATGCCCCCGCCCGATCCTCCGGTGACCGTGGAGGATACGGATGGCGACGCCGACGGCGCGGAACACTTCTCCATGCAAGGTACGGTCGCGGGCGTCCCCGGTCAAAGACCCGGTGCCCCATGCGAACGGCGTGTCGCGCAGGTCAGGCGAAGTCGTCCGGGTCCACGTCGTCCAGGAACCGGCGGAAGGACTCGAGGTCGGCGGAGTGGTGGTCCTCCACCGGCACACCGAGCTCGTCCACCACCGCGCGCGGCGCCAGCACCGGCGCCTCTGCTCTGAGGGCGACGGCCACCGCGTCCGAGGGGCGCGCGTCCAGCACCGTCCCGTCGGCCAGCGCGAGCTCGCCGAGGACTGCCTCCCTGCTGGTCCCGGTGATCCGCGCGGCGGCGACCGTGCCGCCGAGGGCGGTCACCGCGGCGAGGAGCAGGTCGTGGGTGAGGGGCCGGGGCGGGGTGACGTCGTCCAGGACGAGCGCCACGGCGGTGGCCTCGGCGGCGCCCACCCACACCGGCACGACCCGGTCCCCGGCGGGGGTCAGCAGCAGCAGGGCGTGGTTCTGGGCGGGCAGGTCCACGCGGACGCCCAGCACGGTGAGGGGGACGTCCTCCCCGCCGGCAGGGCTCACCGCCGCGGTCCTGCCGTGAACGCGTCAACGCCGTCCGTGAGCAGGGCGGTGTGAAGGGTGAGCATCGCCTCGCCGAGGCGGCGGGCGGTCTCGGCGGCGCGGGCACGGGAGTCCCCGTCCCGCCGGGCGGCCAGGGGCGTGACGGCCTGCTGGAGGATGCCCAGCTCCCGGTCGGCAGCGGCGCGGACGGGCCGGAGATGGCGAGGCTCAAGCCCATGCTCAGCGAGCACGGCGACGGCGCCGACCACGTCCGCGGCGTGGGCGGGATACCGGCCGTCCGCATCCGGCGCGGGCAGTAGGGCGAACCGCTCGAGCTCGGCCAGGGCGGCCGGGGTCAGCCCCTGGCCCACGCAGAGCTGTTCCGGCGTCGGCCGCTGCGGGGCTGCGCCCGCGGTGCCGGCGCCCCGTCCGGAGGCGAGGGTGTGCCCGCCGGGCAGGGGCTCGGGGCGCTCGCCCCGGTCGAGGGCGTCCAGGTGCTCGCGGATGACCTTGAGCGGCAGGAACTGGTCGCGCTGGACCGTCAGGACGAACCGGAGCCGGTCCACGTCTCCCGCGGTGAACTTGCGGTAGCCGGCCGGGGTGCGCGTGGGGTGCACGAGCCCACGTTCCTCGAGGAAGCGCAGCTTGGAGGCGGCCACGCGCGGAAACTCGTCCCTCAGCTCGGCCAGGACCTCGCCGATGGTGAGGGTGGACGACGGCGCCCCCGAGTCCTCTCGGGGGCGTCGCGGCGTGCGCGGAGCGTCGGCCTGCACGGCGTCCGTGGCCTCAGGCGCGGCTCGGCGCGGTGTAGTAGGTCATGCGGAACTTGCCGATCTGCAGCTGCATGCCGTTGCGCAGCTGGACCTGGTCCACCCGGTCCTGGTTCACGAACGTGCCGTTCAGGGAGTTGCTGTCTACGAGCTCGTAGCCGCGCTTGTTGCGACGGAACTCCGCGTGGCGGCGCGAGACCGTGACGTCGTCCAGGAAGATGTCGGCCTCCGGGTGCCGGCCCACCAGGACCACGTCCTCGTCCAGCAGGAAGCGGGCGCCGTGGTCCGGACCCTCGTGGGCGACCAGGAGGGCAGAGTCCTCGGGCAGTGCGGCGATCGCCTCGCGCTCCTCGCCGGACAGGCTGCGGTCGGAGACCGGTGCCAGGTCCGGGAGGCTGATGCTCGTGGTGTGGGCCTCGGGCTCGCGACCGGCTCCGGCCGGGGAGTGGTGCTCCTGCATGGTGTGTTCGTTACTCCTGCACTGGGCCCCGACTCGTTCGGGACGGTACGGCCGCGGATGCAGCGGGTGGCGTGGGCTCGCCGGGTCAGCCGACCTGCTCGGTGTAACCGGAGGCGTCCATCAAGGCGTCCGTCTGGGTGGCGTCGGACAGCTCGACCTCGAACAGCCAGCCGCCCTCGTACGGGGCGGTGTTGACCAGGCCGGGCTCGCCGTCCAGGTCCTCGTTGACGGCGGTGACGGTGCCGGAGACGGGGGCGAAGATGTCGGAGACCGACTTGGTGGACTCGATCTCGCCCACGGCGGAGCCGGCCTCGACCTCGGCGCCGACCTCGGGCAGGTCGACGTACACGACGTCGCCCAGGGCGTCCTGCGCGAAGTCTGTGATGCCGATGCGGACGGTGCCGGCGGTGGAGGCCTCGGCGATCCACTCGTGCTCGGCGGAGTACTTCAGGCCCTCGGGAATGGCGCTCATGGTGCTGTCTCCTGATGTCGGTCGACGGTCAGCGGGGTCACTGCACAGCGTAACGGAAATGTGACGCGTTCTACTCCCCACGTCCCCCCTGGTTGTGAACCGCCCCCGGTGCGGTGCGCACCGGGGGCGGGGAGCCGTCGTCGGGAAGGGCGCGGCGACGCCGCCGCGGCGGCGGTCAGTCGATGCCGCGCATGGCGCGGTGCACCGGCTTGACAATGAGCAGCATCAGCACGCCGACACCCACGGTCACAGCGCCGATCATGCCGAAGTAGGCGGCCTCGTTGTCCGCCGAGTACGAGCCGGCCAGAGAGCCTGCGGCGGCGGTGCCGAGGGCCACGGAGAGGTTGTACAGGGCCACCATGAGCACCGGGAAGGCGGTCGGTGCCAGCTTCGTGGACAGGGACAGCCCCACCGGGGAGACCAGCAACTCGCCGACGGTGGCGACGAACAGGATCAAGGTCAGCCACAGCAGCGGCACGGCGGCCACCGGGGCCATCGGGATGAACAGCAGGAACGCGACCCCGATGGCGATCAGGCCCAGGCCGAACTTGGCCGGCGTGACCGGCTGGCGGCGGCCGAGCCTCGTCCACAGGGCGGCGAAGACCGGGGCGAAGAGGATGATGAAGATCGGGTTGATCGAGTTGACCCACTCCATCGGGATCTCCCAACCGAGCACGTTGCGGTCCAGGCGCTGCTCGGAGTACAGGGCGATCACGGTGAACTGCTGCTGGAACAGCGCGAAGAACACGGCGGAGCCGATGAACAGCGGGATGAACGCCTTCACCCGCGAGCGTTCCTCGGCGCTGACCTTCGGCGAGCGCAGCAGCACCACGAAGATCGCCACGGCGGCCACGGCTGCCACCGCCACGACGGCGTCGGCCAGGTTGCCGACGTTCACCACGCCGGTCAGGAACAGGACGGCCACCGCGGCCAGGCCGGCCACGGCCACCAGGGCGGTGCGCCCGTACTGCGAGCGCGGCAACCGGTCCGGGACGCTGTGCACGTCGGCCGGCAGGGAGCGGCGGGCGATCGCGTACTGGACCAGGCCGATCGCCATGCCGACCGCGGCCAGGCCGAAGCCGACATGGAAGCCCCAGGCCTCACGGGCGAAGCCGGTGATCAGCGGGCCGATGAGGGCACCGATGTTCACCCCCATGTAGAACAGGGAGAAGCCGGCGTCGCGGCGGGGGTCTTCACGGGCGTAGAGGGCGCCGACCAGGTTGGCGGCGTTCGCCTTGAGCCCGCCGGAGCCGACGGCCACGAGGATCAGGCCGATGCCCAGGCCGACGAAGCCCGGCACGAGCGCCAGGGCGATGTGGCCGAGCATGATGAGCACGGCGCTGTAGAACATGGTCCGCTCGGAGCCGAGCAGGCGGTCCGCGACCCAGCCACCGAGGATGCAGAACACGTAGACGAGTCCGCCGTAGGCACCCACGATGCCTGTGGCCACCGCCTCGTCCATGCCGAGGCCGCCGCGGGTCAGCTCCCAGCTCATGTAGTAGACCAGCATGACCTGCATGCCGTAGAAGGAGAATCGCTCCCACATCTCCACGGAGAACAGACTGGCGAGCTGGCGCGGCTGGCCGAAGAAGGTCCTGCCCTCGGTGGTGGCGCCGGGCGCGATGTCGTTCGGGGCGACGGGTGCGGAGCCGGCCGCGGTGTCGTTCGGTGTCTGGGGCGGCGTCGGGGACGCCGCGGAGTGGTTCTGAGTCTTCACCGGCGGAACTTTCCTCCCGGGCGGAGGGGCTCGGCAAGGCCCGGGGCCGGAGTGTCGCGGATCCGGCGGTGAGAATCCTCACAAGGCGTCCGAGTTGTGCGTGGCCTGCGCGTACGGTGTACGGGTGCCTCAGTACCGAGACCTCGCCCGCGCCCGCAGCCTGATCGCCCCCGTGCCGGACTTCCCGAGCCAGGGAGTCGTGTTCCAGGACGTCATGCCGCTGCTCACCGACCCGGTGGCGCTGCGCTCGTGCGTGAAGGAGATGCTCGCGCCGTTCCTGGGGCAGTTCGACCTGGTCGCCGGCCTCGAGGCCCGTGGCTTCCTGCTGGCCGGTGCGGCTGCCATGATCGCGGACGTCGGCATGCTCCCGATCCGCAAGGCCGGCAAGCTCCCCCGCCCCGCCGCCGAGGCGTCCTACGACCTCGAGTACGGCCGGGCGAGGGTCGAGGTCCAGGCGGACGTAGAGCCGGGCACCCGGGTGCTCGTGCTCGACGACGTGCTCGCCACCGGAGGCACGCTGGTCGCCGCCCACGAGGTGCTCCGCTCGATCGGCTGCGAGGTGGCCGGCAGTGCGGTGCTGCTCGAGATCCCCTCGCTCGGCGGCCGCTCCCGCGTGCCGGACGTGCACGCCGTGTTCGCCGGCTGAGCCCGTTGGGCCGCCGCCTGCGCGGGCCGCTCACGTCCACTCCCCCGGTTGAGCCCGGTGCCGCTCGCCTCCGAGCTCCCATCCCCACCTCGTTCCTCCACTCCTTCTTCACGACGACGGCACCCACCTCACCGAGGTGGGTGCCGTCGCGCTGTGGGCACGTGGCCCTGTGGCTCTGGTGTGCCGCGCCCGGCGAATCCCTTCCGCTGGCCGTGGTCTCCGATTGCGTTGATCCTGCGGACTGCTCTCGTGCGCAGCGCCACGCGGCCACGACTCCGGGTCAGGCGGTGGCCAGGGCGTAGGCGGCGCAGCCCTGGATCTCCATGGAGACCGTCAGGCGGTCCACAGAGATGTTGCGGGCGACCGTGTCGTCCGAGGAGTGGTGTTCCGGCTCCAGGATGAAGCCGTCCCGGTGCAGCCAGCCGAAGTTGCCGGAGTCCACGCCGACCGCGGAGAAGGAGGCATGGTCCGAGCGCCCCATCTCGTAGACCTCGCCCATGCTGGTGCGGTAGCCGAGACGGTCGCCGGCGGCGAGCACCGACCGGTTCACCGGATTGGAGCGGCCGTGCAGGTCCAGCAGCCAGTACTTCTCGGAGGGCTCCCAGCTGGTGGCGACCATGTCGTTGTTGAAGACGCCGCGCAGGCGGTCGCGTTCGGCCTGCTCCAGATTCTGGGCGTGCAGGCGGGAGCCGACGAGGCCCACCTCCTCGGAGCCCCAGAACCCGAAGGACAGGTCCGTGTGGGTGGGCGCCTTGGCCATGACGCGAGCGAGCTCGAGGCAGACGGCGGTGCCGGAGCCGTTGTCATTGGCGCCGCGCGAGCCGATCACCGAGTCGTAGTGGGCGCCGAGCATCACCCGCTCGCGGGCGGCGTGCCGGGCCCCCTTGCGCCCGGCCCGGGTGCCGACGACGTTGGCACTGCGCGGGCTGCGGTGGGCGGCGGTGGCCAGGGTGACCACGGAGCCGTCGCCGAGGCCCAGGAGCTGGTGCTTTTGCACCTGACCGACGCCGACCACCGGGATGTCCACCCGTGCGACCGTGAGCTGCGGGGTGAAGGCCGACGCCTGGGACGGCGGGGCCGAGTCTCGGCGCGTGGCGATCACGGCCACGGCACCACGCTCGGCGGCGGCGACGGCCCACGGTGTGACGTCCTCGGAGCGGTCGCCGATCACGCGCATCAGGATGCGTCCGGAGAGGTCTGCGGGCAGGTCGGCCGGGGTGCCGAAGTCTGCCACAAGGAGCCGGCCGGTGACGGTCACATCCTGGACGGCCTGCGGAGCGGAGCCCACGCCCCAGCCGAAGCGGGTCTCCAGGCCGGTGCCCGAGAGGGTGCCGAGAGTGCGGTCCGGGACGTCGAAGCGCTCGACCAAGACGTCATAGCCGGCTCGGTCGAGCTGGTCCGCAATGTAGTCCGCAGCCTTCGCCTCGGCCGGGGTGCCTGTGTACCGCTGGCCGACGACCTCTGTGAGGTAGGTGAGGTCGTCCACCGCCCGGGCCGGGCGGAGCTGATTGATGATCTGCCGGTCCTGACCGGTCAGGCGTGGCGTGCGGACGGCACCGGGACGCCGGGCGTCGACGCCCCAGGCCGGCATCGCGAACGCGGTGGTGGCGGCGCCGACGGCACCTGCCCCTGCGAAGGCGAGGAACGAGCGGCGAGACAGGCCGTGGGCGGGCGCGGGCGTAGACATGGAGTTCTCCTCAGGTGGGGGTGAGCGACCCCCATCACACCCGAGACACTCGGTCGAACGCAAGGGCAGGCATGACGGCATGCTCCGACCGCGTGGTGCGCAGGATCGACGATTTCTCTTCGGATCGCCCCCGTTGGGTTCGATCCAGCGAGAAATTGTCGATCCTGCGGACTGCTCTCGTCCCCTTCGCGCCCAGGACTCGGGTCCAGAAGCCGGCGAACCGCCCCGGGACGGCCAGCCTGCACAGACAGGCACCCGCAGGAAGGCAACGGTCCCAGAAAGGCAAAGAGCCGGGCCATCGTGTGTCAACGGTGGCCCGGCTCATGGCAGGTGGTCGGGCATGCGGGATTTGAACCCACGACCTCTTGACCCCCAGTCAAGCGCGCTACCAAGCTGCGCCAATGCCCGAGGCGTCGCACCGGATGTCTCCGGAACGGCACTGGAACACCATACAGCATGTGGGCGCCCTGCCCTGAATCGGGCGGCGAGTCAGAAGGTGTAGGTCTTGTCCCCCACCCGGAACTCGACCGTCTTGAGGTTCTCGATCTTCTGCTTGGCCTGCTCGGCCTGCTCGCGCAGCGTCTCCTCCAGGACGGCCGGGTCGGCCTGCAGCGCCTCGTCCCCGTAGCGGACCTCGAGCACGCCCTGGTCACCCTTGATGTGGAAGTCCTTGATGTCCTCGGCGCCGGGCATGCTGCGGAACATCTCGGTGACCTTGCTGTTGTCCCCGAGCAGGGTTCCCCGGTACTCGTCCAGCACAGACCAGTCGAAGGAGTCGAGCGTCTCGCGGGACATCTCCTCCAGGCCCTGGAGCGAGGCGCGGGCCTCGTCGGCCGTGCCGGTGAGCTCGTCGATCTGGGTGCAGCCGGTCAGGCCGCCCAGGGCGAGGGCCGCGGCGGCAGCGAGGACGGCGGGACGGCGCAGACGTGAGGCGGTGGTCATGCCGCGATCATAGGTCCTCGTCCTGACAGCGGGATGAGAGCCTCCCCGCCCGTCCCGGTCCATGCGTGCCGCCGCAGCACTGCCGGGAACGACGACGGCCCCGCGCCCCGGGTGCGTGACGCACCGTCAGGCGAGGGGCCGTCGTCGGGGTGCATCCGGGCCCGCAGGCCCGGTCCGGCGCCGGATCAGCGGCGGCGACCGCGCTTCTCGCGGACGCGCATGCCGATCTCGATTGGGGTGCCCGCGAAGCCGAAGGTCTCGCGTAGGCGGCGGGTGATGAAGCGGCGGTAGCCCGGGTCCAGGAAGCCGGTGGTGAAGAGCACGAACTTCGGCGGCCGGGAAGACGCCTGGGTGGCGAACAGGATGCGCGGCTGCTTGCCTCCGCGAAGCGGGTGCGGGTGGGCCGCCACGAGCTCGCCGAGGAAGGCGTTGAGCTTGCCGGTCGGGATGCGGGTCTCCCAGGACTCCAGGGCCGTGTCCAACGCCGGGACCAGGCGGTCTTTGTGCCAGCCGGTCTTCGCGGAGATGTTCACGCGCGGGGCCCAGGCCACATGGGTCAGGTCGCGGTCGATCTCCCGTTCGAGGTCATGGCGGCGGTCCTCGTCCACCTGGTCCCACTTGTTGTAGGCCAGGACGAGCGCGCGGCCGGACTCCAGGGCCATCTGGATGATGCGCACGTCCTGCTCGGAGATCACCTGGTTCGCCTCGAGCAGCACGACGGCCACCTCGGCACGGTCCAGGGCGGATGCGGTGCGCAGGGACGCGTAGTAGTCCGAGCCGTGCGCCATGTGCTGGCGGCGGCGGATGCCGGCGGTGTCCACGAAGCGCCACAGGCGGCCGCCGAGCTCCACGAGCTCGTCCACCGGGTCGCGGGTGGTGCCGGCCAGGTCATCCACCACCACGCGCTCGGAGCCAGCCAGCCGGTTCAGCAGCGAGGACTTGCCCACGTTGGGGCGGCCGATCAGCGCGATGCGGCGCGGGCCGCCGCGCGGGACCAGCCCGCCGTAGGCGGACTCCCGCGGCAGCTCCTCCAGGGCGGCGTCCAGCAGGTCTGCGGTGCCGCGGCCGTGGATGGCCGACACCGGGTACGGATAGCCGAAGCCCAGGGACCACAGCTGCGCAGCATCGGCCTCCTGCATGGCGTCGTCCACCTTGTTGGCGGCCACGATTACCGGGCGGCCCTTGCGGCGGAGCATGTTCACCACGGCCTCGTCGGTGGAGGTCATGCCCACGGTGGCGTCCACCACGAACACCACGGCGTCGGCGACGTCCACGGCCAGCTCGGCCTGGTCGGCCACGCGCCGGTGGATGCCCTTGGCGTCGTGCTCCCAGCCGCCGGTGTCCACCACGGTGAACACGCGCCCATTCCACTCGGCCTCGTAGGAGACGCGGTCACGGGTGACGCCGGGGACGTCCTCGACCACCGCCTCACGGCGGCCGATGATGCGGTTCACCAGCGTGGACTTGCCGACGTTCGGCCGACCCACGATCGCCAGGACCGGCGGGACCGGTGCATCCGGGAGCTCGGCCTCGTCGTCGTCCCAGCCGGTCAGCAGGGAGGTGTCGTCCTCGTCGAGGTCGTAGTCCTCCAGCCCGGCGCGCAGTGAGGCGGCGCGGGCGTCGGTCTCCTCGTCGGTCATGGCTGCCAGGCGCTCGTCCACCTGGTCCTCGTGCTCGGGGATGTAGTCCTCTCCCTCGACGGGGAGGAGCTTGTCGTTCTCGCTCACGGGCGGGGTCCTTCCACGGCCGGGGCTCCGGCCTGCTGCTGCACGGCGGCCAGCACGGCCGCGACGGTCTGATCGAAGTCCAGCTCTGAGGAGTCCACGAGGGCCACGCCGTCCGCGGGGCGCTCGAAGCTGGAATGGGCGGAGTCGGTCCGGTCGCGGCCGGCGACCTGCGCCTTCAGGGTCTCGGCGTCCACGCCGGAGGCGGCGGCGGTGAGCTGGCCGGACCGGCGGGCCATGCGCACCTGCTCGGAGGCGGTCAGCAGCACGCGGGCCTCGGCGTCCGGCGCCACCACGGTGGTCACGTCGCGGCCCTCGGCCACGATCCGGCCTGCGCGCTCGATCTCGTCGCGCTGGCGTCCCTGCAGGATCTCGCGCACCGGGACGATGCACGCGACCTGGGAGACCACGGCGGTGACCTCGGGGGTGCGGATGGCCTCGGTGACGTCGTGGCCGCCGACGGCGACGTGCTCGACGTCCGGGTCGGTGGACTGGGTCAGCTCCATCTCGCGCACGGCTTCGGTGACGGCCTGGGCATCGTCCAGGTCCACGCCCTCGTTGACGCAGTGCCAGGCCGCGGCCCGGTACATGGCGCCGGTGTCCAGGTAGACGGCGCCGAGGGAGCGGGCCACCTGCTTGGACACGGAGGACTTGCCGGAGCCGGACGGGCCGTCCACGGCCACCACGAGGCGCCCGGAGTCCACGGGGGCGACGTCGGTCGGGGTCCCGGTGACGTCGACGACGCCGTCCACAGCCGGGCTCTGGGTCGGGTTCGGGTTCTCGGTCATCTCAGACCACCTTCCATCCGCGTTCGGTCAGGGCGGCCGCCAGCTCCTCGCGGCGGCCGGGCAGCACGGAGATCTCCAGCATGCCCACCTCGTGGCCCGAGGCGTGGTCCATGCGCAGGTCCTCCACGTTCACGCCGGCCCCGCCGGTGGCCTGCAGGACCGCGGCGATCTGGCCGGGGGTGTCGTCCACGATCACCGTCACCACGGCGAACGCCTGCGGCGGGGCGCCGTGCTTGCCGGGGATGCGGGCCTGGCCCGCGTTGCCCTCGGCGATCAGCCGCGCGATGTCCAGGCGCGCACCGGCAGCGTCCGGGGCCTGGAGGGTGCCGATCAGCCGGTCCAGGTCCGCGCGCACGCCCTGGAGGATCTCCACCAGGCGCGGCGCGTTGCCGGAGAGGATCTGCACCCAGAGCTGCGGGTCGGACGCGGCGATCCGTGTGGTGTCCCGCAGCCCGTTGCCGGCCAGGGCCAGCGAGGCCGCGGGGGTCTCCTGCAGCCGGGACGCCACCAGGGAGGCGGCGACCTGTGGCAGGTGGGAGATCAGCGCGACGGAGGCGTCGTGCTCCGCCGCGTCCATGGTGTGCACCGTCGCACCGGTGGTCGCGGCCAGCGCTTCGGCGGCGGCGACGGCCTCCGGCGCGGTGCCAGGCTCGGCGCAGACCACCCAGGGGGCGGCGGTGAACAGGGTGCCACGGGCGGCCACCGGGCCGGAGCGCTCGCGCCCGGCCATCGGGTGGGTGCCCACGTAGCGGGACGCGTCGGCCTCGCTCAGCAGGCCCTTCCCGACGGCGGTCCGCACCTCGTCCCGGACGCCCGCCTTGACGGAGGCGATGTCCATGACGACCGCCTCG
This sequence comes from Micrococcus luteus, assembly GCA_047414615.1. Taxonomy (GTDB): domain Bacteria; phylum Actinomycetota; class Actinomycetes; order Actinomycetales; family Micrococcaceae; genus Micrococcus; species Micrococcus luteus_B. Next base: position 1,170,916 of record CP179711.1, read on the forward strand.
GGCCAGCGGGTCAGGGAGTCCACGGCCACGCGGCCGGTGACGTCCGGCGGGCAGGCGACCACCACGGTGCCCGGGGTCGGGGGCTCCGTGGCGCCCTGGGCGTCTGCCGCGTCACCGCCGGCGTCCAGGTCCACCGCGCGTCCGGCGCCGATGTCCTGGGCCACGGCGAGCGCGGACGGGGACGGGTCGTGCAGGAGGACCTCGACGCCGTGCCCGCGCAGGGCGAGGCCGATCGAGGTGCCGAGCAGGCCGGTGCCGCGTACGAGCACCGGTTGCGGCAGCGCCGCAGGACCGGTCGTGTTCACAGGCCCACCATGGCCTTGAGGTGGCCGAGCTCCTGGGCGCTCAGGACGCGCACCGAGCCCTGCTTCTGGTCACCGAGCAGGATGGGGCCGATCTTGACGCGCACCAGGCGCTCCACCGGGTGGCCGACGGCATCGAACATGCGGCGCACAATGCGGTTCTTGCCGGAGTGCAGGACGACCTCTACGAGCACGTGCCCGGGAGTGGAGTCCACGAGCTTGAAGGAGTCCACCTTCGCCGGGCCGTCCTCGAGCTCGACGCCGGCCTTGAGCTGGTTGGACACGCCCTTGGGCAACGGGCCCTTCACCTGGACCAGGTAGGTCTTCGGGACCTCGTAGGAGGGGTGCAGGAGACGGTTGGCGAGCTCGCCGTCGTTGGTGAGGACGAGCAGGCCCTCGGTCTCATTGTCCAGGCGGCCGACGTGGAACAGGTGCTCCTGGCCGGACTTGAGGTAGGTGGCGATCGAGGGGCGCCCGTCCGGGTCCACCATGGTGGAGATGACGCCGCGGGGCTTGTTGAAGACGAGGTACTGCTTGGCCACGTCGGTCTGGACGGAGATGCCGTCCACGCGGATCACCGACGTCTTGGGGTCGACGCGGACGCCGGGCTCGGTGACGACCACGCCGTCCACCTCCACGCGGCCCTCGGAAATGAGGTCCTCACAGACGCGGCGGGAGGCCACGCCGGCGGCGGCCATGACCTTCTGCAGGCGTTCGCCGTCCTCGTGGTGGATGCGGCCGAGGTTCTTCTCGCGGGCACGGGCGGCTCCGGCCCCCTTGCCGCGGCGGGTGCGGCGGGTGCGGCCATCTTCGTCGTAGAAGTCCGGGGCCGGCTCGTCGCGGTGGCGGGGGCCGCCCTTCCGGCCGACGCCCTTGCGGGCACCGATCTGACGCTGGAAGTCACGCTCCTGAAACGGGCCGCCGCGCTTGCCGACGGCGGGGGTTCGTCCGGAGCCTCGCGGCTTGCGGGAGTTCATGGGAGACGTGGTCCTTCCTGGTCGTCCGCCCGGCACGGCGCAGCGGGCCGTCGACTGCGGGCGGTGGGGTTCGGCCGGGGCGCTGCGGCCGATCGGCCGGGCCCGTGACACGCGTCGGGCGCGCGTCGAACTGCCATTCTCGCAGATCGTCGCGCGCCCGTCGCCCTCCGGCGGGTGTGAGGTTCAGCCCCTCACGGCCGGCACAGTCCCGTCGGTCACGGGGCCCCGCCGCGGCAGATGAGCTCGCGGGCGAGCTGGCGGTAGGCCTTGGCGCCGTCGTGATTCTCGGCGAACTGGGTGATCGGGGTGGCGGCCACGGTGGCGTCGGCGAACTTGATGGAGCGCTTGATGACGGTCTCGAAGACCTTGTCTCCGAAGCCGGACACGAGGGAGCCGACGACCTCCTTCGAGTGGAGGGTGCGCTGGTCGAACATGGTGGCGAGCACGCCGTCGATCTCCAGGTCCGGGTTGAGGCGGTCCTGGACCTTCTCGATCGTCTCCACGAGCAGGGCCACCGCGCGCAGCGCGAAAAACTCGGCGGTGAGCGGGATGATCACGCCGTGCGAGGCCGTCAGCGCGTTGACGGTCAGCAGACCCAGGGACGGCTGGCAGTCGATGAGGACCACGTCGTAGTCGTCCCGCACCTGGCGCAGGGCCCGCTCGAGCACCTGCTCGCGGGCGACCTCGTTGACGAGCTGCACCTCGGCGGCGGACAGGTCGATGTTCGCCGGCAGCAGGTCCATGTTCTCGAACTCGGTCGGCAGGATCGCGTCCTTCGCCGAGGTCTTGCGCTCCATGAGCACGTTGTAGACGGTGACGTCGAGCTCGTGGGGGCTGGTGCCCAGGCCCGCGGACAGGGCGCCCTGGGGGTCGAAGTCCACCATGAGCACGCGGCGACCGTAGCCGGCCAGGGCCGCGCCGAGGTTGATGGTGGAGGTCGTCTTCCCGACGCCGCCCTTCTGGTTCACCATCGAGATGATGCGGGCCGGGCCATGGCCCTCGAGCGGGCGCGGCTCGGGGAAGTCGTGCTTGGGCCGTCCGGTGGGGCCCAGGACCGGCTCGCCCTTGATGGTCATCACGGGGATCGGGTCGTACGTCGACACGGGGCTGCGACTCCTTCTGTCCCGGACGGCGCGCGGCGGTCCGGAGCGGGTGGCTGGGGTGCGGCGTCCTCCGCATGTCCTGCACCGATGCGGCGCGGGAGGCGGCCGGAGCCGTTCTGCTCGGACTCCACAGTAGACCCTGCCCGGGGATCGTGCTGAGGGCGAGCACCACGACGACGGCCGCTCGCCTCCGTCACGCCCCTCCCCCTGGTCCAGGGTCACCGCGGGAGTCCCCCGGAAGGCGACACCGGCCGCGGCCACGGGAGGCGGCGACCAGATGCGGTGCCCGATGGCGGCCGCCGGGTCAGGAGACTTGGGTGTGCCAGTCCGTGTCCCAGGTGAGCCGCGGCCCCGGCATACCGTGGACGCGCAGCGAGGCGAGCATGGCCTGGGCCTGCCGGACGGGATCGGTGCCGGCGACCTCGCGGACCGCGTCGATGCCGGTCTCCCCGGTCAGCTCCTCGGCGGCGTCCTGGGTGACGAACGCCCTGGTCCAGGCGATGAGCACGCCGTCGTCCGTCTCCACGGGAAGTCCCGGCGGGTGCACGAGCTGCTGCAGGTCGACCGGCGCCCGGCCGCCCTGCGGGGCCTCGCGGGCGGCGGGGTCGGCGTCCTGCGGGACCCGGCACACGGCGATCTCGAGCACGTGGCGCAGCTCCGGGTCTCCGGGTCCGTAGTGCTCTGCGCGGGCCTGCTCTTGGATCCAGGTGACGAGCACCAGGCGGTCGCCGGTCTCGGCGAGCTCCGGCCAGGCGTCCTCGGTGAGCTCGTGAGCGTCGAGGACCTCGACGACATCGGCGCGCGCCGGCATGCGGACGGTCGCCTCGCCCATGCTCGTGCCCGGGACGGCGTAGCCCAGATCCGGGGCCGGGCGGGCGTCGTCGTCCTCGGGCTGCAGGATCCTCAGCCCCGGCCCCCCGTCGCTCGGCCCCTGTTCCCGGGGCTCGGGCCGCCACTGCTGCGCCACCCGGACGGAGAGGTGAGCACCCACCTTTTCGCGCTCCTCACTGAGCGCCACCCCGTGCAGGGCCTCGGGGTCGGTGCCGGCCGTGCCGGACGGCGATTCGTCCGACGCGGGGTTGCCGGGGTTCTCGGCTTCTTCGTCGGAGCAGGCGGACAGCGCCGCCGCCGGGAGCAGTGCCCCCAGCGCCAGCGCCGTCCGTCGTGTGATCCGCTGCTGCATCGTCATCCCTCCAAAGACGATCTGTGCCGGCCGGTCAGCCGCGCGGGGACAGCAGCGGCTTCAGGCTGTCGAGCACCGCGGGGTCCTCGATGGTCGAGGGCACCGTGTACTCCTCGCCGTCGGCCATCTGACGCATGGTCTTGCGCAGGATCTTGCCGGAACGGGTCTTCGGCAGGGCCTCCACGATCGCAACGTCGCGGAAGTCCGCCACCGGGCCGACGCCGCGCCGCACGGCCTGCTTGAACTCGTCGAAAAGCTTCGTCTCCTCGTCCGATCCCGGCTCCGGGGCGTCCACGCCCGACTTGAGGACGACGTAGCCGGCGGGCCGCTGTCCCTTGAAGTCGTCCGCGAGACCGATCACGCAGCACTCGGCGACGGCCGGGTGCGTGGCCAGGGCGGCCTCCAGCACGCCGGTGGACAGACGGTGTCCGGAGACGTTGATGACGTCGTCCGTGCGGCCGAGCACGAACACGTAGCCGTCCTCGTCCACGATGCCGGAGTCGCCGGTGGCGTAGTAGCCCTCGAAGGCGGACAGGTAGGAATCGATGAAGCGCTGGTCGTCGCCCCACAGGGTCTGCAGGGTGCCCGGCGGCATCGGCAGGCGGACGGCGATGTTGCCCTCCACCCCGGCCTCCACGGGCTCGCCCATCCCGTCGAGCACGACCACGTCGTAGCCCGGGGACGGGACGGACGCGGAGCCGGTCTTCACCGGCAGCAGCTCCAGGCCCACCGGGTTCGAAGCGACGGCCCACCCGGTCTCGGTCTGCCACCAGTGGTCGATCACCGGGATGTCCAGGAGCTCCTCGGCCCACTTCTGGGTCTCCGGGTCCAGGCGCTCGCCCGCCGCGTAGAGGATCTTCAGGCAGGAGATGTCGTACTGGTCCTTCAGCTCGCCCTCCGGGTCCGCGCGGCGGATGGCGCGCAGGGCGGTCGGGGCGGTGAAGAAGGACTTCACGCCGTGCTGGGAGATCACGCGCCAGAACGCACCGGCGTCCGGGGTGCCCACCGGCTTGCCCTCGTAGAGGACGGAGGTGGCGCCGGCCAGCAGGGGCGCGTAGACGATGTAGGAGTGGCCCACCACCCAACCCACGTCCGAGGCGGTGAACATGACCTCGCCCGGGCCGACGTCGTAGATGTTCTCCATGGTCCAGCGCAGCGCGACCGCGTGGCCCCCGTTGTCCCGGACGACGCCCTTGGGCTTGCCGGTGGTGCCGGAGGTGTAGAGCACGTACAGCGGATCGGTGGCCTTCACGTCCACGGGCGCGGCCGGCTCGGCGGCCGCCACGGCCTCGCCCCAGTCCTTCCACTGCACGCCGCCGCGGTCGGACACATCCTCCAGCGAGGACTCGAAGCCGTCACGGTGGTGCACCAGCACGGTGCGGACGGTGTGACGGGCCTCCTCGAGGGCCTCGGCGACGGCGGGCAGGTATTCGACACGGCGGCGGGGCTCGATGCCGCCGGAGCAGGTGAGGACCACGTCCGGGGCGGCGTCGTCGATGCGGGTCGCCAGCTCCTTGGGGGCGAAGCCGCCGAACACCACGGAGTGGACGGCGCCCAGGCGCGCGCAGGCGAGCATGGCGATGGGGGCCTCGGTGATCATCGGCAGGTAAACGAGGACGCGGTCACCCTTGCCCACCCCCTCGGCGGCGAGGGCGCCGGCGAGCGCGGCCACCTTCTCAGTCAGCTGCGCGTAGGTGTACTCGGTGACCTCGCCGGTCATCGCCGAGTCGTGGATGAGCGCGACGGCGTCGCCGCGGCCGGCCTCCACATGCCGGTCCAGGCAGTTGTAGGCGGTGTTCATCACGCCGTCCGGGAACCAGCGGTAGAGGGGTGCGTCGGAGTCGTCGACGGCATGGGTGGGCGGGGTCGTCCAGTCGATCGCCTGGGCAGCGTCCAGCCAGAAGCCGTCTGGGTCGGACAGGGACCGGGCGTGCGCGTCGGCGTAGGCGCCGGTGGCGGGGGTGGTGGAAGCATCGTGTGTCGCCATACGCTGAGCGTAGTGTCCCGCCTCACAGACAAACAAGGTCAGATGTATACATTTCATCCGTGTGACACGGAAACACCCGCGGACGCTTCCCACGACCAGGGTGACTCTGTATACACTGGGGCCATGCGAGCAAGCGAGAGGGCGTACCACACGCTCCGGTCCGAGATCCTGGACTGGACGTTGCCTCCCGGCACCCTGCTGGGCGAGGTGGAGCTTGCCGAGCGCCTCGGCATCTCCCGCACCCCCGTGCGGGAGGCCCTCTCCAAGCTGGTCGCGGACGGCCTGGCGGAGCAGGGCGGCGGCCGCGGCGTCCTCGTCGCGGACCTGTCCCTCGAGCAGGCGGACCAGCTGTTCGACCTGCGCATCGCCCTGGAGTCCCTCCTGGCCCGCCGGGCCGCCGAGCGCGCGCAGGGAGAGACGGCCGAGTGCTTCCGGACCCTCGCCGAGCGCTTCGGCGCGGCCGCGGAAGCCCTGGAAGGCGGGGCCGACCCCACCGACTACTACGACATGGCCGGCGACCTGGACGTCGCGCTCGACGAGGCCGCCGCCAATCCCTACCTGGTCTCGGCGCTGCGCACGCTGCGGCTGCACCTGGCCCGTCTGCGCCGGCTCTCCGCCAACGATCCGGCCCGTTTGGCCGCCTCGGCAGCCGAGCACGCGGACATCGCCTCCGCGGTCGCCTCAGGCGCCGCAGACCTGGCCGAGGCCACCACGCGAGTGCACCTGCACCACGCGTTCAGCCACCTAACCAGCCACACGACCCCCGATCACGCCGACACACTCTTGACCGCATCGTCGAAGGAGAACCGATGAAGAACCACGAAGTCCGCGTCTACCGCTCGGAGGAGAACCTCCCCCGTGAGGACCAGCTCGCCTGGAAGCTCGCCGAGGTCGCCGTCGACCCGGTGGAGGTCGAGGCCGAGGTGGAGGAGATGATCATCAACCGCATCATCGACAACGCCTCCGTCGCCGTCGCCTCCCTCAAACGCGGCCCGATCGTCGCCGCCCGCGCCCAAGCCATGTGCCACCCGGTCTCCGCCCACGGCGAGGGCGCCACCGTCTTTGGCATCGACCAGAAGGTCTCCCCGGAGTGGGCCGCCTGGGCCAACGGCGTCGCCGTCCGCGAGCTGGACTACCACGACACCTTCCTGGCCGCCGAGTACTCCCACCCCGGCGACAACATCCCGCCGATCCTGGCTGTCGCCCAGCACACCGGCCGCTCCGGCAAGGACCTGGTCCGCGGCATCGCCACCGGCTATGAGGTCCAGGTCGACCTCGTGAAGTCGATCTGCCTGCACAAGCACAAGATCGACCACGTGGCTCACATCGGCCCGTCGGCCTCGGCCGGCATCGGCACCCTGCTGGGCCTGGACACCGAGACCGTCTTCCAGGCGATCGGCCAGGGCTTGCACACCACCACCGCCACCCGCCAGTCCCGCAAGGGCGAGATCTCCACCTGGAAGGCCCACGCCCCGGCCTTCGCCGGCAAGATGGCCGTGGAGGCCGCGGACCGTGCCATGCGCGGGCAGACCTCCCCGGTCCCGATCTACGAGGGCGAGGACGGCGTCATCGCCTGGATGCTGGACGGCCCGGACGCCCGCTACGAGGTCCCGCTGCCCGAGAAGGGCGAGGCCAAGCGCGGCATCCTGGACACCTACACCAAGGAGCACTCCGCCGAGTACCAGGCCCAGGCCTGGATCGACCTGGCCCGCAAGCTCCACAAGGAGCACCCGGAGGCCACCGACCCGAAGAACGTGGAGTCGGTGCTCATCAAGACCTCGCACCACACCCACTACGTGATCGGCTCGGGCGCCAACGACCCGCAGAAGTACGATCCGAAGGCCTCCCGCGAGACCCTCGACCACTCGATCCCGTACATCTTCACCGTGGCCCTGCAGGACGGATCCTGGCACCACGTCGACTCCTACGCCCCGGAGCGCGCCGGCCGCGAAGACACCGTCGCCCTGTGGCACAAGGTGACCACCGTTGAGGACCCGGAGTGGACCCGCCGGTACCACTCCATGGACCTGAACGAGAAGGCCTTCGGCGGCGCCGTGGAGATCACCCTCGCCGACGGCAGCGTGATCACCGACGAGATCGCCGTGGCCGACGCCCACCCGCTGGGTGCCCGTCCGTTCGCCCGCGAGCAGTACATCCAGAAGTTCCGCACCCTGGCCGAGGGCATCGTGACCGTCGAGGAGCAGGACCGCTTCCTGGACGCCGTGCAGCGCCTGACCGAGCTGAAGGCCGGCGAGCTGGATCAGCTCAACGTTAAGGCTGACCCGGCCTGGCTGACCGAGCAGGACCTGGCCGAGGCTCCGAAGGGACTCTTCTGATGCTGTATTCGAAGCTCACCGCCGAGCAGAAGCGCAGGAACCTGCGCGCCACGCTCGCCGAGGGCGGCGCCGCGCAGTTCCCGGGCGCGTTCACCCCGCTGACGGCGCGGCTGATCGAGGAGAAGGGTTTCCCGGGCGTCTACATCTCCGGTGCGGTCCTCGCCAACGAGCTGGGCCTGCCGGACGTGGGCCTGACCACCCTCACCGAGGTCGCCGCCCGCGGCGGCCAGATCGCCCGCCTGACGGACCTGCCCTGCCTCATCGACGCGGACACCGGGTTCGGCGAGCCGATGAACGTGGCCCGCACCATCCAGGAGCTCGAGGACGCCGGCCTGGCCGGCTGCCACATCGAGGACCAGTTCAACCCGAAGCGCTGCGGCCACCTGGACGGCAAGAACATGGTGGACCTGGAGACCGCGGTCAAGCGCATCCGCGCCGCCGTGGACGCCCGCCGGGACCCGAACTTCCTCATCATGGCGCGCACCGACCTGCGCGCCGTGGAGGGCCTGGACGCAGCCATCGCCCGCATGAAGGCCCTCGTGGAGGCGGGCGCGGACGCGATCTTCCCCGAGGCCCTCAAGGACCTCGGCGAGTTCGAGACCGTCTGCAAGGAGCTGGAGCCGCTCGGCGTCCCGGTCCTGGCGAACATGACCGAGTTCGGCAAGTCCGAGCTGTTCACCCGTGACCAGCTCGCCGGCGCCGGCGTGTCCATGGTGATCTACCCGGTCACCCTGCTGCGCTCCTCCATGGGCGCCTCCGAGCGCGTGCTGGACGCGATCCGCACCGAGGGCACCCAACAGTCGCAGACGGACCAGATGCTCACCCGCGCCCGGCTGTACGAGCTCGTGGACTACGAGGCGTACAACCGGTTCGACACCGGGATCTTCAACTTCGAGGTCCCCACGCTCGACATCGACTCGAACAACGCCAACCTCTGACCACCCCGCCGACGGCGCGGCTCCCCACGCCGTGCTGCCGGCCGTTCCCCCAAGGAGGGACACCATGACCGATGAGATCAAGAAGGGACTCGCCGGCGTCGTCGTGGACCACACGGCGATCTCCAAGGTGAACCCGGAGACCAACTCCCTGCTCTACCGCGGCTACCCGGTGCAGGACCTCGCGGCGAACCTGCCGTTCGAGGCCGTCGCCCTGCTGCTGTGGAACGGCGAGCTGCCGTCCGACGCGGAGCTCAGGGAGTTCCAGGAGTTCGAGCGCGCCCACCGGGCCCTCGACCCGAAGGTCAAGCAGGCCATCGACCTGCTGCCCACCGACTGCCACCCGATGGACGTGGGCCGCACCGCGGTCTCCGTGCTGGGCGCGAACCACCCGAAGGCGGAGGACTCCTCCCCGGAGGCCGAGCTGGAGAAGGCGAAGTCCCTCTTCGCCGCGTTCCCGGCCGTCGTCGCCTACGACCAGCGCCGCCGCCGCGGCCAGGACGTCGTGGAGCCGAACGCGGACCTGGACTACTCCGCGAACTTCCTCTGGATGACCTTCGGAGAAGAGCAGCCCGAGGAGGTCGTGGACGCGTTCCGCGTCTCGATGGTCCTCTACGCGGAGCACTCCTTCAACGCCTCGACCTTCACCGCCCGTGTGATCACCTCGACCCTGTCCGACCTGCACTCGGCCGTGACCGGCGCCATCGGCGCCCTCAAGGGCCCACTGCACGGCGGCGCGAACGAGGCCGTCATGCACACCTTCGACGAGATCGGCATCCGCAAGGAGGAGTCCCGCGAGGACGCCGCCGCCCGCTCGAAGGCCTGGATGGAGGACGCCCTGGCCCAGAAGAAGAAGGTCATGGGCTTCGGCCACCGCGTGTACAAGAACGGCGACTCCCGCGTGCCGACCATGAAGGCCGCCCTGGACCGCATGATCGAGCACTACGGCCGCCACGAGATGCTCGGGCTGTACGACGGCCTCGAGACCGCCATGGAGGAGGCCAAGCAGATCAAGCCGAACCTCGACTACCCGGCCGGTCCGACCTATCACCTGATGGGCTTCGACACCGAGATGTTCACGCCGATCTTCATCGCGTCTCGCATCACGGGGTGGACCGCCCACATCATGGAGCAGCGTGCCGCGAACGCCCTGATCCGCCCGCTGTCCGCGTACAACGGCCCGGACCAGCGCGAGCTGCCCGGCGCCTGACCCGCTCCCCTCGCCCGGCTCCCCGGGCAGGGCTGCCCGACGACGGCCCCGCACCTTCCGTACTGAACTGGTCCCCGTTTCTTGGACCGTTAATTGGAGGCTAGGCCACGAGGGCCTGAGCCCGGTACTCCACCGGGCTCAGGCCCTCGAGTCGTGTATGGACTCGAGCCGTGTTCCACCAGTGGATGTAGTCCTTGATCATGCTGCTCAGTGCCTCGATCGAGTCCGGTCGAGCGTGATGCGTGGCCTCGGCCTTCAGATGCCCGAAGAAGTTCTCCATGACCGCGTTGTCATAGCAGTTGCCCCTGCGTGACATCGATTGGATCGCTCCGACTTCGGCCAGTCGTCGCCGCCAGGAGACGTGCTGGTACTGGAAACCCTGGTCCGTGTGCACGATCAGCCCGGGTTCCACGGGCTGATCACGCAGCGCGTGGTCCAGGGTCGCGTTCGTGAGCATCAGCGAAGGGGAAGTGCTCAGCTCGTACGCGATGACCTGGTGATCGAACAGATCGAGCATGGGTGAGAGATACAGCTTGCGATCACCGACCCGGAACTCGGTGACGTCGCTGACCCACTTGCGATTCGGTGCCCCGGCGGTGAAATCGCGCTCCAGGACGTTGGGCGCGATCTGGCCCACGGCTCCTCGCCAGGCCATGTATCGGCGGCGGCGCCGCACATGGCAGTGAAGGCCCGCCTCACGCATGCACTTCAAGACGGTCTTCGGCGCGACCTGGTGCCCGTTGCTGGTGAGCACGTGATGGATCCGCCGGTAGCCGTATCTGCCGTGGGAGTCCTGGAAGATCTCACGGATCTGCTCCTTCAGCCCTCGATGGCGCTCTGGTTCCTGCAACCGTGCCTGATGGTAGAAGAACGTGGAACGAGCCAGACCGGCCGAGCCGAGCAAGTCCTCGAGGCGGTGTTCTGCCTTGAGAGCGACGACAGCGGCGGCTCTTAGCCGCGTCGCTCTTCCCTCAAGGCCTTGAGTTTTCCCAGGTACGCGACCTGGGCGCGTAGGCGTTCGTTTTCCCGGCGCAGGCGCTGGAGCTCGTCCATCTCGGACTCATCGGGGGCAGGCGGGCGCCCGCGACGGGCTGGCTGGAGTGCTTCAGGGCCGTGGTCACGATAGAGTCGGGCCCACTTTCGCACGATGCGTGGGGAGGAGAGCCCGAACTCGCGAGTGAGTTCGACTTTTGACTCACCGGCCAGGAATCGTTCGGCGACTTCGCGCTTGAGCTCGGGACTGTAGACACGCTTGGACGGGTTGCTCACAAGGCAAGCTTGCCCGAACAGCCGCCATCGCAGGTGCAACGCACGGACGGGATGCACCGGCAGGTCAAGGTGCCGGCTGACGGCTTTGAAACTGGCCCCGCTCTCGAACAAGGCCACGGATTGTTGCCGTTGCTCTGGACTCAACGAACTCTCTGACATGTGAACTGCTCCCCGTCTCGTGGAACTGGATATCCAGTCCAAGAAACGGGGAGCAGTTCACACGGAGGGAACGGGGCCGTCGTCGTCCCCGTCCGGGGCTCTTCCCCGGTAGGTGGGCGCCGCCGCTGCGCGGCCGGCCGTCCCCGGTCAGCCGCGGGCGCGCGGATGCGCGGCGGCGTAGACCTCGCGGAGGGTGTCCACGGTGACGAGGGTGTAGACCTGTGTGGTGGTCACCGAAGAGTGGCCGAGCAGCTCCTGGACCACGCGGACGTCCGCGCCGCCGGAGAGCAGGTGTGTGGCGAAGCAGTGGCGCAGGGTGTGCGGGGAGACGTCGGCGGCGATCCCGGCCCGCTCGGCGGCGTTGCGGATCACGGTCCACGCGGACTGGCGGGACAGGCGGCCGCCCCGGGCGTTCAGGAACAGCGCCGGGGTGGAGGACTTCGCCCCCGCCGCCAGCGCGGGCCGGCCGCGGACGAGGTAGGCGTCCAGCGCGCAGGCGGCATACCGGCCCACCGGGACAACGCGCTCCTTGGAGCCCTTGCCGAAGAGCCGGACGACGGGCTGCGCGGCCGCGGAGCCGTCGTCGGGCTCGGTGGGGCCGCTGGCCCCGGACGGTGAGGCGACGGTGATGCCGACGACGTCGTCCACGTCCAGGCCGACGGCCTCGGAGACGCGGGCGCCGGTGCCGTACAGGAACTCCAGCAGCGCACGGTCACGCAGCCCGCCGGGCGTGTCCGCGGAGCAGGCCTCGAGCAGGGCGGTCGTCTCCTCGATGCTCAGGGCCTTGGGCAGGCGGCGGCCGGGCTGGGGCGGGGACACGGACCGGGCCGGGTCGTCGGCGGCGATGCCCTCGAGCGCCCAGAACCGGTGCAGGCCGCGGACGGCCACCAGCACGCGGGCGGCGGAGCGGACGGCGAGCGCCGTTCCCCCGTCCTCACCCGTGGACAGCGCCCGCAGGAACCCGGTGACGTGGCCGGTGGCCACCCCGTCCGGGTCGGCGACGCCGGAGGCGGCGAGCCAGCGCAGGTAGCGGTCCAGGTCCCGGCGGTAGGCGGCCAATGTGTGGGCGGAGCGGCCCTTCTCCACGGCCAGGTGGTCCAGGAACCGCTGCGCTGCGTCGGCGAGCCGGTCGGACGGCTCGGCCTGCTCGGCCGGCGCCGGCCGGCTGGCCGGGTCGGAGGCGGTGCTCATGCCCGGTGCGGCCTCATCCGGCCGGGTCGTCCTGGCGGCCCGGGACGAACGGTGCATCCACCGGACGCAGCCGCCGCCAGCCGCGGGCACGGTGGGCGTGCAGGGCCAGCACCGCGACGACGGCCTGCGGGTTGTGGATGCGGCCGTCCAGCACCGCGTCGGTGACCTCCTCCACGCCGATCCACGCCAGCGGCATCTGGGCCTCCTCGTCGGTGCGGGTGAACCGCTCCTCAGGGGGGACCTCTTCGACCTGCCGGGCCAAGAACACGCGAATGGCCTCCGACGAGCCGCCGGGGGTGGTGAAGAAGTCGACCAGGGTGTGCCACTCGCGGGCGCGCAGGTCGGCCTCCTCCCAGAGCTCACGGACGGCCACTGCGTGGAGGTCCTCCCCCGCCACATCCCGCAGGCCGGCGGGGACCTCCCAGAGTTCCATGCCGACCGGGTGGCGGTACTGCCGGACCAGGGCGACCTGCTCCTGCGGGCCCGAGGAGGTCATCGCCGTACGGGTGGCGAGCACGGCCACGGCGCCGGGATGCACCAGGACCTCGCGGACGATGGGATCAGCACCCTTGTCCTTCGGGTCCAGGCGGAACGTCTCCCGCTCCACGTCCCAGACCTTCCCCTCGAAGACGGTCTTGGCCTTCTTGACCTTGCGCGGGGCGTGCACATCGCGCAGCGGTGCGCGGCCGCGGCGGCGGTTCTCGTCCGCCGCGGCGGTGTCCTGCTGTGGCCTGTTCGCCATGTCAGGCGTCCTCACGGCCGTCGACCACGGCCCCGACCAGGCCGGCGAACAGCGGGTGCGCGGCCGTCGGGCGGGACTTGAACTCGGGGTGGGCCTGGGTGGCGATGTAGTACGGGTGCGTCTCCCGGGGCAGCTCCACGAACTCCACGAGGGAGCCGTCCGGGGAGGTCCCGGAGAAGACCAGTCCGGCCTCCTCGAGCTCGGCCCGGTACCGGTTGTTGACCTCGTAGCGGTGGCGGTGCCGCTCCGTGACCTCGGTGGTGCCGTAGGTCTCGGCCGCCACGGTGCCAGGCACGAGGGCCGCCGGGTAGGAGCCCAAGCGCATGGTGCCGCCCAGGTCGCCCTCGCCGGAGACGATCTCCCGCTGCTCGGCCATGGTGGCGACCACCGGGTGGTCCGTCTCCGTGTCGAACTCGGTGGACTGCGCGTCGGTCCAGCCGAGGACGTTGCGGGCGTACTCGATCACCATGGACTGCAGGCCCAGGCACAGGCCCAGGGTCGGCAGGCCGTGCTCACGGGCGTGGCGCAGGGCGCCGACCTTGCCGTCCACACCGCGGATGCCGAAGCCGCCGGGCACGCAGACCGCGTCCACGCCGGCCAGGGCCTGGGCGGCGCCTTCCTCGGTCTCACAGTCGTCCGAGGGGACCCAGCGGATGTTCACGCGGGCCTGGTGGGCGAAGCCACCGGCGCGCAGGGCCTCGGTGACGGAGAGGTAGGCGTCCGGCAAGTCGATGTACTTGCCGACCAGGGCGACCTCGACCTGGTGCTTCGGCTCGTGCACGGCCTCCATGAGGGCGTCCCACTTGGTCCAGTCGACGTCCTTGAACTTCAGGTCCAGGGCCTGCACCGCGTAGGCGTCGAGGCCCTGGGCGTGGATGATCCTCGGGATGTCGTAGAGGGAGGGGGCGTCGGCGCAGTTGACGACGGCATCGCCCGGGACGTCGCACATGCGGGCGATCTTGCCGCGCACATCCGCCGGGACCTCACGGTCAGAGCGGATGACGATCGCGTCCGGCTGGATGCCGATGCTGCGCAGGGAGGCCACGGAGTGCTGGGTGGGCTTCGTCTTGAGCTCGTGGGACGGACCGATGTAAGGCACCAGGGACACATGCAGGAAGAAGACGTTGTCCCTGCCGATGTCCTGGCGGACCTGGCGCGCCGCCTCGAGGAACGGCTGGGACTCGATGTCCCCGACCGTGCCGCCGATCTCGGTGATGATCACGTCCGGGGCCTGCAGGCCCTCGGCAGGGGTGGCCGGCAGGCGCATGCGGCGGGAGATCTCGTCCGTGATGTGCGGGATGACCTGGACCGTGTCCCCGAGGTACTCGCCGCGGCGCTCCTTGGCGATCACGGTGGAGTACACCTGGCCGGTGGTCACGTTGTTGACGCCGTCCAGGTTCTCGTCGAGGAAGCGCTCGTAGTGGCCGATGTCCAGGTCCGTCTCCGCCCCGTCCTCGGTGACGAAGACCTCGCCGTGCTGGAAGGGGTTCATGGTCCCCGGGTCCACGTTGAGGTAGGGGTCGAGCTTCTGCATCACCACGCGCCGGCCGCGGGCCCGGAGCAGATGACCGAGCGAGGAGGCCGTGAGGCCCTTACCGAGGGAGGAGGCCACGCCACCGGTGACGAAGATCTGCCGGGTGGCCGTGCTGGACTTCTGGAAACGAGAATGAGGTTTCACCACGGAGTTCGAGCGTACCACCGGGGCACGGATCCGTTCACCCTCCGTTTCCCTGTGGCCCCTTCTCGAGCAGCTCCCTGGCGTGCGCGCGGGCGGCGGCGGAGTCCGCGTGACCGGCCAGCATCCGGGCCAGCTCCTCGACGCGCTGGTCCGTGTCCAGGACGGAGACGTCCGAGGTGGTGACGCCGGCGTCCGGGTCCGCGTTCTTGCGCACGTGCACGTGGCGGTCGGCGCAGGCCGCCACCTGTGGCAGGTGGGTCACGCAGATGACCTGGACGTGTTCGGCGAGTCGGGCCAGGCGGGCGCCGATGGCCACGGCAGCCTCGCCGCCGACGCCGGCGTCGACCTCGTCGAAGACGAAGGTCGGCACGGGGTCCGTGGCGGCCAGGACCACCTCAAGCGCCAGCATGACGCGGGAGAGCTCACCGCCGGAGGCGCCCTTGCCCAGCGGGCGCGGGTCGGCGCCGGTGTGGGGGCGCAGCAGCAGGGCAACCTCGTCCGTGCCGTGCGGGCCGTACTCACCGTCCGGCAGCGGGGTGAGCCCCACGTGGAAGGAGGCGTCCGGCATGAACAGGGCGTGCAGCTCGCCGGTGACCTGCTCCTCCAGCCTGGCCGCGGCCTCGGTGCGCAGGCGGCGCAGGGTCGCGGCCCGCTCGGCGACCTCGGCCCCGGAGGACTCGATGAGCACGGTGAGCTCCTCCAGACGGTCCGTGTCTCCTTGAAGCTCGTCCAGGCGGGGGCGCTCGCGCTCGGCCCATGCGAGCACGTCGGTCAGCTCGGGACCGTAGAGGCGCTGCAGCCGAGTGAGCTCGGCCAGGCGGGACTGGGCGGCGTCGAGGTCGCCCTCGGCGTCCGCGTCCAGGTCGGCCTGGTACCGGGCGATGTCTCCGGCGATGTCGCCGAGCACCACGGCGGCCTCGCCGAGGCGACGCGCCGCCTCGTCCAGCTCCGCCTCCTCGCCCGGCGCGGCGAGCAGCTCCTGACGGGCGGCCTCCACCAGGGCGACCGCCCCGGGGATCTCCTCGCCCGCATCCGGGTCGGCACCGGAGAGCCGCCCGTAGGACCCGGCGGCGGCGGCCCGCAGCTGCTCGTGGTCCTCCAGCCGGCGGATGCGTGCGCGCAGCGCCTCATCCTCCCCGGCCTCCACGGCGGCCTCGTCGATCTCCTCCAGGCTGCGCTGCAGGGCGTCGGCCTGGCGGGCACGCTCCTGTTGCGCCGCGGTGAGCTCGGCGTGCTCGGCCGAGGCGGTACGCCACCGGGTGTGGGCGGCACGGTACGCCGTCAGCTCGGCCGCGAGGTCCTCCCCCGCGAAGGAGTCCAGGGCACGGCGCTGGGCGCCGGCGGAGCGAAGGCGCAGCTGGTCTGTCTGGCCGTGCACCGCCACCAGGTGCGCGCCGACGTCGCTGAGCAGGCTGACCGGGGCGGAGCGGCCGCCCACGGCGGCCCGGGAACGGGTGCCGCCGCCGTCGGAGGTCGCGGCCACAGTGCGGTTCAGGACCAGGTCCACGGGGCCGTCGTCGTCCTCGGCCTCCACCACGGCGCCGGCCTCCTCGGCGAGGGCGAGCGCACGGCTGCCGGGCGCGATCCGCAGCCCCGCGTCCACCACGGCACGGCGAGCGCCGTGACGGACGGTGCCGGCGTCCGCGCGGCGCCCCAGCAGCAGGCCGAGCGCGGTGACCACCATGGTCTTGCCCGCGCCGGTCTCGCCGGTGACGACCGTGAATCCGGGGTCCAGCTCCACGTCCGCGGCGGAGATCACACCGAGGTCGGCGATGCGCAGGTACTCGATCACGGGCGTGCCTCCGGCGGCTCCTCGTCCGGGCCGTCGAGCCCCGTGGCCGACGACGGCCCGCTCGCTCCGCGCAGGTCCACCACCGGCAGGGCGGCGGTGGCCGGCGGCACCACGAGCGGCCGCGGCCCGGCGTGGCGCGGCTCAACAGTCTCCACGGCAGCACGGGCGGCAGCGGCCCGCTCCTCCCCGGTGACCGGGCCCCGCCAGCCCTCGGTGGGCAGCTGGAACTTGCGGACGAGGCGCTCGGAGAACGGGGTCAGGGACAGGCGGGCCAGGCGCACGGGCTCGGCGGAGCGGGACACCTCGATGCGCGCATCGGGCGGCAACTCGACGGTACGGCGTCCGTCGCACCACAACACCCCGTTCTCGTTCGTGCGGGTGAGCACGTCCACGGTGAGGGTCGAGGCGGGGCCGACCACCAGGGGCCGCGAGAAGAGGGTGTGCGCGCTGATGGGCACCAGCAGAAGCGCCTCCACGCCGGGCCACACCACGGGCCCGCCGGCGGAGAACGCGTAGGCGGTGGAGCCGGTGGGGGTCGCCATGACCACGCCGTCGCAGCCGTAGGAGGAGAGCGCGTGGTCGTCCACGGACACGACCACCTCGAGCATCCGCTCGCGGCTGGACTTCTCCACGGAGGCCTCGTTGAGGGCCCAGGTGCGGGCGACCTGGCGTCCGCCGACCTTGACCACCACGTCCAGGGCCATGCGCTCGTCCACCGTGTACCGTTCCGCGGCGATCGCCTCCACGGTCTGCTGCAGGTCCGTGCGCTCGGCCTCGGCCAGGAAGCCGACGTGGCCGAGGTTCACCGCCACGAGCGGAACCTGGGAGCCGCGCACGAGCTCGGCGGCACGGAGCACGGAGCCGTCCCCGCCCAGGACGAGGCCGATGCTGATGTCCGCGAGCGCGCAGTCCCGCCCGAGGATCTCGGGGTCGAACTCCTCGCCGGACGGGGCGGCCGCACGCACCGCCGCCTCGTCCGCGTCCAGGAGGACGGCACGCAGGCCGGACGCCGCGAGGGTGTCGACGGCCTGCAGGGCGGCGGCGATCGCGTCCTGGCGGCCGGTGTGGGCAAGCACAAGGACGCGGCGCGGCGCGGTGGCGGACATGGGTTCCTTCCGGGCGGGGCTCACCGGCGTCCGGCGGGTCGCCGGCGCGGTCGTCCCAGCATAGTCAGCGCTCCGGACGCGTCAGGCCCAGTCCACACCGGCGTGCCCCGGGACGTCCTCCACTGCCACGGCGGCAGTCGTCGGAGTGCGCTCCAGGTGGAGGAAGAACTCCACGTTGCCGTCCTGACCGGGCAGCCCGGAGCGGGCCAGCCCGCGTGGGGCGAGCCCGGCGGCGGCCGCCGCCTCGAGGACCTCCCCCACCGCACGACGACGGTCGGCCGGGTCCGTCACGACGCCCGACTTCGGCAGGGCCGACCTGCCCACCTCGAACTGCGGCTTCACCATGAGCAGCAGGTCCGCCCCGCGGACGCAGGACCGGGCGAGGGCCTCGACGACCAGCCGCAGGGAGATGAAGGACAGGTCGGAGACCACGAGCTCGACGAGGCCGCCGATGTCGGACGGCTCGAGGGTGCGTACATTCAGCCCCTCACGGACCAGGACGCGTGGATCGGTGCGCAGGGAGCCGTGGAGCTGATCGTGGCCGACGTCCACGGCGGCGACCTGCGCAGCACCGCGCTCCAGCAGGACCTGGGTGAATCCGCCGGTGCAGGCTCCGGCGTCGAGGCAGCGCCGACCGGAGACGGCGACCTCCGGGAAGGCCTCCAGGGCGCTGAGCAGCTTGTGGGCGGCGCGGGAGACGTAGCGGGGGCCGTCGTCGGCCAAGGTGAGGACGGTGTCCTCGGCGACCTTCTGAGCGGCACGGGCCACCGGGCGGCCGTCTGCCAGGACGCCGCCGGCCCGGATGAGCGCGGACGCCTCGCTGCGGGACCGGGCAAGGCCGCGGGCGGCCACGGCCACGTCAGCACGCAGGCTCATCGGTCCGTCTCGGCGGTCAGCGCCGTCATGTCGTCCACGATCCAGCGCGGACGGTCCCCGGACGGGGCGTGTTCGGCCGCCTCGCGGGTGTCGATGCCGGTGAGCACCATGACGGTGTCGAACCCGGCCGCGTTGCCACCGCGGATGTCCGTGTCCAGGCGATCGCCGACGACGAGGGGACGGCGCAGGCCGAGGGCGCGGGCGGCCGTCCGGAACAGGTGGGGCTCAGGCTTGCCGGCTGCGACCGGCCTGGTGGCGGTGGCGTGGGACACGGCCTCCACGAGGGCTCCGTTCCCGGGCGCGATGCCCTCTCCGCGCGGGATGGACAGGTCCAGGTTCGTGGCGATCCAGACCGCGCCGGCATTGACGGCGAAGGCGGCCTCGGCGAGCTGGGACCAGCCAACGGAGGGGTCGAAGCCCTGGACGACGGCGTCCGGCCGGTCGGAGGCGGAAGACACCACTCGGTAGCCGGCCGCCTCAAGCAGTCCGGAGAGGTAGGACGAGCCCACGGCGAGCACGCGTGAACCGTCCGCCACGCGGTCCTGCAGCAGCGCGACACCGGCCTGCGCCGAGCCGAACACATGCTCGGCGTCGGTGGGGACGCCGAGCTCGGCCAGGTGATCCGCGACCGTCTGCGGAGACCGGGACGCATTGTTCGTGACGAAGGCCACCGGGGTCCCCGCCTCGATGAGCAAGGTCAACGTCTCGACCGCACCGGGGATCGCCTCGGCCCCGGCGTAGACCACCCCGTCGAGGTCACAGAGCAGGCCGTCGTGCCCGTGGAAGAACTGCGGTGTGGCCATCAGTTTCGCGCAGATCCGTCGGTCGTCGACTCGGCGGGCTCGGAGGGCTCGGTGGCTTCGGAGAAGTGTTGCTCGGCCCCGGCGGGGCCGGGCTCGGCGTTCTCGGATTGGGCATGCTCGGGCTGCGCCGGCTGGGAGTGGACGGCTTCCTGTTCGGCACGCGCGGCCTCCCTGGCCGCGCGACGCTCCGCGCGCTCCTCCTGCGAAGGGCCGTTGTCGATGTCCACGATGTCCGGATCGGCGAAGCTGCCCATGCCGAGGGCCTTCTCGGCCACGCGCACATAGTGCTTCCACTGGCGGGACTCCGTCACCTGCCCGAGGGCCGCCAGCACATCCGCGTACCGCTGGAAGAGACGGGGGGAGAAGGGATATCCCCGTCGGCGGTCCAGCTCCGGGATCTCCAGGACCGTCCGGGCACGCTCGAGGTCGCCGAGGTCCTCATGCACCCCGGAGAGCACCATGACCAGCTCAACACGGGCCTCGCGCTCAAGCTTCTCCATGTCGATCTCCGTGGCCAGCTGCACCGCCTTCTCGGAACGACCGAGGGCACGCTCGCAGTCGAGCTGCGCCGCCACATGGGTATCGTCACCGGTGATCCGCCGGTAGGTGCGGAACTCGCGGAGGGCCTCGTGGTACTCCCCCGCCATGTATGCCGTGAGGGCCACGGCCTCCCGCACACAGGCGAGCCGACCACCGCGCCGGCTGGCGGCCAGCGCGTGCTGGAACGCCTCCGCAGGATCCTCGACCATGAGCCGGCCGGCCATGACCAGGTGCTTGGACACCCAGCCGGCCTGCTTCTCGCCCAGGCCCTGGACCTGCTTGAACGTGGCCCGGTCCAGCTCCTTGCCGGTCACGTCCTCGTCGATATCCGGGGATCGGCCCTGGTCCACACGGTTGGAGGCGCGCAGGTCCTTCGGGTTGTGCGCCGGCTTCTCACTGTCCCTCCGGTCGGAACGCCGCGGGGCACCGCCGCGCTGCGGCCGGCCGCCGCGACGATCGTCGTCCCGTCGGCGGTCCGTTCCCGATCGCGGGACGAAGCCGCCCGTGCCACCGCCGTCACGTCGACGGCCACCGCTGCGACGCTCATCGCCCTCACGGCGGTCGCCACGGAACGAGCGCTCTGACCGGCCGCCGCCGCCGGAGTGGCGTCGACGGCCGTCGCGGCCCTCTCCTCCACTGCGTCGGTGCTCGCCTGGATGGTCCCGGTCGCGGGAGTCGCTCATGCCGGAGTCCTTACTCTCGAAGAAGACGGTGGTGCAGCCATGCAGTGCACGGCGGGTCGACTCCCCATCGTACGACGATCGGAGGCCGAGGGACGGGACGGGAACCACGCGGTGGCCAGCGTCTACATGTAGGGCGGGATGCCGTCGTTAAGACGGCGCGGGGCCAGTGAGGCCGGATGAGCGACTCCGCAGGGGGGGTATGTGGCCGAGGCTCGTTGTCGTGGCTCACCCTCAGCGCCAACGCCTCACGTCGGTGGTTCTCTGAGGAGCAGGGGCGGGCGTAGAGGACCTCATCGACGTGAGCTCCCGGCGTAAGGCCTCGACCTCAGCCACGATCTCGGGGGCGAGATGGTCAGGACAGCGGTCGAGGCGATTCGAGCGACCGTGCCGTCCCGCGACGCCCTCCGCGCGGGAGCGAGCCACCCAGGTGGCCACCGTGGGCCGGCTGACGCGGAACTGGACGGCCACATGGGCTTGTGGGCTGCCGTGGTTCAGTGGGGTTGGACCACGCGCGGCCGGCCGGACGGGCGCGGAGCCTGACACAGAACGAACCCAGACCCCCACCCCCAGGATCCAGCCCGCACATAAGAAGCCAGAAAAAGAAGGACCGCAGGAAACCCCTACACATGCGGGGAGGCCCCACACCACCACGGTGCGGGGCCTCAACCCTAAAAAATGTCCGGCGGCGACCTACTCTCCCACAACCTCCCGGTTGCAGTACCATCGGCGCTGTGGGCCTTAGCTTCCGGGTTCGGAATGGAACCGGGCGTTTCCCCCACGCTATGACCGCCGTAACCCTAGAACCACACCCCAACAGGGCGGGTAAACCTCACGGGCCACGAAAAAACGCGACTATTCACTTAAGCCCAACAACCATACCACACAAGCAGCATGAATCACCAGGTTGCAATCAGACAACCGCACAGTGGACGCGAACACCCTTCACAAAAAAGTGTTTGTAAGTCATCGGCCTATTAGTACTGGTCAGCTCCACACGTCTTCAGTCCGTGCTTCCACATCCAGCCTATCAACCCAGTGTTCTAGCTGGGGGCCTCACACCCTCACAGGGGCAAGGAAATCTCATCTCGAAGCCGGCTTCCCGCTTAGATGCTTTCAGCGGTTATCCATCCCGAACGTAGCTAATCAGCCATGCACCTGGCGGTACAACTGACATACCAGAGGTTCGTCCGTCCCGGTCCTCTCGTACTAAGGACAGACCTTCTCAAATTTCCAACGCGCGCAGAGGATAGGGACCGAACTGTCTCACGACGTTCTGAACCCAGCTCGCGTACCGCTTTAATGGGCGAACAGCCCAACCCTTGGGACCTACTCCAGCCCCAGGATGCGACGAGCCGACATCGAGGTGCCAAACCATGCCGTCGATATGGACTCTTGGGCAAGATCAGCCTGTTATCCCCGAGGTACCTTTTATCCGTTGAGCGACGGCCGTTCCACAACGAGCCGCCGGATCACTAGTCCCGACTTTCGTCCCTGCTCGAGCTGCCACTCTCACAGTCAAGCTCCCTTGTGCACTTGCACTCAACACCTGATTGCCAACCAGGCTGAGGGAACCTTTGGGCGCCTCCGTTACCATTTGGGAGGCAACCGCCCCAGTTAAACTACCCATCAGGCACTGTCCCTGACCCGGATCACGGGCCGAAGTTAGATATCCAGAGTTACCAGAGTGGTATTTCAACGATGACTCCACCAACACTGGCGTGCCGGCTTCACAGTCTCCCACCTATCCTACACAAGCAACACCGAACACCAATACCAAACTATAGTAAAGGTCACGGGGTCTTTCCGTCCTTCTGCGCGTAACGAGCATCTTTACTCGTAATGCAATTTCGCCGAGTTCACGGTTGAGACAGCGGGGAAGTCGTTACTCCATTCGTGCAGGTCGGAACTTACCCGACAAGGAATTTCGCTACCTTAGGATGGTTATAGTTACCACCGCCGTTTACTGGGGCTTAAATTCTCCGCTTCGCCGAAGCTAACGGGTCCTCTTAACCTTCCAGCACCGGGCAGGAGTCAGTCCGTATACATCGTCTTACGACTTCGCACGGACCTGTGTTTTTGATAAACAGTCGCTTCCCCCTGGTCTCTGCGGCCCCGACCCCCTCACACCAGCAAGCGGTGCTCAAGGTAGGGGCCCCCCTTCTCCCGAAGTTACGGGGGCATTTTGCCGAGTTCCTTAACCATGATTCTCTCGATCGCCTTAGTATTCTCTACCTGACTACCTGTGTCGGTTTCGGGTACGGGCGGTTCAAACCTCACGCCGATGCTTTTCTCGGCAGCATAGGATCACCGGATCACCCACATGGTGGGCGCCCATCAGGTCTCAGACACACAGCCGGCGGATTTACCTACCGACAGTCCTACACCCTTAGACCAGGTCGATTCCATTGCCTGGCCCGGCTACCTTCCTGCGTCACACCTGTTAATGCGCTTGCCTCCCCAGTTCAGGTCCCGCGCTCCACACCACTCTCCCCACTCAAAGAGTGAGGTCGAGGATGCTTCGGGCGGTTAGTATCACCGGTTCAGCATGGGCGGTTTTTCACCGGTACGGGAATATCAACCCGTTGTCCATCGACTACGCCTGTCGGCCTCGCCTTAGGTCCCGACTCACCCAGGGCAGATTAGCTTGACCCTGGAACCCTTAGTCATCCGGCGGACGGGTTTCTCACCCGTCTTTCGCTACTCATGCCTGCATTCTCACTCGTACACAATCCACCAGAAGTTCCCCGCTGGCTTCACCTCGTGCACGACGCTCCCCTACCCATCCAGAAGAACTGAATGCCACGGCTTCGGCGGTGTACTTGAGCCCCGCTACATTGTCGGCGCGGAATCACTTGACCAGTGAGCTATTACGCACTCTTTCAAGGATGGCTGCTTCTAAGCCAACCTCCTGGTTGTCTCAGCAACTCCACATCCTTTCCCACTTAGCACACGCTTAGGGGCCTTAACCGGTGGTCTGGGCTGTTTCCCTCTCGACTATGAAGCTTATCCCCCACAGTCTCACTGCCACGCTCTCACTTACCCGGCATTCGGAGTTTGGCTGAAGTCAGTAACCTTGTGGGGCCCATCGTCCATCCAGTAGCTCTACCTCCGGGAAGAAACACGTGACGCTGCACCTAAATGCATTTCGGGGAGAACCAGCTATCACGGAGTTTGATTGGCCTTTCACCCCTACCCACAGCTCATCCCCTCCATTTTCAACTGAAGTGGGTTCGGTCCTCCACGCGCTCTTACACACGCTTCAACCTGGCCATGGGTAGATCACTCCGCTTCGGGTCTAGGACACGCGACTCAACCGCCCTATTCAGACTCGCTTTCGCTACGGCTTCCCCACACGGGTTAACCTCGCCACGTATCACTAACTCGCAGGCTCATTCTTCAAAAGGCACGCCGTTACCCCCAAAGGGCTCCGACGGTTTGTAGGCACATGGTTTCAGGTACTATTTCACTCCCCTCCCGGGGTACTTTTCACCATTCCCTCACGGTACTGATTCACTATCGGTCAACAGGTAGTATTCAGGCTTACCAGGTGGTCCTGGCAGATTCACACGGGATTCCTCGAGCCCCGTGCTACTCGGGCAACCACTCAACAGCGGCGGAACGCATTACGACTACGGGACTCTCACCCACTACGGTCGACCATCCAAGATCGTTCGTCTATACGCCCGCACCTCACTGCGACGCGCCGGCAGACACGCCCAGAGCAGGCCCACAACACCGCACATGCAACCCCTGCCGGGTATCACACACATACGGTTTAGCCCCATCCGCTTTCGCTCGCCACTACTCACGGAATCACTTTTGTTTTCTCTTCCTGTGGGTACTGAGATGTTTCACTTCCCCACGTTCCCCCCAACCGGCCTATGTGTTCAACCGGTGGTCACACGACACGTCGTGCGGGGTTTCCCCATTCGGAAATCCTGGCCTCAACGTCCGGTTATCGACTCCACCAGGCTTATCGCAGATTCCCACGTCCTTCTTCGGCTCCTGTTGCCAAGGCATCCACCATGCGCCCTAAGAAACTTCCAAACACTAGAAGTCCCAAAAATGAGCATAAGATGACATCATTCTCGGCATCACCACACCTCAACCAGCCACCCAGGGGGATGACCAGCCTCAAACAGTGCAGCAACAAAAAATAAGATGCTCGCGTCCACTATGCAGTTCTCAAACAACAACCCCCACACACATCCACAACCAACCCACCGGCCGACTGCTTCACCATGCAGAGACATATCCAGGAAACAACGCCACACCCCCCGAAGGGATGTGCCTGCTGTCCCAAAACCCAACAGTGTGCCAACACCAGCCCGCGACACCAACAACCACGCTTTCCCACAACCCCAAACGGTTGCGTACTCACCAGCTGCCGGCACCACCACTGGCACCATTCATCGATGTTCCACCCATGAGCAACCGACCATCACACACTCGGCGATGCAATCGGCACTAAATGCTCCTTAGAAAGGAGGTGATCCAGCCGCACCTTCCGGTACGGCTACCTTGTTACGACTTAGTCCCAATCGCCAGTCCCACCTTCGACGGCTCCCCCCACAAGGGTTAGGCCACCGGCTTCGGGTGTTACCGACTTTCGTGACTTGACGGGCGGTGTGTACAAGGCCCGGGAACGTATTCACCGCAGCGTTGCTGATCTGCGATTACTAGCGACTCCAACTTCATGGGGTCGAGTTGCAGACCCCAATCCGAACTGAGACCGGCTTTTTGGGATTAGCTCCACCTCACAGTATCGCAACCCATTGTACCGGCCATTGTAGCATGCGTGAAGCCCAAGACATAAGGGGCATGATGATTTGACGTCGTCCCCACCTTCCTCCGAGTTGACCCCGGCAGTCTCCCATGAGTCCCCACCATTACGTGCTGGCAACATAGAACAGGGGTTGCGCTCGTTGCGGGACTTAACCCAACATCTCACGACACGAGCTGACGACAACCATGCACCACCTGTGAACCCGCCCCAAAGGGGAAACCGTATCTCTACGGCGATCGAGAACATGTCAAGCCTTGGTAAGGTTCTTCGCGTTGCATCGAATTAATCCGCATGCTCCGCCGCTTGTGCGGGCCCCCGTCAATTCCTTTGAGTTTTAGCCTTGCGGCCGTACTCCCCAGGCGGGGCACTTAATGCGTTAGCTGCGGCGCGGAAACCGTGGAATGGCCCCCACACCTAGTGCCCAACGTTTACGGCATGGACTACCAGGGTATCTAATCCTGTTCGCTCCCCATGCTTTCGCTCCTCAGCGTCAGTTACAGCCCAGAGACCTGCCTTCGCCATCGGTGTTCCTCCTGATATCTGCGCATTCCACCGCTACACCAGGAATTCCAGTCTCCCCTACTGCACTCTAGTCTGCCCGTACCCACCGCAGATCCGGAGTTAAGCCCCGGACTTTCACGGCAGACGCGACAAACCGCCTACGAGCTCTTTACGCCCAATAATTCCGGATAACGCTCGCACCCTACGTATTACCGCGGCTGCTGGCACGTAGTTAGCCGGTGCTTCTTCTGCAGGTACCGTCACTTTCGCTTCTTCCCTACTGAAAGAGGTTTACAACCCGAAGGCCGTCATCCCTCACGCGGCGTCGCTGCATCAGGCTTGCGCCCATTGTGCAATATTCCCCACTGCTGCCTCCCGTAGGAGTCTGGGCCGTGTCTCAGTCCCAGTGTGGCCGGTCACCCTCTCAGGCCGGCTACCCGTCGTCGCCTTGGTGAGCCATTACCTCACCAACAAGCTGATAGGCCGCGAGTCCATCCAAGACCGAAATTCTTTCCAACACCCACCATGCGATGAGTGCTCCTATCCGGTATTAGACCTCGTTTCCAAGGCTTATCCCAGAGTCAAGGGTAGGTTACTCACGTGTTACTCACCCGTTCGCCACTAATTCACTCCAGCAAGCTGGAGCTTCATCGTTCGACTTGCATGTGTTAAGCACGCCGCCAGCGTTCATCCTGAGCCAGGATCAAACTCTCCGTAAAAAAATTACAGAACAACAGGTCAACAGCCGGAAATAACTATCAACCCATCAATTCAATCACTGGCAGGCCATCGTCACAGACACACGGGGGTGCGCTGCCGACGGCCACCAATATGTGTTAAACAATTGGCATCAACAAACTTGGCACACTATTGAGTTCTCAAACAACAGGCGCTTCCGCAACTCAGCTCGGCCCGCAATCCGCGGCGCTTCGCTCCGGAGCAACTTCTCCATCTTAGCCGATCAATTCAGTCCGCGTCAACTCCGTGTTCTGGAGCCATTCACCAACCGATCAGGCAGACAAGGAACAACCTTACCACCATCACCCCGGTCCCTGTCAAACCCAGCCGGCAGCGTCACCGCTCACCGACCAGATCCTCCAGCAAGACCACTGGTCCACATGAAAGGCCTTCAAGACCCTACCACACCAGACCAGCCAGTCACACCAGGCGATCGACTCTTCAAGAATACCCATTCACTCTCGAAAGAATGAACAGCATGCCTACGTGATCACGGCCAAAATCCGCTAGTTTCTCGCGTTTTCCACGGACACCGTGGTGTTCACATCGACGCTTTCGGACTTCCGTCCCGCGCCTCAGCACGAGAAAGAACTCTACACACAACTCGCCCACCACGCAAAATCCGGGGCCCGCACACGGCGGAGGCCCCGTCCTCCGCAGGATCCTGCGGAGGACGGGGCCTCCCGTAGACCTCGGTCTGGCCGCTCCGCCCTGGGCTGCATAGGTGACGTCCGTCACCCGCTGGCTTCTGCGACGTTCACTGCCCCAGGTCTGCGGCGGCCATCTTCTTCTTGCCGCGGCGGACGAGCAGCCAGCGTCCGGCGAGGGCGTCGCCGGCGCCGATGACCTGCTCCACGTCCGTCACCTTGACGTTGTTGACTGACGCGCCGCCCTCCTTGATGGTGCGGCGCGCCTCGGACTTCGATCCGGCCAGCCCCGTGGAGACGAGCAGGTCGATGACGGACACACCGCCGTCCTCCCCCCGGTTCCACGCCGAGGGGTCCGCCTGGTCCAGCTCGGAGAGGACCGACCGCAGCGTCTCAGGCTCCACCTGAGTCAGGTCCCCTCCGCCGAAGACGGCGGAGGAGGCGTCGATGACCGCCTGGGTCGCGTCCTCCCCGTGGGTGAGGGCCGTGACCTCCCACGCCAGGCGCTTCTGTGCCTCCCTGCGGAAAGGCTCCTCGGCGACCTTCTGCGCATACTCCTCGATCTCGGCACGCGAGAGGAAGGTGAACACCTTGAGCCGGTCCACCACGTCCGCGTCCGCCGTGTTGAGCCAGAACTGGTAGAAGGCGTACGGCGAGCACATGCCGGCGTCCAGCCAGATCGCGTTGCCCTCGGACTTGCCGAACTTCGTGCCGTCAGCGTTGGTGATCAGCGGGGTGCCGAGTGCGTGCACGTGCTCTCCCTCCACCTTGCGGATCAGCTCCGTGCCGGAGGTCAGGTTGCCCCACTGGTCCGAGCCGCCGGACTGCAGCGTGATGCCATGGCGGCGGAACAGCTCGAGGTAGTCATTGCCCTGCAGCACCTGGTAGGAGAACTCCGTGTAGGAGATGCCCTCGTCCGAGTGCAGACGCTTGGCCACGATCTCCTTCTTGACCATGGTGCCCACGCGAAAGTTCTTGCCGACCTCGCGCAGGAAGTCCAGGGCGGACATCTGTGCGGTCCAGTCCAGGTTGTTCACCATGGTCGCCGCGTTCTCCCCCTCGAAGGACAGGTAGGGGCGGATCTGCTCGCGCAACGAGTCGACCCACTCGGCCACGACCTCGCGGGTGTTCAGCACACGCTCGGAACTCTGGCGCGGATCGCCGATCAGGCCGGTCGCACCGCCCACCAGGGCATAGGGGGTGTGGCCCGCCAGTTGGAGCCTGCGCATGGTCAGCAGCTGCACCAGGTGGCCCAGGTGCAGGGACGGAGCGGTCGGGTCGAAGCCGCAGTAGTAGTTCACCGAGCCCTCGGACAGGGCCTGCTCCAGGGCCGCCTCGTCCGTGGAGACGTGGACGAGGCCACGCCACTTCAGCTCCTGCCAGATGTTCTCGAAGCCGGGGTCGTTGGACTGCGCGCTCAGGCGCTGCTCGGTGTTCTGGGTGTCTGCGCTCACGGGGATCAGCGTACCGATCGGATCCGCGCACAGGCGGTCGCGTGCCCGTCCGTGTCGCCAGGCGGACAGCCTCACGGCGGTGCCTTCCCGACGACGGCAGCTCGCCTGATCCGGTCAGCGCACCAGGCCGGTGGGCAGCCTGTCCTCGGGAGCGTCCGTGACGACGGCCAGGGCCTGGGTGCACCGCGTCATGGCCACGTAGAGGTCCCCCACCACGCCGTGGGCGTCGGCCACCAGGCGTTCCGGGGAGGCGAGCACGACCACGTCGAACTCCAGTCCCTTCGTCTCCCGTGCGGTGCCGACCACCACGTCCACGCCCGGGGCAGGGACCCGGTCGACGGTGATCCCCCGGTCCCGCAGTGCCGCAGACAGCGGGGCGACGAGCGCCTCGGGCACCACGAGGGCGCCCAGTCCGTCCGGGACCAGGGCGCGGAGCTCCGCGAGCTTCGCGAGCAGCGTCTGCTCGAGCCCGCCGTCGGCGACGAGGGTGAGCGTCGGCTCGTGGTCCCCCTCGCGCACGGCGTCTGGCGCGGTGACCTCCGCACCGGCGGCGCGGGCCACCTCGACCGCCCACTCCACAATGCGAGCCGGGGTGCGGTAGTTGACCGAGAGCTCCTCCAGGACCATGCGGTCCCCGAACGAGTCGCTGAGCGCCTCCGCCCAGGTCCCGGCGGCGCCGATGGCCGAGGCCTGCGCGATGTCGCCCACGATCGTGAACGATTTCAGGGGGCAGCGCCGGGCCAGCAGCCTCCACTGCATCGGGCTGAGTTCCTGGGCCTCGTCCACCACCACGTGACCGTAGGTCCAGGTCCGGTCGTGGCGTGCCTGCTCGGCGGTGGTCCGGCGGACCGTCCCGGTCTCGTTGGCACGGGCCAGTGTCTCGGCGTCCACCACGCCGTCCACGCCCATGTCCGCCAGGGTCTGGTGGACGTTCTCCAGGGTCGCCTCGGCGTTCTCCACGTTGCGGCGGTGCTGTCCCTCGCCGTCCTCCGCCCGCCCGCCGGAGGGCAGGGCGCCCAGCAACTCGGCTGCCTCGTCCAGCAGCGGAACGTCCGCCTCCGTCCACGGCGCGTCGGGGGCACGCAGCAGGATCTCGACCTCGGCGTCGCCGAGCCACGGGGCGCAGGCACGCAGCGTCTCCCGCTTTGAGAAGACCTCCGCGAGCAGACGCTGCGGGGTCATCGGCATCCAGCAGAGGTTCAGAGCGACGCGGACGTCACGGGACGTGCGCACGTCCTCGATCAGGTAGTCCCGGTTCACGCTGGAACCGGCCGACTGCTCGAGCTTGTCCCGCAGCTGGTCCGCGAGCTCGCGGACGAGGATCTTGACGAAGGTCTCACGGGCCTCGTTGTGCGGCTTGCGCGTGGCCCGGGCCCGCTCTCGGGCCCGTCGGACCATCCCCGGGGACAGGGTGAGCTCCGTGCCGTCCACGTCCACCGCACGCCGCCCCGGCAGGAGGCGCTGACGGCGGGCGACCGCCGTCGCCACCAGTCGGGCGGCCTCGATGCGCCCCTTCAGGACGGCGACGCGCGGATCGGGCTCGGGGACGGCGGAGACCCCGGGGAAGAGCGTCCCCAGGGAGGCCATCACCACACCGGTCTCCCCGAGGGAGGGCAGCACGCGCTCGATGTACTGCAGGAAGCCCACGGAGGGTCCCACGAGCAGGACTCCGGCCTTGGCCAGGCGCTCCCGGTGGGTGTAGAGCAGGTAGGCCGCCCGGTGCAGCGCGACCGCGGTCTTGCCGGTGCCCGGTCCGCCCTGCACTACCACTGCCCCGGGCAGCGGGCGGCGGATGAGCTCGTCCTGCTCGGACTGGATGGTCGCCACGATGTCATGCATGCGTCCGGTGCGGCGCGCGCTCACGGCCGCAAGCAGGGCCCCCTGGCCGCCCACGGCGTTCCGGTCCGCGGCCTCCGCCGCCAGCCCCGGGTCCAGGACCTCGTCCTCGATGTCCCGCACCGTGCGGCCGCGCAGCATCAGGTGACGACGGCGGCGGACGCCCTGCCGCCGGAACGGGGTGGCTTGGTAGAACGCGCCGGCCTCCTGGGCCCTCCAGTCCACGAGGAGGCGCTCGTGCTCCTCGTCCGTGAGGCCGATGCGGCCGATGTAGCGCGGTCCGGGATCGTCTCCCTCCGCGTCCTCGTCCAAGTCCAGACGCCCGAAGACGAGCCGGTCCTCCACCGCTTCCAGCTGCGCCAGCCGGTCCTCGTAGAGGGCGGCGAAGGCGTCGCGCTCGGAGTGGTTCTGCAATGACCCCTGCAGGCCGGACCGGCGCACGCCTGCCAGCTGCTCCTGCTTCTCCGTCCTGAGTGCATCGAGTCGGGCGTAGCGGACGGCGACGCGCTCGCGCTCGACGGCGAGCTCGGATTCGCGGACGGACACGGTGTCCCCCATGCAGTGCTCCCTGGGCTCGGGCCGGAGCGGGCTCCGGCGCGGAACGTGACCATCCATCCTATAGGCGTGCTCGTGAACGGAAGGTGTCCTGCGGCCGTGACGGTTCAGCCCCAGGCCTCGGGCCCGGCGGCGAACTCGGCGTCGGTCAGCAGGGCCGCATCCAGATCGGCCACGACCGGTGCGAGGTCCACGTCGTCGCCCCAGCCGAACAGGGCCAGCTCCGGCCCCAGGCAGAGCAGCTCGGACTCCAGACCGTCGGACGTCTCGGCACCGACTACGGCGGAGTCCGGCGCCAGCGGATGCAGCTCCAGGTTCGTGCCGACCTGATCCCACCGGAAGGTCCACTCCGGCCGGTCCGCGATCCGGCACAGTCCGGAGATCCGCAGCCCGGTGCGTACTCCCTGCGGCATGGCCGTCGGCACCGCCTGCCCGCACTCCCACCGTGCGGCGAGGTCCTCGAGGCGACCCCGGTGGAAGGGCCGGAGGCGCTCGTAGCGGGCCACGGCCACACCCGGGTCATGCCTGTCCTCGGGCCACTCCCCGTTGAGCACGCGCAGCCAGCCCGCGCAGTCGATCTCCGCCCCGACCCCGGCGTCCGCCTCGGGCTCCGCCGTCCACGTCCCATCGGCCGCGGCACCGGCGTGCAGCCCCTCCACGCCCAGGGCTCCCGGACGCAGCGCCTGGAGGATCCTGCGCGCCTGCGCCACGTCGCCGGCACAGGCTCCGTCACCGACGAGGGCATGGTGCGTGGCCGTCTCCAGGCAGTCGACGAGGGCACGCGACCGGTCCGACGCCAGGTCCGCATGGAGCGTGTGCAGACACGCGACGGCCACGACGGCCCTGAGGCGCACGCGCCCCTTCTCGTCGGCCAGCTCGCCGATCACGTGGGTGACAGGCACCTGCGCGGGGACCTCGAGCACCACGGTCCCCGGTCCGCCGGCCAGCGCTGAGGCCGGGACCAGTCCGTCCTCGCCCCAGTCCTCGGCCGGGACGAGCCTGCTGTGTGGCTGCCACGCGAACTCCGCGGCCTGCCTGCGCCGCGGAGCCGCATGGACGCCGGCCACCACGAGGACCTCTGCCGGGCCGCCGTGCGACCGCTGGCGTCCGATCGCGCGGGCACGGTCTCGGCCTCCTCGGTGCGGGTGCGACTCGGCGGGCATGGGGCTTCGGTCCGACACGGGGACTCCTTCGACTCGGGGGAGATGCAGGAGGAGGCCCTCCTGCAGGCGGGGTCTCCGGCGACGGCTCCGGGGACGGCGCCCCAGTTTATGCGACTCGTTCTCATTTGCGCTAATCTCGTCAGGTCCCGTCCACGGGACCTGACGACACCCACCGACCCCCAGGAGGTCCCCATGAAGGTCCGCAACTCGCTGCGTGCGCTGAAGAACCAGCCCGGCTCGCAGATCGTCCGACGCCGCGGCCGCACCTACGTCATCAACAAGAAGAACCCGCGCCTCAAGGCCCGCCAGGGCTGACCCGCGCCGCACCCCCGCGCCTCCGGACCCGGACGGCCTGGAGCACGACGACGGACGGTCACCTCGCGAGGGAGGCGACCGTCCGTCGTCGGGAGTGGGGGCGCGGCCCGCTCAGGCGGCGGCGACCACCGAGCCGGCCGAGTCCGCGAAGGCGCGCACCTCGTGGACCTCCGCCTTGATCCGTTCCAACTGGGCGGCCACGGCGGACGGAGCGGTGCCACCCTGCGCGTCCCGGGAGCTCAGCGACCCCTCGGTGGAGAGCACCTCGCGGACCTGCGGGGTCAGGTGCTCCGAGACGGAGGCGAACTCCTCGTCGGTCAGGTCCCAGAGCTCCACGCCACGGGACTCGGCGACGCGGACGCACTCTCCGGAGAGCTCGTGGGCCACGCGGAACGGCACGCCTTGGCGGACGAGCCACTCCGCGATGTCCGTGGCGAGGGCGAAGCCCTGCGGGGCGAGTTCGGCCATGCGCTCGGTGTGGAACGTCAGGGTCGCGATCATCCCGGAGACCGCCGGGAGCAGCAGCACGAGGGTGTCCGCCGCGTCGAAGACCGGCGCCTTGTCCTCCTGCAGGTCTCGGTTGTAGGCCAGCGGCAGGCCCTTCAGCGTGGCGAGCAGGCCGGCGAGGTCGCCGATGAGGCGGCCGGACTTGCCGCGGGCCAGTTCGGCCACGTCCGGGTTCTTCTTCTGCGGCATGATCGACGAGCCGGTGGAGAAGGCGTCGTCCAGGGTGACGAAGCCGGCCTCCTTGGTGGCCCAGAAGATGACCTCCTCGGACACGCGGGACAGGTCGACGCCGATCATCGCGGCGACCCAGGCGAACTCTGCGTAGACGTCTCGGGCGGCGGTGCCGTCGATGGAGTTCCACACCGCCGACTCGAAGCCCAGGTCCGCGGCCACGGCCTCCGGGTCGAGGCCGAGCGAGGACCCGGCGAGGGCGCCGGAACCGTACGGGGAGACGGCGGCGCGGCGGTCGAAGTCGGCGAGGCGCTGGACGTCGCGCAGCAGCGGCCAGGCGTGGGCCAGCAGATGGTGGGACAGCAGCACCGGCTGGGCGTGCTGCAGATGGGTACGGCCCGGCATGGGCGCGTACGGGTGTGCCTCCGCCTGGGCGATCAGCGCATCGATGGTGGCGAGGACACCGCGGGCCACCAGGCGGGCATGGTCGCGGAGGAACATGCGGCCCATCGTGGCGATCTGGTCGTTGCGCGACCGGCCGGCGCGCAGCTTGCCGCCGAGCTCGGTCCCGGCCCGCTCGATGAGCCCGCGCTCGAGGGATCCGTGGACGTCCTCGTCCGACTCGGCGGCGGTGTAGGCACCGGAGACGACGTCCTCCTCGAGCCGGTCCAGTGCGGCCAGCATGCCCTGGAGCTCCTCGGTGGAGAGCAGGCCGGCGGTGTGCAGCACGCGGGCATGGGCGCGAGAGCCGGCGATGTCGTAGCGGGCCAGCCGCCAGTCGAAGTCGGTGGACTTGCTCAGGGCGGCCAACGCGTCGGCGGGGCCGCCGGAGAAGCGGCCGCCCCACAGGGCGCCCTGGTTGGTGCCGTGGCGGGCGGAGTCGGCGGGGGTGGTCACAGGACCCTCCTGAAGGCTGGTGTCGATGCGGCCGTGGCATTCCGGCGCGGCCGCGGGATGGTGGGATGCGGGACGAGGCGGCCCCGACGCGCGGATGCGCCGGAGCCGCCTCGTCACCGGGCCGGACGCGTCAGTCGTTGCTGAGACGGGCGACGTCGGTCAGGTCGGCGGTGCCGCCCAGGCGCTGGTCGCGCTCCGAGGCGGTCTTCGCGGACAGGCCGTAGATGTCGATGAAGCCGCGGGCCGAGGACTGGTCGAATGCGTCGCCCTCGTCATAGGTAGCGAGGTTGAAGTCGTACAGGCCGGTCTCGGAGCGGCGGCCCTGGACGGTGGCTCGGCCGCCGTGCAGCTCGAGGCGGATGTCCCCGTTCACGTGCTCCTGGGTGGCGTCGATGAAGGCGTCCAGGTTCTGCTTCAGCGGGGAGAACCACTGGCCGTCGTAGACCAGCTCGGTCCAGCGGTCCGAGACCATGCGCTTGAAGCGGGACTGCTCGCGCTCGAGCGTGACGTTCTCCAGCTCCTTGTGCGCGGCGATGAGCGCCATGGCACCGGGGGCCTCGTAGATCTCACGGGACTTGATGCCCACGAGGCGGTCCTCGACGATGTCGATGCGGCCCACGCCCTGGGCGCCGGCGCGACGGTTGAGCTCCTCAATGACCTCGAGCGGAGTCAGGGTGCGGCCGTCGAGGGCAGTCGGGACGCCCTTCTCGAAGGTGATGGTCACGACGTCCGGCGCCGGCGAGAAGGCCGGGTCGTCCGTGTAGTCGTACACATCCTTGGTGGGACCGTTCCAGATGTCCTCCAGGAAGCCGGTCTCCACGGCGCGGCCCCACACGTTCTGATCGATCGAGAACGGGTTCTTCTTCGTGGTGGCGATCGGCAGCTCGTTGCGCTCGGCGTAGTCGATGGCCTTGTCCCGGGTCAGCGCGAGGTCACGCACCGGGGCGATGCACTTCAGGTCCGGGCCGAGGGTCTGGATGGACACCTCGAAGCGCACCTGGTCATTGCCCTTGCCTGTGCAGCCGTGCGCCACAGTCGATGCGCCGAACTGGCGGGCCGCAGCCACGAGGTGACGAGAGATCACCGGGCGGGAGATGGCGGACACGAGCGGGTAGGCGTCCATGTACAGGCCGTTGGCCTTCAGTGTGGGCATGCAGTACTGCTCCGCGAACTCGTCGCGGGCGTCGGCCACGTAGGCCTCCACGGCGCCACAGTCGAGGGCGCGCTGGCGGACGGTCTCGAGGGACTCGCCGCCCTGGCCCACGTCGACGGCCACGGCCACGACCTCGGCACCGGTGGCCTCGGCGATCCAGCCGATGGCGACGGACGTGTCCAGACCGCCCGAGTAGGCGAGGACGATGCGTTCCTTCACTGGAGTGCTCCTAACGTTCTTCGCGGCGGCACGGCCTCGGCGGAGGCCTGGCCGCATGTGAGCGGCCTGCCACCGGCGAGCCTAGCGCCCGACAGCATAGTTATGCAAAGTATCGAATACAGGACGACGACCCCCCTCCATGCCGGCAGACGCCCTTCGCAACTCTCTGCCCTCCGAACGCAGCCACACCCGCACGGACGACCCGCCGTGATCTTCTGGGTGCCACACGCGTCACATTACGGCCATGGACAGAAAGACATTCCTGGTGCGTCCAGTCTGTCAGATCGTCTTCGCGAGCGACCCGATCACCCGTTTATCCGGTCAATTCGTCCACCGCACAGAGAAGATCTCCCCAATCCGCACCCCGGACTTGACGGCCCCCCTCCTCAAGGCGTTGACTCTTCCGTAGTCGATTCGTGACCTAACCGTGACCGGCAGTACCCGGGCCACTCACGTGCAGGCCACGCATCACCCCTGTCGACGGGCGCCCGCTGCGGGCCGTCCCAGCCCGTCGAAGGACTTGACCCGAACCAGGGTGGACGGCCCGTTGCCTGACACGCACTGTCTCACAGGCGAAGAAGCGGCTACCCGACCCTCTCAACGCCATGAACTTCACTGCATCCTCTGCCAAGCGCACCACCGCCACCCTCGCTGCCGGCCTGACCGTCGCCGGCGCCGCCGCCGTCGGCATCTCCGCCCCCGCCCAGGCCGCCTCCGTGGCCACCTGGGATCGCCTCGCCCAGTGCGAGTCCGGCGGCAACTGGGCCATCAACACCGGCAACGGCTTCTACGGCGGCGTGCAGTTCCACCCGGTGACCTGGAAGGCCCTGGGCGGCACCCAGTACGCCCCCTACGCACACCAGGCGACCAAGGCCCAGCAGATCGAGATCGCCGAGAAGACCCTGGCCATCCAGGGCTGGGGTGCCTGGCCGGCCTGCTCCGCGAAGCTGGGCCTGACCGCTGCGGATGCCGCCGGCTCCTCCGCCGTCCAGGTCGAGCGCACCTCCTCCGTGGACCGCGCTGCCCAGGAGCGTGCCGAGGCGGAGAAGGCCGCCGAGGAGAAGGCCGCCGCCGAGCGTGCCGAGGCCCAGCGCCAGGCCGCCGCCGAGCGTGCCGAGGCCCAGCGCCAGGCCGCCGCCGAGCGTGCCGAGGCCCAGCGCCAGGCTGCCGCTCAGAAGGCCGCCGCCGAGCGTGCCGAGGCCCAGCGCCAGGCTGCCGCTCAGAAGGCCGCCGCCGAGCGTCAGGCCGAGGCCGAGCGCCAGGCCGCCGCCGAGCGTCAGGCCGAGGTCGAGCGCCAGGCGGCCGCCGAGCGTGCCGAGGCCGCTCAGAAGGCTGCCGCCGACCGCACCGCCGCCGCCGAGAAGGCCGCGGCCGAGCGCGCCGAGGCCCGCCGCCAGGCCGCCCAGCAGGACTCCGTGGTCGTCGTGGCCGGCGACTCCCTGTTCTCGCTGGCCAACAAGCACCGCATCGACGGCGGCTGGGAGGCCCTGTACCAGGCCAACACCGACATCATCGAGGACCCGAACCTCATCTACGTCGGCCAGGAGCTGACCCTGCCGCGCGGCTGATCCCCGCCCGGACAGCACGGGCCCCGTCATCGCCAGGTGACGGGGCCCTGTTGCGTCCTGCCCTCCGTCCACGGCCCGACCGCCGTCCAGTGCCGGCGCACCGCTCCGGGCGGGACAAAAACGTGCCGGCCCCGCGCGCCGTCCAGGCTCCGCAGACCGCACACCGCATACCCTGAACGGGCAGCGACCGCACCTGCAGGAGGGACCGCCATGACGACGACCACGACCGCCGTGCGCACCGCAGTACCCGCCCGCACCCTCCGCGACGTGGGCCTGCTGGCCGGCCTCGCCGTGCTCGGTGCGACCGCGCTCACCGGGTGCGTCACCGAGCCGCCTCCGCTGTCCGAGGTGTGGCCGACCGTCCGCGCCTCCGTCAACGAGGCCACCTCCGTCCGCGTCAGCGGCGACGTCCGCCAGGGAGGCCGAACGATCGACGTGGAGCTGGCCGGGGCACTGGACGATTCCTCCTTCGCCGGACGGCTGGTCGAGGACGAGGGGACAGTCGAGGTGATCACCGCCGACGACACGACCTACATCCGCCCGGACGAGCAGTTCGTCTCGAACCGTGGCGGCACCACCTTCATGGACGTGGACCCGGATCTCTGGATCCCCCTGCCCACCGGACGTGAGGGTGCGTTCTCCATGTCCACCTTCTACGACGGCTTCGTCTCGGCCCTGCCCGACGCCGACGCCTTCGACGACCGCCAGCCGCAGGCCCAGACTCTCCGCCTCGACGGGGAACGGGTCTTCAAGTACTCGGACCTGGAAGCCGGAGACTCACAGGTCTCCCTGTACATCAACGAGGACGACGAGTTGGTCCGCCTGGAGGTCGACGGCGGGCAGCACGAGAAGGACGGGCCGGCCGGAGTCATCGACTTCAGGGACTGGAACGAGGTCCCCGCCGCCGAGGCGCCGCCCGGGGACCAGGTCTACCAGCGCCCGGGACTCTGAGCCCGGACAGCACGGGTCCGACACCGCCCGGCGTCGGACCCCGTCCGCTGTGGCGGTCCCCGTCAGCCGGCCAGTCCCAGCAGGTATGCGGCCACGCCTGGTGCCTGCTCCGTGCTGTCGGCGATCAGCAGGATCGTGTCGTCTCCGGCGATCGTCCCGAGGACGTGGTCGACGCGGGCCTGGTCGATCACGCTGGCCATGTACTGGGCTGCACCGGGCGGCGTCCGGAGCACCACGAGGTTCTCCGTGGGCTCCGCGGAGATCAGCAGCTCGCGACTCATGGAGCTCAGGCGAGCGGCCTGCGCCTCGCCGCTGCGGGACGGGAACCCGTCCTCCCCCTCGGCGGGGGCCGCATAGACCATCCCGTCCGCCCCGCGCACGCGGACCGCGCCCAGGTCCACGAGGTCGCGTGACAGCGTGCCCTGGGTGACGGACAGGCCGCGATCGGCCAATGCCTCGGAGAGGGCCGCCTGGGAACGGATCTGCTGCGTCTGCAGGACGTCGCGGATGGCCGCCTGGCGGGCGGTCTTCGTGGTGGGCGTCGCCATCTCAGCGCACCCCCCGGTCGGAGGATGCCTGCCCCGAGCGTTCCAGGAGCCATGCCAGCAGCGCCTTCTGCGCGTGGAGCCGGTTCTCCGCCTCGTCCCACACCACGGACTGCGGGCCGTCGATCACCTCGGCGGCGACCTCGAAGCCCCGGTAGGCAGGGAGGCAGTGCAGGAAGATCGCGTCCTGCGCCGCCCGCGCCATGGCCGCCGCGTCCACCGCGTACGCACGGAACAGCTCCTTGCGCTCGGCCGCCTCGTCCTCCTGTCCCATGGACACCCAGGTGTCCGTGACCACGACGTCCGCCCCGTCCAGGGCGTCATCCGCGTCCGAGGTGACGAGCACGGAGCCCCCGGTCTCGGCCGCACGCTCCTGCGCCGCGGCGACCACGTGGTCCGCCGGGAGGTGACCCTCCGGGCCGGCCACCCGGACGTGCATGCCCGCCGTCACACCGGCCAGCAGATAGGAGTGGCCCATGTTGTTCGCCGCGTCGCCGACGTAGGTCATGGTCAGCCCCGCGGTGCGTCCCCTGTGCTCGCGGATCGTGAGCAGGTCGGCGAGCAGCTGGCACGGGTGGTAGTCGTCCGAGAGCGCGTTGACGACAGGGACCCCGGCGTGCGCGGCCATCTCCTCGAGGCCGGCCTGGGCGTACGTGCGCCAGACGATCACGGCGGCCATCCGGCCCATGACCCGGGCCGAGTCCGCCACGGACTCCTTGTGGCCCAGCTGCGACTCCCCCGGGTTGATGATCAGCGGCTGACCGCCCAGCTCGGCGATGCCGGCGGCGAAGGAGACACGGGTGCGCGTGGACGTCTTGTCGAAGATCACGAGCCCGGTGCGCGGACCCGCGAGCGGGCGGCGGGAGAAGCGGTCCGCCTTCATCTCGGCAGCCAGGTCCAGGACCTCGGCCTGCTCGGACGGGGACAGGTCGGTGTCCACCAGGAAGTGGCGGACGGCGGTGTCGGTCACGACGATGCTCCTCGGTTCTCGGTCGGCTGTCCGGCGGCGGACAGGATCTCGGGCAGCGCGGCCACGAAGTCACGGGCGGTGGCCTCGTCCAGGATCAGGGGCGGGGCCAGCCGCAGGGTGTGCGGGCCCGTCGCGTTGACGATCCAGCCGCCCTCCAGGGCGGCACGGACGACGGCCGGTGCGGGGCCGCCGTCGGGAACGGGGTGCACCGCGTCCTGCGCGAGGTCCACGCCGAGCCACAGGCCATACTGACGGACCTCGGTCACCGAATCCAGCGCGCTGAGCCCCTCGACGAGCACGGCACCGACCCGCCGGACGTTGTCC
Organism: Micrococcus luteus; assembly: GCA_047414615.1. Taxonomy (GTDB): domain Bacteria; phylum Actinomycetota; class Actinomycetes; order Actinomycetales; family Micrococcaceae; genus Micrococcus; species Micrococcus luteus_B. Next base: position 1,211,088 of record CP179711.1, read on the forward strand.
AGCAGTCCGTCCTCCTCGATTGTCCGGAGCACGGCCCGGCCGGCGGCCGCCGCGAGCGGGTTGCCGCCGAACGTGGTGCCGTGCTGCCCCGGCCGCAGCAGCGCCGAGACCTCCGGGCCGACGGAGACGAGCGCGCCGATCGGTACGCCGCCTCCCAGGCCCTTGGCCAGGGTGAAGGCGTCCGGCATGACCGGCCCGCCTCCGGTCACCACCGGGTCCTGGAAGCCGAACCAGCTGCCGGTGCGCCCGATGCCGGACTGCACCTCGTCGAGGATCATGAGAGCGCCCGCCGCCCGGGTCGCGGCGCGCACCCCGGCCAGGTAGCCGGCGGGCCAGCCGTGGACACCGCCCTCGCCCTGCACGGGCTCGAGGAGCACGGCGGCCACGGTGTGTCCCTCGGCGTCGGGCGCCAGGGCAGCCTCGAGGGCGTCCAGGTCCCCGCCCGGGACGCGCTCCACTCCCCCGGGGAGCGGTTCGAACGGTGCCCGGTAGTCCTTTTTCGAGGTCAGCGCCAGCGCCCCCATGGTGCGGCCGTGGAAGGCGCCCTCAAGGGCGATCACGCGCGTCCGGCGGCCCGAGGGGTCCTCGCCGCCGTGGCGGCGGGCGAGCTTGAACGCGGCCTCGTTGGCCTCGGTGCCCGAGTTCGCGAAGAACACGGTGGAGCCCTCGGGGGCTCCGGCCAGCCTCAGCAGGTCCTCGGCCAGCCCCACCTGCGGCTCGGAGGTGAAGAGGTTGGAGACGTGCATCAGGCGACCGGCCTGCTCCGCCACGGCGGACACCAGACGCGGGTGGGCGTGGCCGAGTGAGTTCACCGCGATGCCGGCGAGCAGGTCCACGTACTCACGGCCGTCCTCGTCCCGCACTCGGACGCCGGACCCGGACACCAGGGCCCGCTGCGGTGGGCCGAACAGTCCGGTGAGGGAGCAGGAGTAGCGCTCGAGCAGCGTGCCCGAGGCACCCCCGGCGGGGTCTGCGGTCATGGCGGGGTCCTTCCTGGGGGACGTGAGGACGGAGGCGGCCGTCGTCGGGCCGGGGCCCGGGGCGAGCATGGTCTCGGACGGCACCGTCTCGGAGGGCGGGGTGTCAGACGGCATCGGGCACCACCTGGGTGCCGACGCCGGCGGAGGTGAAGACCTCCAGCAGCATCGAGTGGGGGCGGCGGCCGTCCACCACGTGGGCGCGGGAGACCCCGGCGTCGATCGCCTCCAGGCAGGCCGCCATCTTCGGGATCATGCCGGAGGCCAGCGAGGGCAGCAGCCCCCGCAGTTGGGAGGCGGTCAGGGAGCTGATCAGCGAGTCACGGTCCGGCCAGTTCGCGTAGACGCCCTCCACGTCCGTGAGCAGCACGAGCTTGCGGGCACCGAGCGCGGCGGCCAGGGCGCCGGCGGCGGTGTCCGCGTTGACGTTGAGCACGTGGCCGGTCGGCTCGCCGTGCCCATCCACCTCGGGTGCCACAGAGGACACCACGGGGATGCGGCCGGCCTCGATCACGTCCCGGATGGCGTCCGGGTTCACGCCGGTCACCTCGCCGACGAGCCCGAGGTCCACCTCCTCCCCGTCCACCACGGTGCCGGTGCGGCGGGCTCGGAACAGAGCGCCGTCCTCTCCGGAGGAGCCGACCGCGTAGGGGCCGTGCGAGTTGATCAGGCCCACGAGCTCGCGGCCGACCTGGCCGGTGAGCACCATGCGCACCACGTCCATGGCCTCGGACGTGGTGACGCGCAGGCCGCCGCGGAACTCGGACTCGATCCCGAGCCGGTCCAGCATGGTGTTGATCTGCGGGCCGCCGCCGTGCACCACCACGGGGCGCACGCCCACGTGGAGCAGGAACACGATGTCCTCGGCGAACGCCCGGCGCAGCTGATCGGAGACCATTGCGTTGCCGCCGTACTTGATGACCATGGTAGTGCCGGCGAAGCGCTGAATCCACGGCAGCGCCTCGATGAGCACCTCGGCCTTCGACCCGGCGCGCTCGAGGCGGTCTGCGGCCGAGAGCACCGGGGTGGCGGCGGTGGAGGGGTTCTCGATCATGGCGTGGGGGCCTTCCGTGGGGTGTGGAGGGGATGCACGGGCGAAAGGGCTGCTCAGGTGGAATAGGCGGAGTTCTCGTGCACGTACTCGTGGGTGAGGTCGTTGGTCCATACCGTGGCCTCGGCCTCCCCGGCGTGCAGGTCGATCTCCACCCGCACCTCGCGGGCGGTGAGGTCCACGAGCGAGCGGTCCTCCCCCACACCGGAGGCCCGGCAGACCTGGACGCCGTTGAAGGAGACGTCCAGGGCCGTGGCGTCGAACGCGGCCACGCTCTCCGGCACGGTGCCGACCGCTGAGATGACGCGGCCCCAGTTCGGGTCCTGGCCGAACACTGCGGTCTTGAACAGGTTCGAGCGGGTCACCGCGCGGGCGACAGCCTCGGCCGCCTCCTCGGTCTCCGCGTTGACCACGCGCACGGCGATGTCGTGCTGGGCGCCTTCGGCGTCCCCGACCATCTGGCGGGCCAGGTCGGCGCAGACCCGGGTCACGGCGGCGGCGAACTCGTCCGGGTCCGGGGAGACGTCGGCGGCGCCCGAGGCCATCAGGACCACGGTGTCGTTGGTGGACATGCAGCCGTCCGAGTCGGCGCGGTTGAACGTGGTGGCCACGGCCCGCTCCAGGGCGAGGCGCAGGGCGGCGGCCGGCAGGTCCGCGTCGGTGGTGACCACGGCGAGCATCGTGGCCATGCCGGGCGCCAGCATGCCGGCGCCCTTGGCCATGCCGCCCACGGTGTAGCCGGTGCCGTCGACGCGAGACTGCTTGGCCCGGGTGTCTGTGGTCAAGATGGCCTCGGCGGCGGCAGCGCCGCCTTCGGCGTCGAGGCCTGCGACCGCCGCGTCCACTCCCGGCAGCAGCCGCTGCATGTCCAGCAGCTCGCCGATCAGGCCGGTGGAGCAGACCAGGACGTCCCCGGCGGAGCAGCCGAGGGCCGCGGCCGCGTGCTCGGCCGTGCGGTGGGCGTCGTGGAAGCCCTGGTGGCCGGTGGCCGCGTTGGCGCCGCCGGAGTTGAGGACCACGGCGTCGGCGCGACCATCGGAGCTGGCCTGACGGGACCACAGCACGGGGGCGGCGGCCACCCGGTTGGTGGTGAAGACCGCCGCGGCCTCGTGCTTCGGCCCGTCGTTCACGACGACGGCCACGTCCGGCTTCCCGGACGGCTTCAGTCCGGCGGTGGCCCCGGCCGCCCGGAACCCTGCTGCTGCGGTGACGCTCACGGTGCGACCCCCTGGATCTCGAGCCCGGCCTGCTCGGGCAGGCCCAGAGCGATGTTCATGGACTGGACGGCACCGCCGCCGGTGCCCTTGGCGAGGTTGTCGATCGCGCCGACCACCACGACGCGGCCGGCACGCTCGTCCACGGCGAGCTGGATCTGCGCGTGGTTGGAGCCGAGCACGGCGGACGTGGTCGGCCACTGACCCTCGGGGAGCAGGTGGACGAACGGCTCCTCGGCGTAAGTGGACTCCCAGGCGGCCCGGACGGCGGCGTGGTCGGCGCCCGGGGCCAGGCGGGCGGTGGCGGTGGCGAGGATGCCGCGGGGCATCGGGGCGAGGGTGGGGGTGAAGGACACCTGGACCTCCTCCCCTGCGGCCCAGCCGAGGCCCTGCTCGATCTCGGGGGTGTGGCGGTGTGAGCCGCCGACGCCGTAAGGGCTCATGGAGCCCATCACCTCGGAGCCGAGCAGGTGCGGCTTGAGCGCCTTGCCCGCACCCGAGGTGCCGGACGCCGCCACGATGACGACGTCGCGCGGCTGCAGCAGCCCGGCGGCGAAGCCCGGCGCGAGGGCGAGCAGGGTGGCTGTGGGATAGCAGCCGGGCACCGCGATCCGGACGGCCCCGGCCAGCCGCTCCCGCTGGCCCGGCAGCTCGGGCAGGCCGTAGGGCCAGGTGCCGGCGTGCTCGGTCCCGTAGTACTGCGTCCACGCCCGAGCCGACTCGAGGCGGTGGTCCGCGCCGGCATCGATCACCAGGGTGTCCGGGGAGCGCGCGGCGAGTTCGGCGGCGATCTGCCCGCTGGCCCCGTGGGGCAGGGCGAGGAAGACCACGTCGTGCCCGGCGAGGACGTCCGCGGTGGTGGGCTCGAGGACGCGGTCCGCCAGGGCGTGCAGGTGGGGCTGGAGTGCGCCGAGGCGCTCTCCTGCCTGGGAGTGGGCGGCGACGGCCCCGATCCGGACGTCCGGGTGTCCGCTCAGCAGACGCAGTGCTTCTCCTCCGGCGTAGCCGCTGGCCCCGGAGACGGCGACGGTGATGCTCATGCGGCCATCGTAGACCAGATATGCACTGTGTCGAATATGTATTCTGTCGTGGTCCCGGCCACAGGGCGACACTACGCTGGGCCGCATGAAGAGCACCCAGTCCCCGCAGACCACCCCCGCCGCCGGCACGGCCGCCGACACCGCCGCCTCCGGCGCCGCCCCGGACCTCCCGCAGACCCATCGCGCCGTCGTCGTCGGGCAGACCGGCGGCCCGGAGGTCCTGGACTGGACCGAGCGTCCCGTCCCCGTCCCCGGCCCCGGCCAGGCGCTCGTGCGCACCGCGGCGGTCGGCCTGAACTTCATCGAGACCTACCAACGCTCCGGCGTCTATCCGGCGGACCTGCCGTTCACCCCCGGGACCGAGGGATCGGGGACCGTGGTCGCCGTCGGCGAGGGCGTGGACGGCGTCGCCCCCGGCGACCGGGTGATGACCGCCGCGGGGATCGGCACCTACGCCGAGCACTTCCTCGCCCCGGCGGAACAGCTGCTGCCCGTCCCGGAGTCGCTGGACCTCGTGGAGGCCGCCGCCCTGCCGCTGCAGGGGCTGACCGCCCACTACCTGACCCGCTCCACGTTCGAGGTGCGCTCCGGCCAGACGGCGGTGGTCACCGCCGGCGCCGGCGGGGTCGGCCTGCTGCTCACCCAGCTCTGCCGTGCCCGCGGCGCACGCGTGGTCACCACGGCCTCCACCGAGGACAAGCGCGAGCTGTCCCGGCAGGCGGGCGCGACCGTCTCGGTGGACTATCCGGACGTCACAGCGGCCGTGGAGGAGCTGACCGGAGGCGAGGGCGCCGACGTCGTATACGACGGCGTGGGCAAGGCGACCTTTGAGGACTCCCTGGCCTGCCTGCGCGTGCGCGGCATGCTCGTGCTGTTCGGCGGCGCTTCCGGCCAGGTTCCGCCGTTCGACCTGCAGCGCCTGAACAGCGCCGGCGCCCTGTTCGTGACCCGCCCCTCGCTGGTGCACTACACCCGCACCCCGCAGGAGACGCACTGGCGCGGCCGGGAGCTGGTGGAGGCGCTGGTGGACGGCACCCTGGACCTGCGCATCGGGGACCGGTTCGACCTGGCCGAAGCCGCCGCCGCGCACGCCGCCCTGGAAGGACGGCAGACCACGGGCAAGGTGCTGCTCACCCTGGACTGACCCGCTCGGCGGGGCCGCCGCGGCCCGACTCACCGCCCGGCCAGGGGCGGGGGTGCGCCTTCCGCGACCGGCCGCCTCCCGGGACTATAGGATGCAGAACGGCGATCCACGCCGTGCCAGCGCGTGACCGCATGCCCAGGCCCGCTCACCCGACGGAGGAACCGGTGACCCCACCGCACCGCCCCCAGCTGCCCGGAGGAGACCGCGCACCCGAGCCGCGGACCCTGTGGGACGTCCTGACCGCCACCGCCGCCGAACACCCCGACGCCCCCGCCCTCGACGACGGCACCCAGGTCCTCGGGTACACGGACATCGTCGAGCGCGCCGAGGCCTGCGCCGACCGCCTCGCCGCCGCCGGCGTCGGCGCCGGCGAGCGCATCGGCGTCCGCATCCCCTCCGGCACCGTGGACCTGTACGTGGCCATCCTCGGCGTGCTCGCCGCCGGCTGCGCCTACGTCCCGGTGGACGCGGACGACCCGGACGAGCGCGCCCGCCTCGTCTTCGGCGAGGCCCAGGTGGCCGGTGTCCTCACGGACGAGCACACGCTCGGCCTGCCCGAGGGCGGCCCCGCCGTGCAGCCCGGCACGGCGGTCGGCGCGGACGAACAGACCACGACGACGGCCGCGCACCCGGGTGTCCGCCGCCCCCGTCCCGACGACGACGCCTGGATCATCTTCACCTCCGGCTCCACCGGCACCCCCAAGGGAGTCGCGGTGACACACCGCAACGCCGCCGCGTTCGTGGACGCCGAGGCCAACCTGTTCCTGGTGGACGACCCGCTGGGCCCCGGCGACCGCGTGCTGGCCGGCCTCTCCGTGGCCTTCGACGCCTCCTGCGAGGAGATGTGGCTGGCCTGGCGGCACGGCGCGTGCCTCGTGCCCGCCCCGCGCGCCCTGGTGCGCTCTGGCATGGACCTGGGACCATGGCTGGCCGATCGACGCATCACAGCGGTCTCCACCGTGCCGACCCTGGCCGCGATGTGGCCCTCCGAGGCGATGGCGAACGTCCGTCTGCTGATCTTCGGCGGCGAGGCCTGCCCGCCCGAGCTCGCCGCCCGCCTGGCCGAGGAGGGCCGCCAGGTCTGGAACACCTACGGCCCAACGGAGGCGACCGTGGTGGCCTGCGCCGCCGAGATGACCGGTGAGGGCCCCGTGCGCATCGGCCTGCCCCTGGACGGCTGGGACCTGGCCGTCGTCGACCCCGCCACAGGCATCCCCGTGGCCGAGGGCGAGACGGGCGAGCTGATCATCGGCGGCGTCGGCCTGGCCCGCTACCTGGACCCGGCCAAGGACGCGGAGAAGTACGCGCCCATGGACACCCTCGGCTGGGAGCGCGCCTACCGCTCCGGGGACCTCGTGGTGTTCGACCCGGCCGGCCTGCTCTTCGTGGGCCGCGCGGACGACCAGGTCAAGCTCGGCGGCCGCCGCATCGAGCTGGGCGAGGTGGACGCGGCCCTGCAGTCCCTGTCCGGCGTCCAGGGCGGTGCCGCCGCCGTGCAGACCACGCCCGCCGGGCACCAGATCCTGGTCGGCTACCTCGTGCCCGTCGGCGCACCGGAGGACCTCGACCTGGAGGCCGCCCGTCAGCGCCTGGCTGAAGAGCTGCCCGCCGCGCTCGTCCCGCGCCTGGCGCTCACGGACACCCTGCCGACCAAGACCTCCGGCAAGGTGGACCGCAACGCCCTGCCCTGGCCGCTGCCCGGGGCCGAGCCCGACGACGACGCCCCACCGATCGACGAGTCCACCGACGCCGGCTGGATCGAGCGCCAATGGGCGGACGTGCTCGGCACCGCGCCGCGGGGACCCAAGACCGACTTCTTCGCCGCCGGCGGCGGCTCCCTGGCCGCCGCCCAGCTCGTGGCCCGCCTGCGCGCCCGCTACCCGCAGGTCACCGTCCAGGACGTCTACGCCCACCCCCGGATCGGCGCCCTCGTGGAATCCCTGGCCGGGGCCGCCGCGGCCGCCCCCGCCGAGGACCGACATGTGGCCCGCACCCGCCGGAGGGCCCAGTGGGCGCAGACGCTGGTGGGCGTGCCCGTGTTCATCCTCCCGGCCCTGCGTGCGGCCGTCTGGACCGCTCTGGTGCTCAACGTCTTGGCCGTCACCGGCCTTGCCCCCGCCGTGCCCACCGTGGACTGGTGGATGCTCGCGGCGGCATGGCTGCTCGTGGTCACCCCGCCCGGCCGCATGGCCCTGGCCGCCGCAGCGGCCCGACTGCTGCTCGCCGGCGTGAAGCCCGGCGTGCACCCGCGCGGCGGCCGCACGCACCTTCGCCTCTGGCTCGCCCAGCACGTGGTGGACCTCGTGGACCCCTACTCCCTGGCCGGCGCCATGTGGGTGCCCACCTTCGCGCGAGTGCTCGGCGCGAAGATCGGCAAGGACGTGGACCTGCACACCGTGCCCCCGGTGACCGGACTGCTCGAGATCGGCGAAGGGGCCTCCATTGAGCCGGAGGTCGACCTCTCCGGATACTGGGTCGACGGAGATCGCGTGCACATCGGCACCGTGAAGGTCGGCGCCGGCGCCGTCGTCGGGGCCCGGTCCACCCTGCTGCCCGGCGCGCACGTCGGCGACGGGGCCCACGTGGAGCCCGGCTCCACCGTGGTCGGGAAGCTGCGTGGCCAGCGCATCCATGCCGGATCCCCCGCCGTGCGTGTCGGCAGGGTCAAGGGCACCGGCCCCAACGTCGCCCCTCCCCGGGCCACCGGGTTCCGCCTCCTGTCCACCCTGTCCTCCTCCGTGCTGGCCGCACTGCCCCTGGTCGCCGCCGCCGTCGCGGGCGCCGTCGGCCTATGGACCCTCACCTGGTGGGGCACCGAGGTGACGGCGCAGAGCCCGGCGGGGGCCGTCGTCGGGGTCCTGGGTCGGCTGCTGGCGGTCAGCCCCCTGCTGGCGGCCGTGTGGTTCGGCACCCACATGCTGCTGGTGCTGACGGCCACCCGGCTGCTCTCGATCGGCATCACCGAGGGCTACCACCCCGCCCGCTCGCGCGTGGGCTGGCAGATCTGGGCCACCGAGCGCCTGCTGGACGCCGCCCGCGACCAGCTCTTCCCGATCTACGCCTCCCGCTTCACCCCCACCTGGCTGCGCTGGCTGGGCGCCGAGGTCGGCCGTGGGGTGGAGGCGTCCACGGTGGTCCTGCTGCCCTGCATGACCCGTGTGGGGGACGGCGCCTTCCTGGCCGACGACACGATGGTCTCCTCCTACGAGCTGCAGGACGGCTGGATGCACGTGGCCCGCGCGAAGGTCGGCAAGCGCTCCTTCGTGGGCAACTCCGGCATGGTCCAGGCCGGCCGCACCTTGCGCCGCGACTCCCTCGTGGCCGTGCTCTCCACCACCCCGGCCAAGACCAAGGCCGGCACCTCCTGGATGGGCTCGCCGCCGGTCCGGCTGCGGCGCACGGAGGTGGAGGCGGACGCGTCCCTGACCTACGACCCACCCGCCCACCTCCGCCGTGCCCGCACCGGCTGGGAGCTGCTGCGCTCGATCCCCGTGTGGCTGCACACGGTGCTGCACCTGACCGTGGGCGGGGCGCTGGCCCTGCTCGCCGTGCCCGGCTGGTGGCTGACCGCCCTCGCCGGAGGCCTGGTGCTGCTGGCCGCCGGCGCCGCGGCTGCTGCCGTCACCGTGCTGGCGAAGAAGGTCTTCGTCGGACGGATCGAGCCGGGCGAGCATCCGCTCTGGTCCGGGTTCATCTGGCGCAACGAGGTGGCGGACACCTTCACCGAGTACCTGGCCGCCCCCTGGTTCGCCCGGGCCGCCGCCGGCACCCCCGCCATGGTGTGGTTCCTGCGGGCCATGGGCGCGCGGATCGGTCACGGCTGCTGGGTGGAGTCCTACTGGCTGCCCGAGGCCGACCTCGTCTCCCTCGGCGACGGCGCCACCGTCAACCGCGGCTGCGTGGTGCAGACCCACCTGTTCCACGACCGCGTCATGTCCCTCGACGCCGTGCAGCTGGCCGCCGGCGCCACCCTGGGCCCGAACTCCGTGGTCCTGCCCGCCGCCCGACTCGGCTCCGGCACCACCGTGGGCGCCGGCTCGCTGGTGATGCGCGGCGAGGAGCTGCCCGCCGGAACGTGGTGGATCGGCAATCCTGTGGCACCCTGGTCCGACCCGGCCCCGCGTGCCTCCCGCGCCGCGTGGCTCTCCCCCGACGCCCGCCCCCGAAAGGTCTCATGAGCACCGACCCCTACCTTCCCGCCGTCGGCTCGGACGTGCTGGCCGTGGACGCCCTGCGCCTCGACCTGGACGTCCGCCTCGCTGCCAACCGGGTCGCCGGCACCGCGGTGCTGCACGGCCGCCTGCTCGCCCAGGCCTCCCGGGTGGAGCTGGACCTGCACCGGCTCACCGTCACCGGGGCGACCGCCCGGGCCGAGGGCCGTCCCCTGAAGCGGGCCGCGGCGTCCCAGCCGCGGCGCAGCCCCCACCGCGTGGTGGTGGAGCTCGGCGAGTCCCTGCCCGAGGGCACCGAGCTCGAGCTGACCCTGGACTACCGCGGCACCCCGAAGCCGCGCCGCAGCCCCTGGGGGACGGTGGGCTGGGAGGAGCTCACGGACGGCGTGCTCGTGGCCGGCCAGCCGCACGGCGCCTCCACCTGGTTCCCGTGCGTGGACTCCCCCGACAATCGCATGCGGGCGGACATCACCGTCACCTGCGACGCCGGCTACCTGCCCGTCTCCAACGGCACCGGCACGCATGTGAGGACGTCCGGCTCCCGCACCACCTGGCGGTGGGTCCTGGACGAGCCCGTGCCCGCCTACCTGCTCACCCTGCAGATCGGCCGCTACCGGCTCGTGGAGCTGCCCGGCCGCACCTCCGGTCCGCCGATCACGCTCGCCGTGACCCCCCGGACCCAGCAGCGGGCCCTGACCACCCTCGGCGCCCAGCACGCGATGGCCCAGGTGTTCCAGGACGCCTACGGCCCCTACCCGTTCGACGCGTACACCGCCGTGGTGGCCGAGGATGACCTGGAGATCCCGCTCGAGTGCGCCGGGCTCTCCCTGTTTGGCACCAACCACCTCTCCGGCATGTGGGAGGACGAGCGGCTGATCGCCCACGAGCTGTCTCACCAGTGGTTCGGCAACGCCGTGACCCTGGGGCGCTGGGCGGACCTGTGGCTGCACGAGGGCTTCGCCTGCTACAGCGAGTGGCTGTGGTCCGAGGCCTCCGGCCGCGAGTCCGTGCAGGAGCAGGCCCGCCGCGCCTGGGAGGGGCTGGCGGCCCAGGACGAGGACCTGGTGCTGGCCGACCCGGGGCCGAAGGACATGTTCGACGACCGCCTGTACAAGCGCGGCGCCCTCACCGTGGCGGCCCTGCACCGGCTGCTGGGCGCCGACGTGTTCGGCCGCATGGTCCGCGGGTGGGTGGCCGAGCACCGCTTCGGCACCGTGGACACCGCCATGTTCCGCGCGCACGTGCACTCGTGGGCCCCGGCCGCCGGCGTCTCAGCGGCCGCCGTGGAGCAGCTCTTCGACGACTGGACACTGCAGACCGCGCTGCCGGCGTTCCCGGGCTGAGCCCGGCCGGGACCGACCTCGTCACCGCCCCGGGACTCCGTGTTCCCCTGCTCACCCCGGGGCTTGCGGGCCCTGCCGACGACGGCCGGATCCGCCGTCCGCGGAGGTCACCTCGTCCGCGGGGCCAGGACGAGCACGCCGCGGACCGTGTCCGGCAGGCCGGACTCCACGGCCGGGGCCAGCAGAACCACGCGCTCATGCGGTGCCGGCCGCACGGCGGACGGGTCCGCGGTGAAGCCGGTGCCGCGGGCCTTCACGAGGGCCTCGGCCCGGCACCAGGCATCCACACGGGCGGTGTAGGCCTCCTCGCACCGGCGGCCGGCCCAGTCGGCGAGGTCGGCAGCCGAGAAGGCGACCGCATCCGCAGCAGACCGTCCGTCCTCCCCCGGCTGCAGCGCGCGGCGCGTGCGCGGGCTCCGGATGTCCTCGACGTCCACGCCGACCGTCCAGGTGACGCCGTCCTCCCGCGCCGCACACCAGGCCAGCACCGTCACCGGATGCGCACCGGCGGTGTGGGACAGGCTGACGGCCGGCAGCGCCGGCAGCACGGCTCGACGGCTCCCCCGGAGCCGGCCCCACATCCCCGCGAGGCGCCCCGTGAGGCGCGTGCCGTCGTCGTGGTCCGAGACGTCCTGGGTCCAGGCCAGAGACGGGGCGCCGTGCCCGCGTGACCGGCAGGTCGGGCACGCGCGCTCCAGCCGCAGCGAGCCGGCCGGGAGCCCGAGACGCACGGCCAGCTGTTCCACGACCTCGGCGGTCCGCTCGGCCCGGGATGCGCCGACGGCGCCGACCAGCACCCCGTGCTCGGGGGCGGTCGGCGCCGTCGTCATGGCCTGCCTCGGTGTCCGGCTCGGTCCGGCCTCAGCGCTGCACGGCGCCGTGGCGCTGTGCGGCCAGCTCGGTGGCGGCCGCACGGGCCTCGGAGCCCTCGTTTGCGGTGAGGGTGCGGTCCGGGGCGCGGAAGCGCAGTGCAAAGGCCAGCGACTTCTTGCCCTCCGCGATGCCCTTGCCTTCGTACACGTCGAACAGCTCGACAGACTCGAGCAGCTCGCCGGCGCCCTCGACGAGGGTGGCCTTGACGTCGCCGGCGACGACATCCTGGTCCACCACGAGGGCCACATCCTGGGTGGTGGCCGGGAAGGTGGACAGCGGGCCGGCGACCACGCGCTCCGGGGAGGCGGCCAGGACGGCGTCCAGGTCCAGTTCCAGGGCGCAGGTACGGGCCGGCATGTCCGCAGACTCCAGCCACTTCGGCAGCAGCTCGCCGGCGTACCCGACCGGCGTGCCGTCGGCAAGGCGCAGCTGCGCGGTGCGGCCCGGGTGGAACGCCTGATGGGCGCCCTGGGTCACGGTCAGCTCCACGCCTACGGCACGGGCGACCTGCAGGGCCGCGGCGATCGGGTCCTGCCAGTCGAACGCCCGCGGGGCGAACCCGGCGCCCGGAGCGGCCTCGTGGCCGGCGAACACGGCGGCCACGCGACGCGGCTGGGCCGGGATGCCGGCGTTCAGATCCGCGATGGCCTCGTCCGAGGGCTTCACGCCGTTCGGCTCGTTGGACTCCGACCCGAGGCGCTCGCCCGGCAGGAACACCAGGCCGATCTCGTACAGGGCGACGTCCTTGAACCCGCGGGAGGCGTTGCGGCGCGCAGTCTCCAACAGGTTCGGCAGCAGCGACGTGCGCAGGACGCCGTACTCCTGGGAGATCGGGTTGGACAGCCGCACCATCTGCTGGGCGGCGCCCTCGGCCTCGGTGGCGGAGCCGAACAGGCGGTTCTGGGCTTCGGAGACGAACGGGTAGTCCAGGACCTCGGTCAGGCCCGCGCCGGCCAGCACGTCCGCCACGCGGCGGCGCTGGGCCTGGGCGCGGGTCAGGCCGCGGCCGGGAGGGGCGACCGGCAGGGTGGACGGGATCTTGTCGAAGCCGTCCAGGCGGGCGACCTCCTCCACGAGGTCCTCGGGGATCCTCAGGTCGTGGCGCCAGGACGGCGAGGTGACCTTGAGGGTCTCCCCGGCGTCCTCGACCGTGGCGCCGAGCTCGGTGAGCAGCTCGACGACGCGCTCCTTCGAGTAGTCCACGCCGATGCGGCGGGAGGGGTAGGCCGGGTCCAGCTCGACGACCGGGTACTCGGGGCGGGTCCCGTGGTCCGTCACGCCGGGCTCTGCGGTGCCGCCGGCCAGCTCGACGAGCAGCCGCACGGCACGCTCGGCGGCCTCGTCGGCGATCTCCCAGTCCACGCCGCGCTCATTGCGCTTGGAGGCCTCGGAGGGCAGGCGGTGGCGGCGGCGGGTGCGGGCAATCGACACCGGGTCGAAGTGGGCCGACTCCACCGTCACGCGGGTGGTGGTCTCGGAGACCTCGGTGGCGGCGCCACCCATCACGCCGGCCAGGCCGATGGGGCCTGACTCGTCCGTGATGAGCAGGTCCTCCGGGTGGAGCGTGCGCTCCTTGTCGTCCAGGGTGCGCAGGGTCTCGCCCTCGGCGGCGCGGCGGACGGTGATGGTCCCGGTCAGCCTGTCCGCGTCGTAGAAGTGCAGCGGCTGGCCGAGCTCCCACATCACGTAGTTGGAGACGTCCACCGTCAGGGAGTGCGGGCGGATGCCGGCCAGGCGCAGGCGCGCGGCCATCCACGGCGGGGTCGGCACGGTCGGGTCGATGCCGGACACGGTGCGGGCCACGAAGCGGTCGCAGCCGGGGACGCCGTAGATCGGCGCGGTGTCGTCCAGGACCACCGGCTGGCCGTCCTCGTTCGGCTCCGGCGGGGTCAGGCCCGCGGCCGGGTCGGTGAACGCGGTGCCGGTGGCGTGCGCGTACTCGCGGGCGATGCCGCGGATGCTGAACGCGTAGGAGCGGTCCGGGGTCACGTTGACCTCTGCGGCCTCCTCGTTCAGGTGCAGCAGCTCCAGCACGTCGGTGCCGAGCTCCGGGTCCAGGCCGAGGGTGGAGAGCACGAGGATGCCGTCGTGGTCCTCTCCGATGCCGAGCTCGCGGACCGAGGCGATCATGCCGGCGGAGACGTGGCCGTAGGTCTTGCGCGGGGTGATGCGGAAGTCACCGGGCAGGACCGAGCCGGGGAGGGTCACCACGACCTTGTCCCCGACCTGGAAGTTGTGGGCGCCGCAGACGATGCCCTGCACGCCGGAGGGGTCGATGCCCTCGCCGGTCAGGGTCTGCTCGGCGCCCTCGGGCACCACACGGACCTGGCACCAGTTGATGGTCTTGCCGTTCTTCTGCGGCTCGGGGACCATCTCCAGCACCTGGCCGACCACGATCGGGCCGGACAGCCCGTCCGCGGGACGGTGGACCTCCTCCTCCTCGAGGCCGACCTTCACGAGGTCGGCGAGGACGTCCTCGGCGGTGGCGTCGGCCGGGACTTGCGCGTACTCGCGCAGCCAGGAAAGCGGGATACGCATGCGGTGCTCAGAGCTCCATTCCGAAATGCTGGGAGAAGCGGACGTCGCCTTCGATCATGTCCCGCATGTCCGGGACCTCGTTGCGGAACATCAGGGTGCGCTCGATGCCCATGCCGAAGGCGAAGCCGGAATAGACTTCCGGGTCCAGGCCGGCCGAGCGCAGGACGTTCGGGTGGACCATGCCGCAGCCTCCCCACTCGATCCACTGCGGGCCGCCCTTGGCTTGCGGGTGCCAGACGTCCATCTCCGCGGACGGCTCGGTGAACGGGAAGAAGTTCGGGCGCAGGCGGATCTGCGCCTCGGGGCCGAACATCTGCCGTGCGAAGTACTCGAGAGTGCCCTTGAGGTCCGCCATGGTCAGGCCCCGGTCCACGGCGAGGCCCTCGAACTGGTGGAAGACCGGGGTGTGGGTGGCGTCCAGCTCGTCCGTGCGGAAGGTGCGGCCCGGGCACAGCACGTACACGGGTGCGCCGCGCTCCAGCATGGCGCGGACCTGCACCGGGGAGGTGTGGGTCCGCAGCAGGAGGTTGGACTCCAGCGGCTCCACGAAGAAGGTGTCCTGCATCTCGCGGGCTGGGTGGTCCGGCGGGAAGTTCAGGGCGTTGAAGTTGAACCAGTCGTGCTCGAGCTCCGGGCCCTCGGCGATCTCCCAGCCCATGCCGACGAAGATGTCCGAGACGCGCTCCTGCAGCAGGGAGAGCGGGTGGCGGGCGCCGGTGAGTCGGCGGGCGGCGGCCGCGGTGACGTCCACGGTCTCCTCCACGAGCATGCGAGCGGCGTGCTCCTCCTCGAGGACCGCGGTGCGGGCCTTCAGGGCCTTCTCCATGCGGCCGCGGGCGGCGCCCATGGTCTTGCCGGCGGTGGCCTTGTCCTCCTTGGGGAGCCTGCCGATCTGACGGTTGGCCAGGGTCAGCGGGGCCTTCTCACCGGTGTGCCTCAGGCGGGCGGCCTTGAGCTCGTCCAGGTTTGCGGCGGCCGCGAAGTCGGCGAGCGCGGCGTCCACCGCGGCGCCGACGGCCTCCGCGTCGGCCGGGGAGATCTGCGGGGCGTCTTCGGCGGGCGCACCGGTCTCGGGGGTCTGCGTCATGACGTGACTGCACCCTTCGATGTCGGAATCCTGTGGTCTGGGGTCGGCGTCCAGTCTAGTCCGCGGGGCTGCAATGCCCGGGCGGGCGGGGCGAGGGCGTCCGCGGTGCGGACAGGACGCTAGGGTGTCCCCATGCCTGCCCCTGCCCGCCGTGCGCTCGTGCACGGGACCGACGTCCGAGGTCTGCTCGTGGACGGACAGACGCGCTGCGCACACTATGCGGGCCCCTCGGACGTGGTGGCCCTGCAGCTGGCCTGCTGCCCCTGGTACTGGGCCTGCCGGGAGTGCCACGACGCCCTTGCGGGCCATCCGGGGGTGCCGGTGCCGGCCGACGATCCGGATCTGCGACCCGCCCTGTGCGGCGTCTGCGGACACCGGATGCGCGCCCGCGAGTACCTGGCCGCCCGCGCCTGCCCCGCCTGCGCAACGGGGTTCAACCCGGGATGCCGGCTGCACCGGCACCTGTACTTCGCGGACGGGGACGGCCGATGACCCCGCGCCCCCACCCTGCCCCGTATCCCGGGGCCGGGCGCACGCGAGGCGCGCGGCCGTCGTCGCGCCCGGTGCGGCAGGTGTGGAACCTGGTGAACCTGTCCACGGTGCTGGGGCTGGTGGCCGCGGCGGCGCTGCGGTGCCCGCTGACGCCGGCGCCGCACGGACTGGTGCAGGCGCACGACTACCCGCTGGCCTTCCCGGACGGGGCCGCCTTCACGGTGGGCAACGTGGTGTTCACCCGGTCCGGGCTGCGGATGACCCCGCGGCTGTGGCGGCACGAGTCCGGTCACGCGACGCAGTACGCGGTGTGCCTGGGCCTGCCCTTTCTGCCGCTGTACTTCCTGGCGGTGGGGTGGTCGCTGTGGCGCTGCGGGGACACGGCCTCGGCGAACCTGTTCGAACGCACCGCCGGGCTGGCCCTGGGCGGCTACCGGGAGCGGGCCCCGATCCGCGCGTGGCACGGCCGGCGACTGGACCGCAGGCCGGCCCGGAGGCACGACGACGGCCCGCCCGCCTCCGGAGGCACCCTCGCCTAAGCCTGGGGCAGGGTCCGTCAATGGAGGGTGCCGCCGGGCCAGTCGGCGTCTGGGGCGGCGTCAACAGACTCGAGCGCGACGATCGCCACGGCCTCGGCCAGCTGTGCGGCGGGCAGGGCGGGGACGGATTCGTCCGCGCGGTGCTCCAGGTCCCAGGGGACGTGGACGAAGCCCGCGGCGCGGGCGGTGCCCGGCGCGTGGAGCACCATGTACATGAGGTGATTGCAGACGAACGAGCCGGCAGACAGGGACAGCTGGGCCGGGATGCCGGCGACCTGGACGGAGGCGAAGGCGCGCTTCACCGGCAGCGTGGCGAACAGGGCGGCCGGTCCGCCGTCCACGACCGGCCGGTCCGCCGGCTGGTCCCCCGCGTTGTCCGGGATGCGGGCGTCCTGCAGGTTCACGGCGACGCGCTCGAGGCGGACCTGTGCGGTGCCGCCGGCCAGCCCGACGCAGACGACGACCTCGGGGCGGTGCGCGGCGATCGCCTCCTGCAGCGCAGGCCCCGCCGTGGCGAACACGCACGGGATCTGCACGGCGTGGGCGTCATGTCCGGCGGCGCGCAGGCGCTCTGCGGCGGCGGAGGCGGCGGCCCAGGATGGATTGGAGGCGTCGCCGCCGAAGGGCTCGAAGCCGGTGAGCAGGATCCGGGATGCAGCGGTCATGGGCCGAACCCTAGTGGACCGCGGTGTCAGGGGTCGGGAGGCCGGGGTGCGGCCGGGGTGCAGCCGATCTTTTCGAGCACACTTGCGATACTGTTCGAACATATGTTCTACTCATTGCCATGCGATGGGAAGCGCAGACCCTGCGGGCCGGGAGCGGCACCGAGCAGACGGGAACCGGCACACCGGCCGGCACACCCGCCCTGCTGCCGCTCCCGGGCCTGCAGCGGAGGGTCACCACACCGGAGTTCGCCGGCGTCGCCTTCCACGAGGTCGAGGCCAAGACGGTGCTGAACCGGGTCCCGGATGCCTCGCAGATGCCGTTCCGCTGGACCGTCAACCCCTACCGGGGCTGCACGCACGCCTGCCGCTATTGCTACGCCCGCAGCACCCACGAGTTCCTGGACCTGGACGCCGGAGCGGACTTCGACCAGCAGATCGTGGTGAAGGTGAACGCCCCCGAGATCCTGCGCGCCGAGCTCGCCCGCCCCACCTGGGGTCGCGAGACCGTGGCCCTGGGCACCAACACGGACCCCTACCAGCGGGCCGAGGGTCGCTACCGGCTGATGCCGGGGATCATCTCCGCGCTCGCCGAGTCCGGCACCCCGTTCTCGATCCTCACGAAGGGCACCCTGCTCGCGCGGGACGTGCCGCTGCTCGGCGCCGCCGCACGGTCAGTCCCCGTGGACGTCGGGGTCTCCCTTGCCCTGTTGGACCCGGTGGTCGCCGCGGCCGTGGAGCCGGGTACGCCGTCGCCGACGGCACGACTCAAGCTCATCGAGCGGCTCGCGGCCGCGGGAGCCCGCGTGCACGTCATGGCGATGCCGATCCTGCCGTGGCTCACGGACTCGGATGAGCAGCTGGACACCCTCATGCGCGCCGTCGCCGCGGCCGGCGCCGCGTCCGTGCTCACCGGAGCCCTGCACCTGCGCCCGGGCGCACGGCAGTGGTACCTGGACTGGATCGCCTCCGAGCACCCGGGACTGCTGGACGGCTACCGCCGCATGTACGCCCGGTCCTCTTACGCTCCGGCCTCCTACCGTGCCGGACTGGAGCGTCGCGGCGTCGCCGCCGCCCGCCGCTACGGCCTGGCGCTCGGCGGGGCACAGGGCATCCAGCGGGAGGACGGCCCGCGGATCGAAACCCGGCCGCTGCCGATCGGCGAGCGTCGCCCGGTCCGCATCGGCGGCACCGCCACGTCGCCTCGGGGACAGGCGGCCTCGGCCACGGGACGGTTCGGCGCAGCTGCCGCCGGCACCCGACACGGCCCGACGCTCGCGGCGGCCAAGGCCGGGGCCGCACCGAGGGCTGCGCTCACACAGCCGGCGCTGTTCTGAGCACCTCCGGGGAGAGACGGCCCAGCAGGGCATCCACGATCGGCCGGTCCGCCGGGATCCATTCGAGGGCATGCAGGTCCTCCCGCGTCAGCGCGGTCCACTGCAGGAGGTCATGGTCCTCCAAGGGCTCTGGACGTGCCGATGCCGCCCCCAGGACACCGACGAACACCCGCATGAAAGCACCGTTGGCCAGCAGCCATCCCCGCGGGTCCGTGGACTCCACCTCCGCGCCCAGCCGGACCTGCACCCCGAGCTCCTCACGGACCTCCCGCTCGAGCGCGGCGCGCGGCTCCTCCCCCGACTCCACCTTCCCGCCCGGGAACTCCCACAGCCCGGCCAACGTCTCCGGTGCGCTGCGCCGGGCCGCCAGCATCCGCCGCGGCGCGACCGGATCGTCGATCAGCGCGACTCCCACCACCAGCGGCTTCGACGGGTCGGGCTGCACGGACGGGGAGGGCGATGTGGGCGAACTCATGACCCCAGCCTAAGGACGCGGCGGCACCTGCCGGCCCGCGGGTCGTAGGCTTGGCCGGTGGACCAGCCCGAACACCGCCTCCGCTCCCGCACGCCCAGCCCGTCGGCCGCCGCGCCGGAGGGCCCGCCGACCCCCGCCCCGACCACCGATGGCCCACGCCTGCGTGGACGGCGCCTGCTCTGGGCCGTGCTGGCTCTGGCGATGGGCAGCTTCGCGATTGGCACCACCGAGTTCACCATCATGGGCCTGCTCCCGGAGGCCGTCGCGGACCTGGACGTGTCTCAGGAGGCCGGCGGCGTACTCATCTCCATGTACGCGCTCGGTGTGGTCGTGGGCGCCCCGACCCTGGCGGCCGCGCTGTCCACGGTGGACCGGCGGCGCTCGTCCATGCTGCTGATGGGACTGTTCACGGCGGGACACCTCGGCTCCCTGCTGGCCCCGTCGATCGGTTGGATGATGGCCGCCCGCTTCCTCTCCGGCCTCCCCCACGGCGCGTTCTTCTCCGCCGCCGCCCTCGCCGCCGCCCATCTGGCTGGACCGACTCGCCGCGGCCAGGCCGTCGGCTGGGTCCTGGCGGGGCTGTCCGTGGCCAACTTGCTCGGCGTCCCCGCGGCCACCGCCCTGGGCCAGCAGGCCGGCTGGCGGTGGATGTTCGTGGTGGTCGCAGCGTGTGCGGGCCTGTGCATCATGGCCACCTGGCTGCTGGTGCCGCCGGTCCCGGCGCCGGAGGGCAGCAGCATCCGCGGTGAACTGACGGGGCTGACCTCCCCGCGCCTCTGGAGGACCGCGCTGGTCGGCGTTCTCGGCTTCGCGGGGATGTTCTGCCTCTACACCTACATCGCCGCATTGCTGACGGACGTGGGCGGGCTGACGCCGCGGCACATCCCGCTGGTCCTGGGTCTGTACGGTGTCGGCATGGTGGCGGGCACGCTGCTCGGCGGCGCCATGACGGACCGGGACCCCGTCCGCACGCTGCGGCTGTCCTTCCTGCTCTCCGCGGTCACGCTGCTGCTGGTCTACCTGCTCTCCCCGTGGTGGTGGGCCGCACTCCTGCCCCTGTTCCTGGTGGCCGTCTGCGGCTCGGGCATTGCCCCGGCCCTGCAGGTGCTGCTCGTGGACGCCGCGCCGGGCTCCCCGCAGCTGGCCGGCTCCCTCAACCACTCGGCACTGAACATGGCCAATGCGATCGGGGCCTGGCTGGGTGCCGCGATCATCGGCGCCGGACACGCGGCCAACGTCCCGTCGCTGGCCGGCGCGGGCGTCGCAGCCCTCGGTCTGGTGCTGTCCTGCAAGCTCATCCGACGCCAGTCGGTGTAATCGCAGTGAGATGGAATGTGAAGCGAGAGAAGACACACAGTATTTCGTGAGCAGAAATGCGGCTTTTGCCCTGTCGTCCGGTTACAGTGATCGGGCAAGACATTTTCGCACTCTCGAAAGGTGACAAGCACATGGGTATCATCGCTTGGCTCGTTCTCGGTCTCATCGCGGGCGCCATCGCCCGCCTCATCCTCCCCGGCCACCAGGGCACCGGCTGGATCGGGGCCCTCATCACCGGTCTCCTCGGCGCGCTCCTGGGCGGCTGGATCGCCGGCGCCCTCGGCATCGGCGCCATGGACAAGTTCTTCGACCTCGGCACCTGGATCTTCGCGATCCTCGGTGGCGTGATCGTCGCCTTCATCTGGCAGGCCATCACCGGCCGCCGCGGTGCCCGTCACTGATCTGACGCACCACAAGCAGGACGGCCCCCACCCGAATCGGGTGGGGGCCTTCCTGTGTCTGCGGCGGCCACGTCATGCCTGTCCCTGCAGCGTCGGTCTCAGCGGTCCCGGAGACGCGTCGGCAGTCCGTGGCCATGCAAGGTCAGTCGTCACGGTGCGCGGCCATCGCCGAGGCATAGAGGCAGACGGTGGCCGCAGTGCCCACGTTGAGCGACTCGGCCGCCCCGTACAGCGGCACGGCCACGGGCAGGTCGGCCAGGGCCCGCTCCTGGGCGGAGAGCCCCTGCGCCTCGTTGCCGAGCAGCCAGGCCGTCGGTGCGGCAAGGCGCTCCGGGGCCAGCGACGTCAGCGTGTGGTCCGCGTAGCCGTCCGCGGCCCAGACCTGCAGCCCGGCGGCGCGCAGCGCGGAGGTGGCCGCCGTGGCCTCCAGACCCGTGACCAGGGGCAGGTGGAAGATCGAACCCGCTGTGGAGCGGACGACCTTCGGGTTGAAGGGGTCCACAGACCCGGCGGTCAGCAGCACGGCATCCGCGCCGGCGGCGTCCGCGGCCCGCAAGATGGTCCCGGCGTTGCCAGGGTCCTGCACCCGGCACAGCACCGCCGCCAGGCGCACCGCCCCGGACGTGAGCACCTGCCCCAGCGCCACGGACGCCGGCAGGGCGGCCACGATCAGGATCCCCTGGCCCGTCACCGCATCGGACATGGCAGTGAGGACCTCGTCAGTGGCCCGGCGCGCGATGACGCGCCGAGCGGCCGGTGAGCGGCCGTCGTCGTTGCCCCCTGTAGACGCGGAGGACGGTGCGGGGCGCAAGGACACGGCCTCGTCCACGAGGGCTGCCAGCTCCGGGTCCCGCTGGGCGAGACGGTCCGAGACGTAGACCTCACGGACCACTGCACCCACGGGCCAGGCGCTCCGCGCCCCCTCAGGGCCGCGGCCGAGGTGCGCGCGCAGCGCCTCACGGCAGCCCTGGGGTCCCTCCACCAGGAAGGCACCGGCCTTCAGACGCGCCGAACGCCCCGCCAGGCGGGCGACGGACCGCACGCGCTCAGCGCGCGGGTTCGTCATCACGTCCTGGTCGGGGCGTCCGGTCATGGCGTGCGGCCGGGTCCGAATCTCACCGGAACCGGCAGGTCCGCTCTGGATCAGCGGGAGGCCGCCGGAGCGTTCACGTCGGCCGGCAGCGCCTTGCGAGCGGCCTCCACCAGGGCGGTGAACGTGGCGGCGTCGGAGACGGCGATCTCGGCGAGCATGCGGCGGTCCAGCTCCACGCCAGCCAGCTTCAGACCCTGCATGAAGCGGTTGTAGGTCATGCCGTTGGCACGGGCCGCAGCGTTGATGCGGGTGATCCACAGCTTGCGGAAGTCGCCCTTGCGCTTGTGGCGGTGCTGGTAGTTGTAGGTGAACGAGTGGAGCAGCTGCTCCTTCGCCTTCCGGTACAGGCGAGAACGCTGACCGCGGTAGCCGGAGGCGCGGTCCAGCATCGTACGACGCTTCTTGTGGGCATTCACTGCCCGCTTCACACGTGCCACGTGTGTGCTCCTATCTGTGTGGTCCCGGGGCGCTGGACGCGCCGCTCCGGGAGGACGGGGTCCGGTGCCATGGCACCGAGGGTGTGCTCAGCGGCTCAGATGCCCAGCATCCGCTTGATGGTCTTCACGCTGCCCTTGGAGACCATCCTGTCCGAGGCCAGACGACGGGTCAGGCGGGAGGACTTGTGCTCCAGGTAGTGGCGGCGGTTGGCCTGCTGACGCATCAGCTTGCCGGAGCCGGTCACGCGGAAGCGCTTCTTGGCGCCGCTGTGGGTCTTCATCTTCGGCATGGCTGCCGTTCTCCTTCTTCATCGCCGTGCGCCTCGCCCTGCGGTGAGGCGCACGGTGCTGGGTTCACTCGGCCGGTTGCGGACGAGCTGTGCGGTTCTGACTCCCGTGCCGCGCACGGGGCAGTCCGGGTCAGGCCTTGCGAGGCCCGGGCTTCGGGGCCGAGGCTCCGCCCCTGGGGGCGGCGGGCTTCGGCGGGGCCGCCATCGGCTTTGGCTTCGCGGCCGGCTTGGGCGCGGCGGAGGGCTTCGGCTTCGCGGTCGGCTTCGGAGCGGACTCCTTGGCCGGGGCCTTGGCGGCGGGCTTGGCCGACTGCTCCTTGGCGGGCGCCTTCGGAGCGGCCTTCTTCGGGGCCTCCTGCTTCGGGGCCTGTTGGGCCATCTTCTTGAAGTCAGCCGGGAAGGCGTCGCCCACCGAGTTGGACACCGGCTTGGCGTCCTCGGCAGCACGCTCCTCGGCACGGGCGCGC
Source organism: Micrococcus luteus (assembly GCA_047414615.1). Lineage (GTDB taxonomy): Bacteria > Actinomycetota > Actinomycetes > Actinomycetales > Micrococcaceae > Micrococcus > Micrococcus luteus_B. Next base: position 1,234,037 of record CP179711.1, read on the forward strand.
GCCTCGCGGGCGGCCTGGTCGCGGCGGGATCCGCCACCGGAGCGCTCACGCTGCGGGGCCGCGTTCTTGCGGGCCTCGGCACGGGCCTCGGCCTTGGTGCGCAGCGGCCCCACCACCATGACCATGTTGCGGCCGTCCTGGCGCGGGCGGGACTCCACCGAGCCGAGGTCCTCCACGTCCGTGGCGAACTTCTCGAGCAGGCGGACGCCCAGCTCGGGACGCTGCTGCTCACGGCCGCGGAACTGGATGATGGCCTTGACCTTGTCTCCTGCGGACAGGAACTTGCGGGCGCGGCCGACCTTGGTCTCGTAGTCGTGCGTATCGATCTTCAGGCGGAAGCGGACCTCCTTGAGGACCGTGTTGGCCTGGTTCTTGCGCGACTCGCGGGCCTTCACCGCGGCCTCGTACTTGAACTTGCCGAAGTCCATCAGCTTCGCCACCGGCGGCTTCGCGGCCGGTGCGACCTCGACGAGGTCCAGGTCAGCCTCGGCGGCCAGGCGCAGTGCGTCCTCGATCCGGACGATGCCGACCTGCTCGCCGTTGGGGCCGACCAGGCGGACTTCCGGAACGCGGATACGCTCGTTGATGCGGGGATCGCTAATGGTGCTTCTCCTGTAGTCGAGTCCAGTTGCTGTGCAACCCGACGACGATCCGACTCCCCGACATGACTCGAGGCCCCGGTGCCGACGGCACGACGAGGCCTCTCCCGATCCCCTCCAGGGGACCCTTCGCCGAGGACGGCACCCGGAGGCGACCGCTCGGCGGCGACCCGGCAACTCGGCCCGGCGGACACCGGACTTCCTGCTGACGCGGGTGGGAGGAGGCCTCCACTTTCATGCGACCCGGGCACGGCACATTCGTGCAGACCCAGGTGGTCTGTGGGAAGCTTACCACCATGACCGAAGAACACCAGCATCCCGAGCCGCTCTCCGGCGGCGCCGAGCCCGAGGTCCGCGAGATTCACGAGGTCCCTGCGGTCGAGGTGATCACCACCACCGCCGTGCACCTGATGACCGCCGCCGCGGTCAAGGTCGGCCTCGCCGACTCGCCGGACGCCCGCGAGCTCGTCGACCTGGACGAGGCGCGCAAGCTCATCACTGCGCTGGCCGGCCTCATCACCGCGGCCGCCCCGGAGATCAGCAGCGCCCATGCCGGTCCCCTGCGCGACGGCCTGCGCAGCCTGCAGCTGGCCTTCCGCGAGGCCTCCCCCTACCCGGACGCCCCCGGCCAGGGCCCGGGTGAGAAGCTCACCGGCCCGGTCACCTGACCCCCGGCCTCCCCAGCCCACCCCACGACGACGGCGCCCCACCTGATCGAGGTGGGGCGCCGTCGCGCTGCGGCACCGACGGCGGCGAGCGGTCCGCGGCCGATGAGATGCCGTCGTCGAGACCTGATGGTCAGACCCCGCCCCCCGCGCCGCGGACCGGTTGCTCGGTGCGGGCGCGGAAGTAGTCGGATACGGGCCGGGTCAGGACAGCGATCAGCCCGACACCGGCCACGGCCAGGAGCACCAGGCCCGGGACGACGTCCCCGCCGGTGAAGATCCAGGTAGAGATGAGCACGGCGAAGACGAGGATCGCGACCGTGGCGCTGCGGCTCCACAGTCGCCCGCGGAACACCCCGACCGCGACCGCGGCGGTCCATGCGGTGAGCGCCAGGTAGAGGACCACGAGGAACAGCTGCGCACCGAGGTTCAGCGTGCCGCTGCCCAGGCTCAGCGCCGCCGTGCCGGTCAGCCAGGCCAGTGCCGCGGCGATCAGGCCGAGGCTGGCGGTGACCAGCACCGTGCCGAGCGGGCGAGCAGGCGTCGCGGTGACGGGATCGGCGTCCACGGGATCTCCTTGCACTGGGGGCACTGGGGGCACTGGGGGCGGACTCCACGGTACTGCGCCCGCCACCGTGAACCGACCGCCGCGCCCAGTGGACAACGCCCGCCGCAACCGGTCACGCAGGCCCGGGGTTCCCGTCACTGTGACGAACCCCTCATGCCAGGACCGGGTCCGCCTCGGCAAAGCCCTTGTCGCGGTGAGGGGTGCGTGGGAGGATTGGCGGCGATGTTGTTCGGGGGCCGTTCATGATCGGTCCCCGTTCTGTTTGCCCGGATGTGGTCGGCGCGGCCCTGCCCCGCCCTGCCGGAGCGTGGGAAACGCCCACGCGAGACGACTTCTGACAGAAAGCGAGAGCGACCGAAGATGGATTGGCGAAGCCGTGCGGCCTGCCTGGACAAGGACCCCGAGCTGTTCTTCCCCGTGGGGAACACCGGCCCGGCCCTGCTCCAGATCGAGGAGGCCAAGACCGTGTGCCGCTCCTGCGAGGTCGTGGACACCTGCCTCAAGTGGGCGATGGAGTCTGGCCAGGACTCCGGCGTCTGGGGCGGCATGAGCGAGGACGAGCGCCGCGCGATGAAGCGCCGCGCCGCGCGCGCCCGCCGCGCCTCCTGACGACCGCAGGCCGCCGCCCGCGGAGCCGACGAGGGCCGGACCCGTGACGGGTCCGGCCCTCGTCGCGTCCGGTGCCGGCCGGCTCAGCCGACCGGGATCCGGACCGTGACCCGCATGCCGCCGCCGGGCAGCGCAGTGCGCTCCAGACTGCCGCCGAGGTCCGACTCCACCAGGGTGTGCACGATCTTCAGGCCCAGACCGGAGCTGGCCAGGTCCGCCAGCACCGTATCCGCCGCCTGCTCGCCCGGCGTCGACGCCGAGGCGTCCCCGGCATCCTGCGGAGCCGCGGCGCCGGAGTCCGAGACGGACACCTCCAGCACCTCCCCCGCAGGTGTCTCGACCCGTCCGGCATGCAGGCGCAGCACGCCGCCGTCCGGTCCGGTCCCGTGCTCGACGGCGTTGGAGGCGAGCTCGTTGAGCACCAGCGCCAACGGTGTGGTGACGTGGGAGGGCAGGCGTCCGAACTCACCGGTGATCTGCGTGGTCAGCGGCCGCCCGTCGCCGGAGATCTCCACGGCGAGCCGGAACTGACGGGACATCAGGTCGTCCACGCCCACGTGCCCGTCCACGTCCTCGCTCAGGCTCTGATGCACCAGCGCGATGGTGTCCACCCGCTGCATGGCCTGCATCAGCGCGCGACGCGCCTCGTCCGACCCGGCGCGTCTGGCCTGCATGCGCAGCAGGGACCCCACGGTCTGCAGGTTGTTCTTGACCCGGTGGTGTATCTCCCTGATGGTCGCGTCCTTGCTCATGAGCCGCTGCTCCTGGCGGCGGAGCTCCGTGACGTCGCGCAGCATGACGAGCGACCCCGTCCGGCCGTCGGCGTCGCACAGCCGGATCGAGCGCAGCGTCACCACCGACCTGCCGACCTGGACCTCGGTCCGGCCGCTGTGCCGTCCCATGAGCACGGACCACATGTCCTCGTCCATCGGCCCCGGCGCCGAGGCCAGCCCGGTGACCAGCGGAGCAATTGCGTTGCCCTCCACCGAGGCGGTCACGCCCAGGCGGGTCAGGGCGGAGACGGCGTTGGGGCTCGCGAAGCGCACCACGCCCTCCGCGTCCAGGACCATCAGACCGTCACCGACGCGCGGCGTGCCGCCGATCCAGAACGCCGGCGGGTCCTGGGGATCCGGCCAGCGGCCATGCTGGATCATGTCCAGGAGGCTGTCCGCCGCCGTGCCGTAGTTCCGCTCGATCGGGGACAGCTCGGGCCGGGTATTCGGATCCCGGTGCCCGCTGAGCACGGCGACCACGCGACCGTCCCGCACCACCGGCCACAGGCAGACCCGGAGCGTCCCGTCCGGTGCGGCGACCGGACCCGTGCCCTCCGGCGGCTCGCCGTCATGCCAGACCCGGTCCAGCAGCGTGCGCAGGTCCGCACGGGCACGGGAGCCGACGATGTCCCGGTGGAACAGCGTCGGCGCCGTGACCGGCCGGGTCTGAGCCAGGGCCATGTAGCCGGCGTCCGCATGCGGCTGCGGCAGAGGCGCCCAGAGGACGAAGTCTGCAAGGGACAGGTCCGCCACGAGCTGCCAGTCTCCGACCAGCATCTGCAGCCAGGACCGGTCCTCGTCGGACAGGTCGGGATGGCGGCGCAGCGGATCGGTGGCGATCGAGGGGACCATGGGGTCAGCCTAGTCCCGACGCCGTCCCCGGGGACCGGCATGATCTCGTCCCCGCCGACGGTCCGCCGGCTCCCCTCCGGCGGCGCCGGCCCCCTCGTCCGCACCGGAGGAGGTCCGGGCCGGGGCAGGCCTCGTCCCCGGACGCAGCGTGGCTGCCACAGCCGCCCCGAGACGCCGTAGGAGCGACGGCCGCTCGCCTGCGCTCGGCGCGCCGGCGTCCGTGGTCCGGCCGGCGGCACCCTCCTCAGGCGCGTCCGGAAGGGCCGCCAGCGAGGCCACCGCCCTGCGCAGGGGGCTCTTGGGGGCGGCCTCCGCCAACAGCTGCCCGCCCAGCACGGCCCGGTCACAGGCGCCGGGGTCCGAGGGCAGGAACACCGCCGGCGGTCTGCCAGTGCCGAACCTGCTCCAGACCGCCGCGATCTGGGACTGGGGTGCCGTCCCTGACGCCGCGGACCGCACCCGGTTCACCACGACGACCGGCTCGGGGCCGTCCGGGACCGCCTCGCGCAGCGCCTCGACTCCACGCATGAGCCGTGGCAGGCCGACCGCGTCCCCGGCACCGAGTGCGAACACCCGGTCCGCCGTCCGCAGCGCGGCGAGGGTCGCGCCGTTGCGCTGCGGGGCCGGGACGTCGAAGCTCAGCTCCTCGTCCTCCTCCAGGCAGAAGCCGACGTCCACGACGACCTCGTCGAAGTCTCTGCGCGCCTGCCGCAGCACCTCCTCGAGAGCTGCACCGCGCACCTCCGGCCACCGCTCCGGTCTCGTCAGGCCGGTGAGGACGGACAGGTCCGCCCCGGCCGCCCGCACGGTCACGGCGGCCTGGGCCAGGGCGTCACGATCGAGTCGTCCGCGGTCCGCAGCCCGTGCGGCACGGGCCAGTCCGGCCGACTCGTCCGTCAGCCCCAGCAGCACTCCGGCGGAGGGCGCATAAGTGTCCGCGTCCACGAGCAGCACCCGGGCGCCCTGCGCGGCAGTCTCCGCGGCCAGGTTCACGGCCACGGTCGTGCGGCCCGGCGCGCCGGCCGGGCCCCACACTGCGGTGATGCGCCCAGGACGCGTGACGGCGGGTGCGACGGCCTCGCCGGTCTCGGTCGACGTCGGCTCCGCCTCGTCCTCGGCCCCGGTGCCGTGACCGGACGGGCCCGTATCCCCACAGCGCGCATCCCCGCGCAGCGGGCCGGTGGATGCCGTCGCTGGCACCGACCGTTCCGGCCCGGGTCCGGTGGCCTCGGCGAGGGCGGCCCCGGAGCCCTCCGCTCCGTCCTGGTCCGGCGCGCCCTCCGAGTCCTCGGGCGCCGGCTCGCGCGGCGGTCCCCCGTCCGGCGTCGCCCTCCGGTCCACCGGCGACGGTGCCGCGTCGTCCGGCGGGCCGCCCGGCGCGTCTGCGGGCTCGGCCGCCGGCGGTCCCTCGATGAGGCCCCGGGGCAGCGGTTCGACATCCACCGCAGCGTCCTCGTCCGCCGCCGTCTGATGCGGGCGGCCGGTCTGGGCATCCCGGGCGGCGGCGAGAAGCGCCCCCGCCAACTCCAGCGGGTCGACGTCGGCCCGGTGCGTCCGCACTCCGAGTCTGCGGGCACGCGCACGGTCCTCGCCCACCTCTGAGACGGCGACGAGCCCAACCGGCCGGACGAGGTCGTCCAGCTCTGCGAGCAGAGCTCGGGTGAGCGGCGTCAGGTCCCCGGCCAGGAGCAGGGCGTCGACGGTGCCGGACCGGGCCACGGCCAACAGCTCGGCCGCGTCATCGACCCGCCGCAGGACGGTGACGTCGGACTGAGCACGTTCGAGCGGGCCGACCAGGTCCAGACCGGGCACGCGGGTGGTGGCCACGTACACCCGCATGTCAGTGACCGCCCAGCGTGGGCACGACCGTGATGCGGGCTTCGCGCACCTTGGCCTCGAGCAGCTCCGGCAGCTCCTCCGGCCCCACCATGGCCTGGATGCGGATGCTCTCCCCCGCCCCGAAGGCACCGGCGTCCGTGACCAGTTCGGACAGTTCGACGCCGGAGGCCAGACGCTCAGGCTTGCGGAATCCGCGTCCCTCCTGCACCGGGAGGGCCACCCAGACGTCCACGCGATCGCCGACGCCCACTCCGGCCGGCAGCGGCTCCGCCAGGGTCAGACCCACCGGTCGCCGCCGCTGCGGGTCCACATCGACGACCCCGTCGGCCGGGACGAGCTCTCCGGCGCGCACCGTCGCCACCAGCATCCGGTCGACCGGAGCCGGCTCGTCTGCCGAGAGGTAGTGTCCCTCCGCTCCGGCGAGGTTCGCCTGCACCGGCACGAAATGCCCCTCGGAGAGCGGCGCGCCGGGCGCCAGGTCCTGCTTCGCGGCCCAGTAGGCCTGCGTGCGGTCCGCAGACTGCAGCAGGGCGACCACACCGGCCACCGAGGCCAGGACGAGCAGAAGACCGATCAGCAGACGCGGGTCCCGCCACCGCGGTCGGCGCAGTCTCGGCGCAGGCTGGGCATCAGTGGATGCGGGCACGTAAGGTCCTCCCCCTCATGGCGTCTGCGAGCCGTTCCCGATGCGGCTCCACGTCCCCGTCGTTGACCCCCGTTCCGGGCCGGAGACGCGATGCCAGCCTACTGAATCACCGCCTGCGGGCGCGAGCCACGCCATACCCTGTGGACACCCTCCCTGTGGACGACGCCCACAGCAGGACCCGAAGGGTGTTCAATGGTGGAGACCGCGCCCGCGCGGCCCCGCCCCGGCCGGGTCCGCACCGAGACGAACGAGGTGGCCATGCCGCGCTTCCTGACCCTGACCGACGTCGCCGAGACCCTGAACGTGTCGATGTCCCAGGCACGCTCGATGGTGCGCAGCGGCGAGCTGCCCGCCATCCAGGTCGGGGGCCGAGGTCAGTGGCGTGTGGAACAGTCCGTGCTGGAGGAGTTCATTGCCGACCAGTACGCGGCCACTCGGCGCAAGGTCGCCCAGTGGGCCGAGGAGGACCAGCGGGCCTGAAGCGGACCCGCGTCGGATCAGAGGGCGTGCATGGACGCACGCAGCAGCGTCACGGCGTCCAACGGAACCACCAGCACGCCGCGGACGGAGCCTGCCCGTCGCGCGTCGTCACGGGCGTGCCGGGCCACATCCATATGGTCCGCTCCGACCCGATCCACCGTGCCCTCGACCAGGACCATGCCGTCCATGCCCACGACCTCCACACCGGAACGGGACCGCGCCACCCTGCGCAGGACCGAGGTGAGGGTCGGACCATCCGGCCGCGGACCGGGCTCCGGCACCGTCACTGCGGCACCCAAGGGCCCCTCGACCGCCGTCACGGCGGCGAGCCGGACCAGGACCGAGTCTCCCCCGGGAGTCCGTCCTCCCACCCAGTCCGGCCCGACGGACTGCGGCGTCAGCTCGCACCGGTGCCCGTGGCGCAACAGCAGCCGCAGGGTCCTGCCCCGTGCCCCGCGCAGACGAGCGACCAGGGGCAGCGCGGCCCACTCGCCTCGGGTCAGCTCTGCGGCCTCGGCGTAGGTATTCGCCTGCGTCTCCCGTTCCCACTGCGCCTCCAGGTCTGCGAAGAGTCCGTCCCACCTCATGCCGACAGCGTATCGATCCGAGTTCGAGGCATCCAAGAACATCAAAACGCATCAAACGACATTATCCGCTCCTCTTGACATCATCCGTAGGCAAATGTTGACTGAGGGCACAATCACACGTCGGAGACCAGAGCGGTCCCGACCACGGCACTGGAGGGGAAGACCATGACCGTGACCGCACCGACCGACCGGCCGACCGCGCCCCGGGGTGGCGAGGAGATCCGTGCACGACCCGCGGACCTGATCACCGCGGTCGCCTGCACCGCCGTCGGCCCTGCGTTCCTCGCCTTGGCGGCACAGCTGTCCACGGCCCCGCCCGCCGTCACGGACACGGCAAGGCTGGAACGAGTCCTGGCCTCCGGATGCGCCGGCATCGGTCTAGTCCTGTGCGCCGCTTGGGCCCTCGCGCTGGTCACCACAGGCCTCTGGGTGATCGCCACACGCCGGAGCAGCCCACACGCAGACCTCCTCGCCCGCCTCAGCCCTGCGCTGCTACGGCGCCTGGCCGCCGGGGCATTCGGCCTGCACCTACTCCTCTCGCCGACCGCGGCCGCGGCCGGACAGCCCACCGCCGCCTGGGTCCCCGGCGCGCCGGACGCGGCTCAGTCCGTCGCCGACTCGACGCCCCGCGCCCATTGGCTGCCGGTGGCCCCTGCCCCCACCGGTCCCGGGACCGGTGCCCCTCGTCGCCCGGACGCGTCCGCACCCACGGTGACCGTGGTGGACGGCGACTGCCTGTGGGACCTGGCCGCCGCCGAGCTCGGCCCGGACGCGACGGTGCTCGAGGTGGATGCCCGCTGGCGCGAGTGGCACCGGCACAACCGCGGTGTCATTGGAGAGGACCCACACCTGCTCTACTCCGGCACCGTCCTGGAGATCCCGCCGCACAGCGGCCTGCTGCCTCCTGAGGAGGCCACCGGATGAACCGCATCTCCGCACCCCGTCAGACCACAGGCCACACGACTCCCCAGACCCCACCCGACGCACAGGAGGACGCCATGACCGCCGTCGACACCGCCGCACTGCCCGCCGTCCCGCGGCGCCGACCCACCGGTGGGAGCCGCCCCGCTGCGGACCGGCGGCTGGTCGTCCCGGCGCCCTCAGGCTCGCCCGCGGCGCCGCGGGGCCACAGCCCGACGCCTGCCCGCGACGCTTCCGGCCGATGGTCCGCCCTCGCGGCCCCGGCCGGTGCCCTCCCGGACACGGCGGAGCTCACGCGGCGCGCCCGCAACGAGCAACGCCGGGAGGACCACCGCGCCGTGCGGACCCTCGCCGGCGTGATCGCCCTGGCCTGCGTGGAGGTCGAGGTCGGACGGCGCCACCTGCGGGACCTGGCCGCCTGGCTCGACCTGCCGGTCTACGACAAGGTCGCGCGGCGCATCGCCCTGCTGGAGCGCACCGGCGCCCGGACGTCCACGCCACAGCCGCCGCGCCCGGTAGGGGCCCGCGTCTGCGAGGTCTCCCCGGGGCGCGTCGAGGCCAGCGCCTCCATTCGCTGCGGCGACCGGGTCCGCGCGATCGCCCTGCGCATGGAGCGCCGCCTCAGCCGCTGGCGGGTCGTGGCCGTGGAGATCGGCTGAGCACCCCGGTCGCCCCCAGTCACGCCGCCCCTCGGATACGCCGGGCCCACCGGACACACGACGACGGTCCGCCGCCTCGAAGGGCGACGGACCGTCGTCGTGTCTCAGGCGGGGGGCTCCGTCGCAGGCCCGCCCGGGCCGGTCAGCGGCGCTTCTTCCTGGCCGCCTGCTCGGCCTGCCGGCGCTCCCGGCGCGAGCGGTACTGGGTGGTCTCCTCGGTCTCGCCGGCACCGGAGCCGACCCCGTCCGCACGCTCGCGGCGCACCACCGTGCCGCCGTCCTCGCTCGGGCCGGACATGCGCAGCTGCGCGGGGCGGCGCGGAGACTCGAGGCCCTCCACGTTGACCTGCGGGAGCATCGTGGAGCCGCGGGCGTCGGACACCCCGGGCAGCGAGACCGGCTTCGGGGCGGCGGAGATGTTCGCGTTGAAGAGGGTGCGGATGGAGTCCTCGCGGATGCCGGCCATCATCGCCTGGTACAGCAGGAAGCCCTCGCGCTGGTACTCCACGAGCGGCTCGCGCTGGGCCATCGCGCGCAGGCCGATGCCCTCCTTGAGGTAATCCATCTCATACAGATGCTCCTGCCAACGCTTGCCGATCGAGGAGAGCACCACGCGGCGCTCGGCGTCGCGCAGGGCCTCCTCGCCGACCTGAGCCTCACGGTCCTCGTAGGCCAGCAGGGCGTCCGAGGTGAGCTCCCGCTTCAGGGTGTCGGCCTTCAGCCGGGAGATGCCACCGGCCTCCTCCACGACCTCCTCGTGGGTGATCCCCACCGGGTAGAGCCCGCGCAGGTCCGTCCACAGCTGGTCCAGGTCCCACTCGGCGGCGGTCCCTTCCTCCGTGGCGGCGTCCACCATGGCGCCCACGGCGTCCTCCACGAAGTTCCGGACCTTCTCCCGCAGGTCCTCGCCCTCGAGGATGGAGCGGCGGTCCGCGTAGATCGCCTCGCGCTGGCGGTTCATCACGTCGTCGTACTTGAGCACGTTCTTGCGCTGCTCGGCGTTGCGGCCCTCCACCTGGGCCTGGGCGTTCTGGATGGCCGAGGAGACCATCTTGAACTCGAGGGCCATGTCGTCCGGGATCGCGGCGGAGTTCATGATCCGCTGCGCGGCGCCGGGGTTGAAGTTGCGCATCAGGTCGTCCGTCAGGGACAGGTAGAAGCGGGACTCGCCCGGGTCGCCCTGACGGCCGGAGCGGCCGCGGAGCTGGTTGTCGATGCGACGGGAGTCGTGGCGCTCGGTGCCGAGCACGTAGAGGCCGCCGGCCTCGATCACCTTCTCATGGTCCGCCTTCACAGCCTGGGTAGCCGCCTCCAGCACCTCGGGCCACTTTTCCTCGTAGGCCTCGGAGTCCGCCTCCGGGTCCAGCCCGAGCTCCTGCATGCGGGCCACGGCGGAGAACTCGGCGTTGCCACCGAGCATGATGTCCGTGCCGCGGCCGGCCATGTTGGTGGCCACGGTGACGGCGCCGAGGCGGCCGGCCTGGGCCACGATCGCGGCCTCACGGGCATGGTTCTTCGCGTTGAGCACCTCGTGGCGGATGCCCTTCTTGGCGAGCAGCTTGGAGAGGTACTCGGACTTTTCCACAGAGGTGGTGCCCACCAGCACCGGCTGGCCCGAGGCGTGGCGCTCGGCAATGTCCTCCACGACGGCGTCGAACTTGACCTTCTCGTTCTTGTAGACGAGGTCGTTGCGGTCGACGCGCTGCCTCTCCTTGTTCGGTGGGATGACCACCACGCCGAGCTTGTAGGTGTTGGTGAACTCGGCGGCCTCGGTCTCGGCCGTGCCCGTCATGCCGGAGAGCTTCTCGTACAGGCGGAAGTAGTTCTGCAGGGTGACGGTCGCCAGGGTCTGGTTCTCCGCCTTGATCTGCACACCCTCCTTGGCCTCGATGGCCTGGTGCATGCCCTCGTTGTAGCGGCGTCCCGGCAGCACGCGGCCGGTGTGCTCGTCGACGATCTGGACCTCACCGTCGAGGACCACGTAGTCCTTGTCCCGCTTGAACAGCTCCTTGGCCTTCACGGCGTTGTTGAGGAACTGGATGAGCGTGGTGTTCTGCGTCTCGTAGAGGTTCTGGATGCCGAGGTGGTCCTCGACCTTCTCGATGCCGGGCTCGAGCACGCCGACGGTCTTCTTCTTCTCGTCCACCTCGTAGTCGGTGTCCCGCTCGAGGCGGCGCACCATCCGGGCGAACTCGCCGTACCAGCGGTTGACGTCTCCCTGGGCCGGGCCGGAGATGATCAGCGGGGTACGGGCTTCGTCGATCAGGATCGAGTCCACCTCGTCGACGATCGCGAAGTGGTGCTCACGCTGCACGAGCTCGTCCAGGGACCACGCCATGTTGTCCCGCAGGAAGTCGAAGCCGAACTCGTTGTTCGTGCCGTACGTGATGTCCGCCTGGTACTGCTGGCGGCGGGTGGCGGGGTCCTGGCCGGAGACGATGCAGCCGGTCTCCATGCCGAGGAAGCGGAACACGCGTCCCATCAGGTCGGCTTGGTAGGAGGCGAGGAAGTCGTTGACGGTGACGATGTGCACGCCCTTGCCGGTCAGCGCGTTGAGGTACGCCGGCGCAGTGGCGACCAGCGTCTTGCCCTCACCGGTCTTCATCTCGGCGATGTTGCCCTGGTGCAGAGCGATGCCGCCCATCAGCTGTACGTCGTAGTGGCGCTGGCCCAGGGTGCGGCCGGCGGCCTCGCGGACCGCGGCGAAGGCCTCGGGCAGGAGCTGGTCCAGGGTCTCGCCGTCGGCGAGGCGCTCCTTGAACCGGTCGGTCTCCTCGCGCACCTGCGCGTCGGTCATGGCGCGGAACTCGTCCTCGAGCACGTTGACGGCGTCCGTCATGCCCCGCAGTCGCTTGACGGCTCGGTTGTCCGAGATCTTGAGGATGCGGTCGATGATCGAGGGCACTGGCTTCTTCAGCTCCTTGCACGGTCGGGCGCGGACCGGCGGGGGCTGTGCGGGCATGCGTATGCCCGGGGACGGCCTGCGCCGGAACGTGGTCTGCGTGACAGTCTACGTCCGGGCGGCCGGGTGTTCGCTGAATGTGGACGGCTCCGGCCGTGGGCGGACCCTGCGGGCGGGGCGGTCATCCCCGACGCAGGCTCCGGGCGAGGTCTCCCGGGGCGTCGGGCGGCACGACGACGGCGCCCAGGCCGAGCCACGCGCGCATCCGCTCGAGGCGGTCGACCAGGGCCGCCTCCGTCTGTCCCTCCTCCGGCGGCGGCGTCGCCGGGTCCGGGTGGGCGTCAGGCGGTTCGCTCCAGGCTCCCTGGACGAGCAGGGCACCGGAGCCGCTGCGGTCGGACTTGAGGTCGACCTGCGCGGTGAGCCGCTCCCCCTCCAGGAGCAGCAGGGCGTAGTAGCCGCGAGTGCGCCGCTCGGCCGGGGTGTAGATGCCCAGCCGGTAGCGCACGCCGAAGAGGTGCTCCACCCGAGGCCGGTGGAACACCATCGGGTCGAAGGGGCTGAGCAGGGCGGTGCCGGTGGCGGTGCGAGGCACCGTGGCGAGCCGGTGGCGGAAGGCGGCGACCGTCGTCGTGCCCGCCTGCTCCGATGGGGAGCCGGCGGCGAGCAGGCCGGCCTCGGCGGTGCCGTCCGCGGCGAGCGCCTCGAGCGCGCGGCGGGTCAGGGCGACCGGCAGGCGGTAGTAGTCCGCCACGGAGGCCGGTGTGGCGATGCCGAGGGCCCGCAGGGACTGCTCGACCAGCGGCAGGGCGTGGGCCAGGGGCTGGTCCGCGGACTCCGCCGCAGCGCCCGCGGGGACGCCGGTGTCCTCCGGCCAGAGGCTGTCAGCCCGCACGTAGCGCCGCTCGAAGGAGCGGTTACGTCCGACGGAGGCCAGGGTGCCGTCGGCGAAGAGGTGTTCGAGTACGCGGCGGGCCTCGGACCAGTTCCAGCCCCAGTGTTCGTCCCCGGAGTCCGCACCGAGGCCGAGGTCGCGGGCACGGCGCGCGGTGAGCGGGCCGTGGGCGTCCACTGCGGCGAGCAAGTCGGCGACGAGGGCCTCCCGGCGTGCGGCGTCCATCCCCGCGGCGGTGGGCCAGGTCCGGCGCTGCAGGGCGAGCAGGTGGGGCCGCAGCCGGGCGGGGACGATCGAGGCCTCATGCGCCCAGCATTCGGTGAAGGCATGCGGCCGGCGCGACTGCAGCCGTTCCAGGGCCGCCGTGTCATACGAGCCGAGCCGGGAGTGCAGCGGCATCAGGTGCGCGCGGGCCAGGACATTGACCGAGTCCACCTGGAGCAGGCCGAGCCGATCGAGCACCGCGCGCACCGCACGGGGGCCGGAGGCCTCCGGAGCAGGCCTGTGCAGCCCTTGTGCGGCCAGGCCGGCGCGGCGGGCCTGGGTGAGGCTCCAGACGCGGGGGCGGCGCCCGCCCCGGTCGGGGCGGACGCCGTCGGACGAGGGGCGGGTCACTCGCCCGAATCCGCCTTCGCCTCTCCATAGGTACGGTCACGGCCGCCGTCCGGCACATGGTCGGCCGGCAGCGACTCGTCCAGGCTGATCACGCCGTACTCCCATCCCTGGCGGCGGTACACCACACCGGGGACACCGGTCTCCGAGTTCTGGAACAGGTAGAAGTCGTGGCCCACGAGCTCCATGGCGTCCACGGCCTCGTCCACCGTCATGGGCGTCGCGGGGAACGTCTTCTCCCGGATGCGCACGGGGGTGTCCTCGGGGACGTCCATGCCCGCGGCCTCCTCCTCCGCCTTGCGCGCGGCAAGGACCTGCTCCACGAGCGAGACTCCGGAGTCCACCGGGACCATGTCCGCCGTGGCCTCGGCGACCGAGGGCTTCCTGCGGCGGTCCTTGCGGCGGTCGTGCAGGCGGCGCAGACGCTCCGTGAGCCGGTTGAACGCCTTGTCGAAGGCCGCCGTCTTGTCGTCATCGTCCGCCTCTGTGCGGACCACGGTGCGGTCGCCGCGGAGGGTGACCTCCACCTTCACGTTCTGCTCGGAGTGGCGCTGGCTGGAGGGTTTGGACGTCTTGACCTCGATGGTGCGGGCGCCGGCCGCGAGGTGCTCGAGCCGACCCACCCGCTCGCGCACATGCTCGCGATAGGTCTCACTCGGGGTGATGTTGCGGGCGATGAAGCTGACATCGATGGTCATGGCGTCCTCCTTGGGTCGTCCGGTCGCTGCCCACGGCCTCCACCGCCGGCCTGGGCCGGCCCGGAGAGCACAACGGCGGCTGGTGAAGAGCGTCTCACTCCTTCCAGCCGCCGGCGGGACGGGATCGGAAGACCGATCCCGTGACCCCATCTTACGTGACGGGCGCCACAGTGTCAGCTGCGGCGCCACGTTCCCCCGTGGGCGAATCGGGAGGCGCGACCCCTGCCACGGCTGCCGCCGCCACGGGCACCCCACCGGCACGCCGGACCGCCCGTGCCAAGGCCGTCAGCGTGGCCCCGGTCGTGACCACGTCGTCCACGAGCACGACCGGGATGCCGGGGACCGGTGCCCGACCCACCCGCCATCCGCGCCGCCTTCGGCGCCGGGCCGCGGAGGACGTGCCGGCGTGAGAGGCCGCCGCCGGGCGCAGGAGCTCCCCGGGAGTGGGCCGGCCCGGGCGGACCAGGTCGCGGCGCACCGGGGCGGGCCAGGGCAGGGGCGCAGCCAGCAGTTCGGCGAGCGGGTCGCAGCCGCGGCGCAGGTGCCCACGGAGGGACCCGGGGACCGGGACGAGGACGGGAGCCGGCACCGACGCGTGCAGCAGGCCCCCGGCCAGCCGTTCCGCCGCCCACAGGGCACGCACGTCCGGGTCGGCGAGCGCCGCCCGCACGGCGCGCAGCAGGGCCGGGGCCAGGATCGTGCGCAGGTGGAGGGCGTCATGGTCCTTGAAGGCGAGCACAGCGCTCGAGACCGGCCCCGTGTACCCCCCGGCCACGAGCGTCGGCAGGGGCGACCCGGTCGGTGTCAGCGGCAGGGCGGCCGCGCCCTGCTCCACTCGGAGGGGACGGGAGAGCGCACGCTGCAGCACGGCCCCGCAGTCCGGGCAGAGCCGCCGCCCCGGGGCGGCGCACACGGCGCAGTCGGCCGGCAGGAACAGGTCGGCGAGGTCGGCGAGCAGGGATGACATGCCGCCAGTCCACCAGGTGCGCCGGGCCGGTCGGCGCCCGTCCGCGCGGCTGTGCGGGACCGGAGCGGGTGTGCAGGACGGGTCCGTCCATGCAGCACCGGTCCGTCCGCGCCGGGGCGCTCGGCCCGCCGGTGTCAGCCGGGGAAGGACAGGTCCCGGATGGGACGGGCGAGCTCCTGGCTGCGCCAGGAGGAACCGAGGAGCAGGTACACGCCGTTCTCGGTCTCGGCGTAGAAGGACTGGGAGTCGCCGGCAGACAGGCCGATGAGCCCGGCGAGGGCGTTGAGGGTCCGCCGGGAGCCGTCCAGGGAGATCACCTGCGGCTCGACCTTCTCCTCGGCGTCGTCCGCGTAGTCGGTGACCACCAGGGTGACTTCGTCCACCCAGAACAGGTCGCGCATCGGAACGCTGGTCTCGAGGGTCCGCGGCTCCGTCAGGGATGAGGGCACGCCGTCCGCGCCGCGGACCACGCCGGCCACCTTCAGGCTCATCCCCTCCTCGGTCTCGATGAGCATGGCCGCGCGGGTGCCGGTGGGTCCCACCTGGAGCGAGCGGACGGTCTCCCCCGCCCGCAGCCACGGCGTGCTCACTTGGCGGGCGGTGCCGTCCGCGTCCCCGTCCAGGGGTACGGCGGTGATGCGGGACGAGCTGCCCGAGTCCACGGTCCAGGCCCAGTCGAGCCCGTCGATGTTGGGGCGGGTCAGGGAAATGCCGGCGACGATCTGGTCGAGCCTGCCCTCCGTGTCCGCACGGTACAGCTGGGTGCGGTCGGCGGAGAGGAACGCGAAGTCGGTGCGCGCCCGGTTCACGGCGGGCTCCACCGGGTTCAGGGAGGACACGTTGCGCAGGCCACCTACGGGGGTCACGCTGAGCCCCTGGAAGAACGCGAGCGTCTGGTTGGCCGGATCGACGCCGACCTGCACGGTGCCCTTGGAGGGGTTGACCTCCACCGGCTCCACCTGGTCGGCCTCGCCCTCCACGGCGAGGGGGTCCAGGTCCACGGTCACCTCGACGCTGTCCACGGTGCTCAGGCCCTGCAGTGTCATCTCCACCTGCTGGCGCAAGCGCTCACGACGGTCCGAGTCCATGCCCTCCACGGTGGCGGCCGTGAGGTCCACGGAGGCGGTGCCGTCCGTGACCGGAACGGTGGGCCGGCCCAGCTGCGCCCCGCTGCCGGAGGGAAAGGCGGTGACCACGGCACCGCGCAGGGGCTCGGAGGGCCCCGCCAGCAGCGCGCGGGTCATGGCCGCTGCGGTGGTGCCGCGGTTGACGAACCACCGCACGTCAGGGACGGCGTAGGTCAGGGTCGGGTCGAAGAAGTACAGCTCATGGGGCGCGTAGATGGCGGCGAACTGGGAGCCGGAGAGCATGATGCCGTCTTCGGCGGCGCTGATCCGCCGTTGCCCGTCCACCTCGGAGACCTGGAGCTCCCACGCCTCCGTGGTGCCGGAGGGGACCGGGGTGCGGATGCCGTTCTGGTCCACCCGCGAGTCGATCTCCACCTGGACGAGGTAGGTGCCCTCGTCGTCCACACGGGTGACCGTCGGCTGCGAGGAGTACACGACCGTGCGCCGGTGCGGGTCCCAGTCCGTGGCCGCGTCGCCCGTCAGGTACTCGCGCGCGATCGCGTAGTCGTCCTGGGGCCCCACACCCGCGGCGAGGAATCCGCGGATGATCTCGGAGGCGTCGGCGTCCCGGACGGGCCCGGCGGGCACGTAGAGGTGGGCCTCCTGGTCCTGCTGGGCACCGGCCAGCGGCGGTGAGGTCCCCACCGCCGAGGACGTGGGCACCTGTGCGCAGGAGGCCAGGGCGAGTGACGCCGAGGCCAGGACCGCGAGCGCGAGGCGGCGCCCGGGCCGGGCCTGGCCCTGGGCCCTCCTGCGCGGACGCGGCATGGGCATGAAGATGGGATGCGGGCTCATCGGTCCTCCCCTCCGGTCTCGCCGTGCGCCGTTGCGCGCAGCGACTGCTCCTGCGCTCGGTCGATCTCCCCGGTGTCCACGTCCTCATCCGGCTCGACCCGATCCTCCCGGTCCAGGGCGGCGTCTCCGAGGGGCCGGTGCGGATCCGAGGCCAGGCGTCGCTCGCGGACGTCGTAGCCGGGCGGCAGCGCGAGGGCGGCGTGCCCCACCATCGTCTCCTCCGAATGCGGCACTCCGGCCGGGGGCTGGTCGCACGGGATGGTGAGCAGGAAGCAGGAGCCGACCCCGAGCTCGCCCCAGGCGGTGAGACTGCCGCCGTGGATGCGGGTGTCCTCGGTGGCGATGGACAGGCCGAGGCCGGAGCCGCCGGTGGTGCGTGTGCGGGCCGGGTCGGCGCGCCAGAAGCGGTCGAACACGCGCGCGACCTGCTCGGCGGACATGCCGATGCCGTGGTCCACCACGGCCACGGAGACGACCTCGCCGTCGCCGGCGACCACCACGTCCACGGGGCGACCCTCGGCGTGCTCGATCGCATTGTTCACGAGGTTGCGGACGATGCGCTCGATGCGGCGGGGGTCCACCGTGGCCAGGAACGCGTTGCCCTGCGGGACCACGAAGACCTCCACCCCGGCGCGGTCGGAGAGCGGCTTGGAGGTGAGGATGACGTCGTTGCAGAGCTCGAAGAGGTCGGTCTCCTCCAGGGCCAGCATCGCGGCGCCCGCGTCGAAGCGGGTGATCTCGAGCAGGTCCGCCAGCATCGCCTGGAAGCGGTCCACCTGGTGGTAGAGCAGCTCGGTGGAGCGGCGGTTGACCGGGTCGAAGTCCTCGCGGGAGCCGTAGAGGACGTCGGCCGCCATGCGCACGGTGGTGAGCGGGGTGCGCAGCTCGTGGGAGACGTCGGAGACGAAGCGCTGCTGCATCTGGGACAGCTGGGCCAGCTGGGTGATCTGGTCCTGGATGTTGTCCGCCATCCGGTTGAAGGAGGTGCCCAGGCGGGCGACCTCGTCCTCGCCGTGGACCGGCATGCGGACCTCGAAGTTGCCGCGGGAGAGCGTCTCCGCAGCCAGGGACGCCTGCTGGACGGACTGGACCACGAGTCGGATGACGGCGGCCGAGACCACCACGTTCAGCAGGACGAAGCCCGTGCCGAACAGCATGAGCACCCGCAGGACGGAGTCGAGCGAGTTCTGCACGTCGGTGAGGTCGTAGACCAGGTAAAGCGCGTACGCGGAGCCCGGCGGCAGGATGACCTGGGTGCCGAAGGCCAGGGCGGGGGTCTCGGAGCCGTCTTCGTCCTGCACGGCCATGTGCGCGTAGTACACGCCGGTGCCGTCGGCCACCGTGGACTTCAGGTCCGCGGGGATGGCCTCGGCGTCCAGCTGCGCCGAGGACACCTGGCCGATCTCCGCGGAGTCCGTGTCCGGCAGCGGCTCGAGGAGGAACTTGCGTCCGAGGGTGGAGGAGTCGCCTTCGAGGGAGCGCAGGGTCTGGGAGACCATGACGTCGGTCAGGGGGGTCTCCGGCGTCCCGGCCAACGTGAACGTGTCCCGCACCTGGGCCAGGGAGCGGTTGGCGTCGGCCTCGACCTGCTCGAAACGCGCTTCGACGAGTGCGTCGGAGATCTGCTGCGCGAAGAAGAGGGCGAGCAGGCCCGAGGCCACGAAAGTGAGCACACCGACCATGACGGAGGTGCGCAGCTGCAGCGACCGGCGCCAGCCGCGGCGGAGGTGGGAGAGCCAGCTCAGCGGGCTCAGCGGAGAGTGCCTGGCCGGCTCGGGCTCCGTGACGACCGGGATGAGCCCGGTGGCAGGCAGCGTGCGGGTGTCCCGTTCCGACTGGTCGGGGGCCTGGGCCACGGGCTCAGCCCTGGCCGGCCTTGTAGCCCACTCCGCGGACGGTGAGCACCACAGTGGGGTTCTCCGGATCCGGCTCGACCTTGGATCGCAGGCGCTGGACGTGCACGTTCACGAGGCGGGTGTCGGCCTGGTGGCGGTAGCCCCAGACCTCTTCGAGGAGCATCTCGCGGCTGAAGACCTGCCACGGCTTGCGGGCCAAGGCCACGAGCAGGTCGAACTCGAGCGGGGTCAGCGAGATGGCCTCGTCCCCGCGGCGCACCTGATGTCCGGCCACGTCGATGTCCAGGCCGCCGATCTTCAGGGTCTCGGGGGCGCGGGCCTCGCCCTCGCGGAGGCGGGCGCGGACGCGGGCCACCAGCTCGGCGGGCTTGAACGGCTTGGGCACATAGTCGTCCGCACCGGACTCCAGGCCGCGGACCACGTCCGCGGTGTCGGACTTCGCGGTGAGCATGACGATCGGCACGTCGGACTCGGCGCGGATGAGCTTGCAGACCTCGATGCCGTCGATGCCGGGCAGCATCAGGTCCAGCAGGACGAGGTCGGGGCGCACCGCGCGGAAGGTCGGCAGGGCGGAGGACCCGTCCTTGGCGAACGCCGGCTCGAAGCCGTCGTTGCGCAGGACGATGCCGATCATCTCGGCCAGCGCCTCGTCGTCGTCCACGACCAGGATGGTGGCGCGGCTCATCGGTGCCTCCTCGTGCTCGTCCGCCGCGGCGGTGCGCGGCGTCGCCTCGGCGGGGCCGGTCGCGGCTCCGCCCGTCGTCTGAGTCCAGCCTATCGCCCGGGCGGGGACGACGCAGACCGCGCGGGGCAGACCAGGACGGCCGCAGCCGTGCGGACTCCCGCGGCGGCGCGGTCAGCCGGCCAGGTCCCGGCGACGCTCCTCGAGCTCGTCAGCGTTCCGGGCGGTGCGGCGCAGGGAGGCCTTCCCGACGACGGCCGGGCCTGTGAGCGTCCAGCCTGCGGTGAGCGCGGGGTCGAGTCCGACGCGTTCGACGTCCCGCATCAGCGCCTCGGGGCCGCGTCCGGTGGCGTGCCGGAGGGCCACAGGCCGCCCGGCCTCACTCCAGCCGCCGAGGACCTCCCAGGCGGCGGCGCCGCCGGGGGCGTCCGCGTCCGGTGCGTCGAGCGCCACGCCGACGGTCGGCTCGACCGGCTCCTCGGCCCGCAGTCTGGAGCGACCCGTGGCGGCCTGCGCGGCCGAGGCGGGCAGCGACTCGGAGGCGAGCAGGGCGAGGTCGGCGGGTGCCGGCCCCTCCCCGGCCGCACAGCCGTGGCGGCCCGCGTCGATCCACGTCCGTTCCGGTGCCCCGGCGACACCGGAGCCGGCCAGGGAGGCGAGCGCGTCGCGCCAGTGGGCGCGCGCCTCGTCCCGGGGCACCGAGCGGACGGTCCGGTAGCCGGAGGCGGTGGGCAGCGCGCCGGCGAGCACCGCCGCGGCGAGGGGCTCGTCGATCCAGAGCGCGGTGCGGCCGGCGGCGGCCTCGGTGCGCAGCCGGCCCAGCAGCGTGGCGACGCCCTCGGTCCAGGCCGCGGCCACGTCCCTGCGGGCTCCGGCGTCCACCGCCACGCGTTCGCCGCCGGGCAGCCACAGGCTGCCGAGCAGGGTCAGGGGGCCGACCACGCGGACGGCGAGGCGCTCCACCTCGCGGCCCTCGGCACCGGCGGTGTCCGCGATCCGGTGCAGGTCCTCGGCCAGATGGGAGGCCGCCCGCCGATGGTCTATCCCGTTGGTGCGGGAGCCCGGCGGGCTGATGCGCCAGCCGTGGGGCTGCAGGTCCACGGCCAGGTCCGGCAGCAGGGACGCGGTGCGGCCCACGGGGTCCGCGCCGGGGCCACGGTGCGGCAGCTCGGGCAGCACCGGCCAGTGCTCGTCCCCGGCCTCGCCGAGGGTGGCCAGGGTCGCCTCCGCGGCGTCCTGCCCGGCCCAGGTGCCGCCGAGCAGCGCCCTGACGCGGTCGGAGGGCTCAGACATGCCCGTCCTGCCCGTCGGCCTCCTCCTCGGCGATTGCCTGGTGGTGGCGGATGACCTCCGCGATGACGAAGTTGAGGAACTTCGCCGCGAACTCCGGCTCGAGCTCGGCGTCCTCGGCGAGCGCCTTCAGGCGAGCGATCTGCGCGGTCTCCCGTCCTGGGTCGGACGGCGGCAGCTCGTGCTCGGCCTTGAGCCGGCCGACGCGCTGGGTGAACTTGAAGCGCTCGGCCAGCAGGTAGACCAGGGACGCGTCGATGTTGTCGATGCTGCCGCGGATCGCATACAGCTCCTGCAGGACCTCCGGGTCCGTCGAGCCGGCCAGCGAGCTGGCGTGGGGGTCGTACTGCGCGCTCATGCCTGCCACCCTACAAACGCCGCCGCGCGCGGTCGCCGCCGTCTCACTGCGCGGGCCGGTCCAGGGCCCGGTTGCGGGCGCGGTCGATGGTGACCTGGCCGAGCACCCGGGTCCCCCGGTACAGCACGGCGGTCTGGCCGGGGGCCACCCCGCGCAGCGGTTCGGCCGGGCGGATCAGCCAGCGCTCGCCGCCGTCCACCACCTGCGCCGTGGCCGGGACGATCTCGCCGTGGGCGCGGAACTGCAGCTCGCAGTTGAACCATTCCCCCGCCTGAGCCTGCGGCAGCGGGGCCCCGGCCCAGGTGGGGCGGATCCCCTCGATGCGGTCCACGTCCAGCAGCTCGCGGCCTCCGACCACCACCGTGTTGTCCGTCGGCCGCACCTCCAGCACGAACCGGGGCTTCCCGTCCGGGGCGGGGCGGCCGATGGCCAGGCCCTTGCGCTGGCCCACGGTGTAGGCCTGGGCACCGGTGTGCGTACCGAGGTGCTCGCCGTCGGCACCGAGGATCTCGCCGGGTTCCAGGTCGATGCGCTCGGCGAGCCAGCCGCGGGTGTCCCCGTCCGGGATGAAGCAGATGTCATGGGAGTCCGGCTTCTGCGCCACCGTCAGGCCCCGCTCGGCGGCCTCGGCCCGGACGAGCTCCTTGGAGGGGGTGTCCGCGAGCGGGAAGAGGCAGTGCTCGAGCTGCTCGGCGGTGAGCACCCCGAGAACGTAGGACTGGTCCTTGGCGTCGTCCGCGGCGCGGTGCAGCTCTGGGGTGCCGTCCGGGCCGGGGCGCACGGCGGCGTAGTGTCCGGTGCAGACGGCGTCGAAGCCGAGCTGCAGGGCGCGCTCGAGCAGGGCGGCGAACTTGATTTTCTCGTTGCACCGCATGCAGGGGTTCGGGGTGCGGCCTGCGGCGTACTCGGCCACGAAGTCGTCCACCACGTCCTCCTTGAACCGCTCGGAGAAGTCCCACGTGTAGTACGGGATGCCGAGCTTCTCGCAGGCGCGCCAGGCGTCCGAGGCGTCCTCGATGGTGCAGCAGCCGCGGGAGCCGGTACGCAGGGTGCCGGGCATGCGGGACAGCGCCAGGTGCACGCCCACCACCTCGTGACCGGCATCGACGGCGCGCGCGGCGGCGACGGCGGAGTCCACTCCCCCGGACATGGCGGCCAGGACTTTCATCGGGCACCTCCTGCGGCGCTCAGGGCGGCGGGCAGGGCTGCGATCAGCGCCTCCACATCCGACGCGGTGGTCGTGTGGCCGAGCGTGAGTCTGCCGGTGGCGCGGGCGTCAGCCTCGGGCCGGCCCAGAGCGAGCAGCACGTGGGAGGGCTCGGCCACCCCCGCAGTGCAGGCCGAGCCGGAGGAGCTGTCCACCCCGGCCATGTCCAGCGCGAACAGCAGGGCGTCCGCGGAGCCGCCGTCCACCACCAGGTGCACGTTGCCCGGCAGCCGCCGGGTGCCCGCCGGCAGGGGCGCGCCCGTGGCCGGGTCCACGTCCCGCGGCCCGGTGACGCTCACGCCCGGCTGCTTCTCGACGACGGCCAGCACCTTCTCGCGCAGCTCGCCGAGACGCGCGGCCTCCTCCTGCCGGGCGGCCACCGCCTCGGCGGCGGCCGCGGCGAAGGCGGCGGCCAAGGCCACAGAGACGGTCCCGGAGCGCAGCCGCCGCTCCTGGCCCCCGCCGTGCAGCACTGGCTGCAGGGTCACGTCACGGCGCACCACGAGCGCTCCGACGCCGACGGGGGCGCCGAGCTTGTGCCCGGACACGGCCAGGGTGGACACGCCGGAGGCGGTGAAGGAAACCGGGATCGAGCCGAAGGCCTGGACGGCGTCGGTGTGGAGGGGGACGCCGTGGGCGGCGGCGATCGCCGCGGCCTCGGCCACAGGCTGGACGGCGCCGACCTCGTTGTTGGCCCACATCAGGGTGGCCAGCGCGGTGCGCTCCGGGTCCGCTGCCAGCGCGGCCTCCCACGCGGCCAGGTCCACCACCCCCTCGGCGTCCACGGGGACCGTCACGGCCTCCGCGCCCGCGTGGGCGACGAGCCAGTCCACCGTGTCCAGCACGGCGTGGTGCTCGATGCCGGTGAGCACGATGCGGGGGCGCGGGGCGGGCACAGGCGAGGGGCCGTCGTCGGGAAGCACGGCGGACCCACGGGAGGCGACGGGTGCGGCGTTGCGGTCGCGGAAGAGACCTTGGACGGCGAGGTTGTCCGCCTCGGTGCCGCCGGAGGTGAGCACCACCTCGGAGGGATGGCAGTCCAGGGCGGCGGCGAGGTCCTCACGGGCCTGTTCCAGCGCCAGCTTGGCTCGCCGGGCGCTGGTGTGCAGGGCCGCCGGGTTGCCGGGCAGCGCCGTGGCCGCCGTGAACGCCTCGAGCGCGCAGGGGCGGATCGGCGTGGTGGCGGCGTGGTCGAAGTGCAGGCGTCGGGGTACGGACATCGCCCTCCAGTGTAGGAGCGCGGGTGATTGAATGTCCGGGTGCCGTTCTGTGTCCCCGCCCTGCAGCATCCCGTGCACCGCTTCGCGCACACGGAGGTGGACTTCCGCACCCGTGTCCTGGTGATGGCGGTGGTCAACCGCACCCCGGACTCCTTCTACGACGCCGGGGCGACCTTCGCCTTCGACGCCGCCGTGGACGCCGCCCGCGCCGCCGCGGCCGACGGCGCCGAGTGGCTGGACGTCGGCGGGGTCCCGTTCGCCCCCGGCGAGGAGCTGGACCCGGCCGAGGAGGCCGAGCGCGTCGCCCCGCTGATCGCCGCCCTGCGTGCCGGAGGCGACACCGCACGCGGCGGCGCCGAGGCGGCCCGGGCGATCCTCTCGGCGGACACCTTCCAGCCGATCGTCGCGGCGGCCGCGCTCGAGGCCGGCGCAGACGTGGTCAACGACACCTCGGGCCTCTACTACCCGGACCTGGGCCGCATCACGGCTGAGCACGGTGCCCACCTGGTGGTCACCCACTCCCTGGCCCACCGGACCGGTCCGCGCACCGTGGTCCCCCGCCCGCACTACGACGACGTGGTGGCCGAGGTCCGCGAGCACCTGCTGCGCACCGTGGACCGCGCCGTGTCCCTGGGCGTGGCGCCTGAGCGGATCATCGTGGACCCGGGCCACGACCTGAACAAGACCACCGTGCACTCCCTGGAGATCACCCGCCGCCTGGGCGAGATCGCCGACCTCGGCTTCCCCGTCCTGGCGGCCGTGTCCAACAAGGACTTCGTGGGCGAGTCCCTGGACCGGCCCAAGTCCCACCGCCTCGCCGGCTCCTTGGCCGCCGCTGTGGCCTGCGTGGCCGGTGGGGCCCGGATCCTGCGCATGCACCAGGTCCGCCCCTCCGTGGACGCCGCCCGCATGGCCGAGTGCATCGCCGGCTGGCGCGAGCCCGCCCTGGCCCTGCACAACACCGGCGAGGTCAACGCGGACCCGGACTGCAGCGCCGTGGCCGCGGACCAGGACTGGGAGGGACGCTCGTGAAGGCCCTGAATGCGTCCGGGGACGCTCTGACGGACGAGGAGCTGCTGGATCTCTACGCCGCACCCGCCTCGGTACGAGGAGGCGGCGAGGACGGCCGACCGGCCGACCGGCCCTGGACCCGGATGATGTTCATCTCCTCCGTGGACGGCGCCGCCACGGTGGACGGCCTCTCCGGCGGACTCGGCACCCCCGCGGACCACCGCGTCTTCTCCCTTGCCCGCCGGGACGCGGACGTGATCCTGGTGGGCGCCAGCACCGTCCGCGCCGAAGGCTACGACGGCCCGCTGGTGGATTCCGAGACCTCCGCCTGGCGCACCGCCCGCGGCCTGGACGCCCACCCCGAGGTCGTCGTGGTCTCCGGCGGCCTGCACCTGTCCGTCTCCGACCCGTTCTTCGTCCGCGCCCCACGCCGTCCGCTGGTGCTCACCTCCGCCGCCGCCCTGCGCGAGCACGCCGACCACGCCGCCGCGCTGGCCGAGGCCGCTGACGTCCTGGCGGCGGGCGAGACCGACGTGGACCCGAGGGTCGCCCTGGCCCTGCTCGCCGCCCGCGGCCACCGTGTGGTGCACGGCGAGGGAGGCCCCACGCTGTTCGGCGCGGTGGCGGCCGCCGGGTGCCTGGACGAACTGCAGCTGTCCCTGTCCCCCGTGCTGGCCGGCGGGGACGGCCCGCGCATCCTCGCCGCCGGCCAGGCGCTGGGCCTGGACCTGCGCCTGGTCCACGTGCTGCACGAGGACTCCATGCTGCTGGTCCGGTACGTCGCCGGCGGCTCCGCGGACACCCTGGACGCCGGCTCCGTCCTGGACGCCCGACCGGCCGGGGAGCAGCCGTGAACGCCGCCGAGCTGGGCCCGCAGACGGCCTACGAGGTGCTGCAGGTCCGCCCGGACGTGGACGCGGACGAGCTGCGCCGCGCCTACCGCCGAGCCGCCCGCCGCGCCCACCCGGACGCCGGCGGCAGCCCCGAGGCGTTCCGCCGGGTCAGCGCGGCCTGGGCACTGGTGGGCACGGACGAGGCACGGCGCCGCTACGACCTCTCCCTGCCCGCCGCGGACACCCCCACCGGACGGGACCGCCCCGGACGCCGGGCTGGCCGCGGCGGGACCACGGCGACGGCACGCGCCTCCGGAACGGCGCCGCGCCCGAGCGCTCCCCCGCCGTCCGAGCGTCCCGTGCGGTACCTGCCGCCGCTGGAGGTCGAGCCGGTGCCGAACGGCGTGCTCGACCCGGCCCGGTCGGCCCGCCGCTGGCACGGGGTGCCCCGCCGCCGCGGACTGCTCCCGGACGAGCATCGGCAGCGGCGCCAGGCTCGGGTGCTGCGTCTGCTGGACGCGGACGTCGCCCCGGTGCTGCCCGCCGCCCGCTTTCTCACCGGGCTCGGGCTGGGCGGGCGTTTCCAGCGGGCCCTCGACGTGGACCATGCCGTCCTCTGCGGAGACCGGCTCGCCCTGATCGGCTCGATGCAAGTCCCGGACGGCGTCTACACCTGGGACGGCGCCACGCTGTCCGCCCACCGCTCCGCCGCCTCGCCGCCCCTGCTGGGGCCGGCAATGACCGCCCTGCAGCGGGCCCTGCCGCAGGTCACCGTCGGCGGCTTCGTGCTGGTGATGACCGACCGGGACGAACGGGTCACCCCCGTGATCCGCCACGCCCGCGGCGCCGACGACCCGGGAGCCCGCGAGGACCTGCTCACCGCCGCGCCCGCCGCGGGACGGGATCTGGTGCGCGAGCTGCTGCTGTTCCTCGGCACCGGGTCCACACCGGACACGGTGGACCGCGCCGCTCTCGGCCTGCTCGTGGACCAGCTGTACTGAGGGCCGAGGCCCCAAGGTCCTCCGGCGCCGCGGGAACACACCCGTCGGGATCACGCCTGGACGACGCACGGCGGGCGGCCGTCGTCGGGAAGGCCCGTGGACGAGCCGGGCACGGCCCTACGATAGAGAACGTGTCCGACACCGCCCCTGCCCGCCCCGCAGCAAACCCGCACCTGACCGCCGAGCGCTCCCCCGCTCCCGGCACGCCCGGGTTCCACCTGATGTTCCACACCCCGGAGATCCCGGGGAACACCGGCAGCGCCATCCGCCTGGCCGCCATCACCGGCACCCGCCTGCACCTGGTGGAGCCGCTCGGCTTCACGTTCGAGAACGCCCACCTGCGCCGCGCCGGCCTGGACTACCACGACCTCGCCGTGATGCAGACCCACCCGGACCTCGACGCCGCCCTGGACGCGCTGCCGGGCGCGCGCGTCTTCGCTTTCACCGCCCGCGGGCAGACCCGCTACGACGAGGTCGAGTACACCCCCGGAGACGTGCTCCTGTTCGGCCGCGAGTCCGCAGGCCTGCCGGACGAGGCCCTCGCCCACCCGCGGATCACCGCGACCGTGCGGCTGCCGATGCAGCCGGCGCGGCGCTCGCTGAATCTCGCGAATGCCGCCTCAATCGTGACCTTCGAAGCGTGGCGTCAGCACGGATTCGCCGGCTCCGCCTGCCTAGACTGAACCGATCATGGACGCGACCTCCCCCACTGACACCGGACTGCACCACGACCCCTCCGACGCCGGTGCCCTGCCTGCCCTCGACGTCCTCCTTCGCCTGAGCGCGGAGGGCGACCGCGCGGCCTTCGCCGCCCTCTACGACGTCACCGTCCCGTGGGTCCACGCCCTCTCCCGGTCCGTGCTGGCCTCGGAGCGGGACGCAGCCGAGGCCACCGCGCTGGTCTATCTCACCGCCTGGGACGAGGCCCCGGACGCGGACCTGGACCTCACCGACGACGACGACTTCCGCCGCCGCGAGCGCACCGTGTTCACCTGGCTCGAGGTCCTCGCCCACCGGGTGGTCACCACCCTGGCCCGCACCGACTCCCTGCCCGAGCGCGGCCACGGCCTCCTGCCGGACAACGCCGGCAAGGGCGACCGGCCCCCTGCGGAGCCTCCCCTGAGCTGCGCGTCCCTCACGGACGAGCAGTACCGGGCCGTCGCCCTGGCCTGGCTGGGCGGGCGCACCGCCCGGCGCCTGGCCCAGGAGCTGGACGTCCCGGTGGCGCGGGCCAAGGAGCTCGTGCGTGACGGAGTCCAGGCGCTCGTGGCCGCACACCGGGACGCCGAGCAGGAGCGCGGCACCCTCACCGGCCCCATCAGCGCCATCCCGTCCCGTGCCGCGGGCCTGACGGACACCGTCCGCGGGGACGTGGACGCCGGCCGCGTGCTCGAGCTGGCCGACCTGGCCGCACTCGACGCCCTCGACGGCGACGAGCGGACCCTGGTGGAAGGCTCCGTGGCCGGACGCGGACCGAGCGAGGGCACCCTGTGGCGCACCCGCCTGCGCGCCGCCCGCAACGCCGTCACCTGGGCGTTCCGCTCGCACCAGGAGGAACCGCCCTCCGACCTGCTCGACCGCGTCCTGCGCCGGCTGCCCGCGCAGGACATCGGGGTGGCCCTCGTGGACCACGAGGAGGTGCAGCACACCCCCGAGGAGGAGGCGCCGCGCCGGCGCCGGATGCTGGTGACGGTCGGGGTGGCCGTCGCGCTGGTCCTGATCGCGCTGATCAGCGCGATCGTCCTGCTCACCGGCCCGAGCCTGCCCGAACGGGTGGACCGCGCTGCCGACGTCTACCACTCGGATCCGGTGCAGACCCGCGACGGCGGCACCATGCAGGTGGCGACCTCCCGCGACATCGATGCGGGATACGTACGGCTGGAGGGGCTCGAGCCGCTGCCGCAGGGCCAGGCCTACCAGCTGTGGCTGCTGCCGAAGGACGAGTCCCAGCAGGCCCAGTCGCTCGGGGTGTTCGACGCGGACGAGCTCGCCGAGCCCGTAACCTTCCACGGCATCGACGCCCACGGCGCCGTCGGCATGACGGTGGAGCCGGAGGCCGGTGCTGAGCAGCCCTCGGACGACGTGCAGTCCTCCGTGGTGCTCCGGCCGGGCAACGACGGGCCGCGCTACGGCGGCCAGTGGACGATGGACGGCTGAACCGCCCGCAGACGCCGCAGGCGCCCGGACACGCGCCACCGAGGCCACGGGAGCCCCTGGTGCGTCCCGGCCGGCCTGCGGCGAACAGCCGACGACGGCCGCTCAGAAGCCGGCGATCGTGTCCGCTCCGTTGACCTCCACGAGGTGGAAGGACTCCGCTGACCCCTCGCCCACGCCCCCGGCCCGGGCGAACTCCTTCCGCATCTGGCGGCGCACGAACCTGCGCATGCCCTCCACGTCCGGGTGCTGGGAGAGGTGGGCGTCGAGGGCGCGCAGCTTGATCTCCTCGAGGCCCGTGACGTCCACGGCCGCGTTCACGCGGGCGCGCGGTGCCGCGTAGAGGAGCAGGTGACGGATGCGGAACGCCTCGAGCCCCTCGTCCGTGAGCAGCTCCGGGAAGGCGTAGGGGTTCTCGACCGCCGGATAGCTGGCACGGACGACGGCCTCGCCGCAGGCCAGATGGTCCGGGTGTGACCGCTGCAGCCGCTCCCAGTCCCGCTCCGGGTGGAGACTGACGACGACGTCCGGGCGAACCTGCCGCATGACACGGACGAGCGCCCTCTGGACGCGGTGGCCCGGCTCGAGGAAGCCGTCCCGCTCGCCGAGGAAGTGCACCTCGTCGATGCCGAGAGCCGCCGCGGCCGCACGCTGCTCGGCATGACGGCGGGCGGTCATCGCCTCCGGGCCCTCCGAGACGAACCCGCCGGCGTCCCCGTCCGTGACGATGCACTGCACCACTCGCACACCGGCCGCGGTGAGCCCGCCTAGGGTGGCGGCGGCGCCGAAGTCCAGGTCGTCAGGGTGCGCGCCGACGGCGAGCACGGTGCGCCAGCCATGGCCCGAAGCGAGGTCGGAGGGGGTGACCGGGGTCTGCATGACCTCCATTGTCCCCTGCCGGGACACCTGTTCGGGCCGACATGCCGGCCCTGCTCAGGACTCGTCGTCGTTCGCCGCGAAGGCCACCTTCAGGGTCTGCTCCTTGCCGTTCCTGCGCACCGTCACCTCGGCCTCGTCCCCGGGGGCGAACTGACGGACGGTGGCGGTGAGCGACTCGCTGTCCTGCACCGGGGTGCCGTCCACCTTCGTGACGACGTCGCCCTGTTTCAGGCCTGCCTTGTCTGCCGGGGACCCGGACACGACCTCACGCACCTCGGCTCCGGCGCTGAACTGGGTGCGGGTGCTACGGTCACCGCCCTCGACCTCGGCCTGCGCCGGGGTGACGGAGACGCCGAGGAAGGCGTGCTCCACCTCGCCGTCGGCGATCAGCTTCTCGGCGATCCGGTGGGCGTAGTCGACCGGGATGGCGAAGCCGACGCCGATGTTTCCGGACTCCTCTCCCTGACTGCCGCCGGTCGAGGCGATCGCCACGTTGATGCCGAGGAGATCGCCGTTCTCGTCCACGAGCGCGCCGCCCGAGTTGCCGGGGTTGATGGCCGCGTCCGTCTGCATGACGTTGAGGAACACCGAGCCCTGGGCCTGCTGCTCACGGCCCTGCTGCGGGAACTGGAACTGGTAGGGCGAGCCCTGGTCCGTGTCGTCCGGCACCTCCGAGGAGGCCACGGCGATCGTGCGGTTCAGGGTGGAGACGATGCCGTCGGTGACGGTGCCGGCCAGACCCAGGGGCGCGCCGATGGCGATCACCTGGTCTCCCACCGCGAGGTCCTTCGAGCTGCCGATCCCAATGGGCGTGAGCCCCTCGGCCTCCACCTTGATCACGGCCAGGTCGGACTTGGGGTCCGTGCCCACCACCTCGGCGACGTACACGGAGCCGTCGGCCGTCTGCACGGTAATCTCGGCGTCTGAGGTCTGTCCGCCCATGGTCACCACGTGGTTGTTGGTGAGGATGTGGCCCTGATCGTCGAGGACGACGCCGGAGCCCGAGCCGGCCCCGGACCGCGAGGCGGTGGAGATGGTCACCACCGAGGCCGACGCACGCTCCGCCGCGCTCGCCACCGTGCCTGAGGCGTCGCCGGCTCCCTCCGCCCCCCGGGCGTCCTGGGACGCCGAGACCCCACCGCTGTCCTGGCCGCCGGCGTCCTGACCGCCTGCGTCCTGCCCGCCGCCGCCCTCGGAGGACGCCGCGGCCGGGGCGTCCTCCCCCTGGGTCAGGGCCACCGCACCGGCGCCCACTCCTCCGCCGACGAGGCCGGCCGCCAGCACGCAGGCGGCGAGCATGCCGGTGCCGATGCGCTTCGGTGACCGCTGTGCGGCGACCGGGGACTGCGGGGTCTGGCCGTGGGCGTCGTTCGGCGCCGGCTGCTGGTGGTACGACATGGTCCTGATCCTCTCGTGCATCGCCTCGGGTCTCGAGTCACGGACGGTGCCGCCGTCCCAGCGGCTCGGGTGCGCCGGTCGGCGCGGGGTCGATGGCGACCATCATGAGACGGCTCGCTGGACATCCCCTGGACATCTTCTGCAGATACACTGCGCCTTTGTGGTTACATCACTGGGTGCAACCGGCCTCGCGTCAGCTGTGGGCGGAGTGTGCGGTGATCCCTTCACCGCCGGCACCCGCCCTGCCTAGACTGCCAGCAGGCAGACCCCGCGCGTCGGACCCCGAGCATCCCGGGTATGGCAGCGGCCCCTTCGACTCGTCAGGAGCGTCCCTGTGCAGCGATCCCCCCTCCGCCGTCCCGTCCCCGTGCTCGCCCGTGCGGTCCTGGCCGGCGGCGCCGGGATGCTGGTGGCCGGACTCGCGACGCCCGCGCACGCGGCGATGGACGTGCCCCCGGGGACCTTCGTGGTAGACCAGGCCGACGTGCTCTCCGCCGCGCAGGAGTCGGAGCTGACCGACCGCATCTCCCAGCTGCGCCGGGACACGGGCGAGGGCCTCTACGTGGTCTACGTGGACGGCTTCGCCGGTGGGGACCAGCAGCAGTTCGTCCAGGACTTCGCCCAGGCCAACGGCCTGGGCACCTCGGACTCCGTGCTGGCGATCGACGTGGAGAACCGCCGCTACGGCTTCGACGCCCATGAGGCGTCCGACGTGAACGCGCTCCAGGACGACGTGCGCCGCAGCTACATCGCCCCACTGCTGCCGGAGCCGGGCGGGGACGCCTGGCTGTCACCGGCCCTGGCCGCGGCCGACGGCGTGGACGACGCCGTGGACGGCACCCTGGACGGCCGAGGGGCCAGCGGCGC
This sequence comes from Micrococcus luteus, assembly GCA_047414615.1. GTDB lineage: Bacteria > Actinomycetota > Actinomycetes > Actinomycetales > Micrococcaceae > Micrococcus > Micrococcus luteus_B. The sequence goes on from CP179711.1 coordinate 1,265,987, forward strand.
CTCCTATGAGCCCGCCGGGCCTCTGCCTCAGGCGGCCTCCGACGTCGGCTCCGACGGCGAGGGCGTCGGATCCGGCGTCGCCGGTGCGCTCACCGGCGGCCTCGTGGCCGCGGGCCTCGGCGCCGGCGGCTACCTCGTCTGGAAGCGCTCCCGCAGGGGATCCACCGACGCGTCCCGCGACGGACAGGCAGCGACCTCCCCTGCCGCCCCTCAGGACCCGCTGGACGAGATGCCCCTCGAGCAGCTCCGTACCAAGGCCGGGTCCACGCTGGTCGGCGCGGACGACGCGATCCGCTCCTCCGAGCAGGAGATGGGCTTTGCCGAGGCCGCCTACGGCGCCGAGGCGATCGCCACGTTCCGCGAGGACATCGCCAAGGCCAAGGAGCACATGCGCGCCTCCTTCCAGCTGCAGCAGCAGATGGAAGACGAGATCCCGGACACCGAGGAGGACCAGCGTCGGTGGCTGAAGGAGATCATCGGCCGCTGCGAGGAGGTGGGCACCGCCCTCGGCGCCCACCAGAAGGAGTTCGAGCAGCTCCGCGACCTGGAGAACCGGGTCCCTGACGCCCTCAGCGAGCTCGACTCCGCGGTCCCCGCCGCTGATCAGAAGGTGTCCGAGGCCGAGCAGATCCTGGTGCGCCTGCACTCCTCGTACGCCGAGTCCGCACTCTCCGAGGTCGGCGACAACGCGGAGCAGGCCCGGGAGCGCCTGGAGTTCGTGCAGACGGCCGAGGACAAGGCCCGCACCTCGTGGGAGGCCGGAGACCGCCCGACCGCGGCCCTCGCCGTCCGTGCGGCCGAGGAGGCACTGGACCAGGTGCGCACCCTGGCCGAGGCCGTGCGGCGCTCCGAGAGCACGCTGTCCGAGACCATGGAGCACCTGCGCCAGGGCGTGGCACAGTGCCGACAGGACGTGGCCGAGGCCCAGGCCGTGGTGGACTCCGGGCGCAACCCGGAGCTGGCGGGTCCGATCGGCGGACTGCAGGCCGTGCTCCAGGACGTGCGCACCCAGATGGACGCCGGCCGCCCGGACCCGGTCGACCTGATCCACCGTCTCGAGGCGGCGCACCGTCAGCTCAACGCACCGCTGGCCGGTGTCCGCGATGCCCGTGAGCACGCCATGCAGGCCTCCCGCATGCTGCCCTCCGCGCTCAACCACGCGCAGGGCCAGATCGACGGGACTGCGGACTTCATCTCCGCGCGCCGCGGCGCCGTGGGACCGGAGGCCAGGTCGAAGCTCTCCGAGGCCGCCCGCACCCTGGACGCCGCACGCGGCATGCGGTCCTCGGACCCCGCGGAGGCCCTCGAGGCCGCCCACCATGCCGCCGACCTCGCCGAACGGGCGTCCGAGCTCGCCCGGAGGGACGTGACCAGCTTCGGCATGCAGTACGGAGGTGCCGGCTACGGCCAAGGGTTCGGCGGCGCGGACCGCTACCGCCGAGGCGGATCCTCGTTCGGCTCGGGCCTGGGCGGCGCCATGCTCGGCGGCATCCTGATCAACTCGCTGCTCAACTCCGGCTCCGGCGGCTCCGACTGGGGCGGCGGAGGCTTCGGCGGGTTCGGCGGTGGAGGCCTGTCCGGCGGAGACTTCGGCGGCTTCGGAGACATCTCCGGAGGCAGCTTCTGACCCACCGGGATCCCGTCCCGCACGGCGCGTGCCGCCTCACAGACCACCGGTCCCGCGGACCGGCCCGACGCCCCGTGAGGGGCCTCGGACCCGGCCCGAGGGGGCCTGTACACGATGAACACCGAGCCGGCCGCCCACGGCACCGGCACCACAGAAGGGAAACACCATGGTCAAGCAGTCCATCTTCGGCCGCATCTCCACCCTGGCGAAGGCCAACATCAACGCCATGCTGGACAAGGCCGAGGACCCGCAGAAGATGCTGGACCAGATGGTCCGGGACTACACCAACAACATCGCCGAGGCCGAGGCAGCCGTGGCGCAGACCATCGGTAACCTCCGGATGATCGAGGACGACTACCGCGAGGACCAGGACGCCGCCCGCAGCTGGGGCCAGAAGGCCCTGGCAGCCTCGCAGAAGGCCGACCAGTTCCGCTCCTCCGGCGACGACGCGAACGCCACCAAGTTCGACAACCTCGCCAAGGTCGCCATCGAGCGCCAGATGGACGCCGAGCGTCAGGCGAAGTCCTCCGAGCCGACCATCGCCTCGCAGCGCGAGATCGTCGAGCGCCTGAAGAGCGGCCTGGACCAGATGAAGGTGAAGCGCCAGCAGCTGGTGTCCAAGCGGGACGAGCTGACCGCCCGCGCCAAGTCCGCCCAGGCCCAGTCCGCGGTGGCCGACGCCGTGAAGTCCATCGACCTGCTGGACCCGACCTCCGAGGTCTCCCGCTTCGAGGAGAAGGTCCGCCGCGAGGAGGCCCGCGTCCGCGGCCAGCAGGAGCTCGCCGCCTCCTCGCTGGACTCCCAGTTCGAGTCCCTCGAGGACCTCGGCGAGCAGACCGAGGTCGAGGCCCGCCTGGCGGCACTCAAGGCCGGTGGCTCCCAGCCCTCGGAGCTGACCTCCGGCACCGGCCCCGAGGACGCCGAGCTGTCCATGGAGTACTCCGCGGAGCAGAGCGAGACCGGGACCCGCACCCAGAGCTGAACCGTCACGGCGGAGGGGCACGACGACGGCCGCTCCCCGGAGGTCGTGAAGGCCCCCTGACCTGTGGTCAGGGGGCCTTCGTCGTCGGGCGCCAGTCGACGGACCCAGGTCGCCCTGTCGTCTCGGTCCTCGCGTCCGTGGTCCCACAGCGGTGGCCGCCGGCCAGCCGGCTCCGGACATGCACAAGGCCCCAGGACCGAAGTCCTGGGGCCATTCTCGTTGCGGGGGCAGGATTTGAACCTGCGACCTCCGGGTTATGAGCCCGGCGAGCTACCGAACTGCTCCACCCCGCGGCGACTTGTTTTACTTTACACACCTGCGGCCGGTGAGCCAAATCGAGGAGAACATCAGGGGACGAGATCCTCACCACATTCCTCGGACCGCGTCGTCCACCCCACCGGAAGGGCGGACGGGCACCGGACGGACGCGTCCCGCCCCCGGAGGGGCCCGCGGAGCCTCAGAGACGAAGGGCCCCGGCGTCGCAGGAACACCGAACGGCCCCGGTGCCGTCCCCGCGGTGAGGCGGGAGACGGACGCCGGGGCCGTCGTCGCGCGGCGCAGCGGGCGTCAGCCCTGCTCGCCGGCGGACTCCTCGGAGGGCTCCGGGGCGTCGGACTGCTCAGACGACTCTCCGTCGTCCGAGGATCCTCCCTGTGCCGCCTCCTCGGCGGCGATGGCCGCCTCGAGCGCACGGTTCAGCCGGTCCTGCTGCTCGCCGTAGTCGGCCCAGTCGCCCTCGGCCAGGGCCTCCTGACCGCGGTCGATCGCGTCCTGCGCCTCCTGCAGCGCCTTCTCCAGGTCGGAGCCGGCCGGAGCGGGGGTGTTCCCGCCCTGCTCCTCGTCGCCGGAGCCGTCCTCCGGCGCATCGGAGTCGCCTGACTCGCCGCCGCCGGCCTCGCCGTCCTCGAATTCCTGCTGCTCCTCGGGCGTCACCGCCCCGGAGTCGCCGTCGAAGACCTGGTTGAGGGCCTCCTCGAGGGTGTCGGCAAAGCCCACCTGATCGCCGAAGGACACGAGCACCTTGCGCAGCGTCGGGTACGAGGTGGGTCCAGAGGACCGCACGTACACCGGCTGCACGTAGAGGATGCCGCCGGCCACCGGCAGGGTGATCATGTTGCCGTTGATCACGTCCGAGGCGCCCTGGCGGAGCAGGTTCAGCTCCTGGGACACGCTGTCGTTCGAGTCGAAGTTCGCCTGCGCCTGGCCCGGTCCGGGGACCGTGGTCTGGCGCGGCAGCTCGAGCAGTCGAAGCGTGCCGTAGGAGTCGTTCTTCTGGCCGTCCTCTCCGGTGCCGGCATCGCCGTCGGCGGAGAGAAATCCGTAGAGCACGTTGCGCTGCTGGGAGCCCTCCGTGAGCTGCGGGATGAAGGTCGATGTCAGCGAGAACGCCGCCTCGTCCTGCCCCGGCATCTGCATGGTCATGTAGTACGGGGGCTGCTTCACGTTGTCGTCGTCCTGGGTCGGATCGGACGGGACAGACCAGGCGTCGTTGTTCTCGTAGAAGTCGTCCGGGTCCGTCACGTGGTAGCGGCCCAGCAGCTCGCGCTGCACCTTGAACATGTCCTCCGGATACCGCACGTGGTCCATGAGCTCGGCGCTCATCTCCGAGTACGGCTGCATCACATCCGGGTACACCTTCTGCCAGGCCTTCAGCAGCGGATCCTCGGTGTCCCAGGCGTAGAGCTTCACAGACCCGTCGTAGGCGTCCACCGTGGCCTTCACGGAATTGCGGATGTAGTTCACCTGGCCCGTGAGGTTGAACTGCTCGTTGCGGTTCAGGGCGTCGGTGGTGGCCTCGCCCAGCGCCTGGGCGGTCGAGTACGGGAAGGCGTCCGAGGTGGTGTAGGCGTCCACGATCCACTGGATGCGGCCGTCCACGATCGCCGGGTAGGCGTTCGAGTCCACGGTGAGGAACGGCGCAACCTTCTGCACACGCTCCACCGGGTTGCGGTCGTAGAGGATCTGAGAGGCCTCGTTCACGTCCGAGGACAGCAGGAGCTCCGTGGAGCCGAACTTCACCGCGTAGGCGAGCTGGTTGAAGAGGTTACCCACGGACGGGCCTCCGTCCCCGGAGAAGGTGTAGGCGGTGTCCTCGCCGGAGTCGGCGGTCTGCGGTCGGTCACGCTCCTTCGGCGCCGCGCCCTCGGGAGCGCCGACCACGGAGTACTGCGGCGAGTTCGTGCCGAAGTAGATGCGCGGCTCGTAGTTCTCCTCGTCCGCCAGCACGCCCGTGGTGGGGATGCCGGAGAGCAGGAACTTCGGGCGACCCTGGGCGGCCACCTCGGAGGCGTCCGCGGCGACCATGCCGTAGCCGTGGGTGTACACGATGTGCCGGTTCACCCAGGACTGGTCCTGGTTGACGTTGACGTCGCGCACGGAGACCACCGTGTCCCGGGTCTCGCCCTCCACGTCGTAGCGGTCGACGTGCAGCGTCTCGGGGAAGGTGTAGTACGGGCGGAACTGCTGCAGCTGGCCGTAGGTCTGCGAGAGCAGGTTGGGGTCCATCAGACGGATGTTCGCGGTGTTCGCGGACTCACCGGCAAGCGCCCCAGCCTCGGCGTCGGTGGCGCCCTCGTAGTTGGTGGTCTCCACGTCGTCCAGGCCGTACGCCTCACGGGTCATCGCGATGTTCCGCTGAATGTACTCGGCCTCGAGGGAGCGCTCAGAGGGCTGCACCTGGTACTGCTGCACCAGGAACGGGTAGCCAGCGCCGACCACCAGAGAGGTGATCACCAGGACGGCAGTGCCGACCAGGGCGATCCGCCAGCGGCCGTTCAGCGCCGTGACCACGAACAGGATCGCCACGATCACCGCGGTCACCGCGAGGATCGCGGACGTCGGGATGACGGCGTTCACGTCCGTGTAGAGCGCACCGGCCCAGGAGCCGTCCTGCGACTGCAGGGTGCGGTACCGGGCCAGCCAGTAGTTCACGCCCTGCAGGAGCAGGAACAGCGCGGCGAAGACGCCCACATGGATGCGTGCGGACCTCTCCACGGTCAGGCCGCCGCGGTCCTCCACGCGGATCGCGCCGTAGAGGTAGTGCACCAGCAGGCCGGCGATGCCGGCGACCAGGACCACCGAGGTCAGGAAGCTGACCACCAGTCCCAGGAACGGCAGGGTGGCCAGGTAGAAGCTGATGTCCAGGCCGAACTGCGGGTCCTGCTTGCCGTAGGGCTCCTGGTTCAGGAACAGCAAGACGGTCTGCCAGCCGTTCATGGCGGCGGAGCCGGCGAAGAGGCCGACGATCACCGGCACGGCGATGAACACGAGGCGGCGCATCGGCTCGAGCTGGCGCTGGTACTGGCTCAGCGAGTCGCGGCCGGACGAGGGGGTCCGCTCGGGACGCCCCTTCCAGGCCAGACGGACGGCCAACCAGACGGCCAGCGCCATGACCGCCGCCGCGATGGCGAACAGGGCCACGCGGGTCCAGATCTCGGTCCAGAACACATCGGCGAAGCCGATCTGGTTGAACCAGAGGATCTCCGTGTAGACGCCGGTGAAGAGCATGAAGAGCCCGACCAGCACGGCCACGGAGATCAGCGTCAGCACGAGTGCGCTGGGGCGCCCGGGACGCCGAGGCGTCCGGTCCCGGCGGGAGCCGCCGCCCTGGTCTCCACCGCTGCCGAAGGGGCCACCGCCCGATCCGCCGCGGCCCTCGTCGCCGTCGCCGTTGCCGCCGAAGGGGTTGAAGGGCCCGAAGGCGCCGAAGGGGCCGCCGCCCTTGCCGCCGCCCTGCCCCGGCGATCCGCCGGAACCTCCCTGATGGGGCGGGCCGCCGAAGGGCCCGTTTCCTGACTGTCCGAAGCTCACTCGTCTCCTCTGTAGTGCGTCCCGTCCCGCCGTCGTGCGGGACTCGTGCGTGTGTCTCGGCGCCCCGTCCGGTTACGGGTCCGCCGTGGTGTCGGTGCGGGTCGTCGCGGCGCGTCGCTGTGCCGCGTGCCCCCGCCGTCCGGGTCGTGGTACGGCTGTCCTCAGCCGCAGGTGCGCACCCCCTCGGGGGTGCGCCCGTCGGCCACGGCCTCCACCGTGGCCCGGGCCGTGGACAGGGTGTCCACGGCGTACACGGTCAGTCCCTCGGGGACCCGACCGTCCAGGTCTGCGCAGTTGTCCACCGGTGCCAGGAACACCTCGGCCCCGGCCTCGCGGGCCCCGAGGACCTTTTGCGGGATGCCGCCGATCGCGCCGACCGCCCCGTCCGGGGTGATCGTGCCGGTGCCGGCGATGTGCCTGCCGCCGGTCAGGTCGCCCGGGGACAGCCGGTCCACGATCGACAGGGCGAACATGAGGCCTGCGGAGGGGCCACCGACGTCCTCCAGGGCGATGTCCACCTGCACTGGGAACTCGAAGGCCTGCCGCAGGTAGGCGCCCATCAGCCAGCGGTCCCGCCCGCCCTCCGGCGCTGCAGACACGGGCACGTCGAGGACCCGCTCGTCCCCGTCCCGGCGGATGGTCATGGGGACGGGGTCACCGTCCGAGGCGTTGAGGACCCGCTTCAGCGCGGGGACGTCTGTGACGGACTCTCCGTCGGCGTCGAGGATCTCGTCGCCGGTCTTTAGCGTGCCCTCGGCGGCGCTGCCGGGCGTGAACTCCTGCACGGTCAGACGGGTGCGGTAGTCCACCCCGAGCTCGGTGAGTGCGGCGGCCGTAGCAATCTCCTGTGAGGAGGCCATGGCGGCGGTGTTGCCTGCACTGACCTCCTCCGAGGTGGTGCCCGTGGGGTACACGAGCTCACGGGGCAGCACGTCCGCGCCAGGGTCCAGCAGCGCCCCGAACAGGTCGGTGGCCGTCGTGGTGCCGGTGGGCGGGCCGCCGACCAGCACCGTGGTCATGTCCAGGCGGCCCTCGGAGCCTCCGTGGTCGTCCACCTTCGCGGTGTCCTCGTCCCCGGTCACGGTCAGCACCTCGTGGCCGTCGTAGGTGCCGAGCACGTCGATCGCGGGCCCGGGGCTCTCCACGATGTAAGGGGTGGGCGCGGCCAGCGCGATCATCGCACTGCCGGCGGCGATCCAGCCGGCGAGGCGGGGCGTGCGGCGGGGGCGTGCGGCCGTCGTCGTGGCCGGGAGGGCACGCGCATGGCGGGGGCGGGCCGCGGACACGGGTCTCCGGGGCGCGCCGGGGCGCAAGCTCGGAGAAGGTGTCATCTGGGGCACGCGGCACCGCTTCCTGTGGCTCGGCCGAGACGGGCTCGGCGGGGCGGATCCGTGCGCCGTCGGCGTGCGACGGACACGGAACGGCCCGGCCAGTCTACCGGTCGCCACGACGACGGCACGGCGGCATGACCTGCGCGGTCACCTGCGGTGCCGGCGGCCTCCGCGTCCGGCCGCCCAGCCTCCGTCCCGGGCCTCACCTGGTGGCGAACATCCGGCCGCGGGCGGGGCCCGACGCAGACAGCGGGCGGGCCCGGCACTACGCTGATGGGCATGACCAACGACCCGAAGAACCCCGGATCCGGCGACGAGCGCGACCCCCTGGAGGAGATGCTCGGGCGCCTCTTCGGCGGTCAGGGCCCGGACCCCGAGCAGATCCGCCGCGCCATGGAGCAGATGGGCGGACCCGGCGGCGGCACTGTGCCCGGCTTCGACCCGTCGCAGATGGACCCGGCCATGATGCAGCAGATGATGGCCCAGTTCCAGGCGATGATGAATCCGTCCGCGGGCAGTCAGTCGGGCCCGGTGAACTGGGACCTGGCCAAGAACGCGGCCCGCCAGGCCGTGGCCGGCACGGACCCCTCCGTCGGCTCGTTCGCCCGCAAGGAGGTGGACGAGGCGCTCCGCCTGGCCGAGCTGTGGCTGGACGGGGCGACGGACACCGAGCAGTCCGGCCTGATCGGTAAGGCCTGGTCCCGCGCCGAGTGGGTCGAGGCCACCATGGACAACTGGCGCCGCATGACCGAGCCGGTCGCCACCTCGCTGTCTCGGGCCATGTCCTCGGCGATCGAGCAGCAGCTCTCCGAGCAGGTGCCGGAGGAGATGGCCGGCATGCTCGGAGGCATGGACGGCCTGAAGCCGATGCTGCAGAACATGGGCGGCACCATGTTCGGCCTGCAGCTGGGCTCCGCGGTCGGAGAGATCGGCAAGGACGTGCTCTCCGGCACGGACATCGGCTTCCCGCTGGCCGGGCACACGCTGGCGATGATGCCGGTGAACGTCGAGGAGTTCGGGGACGGCCTGTCCGTGCCGGACGACCAGCTGCGCATCTATCTCGCCCTGCGCGAGGTGGCCCGCATGCGGCTGTTCCTGCACTCGCCGTGGCTGGAGCGGGACCTGTTCGCGGCGATCGAGCAGTATGCGGCCGGCATCCGCCTGGACACCGACGGCATCGAGTCCGCCGCGGCGAACGTGGACCCGATGGACCCGCAGTCCATGCAGCAGGTGTTCGACGGTCGGTCCTTCATCGCCGAGCCGGACGCCACCCAGCGGGCCGCACTCGAGCAACTGGAGCTGCTGCTGGCCCTCGTCGAGGGGTGGGTGGACGTGGTGGTCGCCGAGGCCGCCGCGCCCCTGGACCACGCCGAGGCCCTGCGCGAGACCATGAACCGTCGCCGCGCCTCCGGAGGCCCCGCCGAGCACGCGTTCGCCGCCCTGGTGGGCCTGGAGCTGCGCCCGCGCCGCCTGCGTGCGGCCTCCGCGCTGTGGGAGGAGATCACCAAGAACCACGGCAAGGAGTACCGCGAGCAGGTCTGGCGTCACCCAGAGCGGCAGCCCACCTCCGAGGACCTCGACGACCCGACCGGCTACGCCGGCCGCCGCGAAGAGCAGGACAAGACGACCGACTCCCTCGACGACGAGCTGCGCCGCCTACTCGACGGCGGGTTCGGGGACGCCCCCAAGGAGAAGTGACCCTCCGGCCCCGTCAGGCCTCGGCGTCGGCGTCCTCGTCCGGCGTGCCGTCCGGGACGGCGTCGGCCGAGAGGCCGCGCCCGGTGGCGTAGGTGACACCCTGCAGGAAGGCCATGGCCTCCGCGTAGCGGTCGCAGCGCGAGACGAGCCGACGGAAGGCCGGGCCGTGCCCGGACTCGAGCAGGTGGGCCAGCTCGTGGATCACCACCGCGTCCAGGACCCATTCCGGCATGCCGTGCAGCTGGGTCGAGATCCGGATTGTCCGGCGGGCGGGGGTGCAGGAGCCCCACCGTTGCCGCTGCCGGGAGGACCAGGCGACGGAGGCGGGGCGGGGCGCCTCCGGCAGGAGGCGGGCCCGGAGCCGCTCCGCGCGGGCGGCGAGCGCGGCGTCGTCGGGTGCGGGGCCGTCGTCGTGCGGCGAGGGAGGTGCCGGCGCCTTTGCGACCATCCGGCGTATCCACTCACGCTCCTCCCCCGCCGGCATCCCGGCGGGCAGGGAGATGCGCAGCCGACCGTCCCGCCAGGCGGCGGAGACCGTGCGCCGGCGGGCTGTGGAGCGGATCAACGTGACCGGCACGCCCTCGACCTCGGCGAACTCTGTGGTGCGCACCGCGGGCGTGCTGCGGCGGGCGAGGGGCGTGGCACGCGAGTCGGGCGCGGCGGCACGGCGCGGACGCGAGCGGCGGGTTCCTCCGGTGGACGGCATCCCCACATTGTGCCCTGGGCGGCACGGGGCGTGTGTCGGCTGTGGAGGACGGGAGTGAAAGGACCGGCCCCACCTGTGGACGGGGCCGGGGAACGGCCGTGCCCGCGTGCGACGCTGGAGACACGACCGCGGCACGGGGCCGCGGACTCCGCCACGGGACGCGGAGCGAGCGGAGGGCTGGAGGATGCGGATCGATCCGAGGACGACGCGGGTGCGCGTCGGAGAGGAGCAGGTGCAGCTGGGCAACGGCCCCCACGCCGTGGTGGTGGACGTCCGGCCGCGCGGGGTGGGCACGCTGCTGGCCGAGCTGTCCGCGGGGACGCGCGGGACCGCGGCCGAGGCTGTGCCCGCCCTCTCCCGTCGATGCGGTCTGCCCGAGTCTCAGGTGGAGGATCTGCTGGACGGTCTCGCCCCGGTGCTGGAACGCCCCGGACCGGGCACCGGCCCCCTGGTGCCCGCCGCGGTGCACGTGGAGGGGCTGGGCCCCACGGGCACAGCAGTGGCCCACCTGTTGGCCTCCGCCGGCGCCGCCCGGATTGGCCTGACGGACCGACGCCCGGTGACACCGGACCAGCTCGGACACGGCCTCGTCACCGCGGACGTCGGACGGCCCCGGGCCGTCGCGCTCGCCCAGCGCCTCGGCGAGCGCGGCGTGGTCGCCGCCCCCTGCCCGGAGCCGCGACGGCGCTGGTTCGGGGCGGTGTCCGTGCTCGTGGCCGAGGGTGCGTGGGATGTGGACCGGCTGTCCCGCGCCCTGGCCGCACGGCATCCGGTGCTGCCGGTCGTGCTGCGGGAAGAGGACACCCTCGTCGGCCCCTGGTGCGCTGTGGACACGCCGGGATGCCCGCTCTGCTGGGAGCGGTGGGCAGAACAGGAGGACCCGCTGCGGGCCACGCGGACCGCAGCACTGCGCCGGGCGGAGGCCGGACGGGAGACCGTGGCGCGCGCCCACCGGGCCGCGGGGACGGTGCTGGAGGCGCTGCGCCGGGGGCCTGTGCCCGGGACCGCATGGCGGGTGGTGGAGGCCCGGAGCGACGTCGCCGAGGAGACGCTGGCCCCGTGGCCCGGATGCGTCTGCTCAAGATAACCCCGGGCGCTGCCGGGGCGGCAGGCGGGCCGAACGGCGTGGTGACTCGCGCGGCGGGACGGCGAGGTGACGCCGACCGGACCGTCAGGCGACGTCGGTGCCGTGCAGCAGGTCGATCACCTCCGCGCCGTAGGACTCGAGCTTGGTCCTGCCCACGCCGGCGATCTTGATCAGCTCGGCGGGTGTGCGCGGCATGGTCTCGGCGATCGCGATGAGCGTGGCGTCCGTGAACACCACGAACGGCGGCTTGCGGATGTCCTTCGCCTTCGCCGTGCGCCAGTCCTTGAGGGTGTCCAGGACGGCCTCGTCGTAGGTGGCCGGGCAGTCCACGCAGCGTCCGATCTTGCGCTCGGCCCCGGTGTCCAGGATCTCGCCGCAGGTGCGGCAGGTGGCCGGCGCCGCACCCCGCCGGCGGCGGGAGGACGCCGGGGCAGCCGAGACGGGCGCACCGGCACGGCGGGTGCCGCCGAGCGTCGAGTCGATCGCCGAAAGGAAGCGGGACGGGCGGCGCGTGGACCGGCCGCCGCCGCGGGACAGCGTCCAGGTAAGGGACAGGTGCTTCCGGGCACGGGTGATGCCGACGTAGAGCAGGCGCCGCTCCTCGTCCACCTCGGCCGGGGTGTCCGCGAAGGAGATCGGCATCAAGCCCTCGGACAGGCCGACCAGGAAGACAGCGTCCCACTCGAGGCCCTTCGCCGAGTGCAGGGACGCCAGGGTGACGCCCTGCACCGCCGGCGCGTGCTGGTGCTCGGCCCGCTCGTCCAGCTCCGCGACGAGCTGGGTGAGGGTGAACTCGGCCCCGCGGGCGTCCGCCAGCTGCTCGGCCAGGTGCACCAGGGCCCGCAGTGACTCCCAGCGTTCCCGGTGCGCCCCGGAGCCTGCGGGGGGCTCGTCCGAGTAGCCCAGCGAGGACAGCACGTCCTTGACCCTCTGGATGACCTCGTCGCCGGTCAGGTCCTGGGCCGCTCGGGCGGCCGCACGTAGCTGCAGGACGCCGTCCCGGACCTCGGCGCGGGAGAAGAAGCGCTCACCTCCGCGCAATAGGTATCCGATGCCGGCCGTGGTCAGGGCGGTCTCGAACGCCTCGGACTGCCCGTTGGTGCGGAACAGTACGGCGATCTCCGAGGCCGGCACCCCATCCGCGATGAGCTTGCCGGCCTGCTCGGCGACCCAGCCGGCTTCGGCGGCGTCGTCATCGCACTCGGCGAACACCACCTGCGGGCCGGACTCGCACTGGGACATCAGCTGCAGCGGCTCCGGCCACGGCGGCAGCGTCCGGTCACGGGCGCCGGCGCGCGTGCGGTCGGACAGGAGCCGGTTGGCGGCCTCCACCACCTGGGGGCTGGACCGGTAGTCGCGGACGAGCTTGACCTGGGTGGCGTTCGGATAGCGCTCCCGGAAGCCCGTGAGGAAGGCGGAGGTCGCACCGGTGAAGGAGTAGATGGTCTGCGAGGCGTCGCCGACCACGCAGAGGTCGTCCCGGTCCCCCAGCCACAGGTCCAGGAGCCGGTGCTGCAGCGGGGAGACGTCCTGGTACTCGTCCACCACGAACATGCGGTACTGGTCTCGGACCGTGGCGGCGATGCGTTCCTCGGACTCGAGGATCGCCACGAGGATGAGCAGGACGTCCTCGAAGTCGATGGTCTGCTGGGCGGTCTTGAGCTCCTCGTATCCGGCGTAGAGACGGGCCACGGTGACCGGCGTCCAGCCGGCGGGCATGTCCCGTGCGGCCGCGGCCTCGGCGTAGGCCTCCGGGGCGTGCAGGGAGACCTTGGCCCACTCGATCTCGGAGGCGAGGTCGCGCAGGGCGGCACGGTCCACGCTCATCCGCATGCGCTGGGCCACCTGGGTGAGCAGCCGGACCTTGTTCTCCATGATGTTCGGCATGGCGCCGCCGACGGCGTGCGGCCAGAAGTAGCGCAGCTGCCGCAGGGCTGCCGCATGGAACGTCCGGGCCTGGACTCCGTGGGCGCCGAGGTCCCGCAGCCGGCTGCGCATCTCAGCGGCGGCACGGGCGGTGAAGGTCAGGGCCAATATGCGCTGCGGGTCGTAGACGCCGGAAGCCACCCCGTAGGCGATCCGGTGCGTGATCGCACGGGTCTTGCCGGTGCCCGCTCCGGCGAGGATGCAGACCGGCCCGTGGAGTGCGGTCGCGGCCTGGCGCTGCTCCGCGTCGAGGCCGCGGAGGATCTCATCGGGCGAGCTCACGGGTGTTCCAGACTCCTTCGGGCACGGTCGGCGTCGGCGGGCCCGCACGGGCGGGCGCTCCACCGTATCAACGGCGGCTGGGAGGGCCCCGAGCGCCACACCGCTCCCAGTGTCGCCCCCGGCCGACGGACACCGCCCCACCTAGGATTGGTGCCGTGAACCGTCAGCCCATGCACCTCGCCGCCCTTGCCGCCGCCGCCGTCCCCGGCCTGTCTCCGACCGGCGTGGTGGCCAGCCCGGACGACCCCGCCGACTTCTCCTCTGCGGTGGTGCTGGCCGAGAAGGGCGAGCGCTGGCGGGTCCGCTCGCCGCACACCCCGGAGGCGGCGATGCGCCTGGAGACCGAGCTCCAGGTGCTCGCCGGGTTCACCCCCGCCGTGCGCGCGAACCTGCCGTTCCGCACCCCGTCGGTGGCCGGTGCCGTCCGCCTGGACGGTCTGCGGACCTTCGTCTACCAGGACATGCCCGGCTCCGTGCACCCGCTCGAGGACCTCGTGGAGGCCGGCGAGACGGCGGTGGCGGACGTCGCCCGCGCGATGGGGGCGATCCACACCCTTCCGGAACACGTGGTCACGCTCGCCGACCTGCCGGTGTACACCGCCGAACAGGTCCGCACCCGCAGGTTGAACGAGCTGGACCAGGCCGCGACGACCGGCCGCATCCCGGCCTCGCTGCTGCGCCGCTGGGAGACCGCGCTGGAGGAGCGGGAACTTTGGCGCTTCGAGCCGGTCCCGGTGCACGGGGACCTGCACGAGGAGAACCTGCTGATCGAGCGCGGCCGCGTGGTCGGTGTGACCGGCTGGACCGACCTGCACGTCGGGGACCCTGCCGTGGACTTCGCCTGGCTGGCCGCGGTGGAGGACCCCGTCTTCGCCGACCGGGTGCTCGGGGCCTACCGGGCACGGCGGGCGGCCGCCGGCGCCGCCGACGACGGCGACGAGCACCTCATGCGGCGTGCGGCCCTGGCCGCCGAGTTCGCCCTCGCGCAGTGGCTCGTGCGCGGCGTGGACCGCCGTGACGAGGCCATGGTGGCCGAGGCCGAGGCGATGCTGCGGGAGCTCGAGGCCGGCATCCGGGCCGCAGAGGAGGCCGAGCGGGCGGCCGCCGAGGCGAAGCAGGCCGCCGGCGGGGACGACGAGGCCGAGACCGGCGTCCTGCCGGTGGTGCCTCCGGCGGGTGCCTCCACGGCCGCCGCGCAGGACGGCCCGGACGTGCCCCGCACGCACGGCTCGCACCCGGCCTGAGCCGCAGCGGCCACGGAAGCGTAGGGACGGCCGACCGGGCGACCTGACGGGTCGCGGACCGGCTCAGTCCCGGCCGAGCGCCTCGCGCAGGATCCGCTCGAGCTCCTCCTCGCCGGGGAGCGCCGGCAGCGTGCGCTCCTGGCCGTGCGCGATGTACACGAAGCTCGCGCTGATGTTCTCCAGCGGGATCCCGTGCAGACGTGAGAAGGCGAGCCGGTAGACGGCCAGCTGCAGCGCCTTGTTCTCCAGGTCCTTGCCGTGGGGCACGAGGCCGGTCTTCCAGTCCACGAGCTCCCACTGCGCGTCCGGGTCGAAGGGCAGTGAGGCGTCTCCCCCGTTGCGGTAGACGGCGTCCACACGGCCACGGAGGGTGACGCCTGCGATGGTGGTCTCCAGCGGCGCCTCCACCTGGGCGGGCGTCCGGTCGGCCCAGCGCGAGGCCAGGAACCACTCCTGCATCGGGGCGAGGTCGAGGGCGTCGTCCATCCACTGGTCGGCCGCGTCCTCGGGGTCGTCGATGTCCAGCATGCCGGTGGCCTCGAAGCGCTCCTCCAGCCAGGCGTGGAAGGCGGTGCCGCGGCGGGCGGCATGGGCGGGCGGCCGCGGCATGGGCCGGCGCAGCTGCTCGGCCACAGCCTCGGGATCCTTCGCCAGTTCCCCGTAGAGGGAGACGGAGAGGTGCTGGGGCAAGGCGACCTCGCCGCTGGCCTCCTGCAGGGCGCGCTCGCGCAGGACGGCCCACTCCAGCTGGGCGCCGAGGGCAGAGTCCCGGTCTAGGTCCTCGGGCGCCGCGGCACGGACCGCGGCGGCCGCGGCCTCCACGGCGGCGCGCCGTCCGCGGGACCGGCGGGGCAGCTCGGTCCAGGCGTCGCGGTCCTCGGGGTCGTCCGGGTCGACGTCGTAGGCGATCGGCCCCTCGAGCGGGTCGAAGGGCCAAAGCGCGGCCCGCATGCGACCGGCGGTCGGGTTCTGCTCCGTGCGTTCCTCCTCGGTGAGGCGGTGGCCCCAGGCGACGCCGGAGGCGGGGGTCGGGCCGTCCTCGGCGAGCTCGGCGGCCTCCGCGAAGAACTCGGAGACCTCCACCGGCCTCTTGTTGGTGCCCTTCCACTGGGTGGTGCTCAGCCACAGGCGGCTGCGGGCACGGGTGAAGGCCACGTAGGCGAGCCGCCGCTCGTCCCGGAGGGCGTGCTCGGTGAGCAGGGTGGCGAAGTCCGGCCGGGAGCCGAGCAGCTCGAGGGCGGCCTTGGCCTTCACGGTGCCGGAGCTCTCCGCCCAGTCCCGGTCGTTCTCGGCCCAGGAGTGGTCCCACTGGGGCAGGGCGTCCCGGTCTCCGCGCAGCGGCCAGGGCAGGGCCCCGGCGGAAAGGGCCATCCACCGGTCTGTGGTGGTTGAGGGGAAGGCGCCGCGCACGAGGCCGGGGACGGCCACCACGTCCCATTCCAGGCCCTTGGAGGCGTGGGCGGTGAGGACGGAGATCGCCCGGGGGTCCGGCTCAGCGTTCTCGATGCCGAGCCCCTTCTCGTGGTCGGCGGCGGACTCGACCCAGGCCAGGAATCCGGCGAGGTCGACGGTGCGCCCGACGGCGCGTCGGCCGAACTCGCGGGCCGTGTCCACGAAGGCGTCGAGGTGGCGGCGTGCGGCCACGGCGGAGGGCCCGGGTCGCAGGGCGATCTCGACGTCCAGGCCGGTGGCGCGCTCGACCTCGCCGATCATCTCAGCGGGGTCCGTGTCCGTGCGGCGGGCGAGGCGGCGGAGCAGGTCTCGTGCGGCGGCGAGGCGGCGCAGCCCCTCGGCGGAGAAGGTGCGCCCGTCGCGGCCGGTCCAGCGGCTGGTCTCCCGCGGGAGGTCGTCCAGGGCCTCGAGCAGCACGGCGGCGTCCGCGTCCTCCTCGGGGCTGGTGTCCTCGAGCCGGGCGGCTTGGTCGCCGCCGTCCCGCGTGCGCAGGCGGGCGACGAACCGGGCCCGCTCCTTGAGCAGGGCGAGGTCGGACGGACCGATGCGCCACCGGGGGCCGGCGAGCCAGCGGACGAGGTGGTCGGAGCGGCCGGGCTCGGCCACCACGTGCAGGACGGCGAGCACCTCGGCGATCTCCGGCAGGGACAGCAGGCCGTTGAGGCCGAGCACCTGGTAGGGGGCGCCGGCCGCCTCGAGGGCGTCGATCACGGGACCGAACTGGGCGCGGCCGCGGCACAGGATCGCACGGGAGGGCACGGGGCCCTCGCCGGCGTCGTCCGCGATCCGCTGGAGGCGGTCCACCAGATCCTCGGCCTCGGCCTCGGTGGTGACGTACTCGTCGAGCCGGACCTCGCCGGCGGCGGCACCGGGCCGCGGCGTCAGCGGCTGCACCTGGACGCGGTCGGTCTCCGGCTGTGCCATGGGCGCCACCATCCGGTTGGCCAGCGCGAGGATGGCCTCGTCGTTGCGCCAGGCGGTGGTCAGGTGAGACACGTCCGCGGGGCGCAGCCTCCCGACGACGGCCGCCTCCCCCGCCTGGTCCGCGCCGGCACGGGCGGTCGGCCCGCTCAGAGCGGCATCCGTCTCCCCCGCGTCGTCGGCACGGGCGGGGAAGCGGTGCGGGAAGTCGAAGAGCTGTCCGGCGGAGGCCCCGCGGAACCCGTAGATGGACTGGTGGGGGTCCCCCACGGCGGTGACGCAGTGGCCGACGCCCTCGCCGGAGTCGGCGCCGAAGAGGCCGGTGAAGATCGACATCTGGGCGTGGGAGGTGTCCTGGAACTCGTCCAGCAGGACCACCCGGTAGCGGTCGCGCTGGATGCGGCCGACCTCGGGCACTTCCGCGGCGATCCGCGCGGCGTGGCGGAGCAGGTCGCCGAAGTCCATGACCTCGGCCTCCTCCTTGGCCGCCGTGTAGGCCTCCACCATGTGGGCCATCAGCAGCCGAGCGCGCAGGGAGAAGAGGAGCTTCTCGGCGTCCTTGTTGCGGGCCCCCTCCTTCCCGGTGTGCGGCAGGGCGGCGCCGTGGGCGATCTCCCGGGCCAGGAAGTCGCGGACGGCGTCCGGTTCCACGAGGTGCTCAGCCATGTCCCCGGCGAGGCCGACGGCGCCGGAGACCAGGGTGGACAGGGCCGGCGCCCCCTCCTGGAGGTCGATGTCGGCCTCCTCGGCGATGCCGCGCATCATCCGGTAGGCGTCGGCGTCGGTGATCTGCACGGCGCCGGGCTCCACGCCGATGCGCAGTCCGTGGTCCCGCACGAGGGCGCCGGCATAGGAGTGGTAGGTGGAGACGGCGGCGCGCCCGAGCTCTTCGGCGGTCCCCTCGAATCCGGGGATCTCGAAGCCTGGGACGGCCAGGAGGCGCTCGAGGCGTCCGTTGATCCTGTGGGCGAGCTCGCCGGCGGCCTTGCGGCTGAAGGTGACGCCGAGGATCTGGTCCGGACGGACGAGGCCATTGGCCACGAGCCAGACCACGCGGTCCGCCATGGTGGCGGTCTTGCCGGAGCCGGCGCCGGCCACCACCAGGCGGGGGCTGAGCGGCGCCTGGACGACCTCGGCCTGCTGCGGCGTGGGACGCAGCCACGTGCCGTCCCGCTGCTCCGCCTCGGAGGCCAGGAGGCGGGCGAGCTCGTCGGGGCTGTAGCGGATCTCCATGGGGTGCTCCTGGGTCGGGTCGGTCGGTGCGGGGAGGGCGTCGGCTCGCGTGCCGTCCGCGGGGACGGCGGGTCGGTTCAGCGGGTCCACTCGGTCACCTGCCGTCCTTCGGAGCACAGCGGGCAGAGTGCGGCGTGGCGGCAGCGGTCGCCGGCGCGGTGCAGCGTCAGGTAGAACGGGCCGACGGTGCGGCCGGCGGCGAGGGCCAGCTGGTCCCGCGCCCACTCGTCGTCCGCGCCGAGGGCGGGCTGGTCCTGGACCTTGACCTTCTGGGTGCCGGCACCGAGCTGGACGAGGGCGGCGCCGCCTGACTCGGTGGGGCGCAGCACGCCGGGGAGCTCCGCCCCGTCCGCGTCCAACGCCCCGGCGGCGAGGGCCACCTGGTAGGCGGCCAGCTGGGGCTGGCGCAGCATCTCCTCCTTCGTGGGGGCGCTGCGGCCGGTCTTCAGGTCCACCACGTAGGGCCGCCCCTCGGCGTCCACCTCGAGGCGGTCGATCACACCGGTGATGCGCACCGTCATGTCACCCAGCGGCACGGGGACGTCGATGCGGATCTCCTGGGCTACGCAGACGCGGCCGGCGACGCGGGCCTCGGGCAGGTAACGGATGAAGGTCTCGACGAGCTCGCGGGCGCGTTCGAACTGGACCTCGCTGGTCCAGCCCTCGGGCAGCCCGAGTTCGGGGAGACGCCGTTCGACCTCCTCGCGCAGCGCCTGGGGCGGGCCATCCGGGTGCGCCTCGCAGACGCTGTGGACGAAGGTGCCCACGGACTGGGCCAGGCTGGTGGCCGCCTCCGCTCCGGCCTCGGACATGATCCAGTCGAGGGGGTTCTGCAGGAGCATCTGGGCCCGCGACGGGGACAGGCGGATTTCCCCGCCGGCGTCCATCACGGGCTCGTCCGTGGACAGCGGCGCCAGCCCCCACCAGTGCTCGGGGTTCGCGGTCCGGATCCCCTGGGCGGCCAGCCACGCCAGTCCGGCCGCGGCCCCCGAGGGGGCAGGCCCCTCGGCCACGTGGCCTCCGCCCTCGAGGGTCCGGCGCAGGCGGGCGACAAGCGCGGCGGTGGTGAGCGGGTCCGGCACGTCCGTGCAGACGAGCTCGCCCTTCTCGGTGCGCGTGGGGCGGGCGATCAGCTCGAGGAACTCGGAGGCGGTGGCCTCGTGGTTCACCACAGCGGTGCCGACCACGGTGTGGCGGGCACGGGAGACGGCGGCGGCGAAGGTGCGCAGCTCGTCTTGGCGGGTCTCCTGGAGGCGGATGCGATGCGGGGTGGGCCAGTCCGCGCCCTCGGGGAGGAGGACCAGGTCAGCCAGGTCCGTGGCACCGAGGAGCTGGCCGCGCAGGCGGGTGTTGGGCCAGACGCCGTCCTGGATCCCCACGACCAGGACGGTGTGCCAGCCCCGTCCCGCGGCGGAGGCCGGGGTGAGGACGTGCACGGCGTCGCGGCCGGCGGCGCCGCGGGCCAGGGAGTCCATGGGCAGGTCCTGGGACTCCATGTACCGGGAGAATGCGGCCGGCGCGGCGCCGGGGAACTGGTCCACGTACCGCTCGACGGTCTGGAACAGGGCGACGACGGCGTCCAGGTCCGCGTCGGCACGGCGGCCCTCGCGGGCGGCGTCCGGCCGGTCGGTCTTGCCGAGGGCGAGCCGGCGCCAGGCCTCGCCGCGCTCCGCGGCGGACCACAGCGCCCAGAGGACGGTCTCGGCGGTGGCGCCGGCCTCCCGCGCCGCGTCCAGCCCGGCGTGGAGCATGCGGGACAGGCGCTGCAGGCCGTGGTGACGCGGCGCATCCTCCCCCAGCAGGTCAGGGTCCAGCAGCGCCGCCGGCAGCAGCTGCTCCGATCCGCGCCGTCCGCCCCGCGCGCGCTCGGCGGCGAGCAGGTCCTGACGCAGCCGGCGCAGATGCAGCGGGGTGGTGTTGCCGTAGCGTCCGCGCAGCAGCTGCTGCAGGTCGAGGGCGTCGAGGACGTCGGCGAGCGCCTCGTCCCGGTCCTCGCCCGGGGCCGCGGTGCCGTCCTCGTCCACGAGCGCCGCGACGACGCCCAGCAGGTGCAGCAGGGGCGCCACCGCGGGCTCGTCCTTGAGGACGGTGCCGGCCACGTCGCGGACCACGGGCACGCCCTCGGACTCGAGGTAGGCGGTCAGCTCGGCCACGCGGCCGCCGGAGCGCGCGATGACGGCGATGTCCTGCAACGGCACCCCCTGGCCGTGGTGGACCTGAAGGATGCGCTGCAGGGCGAAGCGGTCCTCGTGGGCCGCGGTGGGCACGACGTGGACCTCGGCGGTCGGTGCCGCCGCGGATGCCCCGCCGTTCCCGTCCCCGGTGCGGTCCTGTCCGGCGGCGTCCACGTCGGCGGGCCGCGTCAGCTCCCGCACCCGGGCGGCGTCGGCGGAGCCGGTGGCCACGCGCCGTGCCACGCGCTCCCAGGCCTCCAGCACCGGGGCGGACATCCGGTGCCCCTGCGTGAGCACGTGGACGCGCTCGGCGGACGGGCGAGCCGGGTCGGCGGCGTCCAGGCGCTGCGGGTAGGCGCCGACCTCCCGCGCCACGGCGCCTCGGAAGCCCTGCACAGTGCTCTCCGGGGACGCGCTGAGCAGGGCGTCGGTGCCGCGGGCGACCACGGCGAGAAGGTCATGGACCGCCGGGGTGGCCTCGTGCAGGTCGTCCACCACCACGAGCCGCAGCCGACGGCGCTCGGCCTCGGCAAAGGCCTGCGTGGCCGCGGTGTGCTCCGGATCCTCCGGGTCCGCGTCCGTGAGGACGCGGACGGCTGCGGAGATCAGTCCGGCCGGGTCGAAGGCCTCGGCCATGCCCAGGTCGATGCGGTCCCGGTAGTCCTGCACCAGGGTGGCGGCGGCCGTCCACTCGGGGCGGCCGTGGCGGGCGCCGAGCTCCTGCAGGTCACCGGGCTCCACGCCGAACTCGCTCATGCGGTCCACGAGCTCGCGCACCTCCCGCCGGAACCCGCGGGTTCCGACGGCCTCGGCCACCGAGGCCGGCCACACCGGCCCGACCGCGGTGCCGTCCGCGTAGCCCTCGAGCAGCTCGGCGATCACGGTGTCCTGCTCCGCGCCGGAGAGCAGGCGCGGCGGACGGGACAGGTGCTTGAGCGGCCCGTCCACGCGGGCCCGGCGGATCAGGTCGAAGGCGTAGGAGGACCAGGTGCGCACGGGGGTGACGGCACGGGTGCCGTGGCCGGTGGACTCCAGGCGGACGGTCAGGGCGTCACGGAGCCGTGCCGCCGCCTGGCGCGTGGGCGCCAGCACGAGGACGGACTCCGGGTCCAGTCCCGCCTCCAGCCGCCGCGCGACCGCCTCCACGAGCACGGAGCTGCGTCCGGTGCCCGGTCCGCCGAGCACCAGGACGGCGCCGTGCCCCGCGGTCAGCGAGGCGACCGCCTCCTGTTCGTCCGTCCAGGACCGCGGCCCCTGCTCGGCGGCGTCCGGCCCGCGCAGCCGTGCGGCCCCGGTGTCCTCCTCCGGGGCGATCTCCGCCCAGGACTCCTCCCAGGCGCGCCGTTCCTCCTCGCGCAGGGCGGCGACGTCCACGTCCCCCTCGCCCTCGCCGGACGGGGTGTGCGGTGTGGCGGCAGGCGTGCTCGAGCTCATGCCTCCGATTCTGTCAGGGCCACCGGACAGGCTGGGCGCGCCGGCCGGTCATCCGGCCCGTGTCCGGGCCGCCAGCAGCTCGAGGGCCTCGAGGTCCTGGGCGTCCGGCTGCCAGCCGGCCGCGGCCAGGTCGATCCTCGTCCCGCCGCCGCGGACCGGCATGCCTTCGGCCGCCCACCGCCGCTGCGCGACGACGGCCAGCGCCTCCGGCAGGGAGCCGTCCGCCCGCACGACGCGCCACCAGGGGGTGCCCTCGGGGGACTCCGCCATGGCCCGCCCCGCCTGCCGGGCGCCGCCGGCGCCCAGGAGGGCGGCCAGGCCGCCGTAGGAGACGGCTGCGCCGGCGGGAACGAGCCACGCGGCCCCGGCGAGGGCCTCGAGCACGGTGAGCGGGCCGTCGTCGGGAAGGCCGGGCACGCGGAGTGGGGGCGCCGCGGAGAACGGACGATCGCCGGGGTCCGGCTGTGCGGGAGGAGTCGCGGGCATGTCCACAGCCCCATCCTGCCGTGTCCGGCGGCACGGTAGCGTGAAGGCCGTGAACTGGCATGAGCAGATCCGGGCAGGGTTCGACCTCGAGACCACCGGGCGGGACCCGGCGAACGCGCTGATCGTCACCGGGACGATCGTCATGGTGGACGGTGAGGGCCGCGCCCGATCCTCTGCCGAGTGGCTGGTGGACCCGGGCGTGCCGATCCCCGAGGAGGCCGCCGAGGTCCACGGTGTCACCACCGCCAGGGCGCAGGCCGAGGGCATGCCGGCCGCCCAGGGGGTCGCGGAGATCCTCGAGACGCTGCGGGACCTGTTCCGCGCCGGGATCCCGGTGATCGCGTTCAACGGCGTCTACGACTTCACTGTGATGGACCGTGAGGCCCGGCGGCACGGGCTGACGCCCCTGGACCCGAAGCCGGTGCTGGACCCGTTCGTGCTGGACCGGCAGATGGACCGCTTCCGCAAGGGCAAACGCACCCTGTCCGTGGTCTCGGAGCACTACGGGGTCACCCTGGAGAACGCGCACACCTCCGCCGCGGACGCCCTGGCCGGCGTCCACGTCGCAGACGCCCTGGCGCGGAAGTACGACAGGCTGCGCATCGACCCGGCCGAGCTGCATGATCGCCAGGTCACCTGGAAGGCCGAGCAGGCCGCCAGCTTCGAGGAGTACCTGCGCCGCAAGGACCCGCAGGCCACCGTGTCTCGCGCCTGGCCGGTCGAGCCGCAGGCCTGACCCGCCGCAGGACGGCATTTGTGACGCCGTGTGACACCTCCGTCTGAGAGGGAGGCCACAGCGGCCGGTCCGCACGCCGTCCCCGCCCTCTACGGGTGCTTTACTGCTGTGCGTCGAGTACGCGTCGTGGCACCACCCCCGCCCGCGACGACCGCCCATCTGGAGCGGCTGAGAGACCTGGCTCTGTGACGCCGCAGCAACCACGTCCCCGATCGGGACGCAGGTGCTTCTGCCAGGACCGATGGAAGGAAGACGCATGTCTCACAGTTCTGCCGCTCCCGCGCACCCCGCGCCCGGCTCCGGCGCCACCCATGCCGGTCCCCGCGGAGACGCCCCGATGATCTCGGTGCAGAACCTGACGAAGACCTTCACCCAGGGCTCCCGCACTGTCGAGGCCCTGCGCGGCGTCTGGCTCGACGTCCCCGCCGGCTCGATCCACGGCATCATCGGCCACTCCGGAGCCGGCAAGTCCACGCTGGTGCGCTGCCTGACGATGCTTGAGAAGCCGACCTCCGGCGCGGTGGAGGTCAACGGCCTGGACCTGGCCTCCGTGTCCGCCGGAGAACTGCTCAAGGCACGCCGCCGCATCGGGATGGTCTTCCAGCACGCCAACCTCTTTCACTCCCGCACCGTCCGGGACAACGTCGCCTACCCGCTCGAGGTGACCGGGGCCAAGCCCGCCGCCCGCCGCTCCCGTGCCGAGGAGCTGCTGGCCCTCGTGGGCCTGGAGGGCTTCGCTGACTCCTACCCTGCCCAGCTCTCCGGCGGCCAGCGCCAGCGTGTGGGCATCGCCCGCGCCCTCGCCTCGGACCCGGATGTGCTTCTCTGCGACGAGCCGACCTCCGCCCTGGACCCGTCCACCACGGACGGCATCCTGGACCTGATTGCGGACCTGTCCTCCCGTCTCGGCCTGACGGTCCTGGTGATCACCCACGAGATGCACGTGGTCAAGCGCCTGTGTCACTCGGTGTCCCTGCTGGACGCCGGGCAGATTGTGGAGTCCGGCGACCTCGCGGCCGTGGCCGCGGACCTGGACTCCCGCCTCTCGGCCGCCCTCATGCCGCTTCCCGCCTCCGCCCTGGCCCACAGCGGTCAGCTGCTGGAGACCCTGGCCACCGGAGAGTCCGCGGCCGTCCCCGTCTCCCGGTTGGTGGAGCGGCACTCTGGAGCGGATGTGGAGCTGCTGGCCGGCTCCGTGGAGGATCTGGCCGGCAGCCGCTTCGCCCATCACCTGCTGCGTCTGCCGGACCCGGTGGACCCGGACGACGTGATCGCAGACCTGCAGCAGCACGGCGTCCACGCACGCCGGCGCACCGGCGCCGAGCTCGCCGAAGCCCAGTCCCACGCGAACGACCTCGGAGGTGCACAGTGACCTGGCTGAGCGACCTGTTCACCAACCCTGCGCTGACCACGGCGCTGCCCGAGGCGTTTGTGGAGACCCTGCTGATGGTCGTGATCTCCGGCGTGGCCACCGTGGTCATCGGCGGCGCACTGGGAGTGCTGCTGCACATCGGCCGTCCCGGCGGCCTGCGGCCCCTGCCCGGCCTGTACCCGATCCTGTCCAGCGTGATCGTGAACATCACCCGTTCGATCCCCTACGCCATCCTCATGGTCGCCCTGATCCCGTTCACCGCGTGGCTCGTGGGCACCTCGATCGGCCCGATCGCCGCGTGTGTGTCCCTGACCATCGGCACCGCCCCGTTCTTTGCCCGCCTCGTGGAGACGGCCCTGCGTGAGGTCCCCTCCGGTACCGTCGACGCGGCCCAGGTCATGGGCTCCTCGCGCTGGCAGATTGTGAAGAAGGTCCTCCTCCCCGAGGCCCTGCCCGGCCTGGTCGCGGCGGTCACCACGACCCTGGTGACCCTCGTGGGCTACTCGGCCATGGCCGGACTGATCGGCGGCGGCGGCCTCGGCCGCCTCGCCTACAACTACGGCTACCAGCGCTTCGACACGGGCGTGATGGTCGTGACGATTGTGGTCATGGTGATCCTCGTCCAGCTGATCCAGTGGATCGGCGACCTCATCGTCCGCCGCGTCGACCACCGCTGAACCCGCCTTCCACGCCGCCCCTCCCCCGGCTCCCCCGCACCTGCCTCCGGCCCCCTCACACCGGGCCGCCACCGTCGAAAGGAAACCCCACATGACCCGCACCTCCCCCCTCTCCCGTCGTGTCGTCCTGGGCCTGGGCGGCGTCGCCCTGGCGTCCGTCCTCGCCGGCTGCGGCGCCTCCGGCGGAGCCGACACGGCCGAACCGAACCCGGACGAACCGGTCGTCGTGAAGGTCGGCGCCAACCCGGTGCCGCACGCCCGCATCCTCGAGTACGTGGACCAGAACCTGGCCAAGGAGGCCGGCATCGACTTGGAGATCCAGGAGTTCGACGACTACCAGCAGCCCAACATCTCGCTCGATGAGGGCTCGATCGACGCGAACTACTACATGCACGAGCCGTTCTTCGACGCCCAGGTGGAGGAGAAGGGCTACGAGTTCGAGCACGGTGAGGGCGTGCACATCGAGCCCTACGCGGCGTTCTCCGAGAAGCACGAGTCCGCCGACCAGGTCCCGGACGGCGCCACCCTGGCCATCACCAACGACCCGGGCAACCAGCCGCGTGCACTGCAGCTGCTGGAGAAGAACGGGCTGCTGGAGGGCATCGAGGAGGACTCCGCCGCCCTCACCCTCACCGAGGAGCAGAACCCGAAGGGCCTGAAGTTCGAGGAGAACAACCCGGAGATCCTCGTGCAGATTGCGAAGGACCCGAAGATCGACCTGACGATCATCAACGGCAACTACATCCTGCAGGCCGGCATGTCCACGGACGACGCCGTGTTCGTGGAGGACGCCGAGGGCTCACCGTACGCGAACTTCCTCGCTTGGCGCTCCGGAGAGAACACCCCGGCCATCCAGAAGCTTGACGAGCTGCTGCACTCGGACGAGGTCAAGGAGTACATCGAGGAGACCTGGCCTAACGGCGACGTCACTCCCGCGTTCTGATCGGCTGAGCCGGCGGGTCCGGCTCGCCTGGGCCTGCGACGACGGCGCCCCACCTCAACGAGGTGGGGCGCCGTGCGTCTGTGGCCGGTTCGGCCTGACCGATCTGTGTCAGTGCTGCGGGGTCGCCTTCGCGGCGGCCTCGGCAGCGGCCGGCAGCGCGTCGAGGACGTGCTGGACGGCGGCGTCGTCGTGGGCCGCGGAGACGAACCAGGCCTCGAACACCGAGGGCGGCAGGTACACACCGGACTCCAGCATGGACTGGAAGAACGGGGCGTGGCGGAAGACCTCCTGGCCCTGGGCCGCGGCGTAGTCCTTCACGCCGTGCGCCGAGGTGCCGAAGGCAACCGAGAACAGGGTGCCGGCGCGCTGGATGGAGTGGTCCACACCGGCGGCGGACAGCGCCGAGGTCAGGCCCTCGCGGATCGCGTCCGAGGCGGCGGCCACGCGCGCATAGGTGGCCTCGTCAGCGTTCGCGAGCGTAGCGTGGCCGGCGGCCATCGCGACCGGGTTCCCGGAGAGGGTGCCTGCCTGGTACACCGGGCCGAGCGGGGCCAGGTGCTCCATGACCTCTGCCGAGCCGCCGAGGCCGGCGGTGGGCAGGCCGCCGCCGATCACCTTGCCGAAGCACCAGATGTCCGGGCTCCATCCCTCGACTTCGCCGGACAGGCCCCAGCCGCCGGTGGCGGTGGCGCGGAAGCCGGTGAGGACCTCGTCCCAGATGAGCAGCGCACCGTGCTGGGCGGTGATCTCGCGGAGGAACCGGTTGAAGCCGTCGGCTGGCTCCACCACACCCATGTTGCAGGGCACGGCCTCGGTGATCACGGCAGCGATCCTCTCGCCGTGCTCGGCGAAGACGGCCTTGAGCGCCTCGGGCGAGTTGTAGTCCACCACGATCGTCTCGGAGGCGGCGGCCTCGGTCACTCCGGCGGAGCCCGGCAGGGCCTGGGTGGCGACGCCGGAGCCGGCGGCGGCCAGCAGGCCGTCCGAGTGGCCGTGGTAGCAGCCGGCGAACTTCACGATCAGGTTCCGTCCGGTGACACCGCGTGCCAGGCGCAGGGCGGTCATGGTGGCCTCGGTGCCGGTGGACACGAAGCGCACGCGTTCGACCGGCAGGCGGGCGGTGATCAGCTCGGCCAGCCGGGTCTCGCCCTCCACGGAGGTGCCGAAGGACAGGCCCGCGTCGACGGCCTTGTGCACGGCCTCCACCACGGCGGGGTGCTGGTGGCCCAGGAGCATCGGGCCCCAGGAGCAGACGAGGTCCACGTAGCGGTTGCCCTCGACGTCGGTGAGGTACGGGCCCTCGGCCGAGGCCATGAAGAGGGGTGTGCCACCGACCGAGCCGAAGGCGCGGACGGGCGAGTCGACGCCGCCGGGGATGACGGCCTGGGCTGCGGCGAATGCCGCGGCGTTGGTGGTCACAGGGACCCCTCCTTGATCCAGCGGCCGAGCTCGGCCGCGTAGTAGGTGAGCACGGAGCCGGCACCGGCGCGCCGGATGGAGAGCACGGACTCGGCGATCGCGGCGCGGCGGTCGATCCAGCCGTTGGCCGCGGCGGCCTCGATCATCGCGTACTCCCCGGAGATCTGGTAGGCGGACACCGGGACATCGGCCAGCTCGGCGACGTCCCGGACGATGTCCAGGTAGGACATGGCCGGCTTGACCATGACCATGTCGGCGCCCTCCTCGAGGTCCAGGGAGACCTCGAGCAGCGCCTCGGTGCGGTTTGCCGCGTCCATCTGGTACGTCTTGCGATCGCCCTTGAGCTGGGAGTCCACGGCGTCGCGGAAGGGCCCGTAGAACGCGGAGGAGTACTTGGCGGCGTAGGCCAGGATGACGGTGTCCTCGTGGCCGGCGGCGTCCAGGGCCTCGCGGATGACGCGGACCTGGCCGTCCATCATGCCGGAGGGGCCGAGCACGTCGGCGCCTGCCTCGGCCTGGGCCACGGCCATCCGGCCGTAGATCTCCAGGGTGGCGTCGTTGTCCACGCCGCCGTCCTCGCGGAGCACGCCGCAGTGGCCGTGGTCCGTGAACTCGTCCAGGCAGACGTCGGACATGACGAGCAGGTCGTCCCCGACCTCGGCCTTGACGTCCGTGATCGCCCGGTTCAACACGCCCTCCGGGTCCACGCCGGCGGAGCCCTCCGCGTCACGCGACTCGGGGACGCCGAAGAGCATGATGCCGCCCAGACCCAGCTCGGCGGCCTCAGCCGCGGCGGACTTCAGGGAGTCGGCGGTGTGCTGAACGACGCCCGGCATCGAGGCGATCGGCAGCGGCGCATCCGCGCCCTCCTTGACGAAGGCGGGCAGGATCAGCTCGGACGGGTGCAGACGGGTCTCGGAAACCAGGCGGCGCATCGCCGGAGACTGGCGCAGGCGTCGCGGGCGCTGGAGCGGGAACGGCATGGGGACGTCATCTCCTCGAGAAGGTCTTTCCGGGGCCCGGTCGGGCCGACGGTCCAGCCCTCCACTGTACCAACGAGCGCCCCGGGCGGGTCCCGTGCGGCGTGCTCTCGGTGGCTTCGTCCGACGGTCCGCGCGGAGGGACCGGTCCGCTCCCCGGTCCGATCCCGGGGCGAGCCTGACCGCGGCGGCCCAGCGGTCGTCGTCGGGACGGGCCGTCACCCGCGTAGGGTGGAGGCATGACCTCCCCCTCCCCCGCCGGCACCCGCATCGCCGTGCTGATCGACTGCGACAACGTCTCCCCGTCCTACGCCTCCTTGATCCTGGAGGAGCTGGCCAGCCACGGCACGCCCACCATCAAGCGCGCCTACGGCGACTGGACCACCACCAACCTCAACGGGTGGAAGAAGACGCTCAGCACGCTCGCGATCCAGCCGATGCTGCAGATCGCGAACACCGTGGGGAAGAACTCGTCGGACTCCGCGCTGATCATCGACGCGATGGACCTGCTCTGGATGGGCAACGTGGACACCTTCGCGATCGTGTCCTCGGACTCGGACTTCACCCGCCTGGCCATGCGCCTGCGGGAGTCCGGCAAGCGCGTGATCGGCCTGGGCGCCCGTAAGACCCCGGCCTCCCTGCGCAACGCCGTGGACCAGTTCGTGTACCTCGAGCTCCTGAAGAAGGCCGCCGAGGACGAGGACGAGCAGGCCGACGAGGCCTCCGAGGAGACCGCCGACGAGGCCGCGGAGCCGAAGTCCTCGGGCCGCTCCCGCTCCCGCGGCGGACGCGGCGGCGGAGGTACCGGCGGGGGGAGCCGCAGGAAGTCCTCATCCGCGAAGGAAGACACCGCGGGGGAGGCCGAGAAGCCGGCGAGAAAGGAGACGTCGAAGGAGGCCGCGTCCGGTTCGCGCCCGGACGACGTCGTCCCCGTCTTCTCGGACGCGGAGCACACAGAGGACGCCCCGCGCATCAACTTGCAGTCCGCCCTGGTGAAGGCGATCAACGCCACCTCCGGGGACGACGGCTGGGCCTCCCTCGGCGTGATCGGCCAGCACCTGTCCCGCACGCACGCCGACTTCGACCCGCGCGACTTCGGCTACCGCAAGCTCTCCGACCTCGTGGAGGACCAGTCCTACCTGCAGACCCGCACGGAGGGCCGCACCATGGAGGCCGCGGTGAAGGCGCGCCGGCGCCGTCGGGCGGAGGGCTGATGTCCCTCCCCGCGGACGAAGGGCAGGCGGGCACGGTGCGCCGGGCGCGCTCGCTGCTGGCGATGCTCCGCAATCCGAGGCTGCGTCGCAGTCTGGGCGCCGTCTTGTCCGGCACCGCCACCGCCGAGGACGCCGGTCCCCTGCGTGGGGCCGCGGCCCTGGGCGCGGTCGAGACCTCCGACGACGGCACTCCCCTGTTCGTGGACGCCTTCCTGGCCGAGGTGGTCGCCGACCTGGATCGTGCGCTGGGCCCGCTCGCGGTCCTCGACGGCGAGCGCATCGACGTGAAGGACCTCGCCCTGGACGCCGTGGACGCCGCCGTCCGCGCCGTGGCCGTGCGGGTGCTGGCCGAGGGCGAGCGGGTGACCGAGGCAGAGCTCAACGGCAGGCTGGGCCTGTTCGTGCAGGATGTGGCGTTCTTCCGCCGGCACGCGTTCGACCTCGGCGTGTACGAGCGCGCCGTCGACGGCTCGGCCTACTGGCGCGCCGAGGGCTGAGTGCGCGCATCATTCCCCGTTCACCGCAGCGGCACCGTCCGGTCATGTCGGCCTCCTAGGCTGGCCTTCATGGCGAAAGAGCTCGAGTTCCTCAAGGGTGTGGACAAGTTGCATGCCTTCTACACGGAGAACGTGCGGATGCTGGCTCATGCCTACGACCTCACCGAGGAGGAGGCCTCCACGCTGCTCTTCCAGCACGACTTCCAAAACGTGGCGCGCTCCATCCTGCGCCCGCCCCGCGTTGACGTGATGGCACCGCCGCCCGAACTCTGACGATCCGGCAGTGAGCGCCGACCCGGCGCCGTTCAGGCGATGCGGGCCAGGTGGATCAGGACCACCTCGGTGTCGTCCGGCAGCGGGCCGCCCCAGAACTCCTCGTGCGAGGCACGCCAGGCCTGGGCGTCCGCGTCGCCCTCGCCCTCGGCTACGGCGTGCCAGTCCGGCACCTCGCCCAGCGGCACGACGACTACCCCGGTGACCTCCACGACCGCCGCCACCCGACCCTCGGAGTCCAGGACGCGCTCACGGTCGCCAGGGCGCGGCGGGGGCTCACGCTCGGCCTCGAAGTCCCGCAGCAGCGCAGCAGTGGCCGTCTTGGTGCTGCCCAGGATCGCGCCGACCAGCCGGTCCCGCAGCGGCCCGGACTCCGCATACTCGCCGTCCGTGCCCGCTGTGCGGGCGGCCTCCTCCAGGGTGAGGCCGCGGCCGAGTGCTGCCAGGATCCCCTCGTAGTCCGGCGTCTCGGCGACGGCCGACAACTCCAGCCCCAGCCGCTGCGCTTCCGCGGCGGTCGGCTGGCCGATCGCGATCAGACGGCTCGTCAGCCGCACCCGTTCGTCGTCCAGCCCAGGGTGCATCGCCAGCTCCCGTGCGGCGGACGGGCTGGTGAGCACCACGTCGCAGCCAGCCAGTGCCGTCACCGGTACGACGATGGCACCCGCCGCCTGCGCATTTGTGGCTTCCTGCTCCTGCGGCGCGGGCAGCAGTCGGCGCCTCGGGTCGGCCGGGTAGGGCACGGTCCGGTAGGCCTCCACGCGGGCGACGTGCCAGCCCTTGGCCTCCAGGCCGGTGGTCAGCTCCCCTGTGGCCAAAGCGGACTGCGGGAGGAGGACGAGGGAGGCCGGCGCCTCGTGTGGGTCGCCGTCCCCGGCCGGCGGGAACCCGGCCAGGATCCCCGCGGCAGAGGCCTGCTCCGGCATCCACGGCTCGGCGGCACACCCCAGCTCGGTCAGGAGACGGGCAGTGCCCCTGCCGGTCACGGCCACGCGGGTGCGCCCGCCCACCCGGCCGCTCCAGCCGGCGGCCTGCAGGGCACGGACGGTGTTGGGGCTGGTCAGCACCAGCCAGGCGCACGCCCCCGCCTCCACACGGGACACCACGGCCCGCAGCGGCCCGGGCTCTCCGGGCAACTCGAAGTCCGTCAGCGGACAGAACCGGACGTCCAGCCCGGCCGCAGCCAGCTCCGTCTCGAGCGCACCAGCCTGGGCCGGCTGTCGGGTGAGCACCAGAGGACGGGGCCGCACCCCGCCGAGCCGCCGTGCGTCCGCCTCGCCCTGAGGCCCACGGCCAGCACCCGAGCGAGGGTCCTCAGGAGGGTGAGGGTCCGTCGTCGACATCCTCGGTGGCCTCGAGAGGTCAGACGCCGGTGCCGCGGACGGTGCCCGGCAGCAGGTCGGCGCCCTCGTCGATGAAGGACTCCGCCACGTGCACGCCGAGGGCACCGGCAGCCGTCAGCAGGGTGTCCTCGAGCCACTCGGCGGACTGCTCGGAATCCACAGCCACGTCCTCCGGCACCGCGTCCAGCTGCACCGAGGAGGTGCGGCGCAGGATCCGTGAGCCGTCCAGGGCGGCAACCATCGCGTCCATGACGATCCGCGGAGAGCTCGCCCCGTTCTCGTCCGTCCCGCCCTCCACACGGGCCACGGCCCCGATCGGCGCGGCGCAGCCGGCCTCCAGGCGAAGCAGCAGGGCACGCTCGGCCGTCACAGCGGCATGGGTGTGCAGGTCGTCCAGTGCGGCCAGGCCCTCGCGGAGGCGGCCCTCGGCCGAGGTCGGGTCGAGCCGGGCCTCGCCGAAGATGCCGTCGTGCAGGGCCCGGACCTCCACGGCCAGGGCACCCTGCCCCGGGGCCGGGACCATCACGTCGGTGTCGATGCGCTCGGTGATGACGTGGTCCAGACCCAGGCGGTCCAGGCCGGCGCAGGCCAGGACCACGGCGTCCAGGTCGCCGCGCGGTGAGCCGGCGGCCGCCGGGGCGTTGTCGTCGTGCTGCTCCAGCCCCGGCACGCGGGCCAGACGGGTCTGCACGTTGCCTCGGATGTCCACGAGCTCCAGGTCCGGCCGCAGCGCCTTGAGCTGGGCCACACGGCGCGGAGAGCCGGTGCCGACCCGCGCGCCCTCCGGAAGGGTCTCCAGGGTCAGGCCGTCACGGGCGCACAGGGCGTCCCGCAGGTCAGCACGCGGCGGGATCGCCACGATCTCCAGGTCCTCCGGCTGGGCGGCCGGCAGGTCCTTGAGCGAGTGCACGGCCATGTCCACCACGCCGTCCAGGATGGAGGCCCGCAGGGCGGAGGCGAACACGCCGGTGCCTCCGAGCGAGGCGAGCGAACCGGTGGTGACGTCACCGTCGGTGCGGATGATCACGAGCTCATGGTCGAGTCCGGACTGCTCGGTCAGCGCCTGCGCCACCGTCCGGGTCTGGGCGGTGGCCAGGGCCGAGCCTCGGGTACCGACGCGCACGGGCATGGGGTCAGGCCTCCTCGGAGTCTGCGGTCGTCGCCGCCGCGTGCTCGGCCAGGCCGCGCACGTCGGCGTCGACGGCGGAGGTGGTCGGGCGGACGGAGCCGTCTCGCATGACCTTCACGCAGCAGTCGGGGCGGCAGACGTCCGGCCATGCCGGGAAGCAGCCGACGGCTGCGCGGCCCTCTCGCAGGCCCAGGCGCTCCTCGACGATGTCCACCAGCCCGGACACGAAGCGCGGGTCGGTGCCCGGCGTGCCGGTGCGGCGGAAGCCGACGCCCAGCTCGGCGGCCGTGTCCTTGGCCTCGGTGTCCAGATCCCAGAGGACCTCCATGTGATCGGACACGAAGCCCAGCGGGACCACCACGAAGCCGGCCACCGCGCGGCCGTCCGCGTCCTTGTCCGCGCCCTCACCGGCGAGCGCCTCCATGGCGTCGTTGATGTCCGGCTCCAGCCACGGCACGTGCGGGGCACCCGAGCGGGACTGGTAGACCAGGGACCACTCGACGCCCTCGGACTCCGGGACGCCGGCGAGGATCTCACGGGCCACGTCCAGGTGCTGGGCGGAGTACAGGTCCGCCCCCTCGGTCTCGCCGGCCGCCGCTCCTGCCTGGTCGGCCAGCTGCGCGGAGAGCTCACGGGGGCCGGCGGCGTCGGCGTCGGCGGTCGGGATGGAGTGGGTGGCGAACAGGACGTGGATGCGGGCGTCCTCGCCCACCTCGCCGCGCAGGGAGATCAGGTCCTCCCGCAGGCCGTCCCGGAAGGGCTCCACGAAGCCCGGGTGGTTGAAGTACTGGCGGGTCTTGTCCAGGTCCACCGTGCCCTCCAGGCCCAGCTCCTGCACGGCCATGCCCATGTCCTCGCGGTACTGGCGGCAGGACGAGTAGCAGGAGTAGGCGGAGGTGGTGACGGTCAGGATGCGGCGGTGGCCGTCGTCGACCATCTGCTTCAGGGTGTCCGGGAAGTACGGCTCCCAGTTGCGGTTGCCCCAGTAGACGGGCAGCTCGTGACCGCGGCGGGCCAGCTCCGCCTCGATCGCGGCCTTCAGCGCCCGGTTCTGGGCGTTGATGGGGCTGATGCCGCCGTTGGTGCGGTAGTGGACGGCGACCTCCTCGAGGCGCTCGTCCGGGATGCCGCGGCCGCCGGTGACGTTCCTCAGGAACGGGATGACGTCCTCCTGGCCCTCGGGGCCACCGAAGGAGGCCAGCATGAGGGCGTCGTAGGCCTTGGGCGCCATGGTGCCGCAGACGTCGTAGTCCGCGCCGGCGGCGGCCTCCGGAACCTGCTGGGCAGGGCGCTCAGCGCCCTCCGGGTGGTGGTGCGTCGGGGACAGACTCATCAGGCCAGGACCTCCGGGATCTGGGCGGTCTCCACACGGCGCCCGGTGTAGAACGGCACCTCTTCGCGCACGTAGTGGCGGGTCTCGTTGTCTCGCAGGTGGCGCATCATGTCCACCAGGTCCGTGAGCTTCGGGGCCTCCAGGCCGAGCAGCCACTCCCAGTCGTTCAGTGCGAACGCGGAGGTCGTGTTCGCCCAGACCTGCGGGAAGTCGCGGCCGAGCAGGCCGTGCTCGCGCAGCATGCGAGCACGCTCCTTCGGCTCCATCGTGTACCAGTCGTACGAGCGCACGAACGGGTAGAAGCAGAGCCACTCGAGCGGGTCGCGGCCCATGGCGAACGCCGGGATGTGGTCCTTGTTGAACTCGGCCAGGCGGTCGGCGCCCATCGCTGAGAGCACGATGTGCGTGCCGGCGAACAGGCGGGTGCGGCGGATGCGGCGGATCGCGGCCTGCAGGTCCTGGGGGACCTGGCCGTACATCCAGACCATCACGTCCGCGTCGGCGCGCATGCCGGAGACGTCATAGGTGCCGCGGACCGTGACGCCCTGCTCGCCGAGCTCGACCACGAGGGCGTCGAACTCCGCGACGGCGTCATCGGCCTGCGGGCCGGCCAGGGGCGCCAGGCAGGAGCCGTCGTTCGGGCGGGCGAACACGGTGTACGTGGTGAACCAGTCCTTGCCGGCCAGCGGGTTCGGCGCGTTCTCCTCTGCGGTGGCGGCGTCGGCGGTGTGCTGGGAGTCCTGCATGATGGTCACTCTCTTCCTGCTGCGGGGGTGATGGGGTCGAAGGAGCCGAAGCGGCGGTCGACGGCGGCCACGATCGAGGCCAGGCCGGTGCCGTCGGACCAGGCGCCGACCACGTCGACGCCGTCGGTCGCCTCGGCGTAGGCGGTGAGCGCCCTCATCGCGGTGCGGGCGGGGCCGGACTGCGGCGGGATCGCGTCGCGCCAGCGCACCACCATGGAGGCAGCGACGTCCTCGGCGGCGAGCTCGACGCCGGTGAGGACCGCGGCGTCCGCGATCGCCTGCTCCACGAGACGCTCGTCCTCGGTGCGGAAGCCGAGCTGCTCGGTGCCGCCGCCGTGCCGGCCGTAGGACAGGCGCAGCACATGGCGGTGCCGGTGGCGGGGCGCGCCGTCGGCGCCGTCCCGGCGGACGACCTCGGCGAGCCACTCCCACTTCGCGGTGGCGTGGGTGAGCGCCTTAGCACCCACCGTGGTGCCCTCGGCCACGAGCAGGCCGGTGCCGCGCGGGGCGGAGTCGAGCCCCGCTGCGTCCACCACGAGCGTCACCAGGGCCACGCCGTCCGCCAGGTGCGGGCCGTCGTCGGGGTCCAAGGCACCGTGGGAGGCCGGGGCCAGCAGCTGCCAGGCATTGGGGCCATCCACGGCCAGGACGACCCGGTCGGCTTCGAGGCCCCGGAGGACCTCTTCATTGCGATCGCTGATCTGGGCCCACCACTGGCCGCGGTCGGCGAAGTGCTTGAGGGCGGCCACACGGACGCCCCGCAGGACGGTCACCCCGGTGTCCCGCAGGCGGGACACGAGGCGGGCTGTGAGGATGTTCATCCCACCGTCCAGCCCGGCCACGAGCGAGCCGGGGGTGTGCTGGCCGCGCAGGGCGGCGACGCCGGCCGAGAGGCTCCCCTGCTCCACGAAGGCCTCGAGGAGGCCGGGCGCCACGCGGCGGACGTCCACCGTGGACGGATCCGCCGAGTGCACGCCCGCCACCACCGGGGTGACCAGGCGCTGCAGCACCTCGTGGCCGAGCCGGTCCGCCACAAGCTCGCCGAGGGTGATCTCCTCACCGGCCGCGATCCGCTCGGCCCAGGCGTCCACCGGCGCGGTCAGATCCTGCCGTGCACGGGCCAGCCCGTCGGCGGACAGGGCCGCCGCGGTGTCCTCGGCGTCCAGGTCCCCGGGGATGCCGAGCAGGCCCAGCCGCGGGGACGGGAAGGAGCCCTCGGCCGAGTGGATCCAGGAGCGCCCGGCCGCCGGGGACATGATCCGCTCGTAGATGCCGAGCTCGTGGAGCAGCTCCTGCACGGCGGTCCCGCGCAGGGCGAAGGCCTCGGCGCCGCCGTCGAGCTCGAGGGTCTGCTCCTGGGGGGCACCGTGCTCGTCCACGGACGGGACGGTCAGGTAGCGCGGGGAGACCGCACCGCCGAGCACGGAGGTGGCCTCGGCGAGGGTCACGTCCCAGCCTGCCTGGCGCAGCCGCAGGGCGGAGAGCAGGCCGGAGATGCCACCGCCGATCACCAGGGCGGTGCCACGGCCGTCCGCGGAGCCCGACGCCGGTCCGGCCGCCTCCTGCGAGGCCGCGTCCGGCGGGACGGCTCCCTGCCCGGGGGTGTCCTGCACGGGGGTGTCCGGGATCTTCACGTGCGTTCCTCCCCTGCGTCCGGGTGCTCCGGCACCGGAATGGAATGGATCAGCTCGACCACGCGGGTGAGCACGGTCGGGTCGGTGCCCGGCGGCACACCGTGGGCGAGGTTGACCACGTGGCCCGGAGCGGCCGTGCCGGAGGCGATGACCTCGCGGACGTGGGCCTTGAGCACCTCCCACGGCGCGTCCAGCAGGGCCGGGTCGATGTTGCCCTGGACCGGGACGGCCCCGCGACCGTCCGGTCCCACGTGCGCGGTGAGGCGGCGGTGCGCCTCCTCCAGCGTGATGCGGTGGTCCACACCCACGGCGGTCGCGCCGGCATCGCGCAGGTGGTGCAGGAACTCGCCGGTGCCGATGCCGAAGTGCAGCAGCGGGGCGCCGCCGTCCACGGCCGGGCCGGCGACGTCCGCCACGGCGGCGAACGCGGCGGTGGAGTGCTGCTGCACGTGCTCCACGTAGTCCGCTGCGGACAGCGAGCCGGCCCAGGAGTCGAAGAGCTGGGCCGCCGAGGCACCAGCCTCGACCTGTGCCCGCAGGAACTGGCCGGAGACGCGGGCCGCCCAGGCCGCCAGCGCGTTCCACGTGTCCGGATCCGCGTGCATCATGCGGCGCGGGCCGAAGTGGTCGCGGGAGGGCCGCCCCTCCACCATGTACGCGGCCAGCGTAAAGGGTGCGCCGGCGAAGCCGATCAGCGGGCGCGGGCCCAACTCGGCGACGGTGAGCCGCACGGCCTCGCGGATGACGTCCAGCGCCGCGTCCTCCAGGTCCGGGAGGGCCGCGACGTCCGCCGCGGTGCGCACGGGGTGGTCCAGGACGGGGCCCACGCCGGAGACGATCTCGACGCCCACCCCGGCCAGCCGCAGCGGCACCACGATGTCGGAGAAGAAGATGCCGGCATCCACGTCGTGACGGCGGACCGGTTGCATCGTGATTTCCCTCACAAGGTCCGGCATCACGCACGAATCGAGCATCCCGATGCCCTCGCGCGCCTTCTTGTACTCCGGCAGCGAACGCCCGGCTTGGCGCATGAACCACACCGGGTGACGCTCCGGGCGGCGACCGCGCAGAGCGCGGATCAGGGCCGAATCGGCCGTGGATCGCGCCGGATCCGGAGTGAGTAGCGGATGGTCGGCCGGCAGAGCTGCGGCCGCCGGGGACGGGGTGCAGGCGGAGGTCTCGGCGGTCATGCGCCCCATTGTTCCATCCCCGGCCACGGCGGTCGGGTGGACGACGACGGCCATCCCCGCCGAGTGTGACGCCCGCCATCTCCGCGCTCCTCGCCCGGCCCCGCCCGGCGGGGACGTGGTCCCCGCCTCGATGACTCCGGCTGAGGCCGCGGCTAGGATGGAGCGCGCTGTGACACTCTTTTCGCTGATCGCCTCACACAAGGACGTCGACCTGGACACGGTCGCCCGGCTCTCCGCCGGCGCGGCGTCCGTGCTCTCCGCCCTGCCCGCCTCCGGCGCCGGCGGGGCCGTCGTGCTGGCCACGTGCAACCGGGTGGAGGTCTATGCGGATGCGGACGGTGGCGACGTGCCCCGCACCCACAGCACCCTGCTGAAGGCGATCGCCGCCGAGACCGACCTGCCGTACGCCACGGTGGACGGCACCTTCCGGCCGCTCGGCTCGGACGCGACCGTCCGCCACCTCTTCGAGGTCGCCTCCGGGCTGGACTCGGCCGTCGTGGGCGAGCGCGAGATCGCCGGCCAGGTGCGCCGGGCCCTCGTCGAGGCCCGTGAGGCCGGCACGGCCACTGGCCCCCTGGTCCGCCTGTTCGAGGGCGCGACCCGCACGGCCAAGGAGGTGGGCTCCCAGACCGCCCTGGGTGCGACCGGCCGCTCCGTGGTCACGGTCGCCCTGGACCTTGCCGAGGAGCTGCGCGGGGTGGACACCGCGGAGGACGCCCGGCAGTTCTGGTCTGAGGCGAATGTGCTGCTGATCGGCACCGGCTCCTACGCTGGCACCACCCTGGCCCAGCTCGCCGACCGCGGCGCGACAGCCGTGGCCGTGCACTCGGCCTCCGGTCGGGCCGAGCAGTTCGTGGCCGACCGCGGCGGCTGGGCCATGGCCCTGGGCGGCGAGCACATCGCCGGAGCCCTGGCCGAGGCGGACGTCGTCATCGGCTGCTCCGGCTCCGGGCGTCAGGTCTCCCCCGAACAGCTTGTGACGCTGCGCGAAGGCGCCACGCACCCCGTCACCCTGGTCGACCTCGCCCTGACCCGCGACTTCGACCCGGCGGTGTCGGACCTGGACCAGGTGGACCTGATCACGCTCGAGGACGTCCGCCTGGCGGCGCCGGATCAGGCCGCGTCCGCCGTGGCAGAGGCCCGTTCCCTGGTGGAGTCCTCGCTGAAGGGGTTCACGGACTCCCAGCGGGGCCGCACCGCGGACGGCGCCATCAAGGCGCTGCGCGAGCACACGCTCGCGGCACTGGACACCGAGCTGGACCGCGTGCGGCGCCGCCACGGGTGCACCGCACCGGCCGAGGAGATCGAGTTCGCGCTGCGGCACATGGTCCGCCAGCTGCTGCACACGCCCACCGTCCGGGCCCGGCGCATGGCCGCCGAGGGGCGGCTGGACGAGTACGAGCGCGCCTTGCAAACCCTGTTCGACATCGCCGTCCCGGCGTCCGAGCCGGTCCAGGACGCCCCGTCCGCCTGCCCGGTGGCGAAACACGATCCGGACGCCGCGGAGCGCAGCGCATGACCACCTCCGCACGTGCCGCACGTCTGCCCCGCGCCGAACGCCGCCGGCAGCTGGTGGAGGTGGCCCGTGCACTGTTCGTGGAGCACGGCTACGTCCAGACCTCCATGGACCAGATCGCCGAGTCAGCGGCGGTCTCCAAGCCCGTCCTGTACCAGCACTTCCCCGGCAAGCACGAGCTCTTCCTGCATCTGCTGGACCTGGAGGTCGAGGCCCTGGTGCGGCAGATCTCCGAGGTGCTGTCCGCGGACCGCGCCGCCGCGGACCCCTCGGACCACTCGAACCGGCAGCGCACCCGCGAGACGGTGACCGCGGTCTACACGTATGTGTCCGACCCGAGCCGTCGGCACCGCCTGCTCATGTCCTCCGGCCTCACGCACGACCCGGAGGTGCGGCAGCGCTGCGAAGTCATCGAGGGGACCCTGGCCCGTCACATCGCGAAGCTGCTCGAGGAGGGGTCGACGGTCACCGCGGACGAGGCAGAGCTCGTCTCGCGCGGCCTCGTGGCGTACATGATCGAGGCCGCCCGCTGGTGGGCCGATGAGGCCGACGCGACCACTCGGCCCACCCTCGAGCAGGCGGCCGAGGTCACCTCGACGATGCTCTGGCGCGGACTCTCCAGCCTCTGAGCCCCCGCGCCACGACGGCCGCGTTTCGCCACGGGGTGAAACCCGTCCGCCGCCCTGCCGCCGTGCCACAGGGGTGTCCTAGTCTGATCGGGAACAGACCCGCGGGCAGACGCCCGGCGGACCCCGCACACCCCTGCCTAGGAGGACACCCCATGGAGATCCGCATCGGAGTCCAGCACTCCCCGCGCGAAGTCGCCCTCGAGTCCGAGCACACCGCGGACGAGGTCCGTGAGCGCGTGGCCGCCGCCCTCGCGGACGGCTCCCTGCTCCAGCTCACGGACAAGAAGGGCCGCACCGTGCTCGTCCCAGGCGACCGGATCGCCTTCGTCGAGATCGGCTCGCAGAAGGCCACGCCATTGGGCTTCGCCGCCCGCTGACCCTGGAGGGGACCGGCCCATGCCGCACCACGCACTCGGCGTCCGCGGGGCGGACGAGGGCACCGCCCTCGCCGCCCGCCTCGCCCGGCTCCGCGAGGAGCTCGACCTGCCGGCAGAGTTCCCGGCCGGCGTGCTCGCCGAGGCCGAGCGCGCCGCCGCCGACGTGCTCGCCGCGACGCCCGGGGACCCCCAGCGCGTGGACCTCACCGGCGTCCCGTTCGTCACCGTGGACCCCGCCGGCTCCACGGACCTGGACCAGGCGCTGCACATCGAGCGGACCGAGGCCGGCCTGCGGGTGCACTACGCGATCGCAGATGTCCCCGCGTTTGTGGCCACCGGCGGCGCCGTGGACGCCGAGGCCCGCCGCCGCGGCCAGACCGTCTACCTCCCTGACGGCCGGGTGCCCCTGCACCCGGAACGTCTCAGCGAGGACGCCGGCTCTCTGCTCCCCGCACAGGAGCGGCCGGCCTTCGTGTGGACCATGGAACTGGACGCCGAGGGGGTCCTCGGCTCCGTCGGGCTCGTCCGGGCGCGCGTGCGCTCCCGCTGCCAGCTGACCTACGTGCAGGTGCAGGCCCTGGTCGGTGCCGGGGCCCCGGAACCGGACGCGCCCGAGGAGGGTGCCGGCGTCGGAACGGAGGACTCCGCCGAGGCGGAGGTGCCGGAGCTGCCGGAGGAGGTCCTGGCCTCGCTGCGCCTGCTGCCGGAGGTCGGCCGGCTGCGCCGGGCCCGGGAAGCCGCCCGCGGCGGCGCCTCCCTGAACATGCCGGATCAGGAGATCCACGTGGGCCCCTCCGGTGCCTATCGTCTCGTCCAGCGCGTCCCCCTCCCCGTAGAGGACGACAACGCCCACGTGTCCCTGCTGACCGGCATGGCCGCCGCCCGCATCATGCTCGAGGGCGGCGTGGGGATCCTGCGCACCATGCCCGCCCCGGACGAGGACGCGATCGCCGAGTTCCGCTCCCGCGTGGCCGCCCTCGGGGCACCGTGGACGGACGAGGAGGACTACGGCGCGTACCTGCGCACCGTGGACCCGGCCACCCCGCAGGGCCTGGCCGTCCTGCACGCGGCGACCGCCCTGTTCCGAGGCGCGGACTACACGGCCTTTGACGCCGAGGCCGAGGACCCGGAGCTGCGCACCCCGCCCGAGGACCCGGAGCAGGCTGCCCTGGCCGCCCCGTACGCCCACACCACCGCTCCCCTGCGCCGCCTGGTGGACCGGTTCGTGCTGATCGTCTGCCACGCCCTCGTGCAGGGTGCCGAGGTGCCGGCGGACGTGCGGGCCGTCCTGCCGGAGCTGCCGGCCCTCATGTCCGACTCCGGCCGGCGCGCCTCCCAGGCCGACCGGGCCGCAGTGGACCTCGTGGAGGCCGCGGAGCTGACCGCCCACGTGGGCGAGGTGCTCGCCGGCACGGTGGTCCGGGTCCGCGGGGAGGACTCCGTGGACGTGCAGCTCACCGAGCCGCCGGCATACCTCGGCGTCCCCGGGGCCGCCGAGCCCGGCGCCTCCGTGCAGGTGCGCATCGAGGCCGTGGACGTGGCCACCGGCGAGGTCACCGCCGCCCTGGACACCGCGTCCTGAGCCGTCCCTGCCCCAGGACCGGCGGCCAGTGGCTAGACTGGACCCAGGCGACCGCATCCCTGCGGCCGTCGTGACCACTGGATGACCGGTCGCACCTGATCACCTGTACTGCCGAATCCGGCGGCGCCTCCCCACCGTGGGGCGGCTGAGACCGGGTTCCCGGAGCGGGCCACGAGGCCCGTAGGCTCCGGTGTGTTCTCCCCGCGATCGGCTTCCCACTGCAGCGCGCACACGGCGCGAGCCCGCACGGTCCGGCCCGGAGGCATCCCGGCCGCCCGCACCGCGGGACCACGCGTCGCGCGCCCGAAAAGGAACACGGGAGCGTGACCATGAGCGACACACCCACCACCCAGAACCCCGAGACCACCGCGGACGAGACGGTCGAGAACCGGGCCGCCGTCGAGGAGATGGCAGCCGAGACCGTGACCGTGGAAGAGGTCCCGGCCGTCGAGGCGAAGACCTTCGCCGACTACGGCGTCTCCGCCGAGATCTGCGACGCCCTCTCCGCACGGGGCATCACCCACCCCTTCCCCATCCAGGCGATGACCCTCCCGGTCGCCCTGGGCGGGCATGACATCATCGGCCAGGCCAAGACCGGC
Source organism: Micrococcus luteus (assembly GCA_047414615.1). GTDB lineage: Bacteria > Actinomycetota > Actinomycetes > Actinomycetales > Micrococcaceae > Micrococcus > Micrococcus luteus_B. The sequence goes on from CP179711.1 coordinate 1,308,569, forward strand.
ACCGGCAAGACCCTCGGCTTCGGCATCCCCGCCCTGCAGCGGGCGGTCGGCCCGCGCGAGCCCGGCTGGGACAAGCTGGAGAAGGACGGCTCCGCTGGCGCCCCGCAGGCGCTGATCGTGGCCCCGACCCGCGAGCTCGCCGTCCAGGTGGCCGGCGATCTCACCAACGCCGCAGAGAACCGCTCGCTGCGCATCGCCACCATCTACGGCGGCCGCGCCTACGAGCCGCAGATCGAGGAGCTGAGCCGCGGCGTGGAGATCGTGGTCGGCACCCCCGGCCGCCTGATCGACCTGATGCGCCAGCGTCACCTGCGCCTGAACCTCGTGAACACCGTGGTGCTGGACGAGGCGGACGAAATGCTGGACCTCGGCTTCCTGCCGGACGTGGAGACCCTGCTGGCCGCCGTGCCGCAGGTCCGCCAGACCATGCTGTTCTCGGCCACCATGCCGGGCCCCGTGGTCGCCATGGCCCGCCGGTACATGACGCACCCGACCCACATCCGCGCCACCGACCCGGACGACGAGGGCCTGACCAAGAAGGACATCCGCCAGCTCGTCTACCGTGCCCACCACATGGACAAGGACGAGCTCGTCGCCCGTGCCCTGCAGGGCGAGGGCCGCGGCCGCACCATCATCTTCACCCGCACCAAGCGCACCGCCGCCCGCGTGGCCGACGAGCTGGTCAAGCGCGGCTTCGCCGCCGGCCCGCTGCACGGCGACCTCGGCCAGGGCGCCCGCGAGCAGGCCCTGCGCGCCTTCCGCAACGGCAGGATCGACATCCTCGTGGCCACGGACGTGGCCGCCCGCGGCATCGACGTGGACGACGTGACCCACGTGTTCAACTTCCAGGCCCCGGAGGACGAGAAGACCTACGTGCATCGTGTGGGCCGCACCGGCCGCGCTGGCAACAAGGGCATCGCCGTGACCCTGGTGGACTGGGAGGATATGCCGCGCTGGTCCCTGATCGACAAGGCCCTGGGCCTCGGCCAGCCCGAGCCGGTGGAGACCTACTCCTCCTCGGAGCATCTGTTCGAGGACCTCGGCATCCCGAAGGGCACCAAGGGCCGACTGCCGCGCGACAAGCGCACCCTGGACGGCCTCGACGCCGAGGTGCTCGAGGACCTCGGCGGCCCCGAGTCCAAGCCCCGCGGCGGACGTGGCGGCCGCGACTCCGAGCGTGGCGGTCGCGGCGGCGGCCGGGGACGTGGACGCGGTCGCGGCGGCGAGGGCCGTCGCCGTGACGGCGAGCGCGGCGGTGAGCGTCGTGAGCGCTCCGAGTCCGGCGAGTCCCGCGGTGAGCGTCGTGAGCGCTCCGCCTCCGGCGAGCGTTCGGGTGAGGGCGGTGGCCGTCGCCGTCGCTCCCGCGGCGGCCGCAACCGCACCCGTCGCCGCAACGGCGAGGTCGTGAAGGGCGGGGAGAACACCCCGACGTCCGAGGGCTGAGCCCCCGCCCGGCGCCTGCGGCACCGGATGGCCCACGACGACGGCCCGCACCCGCCAGCGTCAGGTGCGCGCCGTCGTCGTGGGCGGTGTCAGACCGGACGGTCACCCGTCTCCTGGTGAGGACGCACCGTCATCCGCCCCCTCGGCGTCCCCGAGAGGGTGTGCTCTCACCGATTGTCCGGGGGGATGCCTCACGAGCCGGCTCCGCTCAGCGCAGGACGGCGGTCCCAGTGGCCTGGCGCTCGATCTCGGCGAAGGCCTCTGGCGCGGTGAGGTTCTCACCCAGCCGGTTGGGCTTGCCGGTGCCGTGGTAGTCCGAGGAGCCGGTGGTGAACAGGCCGTGGCGCTCGGCGATGCCGCGCAGCACGGAACGGGCCTCATTCGGGTTGTCCCGGTGCTCCACCTCGAGGCCGCCCAGGCCCGCCTCGATCATCTCCTCGAAGGTCTCCATGCCGACCACCCTGCCGCGGGCCGAGGCCAGCGGATGGGCGAACACGGGGACGCCGCCGGCGGCGCGGACGAGGCGGACGGCCTCGGCGGGGTGCGGGGCGTAGTGCGGCACGTAGTACTTCGACGAGCCGGTAAGGATGGACTGGAACGCCGCCGTGCGGTCCGGGACCACGCCGATCCGCACGAGCGCATCGGCCAGGTGGGGGCGTCCAATCGTGGCGCCCTCGCCGGCGTGCTCGAGCACGTCGTCCCAGGTGAGGTCGAAGTCCTCGGCGAGGCGGTCCACCATCATCTGTGCGCGGTGCAGGCGCGCGTCACGGGCGCGGGCCATCTCGGCGTTGAGGCCGTCGTGGTCTGGGTCGTGCAGGTAGGACAGCAGGTGGACGGACACGCCCTCGTCCGTGCGGCAGGACATCTCCATGCCACGGACCAGCAGCAGGCCGTGGACGGCTGCGGCGTCGGCGGCCCCGGCCCAGCCGGCGTTCGTGTCATGGTCCGTGATGGCCAGGCCGTCCAGCCCCGCCGCCGCGGCCGCCGCCATGAGCTCCGCAGGGGACTCGGTGCCGTCCGAGACGGTCGAGTGCGTGTGCAGGTCGTAGCGGGGCGTGCTCATGCCTCCAGCCTACGGGGCGGCACTGCCGGAGCCCGGACTGCACGCCCGCGCGCTCGGTGACAAGATGGAGGACATGACCGACCAGAAGAACGAGAAGACCTCCCCCGAGACCGGAGCCGACAAGGCAGACGAGAAGACCCAGCCGCTGGGCGAGCGCGTGGAGAACCGCTCCCAGCGCCCGAGCTCGGACGCGTTCCGCGCATTCATGGGCTCGCAGTGGGCCCCGGCGAGCACCGACCTGCCGGACGCGGACCCCTCCGCGGAGCACGCCGCCCGCCGCCGCGCCGCCGTCTCCGCCCGCTTCCCCGGCGAGCGCCTCGTGATCCCGGCCGGTCAGCTCAAGGTCCGCTCCAATGACACGGACTACCGCTTCCGCCCGCACTCGGCGTTCGCGCACCTGACGGGCCTGGGCGTGGACCACGAGCCGGACGCCGTGCTGGTGCTCGAGCCGACCGATTCCGGCGCCGGGGACGCCGGCTCCTCCCACTCCGCCACCCTGTACTTCCGTCCCCTGGCCGGCCGGGACACCGAGCAGTTCTACGCGGACGCCCGTTCCGGCGAGTTCTGGATCGGCCCCCGCCCGACGCTGGCCGAGATGGCCGCACGGACCGGCATCCGCACCGCGTCCCTCGAGGAGCTCGAGGTGGCCGTGACCAAGGACGCCGGCTCCCCCGCCGCCGGCCAGGTGCAGCTGCGCCTGCTGCGCTCGGACGACGCGGACATGCTGCGGTTGGTGGAGTCCACCCGCTCCGCCGCGGGTGTGGACCTGGCCGCCGCCGAGACGCAGGACGGCGAGCTCGCCGAGTTCGCCTCGGAGCTGCGCCTGGTCAAGGACGAGTGGGAGGTCGCCGAGTTGCGCGGCTCCGTGGACGCCACCATCGCCGGCTTCGAGGACGTGGTGCGCGCCCTGCCGCGCGCGATCGGCCACGGCCGTGGCGAGCGCATGGTGGAGGGCGCCTTCTTCGCCCGCGCCCGGCTCGAGGGCAACGACCTCGGCTACGACACGATCGCGGCCTCCGGCAACAACGCCACGATCCTGCACTGGATCCGCAACACCGGCGACGTCAAGGACGGTGACCTGCTCCTGCTGGACGCCGGCGTGGAGGCCGACTCCCTCTACACTGCGGACATCACCCGCACCCTCCCGGTCAACGGCACCTTCACCGACATCCAGCGCAAGGCCTACCAGGCCGTGCTGGACGCCGCGGACGCCGCCTACGCGATCGTGAAGCCGGGCATCCGCTTCCGCGAGATCCATGCCGAGGCCATGAAGGTCCTCGTCTCCCGCCTGCACGAGTGGGGCCTGCTGCCGGTCTCCGTGGAGGAGGCGCTGTCCGAGGAGGGTCAGCACCACCGCCGCTGGATGCCGCACGGCACCAGCCACCACCTCGGCCTCGACGTGCATGACTGCGCCCAGGCCAAGCGCGAGCTGTACCTGGACGGCGTGCTCGAGCCGGGCATGGTCTTCACCATCGAGCCTGGCCTCTATTTCAAGGAGGAGGACCTGGCGGTGCCGCCGGAGTACCGCGGCATGGGCATCCGCATCGAGGACGACATCCTCGTCACCGAGGACGGCGCCGAGAACCTCTCCGCCGCGCTGCCGCGCACCCCGGACGAGGTCGAGGCGTGGATGCGGAGCATCCAGCAGAGCTGACGCTCCGGGGCGCTCACCCTCCCCTCCACGACGACGGCCCCGCACCCGACCGGAATCCCCTCCGGTGGGTGCGGGGCCGCCGTCATGGTCTGAGGCCGGCCGGCGTCGCCGCCTCCGTGGTCTCGGGCCGGTGGGCCGCGCCGCTCAGCGGCCGGAGCTGCCCTGCGGGGGCTCGGGTGGCTGCTGCTGGCCCGGCGTGCCGCCGCGGGCGGCGATGATCCGGTCCACCTCCTCCTGGGACAGACGGAGCCCGTAGGCACGGTCCAGGCCTTGGGGCGTGACGTCGGTTCCCTCGGCGGAGCCCTCCCCCATGGGGCCGGAGCCGTCGGCCTGCGCGGCGGTCTGACCGCCCGGGGTCTGCGGCCCTGCGTCGTCCGGCCTGTCCTGCGCCGAGCCGCCGGGCGCCGGCTGACCCGGTACCGCTCCGCCGGGGGCCGGCTGTCCCTGCGGAGCCGGGGACGGGGCGGAGGCGCCGTGGGCACCGGAGGAGGGCGCCGTCGTCGTGGGCTGCTGCCCCTGGGGGGCGGCGGGGACGGCCTGGCCGGTGCCGGCGTTCAGGATGCCACGGGCACGCGCGGCGTGCTCGAAGGCCACCACCACGTCATAGGCCGCCGGGACCACCTGCTGGGTGGACGCGAAGCCGTTCTTGTCCTTGCGCAGCGAGTAGCCGATCACCCCGAGGATCATCCACAGCCCCACGCCGAGCAGGGCGGAGAACAGGACCTGGCTCCAGCCTCCCTGGGGAGCGATCATGAGCATGAACAGGCCGATCAGCGTGCCGAAGAGCAGGCCGCGCAGGGCGGCGGACAGGGCCACCTGCGGGTAGGACATCCGGCCGCGCACCCGCTCCACCACGCGCAGGTCCTTGCCCACCATGGTCACGGCGGTGGGCGGGACGTCGCCCTGGACCAGCTTCTCGAGCTGCTCCTGGGCGGCCTCGCGGGTGGTGTGCGTGGAGATCAGCTCGCCGCGCGGCAGGCCGTTCTCTCGGGCGGAGGTCGGTCCGGACATCATGAAGGACATGTCCCCATTCTGCCGTGTCCGCCTGCACAGGTCCTGGCCGCCGTGCCCCTGTACGCCCAGGGCCGATCTGGGACGCCGTGCACTGGGCCACTAGGCTGGTCCGGTGAGCTCCTCCAAGATCTTCGTGGCCCGCCTGCTCGGGCTGGACGTGTTCGACCCGCTCGGCGACCGCCTCGGCCGCCTGCGGGACGTTGTGGTGCTCGACCGCGGGATGCGGGACGCGCCCCTGGCGATCGGCCTGGTGATCGAGGTCCCCGGCAAGAAGCGGGTGTTCGTGCCCATGACCCGCGTGACCTCCATGGACTCGGGCCAGATCATCACCACCGGGCTCATCAACCTGCGCCGCTTCGCCCGGCGCGGGGCGGAGCAGACCGTGGCGGCGGACCTGTTCGACCGCCGGCTGACCCTGCTCGACGGTGAGGGCGAGGCCGTGCTGGAGGACGCCGGCCTGGAGCAGCAGCGCAACGGCGACTGGCTCATGACGGAGCTGTACGTGCGCAAGGACGCTGGCCGCAGCACGTTCGGACGCTCCCGCGGGGAGCACCGGCTCATCGCTTGGAACGCGGCCCGGTGGACCGCCGGCTCCGAGCCACAGGGCGCCACGAGCTTCGTGGCCCACCACGAGGACCTCAAGCCCGCCGACCTGGCGGACATGATCCATGACATGCCGGCCAAGCGCCGCGTGGAGGTCGCTTCCGAGCTGCAGGACGAGCGCCTCGCGGACGTCCTCCAGGAGCTCCCGGACGACGACCAGGTGCAGATCCTCTCCCACCTGAACATCGAGCGCGCCGCCGACGTGCTCGAGGAGATGGACCCGGACGACGCCGCGGACCTGCTCCACGAGCTGCCGGACAGCCAGCAGGAGCTGCTGCTCGAGCTCATGGAGCCCGGGGACGCGGACGACGTGCGCCGCCTGCTCGAGTATGAGGAGGACACCGCCGGCTCCGTGATGACCCCGGTGCCGGTGATCATGGCCCCGGAGGACACCGTGGCCGAGGCGATGGCCACCATCCGGCAGCAGGAGCTCTCCGCCGCCCTGGCCTCCCTGGTGCTCGTGGCCCGCCCGCCGCTGGAGACCCCCACCGGCCGCTACCTGGGCGCCGTGCACTTCCAGCAGCTGCTGCGCTATCCCCCGCCGGAACCGCTCGGCAACATCCTGGACAAGGACCTCGAGCCCGTCTCCGACCTGGCGCCCATCGCCCACGTGACCCGTGAGCTGGCGACCTACAACCTCACCTGCATCCCCGTGGTGAACGAGCAGCAGCGCGTGGTCGGCGCCGTGACCGTGGACGACGTGCTGGACCACATCCTCCCGGACGACTGGCGCGCGATGGACCCGGAGGACCTGCCGCACCCGTCGACGAGCACGCAGTAAGGAGCGCCCATGGCCGAGAACGCGAAGGACCCGCGCACCCGCCAGTCCGGACTGGACACGCCGCTCAGCGCGCGTCGCCGCCGCCTGCCCCGCCTCTCGCCGAACCCGGACGCGTTCGGCGAGGCCACCGAGGGCTTCGCCCGCTTCATGGGCACCCCGCAGTTCCTGCTATGGATGACCCTGTTCTGTGCCATCTGGCTCGGCTGGAACACCTGGGGGCCGGAGGCGCTGCGCTTCGACGACGCCGCGATCGGTTTCACCGCGCTGACGCTGATGCTGTCGCTGCAGGCCTCCTACGCCGCTCCCCTGCTGCTGCTCGCGCAGAACCGGCAGGACGACCGCGACAAGGTGGCCCTGCGCGAGGACCGTGACCGCGCCGAGCGTAACCTCGCGGACACCGAGTACCTCACGCGGGAGATCGCCGGCCTGCGCCTGGCCCTGCAGGACGTGTCCACCCGCGACTTCGTGCGCTCCGAGCTCCGTGGCGTCTCCGAGGACATCGTGGAGGAGCTGCGCGAGTCCCTGCGCGAGGAGATCCGCAATGAGATCCGCAACGACCTGCTCGAGGCCCGCAGCGCGGAGAAGGACCGCAAGGCCGCGAAGAAGGGCGGCAAGAAGACCGCGAAGAAGAAGGGCGAGGCGGCCCGCGTCGCGGACGGCGAGGACACCGCCACCACCACCCTCGCCATCCTCGCCGCCGAGGAGGCCGCCGAGCGCCGTGCGGCCGGTCAGGCGTCCCCGGACCCCGGCCGGCTGGATCCGCGGCAGGAGGGACCGCAGGCATGAGCGCACCCGAGATCGCCACCTCCACCCCGACGACGGCACTCGAGTCCGCCGCGCTGCGCGCCCTGGCCACGGTGCAGGATCCGGAGATCCGCCGCCCGGTCACCGAGCTCGGCATGGTCGCCTCCGTCACCGAGCCGGCCTCCGGCCGGATCGAGGTCGTCCTGCGGCTCACCATCGCCGGATGCCCGCTGAAGGGGACGCTGGAGGCGGACGCACGGGCCGCCGTCGAGGGTCTCGAGGGGTGCACCGAGGCCGTGGTGACGCTGGACGTGATGACGCCCGAGCAGCGCCGCGAGCTGCAGGAGCGGCTGCGCGGCGCCCGCCCCGCCAACCCGTTCGGGGAGGGGACGCTGACCCGCGTGGTCGGCGTAGCCTCCGGCAAGGGCGGCGTGGGCAAGTCCACGGTCACCGCCAACCTCGCCGTCGCCCTGGCCCGGCGCGGGCTGTCCGTGGGACTGATCGACGCCGACGTCCACGGCTTCTCCATCCCCGGCTTGCTCGGCACGGACGCCGCCCCCACGCGGGTGGAGGACATGATCCTGCCGCCGGTCGCCCACGGGGTGAAGCTGATCTCGATCGGCATGTTCCTGGACGCGGACCGCCCCGTGGCCTGGCGCGGCCCCATGCTGCACCGTGCCCTGGAGCAGTTCGTCACGGACGTGTACTGGGGGGACCTCGACGTGCTGCTGATCGACCTGCCCCCGGGCACCGGGGACATCGCCATCTCCGCAGCCCAGCTGCTGCCCACCTCGGAGCTGCTGGTGGTCACCACCCCGCAGCACGCCGCAGCCCAGGTGGCCGCCCGAGCCGGTCAGCTGGCACAGCAGACCGGTCAGCGCGTGGCCGGTGTGGTGGAGAACATGGGCCCCATGACGCTGCCCGACGGCACCGTGCTGGACGTCTTCGGCGCCGGCGGCGGCCAGGAGGTCGCAGACCGCCTCTCCGGCGTGCTCGAGGCCGAGGTGCCGCTACTGGGCACGGTGCCGCTGGAGCCTGCCGTGCGCAGCGGCGGAGACGAGGGTCTGCCGGTGGTGATCGCCCACGGTTCCGAGGCCTCCCCGGCGGCGCAGGCGCTCGAGGATGTGGCCGCCCGGCTGGCGGTCCGCCCGCGCAGCCTGCGCGGCGTCGGCCTGCCGCTGTCCCCGCGCTGACTCTGGCACCGCGAAGGGCCCTCACCGGTCAGGTGAGGGCCCTTCGTGCGGGTGCCTGGCCGTCGCCGGGACGGGGCGGGCTGCCCCCGGTCAGGTGGCGTCCACGTCGAACGGGGCGGGCGCCTTGCCCAGCAGGTCCAGGGGATCCGGCTCCGTGTCCAGGTCCTGCACGGGCGCGGCGCAGCGATCGTCCTGCACCATGGCCTCGGCGCGGCCGGAGCCCATCAGGGCCGCCGCGGCACCGCCTGCGGCCACAGCGGCGGCACCGCTGGCCACGGCACCGCCAGCCGGCGTGCCGGCGCCGGTGGCCGGCGCGGACGCCCCGGCATGGCCCGCGGACGTCGCGGAGGTCTCCGCCGCGGAGGCGGCGGTGGAGCCGCCGGTGGACGTGCGGAAGATCGCCCGGGGGTCCATGTCCCGGATGTCGTCACGGCTCAGTCCGCCGTGGAGGTCTTCCGCGGTCACGCCGTTGCGCGCCGTGGTGCGGGTGGAGTCCACGGGCTCACGCAGCGCCTCGCGGATCATGCGGCGGGGGTCGTACTGGCGCGGGTCGTACTTGCGCCACTCGATCTCGTCGAAGTCCCGGCCGGTCTCCTCCTTGAACTGCTCCTTCGCCCCCTCGGCCATGACCTTCATGGAGCGGAGCCAGTCCGCGAACTTCCGGGTGTACATCGGCAACCGCTCAGGCCCCAGGACCAGCAGGGCGATGAGGATGAGGACGATGAACTCGCCGCCGTTGATACCGATGTTCACAGGCTCTGACTCTACTAGAGGACCGGCGCCGCGGCCACGCCGAGCTGGATGCCCGCCGATCCCAGCAGGCGGTCGATCCCGCGCTCGAGACGGTCGGAGATCTCCTCCGGAGCCCGGAGATCGTCGGCGACGCCCGAACGGTCCGAGACCACCATCAGGGACAGCAGCTGCTCCACACGATCACGGGGCAGGTCCGAGGTCACCACGTAGCGGGCCTCCCCCATCGGCAGAGTGGCCGTCCACGTGTCCCGGCCGTCGTCCGCCGTGACGTGGTACGTGACGCCGACGGGCAGAGTCCCCTCGGTGGCCGTGGGGGCGCCGTCCTGGCCCGGACAGGCCGCCGGGACCTCCGCGCCCCCGGTGGTCCGGCACTCGCGCACGTGCACCCGGCGGTCCTCGTCCGTCCAGTCCACGGACACCTCCATGACACGGCCCTCGCTGGTCACGTCCAGGTCCAGCGGACGCAAGCCAACCGACTGCAGGGAGGGCACGGCCCAGCCATGGCCGCGCAACGCACGGATCGCCGAGCCGTTCTCCGCCGCCACGGCCGATGTGGCCGCGGCCGCTGAACCCGAACCGGCCGCGGCATCCACCTCCGCGTCGGCCACGATGCTGCGTGCATCGGAGAGCTCGGCCGCAGCCGCTTCTGAATCGTCCGGGTCGCCGGCCACCCACACCGCCGTCACGGCCCCGGCCGCCACCACGAGCACGCCGAGCCCGGCGACCACGAGGCGCCCGGGCACACCGCGCGTCGCCATCACGGAACCGCGGGCCTGCGCCTGCGCGGCGGCGTCCGGCATCGGCGCCGCCCTGGACCCGTGGCCGGCCGGGGCCGCCCCGTGCACATGGTGGCGCTCCACCCGGCGCGCCGCGGCCAGGACGCGGGAGCGCTCATGGGCGACCGCGTTGCAATACGGACAGGAGGCGAGGTGGTCGGACACGCGGCGCCGCCGACGTCCAGTCAGGGTGCCCTCGAGGTAGCCGTCGAGTCGGCCCAGGGGATGGCGGGTCATCGGTCCGCGCGTCTCCTTCCGTGGGTCCGTCCGCAGGCCTCCACGGCATCGCCGGGGCCCGTTGGCTCTCCGCCATTCTGGCCACCACGGCTGGGAGAAGACTGAATCCAGGCCGAGGACTGGTCGGGATTCCGTCGGCTGCGCGGCCCGATCGCCCGACACGCCGGGTCCGTACACTGGACCGGTGCCCGCTGTCCGGGCACCCACGCGGAAGGAAGAGGCAGCACACGTGAGCATGAAGTCCGTCAGCCCCCAGTCCTCGGACAAGCACGCCTCCTGGGCCTATGCCGAGTCCCGCCCGGTCGAGACCGAGGTGACCGAGCGGGCCCGCGAGCGCTCCGCCGAGCTCGGCCTCCGCGCGGTCACCCCCGCCACGGCCGCGCTGCTCACGGTGCTGGCCGCCACCCGTTCCGCGTCGGCCGTCGTGGAGGTCGGCACCGGCGCAGGCGTGTCCGGACTCGCGCTGATGGCAGGGCTGCCCGCCCACGCGGTGCTCACCACCCTGGACTCCGACGGCGACGCCCAGCGCGCCGCCCGCGAGGCCTTCAGCGAGGCCCGGCTGCCCACCCAGCGCACCCGCATGATCACCGGCCGCTCCCGCACGGTGCTCCCCCGCCTGAGCAAGGGCTCCTATGACATGGTCGTGCTCGACGGCGACCCGGTCTCCCTGCCCTTCGACGTGGACCAGGCCGGCCGGATGCTCCGCCCCGGCGGACTGCTCGTGGTCGTCGACGCCCTCGACCACGACCGTGTCCCCAAGCCCGCCGTCCGGGAGCCGGCCACCGTCACCGCCCGCCAGGTCGAGCATGCCCTGCGCGAGGACGAGGGCTGGTCCTCGGCGCTCGTGACCACTGGCACCGGCGTCCTGCTCGCCGTCCGGCGTTGAGCCGGCGTCCGGACCGCGGAGGCTCCGGGCGCTGCGGCGGCCTCCGCGGGGTCGAGCCGCCATGCGACCGGGCCCCCGCTGCGACCTTGCGGTCGGAGCGGGGGCCCGGGAGGTCTTGCTTGAGGAGCGGCGCCCTCAGGCCTCGGTGACGCCCACCAGGCACTCCCTGAGCTCCGTGGCCTCCTCCTTGTTGAGCTCCAGGACCAGGCGGCCGCCGCCGTCGATCGGAACGCGCATGATGAGACTGCGACCTTCCTTGGTCACTTCCATGGGACCGTCCCCGGTACGAGGCTTCATGGCGGCCATTGCGACTTCCCTTCTTGCTGGTCGGCTCAGAACGACGACCGGGACCAGTGGTCCTGCGCCGTCTCGGGCCCGTGCTCGCCGCTGGTCGGCGAGTCTCCCGTCACACATCCATTATCCAGGATTTCCCGCGTGGGGGCGAACCGGATCGGTCTCGTCCGCTTCCTGGGCGGCGTTCCGCTCCTCCGCACGGCGCAGGGCCTCCTGCAGCCGGGCGAGGGTGGCGTCCACCTGACCTCGGTGGTAGCCGGGGACGGACTGCGCGAAGCGGACGTGGTCCACGTCCTCCGCCCGCGGGTGTTCCGGCAGCATCACCGGCGCGGCGGCCCGCCCGGCGCGGGGGTCCTGGACCGGCACCGTGAACCGTCCCGCCAGCACGGCGACGAGGACCGCCACCACGACCGCCACCAGGGCGAGCACCGTGAGCCAGACCGGCAGCATCATGAGCGCGTCCCGTCCGCCACCGCACGCACTGCGGCGACGGCCTCCTGGGCGGTGTCCACGACGGTCACCAGGTCCAGGTCTTCGGGCGAGATGGTGCCGTGGGCCGCCAGCGTGTCCCGCAGCCAGGCCACGAGCGGCCCCCAGAACTCCCGGCCGACCAGCACGATGGGGAAGCGACTGACGGTCTCGGTCTGGACGAGGGTCAGGGCCTCGAAGAGCTCGTCCAGGGTTCCCATGCCGCCGGGGACCACGATGAACCCCTGCGCGTACTTCACGAACATGACCTTGCGGGCGAAGAAGTAGCGGAAGTCGATGCCGACCTCCACCCAGTCGTTCAGGCCCTGCTCATGCGGCAGCTCGATGCCCAGGCCCACCGAGGTGCCGCCGGCTTCGGCCGCCCCGCGGTTCGCGCCTTCCATGGCGCCGGGGCCGCCGCCGGTGATCACCGCGTAGCCGGCCTCCACGAGCCCGCGGCCGACGGCCCGGGCGAGCTCGTACTCGTCCGTCCCCTCACCCGTGCGCGCAGAGCCGAACACGGAGACGGCCGGCCCCAGGTCCGCGAGGGTCCCGAACCCCTCGACGAACTCGGACTGGATGCGCAGCACGCGCCAGGCGTCCGTGGTGGTCGAATGCCGCTCCGCGGGCGGCGGCACCTCCGCGCCGTGGTGCCGGGAGTCGAGGAGGAGCTGGTCGAACGTCGGCCGGCGCGCGGCCTCGCCGCGCAGGGTCTGCGGTCCCCGGCGCAGGCAGGGACGGGGGGCGTCGTCGTGGGAGGCCATGGTGCCAGCCTATCGGCACACCGGTCGTCGCCGGATCCCGAGGGCCCTGGACGTCCCCTCTGGCGGCCGGCACGCCCCGGGGCGACGATGTCGCAACAGACCTGTGGCTTGACAGCACGTGTCCGCGACGTTCCGCTATATTCCCTGAGTATGACTCAGCACACACTCGAGGCACCCCTCCCCGAGACCGGCTCCGACGCGCTTATCAGCCTGCAGGGCGTCAACAAGCACTTCGGCGACTTCCACGCGCTGAAGGACATCGACCTGACCATCCCGCGTGGCCAGGTGGCGATCGTGCTGGGTCCCTCCGGCTCGGGCAAGTCGACCCTGTGCCGCACCATCAACCGCCTCGAGACCATCGACGACGACGGCGGGCGCATCCTCATCGACGGCCGGCCGCTGCCAGCCGAGGGCCGCGAGCTCGCCCGGCTGCGTGCAGAGGTGGGCATGGTCTTCCAGTCCTTCAACCTCTTCGCGCACAAGTCGATCCTGGACAACGTGACCCTGGGACCCATCAAGGTCAAGGGGAAGCGGAAGGCCGCCGCGGAGGAGCACGCCATGGAGCTGCTCGAGCGCGTCGGCGTGGCGCACCAGGCACAGAAGATGCCAGCGCAGCTCTCGGGCGGACAACAGCAGCGCGTGGCGATCGCCCGGGCCCTGGCCATGGAGCCAAAGGCCCTGCTCTTCGACGAGCCGACCTCCGCCCTGGACCCGGAGATGGTCCAGGAGGTGCTGGACGTCATGGTCGGCCTGGCGAAGGAGGGCATGACCATGGTCGTGGTCACCCATGAGATGGGCTTCGCCCGAAAGGCCGGCGACCGCGTGGTCTTCATGGCGGACGGCGCCATCCTGGAGGACGCCGACCCGGAGTCCTTCTTCACGAATCCGCAGCACGAGCGCGCCCGCGACTTCCTGGGCAAGATCCTCACCCACTGACCGGTGCCCCGGCACGGGCAGCGGACCGAACCACCCCACCCCACCGCATCGACCATCCCACCGCACCGAACAAGGAGGCCCCCATGGCCCACAAGAAGTTTCTCTCCCTGACCGCCGTTGCCGCCGCGGCCGCGCTGTCCCTGTCCGCCTGCTCCCCATCCGCCTCCGAGGGCGGCGACGGGGGCGGCTCCTCGAACGGCGGCTCCTCGAACGGCGGCTCCGGCGAGTCCCTGACCATCGGCATCAAGTTCGACCAGCCCGGCCTCGGCTTCCGTGAGGGCTCCAACGACCCGACTGGCTTCGACGTGGAGGTCGCCACGTACGTGGCCAAGGAGATGGGCGTGGACGAGAGCGACATCGAGTGGGTCCAGACCCCGTCCGCCAACCGCGAAAACGCCCTGGAGAACAAGGAGGTGGACATGATCTTCGCGACCTACTCCATCACCGACGAGCGCAAGCAGCGCGTCTCCTTCGCCGGCCCGTACTTCGTGGCCGGCCAGGACCTGCTGGTCCGCGCGGACGACGACGAGATCACCGGCCCGGACTCCCTGGACGGCAAGAACCTGTGCTCCGTCACCGGCTCGACCTCCGCACAGAAGATCAAGGACGAGTACGCCTCCGGCGTGAACCTCGTGGAGCAGGGCGGCTATGCCGAGTGCGTGACCTACCTCGAGTCCGGTCAGGTGGACGCCGTCACGACCGACGACATCATCCTCGCCGGCCTGGCGGGCACCGAGGCCAACAAGGGCAAGTTCAAGGTGGTCGGCGAGCCGTTCACCGTGGAGCGCTACGGCGTCGGCATCAACAAGGAGGCCGACACCTGCGAGCAGATCAACGACGCGATCCAGAAGATGAAGGACGAGGGCGCCTGGGAGGAGGCCCTGATGTCCAACACCGAGGGCACCGGCTACGAGTACGACCAGGAGCTGAACTCCGGAGAGGACGCCGAGTTCGAGTCCTGCGACTGATCGTCCCGGTGATCCCTCACCACCGCTGACGGGCGGGCCGGCGGCGTCCACCCCGGACCCGCCGGCCCGTCCGGTCCCTCACTCCTCACCCCACCGGGAAGGCCCATGGAATCCCTGACCACCCTCATCGAGCAGTACGGCTCGCAGGTGCCGGTCGCGTTCTGGATGAACATCAAGCTGACGTTCTTCGCCGCGATCGGCTCGTTTCTGCTCGGCGTCGTCCTGGCCCTGTTCAGGATCTCCCCGGTCGCCTCGCTGCGCGCCGTCGGCGCCGCCTACGTGCACCTGGTCCGCAACACCCCGCTGACCATCATCATGCTCATCGGCGTGTTGGCCGTCTGGGGACAGCTCAAGATCACGTTCTCGAACGACTTCGACCTGAACTTTTTCGGGTTCGCGGTCATCTCGCTCTCGGTGTACCACGCCGCGTTCATGTGCGAGGCCATCCGCTCCGGCGTCAACACCGTCCCCCAAGGGCAGGCGGAGGCCGCACGGGCGATCGGCCTGGGCTTCCTGCCTGCGGCCCGCCTCGTGATCCTCCCGCAGGCCCTGCGCGGCGCGATCACCCCGCTGGGCAACACCCTGATCGCTCTGACCAAGAACACGACCGTCGCCGCCGCGGCCTCCGTGGCCGAGGCCTCGGGCCTGATGAAGACGATGATCGAGTTCCGCCCGGACGTCATGGTGGCGATCTTCCTGACCTTCGCGATCGGCTTCTGCCTGATCGTGATCCCGATCGGCCTGCTGACCACGTGGGCCTCCGACCGTCTGGCGGTGGCACGATGAGCGCCCAGTCCGTCCTGTTCGACGCCCCGGGCCCGAAGGCCCGCCGGAACGTCCTGATCGCCAACGTCATCGCCCTGATCGGCGTGGGGGTCGTCGCGTGGATCGTGCTCGGCAAGCTGGCCGAGCGCGGCCAGCTCGAGCCGAGCCGCTGGATCAACGCGGTCGACGGCAACGCCTGGTCCAACTACTACCTGCCGGGCCTGCAGTTCACCCTGCAGTCGGCGGCGATCGCTGTGGTCACCTCCGTGGTCTTCGGCCTCGTGTTCGGGTTCCTCCGGCTGGCGCCCTTCAAGCCCGTCCGTATGCTCAGCGGCCTGGTGGTGGAGTTCTTCCGCGCCGTGCCCGTGCTGCTGATGATGGTGTTCTTCTACCAGGTGTTCGCCCTGCTCGGACGGGCCGGGGTGATCCCCTCGGCGGACGGGCCGTACTTCGCGGTGATCGTTGGCCTGACTCTGTACAACGGTGCCGTGATCGCCGAGCTGGTCCGCTCCGGCGTGAAGTCCCTGCCGAGGGGCCAGCGCGAGGCGGCGGCGGCGATCGGCATGACGCCGAACCAGTCCCTGCGCCTGGTGGAGGTCCCGCAGGCCCTGGTGGCCATGCTCCCGTCCCTGCTGAGCCAGTTCGTGGTCATCCTCAAGGACTCAGCGCTGGGCTACCTGATCGGCTTCTACGAGCTGCTGCAGTACTCCCGTCAGCTCGGCTCGGGCCAGGGCAACATCCTGCAGACCCTCGTGGTGGCCGCCCTGGTGTTCATCGTGATCAACGTCGTGCTCACCTGGCTCGCCACCCGGCTGTCCCGGACGCTGTCCTCCACGACGGCCGGCGGAACCCGGCCCCGCGCCGGGTCGTCAGCCGTGAAGCTCTGACGAGCGCCTCCGCGCACTGGGCACGACGACGGCGCCCCCGCCTCCCCGAGACGGGGGCGCCGTCGTCCTCTTCCTCACCGGGAGCGTCGTCCGCTCCCCGACGGGGTGAAGGCCCACCCGACGGGCCTCCGGGGGCCGCCGTCGGCGGCCCGGCTCAGTCCGCGAGCAGCCAGGTGCGCAGGGCACGCAGGCAGGCGTGCACGTCCTCGCGGGCGACGTGCTCGTCGTCCGTGTGGGCGAGCAGCGCGTCTCCAGGCCCGAAGTTCACGGCCGGCACGCCGAGCTCGGAGAAGCGGGCGACGTCCGTCCAGCCGTACTTGGGCTTGGGTTCGCCGCCGACCGCGGCCACGAAGCTCGCGGCGGCGGGGCGGTCCAGCCCGGGTC
This sequence comes from Micrococcus luteus, assembly GCA_047414615.1. Taxonomy (GTDB): domain Bacteria; phylum Actinomycetota; class Actinomycetes; order Actinomycetales; family Micrococcaceae; genus Micrococcus; species Micrococcus luteus_B. Next base: position 1,325,182 of record CP179711.1, read on the forward strand.
GGGCCGAGGGCGAGGCGTCGGTGACCTCGACCTGCCCGTCCCAGTCCACGCCGGCGGCCGCGAAGACCTCGCGGACGTGGGCGTGGGCCTGGTCCAGGGTCTTGTCCGGCGCGAAGCGGTAGTTGACCTCCACGGTGCAGGTGTCCGGGATGACGTTGCCGGCCACGCCGCCGGCCACGCGGATCGCGTTGAGGCCCTCTCGGTACTCCAGCCCCTCCACGGTCACGGTGGCGGGCTCATAGGCCGCCAGGACGGTGAGCAGGGTGCCGGCGTCATGGATCGCGTTGTGTCCGCGCCAGGCCCGGCCGGAGTGGGCGGCGACGCCGCGGAAGGTCACCCGATACCGGCTGGTGCCGTTGCAGCCGCCCTCCACGACCCCGTCCGTCGGCTCGAGCAGCACGGCGAAGTCGGCCTCGAGCAGGCGGGGCGCCTTCCGGGCCACGCGGGCCAGCCCGGAGTGCATCGCGTCGACCTCCTCGTGGTCGTAGAACACCCAGGTGACGTCGTAGGCGGGGTCCGGGCCGTCGGCCGCGCCGACCAGGCCCGCCAGCGCCAGCTGCACGGCCACACCGGACTTCATGTCCACCGCACCGCGCCCGTAGAGCACGTCCCCGTCCCAGGCGGAGGGCACGGTGCCGCGGGACCCCTCCACGGTCGGCAGCGGCACCGTGTCCAGGTGCCCGGCCAGGATCACGCGGTGTGTCCGGCCCAGGTCCGTGCGGGCCACCACCGAGTCGCCGATGCGTGTGGTCTGCAGCCGTGGCAGCGCACGCAGCCCCGCCTCCACGGCGTCCGCCAGGTCCGTCTCCCAGTCGGAGACCGAGTACGCGTCCAGCAGCGTCGCGGTCAGGTCGGCTACGTCGGGCCCGGCGGCTAGGTCCGGCAGGTCAACGGGTCGGCCGGCGAGCGGGTGCAGGGTCTCAGCGGTGGTGTCCATGGCGACAGTCTAGGAACGGGCCGCAGCCCCCGGACAGGAAGACCGCACGGTGAGACGGAAGACGGTCGGTGCGTGCGCCGTCGTCGTGCCTGGCTAGGCTGGTCGCATGACCGACACCGCGCAGAACACCGCCCGCCTCGTCTCCGGCCACGGCCTGGCCACCCGCGCCGCCGACAGATCCGTGCTGGATGTCTGGTTCCCCGCCCCCGCGGCCGGGGACCTGTCCTCCGCGGACGCCTCCGTGGCTGAGGCCCTGCAAGCCGCCGCGGCCGACGACGCGGACCGCGGCACCGCCCAGGAGGTCGTGGAGGTCACCGCAGACCTGGACGCCGCCCCCGCCGACGCGCTCGACGCCTGGCTGCGCCTGCACGCCCTCTCCCACCGGCTGGTGCGCCCCAACGATCTGAACCTGGACGGCGTCTTCGGACTTCTGACCAACGTCGTGTGGACCAACTTCGGCCCCTGCTCTGTGGAGGGCTTCGAGCTGACCCGTGCGAAGCTGCGCGCCCGCGGCGCCGTAAACGTCTACGGCGTGGACAAGTTCCCGCGCATGACCAACTATGTGGTGCCCTCCGGCGTGCGCATCGGCGACGCGGACCGCGTCCGCCTCGGCGCGCACCTGGCCGCCGGCACCACCGTGATGCACGAGGGCTTCGTGAACTTCAACGCCGGCACCCTCGGCACCTCCATGGTCGAGGGACGCATCTCCGCCGGCGTGGTGGTCGGCGACGGCTCCGACCTCGGCGGTGGCGTGTCCATCATGGGCACCCTCTCCGGCGGCGGCACCCAGAAGGTCCGGGTCGGCGAGCGGGTGCTCGTCGGCGCCAACGCCGGCATCGGCATCTCGATCGGCGACGACTCCGTGGTGGAGGCCGGCCTCTACGTCACCGCCGGCACCCGCGTCACCGTGCTGCGCGAGGGTGAGGAGCCGACCGTGGTGAAGGCCGTGGAGCTCTCCGGCGTGCCCAACCTCCTCTTCCGCCGCAACTCCACCACCGGCGTGGTGGAGGTCCTCCCCCGGGCCGGACGGACGGTCGAGCTCAACGACGCCCTGCACGCCAACTGACCTCATACACACGCGGGGCCCGGCATCCGAGACGGATGCCGGGCCCCGCGTGCATGAGGCAGAGACCTCGGAGGTCAGCCCTTCATCGAGCGCAGGTCGTGGCCGGTGTAGACCTGGCGCGGACGGCCGATCTTGGTGGCCGGGTCCTCGATCATTTCGCGCCACTGGGCGATCCAGCCCGGCAGGCGGCCGAGGGCGAACAGGACGGTGAACATCTTCTCCGGGAAACCCATGGCCTTGTAGATCACACCGGTGTAGAAGTCCACGTTCGGGTACAGGCGGCGCTCCACGAAGTAGTCGTCCGCGAGGGCCTTCTCCTCGAGGCGCTGAGCGATCTCGAGCAGCTCGTCGTTGCCGCCCATCTTGCCAAGGATGTCCGCGGCGGTCTTCTTGATGATCTTGGCGCGCGGGTCGTAATTCTTGTACACCCGGTGACCGAAGCCCATCAGCTTGACGCCGTCCTCCTTGTTCTTCACCTTCTCCATGAAGTCCTCGGGCTTCATGCCCTCGGCCTGGATCGTGCGGAGCATGTTCAGGACGGCCTCGTTGGCGCCGCCGTGCAGCGGGCCGTAGAGGGCGTTGATGCCGGCGGAGACGGAGGCGAACATGTTGGCGTGGGCCGACCCCACCAGGCGCACGGTGGAGGTGGAGCAATTCTGCTCATGGTCCGCGTGCAGCATCAGCAGCAAATCCAGGGCCTTGGCCATGTCCGGGTCGACCTCGTACTCCTCGGCGGGCACGCCGAAGCAGAGGCGCATGAAGTTCTCGACGTAGTTCAGTTCGTTGCGCGGGTACATCATCGGCTGGCCCAGCGACTTCTTGAAGGCATAGGAGGCCAGCACCGGCAGCTTGGCGAGCAGACGCACGGTGGAGATGTGCACCTGGTCCTCGTCGAACGGGTCGAGGGAGTCAGGGTAGAAGGTGGACAGTGCGGACACCGCAGAGGAGAGCACCGGCATCGGGTGCGCGTCGCGCGGGAATCCGGAGAAGAAGGACTTGATGTCCTCGTGCACCATGTTGTGGCGCAGGATGTTGGTCTCCCAGGCCTCGGACTCCTCAGCGTTCGGCAGCTCGCCGTTGATCAGCAGGTAGGCCACGTCCATGAAGGAGGAGTTCTCGGCCAGGTCCTCGATCGCGTAGCCGCGGTAACGGAGGATGCCCTCGTCGCCGTCGATGAAGGTGATGGCGGACTTGGTGTTCGCCGTGTTCATGAAGCCGGGGTCGTAGGTGACCTTACCGGTCTCCTTCAGCAGCGGGGCGATGCTCAGGGCCTCGGTGCCCACGGTGGACTTCTCGACGGGCAGGTCCAGCGTCTTCTCGCCGACGGTGAGTCGGGCGGAGGCGTTCTCAGTCACGGTGCACTTCCTCATCTTCAGTGGTGACGCCTGCACTGTTCTCTCTGTCTGCCGGGCGTCGTGATGCTCGCCGACACGGATGCCGACTGTGCCCTAACTTACCAAGTCAGCCGTGGGCGACGGAATCGAGCCGCCTCGCGGCCTCCTCCACGGCGTCGGTCGGGGCGGTCAGCGCCACGCGCACGTAGCCGTGGCCGGCCTGTCCGTAGAAGACCCCCGGGCCGACGACGATGCCCAGGTCCGCGAACTCTCCGAGGAGGGACCAGGAGTCCTGCTCCGTGGCCGTGGCCGGGTCCATGTCGGACCGACGGGTCCACAGGTACAGGCCGGCCTCGGAGGAGTCGACCGTGTAGCCGGCGCGGCGCAGAGCCGGCAGCAGGGTCTCCCGGCGCCTCCGGTAGCGGGCCTTCTGGGCCGCCACATGCGTGTCGTCCGCGAGGGCCACGGCCATGGCGTGCTGGACGGGTGCCGGCACGATCATGCCGGCGTGTTTGCGGGTGTTCACGAGGGTGGCGATCAGCTGCGGGTCCCCCACCGCGAATGCCGCCCGGTAGCCGGCGAGGTTGGACTGCTTGGACAGCGAGTACACGCTCACCAGACCGGTGAGGTCGCCACCGGAGACGGACGGGTCCAGGATGCAGGGCACCCGCTCCCCCGTGCCGCCGTGCTCGACGTCGTCCCAGGGCCCCCAGCCGAGCTCGCCGTAGCACTCGTCCCCACACACGATCGCGCCCAGCGCACGGCCCTGGTCCACGATGCGCCTCAGGGAGCGGGCGTCCAGGACGGCGCCGGTCGGATTGGCCGGAGAGTTCGTCCAGACGAGCTTCACACGGGCGCGGACGGACTCGTCGAGTTCGTCCAGGTCGTCGGCGGTCATGGCCTCGGCACCGCAGAGCAACGCGCCGATGTCATAGGTGGGATAGGCCACGGTGGGACGCACCACCACGTCCCCCTCTCCCAGCCCCAGCAGCGTGGGCAGCCACGCGATGAACTCCTTCGAGCCGACGGTGGGCAGCACGGCCTGCGGGTCCAGGCCCTCCACACCGCGCCGACGGGCGTACCAGGAGACGACGGCCTCCCGCACCTCGGCGGTGCCGTGGGTCGTGGGATAGCCGTGCGCGTCCGAGGCCGCCGAGAGCGCCTCCCGGATCAGCGGCGGGGTGGGGTCCACCGGGGTGCCGATGGACAGGTCCACCGTGCCGCCGGGGTGCCGCGCGGCCCGCTCACGGTACGGGGTGAGCGTGTCCCACGGGTAGTCCGGGAGGGTGCGCATCGGCTCAGGCGTCCTGGTTCTGCGGGGGCAGGGCGGCGATGATCGGGTGGTCCTTGGGGATCACGCCCATCTTCGCGGCGCCGCCCGGCGAGCCCAGGTCATCGAAGAACTCGACGTTGGCCTTGTAGTAGTCGGCCCACTCCTCCGGGGTGTCGTCCTCGTAGTAGATGGCCTCCACCGGGCAGACCGGCTCGCAGGCACCGCAGTCCACGCACTCGTCCGGGTGGATGTACAGGGAGCGCTCGCCCTCGTAGATGCAGTCCACGGGGCACTCGTCGATGCACGCCTTGTCCTTGACGTCCACGCACGGCAGGGCAATCACATAGGTCATGGCCGACCCTTCACCTTCCTTCAGGCACGATCTTGTCTACTCGGCTTCCCAGCCTACTCTGCGGCCGCCGTCGAGCGCGGCCGGCGTTGCTGCTCCCGTGCCGAGACCAGCTGCACCGCCACCACCACGAGCGGCAGCCCCAGCAGCCACAGCCCGGAGGCCGCCGTGGCCCCGGGCATCACGGAGAACAGGTTGGTCTGCCACGGCAGCCCGAGGTCGTCGTCCCCCGGCAGCAACTGCAGGGCCCAGGCGGCCGTGAACGCCACCGCGCCCAGCAGTCCCCCGGCCACGGTCGAGCGAGACCGGCGGCTCCACCACAGCTGCGTCGACCCGACGAGCACGAGCGCGAGGACGGCGCCCCACGGCAGCGTCCAGGTTCCGGCCGGAGCCCACAGCTGCAGGTGCAGCACGGTCCCCAGCAGACCCACGAGGACGCCCAGGGCGACGGCCACAGCCAGGGCGAGCGGCTGACGTCGGGAAGCAGGCCGCCGTGCGGCCGGCGAGGGCACCGAGGTCACGGGCAGATCAGGCGCGGGCGCGGGCGCGCGCGGCCTTGAGGCGGTCGTTGGCGTCCAGGACGACCTTGCGGATGCGAATGCTCTCCGGGGTGATCTCCACGCACTCGTCCTCACGGGCGAACTCGAGCGACTCCTCCAGGGTGAGGATGGTCGGCGGGGTGAGGCCCTCGAACGAGTCCGCCGTGGAGGAGCGCATGTTGGTGAGCTTCTTCTCCTTGGTGATGTTCACGTCCATGTCGTCCGCACGCGAGTTCTCGCCGACGATCATGCCCTCGTACACCTCGGAGCCCGGCTTGATGAAGAACGTGCCGCGCTCCTGGAGGTTGATCATGGCGAACGGGGTGGCCGAGCCGGCGCGGTCTGCCACCAGCGAGCCGTTGGTGCGGTACTCGATCTCGCCGGTCCACGGCTCGTAGCCGGCGGCGTAGGACGAGGCGATGCCCGCGCCGCGGGTCTCGGTGAGGAAGCGGGTGCGGAAGCCGATCAGGCCGCGGGCCGGGACCAGGAACTGCATGCGGATCCACCCGGTGCCGTGGTTGGACATCTCCTGCATGCGGCCCTTGCGGCCGGCCATCAGCTGGGTGACGGCGCCCATGAACTCCTCGGGGATGTCGATGGTCATGTGCTCCATCGGCTCGTGCAGCTTCCCGTCCACCTCCCTGGTCACCACCTGGGGCTTGCCCACGGTGAGCTCGAAGCCCTCGCGGCGCATCTGCTCCACCAGGATCGCCAGGGCAAGCTCGCCGCGGCCCTGGACCTCCCAGGCGTCCGGGCGTTCGGTGGGCAGGACCTTGAGGGACACGTTGCCGATGAGCTCCTTGTCCAGGCGGTCCTTCACCTGACGGGCGGTGACCTTGGCGCCCTTGACGCGCCCGGCCAGCGGGGAGGTGTTGATGCCGACCGTCATGGAGATCGCCGGGTCGTCCACGGTGATCAGCGGCAGCGGCTTCGGGTTCTCCACGTCGGTGAGGGTCTCGCCGATCATGATGTCCTCGATGCCGGCGACCGCCACGATCTCGCCCGGGCCGGCCTGCTCGGCGGGCACGCGCTCCAGGCCCTTGGTGGCCAGCAGCTCGGTGATCTTCACGGTCTTCTGGGTGGCGTCCTGGCGGGCCCAGGCGACCTGCTGGCCCTTCTTCAGCGTGCCGTTGAAGATGCGCAGCAGCGCCAGGCGGCCCAGGAACGGGGAGGCGTCCAGGTTGGTCACGTGGGCCTGCAGGACCTCGCCCTGGTCATAGGTGGGCGCCGGGACACGCTCCATGATGACGTTGAACAGCGGCTCCAGGTCCTCGGAGTCGGGCAGCGAGCCGTCGGCCGGCTGCTCGAGCGAGGCGCGGCCGGCCTTGCCGGAGGCGTACACCACCGGGACGTCCAGCACGGAGTCCAGGTCCAGGTCCTCGACCTCCTCGGCCAGGTCCGAGGCCAGGCCGAGCAGCAGGTCCATGGAGTCGGAGACCACGCCGTCGATGCGGGCGTCCGGGCGGTCTGTCTTGTTGACGACCAGCACCACGGGGAGCTTGGCGGCCAGCGCCTTGCGCAGCACAAAGCGGGTCTGCGGCAGCGGGCCCTCGGAGGCATCCACGAGCAGCACGACGCCGTCCACCATGGACAGCCCGCGCTCGACTTCGCCGCCGAAGTCCGCGTGGCCCGGTGTGTCGATGACGTTGATGGTCACGGTCTCGCCCTCCGGGGCGGACGGGCCGGAGTAGAACACCGTGGTGTTCTTGGCCAGGATCGTGATGCCCTTCTCCTTCTCCAGGTCACCGGAGTCCATGACGCGCTCCGCGACCTCTCCGTGCGTGGAGAAGGCGCCGGTCTGGCGCAGCATCGCGTCCACGAGCGTGGTCTTGCCGTGGTCCACGTGGGCCACGATGGCCACGTTGCGCAGGTCGGTGCGGGCGGTCGGATTCGAGCTCATGAAGGTCCTGTCCGGGAGGTGGAGGAGGTCTGCCGGGCACACGCCGACGGCGGCCCTCGTGCGATTGTACGCGCGTGGAACCGCCGTCGCCGCCGGGCGGTGCCGAACGTCACCGGCGTGCGCCGGCGCCGCTCCCCGGCAGACGGCGACGACGGCCGGGCAGGTGCCCGACCGTCGTCGCGTGCCGCTGTGGTGCGGCGGAGGGGATCCGGTGCGGATCAGTAGGCGTGCTCGCCGAAGGAGGCGAGCAGCTCGCGCCGCTCCTGGCGCCGCTCGGCCTGCTCGTCCGGGTCCGGCACCGGGGCTGCGGCCAGCAGTCGCTGGGTGTACTCGGCCTGCGGGTTGTGCAGGACGTCCTCCGTGGTGCCCTTCTCGACCTCCTTGCCGTCCTTGAGCACGAGCACCTTGTGGGCCAGCATGTCCACGACCGCCAGGTCATGGGACACGAAGAGGCAGGCGAACTCGTAGCGCTCCTGGAGCTGGGCGAACATGTCCAGCACCGCCGCCTGGACGGAGACGTCGAGGGCCGAGGTCGGCTCGTCGGCGATGAGCACGTCCGGGTCCAGGGTCAGCGCACGGGCGATGGAGATGCGTTGGCGCTGACCGCCGGAGAGCTCGTGCGGGAAGCGGTTCACCACGGAGCGCGGCAGCTTCACGGCGTCCAGCAGCTCATAGGCGCGATCCAGGCGGGCCTTCCGGTCGCCCACACCGTGGACCACCATCGGCTCGGTGATGATGTCACCGATCGGGAAGCGCGGATCCAGCGAGGCCGCCGGGTCCTGGAACACCACGCCGATGCGCTTGCGCAGGGCACGCTGCTCCTTCACCGGCATGGACGCCAGGTCGTCGCCGTAGATCTTCAACGAGCCCGAGGCCACCGGCAGCAGGCCCAGGACGGACTTGGCGATGGTGGACTTGCCCGAGCCGGACTCGCCCACCAGGCCCATGATCTCGCCGGGCGCCACGGTGAAGGACACATCGTGGACCACGCGGTTCTTCTTGCCGCGGTGGTCGTACTCGAGGTTGAGGTTCTCCGCCTCGATCGCGTACTTCGCCGTGGTCTGGGTCGCGGTCACCGCCTGCGGCTCGGCCACGTGGTACGTGTTGCCCAGGCGCGGCACCGCCGAGAGCAGGCGCTGCGTGTAGGGATGCTGCGGGTGCTGCATCACCTGGTGCACCGGACCGGACTCCACCAGCTCGCCGTGCAGCATCACGCAGACGCGGTCCGCCATGTCCGCCACCACGCCCATGTTGTGCGTGATGAGCAGGATGCCGGTGTTCATCTTGTTCTTCAGCGAGCGCAGCAGCTCGAGGATCTCGGCCTGCACGGTCACGTCGAGTGCGGTGGTCGGCTCATCCGCGATGATCGCCTTCGGCGAGCAGCTGATGGCCATCGCGATCACGATGCGCTGGCGCTGGCCGCCGGAGAACTGGTGCGGGTATTGCTTCAGGCGGGCACGGGCGTCCGGGATGCCCACCATGGTGAGCAGCTCGACCGCCATCTTGTCCGCCTCCGTGCCGTAGGCCAGCCCGTGCAGCTCGATCGACTCGGTCAGCTGGTCGCCGACCGTGAGCACCGGGTTGAGCGCGGTCATCGGCTCCTGGAAGACCATGGAGATGTCCTTGCCACGCAGGCTGCGCAGGCGCCCGTCGCTCATGGTCAGCACCTCTTCACCCGCGAGCTTCACCGAGCCGGTGATGTCTGCGTTGGGAGGCAGCAGGCCCATGGCGGTGGAGCTGGTCACGGACTTGCCGGAGCCGGACTCGCCCACCAGGGCGACGACCTCGCCGGGGCGCACGTCGAACGTGACGCCCTTGACGGCGTGGACCTGGCCGAACTCGGTGTCGAACGTGACGTCGACGTCCGCGAAGGACAGGACCGGCTGGCCGCCCAGGTCGTCGTGGCGCTTCACGATGCCCATGGCGGTGGTGGTCGGGCCGGCGACGGGGCCGCCGCCGCCCTGGGGGACGTCCGCAGCGGTCGAGCCGGTCGGGGTGCCCTGGGCCGATGCGCCCTGCGCCGCCGCGGCGGCGTCGTTCTTCTTCTTTCCGAACATGGAATGCACTTCCTTCTCAGCTCGTGTCACTGACCGCGCGGATTGCCAGGCTGGCCGCGGTCGACGTCCTTGTCCACGCGCGCGATCGGCCCTTCGGCAGCGGCGGGGGCGTCGTTCGGGCCGTCACCGGCGGCGTTATGGGCCGCAGGCTTGACGTCCGTGGCCACGGAACCGCCCGAGGCGGTCGCAGCCGCGGCCGGAGCGGTCGCGGCAGCGGCGTCGTCCAGGGCCTTCTTCCGGCCGGACAGACCCAGGAAGCCCTTCTTCTTGCGGGCACCGCCGCCCTGACGCGGGTCGAAGGCGTCACGGAGGCCGTCGCCGAGGAAGTTCACGGACAGGGCGATCGAGAGGATCAGCATGCCGGGCCACCAGAAGAGCCACGGACGCGTGGTGAATGCGTTCTGGTACTGGGAGATCAGCAGGCCGAGGGAGGACTCCGGCGGCTGGACGCCGAATCCGAGGAAGGACAGGGAGGTCTCCAGCAGGACCGCACCGGCGATCGCAAAGGTCGCGTTCACGACGATCACGCCGATGGTGTTCGGCAGCAGGTGCTTGAAGATCACGCGGCCGGGCTTGGCGCCCATGGCCACGGCAGCGGAGACGAACTCCTTCTCGCGCAGGGAGAGAACCTCACCACGCACCAGGCGGGCCAGGGACGTCCAGGACACCAGGCCCAGGACGATGGCCAGCGGGATGATGCCACCCGGAAGGTTATTGGACATCTTGCCGAGCACAGCGGCCAGCACCAGCAGCGGGATCACGATGATCAGGTCGGTCAGGCGCATCAGCAGCGAGTCGACCCAGCCGCGGAAGTAGCCGGACAGGGCGCCGACGAGCGCGCCGATGGCGGTGGAGACCAGGCCGACGATCACGGCGATGACCAGCGACTGCTGGGTGCCGCGCATGACCAGGGCGAACCAGTCCTTGCCGGAGGAGTCCTGGCCGAACGGGTGCTCGCCCCACGCCAGGCCGTCGCCGCCGAGGAACTGAGGCACGAGCGACAGGGTCGGACGGCCCTCGTTCACGACGGTACCCGCGGACAGGTAGGACTTGTCCCACCAGCCGGGGATCGGACCGAAGCCGATGGAGGTGAATGCGAAGACCGTGATCACGATCAGCACGACGGTGGAGATCATCGCCGCGCGGTGCTTGAAGAAGCGCTTCCGGACCAGCTGGCCCTGGGAGAAGGACTTCCCCGTCTTCTGACGGAGCTTGGCGTCCTCGGCCTCGGCGAGGTCGAAGGCCTTCTGCGCCTCGCTGGGCGCGGTGGTGTTGTTCGTCGTCATCGCGATCACACTCGAATCCGGGGGTCGAGGATGGCGTACAGGACGTCCGCCATGAGGTTCATGAGCACGGCGGCGGTGCCGGTGACCAGGAAGAAGGCCATGACCGGGGCCGGGTCCACCTGGTCCAGGCCAGTGGCGAACAGCTCACCCATGCCCTTCCAACCGAACACGCGCTCGGTGATCACGGCGCCGCCGATCAGGCCGGCGAAGTCGAACGCCATGATCGTGGTGATCGGGATCAGCGAGTTGCGGAAGGCGTGCTTCAGGATCACCTGGCGCTCGCCCAGACCCTTGGCCCGTGCGGTGCGGATGTAGTCCTGACGGGACACCTCGAGCATCGAGGACCGGGTGTAGCGGGAGTAGGTGGCCACCGAGATGATCGTCAGCAGGACGGTCGGCAGCAGCAGCTGGGTGCCCTTGTCCATGAACTCCACCCAGAAGTGGGCGTCCAGGCCGGGGGTCTCCGAGCCGATGGTGGCGACCGGACGCGGCTTGGCCCGGAGCAGCAGCGGCCAGTAGTTGGTCATATGCTCCACGACGATGGACACGCCCATGATCACGGCGGTGATCGCAGACACGGTCACGGCCGACCCCTTCGAGTAGCCGCCCATCAGGCGGCCGATGAGGATGCCGACCAGCACGCAGATGATGCCCAGGCCCAGCAGGACCAGCCAGGACGGGGTGTTCATCAGCAGGCCGTAGGTGGCGTAGTAGCTGACCATGCCCACGGCGACCGTCACCAGGCTGGCGTACAGCACCTTGCGGTTCTTCAGACCGGCCACGATGGCGGTCACCGCGAAGGCCGCGGCCAGGCCGACGGCCAGCTGGACGAGCGGGCCCATCCGCGGGTGGCGCCAGAAGTCCAGGGCATGGAGGGCCGGAACGGCGATCAGGATGAAGCCGGTGACGATCGCGAAGGTCAGCAGCCGGCGCTTGGCGTTCCCAGCCATCGCCGCCTGCATGACCAGGCCCGCGAGGATCGCCCCGATGATGATCAACGCCCAGTTCAGTGTGGGGTTGGCGATCCAGTTGTTGTAGCCGATGGCCATGTACTCCTTGAGGAGCACGGCGGCCCAGAAGACCGGCAGCGAGAAGAACAGGAAGATCAGCAGGGTCACCGCGTAGTCCAGCCCGGAGTACTGGCGGATCGCCGTGATGATGCCGATGCCGATGCCGATGATGATCGCGAGCACGGTGGCGAGCACCACGAGGCGGAGGGTGGACGAGGCCGCGTTGGAGAGCAGGTCCAGGACCTGCTGGCCGCCGCGGTTGGTGCCGAGGTCACAGGACCCCACGAGGCAGCCGGCCACTCCCCGGAGCCAGATGAAGTAGCGCGAGTACCAGGGCTCGTCCAGGTTCATGTAGTCGATGCGTGCCTGCATCAGCTGTTCGCGGTTCTCGTTCTGGGACTCACGCAGATCCGCGAGCGGATCGCCGGAGTTCACAACGAGGACATAGAGGAGGATCGATGCGCCGAACAGCACGAGGAATGAGCTGCCAAGTCGCTTGAGGATAAATTTCAGCACAACAGGGGGTGACCTTCCGTGCTCAGTGATGGGTTGGGGTCTCCCGCGCAGAGCGGGGTTCCACGGGGAAGGGCCCGACCGCGGGGCGGTCGGGCCCTTCACACCGTGGGCATCAGGGTGTCACAGCACACTACACGGGGAGAGGTGCGACACCCGAACGCCGGGATTCGTCACTCGGCGGTGTCCTGGACGCGGACCCACTGCTCGACGTTCCACAGGGCGCCGGACTGGGCCGCGGTGTCGCGGACGTTGGCGAGGTCAGCGGCCTGGCCGAGGATGCCCGGGTGGGCGAACAGCGGGATGGCCTGGTAGTCCTCCCACAGGAGCTTCTCGATCTCCTTGACCTGCTCCAGCTGCGCCTGCTCGTCGAGCGAGCCGGCCAGCTTGTCCCAGGCCTCGTCCACCTTCGGGTTGTTGTAGCTCATCTCGTTCTGAGCACCGGTGGAGTGGTAGATGTTGCGACCGGAAGCCTTCTGGCCGGAGCCAGACCAGGCGAACAGCGCCACGTCGAAGTCGCCGGCGCCGAGGACCTCCTCGAAGAAGTTCGCGTTGCCCTCGTCCAGGATCTCGAAGCCGGCCTCGTCGCAGGACGACTTGATCATAGACACGATCTCGGTGCGGCGCGGGTTCGGGGAGTTGTACCCGATGCGGACCTTCGGCTTGGACTCGCCGGAGGCCTCCACGAGCTCCTTGGCCTTCTCGATGTTCGGTTCGTCCAGCTCGGACGGGTAGGCGGCCTCCACGACCTCGTCGTAGTTGTCCTGGAACGGGAACACCTCGCGGAGGTTCATGACCTCAGCCTCAGAGTTGATGGGCTTGATGAGGTTGTCCACGATCTGCTGACGCGGCACGCAGAGAGCGAAGGCCTCGCGCAGCTCAGCGGAGTCGGCGAAGACCGAGCCCTCACCGCGGTTGAAGTCGAGGTGCTCCCAGGTGAGCTGGTCGCCGGTCTGCACGACGACCTGCTCGCCCAGGCCCTCGAGCTGCTGCAGCGTGTCCACGGTGGCCTGCGGCTCGATGACGTCGAGCTCCTTGTTCTGCAGGGCCTGGACGTGGGTGTCGGCCGCGGCGAAGCGGATGACGAGCTCCTTCATGGCCGGCTTCTCGCCCCAGTAGTCCTCGTTGGCCTCGAGGGTGATGAACTGGCCGGCGGTCCAGCCGCCCTGCTTCAGCTTGTAGGGGCCCATGGACGGGATGAGCGCCTCGTCGGAGGGCAGCTCGCCCGGCTTGAAGTCCCAGCCGTCGTTCCAGAACTCGGCGGCCGGCGTGAGGGCCTCGACGTCCTTGTCCTTGATGGCCTTGGCCAGGTCCTCGGTGGACATGCCGGACTCCCTGGCGACCACGTGGGCCGGCAGGGCGGTGGAGACGAGGATCTCCCAGTCCGCGTAGGACTGGTTGTAGGTGAGGGTGAACTCCTTGCCGTTGGGGTCGCCCTCCGGCATCTCGTCGATGTAGTCGCCCATCGTCGAGGAGACCGAGTCGAAGAGCTGGCCGTCCTCCTCGTTCTTGAGGTTGCCGTTGTCCGCGGCCCACTGGAGCTGGAAGTCGAGGGCGGTGACGTCCGTGCCGTCGGACCACTTGGCGTCGTCCGCGATGGTGTACTTCACCTGCAGCGGGTCATCGGAGATCTTCTCGTAGGTGCCGAAGTCCTCGTTGCGCATGATGGTGCCATCGGTGCCGAAGTAGAAGAACCCGGAGAACAGGCGGTCCACCACGGCGGAGTTGTACGAGGTGTAGGTGTTGGACTGGAGGCCGTTGTAGGAGGAGAACTCGTCCTCGCCCACGGAGTAGGCCACCGAGCCGTCCTGGGTCTCGACGTCCTTCATGTCGGCCAGGCCGGGACCGTCGGGCTCGACCGTGTACTTCTCGCCGGACTCACCGGTGGTGACCTCGGTTCCGCCGCCGTTCTCGCCGGAGCCGCCGTTGCCGCCGTCGTTGTTGTCGGCCGGGCCGGCCGGGGCGCAGGCAGAGAGGAAGAGAGCGGAGCCGGCGGCAAGGGCCGCGGCCGCAGAGAGCTTGGTGTACTTCATGGAAGTCACTCCAATCATCAAAGGTGCAAAGTGCATCTCAGTGGGGTGAGACCTCCCGGGACGTCCCGGTTGATCTCGGTGGATGAATCACCGCGAGAGCGAACCCCCTCAGGTTCCACTCCGTGAGATGCACCACACATTAACCCGACGTGGGCCACAGACAAAAACGTGACGTGGCAAACAGCGCCCCCCTCAGCGCGATCGTTACTTTTTCGTTACCGCGGTGACACATTCTCGTCGCCGGTGTAGGTGGTGCCGCAGTCCGCCCGCCCGTTCAGGGTCTGAGGTCGGCCAGCAGCGTCCTGACCGCCCAGGCTCCGGACATGCCGTGCACGCCCGCCCCGGGAGCGGCCGCCGCGGAGGCGAGGTAGAGCCCCGGCGCCGTCGCCCCGCTCCCCCGAGCGGCCCGGCGGAGCCGATGCGGAGCGCGCAGCCGCGGCCGGGCCATCAGCTGGGTCCCGTCCAGCGCTCCGCCGGCGATGTCCCCGCCCACGAGGTTCGGGTTCCATGCCTCCAAGGCCGCCGGCCCGGTCTCCACCGCATGCAGGATCCGGTCCCGGAACCCGGGGGCGTACTTCTCCACCGCCTGCTCGACGACGGTCCGCACCGTCCCCTGCCAACCCCGCGGCACATGGGCGTAGGCCCACACGACGGTGGCGCCCTCCGCCGGGCCCGCCGCTCGTGACCGGTCCGCCGACTGCTGCTGGCACAGCATCACGAAGGGCCGCTGCGGCATCCGCCCGGCCGCCGTGGCGGCCTCTGCCGCTGCCAGGTGATCTGGCGTGCCGCCGAGGTGGACCGTGCCCGCCCCACCGACCCTCGTGTCGCGCCACGGGACGGGCCCATCCAGGAGGAAGTCGACCTTCGCGGCGGCGGGGCCGTGCCGCCATCGGCGCAGACGCCGCAGCGTCCGCTGCTCCAGTCCGGTGCCGGCAAGCTCGGCGATGTGTCCGGGCATCATGTCCAGCAGCACGGCGTCCCCGGTCCCGAGCTCGGCCAGGTCTGTGATCCGCTGCCCGGTGTGCACCCGGCCGCCATGGGCGGTGAGCACACGGACCAGGGCGTCCACGACCGCCTGGGAACCGCCGCGGGCCACCGGCCAGCCCGAGGTCATCCCGAGCCCGCCGAAGAGCGTCCCCAGGGCCGCGGTCAACGGGCGGGAGGGAGGAAGGATCGCGTGGGCGGCCGAGCCCAGGAACAGCGCCCGGGTCCGTTCTTCCCGGAAGGCCGCCCGCGCCGCGACGGCGGCCGGCCAGGGCGCGCGCAGGCCGAGCCGCGCCATGGTGAGCGGGCGTCGCCACGGACGGAGGATCGGCCCCAGGATGTCTGCGGCCGCACCGGCGGGGTCGTCGAGGACGGGACGGTGCCATGCCAGCCAGGCTCGGCCGTCGTCGCCCAGCTCGGCTGCCGTGGCAGCCGGGTCCCGATGGAGCAGGACGGCGTCCTGCCCGGGCAGCGGGTGTGCCATGGGGACCGACGGGTGGAGCCACTCGAGCCCGTGGAAGCCCAGGTCCAGTTCGGCGAAGGCGGGGCTGACGGCGCCGAGCGGGTGCCCGGCTGCCCCGAGGTCCACCACCGTCCCCTCCCCCAGCACGGATGCGGAGACACAGGCCCCGCCCGGCCGCTCGGCGGCCTCGTACAGGTCCACCTCCCAGCCCTGCCGCGCCAGCAGGGCGGCGGCGGTCAGTCCATTCGGTCCGGACCCGACGACGGCCGCGCGCCCGGGCTCGACGCCCTGCGGCAGCGGAAAGCCGGTGACGGAATGCATCGGAGGCTCGCCGTGAGCGGGGAGCGCCTCAGCGGACGCCCGGCTCCGGGTCCTCGGCCAGGTCCTGGGGGACGGTGGCCTCGTCCACGTGGGCACCGGAGCGGTAGATGCCGCGGGCCAGCACGTTGGAGGCGAGGGAGGACACGATCACCAGCGACGTCGCCGTCAGCAGGAACAGCACCAACGACCAGACGGAGAACCCGTCCCGGGCAGTCAGGCACAGGAAGACGCCGAAGGACAGCAGGGGCAGCCCCATGCCGGTGGTCGGGCTGAAGACGTTCATCATCTGCAGGCCGTCCCTGGCACGCTGCATGGACACGGCGGAGAGCAGCACCAGCACGGCGCCGCCCACCATGCACAGGGCTCCGATCACGGCGAGGACGATCATGGCTCAGCGCTCCCCTCGGGTCAGGATGCGGCTCAGGGCGACGGTCGCGAGGATCCCGAGCAACGCCGCGAGCAGGGCGACGTCCTGGACCACGGCCGAGTGGAAGACGAGGCCGGCCGAGGCCAGCATGCCGATCGCGGCGAAGTAGACGAGGTCGCCGACCACGGCACGCTCGGCGTTGGACTGGGCGCGCAGGATGCGCAACACGCCGAGGCCGAAGGCGAGGGTCAGCACTGCCACGGTGGCGACGACGGCGACGGTGATCACGGCGTCGATGCTCATGCAGCCTCCTCCCAGTGCGGGCCGCGCAGCATGCGCAGCAGACGGTCCTCCATCTCACGCAGACCCGCGACGATCTCCTCGCGGTCCTGCTCGAACACGCAGTGAACGTACAGCGTCACCGGCTCCGTTGCGGTGCCGTGGGCCGTGCCCACCACGAGGGTGCCGGGGGTGATGGTGATGGAGCTGGCCATCCACGTCACCTCGAGGTCGCGCTCGCAGCGCAGGTCGTAGCGGACGATCGACGGCGTGGCGAACGCGCCGGGGGTGAGGGCCTGGCGGGCGACGCGGAGCGAGCCGGCGATGACCTCCTTCACCAGCCACAGCACGTAGGAGACGGCATGGCCCAGGTGGAAGCGCCAGCGCCGTGCGCCCTGGCCCGGGCGGGTCTGACGGGTGTCGGTCACGGGAGCACCGCCTTCACGTAGTCAGTCGGGTCGAAGAGGCCGGCCACACCCTGCTCGACGATCGGCATCAGGGCCCCGGCACCGACGAACAGCGCCACGGACAGCCCGATCATCAGCAGGCCGGGGGCCGTCAGGCGACGTGCCACGCGGACGTCGGCCGGCAGGACCACGTCCGGGCCCCGGCCGCCGGTGACGACGTCCGGGCGCATGTGCGTCAGCTCGTCGCCGCCGAAGGCGCCGGTCCACAGCCGCTGCAGGGCCATGAGCGTGGCCACGGAGGCCGCCAGCACGGAGGCCATCATGATCCAGCCCCACACGGCCTGACCGTGTCCCCCTGCCTCGGCGGTGGCGGCGATCAGGCCCCACTTTCCCCAGAGGCCGGAGGCCGGCGGCAGGCCGGCCAGGGAGAGCAGGCCGAGCGCCATGCCCACCGCGATCACCGGTTCGCGCCTGACGAGGCCCCCGAGCCGGTCGATGCGGGACTGGCCGTAGGTGAGCTCGAGGGATCCGGTCAGGGTGAGCAGGCCGGACATCGAGATGACGTGGTGGGCCAGGTAGAAGAAGCCGGCCACGACCGCGGCAGGGAAGGCGAGCACCGCGCCGATGAGGATGTGGCCCACGCCCGCGGTCATCTGGAACGCCAGGACCCCGCGCAGGCGGTTCTCGCCGAGTGAGCCCAGGGCGCCGACCAGCATGGTGGCGACCACGAGCACACCGAGCACCCAGGTGAGCGGGTGCGTGGCGAGATCGTAGGGGGCGTGCTGAGGTGCGAAGGCCACGTAGACGATGCGCAGCACCGCGTAGACGGCGACCTTGGTGTACAGGCCCGCGAAGAGGGCCATCACACCGGCGGAGGTGCCCGGGTAGGCGCGCGGCAGCCAGCCGTAGGCGGGGACCACGCCGGCCTTGATGAGCAGCGCCACCAGGACCACGGACACGCCCAGGGCCACACGCGGGTCCTCGGCGGCCGTCCCCTGGAGCACGGCCAGGTTCACGGCTCCGGCCGAGGCGTAGACGAGGCCCACGCCGGAGACCAGGATGGCCGAGGTGACCAGGTTGACGATCACGAACATGCGCCCGATGCCCAGGCGCCGCCAGGAGCCCGTCACAGCCAGCAGCGCGTAGGACGGCAGGAGCATGACCTCCACGAACACGAAGAGGTTGAAGAGGTCACCGGTCAGCAGGGCGCCGTTCACGCCGGCGAAGGTCATCAGCGTCAGCGCCGGAACGAAGCGGTAGCGGTACTCGCGGGTGAGGATCAGGAACCAGGCCGCCGCGGCGGTGGACAACGAGGTCACGGCGATCATCAACGCGGACAGGGTGTCCGAGACGAACGGGATCGCGACGCCGGGCGCGAAGGCGCCGACGCTCACGGCCATGGCCGGATGGTCCTGGTGGTGGACCAGCAGAGCGATGGCGGCGGCCATCGAAGCCAGCGGCACCCCGACCGAGAGCACGGCGTCAAGCACGCGCGAGCGGGTCACCACGGACAGACCGGCTGCGATCAGCGGCACGGCCGCGAAGAGCGGCAGCAGTTCGGCGACGGCCATCAGTGGTCCTCTCCGGTCTCGGGCGGCACGGTCTGGTCGTCGTCACGGCCGATCACGGCCAGAGCCAGCATCAGGATCGACGAGGCCATGGAGATCACGATCGCCGTGAGGACGAACGCCTGGGGCAGGGCGTCGGCCATCTGGCCGATGTCCGCCCCCTTCGTCAGGGGCTCCTGCCGCCAGGCGGGCACGCCGGAGGTGAGCAGCAGCAGGTTCACGCCGTGGGAGATCAGCGTCAGCCCGAAGATGGCACGCACCATCTCGCGCTGTAGCACCATCCATGCGCCGGCGCCGATCAGCAGCCCCACAGTCAGGGCGAGGATCATCATGCGTCATGCCCCCATTCCGGCGGTCGGGTGCCCGAGGAGATGTACTGCGAGCGCGAGCTCACCACCTGCATCGAGGACGTGGTCGGCGGGATCTCGTCCGGGCGCTCGCCTTGGACCGTGTCCATGGGTCCGGAGAGCTCGCCCTCAACCGTCTCGTCGAGGCGCTCGCGCATGCCCTCCGCGCCCGGCTTCGCCGAGCGGGCGACGCCCAGGACGTTCACGGCGACGAGGATGAGGCCGATGACGGCGAGGTACACACCGGCATCGAAGACCATTGCGGTGGAGAGGTGCTGCCCCAGGACCTCCACATGCTGCGGCTCCATGTAGGTGCCGGTGGCGGCCATGTTCCACAGGCCGGTGGCGGTGGCAAGCATGACGCCGCCGCCGATGAAGTAGAGCGGCATGCGGGGCGGTCCGATCTGCCGGTCCTTGGAGGTGGACAGGTACATCAGGCCCACCACGGCCGAGCCGACGAGCGCGGCGTTGAAGCCACCGCCCGGCTCGTTGTGGCCGCGCCAGAACAGCAGGGCGGAGATGCCGAGCATGATCACGAGGATGACCCGGAGCATCAGCTGCAGCTGCGCGGTGTTGGCCCAGGGGTCCAGGATCGCCCGCCGGGCGGTGGCCGAGCCGAGGACCGGCTCGCCGGAATCGAAGGTCCTCGCCTCCACCACGGACATCGCCCGGGTGGACGGGTCCAGCCTCGCCGAGCGGACCGTGGAGAGGATGGCCACGATGGCCACGCCGGCCATGCCGAGCACGGTGAGCTCGCCCAGGGTGTCGAGCGCACGGAACTCCACGAGGATCACGTTCACCACGTTGAGCCCGTGGGTCAGCGGATAGGTCTCCTCCAGCAGGTATGTGCCCACCTGAGAGCGCTCGCGGCGCCCGTTGAGGGCCCACACCGCGGCGAAGGCGGCCAGGCCGGTGGCGACCCCGACCAGCACGGGGATGAGCTGGCGCGTGGGACGGCGGCGGGACGCAGTCGAGGAGCCCCACGTCTTCGGCAGGCGCTGCAGGACCAGCATGATCACGACGACCGTCAGGGACTCGACGAGCAGCTGTGTCAGGGCCACGTCCGGGGCGCCGAGCGAGAGGATCTGGACCGTGATCAGGATGCCCACGGCGGACAGGGAGACGGTCGCGCCGAGTCGCGTGCTGCTGCGGACCGTGGCGACCACGGCAATCACCAGCAGCACGAGCAGGACCGCGTCGATCGGCCGGTTGATCCCCTCGGCCACCGGCGGGATGTGGCCGCCGGCGATGAGGCCGGCCACGCCGCCGAGCAGGACGGTCGAGAGGAAGATGAGCATGGCCGCGGCATGCGGGCCCGGGTGGTCGTGGGCGGTGCGCTGCATGACCCAGGCGCCGGCGCGCTCGAGTCCGGAGCGGGCCCCCTCCACCACGCCGGCGCCGGAGGCCGGCATCCGCAGGCCCTCGAGGGCCGGCCACAGGGTGCGGCGCACGGCCAGGGTGCTCAGGCCCAGGGCCAGGACGATCACGGTGGTGATGAACTCGGCGTTCACGCCGTGCCACAGGGACAGGTGGGGGTCGTGGACCTCGGCGGCTCCCTCGGCGGCGGCGCCCACGGCGCCCACCAGCGTATTGATCGGGGATAGGAAGAGGACCAGCACGGCGGTGGCGAGCAGCGGCACCGCCGTGGAGCCGACCAGGAGGGCGGACGGCGCGTGCGGGTGCAGCGGCTCGGGGGCCTGCTCGCGCGGACCGTCGAAGAACACCCCGACCACGATCTTGGCGCAGTACGCGACCGTGAGCACGGAGGCCAGGGCCGCGGCCACGAGGGCCAGCGGTCCGGCCCAGGCCGGGGCCGCTCCCCCGGCTCCCCCGGCGCCGTACTCCAGCGTGGCGGTGAGGATCTTCTCCTTGGACACGAAGCCGAGCAGCGGCGGAACGCCGGCCATGGCGGCGGCGCCGATGACGGTGAGCACGAGGGCGAACGGGGCCTCACGGCGCAGGGCCGGCATGTGGCGCAGGTCCCGGGTGCCGGCGGCGTGGTCGATGACGCCCACGGACATGAACAGGCCGGACTTGAACACCGCGTGCGTGAGCGTGTGCAGCGCGGCAGCGGCCAGGCCCACCTGGGTGCCGGTGCCGATCGCCGTCACGATCAGGCCGAGCTGGCTCACGGTGGAGTAGGCCATGAGCTTCTTGAGGTCGGTCTGCTGGACCGCCCGCAGGCCGCCCACCAGGGCGGTGGCCAGGCCGGCGACCACCAGCAGGAAGGACCAGGCCGGCACCGCGTGGAAGAGCGGGGAGAAACGTAGCAGCAGGAAGATGCCGGCCTTCACCACGGCCGCCGCGTGCAGATACGCGGAGACCGGCGTGGCGGCGGCCATGGCGTCCGGCAGCCAGGAGTGGAACGGGAACTGCGCGGACTTGGTCATGGCGGCCACGGCCAGCAGGACCGCCACGAGGGAGGTCAGTCCGGGACGGTCGGCCCACACGTCGGCGGCCAGGATCCCGGAGATCCGCGTGGTCCCGGCGGCGACGGAGGCGATCGCCAGGCCGGCCAGCAGGGCGAGCCCGCCGAGGAAGGTGATGAGCAGGGTGCGCATGGACGGTGCCTCGGCGGCGCGCCCGGAGCGGGCGATCAGCAGGAACGAGGCCAGCGAGGTCAGCTCCCAGCACAGGAACAGCACGACGGCGTCGTCCGTGGTCACCAGGCCGACCATGGCCAGGGTGAACATCGCCATGCCGAGGTAGAAGCCGAGGTGTCGGCCGGGACCGAGGTAGGCCGCGGCGTAGACGAGGACGATCGCGCCGATCACGAGCGCGAGCAGCGTGAACAGGGCGCCGATGGGGTCCGTGCGCAGGGAGAGCTCCACTCCCCAGGAGGGGATCCACGGCATCGTCCACGTGTACTCGGCGCCGGTCCCGGTGAGGGCGCCGAAGGCCGGGGCGAAGACGACTGCGGCCGCGATGTACACCGCGGCCAGGAACCACCCGGTGGCACGAGGCATCAGTCGCGCCACGACCGGGGTGAGCAGAAGGCCTCCCGCAAGCACGCAGAGCGTTAGGGTTGCGGGCATGCCCCCAGCCTATCCAAGGGCGTGAGTGGTCCCCAACACACCTGCGGGGCCGGGCCTCGTGCGCACGCGAGAAGGAGAAGCTGTCATGAGAACGCCCGCGGCGGCCGGAAATGTGAGGACTCTCACCTCACCTGGCCGGCCGCGGGGCCCGCCGAGAGACCGACGACCTGCACCGAAGGAGGCGCCGATGCCGCACCTGGACCCCGTGCTGGTCGCGCTCGGCCTGACGCTCTTCGCCGGGGCGGCGACGGTGCTCGGCGGCCTCCTGGCGGTCGTCGGCCGCACCCCCGGTCCGCGCGGACTGTCGCTCGGGCTCGGCCTGGCCGGCGGCGTGATGGTCTCCATCTCCTTCATGGAGGTGCTTCCCGGCGCCACGGAGGGCCTGGTCCCGGACTTCGGCCACTGGGCGGGCACGGTGACGCTGGTGGGGTTCCTCGCCGGCGTGGGATCGTTCCTGCTGCTGGACCGGTTCCTGCCGGCGCGAGTGGAACTGGACGAGCGTGAGGACGGCGCACCGGTGACCGGGCGGGACCGCCGGATGCTGCGGCTCGGCCTGGTCACCGCCGTCGGCATCGGCCTGCACAACCTACCCGAGGGGTTCGCCACGTTCGCCGCCACGCTCTCGGACCCGCAGGTCGGACTCGCGCTGGCCGTCGCGATGGCGATCCACAACATCCCGGAGGGCCTGGCCGTGGCAGTTCCCGTCCGGCAGGCCACCGGCTCCCGGCGCAAGGCCCTGGGCTGGGCGGCGCTGACCGGAATCGCCGAGCCGGTCGGTGCCCTGTTCGGCTACCTGCTGATCGCCCCGATCCTCACGGAGGCCCTGCTGTCCCTGGTCTTCGCCGCGGTGGCCGGGATCATGGTGGTGATCAGCCTGGACAAGCTCCTGCCCGCCGCCCGCGAGGCCGGCGGCACCCGTGTCAGCCTCGCCGGGGTGCTCATCGGCATGGTGGCCATGATGGTCTCGCTGGACATGCTCAACTGAGCTAGCCGGGGACCGCAGCGAGCCCCTCCCGGCGGCGGTCACCACACGGAGGCGGCTCACCGGGACCGGTCCGGCGGCCTTCCCGACGACGGGCGCTCGCCCGGGGTGCACGGCCGTCAGTTGACCACGGCCTCCTGGAGGACGGCCTCCTCCTCCCGGATCGTCCCGTCCGCGGTGCGCCACTTGACTGTGATGCGCTCCCCCACGTTGCGGTCGTTGACCATCCGGGACAGCCGCGAGGCGCTCGTGCCCACGGAGCGGCCGTCCACGGCCACAATCACGTCGCCCGGACGCAGGCCGATCTCGTCGGCCGAGGAACCGGCGTCCACATCGACGACCACGACGCCGTCGTCTCCCGGGGAGATCATGATGCCCAGGGCACCGTCCGCGCCGATCGAGACGGTGTCCGTCTCCTCCCCGGAGAGCACCTGCTGCACCACCCCGAGGGCGACGTCCAGCGGAATCCCGAAGCCGTCCACCTCGTTCGAGGTGGTGCCGGAGCTGGCGGCCACGGACACGGCAACGACCTGCCCGTCGGCGTCCACCATGGGCCCGCCGGAGTAGCCAGGGACGACGTCTGCGTCGGTCTGGATCAGGCCGGTGAGACGGGAGTAGTCCTCGCTGCCCTCGGGCGCGGCGTAGATCGAGCGGTCGAGGCCGAGCACCTCGCCCCGCACGCTCGTGAGATACCCCTGGCCGCGCCCGTTGCCGACGGCCGCCACCGGGTCCCCCGGACGCGGGTCCTGCGCGGCCAGGCTTGCGGTCTCGAGCCCTTCGGCGTCCTCCAGCTGGAGCACGGCGATGTCGTTCTCCGCGTCCCGGCCGAGCACGGTGGCGGTGTGCCGCCGCCCGGTGTCGGAGACGGTGACGCGCACGCGGGAGGAGTCCTCGACCACGTGGTAGTTGGTGACGGCCAGCCCGTCCGCCGAGAGCACGATGCCCGTGCCGGTCCCCATCGCTCCGGTGAGCTGGGTGTCCACGAGCAGGATGCCGGGCGCCTGCATGACGGTCTGGCCCTCGTCCAGTCCTCGGCCCCGGTGGGGCGGGGCGTCCCAGTCCACCTCGACCCCGTCATGGACCTCGGTCAGCGCCTGGACCCAGTCCTCGGGGTCCCGGTCCTCGTAGGGGACGGAGCGTTCCGTCACGCCGCCGCCGGGCCGCGGCGACTGCTGCTGTTCGGCCTTGATCCGGTCCGTCAGCTCGCTGACCGCGAAGGTCGCACCGCCGCCGGCGAGGATCAGCGCGCCGAGAACGCCGGCGGCGGTGATGAGCATGCGCCCGCAGGACGTCCGGCGCCGCGGCGGTCGTCCCGGCGGGTACGCACTCACGGGGTACTGCGGTCCGCCGTACGGACCGCCTCCGTACGGCCCACCTCCATACGGACCGCCTCCGTGCGGATCGCCCGGGTAGGGGCCGCCGGTGTACGGACCGCCTCCCCGGGGACCTGCCCCGAAGGAGCCACCTCCGAAGCGCGGGTCGCCGCCCGCCGGAGGCGGCGGGGCCGACGGATCCCGTCCCTCGGCCCCCCACGACGCGGAGGCGGGGCCGCCCCACCCGGGCGAGCCGCCGTCGTCGTGCCTCCGATAGGCGTCCAGGGGCCCCTCGGGCCACTGCCCCTGTTCCCGATCCGCGCGGCCGGACGACCCGTACCCCAGGTAGGCGTACGGGTCCTGCGGCGGACGGCCGCGGCGGTCTTCGGGACGGCGGGGCACGGCTCAGACCCGGGCGGCGGCCAGGTCCTGGCCCACCAGCTCGAAGGCGGGGGCGGCGGAGCCCACGGCCGGCAGCTCGCCGACGGTGGAGACGGGGGCGGAGCGGAAGGTGATGTCAGCCATGGGGTCCACCCTAGGATGGGGGCGTGGCAGGGAACACCTCATCTCACTCCGGCTCGCCCCAGGGCGAACAGGACCGCGCGCACATGCCGGTCAACGTCACGGACACCGCCCTGGTGTTCGAGGGCGGCGGCATGCGCGCTTCCCTCACCTCCGCCGTGGTGGCCGGGCTGATCGAGGAAGGGGTCTTCTGCGACTTCGTCTCCGGAATCTCTGCGGGCTCCTCCAACACGGCGAACTACCTGGCCCGCGACGCCCGGCGCGCCCGCGCCTGCTTCGTGGACTTTGCAGACGACCCGCGCTTCGGCTCCTGGCGCACCTGGATCCGCGGCCAGGGACTGTTCGCGGCCGAGTACATCTACCAGCACGCCGGCCGTCCAGGCCAGGCCCTGCCCTACGACTTCGGCGCGTTCCGGGCGAACCCCACGCGCTTCGCGATCGGCGGGTTCGACGCCGAGACCGGTGAGACCGCCTGGTGGGGCCGCGAGGACGTGCAGTCGCTGGACGACCTCATGGTGCGCGTCCGCGCCTCCTCGACCATGCCGGTGCTCATGCCGCCGGTGCAGTTCGCCGGGACCACCTGGGTGGACGGCGCCCTCGGCGTGGACGGCGGCATCCCCCTCACCCCGGGCGAGCAGGCCGGCTACGGCAAGCAGCTGGTGATCCTCACCCGTGAGCGCTCCTACGTGAAGCGTCCCGAGCGGTTCCCCGGCTTCTACCGCCGCTACTTCCGCCGCTACCCGGCCGTCGCCGAGGGGCTGACCACCCGCTGGAAGCGGTACAACGAGACCCGCGAGCGCCTCTTCGAGATGGAGAAGGCCGGCACCGCCTACGTGTTCGTCCCCGAGCACATGCCCGTGCAGAACGGCGAGCGCAACGTGGCGAAGCTCGCCGCCGCCCACGAGCTCGGCAGGAGGCAGTTCCAGAAGGAGCTGCCGGCCATCAAGGAGTTCCTCGGCCTGGACGGCTGAGCGGAGCGGGTTCGGCGTCCTGGTGGCCGGATCTGCGGGCCCGGGACCGGGACCGGCCTCAGACCTGGTCGATGGGCCCGGTGAGCACGTCCACACCGGAGGCCGGGTGGACGGTGGCGGTGCCGGCCGGCGGCTCGGCGGCGGAGTCCGGCAGACCGAAGACCGAGTCGAACACGAACGCATACGCCGCCGTGTAGAGGAAGAAGAACACCACCAGGCCCGCCTCGATGGCGATCGCCTCGGCGAGCGACACCTGCAGGATGAGTGCGACGGTCGGCACGAGCATACAGACCAGGCCGACCTGGAACAGCACCGCGTGCCAGACGCGCACCCTGAGCGGACGGCCGGTCACTCCGGAGCGGCGCTCCCACCGCTCGAACAGGGTGTTGAACGCGAGGTTCCACAGCAGCGCGATGGTCGAGTTGGCGATCGCCAGCAGCAGCGAGGAGTCCGCCTGCTTGCCCACCAGCGTCAGCAGCACGGTGACGAAGAGGACGGCGAGCACCTCGAACACCACCGCATAGACGACGCGGCGGGCGGCCGGGCTGCGGAAGACCCGGCGGCCGACGAGGGCACGGCGGCCGCCGGGGCCGAGGGGCACGTCGGAGGAGGCGGAGGCGGTGGGCACGGTGTCCTTCTTCCTGTCCTGTCCGGTGGTCGTTGCGTCCGGAGGACGTCCTGTCCTGCCCGGCGGATCCTCGACGTGGTCGGTGACCCCCGGTCAGGGCGGCGTCCGGCGGGTCGACCGGCCAGTCTATGCCTGAGTGCCGCCTCGGAGCCGACCAGGGTGACCCTCAGCACATGCGACGGTCCGGGACGCCCGCACCGGCGCGGACCGCTCCGGGTCCGGCACCCGCCGGCGGCGTCCGGTCTCCCGCCATCGCAGGTGAGCCTCACCAGACTTTCCGTCCGAGTCGCATGCGTCTACCGTGGGCACCATGAAGCTCACCGACGACCTGCTGAAGAAGTTCAACGACCAGATCACCCTCGAGCTCGAGGCCTCCACCGTGTACCGCCAGCTGGCGATCGCCGCGGACAACCTCGACCTGACCGGCATGGCCGCCTGGCTGCGCCACCAGGCGGACGAGGAGATCGTCCATGCCAACAAGTTCATCGACCACGTGACGGACCGCGACGCCTACGCCGAGATCGGCGCCGTCAACGCCCCGCAGGTCCCCCGGGGCGCCACCGCCCTGGACATCTTCGAGGCCGCCCTGGCCCATGAGGAGAAGGTCTCCGAGGCGATCCGCGAGCTCTACCGCGCCACGGATGCCGCCGGCGACCTCAACGCCCGCCCGCTGCTGAACTGGTTCGTGGACGAGCAGATCGAGGAGGAGGCCACCGTCTCGGAGATCATCGGCCAGCTCCGCATGGTCGGCGACGACGGCTCGGGCCTGCTGCGCATCGACCAGCGCCTCGGCACCCGGCCGGTGGAGACCACCGAGCCCGAGTGACCTCCCGGGTTGCGGTCCGCGCCTGCCTGCGCCCGGCCGTGCCACCGGTGCTTCAGCGGCCGTCCAGGTGTGACCTGGGCGGCCGCTAAGCTGTGTGCGGCGCGGCAGACCGCCCGCCCCCCGATCCCCAGGAGGACACCATGAGCGGACTCGTCGCACTGCTTGACGACGTCGCAGCACTCGCCCGCCTCGCGGCCGCCAGCACGGACGACGTGGCCGCCGGCGTCGGACGCGCGAGCGCCAAGGCCGCCGGCGTGGTCATCGACGACGCCGCCGTGACCCCGCAGTACGTCACCGGTGTGGAGCCCAAGCGTGAGCTGCCCATGATCTGGCGGATCACGAAGGGCTCGCTGCGCAACAAGATCCTCATCATCCTCCCGGCACTGCTCCTGCTGTCCTGGCTGGCTCCGTGGATCCTCCCCTGGCTGCTGCTGGCCGGCGGCACGTACCTCGCTTATGAGGGCGCCCACAAGGTCTGGCACAAGATCACCGGCCACCACGAGGAGCACGAGGACGAGCCAGCCGTGGAGCAGGGCGCCGAGGCCGAGGACGACGTGGTCAAGGGCGCCATCACCACGGACTTCATCCTGTCCTGCGAGATCATGGTCATCTCCATGAACGAGGTCGCGGACCAGAGCTTCTGGCTGAAGGCGATCATCCTCTTCGTCGTCGCCATCGCCATCACCGTGGGCGTCTACGGGACCGTCGCGCTGATCGTGAAGATGGACGACATCGGCCTGCACATGCTCCGCAACGGCCGCACGGACGGCGGCCGCCGCTTCGGTGCCGGCCTGGTGAAGGCCATGCCGCACGTGCTCAAGGTCATCACCCTGATCGGCACCGTGGCGATGCTGTGGGTCGGCGGTCACATCGTGCTCGTCGAGCTGGACGCCCTGGGCTGGCACGCCCCCTACGGCCTGCTGCACGCGATCACCGAGCCGGTCGTGCACGCCGCCGGCGCCGTGGTCGGCTGGCTCGCCGACACCCTCGGCTCCGCGATCGTCGGCTTCCTCTGGGGCAGCCTGGTCGTCGGCATCGTGGCCGTGGCCGGCAAGGCGTTCGGCAAGAAGGACCAGAAGGCCCACGCCGCCCACTGATCCCCTCCGCCGCCTCCGCGGCGGACCCCGACGACGGCGCCCCCACCTGATCGAGGTGGGGGCGCCGTCGTCGTTCCCCCGCCCGGGCCGGGCGGCGGGGGCGTGTCAGTCCTGGGTCAGGAAGTGGCTGACCGCGTCCACGAACGCCTCGGGACGGTCCGCATGGACCCAGTGGCCGGCGTCGCGGATCATCACGCGGACGGCCCGCGGGAACAGCTCCTTCATGCGGGGCACGTCCGAGTCGAGGATGTAGTCCGAGTCGGCGCCGCCGAGCCAGAGCACGGGACGGTCGAAGGTGCGCTCGGGGTCCTCCTCCACCATCGGGTCCGGGAAGGAGCCGATGACCTCCAGGTCCCGCCTGAGCAGGTCGACGTTGGGCTGCCAGGCGAAGTGGCCGTGGTCCCGGCGCAGATTCTGCAGCAGGAAGCCGCGGACGCGCTCGTCCGGCACCTTCTGCGCCATGGCGGCGTCCGCGTCCGAGCGGGTGCGGAAGGACTCGAGGTCCATCTCCTGCATGGTCCCGAGCAGGTGCACGAACTCGTCGGTGGCGGCCACGGCCGTGCGCGGCGAGATGTCCACCACCACGAGGCGGTCCACGAGCTCCGGGTGGCGCAGAGCCACCGCCATCACGGCCTTGCCGCCCATGGAGTGGCCCACGAGGTGCACCGGCCCGTCCGCGGCCAGACCGGCGCGGAGGTGGTCGGCGATACGGTCGGCGATCTTCCGGTAGTCCACGCCGTCGGTCCACGGGGACTGGCCGTGGTCCGGCATGTCGATCATCTCGACCGTGAAGCGGTCGGACAGCGCGTTGGCGATGCCGGTGAAGTTCCGGCCGCGGCCCATGAGGCCGTGCACGAAGGCGACGCGGCGGGGCCCCTCGCCGACCACGGTGGAGGCGAGCGGGGCGTCGTCGGGGTCTGCGGTGCGTGAGGTGTCTGTGGAGGTCACCGGAACAGGGTAGCGGCCGAAGGACGGCCGCGATGGGTTATCGTCATCCTGACAGACATCGCCTCCCAGTCTTATGGTCACCGTGACCTTCTTGACGAGACCCACGGAAGGGGTGCGGACGCCCATGACCGCCGCCTCTGCACCGGCCGGCCCGGTGCCGATCCACGCCGCCGTGTCCACGGCCGTGTTCAGCCTGCGCACGGACCGTGCCGGACACACCGCCCTGTATGTCGCCCTCGTCCCCCGCACCCGCGCCCCGCACCTGGACCGCTGGGCCGTGCCGGGACGCTGGCTCGAGGCGGACGCCGAGGTCGCGGACACCGCCGAGGCCGTGGCCGCCGAGACGGTCGGGGTCTCCCCCACGCATCTGGAGCAGCTGGCGGTGTTCGACGCGGTGGACCGCTCCCCCACCGGGCGGGTGCTCACGCTCGCCCACTGGGCCCTGACCCGCGGCACGGACCGAGAGGGGTGGAACGTGCGCTGGTTCAGCGTAGACCGACTGCCCGCCATGGCCTTCGACCACGCGGAGATGGTGGCCGAGGCCCGCGCCGCCCTGGCCCACCGCCTCGCCGACCCCGCCGTGGCCGCCGCGCTGATGCCCGCGGAGTTCACCCTCGGCGAGCTGCGGGCCGCCCACGAGGCCGCCCGCGGCGAGCGCCTGGACGCCGCCAACTTCCGCCGCACCGCCCTGGCGGACGAGTCCGTGCAGGACACCGGCACCGTCCGCGCCGGCACCCCGTACAGGCCGCCGCGGCTCTACCGCTTCGCCTCCCCTGACCACTCCGCCGCCGAGGCCGCCGCCCCGCGCCGACGCTGACCCCGCGCCGCACCCCGACGAGAGGACCCCCATGACCGCCGTGAACCCCGCCGCACCGCAGGCCCGGACCGCACCCGAGACCCCGTCCGTGCCCGAGACCCCGTCCGTGCCGGTGCGGCTGACCCTGCTGTCATCCCGCCCGGACGGCGGCTCCGCCTGCACGGACGAGCTGCTGCTGCCCCCGTGGGAGGCCGGCGACGGACTCGGCGGCTACGGCCCCGGTTCCTCCATGGCGGACCCGGCGCCGGCCGACATGCCGCGCCAGGGCGAGATCCCCGCCGAGTACCGCACGGCCTCGGAGGAGGAGCTGCAGGAGCGCATCGCGGCGGCCAAGGCCGAGCTCGGCGACCGCGTGGTCCTGCTCGGGCACTTCTACCAGCGCGACGAGGTGGTCCGGCACGCCGACTACGTGGGCGACTCCTTCCAGCTCGCCCGTGCCGCCACCGCGCACCCGGACGCCGAGGCGATCGTCTTCTGCGGCGTGCACTTCATGGCCGAAACCGCGGACATCCTCTCCGGGGACCGCCAGGCCGTGGTCCTGCCCCACCTGGGTGCCGGCTGCTCGATGGCGGACATGGCGGACGAGGACTCCGTGGCCGAGTGCTGGGCCCAGCTCGAGGAGCTCTACGGCACCGAGCCGGACGCGCAGGGTCGCCAGCCGGTGCTGCCGGTGACCTACATGAACTCCTCCGCCGCCCTGAAGGCGTTCGTGGGCGCCCGCGGCGGCATCGTCTGCACCTCGTCGAACGCCGCGCAGGTGCTCGAGTGGGCGTTCGAGCGCGGTCAGCGCGTGCTGTTCTTCCCGGACCAGCACCTGGGCCGCAACACGGCCAAGGCCATGGGCATCGGGCTGGAGCAGATGCCGGTGTGGGATCCGCGCCGCCGGCTCGGCGGGAGCACCGCCGAACAGCTGCAGGACGCAAAGGTGATCCTCTGGCACGGCTTCTGCTCGGTGCACCGCCGCTTCACCGTGGCGCAGATCGAGAAGGCCCGCGCCGAGCACCCCGGCGTGCAGGTGATCGTGCACCCGGAGTGCCCCATGGAGGTGGTGGACGCCGCGGACGCCTCCGGCTCCACCGACGCGATCGTCAAGGCGATCCAGGCCGCCCCGGCGGGGTCGACCTTCGCGATCGGCACCGAGATCAACCTGGTGCAGCGTCTGGCCGCCCAGCATCCGGAGCACACGATCTTCTGCCTGGACCCGGTGATCTGCCCCTGCTCCACCATGTACCGCATCCACCCCGGCTACCTCGCGTGGGTGCTCGAGGAGCTCGTGGCCGGCCGCGTGGTCAACCGCATCTCGGTGCCCGCGGACGTGCAGGGGCACTCCCGCGCCGCCCTGGAGCGCATGCTCGCCGTGGTCCCGCCCGGCTCGTCCGCCGGCTCCGGCTCAGGCGGCGCCTCCCCCGGCACCCCCACCACGACGACGGCCGCCTCCTCCGCCTCGGCCGGCACCTCACCGGAGGCCGGACGGTGACCGCCACCCAGCGCCGTGAGGTCCTGGCTCGCGCCCTGGCCGAGGACGCGCCCTGGGGTGACGTCACCGCCGAGGCCTTCGTCCCAGAGCAGACGGTCATGGACGTGCAGGTGGTGGCCCGGGAGGACGGCGTCCTCTCCGGTGCCACGGTCCTGCAGGAGGTCTTCGCGCTGGTGGACCCCGCCGTCCGGGTCACCCTGCACGTCGCCGACGGTGGGGCCTTCGCCGCCGGGGACGTGCTCGCCGAGGTCGCCGGCCCCGCCCGCGCGGTGCTGCGCGGCGAGCGGGTCGCCCTGAACCTGCTGCAGCGGATGTCCGGGATCGCCACCGCCACCGCCCGGTACGTGGCGGCCGTCCGCGCCGCCGGGGCGCACACCCGGATCGCGGACACCCGCAAGACCACCCCGGGGCTGCGGATGCTGGAGCGCCAGGCCGTCCGGGACGGGGGCGGCCACAACCACCGCATGTCCCTCTCGGACGCCGTGATGATCAAGGACAACCACTGGGCCGCCATGGGGATCACGGACGGCGCCGCGGACGAGGAGATCACCGCCGCCCTGCGCGCCGGCATGGAGCGCCTGCCGCACACCGTGCACGTGGAGGTGGAGGTGGACCGGCTCAGCCAGGTCCCGCCCGTGGTGGCCGCGGGCGTGGATACGATCATGCTGGACAACTTCAGCCTCGAGGACCTGCGGGCCGGGGTCGCCCAGGTCGGCGGCCGGGCCGTAGTCGAGGCCTCCGGCGGCATCACCCTGGAGACGGTCGGCGCGGTGGCCGCCACCGGCGTGGACGTCGTCTCAGTGGGGGCGCTGACGCACTCGGCCCGTGCCCTCGACATCGGATTCG
The DNA here is from genome assembly GCA_047414615.1 of Micrococcus luteus. Lineage (GTDB taxonomy): Bacteria > Actinomycetota > Actinomycetes > Actinomycetales > Micrococcaceae > Micrococcus > Micrococcus luteus_B. The sequence goes on from CP179711.1 coordinate 1,357,677, forward strand.
ACGCGGCCGTCGCCCCGGGGACACAGCAGCGTCGGAGCACGGGCGACCCGGACGAGTTCGCGGGCTGAGGCCGTCCGCACGCGCCACGTCACCGAAGCGCGGCAAGGACGCCGCGCACCCAGGAGGGGAGACGCCATGATCCTGCTCGACCACGCCGCGACCGCGCCCGTCCGCCGGGAGGCGGTGGAGGCCATGTGGCCCTATCTGACCGGGGACTTCGGGAACCCCTCGTCCGTCCACGAGCTGGGCCGCCGCGCCGGGCAGGCGCTGGAGGCCGCCCGCGGCCAGGTGGCCGACGTCCTCGGCGCCCGCCCCTCGGAGGTGGTCTTCACCTCCGGCGGCACCGAGGCGGACGTGCTCGCGCTGCAGGGCATCGTGCTGCCGAAGCTGCTGCGCGCCCGCCGCCGCGGCACCCTCGACTCGCCGCTGCGCCTGGTCACCACGGCGATCGAGCACGGCGCCGTCCGGCAGACCGCCACGTCCCTGAGGCGTGTCCACGGCATCGAGGTGGACCTGCTGCCGGTGGACGGCACCGGACGGGTGGACCCGGAGGACCTGTGCCGCGTCCTGCGCCCCGAGACGGCCCTGGTGTCCGTCCACCTGGGCAACAACGAGATCGGCACCGTCCAGCCGATCGCCGAGCTCGCCGCGGTCGCGCACGAGGCCGGAGTCCCGATCCACACGGACGCAGTCCAGGCCGCCGGCCAACTGGACCTGGACGTCGCGGCCCTCGGCGTGGACGCCCTGTCCGTGTCCGGCCACAAGGTCGGCTCGCCGAAGGGCATCGGCGCGCTGTGGATCCGCCCCCGCCTGCCCCTGGAGCCGGTGCTCACCGGCGGCGGCCAGGAGGCCGGACGCCGCTCCGGCACCCAGAACGTCGCCGGTGCCGTGGCCATGGGCGCCGCGATGACCATGGCCGAGGCCGAGCGCACGGACCCGGGCGAGGCCGGCGCCGCGGCCCGAGCCGCCCGTCGTGACCGGTTCATCGCCCGCGTCCTGGACGGCGTGGACGGCGTGCGTCTCTCCGGACACCCGGAGCACCGTCTGCCCCAGCACGCGTCCTTCCTCATCGAGGGCGTCACCGGCGAGGCCGTGCTCGTGGAGCTCGAGGCCCGCGGCGTGCTCTGCTCCGTGGCCTCCGCCTGCTCCGCGGGCCTGGCCGGCCCGTCCCCCGTCCTCGCCGCGCTCGGCCTGGACTCCGAGGCCGCACAGTCCTCCCTGCGCTGCACGTTCGGACCCCACACCACCGAGGCCGAGCTCGATCAGGCCGCCGCCGCGGTGATCGCCGGCGTCCAGGCGGTCCGCCGGCTGGGCTGACCTCTCCCTGACCGGCACGACGACGGCCCGCACCCCACGCTGGGCGGGTGCGGACCGTCGTCGGGACGGGTGGGCTCAGCGGGCGTGGAGGGTCCTGCGGTACACCGTGCGGCCGGCGGCGTTCACGAGGCTGACCCGGAACTCCTGGCCGTCCTCCGGGATCTCCACGTGGCCGAAGTACTGGTGCTCGCCCGAGCGCGGGGAGCCCATCACCGGGCCGGCCTCGTGGAAGTCCACCCGCGGGCCGAAGGTGCCGTCCAGCTCGTTCGGGCCGAAGGAGCCGGCGTTGATCGGCCCGGCCACGAACTCCCAGAAGGGGCTGAAGTCTGTGAACGCGGCGCGCTCCGGCGCGTAGTGGTGCGCGGCGCAGTAGTGGACGTCCCCGGTGAGGAACACGACGTTGCGGACGTCGTGTTCCTTGATCGCCTTGAGCAGACGGGCCAGCTCCAGCTCGCGGCCGAGCGGGGCGCCGTCGTCGCCGTTGGACAGGGATTCCTGGGCCTTGCCGTCAGGCACGATCAGCCCCAGCGGCAGGTCGTTGGCGATCACCCTCCACGTGGCCGTCGAGGTGCGCAGCCCGTGGATGAGCCACTGCAGCTGCTCCTCGCCCAGGATCGGGGTCTCGTGGGTCTCGAGCCCCGGGGTGTTCTCCCCCTTGTAGGTGCGCATGTCCAGGGCGAACACGTCCAGCGAGGGACCGCGGGAGATTCTGCGGTAGATGCGGGCGGGCTCGAAGCCGCTGCCGCTGCGCAGAGCCGTGGAGTCGGCGATCGGCATGTACTCCTGCCAGGCACGGCGGCCGCGGCGGGCAAGGGTGTCCACGTCCCGGACGGTGTAGCGGGGGTCGTCGAGCACCTCGCCCGGCCACCAGTTGTTGGTGGTCTCGTGGTCGTCCCACTGGGCGATGACCGGCACCTCGGCGTACATCGCGCGCAGGTTCGCGTCCATCATGTTGTACCGGTGGCGGCCGCGGAACTCGTCCAGGGTCTCCGCCACCTTGGAGACCTCCTCGGTGACGAGGTTGCGCCAGGTCGGCTCTCCGGCCACCTCGAGGGTCTCCGGGATGGGGTTGTCCGCGTAGATCGTGTCGCCGGAGTGCAGGAAGAAGTCCGGCTTCAGCGCCGCCATCGCCGCGTAGCCGCGCATGCCGCCGATCTCCGGGTTGATGCCGTAGCCCTGCCCGGCGGTGTCCGCGGTCCACACGAAGGACTGGGCGGCGGAGGTCTGCGGGCCGAAGCGCCTGCCCGGAGCGGTGCGGAAGGTGCCCACGGCGGACTCGCCCATCCGGCCGTGCTCGTCCTCGAAGGCGTAGGTCACCTGGAAGCGGGTGCCCGAGGGCAGCCGGTCCGCGAGGATCTTGGCGGTGTGGTCCGTGCGTGCGTCCACCCAGCCGGAGCGCAGACGCAGGCCCCTGGCGAAGCGGCCCTTCAGCACCCGGCCGTCCTCGTCCACAGCCCGGAGCGTGGCGTGCAGCCGGCCGGTGCCGGAGGTCCGGGACCACAGGACGGCCGAGTTCGAGCCGACGTCTCCGGTGGCCACTCCGGAGGGCAGGGTCAGGCGGGAGGCCACCAGGCCGCCGCCGGCACGCGCCGGACGAGGGCCGGGGGCCGGGGCGGCCGCCGCCGAGGCCGGGAGCAGCAGGCCCGAGGCCGAGGCCACGCCCAGGCCGAGGACCGTGCGACGGTTCGGGACGGCGGAGGCCGGGCGGGAGGCTCCGGACGCAGAGCTCTGGGTGGAGTCGTTCATGTCGCCAGGATGCGCAGGTGCGGGTGCATGCCGGATGACGGGTGCACGACCCTCGGGTGAACTCCCCGCCTCCGTCCGGTGCCCCCGGGCCTGCCCAGGCGGTGCCGCGCGGCACCCACACCGGACGAGGTCTCGGGTGCGGGGCCGTCGTCGGGGAGGCGTGCGCTCTGAGGCGCGCGCCGAACAGGCCGGGACAGTCGTGTCGACGTCGTCGGGGACGGACATGGCGCCCACCGCCCATGCGAAGGTGTGGGCGTGCACGGCCGACGGTCAGCCGCGCGAGTGGTCGAGGGGCTCCCCGTCCGGCCCGAGGTCGAAGCGGGGGCTGCGGCCGAAGTAGAGGTAGCCGGACAGGAGCGCCCCGATCAGCAGCGTGCCCATGATCGCGAGCATCGGGAACGGGCCGCCCTGGATGAGGAACGGCACGGCCAGGGCCGTCACCAGGCCGCCGCCGAAGAACGGCTCGAACACGAGCTGCTTGTAGCCGAAGCCCTGGTAGGCCGGGGTCTCCTTCTTCGGGTCCGCCATGCGCAGCAGGAGCAGGCCCGTGGCCGTCACACCCTGGGACTGGCCGTAGTCCGCGATCCCGCGCTCGAACCAGTACGTGCGGATGAACTTCGGCGCGAACACGAACAGCACCACCAGGTTCCACGCGATGCCGAGGGCGGCGAGGATTGCGAACGGGGCGAGGTTGTCCGCCACCGCCTGCAGGGAGAGCGTGGCCAGCGCGGCGATGATCAGCAGGTCCAGGCTCACGCCCTGGATGCGCTCCATCATGCCGCGGTCCACGAGCCCGTGGAGGGTCTCGCTGCGGTCCAGGAGCATCTGCACCACCACGCCGCCGAGCATCGCCAGCGGGAACAGGGGCACGTGGCCGAGGATCTCGATGGTGTCGATCCAGAGCATCTCCTCCACCCACTGCAGGCCGGCCAACGCCAGCCAGCCGATCAGGATGGAGAGGCCGACCACGCCGAGGTGGATGGTGAAGGACTCGACGGCGGAGTCGCGGAAGGTCAGGCGCCCCGCGGCCGGCCGGTCCTCGTCATTCACGGCGGCGTAGTAGCCGATCTGCTCGTCCTCGGACAGCTCCTCCCCCGCGTCCAGCGACGTGGAGACGCCCTTGCGGGCCGCCCAGTTGACGGCGACGACGCCGCACAGGACGCCGGAGACCAGGCCGACGGTGGCCATGGTCAGGGCGAGGTCGTAGCCCTCCTCGAAGCCCAGGTCCGCGAACTGGCCCTGCAGGCCGGCGGCCGTGCCGTGGCCTCCCTCGAACCCGATCTCGATCAGCGCCGCGAACTCCGGGCCGACGCCGAACACCGGGCCCAGGAGCAGGAGCACGGCGAGGATGCCGATCACGTACTGGCCGGCGGCAAAGGTGAAGCCCAGGGACAGCTGGGGGCCCAGGAGTCGGACGGCGGACTTCGGCGACGGGATGCGCGAGCCCAGGAACATGGTGGCGAACACCACCGAGATCAGGATGCCGGGCAGGGTGCCCCAGACCTCCAGCACCGACGCGCCGAACAGGCCGCCGGCCTCGAGCGACTCCATGCCCATGGCGCCGGCGATCCGGCCGAGCACCTCGGGGCCGAGCAGCAGGGCCAGCACACCGGCGATCAGGGAGACGGGGAGGAAGAGCTTCTGGGTGAACCGCAGCCCCGCGCGCAGGGCCATGCCGACCGCGGCCAGCATGCCGAGCATCAGCAGGGCCATGCCGATGACGTCCGGACTCATCTCGAGATCCATGGGACCCCCCTTGCCTCGTGACCGGGCTCCGACCTGGGCCGACGCCCCGGACCCGGCAGACGGAGTGTCGCGCAGGTCACGCTACCAGGAACCTCTCAGGCGGAGGACATCCCAAGCACTGCTCCGTCACGGGCAGGCGGGCGCCGTCTCACTCGGCAGAGACGAGGCCCTCCTCCACCAGCCAGTCCCAGGCCACGTCCGCCGGCTCCTCGCCGTCCACGTCCACCCGCTGGTTGAGCCGGGACATCGTCTCGTTGTCCAGCCGCTCGGTGAGGACGGCGACGGCCTCCGCGAGCTCAGGATGCTCCTGGAGCGTCTCCTGACGGACCACGCCGGCCGCGTTGTACTTGGGGAAGAACGGCTTGGGATCCTCCAGGACCTGCAGGTCCAGCGCGGGGATGCGTCCGTCCGTGGCGAAGGCCTCGCCGAACGTGCACTCGCCGTCGGCCACGGCCTGGTAAATCGCCCCGATGTCCATGACGCGCGTGCGCGAGTCGGGCACGGCGGGGATGTCGTACGCCTCCAGCATGGGGCGGAAGCCGTCATTGCGGGCTGCGAACTCGGCGTCCACGCAGAAGGTCTGCTCCGCCTCGGGCACGTCCTTCACGTCCGCGAGGGAGGTGACGCCCAGCCGCCGCGCGTTCTCCTGGGTGACGGTGAACGCGTAGGTGTTGTCCAGCTCGGCCGGCGGCAGCCACTCCAGGCCGTTGCCGCGGTCCCGGTCCCGGACCGCCTCCCACTGGCCCTGGGCGTCCGGGATGGGGTCGGTCTCCCCCATGTAGGTGATCCATGCGGTGCCGGTGTACTCGAACTGCACGTCCACGATGCCTTCGAGCAGGGCCTGGCGGGCGGAGGAGGAGCCGGGGATGTTGGTCAGGTCCTGCACGTCCGCTCCGCCGGACTGCATCAGGATGACGACCATCTTCCCGAGGATCACGGACTCCGAGAAGTTCTTCGACCCCACGGCGAGGTCCACGTCCGAGAAGTCCCTCCCGGCCAGGTCTCCGGACAGGCTTCCGGAGGGCACGTAGCCGCCGGCGGTGCCGAGCCCGCAGCCGGTGAGCGCGAGGCAGCCCGCGGCGACGAGGCCCAGCAGACGCAGGGCGCGGGGACGGTCGGACGCGTGGGGCCGACCTGCAGTGTGGTGGCGGCGGATGGCGTTGGGGCGGCCGGTCATGCGACTCCCTTCGGGGACGCCAGCAGCTCCACGAGCCGTCCCACCCACTCCACAACCAGGGCGAGGCAGGCGACCAGGAGCGCACCGGAGACGAGGATCGGGTAGCGGAAGAGCACGATGCCGGTCTGGATGAGCAGCCCCAGCCCGCCGGCGTCGATGAACGTGGCGAACGCTCCGGCGCCCACGAGCAGCACCAGCGCAGTGCGCACGCCGGTCATGATCACCGGCAGGGCCAGCGGAAGCTCGACGCGGAACAGCACCTGGGCCGGGGACATCCCCATGCCGCGTGCCGACTCCACCACCGAGGGGTCCACCGACCGCAGCCCGGCGACGGTGTTCGCGAGGACCGGCAGGAAGGCGTAGACGACCAGGGCCAGCACGGCGGTCCAGAAGCCGAAGCCCAGGAGCAGCGCCAGCAGCACGATCACACCGATCACGGGTGCGGCCTGCCCGGCGTTGGCGGCGCCCATGACCGCCGGCGCCGCGACGCGGGCCCGACGGCGGCTCAGCAGGACGCCGAGCGGCACCGCGGTCGCCACGGTCAGGGCGGTGCAGACCAGCACGAGCATCAGGTGCTCCCCGGCCAGGTTGAGCACGGCGGGCCAGGCGAGGGTGCGGGCCTCGATCTCGTCCAGGTCCGCGGTGTTCAGCCAGATGCTCCAGCCCACGAGGATGACGGCCACGAGCACGGGGAGACCGGCCAGCAGCAGCCTGTCCTCCCCGGAGGCAGCACGCCAGCGCCCGATCATGCGCGCCCCTCCCCGAGCTCGGCCGCACGGGCCTGACGGCGCCACTCGTTGGTGCGCTCGGTGACGGTCTCGTACAGCACCACGCCCACGTACGTGCCCTGACGGGTGACCATCGCCCCGGAGTGGCTCGAGCTCAGCATGGCGTCCAGGGCGTCGTTCAGCGTGGAGCGCTGGTCCACCACGGATCGGGCACGCAGGGGCGGCTCCGGGACGGTCTCGCAGTTGCGCAGCTGCCGCGGGTAGAGCCAGTCCAGGGGGCGGCCGCGTTCGTCCAGGACCACCACGGAGTCCCATGCGGAGTCGTGGACCCGGGCCACCACGTCCTCGGCGCACTCTCCGACGCGGCACGTCGGCGGGTGCGCCAGGTCCAGCTCCCCCACGCGCAGCAGGCTGAGGCGCTTGAGCATGGCACCGGAGCCCACGAAGTCCGTCACGAAGTCGTCGGCCGGAGTCGTGAGGATCTCCTCCGGCGTGCCGTACTGGGCGACCTCCGCACCCGGCTTGAGGACCAGGATCCGGTCCCCGAGCTTGAGCGCCTCGTCAATGTCATGGGTGACCATAACGACGGTCTTGTGCAGCCGGTCCTGGATGTCCAACAGCTCGTCCTGCAGCCGGGCACGGGTGAGGGGGTCCACGGCACCGAACGGCTCGTCCATGAGGATCACCGGCGGGTCGGCGGCGAGGCCTCGGGCGACGCCGACGCGCTGCTGCTGGCCACCGGAGAGCTCGCGCGGGTATCGGCCCCGGTACACGTCCGGGTCCAGGCCCACCATGTCCAGCAGCTCGTCCACGCGCGCGGACGTCCGCCGCCGGTCCCACCCGAGCAGCCCGGGGACGATCCCGATGTTCTCAGCGACCGTCATGTGCGGCATCATCCCGCCGCCCTGGATCACGTAGCCGATGTGGCGGCGCAGCTCGGTGGGGTTCTTCTGGGTGATGTCCTCCCCGTCCACGAGGATGCGGCCGGCGGTGGGCTCCACGAGGCGGTTGATCATCTTCAGGCTGGTCGTCTTTCCACAGCCGGAGGGACCGACGAACACGACCGTCTCCCCCGCGGGGACGACGAGGTCGAGCCCGTCCACGGCCGGCTCCCGCTGCCCGGGGTAGGTCTTGGTCAGTCCCTCCAGCCGGATCTCCGCCCCGGTGTGTCCGGCCGCCGCGCGGCCGAGGCGCCCGGTGTCCGTGGTGCGCGTGGAGGTGCTCATGCGTGGATCCCCTTCGAGGTGGTGAGGCGGCCGAGCAGGACGAGCAGGGCGTCCACGAGCAGGGCCACGAGGATGATGCCGGCAGTGCCCACCAGGGCGTAGTTCAGCGCGTTGGCGCCGCCCACGGTGGACAGTCCGGTGAAGATGTAGGCGCCCAGACCGGGGCCGAGGACGTAGGCCGCGATGGCAGCGACGCCCATGGACATCTGGGCCGCGACCCGGATGCCGGTGAGGATGACGGGCCAGGCCAACGGCAAGCTGACGCGGAAGAACACGGCGGCGGGGCCCATCCCGAGTCCCCGGGCGGCCTCGATCGTCTGGCCGTCCACGCCGCGCAGTCCGACGACGGCGTTGCGCAGGATCGGCAGCACCGCGTAGAAGACGACCACCACGACGGCGGGGACGGTGCCGATGCCCACCAGCGGGATGAGCAGGCCGATCAGGGCGAACGACGGGATGGTGAGCCCTACGGCGGAGAGCGCGTTGGCCACGGGCGTGAGTCCTCTGGTGCGCGTCACGAGCACGGCCAGCGCGATGGCGAGGACGGCGGCCAGGGCCACCGACTGCACTACCAGAGAGCCGTGCTGGAACGCACGGAAGAGCACATCCGGCCAGCGGGTGGCCAGGAAGTCGAGCACGGCGACTCCTTCCTGCAGAAGTCCTTCCACCATAGTCGGACGAGTGCCGCCAGCGACGTGGATCTCGGTCATCGCCCCGGGTGAGCCACGAGTGGGGAGGTTTTGTTGAACAACACGTTGTGTGCCGGGTCACAGGCGGTTAGGGTGGCGCCATGTCTCTCCTCAGTCGCATCGGGCTGTTGCCTCGCGTCCTGCTCGCCATCGTGCTGGGCGTGCTCGTCGGGCTCGTGGCACCCCACTGGTTCGTCGTCGTGGTCGCCACCTTCAACGGGATCTTCTCCGCGTTCCTCAGCTTCATCGTCCCCGTGCTGATCCTGGCCCTCGTGGCCCCGGCGATCGGCGACCTCGGCCGCGGCGCCGGCAAGTGGCTCGCCCTCACCGGCGGCATCGCCTACGGCTCGACGCTCTTCGGCGGCGGCTTGGCGGTGGCCGTCTGCCTGCTGGTCTACCCGCTGATCCTCACCCCGGGCTCGTTCACCGAGATGGCCAACCCCGAGGACGCCCTCACCGGCCCCGCCTTCGAGATCGCCATGACCCCGCCGTTCGACGTCATGGCCGCCCTGCTGCTGGCCTTCGTCCTCGGGGTCGGCATGACCCTGTTGCCCAAGGGCACCCTGCACGCCGGCTTCGTGGAGCTGCGCGCGATCATCGAGAAGCTCGTCTCCGCGATCATCGTGCCCCTGCTGCCGCTGTACATCTTCGGCGTCTTCCTCAACATGACCGAGGCCGGCGAGGTCTTCCAGGTCATCTCCACGTTCCTCGGCGTGATCCTGCTGGTCTTCGGCCTCACCGTGGTGCTGCTGCTGGTCCAGTTCCTGGTCGCGGGCGCCGTGGCAGGGAGGAACCCGTTCAAGGCCCTGGTCGCCATGCTCCCGGCCTACGCCACCGCGCTGGGCACCTCCTCCTCGGCCGCCACTATCCCGGTCACCCTGCGCCAGTCAGTCAAGACCGGGGTGCGCCGCCCGATCGCCTCGTTCGTGATCCCGCTGTGCGCCACCATCCACCTGGCCGGCTCCACCGTGAAGATCGTGTCCTTCTCCCTGGCCGTGATCATCCTGTCCGGCGGTACCGTCGACATCCCGCTGATGATCGGCTTCATCATGATGCTCGGCGTCACCATGGTGGCCGCTCCCGGCGTCCCCGGCGGTGCGATCGTCGCCGCCTCCGGGCTGCTGTCCTCGATGCTCGGCTTCACCGAGCCGCAGGTCGCCATGATGGTCGCCACCTACATCGCGATCGACTCCTTCGGCACGGCCACCAACGTGACCGGCGACGGCGCCATCGCCCTGATCGTGGACCGCATCGCCGGCCACCGCCTCACCGGCGACACCGAGGACGAGGTCGAGGACCTGGAGCGCCTCGGCGACGAGGAGGCCGTGGCCCGCAGCGAGGCCATCGCACATCGCGACGAGGCCCCCGGCACCGCGGCAGGTTCGCCGGACACCCCACCGAGGAGACCCCCCGCGGCTCCTGACCCCGCCGCGACGTGACGGCCCCCTCCCGAGAAGGAGGGGGCCGTCGTCGTGGGACGCCTTCGGCGGACGGCCGCCGGGGAAGCCGCTCAGTGCCCGCCGTGGCCGCCGTGGTCCCGGTCGGGACCGTGGCCGGCGTGCAGGGCCAGCCGCTGCATGGTCTGGAAGTGGGTGGCGCGGACGAGGCCGCGGGTCACGGGACGGGCACAGGGCAGAATGAAGGGCATGCTCGTGGTCCTCGGCCCCTCCCCCGCCGCCGGTGCCCCCGGCACCTGGTGGGCGCTGGAGGTGGACGCCGACGACGGCGCTCCCCTGGCCGCGTGCCCAGCCGACGCGGTGGCCGGCCTCGTCCGGGATCTGCCCGCCCGCCTCGGCCGTCCGGCGGGGGACGTCCGCTGGGTCCTGTCCTCCGTGTCCCCGGAGTACGCGTCCTGGCTCGCGGCCGGCGTCCGCGTCCGGAGGGTCTGGGACCTGTCCCTGTCCCAACGCATCCTCACGGCGGCGGCCTCCGCCGCCGGTGCCGGTCTCGCCTATGCACCGGTGGTCCCCATCCCCGTGCACGTCCCGGATGACCCGCTCGCGATGCCGGTGCGCCGCGGGCCCGAGCAGGATGCGTTCTTCGACCTCTCGGACGCACCGACCCATGGCGTCCCTGACGCACCGACCCTCGTGGCGGAGGCCCGTGCCCAGCGGGCGGCCATCGGCGGCTCGGCCCGTCCGGACCGGCTCTGGATGCTGGTGACGGCGGAGTCCCAGGGGGCCGTGATCGCGGAGGAGATGCATGCCGCCGGCCTGCCGTGGGACGCGGCGGTGCACGACGCCCTGCTCACCGATGCACTCGGACCGCGCCCGGCCGAGGACGAGCGTCCGGCCCGGCTGCAGGAGCTCGCCGACCAGGTGGCGCGGGACCTGGGGGCGCCGGGCCTGAACCCGGACTCGCCGCCCGCCCTGCTGCGGGCGCTGCAGACGGCCGGGGTGACGGTGGACTCCACCCGGCAGTGGGACCTCAAGCACTGGATCGACTCCGGCGGGACGCTCAGGCAGCACCGGGCGCGGATGCTCGCCGCTCTCCTGGACTACAAGGCCCGTTCGCGGCTGCACACGGCGAACGGCTGGCACTGGCTGGACAGCTGGGTGGAGGACGGCCGGTTCCGGCCCCGTTACCTGGTGGGCGGCGTGGTGACCGGCCGCTGGGCCGCCCACGGCGGCGGGGCCATGCAGGTGCCGGCCGTGGTGAGGGACGCGGTGCGCGCCGACCCCGGCCACGTGTTGACGGTGGCGGACGCCTCCCAGGTGGAGCCCCGCATCCTGGCCGCGATGTCCGGGGGCGCGGCGCTGGCCCGGGCCGGTACCACCCCGGACCTGTACCGCGAGGTCGCGGAGCAGGGCCGCTCGCAGGGCACCGCCCTGGACGACCGGGCCCGCGCCAAGGTCGCACTGCTCGGCGCCATGTACGGCTCCACCACCGGGGACTCTGCGGCCCTGCTCCCCCACCTGCGCCGCCTGTACCCGCAGGCGATCGGCCTGCTCGAGCGGGCCGCTGCGGTCGGTGAGTCCGGCGGACAGGTGTGCACCTGGCTCGGCCGCTGGTCTCCGCAGCCGGAGCAGGACTGGCTGGACACCGTCGCGGACCGGCAGACCCAGGCCGCCGAGTCCCGCGCCCGGAGCATGCGGCGCACCGCGGGACGCTTCACCCGCAACTTCGTGGTGCAGGGCACCGCAGCGGAGTGGGCGCTGTGCTGGATGGGCGAGATCCGACGGCGACTGCACGAGAGGACCCTGGGGACCGACATGGTGTTCTTCGTCCATGACGAGGTGGTGCTGCACGGCCCTGCGGAGGAGGCCACCACAGTCGGGAAGGTGGTGGCGGAGGCGGCCGAGGCCGCCGGCCGTCTCCTCTTCCCCGGCGCTCCGGTGACCTTCCCGCTCACCGTGGCCGCCGTGCGATCCTACGCCGAGGCGACGTAGCCGGCCCCTTGACTCCGCGGGACGAGACCCCGCGGCCCGGCCTGCGTCCGACCGGACGTGCGCGGGGACGCCGACGGCCCGGGACCACAAGGTCCCGGGCCGTCGTCCTCACGGTCCGCATCCGCCTCCGGGACGGTCGCGGAGCGTCTGTGCGTCAGCGGATCAGAAGTCGGAGCCCTCGGAGCCGGTGGACCCGGAGGAGCCGCCGAACACGGCGTTCAGGTCCTCCTCGGTGACCTGCACGGCGTCCTTCGGGACCTCGAGGGTGTCGGCCTCGTCGGACATGGTGGCCTTCACCGGAAGCTCGGTGTCGCGGACCTTCTCGAAGGTCTCCACCTCCTCCGCATCGGCGTCCTCCGGCGGCTCGATGACGTCCAGGACGTCCATCACGTCCATCTCCATGGCGGTGACCTTGCCGTCCTCCACGGTGTAGGTGACCGGGAACGGCTTGTCGTTCATCATGTCCAGGACCTCGTCCGCGTCCTCCTGGTCCCCCCCGGCAGACGGGGAGGCGGATGACGAGTTGGACGCAGAGGCGCCGGCCGTGCCGGAGGTCTCGGTCTCGATGAGCTCCGGGTTCTCCTCCAGCATCTCCTTGAGGCGGATGTCCGCCTGGTAGGTGGTGTCCCCGGTCTTCTCCACGTCTGCGTACTGAAGGGCGAAGTCGGCGGGCTTCTGGTCGCCAGCCTCGTCCTCCACTCGCTGGACCTCCTCGGCCACGGCCTCGTCGAAATCCGAGCCGAGCTTCTTGTCCAGCGCCAGCCACGAGCCCTCGAGCCCCTTGACCAGCCACTGGTACTCCTCGGGGGCGTCAGCGAATTGGTCCTTGAGCTCCTCCGCGGTGGACTCGCCGTCCGTGCCAAAGCTGCGGATGATCTCCAAGACGTCCGCGCGGAGGAAGTACTCGGACTCGCCGACCTCCATCATCTGCACGGTGCGACCCTCGCCCATCTCAGCGGTGAAGGACCAGTCCGCACCGCTGAGGTCCTTCATGTCCGCAAGGGCGGTGTCCGTGGTGGAGCGCGCCTCCACGGTCAGGGCCATGTCCTTGACGAGGTCCATGGCCTCCTCCGCGGACTCGCGGTCGGCCTCGGTCATCTCGCCGCCCTCGGCCATGGCGTCCACGATCTTCTGGAGCTGCTCCTCGGAGGCCTCCACGGAGAAGGTGGCCTTCTGCTCCTTCCAGGTCTCCTGGTCCTTGAGGGCCTCGCGGAGGGTCTCCTTGGGGTCCTCGGTCTGCTCCTCGACCTTCTCCTCGACCTTCTGGCCGCCGTTCTCGCCCTCGGAGCCGCCGGCGCCCTCTCCACCGCCGTCGCTGCACGCGGCGGTGAACATCAGCGCGGCCACGCCCAGGGCGGCCCAGGCCTTGGCACCGTGGCGACGCCCGGTCTGCTCCTCGGCAGTGGTCATCTCGAACTCCGTCATCTCTCGGTCCTTCCCCTCAATCGGGCCGTCTCGCGATCGGCACGGGGCCGCACAGGCGGCGGGCCCCAGTCTCTCTCACCATAGCGAGCCGAGCGCCCCAGGGGTCAAGGTCGACCGGCCCGGCACAGCCTATTGTGACCGGGCCGTGACCTGCCTGAGAACACCCGTCTCCGTCGGTGGACCCGCGGCGCATGGGGCATGGAGGATGCCGTGCTCGAGGACCCGCAGGCAGGCAATCGGCGCGGCACCCGGGCCTGCTCAGAAGCCGCGCGGCGCCCCGTCCCGGCCCGCGTCCAGCTCCCCGGCCCCCGGCTCCTGGACGCCGGAGCCGACGGCGGCGGCCGACTCGTTCCCGGCGGCCTCGGCCTCCGCGAGGTCGGCGAGGTCCTGCCGGTGCGCGGCCTCCTGGGCGCGCGCGTCGGACTGGGACCGCGCGCCGGAGCGCTGGTCATTCCCCTGCACCGCGACGTCCTCCGCCGCGTCGGCCTCGTCCTCCGGACCCCGCGTGCGGTCCTGCAGTTCGCCGTGCTGCCCTGCCATGGGTGCTCCTCTCCGCCGGGCGGCGACTGTCCGCCCGCGCGTGCGGACCAGGCTAGGAGTCAAGGCGTCCCGCAGGCAACGGCGGACCGCCCGTCCCCAGCGCTCAGGCGAACCGCCGCCGCGCTTCCTCCACCACCGCGCACCAGTCGTCGAAGTCCACGCCCTGCATCGGCACCAGGCGCACGTGCTCGAACGGCGCGGCGCCGAAGAGGATCGGCCTGCGGAACAGGCCACGCCGGAAGGCGGGCTGGAAGAGCCGGCGGGCGCCGTCGTCGAGCCCCTCCACCCAGGCCATGCCGGGTCCGGTGAGCGGCAGCACCCAGGCCCGCTCGTGCCCGTCCGAGTAGGCGGCGGGCACCATGCGGCGTTCGACGGCGCCGACATGGGACCACGGCAGCGGTCCCACGCCGGCGATGCTCAGCCCCGCCGCGTCCAGCCGCCACGTGTGCCACGGCGTGTTCAGGGCGCGGCGGCGCAGGAGCAGGGCGATGGCGAGCAGGAGAAGGCCGGCGGCGATCAGCCCGAGGCCGGTGACGGCCACGGTCGGCTGGTCCCGGAAGAGGACCGCCAGCACCGCGCCTCCGACCATCGGCACTGGCCACAGCAGCAGGAATACCAGCTGCACGATGTGGGTCAGGGGCGGACGCGCGCCGGCCTCCACGACCGCGCGGGCGCGCAGCTCGGCCTGCAGGTCGTTCAGGTCTCGTCTCTGCATGGTTCCCGGCCTCCCGGTGCGGTGTCCTCGACGAATCGGTGGGGTGGTCAGGCCCTCTTGACCACGGAGGACTTCAGGTCCATGGCGATCGTGACGTCGTCGCCGTCGTGCAGCTCGTTCCCCACGGCGTCCCACACGACGACGGTACCCGCCTCCGTCTGGCGCGTCTCCTCCTACTCGGCGGACCACTCGTGCCCGCACATGGGGCAGGTCAGCAGTGCGCCGGACTCGTAGGTGAAGTCCTCGGAGCGGGAGCGGCAGGGCGGCCGTGCCCTGTCAGTCGCCACGGTTGGCCGAGAGCGCCCCGGTCAGGACGGCGGCGTGCATCGAGCGCACTGCCCGGGCGACGCCGTCGACCTCCGGTCCGGCGGTCTCGCGCAGCTCGGCCGTCCTGTCCTTGAGCTCGCGGTTGCTCAGGCCGGTGTCCTTCCGGTCGAAGACGGCGGTGGGGATCTCCAACGCGCTGACGAGTCCGAGCATCGCGTGCTGCTGCAGTGTGGGCTCGGCTCCGCGCAGGACTTCCACGAGGCCCTCGCGCAGCTCCGCCTCCATGGAGCCGTCCTCCTCCGGGTAGCGGCGGGGCTTGAGACCGAGCCAGCCGCCCTCCTGCACCTGCACCACACCGCGCTCGGCGAGGTACTCACCCACGGTGTGCTCGAGCCGGCGGCCGATCGCGGCCAGGGCGATGGACACCCGCTTGCCGTCGTGCCCGAGGAACCGGGCCAGGCCCTCGTCCAGCAGGCGGTCCCCGGTGGGCGTGACGTCCCTGACCCGGATGAGGTGGCCCTCATCCGCCACGTCGACGCGCCCGGCGGCGGCGAGGTCGGCGAGCATCGCACCGGCCAGGCCATACCCGGTGTACTGCCCCAGCGCCTCGGGGCGTCCGTCCTCCTGCAGCAGGAGCAGGAAGAGTCCGGTGGTGACCGTGGGATGCGGGATGCTCATGGGGTCAGCGTAGCGCCGCCGTCGACCGTGGGCGGGCTCGACGCCTAGGCTCACCGGAACAGCCGCGCAACGGCGGCCCCGAGAAGGAAGGACGTCCCATGGCGAAGAACACGCACGTCAGCACCGAGGCCCACGAGATCCCCACCGAGAGCCTGACCCCGGACGAGGTGAACGGCGGCGACGTCCTGGTCGAGGTGATGCGTGCCGCGGGGGTCGACGTGGCCTTCGGTGTGGTCAGCATCCACAACCTGCCGCTGGTGGAGGCCGTGGACCGGGAGCTGCGGTTCGTCCCGGTCCGGCACGAGGCCGCCGCGGTGAACGCCGCGGACGGCTATGCCCGAGCCACCGGCGGCCTGGGCGTTGCCCTGACCTCCACCGGCACGGGCGCCGGCAACGCCGCCGGCGCGATGCTCGAGGCCATGGCGGCCTCCAGCCGCGTCCTACACGTCACCGGCAACATCAACGCGGATCTGATCGGCGAGGGCAAGGGCGCCTACCACGAGGTGCCGCGCCAGCTGCAGATGCTCCAGGCGGTGAGCGCCCATGCCCTGCGGGTGGAGACCGTGGGCCAAGCCCTGCCGGTGCTGACGGAGGCCGTGCACGTGGCCCTGACCGCCCCGCAGGGGCCCGTCAGCGTGGACTGGCCGATCGACCTGCAGTACCTGGCCAAGCCGGACCAGCAGAACAAGGTGGCCGAGCGCACCGAGAGCGTACGCACCGGGGCCCGCCGGGACGTGGAGCGTGCCGCCGCGGTGCTGCGCGAGGCACGCCGGCCGCTGATCTGGGCCGGAGGAGGCGCCCGCCAGGCCGGCGCGGACGTGGTCGCCCTCGCCGAGGCCTGGGGCGCCGGCGTGCTCACCGGGACCAACGGCCGCGGCACCGTGCCGGAGGACCATCCCCTGCTGATCGGCAACTTCGCGCCGGACGAAGCCGTGCTGCCGCTGCTCGAGGAGGCCGACTGCCTGGTGACGATCGGCTCCCACCTGCGCGGCAACGAGACGCAGAACTTCAGCCTGCCCCTGCCCGAGCGGCATGTGCAGATCGATCTGGACGCGGACGTGATCGGCAAGAACTTCCCGGTGCAGGTCGGCCTGCACGCGGACGCACGCTCTGCGGTGGCCGCACTCGCGGCGGAGCTCGCCGGGCACGAGCCAGACCAGGGCTGGGCCGACCGGGTGGCTGAGACCGCGAGGGCGGCCCGGAAGGCCCATCGCAAGGACATCGGGGCCTACCGGCACATCTGCGACTCCCTTCGCAAGCGCCTCCCCCGCCGTGCCGTGGTGGTCCGTGACGTCACCGTGCCGGGCAGCTCCTGGGGCAACCGCCTGCTGTCCGTCTACGACGTGCGGGACAACGTCTTCGCCGCCGGCGGCGGCATCGGCCAGGGCCTGGCCCACGCGATCGGCGCCGGAGTCGGCCGCCCGAAGGATCCCGTACTCGCGATGGTCGGCGACGGTGGACTGGCCGTGCACCAGGGCGAGCTGGCCGTCCTGGTCCGGGAGGCTCCGCACGTCGTCCTGGTGGTGTTCAACGACGGCGGCTACGGTGTGCTGCGGAACATCCAAAAGGCGCGCGGCGCGAAGAAGCGCGGCGTGGACCTGCTCACCCCGGACTTCGGCCTGCTGGCGGAGTCCGTGGGGCTGCCGCACCGCCGCGTGGACAGCGCCGGGGCCTTCGACAAGGCCTTGAAGAAGGCGCTCAAGCGCGAAGGCCCGTCGATGATCGAGATCGACGTGGCGGCCCTGCGGCCGAAGCCCGCGAACATGGTCCCGCCGATCGAGGTCCCGAGCGCGGGATGACGGTCAGGTCCAGGCCTCGCCTCGCCGGGCAAGGTACTGCTCCTCCGGCCAGCTGCTGACACCGGTGACCCGCATCCGTGCGACCATGCCGTCCTCGTCCACGTCGAACGGGATCTGCTCCCCGGAGGCGCCGAAGCCGTCCCTGTCCTGCACGCGCAGGGTGGTGGAGTCGAGCGCGCGCAGCTCCTGGGCCACGGCCACGGGGGCGGAGAACGTGGGGTCGAGCATGACCAGGCGGCCTCCGCCGAAGACGACGTCCGTCTCGCCCCACAGGCAGCAGTAGCGTCCGGTCAGCCGCTTGAGGTCCGCCTCGGTCACACCCTCCGGCAGCTTCTGCCAGTCCGCGGCGGGGGTGACGAGCAAGTCGATCAGCTCAACGAGGCCGATCGCGAGGGACTCGGCGGGGCCGTCCACGGCATTGGTCAGCACGCAGACGGTCAGCCCGCCCTGCGGATCGACGAGGGTGCGGGTGATCTGGCCGGGGAAGCCGCCGGAGTGGCCGTAGGTCTTCCGCTCTCCGATCTTCGCGCCGATGAGGCCAAGGCCGTAGGTCGCGGAGTCGCCGCCGCGCGGGACGGTGGACTCGGCGCGCTGCATCAGGCGAAGGCTGCGGTCGGAGAGCAGGCCCTGCCCTCCCACCGTGAGGGAGGCGAAGAAGCCGCTGAGCTCCTCGGCGGTGGAGACGAAGCCGGTGGCGGCGGCCAGGGCACCGGTGGTCGGGTTGCCGACGGTGACGCGGGCACGGCTACGCCCGTGCGGACGGGAGTGTCCGGTGACCAGGCGCGGGGAGCCCTCCTCCTGGGCCTCGGCGAGCTCGGGGCTGGTCTTCTCCAGGCCGAGCGGCTCCAGCACCGCGGAGGTGATGTGGGAGACGTAGTCGGTGCCGGTGAGCCGCTCGATGACCGCGCCCAGGACGCCGTAGCCGATGTTGGAGTACTTGAAGTGCTCCTGCGGCTGGTAGGTGGCGCCATGCTCGGCCACGACCGTCCGCAGCGTCTCCGCGTCCGGGAACGGCCGGTCCAGCTGCCAGAAGTCGGCGTCCACGCCGTCGCGGATGGCGCCGGCGGTGTGGCTGAGCAGCTCACGGACGGTGGCCCCGGCCAGCGGGGTGTCCGCATAGTCCTCGAGCAGGTCCGCCACGGTGTCATCGAGGCGGAGACGTCCGGCCTCCACGAGCTGCATCACCGCCACCGCCGTGAAGGTCTTGGAGTGGCTGGCCACGCGGAACAGGTGACCGGTGGTCAGTGCCTCACCGGCGGCCTGGTCGGCGTCGCCGTACGCCTCTGAGAGGACCAGCTCGCCGCCGAGGCGGACGGCCACTTGGGCGCCGGGCACCTGCTGCACCTCCACCTGGGTGGCGAGCCAGCGGCTCAGATACGGGACCAGCTCCTTCAGCTGGTCGAGGCGGGGGCTGGTCTCGGCGGTGGAGGTGTCCTCGGTCATGCGCTCCACCCTAGGCGGAATGCACTCGGCGGCGTGCCCGCCGGGAGCGTCACCAGCGGTTGTCGGCCTCCTCGACCCAGCCCACCAGCCCGTCCACGGCGTGCCTCTCCCCATCCGTGTCCGCGACCCAGCCGGTGAAGACCCCGAACGCCTGATGGGTGGACGTGGACACGACGCCGAGGCTCGTGGCGGCCACGCGCAGATGCTTGGGGTGGAAGGTCAGGTCGGCGTGGGCGCCGGCGATCCGCCAAGACCTCATCCAGTCCGTGCGGTCGTACTCCCAGCGCAGCGGGGTGTGGTGCTTGTGCAGTCGTCCGTCCACGAGGAGCCCGTCCTCGGTGGCGCCGGTACCGTCCGTCCAGGTCCCGCCGAGGGTGAGGGCCAGGTCGCGGCCGTCCATGGCGGCGGCCGCCCAGTTCCAGCGCATCCGGTAGGGCCAGACGGCGCGGCAGTGGTCCAGCACGGCGAAGGAGCCGTCCGCGCCGAAGCGGTGTTCCTCCCCCTCAAGGAGAAGCACGCCAGAGACCGGCCGTCCCACGTCCTTCACCGTGTGCTGGAAGCGATGCGGGGACCACGGGATCACCACGCCGAGGCTGTCCCGGTCGCCGCCGGCGACCTCGGCGTCCAGGCGGAGGCCCTTCCCCTCAAGCCGCAGACGGGCGCCTCCGTCCGGTCCCTGGGAGAAGGCGACGGACAGGCGGGCGGTGCCGCCCGTCGTCGTGCCCTCCCCGGACCGCGGCTGGAGGACGACGCCCCGTGCGAGCGGCGAGACGACGTCCATGGCGGTCTTCCGCCCGGTGCGGCGGTCCAGGACATGGACGGCTGTGAGGCCGACATAGCGGACGTCCGCGACCGTCATGCCCACGATGTGACGCGGAGTGACGACTCCCCACCACTCCCAGCGCTTCGAGCGCAGGTCCGGCCGACGGAAGCGGGCGACATGGTGCGGACGGCGGGTCCAGCCGACGGCGTCCGGGCAGGGCGAGCGCCGGCCCGAGGATGGCCACCAGGCAGATGAGTGCGAGGTCCGCGAAGGTCATGCCTCACCCCGGAGGCGGCGGACGGGAGCGTCCACGGTCATGGCCAGCATCTTCGCATGCGCGTCGTTGTGCACGCGCGCGAGGGTGGACGGCGACTGCGACCAGGGCGCAATGTGCCGTTGCCGGTGAGGCTGTGGTTCAGGGGGCGAGGTGACGTCTCAGCAACGCACAGGCAGAGCGGCTGTCACCCGGGGCTGACCGGTGGGAATGTGGACCCTGCCCCATCCGTGTGCCAGGGAGGAGACGTCCCATGCTGTTCAGCCCCGGCATGGCAGCGTTCCTCATGATCGGCGCCCCCGTGGCGATGCTCCTCGTCCTGCTCGCCGTCGTGCTGCCGCTCGTCTGGCCGTCTGACCGCCCCGTGCGGCACGCCCACGACGCCGAGGCCGCCCCCGACACGTCCGACACCTCGCCCCTCGCTTCCGAGACAGACAGGGACTGACGGCGCGTCAGGCCACCGGCCGCGATGCGACCTCGAGAAGTGCGTCACGCAGGCGGGTGTCCTCGGGAGAGAGACCGGCGAGGACCTCGGCGAGGGAGACGTCGGTCTGGACGATCGCGTCGATGCCGTCCTCGGTCGGCCCATGCCGCGTGACGAAGAGTCGGCTGTAGTCCGGGTCCGCCAACGGCTCGGGGGCACGCGTGTTCTCCACCACGGCTGTGGGGCCGAACTCGATGTAGATCCGCGGCGCGCCGTTCGCCCGGTCCATGGTCACGCACCACTCCCACTGGCCGACGAAGCGGGCGTGGACGCCGCCGATCGGCCCGGACTCCACCGCGGCGTCGAACTGGGCACGGACCACGCGGTCCACGTATGCACGCAGAGTGCGCTTCACCCGGCCGAGGACCTTGCGTCCGTCCTGGAACTGGCGGCGGGCGTGCTCGGCGACGGCGTCGGCGAACTCGTCCTCCGCCGCCGCGATGGGCCGCCGTCCATAACGGGCGGACTCGCCGGTGGCGCAGAGGGCGGTGAGGAAGTCGAGGGTGTCGTCGGTGTCCACGGCGTGCGGTGCCTCCACGAAGTGCTGGTGCAGCTGACGGATGAAGAAGTACTGGTCCGGATGTCCGGCGCGCCACCGGCGGTCGGCCTCGATGTGCCAGGTCAGGTCGGAGATGAGGTCGGCGTAGGTGAGGACCACGCCGTCCTCCCAGCCGGCACCGAGCAGGTGTGCCTCGTGGCGGAGGCAGAGGATGGCCACCGCCGCCTTCCGTCCGCCGGCCTGTCCGTGGGCGAGATAGCGCTGATACCCGTGCCCGTGGCCGTCCGAGACCGAGTAGTTCTCGACCACCACGGCGGCGTCCGGGCGGGACAGGACGATGTCCGCGATGTCGCGTCCGCCACCCGAGGCGATCTCGTCCTCTCCGCGGGTGTCGGCCTCCTGGACCACCCGGTAGCCGGCTTCCGGGAGCCGGTCCTGGGGCGGCAGCCGCGCATTGACCCGAGACAGGAAGATCCGTTGGAAGACGTCCCCCAACCCGTGCGTGCCGTCCACGTCCAGAAGCCAGGCGAACACGTTGGAGAGCTGCTTCTCATGGGTGCCGTGGTGCATCACGCGGAAGACGTCGAACCGCTTGGCGAAACTCCGGGACAGCGTGGGTACGAGCCTGGTCACCATGCGGCGCAGGTGGTCCTCCGGGGTGTGTGCGGAAGTGGTCATGCGGTGTCCTCCGGCATCCACCCGTAGACCCGGTAGCGCCGCTGCGTGACGGCGATCGGGCGCTCTGCGTCGAGGCGGAGCAGGGTCTCGGCGTGGTCGTCCACGGTGAAGTCCTCGGGCACGTCCCACGGCACCAGCCCGAGGTACACCACCAGGGCCTCGGCGTCCGCGAACGTCATGGCACCGGACCAGTCGCCCACGGTGTCCACCTCCAGGCCGGCGGCCTCCATGGCGGCGACGTCGTGCTCGGCGGTGACGTCCGGGTACTGCACCTGGCCCCCGAACCATTCGCGCAGCTCTGGCACCTCGTGGCCGTGCACCTGCTGCGTGAGCACACGCCCTCCCGGTGCGAGCACGCGGGCGATCTCCGCCATGTCCACGGCCTCGTGGCGGGACATCACCAGGTCGAACGTCGCGTCCGGCCAGGGCAGCCGGTCCCCGGACTCGGCGTCGTAGGCCCGGACGTCCACGTCGGCTCCCGCGAGCGCGGCGGTGGCCACGGGGAGGTTCGGCTCCCACCCCTCGGTCGCGGAGACGTCCTTTCCCGCCGCCTCGGCTCCGAGTCGCCCGATGAGCCGCAGCAGGCGCTCCCCTCCCCCGGTGCCGAGGTCCAGGATCCGCTGCGCACCCCGCATGGCGGCAAGGCAGTCGGCCTCGAAGTCCCAGTCCGGGTCCTCGGACGTCATCCGACCGTCGAGGCGGGAGAAGTCCCAACCGACCATGCCGGCCGACTCGTGGGCCGAGCGCAGCTGCACGAGGCGAGTGCCGTCGTCGTGCTCCGGGGTTGCCGCCGCCCACGCCGGCGGGCGGCCGGCGGCGAGCAGCTCGCCCGCTCCGTTCCACTCTTGCATCCCGACGACGGCCAGTCCGGAGGTCTTCATCGTCACCTGCTCTCCGGTCAGGTGGGCGACGAGCTCGTCGCAGGCCGGGCTGTGACCGACCAGGACGACCGTGTGCGCTCCGCGAGCGTCCGGGGCGGAGTCCAGGCCGCGGACGATGGCGAGCAGATCGACGCCGGCGACGGTGTAGGCCTGCTCGTCGGTGCGCTCGGGCACGAGGCCGGGGAGCTCGGCGGCGGCCAGGTGCCAGGCGTCGGCGGCGCGGGTGGCCGGTGAGACGACCGCCAGGTCGATCTGCGGGGCATGGGCGGCCAGCCACCGTCCGGCCTCCGCGGCCTGCCGCCGGCCCCGCTCCTTCAGCGGCCGGTGGCGGTCCTCCACGGGGACGGACCAGTCCGACTTGCCGTGGCGCAGGACGATCAGGGTGCGGCGGGTCATGCACCCATCATGCCGGGCGGCCCGGACGGGCGGGATACTGGTGGGCATGAAGGATCTGCGCGTCGCCCCCTGCCCCGGTGCGCCGCGGGGTCTGACGATCCCGGCGGCCGAGCTGGCCGAGCGCTTCGCCCGCGCCTCCGGACCGGGCGGCCAGGGCGTGAACACCACGGACTCCCGGGTGCAGCTGAGCCTGGACCTGAGCAGCTGTTCGGCGTTCACCGAGGCACAGCGCGAGCGGGTGCTGCAGCGCCTGGCCACACGGCTGAGGGACGGCCTGCTCGTGATCGACGCCGCCGAGCACCGGGCGCAGCGGCGCAACCGGGTGGCCGCGCGGGAGCGCCTGTCCGCCCTGCTCGAGGAGGCCCTGACACCTCGTCAGCGCCGCCGGGCGACGAAGCCGACCCGCGGCTCCCAGCGCCGCCGGCTCGAGGGGAAGAGGCGCCGGTCCGAGATCAAGCAGGCCCGCCGCCGGCCCCGGATGGACTGAGTCAGGCGATGTCGATGCCCTCGGCGAGGGCTCCGTCGGCCTGGAGCCCGCGCAGCCGGGCCACGGTGCGGTCCCGGAGCGTCCAGGGGCTGATCGTGTTCACGTTGATCTTCGTGGCACCCTCGAAGCCGGCCAGCGTGGAGACCCGCCACTTCAGGCAGATGCGCCACGGGATGTGCGCGTCCACCCCGGCGGGCCGGGTGTGCCACTCCTCGTTGCACGGCACGTCCGGGCCGGTCGCCGCATGGGCGGCGTGCAGCAGGTCGGAGACGGCGCCGAGCTCCTCGGGACGGTGTGCCCAGGGCTCGCATGCGGCGGCCGTCGACCAGACCTCGAGCGTGGGATAGCGGTGGCCGACGCCGGCGAACAGGACCGCGTGCGCGTTCTCCGCGACCACGAGCCCCTGCCTCCTCGCGTACCCGACCGCCCAGTCCTCGAACACCTGCGGATTCCGTGCGACGGCGGCGAGTACGGCCTCGTTCTGCCCGCCGTGCTCGTCGATGGCCACGAGCTGCTTGTGCAGGTGGTCGAACGAGGCCCCGGCCGGCTTGAGCCAGTTCTGGAACACGGACACGTACTTCACCGCCGGGTCCATGGCGGAGAGGTCCTGCGCGGCCTCTGCCGTGAACCGGATGAACTCGCGGTGCTCCTGAGGAGTGAGGGTGCCGGAGGAGGCGAGCTGGTGGTCCGTCTCCGCGCCGTCCACGAAGTGGCGGCGGGCGATGATCACGTCATGGCCGCCGCCGAAGAAGCCGGAGGCCGCCTCGATCCGCTCGCCCTCACTCATGCCGGAGATCTCGCTCTCCGTCGTCCCCGAGGCGCGCAGCTTGTTCTCGATCACCGCGAGCACATGCGCCCGCCCCTCCGGCGTGGACAGGTAGGCGTCCCGGCGGGCCCGCACCGGCGCGGACAGCTCATAGCCGTGGTTGAGGTGCCAATAGTCGTAGCTGAGGATCTCGAAGAGGTTCGGGACGCGGCGGAAGTCGGCCACGGTGGACTCCAGCTCAGCAGCAGGCACGGCCGAGAGCGTGCGGTGAGTGTCGTCGTCGCCCCGCACGGAACGGGACTTCTCCGGCGGAGTCTCCCGAAGGCGACCGGCGCAGAAGGCACAGTGGCGACCCTCGGCCGCAGGGTCCAGTGGGACCGCGGCGGGGCGGGCCATGCCCAGCGGACGGCTGCCGCGGCCCGGGACCGTCCACACCTCGGTGCCGGTGAACGGGTTGCGCTGTTTGACGGTGCCGTCGGCGAGCTGGACGAGGAACTCGGGGACGTCGGCGGGCACGGACATGGGCGGCTCCTTGGGCGGGAACGGTGGGACAGGCCACAACCTAGCTGGTCTCGGTATGGGGCGCCGGGGTCGGCATCTGTGGCCTCGGTGACGACCGGGTGAGTCGTGGCCAACACCTGTGCGCCGCCCCGGGGGTATCCTGGACGTCGGCCAGATCACTCGCACCACCCACGGAGGCCCCATGTCAGCCCGCATCCACCACCCCGGCCTGCGGTCGAAGGTGATGTCCGCCGCGGAGGCGGCGGCGTTCATCCAGCACGGCACCACCGTGGGTATGAGCGGGTTCACCGGGTCCGGCTATCCGAAGGCCGTGCCGATGGCGCTGGCCGAGCGGGCGAAGGCGCTGCACGCGCGCGGTGAGGACTTCACGATCAGCCTGCACACCGGTGCCTCGACCTCCACCGAGATGGACGGCGCGCTGGCCGAGGCGGACGCCGTCGCGCTGCGCACCCCGTTCCAGTCGGACCCCACCATGCGGGCGAAGATCAATTCGGGCGCCATCGAGTACATCGACACCCACCTGTCCCACCTGGCACAGACCGTGTGGAACGGCTTCTACGGCCCCATGCACACCGCGGTGGTGGAGGTGTCCGCCATCCGTGAGGACGGCACCCTCGTCCCCTCCTCCTCGGTAGGCAACAACAAGTCCTGGCTGGACCTGGCGGACCAGATCATCCTCGAGGTGAACTCCTGGCAGTCCGAGGACCTCGAGGGCCTGCACGACGTCTACTACGGCACCGCGCTGCCGCCGCACCGCAAGCCGGTCATGATCATGGACCCCTCGGACCGCATCGGTGACACGTACTTCCACTGCGACCTGGACAAGGTCGTGGCCGTGGTGGAGACCCACGCCCCGGACCGCAACTCTGCGTTCAAGCCCGCCGACGCGGACTCGGTCGCGATCGCCCAGCACCTCGTGGAGTTCTTCGAGCACGAGGTGGCCCAGGGCCGGTACGACGAGCGGCTGCTGCCGCTGCAGTCGGGCGTGGGCAACATCGCGAACGCGGTGATGTCCGAGCTGGTGAAGTCCCGGTTCACAGGCCTGTCCGCGTTCACCGAGGTGGTGCAGGACGGCATGCTCGACGCCCTGGACTCCGGCACGCTGGCGACCGCGTCCGCGACCGCATTCTCCCTGTCCACCGAGGCCGCCGAACGGTTCAACGACAACGCCGCGAAGTATCGGGACACGCTGATCCTGCGCACCCAGGAGATCTCCAACCACCCCGAGCTCGTGCGCCGCCTCGGCATCCTCGCCATGAACGGCATGCTCGAGGCCGACCTGTACGGCAACGTGAACTCCACGCACCTGATGGGCACGAAGATGATGAACGGCCTCGGCGGCTCCGGCGACTTCGCCCGCAACGCGTTCACCTCGTTCTTCCTCACCCCCTCCACGGCCAAGGGCGGGGACATCTCCTGCATCGTGCCGATGGTTTCGCACGTGGACCACACCGAGCACGACGTGCACGTGGTGGTCACCGAGCAGGGGCTGGCCGACCTGCGCGGCCTCTCCCCCAAGCAGCGCGCCCGCACGATCATCGACACGTGCGCGCACCCGGACTACCGGGAGCCGCTGCGGGACTACTTCGACCGCGCGATGCGTGAGTCGAAGGGCCTGCACACCCCGCACCTGCTGGGCGAGGCCCTGACCTGGCACCAGCGGTTCCTCGAGACCGGGACGATGCGGCACGGGTGACGGCCCGCCGGGCCGGACACCTGCCGGACGGGCCGCGCCTCGCGGCGGGGTGAGATCACGCCGGCTCCGGGCACGTGCCCGGAGCCGGCCCAGGACCGCAGGACCGGCGACGGCGTCAGCCGCGCCCGTCCCGCTCCCGCTCAGGGATTCCCGCGGCCCACAGGGCGGCCGCGATGAGGGCGGGCTGACCGAACAGCCGCGCCAGACGGCGGCCGTCCGTGTCCAGCCCGAAGCCGTCCGTGCGCTCGGCGTACTGCCCGATGTTCCCGGGGTAGATCGCCGTGTAGAAGGCCGCCAGGGCGGTGCCGGTCAGGCGGCGCTGCCTGGGGAGCGCCAGCAGAGCGGCCCCGAGGCCGATCTCGGCCACGCCGGATCCGAGCACCACGAGGTCCGCCGGGAGCGGGACCCACGAGGGCACCTGGGCGCGGAACTCACGGCGCGCCACGGTGAGGTGGGACAGCCCCGCAGCGGTCATGAACCCGCCGAGGCCGAGGCGGGCGGCGGTCTGCGAGAGCGGGACGGACTGCCGACGCGTCGTCATCACGCCTCCCCGAGCTCGAGGACGACGTCGATGTTGCCCCGGGTGGCGTTCGAATAGGGGCACACCTGATGCGCCTGCTCCATGAGGGCGCGGGCCTGGTCCGCGGGGACGCGGGGCAGCACGACCTCGAGGGTGACCTCCAGGCCGAAGCCCTCCCCCTGGCGGCCGATGCCTACGCGCGCGCCGACGGAGGAGTCGGTGATGTCGGCACGGGAAGCCCGGGCGACCATCTGCAAGGCCGAGTGGAAGCACGCGGCGTAGCCGGCGGCGAACAGCTGTTCGGGGTTGCTGCCCTGGCCGGAACCGCCCATCTCGGTGGGCACGGCGAGGTCGAGGTCGACCCGCCCGTCGGTGGTGCGGACATGGCCGTCGCGGCCGGCGCCGGTGCTGAGCGCCTCGGCGGTGTAGATGGTCTCCATGAGAGGTCCTTTCATCCGCCCGCCCCGTGCGGGACGAGTCGACTCCAGCCTGCCACCCAGTTAGGTCGCGCGCAACCAAGTTGCTCCCCAGCGGCCACTAGAATCGCTCCCATGGATGCCGCGCCGACCCCCAGCCTCGCCCTCGAGGACCAGCTCTGCTTCGCCCTGCACCGGGCGACGCGCGCCGTCACGCGCGGCTACGGCCCCCTGCTCTCCCGCCTCGGCCTCACCTACCCCCAGTACCTGGTGATGCTCACCCTGTGGCAGGTGGAGGGTGACGCCTCGGCGGAGACGGAGGCGTTGACGCCGGGCGCCGGAGCACTGGCGGTCGGCGCGCTGCGGGACCGGCTCGGCATGGACAACGGCACCATCACGCCCTTGGTGCGGCGCCTCGCCGGCATGAGGCTCGTCACGCGGGAGCGCGACGTCCACGACGAGCGACGCGTGCTGGTCCGCCTGACGGACGAGGGACGGGTGCTGCGGGAGTCCGCCCGAACGGTCCCGGCGGACGCCCTCACCCGGATCCCCCTCGACGCCGCCGAGCGCCAGGTCCTCATGGGCCTGCTGAACCGGATCACCGAGGCCGTCGGGCCGCGCTGAGCCGGCGGGGGCGGCCCGCGCGCGGAGCGCGGGTCAGCGCACCCGGTCCAGGATCGCCCGGGCGACGGCGTCCGCCTCGCGCTCGGGCAGCCAGTGGTCCGCGTCGAGCGCCACGAACCGGTACTCCCCCGCGACCTGCGCCGCCGTGAGCTCGGCTGCCCGCGGCCCCAGGGCCGCGTCCCGGGTGCCCCACACGTACGTGGT
The DNA here is from genome assembly GCA_047414615.1 of Micrococcus luteus. Taxonomy (GTDB): domain Bacteria; phylum Actinomycetota; class Actinomycetes; order Actinomycetales; family Micrococcaceae; genus Micrococcus; species Micrococcus luteus_B. The sequence goes on from CP179711.1 coordinate 1,385,772, forward strand.
GGGGACCGTCACGGGCGCGCTGCGCGTGGTGGTCACCAGATCCGGGTTCGCCCGATACCAGTTCACCGGGCCGCGCAGGCTCTGCGGGGTGGAGAACCGGCGGGCGTAGTGCCCCGCCCCGGGGACCTGCCCCCGCTGCAGCAGAGAGCCCAGCCGTCGCGCGAGGATCCGTTCGGGGAGGGCCGGTGCCTGGAAGGCGGCGATGTACCAGCTGCGGCGCAGCTGGTCCGGGCCGCGCAGGGCGCGGGCCAGGGCGGCCGGGTGCGGCGTGGACAGGACGGTCAGGGACGCGACGCGCTCGGGGTGGGCGGTGGCCAGCGCCCAGGCGACGGCGCCACCCCAGTCATGGCCGACGACGTGGACGCGCCGCGCCCCCGCCGCGTCCGCCAGCGCGACGGCGTCCCCCACGAGCGCCGGGAGGCGGTAGGCCGCCGTCGCCCGCGGAGCGGCCCCCGGGGAGTAGCCGCGCTGGTCCGGCGCGAGGGTGCGCAGCCCCGCGGCGTGCAGCAGCGGCTCGACGTGCCTCCAGGACGTGGCGTCCTGCGGGAAGCCGTGCAGCAGCAGGACCACCTCCCCCTCGGCCGGCCCGCCGTCGCGGACATCGAAGGTCAGGCCCTGATGCCGGAAGGTGGCCATGCCGCCCCCGAGTGCGCCGTCGCTCGTCACAGCCGGACGACCATCTTCCCCGTGTTGGCGCCCTCGAGCAGGTCGATGAACGCCTGGGGCGCGTTCTCCAGACCCTCCCGGACGGTCTCGTCCCACTGGATCTTCCCGTCGGCGACCCACGGGCCCACGCGCTCGAGGAACTCGGGACGGACCTGCGCCGCGTACTTCTGCAGGACGAAGCCGCGCAGGGTCAGCCGCTTGCCGATTGCCAGCGCGAGGTTGCGCGGGGCGGCTGGCGGCTCCGTCGAGTTGTACTGGGCGATCGCACCGCACATCGCCACGCGGCCGTCGACCCGCATCGCGGCGATGGCGGCCTCGAGGTGGTCGCCGCCCACGTTGTCGAAGTAGACGTCGATCCCCTCCGGCGCGGCCTCGGCCAGCAGGTCCGTGGGCGAGCCGTCGTGGTAGTTGAACGCGGCGTCGAAGCCCAGCTCCTTCACCCACGCCACCTTCTCGGGCGTGCCGGCCGAGCCGACGACGCGCGAGGCGCCCAGGAGGCGGGCGATCTGGCCGGCGACCGAGCCGACGGCCCCCGCGGCGCCCGAGATGAACACGGCGTCGCCCTCCTGCATCTCGGCCACGTGCACGAGGCCGGTGTAGGCGGTCAGACCCGTCATGCCCAGCACGCCCAGGTAGGCGCTGTCCGACAGCTGGGAGGTGTCCACGGCCTGGACGGTGTCGCCGTCGAGGACGGCGTGCTCGCGCCAGCCGAGGCCGTGGAGCACGGACGTGCCCTCCGGCACGTCCGCGTGGCGCGAGGCGATCACGGTACCCACCGCGCCGCCGTCTAGGGGGGCGTCGAGCTGGAACGGGGGCACGTAGGACTCGACGTCGTTCATGCGGCCGCGCATGTACGGGTCCACGGACATCACGGTGTTGCGCACGAGGGTCTGGCCCTCGGCGAGCTCGGGGAGCTCGACCTCCGTGAGGCGGAAGTTCTCCGGCGTCGGGGCACCGTGGGGGCGGGAGGCGAGGTGGATCTCGCGCGTGCGGGTGGGGGTGCTCATGGTGGTCTCCTCAGGGGTTGGGGTTGCGGGCTCGGCGGGGGTCAGCCCGCGAGCAGGTCGAGAAGGCGGCGGGCGGCGTCGGCGGAGGAGGCCGGGTTCTGGCCGGTCACCAGGGTGCCGTCCGTGACCACGAAGCTCTCCCCGTCCGGGCCCTTGCGGTAGTCCGCGCCGGCGGCGATCAGCGAGTCCTCGACGAGGAACGGGACGACGTCCGTCAGCTGGGCGGCCTCCTCCTCGCCGTTGGTGAACCCGGCGACCTGACGGCCGCGCACAAACGGGGTGCCGTCGGCGGCGGTGATCGGGTGCAGGATCCCGGGCGCGTGGCAGACGAGGCCGAGCGGGCGCCCGGCCGCGTCGCTGTCGCGGATGATCCGCTGGGAGTCGGCGTCGGACACCAGGTCCCACAGCGGGCCGTGACCGCCCGGGTAGAAGACGGCGTCGAACCCGTCCACGTCCACCTGGGCCAGGGGCGTGGTGTGGGCCAGGGCGGCCTTGGCCTCCTCGTCCTGGTCGAACCGGCGGGTGGCCTCGGTCTGCATCTCCGGCTGCGAGCTCGTCGGGTCGATGGGCGGCTGGCCGCCGCGGGGCGAGGCGAGGGTGACCTCGTGGCCGGCGTCCGTGAAGACGTAGTAGGGCGAGGCGAACTCCTCGAGCCAGAACCCGGTCTTGCGGCCGGTGTCGCCCAGCTGGTCGTGCGAGGTGAGGATCATCAGGATGCGGGACATGTCTGGGGCCCTTTCGCCGGTGGGGACTGAACTCTCATGGTCGTACACAACCGAATCTCGGGCAAGGGTGACAGCGCCCACCAGCCTCACGCCGCAGCGACGGCGAATCCGTCCCAGGCGCAGGACTGCAACCCGTCGCGGGCGGTTCACGTGCGCGCAAGCCGGCCGTCACGACGGCGTCAGATCCCTGCCCGAGGGTGGCGAGCGTGGTCTCCCGAACAGCGGGGTCGACTCCGAGCAGAAGGGACCCGTCATGTCCTCCTCCACCACCGAAGCCCCAGAGCTGAAACGCAACGGGTTCCTGGGGCCCGACACCACCTGGCACCTCGCCTTCGGCATCCTCACCATCGGGGCGCTCGCCCTGTGCATCTCCTGGGCGCTCGGCTTCACGGACACCACGTACACGACGTTGCTGATCACCACGATCGTCGTGGGCATGTTCATGGCCTTCAACATCGGGGGAAACGACGTGGCGAACTCGTTCGGCACCTCCGTGGGCGCCGGCACGCTGACCCTGAAGCAGGCTCTGCTCGTGGCCGCGGTCTTCGAGGTCAGCGGCGCCGTGATCGCCGGCGGCGAGGTCACCGAGACCGTCCGCAGCGGCATCGTGGACCTCGACAGCGTGGAGTTGCCGCCGATGGACTTCGTGTTCATCATGCTCGCGGCCCTGATCGGCGCCGCCCTCTGGCTGCTCATCGCCACCCAGATGGGTTGGCCGGTCTCCACGACGCACTCGATCGTCGGCGGCATCGTCGGCGCGGCGGTGACCCTGGGCCTGCAGACCGGCGCCGGCGGTTTCGAGATGGTGCAGTGGGGCGAGATCGGCAAGATCGCTCTGTCCTGGGTCCTCTCCCCCGCGCTGGGTGGTCTCGTCGCCTGGGTCCTGTACCGGGCGATCAAGAAGCACATCCTCGCTTTTAACGAGGAGGCCGACGCCAAGATGCGCGAGTTGCGGCTGGAGCGCATCGAGCTGCGGAAGAAGCACAAGACGGCGTTCGAGCGCCTCTCCGAGGTGCAGCAGATCGCCTACACCAACGCCATGGCCCGCGACGCCGCCACCAAGTCCTCCGGCCACGACTACGATCCGGACGAGCTGGAGTCGGACTACTACCGCGAGATGGATGCGATCGAGTCCAAGGAGGACGAGGTCAACTCGCAGCACGCGCTGGAGGTCTGGGTGCCGCTGCTGGCGGCCGGCGGTTCGATCGTCATCTCCTCGATGCTGCTGTTCAAGGGTCTGAAGAACCTGGATCTGAACATCGACAACGTCGGCAACATCCTCATCATGCTCATGGTGGGTGCCGCCGTGTGGATGGCCGTGTTCATCCTCGCCAAGACGCTGAAGAAGCAGTCCCTGTCCCGGTCCACCTACCTGCTGTTCAGCTGGATGCAGGTGTTCACGGCCTCCGCGTTCGCCTTCAGCCACGGCTCGAACGACATCGCCAACGCGGTGGGTCCGTTCGCGGCGATCGTGGACGTGCTCCGCACCGACCAGATCAACGCCGAAGCCGCCGTGCCCGGCGCCCTGATGCTGGCCTGTGGCATCGGCCTGGTCTGCGGTCTGTGGTTCATCGGCCGCAACGTGATCAAGACCGTCGGCACCGGGCTGACCGAGATGCACCCGGCTTCCGGTTTCACCGCCGAGCTCGCCGCGGCGGGCGTCGTCATGGCCGCATCCATGCTGGCACTGCCGGTGTCCTCCACCCACATCCTGATCGGCGCGGTGCTCGGCGTGGGCATCGTGAACCGGGCAGCGAACTGGAATCTGATGAAGCCGATCGCGCTGGCCTGGGTCATCACCCTCCCGGCCGCCGCGGTGATCGGCGCCATCGGCGTGACGGTGCTGCGCGCCGTGTTCGGGAGCTGACGCAGCGCCTCGGGCCTCACCCGGCCGCAGGCCGGCCCGAGACCAGCCCGACGGCGGCCCCCAGGATGGCCTCCAGCTCGGCCTGGCGGACGTCGCCCACCGTCGCCAGCCGGTGCAGCAGCGTGCCGACGACCAGGTCGAAGGCGAGGTCCACCACAGCGGGGTCCAGGTCGGCGTCCCCGGCGGGATCCGCCAGCGCCTCCCGGAGGAACGGCTCGCGGAACCGCGAGCGCAGCCGCGCCCGCGTCTCGGGGTCGCGCATCGCCTGGGTCAGCAGGCCGCCGAGCAGTGCCCGGACCGGGGTCGTGTGGATCTGCGCGGCCAGACGGCGGACGGCGCGGCACAGCGTCGCGTCCGGTTCCAGCTCGTCCGAATCGGCAGGCGGCAGGTCCAGCGCGGCGGCGAGGGCGTCCACGGCGAGCGCCTCCTTGGACGGCCACCGCCGGTACACCGTCGTCTTGGCCACCCCCGCCCGTGCGGCGACGGCGTCCACGGTGGCGCCGGCGTACCCCTCGTCCCCGGCCAGCGCGACGGCGGCCGCCAGCACCGTCTCCTCCACGCCGTGACGGCGGGGCCTGCCCGCGCTTCGGTTCGCGGTCTTCGCCTGCACCCGTCCTCCTGCCCTTGCCTCGGATCCTGTGACCGCCCTAGCATCGCTGATGACGGTTACGCGACTGATCGTAGCGTAAATGCACCCCTAGAGAGTGAGGCGCAGCACTCATGACTGAACCCGTGCGATTCACACCGGACGTCGAGCACCCCGCCGAGCGCGAAGAGACCATCACCCGGGAGATCCTCGAGCAGATGGGCGAGGCCCAGCGCCGGGCCGCAGGCCGGCATCGGCACGCCCATCGCGACGCCCATGCCAAGAGTCACGCCATCCTCAAGGCCACCCTGGAGGTGCACGAGGGCCTGGCTCCCGAGCTGGCGCAGGGCATTTTCGCCCGCCCGGGACGCTACGAGGCGGTCGCGCGGCTGTCCTCCGCCCCCGGAGACATCCACACCGACCGCACCCCCGCCCCGCGGGGCTGGGCTCTGAAGGTGCTCGGCGTGGAGGGCGAGCGCCTGCTGTCCGAGCCGGGCGGCCACAACCAGGACTTCCTGATGGTCAACTTCCCCACGCTGGCCTTCGGCACCGTGGGCCGCTACCAGGAGATGCTGGGACTGCTGGAGAAGAACTCCCAGAACCCCGAGCTGCTGCAGCGGCTCGCCACCGGCGCCGCCCGGGTGGTGCGCGGAGCCGTAGAGGCCGTGGGCGGGACCCCCAGCGCCACCCTGCAGGGCCTGGGGCGGGACAACGCCCACGTCCTCGGCGAGACGTACTTCACCCAGGGCGCCCTGCGCTACGGCGACCACATCGCCAAGGTCTCGCTGGCGCCGGAGTCCGCGAACGTGCGCGCCCTGACCGGTCAGGACATGGACGTAGAGGACTTCTCCTCGATCCAGGACGTGGTCGCGGACTTCTTCTCCCACGAGGGCGCGGAGTACACGCTGCGGGCCCAGCTGGCGACGGACCTGGAGCAGATGCCTGTGGAGGACGCCTCCGTGCTCTGGGACGAGGAGCAGGCCCCCCACCAGCCCGTCGCGACCCTGCGGATCGCCCCGCAGGACACCTACAGCCCCCACCGCCGCGTCTACGGCGACGACGTCCTGACCTTCAACCCGTGGAACGGCGTGGTCGAGCACCAGCCGCTGGGCTCGATCATGCGCGTCCGCCGGCACGCCTACGAGCAGTCCACCCGCTACCGCCACGAGTTCAACGACCGCCCAGCCGCCGAGCCGGCCACGCTGGACGAGATCCCGGACTGATCCCGGCCTCGCCCCTCACCATTCATCCCGAAGGATTCTCGAAGGAGGACCTCATGACTGACCGCCCCGACCCCCGACTGCAGGACGAGAGCCGTCTCGACGACATCAAGCGCGCCGTCGAGGACGTCGCCCAGGACGCCCCCACGTTGGCCAAGATCGCCCTCGAGGCGATGATCCGTGACCACAACCCGGACCTGTCCGGCACCGCCGAGTCCGCCGGCCGCGTGGGGATGCGCTCGGGCAAGGTCTCGGAGCTGACCGCGATCGCCCGCCTCAAGCCGGGCGGCGCCGAACGGCTGCAGCGCATCTTCGACCTGACCCGCGGCAACATGGACGGCGCCCAGCGCGTGTCCACGCTCCACGACATGCGCTTCGTCTTCTTCGACGACAACACCCGGATCCTCTTCGCCACGGCCTACGACGGCGACTGGGACGCGTACATCAACGACTTCGCCACCAAGATCCCCGAGCTGATGGACCTCCTCTTCCAGAACGTGGAGGGGTGGCCGGGCATCGACAGCCCGACCGTGAAGGACTTCATCGCCGACCACCAGATCACCGCCTCCGGGTGGTTCGTGGCGAACCCGCAGGTCACCGTGGTGGACACGCGCCGACTGCAGCGCACCGAGGACGCGGTGAACACCTTCCTGGACCAGATGGCCGGGCGCACCGACCTGGACGAGGACACCGCGGCCGCCCTGAAGCAGCTCACCGACACGATCTCCACCCCCGAGGCGGTGGACTACTGAGATGGGCGTGCTCAAGGACCTGAAGGTACGTTTCGATCGGGAACGGGTTGAGCTGGACCTGGACGACATCCAGGGCCTGGTGCTGCGGTCGCGGCCTGAGCCCTACGTCGGTGCCCACGCCATGCTGACCGTGGAGGAGGCCGAAGGCGGCCGGGACTTCGTCCGTCGCCTGGCCGAGCACGTGACCTCCGCGCAGGACTGGTCCGACGACCTGCAGTCCTGGACCGGCGCGGCGATCAGCTATGCCGGCCTGCGCGCCCTCGGGCTGCCCGAGGACTCCCTGGCCAGCTTCCCGCTGCCCTACCAGCAGGGGATGGCCGCCCGCGCTCAGCAGCTCATGGACACCGGGCCGAACGCTCCGGAGCACTGGGACGAGGCGTTCACCCAGGACGCCTGCCACATCGCGCTGACGATCTACGCGGCCGACGCCGATGCCCTGGACGCTGCCCTGGACCATGCGCGGGAGGTGCTGGAGCACTCCACCGGGGTGACCCTGGTCGCCACCCACCGGTTCGGGGTCGACGAGCTGAACAAGAACCCCTTCGGTTTCCGGGACTCCATCTCGCAGCCGACGGTGGCCGGCAGCGGGGTGCGGCCGCAGCCGGGCCAGGAGCGCTCCATCTCCGCCGGCGAGTTCATCCTGGGCGAGAACAGCGAGACCGGCTCCCCGCTGGCCGTGCCGCAGCCGGATGTGCTGGGCCGCAACGGGACCTACGTGGTGTTGCGTAAATTCGCCAGTCGGGTGGGGGCCTTCAACGAGTACCTGGCCTCGCAGAGCCCGGACCCGGAGGAGCAGCACCGGATCGCCGCGAAGATGTTCGGCCGGTGGCGCAGCGGCGCCCCGCTGGTGCTCTCCCCGGATCACGACGACGAGGAGCTGGGCAACGACCCGGAGCGGCGCAACGACTTCACCTTCGAGGACGACCCGAAGGGTCTGATGTGCCCGCACTCCAGCCATATGCGTCGCCTCAACCCGCGGGACAGTGATCTGTCGATCATGACGGACGTGAACATCAAGCGGATCATCCGGCGCTCCTCGACCTTCGGTCCCGGGTGGTCGCCGGAGGTGACCTCGGCTGACGACGCGAAGGAGGACCGCGGGATCTACTTCATTTTTATCAGCGCCCGGGCCTTCGACACGATTGAGTTCATGCAACAGGAGTGGATCAACGGAGGCAACTTCGTGGACCTCGGCTCCGAACGGGATCCGATCGTCGGTCTGCACGAGGACGACCCGACGCAGGGACGGTTCACTATCCCCGCTGAGCCGGCCCGCACCCGCATCGACGGCATCACCACCTTCAACCGGATGGCCGGGGGCGAGTACCTCTTCATGCCCTCGCTCAGCGCCCTGCGGTGGATCGGTGAGGCGGGCTGGACCTCGGACCAGTCGGACGCCGAGGCGTGATGCGGCCTCCGTCCCCGGGCGGCCCCGCGGGAGCCCAGCCGTGGCAGGTGGACCTGGACTGGCTGTGGGGCACCCCGCCGGGCAACGACGGCTCCCCGGCGACCCTGCGGCTGGACGTCGTCGGCCCCGGGGCGGCCCGGGCGGCCGCCGCGTGGCTGGGCTCCCTGCCCGGGGACGAGGACGGCGTGCGGGGCAGGGGCGGCTGGCGCGCCGACCCGGGCGAGCAGGCGGGCGCGGACGACCACGCGGTCCTGCTGCTCACCTCGGCCGGTGAAGACGTGGCGGACGGGCTGGAGGACGCCGCTGACGACGCCCACGCGGCGCTGGCCTCCGTCGGGTGCCTCACCCTGCGGTGGACCCCCCTGCCCCGTGACCCGTCCCGCTGAGGCGCTCGGCCCGCGTGAGTAGGCTGGAGTGATGGCGACGGTACTTCTCGTGCGGCACGGCCGCACCACGGCCAACGCGTCCGGACTGCTGGCGGGCCGCACCCCCGGGGTCAGCCTGGACGACCACGGACGGGAGCAGGCGGCCCACACCGCGGAACGGATCGCGGCCGTGCCCGTGGCCGCGGTGGTGGCCAGCCCCCTGGAGCGGTGCGCGCAGACGGCCCGCGCCGTCGTCGAGCGCCAGCCGGGGACGGTGCCCTCGCTGGTCGACGACGACCTCACCGAATGCGACTACGGCCAGTGGCAGGGGCGCGCGCTCAGCGACCTGGCCACCGAGCCCCTGTGGGCGACGGTGCAGACCCAGCCGTCCGCCGTCGTCTTCCCCGGCGGGGAGTCCATGGCGGGCATGCAGGCCCGCGCGGTGGCGGCGATCCGCCGGCACGACGCCGCGGTCGAGGCCGACCACGGGCCCGGGGCGGTGTGGGTGGCGGTGAGCCACGGGGACGTCATCAAGTCGATCCTGGCCGACGCGCTCGGCACGCACCTGGATCAGTTCCAGCGGATCGAGGTGGGGCCCGCCTCCGTGTCCATCGTGAGCTACGGACCAAGCCGACCGCGGGTCTGGGCGATGAACACCGACGCCGGGGACCTGTCCTGGCTGGCGGCCCTCGGCCCGTCCGACGACGCCCCGGTGGGCGGCGGCGCGGGCACCGGCCCCGGCGCGGTGGACGAGCAGACGCCTAGGATCGTGACATGACTGATGCACCTGCCCCCGCCCATGAGTTCGACTGGCCGGACCGGGTCGTGATCGGGACGCTCGGGCGCCCCGGAGCCCGCACGTTCTACCTGCAGGTGCGCACCGGGCCCCGGCTGGCAAGCCTGGCCCTGGAGAAGCAGCAGTCGGCCCTGATGGCAGAGATGATCGACGAGATCCTCGACGACCTGATGGCGCTGGAGGGCAACCCGCACAGCGTCCCGGCCAGCACGCCCGTGGAACTCGTGGACAACGATCCGCTGGACCCGGTGCAGGAGTGGTTCCGGGTGGGGGCCATCGGCCTGGGCTGGGACCCCACCACCGCGCAGGTGCTCGTCGATGCGCACCCGGTGACCGACGACGACGCCGACCCGGCGCTCGAGGCGGACGCCGAGGCCGTGCGCGTGCGGATGCCCGTCGGCGCCGCCCGGGCGTTCACCCGGCGCACCCGGGAGGTCGTGGACGCCGGGCGTCCGTTCTGCTCGGACTGCGGCCACCCCATGGACCCCGACGGCCACGACTGCACCCTCCCCGACGCCTGATGAACGCCGCGGACGTGCCCGCCGGCGGGCTGGTGTCCGGGGAGCTGACGCTCACCGGCCGCATCACGACGGCCTCCAACGCCACGTTCCTCGGCGCGATCGGTGACACCCCGGTGGTCTACAAGCCGGTGGCCGGCGAGGCCCCGCTCTGGGACTTCCCCGCCGGGACCCTGGCCCGCCGCGAGGTGGCCGCGCACCTGGTGTCCGAGGCGCTGGGGTGGGACATCGTGCCGCGCACCTGGCTGCGGGACGGCCCCCTCGGCGAGGGCATGGTGCAGCTCTGGCAGCAGCAGGATCCTGAGCAGGACGCCGTGGACCTGTTCCCGGCGGACGAGGTGCCGGCCTCCGGGTGGCTCACGATCCTGGAGGGTGAGGACGAGGACGGGAATCGGCTGGTCCTGGCTCACGAGGACTCGGTGGCGCTGCGCCGGATGGCGATCTTCGACGTGATCGTCAACAACGCCGACCGCAAGGGCGCCCACGTCCTCGCCATGCCCGGCGGGCACCGGTACGGCGTGGATCACGGGCTCACCTTCCATGTGGAGAACAAGCTGCGCACCGTGCTGTGGGGCTGGCTGGGCGAGGCGCTGAGTGAGGAGGAGCGCGACGGCGTCGCCCGGGTTCTCGCGGGGCTCGACGGCGATCTGGGGCGGGGGCTGGTGCAGCTGCTCAGTGCCGAGGAGATCGAAGCCCTTGCCGAGCGTTGCGCCGGCTTGCTCGACGACCTGGTCTTCCCTGCCCCGAGCGGGCTGACGCCGGCCGTGCCCTGGCCACTGTTCTGAGCACCGGCCGTTCGACGGCTCTGTCCTGGACGGTGGCGTCGGAAGTCCCGGCGGGCGGTTCCTCCGGGTCCGGCGGGGCCCGGGTGACCCGCTGTGACGGACCTGCCGCCGGTGCCCGTCATACCGACGGTGCCGATGCCGCCGCCCGATGGTGGGGGCGGGCACGTGACGTCACCCGACGGCGCGCTGGGACGAGCGTGGCGCGGATGCCTACGGTCAGCTCACCTGCCCACGGAAGGACCGCCCATGACCATTCCCGTCCTCGACCGTCCCGCGCCGGCCTCGGCCACCAACGCCCCCGACACCGCAGAACTCCGAGCCCGCTTCGCCCCCGTCTTCGCCCGAATCGCCTCGAACGAGGCCCGGCGGCGCGACACCGCCACGCCTCCCCATGAGGCGGTTCGTCTGCTGGCCGAGACCGGCTTCACCGCCCTCCGGCTGCCGCAGAAGCGCGGAGGCTCCGGCGCGACCCTCACGCAGCTCCTCGACCTGCTCGTGGACCTCGCCGCGGCCGACGCGAACCTCCCCCAGGCCCTCCACGGGCACTTCATGTTCACGGAGCAGGTGGCCCGTGACGTCCACCCGCGTCTGACCGACTGGTGGTTGGACGAGGTGGCCGCCGGGAAGGTCTTCGCCAACGCGCTCGTGGATCCTCCGGCCGCGACCGGCCTGCCGGGAGTCACGGCCCGCCGGGACCCGCGCGACCCGGAGGCGTTCCTGCTGACCGGCACGAAGCAGTACTCGACCGGCACCCTGCTGGCGGACTGGACCCTGGTCACCGCCCACGACGACGCCGGGGCCCTGCAGCCCCTCGTCGTCGAGGTGACCGGTCCGGGTGTCGAGGCGCGCGACGACTGGGATGGCATCGGCCAGCGCGGCACGGCCTCCGGCACCACCGTCTACACCGACGCGCCCGCCCCGGCCTGGCGCCGCCTCGACCTGGAGCGCCCCGCCGCCGCCCCCGGCTACCCGTTCCTGTGGCTCATCCTCGCGGCCACCCAGGCGGGCATCGCCCAGCGCGCGCTCGACGAATTCACCGAGATCCTCCGCCGCCGGTCCCGCTCCTACCAGCACGCCGCGAGCGCCAGCCCCGCGCACGACCCGGTCCTGCAGCACCAGCTCGGGGCCGCCGCGGCGCAGGTCCGGGCGCTGCGCTCCGTGGTCCTCGGCGCGGTCCCTGCCCTCGAGGCGGCGTACACCGCCGCGGCCGGCGCGGCTCTCCCGATCGGCGCAGCCGAGTCCACGTCCCCGGACGCCGGCGCCGCGGAGGCCTTCGAGGCCGCCCACACCGAGGCCTGGGTCGCCGCAGCCTCGGCGTCCTCCGTGGCGGCCGACCTGACGCTGCGGCTGACCTCCGACCTGTTCGAGACGGCCGGGGCGTCGGCCGTCGTCGCGGGCCCGGGACTCGACCGCCACTGGCGCAACGCCCGGGTGCTGGCCAGTCACACGCCCCTGCCGCACCGCCGCCGCCAGATCGGGGAGTGCCTGCTGCACGGCACCCCCGCCCCGCACAGCGCGGACGCGGTCGAGACCACGTCGTCCACCACCGCCGATCCGTCCCGCCACAGCGCCTCCCCGACCCCCTCGACCCCCGCCGCGCAGAAGGAGCAGTGACATGACGACGACCACCGACCGCACCGACACGACCACCCGTCCCGCCGACGCCGGAACCACCGACGCGGGGGTGCCGACCACCGCGCAAGCGGCCGACCGGCCCCAGTTCCTCGCCGCCCGTGCACGGCTGGCCCCCGTGTTCGCCTGGCTCGCCGAGACCGCGGCCGAGCGGGACCGCGAACGCGTGACCGATCGTGAGGCCACGGACCGCCTCGCCGCCGCCGGCTTACCGGGGCTGCGCGTGCCCGAGGACGCGGGCGGGGCCGGCCTGACGTTCCCGGAGGCCGCGCGCCTGTACGTGGAGCTCGCCGAGGCCGACTCGAACATGCTGCAGGCCCTGCGGGTGCACGTGGTGAACGTGGAGACGGTGCTCGGCTCGCCGGACGGGCCTCGCCGCGAGCGGTGGCTGCACCGCTTCGCCACGGGTGAGACGGTCGCGAACGCGACCACGGAGATCGGCAACCGCACCGGCCACTACGAGACCCGCCTGACGACGCGCCCGGACGGCTCGGCGGTGGTCAACGGCCGCAAGGCCTATTCCACCGGGACGCTGTACGCGGACTGGACGATCGTCGTCGTCGAGGACGAGGACGGTGCCGAGCGCGCGGCGACCGTCCGCTCGGATGCCCCCGGGGTGACCCGGCACGACGACTGGGACGGATTCGGTCAGCGGCTGTCCGCCTCGGGCACCACGGAGTTCACCGACGTGGTGGTGGATCCGGAGGAGCTCACGCCGGTGGGCCAGTCCCTGGACGACGGCTCGTCCATCTTCGCCTCGCAGGCGATCTTCCAGTTCGTCCACCTGGTGGGCCTGACGGGCATCGCCCGCGCCGTGGTGCGCGACGCGGCGGCCTATGTGGCCGGACGCACGCGCGGCTTCTCCCATGGTGCAGCCCCGCGGCCCGGTGACGATCCGCAGGTGCTGCAGGTGGTGGGTGAGCTGGAGGCCGCCGCGTTCGGGGCGCAGGCGGCGTTCGACGCCGTCGTCGGGCCCCTGGATCGGGCGCTGCGGGCCGAGGCGGCGGGCGCACCCCTGGCCGAGGCCGAGGTGGACGCGGTGTACACCGCCGTCTACGCCGCCCAGCAGGTGATCTCTCGGGCCGCCCTCGACGCGGCGACCCGCCTGTTCGAGGTGGGCGGGGCCTCCGCGACCCTGCGCACACGCGGGCTGGACCGGCACTGGCGCAATGCGCGGGTGCTCGCCAGCCACAACCCGCTGATCTACCGCGCCCGGCTGCTCGGCGACCGGGCCGTCAACGGCACGCCGCTCGAGCGCCACTACCGCCTGGGCGGCTGAGACCCAGGACGGCGTGGCACCGGGTCCCGGGGACCCGGTGCCACGCCGAGGAAGACGGTCGCCGAAGACACCGGACCGCATCGATGCTTCCCGCAGGCCCTTCTGTTTACCGAAACGTCATCCAGACTGTATACGCTTCCCACGGCTCTCAGACCACGCCCACCATTCCCCGGCACAGGAACTGGTTCCCCCTGAGGCCGAGAGACCTGAGAAACAGCACTATGGTGGGTGTGAACGACATTTCCCGAAAGGAACTCCTGCACCGATGACGGCAACATCAGCGCGCCCGAGGTTCGACCACCTGCCTCCCCTGGCCCGACATCTGCTGTTGATCCTCTGGGACAGCCTCTCCTGGGTCCTGGCGCTGCTGGCCTTCCTGCTGGTGCGGTACGACTTCGGCCTGTCCAACGCCCAGTGGAACTGGGTCCTCCTGTTCACCGGCATCGCCGTGGTGCTGCAGGTGGGCGCCGGCCTGGCAACGCAGCACTATCTGGGGCGCAACCGCGTCGGCAGCTTCTCGGACGTCGGTTGGACCGGCGTCCTCGTCACCGGCATCGCCCTGGTGATCGGCCTCGCCCTGAGCGTCGTCTCCATGAACTTCCCCCGCGGCGTCGCGTTCACGCTGCCGCCGCTGGCTCTGCTGTTCATGCTGGCCGGCCGCTTCACCGTCCGCAATGTGACCGACACCGGTCCTCGCGCCGACGTGAAGGACGCGGTCCCCGCGCTCGTCTACGGCGCCGGCAACGCCGGGCACCAGATCGCTCAGCTGATGCGCCAGGCCGAGGAGCCGCCCTACCGGATCGTCGGCTTCCTGGACGACGACAAGGGCAAGGCACGCCTGCGCGTCCACGGCCACAAGGTCCGCGGTCGCGGCAAGGACCTCGCCGCCGTGGCCGAGAAGCAGGGCGCGGAAGCGGTGATCTATGCGATCTCACGGGCGGATGCGGCACACGTGGATAACGTGAGCAAGGTCTGCGAGGACAAGGGCCTCGACCTGATCATGGTGCCCCCGCTGCGCGAGATGGTGGGAGGCCAGGTCACGCTCGGATCCCTGCGTCACCTCAACGTCACCGACCTGCTGGGCCGCCGGCCCATCAAGACCGATCTGACCTCCATCTCCGACTACGTGACGGGCAAGGTCGTGCTGGTCACCGGCGCCGGCGGCTCCATCGGCTCCGAGCTCGCCGTGCAGCTGCACCGCCTGGGCCCGAAGAAGCTCCTGCTCCTCGACCGCGACGAGTCCGCCCTCCACGGCGTCCAGCTGGACATCTACGGCAACGGCCTGCTGGACACCGATGACATCGTCCTCTGCGACATCCGCGACACCGAGGCGCTCCAGGCGGTCTTCGAGCGTCATCGTCCGGAGGTCGTCTTCCACGCCGCCGCGCTCAAGCACCTCCCGATGCTCGAGCGCTTCCCCCTGGAGGGATGGCGGACCAACGTCCTGGGCACCCGCAACGTCCTGCAGGCTGCGCACTCGGTGGGCGTCGAGCGCTTCGTGAACGTGTCCACGGACAAGGCGGCCGCACCCACGAGTGTCCTCGGAGCCACCAAGCGCCTGGCCGAGCGCCTCACCGCGTGGTACGCCAACGAGTACGGCGTCCCCTACCTGTCCGTGCGGTTCGGCAACGTCCTCGGTTCCCGCGGCTCGGTGCTGATCTCCTTCCGCAACCAGATCGAGAAGGGCGGGCCGGTCACCGTCACCCACCCGGAGGTCACCCGCTACTTCATGACGATCCCCGAGGCCTGTGAGCTCGTCCTGCAGGCAGGCGCGATCGGACGTCCCGGAGACGTGCTCGTGCTGGACATGGGTCAGCCGGTGAAGATCCTCGACGTGGCCAAGCGCATGATCGCCGAGTCCGGCCAGGACATCGAGATCAACTTCACCGGCCTGCGGCCCGGCGAGAAGATGCACGAGGTGCTCTTCAGCAATGCCGAGGCAGGGGCCACCAGCGAGCATCCGCTGATCAGCGAAGTCCAGGTGCCTGCTCTGGATCCTGTCGAGGTCGCCGCGGCGCCGGACGGCAGGGACGCGGTGCTGGGCATGATCGCCGAAGAGCCGAACGCGGACACGACGCCGGCCCACAAGGCCGCAGATGCGGCACCGGCGGAGAAGGCCGCAGACGAGCCCGCCACCGCGGACCACCACGAGACCGAGACGACCGGAAACGACCAGACAGGACTGCGCCCGTGAACGACCGCATCTTCCTCTCCTCTCCCGACGTCACCCAGGCGGAGGAGGACGCCCTCGTCCGGGCGTTCCGCTCCGGATGGATCGCTCCGCTCGGCCCGGAGGTCGACGCGTTCGAGACCGAACTGGCCGAGTACACGGGCCGCCGGCACGCTGTCGCCCTGTCCTCCGGCAGCGCGGCGCTGCACCTCGGCCTCCTCAACCTCGGGGTCGGGCCCGGCGACGTGATCCTGACTTCGTCCCTCACCTTCGCCGCCACCACGAACGCGATCGTCTACACCGGGGCCGAGCCGGTGTTCGTGGACGCTGATGAGACCGGCAACATGAACCCGAGCCTGTTGGAACAGGCCTTCGCCGAGCTCGAGGCCGAGGGTGTGCGCGTGAAGGCGGTCGTGCCCGTCGACCTGCTCGGAAAGGTCGTGGACCACGAGCGCATCGGACAGATCGCCGAGTCCCATGGCGCCACGGTCCTCTCCGATGCCGCCGAGTCCCTCGGCGCGACGCGCAACGGACGCTCGTCCGGCGCATACGGCACCGCCGCCGCCGTGTCCTTCAACGGCAACAAGATCATGACGACCTCGGGTGGCGGTGCCCTCCTGACCGATGATGAAGACATGGCTCAGCGGACCCGCTACCTGGCCACGCAGGCCCGCCAGCCCGTCGTCCACTACGAGCACACGGACATCGGCTACAACTACCGCCTGTCCAACATCCTGGCCGCGCTGGGCCGGGCACAGCTGGCTCGGCTCGAGGACATGATCGAGCGCCGTCGTGCCCTCCGCCTCCACTACCGGGAGCTCTTCTCCACCGTGCCCGGCGTGGACATGTTCGGTGAGCCTTCGGGCGCCGACGGCGGTGACACGCAGGACAACTTCTGGCTCTCGTCCGTGCTGGTGGATCCCCAGGAGGCCGGCTTCACCGCCGAGGACCTGCGCGCGCACCTGGCGGACCAGAACATCGAGGCGCGCCCGCTGTGGAAGCCCATGCACCTGCAGCCGGTCTATGCACAGAAGCGGGCCTTCACGGACGGCACCGGAGAGCGCCTGTTCAACACCGGCCTCTCGCTGCCGAGCGGCTCGGTCCTCGACCAGCAGCAGATCGCACGCGTCACCGAGTCGATCACGAGCTTCCTGGAGGCGCGTGCATGAACATCCTCCTCTCGTCTGTGGGACGTCGCCCCTACCTCGTGCGCTGGTTCCGGGACGCACTGGCGGAGAACGGCGTCGAGGGCAGGGTGATCGCCGCCGACGTGGACCCGTTCGCCCCGTCGCGGCCCTTCGCCGACGCCTTCGTCCAGGCGCCGACGATCGTCGACCCCTCGTATGAAGACTGGCTGCGGCAGACGTTGGTCGACCACGACGTCGATCTGGCCGTGTCCATCAACGACTTCGAACTGTCCACCTGGGCCATGCTCCCGGACTCCGACGACTGGTCTGCCCTGGTCCGGTTGGACGCGGACACCCAGCGGCTCATCGAGGACAAGTACTCGACGAGCCAGGCGCTGTCCGAGGCGCAGGTGCCGTCCCCGGTGACCTGGCTCGGCAGCGAGCCCCCCGCCGAGGGCGACGCCGCCGGACCGTTCGTCACGAAGGGGCGCTATGGCAGCGCCTCCCGTGGACTGAGGTTCGTGGACCGCGCCGGCCTGGCGGATGCGCTGCGGGAAGCGGCTCAGGAGGTGACCACCCGCCAGGGGGTCCCCGCCGCCCAGCAGGACGAGGTGGCACCGGAGGAGCTGCTGGTCATCCAGGAGAAGATCGAGGGCGTGGAGTTCGGGCTGGACGTGGTCTGCGACCTGGACGGCCGCTTCGCCGGCGTGCTCGCCCGCCGCAAGATCGCCATGCGCAGCGGGGAGACCGACCGTGCCGTCTCGGTCGATTCGGCGCCCTTCGAAGAGCTTGCCCGCGGCATCGCGGAGGCGATCCCCCACCCCGGAACCATCGACGTGGATGTGTTCGTCGACGACGACGCCAGTCCCTTCGTGATCGACATCAACCCGCGGTTCGGCGGGGGCTACCCCTTCTCGCACATGGCGGGAGCCCGCGTCCCGAACTGCTATGTCGCCTGGAAGCTCGGCCGAGAGCCGGCGGCGCAGTGGCTGCGCAGCCGCGCCGACGTCGTCGCCGGAAAGTTCGTGGAGATCGCTGCAGTGAACGGGGAGGACACGCGTGCTCACTCCTGACTCGTCCTATGAAGAGAAGTTCTCCGCCCTCAACCAGCGGATGCGGTGGGAGGTGGCGGACGAGTTGCGCGTGGCGAACCTGGACCACGTCAACCGTCTGCACCCGGTGGTGGAACCTCGGGACACCTTTTACACCCGGTACGGCAAGAGGGCCCTGGACATCGGCCTGTCCGGGGGCGCTCTGCTGGCCTCCTCCCCCGTCATCGGTGCCCTGTGCCTCGCGACCCTGAAGGACCTGGGGCGACCGATCCTGTTCACCCAGGAACGGCCCGGTCGCCTCGGCAAGAAGTTCCGCATGGTGAAGCTGCGCACCATGCGCAACGCGTATGACGATCAGGGCAAGCCTCTGCTCGGAGAGCTCCGGGTGACGAAGATGGGGCGTCTGATCCGTCGGGCATCCCTGGATGAGCTGCTGAACTTCTGGAACATCTTCAAGGGGGACATGTCCCTCATCGGTCCACGGCCGCTCGTGCCGGAGTACGTCGAACGGTTCAGCGATCGCCACCGCCAGCGCATGGCCGTCAAGCCGGGGTTGGAGTGCCCTACGCCCCGGCCGCCCAAGGGACCCATGTCCTATGACGACCAGTTCGAGAACGACTGCTGGTACGTGGAGAACGTCTCGCTCAAGACCGACGCCTGGCTGATGTTCCGGGTCCTGCAGACGGCCCTGGACCGCCGGCAGAACAAGGCGAGGGGCTCCTCCTCACGCGGGTCCTTCATGGGCTACGACCGCGAGGGTCGGGTGATCACCACGGCGGCCCTGCCGGCCTGGGCCCTGGACAAGGTGCTGATCCGCAACGGGCTCATGACGGCCCCCGCCCCTCACGCTCAGCAAGGAGCATGACCATGGACCTGAACTCCAAGCCGCTGGCCGGAAAGAAGCTCCTGCTGCTGGACGGTTCGCGCAAGGCCATCGAGATCATCGACGAGGCCCACCGTCTCGGACTGCATGTGATCGTCACGGACTACAACACGCCCGAGCAGTCCCCGGCGAAGTTCGCCGCAGACGAGCACTTCCAGGTCAGCACCAGTGATGTGGCGGCCGTGGTGGAGCTCGCCCAACGCGAAGGCGTGTCCGGGATCCTCGCCGGCTTCTCCGACCGGTGGCTGCCCACCTATGCGGAGATCTGTGCCGAGGCCGGCCTTCCCTGCTACGCCACCGTCGATCAGATCAAGCTGTTCACGGACAAGAAGCGGTACAAGGAGCTCCTGCACGAGTTCGGCGTGCCCACGCTGCGGAACTACTCGGTGGAGGAGGCGACCTCGGGCGGCATTCCCGCCGCGGAGTTCCCCCTGATCATCAAGCCCTCCGACGGAAGCGGCTCCCGCGGCATCAGCATCGCGCAGACCCAGACGGATCTCGAGGACAGCCTTGCCGTGGCCCGGGACTACTCCTGGACCCAGGACATCGTGATCGAGCGCTTCATGCCGGGCGAAGAGGCGACCGTCTACTGGGTCTTCCAGGACGGAGAGTGCCACGTCTGCCTGATGTGGAACCGGCACATGCATGACTTCGGGCAGGACCTGCAGTACCGCCTCCCGGTCGCCTACTCGTCTCCGAGTTCGCTCCTCCCCCGGTACCTCGAGGAGGTCGCCCCCCGCGTCGTGGAGATGATGAAGTCGGTCGAGATCACGAACGGCATCATGTTCATGCAGGGGCTGATCCACGATGGCGTCTTCCACACCTACGACATCGGCTACCGTGTCACGCCGACGCAGGAGTACCGAATCGTGGAACAGCTGTGCGGGTACAACCCGCTGGCCATGCTGCTCCACTTCGCCGTCACCGGCTCCATGGGCGTGCCCGAGCTCGGCAGGCTCGCGCGTCCCCGCCATGACGGCTTCGGGTACAACGTCTCCATCCTGGTCCGCCCCGGCACCGTCGGCGAGTACCAGGGACTGGACGCCGTGGCGCAGCTGCCCGGGGTCCTCTCCGTGGGAACCTCCCTCTCCGAGGGAGAGACACTCCCCGATCAAGGCTGGGGGCAGCTGCGGCAGATCGCCGTTCGCGTCATCGGCGTCAGCGACACGGTCGACGGCATGCGCGAGAGCATGACCACGATCGCTGACCTCGTGGACGTGAAGGACACGTCCGGGGAATCCATGGTCATTGCAGACACGGTCCCCCCGGGCGACCTGGCAGAACGAGTCCTCTGAAGGCACAGACAGACGTCAACGTTGGGAGAGACATGCGCTTTGTGGTGACCGGTGCAGGCGGATTCCTGGGAAGCACCCTCGTGCGAGAGCTGCTGTCCACCACCGACCATGAGGTGGTGGCGGTGAGCTCGCAGGGGCCGGCGGAGATGAAGGAGCTGCTCGAGCGGCCTCCGTTCCCCCGGATCTCTCGGACCCCGCACGTCCACGCCCGTGAGGAGCTGCTCCAGGAAGGATTCCTCCGGAGCGGGGACGTCGTGGTCAACTGCGCCTTCCCCTGGAACCGCGGCGGGACGGCCATGGCCCAGGGCCTGGAGTACCTCACCAAGCTCTTCAAGGCCGCCTCGTCCGTGGACCTGCACAGCTTCGTGAACGTGTCCTCCCAGAGCGTCTACTCGCAGGCACGCACGGAGCCCGCTGCTGAGGACAGCCCCATCGAGTGCGACACCCCGTATTCGACCGGCAAGTACGCCATGGAACTGGCCGCGGGCCTTGTTCTGTCGCCCCGGGTCCTGGTCAACGCCCGGATGTCCAGCCTGATCGGCGTGGGCTATGACGTCCGCATCGTCAACCGGTTCATCACGACGTTCCTGGCCGGTGACACGGTGACGATCCAGGGCGGGGAGCAGACGTTCGATTTCATGGATGTCCGTGATGCGGCACAGGCGCTCATCACGGTCGCCGTGGCCGGTCCTCGTCCCGAGGGCCCGGCACTCAACATCGGGAGCAACAATCCGCTGACGTTGAAGGAGATCGCTCAGACGGTCGCCGACGTCGTCCGGACGGAGACAGGTCATCCCGCGGAGATCTCCTGGGAGGCTTCGGCCGGCGACGACCGGACACTGGGCCTGGACTCTGGCCTGCTGCGTCGAGAGTACGATTTCGTGCCTCGTCACTGCCTCGAAGACTCGGCTCTGAACATTCTCCAGGCGATGGCTGCTCCCCGGCTCCCCTCGGTGCGCGAGACACCCACCGACCCCGTCGAGGGAGGCCGCCGATGACTCGCCGCCTGCTGCTCTTCGCCAACTCCTTCCCCTATGGGAAGCAGGAACCGTACCTGATGCGGGAATGCCACTACCTGGACGCCTTCGACGAGGTCTATATCTTCTCGCTGTCGATCCGCAACCGTCAGAGGGATCAACGGCGGGATCTCCCGCTCAAGCAGGTGACGGTCGTCCCCGTCCCGTTCAAGTCCCACCTGTTCTACGCCGCTGTCTCGCCCAGGGCTCTGGTGTCCCGTGCCTTCATCACCGAACTTCGTCAGCTCTTCAAAGACCGTCGCTTCACCGTGGCCCGAGCTGTCCAGGCACTGTCTCAGTTCAGCCGTGCCGAGCACGAGGCGTCCGTGATCGGGCGCTTCATCCGTGACAACATCACGCCCAGTCCCTCCGACGAAACCGTCTTCTACGCCTACCGCTTCCTCTACCAGCCATACCTGATGAGCAGACTGGCGGCGAGGTTCCCGTCGAGCCGACTTATCGGGCGTGCCCACGGCATCGATCTCTTCGAAGAGCGCCAGCCCACGGGCTACCTTCCGGGCCGCGCGATCAACCTCGGTTTTCTGGACGAGCTGCACAGCGTCTCACAGGCAGGCGCCGAGTACCTGCGGGCGCGGCATCCGGATTTCGAGGAGAAGATCCAGGTGTCCTACCTGGGGACCGAAGACCATGGGGTCCGCCCCCCGCGGTCCTCCACTCAGGTACTCCGGCTCGTCTCCTGTTCCGACGCGGCTCCCGTCAAGCGACTTGAGCTCCTCGTCGAGGCACTGAAGGAAATCTCGGACACCGTCCGGATCGAATGGAGTCACTATGGGGATGGAGCGGACATGGACCGGGTGCGCGCCATGGCTTCGACCCTGCCGGGCCACGTCTCCGCCACCTTCCATGGCTGGACTCGCAACGATGAGATCCTGGAGGCCTACCGCTCCGGACGGCACGACGTGTTCATCAATGTCAGCAGCTCTGAGGGCCTGCCTGTGTCTATCATGGAGAGCAGTTCCTGCGGGCTTCCCACCATCGCCACGGACGTTGGCGGCACCGGAGAGATCGTCTCTGACGGCGTGAACGGCCGGCTCATCTCAGCCAACCCGACGCCGCAGGAGATCGCGGCCGCGGTCGAGGAGTTCGCCCGGATGGCTCCCGTTGCCTTCGCCCGCCGGTCGGTTGCTGCCCGCGAGACGTGGAGTACGCACTTCGACTCCGACCGGAACTATCGGCAGTTCGTCGCGAAGATGCTGTCATCACCCGCCAAAGTCGGCCGTCGTGCACACCGCGACCAGGCCAGGAAGGAACTTCGCAGCCCGTGACGTCCTTCTTCCGCCGTGTTCGCAAGAAGGCCGTAGGCGACGGCAGGCTCTTGCGCCAGCTCCTCACCGTGCTGTCCGGGACGACGATGGCCCAGCTGATCACCATCGTCGGCATGATCCCGTTGGCGCGTCTCTATTCGCCCACAGATTTCGGGCTCTTCGCGATCGCCCAGTCGATTGTGCTCGCCGGGTCGATGGTCGCGGCCCTCCGCTACGACATCGCCATCGTTCTTCCCGAAAGCCAGTCGGCCGCACGCACCGTCCATCGGCTGGCGTCAAGGATCATCACGGTGACGTCCACTATTCTGGCCGTCGTCTTGCTTCTGGCCCATCGGAGGGTCAGCGAGCACTATGAGAACCCCTCCTTCGGCCTCTGGCTCACCGTGACCGCGCTCATCGTCTACGCGATGGCGCAGATCCTGAACACGCAGAACTGGCTGATCCGGATGCAGCAGTTCGGCCTCATCGCACAGAACCGGGTGCTTGCAGCAGCGCTCATGCTGACGGCGCAGCTGGTCTGCGCACCCCTGGTGGGTGGGTTCGAGGGGTTGCTGATCGGCATGCTCGTCGGACAGGTCGTGACCCTCCTCATCCTGAACCGGCGGGTCCCGGAACTGCACACCTCACTCCCAGAGGACGCCCCTGCAATCCGGGAGATGGCTGTGCGCTACAAGAAGATGCCGTTGCTCAATGCCCCCAACGTTCTGGTGGACGCCGTCCGGGACGCCGGGATCAACATCCTGATCGGCAACATCGCCCTAGGAGGCCTCGGGCAGTACTCCTTGGCGAACAAGGCGACGAATGCACCGGTCTACCTGATCCGCGGCGCCATCGCCCAGGTGTTCCTGCCGCTCATGGCCCGCGCCCGCCCCGGTGAGCTGACGCCGCTGGTGAAGCGACTGCTCATCCGCCTCGGCCTCGTCGCTACTCCGGTGTTCCTGGTCTTCTACTGGCTGGCACCCTGGCTGTTCCCCCTGCTTCTGGGAGACCAGTGGGGCGAGGCGGGCCTGATCGCCCAGGCATTGATGCCGTGGCTCTTCATGAACACCTTCACCTCGCCGCTGGCCAACGTGTACGTCACCACGGAACGTCAGGGGTGGCTGTTCGGGTTCGCCATGGTGTATGCGGCAGCGCCGTTGATCTTCCTGGCGACCAGCGCACTCCCGTTGCTCCCCCGGGTACAGGTCATGGCATGGATCATGGCCGCGGCCTTGATGTGCATGCTGGCCATGACCTTGATCATCACCCGTCAGTTCGACCGCCGTGGTCAGACAGCGGAGGTCGCTTCGGACGTGGCACGGCCGACGAAGGAACACTCATGAAGACCGCCCGGAAACTCGCAGCCCCCGGCGACGCCGGACTGGTGATCGTCCCGATCGCGGTGGCGGTGCTGGTGCTCGCCGCCGTCGTTCTCATCGATCCGCAGATGCGGGCGTGGTCCATACCGGTAAGCCTCTGGATCGCGGCGGTCGGCTTCGCAGCCGCTCGACTCCGAGACCGCATCATGCTGCTGGCTCTGTTGGCGACTTACGCCTTCTTCCTGCTGGGCAAGCCGATCATGATGGGCTACTTCGGCTACGACGGCCTCGGCTGGTATGCCGAGGTCGAGGACCACCTGATTCTCACGCTGTCCTTGGGCCTGCTCGGCATCGTCGCGGGGTATCTCCTGTACCCCCGGACGATCATCGCCCTCCTCGCCCACCGTCGCCGACAGGAACGATCGACTGCGCGCGAGGAGGCCCGGCGGCAGTCCGGCCAACGCCTCGCCTCCGCGGCGGAGCTCGCGTACTGGGCAACCCTGCCCTTCGCTCTCGCCCATCTGGTCACCAACGTCCGCACGGCCAGCCAGGCCGGCTACACGGGCCTCTACGTCAGCGGGCAGAGCGGCTTCGCCTCCATCACCGCCTATGGCAACTTCGCCAACACCGTCGCCTTCTGTGTCTTCCTTGCCACCCTGGCGTCACCACGACGAACCTGGGTCGTGCTGATCACCGCCTTCACCGCGCAGGCCTTGATCATGGTCACCGGCGACCGCGGCGACTTCGGCACCTTCCTGTTGCTGATCTTCGCCTACCTGGTGTACCGGGCCCGGCACCAGAACACGGCGCTGATCCCGCTGCGCCGACTGCTGCTGATCGGCGGCGCGGCGGTGACCGTTCTGATCCCGGCCTTCCTCCTGGTCGGGGCGAACCGCGAAGGTGCAGAAGGAAGCGACACCCTGTCCGGCTTCCTCTACGGACAGGGCTCCAGTCTCAACGTCATCGAGTACGGCCTGCGCTACGAGTCACGCCTGCCGGAGGGCCACTATCTCATGACATTCGCCAGCCAGGGACTCCTCCGACTGGTCTTCGGGGGAGACGGCGGACTCGCCGGCAACACCGTCGCGTACGCGCAGTCCGGCACATCTCTGAGCCACTCGCTGTCCTACATCACCCTCGGCGACGTCTACCTCACCGGACGCGGTGTGGGCTCGTCCTTCCTCGCCGAGGGGTTCGCGGACTACGGCTACGCCGGCGTCGTCCTCGTCGCGGTGGCCTACGGACTGCTGGTGGCCTGGATCGATGCCTTCGCACCCGGTTCGGTGCTGGCCAACACCGTGCGCCTGCTCAGCATCCCCGCCATCGTGTTCGCACCTCGTGGCAGCGCCTCCGGTTTCCTCGCCGACGTGCTGTCCCCGGTGACCTTCGCCGTGCTCCTGGGAACCTGGTTCGTCGCACTCCTGCTCAAGGACCGCCGGCGTGAAGGCACCCCACGTGTCACGCCGCGGGTCGTCACGCCGACGAGCGTCGCGCGACCGCCCCATCTGACCCCGAGACGATAGGTCCACATCACCATGTCCAAGCTCCGCATGCTCTCCCGAATGCTCAGGAAAGGCCGGTTCATGTTCATCATCAGGGGTGCTGACCGGGCCCGATACATCAGCAGGAAAGGTCTCGTCCGCGAGATGGGTGAGAACGTGTTGTTCCAGCCCCGCGCCCTGCCCGATGATCTCAACCTGATCCGCTTTCACAACAACATCGTCGTCGCTGCCGGCGTGACCTTCGTGGCGCACGACGTCATCAATCTCATGATCGGCAGGAAGAACGGCGTCCGCCTTCCTGTCAATGAAGATTGCATCGAGGTGATGGACGACGTGTTCATCGGCTCCAGGTCCGTGATCCTGCCCGGCGTCCGCATCGGCCCGCGTGCGGTCGTCGCCGCCGGGAGCGTTGTGACCAAGGACGTGCCGCCAGACTCCATCGTCGGGGGCGTTCCGGCCAAGCGGCTGGGAGACTTCTCCGACCTGGAGGCGCAGCGCCTGGCGGACGCGGGACGCTTCGACGGCATGACACGCGCCCAGATCGACGACGCGCTCTGGGAGCGCTTCGACGCCGCACGCGAATCTGCGTCCGCCCGCTGACCCGCTCCCCCGTCTCAGATCCGACCAGACAAGGAACATCATGACCGCCCATCACCCACCGGCACCAACCGGGACGCCTCAGCGCGCGCTCCGCCGCAGGCTCACTCCCGCCTGGGTGTTCGCCCTAGCGATCGGCTCAGAGGTGGGCTGGGGAGCCTTCGTCCTGCCCTTCGACTGGTTGCAAGACGCCGGACTCGCTGGTGTGATCCTGGGCTTCGGCATCGCCACCGCACTCATCCTCGTGGTCGGCCTGGTGTACGCGACCGCCATCCGAGCCCTTCCCCGCACCGGCGGCGGGGTGCTCTTCGCGCTCTTCTCGGCCGGACGGATCCCCGGATTCATCGCCGGCTGGTCCTTGGCACTGGGGTACATCGGCATCGTCGCCATGAACGCTTCGGCGGTCACCCTGATCTTCCGTGTGACCTTCCCGGGGCTCCTCTCCCACGGAATGCTCTTCGAGATCGCAGGGTGGGAGGTCTACCTGGCGGAGGTCCTGGTCTCGATCCTGTTCATCTGGCTCTTCGCCCTGTTGAACATGAAGGGGGTGGAGTTCTCCGGACGGTTCCAGTTCTGGGCGGTCGCGACCATGCTCACCTGCATCGCAGCACTCGGTGTGTCAGCCGTGTACACCTTCCTGACGACGGACATCGAGCTTCCGGCAGCCGTTCCCCCAGGCCAGTCGCTGGTGACCAGCATCTTCGTCATCCTTGCGATCGCGCCGTGGGCTTTCATCGGGTTCGACACCATGCCGCAGATGGCCGGGGAATTCGGCTTCGCCCCACGCAAGGTCGTCGGACTGATGGTGACCGGCATCGTCACTGCAGCGATGGTGTACATCCTCATGTCGCTGGTGACAGCGATCGCGGTGTCCTCTCAGGCCACTGACTACAGTGACAGCGCCTGGCCGCCGGCAGAGGCGCTCACGGACCTGTTGGGTCCGATGGCCATGGTCCTGGTGGTGGTGGCGGTCTCCGCAGGCGTACTGACCGGGCTGAACGGATTCATCGCGGCATCCTCCCGGGTGCTGTACACCATGGGTGAGGCGAAGATGCTGCCACCGGCCTTCCGTTCGCTGTCCCGCGCCTCCGGCACCCCGGTGTTCTCGATCCTGGTCGTCGCCACGCTGTGCTCAATGACCCCGTGGTTCGGCAGGGCCGCTTTGAGTTGGCTCGTGGACATGACCTCGGCCGGCATCACCGTCGCCTACTTCTTCGCCTCCTTCTTCGTCATCTCCCTCGCCTCCGGCAGGATCCGGTCGGCGCAGGCGACCGCTCCCTCCTCCGGACTCAAGCTCCTGGGCGTGACCGGCGCCCTGATCGCTGTCCTGTTCCTCTCGTTGCTGCTCATCCCCTCCTCCCCCGGGGCGTTGGGCACTGAATCCCTCGTCGCCCTCATCGTCTGGGCTGTCCTCGGCGGTGCACTGCTGGGCGTGAGTTGGCCACGCTTCAGGACGGCGGACATCGACGCCCTCCACCGGGCGTACACGGAGGCCGGGCAGCCGTGACAGGCACCACCATGTGAGCCGTGCACACGGCTGCCACGGGGCCACCTACAGACAAGGCCGGCACGGGGAGGACATCCCCGTGCCGGCCATGTTCGTGGGTCCCGCGAGGGCGACGACGGCGCGCACCCGTCGTCAGCGACCCCCCTCCACGAGAACCGATGGATCATCGATGTCGCTGACGAAGAACTTGCGCTTGCCCGACGCCAGCACCGGCATCTCGTCGACATACTCGAAACGACACTCGACGACGTCACCGACCCGCTCGTCCAGGGCACGGCGCAGGGCGCGCTCGATCTCTGCCGACGGCTCTGCGTTGAGCAGCCACGTGAATCGTCCGATATCGTGCTGACGCAGCTGGAACTGGCGGAGCTCCGAGATCTCCGCGGCAGGGCCCCAGATAGCCAAAGGATGCAGCTTCATCGGCGCTTCAACGGTGCCTCCCACCAGCACGTCCAGTCGGCGACCATGCAGGCCGACGATCGTGTTCCGGACAGCCTGGCCCTGGTCGTCGACCTTGAACCTCGCCATGTCGCCGGTGTCGTAGCGCAGCAGCGGCATGGCCAGGTTGTGCAGATCGCTCACCACGAGGCGGCCCAACTCTCCCGCAGCGGCCGGCTCGTCGGAGTCCTCCTGGAGGATCTCCACGTGGTACGAACTGGTGTCGAACTTGTAGGCGCTCCAGTCTGCCCGGTCGGAGATGCTCATGGCTCCCATCTCCATGCTGGAATACCGGGCATAGGCCTGGACACCGAAGAGGCGACGAGCCGCCGCGAAGAAGTACGGGGTCGGTGCCTCCGCCGCGGAGATCAGGGTGCGGACATTACCCGGTTCGAACCGTGCGCCCTCGGCTTCGAGGGTGCGCATGACCATCTCCAGGTACGACGGATATCCCAGGAACATGACGTCTTTGCGCTTCTGCACCCAGGCCTTCATCGGCGCGATGTCCGTGGGGTCGAAACGGTCTGCATGCGCGGGGTAGTGCTCACGCAGGATCTGCACTGCACGGGTCCTGGCCGGGATGCGGCCCCACTGACGTGCCCGCACGATGGGGGCGAACGGGTCGGCACCGGCGTACGTGAGCGACGCCGCCACCCCGGCCTGGTTCCGCCGGACACGGTCACGGTCCAGGTAGACCGTCAGCGGAATACCGGTCGACCCGGACGTCGTCCGCGACACAAGCTGGCCGCGGTCAACGCCTGCGCAGAGGAAGTCCTCGACTCCCCCCTTGACCATCAGCTTGTCCACCACGGGGAGGTCCTCGAGGGATGAGACCTGAGCGCGATGGTGGTTGTAGAACGGCACGTTCCGCACGGCGTGTTCGACGATCTGGTCGATGCGTTGCGGTTCCGCGGCGCCCGCCGGTTGTTCGAGGGCGGCAAGGATCTCGGACTCGATGTCGTCGAAGGAGCCCTTGGTCAGGGCTCGGGCCGCCAACCTGCGCAGAGCAGACTTCATGGATGTTCCTCCACATCACTCACGGGCCTGGGGCGGGGCCTCCGGTAGGTTGAAGAGAGCGCTGTCCCCAGAGGGGAAGAGGTCTGGGCCTCACTGATAGTACTGGGAGTATCCGTCGACCTGCGATACCGGAACGTCGTTGAGCACTGTGCCGTAGACGGACGCGTCGGCTGCCTCGAGAATCGACAGCGCCTCCGTGAGCTGGTTCTGGCGCGCAACCCCCGAGCGTGCCACCACGACGGCGCCGCCGGCCTGGTGGCTGAGGATTGCCGCGTCGGTCACGGGCAGCAGTGGGGGTGCATCGAGGATGACGTACTCGAAGTGCGTCTCGAGGAGGGCGAGCAGTTCGGCCATGGCCTCCGACCCCAGCAGCTCAGACGGATTCGGGGGGACCGTTCCGGCGGTGAGGACCGACAGGTCGTCCACGGACAGCATCACGTCGTTGAGGTCGGCTCGGCCGGTCAGCACGTCGGACAAGCCCAGCTCGTCGTCCAGGCCCAGCCTGACGCCCACCTGTGGACGGCGCAGATCAGCGTCAACCAACAGGACCCGCGCACCTGCCTCGGCCAGGACCTTGGCCAGGTTGGTCGAGGTCTCAGTCTTTCCCTCACCCTGCACGGACGAGGTGACAACGATGGAGGAGCGCCGTTCACCGCCGAGAGCGACGAAGCCCACGGCGGTGCGCAGTTTCCGATACGACTCACCGCTGGCCCCGGCCTTGCCGCGGGCGTGCGCGGCCTTGCTCGACCCCTTGTGATGGACCACGGTGGCCAAGACCGGTGCGTCGGTGATGTCCTCCAGGTCATCCCTCGTTCGGATGCGGGAGTCCAGCAGGCGCCGCACGAGCGCCTGGCCCAGGCCCAGGACGAGGCCGGCAATCAGTCCTAGGGCGATGTTCAGGACGGGACGCGGTGACACCGGTCGGGACGACTCCGTCGCCGGCTCCACCACTGTGACGGTGACGATCTCGTCCCCGTCAGGACCGGTGGGCACGACGTCGCTGGTGACGTTCTTGAGGCTTGCCGTGATCGCGTTGGCGATCTCGCTGGCACGTCCGGCATTCGTGTCCGTGACCGTGACATCGACGATGGAGGTGCCTGCGGGAGCCGACACCGAGACGCGACTCCGCAAGGCCTGTGGTGTCACGTCCAGACCCAGTTCATCGATGACTGGCTCAAGTACGAGGGCGCTGTCTGCGAGGGCGACGAAGGAGGAGACCTGCCGTTCGGCGTAGATGGCGCCGGAGGACAACTCACCGGCTGAAGCCGCCGTGTCCACTGCGATGAGCGCCGACGACGTGGAGCTGTACTTCGGCGTCTGCACGTACGTGAACGCGACAGCCGCGCCCGTGCACAGCAACAACACGGCCAGGATGCTGCGCCAGTACTTGCGGAAGGTCTGTAGGTACTGCTGAAGATCCATCACGTTCCCTCGATCGAGACTCCTATGAGGTTCGCCACGATATGGACCTACCAATGGCAGCGTGACGTTCGCGGCGCCTGTTGCCTATTGAGAGCCTCACCGGTCAGCCGCGGGCCGTCCATCCCGCATGCGAGCTCGGTCTACCTTATCCCAGGTTTCGGACAAGGAAGGGCAAAGTCTCGGACAGGGAAGGGCAACCCGTGGGGCGCCTTACGGCCCCATCATCCGATGAGGCGGAGACTGAATCGCCCCGGGTCTGGTGGAGGCTCTGATTCAACGGAAGGATGCAGAGCATGCCAGCACCACGGAAGTACCCCGACGAGCTCCGCGAACGCCCTACGCGGATGACCCTGGAAGCCCGTCAAGACCCCGCCACGAGGTCTGGAGCGTTCCGCCGAGTCGGTGAGCAGCTCGGGATCAATCCCGAGACGTTGCGCAACTGGGTGCGCCAAGCCGAGATCGACCACGGCCACCGCCCTGGGATCACGACCGGCGAAGCCGCTCGTGTGGCCGAGCTGGAGAAGGAGAACCGTGAGCTGCGGCGGGCCAACGCGATCCTGCGCTCGGCGTCGGCTTTCTTCGCGGCGGATGCTCGAGACGCCCACAGCGCTGATCGTGGACTACATCGACGAGCACAAGGACGAATTCGGTGTTGAGCCGATCTGCGCCACACTGTCCGCAGCGGGCACGCAGATCGCACCGAGCACGTACTACGCCGCGAAGACACGTCCTGTCTCGGCCCGCCGTCTGCGCGATGAGCAGCTGCTCGCTGAGATCCGCCGGGTGCACGAGGCCAACTACGGGGTCTACGGGGCCCGAAAGGTCCACGCGCAACTGCGCCGCGAGGGCATCCAAGTTGCCCGATGCACGGTCGAGCGGCTCATGCGTGCCGCAGGGCTGCGGGGGGATCAGCCGCGCGAAGGGTCCTCGCACGACAGTCCCGGGCCGGGGACCGGATTCTCGCGAGGATTTGGTGCAGCGCGACTTCACCGCAGCTGCCCCGAACCAGCTGTGGGTCGCTGACATCACCTACTGCCGCACCTTCGCTGGATGGGTGTACGCCGCGTTCATCACCGACGTGTTCTCCCGCCGGGTGCTGGGCTGGCAGCTGTCGAAGTCGCTGCGCACGGACCTGGCCCTGGACGCGTTGGAGATGGCGTTCTGGACGCGTCAGCGTGCCGGCCAGGACGTGGCCGGGCTACGGCACCACAGCGATAAAGGAGCCCAGGGTGGATTCAATCGGTCGTCGCAACACCCCTGGAATCACTGGAGGTATAGGCGATGGCAAGCAAGGACTGGGCGAGGAAGATCAGTGACGTGCCCGAGGGCACACGCCGGCAGTGGAGAGCTGATCGGGCGTTGCGGGCCCCGATGCGCTCTCCGGGCAGGCCGCAGCCCTCACGGGATGTCCACGCCAGTTCTGGCGGGTGATCGCCACCGGCGTCACCACGGTCGAGGCATCCCTGAGGGTGGGCGTGTCCTGGCCCGTCGGGGCGCGCTGGTTCCGCCACGCTGGCGTGATGAGCCCACTGCCCCTGGCCGAGCCCACCGGCCGGTACCTGTCCTTCGCTGAGCGTGAGGAGATCGCGATCCTCCACGCCCAGGGCCACGGGGTCCGCCAGATCGGGCGTGCCCTGGGACGTGCCCCGGGCACGATCAGTCGTGAGCTGCGCCGCAACTGCGCTACACGTTCCGGGAGGAAGGAGTACCGGGCCACAGTGGCGCAGTGGAAGGCCCAGGAGGCAGCCAAGCGGCCCAAGCCGGCGAAACTGGCCACGAACCAGCGGCTGCATGACTACGTCCAGGCGCGGCTGAACGGGGTGGTCCTGGGCCCTGGTGGCGTGGCCGTGCCAGGACCGGTCGGGCCAGGGTTCAAGGGGCGGAAGATGAAACCGCGCCGGGCGGACCGGCGGTGGTCCACGGCGTGGAGTCCTGAGCAGATCAGCCGCCGGCTGCCTATGGAGTTCCCGGATGATGAGTCCATGCGGATCTCTCACGAGGCGATCTATCAGTCGCTGTTCATCCAGGGGCGTGGGGCGCTCAAGCGTGAGCTCGTCGCGTGTCTGCGTACCGGGCGGGCTCTGCGCGAGCCGCGGGCACGCACCCGGAACAAGCCCCAGGGCCACGTCACCGAGGATGTGGTGTTCAGCAAGCGCCCGCCCGAGGCCGCTGATCGTGCTGTGCCCGGGCACTGGGAAGGGGACCTGATTATCGGAACTGGGCGTTCAGCGATCGGGACGCTGGTCGAGCGCTTCAGCCGGGCCACGATCCTGGTCCACTTGCCCCGCCTGCAGGGATGGGGTGAGCAGCCGGCGGTGAAGAACGGGCGCTCCCTGGCCGGGTACGGGGCCGAGGCGATGACCGCGGCCTTGATCAAGGCGATGGCGCACGTGCCGGAGCAGCTGCGGCAGACCCTGACGTGGGACCGGGGCAAGGAGCTGGCCGGGCATGCCAGGTTCACGATGGCCACGGGCACGAAGGTGTTCTTCGCTGACCCGCACTCACCATGGCAGCGGCCGACGAATGAGAACACGAACGGGGTGCTGCGGCAGTACTTCCCGAAGGGCACGGACCTGTCGAGGTGGTCGGCTGAAGACCTGGCAGCAGTCGCGTACACCCTGAACAACAGGCCCAGGAAGGTCCTGGACTGGAAGACGCCCGCGGAGGTCTTCGCTGAGCAGTTACGCTCGCTCACGTCGAACGGTGTTGCAACGACCGGTTGAACCCACCCAGTACGTCGCGGTGCGCTACACCCAGCGGCTGGCCGAGGCCGGTGCAGTCGCCTCGGTCGGCTCGACGGGAGACTCGTATGACAATGCCCTCGCCGAGGCGTTCAACTCCCTGTTCAAGGCGGAGCTGATCCGGAACAGGGGCCATTCAAGTCCATCGAGGACTTAGAGATCGCGGTCGCGGAGTACATCGACTGGTTCAACCATCGTCGTGTGCACGGCGAGATCGGGCTGGTCCCTCCGGTCGAGTTCGAGGACGTCTACCATCATGAGAACCCCGTGCCGGCGCCTGCCGGGGCGGCACTTGCGAGCCTCTGACAAACCCGGGGCGATTCAGACCACGCGGGTATCTTGTGTCCCGAGCGCTCCAGCGGGGAGCGTACCCCGGCGCGTCCACGACGATGAGGAGCCGAACCGATGACACGATTCACGTTGACGACACGATTCCCGTTGCAGTCCGCCGATGGAGATCGTCAAGCGCTCAGGCACGAAGGCCCCTTCAAGGTCCTTTTCGTCTGCACGGCCAACATTTGTCGTTCCGCCTACGCCGATGTGACCAGCCGCGCGCGCGGCATCCAGGGCGTCGAGTTCGGCTCGGCAGGAACACGCGCGCTGGTCGAACATCCCATGGATCCGCCCATGGCCGCAGAGGTCCACGCCGCCGGAGACCCATCCCAGCACGTCGCACGCCAGCTCACCCGAAGTCTCCTGGGGGAAGCGGATCTCGTGCTGACCATGGGCCCAGACCACCGGCGATGGATCCTCGACGCCTGGCCCCAGCACGGGCGCAAGGTGTTGTTGCTGTGCCAGGCGGCCCGAATCATGTCGGACCTGCCCCCAGACCTGGAGCTGGACGGCCTCGTCGCACACCTCTGGGCGCATCGCTCCGCCGATCCGAGCGACGAGGTGCAGGATCCGTACAAGCGGGGCCCAGAGGCCATGGCGACCGCCGCACGGCAGATCGATGCGGCCATGGACGTCATCGCACCTGCGCTGGAGCACATGTCCCAGAGCTGACGTGTCCCACACCGAACGGCCGCGCGGCTGCGTGGGGCGTCCGTCTCTGCGTCAGTGAGAGTCCCCCGCGTAGCCCGAGGGATTGGTCTGCTGCCACTCCCAGAGATCACGCACCATGGCGTCGGTGTCACGGCTCGCCCGCCACCCCACGGTCTCAGCGATGGCATCCACAGACGCGCATGACGCAGCGATGTCACCGCGTCGGCGCTCGACAACCTGGAACGGCACCGGGCGACCGGTGACGCGTTCGAACGCCTGAATCATCTCGAAGACCGTCACCCCTTCGCCGCGGCCGATGTTCCAGACCCGCACCCCGACCTCTTCCCCGGGCCGGGCCACCATCCATTCAAGGGTGGCCACGTGGGCCTCCGCCAGGTCCATGACGTGGATGAAGTCCCGCACGGCGCTGCCGTCACGCGTGGCGAAATCAGCGCCGAAGACGTTCAGTTTCTCGTATCGCCCTCCGGCGACTCGCGCCACGAACGGCATCAGGTTGGCGGGAACGCCCTGCGGGTCCTCGCCGAGACGACCGGAGGGATGCGCTCCGACGGGGTTGAAGTAGCGCAGCACGGCCACCCCCATGTGACGCTCCGCCTCGTGCATGTGCCGGAGTACCTGCTCCGCCATGAGTTTGGAGTGCCCGTAGGGGGTGACCGGCGCGACAGCGGCATTTTCCCCCACCGGCACCGGCGCTTCATCCCCGTACACCGTGGCGGAGGAGGAGAAGAGGAAGGCGCGGACACCCGCGGCTCCCGCGACCTGTGCGACGGCGGCGGTACCGGCAACGTTCACCGTGTAATACGACGCCGGATCGGCGAGTGACTCCGTAGGCGATTTCAGTCCGGCGAAGTGGACGACGGCATCCGGGCCGAATCCCAGCACGGCTTCCCTATAGGACACGGGCTCACGTACGTCGGCTCTGTGGAACCTGAGGCGTGGTCCTCCGAACGTCACACCAGCCAGCTCCGCCACTCGCTCCAGGGGAACGATCGTGCTCGAGACCAGGCTGTCGAGCACGAGGACATCGTGACCGGCGTCGAGCAGGACACTGACGGTGTGGGAGCCAAGGAATCCGGCGCCGCCGGTGACAAGTACGCGCATGGGACCGATTCTATCGGCCGGTCTGCGTGCCGTCGTCGTGCCGCTGGCTCGCTTGTGAGCACTCGCGACCGCCGGGGTGCTCACGAGGCATCGGGGCTGCGGTCACGGCTCGCATAACCTCCTACACCAGGCCTGCGCGCCCACCTAATCACCTAGCGTGCTAGCATCCTACCCATGACCGAGAAGTCCCAGTTCAACGTCTACCTACCTCGCGAGCTCGTCACCCGGGTGAAGCACCGCGCCGTGGATGAGAACACCAGCCTCTCCGCACTCGTGGAGAAGGCCCTGACCGCCTACCTCGAGGAGGACACGAAATGATCGTGCACCCCATCATCACCACCCCGCACCCCGAGCGGTGGGTCGCCCTGGCCTCGGCGCTCGGCGCCACCGTCCAGCACCACGACGACGGCACTAACCTCGCCGAGTTCGCCGGCGGTCGGCTGACCCTCGCCGCCGGCGGCTCCTCCGCCGTGGAGTTCCGGCTCGAGAAGGTCGCCGGCGAGCTGCCCGTCCGCAGCGGCACCGTGCAGGTGGCCCCACTGCTGTGCACCCCGGACGTCGAGAAGACCGCCCGGATGCTGGCAGGCCAGGGACTGCGGCGCCGCCTCACCTCGGACAGCGGCGATTGGGCCGACCTTGCCGGTGACGGCCTGGTGGGCGTGCATATGGGCGAGGACGAGTCCACGGTGATGGCCTTCGAGACCGCCGACGTGGAGGCGCTGAAGGAGCCGCTCGAGCAGGCCGGCTTCCGCGTGGCGCTGGTGGACGAGGCCTACGGCCGCACCCTGCGCGTGGAACACCCGGACGACCCGCGGCAGGAGGCCGAGCTCTGGATCAACGAGACCCAGACCGACACCTACGGGTATACGCGGCACGAGGAGAGCTGAACGGAGCCTCCGCGCAAGACCGATAACTGAAGCGCCCTGGGTTTCGTTCCGATCCAACTGAAGGAGAATCGGAACGAAACCCAGGGCGCTTCATGGAGTACGTGATCGGGCCCTACAAGACCGAGTGCATCCGCACCACGGTCTTCCACCCCGGTCCCTACCGGACCATCGCCGAGGTCGAGTACGCCACCGCCGGCTGGGTCGACTGATACAACAACAGACGCCTGCACTCCACCCTTGAGATGATGACCCCGGTGGAGTACGAGCAAGCCCACTACGCGGCCCTCAACCGAGAGCCGCAACCCGTATAGGAGCGGCGCAGAACCTGGGGCGCTTAACCATGACAGATCCTGCAGTCCGAGTCGGTGCGACTCTGTGGAGACAACCCGGAGAGGGAGGCGGGCATGGCGCCGGATGGTTCGACCAATGAGATCGCGCGGGACCTGCTCGAGGCCAACGAGGATCGGCTGGCGGCGCTCGCCCCGGTGCTCATGGACCGGGTGGCCGAGGAGATTGGCCTGCCAGCGCCACCGCTCGACCACAAGTGGCCGGCCGACGTCATCGAGGCCACCCGCGAGTTCCTCGTCTGTGTCGCGACCGATGACATGGAGCGGCTGGGGGCGAGCGGTGGGATCGTCGAGCGGTCCTGCTCGCGCCCCAGCACCTCGACCCCGAGGCCGTCCTCGGGCTGCCGGTCGCTGCGGACGCACTGGCCACCACCCTTCGCCCGCTCATGGCCGACGTCGACTGCATCGTCGGGCCTGCCGTGCCGATCACCGAGTTTCCCGACTCCCTCGCGATGGGGCAGCGGCTCAGCGCCCTTCGGGCCGTCGCCCACTCAGGCCGACCTTCGTCGACGACTCCCTGCGCGAGCTCGTCCGCGTGGCCGACCCGGTCGCCGTGCGGGCCCTGCGGCGCAAGTACTTCGGAGAGCTCGACCGGCTGCCGAGGACCAGCGTGCGGTGCTCGTCGAGACGCTCCGCCAGTGGTTGCTCCAGTGGGGCAACCGGCCGGGGATCGCCCAGGCCCTCACGGTTCACCCGCAGACCGTGAGCGGTCGTCTGCACCGGTTACGTGACCTGCTCGCCGACGATCTTGAGGGCGCCGTCGTCAGGGCTGAGCTGCTCGTGCTGCTCACGGCCGAGGGGCCGCCTGATCGGCGACCCCTCTTGTGCTCTCCATGTCAGGAGAGTGACAACCGCGGAGGCCTCCCGGTCCGGGGTGCGAACCTGTCAGTAGTCGTAGGAGAGTGGCGTGCGGTTGCCCATCCACCCGCCGTGACCCTCGATGATCTTCCACATGACCTCGGGGTAGGAGGTCGCCTCGATGTGAGCCTTGAACCGCGCACGCTCACGGGTGGCGCCCTTAACGGTCGTCGCCTGGAGGTTCCACTGGTGGCTCGAGCCCGGCCTCTGGCCGGCGAAGGGGAGGGTGATGACCACCGAGTTGTTGGGACCCGCGACGGCGCCGCCGGGACCGTTGTACGTGAACGCGCCCGTGTAAATCTCCGGGTCGAGGGTGACGGTGATGACGATGTCGTAGGGGTAGGGCTGGTTCTGGTCCTCGATGCACGTCTGGTGGTTGTTGGGCGAGTACCGCACCGTCCCACTAATCTGGTCACGGTTGTTGTTGATCGGCTGGCGGCCGTTGGAGGACCACATGTCGAAGACGTAGCACTCCGTCGGCGACGCGGCGAGCGCGGGGGCCGAGGCGACCAGGGCCACGGCCGGGGCCGACCAAGCGACGCCCTTGGCGACGGTTCGACGGGAAACGGCAGAGGGACTGGTCATGAGATGCTCCTGAGGCAATCGGATGGATGGCACCCCACCATACGGATGCTGTGAGTCAGCATAGACGAGCGAGACCCGGGCGCCAAGGCCTGATGTGACAAGTTCCGGTGACGCATTGTCACTCGATGCCAAGGCTCGCTACTTTGGACAAGTACTGTTCATGATCATGCAAGCGAGCGGAACACCACGGTGGGGTCAAGGCCAGGTGGATCGCGAGAACCAGGGTAGTCCGAATGCCGATGAAGGCGCTGGGCCGTCACGTCTTGGGGCGTGCGCGGAGGAGAAGACGCGTCTGACTCAACGACTCGTGACGGAGGTCGCCACCGAGCTCGGGGTCCCGCCGGTGGCGATCGAGCGGCACTGGCCGGTGGATGTCGCTGAGGTCCTCATGGAGTTCCTCGACTGCGTCGTCACCAACGACATCGACCGCGTCGCCGCGCGAGGCAGCATCTTCGAGCGGCTCGGGAGAGAATGTGCCCGCGGGGGAGTCGACGTCGATATGTTGGTCTCGGGGCTGCGGATCGCCGTCGCCCGCTGTCAGGCGCAGGTCCACCGGGCCATCCTCGGGGCCGACCGCCAGGACGAGGACAGTGAGAGTGCCATCGGGCTGCTGAGCCGGGTGATGACCGTCGGGGAGGCCGTCGTCTCGGCGTCGCAGCGTGGACACGACCTGGCCGACCTGGACGACGGCGACGAGGACGAGGCGCTGCGGCGACTGGCCAGCGTGCTGATGTACGGGCGGGGCGACCCGAGCGACCTGGTCGCCGAGGTCGGGTGGCAGCCGAGCACCAAGGTCTGCGCCATCCTCACCTCCGCGGACTCCGGGCCGCAGATCCGCCGGCGTGCCGACGTCAAGGTCGCCTACTACGACCGGGCCAGCGACGTGGCCCTCATCCATCCCGTGGCGGACGGGGAAGCAGTCCAGCTCCCTGCAGTCGCTGCTCGTCGGTCACACCTGCGTGGCCGGCCCGGCCGTGCCCTTGGACGAGCTGCCCGGCTCGCTGACGCTGGCGACACGCACGGAGCTGCTCGACTCGTCGGCCGAGGGGATCACCTTCGCCGACGATGTCCTCCTCGAGCTGGCGATGAGTGCGGACCCGGCAGTGATCACCGCCCTGCAGCGCAAGCACTTGGGGGAGTTCGACTTCGAGGCGGAGGACCACCCCGACGTGCTGGCCTCGACGCTGCACGAGTGGCTGCTCCAGTGGGGCCATCGCCCGGGCATCGCCACGTCGCTGGACGTGCACCCGCAGACCGTGAGCCATCGGATCAAACGGATCAAGGACTGGTTGGCCTACGAGCTGGAGGACCCGCGGGTGCGCGCCGAGCTGCTCGCGCTGCTCACCGCCATGTCCGTGCGCAATGCATGGCAGGCGTCCTGAACGGCGTGGCGTAGGACACATCCGGCGCCGATGCAGGAGCATGCTGGGGTTCACCACATCGGATAGGAGGATCGACGTGTCCCCTCCTTCGGTACGGGAGGGCGCCTGACACTGCTAGACGTTGAAGCGGAATTCGACCACGTCGCCGTCCTTCATCACATAGTCCTTGCCCTCCATGCGCACCTTGCCGGCAGCCTTGGCATCCGCCATCGAACCCGCGGCAACCAGATCGTCGAAACTCACGATCTCCGCCTTGATGAAGCCGCGCTGGAAGTCGGTGTGGATCACGCCGGCGGCCTCGGGCGCCGTCGCGCCGACCGGGATGGTCCAGGCGCGCGTCTCCTTCGGCCCGGCCGTCAGGTACGTCTGCAGGCCGAGGGTGGAGAAGCCCACACGGGCCAGCTGATCCAGCCCGGACTCGTCCTGCCCAGCCATCTCCAGCATCTCGGCGGCCTCCTCCGCGGAGAGCTCCACGAGGTCGGACTCGAGCTTGGCGTCCAGGAACACGGCCTCAGCGGGGGCCACCAGATCGCGCAGCTCCTGCTGCTTGGCCTCGTCCCCCAGCACACCCTCATCCGAGTTGAACACGTAGATGAACGGCTTGGCGGTGAGCAGGCTCAGCTCCCGCAGCCGGTCCATGTCCAGCGTGTCCTTGTCCTTCGCGGCGAAGATCGTCTCGCCCCGCTCCAGCACCGCGAGCGCGGCCTGCAGCGCCTCGAGGTCGGCGGGCTCCTTCTTCTTGCCCTTGACCTCCTTCTCAACGCGCGGGATCGCCTTCTCCAGGGTCTGCATGTCCGCGATGATCAGCTCGGTGTTGATGGTCTCCATGTCCGAGGCCGGGTCCACCGTGCCGTCCACGTGGACGACGTCGCCGTCGTCGAACGCGCGCACCACCTGGGCGATCGCGTGGGCCTCACGGATGTTCGCCAGGAACTGGTTGCCCAGGCCCTCCCCCTCGGAGGCGCCCTTCACAATGCCGGCGATGTCCACGAAGGACACCGTCGCCGGCAGGATGCGCTCGGAACCGAAGATCTCGGCCAGCTGCGGCAGGCGCTCGTCCGGCAGGTTCACCACGCCTACGTTCGGCTCGATCGTCGCGAACGGGTAGTTCGCCGCGAGGACGCTCTGGCGGGTGAGTGCGTTGAAGAGGGTCGACTTGCCCACATTGGGAAGTCCCACGAATCCGATAGTCAGTGCCACGGTCGACCATCCTACCGGCGCGCCGGGACGGGTAGCGTGGTCTGTGTGAACCAGAGCACCTCCCCCACCGGCAGCCCGCTTCCCGACGACGGCACCCCGCCTTCCGACGGCACCTCACCTTCCGACGGCGTCCCGGCCGAGCACGTGGACGGGTTCTCCGCTGAGATGGCCCCGCTCATCGACCTGGCCGTGGAGCACGGCCTGGACCTGCTGGGCCGGGGGCAGGACCTGCAGCCCACCGTCCTGGCCGTCACCGCGGAGGGCATGCGCGGCATGTGGACCGAGCCGGACCTGACGCCGGAGGACGCCGCAGGCTTCGTCGGACGGATCGAACCGCGTCCGGCGCGCGCCGTGGCCGTCTTCGACGGCGGTGTCCAGACGGACGAGGGCCTCACGCCCGCCTACTTCGTGGAATCGTTCGAGGCCGGGCAGGACGTGTCCGTGCGGCTGGTGGTCCCGCATGACGTGGGGCACGCCGAGGAGGACATCGCACCGAAGGCCCTGGGCGAGCCGACTCTGGTGGCCAACGGACCGAACCCGCTCGCCTGAGCCGCCGCCAGCGCACCCATGACATCCGTCATGCCCAAGTGCTGACACTCGGCAGATCCGCCGGCGCGCCGCGCAGACCAGGCTGGTCCCATGACCAGCACGCAGCAGACCTCAGCCCCCGAGCCTCCCGCCCCTGACCCAGGCCACGGCACCGACCTCGCCGTCTCCGCCGCGGACGTCCACAAGCGATTCGGCAAGGTCCACGCCGTGGACGGCGTGGACCTTACCGTCCCCCGCGGTGAGGTGCTCGCCCTGCTCGGCCCGAACGGCGCCGGCAAGACCACCTTCCTGGACATGGTCCTGGGCTTCACTGCTCCGTCCTCCGGCAGCCTGGCCGTCTTCGGCGGAGCCGCCCGACAGGCCGTGGCCGCAGGCCGTGTGGGGGCCGTGCTCCAGACCGGGGCGCTGCTCCAGGACCTCACGGTCGAGCAGACCCTGCACTACGTGGCCGGCTGCCACCGACGTCCCCTGCCGGTGGCCGACGTGATCGAGCGCGCCGGCCTCGCACACCTGGCCGACCGGGGCGTGAACGAATGCTCCGGCGGTGAGCAGCAGCGCCTCCGCTTCGGCCTCGCCCTGCTCACCGACCCGGAGCTGCTCGTCTTGGACGAGCCCACCGCCGGAATGGACGTCGGCGCCCGGGCCGAGTTCTGGGACGCCATGCACGCCGAGGCGGACCGTGGCCGCACCGTCGTGTTCGCCACCCACTATCTCCAGGAGGCCTCGGACTTCGCCGATCGCATCGTCCTGCTGCGCGACGGGCAGGTCCACCGTGCCGGCACCGTCCACGAGCTGACGGACGGCGCCCCGCGCACCGTGGCCTGCCGCTGGACGGGTTCGCAGACGGACCCGGCTCCGTCCGAGATCGCGGCCGACCACAGCGCCGCGCTCGTATCCGGTCCTGACGCGGACCGTGTCCGCTTCGAGGTCGCAGGAGGGCCGGTCGCCGCAGATCGGCTCGTCCACACTCTGCTGA
Organism: Micrococcus luteus; assembly: GCA_047414615.1. Classification (GTDB taxonomy): domain Bacteria; phylum Actinomycetota; class Actinomycetes; order Actinomycetales; family Micrococcaceae; genus Micrococcus; species Micrococcus luteus_B. The sequence continues at coordinate 1,427,619 of CP179711.1, forward strand.
GCCGTTCCCTGGGCGCCGACCTGCAGGTCGAGCGCGCCACCCTTGACCGCATCTTCATGGAGGCCACCGCATGAGCACCGCAACCGTCACCGATCAGACCCTGCGTCACGAGCGCCCGGGCCGAGCCCGGTCTTCGACGCGCATCCTCGCCGCCTTCGTCCGCCACGACCTGCTCCGCCAGCTCCGCATGTGGGATGCCCAGCTCTTCATCATCGGCCTTCCGCTGGGCATGTTCCTGCTGTTCAACACCCTCAACGGAGGATCCGACGACGGAGCCGCCTTCGCCTACGACGGGAACCTCACCGCCTACCTGATGGTGTCCATGGCCCTCTACGGTGCAGCAGTGGCGACCACCTCACTGGCCGGCACCGCCGCCACCGAGCGCCAGCTGGGCTGGGGCCGTCAGCTGGGCATGACCGCCCTGTCCCCCTCGCTGTTCGTCGCGGGCAAGGCCGTCATCGGCGGGGCAGTGGCGGTGGTCCCCGTCGTCGTGGTCTTCGTCGCCGGGTGGTTCATCGGCGCCGAGTTCGCCAGCGCCGACCGGTGGGCCTGGGCCTTCCTGCTCACCCTGGCGGTGGCACTGCCCTTCGCCCTCTACGGGCTTGCGGCCGCCATGCTGTTCCGTTCCGAGGCCGCCGTCTCGGCCGCCGCCGGCGGGCTGGTCGTGTTCGCCTTCCTGGGCAACCTGTTCACCCCGATCAATGAGATGCTCCTCGGCGTGGCCCGATTCTCGCCGCTCTACGGCCCCTCCCTGGTGGCCCGGTGGCCCATGATGGAGGGAGAGGTCATCCTCACCGACGCCCCGCCCGTCACCGAGCCGCTGTGGCTCGCCCTGGTCAACATCGGCGGCTGGACTGCGGTGTTCGCGATGGTCTGTCTGCTCGCCGACCGCCGGAGGACCCGCCGATGACCGCCACCCACCGTGACCCCGCCGACCGGGGCCTCGACGAAGGCTCCGGCGGCGGGTCTCCTGTCCACGATCCCGCAGCCCCGGGTCCGGAACAGGAGGGGCGCGGCGTCCTTCCCCGGTCCGAGTGGGGTGTCGTGGCAGGCTTCGCAGGAGTCTGGCTGATCTTCCTGGTCAGTGCCGTCATCGCCGAGACGGTCGTGCGCATCCGCGACGGCGACCGACTCGGCCTGCTCCTGCTGCTCGTCACCTCCGCGTTGTTCTGCCTGACCTATCTGGCCGCCTTCATCGCCCCCCGCCCCCTGACGGGTCTGCCGGCTGCCGTGAACACGGCCGGATACACCGCCGTCCTCGGGTTGCTGACCATCGCCCTGTTCGGACTCATGGGCGGCAACGCGCTCAACTGCCTCCCCTACCTCACCGCCGTCTGGCTCTTCTCCTACAACCTGCGGACAGCGATCGTGTCCGTCGCCCTCGGCGCCCTGCTGGCCGTCACGCTCGCCGTCTGGCTCACCGAAGGAACGCAGCGGTTCTGGGTCACCGGGGCCATGCTCGTCGGGTTCGCGGTCATGGCTGTCGTGCGGGTGACCACTGAGCGCGAAGAGTCGATGCGGGACGTCCAGCACGAGCTGGACCTGTCCCGCCAGCGGGAAGAGCTCGCCCGGGACGTGCACGACGTCCTCGGCCACTCCCTCACCGCCGTCCATGTGAAGGCCCAGCTGGTCACCCGCCTGATCGACGCGGACCCGGCCCGGGCCAAGGACGAGGCCGAGCAGATCGTCACGCTGACCCGCTCGGCGATCGGCGAGGTCCGCTCCACCGTGGACGGGCTGTCCGCCCCACAGCTGGCCACCGAGCTTGCCGGCGCCCGCCGCGTCCTCTCGGATGCGGGCATCCGCGCGGAGGTCCCCGGCATCGAGGCCGCCGCCGAGGTCCCGGAGCCGGCCGCCGGACTCTTCGCCTGGGCCCTGCGCGAAGCCGTCACCAACGCCGTGCGTCACTCCGGGGCCGACCGGGTCCGGATGCGGCTGGCACCGGACCGCCTCGTCGTCGTGGACGACGGCGTCGGCCTGGACGGCACGGTGAGCGGACAGCCCCAGGCCAGCGGGCCGTCGTCGGGAAACACGGTGCGGCGCGGCACCGGACTGGCCGGGCTGCGGGCCCGCGCCGCGGCCGCCGGTGGCACACTGCAGGTGGGCCCGGAGCACCCGGGCACCGCCCGTCCCGGGACCCGACTGGAGGTCACCCTGTGAGCACCGACGCCCCGCTGCGCCTGCTGCTGGCGGACGACCAGTCCCTGGTGCGTGCCGGCCTGGCCGCGCTGCTGGACCTCGAGCCGGACATGGAGGTCGTGGCGCAGACGGGCTCCGGTGCGGACGTGATCGCACTGGTGCGCGAGCAGGCGGTGGACGTGGCCCTGCTGGACGTGGAGATGCCCGGTGTGGACGGGATCGAGGCGGCCGCGGCGCTGCGGGACTCCGGATTGGAATGTCGGGTGCTGATCGTGACGACGTTCGGCCGCCCTGGATATCTGTCCCGGGCGCTGGAGGCCGGCGCGGACGGGTTCGTGGTCAAGGACGTGCCCGCCGAGCAGCTCGCGGAGGCCGTGCGGCGCGTGGGCCGCGGCGAGCGGGTGGTGGACCCATCGCTGGCGGCCGAGACCCTGTCACTGGGCGGCAGTCCGCTGACCGAACGGGAGCGGGACGTGCTGCGGGCCGCCCTGGAGGGCGCGCCGGTGCGTCAGATCGCCGCCGCCCTGCACCTGTCCCCCGGCACGGTGCGCAACCATCTCTCCAGCGCGATCGGCAAGACCCACACCTCCACCCGTGCCGAGGCCGCCGCCGTCGCCCGGGACCGCGGCTGGCTCTGAGCCTGGCCGCGGCACGGCGCGCGCGGCGCACCGGCGCACCGGCGGACCGGCGACGACGGTCTATCCCGTCCGCCCCGGGTGGCACCCTGGGTGCATGGACGTCTTCTTCCTGATCCTCGGCCTGGTCCTGGGCCTCCTGCTGGGCGCCGCCCTGGCCGCCTGGCTGTATGCCTCGCGTGCCCGCGCACGGGAGGAGGAGCTGCACCGCCGCGCGGAACAGTCCGCGGACGAGGCCGCGCGCTCCCGTGAACGGCTGGCGCGCGCGGAGACCTCGGTGCGGATGCTCGAGCGGGGACGGGCCGAGCAGGAGGAGTCCCGGCGACGGGACGCGGACGTGCTCAAGGCCCTCGCGCCCATGGGCGAGCGCATGCGGCACCTGCAGGAGCAGGTGGCGGTGCTGGAGCGGGACCGCGTGGACCAGTTCGCCGCACTCGGCGAGCAACTGCGCCAGGCCGCCCGGACGGACTCGGCACTGATGCACCAGACCACGGAGCTGCTCTCCACGCTGAAGTCCACCACCGCCCGCGGCCACTGGGGCGAGGTGCAGCTGCGCCGGGTGGTGGAGGCCGCGGGGATGTTGCCCCACACGGACTTCGCCGAGCAGACCACCCTCTCCGGCGCCGAAGGGCAGCGGCTGCGCCCGGACCTGCTGGTGCAGCTGCCCGGGGGCAAGGCCCTGGCCGTGGACGCCAAGGCCCCGGCCGCGGACGGCGTGGCCGCTCAGCACCTGGCGGACGAGCATGACGATCAGGCCCGCGAGCATCGCCGCCAGCTGCGGGCCCGGCACGCGGCGGCTGTGCGCCGGCACGTGGACGCCCTCGCGGCCAAGGGCTACTGGTCCGGGCTCGAGGAGAGCCCGGAGCTCGTGCTCTGCTTCCTGCCCTCGGAGTCCCTGCTCGCCACCGCACTCGAGGAGGATCCCGGCCTGTTGGACCACGCGTTCGCCCGCGGGGTGGCGCTGGTGGCACCGGTGTCCCTGCTCACCGCCCTGAAGTCCGTGGCCCACGCCTGGCGGCAGGAGCGGATCGCCCAGGACGCTCACCAGGTGGTGGCCGCGGCCCGCCAGCTGTACGAGCGTCTCGGCACGCTCGGCGGGCACCTGACCAGGCTGGGCTCCTCGCTCGGGAAGTCCGTGGAGCACTACAACCGGATGCTCGGCACCCTGGAGACGCGCGTGCTCCCCTCCGCCCGGCGGATCCAGGAGCTGGACCCGCAGCTGGAGTCCACGCTCGAGGACGCGCGTGCCGTGGAACAGCTCCCCCGCCCGCTGGCCGCCCCGGAGCTCACGGCGCAGCAGGGCGAGCTGTGGGAGGACGGGGACGGAGAGGGCCGGGACGGGTAGGGCGGCGCGGAGCAGGACGGCGACGGGCTGGAAAGGGACGGCGGGGAGGCGGCTGACGCATCACGCTGACCTGAACGGGCGGGCCAGAAACAGGTGACACAGAGCACACGACACCGCGTTGCGCTGTTACCTTTGCACCAGGAGCATCACAGCACGTCCACATGCCCGCGGTGGCTCCGCACGGCGCCCGCCTGACTGCACAAAGGAGTGGCCATGTCATCCTCGTCGCCACGGTCCACCGTCCCCGGTGACCACCTCAAGAAGTACGACCCCCAGTCCCGGGCGAAGGACTTCGCCCAGGAGCTCTCCCCGGGAATGCGCTCGGAGGCCGTGGACGGCAGCACCGTCCGTAACCGCATCATCGGCCTGATCCTGGGCCCGGCCCTCGGCCTGCTCATCTTCTTCCTCATGCCCGCGGACATCGGGGTGTGGCCCCGCCTGATCGCCGGCACCGCGCTCCTCATGGCGATCTGGTGGATGACCGAAGCCATCCCGATCCCGGCGACCTCGCTGCTGCCGCTGGTCATCTTCCCCGTCTTCATCCCGGCGTCCGAGACCCCCGAGGGCGCGGGAGTGTCCGTCTCGAACGTGGGCGCCTCCTACGGCGCGGACACGATCTTCCTCTTCATGGGCGGCTTCATGCTGGCCCTGGCCATGCAGCGTTGGAACCTCCACCGCCGCATCGCGCTGTCCGTGCTCGCCGCCATGGGCTCGAAGACCGCGAACCTCATCGCCGGCTTCATGATCGCCACCGGTTTCCTCTCCATGTGGGTGTCCAACACCGCGACCGCCGTGATGATGCTGCCCATCGGCATTTCCGTGCTCATGCTGGTCCAGCGCTACGCCACCGGTGCCGAGGCCGAGGCCGTGGACGCCGAGCTCTCGGACGAGGAACTGGACCAGGACCCGGCCGAGATGGACGACCAGCAGCTGCAGAAGCTCACCGAGTCCAACTTCGGCACCGCCCTGATGCTCGGCATCGCCTACGCCGCCTCGATCGGCTCCCTCGGCACCCTGATCGGCACCCCGCCGAACACCCTGCTCGCCGGCTTCATGCGGGAGACCCACGACCTGAACATCGGCTTCGCCCAGTGGATGCTCGTCGGCATGCCGATCGCCCTGATCCTCATGGTCGCCTGCTGGTTCATGCTGACCAAGGTGCTGTTCAAGCCGGAGATCGACGAGATCCAGGGCGGCCAGGAGCTCATCCGCGCGGAGAAGGCCAAGCTCGGCCCCATGTCCTCCGGAGAGAAGCGCGTCCTCGCCCTCTTCGCGCTGGCAGCGCTGGCCTGGGTGTCCGTGCCGCTGCTGTCCGACTACCTCTTCAACCTGGACTCCGCCCCCATCGCGGACGCCGGCATCGCGATCGCCGTCGGCATCCTGCTGTTCCTGCTGCCCGCCGGCGGCGACGCCCAGCGCGGCGTGCGCCTGCTGGACTGGGAGTCCGCCATCCAGCTGCCGTGGGGCGTGCTGCTGCTCTTCGGCGGCGGTCTGGCCCTGTCCAAGCAGTTCCAGGACTCGGGCCTGTCCGGCTGGATCGGCGAGCAGGTCGCCGGGCTTGACGGCGTCCCCGTGGTGGTCCTGGTGGCCGTGGCCGCCCTCGGCATCCTGTTCCTCACCGAGATGACCTCGAACACCGCCACCGCAGCCACGTTCCTTCCGGTCGCCTCCGGTGTGGCCATGGGCACCGGCCTCGACCCGCTCATGCTGTGCGCCCCGGTGGCCCTGGCCGCCACCTGCGCGTTCATGCTCCCTGTCGCCACCCCGCCGAACGCCATCGCCTACGGCTCCGGCTACGTGACCGTGGGCCAGATGGTGAAGGGCGGCATCTGGATCAACCTGATCGCGACCGTGCTGATCATCGCCGCCTCGATGACCCTGCTCGTCTGGGTCTTCGGCCTCACCTTCTGAGGCTGAGCCGGGGACGCCCCGGACACACGCGAAGGGCCCCTGCCGGAACGGATCCGGCAGGGGCCCCTCGTCGTGCGTGGTCAGGGCCGGCACAGCCAGTCCGACGACGACGCTGGGCACAGCACCCGACGGCCGGGCACAGCGCTCTGGAACCTCACATTGACGGGCATGGGCTGTGCTCCTCTCCCCGGGCAGGGGTGTGCTCCTCCCCCATCAGGGCCCGAGGCCTCTCGTCGAACCAGAACAATTGGCTGCTTCAACGCCCCACGAACCAGCCGAACCTTCTGGCTCGGCGCCGGCAGAGCGCCACACTCTCTGGCTCGACGTCGGCAAAGCGCCACACTTTCTGGCTCGGCGCAGGCACCCGGTTCAGTCGCGGCGGCGGCCGCCGAGGCTCCGGTCCTCGTCGCCGATCTTCTTCAGCTCGGCGCGCAGCTCCTTGGGCAGGGAGAACATGATGTCCTCCTCGGCGGTGACGACCTCGTCCACCTGTGCGTAGCCGTAGTCCGCCAGCAGGGACAGCACGTCCTGCACCAGCACCTCCGGCACCGAGGCGCCGGAGCTCAGGCCCACGGTGGCGACGCCCTCGAACCAGGACTCGTCCACCTGGTGTGCGAAGTCCACGCGCTCGGCACGGCGCGCACCGTACTCGAGCGAGACCTCCTTGAGGCGCACGGAGTTCGAGGAGTTCGCGGAACCCACCACGAGCATCAGGTCCACCTCGGGTGAGATGACCTTCACGGCGGCCTGGCGGTTGGAGGTGGCGTAGCAGATGTCATCCGAGGGCGGGTCCTGCAGGTTCGGGAACCGCTCGCGCAGCACGGAGACGATCTCCAGGGTCTCGTCCACGGAGAGGGTGGTCTGGGAGAGCCAGATCAGGTTGTCCGGGTCCTCGACCTGCACCGTCCGGGCCTCCTGGACGTCATTGATGACCGTGGTGTGCTCCGGGGCCTCGCCGTAGGTGCCCTCGACCTCCTCGTGGCCGTCGTGGCCGATGAGCAGGATCTGCTTGTCCTGCCTGGCGAAGCGCACGGCCTCGCGGTGCACCTTGGTGACCAGCGGGCAGGTGGCGTCGATGGTCTGCAGGTTCCGCTGCGCGGCGTCCTGGACGACCGCCGGGGACACGCCGTGGGCGGAGAAGACGGTGACGGCGCCCTCGGGCACCTCGTCCAGCTCGGAGACGAACACCACGCCGCGCTCGGACAGCGAGTCCACCACGTGGCGGTTGTGCACGATCTCCTTGCGCACGTAGACCGGGGCACCGTGGACCTCCAGGGCCTTTTCCACGGCGATCACGGCACGGTCCACGCCGGCGCAGTAGCCGCGCGGGGCGGCCAGCAGGACACGCTTGTCACCGGAGACGGGGGCGGAGGCCTCGATCTCCTCGCGGCTGCGGCGCACGCGGGGCACATGCGGCATGCCGAGGCCGACGGAGGCGGGTGCGGGGGCGGTGGTGGGGGTGGACATGCCCACCACTCTATCGGTCGGGGTCAGTGCGCAGGGCGTCCTCGGCGCCCGGCGAACACCGCCCAGAGCAGGCCCACGACGGCGGCCGCTCCCCCGCCGTACAGCAGTCCCGTGGCGCTCGGGGCGAAGGAATCCGCCACCACGGTCCGCACGACGCCGTCGACCGCCTGGGTCAGGTCGGCCAGGGAGTGCGGGGCCTGCTCCGGGACCGCCAGCCGGACCAGGTCCGGGGAGGCGACGACCTCCGGGATCGCGAGTCCGCCGCCGACCATCAGCAGGCCGATCACGGCGAGCGCGGCGCCTCGCCAGCGGCCCGGGGCGAGCACGAGGGCCGCCAGGCCGGACACGGCGGCAGCTGCCACGGCCCACCCCCAGTGGGCGGAGGCCCGCAGCAGGGTCGAGACGTCCGTCAGGGAGGAGAGGGGCGCACCGGAGCCGTCGTCGCCGGCCACGTGGACGAGCACGGCGAGGCGCTCCTGTGCGGAGAACTCCCGGACGCCGTCCCTGGCCCGCTCGAAGAGACCGGACAGGTCCGTCTCCGGAAGGTCGACGCCGAAGACCCTCCCGCCGGGGACCACGAGGGAGCCGTCCTCGTTGCCGAGCAGGTCGGCGGTGCCGTCAGCGAGGTCGTCCACGAGCCCCACGCCCACGCTCGACACCACCGGGCCGAGAGGGACGGTCAGCGTGCCCGCATCGGACGCGTCCGAGAGGTCCTCGCCGGCATCCAGGCGCGCGGCCCAGTCCGCCCGCGCCTGCTCCGCGGACTCGCGCACCCCGGTGCGGACCCGCTCGTCCCGCAGGGCGGCATCCGTGCCTCGCTCGGTGACGTCCTGCAGCAGGTCTCCCGCCACCAGAGACACCTCCCGGGGCAGGGCGGCCTCCACCAGGTCCAGCACGAAGCGCGGAGACTCCTCCCCCACGGCGGGGTCGTCCAGGACGCGGTCCACCGCCGTACGGGTCAGCTCCGGGCCGCGCACGGCGCGGTCCGTGACGGAGCCTGCCACGGCGAGGACAGCGGACAGGCCGGCCACCAGGGCCAGCACCAGGGACAGGACACGACGGACCACACAGGCTCCTCGAGAATCGGGCGGGTGCCCTCCACACCCGCGTTACCGTGTCCCAGGGTACTGATAGACAGGACGTGTCCGAAGCAGAGCGGAGGCAGAGGCATGGAGCAGATCCCGGACTTCGGGGCCGAGGGCCAGGCGGCCGTCCCCGAGCGCGCCGGAGACACGTCCCCGGACAACCCGTGGCCGCTGGCCCGGCTCTCGGAGAACCTGAAGCGCCACATTGAGCGCGCCCCCGCCACCTGGATCGAGGGCCAGCTGATCGAGGTCAAGAACAACCGCGGGAACGTGTACATGACCATGCGGGACCTGGACCAGGACGTCTCCCTGCCGGTCAACGCCTGGCGCAACGTGGCGTCGACCTTCGGCGAGGGCATCGCCCCCGGCGCCCGCGTGGTCGCCCGGGTGGCCCCGAACTTCTGGCTCAAGGCAGGCCGGCTGTCCATGACCGTCAGCCACATGCGCCCGGTGGGCATCGGGGACCTGCTGGCCCGGGTGGAGCGGCTGCGCCGGCAGCTCGGCGAGGAGGGCGTGCTGGACGCCGCCCGCAAACGCCCGGTCCCCGTGCTGCCGCAGTGCATCGGCCTGATCACCGGCCGGGACTCGGATGCGAAGAAGGACGTCCTGCGGAACACGCACCTGCGCTGGGCGGCGGCGCAGTTCGAGATCCGCGAGGTCGCCGTGCAGGGCCCGAGCGCCTCGCGGGAGGTAGCCGCGGCGCTGGCCGAGCTGGACGCGCTCGAGCACGTGGACGTGATCGTGATCGCCCGCGGCGGCGGCGCCCTCGAAGAGGTCGTCCTGCCCTTCTCGGACGAGCAGCTCGTCCGCGCGGTGGCCGCCGCGCAGACCCCCGTGGTCTCGGCCATCGGGCATGAGGCGGACCGGCCCGTGGTGGACGACGTCGCGGACCTGCGCGCCTCCACGCCCACGGACGCGGCCAAGCGGATCGTCCCGGACGCCGCCGTGGAGCGCGCGGGCATCGCGGAGATGCGCCTGCGCCTGGCTCGCGGCGTGGAGCGCCGCGTCCTCACCGGAGAGCAGGAGCTGGCCCAGCTGCGCTCCCGCCCCGTCCTGGCCTCCCCCGAGGTCATGGTGGACACCCGCGCGGAGGAGCTCGCCGGCCTCACGGACCGGGCGCGCCGCAGCCTCGGCCTGCGCCTGGACCGGGAGGCCGACGCCGTGGACCACCTGCTGGCCCGCGTCCGCTCCCTGTCCCCGCAGCAGACCCTGGACCGCGGCTACGCCGTGGTGCGGCACGGGGACGCGGTGGTCCGGGACGCCGCGGACGTGGCCGTCGGCGACGGCCTGGACCTCCTCGTGGCCTCCGGCCGCCTGGACGCCCAGGTCACGGCCGTCCACCCCCTGTCCCCCGACGACGGCGGGGACGCCCGCCGCGACCGTCCGCGCCCGGCCGAGACCGGCACCGCACCGACCACCCAGACGGAGGAGACCCGATGAGCACCGAGAACACCGCCCCCGAGACCGCCGGCGTGGAGGGCTTCAGCTCCGCCGACGTCTCCGACGTGCAGCACATGAGCTACGAGCAGGCCCGGGCCGAGCTCGTCCAGACCGTCTCCCGTCTCGAGGCCGGCGGGGCCGGGCTCGAGGAGTCCCTGGCCCTCTGGGAGCGCGGCGAGGCCCTGGCCGCCCGCTGCCAGGCGTGGCTGGACGGGGCCCGCACCCGCCTCGACGAGGTCCGCGCCGCCGCCGAGGCCCAGCAGGACGGCGAGCAGGACGAGGACTGACGGACCCGACCACGTGGGCAGACCCGCCCGACCACGCTGAACGGCCCCCGCACCTCGATGAGGTGCGGGGGCCGTCGTCGTGCGTGCCGCTGCGGCGGCGGCAGCAGGATCGGGGCCGGTCAGGCGCTCATGTGCTCCACGAGCGCGGCGCAGAAGGCGTCCAGGTCGTCCGGGGTGCGGGAGGTGATGAGGTTCCCGTCCACCACCAGCTCCTCGTCCTTCACGGTGGCGCCGGCGTTCTGCAGGTCCAGGCGGAGGGACTCGAAGGAGGTCAGGGTCCTCCCCTCGACCAGGCCGGCGTCGATCAGGATCCACGGGGCGTGGCAGATCGCGGCGACCGGACGGCCGGCGTCGTGCACGGCCCGCACGAAGGCATGGATCTCCTTGTCGCCGCGGACGGCGTCCGCGTTCAGAGTGCCGCCGGGCAGGACCACGCCGGCATAGGCGGAGGCGTCCGCGTCGGAGACGGTGGAGTCCACGTCGAAGACGTCGGCGTGCTCCCAGTCCCCCTTCATGGCCTGGATCGTGCCGGCCTCCGGGGAGAGCAGGTGCGGGGTGCCGCCGGCGGCCAGGACGGCCTCCCACGGACGGGTCAGCTCCGGCTGCTCCACACCGCGGGACGCGATGAACGCGACCTTGCGGCCGGCCAGCGGGGCGGCGTCGGGGTTCTCGGAGGTGTTGTTCACGGGGTTCGCGGTGTCGTTCATGGGATTCACGCTACGCCCGCTCCCCCGGGGCACGTCCAGCCCGGGGGTACGCACGGCAGGCTCAGAGCGCGGCGAGCCGTCCCTTCTCGGCCTCCACGTCGATCGTGGAGGCCGGCCAGCGCAGGTCCAGCTCCTCGAGCTCGGCGATGAGGATCTCCTGCACCGCCAGCCGCGAGTACCACTTCCGGTCCGCCGGCACGATGTACCACGGCGCCCGGTCCGAGTCGGTCTCCGCGATCGCGATGGCATAGGCCTGCTGGTACTCGTCCCACTTCTCCCGGGCGTCCAGGTCCGAGGGGTCGTACTTCCAGTGCTTGTCCGGGTTCTCCAGGCGGGCCAGCAGGCGTTCGCCCTGCTCCTGTCTCGAGATGTGGAGCATGACCTTGACGATCCGGGTGCCCGCGGCGATCGCCGCCTCCTCGAACTCGCGGATCGCCCCGTACCGGCGCTCGACCTCCTTGCGGGTGGAGAGGGCCTCCACCCGGTGGATCAGCACGTCCTCGTAGTGGGAGCGGTCGAAGACCACGATCTCCCCCGGCTCCGGCATCGCCGCCTCGATCCGCCACAGGAAGTCGTGCTCCAGATCCTCCTCGGTGGGCTTGCCGAAGGCCTCCGTGCGGACCCCCTGGGGGTCCATGGCCCCGGCCACGGTGCGCATCAGTCCGCCCTTGCCGGCGGTGTCCATGCCCTGGACCACCACCAGCACGCTCGGTGCGGCCTCGGGGTCGGCGCGGCCGGCCGCGTAGAGCAGCTCCTGCAGCTCGGCCAGGCGACCGGAGCGGGCGGCGAGCGCCGCCTTCCCCTGCCCCTTCTTGCCGTCGAACCCGGGCTTGCCGCCGGCGTCCACCTCGGCCGGGTCCACCGGCTCCCCGTCCTGGGTGCGGGCGCGCAGCGCGGCGCGCGGGTCCACGGTCAGCGGGGAGACGTCCGCGGAGTGCCCCGCGCCGTCCTGCTTGTCCTTCTTGCCCACGTCGTCAGTTCCCTTCGTCATCCTTCCCGGGGCGCCCGGGCCGGTCAGCCGCGGCGCTCGCGCCAGTCCGCCAGGAAGTCCTCGAGCCGGTCCAGCGCCACGGCCAGGTCCTCCACGCCCGGCAGCGTCACCAAGCGGAAGTGGTTCGTGTCCGTGTAGTTGAACGCCCCGCCGTGCGAGACCAGGATCTTCTTGGAGCGGAGCAGGTCCAGGACGAACGCCTCGTCGTCCTCGATCCCGTACACCTCCGGGTCCAGGCGCGGGAAGAGGTACAGGGCGCCGTGTGCCGGCTGCACCGAGACGCCGGGCATGTCCCCCAGGCGCTTCTGGGCGAGGTTGCGCTGCTCCAGCAGGCGGCCGCCGGGCAGCACCAGGTCGTCGATGGTCTGGTACCCCCCGAGCGCGATCTGGATGACGTGCTGGGCCGGGACATTCGCACACATGCGCATGTTGGCCAGCAGCGTCAGCCCCTCGAGGAAGTCCACGGCCCGGTGCTTCGGCCCGGAGACGGCCACCCACCCGGAGCGGTAGCCGGCCACCCGGTACGCCTTGGACAGGCCGGAGAAGGTCAGAGTGACCACGTCGTCGGACAGGGCGGCGGCATTGATGTGCTTCGCGCCGTCGTAGGTGATCTTCTCGTAGATCTCGTCCGCGAGCAGCATCAGATTGTGACGGCGGGCGATGTCCACCATCCCCAGCAGCGTCGCACGGGAGTACACGGCGCCGGTCGGGTTGTTCGGGTTGATCAGCACAAGGGCCTTGGTGTGGTCGGTCACGAGGGATTCGATGTGCTCCAGGTCCGGCTCCCAGCCGTCCTCCTCCACGCACCGGTAGTGCTTGGCCACGCCTCCGGCCAGCGTGGTCGCACCGGTCCACAGCGGGTAGTCCGGGGAGGGCACGAGGACCTCGTCCCCGTCGTCCAGCAGGGCGGTGAGGACCATGGAGATCATCTCGGACACGCCGTTGCCGATGTAGACGTCGTCCACGCCGATGCCCCGGATGCCGCGAGACTCGTAGTACTGGGACACGGCCACGCGGGCCGAGTAAATGCCCTTGGAGTCCGAGTAGCCCTGGGCGTGGGACAGGTGCTGGATCATGCCCCGCAGGATCGCGTCCGGCGCCTCGAACCCGAACGGCGCCGGGTTGCCGATGTTCAGCTTCATGATCCGGTGGCCGGCGGCCTCCATGCGCTGGGCCTCCTCCAGGATGGGGCCGCGCACGTCGTAGCGCACGTGGTGCAGCTTGGAGGACTGACGGATCTGACGCGGATCACCGGTGGAAGACATGGCCCCCATCTTCGCACCGCGGGCCCGGGAGTGTCTGCACGTGTCGGGCACGGGATGGCGGCGCCGCCTGCGCGATACCGGTCAGAACCAGCCCTGCTCCGGCACAACCCAGTCCTCGGGTGCCTCCTCCAGGCCGCGGTCCACGAGCCAGTAGTGGGCGGCGTCCTCCGGGGTCAGCGCATCCGGGCCGGACACCAGCTCCTGCAGCTCGGTCAGCCCCTCGGCGTCCAGGCGGCCCATGACCCCGCGGATGTCCTCACGAGTGGCCCTGGGGATGTGCTCGGCCTGCCCGAGCACCGCCATGCGCCCCTCGGGCAGCACGCGCCCGGAGTCCTCGAGCGCCACCAGGGCGTTGTCCTCCACAGCCGGGTCAATGCCGTAGGTCAGGCCCAGCTGGGCGCGGTCGTGGACCAGGTCCCCAGTCACGGCGGAGAACGCCGGCCGCCACGAGCTGGGGCGGCAGCCGGCCAGCCGGTCCATCCGTTCCCGCAGCAGGCGTGTGCCCTCGGGGCGGGACTCGCTGTTGACGTCCACGCGCGCGGCCGCCGTCAGCGGCTCGCACAGCACGTTGAGGTCGTCGATCTTCTCCAGCTTCAGGCGGGCGGCGGTGGTGGCGGTGACGAACGCGGTCAGGCGCAGCGTCCCGGCCGAGGGCGCGAACACCGTCACCTCGTCCGAGGCCGAGGGGTCCGCCCCGGCGCTCGCCGACTCGCCGTTCGCCCCGGGCGTCGGCTGCTCGGATGCGGACGCGGCCGCACGCCGCTGCTCGGCCTGCCGGGCCAGGTGGTCCTCGATCAGCCGGTCCACCCTGTCCGCGCCCATGGCGGAGTCCCCGTTCGGCAGGGGCGTGGGAGTCGGGCTCTCGGTTGGGCTCGGCTCCGCTCCGGCGGCGTCCCGGCCCGGCGCACCGGTCCGGGCCCCGTCGCCGGCCTCCTGCTCGGAGGGGGACGGCGAGGGGGAGCCGTCCGCGGCGGGCGAGGGGGCCGTCGTCGCGGTCTCGGTGGAGGCGCCCGGGGACCCTCCGGCGGCCTCCGACGGCTCGGCGATGGGCGACGGCTCCGGGGGCTGGGGCATGACCTCGTCCGGGGCCACCTGCAGGGCGTAGGCGAGGGTGTCCACCACGGCCACCGTGGTCTCGTCCGTGCGGTTCCACGGCTGGGGCACCGGGTCCGATTCGGCGACGTCGTGGCCGCCGTTGCGCAGGTGCCGCTCCACCACGGCCGCCACGGCCTCACTGATCACGGCATCCGTGTGCGCGACAGCGATCGGGCCCCGCGGCTCGGCCGGGCCCGGGGGCTCGTCCTCACCGGTGCAGGCCGTCAGGGTCAGGGCCAGCACGGAGGCAGCGGCCAGGACGCGCCGGGTGCGGCTCATGCCTCCTCCTCCGCCGGCAGGTGCCCGCCGAGGCGCAGTGAGCTGAGCAACCAGGGCGAGGTGCGCACGGAGTCCAGGTCCGTCAGCGGGAACCAGCGGGCGTCATGGGAGGAGCCGTCCGTCTCGGGGCGCAGAGTGCCGCCGGTGATCTCCCCCCGGTAGTGGATCTGGACGGTGAGCAGGTCCACGCCCTCGCCGCGGATCCGCCGCTCGGCAGGAATGCGGCCGGTGGTGACGCCGAGCAGCCCGGTGATTCGGCAGTCGTGGCCGGTCTCCTCCTGGACCTCGCGCACGCAGGCCTGCTCGGGCGTCTCCCCCAGCTCGATACCGCCGCCGGGCAGCGTCCAGCACACCTCGCCGGACGGGCTGCGCCAGGCCGAGAGCAGGACGGAGCCGTCCTGCACGATCAGCGCGTAGGCGCCGGCGCGTGTCTGGAAGGGCGGGGCCGCAGCGGGTGCGGTGTCTGAGGGCTGGGACACGTCGACATCTCCTGGGAGGGACTGCGAGGGCACAGGGTCGGACGGTCCCCCAGTCTACGGGCGTGCCGCCGTCCGGGGCCGCCCCGTCCGTGGGCGCGGGCGCAGGATGCGGCCTGGCACGGGATAATGGTCTAACTGCCGTGGCGGGAGACGCGCCGCGGACGCGCAGCCGGCCGGAAGGAGAGTCCCCGTGGAGCACCACGACGACGGCGCCTCGCCCGGGCCCGACGAGCTCGCCTCGGTCCGGGCCTCCCCCGGAGAGCCGGACCCGGACGTCCCGCCCGTCCCGGAGGCCTGCCGGACCGAGCTGCGCCTCGTGGGCGCCCTGAAGGCCGCGACGACGTCCCGGCTGCCGGAGCCGGACCGCGCGGACGACGCCCTGGGCTGGCTGGACCTGGCGGTCGAGGCCGCCCTGGGCGACGACGGGCCCCGCGCCGCGGCCGCGGCGTGGGCCGGCCTGGACGCTCCCGGCGGCGACGCCCCGGACTGCGCGCTCGCCCTGTGGCGTGCGGCGGCCGTGGCCGCGGACATCGCGCACGACGGCCCGGCGTTGGCCGCGGCCCTGCAGGGCCGCGCGGACCTGCTGCGGCGGCTCGGCCGTCCCATGCAGGCGGACCTGGAGGTGCAACTGGGCGCCGCGCTGCTGCACGAGCCGGATTCGTTCGAGGCCACGGTGCTGGCCGGTGTGGTGGAGGACGAGCGGGTCCGCCTGCGGCGCGGCGTCGCCTCCGCGGACACCGTCCTGCCGGAGGCCCTGACGGCCCTTTCCATCGCCCGCAGCCAGGACGGGGAGCACGACGAGGCCCTGGTGCTGGTGGACGAGGCGATCGCCCTGATGCGACGGACCAAGGTGTCCGGGGACGTGCTGCCCTGGGGCTCGCTCGCCTCGGCGCAGCTGCTGCGCGGCCGCCTGTGCCTGTGGACCTCGGACCCGGACGGTGCCCAGGACGCGGCCTGTGACGTGCTGGCCCGCCCCTGCGGACGTGCGGTGCGTGCGTCCGCGCTGCTGGTCCGTGCCCTGGCCTGCCACGCGCTGCAGCGGCTGGACGACGCGGCGGACTGGGGCATCGCCGCCCTGGAGCTGATGCAGCGGGCCGGACTGCGCCGCGCAGCCGCCTCGGCCGCCGCCCTGGTGGCCCGGGTGCTGGGGGCCGCCGCCGTCCCGGACCGGGTGGCGCTGCTGGCCTGGCAGATCGCCTCGGTGAACGCGGAGAAGGCGGAGGCGCCCGAGGCGGCGACCCTCACGTACTGGTGGGGGCATCAGCTGGTCATGCATGGGAGGGCGGAGGAGGCCGTGGAGGTGCTCGAGCCGGCGGTGCGGCGGGCGCGCACGGCCGGCTCCGCCCCGGACGAGGCCCGTGCCCTCGTGGACCTCGGCCACGCCCGCCACGAGCTGGGCGAGACCGAGCCGGCCCTCACGGCCTGGGAACGGGCCGCGGACCTGTTCGAACGCTGCGGCCGCCCGGATGACGCCGCCCGGGCCCTGCTGGCCGCCGGCGCCCTGCTGAACCGACAGGACGAGACGCGGCGCCCCCGCGCGCAGGCCATGTTCGAGCGGGCCGTGCGCCTGGCCCGCAGCGTGCAGGCGCAGGATCCGACGGTGCTGCCCATCGCGCTGCACTCGCTCGGCTACGTCACCTGCGAGCTCGGCGACCCCTCCGGCCTGGCCCTGCTCGACGAGGCGCTGACGCTCGTGCGGGAGTCCGCCGCCCACTGGCAGGAGGCGGACTACCTGGACACGCGGGCCCGCTCCCTCTGGGCGCTGCGTCGCGGCGACGAGGCGGTCTCCACCGCGCTGCAGGCCGCCGACCTGTTCGTGGACGCGGACGATCCCGGCGGCGCCCGCCAGGCCGAGCTGTTCGCCGCGTACGTGGCCGCGGAGGACGGGGCACCGGACACCGGCCTCACCCTGTTCTCCCTGCTCGCCGAGGACGAGCAGGCACCGCATCTGGTCCGGCTCGCGGCGCTGACCGGGCTGGAGCAGTGCCATGAGCGCCTCAGCGACGCGACGGCGGCCGCCCGCGTCCGGGCACGGATCCGCGCGCTCCAGGAGGCCGCGGACGAGACGGAGGACCTGCGCCCCCGGGACGGATGAAGAGGTCTCATCGTGACCTCATCACAGCATCGGAGGATGGAGCCATGTTCACCAAGAGAGCCATCGGAGTCGGCCTCGCCGTCCTCATCGCCCTGATCGCAGTCGTCACGGCCGTGGCCTCCGCCGTCCCCTCCCTGCGTCCTTCCGAGGCGGACCTGGGCCCCCAGATCAGCCTGTCCACCCCCACCGACGACGGCTCCGGCCCCCCATCGGATCGCATGCGAAGCCGTGACGACGCCTCCGGGCCCGCCCGGGACAACGACTCTCGCTCCGCGGCCGTCGCCTCCTTCGCCGAGTCCGAGTCCGAGCGGGCCGCCGCCTCGGCCTCGAAGGCCTCCGGGGCCGCACGGTCCGGGGACGACGGCACCGAGCGCTCGTCCTCCCCCGCCTCGTCGCGCACTTCTGCCGCACCCCGCACCTCGGTGCCGACGCCGGCGGCGACCTCCCGTGCCGCCGCCTCGACGACGGCGCCTGCACCGACGCCCTCCACGTCCAGGGCCGCCGTCCGGCCGCAGAGTCCTGCCACTCCTGAACGGCCGGCCACCACGGCACCCCGGCCGGTCGCGCCCCCGTCCGCCTCCAGTGGACCGATCTCCCGCGTGCCCGCCGCCCCGCCGACCGTCCTCGACGACGATGACGACGATGACGACGAGTGGGATGATGACGACGGGGACGACGATGACGATGACGATGACGACGACGACTGAGCGTGTTCCAGGCCGTCGCCGGTGGTCCGCCACCCCCGTCCGCGTCCGCCTGACGATCCTGGTCGTCCTCATGACGATCGCCGCGCTCGTCTTCTCCGGGGTCACCGCCTACATGCTGCAGCGAGCGTCCGTAGCCGAGCGCGTCGACGACGCGCTCGGACGGACCGTCACCGAGCTGAACCTGCTGTCGCAGAACGGCGTGGTCCCCGAGACGGGCAAGCCGATCTCGTCTGCGGCCGAGCTGATCGAGGTCGCCATGGTGCGCACCCTCCCGGTCCGCAACGAGGGCCTGCTCGGGCTGGAGAACGGTCGTGCCACCCTCGGCGCGGCCGACGCCGTCGAGCTGCGCCTCGAGGACGACCCCGAGCTCGTCGCCTGGGCCCTGGAGCGCGAGGACTGGGACTCGGTCCGCGTCTCCACGGTCACCACCTCCGAGACCACCTACCGGGCCACCGTGGTGCCCGTGGGCGGCACGGCACCCGAGGACCGGGGCGCGCTGCTGGTGGCGTTCGACATGGACGCCGAGGTCGACGTGTTGGAGGAGACCTACTCCGGCTACGCCCTCGCCGCGGTGCTGTGCTCCCTGCTGGTGGTGCTGCTGGCCTGGATCATGCTGCGCCGGGTGTTCACCCCGCTGGACCAGCTCAGCTCCACGGTCCGCACCATCACCGAGCGCGACCTCGGCCGCCGCGTCCCCGTCAGCGGCCACGACGATGTGGCCGCCCTCAGCACCGGCGTGAACGAGATGCTCGAGCGGCTCGAGGCCGCCTTCGCGTCCCAGCGCCAGCTGCTGGACGATGTGGGCCACGAGCTGCGCACCCCGATCACGATCGTCCAGGGCAACCTCGAGGTCATGGACCCGGAGGACCCGGAGGACGTGCGCGAGTCCATGGACATCTCCTTCGACGAGCTGCAGCGGATGCGCCGGCTCGTGGACGACCTCGTCATGCTGGCCAAGACCGCCCGCCCGGACTTCGTGCGCCCGGAGCCGGTGGACGTCGGCGCCCTGACCGCCTCCGTCCTGGACAAGGCCGCTCAGCTGGGCGAACGCACGTGGATCCTGGAGTCCACGGCGGAGACCGAGGCCATGCTCGACGTCCAGCGCATCACCCAGGCCTGGCTGCAGCTCGCCTCGAACGCCGTGCGCTACTCCGAGGACGGCACCCAGGTACAGCTCGGCACCGCCGTCGATGACGGCACGCTCCGCCTCTGGGTCCGTGACCAGGGCATCGGCGTGGCCGCGGGCGACCGTGAACGCATCTTCGAGCGCTTCGGCCGCGGCGCCAGCACCCGTCAGGAGGGCTCCGGGCTCGGCCTGACCATCGTCTCCGCGATCGCCGCCGCGCACGGCGGTCGTGTGACCCTGGAGTCCGTGGAGGGCACCGGCTCGGTGTTCACCATGGAGATCCCGCTGCGCACTCCCCCGAAGGACCGAGCCCCGGAGGCACCCACACCATGACGCCGATCCTGCTGATCGAGGACGAGGAGCGCATCGCCCGCTTCGTCACGAAGGGACTGAAGGCGGAGGGCTTCTCCGTCACGGTCGCCGAGACGGGCCAGGAGGGCCTGGGACTGGCGCTGACCGGCTCGTTCGAGCTCATCATCCTGGACCTGGGCCTGCCGGACGTGGACGGCTTCGAGGTCCTGCGCCGGCTGCGGGTGCACGACGAGACCGTGCCCGTCATCATCCTCACCGCCCGCTCGTCCGCCCAGGACACCGTCTCCGGCCTGACCGGCGGCGCGGACGACTACATGCCCAAGCCCTTCCGCTTCGCCGAGCTGGTGGCCCGCATCCGGCTGCGGCTGCGGGGCACCGGCACCGGCGTGCCGGCCACGTCCGAGGACCCGGTGCTCCGGCATGCCGACCTGGAGCTGGACCCGGTGGCGCACGACGTGCGGATCGACGGCCGGAGCGTGGACCTCTCCGCCCGCGAGTTCGCCCTTGCCGAGGAGTTCCTGCGCCACCCGGGCCAGGCCCTGAGCCGCGAGCAGCTGCTGGACAGCGTCTGGGGCTACGACTTCGACCCGGGCTCGAACGTGGTGGACGTGTACGTGCGCTACCTGCGCGGCAAGATCGGCGCCGACCGCATCCTCACCGTCCGCGGGGTGGGCTACCGGCTCGTCCACGAGGACGACTACCGGCGGAGCTGAGCCGGCCGCAGACGCGGAACGGCCCGCCTCCTCGCGGCTGAGGAAGCGGGCCGTTCTGCGTCAGGTGCGGTGACGGGCGCCGGAGGCCGTGCGGCCTGCGGACGATCAGGAGGCGCGGCGGCGGGCCAGCACCGAGTCCAGGTCCAGGGACGGGGCGGCCTGCGCGCGGGCGCGGCGGCGCTGCAGCTCCGAAACGCCCTCGGCCAGGCGCACGTCCCCGGACGGGGCCTTCGGCTCCGTCTCGATGCGGGCCGGCGCCGAACGCTGCATCTCCGGGGCGTCCAGGTAGGTCGGGCGGGGCACGGTGGGCAGCACCACGGTGCGGCGTGGCTCGGCCTGCTCGACGACCGGCGGGAGGGTCTCCTCCGCGGCCGGGGCGTCGGCCGGCGCCTGCTGTGCGGCGGCGGCACGTGCCGCCACCGACGGCGCCGGGGCGGACACCACGGCGGGGGTCTCCTCGCCGGCCGCCGGCGCCGCGACCGACGCCTCTGCCACCGGCTCGGCGGCGCGGACGGCGGCACGGGCCACATGGGCGCCGCGGGCGATATGGGCCGGCGCACGGTGGGCCTCGGCCCGGGCGCGCGCGGCACGGGCGGCACGGCGGGCCCGGCGATCGCGGACGGCGAGCAGGCGCAGGGCGCCCACGGCGGCCACGGTGCCCAGCAGGGACCAGCCGGCGAGCGTGACGGTCTCGGCGCCGAATGCGGCGGCCACACCGGTCACCAGGAAGGTCACAGCCAGGGCGACGGCCGCGAGGAACAGAGCGGTGCGGCCCCAGCGCACGCGGAAGCCGCCGGCGGAGGCGGCGGCACGGCGTGCGGCGAAGGCGGGGCGGCGGACGGTGGGAAGTCGGAACGTGCGGCGCTCGGGCGCGGGTGCGGACGCGCTGGTCATGGGTGTCCCCTCCTGAGGCGAGGTCGTCGAGGCGGAGTCTGCGGCCGCGTCAGCGGCAGGGGAAGCGGCGGTCTCGGCGGCGCGGGCGTCCCGGGCGGCGGAGCGGTTGCCCTCGACCGTGACCACCTTCCAGCCGAGCCAGAGGATGAGTACGAGGATCACCAGCGAGGCGCTGATGCGCAGGTCGGAGAACACGCCGAGGACGGCGTTCAGCTCCGCCGCAAGGGTGTTGATCTCATCCATGCGATCCAGCGTAGCGGTTGGAATCACACGGTTGTCATTCGAGGCGGCGTGTCGTGCGGAACTCGCCGTGGACCGGCGTTTCAGCCACCGTTCCGGTGGTCTCCCCGGGCGGCCAGCCATCCGGCCAGGACCCCATCCGGGGCCTCCTCTACGGTGAGGGCGTAGCCGATGTGGTCGCGCCACTGCCCGGCCACGTGGAGGTAGCGCTCCCGCAGCCCCTCGCGGCGGAAGCCCAGCTTCTCCGGCACTCGCAGGCTGCGCGCGTTCTCCGGCCGGACGTTGATCTCCACCCGGTGCAGTCCGAGCCCGCGAAAGGCCCAGTCCGTCACCATCGCCACGGCCGTGGGCGTCAGCCCTCGGCCGGCCTGACGCCGGTCGATCCAGTAGCCGATCGCCCCAGAACGCACGGAGCCGTGCTGGATGCCGCCGAGGCTGACCAGACCCACCAGGCGGTCACGGCCCGGGCGGTCCTCGTCCAGGGCCATCGCCCAGGTGTAGGACAGCCCCTGCCGCGCGGACCGTCGGTGCCAGCGGACCATCTGGGCGAAGGTCGCGGGCCCGGACCCGGGCTCGGGGCTGGTGGCGTCCCACGGGGTCAGCCACTCCGCGTTGACGCTGCGCTGTTCCTCCCATGCCCGCTGGTCGGCGCGTACGAGCGGGCGCACGGTGAGGGTGCCGTGCCGCAGCACCGCGGGCCAGGGATCGGAGAGCCAGGACATGCAACCGATCCTAGGGCCCGGACCGTCCCCGCCGCCCGGGTCGGGGCACAATGAGGGGCATGGACACCCCCGAGGCCCTCGCCGCCGCCAAGGCACGGCTACGCACGCAGGTGCGCGGCCGTCGTCGTGGACGGGACGCCGGCGAGCGCACCCGACTGTCCGAGGCCGCGGTGGAGCACCTGTGGACCTGGCTCGGTCCGCTGCTCGCCGCCCGATCCGCCGCCGGGCAGGACTGCACGGTGGCCACGGTGCTGCCCATGCCCTCGGAGCCGGACACCGCCGTCCTGCGCGAGCGCGCCCACGCCGCCGGTGCCCGGGTGCTCGTGCCCGTCACCGCGGAGGGGCGCCGGATGGGCTGGGCCGTCTGGACCCCGGGCGTGGCCACCGCCCGCTCGGCCCACGCCCCGGTGGAGGAGCCGGTCGGCACACGCTTGCCCACCTCCGCCCTCCACGACGCCGCCGCGTTGATCATGCCGGGCCTGGCCGTGGACGGCACCGGCATGCGCCTGGGCCAGGGAGGCGGCTACTACGACCGCGCCCTCGCCACGCTGCCGCCCACCCTGCCGTGTGTGGCGCTGCTGTTCCCGGACGAGGTGCTGCCGGCCGGCACGGTGCCTGCCGAGCCGACGGACCGGCCGGTGCACGGCGTGGCCACCGCGGCCGGGCTCGTGTGGTTCGCCGAGGGCGTGGGGGTCGGCGGCGCCACGGACCGCTGACGGGGCGGGAGCAGGACTAGGATCATTGATCGAGCCGGGGCCCGCACGGGCCGCACCGGCGCCCACGCACCACCGCCCCACGTCAGGATCCCCATGCCCACCTATGCCTACCGCTGCAAGGACTGCGACCACGCCTTCGACATCGTCCAGTCCTTCTCCGACGACGCCCTCACCGAGTGCCCCGAGTGCGGCGGGACGCTGCGCAAGCAGTACGGGTCCGTGGGCGTGACGTTCAAGGGCGGCGGCTTCTACCGCACGGACTCAAGGAGCGCGTCTTCGTCCTCGGCGTCCGGATCGTCCTCCGCCGCGGAGTCCTCCGGGTCCTCGGGGTCGTCCGCGGACTGATCCGCCGGGTCGGCCCCAGCCCGACGGCGCATGAGTCACCCCCAGCCCGACGGCGCATGAGTCATCCCCAGCCCGATGGCGCATCAGTCACCCCCAGCCCGACGGCGCATGAGTCATCCCCAGCCCGACGGCGCATGAGTCACCCCCAGTGAGGCGGGCGCTGTTCCAGCAGCCACCGTCCGAGCGGGTCGGTCGGCTCGCGCGGCCCGTCCGGGCGGCGTCCTGCCGGACCCGTCCTCCGGTCCTTCCCGACGACGGCGCTTCCCTTCCCGGGTCCGCTCGCCGGGTCCGTGCCCGGATCAGCGGCCGGCGTCCGCCGGCGTCCGTCCGGGTCTGCGCCCTGGCCGGGCAGGCGCGGCTCGGGCCCGTCCGCGGTGGCCGGTCCGGTGCCGGGGGCGTCCGCGCGGCGTGGACCGCGGCGACGGGAGCCGGTCAACGCTCAGTCCTGCCGGTCGTCCGCGTCGACGTCCGGGGCCACCCCGAGCCGGTCGGCGTAGCGGTCGGCCAGGGCCTCCGGGTCGGCGAACACGTCGATGGTCCACTGCGTCACCGGGTCCCAGCCGCGGGCCTCGAGGGCCTCGGGCAGCAGGCGAGAGCGCTCCCGGACGGGCAGCGAGGTGTAGGTGTCCGCGCCGTCGGAAGCGACGGCCAGGGGGGCGGCCTCGCCCTGCGGGTCCCACACCGCCATATCCATCACCGAGCCGAACAGCGGCCACACCTTCGCGCCGTGCTCGCCCAGGCGGCGGACGAGGTCCTGGCTCAGGGGGTTGGGCACGCCCGTGCCGGGGACCTTCTCCTTCTCCCCGAAGTAGGCCTGCAGGATCCGGTAGAAGTCCAGGGCGCCGCCGGAGAGGCGGTCCTCCTCGAGGTCCTTCGCGCGCAGCGCGGAGACCAAGTGCATGCGCTCCCGGGCCCGGGTGAAGGCCCGCGCCACCATGCGGGCGCCGTCCGGGTCGGAGAACGCGCCGAAGTGGTGGACCACGCGGCCGTGCGGGGTGCGGCCGTAGCCGTGGGTGAACACGACCTCGTCGCGCACGATCCCGTCCGCCCGGACCACGGGGGCGATCACGAACGGCTCACGGGAGTCGCCCTCGGCGCGGCCGCGGGACAGGAAGTCCAGGGCCCACTGGTTCTTCGCGGCGGTGGCGCGCACGGCGGCGGCGACCTTGCGGGCGTGCTGCTCGGACACCGTGACCACGGCCAGGGACTTCTCGGGCCGGGACCGGATGTGCTCGAACACGAGCTCGACGGTGCGGGTCACGTCCGCGACCGTGGAGACCACGGCATCGCCGCCGGTGAGCGGGATGCCGGTGCCGTCCTCCAGGTAGTGGGCCACCACCGGGCGGTCCCGGCCGGTGAGCTCTCCGGCGTGCGGGACGGCGTCCAGGGCGCCCTCGTAGTTCGCGGCGGAGAGGATTCGCACGAGCGTGCGCTCCAGGCCGCGGTGCACGGTGCGCAGCGGCACGGTGGGCAGCACATCCTCGAGGGCCGCGTGGGCCGAGGTGAGGGGACGCAGCGGTCCGGCGGTGGCCGTGGGGTCCACGGACACCTGGAAGGGCTGCGGGCGGCCCAGGACCGGGTCGCCGAACGCGATGACCTGCCCGGCGCGGATGAGCGCGCCCATGGCGGAGGCCAGCGAGGTGGACGCGGACTCGAGCAGGATGACGGTGTCCGCCTCCCAGTCGTCCCCGAATTCGGTGAGGGCCATCGGCGAGGTCGTCACGATCGGCACGAGGGGCTGCAGCAGCTCCGGGGCGATCGTGGTCAGCGCCGGGACGGTGACGGTGCCCTGCTTCAGCAGGTTCCGCAGCACGGCGGCGTCGGCGCGGTAGTGTCCGAGCGCCTCCTTCCACAGGGTGCCCAGCCGGTGGCGCAGGCGTGCGGCGCCGGAGTCCAGGTGGGCCCGGTCCAGCTCGCGGTAGCGCCGCTCCACGGCGGTCAGGGCCTGGCCGTCCATCATGGCGAGGAAGTCGTCCCCGGAGATCATGGCCTCGAGGGCGGACTGCCACCAGGCGAGTTCGAGCTCGCCGGTGAGGTTGCCTGTGGGGACCTCGCGGCGGTGGAGGTCCTGGAGCAGCTCGTCCAGTCCGTGGTCTCGCAGCCGGTCCAGCACGAGGGTGCGCTCCGGCAGGGAGGCCAGGGTCTCGCGGTCCGCGACCAGCCCGTCGACGAGGGCGGCGAGCTCGTCCACGTCCCGGTCCACCAGCGGGGCGTCCTCAGTCTGCTCGGGGGCGAGGACCTCCTGCAGCCGGTCCAGCCGGTCGACCACGTCCGCCACCGCGTCCAGGGCGCGGTCGGTCATGCCGGGGGCCGAGGGTGTGGACGGGCCGCCGGCGAAGCGGGCCCAGACGGCCTGCTGCTCCTCCACCTGGACGAGGGCGGCGTGCAGGTCCTCCGTGTGCACGCCGGGGCGGACCACGTCCTTTGCGGCACGGCGCAGGCGGGCGCGGGTCACGGAGGACATCTCCACCATGTGGTCGCGCCGCCAGGAGCTGGAGGCCGTGGCGGCCACCATGGCCGGCACGTCCTGGGCGTAGACCTCCGGGGTGAAGGTCTGCAGGGACTGCCGCACGGCGTGGTAGAGCTCCACCTGTTCGGCCCAGCCGGCCACGGTGCCGGCCGGGCGCAGGCCCGCCTCGCGGGCGCCGGACTCCACTGCACGGCGGGCGATCGCCAGGCGGGCTGCCAGCTCCTCGACCAACTCGGTGGCGGCCTCGGTCTCTTGGACGTTGCGGACGCGTGCCCCGAACCAGCGGGACTGGGTGGAGGAGGCGGAGAAGGCGCCCAGCTCGCCGGCGCGGACGAGCTGTTCGGCCACGGCCTGACGGTTCACGGTGGAGTCCAGCACGGAGCGCTTGAGGCGCACCGTGGTGGCCGGCGAGGGTTGCAACGAGGTCAGAGCGGCCAGGGCCTGCATGGCCTGGTAGGGCGAGCAGCCCCAGCGGGGGCGGATGTGGTGCAGCGAGGAGACGTGCTCGGACAGGCGGGCGTGGTGCTCGGCGAGCTCTTGCCGGAGACGCTCGGTGTCCGGGGCCTGCGCCCGCTCGGCGCGGAGCACGGCCTGCACAAGGCTGCGGCGCAGCGACTCGGGGTCCGGGTGAGCCGGGACGTCGAGGACGGCGTCCTCCAGGCCCACGGAGGCCAGTCGGCCGCGGAAGTCATCCAGGGCGGCGGAGCGTTCGGCGACCACCAGCACGCGCCTGCCGTCCCAGGCCAGCTGCGCGGCGAGGTTCGCGGCCGTCTGGGTCTGGCCGGTGCCGGGTGCGGCGTGCACGAGGAAGGACTCCCCCGCCAGGGCGTGGTCCAGCACGCGCTGCTGGGAGGGGTCCGCGTCCAGCACGTGGCGCTCGTCCGCGGCGCTGCGCTGCGCCACGGGCAGCAGCCCCGTGTCCTCGAGGTTCCTGCGCCGCGGGACCATGCCCGTGCCGGCGTCGTAGAGGGCCTGCACCACCGGCCGGTGCTCGAGAGACTCAGGCACGCGGGCGGTGTCCCCCAGGTCCGCGAAAGTAGAGACGAGCAGGCGGTGCTCGACCCGGAAGTCCGTGAGGTGGCCTGCCTTCTCCTGCAGCAGGTGCAGTGCCGGGGCCGGCTCGAGGCGTGCCATGGCGTAGGCGGCGTGCCGGAAGGCGTCCGGGTCCAGCTCGATCCCGTGGTGACGGCGGAGGTTGCGCACCAGCGCCGGGTTGAGCTCGGCCTGCTCAACGATCTGCACCTCCATCTCGTCGCGCCCCCGGGCCCCGCGGCGCATGGCAGTGGCCACGCGGGCGAGCATGACCGGGGCGGAGCGGCGCTCGCGGCGCCCGTCCTCGACCGCCGTCCAGGAGGCCACGCCCACGGCGAGCGCGCCGACGTCGATGCCGCGCTCCTCGGAGAGCTCGTGGATCTTCGCGCGCAGGGCCAGGGACACGCTGCGCGCCTGCTCGCGCTCCTCCTCGGTGCGCAGCAGGGTGGACAGGCGGGTGCGCCGGCCGAGCATCAGCTGGGACAGACCGGAGCTGTTGCCCTGGGTGACGTCGATGCTGTTCTGCGCCGAGGGGGCGAAGCGCAGCAAAGTGTCGCTCTCCGCGCCGGAGCCCAGCGAGGAGACCCAGGTGGCCGGGTCCGGGCGCTGTTCGTTGCCGGCGGTCTCGCCGGAGGCGGCGGCGCGGGCCCGGTTCAGGCGCGGGAACTGGTGCTCGGTCACGGTCGGGTCGGTCCTTCCTGGTCCACGCGGCTCAGGCGCGCGGGGTGCGAGGTCGTCGGGTCACAGTCGGCGGGCGGGAATGGCCGTGCGACCGCCGCAGGCACGGGCGTTCGGCCCCGGCCCACGGCGGTCGCTGCGGCCGCTCACTCCCACTCGATCGTTCCCGGCGGCTTGCTGGTGATGTCGAGGACGACGCGATTGACCCCGTCGACCTCGTTCGTGATGCGGTTGGAGATGCGGGCGAGCACGTCCTCGGGGATGCGTGCCCAGTCCGCGGTCATGGCGTCCTCGGAGGTGACGGGGCGGAGCACCACCGGGTGGCCGTAGGTGCGACCGTCGCCCTGGACGCCCACGGAGCGCACGTCCGCCAGCAGCACCACCGGGCACTGCCAGATGTGGCGGTCCAGGCCGGCCGCGGTCATCTCGGCGCGCACGATCGCGTCCGCGGCACGCAGCAGGTCCAGGCGCTCGGAGGTCACCTCGCCGATGATGCGGATGCCCAGGCCCGGGCCCGGGAACGGCTGGCGCCAGACGATCTCGTCCGGCAGGCCCAGCTCGGAGCCCACGGCGCGGACCTCGTCCTTGAACAGGGCGCGCAGCGGCTCGCAGAGTTCGAACTCGATGTCGTCCGGCAGGCCGCCCACGTTGTGGTGGGACTTGATGTTCGCGGTGCCGTCCCCGCCTCCGGACTCGACGACGTCCGGGTACAGGGTGCCCTGGACCAGGAACTTCACGTCCGTGGCGTGCGGGTCGTCCGCGGACTCCAGCACGATGTCCGCCTGGGCCTTCTCGAAGGTGCGGATGAACCGCTCGCCGATGACCTTGCGCTTCTGCTCCGGGTCCGTGACCCCGGCGAGGGCGGAGAGGAAGTCCTCGCGGGCGTCCACCATGATCAGGCGGGCGCCGCCGGTGGACTCGCCGAAGGCCTTCTCGATCTGCGCGGACTCGTCTTGGCGCATGAGGCCGTGGTCCACGTAGACGCAGGTGAGGCGGTCGCCGATGGCGCGCTGCACCAGGGCCGCGGCCACCGCGGAGTCCACACCGCCGGACAGGCCGCAGATCGCGCGGGCGTCCCCGATCTGTTCTTGGATCAGGGCGACCTGCTCGTCGATCACGTTCGCGGCGGTCCAGTCGGCGCCCAGGCCGGCACCCTCGTGGAGGAAGTGGGAGATGACTTCCTGGCCGCGGGAGGAGTGGCCGACCTCGGGGTGCCACTGCACGCCGAAGATCCGACGCTCACGGTCCTCGAAGGCCGCGACCGGCGCACCGGAGGTGGTGGCGGTGACGGCGAAGCCCTCGGGGGCCTCGGTGACGGCGTCGCCGTGGGACATCCAGACCACCTGGTCGTCGTCCTGACCGGCGAAGAGGACGGAATCGGACTCCACGCTCTCCAGCCGGGTCGAGCCGTACTCTCGGGTGCCGGTCTTCGCCACGGTGCCGCCCAGCGCATGCGCGATGGACTGGAAGCCGTAGCAGAGGCCGAGCACGGGCACGCCTGCCTCCAGCAGCGCCGGATCCAGCTGCGGGGCGCCCTCCTCGTAAACCGAGGACGGGCCGCCCGAGAGCACCAGCGCCGCGGGCTTGCGCGCCAGGATCTGGTCGGCGGGGGTCGACGCCGGGACGACCTCGGAGTAGACGTTGGCCTCGCGCACACGGCGGGCGATCAGCTGCGCGTACTGAGCGCCGAAGTCCAGCACCAGGACGGTCGGCATCACCTCGGCCAGCTCGGTGGCGTTCTCCTCAAGGGGTGCGTTGTCAGTCACCCGTCCAGGATAGTCGAGGTGCAAGGGGTGACGGGACGACGGCGGCCGCGCACCGGGCGAGGTGCGCGGCCGCCGTCGTGGGCTTGACCGAGCGCCCCTGCGGGGCGTTCCGGGAGCGGTGGCTCAGTAGCGACGGGCGGCATCCGGGAAGCGGTGCAGCTCCGCCTCGACGTCCCGGCCGATCTTCTTCTCCACGAAGAAGGACAGGAACGGGACCACGCCGCCGCCAGCCATGAGGAACAGGCGGGACGGGGCCCAGCGCATGAAGTTCCACACGCGGAAGCCGGCGAGCAGGTACACCACGTACATCCATCCGTGGGCGATGAGGATGGCGCTGGAGAGGTTCACTCCCCCGGTGACCGAGTCCTCCGGGTGGAAGCCGAAGGAGTTCTGCACGCCGTCCGCCGTGACGCCGCCGGCGAACACCTCGTTGCCGAAGCCGTACTTGGCGATCATCTCGACCACGAGCAGCAGCAACATGACGCCGGTGATCCAGGCGCAGACCGTGAAGAGGGTCTTCGCGCCGCGGATCTGCTGGCGGGTGCCGGCGAAGCGTCGCGTGGCGGCCGGACGGGCGGGGGCGGGGCCGAGGTCCTCCTCGGTGATGTCCTCCGGGTCCGGCAGGGTGTCCGGGTCGACCGGCTCGCGGCGGGGGTCCTGGCTCATGCGCTCCTGGCTCGTGCGGTCCTGGCTCATGCTCACTCCTGGGGTGCGTCGGGGCGCGCGGCCCCGGTGGTGCGGTCTGCGGGTGACTGGTCTGCGGCGGCCGGCTCGGCGGGAATCACGGTCTCCAGGCCGTGGTAGGCCGCGTACGCTCGGCGGGCCTCCTCCTTGGCACGGGCGGCCTCGGCGCGGCGGCGCTCGAGCTCCTCGGCGCGCCACTGCCGCTCCCACTCCGCGTCGAGTTCGGCTTCGCGGAGGTCGCGGGCATGGTCATCCCGGAGGAAGCGCCACCAGAGGTAGAGCGCGAAGCCGGCGAAGATGATCCACTCGACGGCATAGAAGACGTTCAGCCAGACGATCGAGGTCTCGGAGGGCTGCGGGGCGACCCACACCGGCTCGAGTCCGCCCGGGACGGCCCCGACGCTCACGTCCTCGCCGGTCGCGTCGACCACCTCGAACGCGGCCACGAACGCGGCGTAGGAGGGCACGTCCCAGAAGTTGGTCAGCTGCGCCGCCGAGAGGCTGTCCACGAGGATCCGCCCGCCCGTGTCCGTGCCGTCCTTGACGCGCGGCACCGGACCCTCGGGCGGCAGGAGGCGGCCGGTCACGGTGACCTCGCCCTCAGGGGCCGGGTCCGCGGCGGAGGCGTCCGCGGACCAGCCGCGGACCACCGGTATGACGATACCCTCGGGGGCGCCGACCGGCGCCTCGTCCGGGCGGAAGGCGGAGACCACCCAGTAGCCGTCCTCCCCCTGGAACAGGCGGTTGTTCACCACCACGTCCGTGTCCGGCAGGAAGGTGCCGGAGAATTCGAGCACCTGATCCGCCTGGGAGGCCAGCAGGGGCTCCCCCGCGTCCAGGTGGCCCATCAGGGGGACCGCACTCTCCGTCTGCTCGCGCGGCGGCGGGGCGTTGGTCTCGGCAGCCTCGAACTGCCACTTCGAGAGGTAGACGAACACGCCGGACACCACGATGGTCAGCACGAGCATCAGGAGCCAGAACGGCTTCAGGGCAGTGCGCAGCACGCGGGTCAGACCCCCGTCGCGGGGTTCACGATGACCTCGACCTTCTGGAAGTCCTTGAGCTCGGTGTAGCCCGAGGTGGCCATGGCGGCCTTCAGGGCGCCCATCAGGTTCGTGGTGCCGTCCGTCTGGTGGCCCGGACCCCAGACGAGCTCCTCGAGCGGGGCGGCCTGGCCCACACGGGTGCGGTGGCCGCGTGGCAGCACCGGGTGGGCAGCCTCGCCGCCCCAGTGCCAGCCGCCGCCCGGGGCCTCGGCGGCACGGGCGAGGGTGGCGCCCAGCATGACGGCGTCCGCGCCCATGGCGATCGCCTTCACGATGTCGCCGGAGGTGCCCAGGCCGCCGTCGGCGATCACGTGCACGTAGCGGCCCCCGGACTCGTCCATGTAGTCGCGGCGCGCCTCGGCGATGTCCGAGATGGCGGTGGCCATCGGCACGCGGATGCCCAGCGCACGCCGGGTGGTGGAGGACGCGCCGCCGCCGAAGCCGACGAGCACGCCGGCGGCACCCGTGCGCATCAAGTGCAGGGCCGGGGTGTAGCCGGCGGCCCCGCCGACGATCACGGGGACGTCGAGCTCGTAGATGAACTTCTTCAGGTCCAGCGGCTCCTTCGCCGTGGAGACGTGCTCGGCGGAGACGGTGGTGCCGCGGATGACGAACAGGTCCACGCCAGCCTCAAGCACCGTGCGGTAGAACTCCTGCGTGTGCTGGGGGGTGAGCGAGCCGGCCACGACCACACCGGACTCGCGGATCTGGTTCAGGCGCTCAGTGATCAGCTCGGCGCGGACGGGGGCGGAGTAGATCTCCTGGAGACGTCGGGTGACCGCGGGGCTGCCCGGCTCGTCCGGGAGGGAGGCGATCTCCTCCAGCAGCGCGGTCGGGTCCTCGTGGCGGGTCCACAGGCCTTCGAGGTTCAGGACGCCCAGGCCGCCGAGCCGGCCCAGGGCGATCGCGGTCTCCGGGGACATCACGGAGTCCATCGGGGCGCCCATCACCGGCATGTCGAACGTGAAGGCGTCGATCTGCCAAGACAGGTTCACGTCCTTCGGGTCCCGCGTGCGGCGCGCCGGGACCACCGACACGTCGTCCAGGGAGAATGCCCTGCGTCCTCGCTTGCCGCGTCCGATCTCGATCTCGTTGCTCACCCCTCCAGCCTAGTCCAGAGCCGCCGCGCGGCGGACATGCGACGAGGGGCGGGACCGGTGCGGTCCCACCCCTCGCTGCGGTGTGCGCCGGGCCCGCGGGCCTGTGGAGGTCAGCGGCTCCGGTAGTTCGGGGCCTCGACCGTCATCATGATGTCGTGCGGGTGCGACTCCTTCAGGCCAGCGGAGGTGATGCGCACGAAGCGGCCCTGTTCCTTCAGCTGCGGCACGGTGGCCGAGCCGGTGTAGAACATGGTCTGGCGCAGGCCGCCCACCAGCTGGTGCACCACCGCGCCCACCGGGCCGCGGTAGGGCACCTGCCCCTCGATGCCCTCCGGGATCAGCTTGTCCTCGGCCGGCACGTCTGCCTGGAAGTAGCGGTCCTTGGAGAAGGAGCGCTTGCCGTTGCGGGTCTGCATGGCGCCGAGGGAGCCCATGCCGCGGTAGGCCTTGAACTGCTTGCCCTGGTAGAAGACGAGGTCGCCCGGGGACTCGGCGGTGCCGGCCAGCAGGGAGCCGAGCATCACGGAGTCGGCGCCGGCCACGAGGGCCTTGCCGATGTCCCCCGAGTGCTGCAGGCCGCCGTCGGCGATCACCGGCACGCCGGCCGGGATCGCGGCCTTGGCGGCCTCGTAGATGGCGGTGACCTGCGGGACGCCCACGCCGGCGACCACACGGGTGGTGCAGATGGAGCCCGGCCCCACGCCGACCTTCACGGCGTCCGCGCCGGCGTCCACGATCGCCTTGGCGCCGGCGTAGGTCGCCGCCTGGCCGCCGATGACGTCCACGTGCTTGGCAGCCTTCTCCTTCTTCAGGCGGGCGACCATGTCCAGGACGCCGTGGGTGTGGCCGTTCGCGGTGTCCACCACGAGCGCGTCCACGCCGGCCTCCACGAGCGCCATGGCACGCTCCCAGCCGTCGCCGAAGAAGCCCACGGCGCCGCCGACGCGTAGGCGACCCTCCTCGTCCTTCGCGGCGTCCGGGTACTTCTGCGCCTTGTCGAAGTCCTTGATGGTGATCAGTCCAGTGAGGCGGTCCTTGCGGTCCACCAGCGGCAGCTTCTCCACGCGGTTCTCGGAGAAGAGCTTGATGACCTCCTCGCGGGAGATGCCCTCACGCGCGGTGATCAGCGGCATGCGGGTCATGGCGGTCTCCACGGTGCGCGTGTCCCACTCCTCGTGCGGGATGAAGCGGGTGTCCCGGTTGGTGATGATGCCGAGCAGCGTGCGGTCCTCGGCCACCACCGGCAGGCCGGAGACGCGGTACTGGGCGCACAGGTCGTCAAGCTCTGCGAGCGTGGCCTCGGGGCCGATGGTCACCGGGTCGGTGATCATGCCGGATTCCGAGCGCTTCACGCGGTCCACGTGGGAGGCCTGGTCCTCGAGGGACAGGTTGCGGTGGATGATGCCCATGCCACCCTGCCGGGCCATGGCGATCGCCAGCGGTGCCTCTGTCACCGTGTCCATGGCCGCGGAGATGATCGGGATGTTCAGGCTGATCCGCTTCGTCAGGCGGGTCGTTGTGTCGGCGTCGGCCGGGATGACGTCCGTGGCGTTCGGCAGGAGCAGGACGTCGTCATAGGTGAGGCCGAAGAACCCGAACGGGTCGGCGGCGGTGGCGACGGGATCCGGCGAGGGACCAGAGGACGTGACGTTCACGGGCGCAGATACCTTTCGGGCGGGAGACGGCGGAAGGCGTCGGCGCGAGGCGCCGGCAGGTCCCAGTCTACGGCCGCGCACCGGCCCGGAGGGCACGGTGATCCGTGTCATGACTGTGTCACCCGGTGACACCCCCACGCCCGCCCGGCCCGAGCACGGCCTATGGTCGCTCGATGACCTCGCACGACTCCTCCCACACGTCCACGTCCCCGCGCGCGGACGCGCGGTCGGGCCGCCCGTCCGCCTCCCGCCCGTCCCCCTGGTACACGCGCTTCGGCCCGCAGATCCTGATCGCCCTCATACTGGGCCTGGCCCTGGGCCTGCTCGCCCGCGCCACTGGCCACACCGAGGACACCCCCACCTGGCTGGGCGAGGGCCTGGCCACGCTGGGCTCCTCCTACATCTCGCTTCTGCGCGCCACCGTGGTGCCGCTGGTCTTCTTCGCCGTGGTCGCCTCGATCGCCAACCTGGCGCAGGTGACCAACGCCGCACGTCTGGCCGCGAAGACTCTGCTCTGGTTCGCCCTGACCTCGCTGGTCTCCGTGCTGATCGGCATCGCGGTCGGCACCGTGATGCAGCCGGGTGTGGGCACCGGCCAGGCCGCACCCACCGACTACACAGCACGCGAGGTCGGCTGGCTCGACTTCCTGCAGGGCCTGATCCCCGTGAACTTCCTCGGCCTCGAGGCCTCCGCCTCCGTGGCAGAGTCCGGCGCGGTCTCCGTCTCCCCCTCGTTCAACGTGCTGCAGGTGCTCGTCATCTCCATCGCCATCGGCGTGGCCGCGCTCAAGGTGGGCGCGAAGGCTGAACCGTTCCTGTCCTTCTCCCGCTCCGTGCTGGCCGTGATCCAGAAGGTCCTGTGGTGGATCATCCGCCTGGCACCCCTGGGCACCGTGGGCCTGCTCGGCAACGCCGTGGCCTCCTACGGCTGGACCACCATGGGCACGCTGGCCAAGTTCGTGGTGGCGATCTATGTGGGCCTGGCCCTCGTGCTGTTCGTTCTCTACCCGACGCTGGCGAAGCTGCACGGGCTCTCCGTGCGCCAGTACTTCTCCGGCGTGTGGCCGGCGGTGCAGCTGGGCTTCGTTTCCCGCTCCTCGATCGGCACCCTGCCGGTGACGCAGCGCGTGGCAGAGCGCAACTTCGGCGTGCCCACCGGCTACGCCTCGTTCGCGGTGCCGCTGGGCGCCACCACCAAGATGGACGGCTGCGCCGCGATCTACCCGGCGATCGCCGCCCTGTTCGTGGCGCAGTTCTACGGCATCGACCTCTCGATGGGCCAGTACGCGCTGATCGTCATGGTCTCCGTCCTCGGCTCGGCCGCCACGGCCGGCACCACCGGCGCCACCGTCATGCTCACGCTCACGCTGTCCACCGCGGGCCTGCCGCTGGAGGGCATGGCCCTGCTGCTGGCCGTGGATCCGATTGTGGACATGGGCCGCACCGCCACCAACGTGGCCGGGCAGGCCCTGATCCCGGCACTCGTGGCCACGCAGGAGCGCATCCTGGACCGGGGCCGCTATGACGGCGAGCGGGCGAACATCCTCGAGGACGACGAGGAGATCGTCGAGGCCCGCACCGCATGACGCCTCCCCGACGCTGACCGCACAGGGACAGGACGACGCCCCCGCCGCAGTCTGCGGCGGGGGCGTCGATGCGTTCTCTTGCCGCCGGCGGCCCTGCGCCGCAGGATCAGCCGGTGCGGCCCAGCGCGCTGCACACCGAGGCTGGGACCGGCTCGTTCGACACCGCTCGCAGGTCCGCGTACGGGGTCACGCCCGCGGAGAACCCCGCCATGGTGTAGGTCAGCGTGTACATGCCCTTGCAGAGCGTGCCGTTCGGCGAGGTGTTCTCCCAGGTGAGCGGCGCCGTGTGGCCGACTCGTTCACGAAAATTCATCTGGCACGGGCGTTCACGAGGGCGGCCCCGCCGCCTGCGCAGGGCAGGCGGCGGGGCCGTCGTCGTGGACCGCGCCGGACGGGCCGGCGCAAGCCGGCTCAGTGCTGGTTGTCGTCCTCGTCGTCCTCCGGCTTGTCCGCCACGAGGGTCTCGGTGGTGAGCACCAGGGCGGCGATGGAGGCGGCGTTGGCCAGGGCCGAACGGGTCACCTTCACCGGGTCGATCACGCCGTCGGCGATCAGGTCCCCGTAGACGCCGGTCTTGGCGTTGAAGCCCTGGTTCGGCTCCATCTCCGCAACCTTGGAGACCACGACGTAGCCGTCGTCGCCGGCGTTCTGGGCGATCCAGCGCAACGGCTGCTTGAGGGCCTTGCGGACGATGTCCACGCCCACGAGCGCGTCGCCGGCCAGGCCCTTGACGTCCTCGTCCTCGTCCAGGACGGCGAGGGCGTTGATGAGCGCAGTGCCGCCGCCGGCGACGATGCCCTCCTCCAGGGCCGCACGGGTGGAGGACACGGCGTCCTCGATGCGGTGCTTGCGCTCCTTGAGCTCCACCTCGGTGGCGGCGCCCACGCGGATCACGCCGATGCCGCCGGCAAGCTTGGCGAGACGCTCCTGGAGCTTCTCCTTGTCCCACTCGGAGTCGGTGGCGGCGGCCTCGGCCTTGATCTGGGCCACGCGGGCCTCCACCTCGTCAGCGGCACCGCCGCCGTCCACGATGGTGGTGGAGTCCTTGGTGACGGTGACGCGGCGGGCGGTGCCGAGCACGTCCAGGTCTGCCTGCTCCAGCTTCATGCCGAGGTCCGGGGAGACCACCTGGGCACCGGTGAGGATCGCAATGTCCTGCATCATGGCCTTGCGGCGGTCTCCGAAGCCCGGGGCCTTCACGGCCACGACGTTCAGGGTGCCGCGGATCTTGTTGACCACGAGGGTCGAGAGGGCCTCGCCCTCGACGTCCTCGGCGATCACGAACAGCGGCTTGTTGGACTGCAGGACCTTCTCGAGCAGGGGCAGCAGCTCCTGCACGTTGGAGATCTTGCCGGAGTTGATGAGCACGTAGGCGTCCTCGAGGACGGCCTCCTGGCGCTCGGCGTCGGTCACCATGTACGGGGACAGGAAGCCCTTGTCGAACTGCATGCCCTCGGTGACGTCCAGCTCGGTGGAGGTCGTGGAGGACTCCTCGATGGTGATGACACCGTCGGTGCCGACCGTGTCGAATGCGCGGGCCAGCAGCTCGCCGACCTCGTCGTTCTGGGCGGAGATGGCGGCCACGTGGGCCACCTCCTTGCCCTCGACCGGGCGGGCGTTCTCAAGCAGGCGGCGCTCGACGGCGGCCACGGCCACCTCAATGCCCTTCTTGACCTCGTTCGGGGCGGCACCGGCGGCCACCTGGCGCATGCCCTCGTTCACGAGCGCCTGGGCCAGCACGGTGGCGGTGGTGGTGCCGTCGCCGGCGATGTCGTTGGTCTTGGTGGCGACCTCCTTGGCGAGCTGGGCACCCATGTTCTCGTAGGGGTCGTCCAGCTCCACCTCACGGGCGATGGTGACGCCGTCGTTGGTGATGGTGGGCGCGCCCCAGGCCTTGTCCAGCACGACATTGCGGCCCTTGGGGCCGAGGGTCACCTTGACGGTGTCCGCGAGCTTGTCGATGCCGGCCTGGAGGGCGCGGCGTGCGTCGTCGTTGAAAGCCAGCTGCTTGGCCATGACGAACGCTCCTTTCGGTGTCAGGTCTGTGGAGTCGGGGTGGGAATGCGGTCACCGCCCGGGGCCCGGGCCGTCGCGCAGGGGCGAGGGCCCGGGCCCCGGGCGGCGTCAGGTCACTTGGTGACGACGGCCAGCACGTCGCGGGCGGAGAGCACCAGGTACTCCTCGCCGCCGACCTTGACCTCGGTGCCGCCGTACTTGGAGTACAGCACCACGTCACCCTCGGCGACGTCGACCGGGACGCGGTTGCCGTTCTCGGCGACCCGGCCCGGGCCCACGGCCACGACCTGACCCTCCTGCGGCTTCTCCTTGGCGGTGTCCGGGATCACGAGGCCGGACGCGGTGGTCTGCTCGGCCTCGAGCGGGCGGACTACGATGCGATCCTCGAGGGGCTTGATGGAGACAGACATGCTGCACACTCCTTCTTCATTCGACTCGTCACTGCCCAACCGTCGTCGCGGGTGCCGGATGGCAGAGGTCTTCTTCGATTCCTGGCACCCGGGGTGTCCGAGTGCCAACACCATGACTCTAGGAACAGGTCTGGCACTCGGTCAAGGCGAGTGCCAGCTGTCCGCTGTGGGCGTGCACACGCCCGCCCGCACACGTGCCCTCGCGCCCGCCGGCGCGCCCGCCGTGGAGCACGACGACGGCCCCCGGCCTCCGCCTGTCCCCTCGCCGCGGCGAGGGGGACGGGGAAGGCGAGGGACCGCCGTCGTGAAGCAGGGCTCAGTAGTAGACGGCGAGCGGGCCCGAGGGGCCGTCCACGACGTCGAAGGGGGTGTGGAAGATGCCCTGGAGCACGTCTGGGCGCATGATCTCGGCGGGAGTGCCGACCGTGGACACGCTGCCGTCGTTCATGGCGACGATCTGGTCTGCGTAGGCGGCGGCGAAGTTGATGTCGTGCATGACGATCACCACGGTGCGGCCGAGAACGTCGGCGGTGCGGCGCAGCTGCTTCATCATCTGCACGGAGTGCTGCATGTCCAGGTTGTTCAGGGGCTCGTCCAGCAACACGTAGTCCGTGTCCTGCGCAAGCACCATGGCCACGTAGGCGCGCTGGCGCTGGCCACCGGAGAGCTGGTCCAGATAACGGTTCTCGAACGCGGTGAGGTTGAGGAAGTCGATGGCCTCGGAGATGTACTTCTCGTCCTCCACCGTGATGCGGCCCTTCGAGTACGGGTACCGGCCGAAGCCCACCAGCTGGCGGACGGTCAGACGGGTGATGAAGTGGTTCTCCTGACGCAGGATCGCCAGCGTCTTGGCGAGCTCCCGGGACGGTGTCCGGGTGATGTCCTTGCCATCCACCGAGATCGAGCCGGAGTCCACGTCCTGCAGGCGGCCCATCATGGTCAGCACCGTGGACTTGCCGGCGCCGTTGGGGCCGACCAGGGCGGTGATACCGCCGGCGGGGATCTCGACGGAGACCGGGCCGATGGTGGTCTCGGCGCCGTAGGTCTTGGAGACGTTCTCGAGGGTGATCACAGGCGGCCCTTCCGCATGATGACGAACAGGAAGACGATGCCGCCCACGAGCTCGATGATCACGGTCACCGCGCCCTGGGCGTAGAAGACGTGCCGCAGCACGAAGTAGGCGGTGGACAGGATCGCGTAGCCAATGAGGAACGCGACCGGCAGCACCAGCCGGTGGTCGTAGGTGTCCGTGGCCGCGTAGGCCAGGGTTGCCACGAGGAACCCGAGGAAGGTCATCGGGCCGATCAGGGACGTGGTCATGGACATCAGCACGGCCACCAGGAACAGGGAGATCATGACCTCCCGCCGATGGCTCAGGCCGAGATTGTTGGCCACGTCCGCGCCGAGCGCCACCAGGTTCATGCGGCGGGCGCGCAACCAGATCACCAGGCCGGTCACGGCGACGATGGGGATGACGTATCCCAGGTTGTCCGTGTCCGCGTTGCCGATGTTGCCGAACAGGCGGGCGGTGAGCAGATCGAACTCGTTGGGGTCCATGATGCGCTGCATGAACGAGGACAGGGAGCCGAGGCCGCCGCCGATCACCACGCCCACGAGCAGCATGATGTGGATCGAGCCGAGCCGCCCGGAGAGCAGCCACGTGTAGAGCAGCGTGGCGAACAGGACCATCGCGCCGGCCTGGATGAAGAACTGCGCCCCCCCGGCGAAGAACGTGAGCCCGGCGGCGCCGAAGAAGAAGACGGTGGCGGTCTGGATGACCGTGTAGAGCGCCTCGAAGCCCATGATCGAGGGCGTGATGATGCGGTTTCCCGTGGCGGTCTGAAAGGAGACGGTGGCGAAGGCCTGGCAGAACGCGACCACGGCGATCACGATCAGCGAGGAGGCGCGCATCTCCAGGATCAGGTCGAAGGCCCGGGTGCCCGGGGCGGCCTTGTTGCCCCACATCAGGATGCCGAGGGTCGAGCCGATCGAGACGATCACGAGGACCGCCACCAGCACGATGTAGCGCGTGCGGTGGCGGGGGTCGGTGAAGGGGCCGGACTGGCGGGGCCTTTCGGCCGAGGTGGCGGGGGCGTCCGCGGAGTCCGGTCCGGCGGTCGAGGTCTTGAGCAGGTCAGGCACCGCGGCGCCTCCTCACGAGCAGGATCACGAACACGACGGCGCCCACGACGCCCAGCACCAGGGAGACGGGCATCTCGAAGGGGGCGATGACGATGCGGGCAATGATGTCGCACGCGCCGACGATCCAGATGCCGACCATGCACACCCACGGCAGATTCGAGCGCAGGTCGTCGCCGCGGAACAGGGAGACCAGGTTCGGCACCACCAGGCCCAGGAACGGCAGGGAGCCGATCACGACGGTGGTCACGCCGGTCACCAGGGCGACCATGACCACGCCGGTGAACACGACGGCGGTGTAGTTGAGGCCGATGTTGGTGGCGATGTCCTTGCCCAGGCCGGCCACGGTGAAGCGGTCGGCGATCACGAACACGGCCACCAGGACCAGCAGGATGCTCCACATGGGCAGGTACCGACTGCCGACCACGGAGGTGAAGGAGCCGTTGAACCACTGCCCGACCTGCTGGAGCATGTCCGTCTCCAGGGCCAGGAAGGTGGAGGCGGCACCGACCACGGCGCCGAGCATGATGCCCACGATGGGCACGATCAGCGAGGACTTCAGCGTCACCCGCCGCAGGAAGAGGAAGAACACGAGCGTGCCGATGAGCGCGAAGAGGATGGCGCCGATCATCCGGACCATCAGCGGGGCACCCGGGAACAGGATCATCGTGATGAGCAGGCCGAGACCGGCCCATTCGGTGGTGCCCGTCGTGGTGGGCTCCACGAACCTGTTCTGCGTCATGAGCTGCATGACCAGGCCCGCCATGGCCATCGCAGACCCGGCGAGCACGAGGGAGATCGTGCGCGGGACGCGGGTGGTCTGGAACATGTCCCAGCCTCCGGGGGCGCTGACCACGTCGTAGACGCCCACGAACAGGGACGTCACGATCACCGCAAGGGTGATGAGCCCGCCGACCAGCAGCGGCCAGGTCCGCTGCCAGCGACTCCTGGGCCGCCGGGCGGGCACGGGCGGCACCCAGCAGAAGCGGTCGTCGCCTTCCGCGGCGCGGGCCATGGGGTCACGGCGAAGCGCCGGGTCCGTGCTCGGACCCGGCGCCGCCGCGATCGTGTGCGCTGATGTCATGCGTTGCTCTCGAAGGCGTCTGCGATGTCGTTCATGAGGGTGGTGTAGTTCTGGATGTCCTCGGTGATGTAGAAGTTGTTCGGCAGGTAGATGATCTGGTCCTCCTTCACCGCGGTGACGTTCTGCAGGGCCGGGGACTCCTTGATGAGCTCCTCGGCAGTGGAGTAGTCGGCCTCCTCGGAGACGTCGGTCGCGGCGTCGCGGTCCATCACGATGATCCAGTCCGGGTTGGACTGGGCGATCGCCTCGACCGAAATGTCGTCGCCCATGTGGTTGGTGGAGCCGTCCTCCTCCAGGGACGGGGTCAGGCCGAGCACGTCGAACACCGGGCCGATGGCGCGGCCGGTGCTCGGGGCCGCGTAGGCGAGGTTGCCGCCGGAGGCGATCAAGCCCATGACGGTGTCCTCGTCGTTGTAGGCGCCCTTGGCGCGCTCGATGGAGGCGTCGAAGTCCTCGATGAGCTTCTTCGCGTCGTCCTGGTGGCCGAAGACGTCGCCGAGCAGGGTGGTGTGCTGCTTGAGTGCCTCGTCGATCCGGAAGCCCTCGGCCTCGGTGTCCAGGTTCGAGTCCACGAGGGCGGCCTCGGGTGCCAGCCCCTTGATCTCCTCCTTCATGCTCGAAAAGCGCTGGCCGTTGATGATCAGGTCCGGCTCGGTGGTGACGAAGCCCTCCATGTCCGGCTCGCGGTGGGAGCCGAGGTCGTAGACGTCGTCGTTCGTCTCGTAGGAGACCTCCTCGCCGTTCATGAGGGCGCGCGGGGCCGCGGCGAGCTCGACGCCCCAGGCGTCGAGGGTGCGGAAAGAGCGGTTGTCCGTGGCGATGATGCTCTCGGGGTTCTCCGGCAGGGTGACCTCGTCCCCGGCCATGTCCGTGACGGTGGCGGCGGGGGTGCCCTGCTCGCCCTGCGACTCAGAGGACTGCCCGCTCGGCGAGGCGGAGCCGCTGCTCTCGGAGGAGCCGGCGGGGTCGCCGCCGGCGCAGGCCGAGAGGGTGAGCAGGGCGGCGGCGGAGAGGGCGAGGGCACCGGCGGTGCGCTGACGGAAGAAGGCCATGGAGCGTTCCCCTTGCAGTATGGGCCGGTTTCACGAACCGGCGATCGAAGAGTGTGTGGGTGCGAGGCCTTCGAAGTCAGGCATGCCTTACCTCGCCCGATTAGCGTACATGACTGTTATCTAATCAACCAAAGCGTGTGTCACCAGTCTCACTGCAGCGTCCTGACCTGGGATGCTGCCGTCTCTGCTGGCGGATCCGTCAGAGCGGGACGACGTCGAGGGCCACCTTGACCTCCCCCACGCGGGCCAGCACGAGTGTCGCGTGGCGTCCCGCTTCGCCTCCCGACGACGGCCCCGTCCCCTGGCGCCGCTTCCTCGCCTTGGCCGCTCCCCCGCCCCCGAGCAGCTGCGCGCGCAGCTGCTCGGGGGTGACGGAGACGCCGCGCTTCTTCACGTCCAGGCGCCGCACCTGCGTCTGCCGAGCCCACTGTCTGAGGTGCTTGGTGTTCAGCGGGTGGACGGCCTCGATGCGGTAGCCGTCGGCGAGGTCGGTCTCCACCTCCGCGTCGGAGACCAGGTACGCGAGGTGGGCGTCGAGCATCCGAGTGCGGGAGCCGTCGTCGTTCCAGCGGGCGCCCAGGTCCGAGACGAGGCCGGCACGGATGACGGCGCCGTCGGGCTCGTAGAGCACGGCGCCGGGCAAGGCCTCGAGGCCGGCCTCCCCCACCTCGGGGAGCTCGGGCGAGCCGTCACGGTCCGCGGCGCTGACGATCTCGGCAACGGTGCCGGCGCGGTCTCCGCGGGTGCGCAGCACCAGGGCGGCGCGGCGGACGCCGGGGCGGGCCAGGCGCCCGGTGTAGAGGCAGACCTCGGTGACCTCTCCGTCGGCGGAGACCCACTGGGCCTCGGCGCCGGCCGGGACCGCCTCGTGCGGCAGGGCCGGGCCGAGCTTCACGGCGAGGCTGTGGCCAGCGTCGGCGAGCGCGAACACGTCCGTCAGGGACGGTGAGAAGGCCTCCGGGTCGAACACGCGGGCGGCGCAGGCGCCGCCGGTCACCTGGCGGCGGGCGGGGTCCAACCAGAGGGCGTCCGCCTGCCCGGCATGCGCGGCGGCCCAGGCGAGGGCGTCGCCGTGGACGACCTGGACCTCCGGGTGGGCGGCGAGGTTGGCGGCGGCCGCGGCGGCCACCGTGGCGTCCCGTTCGACGGCGGTGACGCGCAGCCCGGCCCGGGCGAAGGCGAGGGAGTCCGCCCCGATGCCGCAGCCCAGGTCCGCCACGGCGCGGACGCCGGCGGCGGTGAGGCGGGCGGCATGGTGTTCGGCCACGGGCAGGCGGGTGGCCTGCTCGAGCCCGTCGCGGGTGAGCAGCATGTCGGACGCGTGCGGGCCGAGCCTCGCGGCGGCCTTCGCGCGCAGGGTCAGCTGGGTCAGCACGGCGGCGACCGTCTCGGCGGAGTGGCCGGCCGCGCGCAGCCGGGAGGTCGCGGCCAGCGGGTCCGTGGCGTCCTCCGGGGCCAGAGAGTCCAGCAGGGCGCGCCCTTCCGTGGTCAGCACGGGCGCGAGCACCGTGGGGTCCTGAGCAGACGCGGCGGCGCTGGGGCGGGGTGCGGAGGCGCTCATGCCCGCCACTCTACGGACCGCGTTGCCGTCCACGGTCACCGGCCCTCCTGCACCAGTCCGCCGAACGAGGCGGCAGAGTCCTCGCCCAGGTCACAGACGGATACGACGCCGGACCGACCGTAGGATGTGCGCATGACTCTGGACTTCGCACGCTCTGAGCAGTCGACCCTCGGCATCGAGTGGGAGCTGGCGCTCGTGGACGCCGCCACCGGCGACCTGCGTGCCGAGGCGCCCGAGGTGATCGAGGCCATGGCGCAGGCCGCCGGGCTCGAGGACGCGGAGGACAACCCCCACGTCACCACCGAGCTGCTGGAGAACACCGTGGAGCTCGTCACCGGCGTGCACCGCTCGGTGGGCTCGGCCGTCGGCGAGCTCGGTTCGATCGCCGGAGACGTCCTGGACGCCGCCGAGCAGCGCGGCCTGCACCTGTACTGCCAGGGCTCGCACCCGTTCGCGGAACCCTACATGCAGAAGGTGACGGACAAGGAGCGCTACGGCCGCATGGTCGAGCTGACCCAGTACTGGGGCCGGCAGATGCTGATCTTCGGCGTGCACGTCCACGTGGGCCTGGACGACGTCTCCAAAGCGATGCCCGTGGTCAACGGCCTGGTGAACCGCTTCCCGCACTTCCTGGCGCTGTCCGCCTCCTCCCCCTTCTGGGCGGGCCTGGACACCGGCTACCAGTCCCAGCGCACGCTGATGTTCCAGCAGCTGCCGACCGCCGGCCTGCCGTTCCAGTTCGAGGAGTACGACGACTTCGTGGCGTGCGTGGAGGACATGGTCTCCTCCGGCATGGTCGCGGACCCCACGGAGTGCCGCTGGGACGTGCGCGCGGTGCCGCGCCTGGGCACCGTGGAGATGCG
This sequence comes from Micrococcus luteus, assembly GCA_047414615.1. Taxonomy (GTDB): domain Bacteria; phylum Actinomycetota; class Actinomycetes; order Actinomycetales; family Micrococcaceae; genus Micrococcus; species Micrococcus luteus_B. The sequence continues at coordinate 1,471,756 of CP179711.1, forward strand.
CGTGTGCGACGGCATGGCGACCCTGGAGGAGATCGGCGCCGTCACCGCACTGACCCAGTGCCTGGTCCATGACCTCTCCGCCATCCTGGAGAAGGGCGGCACCGTGCCGGTGCTGCCGCCGTGGTACTCGCAGGAGAACAAGTGGCGTGCCGCCCGCTACGGCCTGGACGCCAAGGTCATCGTCACCCCGGACGGCACCGAGGTCCCCGTGGCCGAGCACCTGTCCGACGAGTTGGACCGCCTCGCCCCCGTGGCCCGCGAGCTGGGCTGCGAGCAGGAGCTGGCGCACGTGCGCACGATGATGGAGGAGAACGCGGCCGCCCGGCAGCGTCGCGTGGAGCAGGAGACAGCCTCCGTCCCGCCGGCCGAGGGCCAGGACGCCCATGACCAGTTCGCCCCGCTGCGCGCGGTGGTCCGGGATGCCGCCGGCCGCACCCGGACGTCGCTGCGCGCCGCGGCGGGCCGCACCGACTGACCGACCTGTGGCGCCCCCTTCGTGGGTGCAGGCACCACGAGGGCCCGACCTTGCCGGTCGGGCCCTCGTGCTGTGCGCCGGCGGCGTCCTCCGCGGCGCTCAGAGGCTCACGGCGGTGACGGGCAAACCCGGGTCCGCGCCGAGGTCCGCCGGGGAGGGTGCCACGCGGTCCATGACGAGGCGCGCGCCGAGCGCGGCGACCATGGCGCCATTGTCCGTGCAGAGGTTCACCGGGGGCACGGTGAGCTCGATGCCGGCGGAGCGGCAGCGGTCGGCCAGCAGGGCGCGCAGGCGCGAGTTCGCGGCCACGCCGCCGCCGAGCAGCAGGTGCCTGATGCCGTGTTCCCGGCAGGCGCGCACGGCCTTGGAGGTGATGACGTCGGCGACGGCCTCCTGGAACGAGGCGGCGATGTCCGCGGCGGGGACCTCGAGGCCGCGGGCCTCGAACTGCTCGACGGCGCGGGAGACGGCGGTCTTCAGGCCGGAGAAGGACCAGTCGTGGCGGTGCTTCCCGGGCTCCTCGGCGCTGCCGACGAACTTGCCGGCGGTGAGCCCGCGCGGGAAGCGGAAGGCCCTCGGATCGCCCTGGGCGGCGAGCCGGTCGATCACGGGACCCCCGGGGTAGCCCGCCCCAATGAGCCGGGCGACCTTGTCGTACGCCTCGCCGGCCGCGTCGTCGATGGTCGAGCCCAGCAGGGTGACGTCCGTGCTGATCGCGTCCACCTTGAGGATCTCGGTGTGCCCGCCGGAGACCAGCAGTGCGCCGAGATCCTCCGGCAGCTCCTCACCCCACCCCTCCGGACGCACGCCGTCCAGCATGCCGACGCCCACGTGCGCCACGAGGTGGTTGAGACCGTAGAGGGGCTTCCCGGTGGCGGCCGCAAGCGCCTTGGCCCCGGAGACTCCGACCATGAGGGCGCCGGCCAGTCCCGGCCCGGCGGTCACGGCGATCGCGTCGAGCTCGTCCAGGGTCACGTCCGCGGCGTCCAGCGCACGGCGGATCGTGGGGATGAGGGCCTGCAGATGGGCGCGGGCGGCGATCTCCGGGATCACGCCGCCGAAGCGCACGTGCTCCTCCACGGAGGAGGCGACCTCGTGCGCCAGCAGCCGTGTGCCGCGCACGATGCCCACGCCGGTCTCGTCGCAGGAGGTCTCGATGCCGAGCACGAGCGGGGCACTGGAGATGGTGGGCATGGTTGTCATCCTACGTCCGTCCCGGTCCCCGCCTCAGGCGAGTCACGGGTGTGGGCACGGAGCGTACGGCGCATGATGAGCGCGTCCTCGCCGCCCGGGTAGTACCGCCGCCGCGTGTGGATGTGGGCGAAGCCGTGCCGGGTGTAGAGGCGGCGGGCCGGCTCGTTGGAGGCGCGGACCTCGAGCAGGAGGGCCTCGGCGCCCCGGTGGGCGGCCTCGGCGACCATCCAGGCCAGCTGCGCGGCGCCCAGGCCGCGGCCCTGCACCTCGGCAACGGTGCCGATCGTCAGCACATCGGCCACGTCCCCGGCGACCATGATGCCGCCGTAGCCCACGATCTCCCCCGGGTACTCGCCGGCCTCGACGTCCGCGGTCTCGTCCCGGACGACCACGCGGTAGTCGCGGGTGGTCGGCCGGCCGGCCAGGTCCACGGCGCCGAGCGGGCCGGACTGCGCGAGCTCAGCCTCGTAGAACTCCGGGGGCCACGCGTCCAGGGGGAACAGGGTCTGCTCGTGCTGCAGCACCTCGGGCACGTCCCAGACCGTCATCGGCCGAATCAGGAAGCCAGCGGGCACGACGACGGCCGCCTCGCCTCCGTCGTCCGGCTCACCGGGGCGCGTCTGCTCCCCCCTCACGCGGTGGCCCGCTTGCGGGGTCCGGGGACCTTGGCGTCGGACTCGCGCAGGTAGAGCGGCGTCAGCGGGCGCAGGCCGCGGCCGCGGCGCAGGGCCAGCTCGGCGACCTCGCCGAGTGCGGCGGCCTCCGGGACGGCGCCCTCCCAGCCGGGGACGGCCCGCACCTGCTCCGGGTAGAGGCCGGCGCCCGCGCCGTAGACCGGCAGGTCCGTGACCTCGGCGGCGCCGGTGACGAAGGGTCCGTGCAGGGTCGTGGCCTGGCCACCGACCTGCACGTGATGGGACCAGTAGACCTCCCGGCGGCGGGCGTCGATGGCCACCACGTACTCCTCCAGGCCCACCGAGAACGCGTGGACCGCGGCGCGGTGTGCCAGCGCGTCGAGGCTGCAGACGCCGTAGACGGGCACGTCCCACCCGAAGCCGAGGGCCTCGGCGGTGGCCAGGCCGGCACGCAGGCCGGTGAAGGGGCCGGGACCCACGCCGACCGCGATGCCGTCCAGGTCCTCGCCGTCCATGCCGGCCTCAGCGAGCACCTGCTGCACGGCCGGGGTGAGGGCCTCGGCGTGGGAGGTCGTGTCCGCGGCGGTCCAGTGGGCGCGGGTCTCACCGTCGGCCACGAGGGCGACCGAGGCGGCGGCGGAGGTGTCCAGAGCGAGCAGCGTCGGCATGACCGCCAGTCTATGCCTGTGTCCTCACGGGGTCAGGGCGGCGAGGTCCGCCTCCGCCCAGCGTGGCCCGTAGGCGCGCAGCACCATGGTGCGGGTCTCGTCGTCCCCGTCGCCGTCCTCGTCCGAGAAGTCGGTGACGATGCCCTCCGGGGCGAGGGGTCCGTCGTCGTGGGCGGCGTCCGTACCCGTGGCGCGGACGAGGTGCAGGTCCAGCCAGGAGGCCTCCGGGTCCTGGGGGAACCCGGCGAGGTGCTCGGCGAGGCCGCGGCCCCACTCGACCACGGTGACCGAGCGCGGCACGGACTCCTCCAGGTCCAGGTCAGTCAGCTCCGCGGCCGAGCGCAGCCGGTAGGCGTCCACGTGGACGAGGTCCGGGCCACCGTGCTCGGAGGGGTGGATGCGGGAGAGCACGAACGTCGGCGAGATGATCCCCGCACGGACCCCGAGGCCGCGGCCCAGCCCCTGGGTGAAGGTGGTCTTGCCCGCGCCCAGGTCCCCGGTGAGGACGAGCAGGTCCCCGGCCCGCAGCAGACCGGCGAGCGCGGCGGCGACGGCCCGGGTCGCGTCGGCGCCGGGCAGGGACAGCTCGACCGTCTGCACGGGCTGCGGCGCGCCGGGCAGCGTCGCGTCCACGTCTGCCGAGGGGTGTGCGGGTGCCGGTCGGTCGGCAGCCGCCGGGGCGTCCCGGCCCTGGCCCTGAGAGCCGGGTGCGGTGCGGTCGGTGCTCATGGGCGGTCCTCCGTGACGGGCGGCAGGGGCTCAGACAGGGCGGGCGTGCCGTGCACGTGGAGGCGCGGCAGCCGGGCGCCCAGGCGGGTGACGAGCTCGTAGTTGATGGTGCCGGCCGCGTCGGCCCAGGCGTCGGCGGGGATGCCGGAGGCCGGTCCGAACAGCTCGACCGGGGTGCCGGCCTGCTCGGCGGCGTCCGGCCCCAGGTCCAGGACCATCTGGTCCATCGCCACGCGTCCGACCGCCTCGGTGCGGCGCTGGCCCGCCTGCACCGGGGCATGCATCGCCACGCGGGGAACGCCGTCCGCATAACCGAGCGGGACCAGGCCGAGCCGGGTGGGCCCGGCGGTCCGGTAGAGGTAGCCGTAGGAGACGCCCTGGTCCGCCGGGACCTGTTTGACGTTGGCCAGGCTGGTGCGCACGGACATCGCCGGGCGCAGTCCGAGCTCGGCAGCGGGGACGTCCGCGAACGGGGACAGTCCGTAGATGCCGAGGCCGATGCGGGCCATGTCCAGGTGGACGTCCTCCCGGGTGAGGGCCGCCGGGGTGTTCGCCAGGTGCCGGACGACCTGCCGGTCCTCGCCGAGGCCGGCGGCGCGGAGCCGGTCGAAGCCGGTGTGGAAGGCGGCCAGCTGCGCGTCGGTCTCGGCGGCGCGCTCCGGCTCGTCCGCGACGGCCAGGTGGGAGAACATGCCCTCCACGGACAGGACCCCCTCGGCCTGCAGTGCGGCGGCGCGCTCGGTGAGGCCCGGCCACTGCTCCGTGGTGGCGCCGTTGCGGCCCAGTCCGGTGTCCAGCTTCAGATGCACCCGCGCGGTGCGTCCAACGGCGCGGGCGGCCACTGCCACGGCCTCGAGGTCCCAGCCGGAGACGCCGAGGGTGACGTCCGCGGACACGGCGGCGGCGAAGTCGGTGTGCACGGTGTGCAGCCAGGCGAGGATCTCCCCCTCCACGCCGGCGGCGCGCAGTCCCAGCGCCTCGGACACGTGGGCCACGCCGAGGCGGTCCGCGCCGGCGGCGAGCGCCGCACGGGCCACCGGCACGGCACCGTGGCCGTAGGCGTCGGCCTTCACCACGGCGGTGAGCAGGGCGCGGGTCCCGTCCGGGCCGGTGAGCCGCTCACGCAGAGTCCGTACGTTGTGGGCGATCGCGTCCAGGTCCACCAGGGCCGCACGCTCGGCCGGCCGGGCACTGTCGGGCACGGCGTGCGCGGCGGTGTGCAGGCCGGTCGCAGCGGCACGGTGGTCGACGGGGTCGTTCTCGCTCATCGGGGCCTTCCGGTGGGTCATGGGCACAGTGAAGCAGGTCGGGCGGTGAGGTTGCCGGGAGGACGGACGCCGGTCAGCGGTCCGGGCCGCCGCGCCACAGGTCGCCGAGCACGTCCGCGACGCCCTCATGCAGGTTTGAAGCACGGACCAGGGTGCGCGTGGCGAGGCGGGCGGCGCCGGCGGCATGCAGCCACGCGCCCGCGGCGGCCAGGGCTGCGGCCCGATCGCCGTCCACGGGCGCGGCGTCGGAGCCGTCCACGGCGGTCCGTCCGTGCCGCTCCGCGCGGGCGACCGCCGCGGCGAGCCCAGCCCCCAGGATCCCGGAGAGCACGTCCCCGGTGCCGGCGACGGCCAGCTCCGGGCCGCCGTCGCGCACGCACCAGAGCGTGCCGGACGGTGCCGCCACAAGGGTCTGCGGCCCCTTGAGCAGGACCACCGCGCCGGTGGCCGCGGCGAAGGACCGCAAGTCCTCGCCATGGGGACCACCGGGGGCCGTCCCGAGCCGCTGGGTCAGGTGCGCCCACTCCCCCGCATGCGGGGTGAGCACGGCCTGGACGCCGGCTGCGCGCAGGCGGTCCAGGTCCGCTTCGGCGACCAGCTCGAGCGCCGAGGCGTCCAGCACCACGGCGCCGCCACGGCGCTGCACGGCGGCGTCGAGGACGGCGTCGAGTCGGCGCCGGGCGGCCGCGTCCGTGTCCAGGCCGGGACCGACGACCCAGGCGTGGGTGCGCTCCGCGGCGGAGAGCTCGGTGCCGCCGACGGCCTCGGGCCAGGCGGTGAGCCCGGCGGCGCGGACGGAGTCCGGGGCGGCCAGGTGCACCATGCCGGCGCCGGCGGCGAGGGCACCACCCACGGACAGCAGGGCCGCCCCCGGGTAGCGGGGCGAGCCGGCGGCCACGCAGACCAGGCCGCGGCGGTACTTGTGTGCGTCGGGTGCCGGGGCGGGGAGCAGCTCGGCGGCACGCGCGGCGTCCATGAGCGGCAGGCGGTCGGCGGGCGCGGTGGGCAGGTGCGGGCCCAGGCCGATGTCCACCACGTGCACGGTCCCGCTCGCGGCAGCACCGTCCCCGAGCAGCAGGCCGTTCTTCAGGGCGCCGAAGGTGACGGTGGAGTCCGCCGCGAGGACCTCGCCGGCCACCTGACCGGTGTCCGCGTCCACGCCCGTGGGCACGTCGCAGGCCACCACGGCGGCGCCGGCCGGCAGGGACCGGGCGGCGGCGGGCAGCACGACCTCCCCGGCGGCTCCCGTGCCGAGGATCCCGTCGATCACCACGTCCGCCTCCGCCGGCACCGCGTCGGCGAGGCGGCCGCCGGCCGCGCGCAGGGCCGCGGCCCCGGCGGCGTGCAGCCGCGGTGCACCCTGCTCGTCCCGAGAGGTGGGGACCGCCGTGCAGGCCACTGCCCGGCGGCGCAGGAATGCCAGTGCCCAGAGGGCGTCCCCGCCGTTGTTCCCGGAGCCGACCAGCGCGGCCACCCGCGTGCCGGCCACCCGACCGGTCCGCTCGCGCAGCACCTCCACCACGTGCTGGGCCAGCGCCCAGGCGGCGCAGCGCATCAGCTCGTCACCCCGGCCGGCCTCCAGCAGCGGGCGCTCGGCCGCGCGCACGGCGGAGCCGGTGACGGCGAAGGACTCGAGGGCGGTCATGGGCGGGCCTCCGCGATGCAGTAGGCGACGGCCACCGGGCCGTCATGGCTCAGGGTCAGGTGCCAGTGGGTCACCCCGAGGCGGTCCGCGCACTCCTGGACCGTGCCGGTCAGGTGCACCTGAGGACGGCCGTCCCCGTGGTCCGGGCGCGGGACCTCGCAGTGCTGCCACTGCATGCCCGCCGGGGCGCCGAGGGCCTTGGCGATCGCCTCCTTCGCCGCGAAGCGTGCGGCGAGGGAGGTCAGGGGAAGGTCACGCTCGGCCGGGGTGAACAGCCGCTCCCGCAGCCGCGGGGTGCGCCGAAGCTGCTGCTCGAAGCGCGCGACGTCCACCACGTCCACGCCGATGCCCACGATCATCCGTCAGTCCTTCCGTCCCGTGCCGCCCGGGACGACCTCCCGGGGCCACCAGTCTGCCGGATCAGCCGTCCGACCTGCAGGCAGGGACGCGGAAGCCGGGTCCGCCACGGACCCCGGGGCAGCGGCATTCTTGAGCCGGTCCACCGGCCACTGCAGCCACTCCGCGTGTTGGCTGCACCCCGGGGTGACGGCCACCTTGAGGAAGGCGAGCGTGCCGTAAAGGGTCTGCTGGGCCCTCGCCCGCAGGCCCTCGTGCTGGTGGTACCGGTACATGGCCACGGAGTCCTCCGGACCGGAGAGACAGCGCTCGGCCAGAATGCGGGCACGCTCCAGGTGCCGGCCGTGGGTGAGTACACCCAGGCTGTGCAGGCCGAGCTCTTCCATGCGCCCGGCCGCGAAGACGACCTCGCCCTGGGTGGTCACCGGGTCCGGGGAGAAGCACTCGACCGTCACACCCTGCAGGCGCGGGTCCGCCGCGGCGGGTGCGCCGCAGAGCTTCTCGAAGCCGTCCGGGCGCAGGTACCCGGAGACGAACAGGCGGTCCGTGACACCGCGGCCGGCGAGGTCCAGTGCGGCGTCGTAGACGGCCGGGTCCGTGTAGAGCACCAGCAACGCGTCCACGTGGTCCGGCTCGTCCGGCTGCGGATTCGTGGTGAGACGGAAGCCCCAGACCAGGACCGTGGCCACCGCCACGGTGAGCACGGCGACCGTGGCGGCCACGGCCCGTCCTACCAGACGGCGACGGCGAGCACCGCAGGCGCGCGGCCGTCGTCGGGAGGGACCGACGGGATGGGAGCCGGCACCCGAGGGGCGTGGCCCGGCGCCCGAGGGCACGGGGCGCGAGGCGCGGGCGGCGCGCCGGGACCGACTCCCGGCGGCCGCGGCGTGCCGGCGCACCCCGTCCAGGTCCAGCACGCCCACGGCTCAGACCTGGCGCAGGACCACGGTCGACCGGGCGGGGAGGTCCAGGACCTGGCCGGCCTCCACGCGCGGACCGGACGCGGAACCGCCCCGCAGGCCCTCGGGGTCCAGGGTGCCGGAGGTGTCCACCACGACCTCCCACTCCCCCGGGAAGAACGGCCCCGGCAACGTGTACGGCACCGACTCCCACCAGGCGTTCATCAGGATGTAGAAGTCCTTCTCCGCGATGCCCGGCTCCTGCTCGGCCTCGGGGACGGCGCGGCCGTTGAGGTAGAACGCGATCGAGCGGGCGTCCTCCTGCCAGTCGTCCTCCGTCTTCGCCTCCGCGTCCGGCTGCAGCCACACGATGTCCGGCAGCGGGGCCTGGACGTCGCGGGCGGCCGGCCGGCCGTCGAAGTGGCGGTGGCGGCGGAACACGGTGTGGTCCCGGCGCAGGCGGATCAGTGCGGCCGTGAAGTCCACGAGGTCCTGGTCCGCGGCCGACCAGTCGATCCAGGACAGCTCCGAGTCCTGGCAGTACACGTTGTTGTTGCCCCGCTGCGTGCGGCCCAGCTCGTCGCCGTGCGAGAGCATCGGCACGCCCTGGGACACGAAGAGCGTGGCCAGGAAATTGCGCTGCTGGCGAGCGCGCAGGGCATTGACCTCCGCGTCGTCCGTCTCCCCCTCCACGCCGCAGTTCCACGAGCGGTTGTGGGAGTCGCCGTCGTTGTTGCCCTCGCCGTTGGCCTCGTTGTGCTTCTCGTTGTAGGACACCAGGTCCCGCAGCGTGAAGCCGTCGTGGGCGGTGACGAAGTTGACCGAGGCGCCCGGCGTGCGGCCGTCGCCCTCGTAGAGGTCGGCCGAGCCGGTCAGTCGGGTGGCGAACTCGGACAGCGTGCCGGGCTCGCCGCGCCAGAAGTCCCGCACGGTGTCCCGGTACATGCCGTTCCACTCGGACCAGATGCCCGGGAAGTTCCCCACCTGGTAGCCGCCCCAGCCCACATCCCACGGCTCGGCGATCAGCTTGACGGTGCGCAGCACCGGGTCCTGGCGGACCACGTCGAAGAACCCGGAGAGCATGTCCGGGCCCTGCTCGCCCTCCACGCGCGTGAGCGTGGTGGCCAGGTCAAACCGGAAGCCGTCCACATGCATCTCGGTGACCCAGTACCGCAGCGAGTCCATCACCAGCTGCAGGGCCTTCGGGGAGGACAGGTCCACCGAGTTGCCGGTGCCCGTGTAGTCCATGTAGTGCCGCTCGTCGCCCTCCACGAGGTGGTAGTAGCCCGGGTTGTCGATGCCGCGGAAGGACAGGGTGGGGCCCATGTGGTTGCCCTCGGCGGTGTGGTTGTACACCACGTCCAGGATGACCTCCAGGCCCGCGGAGTGCAGGTCCTTGACCATCTGCTTGAACTCCCGGACCTGGCCGCCGAGCTCGTCCGTGGCCGCGTAGGCACGGTGCGGGGCGAAGTAGCCGAGCGTGTTGTAGCCCCAGTAGTTGTCCAGCCCCTTCTCCTGGAGCGTGGAGTCGTTCACGAACTGGTGCACCGGCATGAGCTCCACGGCCGTCACGCCCAGGCGCCGGAAGTGCTCCACCACGCTCGGGTGCGCCATGCCGGCGTACGTGCCGCGCAGCTCCTCCGGCAGGTCCGGGTGCAGGGCCGTCATGCCCTTGACGTGGGTCTCGTACACCACGGTGTCCGAGAGCTCGACCTCCGGGGGCGCGTCCTCGCCCCAGTCGAAGTCATCCGCTACCACCACGCCGAGCATGACGGCGCCGAGCCCGTCCGTGACGTCCATGGCGCCCTCGTCCCCGAACACGTACGCGAACTGCTCCTGACCCCAGCGATGCTCGCCGTCCAGGGCACGCGCGTAGGGGTCCACGAGCAGCTTGTGCGGGTTGAACCAGTACCCCTGCTCCGGCGCCCAGGGGCCGTGCACGCGGTAGCCGTAGCGCTGGCCGTGGCCGACGCCGGGCACATAGGCGTGCCAGGTGGTGTCGTGCCGGTGGCTCAGCTCGAGCCGCTCCTCGGAGCCGTCCTCGTGCACCAGGCACAGCTCGACACGCTCGGCCTCACGGCCGACGGCGAGCGCGAAGTTGGTGCCGTCCTCGTCCGGGGTGGCGCCGAGGGGATAGGGACGGCCGGGCTCGAGGGTGCGCATGGGACTCCGTGGTGGCGAGGGGACGGGGGCTCGGCCGCGGCGAAGGCTCCGGTCGCGGCCGGGACCGGGCGCGGTGCGTCCGGACGCCACTCATCGTAGTGCCCGAGACCGCTCGTTCCCTCTGCACGCCGACGTGGTGCGACGTACACGGCGGCGTGGTGCGTCGCGCTCCCGTCTCCGAGAGTTCAGGCGCCGTTGCCCGGTGCGCCACCTCTCATCACCGTCCTCTCATCCGGCGTTCCTAGCGTGTGTGCCACAGGCCGGGGACCCCCGGACGCAGAGAACTTCAGGATCAGTGGACCTGCCGGAGCAGGCAGAGGAAGGCGGAGGCATCGTGCGCATCTCCGTGATCGGCACCGGCTACCTGGGAGCCACGCACGCCGCGTGCATGGCGGAGCTCGGGTTCGAGGTGGTCGGCGTGGACGTCGACCCCGCCAAGATCGAGCGGCTGGCCCGGGGCGAGGTCCCCTTCCACGAGCCCGGCCTGCCGGAGCTGCTCGTCAAGCACGTGCAGTCCGGACGCCTGCGGTTCACCACGGACTACGCGGAGGTCGGCGGCTGGGCGGACGTCCACTTCATCGGCGTCGGCACCCCGCAGCGCAGCGGCGAACAGGCCGCGGACATGCGCTACGTGGATGCCGCCCTCACGTCACTGGCCGAGTCGATCACGAAGGACGCCCTGATCGTGGGCAAGTCCACCGTCCCCGTGGGCACCGCCGACCGGCTGGCCGGCCTGCTGGCCGAGTTGCGCGAGGCCAACAGCCTGCCGGGTGCCGTGGAGCTGGCCTGGAACCCGGAGTTCCTCCGCGAGGGCTTCGCCGTGAAGGACACCCTGACCCCGGACCGGCTCGTGGTGGGCGTGGCCTCCGAGCACGCCGAGCAGGTGCTGCGCGAGGTCTACGCGACGCCGCTGGCGGCCGGCACCCCGTGGATCGCCACGGACTTTCCCACCGCCGAGCTGGTGAAGGTGGCTGCGAACGCGTTCCTGGCCACCAAGATCAGCTTCATCAACGCCTTCTCCGAGGTCACCGAGGCCGTGGGCGGAGACATCCGCACCCTCGCCGACGCCATCGGCCACGACGCCCGCATCGGCCGCCGCTTCCTCAACGCCGGCGTGGGCTTCGGCGGCGGCTGCCTGCCGAAGGACATCCGTGCGCTGCAGGCGCGTGTGGCCGAGCTCGGCCTGACCAGCACGATGCGCTTCCTGTCCGAGATGGACGCCATCAACCTGCGCCGCCGCGAGCGCGTGGTGGACCTGGCCGTGGACGTGCTCGCCGCGGACGCCGGGAACCGGCGTGCCGCCCCGGTCCAGGCCCTGCAGGGCGCCCGCATCGCCATCCTCGGCGTCGCCTTCAAGCCCGACTCGGACGACGTCCGCGACTCCCCCGCCCTGGACGTGGCCAACCGCCTCTACACGCTCGGCGCGGACACCTCCGTCTACGACCCGGAGGCCAACGCCAACGCCGCCGCCCGCTTCCCGCGCCTGGACTACGTGGGCTCCGTGGAGGAGGCCCTGCGAGACGCGGACCTGGCGATCCTGCTCACCGAGTGGCGCGAGTTCCGGGAGTTGGACCCGGCCCGCGTGGCCGAGTGCATGGCCACCCCGCGCCTGATCGACGGCCGCAACGTCCTGGACCGGGAGGCCTGGGCCGCCGCCGGCGTCCCGGTGGTCGGCCTGGGCCAGAAGGTGGAGCACGGCTCCCCGGCCTGAGCGAGGCCCCTCCCCTCGCCCCCGGCAGCGACGACGGCCGGTCGCCACTGGCGGTCGGCGCGCCTGCGGCCCCGGCCCACGACGTCGGCGCCCCGCCCGGGAGGGTGGGGAGCCGCCGTCGTGCTGCGGCCAGCTCAGACGAGGCGGGCGCCGCGGGCGGCCATGTCCGCCACCGCACGGCGGGAGGCCACGCTGCTGCCGCAGACCAGGCGGTCGCGGGAGGCCGGGGCGTCGGCGGCGTTCACCACGAACGCGGTGCGCATCAGCTCGACCTCCCGGGCGAACACCTGGTCCCAGCCGGCCTGCCAGTACGGGCGGCCGATGTAGGTGAAGGCGAAGGCGCGCTCGCCGTCCCGGGAGCACAGGGCCAGCGAGACCGAGCCGAAGCCCGCGCCGTCGTGGCCGACGAGGAACTCTCCGGCGTGCTCCGGGGAGGGGTCGGCCACCAGGAACAGTCCGTAGCCGTAGCCGGCGCGGGCCGCCGGACCGACCGGGGTGACCATCAGGTCCACGGTCTGCTGGGAGACGAGCTGCCCGCGCATCAGGGCCTGGTAGAAGCGCGTGACGTCCGCGGCGGTGGTGTTCACCGCGGCGGCAGAGGCGAAGATCGACTGGTCGATGGTCTCCAGCGCCTTGGCCTCGTGGGGGCGGACGGCGGCGTCCTGCATCTCGGCTCCGCGGACCAGGGTGCCGTCCTCGAGGCGGGTGCGGTGCATGCCCGCCGGACGGAAGACGCGGTCCCGGATGAGCTCGGGCATGCGACGCCCGGTGACGGCCTCGACCATCATCTCCAGCACCACGTAGCCGGTGTTGGAATAGCCGTGGTCCGTGCCCGGCTCGAACCACCAGGAGTCCTGCTTCGCCAGCTCGACCAGCTCGCGCTGGCCGTAGCGGCGGGAGACGACGGCGGCGAGCTCGTCGAGGTCGAGCTCGAAGAGCGACTGGCCGCGCATGACCGTCCAGATGGCGTCCGGCATGCCGGAGGTGTGGTTCATGAGCATCGACAGCGTCACCCGGTCCTCATACTCGGGCCACAGCCCCGGCAGGACCTCGCCGACGGTGGTGTCCAGGGACAGGGTGCCGCGCTCCACCTCCTGCATGGCCACGGTGGCGACCATGCCCTTGGTGACCGAGGCGATGCGGGCCACCGACTGGGCCTTCGCGGGCGCGTTCGAGTCGAGGCCACGGGTGCCGGAGGCCGTGTCAAAGCGGCCCGCCGGGCCCACCACGGAGCAGACCGCGCCGACGGCCGGCCACTGCACCACGGCGTCCAGGGCATCCTGGATCGCCCGCTCGTCCAGGCCGCGTCCGGACCGCGGGTCCGGACCCTTCGAACCGGCGAGCGCGGACGGGGCGGCCGAAGCGGGGAGCACGAGGCCGACGAGGCCGACTGCCATGCCCTGGGTGAACTGGCGGCGGGTGGGGCGCATCGAGGCGTCCTTTCACGAGTGTGACACGGGTCACCCGAAGGGGTGTGCTCACACTCTAGCCCGTGGGCCGCCCCCGGATCAGGCCTCGCTCCGCGCCCGGTGCGCCCGCCAGGCCGAGGCCACCATCTCCCCCAGGCTGTGGCGCATCGCCCAGTCCAGGTCCGCGGCGGCCGCGGAGTCGTCCGCGACGATCCGCGCCGGGTCGCCCGGGCGCCGCGGGTGCACCTCGGGGACCGTGTCCGCTCCGACCTCGGCCAGGATCGCCTCGACGATCTGGCGCACGGACGTGCCGTCTCCGGAGCCGAGGTTGTAGACGGGACGGAGCCGGTCCCCCGCGGCGATCCGACGTGCCGCCACCGCGTGGGCGACGGCCAGGTCGGCCACGTGGACGTAGTCCCGCACGCAGGTGCCGTCCGGGGTCGGGTAGTCGTCCCCGTTGATGCGCGGCGCGCGCCCTGTGGCCAGGGCGGAGAAGACCAGCGGGAAGAGGTTGTGCGAGCTGGTGTCCGCCAGCTCCGGCGCGCCGGACCCGACGACGTTGAAGTACCGCAGGGACGTGTGGCGGATCCCCCGGGCGCGGCCCTGGTCCGCCAGCAGCCACTCGCCGATCAGCTTGGACTCGCCGTACGGCGACTCCGGGGCCGCGGGGGTGTCCTCGGTGACCGTGTCCGTGCCCGGGGTGCCGTAGACCGCGGCCGAGGAGGAGAAGACGATCGCCTCCACGCCGGCGGCCTCCATGGCCTCCAGCACCGCGGCGGTGCCCGCCACGTTCGTGCGGTACGTGCGCAGCGGCTCGGACACCGAGACGCCCGCGTACTTGAAACCGGCCACGTGGACGACGCCGGCGACGGCATGGTCGGTCATGAACCCGGCGAGCGCCGAGACGTCGTTGACGTCCGCCTCCAGGAAGGGGACGGCATCGGGGACGAATCCGCGGTGTCCGGTGGACAGGTCGTCCACCACCGCCACGTCGATGCCCTCCGCGATGAACGCGCGGACCACGTGCGCGCCGATGTAGCCGGCACCGCCGGTGACGAGCCAGGTCATGTCGGTCCCCTTCCGGGCGGCGACCCCCGGCCGCCACGCGTGTTCCGGACGGCACCGCGCCGCCCCCGATTCCGTTGCGGGGCCGGAGTGCCCCGCGCACCCCCAGCCTGGCCCTCAGGGATGAGGCGGGGGTGAGAGGACGAGGACGGCGCCCGTCCCCGGGAAGGGGGCGGGCGCCGTCGTCGTCATGACCTCGGAGTCACTCGACGGTGACGGACTTGGCGAGGTTGCGCGGCTGGTCCACGTCGTAGCCCTTGGCGGAGGCGAGCTCCAGCGCGAAGATCTGCAGCGGCACCGTGGTCAGCAGCGGCATGAGCATCGGCTGGGTCTCCGGGACCTCGAACACGTCCTCGGCGTAGGCCTGGACGGCCTGGTCGCCGCGCTCGGCCACCACCATGGTGCGGGCGCCGCGGGCGCGGACCTCCTGGATGTTGGAGACGACCTTGGCGTGCAGCGAGTGGCGGTCCATCGGGGACGGCATCACCACGAACACCGGCTGGCCATCGTCGATCAGGGCGATCGGGCCGTGCTTGAGCTCGCCGGCCGCGAAGCCCTCGGCGTGGATGTAGGCCAGCTCCTTGAGCTTGAGCGCGCCCTCCATGGCCACCGGGTAGCCGACGTTGCGGCCGAGGAACAGCACCGAGGTGTCGTCCTTCATGGCGCGGGCGAGCTGCTTCACCTGCTCCTTGCGCTCGAGGATGTCCTCGATCTTGGCCGGGATGGCGGAGAGGTCGGCCAGGATGTCCTTGATCTGGCCGCTGAACAGGTTCTTGTTCAGCTGCGCCAGGTACAGGCCCAGCACGTAGGCGGCGGTGATCTGCGCCAGGAAGGCCTTGGTGGAGGCCACGGCGATCTCCGGGCCGGCGTGCGTGTAGAGCACGGCGTCCGACTCGCGCGGGATGGTGGAGCCGTTGGTGTTGCAGATGGACACCGTGCGGGCGCCCTGCTCCTTGGCGTAGCGGACCGCCATGAGGGTGTCCATGGTCTCGCCGGACTGGGAGATGGACACCACGAGGGTCGTGTCGTCGATGATCGGGTCCCGGTAGCGGAACTCGTGCGAGAGCTCGACCTCCACCGGGATGCGGCACCAGTGCTCGATCGCGTACTTCGCCACCATGCCGGCGTAGGCGGAGGTGCCACAGGCCAGGACGATGATCTTGTTGACGGCCTTGAGCTCCTCCTCGTCGATGCGCAGCTCGTCCAGCACCATGCGGCCGGCGGCGTCGGTGCGGCCCAGGAGGGTGTCCGCGACGGCCTGCGGCTGATCGTGGATCTCCTTCTCCATGAAGGTCTCGAAGCCGCCCTTCTCGGCCGCCGAGGCGTCCCAGTCGACGGTGAACTCCTTGCCCTGGGCCGGCTCGCCCTGGAAGTCGGTGATCTCCACGCCGTCCGCGGTGATGGTCACGACCTGGTCCTGATCCAGCTCGATGGCCCGCTTGGTGAAGTCGATGAAGCCGGAGACGTCCGAGCCCAGGAAGTTCTCTCCCTCGCCGAGGCCCACCACGAGCGGGGAGTTGCGGCGGGAGGCCACCACGCGGTCCGGGGAGTCGGTGTGCACGGCCAGCAGGGTGAAGGCGCCCTCGAAGCGGCGGGAGGCCAGCTGCATGGACTTCGTGAGGTCCTGTTCGCCCTCGTGGCGGTAGATGTGACCGAGGACGGCGGCGGCGACCTCGGTGTCCGTCTCGGAGAGGAACTCGACGCCGGCGGCGACCATCTCCTCCTTGAGCTCCGCGAAGTTCTCGATGATGCCGTTGTGGATCATGGCGAGGCGTCCCCCGTCCGCGAGTTGCGGGTGGGCGTTCTCGTCGCTGGGGCCACCGTGGGTGGCCCAGCGGGTGTGCCCGATCCCGACCAGCGCCTCCGGCACCGGACGCTCCTCGAGCTCGGCCGCGAGGTTGGCCAGCTTGCCGGCCTTCTTGCGGTGGTACAGCTCGCCGTCGGCCACCAGGGCCACGCCGGCCGAGTCGTAGCCGCGGTATTCCAGACGACGCAGGCCCTCCATCAGGACGTCGAGAGCCGAGTGCTCACGCTCCTGCGAGGGGCTGCCGATGTATCCGACGATTCCACACATGCGTGGAACTCTACCGTGACAGCGTCGCCGTCCACCCCTCGCCTGGCGCGCCGCGTCCCACGGTGCGCACCGTCACATCGGGCGGTAGCCGCCCGGGTTCGCCTCCTGCCAGCGCCACAGGTCCGCCACCACCTCCTCCACGCCCTCCTCCACGCCGCGCGCGGCCGGCACCGGGGCGGCGTCCCGGTAGGCCTCCGGCGCGAGGATGTCCGCGCGGACCAGGCGCAGCCGCTCCCCGGCGAGGGCCGCTCCCCTGACCGGCCCCGCCCCTCGTGGCAGGATGGACGGGTGGACACCGAGAGCACCGCCGACCATCCGGCCCCGCGCGCGCCGCGCCCCCACGAGCACCACGGCTCACCCTTCGTGGAGCTCGAGCGCCAGACATGGGCGCGGCTGGCCTCGGAGATGGCGCAGCCATTCGACCAGGACGACGTGGAGCGCCTGCGCGGCCTCGGCGACGCGCTCTCGCTCACCGAGGTCGCCGAGGTGTATCTCCCACTCTCCCGCCTGCTGAGCATCAACGTGGAGGCCGCCGCCTCGCTGCGCCGCGCCACGGACGAGTTCCTCGGCGAGCGCACCCGCCGCACCCCGTTCGTGATCGGCGTGGCCGGCTCGGTGGCCGTCGGCAAGTCCACCACCGCGCGCGTGCTGCAGGAGATGCTGCGCCGCTGGCCGAACACCCCGCGCGTGCAGCTGATCACCACGGACGGCTTCCTGTACCCGAACGCGGTGCTGAAGGAGCGGGGCCTGATGACACGCAAGGGCTTCCCGGAGTCCTACGACCGCCGCGCGCTGCTGCGGTTCATGTCCGAGGTGAAGTCCGGCGCCGAGGAGGTCACCGCCCCGGTGTACTCCCACTTCTCCTACGACATCGTCCCGGACCGGGTGGAGGCCGTGCATCGGCCGGACGTGCTGATCGTGGAGGGGCTGAACGTGCTGGCGCCGCCGCGGGTGCACGCCGACGGCACCACGGGCCTGTCCGTGTCCGACTTCTTCGACTTCTCCGTCTACGTGGACGCGCGCTCGGACTGGATCCGCGACTGGTACCTCTCCCGGTTCCGGGACCTGCGCACGGGCGCCTTCACGGACCCGCGCAGCTATTTCCACCGCTACGCGCAGATCTCCGAGGCCGAGGCGATGGAGATCGCCGAGAGCCTCTGGGACACCATCAACGGTCCGAACCTGCAGCAGAACGTGCTGCCGACCCGCGGCCGCGCACGCCTGGTGCTGACCAAGAACAGCCAGCACGAGGTCTCGCGCGTGCTCCTGCGGAAGGTCTGAGCCGTGCGGCGGTGCCTGCTCACGACGACGTCGCTCGCCCTGGCCGTGCTCCTCACCGGGTGTTCCGCCCCGGGCGGCACCCCGGCGACAGGGTCCCCGGGTTCGGCCTTCGGCTCCTCCTCCGGCCCCGCCACCGCGGCCCCGGCTTCCTCGACGACAGCCTCCGCCCCCGCGGCGGAGTCCACCGCCTCCGCCCCGTCGGCCGAGCCCACACCGGACGCGACCACGACGGGACGCGACCTGGACAGCGCCGCGTCACCGACCGTCGTCGTGAACAAAGCCCGGCCCCTGAACCCGGTGGACTACGCGCCGGCCTCCCTCGAGGAGGTCGGCGGAGTGCGGCTGCGGGCCGAGGCCGCGCAGGCGCTCGCGGCCCTGCGGGCGGACGCCGCGGCGGCCGGCCACGACCTCACCGTCCTCAGCGGCTATCGCTCCCACCAGCGCCAACGGGAGGTCTACGCCGGCTGGGTGGACCACCACGGGAGCACCGAGGCCGCGGACCGCGTCTCCGCCCGGCCGGGCCACTCCGAGCACCAGACGGGCCTGGCCGTGGACGTGGGGGACGCGGCCGCGCCCGATTGCGACCTCGCGGCCTGTTTCGGACAGACCGGGGCCGGACGCTGGGTGGCCGAGCACGCCCACGAGCACGGCTTCGTGGTGCGCTACCCGGCCGGTGCGGAGCCCGTCACCGGGTTCTCGGCCGAGCCCTGGCACCTGCGCTGGCTCGGGCCGGAGGCGGCCGCCGAGGTGCGCATGGCGGGTGGAGTGGTGGAGACCGCCTTCAGGCTGCCTGCCGCCCCGGACTATCCAGGGTGAGGACCGGTCAGGACCGGCCCCGGGGCCCGCCGCATGCCCGGTCGCCCCGTCCCACACGGCCGGTCCCCCGTCCCCGGTGGACCGGGTTCGACGCACGGGCCAGGGGCGGGTGTGACAAACCTCACGGCGCCCAGGGGTTGAATGTGTCCAGAGACACGTGACTCGCAGTCCCCGGACCCTGGACGGCGGCTTAGGATTCATCTCATGCTTCAGGGTTTCAAGGACTTCATCATGAAAGGCAACGTCATCGACCTTGCCGTGGCCGTCGTCATGGGCGGTGCCTTCGGCGCCGTCGTGAACGCGCTCGTCGAGGCGGTGCTCATGCCGCTCATCGCCGCGCTGTTCAAGGTGCCGAACTTCGACAACTTCCTCGTTCTCGACCTCAACGGCGTGCTCGTCAAGTTCGGCGTGCTGCTCACCGCCATCGTCAACTTCCTCCTCATCGCCGCCGCCATCTACTTCGTCATCGTCATGCCGATGAACAAGATGATCGAGCACCGCAACCGCCGCCTGGGCATCGACCCGGAGGCCGAGGAGCTCACCGCCGACCAGGCCCTGCTCACCGAGATCCGCGACCTGCTGGCCACCCAGCGCGGCGGTTCCGTCAACGACGAGCCGCGTCTCTGACGCACCCCTTCCCCACAGAGACCACGAGGCCCGGTCGATCCGCACGGATCGACCGGGCCTCCGCACGTCTCCGGGCACCGGAGACGCGGAAGGGCCCGGACGACTCGTGTCATCCGGGCCCTTCCATGGGGCATCGCCGTACGCCACGGCGGTGCCCGACGCTCAGCCGTCCGCGGGCGTCTGCCCCCGGGACTCGCCCCCGCGGTCCAGGCACGGAGCCCAGGAGAAGCGGGCCTCGTCCTTGCACTGCGGCAGCTTCGTCACGGCGAAGGCGGCCACGAGCATGGCGGCGACCACGAGGGTCAGCACGACGAGCAGAGCCCAACGGTGCGGCGGCCCGTCCGGGACCACCGGGACCTCGTCGCCGCCGGCCTGTTCGGGAGCCACGTCAGTCGTGCAGGGCGAGCTCGCGCTTGACGACCTCGGCCAGCTCTTCCGCCTCACGGCGGGCGGTCTCCTGGTCCGGCGCCTCCACCATCACGCGGACCACCGGCTCGGTGCCGGAGGGACGCAGCAGGACACGGCCCTCGGAGCCCAGGCGCGCCATGGCGGTGGAGACCGCGGCCTGGACCTCCGGGTCCTCGGCGGTGCGGGTCTTGTCCACCCCGCTCACGTTGATCAGCACCTGGGGCATGTGTTCCATCACGGTCGCGAGCTCGGACAGGCGCCTGCCCGTCCCCGCCACGCGGGCCGCGATGTGGAGGCCGGTGAGGACGCCGTCGCCGGTGGTCGCATGGTCGGCGAAGATCACGTGGCCGGACTGCTCGCCGCCGAGGGAGTACCTGCCGTGCTTCATGCCGGCCAGGACGTACCGGTCCCCGACGCGGGTCTCCACCACCCGCACCCCGGCCTCGCGCATGGCGAGCTTCAGCCCCAGGTTGGACATGACCGTCACCACGAGGGTGTCGTCCTTGAGCTCGCCGCGGTCCTTCAGGGCCAGCGCCATGATGCCCATGATCTGGTCGCCGTCCACGACCTCGCCGTTCTCATCCACGGCGAGGCAGCGGTCCGCGTCGCCGTCGTGGGCGATGCCCAGGTCGGCGCCGTGCTCCTTCACGGCGGCCTGGAGGGACTCCAGGTGCGTCGAGCCGCAGCCGTCGTTGATGTTCACGCCGTCCGGCTCCGCGCCGATGACGACCACGTCGGCGCCGGCGTCCTTGAACGCCTCGGGCGAGCAGCCGGAGGCCGCGCCATGGGCGCAGTCGAGGACGACCTTGAGGCCGTCCAGGCGGTTCGGCAGAGACTTGAGCAGGTGGAGGACGTAGCGGTCCTCCGCATCCGAGAAGCGGCGCACGCGTCCGACCTCGGCACCCACGGGCCGGAGGGGCTCCTCGTGCTCCAGGCGCTGCTGGATGGCGTCCTCCTCCTCGTCCGAGAGCTTCTCGCCGCCACGGGCCAGGAACTTGATGCCGTTGTCCGGGGCCGGGTTGTGGGACGCAGAGATCATGACGCCGAAGTCCGCGCCCAGGTCCGCCACGAGGTAGGCGGCGGCGGGGGTAGGGAGCACGCCAGCGTCCCAGACGTCCACACCGGAGGAGGCCAGGCCGGCCACCACGGCGGCGTTGATGAACTCTCCACTGATCCGGGGGTCACGGGCCACCACGGCGGTGGGGCGCCGACCGTCCTCGAAGGCATCGCCGCCGAGCACGGGGGCCGCCGCCTGGGCCAGGCGCATGGACAGTTCCACGGTAAGGGTCTCGTTGGCCAGGCCACGGACACCGTCGGTTCCGAACAATCTACTCATGATGGAAGCAGTCTACGTCTCCCCCGCCGCCGGGCCCGGAACCCCGGCGGCGGACCCCGGTGCGGTGTTCGGCCCCACGCGGACGACGTCGCGCATCTCACCTGCCCTCCTGCCCGACGCCCGGGCATCGTCCCCGGGGAGGCGGTAGCATGGTCGGTTGAATCAGGTCGCCCGTGCGGCGTGGGCCACCTCCTGCACGGCCAAGCGACCCGTCCCGTTCCCCTTCCGGAAGGCACCGATCACATGGCGGAGGACCGCGAGAGCACCACCGAGCGCCCCTGGCGGCGGAGGACGGTGCTCGGCACCACCGGGCTGGCCCTGGCCGGCACCCTGGCCGCGTGCACCGACGGAGAGGGCGGGGGCGATCCCACCAAGTCCGGCGCCACCGGCGCCGACGAGTCAGGTGATGGGACGACCACCTCTGAGGAGCACCCCCGGCTCCCGCAGCCGACGATCATCTCCACGGCCGACTGGGGCGCCACCCAGCCGCGGGCCCACCTGCAGACCATCAACGAGCACCCCTCGTACCTGGTCATCCACCACACCACCACCACCAACGTCACGGACGGCTCGCGCGAGGCGGCGATCGACCTGGCCCGCCGGGTGCAGAACGGACACGTGGGCCAGGGCTGGGGCGACTCCGGCCAGCACTTCACGATGTCCCGCGGGGGCCACATCCTCGAGGCCCGCCACGGCTCTAAGAACGCGCTGGAGACCGGCGAGACGTTCATGCTCGGCATCCACGCCCTCGGCTTCAACGCCTACGCGCTCGGCATCGAGTGCGAGGGCCTCTACATGGTCAACCCGCCGCCACAGAGCCTCTACCAGGGCCTGGTCCACCTGTGCGCGTTCATCTGTCAGCAGTACGACCTGCCGCCTAAGCGCATCATCGGCCACCGCGACCTGGTGAAGACGAGCTGCTGCGGCGACGCCTTCTACGCCAAGCTGCCGATCCTGCGCGACGACGTGCGCCGGTCCCTCGAGTCCGGCGAGTACCACGTCTCCGAGGGCTTCGGTGCGGACAACCTGCTGGACGACGCCCACGTGGACCAGGAGTACCTGGACAGCCTCTGAGCGGAGCCCGCACCAGACGACGGCGCCCCCTCCCCGGATTCGGGGAGGGGGCGCCGTCGTCTGCGCGGCAGGCTCAGCGCACACGCGGGAAGGAGCCGCTGCCGGTGTCCTCGCCCAGCTCGGAGAGGGCGGTGGCCGAACCGCAGATGCGCGGGTCCGGGGTGTGGACAATCGAGGTGTCCTTGTTCGGATACGGCAGGGTGTGCAGCACGTGACGGATGGCCTCGAGGCGGGCGCGCTTCTTGTCGTTCGACTTCACGACGGTCCACGGGGCGTCGGCGGTGTGCGTGTAGAAGAACATCGCCTCCTTCGCCGTGGTGTAGTCGTCCCACTTGTCCAGCGAGGCCAGGTCGGTCGGGGACAGCTTCCAGCGGCGCACCGGGTCGGTCTCGCGGGTGGCGAAGCGGTTCAGCTGCTCGTTGCGGGACACCGAGAACCAGAACTTGATGATGTGGATGCCGGAGTTCACCAGCATGCGCTCCAGCTCCGGGGCCTCACGCATGAACTCGAGGTACTGCTGGGCGGTGCAGTATCCCATGACGCGCTCCACGCCGGCTCGGTTGTACCAGGAGCGGTCCATCATGACGATCTCTCCGCCCGAGGGCAGGTGCTGGATGTAGCGCTGGAAGTACCACTGGGAGGCCTCGGCGTCCGTGGGCTTCTCCAGCGCGACCGTGCGGGCGCCGCGGGGGTTCAGGTGCTCGTTGAAGCGTTTGATGGCGCCGCCCTTGCCGGCAGCGTCACGCCCCTCGAAAATGATGAGGACCTTCTGGCCGGTCTCCTTGACCCAGAGCTGCATTTTCAGCAGCTCGATCTGCAGGGCCCGCTTCCGCTTCTCGTAGGTCTTGCGGTCCAGCTTGCGCTCGTAGGGGTAGCCCTCACGCCAGGCGTTCTTGTCCAGCTGCGGCAGCGAGTGCTTGGGGTCGAGCTTGCGCTGGAGCTCGGACAGCTCGTCGACCTCGTCGGCATAGTCCTTGGTCACGGAGAAGGCCTTGCGGTCGTCCTCGGACTCCAGCTGGTGGCCGCCGGCGACGATGTCCTCCGTCTCGGCATCGCCCGTCTCTGACGGCTTCGGGGTGGGCGTGCTGTTCTGGGCCACGGGCGGCTCCTCGGTGCTGCAGTCGACAGGGGCGCGCCGTCCGCACCCCGCACCGGCTGGTGCGCATTGCCGGACGCGATCGCCCCGCCGCGGCGACGGTGCCGCGACGGCCCCTATTTTACTCCCTCCGGGGCTGACGTGTGAGGACCCTGTGGCGCCGCCCACGGCCCCCGCACCGGCGAACAGGATGTGCTTCATCCTTCAGGGTTCTGAGAGTATCCCGATCCCGTGGCCGGACCGGCGGCCGCCGGCGCGTGCGAGGGCGAGCGCACGACCTACACGGTCGGCACCGACTCCACCTTCGCCCCGTTCGAGTTCCGCGGCTTCGAGGTCGAGTCGGAGTCCATCGGCTTCAATGCGGCCCTGCAGGCCCTGTCCTCGAACCAGGTCGACGGTGTCATCGCCGGGATGGGCATCACGGACGAACGTCGCCAGATCTACAACTTCTCCGACCCCTACTTCACCTCCGAGCTCCAGCTGGCGGTGCCGGAGGGCAACGAGGAGATCGTCGCGGAGTATCTGGGCGACGCCTCCGGCGACGGCACCCCCGAGCCGCCCTCGTTCTTCGAGATGTTGGGTGAGATCATGACCGCCCTGCTCAAGGGCCTGCAGAACACCCTGCTGGTGACGGGCATCGCGTTTACGGTCGCCATGGTCCTCGGCCTGGCGATCGGCTTCACCGAGCTGCTGTACCAGGCCCAGCAGGTCGACGCGTCCAACTTCAGGGGCATCAACCCCCGGATCGCAGAGGGGGAGGTCGTCTGCGTGATCGGCCCCTCCGGCTCCGGCAAGTCCACCGTCCTGCGCTGCCTCAACCGCCTCGAGGACCTGCCCTCCGCATCGGCGCGGGACGACGGGCCGACCGGTCCGGAGACGGCCGTGGCCGGCCACCCCTTGTCGGGGTGACCGGCCACAGGTGCATCGTCGCGGCGAGGTGCGCGGGTCCGTCGCGGAGAACCGGACCGGCGCCTCGCGGCGGCGGGGATCAGCGCTTCGAGTACTGCGGGGCCTTGCGGGCCTTCTTGAGGCCGGCCTTCTTGCGCTCGATGATGCGGGCGTCACGGGTCAGGAAGCCGGCCTTCTTGAGGGCGGCGCGGTTGTGCTCGCGATCGATCTCGTTCAGGGCGCGGGAGATGCCCAGGCGCAGCGCACCGGCCTGGCCGGACGGGCCGCCGCCGTTGATGCGGGCGATCACGTCGTAGGCGCCCTCGAGCTCCAGCAGCGTGAAGGGGTCGTTGACCTCCTGCTGGTGCAGCTTGTTCGGAAAGTAGTTCTCCAGGGTGCGGCCGTTGATGGTCCACTGGCCGGAGCCCGGGACGACGCGGACGCGGGCCACGGCCTCCTTGCGGCGGCCCACGGCGGAGCCGGCGACGGTGAGGGCCGGGCGCTCGGAGGCGGCCGGGGCGTCGGAGGTCTGAGCGGACTCGGAGGTGTAGCTGGTCAGCTCCACGCCCTCGTTCTCATTGATGGTCATGGGGTCTCCTTGAAGAGGTCTCGAAGGGCGGGCGCCGATTACTGGGCGACCTGGCCGATCTCGAAGGTCTTGGGCTGCTGGGCGGCGTGCGGGTGCTCGGCACCGCGGTACACCTTCAGCTTGGACAGCTGCTGGGCAGCCAGGGAGTTCTTGGGGAGCATGCCCTTGACGGCCTTCTCCACGGCGCGCACCGGGTTCTTCTCCAGCAGCTCCTCGTAGGAGACGGACTTGAGGCCGCCCGGGTAGCCCGAGTGGCGGTAGGCGCGCTTCTTCTCGAGCTTGGCACCGGTCAGGGCAACCTTCTCGGCGTTGATGATGATGACGTGGTCGCCCATGTCCATGTGGGGGGCGAAAGTCGGCTTGTGCTTGCCGCGCAGCAGGATCGCGGTCTGCGAGGCCAGGCGGCCGAGCACCACGTCGGTGGCGTCGATGACGTGCCACTGACGGTCGGCGTCACCGGGCTTGGGAGTGTACGTACGCACGTTGTCTGCCTTCATGGTCGGTAGTTCGGTCACAACTGCACCAGGCCGGGCGTGAGTCCGGCCGGGAACGGCTGTCAGTTCTCCGCGCGCACCGGGCGCCAGGTGAGGACTGGCGTACAACCGGGCCCTGAACATCCGATGGGCGCCGGCGAGACCACGGCCATGCAACTGAGCCTCTCGCGGCGCGCCTGAATCCGGATGCGGACATGCGCAACGACATCACATCATATCGGTTCCGGCCCCAGAACGCCACCGCAGGACGGTGGCGGCCCTCATCCGACCCCGCCTCGACCGTCGCGCGCGGCGCCCGCCACGTCGGAGGGAGCGCGCCGCGCCCGGGTGCCCTCGGCGCGGGAGGCGAGGGCACCGTCGTCGGGGTACTCCACGTGGTCCAGGACCAGGGCATGCGGCGGCGCCAGGCGGGACAGGGAGTCCCGGACCTGCGCCTGCAGGCGCTGCGCCATCCAGCCGGGCTCCTGCCGGCCCTCCCCCACGGCCACGGCGCCGGCCACCAGCGCCCGCACCATGTGGTGGCAGAATGCGTCCGCGCGCAGACGGCACTGGATCACCCCGTCCGGACCGCGCTCCACCGTGAAGGACTGCAGCTCGCGGATGGTGGTCCCCTCGGGCCGGGGCCTGCAGTAGCTCAGGAAGTCGTGAAGTCCGACGACGGACCCCGCCTCTGCCTGCATCCTCGCCTCGTCGAGCCTCTCGCGGTGCCAGTACGTGTCACGACGACGCAGAGGGTCCCGGGTCTCGATGCGATCGCTGATCCGGTAGCGGTAGGCGCGCCAGAGCGCGGAGAAGCGGGCGTCGAAGCCCTCGGGGGCCCGGACGGCCGAGCGGACAACGAGCGCATCCGAGGCCCGGCGCAGCACGCCGTGCAGCCGCCGGACGAGGCTCTCCCCCGGCTCCAGGCCCGCGCGGCCCCGCGTGAGGTCCGCCCACTCGGTCTCGGTCAGGTCCAGGTGCACGACCTGGTGGGCGGCGTGGACGCCGGCGTCCGTGCGGCCGGCCACCACGGTGCGGACCCGGCGACGCAGGATCGTCTCCAGTCCGTCCTCCAGGGTGCCCTGCACAGTGGTCAGCCCCGGCTGCGCAGCCCAGCCGCGGAAGTCCGTGCCGTCGTAGGCAAGGTCCAGGCGGACACGGACGAGGCGGGGCTCCTCGGCGGCGGTGGAGAGCTCGGTCATCACACCAGCCCCGAGGCGAGGAGAAAGATCGCGCCGCCGTGGGCCACAGTCGCTCCGAGGATGCCGTGGCGGATCGCGATCGCGGCGCAGACCAGTCCCTCGAAGAGGACGAAGATGAGCAGCGGCCAGCCGACGTCCGTGATCGTGGAGGCCAGGAAGACGTGGCAGACCGCGAACAGGACGGCGGAGGCCAGCGCGGCGCGCAGGACGGTGGTGTGGTGCTCGAGCTCGGACTGGAGCAGACCTCGGAACAGGACCTCCTCCAGCAGGTTGCCGCAGAGGGCGAAGACCAGCAGCGGAATGAGGACGCCGGCGGCCACGGCACCGCCACGGGCGTCGAGGGGGACCTCCGGCAAGCCCAGCCCCTCGGTGAGCGCCGGCACCGAACCGTAGCGGAGAGTGAACGGCGCCACGATCAGAGCGGCGCCGAGCAGCCCCACCGGGATGGACAGCCACGCCCGGTCCGCGGTCCACCGCATGCCGCGGGAGCGCTGGCGGAACGCGGCGACGAGGCCACCCGTCGCCGCCAGGGACAGCACGGACAGGCTGATGAGCAGAATGGGGTCGGCGGTGAAGCGCAACCACAGGGTGAAGCCCTCCGGCACCGTGCCGAACCACCAGAGGCCGTGGCCGGTCATCGCGTCCCGCAGCAGGACGAAGCCCAGGATCGCGATCAGCACGCGGACCGCCACCATGCGGCCGGGCACGAGGGCGAGGGCCGCGACCACGAGGAGCAGGCCCGGTGCCACGTCAATCACGTAGGCCGCCAGGCTGTCGAGAGAGGGGTCGCCGAACACCCCGGCAGTCTATCGAGCCTGCCGGACCTGGCCTGGCAGGCGTGGCGCCGGCACCGGAACGGCGGGGCCGGGCACGACGAAGGGGCCGCCCCCTCCTCCACGGAGGGGACGGCCCCTTGCGCAGGTGCCGGCGCCGCTGCGCCGGCGCTCAGGTCACTCGGAGACCTTCTGGGCGGCCTCACCGCCGGCCGGGGCGTAGCCCGCGGCCTTGGCGTCCTCGACGGAGGCGAACCAGACCTCGGCGGTGGTCTGGTCGTACCAGCGCGAACCGGGGACGTGGTACTTCATCGAGTCGGAGTTGCCCTTGATGGAGGCACCCTCCGGCGCGGAGCCGTCCTCGTTCGCCGGGATGGCACCCTTCGTCTCGGCGGCCACGGCCTCGGACTTCTCGACCGACACCTCATCGGTGGCGGCCGGGTCCACGGCCTCGACCTCGGGCTCGGCCGGCGCGGAGGCGGCCGGGGCGGCCTTGGCCTGCTCGGCCTCCTTCACGACCGCCTGCTTGGCGGACACCGGATCCATCACCAGCTCGATCACGGCCATCGGGGCGTTGTCGCCGTTGCGGTTGCCGATCTTGGTGATGCGGGTGTAGCCGCCGTTACGCTCGGCCATGGCCGGGGCGATCACAGTGAACAGCTCATGCACGATCGACTTGTTCGTGCGGTTCTTCGCGGCGATGATGCCCTGGACCTTGCGCCGGGCCGGCAGGTCGCCCTTCTTCGCGAAGGTGATCAGGCGCTCGGCGAACGGACGCAGGCGCTTGGCGCGGGTGAGCGTCGTGGTGATCGACTTGTGCTCGAACAGCTGGGCCGACATGTTGGCCAGCATGATGCGCTCGTGGGCCGGGCTGCCGCCCAGGCGCGGACCCTTGGTGGGGGTAGGCATGGTGTTTCTCCTCAGGTGATCCCCGATCCTTCAGGGGATCGGCGGACAGGTGTGTGTGGTGCGTTGAGCTCAGTACTCGGAGAACGGATCGTCGTCCATCTGCGCGGCGTGGGCCTCCGGGTCGTAGCCGGCGGGCGAGTCCTTGAGGGACAGGCCGAGCTCGTCGAGCTTCTCCTTGACCTCGTCGATGGACTTCGCACCGAAGTTGCGGATGTCCATCAGGTCGGCCTCGGAGCGGGCCACGAGCTCACCCACGGAGTGGATGCCCTCGCGCTTGAGGCAGTTGTAGGAGCGCACGGTGAGCTCCAGCTCCTCGATGGGCTGCGCCAGGTCCGCGGACACGGCAGCGTCGGCCGGGGCCTCGCCCAGGTCGATGCCCTCGGCCTCGACGTTGAGCTCGCGGGCCAGGCCGAACAGCTCGACCAGGGTGGAGCCGGCGGAGGCCACGGCGTCACGCGGAAGCATGGACTCCTTGGTCTCCACGTCCAGGACGAGGCGGTCGAAGTCCGTGCGCTGCTCCACACGGGTGGCCTCCACCTTGAAGGTGACCTTCAGGACCGGGGAGTAGATCGAGTCGACGGGCATGCGGCCGATCTCCGAGTCCGCGAGCTTGTTCTGGGCCGCGGTCACATAGCCGCGGCCGCGCTCGATGGTCAGCTCCATCTCGAACTTGCCCTTCGCATTCAGGGTCGCGATGTGCAGGTCCGGGTTGTGGATCTCGACGCCGGCCGGCGCGGTGATGTCGGCGGCGGTGACGACGCCCGCGCCCTGCTTGCGCAGGTAGGCGACGACCGGCTCGTCGTTCTCCGAGGAGACCGAGAGCTTCTTGATGTTGAGGATGACCTCGGTGACATCCTCCTTGACGCCGTTGATGGTGCTGAACTCGTGCAGCACACCGTCCACGCGGATGCTGGTCACGGCAGCACCGGGGATGGAGGACAGCAGAGTGCGGCGCAGGGAGTTGCCGAGGGTGTAGCCGAAGCCGGGCTCCAGGGGCTCGATGACGAACCGGGAGCGACGCTCGGAGACAACCTCTTCGGTCAGCGTGGGGCGCTGTGCAATGAGCACGGACATTTCCTTTCGGCGAGCGTCCGCCATATGACGCACGCAGGGGGTGGAAACGAGTTCTACGGGTGGGACAGGTCGGTGGACCTGTCCCCGCGGCCCTCAGGCGAGGACCGCGGGGACTGGGGCAGGTGTCAGACGCGACGGCGCTTGGCCGGGCGGGCGCCGTTGTGCGCCATCGGGGTGACGTCCTGGATGGAGCCCACCTCGAGGCCGGCGGCCTGCAGGGAGCGGATCGCGGTCTCGCGACCGGAGCCCGGGCCCTTCACGAACACGTCGACCTTGCGCATGCCATGCTCCTGGGCACGCTTGGCGGCCTGCTCGGCGGCCATCTGCGCGGCGTACGGAGTCGACTTGCGGGAACCCTTGAAGCCGACCTCGCCGGACGAGGCCCAGGCGATCACGGCGCCGGTGGTGTCGGTGATGGACACGATGGTGTTGTTGAACGTGCTCTTGATGTGGGCCTGGCCCACGGCGATGTTCTTGTTTGCCTTGCGACGCGGCTTGCGGACCGCTGCGCGAGTCTTCGGGGGCATGGATATCTCCTACGGGAAAGCTGGGGCGGATCTGCCTGCAGCGCCTCGGTCCGTCCTGTGCGGCGGGGACCGTGGCGCCGGGGATCACTTCTTCTTGCCGGCGACCGTCTTCTTCGGGCCCTTGCGGGTGCGGGCGTTGGTCTTGGTGCGCTGGCCGCGCACGGGCAGGCCGCGGCGGTGGCGCAGGCCCTCGTAGGAGCCGATCTCGACCTTGCGGCGGATGTCGGCGGCGACCTCGCGGCGGAGGTCGCCCTCGACCTTGTAGGTGCCCTCGATGTGGTCGCGCAGCTGCACCAGCTGCTCGTCCGAGAGGTCCTTCACGCGGATGTTCGGGTCGACGCCCGTTGCCGCCAGGGTCTCCTCGGCGCGGGTCTTGCCCACACCATAGATGTACGTGAGTGCGATGATCACGCGCTTCTCGCGCGGGATGTCAACGCCTGCAAGACGAGCCATGTGGCCGTCCTCCTGTTCCTTCTGCAGCAGGGGTCTGCACCAGTGACCTCCCGCCCGCGTGGCATGCGGCCCGCGTGGCCCGATGCACGGCACCGGGGAAGCTTCCGGTGTCCATCCGTGCCGGCGGCCTCGCCGCGTGGCGGTCTCCGGCCCCTGCGACCGGAGGTTGCGTCCGCGATCCGCCGACAGGCGGTGGACGCTGTCCTGATGTCTCGGCCCAGATGGCCGATGTGAGTATGGGTGATGTGCACTCAGGCCGCGCCGCCCCGGACCGGGGCGGGCACTCAGCCCTGGCGCTGCTTGTGGCGCGGGTTCGAGCAGATCACCAGCACGCGGCCCTTACGGCGCACGACCTGGCACTTGTCGCAAATCCGCTTCACGCTCGGCTGAACCTTCACGGTTCCTCCTCCTGCGCTCGCTTGTCGGACGGTTTACTTGTAGCGGTACACGATGCGACCCCGGTTGAGGTCGTACGGGCTAAGCTCCACCACAACCCGGTCCTCGGGGAGGATGCGGATGTAGTGCTGACGCATCTTGCCGGAGATCGTCGCGAGCACGACGTGCTCGTTCTGCAGGCGGACCCGGAACATCGCGTTCGGCAATGCCTCGGTGACCGTGCCCTCGACCTCGATGACACCTTCCTTCTTAGCCATGTCCTCCACAATCGTTGGGTCCCTCCCCGCGCGGACACGAGGCCCCCGCGAGACGGGACAGGAATGGTTTCGACGCGCCTCGCCCTGGACAGGCAGAGGCACAGTCAGCGCCCCACTCTACCGCACATCCCAGCCGCTTCCAACCGTGAACATCGAACGGCCCGGGAACACGACGACGGACCGTCGCCTCGCGAGGCGACGGTCCGTCGTCGCGGTGCCGGCTCCGGCGGGCTCACTCCCCCGGCGGGACCGGGGCGACCCCGAACCGGGCGAGCTCGGCGGCGCCCCCGTCCGGCGCGGTTAGGACCCAGACCCCGCCCCGGTGGCGACACACGCTGTGCTCCCACTGACTGGCGCGGCCGCCGTCCGTGGTGACGACCGTCCAGTCGTCCTCCAGGGTGACGGTCTTGATGCCGCCGCGCACGAGCATCGGCTCGATCGCCAGAGCCATGCCCGGCTGCACCGTGGGACCCCGGTGGCCGGTCCGGTAGTTGAAGACGTCCGGCGGCATGTGCATCTTCGAACCGATGCCGTGGCCGACGTAGTCCTCCAGGATGCCCAGCGGAGCGCCCGGCTGCTCGGAGACGAAGTCATCGATCGCGTCACCGACCTCGCCCACGTTCCTCGCCGTGGCGAAGGCGGCGATGCCGACCCACAGCGCCGCTCGGGTGATCTCGGACAGTCGTTCGTCCTCCGGATCCGCGGTGCCGGCCGCGGACGAGCCGAGGACCACGGTGCGTGCAGAGTCCGCGTGCCAGCCGTCCACGATCGCGCCCCCGTCGATCTTGAGGACGTCACCGGCCTGCAGGACCCGCTCGCCGGGGATGCCGTGGACGACCTCCTCGTTCACCGAGGTGCAGATCGTGGCCGGGAACCCGTAGTAGCCCAGGAAGTTGGACGTGGCGCCGTGCTCGTCCAGGACGGCGCGGAACACCTGGTCCAGCTCCGCGGTCGTCACACCGGGCGCGGCCGCACCGATCGCGGCGTCGAGGGCGGACGAGAGGACCGCCCCCGCGCGCTGCATGGTCTGCAGCTCGGAGGTGGTCTTCAGCTCGAGGGAACGACGGGCGAACACCCGATCAGGCCTCCTCGGAGCCCTGGTCCACGACCGGCAGGGTGCCGGTGGCGGCGCGCACGGAGTAGATCGCCTGCAGCAGACGCTCGGTCACGTCGTCCACCTGGCCGGTGCCGTCCACGCGGGCCACGATGCCGCGGTCCTGGTAGCTCTCAATGACCGCCGCGGTCTCCTGGTGGTACAGGCCGAGGCGGTGCTGGATGACGTCCTCGGTATCGTCCGCGCGGCCCTCGACCTCGGCGCGCTTGAGCAGGCGGGCGACGAGCTCCTCGTCCGGCACAGTCAGCTCGACGACGGCCGACAGCGCGTGGCCGGACTCCTTGAGCATGGCGTCCAGCGCCTCCACCTGGCCGGCGGTGCGCGGGTAGCCGTCCAGGAGGAAGCCGGAGGAGGCGTCCGGCTGGGCGATGCGGTCGGCCACCATGCGGTTGGTCACCTCGTCCGGGACGAAGTCGCCGTTGTCGATGTATCGCTTGGCCTCCTCGCCGAGCGGCGTCATCTCCTTGACGTTGTAGCGGAAGATGTCACCCGTGGAGATCGGCACGATCCCCAGCTTGTCGGCGATCCGGGACGCCTGGGTGCCCTTGCCGGAGCCGGGAGGGCCCATGATCAGCATGCGAGTCATTTCTTGTTCCTCACTGTCGAGAGCGGTCGAGGGGGTCGTGGGGTCGCGGGGTCCGGGTCAGCGCAGCAGGCCCTCGTAGTGGCGCTGCTCCATCTGTGCGTTGATCTGCTTCACGGTCTGGAGGCCGACGCCCACCATGATGAGGATCGAGGTGCCGCCGAACGGGAAGTTCTGGTTGGCGTTGATCAGCACGAACGCGATGAGCGGGATCATTGCGACCACACCCAGGTACAGGGCACCCGGGAAGGTGATGCGGCTGATCACATATTCAAGGTACCGCTCCGTGGGGCGCCCCGCACGGACGCCCGGGATGAAGCCGCCGTAGCGCTTCATGTTGTCCGAGATCTCCTTCGGGTTGAAGGTGATGGACACGTAGAAGTACGTGAAGCCCACGATCAGCAGCAGGTACAGGGCCATGTAGACCGGGTGGTCGCCGCCGGTGAAGTACTCGGACAGGAAGGTGACCCACCCCGGCGGGTTCGAGCCGTCCTGCGGGGTGTTGAACTGCACCAGGATGCCCGGCAGCGTCAGCACCGAGGAGGCGAAGATCACCGGGATCACGCCGGCCATGTTCACCTTGATCGGGATGAACGTGGAGTGGCCTGACAGGGTGCGGGAGCCGATCTGACGCTTGGCGTACTGCACCGGCACGCGACGCTGCGACTCCTCCACGAAGACCACGGCGAGCATGGTCAGCAGGCCGATCGCCATGACGATGAGGAAGGTGCGCACGCCCTGGGTCTGCCAGACCTGGCCGATCCCGGCCGGGAACCCGGCGGCGATGGACGCGAAGATCAGCAGCGACATGCCGTTGCCGACGCCGCGCTCCGTGATCTGCTCGCCCATCCACATCACCAGCACGGTGCCGGTGGTCAGGATGAGGACCACCATCAGCACCGTGACGATCGAGTCGTCCACCAGCAGCGGCAGCTGGCAATTCAGCAGCGCACCGGTCCGGGCCAGGGAGGCCATGGTGGTCGACTGCAGCAGCGCCAGGGCGAGCGTCAGGTAGCGCGTGTACTGCGTCAGCTTGGCCTGGCCCTGCGGTCCCTCCTGGTGGAGCTGCTCGAAACGCGGGATGACCACGCGGAGCAGCTGCACGATGATCGACGCCGTGATGTACGGCATGATGCCCAGCGCGAACACCGAGACCTGCAGCAGCGCACCGCCGGAGAACATGTTGACGAACGAGTACAGGCCGCCGGAGGCGTTGCCCTCCGCCAGACACATCTGCACGCTCTGGTAATCCACTCCCGGGGACGGGATGAAGGCACCCAGCCGGTAGATGGCGATGATGCCCAGCGTGAACCAGATCTTGCGCTGCAGGTCTGGCGTCCGGAAGATCCGGCCGATGGCCTTGAACACGCGTCCTCCTGTGTGCGGTCGGTGTGGTGGGCCGCGCCTGGCGACGGCGGCGGGCTGTGGCGCCGCCCACGCGGACCACCAGGGCAGTCTACACGGGGATGCAAGAGGCCCCCGGCCCCCAGGCGGACCTGGGAGTCGGGGGCCTCAGTGCGACCGCGCGGGTCAGAGGGTCTCGGTGGACCCGCCCGCAGCAGCGATCTTCTCGACGGCCGAGGCGGAGAAGGCGTGGGCCTTCACCTGCACGGCGACGGAGATCTCACCGGTGCCGAGCACCTTCACGGGCTGGTTCTTGCAGACCAGGCCCTTCGCGACAAGCGCGTCCACGGACACCTCGCCGCCCTCCGGGAAGGCGGTGTTCAGCTTGTCCAGGTTCACGACCTGGTACTCGGTGCGGAACGGGTTCTTGAAGCCGCGCAGCTTCGGCAGACGCATCTGCAGCGGAAGCTGGCCGCCCTCGAAGCCCGGACGCACCTGATAGCGGGCCTTGGTGCCCTTGGTGCCGCGACCGGCGGTCTTGCCCTTCGAGGCCTCACCGCGACCCACACGGGTCTTCTCGGTCTTGGCACCCGGGGCCGGACGCAGGTCGTGGATCCGGATGGCGTCGTTGTCAGCCATTGTTGACCTCCTCCACGGACACCAGGTGCGGCACGGTGTTGACCATGCCCACGGTCGCCGCGTCGGCCTTGCGGGTGACCTGCTGGCCGATCCGCTTCAGGCCGAGCGAGCGCAGGGTGTCGCGCTGGTTCTGCTTCACGCCCGTGACGCCGCGGGTCTGGGTGATGACCAGGGTGGCGTCCGAGGGCTGGATGTTCTTACGAGTGGGCTCAAACATGGCTCAGGCACCTGCCTTCTCGGTGCTCTTCTTGGCGCGGTCGGCCTCCATGGTGCGGAGCATGGCATGGGGCGCGATCTCGTCCAGGGCCTTTCCGCGGCGGGCTGCCACGGACTGGGGCTCCTCGAGCTTCTTGAGGGCGTCCACGGTGCCGCGAACGATGTTGATGGCGTTCACGGATCCCATGGACTTGGACAGCACGTCGTGGATGCCCGCGCACTCCAGCACTGCACGCACCGGACCGCCGGCGATCACGCCGGTACCCGGGGAGGCCGGACGGAGCAGCACGACGCCGGCGGCATCCTCACCCTGCACCAGGTGCGGGATGGTGGAGCCGACGCGCGGCACGCGGATGAACGACTTCTTGGCCTCCTCCATGGCCTTCTGGATCGCGGCGGGGACCTCCTTCGCCTTGCCGTAGCCCACACCGACCATGCCGTTGCCGTCGCCGACGACGACCAGGGCGGTGAAGCTGAAGCGACGGCCGCCCTTGACGACCTTCGCCACGCGGTTGATGGCGACGACGCGCTCGAGGAACGCGTCCTTGTCCTCGTCCTGGGCGCCACGACGGTTGCGGTCGTCGCGACGGCCACCACGGCGGTCGTCGCGGCCGCCACGGCCGCCGTCACGACCTCCACGGCCGCCGGAACGCTCGGTGGACTGGCTGGCCGAGCCGGCAGCAGTCTCGGCGACAGCGGTCTCGGGGTTCTCGGTCACCTGGGTGTCCTTCTGGTTGTTGGTCTCGGTCACAGCTTCAGCCCACCCTCTCGGGCGCCGTCGGCGACGGCGGCCACGCGTCCGTGGTACTTGTTGCCACCGCGGTCGAACACGACCGCCTCGATGCCAGCGGCCTTGGCGCGCTCGGCGACGAGCTCGCCCACGCGCTTGGCCTTGGCGGTCTTGTCTCCCTCGAGCGCACGCAGGTCGGCCTCCATCGTGGAGGCGTAGGCCAGGGTGCGGCTCTGGGTGTCGTCCACGACCTGCACGAACATGTGGCGTGCAGAACGGTTGACGACCAGACGCGGACGGGCGGTGGTGCCGGAGATCCGCTTGCGGACACGGAGGTGGCGGCGGGTACGGGCGTTGAACTTGCCCTTGCCCTTCACCTTCAGAGTAGACATCACTTACCTGCCTTTCCGGCCTTGCGGCGGATCTGCTCGCCGGCGTAGCGCACGCCCTTGCCCTTGTACGGGTCGGGGCGGCGCAGCTTGCGGATGTTGGCGGCGGTCTCGCCGACCTTCTGCTTGTCAATACCGGAGACGGTGACCTTGTTGCCCTCGACGGCGAAGGTGATGCCCTCCGGGCACTTCACCGGGACCGGGTGGGAATAGCCCAGGGCGAACTCCAGGTCCTGGCCCTTGGCCAGCACGCGGTAGCCGGTGCCGACGACCTCGAGCTGCTTCGAGAAGCCCTCGGTCACGCCCAGGATCATGTTGTTGATCAGGGTGCGGGACAGGCCGTGCAGGGAACGGGACTCACGCTCGTCGTCCGGACGGGCCACGGTGACCTGCCCGTCCTCGAGGGTGACCGTGATCGGGGAGGCGACGGTGTGCTCCAGCTGGCCCTTCGGGCCCTTCACGGTGACACGGGCGCCGTCGATGGAGACATCGACGCCGCTGGGGATGGTGATCGGCAGACGTCCGATTCGCGACATGTCAATACAGCCTTTCTTCGGTCTCGTCCGTCACCAGACGTAGGCGACGACTTCGCCGCCGACGCCCTTCTTGGCGGCCTGCCGGTCCGTCAGGAGACCGGAGGAGGTGGACAGGATGGCGATGCCCAAGCCGCCCAGCACGTGCGGGAGGTTGGTGGACTTCGCGTACACGCGCAGACCCGGCTTGGAGATGCGGCGCAGGCCGGCGATGGCACGCTCGCGCTGCGGGCCGAACTTCAGGTCGATGGTCAGCTTCTTGCCGACCTCGGCCTCCTCCTCGCGCCAGTCGGCGATGTAGCCTTCGGCCTTGAGGATGTCGGCCACGCGGGTCTTCATCTTGGAAGACGGCATGGACACGGTCTCGTGGTACGCCGAGTTCGCATTGCGCAGACGCGTCAGCATGTCTGCGACGGGATCGGTCATGGTCATGTGGGCTTCACGCCCTTTCTCGCCGTGGTTTCCCGCTCCGGTTCACCGGCAGGGGACCTGTGGCGTAGGGGTCTTACTTTTCGGTCTTGAACGGGAAGCCCAGCGCCTTTAGCAGCGCGCGGCCCTCGTCGTCGCTCTTGGCGGAGGTCACCACGGTGATGTCCATGCCGCGCACGCGGTCGATCTTGTCCTGATCGATCTCGTGGAACACGGTCTGCTCGGACAGGCCGAAGGTGTAGTTGCCGTTGCCATCGAACTGCCGGTCGGACAGGCCGCGGAAGTCACGGATGCGCGGCAGCGCGAACGTGACCAGGCGGTCCAGGAACTCCCACATGCGGTCGCCACGCAGCGTGGCGTGGGTGCCGATCGGCATGCCCTCGCGCAGCTTGAACTGCGCGATGGACTTGCGAGCCGTGGTGATCATCGGCTTCTGACCGGTGATCAGGGCCAGGTCCGCCACGGCGCCGTCAATGATCTTGGAGTCCTTAGCGGCCTCACCGACGCCCATGTTGACGACGACCTTGACGACACCCGGCACCTGCATGACGTTGCCGTAGGAGAACTCCTCCTGCAGGGAGGCGCGGATCTCCTCGCGGTACTTGGTCTTCAGACGCGGGGTGACCTTGGTGGTCTGCTGAACCTCGGTCATCACAGCTCCTTCCCCGAGGCCTTGGCGAAGCGGACCTTGACGGTCCGGCTCACGCCGTCCTTCTCGACGGTCTCGAAGCGGTAGCCCACGCGGGTCGGCTTCTTGGTCTCCGGGTCCACCACGGCCACGTTCGACACGTGGATCGGGGCCTCGACGACCTGCAGGCCGCCCTCGGTGGAGCCGTTGTTGTTCTGGCCGGCACGCAGGTGCTTGGTCACGCGGTTGACGCCCTCGACCAGCACGCGGTCGGTCGACGGGAACACGCGCAGGACCTTGCCCTGCTTGCCCTTGTCCTTGCCGGCGATGACCTGGACCAGGTCATCCTTCTTGATCTTGGCCATGGGGTCAGATCACCTCCGGAGCGAGCGACACGATCTTCATGAAGCGCTTGTCGCGCAGCTCTCGGCCCACGGGGCCGAAGATGCGAGTGCCGCGCGGCTCGTTCTCGTTCTTGAGGATGACGGCCGCGTTCTCGTCGAAGCGAATGTACGAGCCGTCCGGACGGCGAGACTGCTTGCGCGCCCGCACGACCACAGCCTTGACGACATCGCCCTTCTTGACGTTGCCGCCCGGGATGGCGTCCTTCACGGTGGCGACGATGGTGTCGCCAATGCCTGCGTAGCGGCGTCCCGAGCCACCGAGAACACGGATGGTCAGGATCTCCTTCGCACCGGTGTTGTCGGCGACCTTCAGCCGCGACTCCTGCTGAATCACTTATCTCTCCTAGCGTCGCGCCGGTTCTCGCCCACGGTGGGCGAGCCTTGCGGAACGGTCAAGCGGTGGTCCCGGCGTGCTTACCCCTGCCCCTCACGCGGCCGGACCCGCACGACTCCCCCGCCGCATCTTCAGACAGCGGCACGAGAATCAGGGCAGGCGCGGACGCAGGGCAAGGCCGAGGCGTTCCGGGATCCTCGTGCGACTCCCTCGGCACGCAGGATGGATGGTCCTACCAACAAAGGGCGCACGAACACCACATCCTACAGCAAAGGCCCGTCCCCTGCCAATGGCAGGGGACGGGCCTTCGCCTGTCGGTGCGGGATCACACCGAACGCGTCACTTGGCGCGCTCGACGATCTCCACCAGACGGAAGTGCTTCGACGCCGACAGCGGTCGGGTCTCGGCGAGGCGGACACGGTCGCCGACACCGGCGGTGTTCTCCTCATCATGGGCCTTCACACGCTTGGTCGTGCGCATGACCTTGCCGTACAGGGCGTGCTTCTTGCGGTCCTCGACCTCGACGACGATGGTCTTGTCCATCTTGTCGGAGACGACGACGCCGCGGACGGACTTGCGATAGCCGCGCTCCTCGGAGGCGGCGGCGGTCTGCTCGCTCACTTGGCAGCCTCCTCGTTCTTCTCGTCAGCCTTGCCCGGCGCGACGACGTCCTCACGGATGCCGAGCTCGCGCTCACGCAGGATGGTGTAGATGCGGGCGATGTCGCGCTTGACGGCCTTCAGCCGGCTGGAGTTGTCCAGCTGGCCGGTAGCGGCCTGGAAGCGCAGGTTGAAGAGCTCCTCCTTGGAGGACTTCAGCGCCTCCTGGAGACGGCCATTGTCCATGCCGTCCAGGGACTCGACGTTCAGATCCTTGGTTCCGATGGCCATGGGATCACTCACCACCCTCTCGACGGATGACACGGGCCTTCAGCGGCAGCTTGTGGATCGCGAGACGGAGCGCCTCACGGGCGACCT
Source organism: Micrococcus luteus (assembly GCA_047414615.1). Taxonomy (GTDB): domain Bacteria; phylum Actinomycetota; class Actinomycetes; order Actinomycetales; family Micrococcaceae; genus Micrococcus; species Micrococcus luteus_B. The sequence continues at coordinate 1,510,547 of CP179711.1, forward strand.
CCTCGGACACACCGGACAGCTCGAACAGCACGCGGCCCGGCTTCACGTTGGCCACCCACCACTCGGGCGAACCCTTGCCGGAGCCCATGCGGGTCTCGGCGGGCTTCTTGGTCAGCGGACGGTCCGGGTAGATGTTGATCCACACCTTGCCGCCACGCTTGATGTAACGGGTCATGGCGATACGCGCGGCCTCGATCTGACGGTTCGTCACATAGGCCGGCGTGAGCGCCTGGATGCCCCACTCGCCGAAGGACACGGTGGTGCCGCCCTTGGCGACGCCGGAGCGCTTCGGGTGGTGCTGCTTGCGGTGCTTGACGCGACGGGGAATCAGCATCAGGCGTTTCCTCCTTCAGCGGGAGCGGCGGCCGGAGCGTTGTTCTCACGGCGCGGAGCACGCTCAGCACGGTCGTTGCGACGGCGACGCTCGCCACCGCGGCGGTCGCCACGGCCACGGCCGGACGGCTGGGCGGCCTCCTTGGCGGCCAGCTCCTTCGCGGTGAGATCGCCCTTGTAGATCCAGACCTTCACGCCGATGCGGCCGAAGGTGGTCTTCGCCTCGAACTTGCCGTAGTCCACGTTCGCCCGGAGGGTGTGCAGCGGCACGCGACCCTCGCGGTAGAACTCGGAACGGCTCATCTCGGCACCGCCGAGGCGGCCGGAGCACTGGATCTTGATGCCCTTGGCGCCGGCACGCATGGCCGACTGGATGGCCTTCTTCATCGCGCGGCGGAACGCCACGCGCGAAGACAGCTGCTCCGCAACGCCCTGGGCGACCAGCTGGGCATCGGTCTCGGGGTTCTTGACCTCGAGGATGTTCAGCTGGATCTGCTTGCCGGTGAGCTTCTCGAGCTCGCCGCGGATGCGGTCGGCCTCGGCGCCGCGACGACCGATCACGATGCCCGGACGGGCGGTGTGGATGTCCACCCGCACGCGGTCACGGGTACGCTCGATCTCCACCTTGGAGATGCCGGCGCGCTCCATGCCGTTGGTCATCAGCTCGCGGATCTTGACGTCCTCCTTGAGGAAGTCCTTGTACCGCTGACCGTCCTTATGGGAGTCAGCGAACCAGTGCGAGACGTGGTCGGTGGTGACGCCGAGACGGAAACCGTTCGGGTTGATCTTGTTGCCCATTTACTCAGTTCCCACCCTTCTCGTCCTTGGTGGCGACAACCACGGTCACGTGGCTGGTGCGCTTGTTGATGCGGTAGGCGCGGCCCTGGGCGCGCGGCTGGAACCGCTTCATGGTCGGTCCCTCGTCCACGTAGGCCTCGCTGATGTACAGCGAGCCTTCGTCGAACGCAAGGCCCTCACGGTCGGCCTTGACCCGGGCGTTCGCCACGGCGGAGGCGACGATCTTGTAGACCGGCTCCGAAGCGCCCTGCTGGGCGAACTTCAGGATGGCCAGAGCCTCCACGGTGTCCTTGCCACGGACCAGGTCGACGACGCGCCGGGCCTTCATCGGCGTCACGCGCAGGTGGCGCGCAATTGCCTTGGCTTCCATTGCTTCTCTCTTTCGAATCTCTCGAAGTTCAAGCTCCACGAACCGTCAGGCTCAGCGGCGCTTGCCCTTCTTGTCGTCCTTCACGTGACCGCGGAACGTCCGCGTGGGGGCGAACTCTCCGAGCTTGTGACCCACCATGGACTCGGTGACGAACACCGGGATGTGCTTGCGGCCGTCGTGCACCGCGATGGTGTGGCCGAGCATGTCGGGGATGATCATCGAACGGCGAGACCAGGTCTTGATGACGTTCTTGGTGCCCTTCTCGTTCTCTGCCAGAACCTTCAGGTAGAGGTGCTGATCGACGAAGGGGCCCTTCTTGAGGCTGCGAGGCATGTCTTCTCAGCTCCCTTATCGCTTGTTCTTGCCGGAACGGCGACGACGCACGATGTACTTGTCGCTTTCCTTGTTCGGACGGCGGGTGCGGCCCTCAGGCTTGCCGTTCGGGTTGACCGGGTGACGGCCGCCGGAGGTCTTGCCTTCACCACCGCCGTGCGGGTGGTCGACAGGGTTCATCACGACACCGCGGACGGTCGGGCGGACGCCCTTCCAGCGCATGCGGCCGGCCTTGCCCCAGTTGATGTTGGTCTGCTCGGCGTTGCCCACCTCGCCGACGGTGGCACGGCAGCGCACATCGACGTTGCGGATCTCGCCGGAGGGCAGGCGCAGCTGCGCGTACTTGCCCTCACGGGCGACCAGCTGGATGCTGGCCCCGGCGGAGCGGGCCAGCTTGGCGCCGCCGCCCGGACGCAGCTCCACCGCGTGGATCACGGTGCCCAGCGGGATGTTGCGCAGCGGGAGGTTGTTTCCCGGCTTGATGTCGGCGTTCGGGCCGGCCTCCACCACGGCGCCCTGCTGCAGCTTGGCCGGGGCCAGGATGTAGCGCTTGGTGCCGTCGGCGTAGTGCAGCAGCGCGATGCGCGCGGTGCGGTTCGGGTCGTACTCGATGTGCGCGACGGTGGCGGGCACGCCGTCCTTGTCGTGACGACGGAAGTCGATCAGACGGTACTGCCGCTTGTGGCCACCGCCCTTGTGACGGGTGGTGATGCGACCGGTGTTGTTGCGTCCACCGCTCTTGTGCAGCGGGCGGAGAAGGGACTTCTCCGGCGTGGACCGGGTGATCTCTGCGAAGTCGGCCACCGACGAGCCACGCAGGCCCGGGGTGGTCGGCTTGTACTTACGGATAGCCATGTACCTATTCCTCGATTAAGTGGTCTCCGCGTCGCCTCAGGAGGCGAGCGGACCTCCGAAGATGTCGATCGATCCGTCCTTCAGCGTGACGATCGCGCGCTTGGTGGACTTGCGCTGGCCCCAGCCGAAGCGGGTCCGGCGGCGCTTGCCCGGACGGTTCAGGGTGTTCACCGAGGCGACGGACACGTCGAAGATGCGCTCGACGGCCTGCTTGATCTCGGTCTTGTTGGAGCGCGGGTCCACGAGGAAGGTGTACTTGCCCTCGTCGATCAGACCGTAGCTCTTCTCCGACACGACGGGAGCGATGATCACGTCGCGGGGATCCTTGTTGATGGAGCCGCTCACTGGGCATCCTCCTTCTTGGCACCGGTGGCCCGCGCCACGAACGCCTCGTAGGCGGCCTGCGTGAACACGATGTCGTCGGAGACGAGCACGTCGTAGGTGTTCAGCTGGTCCGCGTACAGGGTGTGCACGGCGGGCAGGTTGCGGACGGACAGCGCGGCGACGTCGTCGGCGCGGTCGATGACGACCAGCACGTTCTTGCGGCCGGTGTTCAGGGACTCCAGGCCGGCCTTGGCCGCCTTGGTGGACGGGGTCTCGCCGGTGACGAGGGCCTCGATCACGTGGACGCGGCCGTTGCGGGCCCGGTCAGACAGGGCGCCGCGCAGTGCGGCGGCCTTCATCTTCTTCGGGGTCCGCTGCGAGTAGTCACGGGGGGTCGGGCCGTGGACGATGCCACCGCCGGTCATATGCGGGGCACGGATCGAACCCTGTCGCGCACGACCGGTGCCCTTCTGCTTGAACGGCTTGCGGCCGGCACCCGACACCTCGCCGCGATCCTTCGCCTTGTGGCTGCCCTGACGGGCGGCGGCGAGCTGGGCCACGACGACCTGATGCATCAGCGGGACATTCGCCTGCACGTCGAAGATCTCGGCGGGCAGGTCGACCTTGACGGTCTTCACAGAGTTGGCCATGGGTCTCAGGCTCCCTTCGCGGCGCTGCGCACGAGCACGACCTGGCCCTTGGGGCCGGGGACAGCGCCCTTGATCAGCAGCAGGTTGTTGTCCACGTCGATGCCGTGGAGCGTAAGGTTCTGGGTGGTCTGGCGCACGGCGCCCATGCGGCCGGCCATGCGCATGCCCTTGAAGACGCGGCCCGGGGTGGCCGCGCCGCCGATCGAGCCCGGCTTGCGGTGGTTCTTGTGCTGGCCGTGGGAGGCGCCCACGCCGGCGAAGCCGTGACGCTTCATGGCGCCCGCGAAGCCCTTGCCCTTGGTGGTGCCGACGACGTCGACCTTCTGGCCGGCCTCGAAGACCTCGACGGACAGGTCCTGGCCGAGCTCGTACTCGGCGGCGTCTGCGGTGCGCAGCTCCACCAGGTGGCGACGCGGGGTCACGCCGGCCTTCTCGAAGTGACCGACCAGCGGCTTGGTCACGCGGCGGGGGTCGATCTGGCCGTAGGCGATCTGCACGGCGGTGTAGCCGTCGGTCTCCTCGTTGCGCAGCTGGGTGACCACGTTGGAGTCGGACTGGACCACGGTGACGGGGATGAGCTTTCCGTTCTCATCCCAGACCTGGGTCATGCCGAGCTTCGTGCCCAGCAGGCCCTTGACGTTGCGGGTGTTGGTCATAGTCTCTCAGCACCTCCCTCTCAGAGCTTGATCTCGATGTTCACGTCCGCGGGCAGGTCCAGTCGCATGAGCGAGTCGACGGCCTTCGGAGTCGGGTCGATGATGTCGATCAGCCGCTTGTGAGTGCGCATCTCGAAGTGCTCACGGCTGTCCTTGTACTTGTGCGGAGAACGGATAACGCAGTACACGTTCTTCTCCGTCGGCAGCGGCACGGGGCCGACCACCGTCGCGCCTGCGCGCGTGACCGTGTCAACGATCTTGCGGGCCGAGACGTCGATGACCTCGTGGTCGTACGACTTCAGCCGGATGCGGATCTTCTGTCCCGCCATGGCGTCACGCCTCTCTCGTCGAGTAGCTGTTCCTGTCCCTGTGCGCAGGACCGCTGGGGCCCCGCCTCTTGTCCTCGACCCGCACGCGGGTGAATCCGGCTCAGCCGGGTTCCTCACCCTCGTCGGGCTCCGGTCCACGCGGCCGGGCGTGTCGCACTCCTCGGGAAGCGGACGAACCGGGCGTCGGACTGGAGGGAATGTGCATCTGGGCCCCGCCGCCGGCCACGAGACACATGGCAGACAGCGCCTGGGGCGCTTGAGCAACTTATCCAGTATGACAGAGAACGGCACCGGCCGCCAACCGGCGGTCGGTGCCGTGGCCTGTGACTCTGGACGCGTCCGCGTGCGGAGGCCTCAGCTCCCCCACTCGGTAGGCGGCCCCGCGGCCAGCAGGGCGGCGAAGACGGCGGCGACGACGGCCAGGGCGACGAGGGCGCTCACCAGCGGTCGGGCCAGCACCGCTCGCAGCGCGCGGTCGGCCGCTCCCGTCCGACCGGTCTCCTCCAGCACCCGCCAGTGCCCGGCTGGCTCCCCGCGGCGACGCATCGCACGCTCAAACGGCACCGTCATGAACGGCACCACCGCCGACCCCAGGGCGAGCAACCCTGTTCCCGGCGACCAGCGGGAGTCGGTCCACACGGCCAGGACCACCACCACGTAGCAGAGGAAGACGAAGCCGTGCACGCCGCCGCCGATCGGCATGAGCGCGTCGGTGGCACCGGTGTATTTGAGCACCATCGCGAGGATCAGCACCGCCCACGTGACCATCTCCGCCGCGGCGGTGACCCCGAAGAGGCGTCGGGGGCCGGCGCCGCTCACCGGTTGATCTCTCCGCCCCGGTTCGCTCGGAGAATGCGCTTGGCGCGGTCGATCTCGGGCTTGAAGTGTCGGTAGAGGCCGACGCCGACGGCCACGAGCGCGACAACGACCAACAGGGTGATCAGCGGTTCCATACCCCCAGCGTATCCGCATCGTCGGCCCGCCGGAGTCGGGGACACGAGAAGGCCCCCCGCCTCCGGAGAGGCGAGGGGCCGTCATTGCTGTGATCGGCTCAGGGTGCCGACCGGCTGCAGTCGATCAGATCACTTGGTGATCTTGGTGACGCGGCCGGACCCCACGGTGCGGCCACCCTCACGAATGGCGAAGCCGAGGCCCTCCTCCATGGCGATCGGCTGGATGAGCTCGACCGACATCTCGGTGGTGTCGCCCGGCATGACCATCTCGGTCCCCTCCGGCAGGGTGATGACGCCGGTGACATCGGTGGTGCGGAAGTAGAACTGCGGGCGGTAGTTCGAGTAGAACGGGTTGTGACGGCCACCCTCGTCCTTGGAGAGGATGTACACATTGGCCTCGAAGCCGGTGTGCGGGGTGATCGAGCCCGGGGCCACGACGACCTGGCCGCGCTCGACGTCGTCACGCTTCAGACCGCGGAGCAGCAGACCGCAGTTCTCGCCGGCCCAGGCCTCGTCGAGCTGCTTGTGGAACATCTCGATGCCGGTGACGGTGGTCTTCTGCAGGTCGCGGATGCCCACGATCTCGACCTCGGAGTTGATGGCGAGGGTACCGCGCTCGGCGCGGCCGGTCACCACGGTGCCGCGGCCGGTGATGGTGAAGACGTCCTCGATCGGCATCAGGAACGGCTTGTCCGTGTCGCGGACCGGATCCGGGATGTACTCGTCGACGGCGGCCATCAGGTCCTGCACGGACTTGACCCACTTCTCGTCGCCCTCGAGGGCCTTGAGAGCGGACACCTGGACGACCGGGGCCTCGTCACCGTCGAAATCCTGCGAGGACAGCAGCTCGCGGACCTCCATCTCGACGAGCTCGAGGAGCTCCTCGTCCTCGACCATGTCGGACTTGTTCAGGGCCACCAGCAGGGCCGGCACGCCGACCTGGCGGGCCAGGAGCACATGCTCACGGGTCTGGGCCATCGGACCGTCGGTGGCAGCGACCACGAGGATCGCACCGTCCATCTGGGCGGCGCCGGTGATCATGTTCTTGATGTAGTCGGCGTGGCCCGGGGCGTCCACGTGGGCGTAGTGGCGCTTGTCGGTCTGGTACTCCACGTGGGAGATGTTGATGGTGATGCCGCGCTGGCGCTCCTCCGGGGCGGAGTCGATCGAGGCGAAGTCGCGGGCCTCGTTCAGCTCCGGGTACTGGTCGTACAGGACCTTCGAGATCGCGGCGGTCAGGGTGGTCTTGCCGTGGTCAACGTGGCCGATGGTGCCGATGTTGACGTGCGGCTTCGTGCGCTCGAACTTTGCCTTTGCCACAGTTCCTCCTAGAACGTGTTCATCATCGCGAAGACGGGAAAGCTTCATGCAGCATCGCAGGGCGTGCTGACAACTCTCCTGATTCTACGTGTCGATGCGGTGTTGGGGAAATCCCGGCGGATGGAAGGACCAGTCCGGTTCCAGGCCAGCAGTGCCGCCTGAAGCGGACCGGACCTGACCCGTCCTGAGCAGGGACCGCGCCGCCGGGGTGGCGTGGCTCCTGCGCTCCCCGCGGCCGCAGCGTGGGCGGCCGCGGGGAGCAAGTCTGGTACAGGGTGCGCGACCCGAGGTCACTCCCCCTGGGACTTCTGGATGATCTCGTCGGCGACGGCCTTCGGGACCTCCGAGTAGGAGTGGAAGGTCATCGAGAACACCGCGCGGCCCTGGGTGCGGGAGCGCAGGTCGCCGATGTAGCCGAACATCTCCGACAGCGGCACGAGGGCCTTGACGACCTTCACGCCGGTGGCGTCCTCCATGGACTGGATCTGGCCACGGCGGGAGTTCAGGTCTCCGATGACGTCGCCCATGAACTCCTCCGGGGTACGGACCTCGACGGCCATCTGCGGCTCGAGGAGGACCGGGTTCGCCTTGCGCACGCCCTCCTTGAAGGCCTGCGAGCCGGCGATCTTGAAGGCCATCTCCGAGGAGTCGACGTCGTGGTAGGCGCCGTCGAGGAGGGTCGCCTTCACGCCCACCATCGGGTACCCGGCCAGCACGCCGAACTGCATGGCGTCCTGAATGCCGGCATCCACCGACGGGATGTACTCGCGGGGCACACGACCGCCGGTCACAGCGTTCTCGAACTCGTAGGTCTCACCCTCAGCGGTGTCCAGCGGCTCGAACTTGAGCTGGACCTTCGCGAACTGACCGGAGCCGCCGGTCTGCTTCTTGTGGGTGTAGTCGATCTTCTCGACCGTGCGCTTGATGGTCTCGCGGTACGCGACCTGCGGCTTACCGACGTTGGCCTCGACCTTGAACTCACGCTTCATGCGATCCACGAACACGTCGAGGTGCAGCTCGCCCATGCCGCCGATCTCGGTCTGGCCGGTCTCCTCGTTGAGGTTGACGCGGAAGGTCGGATCCTCGGCGACGAGCTTCTGGATGGCGGTGGAGAGCTTCTCCTGGTCGCCCTTCGACTTCGGCTCAATGGCGACAGCGATCACCGGCTCCGGGAAGGACATGGACTCGAGGATGATCGGGTGGTCCGGATTGCAGAGGGTGTCACCGGTGGTGGTGTCCTTCAGGCCGATCACCGCGTAGATGTGGCCGGCGACAACCTCGTCCACCGGGTTCTCCTTGTTGGCGTGCATCTGGAACAGCTTGCCGATGCGCTCCTTCTTGCCCTTGGTGGCGTTGAGGATCTGCGCACCGGTCTCCAGGCGGCCGGAGTACACACGGATGAAGGTCAGGGTGCCGAAGAACGGGTGCGAGGCGATCTTGAAGGCCAGGGCCGAGAACGGCGCCTCCTTCGAGGCCTCACGGGTGAGCTCGACGTCCTCGTCCTTGACGTCGTGGCCGGTCACCGCGCCCGCGTCCAGCGGGTTCGGCAGGTAGGCGACGACGGCGTCGAGCATCGGCTGCACGCCGCGGTTCTTGAACGCGGAGCCGCAGAACACCGGGTAGGCCTCGGCGTTCACGGTCAGCTGGCGCACGCCGGCGACGATCTCGTCCTCGGTGAGCTCCTCGCCCTCGAGGTACTTCTCCATGAGCTCCTCGTCGGCCTCGGCGACGGCCTCGAGCAGCTGGTTGCGGTACTCCTCGGCCTTCTCCTGCAGGTCTGCCGGGATCTCCTCGGTGACGTACTCCGCGCCCATGGTGACGTCGCCCTTGGCGTCGCCCGGCCACACGAAGGCCTTCATGGACAGCAGGTCGACGACGCCCACGAAGTCGTTCTCGGTGCCGATCGGCAGCTGCATCACCAGCGGCTTGGCGCCGAGGCGGGACACGATCGTGTCCACGGTGAAGTAGAAGTCGGCGCCGAGCTTGTCCATCTTGTTGACGAAGCAAATGCGCGGGACGTTGTACTTGTCGGCCTGACGCCACACGGTCTCCGACTGGGGCTCCACGCCCTCCTTGGCGTCGAACACGGCCACGGCGCCGTCCAGGACGCGCAGCGAGCGCTCCACCTCGACGGTGAAGTCCACGTGGCCGGGGGTGTCGATGATATTGATCTGGGTGTTGTTCCAGAAGCAGGTCACCGCGGCGGAGGTGATGGTGATGCCGCGCTCCTTCTCCTGCTCCATCCAGTCGGTGGTCGACGCACCGTCGTGGGTCTCGCCGAGCTTGTGGTTCACACCCGTGTAGAAGAGGATGCGCTCGGTGGTGGTGGTCTTGCCGGCATCGATGTGCGCCATGATGCCGATGTTGCGGACCTTGTTCAGGTCGGTCAGCACGTCCTGTGCCACGGTGTCTCCCTTGTGTCGGGGTGGAGTGGGGGCTCGTCAGATGGATACGGAGACCGCCACCGGGATCCCTCCCCGGCGGCGGAGGCCCGGGGCGCAGAGGAACGCTCCCCGCCCCGGGCCGAGGTCGTCACCAGCGGTAGTGGGCGAAGGCCTTGTTGGCCTCGGCCATCTTATGGGTGTCCTCACGGCGCTTCACGGCACCGCCGAGGCCGTTCGAGGCGTCGAGGATCTCGTTCATCAGGCGCTCGGTCATGGTCTTCTCGCGGCGGGCCTTGGAGAAGCCGACCAGCCAGCGGAGGGCCAGGGCGGTGGAGCGGCCCGGCTTGACCTCGACCGGAACCTGGTAGGTGGCTCCGCCGACACGGCGGGAGCGCACCTCGAGGGCCGGCTTGATGTTGTCCATGGCCTTCTTCAGGGTGACCACCGGATCGTTGCCGGTCTTCTGGCGGGCGCCCTCGAGGGCGCCATAGACGATGCGCTCGGCGGTGGACTTCTTGCCGTCGACCAGCACCTTGTTGATCAGCTGCGTGACCAGCGGGGAGCCGTAGACGGGATCGACGACGAGGGGGCGCTTCGGCGCGGGACCCTTACGAGGCATTACTTCTTCTCCTTCTTGGCGCCGTAGCGGGAGCGGGCCTGGCCGCGGTTCTTGACGCCCTGGGTGTCGAGGGCGCCGCGCACGATCTTGTAGCGCACGCCCGGGAGGTCCTTCACACGACCGCCGCGGACGAGCACGATCGAGTGCTCCTGCAGGTTGTGGCCCTCACCCGGGATGTACGCGGTGACCTCGATGCCGCCGTTGAGGCGGACACGGGCGACCTTGCGCAGCGCGGAGTTCGGCTTCTTCGGGGTCGTGGTGTACACACGGGTGCACACGCCACGACGCATGGGGTTGCCCTGCAGGGCAGGGGCCTTGGTCTTGACGACCTTCGGTGAGCGGCCCTTGCGGACCAGCTGCTGAATCGTAGGCACTCTTCAGTCTTCCTCTTCGGTGATCGCTGACGTGATCTGCCGAGCCGACAGGCCGTCTGGCCCCGGGTTCGGCGGCTGCTCGTTCCTCGTTCTGCCTCTCCTGTGGGGGCTTCGAGAGCAAACGTCCGCAGGCGTGCAAAAGTGTGGCATTCGTTGCGCAACTTCCCCGCAACCCGGACCGCGTCCATACTGCCACACGAAAAACAATCGGACTTAGGCTACCACGTGGCCACAGGCGCACCAACACGGGGTGGGAGAGGCCACACCGCGCAGGCCCTCGATCCCAGACGCCGCTCCCCCGCCCGCCGTAGACTGGGCCCGTGACTTCCGAATCTGATGCAGCACAGACGACCCCGTCCACCGCGGCCGGGCCCCTGTCCGTCCGCACCATCGACGAGGCCCAGCACACCGCCTTCCTCGCGCGCCATCCGGAGGCCTCGTTCCTCCAGAACCCACGCTGGCCCAAGGTGAAGACCGACTGGCGAGGCCAGTCCCTGGGTGTCTTCCGTGGCACCGAGCTGGTGGGTGCGGCCCTCGTCCTGGCACGCCCTCTCCCCGTGCCGGCCCGCGTGCCGGTGCTCGGCAAGGCGTTCCTCGCCTACATCGCCGAGGGACCGGTCCTGGACGAGGGCGTGCGCCTCGTGGAGGCGCTCGGCCCGCTCGTCGAGCTCCTGAAGTCCCAGGGTGCCTTCCTGGTCCGCATGGGACCGCCCGGCGTCGTGCGCACCTGGGAGGCGGACACGGTCCGCAAGGCCCTGACCGACCCGCAGTACAAGGTCCTCACCGACCTGCCGTGCGAGGTCTCCCCCGGCGCCCTCGAGCTGCAGGACGAGCTGCGCGCCGCCGGCTGGCAGGCGCCCGAGGTCCTCGCGGGCTTCTCGGCCGGTCAGCCGATGTTCCAGGCCCGGATCCCGCTGAAGGACCTGGACCTGGACGGCGTGCTCGCGCGCATGTCCGGATCCTCCCGCAAGCGCACCCGCCGATCCACCCGCAACGATCTAGACGTCGTCGCCGCCGGTGTGGAGCGCCTGGACGAGTGGGAGTCGCTGCAGGACGAGACGGCGGAGCGGGACAAGTTCACCGGCCGTCCCAAGGAGTACTTCCAGCGAGTGATCGAGGAGCTGGGCGGCTCAGAGATCGCCGACGTCACCTACTACCTCGCCGAGTACAAGGGCGAGCCGGTGGCCGCGGCCTTCCACTTCCGGCAGGGCCACGTCTGCTACCGCCCGTACTCCGCCTCGTCCCAGAGGGAGCGCAAGCGGGACGCCCCGCGCCTGCTGCAGCTCACCCAGATCGAGGCCGGCATCGAGGCCGGATGCCACTGGCTGGACCTGGGCGGCGTGCCCGGCTCCGTGGACCATGAGGACCGGATCACCGGCCTCACCGAGTTCAAGACCACCCAGGGCGCGAACGTGGTGCAGACCCACGGCGAGTGGGACTTCCCGGTCAACCGGCTGCTGGCCAAGGCCTTCAACCTGTACATGTCGCGTCGCTGACGCCCCGTCCCCTCGGCCGAGCGGACCGACGGCCCGGTGCCCTCCGTGCGGAGGGTGCCGGGCCGTCGTCGCACCCGGTTCCCCCGGTCTCACGACGACGGCGCTCCCCTCCACCACGCTCCTCCCCCGGGGCCGGGAGGACACGACGGAGGGCCCGCCCGGCCCCAGCGGTGCGGGGACGGGACGGGCCCTCGATGCCGTCCGGACGGGCCCCTGACGGGCCCGGACCGGGTCAGGCGCGGAAGTCGCCGCCGCGGCCGTAGTCGTCCAGGCTCATGGCGTGGAACTCCCCTCCGGCCATGGACTGGTCCAGCCCCGGGTAGTCGAAGTCCGCGAAGCCGGGGGGCGAGGTGAACAGGTTCGCCTTCGCCTCCTCGGTCGGCTCCACCACGGTCTTGGTGTAGCGGTCCAGGCCGGTGCCGGCCGGGATCAGCTTGCCGATGATCACGTTCTCCTTCAGCCCCAGCAGCGGATCCTGCTTGCCCTCCATGGCGGCCTGCGTGAGCACGCGGGTCGTCTCCTGGAAGGACGCGGCGGACAGCCACGAGTCGGTCGCCAGCGAGGCCTTGGTGATGCCCATGAGCTCGTCGCGGCCGGAGGCCGGCTGGTGGCCCTCGGACACGGCGGCACGGTTGGCGGCCACGAAGCGGGTGCGGTCGGTGAGCTCGCCCGGCAGCAGGTCTGTCTCACCGGACTCGATCACGGTGATGCGACGCAGCATCTGGCGGACGATGACCTCCACGTGCTTGTCGTGGATGCCCACGCCCTGGGACTGGTACACGTCCTGCACCTCGTCCACGAGGAAGCGCTGGGCGGCACGCGGGCCGAGCACGCGCAGGACCTGCTTCGGGTCCACCGCACCGGCGACCAGCTGAGTGCCGACGGCCACGTGCTCACCGTCCTCCACCAGCAGGCGCGCACGGCGCAGCACCGGGTAGGCGATCTCCTCGGAGCCGTCGTCCGGGGTCAGGATCAGGCGGATCGAGGACTCGTTGTCCTCGATGGCCACGCGACCGGCGACCTCGGAGATCGGGGCCACACCCTTCGGGGTGCGTGCCTCGAAGAGCTCCTGGATACGGGGCAGACCCTGGGTGATGTCGTCCGCGGACGCCACACCGCCGGTGTGGAAGGTACGCATGGTGAGCTGGGTGCCCGGCTCGCCGATGGACTGCGCGGCGATGATGCCGACGGCCTCGCCGATGTCCACCAGCTGGCCGGTGGCCATGGAGCGGCCGTAGCACTTGGCGCAGGTGCCCACGGCGGACTCGCAGGTGAGCACGGAGCGCACCTTGATCTCGGTCACGCCCGCGGCCATGAGCTCGTCGATCAGGACGTCGCCCACGTCGGCGCCGCCCTTGGCCACGACCTTGCCGTCGACCTCCACGTCGGTCGCCAGGGTGCGGGCGAAGGCGGAGTTCTCCACGGTCTCGTGCTGACGCAGCTCGCCGTTGGCGTCGGCCACGGCGATGGTCACGGCCAGGCCGCGCTCGGTGCCGCAGTCCTCCTCCCGGACGATGACGTCCTGGGAGACGTCCACGAGACGACGGGTCAGGTAGCCCGAGTTCGCGGTCTTCAGCGCGGTGTCCGCCAGGCCCTTGCGTGCGCCGTGGGTCGCGATGAAGTACTCCAGCACGGACAGGCCCTCGCGGTAGGAGGACTTGATCGGACGTGGGATGATCTCGCCCTGCGGGTTGGCCACCAGGCCGCGGATGCCCGCGATCTGGCGCACCTGGAGCCAGTTGCCTCGCGCACCGGAGGTCACCATGCGGTTGATGGTGTTCAGCTTCGGCAGACCGGCACGCATGGCCTCGGCGACCTCGTCGGTCGCCTTGTTCCAGATGTCGATCAGCTCCGAGCGACGCTCGTCGTCCGCGATAAGGCCCTTGTCGTACTGGGCCTGCACCCGGCGGGCCTGCTCCTCGTAGCTCTCCATGATGGCCGCCTTGTCCATGTCCGAGGTGATGTCGGAGATGGCCACGGTGACACCCGACCAGGTGCCCCAGTGGAAGCCGGCGTCCTTGAGGTTGTCCAGCGTCTGGGCGGTGACGACCATCGGGTAGCGCTCGGCCAGGTCGTTGACCAGCTGGCCCAGGGTGCCCTTGGTGGCCTGCGTGTCCAGCCACGGGTAGTCCGCCGGGAGCAGGTCGTTGAAGATGACCTTGCCCAGGGTGGTCTCGATCAGGGCGGTCTCGCCCTCGGTCCAGCCGTCCGGGGCGGACACCGCGTCCGACGGCACGAAGCCCTCGATCGCGATCCGCGCCGGGGCGTTCAGGTGCAGCTCGCCGGCGTCGAAGGCCATGATGGCCTCGGCGACCGAGGAGAACTCGCGGCCGGCACCGACCTCGTCCTCACGGACGGTGGTCAGGTGGTTCAGGCCGATGATCATGTCCTGGGCCGGGACGGCCACGGCGCGGCCGTCCGAGGGCTTCAGGATGTTGTGGCTGGACAGCATGAGCAGTCGCGCCTCGGCCTGTGCCTCCGGGGACAGCGGCAGGTGGACGGCCATCTGGTCGCCGTCGAAGTCCGCGTTGAAGGCGGAGCAGACCAACGGGTGCAGCTGGAGGGCCTTGCCCTCCACCAGCTGCGGCTCGAAGGCCTGGATGCCCAGTCGGTGCAGGGTGGGGGCGCGGTTCAGCAGCACCGGGTGCTCGGTGATGACCTCCTCGAGCACGTCCCACACCTGCGGGCGGAAGCGCTCCACCATGCGCTTGGCGGACTTGATGTTCTGCGCGTGGTTCAGGTCCACGAGGCGCTTCATCACGAACGGCTTGAACAGCTCCAGCGCCATCTGCTTGGGCAGACCGCACTGGTGCAGCTTCAGCTGCGGGCCGACCACGATGACCGAACGACCCGAGTAGTCGACGCGCTTGCCGAGCAGGTTCTGGCGGAAGCGGCCCTGCTTGCCCTTGAGCATGTCGGACAGCGACTTCAGCGGACGGTTGCCCGGGCCGGTGACCGGACGGCCGCGGCGGCCGTTGTCGAACAGCGAGTCCACGGCCTCCTGGAGCATGCGCTTCTCGTTGTTCACGATGATCTCGGGCGCGCCGAGGTCCAGCAGACGCTTCAGGCGGTTGTTGCGGTTGATCACGCGACGGTACAGGTCGTTCAGGTCGGAGGTCGCGAAGCGGCCGCCGTCCAGCTGGACCATCGGGCGCAGCTCCGGCGGGATCACCGGGACGGCGTCCAGGACCATGCCCTCCGGGGAGTTGTCCGTGGTCAGGAACGCGTTGACGACCTTCAGGCGCTTCAGGGCACGGGTCTTCCGCTGGCCCTTGCCGGTCTTGATGGTCTCACGGAGCATCTCGGCCTCGGCGTCGAGGTCGAAGGTCTCCAGGCGGCGCTGGATGGCCTCCGCGCCCATGGCGCCGGTGAAGTACTGGCCGAACTTGTCCCGCATGGCGCGGTACAGTCCCTCGTCGCCCTCGAGGTCGGCGACCTTGAGGTTCTTGAAGCGGTCCCAGACCTGCTCCTTGCGGTCCAGCTCCGCGTCCGCGCGCTTGCGGATCTGCGCCATGGTCTTGTCCGCGGCGTCACGGGCCTTCTTCTTCTCCGCGGCCTTGGCGCCCTCGGACTCCAGCTTCGCCAGGTCCTTCTCGAGGTCGCCGGCGACCGCGGCGATGTCCGCGTCGCGCTGCTCGGCCAGGACGCGGGTCTCCTGGTCGTGCTCGGCCTGCAGATTCGGCAGGTCGTTGTGACGGGCCTCCTCGTCCACGGAGGTGATCATGTAGGCCGCGAAGTAGATGACCTTCTCCAGGTCCTTCGGGGCCAGGTCCAGCAGGTAGCCCAGGCGGGAGGGCACGCCCTTGAAGTACCAGATGTGGGTCACAGGGGCGGCGAGCTCGATGTGGCCCATCCGGTCACGGCGCACCTTGGAGCGGGTCACCTCCACGCCGCAGCGCTCGCAGATGATGCCCTTGAAGCGCACGCGCTTGTACTTTCCGCAGGCGCACTCCCAGTCACGGGTGGGGCCGAAGATGCGCTCGCAGAAGAGCCCGTCCTTCTCCGGCTTCAGGGTGCGGTAGTTGATGGTCTCCGGCTTCTTCACCTCGCCGTAGGACCAGCGGCGGATGTCCTCCGCCGTGGCCAGGCCGATGCGCATCAGGCCGAAAGAGTTGTCAGTGGACATGCTGTGAACGGTCATGTTCCGGTGAACTCCTCAGTTCAGTGGTTCTCAGGTGACGTCTTGTGGGTGCGGGAGCCGAGGGGCTCAGACTTCCTCGACCGAGCTCGGCTCGGCGTGGGACAGGTCGATCCCCAGCTCCTCGGCGGCCCGGAAGCTCTCGTCATCCGAGTCACGCATCTCAATGGTCTGCCCGTCCGCGGAGAGGACCTCCACGTTCAGGCACAGGGACTGCATCTCCTTGATGAGGACCTTGAAGGACTCCGGAACGCCCGGCTCCGGGATGTTCTCGCCCTTCACGATGGCCTCGTACACCTTCACACGACCGTGGATGTCGTCTGACTTGACGGTCAGCAGCTCCTGGAGGGTGAACGCGGCGCCGTACGCCTCGAGCGCCCACACCTCCATCTCGCCGAATCGCTGGCCGCCGAACTGAGCCTTTCCGCCCAGCGGCTGCTGCGTGATCATCGAGTACGGGCCCGTGGAGCGGGCGTGGATCTTGTCGTCCACCAGGT
The DNA here is from genome assembly GCA_047414615.1 of Micrococcus luteus. GTDB lineage: Bacteria > Actinomycetota > Actinomycetes > Actinomycetales > Micrococcaceae > Micrococcus > Micrococcus luteus_B. Next base: position 1,526,976 of record CP179711.1, read on the forward strand.
GGTGCAGCTTCAGCATGTACATGTAGCCCACCGAGATCGGGTCCGGGAACGGCTCGCCGGTGCGGCCGTCGAACAGGCGGGTCTTGCCGTTGGTGCCCATCAGGCGGTCACCGTCACGGGTCTCGTTGACATGGCCGAGCAGGCCCTCGATCTCGTAGGCCTCGGCACCGTCGAACACCGGGGTGGCGACGTTGACCGGGCCGGACTGGCGCGGGAAGTTCGGCAGGTCCTTGATCCACTCCGGCTCGCCCTGGATGTCCCAGCCGCGGGAGGCGGCCCAGCCCAGGTGCAGCTCCATGACCTGGCCCAGGTTCATGCGGCCCGGCACGCCGAGCGGGTTCAGGATGACGTCCACCGGGGTGCCGTCGGCGAGGAACGGCATGTCCTCGACCGGCAGGATCTTGGAGATGACGCCCTTGTTGCCGTGGCGGCCGGCCATCTTGTCACCGTCGGTGATCTTGCGCTTCTGGGCGACGTAGACGCGGACCAGCTGGTTCACGCCCGGGGGCAGGTCGTCGTCCTCGTCGCGGTCGAAGATGCGCACGCCGATCACGGTGCCGGACTCGCCGTGGGGCACCTTCAGGGAGGTGTCACGGACCTCGCGAGACTTCTCGCCGAAGATGGCGCGCAGCAGGCGCTCCTCCGGGGTCAACTCCGTCTCGCCCTTCGGGGTGACGCGGCCGACCAGGATGTCGCCCGCCTCCACCTCGGCGCCGATGTGGATGATGCCGCGCTCGTCGAGCTGGGACAGCACCTCGTCGGACACGTTCGGGATGTCCCGGGTGATCTCCTCGGCGCCCAGCTTGGTGTCACGGGCGTCCACCTCGTGCTCCTCGATGTGGATCGAGGTCAGCACGTCGTCGGAGACCATGCGCTGGGACAGGATGATCGCGTCCTCGTAGTTGAGGCCCTCCCACGGCATGAACGCCACGAGCAGGTTCTTGCCCAGGGCGAGCTCGCCGTGGTCCGTTGCCGGGCCGTCGGCGATGACGCTCAGCGGCTCCACCCGGTCGCCTTCAGACACCCGGACACGCTGGTTGTACGCGTTGCCCTGGTTCGAGCGGGCGAACTTCATGATCGGGTAGTGCGTGGTGGTGCCGTCGTCGTTCATGACGGTCACCAGGTCCGCGGCCACCTCGGTGACGACGCCGGCCGCGGTGGCGGTCACGGAGTCGCCGGCGTCCACGGCCACGTACTTCTCCATGCCGGTGCCCACGTACGGGGCCTCGGACTGGAGCAGTGGCACGGCCTGTCGCTGCATGTTGGCGCCCATGAGCGCGCGGTTCGCGTCGTCGTGCTCGAGGAACGGGATCAGGGCGGTGGCGGCCGACACCATCTGGCGCGGGGACACGTCCATGTAGTCGATGTCGTCCACGGAGGACAGCACCGGCTCGCCGCCGCCGCCGCGCTGGCGGCAGAGGACCAGGTCCTCGACGAAGCGGCCGTCCTCGCCCACCGGGGCGTTGGCCTGCGCGATCTGGCAGCCCAGCTCGTCGTCGGCGGTCAGGTAGTCGACCTTGTCGGTGACCTTGCCGTGCTCGACCCGGCGGTACGGGGTCTCGATGAACCCGAACGCGTTGATGCGGCCGAAGGTCGCCAGCGAGCCGATCAGACCGATGTTCGGACCCTCGGGGGTCTCGATCGGGCACATGCGGCCGTAGTGCGAGGGGTGGACGTCACGGACCTCCATGCCGGCGCGGTCTCGGGACAGGCCGCCCGGGCCGAGCGCGGACAGGCGACGCTTGTGCGTCAGGCCGGCCAGCGGGTTGTTCTGGTCCATGAACTGGGACAGCTGCGAGGTGCCGAAGAACTCCTTGATCGACGCCACGACCGGGCGGATGTTGATCAGGGTCTGCGGGGTGATCGCCTCGACGTCCTGGGTGGTCATGCGCTCGCGCACGACGCGCTCCATGCGGGACAGGCCGGTGCGGATCTGGTTCTCGATCAGTTCCCCCACGGCGCGGATGCGGCGGTTGCCGAAGTGGTCGATGTCGTCGATCTCGACGCGCACATCCACGTCCTCGCCGTCACGAGTGCCCTTGATGCTGGCCTCGCCGGCGTGCAGGGCGCAGATGAAGTGAACCATCTGGGCCACGTCGTCCTCGGTCAGCACGGTGGAGTGCGGGTCGGACAGCGGAACGTCCACGCCCAGCTTGCGGTTGAGCTTGTAGCGGCCCACCTTCGCCAGGTCATAGCGCTTCGGCGTGAAGTACAGGTTGTTCAGGAGGGTCTGGGCGGCGTCCACCGCGGCCGGCTCTCCCGGGCGCAGCTTGCGGTAAATGTCCAGCAGGGCCTCGTCCTGGTCCGCGGTGCCGTCCTTCTCCAGGGTGGCGCGGATGGAGTCGTACTGGCCGAACTCCTCGAGGATGCGGGACTCGGTCCAGCCCATGGCCTTGAGCAGCACGGTCACCGGCTGCTTGCGCTTGCGGTCCAGGCGGACACCCACCTGGTCACGCTTGTCCACCTCGAGCTCGAACCAGGCGCCACGCGAGGGGATGATCTTCGCGGAGAAGATCTCCTTGTCCGAGGTCTTGTCCGGGGTGCGCTCGAAGTAGGCGCCCGGGGAGCGGACCAGCTGGGACACGACGACGCGCTCGGTGCCGTTGATGATGAAGGTGCCGTTCTTGGTCATGAGCGGGAAGTCGCCCATGAAGACGGTCTGCTGCTTGATCTCGCCGGTCGTGTTGTTCATGAACTCGGCCTTGACGTACAGCGGTGCGGCGTAGGTGGCGTCGCGCTCCTTGCACTCCTCCTCAGGCATCTTCGCGTCCGCGAACTCCGGGTCCGAGAACGACAGGGACATGGTCTCCTGGAAGTCCTCGATCGGGGAGATCTCCTCAAAGATGTCCGTGAGGCCGGAGGTCACCGGCACGGAGTGGTCGCCGACGGCCTGGGCCTGCTCGACGCGGGCGGCCCAACGCTCGTTGCCGACGAGGCGGTCGAAGGAGTCGGTCTGCAGCGCCAGCAGATCCGGCACGTCCAGCGGCTCGGCGATCTTGGCGAAGGAGATGCGGCCGGCTGATGCGCCGGAACGCGGGGAGACGGAAGCGGTTTCGTTGGAGGTGCTCGAGGCGACCACGTAGGATCCTTCCACAGGCTTTCGGGGGTCCGTGTTCGGATCTCCCTGGGACGGCTCAGACACCGTGTGCGGGCCCACCGCCATATGAAGGCCTCGCTCGTCCGCGCCGACGGCCCTGAAAGGACTGTTCAGTCATCAGGGCGCGCGGACGCAGGGAGATGCAAAGATCCAGAGTATCGCCCTATACCACGATTGTCCAGCGCGCCTGCATCACACCGCCGCGCGCGCCGCGGGGCCCGTCACGACGACGGCACGCGCCTCCGCAGGCCCGGCACCCTCTCCAGGACGCCGGTGACGCCACGGCGCAGCCATGGGCCCAGGGGCCGTTCGATCCAGCAGTGCGCCGGGGTGAGCACAGTACCGGCGACCCAGACGACCGCGACGGCGAGCAGGAACCCGGGGGTGGCCCAGCCCAGCAGCATCACCGCCAGCCGCGAGGCCCGCACGGCGGGGCCGGCCTCGGAGGAGACGACTCGACCCCCGGTCCGCCGAGGCGGACCGGGGGTCGGGTGCAGAAGCGGTGAGGCGGCTCAGGCCGCGATCGTCACTTGAGGGTGACCGTGGCGCCGGCGCCCTCGAGCTGCTCCTTGGCCTTCTCGGCGGTCTCCTTGTTGACGCCCTCGAGGACCGGCTTCGGGGCGCCGTCCACCAGGTCCTTGGCCTCCTTCAGGCCGAGGGAGGTCAGGGCGCGCACCTCCTTGATGACGCCGATCTTCTTGTCGCCGGCGGCCTCGAGGACGACGTCGAACTCGTCCTTCTCCTCGGCGGCGGCGGTCTCGTCACCGGCAGCGCCACCGCCGGCGGCGGCGACGGCCACCGGAGCGGCGGCGGTGACGTCGAACTTCTCCTCGAACGCCTTGATGAACTCGGACAGCTCGATGAGGGTCAGCTCCTCGAACGCGGCGAGCAGCTCGTCAGTGGTCAGCTTGGCCATGATGGCTCCTTTACGTGTTTGCTACGTGAAGTGGGTGTGGGTGCGGGCCGCGCGGCCCAGAGGGGGGTAGGACGCTCAGGCGTCCTGCTGGGCGCGCAGCGCCTCGACCGTGCGGACGGACTTCGACAGCGGGGCCTGGAACAGGGCGGCGGCCTTGCTCATGGAGCCCTTCATGGCGCCGGCGAGCTTGGACAGCAGCATCTCGCGGGACTCGAGGTCTGCGATCTGCTTGATGCCGGCCTCGTCCAGAGGCTGGCCGTCCATGTAGCCGCCCTTGAGCACGAGCTTGTCGTTGTCCTTGGCGAAGTCACGCAGGGCCTTCGCGACGTTGACCGGGTCACCGGTCACGAAGGCGATCGCGGTCGGACCGGACAGGTGGGACTCGAGCCCCTCCACGCCGGCCTCCTTGGCCGCGATCTCGGTGAGCGTGTTCTTCGCCACGGCGTAGGTCGCGTCCTGACGGATGGCGTCGCGAAGCTGCTTGAGCTCGCCCACCGTCAGGCCACGGTAGTCCGTCAGGACAGCGGCGTTGGACTCGCGGAACAAGTCCGTGAGCTCAGCCACCGCCGTCTTCTTTGCAGACGTCGCCATGGCACTCCTCTCAATGGGATCTTCAATCGGATACCGCGCGATCCCCACAAAGAGAAACGCCCCGTGCAGGTGCACGGGGCGCGGCGGGACGGCGGGCTCCGCAAGGGGAGTCCAGGATGTCAGCGCGTGGCTCACGTTTCACCTGCGCAGGTCGCCTCCGTTCGGAGGACCTTCGACGGATCTCCACGCCGAGGGCATGGATCACCGCGACCGGCGGTCTTCGGTCCGACTACTGTATCCCATCCCCGGCGCGGCGGACAAACCGGCCCGGCTCTCCCGCCGCGGGACCACAGCGGACGGGCGGATCCGACGCCGCGCGCCGTACGTCAGGGCTCTAGGACGCGCTGCCAGGCGACGGAACGGGCCACGGGCACGTAGCCGAGCCTCTCGTTGGCGCGCAGCATCGGGGCGTTGGACACCGGCGTCCGCACCCAGGAGCCGATGGCCTGACTAGGACTGCAGGAGCGTGCAGCGATGCCTCCGCCCCTGATCCAGCAGAGGTGGAGGTCCGGCACCGGTTTCTGACTCAGGGCGCCCATTCCACCACGCCCCGGACACCATGACGGCCGGCCGCCTCCGTGCGGGAGGCGACCGGCCGTCGCCGGGAACGGTCAGGAGACCGGGCGGTCAGGCGAGGATCAGTCCTCGGCCTCCACCTTGGTCACGTTCGGGTCCATCGGGACGCCCGGACCGAAGGTGGTGGTCACGGTGGCCTTGGTGATGTAGCGGCCCTTGGAGGAGGCCGGCTTCAGGCGGAGGATCTCCTCCAGGGCGGCGGCGTAGTTCTCGACGAGCGCCTTGGCGTCGAACGAGGTCTTGCCGATGATGAAGTGCAGGTTCGCGTGCTTGTCAACGCGGAAGTCGATCTTGCCGCCCTTGATGTCGGTCACGGCCTTGGCCACGTCCGGGGTCACGGTGCCCGTCTTCGGGTTCGGCATCAGGTTGCGCGGACCCAGGACCTTGCCGAGACGGCCGACCTTGCCCATGAGCTCCGGGGAGGCCACGGCGGCGTCGAAGTCGACCCATCCGCCCTGGACCTTCGCGATCAGGTCGTCGTCGCCGACGAAGTCCGCGCCGGCCGCGCGGGCGGCCTCGGCGCGCTCACCGGTGGCGAACACGACCACGCGGGCGGTCTTGCCGGTGCCGTTCGGCAGCGACACGGAGCCGCGCACCATCTGGTCGGCCTTGCGCGGGTCGACCGAGAGGCGCATGGCGACCTCCACGGTGGAGTCGGTCTTGGACGGGTTGGTCTCCTTGGCGAGGGCAATGGCCTCGGCCGGGGAGTAGAGGCGGTCCTCGATCGCGGCCTTGGCGGCCTTGTATGCCTTGCTGCGCTGTGCCATCTGCGTTCTTCTCCTTGTGCAGTTGTGGTCTGCGGGCCGCGCTCGGCCCTGCCACGTGGAAAGAGTGGTGTGGACGGATGTCCGGGAGGTGTCAGCCCTCGACGGTGATGCCCATCGAGCGGGCGGTGCCGGCGACGATCTTTGCGGCGGCCTTGATGTCGTTGGCGTTCAGGTCCTCCATCTTGGTCTGCGCGATCTCCTCGCACTGGGCCTGGGTCAACGTGCCGACCTTGTCCGTGTGCGGCGTGCCGGAGCCCTTGGAGACGCCCGCGGCCTTCTTGATCAGCTCGGCGGCCGGCGGGGTCTTGGTGACGAAGGTGAAGGAACGGTCCTCGTAGACCGTGATCTCCACCGGCACCACGTTGCCGCGCTGCGACTCGGTGGCGGCGTTGTAGGCCTTGCAGAACTCCATGATGTTCACGCCGTGCTGGCCGAGGGCCGGGCCGATCGGCGGGGCCGGGTTGGCAGCGCCAGCCTGGATCTGGAGCTTGATCAGGCCGGCGACCTTCTTCTTGGGAGCCATGTGTCGGATCCTTCTCTCACTGGTGGACCCGCAGCACAGGAGCGTACTGCGGGCGGTGGCCGCCGTGGCGCGGCGGCCGGTGCCCTGATGCCCCCGGCAGGCGGCCGGGGGCGAGGGGACGATTGTGTTGTCTGTCCGTCAGAGGATCTTGGTGACCTGGTTGAAGGACAGGGTGACCGGGGTCTCGCGCTCGAAGATGGAGACGAGGACCACCAGCTGCTGGGCCTCCGGCTTGATCTCGGAGATCGTTGCCGGAAGGGTCTCGAACGGGCCGTCGTTGACGGTGACCGACTCGCCGACCTCGAAGTCCACGTGGACGGCCGGGGCCTCGAGGCCCGCACCGGTCTCCTCCGCGGCGGTGGGGACGGCGCGACCCTCCTTCTCAGCGGCCTTGGCGGCCTCCTGGATGACGGACGGGGCCATCATGTCGAAGGCCTCGTTCAGGGAGAGCGGCTGCGGGTGGTGCGCGTCGTTGCCCACGAACCCGGTGACGCCCGGGGTGTGGCGGACGACGCCCCACGAGGCGTCCGTCAGGTCCATGCGGACCAGGACGTAGCCCGGGATGCGCACGCGGGAGACGATCTTTCGCGTGGTGTTCTTGATCTCGACGACCTCTTCCATGGGGACCTCGATCTCGTAGATCAGGTCCTCCATGTCCTGGGTCTGGATGCGGGTCTCGAGGTTGGTCTTCACGCGCTTCTCGTAGCCCGCGTAGGTATGCACCACGTACCAGTCGCCAGGCTGGCGGCGCAGGCGGGTGCGGAGCTCCTCGGCGGGGTCGACCTCGGGCTCGGCATCCTCGGCGTCGGCCTGGTCGGCCTGGTCGGCCTCGGGCTCGGCATCCTCGGCGTCGGCCTGGGCGGCCTCGGGCTCCTCGGCAGCGGGGGCCTCGGTCTCGGCGGTCTCAGCGGTCTCGTCCGCGGTGATCTCCTCGGCCTGGGCGGTCTCCTCAGTGGTGACGGCATCCTCGGCGGTCTGGGGATCGAGTTCCTGCTCGGACACGGGTTCCTGCTTTCTGCTCACGGGGTACAGAGGCTGCGGACGGTCTCACGCAGCGGCGGCCCTTCCGGTGGCCGCGTCCCTCGGTCAGAAGCCTCCGAAGGTGAAGCGGGCCGCCGTGCCGAAGAGCCAGTCCAGGCCCAGCACCAGCAGGATCATGATCGCCACGAAGGCGAGCACGACGCCGGTCATGCGGAGCAGCTCCTCGCGGGTCGGGGTGACCACTTTGCGGAGCTCATCCATCACCTGGCGCAGGAAGAGACCGATACGGGCGAAGAGGCCGCGCTTCTTGCGGGCGTCTGCGGTACGGCCGCTGCCGCCGCTCACTGCCGTCTCAGACACGTGGCCTCACTCGTTCGGATCGCCGATACGTCTTACCGTCTTCTCGAGCAGCCGGACGGCTGCGTCGATGCGCAGGGCAGACAGGACTCGAACCTGCAACCTGCGGTTTTGGAGACCGCTGCGCTACCAATTGCGCCACTACCCTAGGACCGCATCCGACCGCCAGCGTGCTCGCCGGAGGACCGCGTCGCGGTGCCGAGTGGACAGCTTACGCCATCCCCCGCCCGAAAGTCGAACCGGCCCGTCTGCGGGACTACGCTGGAGGCGGGTCGCGCGCCCGGCGCGGGACCCGCACCGCCCGTCCTTGAAGAGAGCAAAGAGGAACCCATGGCACCCGCACCCGCCTGCCGCGTCTCCCAGCGCATCGGCTCCATCGCCCCGTCCGCGACCCTGGCGGTCGACGCCCGGGCCAAGGAGCTCAAGGCCGCCGGCCGGCCCGTGATCGGCTTCGGCGCCGGCGAGCCGGACTTCCCGACCCCTGACTACATCGTGGAGGCCGCCGTGGCCGCCGCGCAGGACCCGAAGAACCACCGCTACACCGCCGCGGCCGGCCTGCCCGAGCTGCGCGAGGCCGTGGCCGCCAAGACCGCCCGGGACTCGGGCGTGGCCCTGGACTCCCAGCACGTGCTGATCACCAACGGCGGCAAGCAGGCCGTGTACAACACCTTCGCCTCCCTCCTGGACCCGGGGGACGAGGTCATCGTCCCCGCCCCGTTCTGGACCACCTACCCGGAGGCCATCCGCCTCGCCGGCGGCGTGCCCGTGGAGGTCTTCGCCGGCCCCGAGCAGGGCTACAAGGTGACCGTCGAGCAGCTGGAGGAGGCGGTCAACGAGAAGACCAAGGTTCTCCTGTTCGTCTCCCCGTCCAACCCGACCGGTGCGGTCTACTCCCCCGAGGAGACCGAGGCCGTGGGCCGCTGGGCGCTGGACAGGGGCCTGTGGGTGGTCACCGACGAGATCTACGAGCACCTGACCTATGACGGCATGCCCTTCACCTCGATTGTGAAGGCCGTGCCGGAGCTGGCCGAGCAGGCCGTGATCCTCAACGGCGTGGCCAAGACCTACGCCATGACCGGCTGGCGCGTGGGCTGGATGGCCGGCCCGCTGGACGTCATCAAGGCCGCCACCAACCTGCAGTCCCATGCGACCTCGAACGTCTCCAACGTCTCCCAGCGCGCCGCCCTGGCCGCCGTGTCCGGCCCGCTGCACGCCGTGGAGGAGATGAAGCAGGCCTTCGACCGCCGCCGCCGGGCCATGGTGAAGGCGATGAACGCCGTCCCGGGCTTCGAGTGCCCGACCCCCCAGGGCGCCTTCTATGCCTACGTGGACGTGCGCGACGCCCTGGGCCGCGAGATCCGCGGCGTGACCCCGTCCACCTCCGAGGAGCTGGCCGCCGTGATCCTCAACGAGGCCGAGGTGGCCGTGGTCCCGGGCGAGGCGTTCGGCCCCTCCGGCTACATCCGCCTCTCCTACGCCCTGGGAGACGACGACCTCGCCGAGGGCGTCGAGCGCATCCGCGCCCTGCTCTCGGAGTGAGCCCAGCACCCCGCTGAGCACCGCGGCCGGCGAGCCGCACGTCGAAGGCGACCGGCCGTCGTCGTGAAGGAGTCCTCTCTTCCCGACGACGGCCGGCCGCCTTCCGCCTGTCCGCGCCTCCTCGCCGTGGGTCAGGCGTAGCCGCGGCGGGCGGCCCAGCGGGTGAGCTCGTGGCGGTTGGACAGCTGCAGCTTGCGCAGCACCGAGGAGACGTGGGACTCCACCGTCCGGTCCGAGATGAACAGCTCCGCACCGGCCTCGCGGTAGGTGAAGCCGCGCGCGATCAGGCGCATGACGTCGCGCTCACGGGCGGAGAGTCGGTCCAGCTCCACGTCGGGGGCGGGGGCCCCGGCCGACCGGGCGTCGTCCGCCCCCGTCCGGGAGGCAGGTGTCGTCCCGGACGCAGGTGTCGTCGGGGAGTCCGGGACGGTGGCCCCGCGGAAGGCGTCCAGGACGAACCCGGCCAGGCGCGGGGAGAACACGGCGTCGCCCCCGGCGACGCGTACCGCGGCGTCCACGACCTCCTCCCCGGAGGCGGACTTGGTGATGTAGCCGCGGGCGCCGGCGCGGATCACGGCCACGACGTCCTCGGCGGCGTCGGACACGGACAGGGCGAGCAGACGGCGCTCCGGATCCTGCGCGAGCACCCGGCGGGCGACCTCCGCGCCCCCGCCGCCGGAGCCGCCGGGCAGGTGCACGTCCAGCAGGACCACGTCCGGGGACGCGGCGAGGATCGTCTCCACGGCCTGCTCCACGTCCGCCGCCTCGCCGACGATCTCGATGCGGGCCGGGTCCAGGTCCGCCCGCAGCCCGGCGCGGAAGATGGCGTGGTCGTCCACGATCACGGCGGTCACGGGGACGGTGGTCGCAGGGGCGGTCATGGGCGGTCCTCTCGGGGGTCGTAGCGGTGCGAGCCGGCGCTGCGGGCGCTCCGCGCATCGGCGACGCCGGGCTCGGCCGCGCGGTTCGCCGGGACGTCCAGGTGCAGGTGGACCTCGGTGCCGGCGGCCGAGGAGCGGATGCGAACGTCTCCCCCGGCCCGCTCCATCCTGCCGCGCAGCGACTCGCGGACGCCGTGGCGGTCCGCCGGCACACGCTCCGGGACGAAGCCGGGTCCGCGGTCCCGGACGAAGACGTCCGCGCCTGCGGCCCGGCCGTCCTCGTCCTCGAGGACCTCGGCGTAGACCTGCGCGTCTCCGGCGTGGCGGGCAGCGTTGGCCATGGCCTCGCGGGAGGCGGCCACCAGCGGCTCGAGCCACTCCCCTTCCGCGTCCCCGACGGCGACGACCTCGATGCGCCGGCCGTACACGTCCTCGACCTCGCCCGCCACGCGGCGCAGCGCCTCGGAGAGGGTGTCCGGGTTCCCAGCCGGGTCGTCGAACAGGTAGGCGCGCAGCTCGCGCTCCTGGGCGCGGGCTACCCTGGCCACCGCCTCCGGGTCCGTGGCACGGCGCTGGATCAGGGCCAGGGACTGCAGTACCGAGTCGTGCAGGTGGGCGGCGATCTCCGCGCGCTCGGTCTGCACGGCCAGCGCGGTGCGCTCCCGCTCTCGGCGGCTCACCCAGCCCAGCACGAACGGCGCGGCCACGAGCGCCAGGCCGGCCAGCAGGGCCACTGCCAGGAGCAGGCCGAGCCAGAGGGTCCCCGGGCCGGCGGCGTCCACAGCGAGCGCCAGCACGGAGACCATCACCAGTGACGTGCCGAGGCCCAGGCGCAGCCACATGCCGCGGCGGCGTCCAGGTTCGGCGGCCATGTCCGCCTGCATCCAGGCCAGGCCGAGGCCGATCGCCAGGATGCCGACCGGGGCGGCGGCGTCCCAGTCCACCTCCGCGCCAAGGGACTGCACCAGCACCAGGGCGGCCACGCTGACCACGGCCACCCCCAGCACAGCGGGCCAGCCGACCTCCCGCAGGCGGACCACGGCGGTGTCCACGAGTTGCCGGGCCTCGGGCGCCTCGGCCACCGTGCCGTCGGCACGCTCCTCGGGCAGCAGGAGCCACAGCCAGGCGTAGAGCGCCAGTCCCACGCCACCGGTCAGGGCGAGGCCGACCATGCCGAGGCGCACCCACCCCACGGGCAGCTCGAGATGCCGAGCCAGGCCCGCGCACACGCCGGCCACGGGACGGTCCGTGCGGTGGCGCAGCAGCGGCGGGCGCGCGCGGGGCGCGGGAGGGTTCTGCATGTCCCCCATCCTGCCCGGTCCACTCCTCAGCGCACATCCGGGACTGGATCCGGGATCCCCCGGATGTGCCCGGGCCCGGGCCCGCAGGAGGATGAAGCCATGTCCTCCCACCAGCGCTTCTCCGCCGACCCGACCGCCGATCCGACCGCCTCCTCCGGGGGCACGGGCTCAGGGCCCACGGACGGCCTGTCCGACCTGCCCGGCTGGCTGCGCCGCCCCGTGCGCTCCTGGGGCGTGACCCGCACCGAACAGTCCTGGGTCTCCGGCTCCTTGGGCGGCGTGGCCGCCCGGTACGGTCTCGACCCACTGCTGGTCCGCGGCGTCTTCGCCGCGGCGTGCCTGCTCTCGGCGGGCCTGGCCCTGCTGGCCTACGCCGCGGCGTGGACGGTCCTGCCCGGCCCGGACGGCCGGGTGCTGTACCCCCGGCTGCGCCGTGGGGACCTCTCCGGAGCAGGCGTGGGCGTGGCCGCCGTGGGCGGCGTGGGGCTGGTCTCGCTGCTCTCCGGCGTCGGCCTGACCGCCACCGTGCTCTCCGGCGGTGGGCTCACGGCCCTGGCGGGGCTGGCCTGCGTCGGCCTGCTGGTCTGGTGGCTCGCCACCCGGTGGGACCCCAAGGCCCAGCGTCCCTCCGCCGCCTCCGGCGGGTCTCTCTCCGACCGCCTCGCGCGGCGCCGTGGCGCCGAGGGCACCGGCCCCACCGTCCGCACCCCCGCCTGGTACATGAGCTCCCGCCGAGGTGCCCCGGAGCAGGAGGACGAGGCGGACGAGGCCGGCTTCCGCTCCTCCTGGATCGACCCGGAGACCGGCCAGTGGCGGGACCGTCCGCACTCACGTGAGGTGCGCGCCGCCGAGCGGGTCGCCGAGCTCGAGCGCGAGGCCGCCCAGGCGCGGGCCCTGGCCGTCCGTGCCCCGCGTCCGACCCTGGGCCTGCTGCCGCAGTCGGCGGCCGTCGTGCTCGCCGGGGCCCTGTCCGTGGCGGTCATGGCCCCGGTCGGCCTGTTCGGCCTCGAGGCCCTCGGCGCGTTCGGGGTGGCCGCCATGGTGATCGCCGGTGGGTCCGCCGCCCTGGTGGTCCTCGCTCCGGTCCTGCTGCTGGCGGCCCTGCGCGGCCGGCGGGCCGGGCTCGTCTCCGTCTCCAGCGCCCTGGCGGTCGGCATGGTCGCCGCCGGCGTCCTCATGAACCTGACCTCCGCTCTCGTCTGACGGAAGGAGAATCCCATGTCCACCACCATCCGACAGTCCCGCACCACCGCCCTGACCCCCGCGTTCGACGCGATCCGCTCCCTGGGTTTCCGGCGCTCGCGCCCGCGCCTGGCCGGCGGCATCGTCTCCGCGCTCGCTGTGCACACGCACCTGAACGTCTGGCTGCTGCGCCTGATCGTGTTGCTGTCCTTCGCGCTGCCGGTCCTGGGCGTCGGCCTCTACCTGGCCGCCTGGGCCCTGCTGCCCTGGGAGGACGAGTCCATCCCGGTCGAGCGCTGGATAGACACAGCGCTGGGCCGCCGCGGCCGCTGACGGGCCCGGTGCAGGAAGCGCGTCCGGCGCGGCCGGTCCGGCGCCCCGCGCGTCGACCGTCGCCAGAGCACTGACAGCACCCCGCACGTCGTCGATAGTCTGGAGCCGCAGGCCACCGGTCCCCTCTCGACGAGGGAGCCGGACCGGCCTGCGGCTCTCGTCCTGTCCCGTCTCCCGACCAGCCGTCGAAAGGACCCCTCCCCATGCGCGTCGGACTGCTCACCTCCGGTGGCGACTGCCCCGGCCTGAACGCCGTCATCCGTGCCGCCGTGCTCAACGGCATCAAGACCTATGACTTCGAGATGGTGGGCATCCGCAACGGCTGGGCCGGCCTGATCGAGAAGGACGTGGTGGACCTGCCCCGCCAGGCGGTCCGCGGCCTGTCCGGCACCGGCGGTACCATCATCGGCACCTCCCGCACGCACCCGTACAACACAGCCGGCGGCGGCCCGGAGAACATGAAGCGCAACCTGCAGGAGCTGGGCATCGACGCGGTCGTGGCCATCGGCGGCGAGGGCACCCTGGCCGGCGCCAACCGCCTGGCGCAGGACGGCCTGCCCGTGGTGGGCGTGCCGAAGACCATCGACAACGACCTGATGGCCACGGACTACACCTTCGGCTTCGACACGGCCGTGCAGATCGCCACGGACGCCATGGATCGGCTGCGCACCACGGGCGAGTCCCACGGGCGCTGCATGGTGGCGGAGGTCATGGGCCGCCACGTCGGCTGGATCGCCCTGCACTCCGGCATGGCCGCCGGCGCGCACGCGATCCTGATCCCGGAGGTCCGGACCCCGATGTCCCAGGTGGCCGAGTGGGTGACGCAGGTGCGGGACAAGGGTCGCTCCCCGCTGGTGGTGGTGGCCGAGGGCTTCGTCCCGGAGGGCCTGGACGACCCGCTTGCCGCGGCCGGCAACGCCAAGGACGGCCGCCCGCGCCTGGGCGGCATCGGCGAGTGGGTGGCCCGCGAGATCGAGGACATGACCGGCGTGGAGTCCCGCGCCACCGTCCTGGGCCACATCCAGCGCGGCGGCGACCCGACCGCCACGGACCGCGTGCTCTCCACCCGCTTCGGCATGCAGGTCATGAAGCTGGTGGCGGAGCGGCGCTGGGGCCAGATGGTGGCCGCCAACGGCACCGAGATCATCTCGGTGCCCATGTCCGCCGCCCTGTCCGGGTTGAAGGAGGTGCCGCTCGCGCGCTACGAGGAGGCGCAGGTCCTCTTCGGCCGCTGAGCGGGCCACGGCCCTGCAGGCGCGCTCCCGTGACCTGGTCGGCCTCAGCTGGGCCCACCGCTGGGGCCCCGACGACGCCATGGCAGCGCCCTCGGGGACCGGCTGGACGCCGCCGGATGGCAGGTTCTGGGCGGACTGCCGACGGTCCTGTGGGTGCTCACCGTCCCGGATGTCCGCCGCCGCGGACTCGGTGCCTCTGCGGCCGCGGTCGAGACCCTGGCGGTCGAGGCGCTCGACGCCGTCGGCGAGATCATCGGGTCCGCCACGGCCGAGCACGACTGACGGCAGCCGGCCTGGCTCAGCGGCGACGCACGTCCGGGCGGCCGACGACCTGGCCGGCGTCCGGCACCACCAGGACCTCCTGGGAGGCCGCCACATGGCCGGCCCCGCCGGAGGAGTCGTCCCGGACGATCAGCTGGGCGTCCACGGGCACCGAGCGCTTCAGCAGGGCCAGGCCGATGTGGCCGGCCTCGTGGTGCTGCGCCACCGAGGTCAGCACGCCCACCGGTCGCGCGGCGGCGCGGGCCTCGTCCGTGTCCGGCTCGGGGCGCACGATCACCGGGGAGCCGGCGGCCGGGAAGGCGTGGCCGGAGCCGTCCAGGAGCAGCTGCACGATGCGTCGCGGCGGGCGGCCCAGGTTGTGGACGCGGGCGATCGTCTCCTGGCCTCGGTAGCAGCCCTTCTCCAGGTGCACGGCCGTACGCAGCAGGTCCAGTTCGTGCGGAAGCGCCTTGGCGTCCGCGTCCACGGACGGGCGGGGTCGCCCGGCGGCGATCCGCAGGGCCTCCGCGGCGGCCGTGCCGGCCAGGGACCAGCCTGACAGGTCGCCGGAGCCGATCCGGGCGGCGGTCCGGGCGAGGTCGTCCATGGTCACGAGGTATTCGCGCCAGGACCAGTCCGCACCAGGGTGCTCCGCACCGGCGTAGGCCCAGCCGCCGGGTGAGACCTCGGGCCAGGGGTCGATCCACACTGTGCGGTCCTCCCAGCCGGGGACGGCGGCGGTGGCACCGACGACGGCCACGGTGCCGGTGTGGCGGCGCAAGGTGACCTCGTGGGCGAAGCGCATCCGCGTCAGCCAGTCCAGCAGGGCCTCCTCGTCCGCACGGTCCAGGATCAGCCAGCAGGCCGAGCCGTCCTCGAGCAGGTGGACGTCGTGCTCGATGCGTCCGTTGGAGTCCAGGAAGAGGGCCTCGGTGCTGGTGCCCGGCCGCGCCCGGGACAGGTGCTGCGAGGTCAGGGTGTGGAGCCACTCGAGCCGGTCGGGGCCGGAGACGGACAGCACAGCACGGTGGGACAGGTCGACGAGGGCGCGGCCGCGGTCCAGGGCCCGCTGCTCGCGCAGTGGGGACCCGTAGTGGGCGGCCACGCCCGTCTCGGGGCCTTCGCCCTCGACCGCACCGGCGGCGGGCGCGCCGGGATCGGTCAGCGGGGCCTGCAGCAGGGGACTGCGGAGAGTCGCGGCCGTCATCGGCGCGGGCGCTCCTTCTGCGGGGCCAGGCGGCCCTCGGTGCGGCCCGGCATGCGGTCGAGGATCGCGGAGGCGTGGGCTTCGAGGTCGTGTGCCTCGGCGGCGGCGGTGTCCCAGCGCCAGAAGAGCTGGTTGTTCACGAGGCCGGCCATGCGGGTGGCCCGGTGGTACTCCCCGGCGGCGGAGCCGCGCAGCACCGCATCCGTGGCGAGCTGCAGCTGCGGTCCCTTGATCCGGCCGTAGTACAGCTCGGACATGGATCCCGGGTGCGTGATGGTGGCGGTCAGGCCGAATGCCTCGTCCTCGCCGCGCAGGGACTCCACATCCTCGGCGGAGCGGTAGGCGGGGACCACGTCGGCCGGGATCATGCCGGGGCCGACGTCGCCGTCGCGGCGCGGCCGGTCCACCTGCCAGAACCCGGTCTCGAGGGTCAGCGGACGCAGCAGGGTGCCGTCCTCCTCGCAGATCCAGGACTCGGCGCGGTACTCCAGGAACGGGAGTCCGTTCTCCGTGAAGTCCACGCGCTGGTAGAAGATCTCGGTCCCCTCGGCGCCGTCGCCGAGGCGGCCCTGCCCCTCCCAGGAGCCGAGGAGCCAGGAGAGCGGGGCGAGTTCGGGGGTGAGGTCGTACGGGAGCTCGGTGGCCATGGAGACGATGTCTCGCGCCGGTCACCGTGCGGCTGCGGCACGGCCGTGCCGTGTCACCGCCGCACGGCGGACCTCAGCGCTGCCCCTTGAAGAGGCCGCCGATGACGAGCGCGGCCACACCGGCCATGCCCAGCGAGGCGAGGCCCACAAGGCCCAGGAAGAAGATCTCGAGTGCAAGAAGGTTGTCCATGGGGGTCATTCTAGCGGCCTTCGGGCGCGGTCTCAGCCCAGCAGCGCAAGGATGACGTGGCCGATCACGCCCGCCGCCCCGACGGGGGCCATCGCGAGGGCGAAGCCGGCCCGGCGGGGACGCAGCGTGGTGGCCACGGGACGGTCCTCCGGCCGCGGCCTCGCGGACGGCGCGGTGGCCGCGGTGAGCGCCACCAGGGTGCTCGAGGCCAGGGCCGCCACGGCGGCGATGACGAGCTTGCGCGGCTCCGCGGCCAGCACGAGCGTGGCACCGGCGGCGACCAGCACGGACAGCGGGATCAGCACGGCGGCCAGCACTCCCGGGCGGCCCTGCATCCACGGCGTCAGGCCGATGAGGGATACCAGCGCCACGGTGGCGCCGATGGTCAGCAGCAGGATCGGCGCCAGAGGGAGTGAGTTCCACTGCGCCAGCGCGGCCCAGCCGGAGGTCATGACCACGATCATCACGCCGCCCATGGTCGCCACGGTGGACTCCAGCCGCAGCGGACGGCCGGTGCCGCGGATCAGCTGCACCATGAACGCGGCGATCACGCCCCAGCCGGCCACCACGGCCATGGGCTGGAACAGGCCGAGCGCCCCCTTCTCCGGTTCGCCCAGGCCGAACTTCCCCCACACCAGGGTGAGTCCGAGGCTGGCGAGGCCGACGGCTGCCAGGGTCACCGAGAGCGAGAGACGGGCCGGCGAACCCAGCTGGCGGGGCCATCCCCAGGCGATCACGAGGATCACCACGACCGCAGCCGCCGAAACTGCGAGGGGCCCCACGAAGGCGGCGGCGCTGAGGACGACCGCCGCGAGGGCGGCGGCCAGGGCCATCGACAGTCTCATCACGGCCCCCATCCTGCCAGGTCGCGGGACAGACCGCGGAGCGAGACGGCGACACGGCGACACGGCGACACGGCGCCTCGCACGCAGAAGCGTCCGCCTAGTCTGGCTGGAGGGGATTCCGCACACGGCGTCCGGGAGCGGAAGGGAGTGCACCGTGGAACATGTGATGCTGCTGACGGACGCCGACGACGGCCTCGGCGACCTGGCGGACCACCTCGACCTGCTCGGCCACACCGTCACCCTGCTGCCGCGCCGCGCCTCCGCCGCAGCCGGGGTGCCGTCTGCGGACGTGGCCGTGGTGGACGCCCGCTCGGACCTCTCCGGCGCCCGCACCGTCTGCGCGGACATCGCCGCCCTGACCGGTGACCTGCCCGTGCTGGCCGTGTTCCACGACGCAGGCCTCAGCGCCGTCTCCGCCCGGTGGCAGGTCGGCGACATCCTCCTGTCCACCGCTGGCCCAGCCGAGCTCGAGGCCCGGCTGCGCCTGCTGACGTCCCGCCACGGCCTCGCCGGCGAGGACGAACCGGACGAGATCCGCGCCTCGGACCTGGTGGTGGACGCCGCCGGCTACACGGCGCGCATCCACGGCCAGCCGCTGAACCTCACCTACAAGGAGTTCGAGCTGCTGAAGTTCCTCGCCCAGCATCCGGGCCGCGTGTTCAGCCGCGAGCAGCTGCTGCAGGAGGTCTGGGGCTACGACTACTTCGGCGGCACCCGCACCGTGGACGTCCACGTCCGCCGCCTGCGCGCCAAGCTGGGCTCGGACCACGAGCAGCTGATCACCACCGTGCGCAACGTCGGCTATCGCCTCGACGACCGCCCGTCCCGGGCCAGGTGAGCCGGCCGCCCGTAGTGTGGGGAGCATGACCGATACCTCCTCCCCCGCCGTCCGTATCCTCACCGGGTCCGTCCCGGTCGACGCCGTGCTCGCGCTGGCCGACGCCGCCCGCGCCGCCGACGGCCACCCTCCGCTGTCCGACCAGACCCGCGTGCACGTGGCGCGCGGCACCGCCGTGGCCGTCCTGCTGGCCGGACCGGACGAGGCACCGGACGCCGCCGCCGTCCTGGTCCCCGAGGGCGAGGCGGCCGTGCTGGAGCTGGTCGTGCACCCTCGGGCCCGGCGCCGCGGCGTGGCGAGGGCGATGGCGGAGGAGGCCGCCGCCGTCGTCCGTGCCGAGGGGCTGCAGGATTCGGTGAGCGTCTGGGCCCACGGCATGCTGCCGGGCTCGGCCGAGCTGGCCTCCGCGCACGGGCTGACGCCGGTGCGTGAGCTGCGCCGCATGACGGCGGACGCCGCCACGCTTGCCCCGCTCGCCGCCCCCGAGCTGCCGGAGGGGGTGCGTCTGCGCTCCTACGTCCCGGGCTCGGACGACGCCGCCTGGCTGGAGCTCAACGCCGCCGCGTTCGCCGACCACCCGGAGCAGGGATCGCTCACGCAGGACGACCTCGAGGACCGCCGCGGCGAGGACTGGTTCGACCCTGCGGGATTCCTGCTGGCCGAGCGCGAGGAGGACGGGGCCCTGCTGGGCTACCACTGGACCAAGGTCGAGGGCGACGGCACCGTGGGCGAGGTCTACGCCGTGGGCGTCTCCCCTCAGGCCCAGGGCCTGGGACTGGGCCGGGCCCTCACGGTGGCCGGGCTCGTGCACATGCGGGCCGCCGGGGTCCGCCGCGTGGAGCTCTACGTGGACGCGGACAACACGGCCGCGGTGCGCCTGTACGAGACCCTCGGCTTCGTCCTGGACGCCGCGGACGCCCAGTACCGCCCGGCCTGAGGCCCGGCGCCGCCGGCACAGGCCCGCCGGCGCCGCGCACCCTGGGACCGGCAGGCGGTGACGGGCCGCCTGCGCACTATCCTGGTGCGGACAAACCCCTGGGACGGGCCGTCCCGGATCCCCGGCCCAGCCGAGGACGACCGCCCCGACCGAGAACGAACGGAGCAGCATGCCGACGTCGCAGTACGCCCTGACCGCCGCGCGCGCCGCGGTGGGCCACCACGTGCCCGCCCCGCAGGCCGAGGTGCTGGCGGCCGGAGTGGTGCCGTGGCGCTGCGGATCCGGCGGCCTCGAGGTCATGGTCATCCACCGCCCGCGCTACGACGACTGGTCCTGGCCCAAGGGCAAGCTGGACCCTGGGGAGACGCTGCCGGAGTGCGCCGTCCGCGAGGTCCGCGAGGAGACGGACCTGCGCGTGGGGCTGGGCATCCCGCTGGCCGTCACCCGCTACGAGGTGAAGGCCCGCGGCGGCCGCGCCGAAACGCGGTCCAAGGAGGTCTGGTACTGGGCGGCGGAGGCCTCCCGCCAGAAGGGCCGCGCCGACGGCGACGAGGTAGACGAGCTGCGCTGGGTCACGCCGGGGCAGGCCCGCTCTTTGCTGACCAACGCCGCGGACGTGGAGCCCCTGGACGCCCTCGAGGCCGCGCACGGCCAGCGCCGGCTCCGGACCGTGCCGCTCGTACTGCTCCGCCATGCCAAGGCCAAGCCCCGTGCCTCCTGGTCCCGTGCCGAGGAGGACCGCCCGCTGGCGGCCACCGGCCGGCGGCAGGCGTTGGCGGACCGCCGCCTGGTGTCCGCGTGGGCGCCGGAGAAGCTGTTCTCCTCACCGTGGCGCCGCTGCGTGGAGACCATCTCCCCGCTGGTGAAGGACTCGGGACTGCCCGTGAAATACAAGCGGTCCCTCACCGAGGCCGATGCCAGGGACAACCCGCGCAAGACCCGCCGTGTGATGCGGGGTCTTCTGGAGAAGCGCCGCGCACTGGTGGTGTGCTCGCACCGGCCCGTGCTGCCGGAGCTGCTGCGGGAGATCGGCGCGGCCACGGCGCACCCGGACGTGCTGCGGGCGATGCCGGAGGAGGACCCCTACCTGCGCCCGGGCGGCGTGCTGGTGGCCCACCAGGGCATGGACGTGAGCGGCCAGGTGGTGGCCCTGGAGTGCTACGACCCCGCGGACGACTGAGCGGCGCCACCGACCGTTGAGCGCCGCGTCACACCCGGACTAGGCTTCGGACATGGACACCGTGAACCGCCCCGAACTGATCGTCCACGACCGCCTCAAGCTGACGCGGGACCCCGACCGCGGCCGCTTCGAGCTGCGCCAGGACGGCACCTTCATCGGCTTCGAGGGCTACACCGTGGACGAGATCCCCGCCGCGGACGACGCCGAGGGCGAGGCCCGCACCGTGGTGCGCCTGCAGCACACGATCATCGACGAGGCCTACGGCCGCCAGGGCTACGCCCGCGCCTTGGTGACGATGATCCTCCAGCGCCTGGCCGCCGAGGGCGAGCAGATCATCCCCGAGTGCACGTACGTGCAGCAGTACCTGGCGCGCTGCCCGGAGTTCCGCGAGCTCGTCTACGAGGGCTGAGCCCCTCCCCTCCTCCGCCGGCACTCCTCCCGACGACGGCCACGCACCTCGGCAGGGCGCGTGGCCGTCGTCGTGTCCCGGCGGTCTCCGGGTTCGGTCGGCGCCTGAGTGTCCCGGCGGTCTTCGGGCTCGGGCGGATGCCGGACCGGCCGCGCCCCTCCCTTCCCCCGACATCAATGTGTTGATACATTGATACATACAATGCTGGCGTCGACGGAGCGCAGCACCCGGAGGGAGTTTCGACCATGCAGCTGTGGATGCTGACCTCACTGTTCGGGGTCGCCGCAACGATCGCCGTGATCTACGCGGTGATCAGACTGTTCACCAACCGCGCGCAGCGCGAGCCCCTGCCCGCCGCGCGCTCCCACGGCATGGTGACCGCCCTGATCGCCCTGTTCGCTGCCGGCGCCCCCGGGCTGACGAACCTCGTGCTCGTGGACGAGTTGCCCTGGGCGCGCGGCTCTGCGGACGCCCCGACCGGCATCACCGAGTTCCCCACTCCGGACATCCCCCTCGACGTCGGCCTGACCGCGCTCAGCCCGGCGCTGTGGCTGCCGCTGGTCTACTGGGTCGCCCAGCGCACCTGGCCCGCGTCCGTCGCCCCGCGCTGCAGCGCCCGCCTCACCGCCCGCTCCTGGACGGAGTACCTGCCCAGGACCCTCACGGCGGTGGTGGGCGGCCTCGCCCTCGTCGCCCTGGGCGCGACCCTGTGGCTGTGGCAGTCCGACCCCCGCCCCCTGCGGCTGGGGACCGGCGACGACCTGACCACGGCGGCCGAGGGGGACACCGTCCTCCAGCTCGTCGAACCCGGTGTGCGCAGCGGTGCCCAGGTCTCGCCCTGGCTCCTGGCCGCCACCGTCCTGTTCTGCCTCGCCGGCGCCGCTGCGGTCGCCGCCGTCGTCCGCCGCGGCGCCCTGGCCGGCCTGTCCCCCACCCAGGACGAAGCGGTCCGCCACGTGGCCGTCAACCGTGTCTTGCGCACCCTGGCCCTGATGCTGGTGAGCGTCCCCTTCGCGGCGGCCACTGCCGTCGGCTACGCGCAGGCCGAGCACGGCGGGGCCACCCAGCCCTGGGCGGTCCTGATCGCCCTGGCGGTCCTGATCGCCATGGCCGGCTGGCGCTCCCCGCACCTGGCCGTGCTGCGGCACGAGACCGTCCTGCTCCAGCACGAGGACGGCACGCAGGAGCAGGTGGAGGTCCCCCGCGGCCCGGGCACCCTGAGCGACGTCCTCCAGCTGCGCTACACCGCCGCGTCCGTGCTGATCCCCGTCGCAGGGCTGGCGATGGCCCTCGCCTCTGCGCTCGGCCCCTGGCTCCTGGCCGGCCGCGCCGACGCCTCCCCGGCGCTGCTCGCCGCCGGGCCGCTGGTGCTCGGACTCGCCGTGCTCTGGATCGGCTACCTGGCCGTGGAGTTCGTGCTGCGCATGCGGCACACGGACCGAGACGCCGCGCCGCGCACCCGCGGCGTCCGCGCCTCGACCTGGCGGGTCGTGCTGCTCGGCGCGGTCGCGGCCGCCGGCCTCGTGGCCGCCGGCTGGGTCGTCCGCGAGCAGCGGTCCCTGGCCCGGCTGGGCGTGGAGGCCTTCCCGCTGGCCGTCGGCGTGGTCGCCGGACTGGCGGTGGCCGGCGTGCTCACCGCGGTGGGCGTGCGGGTGTGCCTGCACCGCCGCCCCCTGTCCCGCACCTCGTCCCTGATGGACCGGCGCCTGCGACGCCGCGCCGCGGACCGCATGGTGGGCATCGGCACCACCGGCATGCTGATGGTGTTCGTCGCCGCCGGCAGCGGCCTGCTCTTCAACGCCGGCCTCTCCGCCGTCGCCGTGCTGCCCGCCCTGATCCCCGCCGTGCTGCCCGGCACGTCCCTGGGCCGCCCGATCGGCGACGCCGAGGACCCGGCCGACGGCGCCGGCGAGCCGGGAGGCGGTGGGCGCCCGCCGTCGTCGGGAAGGGAAGAGGCAGCCGAAGCGCCCGTGACCGCGGAGGGTGGCCGATGAACGGCCCGACGCCTGAGCCGCCGGCGGCCCCCGGCGAGGTCGCTCTCGACCTCACCTCCACGACGCCGCCCTACGAGCAGGTGCGCCGGCAGATCGCGCTCGCCGCGTCCTCCGGCACGCTGCCGCCGGGCACCCGCCTGCCGTCGGTGCGCGCGCTGGCCGCGGACCTGGGGATCGCCCCCGGCACCGTGGCCCGCGCCTACAAGGAGCTCGAGGCCGCGGGCGTGGTGGTCACCGCCGGCCGCCGCGGCACCGTGATCGCCCAGGACGCCCCCGCCACCGAGACCGGCGAGGTAGTGGCCGCGCTGCACCAGGCCGCCTCCCTGGCCCGAGGTGCCGGCTGGGACCGTGCCCGCTGGGAGCGGGAGGCGGGCGACGTCTGGGGTTGAGCCCCTCGGTACGATAGGCCGGTGACCATTCCGACCCCGTATGAGGACCTGCTCGCCGAGGTGCTGGCCGACGGCGCCGTCAAGGGCGACCGCACCGGCACCGGCACGCTGAGCGTGTTCGGACGGCAGCTGCGCTTCGACCTGGCCGAGTCCTTCCCGCTGATCACCACCAAGCGCGTCCACTTCAAGTCCGTGGCGCTCGAGCTGCTGTGGTTCCTGCGGGGCGACTCCAACATCCGCTGGCTGCAGGAGCGCGGCGTACGCATCTGGAACGAGTGGGCGGACGAGAACGGCGACCTCGGACCGGTGTACGGCGTGCAGTGGCGCTCCTGGCCGGACGGGGACGGCGGGAGCATCGACCAGATCGCCACGGTCGTGCAGTCCCTGCGCACGAACCCGGACTCGCGCCGGCACATCGTCACCGCGTGGAACCCGGCCGAGGTGGACGAGATGGCCCTGCCGCCGTGCCACACGCTGTTCCAGTTCTACGTGGAGCCAGCCGCCGACGGCGGGCCGGGGCGGCTGTCCTGCCAGCTGTACCAGCGCTCGGCCGACCTCTTCCTCGGCGTGCCCTTCAACATCGCCTCCTACGCCCTGCTCACGGTCATGATGGCCGAGCAGACGGACCTGCGTCCCGGCGAATTCGTATGGACCGGCGGCGACTGCCACATCTACGCCAACCACGTGGACCAGGTCCGCGAGCAGCTCGCCCGCGAGCCCTACCCGTATCCGCGGCTGCGCCTGACCCGGCGGCCGGAGTCGATCTTCGACTACGACTACGAGGACATCGAGCTCGTCGACTACCGTCACCACCCGACCATCGCGGCGCCGATCGCCGTCTGAGCCCGCCCCGGACACAGGACACAGGAGCACCCGCAGCACCGTGAACGACGCGCACCGTCACCATCCCTCCCCCGCCGGCACGTCCGGCCGGGTCGGCATGATCTGGGCCCAGACGCCGGACCGGGTCATCGGCCGCGACGGCACCATGCCGTGGCACCTGCCCGAGGACCTGCAGCACTTCAAGGACCGCACCCTCGGCCACCCGGTGGTCATGGGGCGCCGCACCTGGGAGTCCTTCCCCGAGCGGTTCCGCCCGCTGCCCGGCCGCACGAACATCGTGGTCTCCCGCACCCTGGACGCGGACCGGGCGGCCGGTGACGCCGTCCGCGCGACCGGCGCCGTGGTGGTCCCCGACTTCGGGGCGGGCCTGCGCGCCGCCGCCGAGGCCGACGGCCTGGACCTGGTCTGGGTCATCGGCGGCGCCACCGTCTATGAACAGGCCCTGGATGTCGCCACGCTGGCCGAGGTCACCGTGATCGACACGGCCGCCGACGGCGACACCCATGCCCCCGCCCTGGACGCCCGGTGGAGCCTGACCCACGCGGACCCGGCACCGGAGGGCTGGTACACCTCCGCGGACGGCCTCCGCTACCGCTTCGAACGTTGGGAGCGGCCGGCCTGACCCGCTCGGCCGCCCCGCTCGGCCGCCCCGCTCCGCCGGAGGGCACCGCGTCCGGCACCAGAGCATCCCCACCCGTGAATCCCGTCGAGAAGGAGCCTCCATGAGCCCCACCCCGACCCCCCAGGACGAGCAGAAGCCGTTCTTCGACAAGGACATGCTGTCCTTCCTCGCGCTGATCGCCTTCCCGATCCTGGCGCTCGTCTCCGCCGTGTTCGGTCTAATCCTGGTGGTCCAGGGCCACATCCTCGGCGGCCTGCTGTTCCTGCTGGTCCTGACCCAGGCCTTCGCCATCGGCGGTCTCGTCGTGTGGACGCGCAGGCGCCGTCCCCGCGACTGACGACTACGGTGGGGACATGATCGTCGACGCACAGCACACCGCCGCCCCCGCCGACGCCGCCGCCCTGCCCGCCGTGGGCCTGGTGGGCTGGCGTGGCATGGTGGGCTCCGTCCTCATGCAGCGCATGGCCGAGGAGGGCGACTTCGCCCGCATCCACCCGGTCTTCTTCTCCACTTCGAACGCCGGCGGCACTGCCCCGTCCTTCGACGGCATGGACGGGGACCCGGGCACCCTCAAGGACGCCTATGACATCGAGGCGCTCAAGGCCCTGCCGATCATCGTCACCGCGCAGGGCGGCGACTACACCAAAGCCGTGCACGGCAAGCTCCGCGCCGCCGGCTGGGACGGCCTCTGGATCGACGCGGCCTCCACCCTCCGCATGGAGGATGACGCCCTGATCGTCCTGGACCCCGTGAACCGCTCCGTGGTGGACGCGGCGCTGGCGGCCGGCACCAAGGACTTCGTCGGCGGCAACTGCACCGTCTCCTGCATGCTCATGGGCCTCGGCGGGCTCTTCACCGCCGGGCTCGTGGAGTGGGGCACTGCCATGACCTACCAGGCCGCCTCGGGCGGCGGCGCCCGCCACATGCGCGAACTGCTCACCCAGTTCGGCGCCCTCCACGGCGAGGTGGCCGACGAGCTCGCCAACCCGGCCTCCGCGATCCTCGAGATCGACCGCAAGGTCATCGACCTGCAGCGCTCCGCACGCCTCGACACCACCCAGTTCGGCGTCCCGCTCGGCGGCTCGCTCATCCCGTGGATCGACGCGGACCTCGGCGACGGCACCTCCCGTGAGGAGCGCAAGGCCTTCGATGAGACCAACAAGGTCCTCGGCCGCACCGGAGAGGACCGCATCCCGTTCGACTCCCTCTGCGTGCGCGTGGGCGCCATGCGCTCCCACTCCCAGGCGCTCACCCTGAAGCTCACGAGGGACGTCCCCCTGGACGAGGTCGAGCAGATCATCGCCGAGGGCACCGAGTGGGCGACCGTCGTCCCGAACGACAAAGAGTCCACCATGGCGGGCCTGACCCCCGTGGCCGCCACCGGCACCCTCCAGATCCCTGTGGGACGCCTCCGCAAGCTCAACATGGGCCCGGAGTACCTCTCCGCGTTCACCGTGGGCGACCAGCTGCTCTGGGGTGCGGCCGAGCCGCTGCGGCGCATGCTGATGATCGCCACCGGCAACCTCTGAGCCGGACCCCTCACTGAGCCGAACCAGAGAGAGCGGTCACTTCCGCCCGCCCTCAACCGGCCGAAGCCTCTGGCTCGGCGCGGGACGGCCCCATGGCCAGGCACGACGACGGCCCGGTCACCTCCGTGCACTGCTCCCCGGAAGTTGGACTCCTATTCAAGTCCGACTCACCCGGGGAGCAGTGCTGTGTCAGCACCATCGAAACTCACACAAGAACAACGAGAACAGGCCATCGACCTGTTCGAGAAAGGTCATCGCCACAAGGTCGTCGCGCACCGGTTGGGTCTGCCGGTGTGGTCGGTGGAACGCCTGGAGTACCGGTGGCGCCTGCATGGGAAGCTGGCTCTTGTGGCCAACCCATCGAAGAAGACGTACTCGTTCGATACGAAGCTGCTGATCGCCCGGAGGTACCTGGAGGGAGAGACCGCCAACGCGTTGGCGGCCGAGTACCAGGTCTCGACTCCACGACTGGTCCAGCGGTGGGCCCAGGCCTACCGGGAACAAGGTGAGCAGGGCCTGCACTCGAAGAAGCCCGGACGCAAGCCGGCCCCGGCACCTGGTGCCGACCGGGTAGCGGACCTGGAACGGGAGAACGAGTATCTGCGCGCCAAGGTCGCCTACCTGGAAAAACTCAAGGCCTTGAGACAGCAAGGACTGCGGTGAGAGCAGCTGCAGTGACCAGTCTCAGGGCACGGTTCCCGCTCAGGGTGCTGCTGCAGATCGCGTGCCTGGCCCGCTCGACGTACTTCCACCAGGTGCTGGTGGCCAGCCGGGAGGACCGGTACGCGGACCTGAAGGTGCGGATCCGTCAGATCGTGGCCGAGCACGGCCGCCGGTACGGGCACCGGCGGGTGCACATGGTCCTGACCAGTGAGGGCCTGCATGTGGCGAAAAAGACCGTGCTGGCCCTGATGCGCCAGCTCGGGCTGGTCTGCCAGGTACGCCGCCGACGCCGGCGCCGCTACACGGCAGGAGCCGAGGGCAGGATCGCTCCGAACGGGCTTCAACGACGGTTCCAGGCCGAGGGACCGAACCAGAAGTGGGTCACGGACATCACCGAGTTCGCCGTGGCCGGGCAGCGGGTGTATTTGTCTCCGGTGATCGATCTGTTCGATCACGCGGTGATCGGTCACCAGATCGGAACCCGTCCCACGACCTCGTTCACGAACGCTTCGCTG
This sequence comes from Micrococcus luteus, assembly GCA_047414615.1. Lineage (GTDB taxonomy): Bacteria > Actinomycetota > Actinomycetes > Actinomycetales > Micrococcaceae > Micrococcus > Micrococcus luteus_B. The sequence continues at coordinate 1,554,324 of CP179711.1, forward strand.
GAGCAGGCCTTCTGCCGGGCCGGAGCCCCTGCAGGGGTGATGGTGCATTCCGATCAGGGCTTCCAGTACCAGCACGCCTCGTGGAGGCAGATCATCCAGGACCATGACGGGATCCAGTCGATGTCTCGTCGTGGGAACTGTCATGACAACGCGGTGGCCGAGAACTTCTTCTCGCACCTGAAGGCCGAGGCCTTCCTGGACCGGTATCCGGCCACGGTGGCCGAGATGACCCAGGCCTTGGAGTCCTACATCCAGTGGTACAACCATCACCGGATCCAGCAACGACTCGAGGGCCTGACCCCGATGAAGTATCGGGAACAGGCCCTCGAGAAAGACGGGGCGCTTACGCTCTGATTACCAGTCCAACAAACGGGGACCAGTGCATCCGCGCGAAGGTGACCGGGTCGTCGTCGTGGGTCCGGCAACGGTTCAGAGGCGGGTGCCGATGATCATCGGCTCGGCGTGCAGCTCCACACCGAAGCGCTCCTTGACGCCGTCCCGAACGGTGCGGGCAATCGTGAGGATGTCCTCGGTGGAGGCGTTCCCGCGGTTGGTGACCGCCAGGGTGTGCTTCGTGGAGAGGGAGGCGCGGCCGCCGGCCAGGCCCTTTCCGTCCGGCCCGCGGCCGTCCACTTCTCCGTCGCCGGGGACGACGTCCGGCAGGCCGAAGCCCTTCTTGAAGCCGGCATGGTCGATCAGCCAGGCGGCCGAGAGCTTCACCAGCTCCGTGCCGTCCTCGGCGTGGCCGGCACCGAACGCCGGGGCACCCTCGGGCAGGCGGGCGCGCACGGAGGCCGGGACGATTGGGTTGGTGAAGTAGGAGCCGGTGGACCACGTGTCCCGGTCCTCGGGGTCCGAGACCATGCCCTTGGACCCGCGCAGCGCCAGCACGCTCTCCCGGACGGTGGTCAGCGGGGCGTGGGCGCCCTCCTGGATGTCCAGGGCCTTCGCGAGCTGACCGTAGCGGACGGGCGCGGTGGCCTCGGCGTCTGCGGCGGCGCGGTGCAGCTCCAGGTCCACGGACAGTACGATCCAGCGCGGGGACGGAGCGCCGCCGGAGATCATGGAGCGCTTGATGATCGAGTCGCGGTAGCCGAACTCCAGATCCTCGGCGGAGAGCTCCACGATCTGCCCGGACTCGCGGTCCAGGGCACGCAGGCAGCGCAGCACCTGGGAGACGTCCGCGCCGTACGCGCCGACGTTCTGTACCGGAGTGGCGCCAGCCGAACCGGGGATGCCGGAGAGGGCCTCGATGCCGGCCAGCTCGTGCTCAACGGACCAGGCGACGGCGTCGTCCCACACGTGGCCGGCGGCGACGCGCACCAGGACGGCGGAGCCCTCGGCGCCGGCGTCCGCGTCCCCGGAGAGGACCTGGATGCCGGTGAACGCCATCTGCACCACGGTGCCGGGGAAGCCGGCGTCCGCCATCAGGGTGTTGGAGCCTCCGCCCAGGACGAACAGCCGCTCCCCCGCCGCGTCCGCGGTGGTGATGGCCTCCACGGCCTGCGTCTCGGTCTCGGCGCGGACCCAGGCCTGCGCCTGGCCGCCGACGCGGGTGGTGGTGTGGTCCGCCAGGCGGCGGCCGGTGGTGGGCCCGCTCACGCGGCCGCCCCCTTCGGCAGGGCGACGACGGCCTGCGCCTTGGTGAGCGCGCGGGCGTCCTCGCTGCTGGTGACGGTGACGGTCAGGTCGATGCGAGCGGTCCCGGCCTCCGGGTCGACCTTCCCGACCTTGCCGGTGACCTGCAGGGTGGCACCGGGCTCGTCCTGGCCGTCGGCGCCGGTGCGGCCGGTCGTGTCCGCCACCGGGACCATCGCGGTGAAGCGGGTCTGGTAGTCCACCACGCGGGCCGGGTCCCCGACCCAGTCGGTGACCAGCTGCACGGCGGTGCCCATGGTGAGCATGCCGTGGGCGATCACTCCCGGCAGGCCCACGGACGTGGCGAAGGACTCGGACCAGTGGATCGGGTTCCGGTCCCCGGACGCGCCGGCGTAGCGGACGAGGTCCGTACGGGTCAGGTGGACGGTGCGGGTGCCGACCACGGCGCCCCTCTCCAGACCCTCGAGCTGCGGCGCGGGGACGTCGTGGGCGGGCTGCATCGCGGAGTTCTCGGTGCTCATGCGTCGGCCTCCTCATCGGCGCGGACCAGCAGGGTGGAGGTGACGGTGCTCAGCGGGGCGCCGGAGCCGTCCACGATCTCGGTCACGGTGGTGATCATCGAGTTGCCGCCGAGCTGCTTCACGGAGGCGATGGACACCGTGGCGGTGACCTCGTCCCCGGCGGTGAGCGGGCGGGTATGGGTGAACCGCCCCTCCGCGTGGACCACACGGGAGAAGTCGATGCCGACCTGAGGATCCTCCACCACGGCGGCCTCGGCGCGCTGGGCGACGACGACGGCGAAGGTCGGCGGGGCCACGAGGTCCGCGTGGCCGAGGGCGCGGGCGGCAGCGACGTCATGGTGGGCCGGGTGCGTGGCCTGCACCGCGGCGGCGAACTCGCGGATGGCCTCGCGGGAGACCTGGTACGGCTCGGCCGGCGGGTACTGCCGGCCGGCGGCCTCGGGGTTGACGCTCATGCGCTCCTCCTCGTCTGACGGTGCGCGGGGTGCTGGACCAGCCTACCGGCGGGCGGTGCCGCCACGCCCGGCGCCGCCGCGGGCACCGTCCTGGACGGCCCGGTTGCGGGCGGCGTCCCGGAACCGGACGGTCTGGGCGGTGAGGTGGCAGAGCACCCCGAACCCGAGGATGCCCAGGGCGGTCCAGGAGACGGGGAGTCGCCCGGTCACCGCGCCGACGATCGCCAGGACGATGCCGACCAGGAAGAGCGCCGAGCCGGTCAGGACAAGGCGCCGGTAGAGGTTCGAGCCGTTGTCCCACATGCCTGCCATGCCGGTGGACGGGGGTCGCTGCTGGGAAGGGGCCATGCGCATGAGTCTACGAGGCGATGCCAGCGCAGGAACGCGGCGCACAGTGGCGGCAGAGGCACGGAAGCGGGAGAGTACCCGCAGACGACGAGAGGGCCCGGCCTGATGGCCGGACCCTCTCGGAGGTGTAGCGGCGGGGGGACTCGATCCCCCGACCTCACGATTATGAGTCGTGCGCTCTAACCAGCTGAGCTACGCCGCCACGACATGAGAACGCCCGCGCTTCCAGCGCGTAGGTGCCGAAAGAACGGGCTCTCATGTCAGAGCCCCGACCGGGAATCGATCCCGGGACCTCCATCTTACCAAGATGGCGCTCTACCACTGAGCTATCGGGGCAACGAGTAGATACTCTACCAGCGCCCTGCGCGCAGTTCCAAATCGGGGGTGCTGCCCCGCCGGAGGACCCTGTCAGGACCGTCCGGCAGGACACCGCTCACCAGCACGTCAGCGCTGCGGACGGCGACCGAAGCCCTTCGGGCCAGTGCCGCGGCCACCCTTGCCGCCACCGGAGAATCCGCCGCGTCCGCCCTTGTCAGAGCCGAACTTTCCGCGGCCGCCGGGGCGCTGGCCCCGGTCGCCGCGACCGCGACGGGCGTCGTCGCGACCCCAGGCGCCGCCACCGTGGCCGCGGCCTCCGCGATCCTCGCCGGCACCGCGCTCCCGGCGCTTGTCGGCACCCCAGCGCGGCTGCTTGCCGGTGTGATGGTTCTCACGATCACCACGGAAGCCTCCGCGGCGGTCGTCGCCGCGGGCGCCGCGGTCGAAGCGGTCCTGGCGGCCACGCCCCCCCCGGGAGCCGTCGTGGCGGCGGCGCGGGCCGTCGTCGTTCCTCTCGCCACGCTCGGCGCGGGTCGGGCGGCCGGTGTCCAGGCGCAGGCCAAGCGGGCGGCCGTTGACCTCGGCGCGGGCGCCGGCCTCCAGCTGCTCCGGGGTGAGGTCCTTCGGCAGCTCGATCAGCGAGTGGTTGCCCCGGAGGTCGATGGCGCCGATGGCGTTGCCCGGCAGGCCCACCTCGTTGGCCAGGGCACCCACGAGATGGCCCGGCTTCACGCGGTCGTTGTGGCCGACGGCCACCCAGTAGGTGGCGTTGCCGGCGGCCGGCTCGCGGCGCGGGCCGCGGGAGCCCCGGCCGTCTCGCTCGCCGCGACCCGGCCGGTCACCACGGTCGCGGTCGTGGCGACCCTTGCCGCCGAACGACGGCAGGTCCGGCTCCTCGGCGAGCAGCGGACGGCCGTCCTGGACCATCATCGCGATCGCGGCGGCCACTCGATCCGGCTCGGCCTGGTGCTTCTCCGCGTAGCCGACCACCATGTCCCTGAAGACCTCCAGGTCCGCGACGGAGGCGGTCTCCAGAGTCTGGGTGATGCGGTCCGCGAACCGGGCCTTTCGAGCCTCGTTCACCTCAGCGATGGAGGGCAGCTGCATCTCCTCGACCGGCGTGCGGGTGGTCTTCTCGATCGAGCGCAGCAGGTAGCGCTCACGCGGGGTGATGAAAAGGACGGCGTCGCCGGTGCGGCCGGCACGGCCGGTGCGGCCGATGCGGTGCACGTAGGACTCGGAGTCGTGCGGGACGTCGTAGTTCACCACGAGGGAGATGCGCTCCACGTCCAGGCCGCGCGCGGCCACATCCGTGGCGACCAGGATGTCCACGCGGCCGGCCTTGAGGTCCTCCACGGTCTTCTCGCGCTGCTTCTGCGCGATGTCGCCGGAGATGGCCACGGCCTTGAAGCCGCGCTCGTTCAGGCGGCGGGTGAGGTCCTCGGTGCCGGCGCGGGTGCGGACGAACGCGATCACGCCGTCGTGCTCCTCGGTCTCCATGATCCGGGTGAAGGCCTCCAGCTTCCACTGGTGGCCCACGGTGAGGTAGCGCTGGCGGATGGTGGCGGAGGTGGTGGACTGGCGGGCCACCGCCACCTCCTGCGGGTCGTTCAGGTACTGCGCGGAGATGCGGCGGATGGCCGGCGGCATGGTGGCGGAGAACAGGGCGGTCTGCTTGGTCTGAGGGGTGGACGCGAGGATGCGGTCCACCTCCTCCGCGAAGCCCATGCGCAGCATCTCGTCCGCCTCGTCCAGCACCAGGGTCTGCAGCTGGGACAGGTCCAGGGAGCCGCGCTCCAGGTGGTCGATCACACGGCCCGGGGTGCCGACGACCACCTGGGCGCCGCGGCGCAGGCCAGCCAGCTGCGGGCCGTACGGGGAGCCGCCGTAGACGGCGAGCACGGACACGTCCGGGATCTGCTTCGCGTAGGTGTCGAAGGCCTCGGCCACCTGGAGGGCGAGCTCGCGGGTCGGGGCGAGCACCAGCACCTGCGGGGCGTCGGCGCGGCCGTTCACGTCCGCGGACTCGGCCAGGCGAGACAGCACGGGAAGCGCGAAGGCGCCGGTCTTGCCGGTGCCGGTCTGAGCCAGGCCGACCACGTCGCGGCCGTCCAGGATCAGCGGGATGGTCTGCTCCTGGATCGGGGACGGGGCGGTGTAGCCCAGCTCCTCGATCGCGGTGAGCACGCGGGCGTCCAGGCCGAGGTCGATGAAGGTGGGGCCCTGTGGCTCGTCTGCCAGAGTGGCCGAGGCGTCGGTCTTGGCGGCCTCGGCGCCGGTCTCGGCGTCGGCGAGTTCGGTCTGGGTCTCGCGGACGTCGTCCTCGTGGAGGGTGTTCGGGGTGTGCGTCATGGCGGTCTCCTCGGTGTGGGGACGCGCAGGCGGACGCCGGGCATGCTCCGGTCGCGTCTCGGAGTCGGTGCGGCGCTGCGCTGCTGGGGTTGATTCGTCGGCCGGTCAGATCGGCACGTGCCCCCACGGCGACGACGTTCGTCGCCTCTCAACACATCTGCGCCCTCACGGCGCACACCGGCGTGGCTTCACGCGTCCACGCTCACTCATCACAGGGGGAGAGTCCGGAACCGGAGACTCCAGTCTACGGCCCCGTGGTCGCCGGATCACCCGTTAGGCTCGTTTCGTGGCAGAGAACACCAACGACCACCGCTTTGCCCGCGCCGCCGGCCGGGCCGCCCGCGCGTTCCGGGAGCAGCAGCGGGCAGACAACGAGCGCCTCGCCGACCGCCGCGTGCAGGAGCGCGAGGCGGACGAGGCGCGCCTGGCCGAGCGCCGGGCCGAGCGTGAGCGCCGCCTGGACGAGCGCGACGAGGCCGAGGCCGGCCGCGTCCACCCGCTGCTGGGCCTGGCCCGGAAGTGGTGGACCGTGGCGACGTTCATCATCTTCTGTCTGGCCGGCGTCTTCCTCTTCAACGGCCTGCGGGCCCAGCGCGAGGGTGGCCCCGTCATCGACATCACCACCGGCGTGGAGTCCGTGGGCGTGCTCGGCGGCGCAACCGGGCAGTTCGCCCTCGCCGGCTTCGTCGCCGTGATCGGTCTGTTCTCCCTGTGGGGCACCGTGGCGCTCTACCGCCGCCGCGCCTCCGCCGTGAACACCCTCACCACGCTCGCCGTGCTGGTGGGCGTCCCGTCCCTGGTGCGCGGCAACGCCCTGCTGCTGATCATGACGGGGCTGTTCATCGTGGGCGCGGTCCTCGTGTGGCTGCCCCCGGTGAAGTCCCGCCTCCGCAAGGGCAAGGCCGCCCGGGCCGCCGAACGCGCCGTGGACCGCGCCACCCGCTGACCTCTCCCCCCACGCATTCGAGGGCGGAGTTTCCCGGAAATCTCGCGTGGACTCCGGGAAACTCCACCCTCACGTCGTGCTCCGCGTCCTGACGACGGCCCGTCGCCTGGGCCCCGCCCGTGACCGGAGTGCGTCACCCGCCACCGGGGTGCGCCCGCCCCGGGAGGCGGGCCGCGGCGGAGCCTGGCTCAGTCGAGCGGAGGACGGGCCGGGGCGATCTGCGGGGCGTGCGCGGCGTCGTCGTACTCCATGACCTGGCGGCCGCCGATCCAGGCGCGGCGGGCCCGCTGCATCACGTCCAGCGGGTCCCCGGACCAGAGCACGAGGTCCGCGTCCTTGCCCTCGGCCAGGGAGCCGAGGCGGTCGTCCAGCCCGAGCACCTTGGCCGGGTTGATGGTGATGGAGCGCAGGGCGGTCTCCCGGTCCAGCCCCTCCTTCACAGCCAGCGCGGCCTGGTAGACGAGGAAGTCGATCGGGATGACCGGGTGGTCCGTGATGATGCTGATCTCCACGCCGGCGCGGGCCAGGCGACCTGGGTTGCGCAGCGAGCGGCCGCGCAGCTCCGGCTTGGACTTGGTGGTGAACAGCGGGCCGATCAGCACCGGGATGTTCCGCTCGGCGAGGGTGTCCGCGATCGGGTGCGCCTCGGTGCCGTGGTCCAGGACGAGGTCGTAGCCGAACTCGTCGGCCAAGCGCAGGGCGGTGGCCACGTCGTCGGTGCGGTGGCAGTGCTGGCGCCACGGGATCTTCTTCTCCAGCACCAGGGCGAGGGCCTCCATGTGCGGGTCCTTCGCGAACGGCTTGCCGGCCTGTTCGGCCTCCGTGCGGCGGGCCATGTACCCCTGGGCCTCCATGAACGCCGCGCGGATGATGTAGACGGTGCCGAGGCGGGTGGAGGGGGTCTTGCCCTTCTCCTTGTACACGTTCTTGGGGTTCTCGCCGAGGGCAGACTTCACGCCGGAGGGGCTGCGCAGGACCATCTCGTCCACCGTGCGGCCGTGGGTGTGCATGGCCACGGCCTGGCCGCCGATGGGGTTGCCGGAGCCCGGGTTGACGTTCACCGTGGTGATGCCGCCGGCGAGCGCGTCCCGGAAGCCGGGCTCGTTGGGGTCCACGGCGTCGATGGCGCGGACGCCGGCCATGACCGGGTCCGTCATCTCGTTGACGTCCGCGGTGGCGCCCACCTCGCCCTCGGCGTGCATGCCCAGGTGCACGTGGGCGTCCACGAAACCGGGCAGCAGCCACTGGCCCGCACAGTCGATGGTCTCGGCGCCGCCGGGAACCTCCACGTCCGTGCCGAGGGCGGTGATCTTCCCGTCCCGGACCACGAGGGTGCCGTCGAACGGCTCGGCCTCGACGGGAACAATGTGCGCGTTGATGAAGGCGAGGGTGCTCATGCCCACCACCCTAGCGAGCCGTCGCCCTGCACGAAGTGAGGGCAAAGGGGCAAAGTGAGGGCGGAGTTTCCCGGAATTCAGCGCGAATTCCGTGAAACTCCGCCCCCAAGATCCTTCGGTGGTGCGGCCGCGTCTCCACGCGGCGCCGCCCACGGCTCAGAGCCGGGAGATCGCCCGGTCCAGGTCGTCGATCAGGTCGGCGGCGTCCTCAATGCCCACGGAGAGGCGGACGAGGTCATCCGGCACGGCCAGCTCGGTGCCGGCCACGGAGGCGTGGGTCATCTCGGCCGGGTAGTTCATCAGCGACTCGATGCCGCCCAGGGACTCGGCCAGCTGGAACAGGCGGGTGGACTCGGCCACCTGCTTGGCGGCCGCCGCTCCCCCGGTGAACCGCACGGACACCATGCCGCCGAAGCCGCGCATCTGACGGGCGGCGAGCTCGTGGCCCGGATGGTCCGCCAGACCCGGGTAGAGCACGCGCTCCACGCCGGGACGGTCCACCAGCCACTCGGCCACGGCCTGCGCGTTGGCGGCGTGGCGGTCCATGCGCACGCCCAGGGTCTTCAGGCCGCGGGTGGTCAGGTAGGCGTCCCACGGGCCGTTGACGGCGCCGGCGGCGAACTGCTGGAACTTCACCTGCTCGGCGAGCTCCGGATCCGGGATGACCAGCGCGCCGCCGATCACGTCCGAGTGCCCGCCGATGTACTTGGTGGTGGAGTGCACCACCACGTCGGCGCCGAGGGCGATCGGGGTCTGCAGGTACGGGGTGGCGAAGGTGTTGTCCACCACCAGCAGGGAGCCGGCGGCGTGCGCCACCTCGGCGATCGCGGCGATGTCCGAGACCTTCATCATCGGGTTGGACGGGGTCTCCAGCCACACCAGCACAGGCCCGTCGGCCTTCGCCTTCTCCACGGCCGCGGCCACCTGCTCCGGCTCCCCCATGTCCACCACGGCGTGCTTGACGCCCCACTTGGCCAGGACCGTGGAGATCAGACGGTAGGAGCCGCCGTAGACGTCGTTGCCCATCACGATGGTGGTGCCCGGCTCGGCGGCGCCCATGATCAGGGCGGTCTCGGCGGCCAGGCCGGAGGCGAAGGTCAGGGCGGTGGCCTTCGGAGCGCCCGTCTCGTCCGTGCCGGCCTCGAGCGCGGCGAGCTGCTCCTGGAGCGCGTCGCGGGTCGGGTTGGTGCCGCGGCCGTAGTCGTAGCCGCGGCGCAGCTCACCGACCTTCACCGGTGCGTAGGTGCTGGACAGGTGCACCGGCGGCACCACGGCCCCGAAGACCTCGTCCAGGTGCTGTCCGGCGTGCACGGCGCGGGTGCCGAACCCCTGCTCGCGGGCGGTGTCCTTCTGCGTGTTCTCGCTCATGTGCTCCATCCTCTCGCTGTCTCAGGCGGTGACGTAGGCCAGCAGGTCGTGCAGCGTCACGATCCCGGCGACCATTCCCCCGCGGACGACCAGCAGGGTGTCCTCGGTCTGCAGCCGCTGCGCCACCTCACGCACGCTCGCCTGTGCACCGACGATCGGCAGCATCGGACCCATCAGGGACTCCACGGCGTCCTGGGCGCCGACCTGGCCGGCGGCCAGCGACGCGGACAGCGCGTCCACGGTCCCGGTGCCGCGGACCTCGCCGATCCGCAGGTCGTGGCGCGGCTCGGCCACCACGGGCAGCGCGTCCACGCCGTAGCGGTTCATGGTGGCGATCGCCTCGGCCACCGTGGTCTCGGGTGCGGCGGTCACCAGGGTCGGCACGGAGCCGGGGAACAGGTCCTCCTTGTCCGCGACGACGGCCCCCACCTCGTCCTCCCAGCGCGGGTCCGCCTCGGCCCGGCCGGCGGCGCCGCCGGCGCCGGGAACGCCCGCCGCACCCGAGGCGGAGGCACCGGACCCGGCGGAGGCCGTGCCGTCGTCGTCCTTCACAGCCGAGCGGGAGCGGCCCTGGGCCCAGTCCGGGAGGATCGTCTCCTGGCGGGCGTAGGACAGGCCGCGCTCGTCCATCCACGGGTCGTTGAAGATCTTGCCGAGGTAGCCGCGGCCGGAGTCCGGCAGGACGATCACCATGACGTCGTCCGGCCCGAGGTCCTTCGCGGCGCGCAGGCCGGCCACCACGGCCATGCCGGAGGAGCCGCCCACCAGCAGGCCCTCCTCGGCAGCGAGGCGGCGGGTCATGGCGAAGGCGGCGTCGTCGTCCACGGCGATGACCTCGTCCGGGACGGACGCGTCATAGTTGCCCGGCCACATGTCCTCGCCGACGCCCTCGACGAAGTACGGGCGGCCGGTGCCGCCGGAGTACACGGATCCCTCCGGGTCCGCGCCGATCACCCGCACGGGGCCGCCCTTGCGGTCCGCGGAGACCTCCTTGAGGTACCGGCCGGTGCCGGTGATGGTGCCGCCGGTGCCGGCGCCGATGACCACGTGGGTGACCCGGCCTGCGGTGTCCTCCCAGATCTCGGGGCCGGTGGTCTCGTAGTGGGACTCCGGGGCGGCCGGGTTGAAGAACTGGTTCGGCTGGAACGCGCCCTCGATCTCCTGCTCCAGGCGGTTCGCCACGCCGTAGTAGGACTCGTCCGAGTGCGGGTCCACGGAGGTGGGGGTGACCACGAGCTCGGCGCCGTAGGCGGCGAGGACGTCCCGCTTCTCCTGGCCGACCTTGTCCGGGGTGACGAAGACGGTGCGGTAGCCCTTCTGCTGGGCCACGATCGCCAGGCCGACGCCCGTGTTGCCGGAGGTCGGCTCCACCACGGTCCCGCCCGGGCGCAGCCGTCCCTCCGCCTCCGCGGCCTCGATCATCTTCAGCGCGATGCGGTCCTTCACCGAGCCGCCGGGGTTCAGGTACTCCACCTTCACCAGGACGGTGGCCGCGATGCCCTCGGTCACGCTGTTCAGCTTCACCAGCGGGGTGCGGCCGATGAGGTCGAGGACGCTGTCGGCGTAGCGCGGGGAGGACTCGTTCTGGGGTGCTCGGTTCTCAGTCACGGCGTCTACGGTACTGGCACGTCCGGACGCGACAGTACCCTCGGGGTCATGTCCGGACCCGATGCGTCACGCACGCTGCGTCCCGCCGTCCCGGTGGACGTGGCGCTGACCCTCGGCGTGCTCCAGCGCGGGCATGCGGACCCGTGCGTGCGCGTGGTGCCGGAGGGCGTGTGGCTCACCCGCCGCGTGGACGCCGAGGGGGCCGCCGCGCCGGCGAGCCTGCTGGTGCGTCGGGCGGCGTCCGCGGTGCGGCCGTCCGAGATCCGCGTTGCAGCGTGGGGGCCGGGCGCGGAGGCGGCCGTGGCGGAGGCCGAGACCCTGCTGGGGCTCCACGACGACGGCTGGTCCGGCTTCGAGGACCTCCTCGCCTCCGGCTCGGCGCGGCTTCCGCGGCATGTGGCCTCCGCGCGGCGGACCCACCCGGGGCTGCGCCTGCCGGCGCACAGCCGGCTGGCCGAGCAGCTGATCACCGTCGTGCTGGAACAGAAGGTCACGCATGACCAGGCCCGGCACGGCTGGCGGCAGCTGGTGCGCGCGATCTCCGAGCCCGCGCCGGGACCGGTGCCGGCGGGGATGCTGCTGCCGCCGGACCCGGCCGCGGTGCTGCGGGTGCCGAGCTGGGACTGGCACCGGTTCTGGGTGCAGCCGCCGCAGTCCAAGGCGCTGCTGCGGGTGGCTCAGCGATCAGCGAGTATCGACCGGCTGGGACGGCAGGTGCGGCCGGGGGACGTGGAGGCCACGGCGGAGCTGGCACGGCGGCTGCGATCGATCCCGGGGATCGGCGCGTGGACCATGGCCGAGGCCCTGCAGCGCAGCCACGGGTCCGCGGACCTGGTGGCCGTGGGCGACTACCACCTGGCGCACCACGTGGGGCAGGTACTCACGGGCCGCCGCGTGGACGACGCCGGGATGCTGCGCCTCCTGGAGCCCTGGTCCGGGCACCGGCAGCGGCTGGTGCGGATGATCGGGCTCTCCGGCGAGCGCCGCGAGCGGTTCGGCCCCAAGCTGGCCCCGGAGGACCACCGCGGACGGTGAGGGGTCCTCCACAGGCGACCGGCCGACGTCGTTCTCCACAGACGCGCCGTGCCGGCAGGCGGCGCCCCCACGGCGGGGAGGCCCGTCCTGCCAGCGTGGGTGGCGGAGGCGCCACAGGGGCGCTCCCCGGGTGACCCGAAGGGCGTCCCGGCAGACGCGACCGACGGAGGGGCGATGATCGAGCAGCACAGGCGCAGGAGGACGCCGGAAGAGGCGGCAGCAGCAGGTGTCCACGGCCCGGGGACGCCCGGGACGATGCGTCCGGGCAAGCGGGCGTCGGTGATGATCGTGGCGCAGTCCGCCGGCCCGGACGACGGGATCGACGAGGCGCTGGAGTGGATCGAGGCGTTCGAGCGGGACTGCGGGCTGGTGCTGGACACGGAGGCGACGTCGGCGTTCGCCGTGGCGAATGCGGACGTGCTGCAGGACGGCCTGCAGCCGCCGCGCACCGAGTCCCCGGCGGAGCTGGTGGAGTTCATCCTCTGCGGAGGCGTCTGGTACCACCGCGGCAACGTGCCGGCCGCTCCCCCGGACGACAACGGGGTCTCGGCCTGGGGCTGGATGTACCACCGCGCGATCAGCGGCGCCCGCCCGGACGCGCTCTGCACCGTGTGGGACGTCTACCCGCTCCCCTGCCCCGGTCAGCCCTGCTGAGCCGCCTTCTGGGCCTCCACGAGCTTGGTGCCCTCGGCGCGGAGCTCGACCTTGCGGACCTTGCCCGAGACCGTCATGGGGAAGGCGTCCATCACCTGCACGTAGGCGGGGATCTTGTAGTGCGCGATCTTCCCGGTGGCGTACTCCTTCAGGTCCGAGGCGGTGAGGGGGGAGGCGCCCTCGCGCATGATCAGGCAGGCCATGAGCTGTTCGCCGTACTTCTCGTCCGGGACGCCGACCACCTGGACGTCCTGGATGTCCGGGTGGGAGTAGAAGAACTCCTCCACCTCGCGCGGAGAGATGTTCTCGCCTGCGCGGATGATGAGGTCCTTGATGCGCCCCTCGATGCGGGCATAGCCGTCCTCGTCCATGGAGGCGAGGTCGCCGGTGTGCATCCAGCCGTCCTCGTCCAGGACGGCCTCGGTGCGCTCGGCGTCGTTCCAGTAGCCGGACATCACGGAGTAGCCGCGGGTGCAGAGCTCGCCGGTGGCGCCGCGCGGGACGACCTCACCAGAGAGCGGGTCGATGATCTTGGTCTCCACGTGCGGCATGGAGCGGCCCACGGTCTCGGTGCGGCGCGCGAGGGAGTCGTCGCGGCGGGTCATGGTGGACACCGGTGCGGTCTCGGTCATGCCGTAGCAGATGGCCACCTCGGACATGTGGAGACGGTCGATCACGCGGCGCATGACCTCCACCGGGCAGGTGGAGCCGGCCATCACGCCGGTGCGCAGGGTGGACAGGTCCAGCTGCTCGGCCTCGGGACGGGCGAGCATGGCGATGAACATGGTCGGCACGCCGTAGAGCGATGTCGCCTTCGTGTCCGCGGCGGCCTGCAGGGCGGCCACCGGCTCGAAGCCGCGGGACGGGATCACGGACAGGGTGCCGTGGGAGACGGCGGCGATGGTGCCGATGACCATGCCGAAGCAGTGGAAGAACGGCACCGGGATCACCAGGACGTCCTGCTCGGTGTAGCCCAGCAGCTCGCCGATGTGGAAGCCGTTGTTCAGGATGTTCAGGTGGGACAGGGTGACGCCCTTGGGGAATCCGGTGGTGCCCGAGGTGTACTGCAGGTTCACCGGGTCTCCGGCGCCCACCTCGGCCTCGCGGGCGGCCAGCTGCTCGTCCGAGACCCGCTCGGCACCGGCCAGGAAGGCTGTCCAGGCGCTCTCCTCCACCGGGGTCTCAGCCACGCGCCTCGGGACCTCGCCGGGGCGGACGTGCGGGTAGGAGTCCTCGGTCGGCTCGCCCGGGGTGGGGAGCATGATGAGCTGGCGGAGCTCCGGGGCGGAGCCGGCGGCCACCTCACGGGCGGTGCGCGGCGGGTTCATGCGGTCGTCCGGGCAGGCGACCACGAGGCCGCGCATGGTGCACTGCTCCACCACATAGGTCAGCTCGTGGGTCCGGTAGGCCGGGTTGAGGTTCACCAGGATGACGCCGGCACGGGCGGCGCCGTAGAGCAGCGTGGTCCACTCGGCCACGTTGGGGCTCCACATGCCGATGCGGTCGCCCTTCTCGTAGCCGGCCGCGATGAGGGCCTTGGCCACGGTGCGGGAGTCCTCCTGCAGCTGCGCGAAGGTCCAGGAGCGGCCGGTGGAGGACTCGAGCAGGGCCGAGCGGTCCGGGTGGGCCGCGGCGGTCGCGTCCAGGTTCTGCGCGAGCGTCTGCTCCAGCAGCTCCACATCGGTGGGGCCGGACGTGTAGGACATCTCGGCGGTGGACTGCTGCTCGGTCATCGGTGCCCTCCTGGCGGCGTCGTCGGCTGGGTCGACGGGCACGGCTACGCCGCAACAAAGCGGTGACGTGGGCGTAGGACACCCCCGCCTGCTGTGATGTGGAGCACAGTCGTGCCGTCGCCGTGGAGCCTACTCCCGATCACCGGAGAAATGCGAGGACGTCCGAACGATCGCTCCGGAGCATGGTGGTCGGGCGACGCGCGCGCGCATGACGGTGGGCCCGAGCGCGACCAAGGTCCGCACATGACGAAGGGCCCGGAACCGTGAACCGGTTCCGGGCCCTTCCAGCACGGTGGCAGATGAGGGATTCGAACCCCCGTAGGCAGTGCCAGCTGATTTACAGTCAGCCCCCTTTGGCCGCTCGGGTAATCTGCCGCGCGACCCGCGGTCGGCGCCGATCGACGCTCCCCAACAGGCGAGAGAAGACTCTACAGCAAAGTGCCGGACGCGGCCAACCGGGAGGGGCCAGGACCGCCCTCGCCCCGGTAGGCTGGGCGCAGATGCGGCCGTGCGCCGCCGTGCCGGACGCCGCGGGAACCCCGCCTGCCGCCGTTCGGACGGCTCAGCACGGCCTGCCCCAGACATCACCGAGAGAAGGAGCACTCCGTGGCCAGCGATTCCACGTTCGACGTCGTCAGCAAGGTGGACAAGCAGGAGGTGTCCAACGCCCTGAACCAGGCGCAGAAGGAGATCGCCCAGCGCTACGACTTCAAGGGCGTCGGCGCCGAGATCGACTTCTCCGGAGAGAAGATCCTCATGAAGGCGAACTCCGAGGAGCGCGTGAAGGCGGTCAAGGACGTCTTCGAGTCCAAGCTGGTCAAGCGCGGCATCTCCCTGAAGTCCTTGGACGCCGGCGAACCGTTCGCCTCCGGCAAGGAGACCCGCATCGAGGCCGCCATCAAGGAGGGCATCGACCAGCCCACCGCCAAGAAGATCACGAAGCTGATCCGCGACGAAGGCCCGAAGTCGGTGAAGGCCACCATCCAGGGCGACGAGCTGCGCGTCTCCTCCAAGTCCCGCGACGACCTGCAGGCGACCATCGCCCTGCTCAAGGGCTTCGAGGACGCGGACCTGCAGTTCATCAACTTCCGCTGACGCGCCCACCCCACGAGGAGAGACATGCTCTACCTGATCGACCCGCGCGGCCACGTCTACGAGGCCGAGACCACCTTCGGTGCCGCTCGCGCCCGCGAGCGCGTGGACGGGCGCCGCATCGACGACCAGGGCTGGCACCGGGCCGCCATGGTCCTGGACTACGACGACTACCTGGACATCGCCCTGCGCCACGGCGTGAAGTGCTCCAAGGGCCTGATGCTGGACGCCGGGTTCGTGAAGCACGCCCTGGCCCCGTCCAAGCTGAAGGCCTCCGGCCGCAACCAGGAGGCCGTGGCCGTCCAGGTGCAGGCCGTCGGCCGGGACACCGAGGACCGCTCCACCCGCCTGCACCAGCGCGCGATGACCCTGAAGAACGCGCTGTCCGGTCACCAGTCCCGGCTGTCCGAGGCCGAGGACAAGGCCCGCGAGATCCTCCAGGCGGACGTGAGGCAGGACCTGGTGCGCCACTGGCAGTCCCTCGGCGGCATCCTGCCGGAGTCCACCTCCGCCGAGCTGCACCGCTCCTGATCGGCACGTCCTGACCCCACGGCCCCTGCCGGGGCTTCACGACGTCGGCCGGTGACCTTCCGCATGGAAGGTCACCGGCCGACGTCGTTGGCTGCGGTGAGGAGCAGGGGGCGGGGCGGTGGTCTCGGTCAGGGCGTGGGCGCGCGGCCGTCGTAGCGGAGGAAGCCGGGCTGGGCGCGCATCAGCAGGCTGACCCCGATGATGCACAGCACGCCGCCGGCGATCAGGGTGAGCCCCTCCCCCAGCGCCGTGGAGGCGCCGCCCTGGATCATCTCGCCCAGGCGCGGGCCGCCGGCCACGACCACCACGAACACGCCCTGCAGGCGGCCGCGGAGCCGGTCCGGGGTGGCGGACTGCAGGATGGTGGTGCGGAAGACGGCGGAGACGGAGTCGGCGGCGCCGGCGACTGCCATGCAGACCGCCGAGCCGGCCAGCGCCCAGGCGAGGCGGCCGTCGTCGGGGTGCAGCGAGGAGCCCCACCAGACGACCACGCCGAAGGCGGCCACGGCGGCACCCCAGACGAGGATGCAGACGTAGGTGCCCAGGCCGTGGCGGTGCAGCCGGGTGAAGGTGCCGGAGAACAGGCCGGCCAGGAAGGAACCGGCCGCCATCGCCGCCAGCAGCAGGCCCACCGCGGACTCGCCTCCGCCGAGGATCACCCCGCCGATCGCGGGCAGCAGGGCCCGGGGGAAGGCGGTGGCCATGGCCACGATGTCCGCCAAGAACGTCATGCGCACGTTCGGCCGGGTGCCGAGGAAGCGAAACCCCTCCGCCACCGAGGACAGGCCGAGCCGCCTCGGCTCCTGCGACTTCCCCTCCTCCGGCTGCGGGGGCAGGGGCGGCAGCCGCCAGACGGCGTAGAGGGCTGCGAGGAAGGTGACCACGTCGATCGTGTAGGTCCAGGCGTAGCCGATCCCCGCCACGAGGACGCCGCCGAGCAGGGGGCCGACCATCATGGCGACGGAGAACGTCATCATGTTCAGCGCGTTGGCGGCCGGCAGCAGCGTCACGCCCACCAGGGCCGGGATGATCGCGCCGCGGGTGGGCTGGTTGATGCCGGAGGCCGCCGAGTGCAGGGCGGTGAGCCCGTAGAGCAGCGCCACGGACTCGATGCCGAGCCAGGCGTGCGCGGCGATGCCCACGATGGTCAGCCACATCACCAGGGCGGACCACAGCGCCACGGTGCGGCGGTCGTACCGGTCCGCCACCGCGCCCCCGTAGAGCCCGGCCACCACCAGCGGGACCAGCGCGGCCAGGCCGAGCAGACCGACCGCGAACGAGGAGCCGGTGAGCGCGAAGACCTCCAGGGACACCGCCACCAGCGTCAGCTGCGTGCCGACGAAGGACAGCGTGTTGCCCAGCCAGAGCCTCCGGTAGTCGGCAGAGACCCTCAGCGGTGTGAGGTCGGCGAGGAGGCGGGGCACGCCGGTCAGCCTAAGCGATGAGGAGACGGTCCCAAGAACAGACCAGGGTGCAGTTGTTGTCTCCTCAGGGACACCGCAGGGACAACAACTGCACCCTCGTCGCGGGGATGAGGCGCGTCAGCCCTGGACGGCCTCGCGCATGATGCGGGTCTGCTCGGCGCGGTCCACGACCTTCACGCGCTCTCGTTCGACCGGGCCGGACTGGGTGGCCTCGCGCCCCAACGCCTTCTCGTGCTCGTCGAGGGCGTGCCAGCCGGCCCAGGTGGTGTACTCCACGCCGCGCTCGTCCAGCAGGGCCAGGACGGACTCCTCGGCCGGCTCCTGCGCGGTCCAGAGGGTGTCCACGTCTTCGATGAGGTGGGTGATGGTCTCCAGGGCGCAGCCCTTGGTGTGGCCGATCAGGCCGACCGGGCCGCGCTTGATCCAGCCGGAGGCGTAGAGGCCCGGGACCGGGGCGCCGTCCGCGTCCAGCACGCGGCCCTCGGCGTTCGGGATGACGCCGCGGGCGTCGTCGAACTCCACGCCGTCCAGCGGGGAGCCGAAGTAGCCGACCGCGCGGTACACGGCCTGCACGGGGTAGTCCACGGTGTCCTCGGTGGGGCGGATGCCTCCCTGACCGTCCAGCTCCATGCGGCGCATGCGCAGCCCGTCCACGCGGCCGTCCCCGTCCTCGTCCAGGAACTGTTCCGGAGCCTGGAGGAAGTGCAGATGCAGGCGGCGGGAGGCCTGCTCCCTGCGGTCCTCCTGCTCCATCAGCCAGTTCGTCAGGGTGCCGACCATGGTGCGGGTCTGGTTGTTGGACTCGATGGCCTGCTCCGAGCCGGCGTCGAAGTCGAAGTCGTCCTCGTAGAGCACGATGTCCACGTCACGGGAGTGCGCGAGCTCACGCAGCTCCAGCGGGGTGAACTTCACCTGGGCCGGGCCGCGGCGGCCGAACACGTGCACATCGGTCACCGGGGAGGCTTTGAGCGCCTGGTACACGTTGTCAGGGATCTCGGTGGTGAGCAGGTCGTCCGCGTGCTTGGAGAGGATGCGGGCCACGTCCAGGGCGACGTTGCCGTTGCCGATCACCGCGATCTCCTTCGCGTCGAGGGTCCACTCGCGCGGCACGTCCGGGTGGCCGTCGTACCAGGAGGCGAAGTCCGCGCCGCCGAAGGAGCCCTCGAGCTCCACGCCCGGCACGTCCAGCGCAGCATCCTTCACGGCACCGGTGGCGAACACGATCGCGTCGTAGTGGCGGCGCAGGTCCTGCAGGGTCAGGTCCGTGCCGTAGTCCACGTTGCCGAGGTAGCGAATGTCGCCGCGGTCCATCACCTTGTGCAGGGCGTTCACGATGCCCTTGATGCGCGGATGGTCCGGGGCCACACCGTAGCGGATCAGGCCGAACGGGGCCGGGTAGCGGTCGAACAGGTCGATGGAGACCTGGAAGTCACGCTCCTCCTTGGTGAGGATGTCGGCCGTGTAGACGCCGGCGGGGCCTGCTCCGATGATGGCGATGCGCAGCGGGCGGTTCGGACGCGTGGTCACGGCGTGGGTGTCCTTCCGGTGGAGGTCTCTTCTCTCGGTGTCCGCGGGCGCCGGAGGGTACGTGGCGCACGGGGCGGACCGACCCTCCATCCTACCGGCGCACAGGGGCCGGATGCGGTGAGGCCTGTCACCCGCGACGACGGCTCCCGCCTCCGCGACGCCCATCGCCGCCGCCCGTGGCCGGGCGGGTCTACAGTGACCCGGTGACCACCCGCTCGACCTCCCCCGCACCTGCCGCCCACCCCGCGTCCTCGCCCGAGACCTCGGGCCTGGCGATCGGTGCCGGCGCCTACGCGATCTGGGGCGTGTTGCCGCTCTACATGGCGGCCACAGCCCCCGCCTCCGCGGTGGAGATCGTCATCATGCGGATCGGCTTCTCCCTGCTGTTCTGCCTGTTCCTGCTGGCCGTGCTGCGCCGGTTCGGAGACCTCAAGGTCGCGCTGGGGACCCGGCGTCGCGTGCTCGCGGTGACGCTGGCCGCCGTGGCCGTGGCGGTGAACTGGCTGCTCTACGCCGGTGCCGTCACGTCCGGTCACGTCCTGCAGGCCTCGCTGGGCTACTTCATCAACCCGCTGGTGAACGTGGCGCTGGGCGTGCTCCTGCTGGGCGAACGGATGCGGCGGGCCCAGTGGGCGGCCGTCGCGATCGCCGCGGCGGCCGTCGCGGTGATCACCCTGGACGCCGGCGAGGTGCCGTGGATCGGCCTGGGCCTGGCGTTCTCCTTCGGCCTCTACGGGCTGATCAAGAAGCGTGCGGCGGCTCCGGTGCACCCGGTGGCGTCCATGACCGCGGAGACGGCGGTGCTGATGCCGGTGTTCGCCGGCGGCACCCTCTGGCTCGCCGCCACCGGGACGCTGACCACCGGCCTGCACGGGGCCGGGCACTTCTGGATCATGGCGGCCTCCGGCGTGGTCACCGCGGTGCCGCTGATCATGTTCTCCACGGCGGCGACGACGGTGCCGCTGTCCGTGCTGGGCATCCTGCAGTACATCGCGCCGATCGGTCAGTTCCTCCTGGCGGTGACCGTGTTCGGCGAGCACATGCCCGGCGGCCGTTGGATCGGGTTCGGGCTGATCTGGCTGGCGCTGATCGTGTTCACCACGGACCACCTGGCCACCGCCCGGGCACAGCGCCGCCTGCTGCGCCGGGCCTAGACTGGCGGCATGCCTGCCAAGCCTCCCTCCCCCGTGTATCTGCCCGGCTTCCAGAACCTCGTCCCGGCCCTGCTCGGCGAGGCCTGGGCGCCGGACGACGGCCTGCCCGCCGGCGAGGTCGACCGTCTGCTGGGCGAGTCCCCCGCCGCCGAACAGCTCGGCGGGGACCTGGTCCTGCCGGCGGCCCTGCGGGAGTTCTACCTGGCCCTGGGCAACTGCGGCGAGCTGCTGGAGACCGCGCACTTCTTCTGGGACCCAGACGACCTCGAGGTGCGCGACGGCTTCCTGATGTTCCTCGAGGACGCCGAGGAGACCGTCGTCTGGGGCCTGCCCGTGGACAACCTCCCGTTGCCGGACCCGCTCGTGTGGCGCCGCTCCTCCGGTGCCGAGGCGGAGGACGGCGAGTGGACGGACGAGGGCGGCACGTTCTCCGAGTTCGTCACGGACCTGCTGGCCTGGACGTTCGAGGACGAGGAGGAGGACCGCTGATGTCCTCCGGCATCCCGTCCCAGGCCCCCGAGGGCTACGTCTGCCCCTTCTGCGGCCTCGTGGCCGGCGACTGTTCCGACCCGGGCAACCGCTGCGAGGTGGAGGACGTGGTCTACCAGGACGAGGACCTCGTGGTGCTCATCGCCTGCGACGGCTTCGGCGAGCACGAGGGACACGCCATGATCATCCCTGCGCAGCACTACGAGAACCTCTACGAGATGCCGGACCGCGTGCTGCAGCGCACCGCGCTCATGGCCCGGCAGGTGGCGCTGGCGATCAAGAAGGCCTGGGACTCCGAGGGCACCTCCACCCGCCAGCACAACGAGACCGCCGGCAACCAGCACGTGTGGCACTACCACCTGCACGTGTTCCCGCGGTATTCCGGGGACCTGCTCTACCGGCAGCTGCGCCACGCCGTGGACCCGGCCGTGCGCGCCGTGAAGGCCAGGGAGCTGGCGGCCGCCCTGGACGTGGCCCCGACCAGGATCTGAGCCCGCTCCCGGATCTGTGCCCGCCCCCGCACCCGCAGGAGCCCCCATCCGGTCGGGATGGGGGCTCCTGCGTCTGGCTGCGTCGGTGCGGGCCGGTGCCTCAGAAGGCGCGGTCCACCACGTAGTCGGCGAAGCCGGCGAGGGCGTCCTTGACAACGGAGTCCGGCAGCGGGGACAGGATCTGCCGGGCCCGGGCGGCGTGCGCACGGGTCATCTCCCAGGCGCGCTCCATCACGGGGTGTCCGGTCACGGCGGCCACTGCGGCGGCGAGCTGCACGTCCGTGTCCAGGGGGCCGTCCACGAGCTCGAGGACCGTCCGGGCGGACTCCGCCTCGGCGCCCTGCCCCGCGGCCTCCCGGCGCAGGAGGATGGTGGTCAGGGTCGGCACGCCCTCGCGCAGATCAGTGCCGGGTGCCTTGCCGAGCTGCTCCTCGGTGGAAGCAAGGTCGATCAGGTCGTCGGCCAGCTGGAAGGCGAGGCCGACCTCCTCGCCGTAGGCGGCCAGGATCTGCACGGTGTCCTCGTCCGCTCCGCCCAACAGGGCGCCGAGCATGCCGGAGGCCGCGATCAGCGAGGCGGTCTTGCCGCCGATGACCTTCAGGTAGTGCTCCAGGTGGTCCTCGCCGTCCTGCACGCCGCGGGTCTCCCACAGCTGCCCCATGACGAGCCGCTCGAAGGTGTCGGACTGCACGCGCACGGCACGGGGACCGAGCTCGGACATCAGCTGGGACGCCCGAGCGAACACCAGGTCTCCGGCCAGGATGGCGGCCGAGTTGCCCCACAGCCGGTGGGCGGTCTCCACACCGCGGCGCACGGGGGCCTCGTCCATGACGTCGTCGTGGTACAGGGTGGCCAGGTGGGTCAGTTCCATGACCACGGCAGCCTGCCGGACGTCGGCGGTCACGGGGGCCACCTGGCCGGAGCCGATCTCCGGGTCCGCGATGAGCGCGGTCATCACCGTCAGCACGGGGCGGATGCGCTTGCCGCCGGCGGTGAGCAGATGACGGGAGGCGGTCTCGGCGAAGACGTCGTCGTTCGTCAGGGCCTCGTGCAGCTGCGTCTCCACCGCGTCCAGGGCGTCGGTGACGGTCTCGAGCACACGCCCGTGACCCGCCAGCGAGTCGAAGCCGGAGGGCAGGGTGAAGCCGTCAGTGGAGGTGGTCACCGGGCAAGCCTACCCAACCCGGACCCCCGGTCCTCCACCGCCGGTACGTCGGCCGTCGTCAGGGCCGGTGTGGCGGACTCCAGCAGACGCACCATGCGGTCCACAGCGTCGCCCTCGCGCGGGTCCACGAGGTTGCCCATCATGCGCACGAGCACGCGGAACAGCGGCGGGGTGGACATCCCCAGCGCCAGCCCGGCCCGCATCACCGTCGGGTGGCCGATGAGCTGGGCGAACCGGCGGCCGAGCTGGAAGTGGCGGCCCCACAGGTGCTGGGTGAGCACCGGGTAGCGCCGCAGCACGGCGTCCGCGCCGGCCTCGGTGCCGGCGGCCAGGGCCTGCGCGGCCAGGTCCGCCGCGTGGCGGGCCGCTTCCATGGCGAACCCGATGCCCTCCCCGTTGAACGGGGAGACCATGCCGGCGGCGTCGCCCACCAGGAGCATGCCGGGCACGTGCTGCGGGGTGCGGTTGAACGCCATCGGCAGGGCGGCGCCCAGGATCCTCGTCTGCCGGGTCTGCTCGGAGATGCCCCAGTCCTCCTGGAGCGCCCCGGTCCAGTCCTTCAACAGCCGCCGGTAGTCCAGCCTCCCGAACTGCGGGGAGGTGTCCAGGATGCCGAGCCCGACGTTGACGGTACCGTCGGCCAGCGGGAACAGCCAGCCGTACCCGGGCAGCGGGTTGCCGTCCGCGTCCGGCAGGCGCAGCCAGGACTCCATCCACTCGGCCCGGTCCCCGGGCAGGGCGGGCACCGCGCCGTCCTCGCCCGGTGCCCCTGCGGTGTAGTAGGCGCGCACGGCCACACCCATCGGACGGTCCTCACGGCGGTGGATCCCGGCGGAGACGGCGGCGCGGGTGGAGTTGCCGTCGCAGGCCAGGGTGATCGGCGCCCGCACGTGCACCCGTCGGCCGGTCCTGCGGCCGCGCTCGTCCAACCGCTCGGCCTCCAGGCCCACGATGCGCCCGCCCTCGTCCCGCAGCACCGTGCGCACCGCATGGCGCTCGCGCACGTCCGCCCCTGCGGCACCGGCGTGCTCCACGAGCAGGCGGTCGAGGTCCTGCCGGGTGCGGGTCAGGGCGTAGTCCGGCCAGGACAGCGTGTCCGGCCACGGCACGTCCACGCCGCGTGCGCCGGCCCGCAGGCGCAGGCCACGGATGCGCTGCCAGCCGCCGTCGTCCCCGGGTTCGCCAGAGTGCGGCACACCGAGCAGCTGCAGCTCCTTCACCGCCTGCGGGGTGAGGCCGTCGCCGCACACCTTGTCCCGCGGATGCGCGGTCTTCTCCAGCACCACCGCGTGCACTCCGGCCTGCGCCAGGTGCCAGGCGGCGGTGGCGCCGGCGGGACCGCCGCCGGCGATCACGACGTCGGCGCGCACCACCTCGGGCTCCTCACCGGATGCTGTGACCGCGCCGGGCACGGTGTGCCCGGCACCCGGGACCGTCGGCTCCTGCGGGCGGATGCTCATGCGGTGACCTCCGTGGCGGTGGTGCGGGCGCCGTCGCCGGCGAAGGTGGCGCGGACCCGCGCGGCGAGCGCGGCCGCCACCCCCGGACGGTCGGCGCGGTCGCAGCGGACCTCGATCAGCCGGCGGGCACCGGTGGGGTTGGACAGGGCGTGGACGAGCCCGGCAGTGTCCGAGGCGCGCACGTGCTCCACTCCATATGCCCGGGCGAGGGCCTCGAAGTCCACGGAGTGCGGCGTGCCGAACAGGCGCTCCACGATCCCACCCATGCCGGGGGCCTTCGCCACCTGTCCGTGCTCGAGGCCGGCGAAGATCGCCCCGCCGGCGTCGTTGACCACCACGAGGTCCAGCTCGGGCTCGTCCTCATCCGTGCCCGCCAGCAGGCCTCCCGCGTCGTGGAGCGCGGTCAGGTCCCCCAGCAGGGCGACGGTGCGGCGCTGGCTCGCCAGGGCGATGCCCGCGGCCGTGGAGACCGTCCCGTCGATGCCGGCGAGGCCGCGGTTGGCGTAGACCTCGTTGTACGGGGTGTTCGGCGGACGCCAGGTCAGGTCCACGTCGCGGATCACCGAGGAGGAGCCGAGCACGAGCGGACCGTGCACCACGGACGCGCAGATCTGCGCCGTGTGCTGGGGGGTCAGGCCGAACCGGGGCTGCTCCTCGATCAGCACGTCCTCCACGGCCGCCTGCGCGCGGAGGGACGCCGCCTGCCAGGCACGCAGCCACCCGGCCTCTCCCTGTCCGGCGACGTCGGCCAGCTCGGCCAGGGTGGTGCACACCCGCTCGCGGCGGCGGCCCGGCTCGAACCACGGGGCCGGCTCCGGCACGAACAGGGCGGTCTCCACGTCCGCACGGCGCAGCAGCGCGGCCACCGGACGGGTGAGCGTGGGGCGCCCGAACAGGACCACCCGGTCGATGTGTCCGGCCAGCGGATGGCCGTCCTGTGCGCCCTCGGCCCCGGCTCCCCCGGCCGCACCGAGCAGCAGCGGATACGCGGAGATCGCGTTCACGGTGAAGCGGGCGTTGGAGCTGGGCTCGGCGAACAGCGGCAGGCCCAGCGCGGTGGCGAACGCCGCGGCCACCGGGCCGGCCCCGTGGCCGGCCAGCACCACGGTGCGCCGCTCGGGGCGTCCGGCCACCTGCAGCTCGGGGAAACCGGACAGGTCCGTGCCCGCAGGTCGCCACACCTCGACCGGAGCGGCCTTGTGCGGGGCCGCCAGGTAGGCGGACAGGTCCGGGAGGGTGCCGGTGGGCGGGTGCGCGTCCAGCCCGTCTCCGCGGCCGGTCTGCGGCAGGCAGCGGACCGGACCGCCGGGCACGGCCGCGCCGATGCGGGCGGCCTCGTCCTCGTCCGGCACGAGCGGCTCAGCGAAATGCAGGTTCAGGTGCACCGGGCCGGACGGTGCGTCCTGGACGGTCACGGAGCCGCCCTCCTCCGCGGCGAGGAAGCCGTCGGCGGCCAACAGGGCCGCCCTGACGACGGAACGGACCCGCTCGAGGTGCGTGCCGTCGTCGTGCCCCGGCTCCGCAGACGAGGTCAGGACGGCAGCGAAGCGCACGTGGTGCGGGAAGATCCCCGGCTGCCGTGTGGTCTGGTTCGCACCGGTGCCGACCGCCTCGGCCGGGCGGTCCGCCGTCAGCGCGACGACGCGCGTGCCGGAGTGGAAGGACTCCATGAGGCCGGGCAGCAGGTTGCCGACCGCCGAGCCGGACGTGGTCACCACGCCCACCGGGCGGCCCGAGCCGAGGGACAGGCCGTGAGCGAGGAAGGCGGCGGAGCGCTCGTCGATGCGCACGTGCAGGCGCACGTCGCCCGCGCGTTCGCAGGCGGCGAGGGCGTACACGAGCGGGGCCGAGCGGGAGCCGGGGCAGATCACGACCTCCCTCATGCCGCCGTCGATCAGGGAGTGGACCACCGTGCGCGCCACGGCCAGGGAGTCGACTGAAGTCATGGTGCCCACCAGTCTAGGTGGGCGGGAGCCGGAGGGCGGCCGAGGCCCGGCCCCGTGCAGGACGGGACCGGGCCTCGGCGCGGGATGCGGTCAGGCTCAGCGGTTCTTCGGGCCCTTGCCCTTGCCCGGGTTGCCCTTGCCGTTCTTCGGGCCCTTGCCCTTGCCCGGGTTGCCCTTGCCGTTCTTCGGGCCCTTGCCCTTGCCCGGGTTGCCCTTACCGTTCTTCGGGCCCTTGCCCACACCGTTGTTGCCGGTGGTGCGGAACACCTGGACGGTCGTCGGACGCGGGACAGCGACCCTGTCTCCGACCTGCACCGGGCCGGCCGGGTTGAGAGCGTCCGGGAAGAGCGAGGTCTGGGCGCCCCACTCGCCGTTCTCGCCCGGGTGCTGGACGTTCACGAACACGGAGTTGTCGCGGTCGTGGATGACCGGCCCGCAGGTCTCGGCGTCACGGGGGACGGCGAGGAACTGCTCTACGCGGCCGCGCTCCGGGCCGTCCAGGGTGACCTTGTGCAGGGCGTCGGCGAGGCCGATGGTGCCCGGCTGGCCGTCGGTGGAGATCCAGAGGTTGCCCTCGGAGTCGAACGCCACGTTGTCCGGGCAGGAGATCGGGGAGACGAGCTCCTTCGGGAAGCCGGAGAAGTAGGCGGAGGAGGACACCCGCGGGTCGCCGGCCAGCAGCAGGATGTTCCAGCCGAAGGTGGTGGCGGTGTGGTCGCCGCCGGCCTCGCACATCTCGATGACGTGGCCGTCACGGTTGCCGACCACCGGGTTGGCCTCGTCCGCGTCGGTGCGCTTGGAGTTGTTGGTCAGGGCCATGTAGACCTTGCCGGTCACCGGGTTGGTCTCCACATCCTCCGGGCGGTCCATCTTGGTCGCACCGACCTTGTCCGCGGCGAGGCGGGTGTAGACGAGGACCTCAGCCACGGACATGCCCGGCACGAAGGACGTGGTGTCGGTCGCCAGGGCGATCCACTCGCCGTGGCCGTCGAAGGCGCCGTCCGAGGGGAGGGTGCCCTTGCCGTCGATCTCGGAGGCCGGGGAGTCGCCGTGGAACTTCGCCACGTAGAGGGTGCCGGAGTCCAGCAGGGACATGTTGTGCTTGGTGTCCCCGTGGCGGACCTTCTTGGCGGACACGAACTTGTACAGGTAGTCGTGGCGCTCGTCGTCGCCGGAGTAGACCACGGCGCGGCCGTCGGCGGCGAGCACAGCGGTGCCGGCCTCGTGCTTGAAGCGGCCCAGCATGGTGTGCTTCACCGGGGTGGAGGTCGGGTCCTGCGGGTCCACCTCGACGATCCAGCCGAAGCGGTTGGCCTCGTTCTCGAAGCCCGGGTTGTTGGCGTCGAAGCGGTCGTAGTAGCGCTCCCAGCCGCGGGAGGTCGGGCGGGTGCCGATGCCGTAGCGGGCCTCCTCGGCGGTGCCGCGGCCCACGAAGTACTGGTGGAAGTTCTCCTCGCCAGAGAGGACGGTGCCCCACGGGGTGGTGCCGCCGGCGCAGTTGTTCAGGGTGCCGAGCACGCGCGTGCCGGTCGGGTCGTCCTTGGTCTTGAGGAGATCGTGGCCGGCGGCGGGGCCGGTCACGGCGAACGGGGTGAGGCCGGTGATGCGGCGGTTGCGGCGGCCGCCGCGCACGTACTCCCACTTGGCGCCCTGCTTGGCGCGCTTCAGGTCCACCACGGACAGGCCGTGGGCGGCGATGCCGGCGTCCACGACGTCCTTCGGGTTCGAGGCGATGTACTCCGGGGAGAACATGATGTTCTCGTTGGTGTACTCGTGGTTGGACACCAGGTAGCCGCTGCGGTCGTTCCGGCCGTCCGAGATGATGTTCAGGTAGTCGCAGTTGTAGCCGAACTGGCCGGCCTGGGTGGCGCCGGTCTGCTTGGTCACGTCGAACTCTGCGGAGTCCGCGAACAGCGGGTCGCCCCAGCGGATGACCGGGGCCCAGTCGTAGCCCTCGGGGACGGTCATGGTGTCAACGGTGCGGGAGACCGGGTCGATGGCCTCGAACGGAAGCTTGCCGCCGCCCTTCGGGAAGCGGCCGTTGTCCGCGGCGGCCTGCGGGGCCTGCTGCACGGCGGCGCCGCCGACCACGACAGCCGCGGCCAGCCCGCCCAGGCCCAGGGCCGAGCGACGAGAGATGGCGGCCTCGGCCACCGAGTGGAAGGTCTCGTTCTCGGAGCGGTTCGGGATGGGCTGGGCGCAGGCGTTGCCGCACTTCAGCTCGCAGGTGACGGCGGAGCGGTTGCCCCGGGTGTGGCCGGCCATGGGCAGGAGGCGCTTGAGCATGACGTTCCCTTCGGTGCATGGAGACGGCCCGTGAAAGGTCCGGGCCGGGAGGGGTTGCGGGGCATCACGGAGCGGGGCCAGGGCCCACGTGTGTGACGCACAAGGCCACTGTGCGCGGCCCGCATCTCCGCAGACTGACCTCTGGTGAACCGTCAGGTGAACGTGTGCCGACGCCCACTTTTCGTCACGGTGGCGTGACCTATTCGGGTGCGGTAGGTGGGCGGTGACCGGCGTTCGCGGTGCGGGCCGACGGGCCCGTGCGCTCGGCCCCCGGCGGAGCATCCCAGCCCGCACGGCTCCGCACGCTCAGACGCTATGAGGGCGGCGGTGGCCGGGAGGTCTTGAAGGCCAGGGCCCCGCTTATGCAGATTCGTGGATCATCTCCGCCTGATTGGGCAGGCGGAGAGCGCACATGCATAGGAGGCCCTGGTGTTCACTGAGACTACTAGCGTCGGACTGGACGTTCACGCTCGATCGATCAAGTCCTGCGCGATCAACACCACCACGGGTGAGATCACCCGCAGCACGATGCCGAACGACACGGCGCTGGTGAGCGGTTACCTGGACTCGCTGGCCGCTGAGCAGGGGCCTGTGCTGGTGACCTACGAGGCCGGACCGACCGGGTTCGAGCTGAGCAGGGTGATCGCCGAGCATGGTCACCGGGTGCAGGTCGCTGCGCCCTCGAAGATCCTGCGTCCTGCCGGAGACCGGGTGAAGACCGATGCCCGAGACGCGCTGCTGCTGGCTCGCCTGGCGATCAATGATTCGATCACCCCGGTGCGGGTGCCCACCCGTGCCCAGGAGGCCGCCCGTGATCTGGTGCGGGCCCGTGAGGACGTGAGGGTGGAGCTGATGGCCGCCCGTCACCGGCTGAGCAAGCTGCTGCTGCGCCACGGTGTGGTCTACGCCGGCAAGCAGGCCTGGGGCCGGTCCCATGATGCCTGGCTGCGCAGGATCGGCCGGCAGGTGTTGCCGGGCATGGGTGCCGGTGTGGTGATCGCGTTCGAGGACTACTACCAGCAGGTGCAGCACCTGCAGGCCCGCAAGGACCGCCTGGACGAGCACATCCACGCCCTGGCCCAGGACAGCGAGTTCACGGACACGATCACCCGGCTGGCGTGCCTGCGTGGGGTCTCGGTGCTGACCGCGACCGCGTTGGCGGTGGAGATCGGTGACTGGGACCGGTTCACCGGGGCCAAGATCGGTGCGTTCCTGGGACTGGTGCCCTCGGAGCATTCCTCGGGTGGTTCTCGCTGGCAGGGGGCGATCACCCGCACCGGGAATGCTCATGCCCGCCGGCTGCTGGTCGAAGCGGCCTGGCATCACAAGCCCGGGTACCGCCCGGGCAAGGTGCTGCATGCCCGGTGGGCCAAGGCCCCGGCGGCCGTGGTGGCCCGTGCTGATGCCGGGAATCGGCGTCTGCATCGGAAGTGGATGATGCTCACCGCGGCGAAGAAGCGGCATACCGTGGCCACGACCGCGGTGGCCCGCGAGATGGCCGGCTGGTGCTGGTCGCTGGCGACGATGCAGATCTGAGTCGGCTCTGAAGACTGCGTTCCCTGCTGACACCATTGCCGGTGCAGCGTGAGGAGGACACCAGCGCAAGGGCTGTGAGCAGTCGCCAGCGCACTAGACCTGGCGGCCACGCTCGACCTCAGAGAAGCCATGGTCCTCCCGCCGAAACCAGCGTCCTGCGGTAGCCAACCCGCGCATATCAGACTGACCACGCGTCGATCACAGACACGCGACCGGCACAGGACACAGCACGTGAGCGCCGAAGAGGGGCACCCACCGGCCAGTGGATGCCCCTCTTCACCCCTGCCTACTTGACAGGAGCACGTACATATCAGCCCTGCGCGGCGAGCACCGCGTGGGCACCACGGACGCGCCGCTGCCACCAGGCGTGGGTCTCGGCGTCGGCGCGGACGGCATCCACGAGCACCGGGTCCGGCTCCGGCGCGCTCACGCTGGGCGCGGTCAGCACACCGTGGTTCGGCTTCCAGGCGGGGTCGCACACGTCCTGGGCGAGCAGCGCTCCGGTGCCCAGACCGCAGGCGAACGGCAGCCGAGGCAGATGCGCGGCGAGCGCGGCTCCCCCGGCCAGGCCCACGGAGGTATCCAGGGCGCTGGAGACCACGGCGTCCAGTCCCGACGCCTGCACGATCGCCGCGGCCCGGCGCACTCCACCGAGCGGCTGCACCTTCACCACGATCAGGTCCGCCGCCCCGACCGCGGCCACGGCGAGCGGGTCGGTCTCCTTGCGCACGGCCTCATCCGCGGCGATGCGGGTCTGCACACCGCGTTCGCGCAGCATCCTGCGCACCCGGGCAAGCTTCCTGATGCCGGGCACCGGCTGCTCGGCGTACTCCAGCCGCACCTCCTCGAGCTCGGAGAGCATGGCCACCGCTTCGGCCACCGTCCAGCCGCAGTTCGCGTCCACCCGCACGGCGGCTTCCGGCAGCAGCTCGCGCACGCGCCGGACGCGGGCCAGGTCCGCGCTGTGGCTCCCGGGCACCAGTCCCCCGCTCGGGCCGTGCTCGGCAACTTTCACCTTCACCGCCGCGATGCCGTCCCCGTACGTCGCCAGCACGGCCTCCACATCGGATGCCTCCACCGCCGGGACCGTCGCGTTCACGGGCACCGCGTCCCGCACAGGATCGGGCCAGCCCTGCCAGCCGGCCTCGATCGCCGCAGCCAGCCACCGCGAGGACTCCTGGTCCCCGTACTCAGGGAACGGGGAGAACTCCGCCCAGCCAGCCGGCCCGCGCAGCAGCAGGGCCTCACGTCGGCTCGTCCCGCGGAACCGCACGGTCATCGGCAGGGACACCGCCACCGCGTGCTCGAGCAGCTCCTCCGGAGACGGCAGGTGCGGACCGCCCGGGGCTCCGGGCAGCGGGGGCAGGACGGTCTCGGAGCTCATGCCGTCCAGTCTAGGAACGCCGGGACTGCCCGTGTCCGTTGGCGTCAACACGCCGTCGACACGGCGTCAGCGCGCCCCGAGGTACCCCAGGCGCCGGGCGACCGCCACGGCACGCTCGTGCTCGCCGAGCACGGGCTCCAGGGCACGGACCACGGCGGCCAGCACGTCCTCGGTAAGGCGCCAGTCCTCGGTGAACGGGTCGTCGAACCCGGCCCACACGCCGCCGACCGCGCACAGGGCCAGCGTCATCTCGGCCAGGTCCCGGAACACCGGCTCGGGCTCGTCCAGGCGGTCCTCCCAGCCCTCCTCGCCGGCCATGAGCACCGCTCCCGTGGAGGCCTCATGGATGAACGGGTCGCCGCCCTGCAGGGCGACCACGGTCCAGTCGTCGTTCCAGTCCACCAGACGTGCCCCGGTGCGCCGGGACCAGCGGAAGCCGGCCTGCTCGTCCCAGAGGCGCTCGAGCGGGAAGAACAGGAACGGCAGTCCGAGGGTGTCCACCTCCACCCACCCGGGTCCGACCATCCGGTAGAACTCGGCGAGTGCGGGGCCGAGCGGCTCCTCGGAGCCCCACTCGATGGGCTCCTGCCGGAACACCGGCCCGTGCAGGGCCATGGCCTTCCGGGCTGCGGCGAGGGCGGCGGACGTGGGTGCGGCGGCGGAGGCGGCGGAGGCGGCGGGCTGCATGCCGCCAGGCTCACATGCGCGAACCAACCCTTCCCCCACCTGGAGGGGACGGGCCGGTGAGCATTCCGTGAAGGGCAGGTGGCGTGTGCGACGGGCGATTCCCGGTCCGGGCCGCCATCATGGTGGCGTGCACCCTGCTCCGATCGAGTCCGCCGTGGCTCCGTCCGGCCCCCGCCCCACCCGCTGGTGGCTGTGGCTGCTCGGGGCGCTGCTGTGCGCCTTGACAGTGGTCGCGGCGTTCCAGGGGTTCGTCAGCTCGAGCACGGGCCAGGTCCTGGAATACCGCGCGTTCCAGGCGGTGGAGCCCGCGCCGGGTGAGGCGTTCGGCCCGTCCCTGGCGACCAGCGCCCTGCGGTATGCGCCGCTGGTGGCGCTGGGCTGCGCTGGGCTGGGCGTGATCGTCCAGCTGGCTCGCCGGCACTGGCAGTCCGCGGTGGCCGTGGTGGTCGCCGCCGTCGGCGCGAACGTCACCACGCAGGTGCTCAAGCGGGTGCTGGACCGTCCGTTCTTCGACAACGGCGTCCCGTACGTGGTCGGCAACTCGCTGCCCTCCGGGCACGCGACCCTCGCCGCGACGGCCGCCGTCGTCCTGCTGCTCACGGCGCCCGTGCGCTGGCGTCCGCTCGCCGCCCTGGCCGGCGCCGTGCTGACCGCGGTGATCTCCTCGGCGGCGTTCCTGGAGGCCTGGCACCGTCCCTCGGACATGGTCGCGGCCGTCGCGGTGACGGCCGGCTGGGGGTTCCTCGCCGCGCCGTTCGTGCAGCGCCAGGACGAGGAGGGTCCCCGGCATCCCCTGACCCCCACCGCACCCGAGCTGGTGCTCTGGGCGGCCGGCATCCTCGGCGTCGCGGCCTCGGCAGCCCTGCTGGGCATGGCCGTCTCCGCCGCCGACGCCGGACTCGTCCCCGGTTCCATCGCCCTCGCGGCGGGTGTGGTCATCTCCGTGACCCCGGCCCCACTCGCCTGGGCCGTGCTCGTCACCCTGCTTCGCCTCGAGCGGCGCTGGCAGCGCCGCCGCGCCCGTGGCGCGCGCCTGTCCGACTCCTGACACGACGACGGGCCCGGGAGGCGACCCGCACGGTCGTCCCCGGGCCCGTCGGCGCGGAGCGGGGTGCCCGCCCGGAGGCGGGGGCCCGGTCAGATCTCAGCCAGCGCCGAGGTCGGATCGTTGAGGCAGCCGGCCACGAACGTCAGGAACGCGGAGGCGGTGGCACCGTCGGTGACGCGGTGGTCGAAGGTCACGGTCATCTCGGTGACCTTGCGGACCTGGATCTCGCCGTCCACGACCCACGGGCGGTCGATGATGCGGCCGATGCCCAGCATGCCCACCTCGGGGATGTTGAGGATCGGGGTCGCGCCGTCGGTGCCCAGCGGACCGTAGTTGTTCAGCGTGAAGGTGCCGCGGGTCAGCTCGGCCGGGGAGGCCTTGCCGTCACGAGCACGGCCCACGCTCTCGGCGATCGCGGAGTTCAGCTCGGCGGCGGAGAGGCGCTCGGCGTGCTCGATGGACGGGACCATCAGGCCGCGGTCGGTCTGCACCGCCAGGCCCAGGTTGACACCCTCGAACTGGACGATCTCCTCCTTGCCGTCCGCACCGGCCTCGATGCGGGCGTTCATCACCGGGTACTTGCGCAGTCCGGCGACCGTGAAGCGGGCGATCAGGCCGAGCAGGGACGGGGCGTTGTCCGGGTCCTTCGCCTTGAGCTGCTTCCGCAGCTCCAGCAGACCGGTGACGTCCACGTCCAGCCAGGCGGTGACCTCGGGGATCTCTCGGCGGGAGCGGGCCAGCTGGTCCGCGATCGCCTTGCGCACGCCGGTCAGCGGGGTCCGCTCGGCGATCCGCAGGCCGGAGCGGGAGTCCTGCTCGCCCACAGTGCCGGAGGCGGCCGGAGCGGAGGACGCCGCAGGAGCGGCGGCCTGGGCCGGAGCCGTCTGCCGGGCGCCGCCGGAGACGGCTCCCATCACGTCGGCACGGGTGATCAGCCCGTCCGGGCCGGTGCCGGTCAGGGTGGCCACGTCCACACCGTTGTCCCGGGCGAGCTTGCGCACGATCGGGGACACCACGCGCGGGGCCTGACCCGAGCCGGAGGCGGCAGGCGCGGCGGCGGGGGCCGTCGTCGCGCCGCCGCGGCGACGCTTGGACGGACGGGTGCGACCCGTGGCGCCGTGGCCGGAGGTGCCGTAGCCGATGAGGACGTTGCCGGAGGCCTCCTCGTCCGAGCCCTCCACGTCGCCGTCGCCGCCACGGGCCTTGTCCGGGGCGGGCTGGCCCTTGCCGGGCTCCATGACGCCCGCGCGCTCCTCCTCACGGTAGGACAGCGCGCCGGCCTTCTCCTCGGCGCCGGAGCCGGAGTCGGATCCGCCGACGGTCTCACCGGCCTCGCCCACGGTGATCAGCGGCAGGCCGACCTCCATGGTCTCGCCCTCGGCACCGTGCAGGGTCAGCACGGTGCCCGCGAACGGGCACGGCACCTCCACGAGCGCCTTGGCGGTCTCCACCTCGGCGATCGGCTGGTCCACGGCGACCTCGTCGCCCTCGGCCACGAGCCAGCGGACCAGGTCGGCCTCGGTCAGGCCCTCGCCCAGGTCGGGCAGGTTGAAGGTCTTGCTCATGCGTCGGCCTCCTCAGAGTCCAGGTCCCAGTTCAGGTCGTCGATCGCATCGAGGATGCGGTCGACGTTCGGCAGGTGGTGCTCCTCGAGCTTCGGCGCCGGGTAGGGGATGTCCCAGCCGGTCACGCGCAGCACGGGCGCGGCGAGCGAGTGGAAGCACTCCTTCTGGATGCGGGCCACCAGCTCGGAGGCCACGGAGGCGAAGCCCTGCGGCTCGGCCACCACCACGGCGCGGCCGGTCTTCGTCACCGACTCCACGATGGTCGCCTCGTCCAGCGGGTTGATGGTGCGCAGGTCCACGACCTCCACCGAGTAGCCCTCCTCCGCGGCGGCCTTGGTGGCGGCCACGCAGGTGGGCACCGAGGGGCCGTAGGAGACGAGGGTGACGTCGGAGCCGGTGCAGGCCACGGTGGCGCGGGCCCAGGCCTCGCCCTCCGCCTTCGCCTGCTCCACCTCGGCCCAGCGAGACTCGAACTCCGACCGCAGCTGGTCAAGGTCCAGGTCCGCCTTGGACCAGTAGAGCTTCTTCGGCTCCATGAAGACCACCGGGTCGTCCGAGCGGACGGCCCAGCGCAGCATCAGGTACGCGTCCTTGACGGTGGCCGGGGTGTACACCTTCAGGCCCGGGGTGTGGGAGTAGTAGGACTCGGAGGAGTCGCAGTGGTGCTCCACGCCGCCGATGCCGCCGCCGTAGGGGATGCGGATCGTGATCGGCATCGGGGCGGCGCCCTTGGTGCGATTGCGCATCTTGGCGATGTGGCTGGCCACCTGTTCGAAGGCGGGGTAGGCGAAGGCGTCGAACTGCATCTCGATCACCGGGCGGGCACCGCCCAGGGCCATGCCCACGGCCATGCCGGCGATGCCGGACTCGGCCAGCGGGGTGTCGAAGCAGCGGTCGTCGCCGAAGCGCTTGGTCAGCCCGTCGGTGATGCGGAAGACGCCACCGAGGGTGCCCACGTCCTCACCGAAGACGACCACCATGTCGTCGGCCTGCATCTCGTCGGCAAGGGCCGCGTTCAGCGCGGCCGCGAAGGTCAGGTTCGCCATGCTCAGGCCTCCTTGGTCTCGGTGCGGGTCAGCTCCTCGGCCAGCTGCGCGCGCTGCGCGGCCAGCTGCGGGGTCTGCACGGTGTAGACGTGGTCGAACAGCTCGAGCGGGTCCAGCTCCACGTCGGTATTCATCGCGTCCCGCAGCGAGGCGGCGACCTGCTCGGCGTCCGAGGTGATGGACTCGGAGACCTCGTCCGTCAGCACGCCGCGGTCGGTGAGGAACGCGGTCATGCGGCGCAGCGGGTCGCGGGCCTCCCACTCCTTCACCTCCTCGTCCTCGCGGTAGCGGGAGGCGTCGTCCGCGTTGGTGTGGGACTGCATGCGGTAGGTGTCCGCCTCCACGAGGAAGGGGCCGCCGCCAGCGTGGCAGAGGTCCACGGCGCGGCCGAGCACGGCCAGCAGGGCGGCCAGGTCGTTGCCGTCCACCCGCTCGCCGGCGAGGCCGTAGCCCACAGCTTTGTGGGCCAGGGACGGGGCGGCGGACTGGCGGGCCAGCGGCACCGAGATCGCGTACTTGTTGTTCTGCACGAAGAAGATCACCGGCAGCTTGAACACCGCCGCGAAGTTGAGGGCCTCGTGGAAGTCGCCCTCGGAGGTGCCGCCGTCGCCGACCATGGCGAGCACGGCCACGTCCTCGCCGCGCAGGCGGGCGGCCTTGGCCAGGCCCACGGCGTGCAGCAGCTGGGTGGTCAGCGGGGTGGACTGCACGGAGACGCGGTGCTCCTGCGGGTCGTAGCCCTGGTGCCAGGTGCCCTGGTAGGCGACCATCACCTCGGTGGCGGGGACGCCGCGGGACATCACGGCCACGGTGTCGCGGTAGGTCGGGAAGAGCCAGTCGTCCTTGCGCAGACAGACGGCGGCGGCCACCTCGGAGGCCTCCTGGCCATGCGAGGAGGGGTAGACCGCCATGCGGCCCTGACGGACGAGGGCGTAGGCCTGGTCGTTGACGCGGCGGCCGATCACGAGGTGACGGTACGCGTCCAGCAGGGCCTCGTCGGAGGGCATCGGGTACTCGTGGCCGGGCTCAGCGCCCTGCTCCTCGGGGGACAGCGCGGTGCCGTCCTCGGCGACGAGCTGGATGCGGCGGGTGGCCGGCAGCAGGTACTCCTCCAGCGTGATGCCGAACGAGTCATGCGGCGCAGACGCGGGGTTGTGGCTCATGGGCACTCCTTTCCAGATTCGCCCCATTCTGACTCGAACGGTTCAATCTGTTCACCGCACCCACGTCACCTGCATACAGATAGACCGATTCTGCAGTTCTGGATGGACGTTCTGCTAAAGTGTCGCATGGCACACACACAGATGTCCGTCATCTGCCGGCCGCCGTGCGGCCGGGTCGTCAGCGGTGCCGGAGGAGAGGGTGCAGCCCCATGGAACTGGACGCCACGGACCGCGCGATCATCGCGGAGCTCAGCCGGGACGGACGCCTCTCGGTCGCCGCACTCGCCGAGCGGGTGCACGTCTCCCGCGCCCACTGCTACTCCCGCCTGAACCGACTGCAGGACGCCGGCGCCATCACCGGCTTCACCGTGACGGTGGACCCCGAACGGCTGGGCTTCGGCGCCTCCGCCCACGTGGCCCTCAAGCTGCGCCAGCACAACTGGCGTGAGCTGCGCGCCCAGCTGCTGGCCATCCCGGAGGTCAGCCAGGTCTCCCTGGTGGGCGGCAACATGGACGTGATGATCATGGTCCGCGCCCGGGACATCGCGGACCTGCGCCGCGTGGTGTTCGAGCACCTGCAGTCCCTGCCCGGCGTCGTGGACACGCAGACGTACATGATCTTCGAGAGCCACACCTCGGCGAAGTACCTGGACTCGCGCGCCGAGCGGGGCTGACGCCCGCACCCGGAGGGAGATTTCCCGACGACGGCACGCGGCCGTCGTCGGGACCCTCACCGAAGCGCCCTCCGGGCAGGGCGGCTCAGAAGCGGCCGGCGAGCGGGGCGTCGTCGCCCTCCACCCAGGCGCCCATCGGCGGCGCCCACGGGCGCACGTCCACCGTGGCCACCAGCGCCTCCTTCTGGAAGGGGTCCTCGGTGAGCAGGATGCGGGCCGCGTCCGCGGACTCGGCGCGGACCACCAGCAGCGCGGCAGGCTGGACACCCTCCTGCTCCGGGTACGCGCCGGCGAGCAGGACGACGCCGTCCGCGGCCAGCGCACGCAGGAACGCGCGGTGGTCGGCGCGGTGGGCGTCGCGGCCGGCGGAGTCGTCGGTGTAGGTGTAGTGCACGGCGAAGACGGTCATGGCGTCAGTGTCCCACGTCACCCACCGCGCCGGGAGGACGTCCCGCCCTGCGGACGGTGCACGGACCCAGGGCCGCCCGGCAGCAAGACACGGAAGCCGATCGAGCCGGCGGCGGCCACGCCGGCGAGCGCGAGGATGCCGCCGGGCAGCCCCGCCAGGCCGGTGACCGCGGAGAGCAGCAGCGGACCGGCCACCATGCCGGTGTCCGAGACGATGCGCCAGATCCCCAGGAACTGGGCCCGGCCGTGCGCCGGCGAGTAGTCCGCGCCGAGGGTCATCACGATGCCCGAGCCGAACCCGTTGCCCAGGCCGATCAGCAGGGCGCCGCAGAGCAGGGTGACGAACGAGTCCGTCAGCGGGAGCACGGCGAAGCCGACGGCCATCACACCCAGGCACGGCACGGCCACGGCGCGCCGACCGAAGCGGTCCATGAGCCAGCCGGACGGATAGAACATCAGCACATCCACCACCGCGGACAGGCCGAAGATCAGGGACGTGGTGGCCGGGTCGAGCCCCAGGTGGGCCGCCCACAGCGGCACCACCGAGGCACGACAGACGCGCGTGGCGGACAACGTCATCACGCAGAGCCCGACCGTGGAGAGCAGTCGCACGTGCGTGGTGGCCATGTGCCGCAGGGTCTCGGCCGGCAGCGGGATGCCCTGGGTGTCCAGGGCCGCCTCCTCCTCGGCGAGCTCGTCGATGAAGAAGCTCATGGCCACGCCCACGGCCATCGCCGCCGTGGCCGCGGCGAACGCGCCGGGCAGGCCCATCCACGCCTGCAGGCCCGCACCGAGGAACGGACCCACCAGCGTGCCGATGCGGATGGTGCCACCGAGAAGGGACATCGCCCGCGCCCGGTGCGTCACCGGGACGGCGGCCGCCAGGTAGGACTGCCGAGCCAGGTTGAAACCGGAGCCGGCGGCGCCGACCATGAGCACCGCCGCCAGCAGCAGCGGCAGGCCGGCCTGCTCCGGCAGGCCCACCGCCAGATGCCAGCGGGACGTGGTGGCCCAGGCCAGCAGCGCAGCCACCGCGCCCAGGAACGCGGAGGTGATGATGGTGCGCCGCTCCCCCACCCTCGAGACGAGCAGGGCGGCCGGGCCGTTCATCAGCAGCCCGCCCACACCGATCAGCACCACCACGGCCGCGGCCAACGCCGGAGCCGCACCGAAGTCCAGGGCCGCCGTCGCCACCGCCGGCATCATCGCGCCCAGGCCGATCGCGTAGATCGTGGAGGGCGCGTAGATCTGGAAGGCCCCCGCCAGGGGGCCGCCGCGCGCAGAGGCGTCAGAGCCGTCGTCGTGGAGCCGGGAAGTCATCAGGCCGCGAGCCTACTCCCCACGGCGTCACGCCCCACAGCGGCGTCCACGGCGCTCATTACGATGGGCGCATGTCACCCACGCCCTCCTCCGCAGCACCCGCCGGCCACGCCCCCGGCCGCGGCTCCCTCGACCGCTACTTCCGCCTCACCGAGCGCGGCTCCACCCTCGGCCAGGAGGTCCGCGGCGGCCTCGCCACCTTCCTGGCGATGAGCTACATCATCGTGCTGAACCCGCTCGTGCTCTCCGGCGCGGACTCCGCCGGCGGCGAGCTCGGGATCCCCCGCGTCGCGGCGGTCACCGCCCTGGTGGCCGGCGTCTTCACCATCGTCATGGGCCTGTGGGCGCGTCACCCGTTCGCGCTCGCCGCGGGCCTGGGCATCAACGCGTTCCTGTCCATCACCATCGCCACCACCCCGGGACTGACCTGGCCGTCCATCATGGGCCTGGTGGTCCTGGCGGGCCTGATCATGGCGGTGCTGGTGGCCACCGGCTTCCGGCGCGCCGTGTTCGACGCGGTGCCGGCGGCCCTGAAGACGGGCATCGTGGTGGGCATCGGCCTGTTCATCGCCCTGATCGGCCTGGTCAACGCCGGCTTCGTACGCCGCCTGCCGGACGCCGCCGGCACCACCGTCCCGGTGGGCCTGGGCACCGGCGGCGAGCTCGAGGGTTGGCCGGTGCTCGTGTTCATCGTGGGTCTGGCGCTCACCGCGATCCTGGTGATCCGGAAGGTCCGCGGCGCCATCCTCATCGGCATCGTGGCCGCCACGGTGCTGGCGAACGTCCTCGAGGCCGCCTTCCACGTCGGCCCGTCCGTGGACGCGGCCGGCAACGCCAATCCCACCGGCTGGTCCCTGGTGGCGCCCTCCATGCCGGAGTGGACCGCCCCAGACCTGTCCCTGCTCGGTCAGGTCAGCCTGTTCGGCGCGTTCCAGGAGATCGGCGGCCTCATGGCGGCGCTGCTGGTCTTCGCGATCCTGCTCTCCGTGTTCTTCGACGCGATGGGCACCTCGGTAGGCCTGGCCCGCGAGGCCGGCACCGTGGAGCCGGACGGCACCATCCCGGACCTGAACCGCGTGCTCATGGTGGACGCGCTCGCCGTGACCGGCGGCGGCGGTGCCTCCGGCTCGGCCAACCAAATCTTCGTGGAGTCCGGCACGGGCATCGGTGAGGGCGCCCGCACCGGCATCGCCTCCGTGGTGACCGGCGTGCTGTTCCTGCTGGCCATGTTCCTGACGCCGCTGATCCACCTCGTCCCGTTCGAGGCCGTGGCCCCGGCGCTCGTGGTGGTCGGCTTCATGATGGCGTCCCAGGCCGTGGACATCGACTGGAGCGACGCCGGCGCCGCCTTCCCCGCCTTCCTCACCTTCATCCTCATGCCGTTCACGTACTCGATCGCCAACGGCATCGGCGCCGGCATGATCGCCTACGCCGTGATCCGCACCGGCCAGGGCCGGGCCAAGGAGGTCCACCCGCTGCTGTGGGCCGTGGCCCTGGCCTTCGTCCTCTACTTCGGCATGGGCGTGTTCCGTGGGATCCTCGGGCTAGGCTGACTGTGACCGCAACCACTGATCCCCACTGATCTGGAGGACATCCATGCAGTTCAAGGACCGCACGTTCATCGTCACCGGAGGCGCCTCGGGCCTCGGCGCCGCCACCACCAAGGCCCTCCTCGAGGAGGGGGCGAAGGTGGTCGTGGTGGACCTCAAGGGTGAGGCCCCTCAGGGCGCCGTCATGGTGGAGACGGACGTGACGAACGAGGAGCAGGTGGCCAACGCCGTCAAGGTCGCCACCGAGCAGGGCGCCCCGCTGGCCGGCGTGGTGAACTGCGCCGGCATCGCCACCGCGGAGAAGACCCTCGGCCGCGAGGGCGTGCTGCCGCTGGAGAACTTCGCGCGCACGATCAACATCAACCTGATCGGGACCTTCAACGTGATCCGCCTGGCCGCCGAGGCCATGGCGCAGAACGAGCCCGGCGAGGACGGCGA
Source organism: Micrococcus luteus (assembly GCA_047414615.1). Taxonomy (GTDB): domain Bacteria; phylum Actinomycetota; class Actinomycetes; order Actinomycetales; family Micrococcaceae; genus Micrococcus; species Micrococcus luteus_B. The sequence continues at coordinate 1,595,042 of CP179711.1, forward strand.
GCGCGGCGTGATCATCAACACCGCCTCCGTGGCCGCGTTCGACGGCCAGATCGGCCAGGCCGCCTACTCCGCCTCCAAGGGCGGCGTGGCCGCGATGACCCTGCCGCTGGCCCGCGAGTTCGCGCGCAACGGCATCCGCGTGATGACCATCGCCCCGGGCATCTTCTGGACCCCCATGATGGCCGGCCTGCCGGAGAAGGCGCAGACCTCCCTGGCCGAGCAGATCCCCTTCCCGTCCCGCCTGGGCACGCCGGAGGAGTACGCCTCCTTGGCCACGCACATCATCGAGAACCGCATGCTCAACGGCGAGGTCATCCGCCTGGACGGCGCGGTCCGCATGGCCCCGCGCTGACCGGCCCCTCCCGGGGCGCTGCGCCCCGGTGGAGGCACGACGACGGCCGCCCGCCTTCCGGAGAGGAAGGCCGGCGGCCGTTCGTCTCGGGAGGGCAGGGGCGCGCGGCGCGGGACGAGGCACCGCGGTGGTCGGCGGCATGCCGGCCGGTGGTGTGATGGGATGGCAGGCATGACCGAGACCACACAGCAGCCCGCCGGCGCGGCCGGAAACCCGTCCGACACCGCAGCCCCGTCCGAGCGTCCCGTCCCGCCCGTCGCCGCCACGAAGCCGGTGACCCGCACCCACCACGGGGACACGTTCACAGACGACTTCGAGTGGATGCGGGAGAAGACCTCGCCGGAGGTCCTGGAGCACCTGCACGCGGAGAACGCCTACACCGAGGCCGTCACCGCGGACCAGGATCAGCTGCGCGAGCGGATCTACGCCGAGATCAAGGCGCACACCGTGGAGACGGACCAGTCCGTGCCGGTCCGCCGGGACGGCTGGTGGTACTTCGCCCGCACCGAGGAGGGGAAGCAGTACGCCGTGCAGTGCCGCGTGCCGGCGCAGGACACCGGCGACCGTCTGGCGGACTGGACCCCGCCGACCATCGAGGCCGGCGTGCCCCTGGACGGCGAGCAGGTCCTGCTGGACGGCAATGCCGAGGCCGAGGGCAAGCCCTTCTTCTCCCTGGGCGGCCTGCACGTCTCCCCGGACGGGAACATGATGGCCTATGCGGTGGACAACGCCGGCGACGAGCGCTTCACCCTGCGGGTTCGCGACCTGCGCACCGGCGAGGAGCTGCCGGACGTGGTGGAGGACATCGCCTACGACGTCCGCTTCGACCGCACCGGCACCCGCGTCTTCTACACCCTGTGGGACGCCTCCTGGCGCCCCTACCGCGTCATGGTCCACACCCTCGGCCAGGACCCCGCGGAGGACCGCCTGCTCTTCGAGGAGAAGGACCCGGGCATGTGGACCGGATTCGAGGGCGTGGCGGACCGGACGCAGCTGCTGATCGGCGTCGGCAACTCCGAGGTCTCCGAGACCTGGGTGATCGACCTGCCCGAGGACGCGGAGACCGAAGTCCCCGCCCCGCGGCTGCTGATTCCGCGCACCGACGCGATGCTGGCCTCCGTGGAGCCGTTCGACCTGGACGGCCGCCGCCACCTGCTGATCGTGCACGACCGGGACGCCGAGGGCGCCGCGGCGCCGAACGGGATGCTGTCTCTGGTGTCTGAGGACGAGGTGGCCGACCGGACCGCGTGGAGGACCGTGCTCCCCCACCGCGCCGAGGTGAAGGTGGACGGCGTCATGGTCACCTCCACCCACGTGGCCGTCTCCGCCCGCCGGGAGACCACCCCGCGGGTGCTCTTCGGCCGCCTCGATGACCTGGCCGCAGCCACCGCCAGCACCGCCGACGACCGTGCGGAGGCGAACGGCGAGGCGGAGGGGCGTGCCGTCGTCGGGATGGAGTTCACAGAGCCGGAGTTCGACGAGGAGCTTTACGCCTGCCACCTGACCTGGGCGTCCTGGGAGTCCCCGTTCGTGCGCCTGGCCTACACCTCCTGGATCACCCCGGCCCGCGTGCTGGACCTGGAGGCGGAGAGCGGGCGGGTGCACCTGCGACGCGAGGTGGAGGTCCCCGGGCACGACTCGGACGACTATGTGGTGGAGCGCCAGTGGGCGACCTCCACCGAGCCCGGCCCGGACGGCGAGCCGGTGCAGATCCCGCTGACGGTGATCCGCCGGAAGGACCTGCGGCAGGACGGGACCAACCCGTGCCTGGTCTACGGCTACGGCTCCTACGAGATGTCCATGGACCCGGTGCTCGGCGTGGCGCGCCTGTCCCTGCTGGACCGCGGGCTGGTGTACGTGGTGGCCCACGTGCGCGGCGGCGGCGAGCTCGGCCGCGGCTGGTACGAGGACGGCAAGAAGCTGGCCAAGGCGAACTCCTTCACGGACTTCGTGGACGCCACCCGCCACATGGTGGACTCCGGCTGGGTGGACCCGGCCCGCATCGCCTGCCACGGCGGCTCGGCTGGCGGCCTGCTCATGGGCGCCGTGGTGAACCTGGCCCCGGAGCTGTACCGGGCGTGCCTGGCCGTGGTGCCGTTCGTGGACGCCCTCACCTCCATCCTCGATCCGGACCTGCCCCTGTCCGCCCTGGAGTGGGAGGAGTGGGGCAACCCGATCGAGGACCGCACCGTCTACGAGTACATGAAGGCCTACACGCCGTATCAGAACGTGCGCGAGGCGGACTACCCGGCGATCGCCGCGGTGACCAGCCTCAACGACACCCGGGTGCTCTACGTGGAGCCGGCCAAGTGGGTGGCGCAGCTGCGCCGCACCGTGACCAGCGACCAGGCGACGCCGCTGGCCGCCGGCGGTGCGCCGATCCTGCTGCGCACCGAGATGGACGGCGGCCACGGCGGCGCGTCCGGCCGGTACCAGGGCTGGAAGGACACCGCCTGGGAGTACGCGTTCGTGCTCACCGCGCTGGGGGCCACGGAGCGCCTCGACGGCTGAGGTCAGCCTGCGGCGGGGTCCGGACGGTGACGCCGTCCTCCGCGGCGCTGCCGCGGCAGCAGCCCCCGCACCCGCTCGGCGGGCCAGGCGTCGAGGACCTCGTCCAAGGCAGACAGTCGCTCGGCGAGGTGCCCGTCCCAGTCCTGCGGCGGGACGTACCGCTCGTAGGGGTGCGGGACCTCGGCGGTGCGCCGGTAGTCGTTGATCCCCCGGACCCCGGCGGTGTAGACCGCATGCTGCTCCGCGCGGTCCGCGGCGCCGCCGGGCAGCTCGGGCAGCTGCAGCAGCAGCGCGGTGAGCAGGCCGGTGCGGTCCCGCCCGGCGGAGCAGTGCAGCACCGCTCCTCCGCTCTGCACGGCCGTCAGCGTGCGGGCGAGGGCGGCGCCGATCCGCTCCGGGTAGCGCTCCAGGAGGGCCGCATAGTGGGCCGGATGGTTCGGGTAGGGGTCGAAGCACGCCCGGAACACGTGGTCCTCGGCGTCCTCGATCGGGTGGTTCTCCCATACGAGTCCCTCGGGCAGGCCGGTGTGCTCCGGATCGTGCTCCCGTCGCCGCACCTCCTGCGGCATGCGCAGGTCGATCACCGCGGACACCCCCGCCCGGGCCAGCTCGGCCCATCCGCGGTCCGTCAGCCACTCGGCGCGGCCCATGCGGTGCAGCCCGGGGCGGACAGTCCACGCGTTGACGGCACCGTCCCAGTGGACGGGAACGGGAGAGCTCGGCATGCCTGCCACGGTATCCGGCGGAGGTGTCCTGCCGCGGTCCTGCCGGTGCCGGCAGTGCCGACCGGCGGAGCCCTCGCGACCGGCGGAGCCCTCGCGACCGGCGGGGCCCTTCGCGGCCGGCGGGCCCCGCCCGGAGGCGCCGCCCACCGGGCGCCGTCGGGACCGGCGGCGAGCGTCGCCACTAGACTCGGCCGCATGAGCACCCCGCAGACCGACGCCGACCGCTTCCCCGTCCCCGAGAAGGTCTCCGACGTCTTCGACCCGCAGCGCTGGCGCGTCGTCGAGGGCTTCGACTTCGAGGACATGACCTACCACCGTCAGGTCGAGCGCGACGCCGACGGCCGCTGGGTGCGTGACCTGCCCACCGTGCGCATCGCCTGCGACCGCCCCGAGGTCCGCAACGCGTTCCGCCCGGGCACCGTGGACGAGCTCTACCGCGCCCTCGACCACGCCCGCATGACCCCGGAGGTGGGCACCATCCTGCTCACCGGCAACGGCCCCTCCCCCAAGGACGGCGGCCACGCGTTCTGCTCCGGCGGGGACCAGCGCATCCGCGGCCGCGACGGCTACCGCTACGCCGAGGGGGAGACGGCCGAGACCATCGACCCGGCCCGCGCCGGACGCCTGCACATCCTCGAGGTCCAGCGCCTGATGCGCACCTCCCCCAAGGCGATCATCGCCGTCGTGAACGGGTGGGCGGCCGGCGGCGGCCACTCCCTGCACGTGGTCGCGGACCTCACCCTCGCCTCCCGCGAGCACGGGAAGTTCAAGCAGACGGACGCCACCGTGGGCTCCTTCGACGCCGGCTACGGCTCGGCCCTGCTCGCCCGGCAGGTGGGCCAGAAGCGCGCCCGGGAGATCTTCTTCACCGCCCGCGAGTACTCGGCCGAGGAGATGGTGGCCATGGGCGCGGTGAACGAGGCCGTGGACCACGAGCGCCTCGAGGAGGTCGCCCTCGACTACGCCGCGGACATCAACCGTCAGTCCCCGCAGGCCCTGCGCATGCTCAAGTTCGCGTTCAACCTTCCCGACGACGGCATGGCCGGCCAGCAGGTCTTCGCCGGAGAGGCCACGCGCATGGCCTACATGACGGACGAGGCCGTGGAGGGCCGGGACGCGTTCCTGCAGAAGCGCGACCCGGACTGGTCCGCCTTCCCGTACCACTTCTGACCGACCACCACGGCAGGACGGAGACCCGCCCATGCTCGCACTGCTCAACGACCAGCCCATCCTCGTCCTCATGGCCACCGTCGCCCTGGGCGCCGCCGTCGGCACCATCCCGCTGGGCAAGATCCGCCTCGGCGCCTCCGGAGCACTGTTCGTGGGCCTGCTCGTCGGGGCGGGGCTGCCCGACGTCGGCGACCGGCTGGCCCTGTTCCAGAGCTTCGGCCTGGCCCTGTTCGCCTACCTGATCGGGCTCGGCGCCGGCAAGGTGTTCTTCCGGGACCTGCGCCGCAACCTGCCCCTGATGCTGGCCGCCGTCGTCGTGGTGATCCTCACCGCCTTCACGGTGCACCCGCTGGCCGCGCTGCTGCACATGGACCTGCCGACGGCGATCGGCGTGTGGACAGGTTCGCTCACCGCGACGCCGGCGATGGCGCTGGCGAACCAGCTCACCGGCGGGCAGGCCCCGGCCGTGGGCTACGGGCTGTCCTACCTGGTGGGCGTGGTCGGCACCATCATCGCGATCACCCTGCTCGCCGCCCGCCCGTGGAGCAGTTCCCCGCGCGATCCGGCGCCGGTGACCGATGGCAAGCTGCGCTTCACCGCCGCGGCCGCCACCTCCGCCCTCGCCGTGCGGGAGATCCCGGGGATCTCCGAGGGACTGGTGCGCGTGGTGGCGCTGCGCCACGGCGGAGTGGCCCGGATCGCCGGCTCCGCCGATCGGATCGAACCCGGGGACGAGGTCGTCCTGGACGGCACGGAGAAGAACATCGACGCGGCCGTGCAGGCCTTCGGCCGCCGCACCGGCGCCGACCCGGCGCAGGTGATGAACCCGCTGCAGACCTCCATGGTCATCGTCACGGCCCGCGCCCTGGCCGATCGCCGCCTGGGCACGCTGTCCCTACGCGAGCGTTTCGGCACCGACGTCGCCCGGCTGCGGCGCGACGACGTCGAGTCGCTGGCCACCCCGCAGACCGAGCTCAAGGTCGGCGACCGGGTGCTCATCGTGACCACCGCGCCGCGGATGGAGGCGGTGCGGGACTTCTTCGGCAACTCGACCCGGGGGCTCTCGAACCTGGACTGGATCTCCCTGGGCACGGGCATGGCGCTGGGCTACCTGCTGGGCCTGGTGACGATTCCGCTTCCGGGCGGGGCTTCCTTCTCCCTCGGCCCGGCGGCCGGGTGCATCCTCGTCGGCCTCGTCCTCGGTGCGATCGGCCGCACCGGACCCACGGTGTGGGAGCCGTCCACGGAGATCGCGCTGACGCTGCGGCAGTTCGGCCTCATGCTCTTCCTGGGCGTGGTGGGCCTGGCCGCCGGCCCGGCGTTCGTCGAGACGGTGTTCACCCGGGTCGGCGGGCTGGCCATCCTGATGTCCGCCGTGCTCACCGCGCTGACCGCGGCCCTGCTCATCGCCGCGGCACGGCTGCTGGGGCAGTCCGTGGATCGCACCTTCGGGGCGCTGGCGGGCATCACGGGCCAGCCGGCGATCCTGGACTACGCGCTCTCCCGGTCCACCGACGCCCGCGTGACCGAGGGGTACGCCCAGCTGTTCGCGCTGATCATGGTGGTCAAGATCGCCACGGTGCCGTTCATGCTCTGACCGCCGGGCGGATCCGGTCCGCCGGGCGGGTCCGTCCGACCGCCGTGACTCCTACACTCGGAACCATGCCCGCCACTGCCGACGCCCTCGCCCGCGCCACGGACGCCCTCGCCACGGCCTTCGATGGCGGCGCCCCCGTCGAGCTGACCGCCGACGGCGCCGCGCTCCCCCGGCCCGAGGCCCGCGATCCGCGCCGCTGCGGCCACCCGGACGCCGCCGCGGTGGTCCGCACCTCCGGCTCCACGGGCACGCCGAAGCAGATCGTCCTGACCGCCTCCGCCCTGCGCGCCTCCGCGGCCGCGACCGCCGAGCGCCTCGCCACCGCACACCCTCGCCCGGATGCCCCCGGCACCGGCCACTGGCTGCTCGCCGTCTCCCCGCACTACGTGGCCGGCCTGGCGGTCCTGTCCCGCGCGATCGACGCCGGCACCGAGGTCCTGACCCTGCCCGCCGGCCCCTTCACCCCGCCCGCCTTCACCGAGGCTGCCTCCCGGCTTCCCGACGACGGCCGTGCCCTGCTCGTCTCCCTCGTCCCCACCCAGGTCTCCCGACTGCTGGCCTCGGACGCGGATCCCGCCGGCGTGGAGGCGCTGCGCCGCTTCGACCACGTGCTCGTCGGCGGGGCCCGCCTGCCGGCTCCCCTGCGCGCGGCCGCTGAGGCGGCCGGTGTCCGGCTCACGGCCACCTACGGCATGGCCGAGACCTGCGGCGGCTGCGTCTACGACGGGCGCCCCCTGCCGGGCGTCACCGCAGACCTCGTCCGTGTCTCGTACACCGCGGACGGCGTGCCGTCCGGCCGCATCCGGCTCAGCGGTCCGATGGTGGCCGCCGGCTACCTGGACGATCCTGAGCGCACCGCCGCCCACTTCACCCACGACGACGCCTCCCCCGCCTCTGCCTCCTTCCTCACCGAGGACCTGGGGCGCCTCTCCCACCACGACGACGGCCCCTGCCTCACGGTGACCAGCCGCGCCGACGACGTGGTCATCACCGGCGGTGTGAAAGTCTCGGCCGCCGCCGTGCAGGCCGTCCTCGAGGCGGACCCGGCCGTCGCCGATGTCTTCGTCGGCGCCGTGGAGGACCCGGAGTGGGGTCAGCGGCTGTGCGCCGCGGTGGTCCCCTCCCCGGGGGCACAGCCCTGGGGAGGTCAGACGCAGAAGCGGCTGGCCGTCGTCGTGAAGGAGGCCCTCGGCGGGCCAGCCGCCCCCAAGACCTGGCTGGTCCTGGACGCGCTGCCACTGCTGTCCACGGGCAAGCCGGACCGGCGGGCGCTCAGCGCGCTGTTCGCCGCGGCCGACTGAGGCCCGCCGCGCGCCCTGCCCGCCCCACACCGTTCACCGGCCCGTGACGCGGAGGTCACCTCCCCGCAGTGCAGGATGCCTACTCTGAGGCGTCACCCCGTCATCACCTGCAAGAGGGAAAGCATGTCCATGAAGCACACCTCGCGGTTCACAGCCGCCTTCGCCGCCGGCGTCCTCTGCGTCGGCACCGTCGTGACCACAGCGCCGGTCGCCGGCGCCACCGACGCCCCCGCACCGGCCACCGTCTCCGCCCCGGTCATCAACGAGTTCGTCACCGACACGGTCGGCGCGGACCTCCACGAGTACGTGGAGGTCCTGGTCCCAGCCGGAGTCGACCCGAGCACCCTCTCCGTGATCTCCGTGGAGGGGGACAACAACACCCGGCAGGGCAACGTCCTGAGCGTGGACCGACTCACCTCCGTGGACGCGGACGGACGCGCCCTGGTCGAGCGGAACTTCCAGAACGGCTCCGTCTCCTTCCTCCTGGTCTCCGGCGCGGTCGCCACCGGCCAGAGCCTGGACGCGATCATCGACGGCCTGACCGTGCACGACTCCGTGGGCGTGCTGGACGGCGACGCCGGCGACCGCGCCTGGGGCACCGAGCTCGCCCGCGACGTCGACGGCCGCGGCCAGACCGTGGGCGGCGCCTCTCGCGTCCCCGACGGCGGCACCGACTGGGTGCGCAACGACTTCGACGGCGCGGGCCTGGTCAGCGACGGCCAGCCGGTGATCGGCACCCCCGAGGAGGGCGAGGCCCTCAACACCCCCGGCGCCGCCAACGCCCTCGCCGAGGACGGCGGCTCCGACCCGGTCGACCCCGTGGATCCGACCCTCACGTGCGACATGGACGCCACCGGCATCCACGAGGTGCAGGGGTCCGGGGCCTCCTCCCCGATCACCGGCCAGGACGTGGTGGTCCGCGGCGTCGTCACCGGCGTGTTCCAGACCGGCGGCTTCAACGGCTACTACCTGCAGCAGACCGACGCCACCGCGGACGCGGACCCGGCGACCTCCGAGGGCGTGTTCGTGTACGCCCCGAGCTCCGCACCGGTGGAGCAGGGCGAGCTGCTCACCGTGCGCGGCACCGTGGGCGAGCACTACGGCATGACCCAGGTCTCCCAGGACGCCGTGACGGACTGCGGCACCGAGGAGCTGCCGGCACCGGTGGAGGTGACCTTCCCGATCACCGACCTCGAGCCCACCGAGGGCATGCGGGTGACCGTCTCCGAGGCCGTGGTGCTGGAGACCTACCAGTACGCCCGCTACGGCACCATCGTGGTCGGCCCCGAGCGCCAGTACACGCCCACCGCCGTGCACGCCCCGGAGTCCCCCGAGGCCCAGACCCTGTACGAGCAGAACCTCGCCAACCGGATCACCGTGGACGACGGCCGGTCCGTGCAGAACCCTGACCCGGCCCTGCACCCCGGCGGCGGCGCCTTCACCCTGGAGAACCTGTTCTCCGGCGGCGACACGCTCACGGACCTGACCGGCGTGCTCGACTACCGCTACGACACCTGGGCCCTGCAGCCGACCCAGGACGCGGGCTACGAGGACACCGTCACCCGTCCCGAGGTCCCCGAGGTCGGCGGCGACCTGCAGGTCGCCTCGTTCAACGTGCTGAACTACTTCACGACCCTGAACGAGCGCGGCGCCACCACCGCCGAGGAGTTCGAGCGCCAGAAGGCCAAGATCGTCTCGGCGATTCTCGAGATGGACGCCGACGTCGTCGGCCTGCTGGAGATCGAGAACAACGGCGACGTCGCCCTGAACGACCTGGTGGCCGCCCTCAACGCCGCCGCCGGCGAGGAGCGCTACGCCGCCCTGGAGACCGGCAGGATCGGCACGGACCAGATCACCACCGCGATGATCTACCAGCCAGCCTCCGTGTCCCCGGTGGGCGCCCACAAGGTGCTCGACTCCTCCGTGGACGCCCGGTTCGACGACACGAAGAACCGCCCGGCCCTGGCACAGACCTTCGCCCCCGTGGTCCCGGAGGGCTCGACCGCCGAGCTGGACGAGTTCACCGTGGTCACCAACCACCTGAAGTCCAAGGGCTCCGAGTGCGCCGGCGACCCGACCGACCTCAACCACCTGACCGGCAACTGCGACCAGGTCCGCACCGACGCCGCTGAGGCCCTCGTGGACTGGGCGGGCTCCGACGAGCTCCCGAACGCCGTGATCATGGGCGACCTGAACGCCTACGACCACGAGCGTCCGATCCGCACCCTCGTGGAGGGCGGCTTCACCGACCTCGAGAAGGCCTTCGGCGGCGAGTACGCCTACTCCTACGTGTTCGACGGCATGCTCGGCTACCTCGACTACGCCCTGGCCGACGCAGACCTCGCCCCGCGCGTGACCGGCGCCTCCTCCTGGCACATCAATGCGGACGAGGTCCCGCTGATCGGCTACGAGACCCGGTACAAGAAGCCGGCGCAGCAGGACGTGTACGCCCCGGACGCCTACCGCTCCTCGGACCACGACCCGGTGCTGTTCGGCCTCGACCTCGGCATCTCCTCCGTGACCCCGGACCCGGATCCGGATCCGGAGACCTGCGAGATCACCGACTTCGCCGACAACCCGGAGGGCTCGCAGTTCTACTCGGCCGTCCGCTGGATGCAGTGCGCTGAGATCACCTCGGGCTACGTCGACGGCACGTACAAGAAGCACCGCGACATCACCCGTGGTGAGTCCATCGCCTTCCTGTACCGCTACCTGAAGCCGGAGCACACCGCTTCGACCACCTCGCCGTTCTCCGACGTCTCCACCGGGTTCACCCACTACGAGGCGATCACCTGGGCGGCGCAGGCGGGCGTGACCACCGGCTACCTGGACGGCACCTTCCGTCCGAAGAAGGACGTGACGCGTGGCGAGTTCGCCTCGTTCATGTACCGCGCCGCCGGCGAGCCGGAGTTCACCGCCCCGTCCGAGTCCCCATACTCGGACGTGCTGCCGGGCCAGGCCCACTACACGGCGATCACCTGGCTGCACGAGCAGGGCATCGTGGAGGGCTACGGCGACGGCACCTACCGTGCCGGCACCGACATCTCCCGCGGTGAGGTCGCGGTGATCATGGAGCGATTCGATTCGACGCGCTGATCACAGCTCGGATCACCCCGTGATCTGACCTGACAGGGGAAGGGCCCCGCACCGGCAACGGTGCGGGGCCCGTGTCCTGTCCTCGGGCAGCCCGCTCCGCTCCGCGCACCGCCCGATCCAGGCATCGCCCCGGGCTCGGCTCGTCCTGAGCCCTGCTCGCCGCCGGGGCGCACCGGGACGCCGGCCGCATGGGAGAATGACAGGCGGCCGACTCGCACCGCGGCCGCCCTGCACGGAACCAGGAGGTCCACGCACCCATGGCCACGATGTCCCAGTGGGTCGCCGCCGCTCGCCTGCGCACGCTGCCGATGGCAGTGGTGCCGGTCGTGACCGGCTCGGCCGCCGCACACACCCTGGACGGCTTCCACCTCGGCCGCGCGCTGCTGGCGATGGTCGTCGCCCTGGCCCTGCAGGTGGGCGTGAACTACGCCAACGACTACTCGGACGGCATCCGCGGCACCGACGACGACCGTGTGGGCCCCTTCCGCCTCACCGCCTCGAAGCAGACCGCCGCGAAGAACGTGAAGAACGCGGCCTTCGGCTGCTTCGGCGTGGCGATGCTCGCCGGGTTCTTCCTCGTCGCCCTGTCCGGCACCTGGTGGTTCCTGCTGGTCGGCGCCGCCGCCGTGGCCGCCGCCTGGTTCTACACCGGCGGCTCGAAGCCCTACGGCTACCTGGGCCTGGGCGAGGTGTTCGTGTTCGTGTTCTTCGGCCTGGTGGCCGGCCTCGGCACCACGTTCACGCAGGCGCTGGAGCTGAACGCGGTCGCCTGGATCGCGGCGATCTCCGCGGGCCTGTTCTCCACGGCCCTGCTGATGGCCAACAACATCCGGGACATCCCCACGGACCGCGAGGTCGGAAAGATGACCCTCGCCGCCCGCATGGGCGACCGTCCGGCACGGTGGAGCTACATCGCGATGATGGCCGTGGCCACCCTGCTGCCGCTGGGCCTGCTGGGCGTCTCCGGCTGGTTCGGCCTCACCGTGCTCTCCGCTGCGCTGGCCGTCATCCCCTGCCGCACGGTGCTGCGCGCAGACCACCCGCGCACGCTCATCCCGGTCCTCAAGGCCACCTCCACGGTCGGCATCCTCTGGGCGATCCTCTACGTGGTCGCCTGCCTCACCGTCTGAGCCGCCCGCCGGCCGCCGCGGCGCCCCGGACCCCGCAGGACAACGACGACGGCCGCCCACCTGATTGCACTGCTCCCCGGAAGTTGGACTCCTATTCAAGTCCGACTCACCCGGGGAGCAGTGCTGTGTCAGCACCATCGAAACTCACACAAGAACAACGAGAACAGGCCATCGACCTGTTCGAGAAAGGTCATCGCCACAAGGTCGTCGCGCACCGGTTGGGTCTGCCGGTGTGGTCGGTGGAACGCCTGGAGTACCGGTGGCGCCTGCATGGGAAGCTGGCTCTTGTGGCCAACCCATCGAAGAAGACGTACTCGTTCGATACGAAGCTGCTGATCGCCCGGAGGTACCTGGAGGGAGAGACCGCCAACGCGTTGGCGGCCGAGTACCAGGTCTCGACTCCACGACTGGTCCAGCGGTGGGCCCAGGCCTACCGGGAACAAGGTGAGCAGGGCCTGCACTCGAAGAAGCCCGGACGCAAGCCGGCCCCGGCACCTGGTGCCGACCGGGTAGCGGACCTGGAACGGGAGAACGAGTATCTGCGCGCCAAGGTCGCCTACCTGGAAAAACTCAAGGCCTTGAGACAGCAAGGACTGCGGTGAGAGCAGCTGCAGTGACCAGTCTCAGGGCACGGTTCCCGCTCAGGGTGCTGCTGCAGATCGCGTGCCTGGCCCGCTCGACGTACTTCCACCAGGTGCTGGTGGCCAGCCGGGAGGACCGGTACGCGGACCTGAAGGTGCGGATCCGTCAGATCGTGGCCGAGCACGGCCGCCGGTACGGGCACCGGCGGGTGCACATGGTCCTGACCAGTGAGGGCCTGCATGTGGCGAAAAAGACCGTGCTGGCCCTGATGCGCCAGCTCGGGCTGGTCTGCCAGGTACGCCGCCGACGCCGGCGCCGCTACACGGCAGGAGCCGAGGGCAGGATCGCTCCGAACGGGCTTCAACGACGGTTCCAGGCCGAGGGACCGAACCAGAAGTGGGTCACGGACATCACCGAGTTCGCCGTGGCCGGGCAGCGGGTGTATTTGTCTCCGGTGATCGATCTGTTCGATCACGCGGTGATCGGTCACCAGATCGGAACCCGTCCCACGACCTCGTTCACGAACGCTTCGCTGGAGCAGGCCTTCTGCCGGGCCGGAGCCCCTGCAGGGGTGATGGTGCATTCCGATCAGGGCTTCCAGTACCAGCACGCCTCGTGGAGGCAGATCATCCAGGACCATGACGGGATCCAGTCGATGTCTCGTCGTGGGAACTGTCATGACAACGCGGTGGCCGAGAACTTCTTCTCGCACCTGAAGGCCGAGGCCTTCCTGGACCGGTATCCGGCCACGGTGGCCGAGATGACCCAGGCCTTGGAGTCCTACATCCAGTGGTACAACCATCACCGGATCCAGCAACGACTCGAGGGCCTGACCCCGATGAAGTATCGGGAACAGGCCCTCGAGAAAGACGGGGCGCTTACGCTCTGATTACCAGTCCAACAAACGGGGACCAGTGCAGATCGGTGGGAGGCCGTCGTCGTGTGGTCGGGTCCGCCGGCCGCCCACCTGATCGGTGGGAGGCCGTCGTCGTGTGGTCGGGTCCGCCGGCCGCGGGTGGACGGCGGGGCCTGTGTCAGCCGCGGAAGCGGCCCTCGGTGTAGGCGTCCTCGGCGTCGGCGTCGGCCTGCTCGGTGCGTCCGCGGCGGTCCTTCGAGACGCCCTGGCGCCAGGCGGCCATGTCCGCCGCGGCGCCGTCGCGCAGCCGGTGCAGTCCCAGGTATCCGACCGCGAAGGACAGGATCAGGGCGACCACCAGCGAGAGCACCATGCCGAAGTCCAGCGCCATGCAGAGGTACCAGACGCCGACGAAGACGACGATGCGGATGAGGCCGTAGAGGAGGAAACGCACCCGTCCATTCTAGGTGGGGTGCCGCCTGGCCTGCGTCCAGCCCGGCATCCCCGGTGGCGGAGCATTGCCGCGGGGCGGCCCCACCCGCGTGGAGGGGGTGGAGCCGCCCGCATGGAGGGGACAGGCCCCGCCCGGGCGGACAGGATAGGCCCGCCTCGGCGGACACGGGCTGTGCAGATTCCTAGAATGGTCCGCATGCCCCGATTCCTCATCCCCGCGATCATCGTCCTGGTGGCCCTGACGCTCTACTGTCTCTTCGAGCTGCTGCTGACGTCGAAGCACCAGGTGCGCTCGATGCCGAAGGCGGTGTGGTTCCTGGTGGTCCTGTTGCTGCCGCTGGTCGGACCGCTGCTGTGGCTGATCCTGGGCCGTGCGCGCTCGTCCTCGGCCGCCCTCACCGAGCCGCGGATGTCCGCGCCGGACGACGACGAGGAGTTCCTGCGCAACCTCCGCGTGCAGCGCCGCCAGGATCAGCGCAAGGCTGACCTGGACCGCCGGGCGGAGGAGCTCGACGAGCGGGAGCGCCGCCTCCGCGAGCAGGGCGGTACGGACGGCCCCGACCGCGCCGAGGGACAGGACGGCGAGGACGGGACGGAAGGTACCGGTACGGACACCGGACGCTGACGTCGCCCGGACGCACGAGGGCCCCGGATCGGTTCACACACCGGCCCGGGGCCCTCGCCTGTGTCCAGGAGCCGTCAGCGGCGCCGCCTCACTCCGGGACGCCGGCGTAGGAGTGCAGACCCGGGAAGTACATGTTCACGATCGTGTAGTTGAACACGATGCAGGCGAAACCGATGATCGAGAGCCAGGCCGAGCGGTTACCGGTCCAGCCACGGGTGGCGCGGGCGTGGAGGTAGGCGGCGTAGACCACCCAGATCACGAAGGTCCACACCTCCTTGGTGTCCCAGTTCCAGTAGCGGCCCCACGCGGCCTCGGCCCAGATGGCGCCGGCGATCAGGGTGAAGGACCACATCACGAAGCCCACGGCGTTGATGCGGTAGGACCAGTTCTCCAGCGAGCCGGCGGTGGGCACCAGGCGCAGGAAGGACCAGGTGCTCCGGCCCTGCGTCAGGCGGGTCTGGGCGTTGGACTGGACCAGCTGCAGGATGGACATCGCCGCGGTCAGGGTGAACAGCGCGGTGGCGAGCACGGCGATGGACACATGGATGACGAGCCACGGGGACTGCAGCGGCGGCTGCAGGTGACCGACCGGCGTCGGGAAGCCCATGGTGGCCGCGCACATCATCGCCACCACCAGGCCGGTGACGAAGGTCCCCACGAAGCGCAGGTCCTTGCGGAACAGGAAGACCAGGTAGACGGTGGTCACCAGCAGGGCGCCCGTGGTCATGAACTCGTAGAGGTTGCCCCAGGGCACACGGCTGGCGGCCAGGCCGCGGGCCACCACGGCGAAGGCGTGCAGGGCCCAGCCGATGCCGAGAATGGCCACGGCCACATTGGCGATCGGGCGGCGGCCCTGGCCGGTGTAGTCCATGTCCGCGTCCACCAGGTCGAACTCCGCGCCGTCGCCGGCGCGGTCCAGCGGGGCCGAGCCGGAGGGGTCGCGGTCCAGCAGCGCGGTGGAGCCGGCACCCTTGCCCCCGGCGGAGGCGGTGGCGGTGGAACGCTGCGGGTGGCAGGCGAGGTCTCGCTCGGAGGCCAGCTCCTGCTCGAGGCGCCGGATCGTGCCCGACGCGACTGCCATGTCGATGGCGAACACGATGAACGACGCCGCATAGACGAGCGCGGCGATGAGCATGAACAGGTCGCTGTACAGCGCGAGCTGCTCGTTGACGGGTGCCGTCGGGTTGAACACGGTCAGACTCCTGATCCGGGGATGGGACGGGGTGCAGGCGCGCGGCCCTCGTCGGTTCCATTGTCGTTCTCTGGGGCCGTCACCGGCCACATCTTCTCCATGGCCGTGCGCAGGGCCACGTTCTCGTCGCGCAGGCCGGTGGCCTCGCCGCGGGCGAGCAGCGCGTACTCGACGCGGGTGCGGCCGGACTCGTCCGCCTCGGCGCGGACCCAGACGCGGCGGCGACGCACGAACAGGCTGATCGCGAGGCCGAGCAGGGCGGTGCCGGCGAACACGCCGACGCCCCACTTGCCCGGGTCGTAGTGGATGTCCAGGCCGACGTAGCGGCGGACGCCGTCGAAGCTGATGGTGCCGCGGCCCTCGGGGAGCTCGTAGGTCTCGCCCTGGCCGAGCACGATGCCGCCGTGCTCGTTGGTGCGGCTGTTGAGCTCGGTGAGGGACTCGGTGTCCAGCACGTACACGTTCTGCGGGCGGCCGGTGTCCAGGCCGAGGTCCCCGTAGTACGAGTTCAGCTGCAGCTCCGGGTTGAGCAGCTCGGGGTCCGCGGAGAACGCGGCGCCTTCCTCGTCCTCCACCGCCGAGGGCAGGAAAAAGCCGACGAAGCCCAGCTGGTCCGGCCGCGCGTCGGGGACCTTGATGGTGGCCTGCGAGCCGTAGTTATTGTCGAACACGCGGGTGACCACGGGGCCCTGGAAGGCCACGTCCCCGGCGCCGTCGCGGATGGTCACCACGGGCGCGTAGCCGTTGCCCACGAGGTAGACGCGCACGCCGTCGATGTCCAGCGGCTGGTTGACCTTGAGGATCTGGCGCTGGAGCTCGCCGCCGGAGCCCTCGCGGACGTCCATGACGGCGGTGTAGTCCAGCGGCTGGCCGTAATGGGTGTTGGACTGACGCTCGAACACGGCGTCGAAGGATTCCAGCTTCAGGGAGAACGGCTGGAGGTCGTCCGCGCTGAAGTAGGTGCCGGGGGTGAAGGAGTCGTAGGCCACGAGGTTGTTGGCGAAGCCCTCGCCCTCCACGATGATCTTCTGCCCGCCGTACTTGGTCATGCCGCCGTAGGCCATGAACACGAGCACGCCGATCAGCGAGAAGTGGAAGACGATGTTGCCGATCTCCCGCAGGTAGCCGCGCTCGGCGGAGACGGACACGCCGCGTTCGTCCGTGCAGTCCGCCACCCGGTAGCGGCGCCTCTTCAGCCAGGCCTTCGCCTGGGCCACGGCCTGCTCCGGGGCCGGGCCGTCCTGCTCGAGCACCACGGTCCCGGACTCCGGCAGGCGGGACAGGCGCCGCGGGGTCCGCGGAGGCGGGGCCTTCATCACCTTCACGTGCTTGATCGCACGCGGCACCACGCAGCCCACGAGGGACACGAAGAGCAGCAGGTAGATCGCGGAGAACCACACCGAGGTGTAGACGTCGAAGAACTGCAGGAAGTCCAGGATCGGGCCCCAGAACGGGTTGTCCTCGATCCACTGGTCCACGATCTCCGGGCCGGCGCGGCGCTGCGGCACGAGGGAGCCGGGGACGGCGGCCACCGCGAGCAGGAGCAGCAGCATGAGCGCGGTGCGCATGCTCGTGATCTGGGTCCAGGCCCAGCGCGCCATCTCCTTCGCGCCCAGCTTCGGCAGGGCCGCGTCGGACTTCTTCGCTCGGGTGCTCACAGGGGAAGTCTCACCTCGTTCTGGAACCAGGTCTGCAGCTGGAGGGTCCACGCGCTCCACAGGCCGGTCACCATGACCAGGCCGAGGACGATCAGCAGGACGCCGCCGAACACCTTGACGGCACGGCGGTGGCGGCGGAAGAAGGCGAGGGCGCTCAGGCCCCGTTCCACGCCGAGGGCGATGAGGATGAACGGCAGGCCGAGGCCGAGGCAGTAGACGAAGGCGAGCAGGGCGCCGCGGCCGGCGGCGCCCTCGGAGCCGGCGGTGGCCATGGCCAGGACGGCGGCCAGGGTGGGGCCGATGCAGGGCGCCCAGCCCAGGCCGAAGGTCATGCCGAGCACCGGGGCGCCCACGAGCCCGGCGGCGGGCTTCAGGTGCAGGCGGCGCTCGGTCTGGAGCCGGTCGAAGCGGCCGAGGAAGACGACGCCGAGCAGGATCACGGCCACGCCCAGCAGGCGGGTCACCCACTCGCCATCCCGCTGCAGCCAGAAGGCGACCTGCCCGAACATCACTCCGGCCAGGACGAAAACCACGGAGAAGCCGAGCACGAACAGCACGGCGCCGAGGACGAGGCGGCTGCGACGGCGGTCCTCCAGGCGCTCCCCTCCCAGGCCGGTCACGTATCCGAGGTAGCCGGGCACCAGGGGCAGCACGCACGGAGACAGGAAGGACACGATGCCGGCCAGCAGCGCGATGGGCGCGGCGACCAGCAGGGAGCCGTCCAGGACGGCCTCGGCGAAGGGGTTGTTCTGCATCGGCGCCGGCGTCACTGCCCCTGCTCGTCGACCACGGTCCTGAGCAGGGCGCGGAGGGTGCCCTCCTCGACGGCGCCGAGCACGCGGGCGGAGACCCGGCCCTCGGCGTCCAGCACGAGGGTGGAGGGCACGGCCTGGGGCGGCACGAAGTCGGACAGCGCGAGCAGCACGTCCCCGGAGCGGTCCTCCATGGAGGGGTAGGGGATCTCGAAGCTGCGCTCGAACGCCTGGGCGGTGGTGGCGGTGTCCCGGACGTTCACGCCGAGGAACTTCACGCCCTTGGACTCGAACTGCTCGTGCAGGGACACCAGGTGCGGGGCCTCGATGCGGCACGGTGCGCAGGCGGCGTACCAGAAGTTCAGCAGGGCGGGGGCGCCGCGCAGGGACTCGGCGGTCACCTCGGTGCCGTCGAACAGGGCACCGGAGAACTCGACCGGCTCGGACCGCTCTCCCTTGGCGTACTCCGCCATGGAGCCGTCTCCGGCGATGTAGTTCTTGCCGTCCGCGTTGCCGGCCTGACCGGCCAGGACGTCGTCCCCTCCCCCGCAGGCGGCGAGCAGCGGGGCGGCCGCGCCGAGGCCCAGGCCTGTCAGCAGTCGTCGACGGGTCAGACGGGACGCGGGCATGGAGGAACCTCCTCGTCAAAGGCGCGGGACAGCATCAGGGGTTCTGACCAGTCTAGTCTGCCCGCCCATCCTGACCGGAACCTGGAGGGCCAGGTCACGACGACGGCGCCCCGTCCCCGCCTGTGCCCTCGCCCCGGACGGGGCGAGGGTGGGCCGTGGAGGTGCGGTGTCGTCGTCGGGAAGCGGAGGGGCGGAACGGAGGGGGTCAGGCGCCGGGGAGGTTGGCGGCCTGGGCGAGCAGGTGGGCGTTGGGCTCGTGGTACTCCACTCGCGGCCTCTCGCTGCCGGCCTCGAAGACGAGCGAGGTGACGGAGGTGAGGGTGCATTCGCGCTGACGCGGGTCGTGCATGAGGGGACGCCCCTCGGTGGCCAAACGAGTCACCCAGATCGGCAGCTGGTGGGAGACGAGGATCGCCTCGGCGCCAGGGCCCAGGGTGTCTACGGCCACGTCCCGAGAGCGCTGGACGACCTCCACCATGCGCTGCACCTGCTGGAGGTACGGCTCGCCCCAGGACGGGCGGGCCGGATTGCGCAGCTTCGGCCACAGGCGCGGCGTGGACTTCAGCGTGGCGGCCACGTTCGACATGCCCTCGAAGTCGTTCTCCGCCTCGATCAGGTTCGGCTCGGTCTCCAGCTTCTTGCCGAAGGCGGCCGCGATGGGGGCGGCAGTCTGCTGCGCCCGCTCCAGCGGGGAGGCGGCCACGATGGCCGGCTGGCGCTGCAGCCGGTTCGCGCGCTGCACGAACCACTCGGCCACGCCGTCGGCCATCTGCAGGCCCAGCTCGGACAGGCCGAAGCCCGGCAGCCGCCCGTAGAGGACCCGGTCCGGGTTGAAGACTTCGCCGTGACGGACGAGATGCACCGTGGCCAGAACGCTCATGCCCCCAGTCTGTCAGAGACGCGGCGGGGCCATAGGCACTAGCGTGGGAGGTCACAGGCCGCGCGACCGCGCGGACCGCCGGCGCCGACGGAAGGACACCGCCGTGAGCGAGAACAGGAACCGCCCCTCCTACGGACAGGACTACGGCGGTGGGCAGGAGTACGGCGGCGCAAGCACCGGCGCCCAGGGGTCCGGGCAGAGCGGCCAGGAGTACCTCGCCGGCTCAGAGTACGGCCAGAGCCCCTACGGGGAGAATCCGTACGGGGAGGGTCCGCAGCAGCAGTGGCAGGGTCAGCCCGGACAGCAGTGGCAGGGTCAGCCCGGACAGCAGTGGGGCCCCGGACAGCAGTGGCCGGGAGGGCCGATACAGGAACCGCAGCGCCCGACGTCCATCACCGCAGCCTTCTGGCTGATCATCGCCGCCGCGGTCGTCATGGTGGGCTCCACCCTCATGGGTGCGTTCGCGATGACCACCCCGCAGGGCAAGGCCTTGATCGAGGACGCCATGCAGCAGCAGATCGAGGCCTCCGGCGTCACCGGGGCCGACGCGCAGCAGATGATGGACATGACCATCTCCATGCTGCCCGGAGTCATGATCGCCTTCTCCTTGGTGGCGCTCGCCCTCTATCTGCTCGTCGCGTTCAAGATCCGGTCCGGCTCCCGCGCCGCGCGCGTGGTCGGCACGGTGCTCGCTGCACTGTCCGCGCTGCTGCTGCTCACCAGCGTGGTGAGCGGCATGGTCGGCCTGGAGATCGTCTGGATCCTGCTCGGCGTGGCAGGCATCGTGATGGCCTACCGTCCGGACGCCACGGAGTACATGCGCCAGCGGGCCTGGGCAAAGACGATGCGGACGAGGTGACCCGCGCCCGGGTCAGGCGGAGGTGAGCATGCGCTCCAGCCGGACCGGGTCCACCCGCCAGAAGTCCCGCTGGACGCCGTCCACGAACAGCACCGGGATCTCCTCGGCGTGGCGTTCGAGCAGCTCCGGGTGCTCGGCGCCGTCCAACAGCCCATAGGGCTCCCCCACCCGGCCGCAGACCTCCGCGACAGTCTCCACGGCCGCCGTGCACAGGTGGCAGCCCTCCCTGACCAACAGCTGGACGCGAGGGCAGGAGGCGGAGGCGGGGGCCGTCGTCGGGGTCTGATCATCCATGCGCACCACCCTACGGGCACGGCGGAAGGCGCCCCGCCGAGTTCTGCCGAACACAGCGAGGCCGCCGTCCCGGACGGGACGGCGGCCTCGCATCTGCTCCAGGAGCAGGCGTCACTTCTTGTTGCGACGCTGGTGGCGGGTCTTGCGAAGCAGCTTGCGGTGCTTCTTCTTCGCCATGCGCTTGCGGCGCTTCTTGATCACAGAACCCATGGGGTCTCCTCATGTCGGGGGGTGAAGGTCAGCGGGGTCACGTGGACCGCACCGGGCCGCCGGAGCAGCCGGACCGACCCGCATTCCACCGGGTGTGGAACGCTGGACACGTTCCCAGCCACAATACCGGGCGTGCGTGCGCGGCGCGAATCCGCACTGCACAGGCGGACGCAGAGCGGGACGGTGCGGCCGGGCGGGCCGGCCGGCGACACGCTCAGTCGAACCAGGGGTCGAGCCCGTGGTACGGGAAGAGCTCCTTGCGGGTGGCCATGATGGCCTGGTCCACGGGGTCGGACGGGTCGTAGCCGACCTCCCAGGAGCGCCACCAGACGTCCGCGCCCTCGCCCATGGTGGTGGGGATGCGCCCCTCCTCGTCCTCAGGGTCCAGGGACATGTCCCCGGTCACCTCGTCCGCAGAGAGGGCCTTCACGTGGTCCACCCACTCCTGCGGGATCTCGGCCTTGACGGGGATCGGGGTGTCCAGCACCACCGCCGTCAGGTGCGCCCACGCACGCGGCACCACCTTGAGCGGGTTGTATCCGCCGCCGCCCGTGGCGATCCACCGGCCCGCGCAGAACTGGTCCGCCCAGTCCGCGAGGTCGAAGGCGAGCTGGCGCTGGCCGTCCACGGACAGGCGCAGGTCCGCCAGCGGGTCCGCATGGTGGGAGTCGCAGCCGTGTTGGGTGACGAGCACCTGCGGGGCGAAGGCGCGCAGCAGCTGCGGCACCGTGGCGTGGGTGGCGCGCAGGAAGCCCGCGTCGCCGGTGCGGGCCGGCACCGCCACGTTCGCCGCAGATCCCAGGGCATCCGGGCCGCCGACCTCGTTGGCGAAGCCGGTGCCGGGGAACAGGGAGAAGCCGGTCTCATGGATGGAGATGGTGAGCACCCGGGGGTCGTTGTAGAAGATCGACTGGGTGCCGTCCCCGTGGTGGGCGTCCACGTCCACGTAGGCCACACGCTCTGCGCCGAGGTCCAGCAGGCGCTGGATGGCCACGGCGCAGTCGTTGTAGATGCAGAAGCCGGAGGCGGACGTCCGGGCGGCGTGGTGCATGCCGCCGGAGAAGTTCACGGCACGCCTGACCTCACCGGACCACACGGCCTCGGCTGCGGCCAGGGTGCCGCCGGCGATGCGGGCGGCGGAGTCGTGCAGGTCCGGGAAGATCGGGCAGTCCTCCGAGCCGAGGCCGTGGGCCTCGTCCGTCACGGCCTCCGTGGAGGCGGTCCTCACGGCCGCAATGTACTCCGGCTCGTGCACCAGCTGCAGCTGCTCGTCCGTGGCCACGGGCGGCTCGATGATCCGCACGTGCGCGCCCGAGAGCAGGTCGAAGGACTCGATCAGACGGTGGGTCAGGTCGAGGCGGAGCGGGGCCATCGGATGCTCGGCGCTGAAGCGGTACTTCAGCAGGTCCGAGTGCCAGACGACAGCTGCCGACTGGGTGCTGCGGGGTGAAGACGTGGCGCTCATCACTCCCAGCCTACGTCGGCGTGACCCCGAGCACGGCACAGGGGACGCACGTGACGCGTACATGACACGGCGGCCACACGCGCCGGGCGCATTTCCACGCGCGTCCACGGCATCTGCCCCGGTAGCCTGTGGACCCATGGCCCCCGCCCGTCCACGCCGCCTCCCCACGGCGGTGCACCGCTCGGTACCGCGCCCCCGTCCGGGGACGCGCCGCCGCCCCCAGCCGTGGAGCTCCTCGTCGCTGGAGTCCGGCCGCGGCGTGCGCGCGATGGTCCGGCGTACCTCGCACTCGGTGAAGCACCTGGCCGGGTCCTCCCCGGCCCGCACGGCGCTGACCGCATTCGCCCTCGTGGGCGGGTTCTTCACCGTGCTGCTGACCCTGCCGTTCGCGGCACGGGACGGCCACCACACGCCGCTGCACGACGCGATGTTCACCGCCGTCTCCGCCGTGTCCGTGACGGGCCTGACCACCGTGAACACCGCGGAGCACTGGTCCACGCTCGGGCACGTGATCATCCTGGTTGCCATCCAGATCGGCGGCCTGGGCATCCTCTCCATGGCATCCCTGCTGACGCTCGCGGTGTCCCGGCACCTCGGCGTGCGCTCGAAGCTGCTGACGCAGGAGGGCGGCATGACCACGGGCAACGTGGGCGAGGTCGGCAAGCTCCTGCGCGTGGTGGTGGTGACGGTGCTGACCGCGGAGCTGATCCTCACCGCACTCATGGCTCCGCGGTTCATCGCCGAGGCAGGATCCTTGGGCCGCGGCCTGTGGCACGCGGTGTTCTATGCGGTGAGCGCGTTCAACAACGCCGGCTTCAGCCTGCACCCGGACGGACTCGAGTCGTTCGCGCACGAGCCGTATCTGCTCACGGTGATCGCGGTGGGCGTGTTCATCGGCGCCCTCGGCTTCCCGGTGGTGCTGGTGCTCATGCAGACGGGCTGGCGCTACAGCCGGTGGAACCTGCACACCAAGATCACCGTGGAGGTCACCCTGATCCTCCTGGTCCTGGGCGCCGTGTTCATCTGGGTCTTCGAGCGCACGAACCCGAACACCCTCGCCCCGATGGGAGGCGGCGAGCAGATCGGACAATCCCTGTTCGCCTCGGTGATGACCCGTTCGGGCGGGTTCTCCGTGATCGACGTGAACGCGCAGACCTCGGAGACCCTGCTGCTCACCGATGCGCTGATGTTCGTGGGCGGCGGTTCGGCGTCCACGGCCGGCGGCATCAAGGTGACCACCCTGGCGGTGATGTTCCTGGCGATCGTGGCCGAGGCCCGCGGTGACAAGGAGGTCACCGTCCACGGCCGCACGATCGCCTCGGAGACCCTGCGCGTCGCGATCGCCGTGCTCGCCCTCGGTGCCACCCTCGTCCTGGTGGCCACCCTCGTGGTGCTGGCCATGACCACGGAGCAGCTGCAGCGCCCCCTGTTCGAGGTGATCTCCGCGTTCGCCACCTGCGGCCTGTCCACCGGCCTGTCCGCGGAGCTGCCGCCGGCCGGCGTCTACGTGCTGACGGCCATGATGTTCGCCGGCCGCGTCGGTACGATTACCTTCGCCGCGGCCCTGGCCCTGCGCCAGCGCCGCGTGCTCTACCGCTACCCCGTCGAGAGGCCGATCCTTGGCTGACCAGCAGCGCAACGACCCCAACGCCCCCGTGCTCGTGATCGGCCTGGGCCGCTTCGGCGCGGCCACCGCCCAGGAGCTCGTGACGCAGGGCCGCGAGGTCCTGGCGATCGAGAAGGACCCGGTGCTCGTGCAGAAGTGGGCCTCCACGCTGACCCACGTGGTGGAGGCGGACGCCACGGACGCGGAGGCGCTTCGTCAGCTCGGCGCGGAGGACTTCTCCGCCGCGGTGGTGGGCGTGGGCACCTCCATCGAGTCCTCGGTGCTGATCACCGTGAACCTCGTGGACCTGGAGATCCCGCACATCTGGGTCAAGGCGATCACCTCGGCGCACGGCAAGATCCTGCGCCGCATCGGTGCGAACCACATCATCTTCCCGGAGTTCGACGCCGGCGTCCGCGCCGCGCACCTGGTCAACGGGCGCATGCTGGACTTCATCGAGTTCGACGACGACTTCGCGATCGTGAAGATGCACCCGCCCACGGAGACCGTGGGCTTCACCCTGGTCGAGTCGGACGTGCGTAAGAAGTACGGAGTGACGATCGTGGGCGTGAAGACCCCCGGTGAGGAGTTCACGTACGCCCAGCCGGACACCAAGGTGGGCCCGCGGGACACGCTGATCGTCTCCGGCCACACGGACCTGATCGAGCGCTTCGCCGCGCGCCCCTGAGTCCCAGGGGCGTCCCGACGACGGCCGCTCACCACGCCGTTCCCATCGCCGCCTCCCGTGGCGACGGGGACGGCGTCGTCTTCCCTGCCGCAGGCCTGCCCGCGGCGGCCCTGCTGCTGTCCGGGCTGACGGCGGCTCCACCGCCGACGTCGAGGGGCGGGTGGTGCTCGAGCCCTGGCACGTCGACACCCCGAAGATGGCCTTGGGAGGACGGTGGCTTCGCCCGCGCCATGGAGGGCTGATCCCACCGGCATGCTGGGCGCCCCGGCCGGGCTTCCCGACGACGGCCACTCACCACGATGCCCCCGTCACCACGTCCTGTGGTGGCGGGGGCATCGTGCGTGCACGTCACGAACGACAACGTCGGGGTGCGGGGCGACGCCCGGCGGCGCGGGTCAGACGTGCGCAGCGCGGGTCAGGCGCGGAACTCCTCGGCCATCTCCCGGTCGCGCTTCGCGGCGGCGTCCATGGCACGGTTCACCAGGCCCTCCATGCCACCGTCGAGGAACGTGGAGACGGCCTTCTCCGTGGTGCCGTTCGGGCTCATCACGGCCTTGCGCAGGTCCTCGGCCTTGGCGCCCTCCTGCTGGAGCATGATGCCCGCACCCTTGACGGTGGCGGCGGACATAGCCTCGGCGGCCTCGGCGTCCAGGCCCATCTCGGCACCGTGGGCGGCGATCAGCTCGGCCAGCAGGAACACGTAGGCCGGGGCGGAGCCGGCGGTGGCCACCACGGCGGACAGCTGGTCCTCCTCCACGGGCACCACCAGGCCGGACCCTGCGAAGAGGGCACGGACGGCGGCGGACTGCTCGGCGGTCACGGTGGGGCCGTCGGCCACGCCCACCACGCCGGAGCCCACGGTCAGCGGGGTGTTCGGCATGGTGCGCACGATCGGCTGGCCCTCGGGCAGCACGGCGGCCATGGTGGCGGAGGTGACGCCGGCGGCCACGGAGACCACCACGGTCCCCGGACGCAGGGAGGGGGCGAGGTCCTGGAGAGTGGCGACCATGTCCTTCGGCTTCACGCCCACCATGACGATGTCCGCGTCGGCCACGGCGGCGTGGTTGGCACGCTCGTCCTGCTCCCGCGAGGTCACGGTCACGCCGTGCTTCACCGCGGCCTTCTCGGCGGAGGCCGCGGAGCGGGTGGTGGCCACAACGTTCTGCGCCGGCACCCCCTGCTCCAGCATGCCGGCCAGGATCGCACCGGTCATGGTGCCCAGTCCGAGGATGGCGATGCGCGAGTCGGTGGGGGTCTGGGTCATGGGGAGGATGCTCCTTCGAGGATTCGTGGTCTCGTTCAGGCGATCGGCGCGCCGGCGGCGAGGTGCTCGCGGGCGAAGGCCAGGGAGGCGGCGAGCTTCTCCTCGCGCTGTCCGGGGTACTGGACGCCGCGGGTGCCGACCTCCACACACACGCTACCGGCCAGGCCCACGCGTGCAAGGTGGCGCAGGGACTCGGCCACGGCCTGGGTACCCTCGCCGGGGACGAGGTGGTCGTCCTTCGGACTGTCGTTGCCGTCGGTGAGGTGGATGTGGCGCACCCGATCCCCCAGCTGCCGCAGCGCGTCCAGTGAATCGGCGCGGGCGATCGCCGCGTGGGAGAAGTCCCAGCAGACGTGCTCGTATCCACGCGGGATCGGATCCCAGTGCGGCAGGTACATCTTGACCTCACGCCCGTAGGCCCGCCACGGATACATGTTCTCCACGGCGATGATCACCCCGGTCTCGGCCATGATCTCCTGGATTCCCTCGGCGAACCCGGAGGCGTAGCTGCCCTGCCAGCGGAACGGCGGATGGGCCACCACCACGCGGGCGCCCGCGTCGTTCGCCAGCTGCGCGGCGCGGCGGATCTTGGACCAGGCGGTGCCCCACACCTGCTGCGTGAACAGCAGGGTCGGGGCGTGGATCGAATCGATCCGCTGACCGTGGCGCTCGGAGAGCTTCACCAGGCGCTCGGCGTCCCGGCTGAAGGCGTTGTGGGTGACCATCACCTCCACGCCGTCGTAGCCGAGGTCCTCGGCGATGGCGAACACATCCTGGGTGCCCAGCGGGAACACGGACGAGGAGGACAGGGTGACGGGGATGTCCGCCCCGAAGCGCCGCGGCAGGGTGAGGCGGTTCCCGGAGAGTGAGCGGCCGTCGTCCGGAAGAGGGTCGGAAGTCCCCATGTCAGCGGTCCTCCTGGACCAGCCCGGGCAGCAGGGCGTCCGGGTTGAGGTTGACGTGTCCGACGCCGGGACGGCCGTCGGCGGTCAGGTGGCCCTCGAGCATGAGCGCGTCGAGGCGGTTGAGAATGAGCCCCTCGCGCAGGGCCCACGGGCAGATGGTCAGCTCCGCCACGCCGAAGGTGCGCATCGCGGCCAGGGCCACCATGGCGCCGGCCAGGACCTGGGGTGCGCGGACCTCGGAGACGCCGGGCAGCTCGGCGCGGTCCTCCGCCGGCATGGCGGCGAGGCGGTTGACCCACAGCTGCAGGTCGTCCGCGCGCAGGGTGCGGCGCACGAACGGGCCGGCCGCAGACGGGGCGGCGCCGGTGAGGCGGGCCAGGGAGCGGAACGTCTTGGAGGTGGCGGTGACGCAGAGCGGGCCCTTGATGGCTGGGAACTGCGCGTACGCTTCCTCGAGCCGCGCCTCGATGTGCTTGCGCAGCTTCTTGACCGACTTCGGGGAAGGCGGATCCTCCGGGAGGCGGTCGCGGGTGAGGCGGCCGGCACCCAGTGGCAGGGACTGCGCATGGGTGGGCAGCTCGTCCTCACCGTAGGCGATCTCGAAGGAGCCGCCGCCGATGTCGAAGTTCAGGATCGATCCGACGCCCCAGCCGTGCCAGCGGCGCACCGCGAAGTACGTCATGGCGGCTTCCTGGTCCCCGGAGAGCTCGGCGAGGTGCACCGAGGTCTCCTCACGGACGCGGGCGAGGACCTCGGCGCCGTTGGCGGCCTCGCGGATGGCCGAGGTGCAGAAGGCGATCATGTCCTCCGCCTCGTGCTCCTCCGCGAAGTCACAGCACTCGCGGATGAACCCGATGAGCTCGTCCTGGCCCTCGGCGCCGATTGCGCCGTCCTCGTCCAGGAACTGGATCAGAGGCAGGGAGCGCTTGTGGTCCGCGTAAGGCACGGGGCGGGCGCCCGGGTGGGCGTCCACCAGCAGCAGGTGGACCGTGTTGGAGCCGATGTCCAGGACTCCGAGGCGCACGGGCGTCAGGCCTTCTTCTTGGCGGTGGTGGACCGCTTGGCCGGCGCCTTGCGGGCGGCCGGCTTCTTCGCCGCCGTCTTCGTGGCGCCGCCGCGGGTGGCCGGGCCCTTCGCACGCTTGTCCGCCAGCAGCTGGTAGGCCTCCTCGGCGGTGAGCTGCTCCGGGTCCCTGCCGCGCGGCACGGTGATGTTCGTCTGACCGTCCGTCACGTAGGGGCCGAAGCGCCCGTCCTTGACCACGACCTTCTTGCCGGAGACCGGGTCCTCGCCGAACTCGGCCAGTGGCGGCTTCGCGGCGCCGCGGCCGCGCTGCTTCGGCTGGGCGTAGATCTCCAGCGCCTCCTGAAGGGTGATGGAGAAGATCTGCTCCTCGGACTGCAGGGAGCGGGAGTCCGCGCCCTTCTTCAGGTACGGGCCGAAGCGGCCGTTCTGGGCCGTGATCTGCTCGCCCTCCGCGTCCTGGCCCACCACGCGGGGCAGGGACATCAGCTGCAGCGCCTGCTCCAGGGTGACGGTGTCCAGGTCCATGGTCTTGAAGAGGGATCCGGTGCGCGGCTTCTCCTTCTTCGGCTTCTTCTTCGGCTTGGGCTTGCCGTTCTTGTAGTACTCGGTGGGCTGGGCGTCCATCCAGGCCTGCACCTGCTCCTCGGTCATCTCCGGGATGACCTCGGTGACGTACGGGCCGTAGCGGCCGTCCTTGGCCACGATGTCCCGGCCGGACTCCGGGTCCTGGCCGAGCACGCGCTCGGAGGGCTTGGCGGTGGCGAACAGCTCCTCGGCCTTGGCGGCGGTGAGCTCGTCCGGGGCCAGCCCCTCAGGGACGTTCGCGCGCGGCGGGGTGGTGCCGGGCTCGGCGTCCGCGGGCAGCGGCTTCTCCAGGTAGGGGCCGTACTGGCCCACCCGCAGGGTGATCTCGTCCGTGACCGGCAGAGAGTTCACGGCGCGGGCGTCGATGTCCCCGAGGTTCTCCACAATGTTCCGCAGGCCCTCGTCCCCGTTCTCGGCTCCGAAGTAGAAGGTCTGCAGCCAGGCCTCGCGGGCCAGCTCGCCGGCGGCGATGCGGTCCAGGTCGTCCTCCATGCGCGCCGTGAAGTCGTAGTCCACGTACTGGCCGAAGTAGTCCTCCAGCAGGCCGATCACGGAGAACGCCGTCCAGGACGGCACCAGGGCGTTGCCGCGCTTGGTCACGTAGCCGCGGTCCATGATCGTGGAGATCGTGGGCGCGTAGGTGGACGGGCGGCCGATCTCGCGGCGCTCCAGCTCGGCCACGATCGAGGCCTCGGTGTAGCGGGCCGGCGGCGTGGTCTCGTGGCCGGTGGGCTCCACGGGGTCGCCGGTGAGGGTGTCCCCCTGAGACAGCTCCGGCAGGCGGCGGCCCATGGAGTCCTTGGACTCGTCCTCGGCCCCGGCGTCCCTGCCCTCCTCGTAGGCGTCCAGGAACCCCTTGAAGGTGATGACGGTGCCGGAGGCGGAGAACCCGGCCACGCGGCCGTCGGCGGCGGTGGCGGAGAAGCGGAGGGTGGCGGTGTAGCCCTTGGCGTCGGCCATCTGGGAAGCCACGGTGCGCTTCCAGATCAGCTCGTAGAGGCGGAACTCATCCGAGCGCAGCTCGTTCTTCACCTGGGCCGGGGTGCGGAAGGAGTCCCCCGCGGGACGAATGGCCTCGTGGGCCTCCTGCGCGGACTCGCTGCGCTTGGCGTAGGCGCGGGGCTTCTCCGGCACGGAGGCGCCGCCGTAGAGCTCGGTGGCCTGGCGGCGGGCCGCGCTGACGGCTTCCTGGGACAGGTTGACCGAGTCGGTACGCATGTACGTGATGTAGCCGTTCTCATACAGGCGCTGGGCGACCTGCATGGACACGCGCGAGGACATCCGCAGCTTGCGGGAGGCCTCCTGCTGCAGCGTGGAGGTGGTGAACGGCGCGGCCGGGCGGCGGGTGTACGGCTTGTCCTCCACCGCGTCCACGGTGAAGGAGGCGCCGGTGAGGCCCTTGGCCAGCGAGCCGGCGGCCTCCTCGTCCAGATGGGTGACCTTCTTGCCGGCGGAGGCCTTGAGCTGACCGGCGTCGTCGAAGTCGCGGCCGGCGGCCACGCGGACGCCGTCCACGGTGGACAGGCGGGCGGTGAAGTCGGTGCCCACGGCGGCGGTGGCGGCGGCTCCCTCGTCCACGGTGAAGGTGCCCTCCACACCCCAGTACTGGGCGGCCACGAACGCCATGCGTTCGCGCTCGCGCTCCACCACCAGACGGGTGGCCACGGACTGCACGCGGCCGGCGGACAGGCCGCGGGAGACCTTGCGCCACAGCACCGGGGACAGCTCGTAGCCGAAGAGGCGGTCCAGGATGCGGCGGGTCTCCTGGGCGTCCACCAGGGCCGTGTCCAGCTCGCGGATGTTCTCCAGGCCGCGGGCGATGCCCTCCTTGGTGATCTCGCCGAAGGTCATGCGGTACACGGGGATCTTGGGCTTGAGCGTCTGCAGCAGGTGCCACGCGATGGCCTCGCCCTCGCGGTCGGCATCGGTCGCGAGGTAGAGCGCGTCCGCGTCCTTGAGCGCGCGCTTGAGCTCGGTGACCTTCTTCTTCTTGTCCGGGTACACCACGTAGTACGGCTCGAAGCCATTATCCGTGTCCACGGCGAACTTGCCGAAGGGGCCCTTCTTCATGTCCGCGGGCAGGTCCGAGGGCTTGGGGAGGTCGCGGATGTGGCCCACGGAGGAGTCCACCACCCAGCCGTCGCCGAGGTACTTGGCGATCGACTTGCTCTTGGCGGGCGACTCCACGATGACGAGCTTCTTGCCCTCGGGCACGGTGCTCGTCACGGCGGCGGTGGTTCGGGCCACGGAAACATCTCCTTGCAGGTGGCGCGGCGTCTGCTGCGCTGGGTCGGTGCGGTGCGGGGGCCGGGGTGCCCCCATCGTAGGACCAGTGCCCCACACTAACGGGAAGACTGTGGGCGACGTCCACGGGCGGAGCTCAGTGGAGTCCCGGCCGGCGGCCGTCAGGGGGTGTCGGAGGCCTCCACCAGGAACCCGTCCTCATACAGCTGCTGGACCGCCACCACGAGGGCGGTCCGGGCCCGGTCGTCCAGCTCCAGCAGCGCGCCGAGCGCGCCGACGATCTGCCCGACCGTCAGCTCCCCGTCGCTCGCGGCGAGCAGGCCGGCAGTGGCGGTGTCCAGACGCGCGGTGCGGCGGAACCCTGCGCCCTGCCGGGCCAGGATCACCTCGGGGTGCTCGGTGCCGAACCGCTGGTGCCGCTCCTCCGTGACGTCTGCGGCCACCCTCAGGTGCAGCCCGCGCAGGGTCGTCAGGGCCGGGTCACCCCCGGCCTGCTTCCCGACGACGGCCCCCTCGCCCCCGGCGGTCGCCTCGCCCGGGTCGGCGGCGAGCCGGTCCCGGCGGGCGATCGCGGCGGCCCAGGCCGTGCCGATGGCGTCGTCGATCGGCTGGGTCAGCTCCTCGGCGTGCACCCAGGCTCCGCCCTGGGAACCGTCCTCGGCGGGGCGGCGCAGCCAGAGGTGCCCGAAGCCGACCCCGGCGACGCCGCGGGCGGTGAAGTCGGCCAGGTACTGGCCGTAGCGGCGCTGGTACTGCTCCGGGTCCAGCTCCAGTGAAGAGTCCTGGAGCCAGGTCTCGGCGTAGCCCGCAGCGTCCTGTACGTCGCGCTGGATGATCCACGCCTGCACGGGGACCTCGCGGCCCGCCGCCGCCGACGCGGCGGCCGCGCCCTCGGCGACCCACCGCCGGGGCCGGGTGTCCCAGGGCTCCCCCGTCGCGGGGGTGCCGTCCGAGGCGGAGGCGAGCCTGCCGTCGTCGTGCCCCTCCTGGGCGGACTCGGCCGCGCCTGCCGGGATCTCCCAGTTGGCAAGCAGCTGCGCGGTGCCGCCCGGATTCAGGTGCGCAGGCACGGCGGCGACGAACTCGGCGACGAGCCGGTCCCCCTCGCGGCCGCCGTCTCGGTAGACCAACACCGGCGCGTCCGGATCCGTGCGCGGGGTGATCACGAATGGCGGGTTGGAGACCACCATGTCGAACCGGCGGCCGGACACCGGCTCCAGCATGTCCCCGGCCAGCAGCTCCACGCGATCCTCGGGGCGTTCGCGGTCCAGGCCGAGCACGTCCGCATTGAGCAGCAGGTTGAAGGCCGTGAACTCCAAGCACCGCGGCGCGAGGTCCGTGGCGGTGACGTGCCGGGCGTGCGCGAGCAGGTGCAGGGTCTGGATGCCGCAGCCGGCGCCGAGGTCCAGGGCGGAGTCCACCGCGCGGCGCTGGACTGCACCGGCGAGGGTGAGCGAGGCGCGGCCGACGCCCAGGACGTGCTCGGCCGGCAGCGGGCCCCGCCGCTGCAGGGCGGTCTGGTCCGAGGCGACCCACATCCGGCCGGGTTCGTCCGCCTCGTAGGGGGAGAGGTCGCAGGTGGCGCGGACCGTGTCCGCGGGATCGTCCGGCCGGGCGTCGGTGACGAGACCTGTCTGGCGCAGCCCGTCCAGGCCGAGCTCGGGCACGGCGGCGGCGAGGTCCGCTGCGGGGACGGGATCCCCGAGCATGAAAGCCCCGACCAGCGCGGCCAGCGGGCGGTCGGCCTCGGCGACGCCGGCGGCGAGCACGGCCCGGGCGGCCTCGGCGTGCTCCCGATCCAGGCCGGCCACGGCCATGGGCCCGAGCAGCGACTCGACAGCCGCGGTGGTGTAGGGCAGGGCGGCGAGGTCAGAGGCCAGGGAGGCGGCCGTCGTCGAGGTCAGGCGTGGCGCCGGCGGGACGGTGTCGGCCGAGGCGGACGGGAGGGAGGAGGGGGTCATGCGGCGCTCCGAGCAGTGCAGACGGGACAGGTCCAGGAGACGTCCTGCGCGCAGTCGGCGCAGCGGACGGTGAGGGTGGTGCAGGCCGGGTCGGCGCAGTTGCGCAGGTCGGAGGTGGGTGCGGCGCATCCGTGGCAGCGGCCGAGGGTCACGGCGTCCTCGGTGAAGCGGGTGGACAGGCGGCGGTCGAAGACGGCGAGCTCGCCGTGCCACAGGCCGGAGTCCCCGAAGGCCTCCCCGTAGCGGACGATGCCGCCGTCGATCTGGTAGACCTCGGAGAATCCACGCTGGCGCAGCAGGGCGGAGAGGATCTCGCAGCGCACCCCGCCGGTGCAGTAGGAGACCACGGGCGAGTCCTTGAGGTGGTCCAGGGAGCCGGAGTCCACGGCCGCCAGCAGGTCACGGGTGGTCCGAGCCTGCGGGACCACGGCGCCCTCGAACCGGCCGATCTGGGCCTCCACCGTGTTGCGCCCGTCCAGGAAGACCACCGGGCGGTCCGTGTCCGCGCGCTCTGCCACGAGCTCGTTCACCCGCTGCGGGGAGAGGTGCTCGCCGGTGCCGACCACGCCGTGCTCGTCCACCTCGATGCGGTCCGGCGCGCCGAAGGCCACCAGCTCGGGGCGGACCTTGACCGACAGGCGCGGGAAGTCCTCGGCCGAGCCGTCCGACCACTTCACCTCGAGGTCCTTGAGGGCCGGGTGCTCCCGGGTCTGCTTCACGTACTGCTTCACCGCGTCCACGGGGCCGCCCACCGTGCCGTTGATGCCCTGCACGGACACGATGATCCTGCCGGTCAGGCCCAGCTGGCGGCACAGGGCGCGCTGCCACAGGCGCACGGCCTCCGGGTCGGCCAGCGGGACGAAGCGGTAGTAGAGGGCGATGCGGGAGACGGTCTTCGGGCTCATCGGCGATCAGCCTAGTGCGCCGGTGATCGTACCGATCCGGTCACACCCCGTGACCACGCTCACAGAATCGGGCTAGGGTCAGAGGCATGACGGACTTCAAGGACGATGCACTGGTGGACACCTGGTTCGAGGCCTGGTCGCGCTCGCGCGGCTATGAGACCCGCCAGGACGGACGGACGCGCGCAGCCCTGCGCACCTCGCGGCCGGCCGGCATGATCCCCGGCGGCTCCGGACGCGCGAAGATGGACGTCCCTGCCGCATGGGAGTACGTGCTCGTGGCCCCGACGCAAGCTGAGCTCGACCCCATCCTCAAGGACCTGCAGGAGCACCCCGAGCGCATGGTGACCGTCTTCGGCGAGGCCGAGGCGGACCTGGCCGGCGCGGGGCTGAAGCAGGCCGTGGACACCGAGCGACTCATGACCGTGGCGATGGACCACGAGGTCCAGGACGTGGAACCGCCGCTGCTGCCCGAGGGCTACGAGGCCCGCGTGGACGAGCCCGTCACCGGCAGCCGCCGCCTGCGGATCATGGCCACCGGCGCCTCCACCGCCCCGGAGGGCGAGGACGAGCTCGCCGCCATGGGCTGGGTGACCTTCGACGGCTCGACCGCCGTGTACGACCGCATCTGGACCTCCCCGCAGCACCGCCGCAAGGGCCTGGGCTCGCTGGTGATGCGCTACCTGACCAGTGAGGTGATGAGCGAGGGAGACCTCTCCGAGGGCCTGCTCGTGGCCTCACCGGACGGCCAGATGCTCTACGGCCACCTCGGCTGGACAGACCTGGCCCCCGTGTCCATCTGGGTCCGCGGGGACGGGGAGTTCATCTCCAGCCCGGAGCACACTGGCACGATGGGTCGGTGACCGACTCCTTCCCTGCCCCAGATCCGTGGGGCGAGACCGCCGTGGGATTCCCTCCCGACGACGGCCGCTCACCCTCCGGAGGTGAGCATGCGGCGGCGATCTGCGCGGCCCTCGGCCGCCGCCGTCTTCCGGTGCAGGTCAGGCACCTCCGTCACCTGCCTGCCCGGACCGCGCGCCCGGTCGACTGGCCCGCACGCACCCCCGAGGAGTTCGTGCGGGCCCTTCGTGCGCTCGGGGTCGAGCGGCCCTGGTCGCACCAGGTCCAGGCCGCCGAGGCCGCCCTGGACGGGCGGCACGTGGTGGTGGCCACCGGCACCGCCTCTGGCAAGTCGCTGTCCTACCAGCTGGCCGTGGCGTCCACGCTGGCCGAGGACCCGAGGGCGACCGTGCTGTACCTGGCGCCGACGAAGGCGCTGAGCGCGGACCAGCTGACCTCCTGGACGCGGATCGGGGACCACGGGATGCCCGGGCTGCGGGCGGCACCCTACGACGGGGACACGGACCCGGCCGAGCGCGTGTGGGCGCGGCAGAACGCCTCCGTGA
Organism: Micrococcus luteus; assembly: GCA_047414615.1. Taxonomy (GTDB): domain Bacteria; phylum Actinomycetota; class Actinomycetes; order Actinomycetales; family Micrococcaceae; genus Micrococcus; species Micrococcus luteus_B. The sequence goes on from CP179711.1 coordinate 1,629,966, forward strand.
TCATGACCAACCCGGACATGCTGCACGTGGGGATCCTGCCGCACCACGAGCGCTGGGCGGAGTTCTTCCGGCACCTGGCCTACGTGGTGGTGGACGAGGCCCACACCTACCGCGGCGTGTTCGGCTCCCAGGTGGCGATCCTGCTGCGGCGGCTGCGGCGGATCGCGGCGCACTACCGCAGGGACCGGGACGAGACCGTGTTCATCGGGGCGTCGGCGACCTCTGCGGCGCCGGCCGAGCACTTCTCCGCGCTGATCGGCACCGAGGCCGTGCAGGTGTCCGAGGACGGCTCCCCACACGGGGCGGTGACCGTGGCGTTCTGGGAGCCGGAGCTGACGGACCGCCAAGGCGAGCATGGGGCTCCGGTGCGGCGCTCGGCCACCGCCACGGCCGCGGACCTGGTGACGGACCTGGCCCTGCAGGGCGTGCGGACGCTGGCGTTCATCAAGTCCCGGCGCGGGGCGGAGTCCATCTCCTCGCTCGCCCGCACCCAGCTCGAGGAGGTCGAGCCGGGGCTCGGCAGCCGGATCGCGGCGTACCGCTCCGGGTACCTGCCGGAGGAGCGCCGCGAGCTCGAGGCACAGCTGCGCTCCGGCGAGCTGCTCGGCATGGCCTCCACCCCGGCGTTGGAGATGGGCATCGACATCGCCGGCCTGGACGCCGTGGTGGTGGCCGGCTGGCCGGGCACGCGGGCGTCCTTCTTCCAGCAGATCGGCCGTGCCGGCCGTTCCGGTGGCGAATCCCTGGCGTTCTTCGTGGCCTCGGACGATCCCCTGGACACGTTCCTGGTGGAGCATCCGGAGGCGGTGTTCGACCTGGGCGTGGAGGACACCGTGGTGGACCCGGCCAATCCGCACCTGCTCGGCGCCCAGCTGTGCGCGGCCGCCGCCGAGATGCCGCTGACACCTGAGGACCTGCCGCGGTTCGGAGACCCGGAGGCCGTGCGTCAGCTGGTGGAGCGGCTCTGCGAGCAGGGCCTGCTGCGGCGTCGTCCGGCCGGCTGGTTCTGGACGCACCCGGAGCATGCGGCGGGCATGGTCTCCCTGCGCGACGACGGCGGCGGTCCCGTACAGATCATCGACGCGGAGTCCGGAGCGCTGCTGGGCACCATGGACTCCCCGCAGACCCACTATCAGGCGCATCCGGGTGCGGTGTACATCCACCAGAACCGGACCTACCTGGTGCTGGAGCTGGACGAGGACGCGCACGCGGTGATCGTGCAGCGGGCCTGGCCGGACTACTTCACCACGGCCCGGGACGTCACCGAGATCGAGATCCAGGGCATCGCACGGCAGGCGACCGCGGCCGGGTCCTCGGTGCGCTGGTCCGTGGGAGACGTCCGTGTCACCACCCAAGTGGTGTCCTACCAGCGCAAGGCACTGATCTCCGGCGAGGTCCTCGGCGAGGAGCCTTTGGAGCTGCCGGCACGGGACCTGTTCACGCAGGCGGTCTGGTACCAGGCGGGCTCCGAGGAGCTGGTGGCCGCGGGGCTGACCGCGGACCGGCTGCCGGGCGCCCTGCACGCGGCCGAGCACGCGATGATCGGCATGATGCCGCTGGTGGCCTCCAACGACCGCTGGGACATCGGCGGCGTGTCCATGGTCCTGCACCCGGACACCGGCGTGCCCACGGTGTTCGTCTACGACGGCCGCCCCGGCGGCGCGGGTTTCGCCGAGCGCGGCTTCGCTCAGGCCCGGCGCTGGGTCGAGGCGACCGCGGCCGCCGTGGCGACGTGCGAGTGCGAGGACGGCTGCCCGTCCTGTGTGCAGTCCCCGAAATGCGGCAACCGGAACTCGCCCCTGGACAAGGCCGGTGCCCTGACCGTGTTGTCCCTGCTCTCCCGGACCTTCGATGCCCTGGCCGAGGTGCCCGCGGAGCAGTTCCTGCCGGAGGAGTTCGCGCCGCCTCACCGCCCGGACGGCGAGCGCTGAGGCGGCAGATCGCGGCCACCAGGCTCACGAAGGCAGAGGTGGGGCTGTCACTGCCCCGGAGGGTCGGGCGGTTCTGCCGGGTCGTCGTCCTCCACCGCGACTCCCGGCGGCGGCCCGGCCTTGGCGGTGGCCTCGGCGTCCGCGCCGAAGGCCTGCTCCACCGTGACGGTGACCGTCACGGTGGACTGCTCCCCGGGTTCGCAGGAGGTCAGTCGGGCTCCGTTGCGCTCGGCCGTCGTCTCGGCCACGGTGCACGCGTCTGTGCCGGTGGGGTCGATCCCGCGCAGCGTGTCCGCAGCCGCCAGCGCAGACAGGTCCGCGGCGGTGCTGGCCACCGAGGCGGTGTGCGCGCCCTGGCCGACGCCTGCCACCAGCACGCAGAGCGCCAGGCCGAGCGAGGCCGTGCCGAGGGCGGTGAGTGTGCCGCTCATGGCCCCGCGCCTCCCCCGCCGTCCAGGACCGGGTCTGTCGGTGGATCCGTCGCATCGCCACCGTCCGGCACCTGCTGGTTCGGTGCTGCCGCCTCGGCCTTCACCTGCAGGTCCGGGAACCAGCCCAGCGGCCCAGGGGCACCCCGGGCGACGGTCACGGTGACCCACGTGCCGTCGTCGTGGTGGACCAGCTCCGCGCCGTCCCCGGCCATGCGGGTGACGGCCTGCGCGGCCTGCTCCGGGGAGTCGCCGCGGGCGAGAATCCGAGCCGCGGCACCGGCGGCGTCCTGGTTGCGGACCTGCTGCAGGCCGACCCCGCCGGTAGCCACCACGCCCGCGATGACCAGCACGGCCACCGGCAGCAGCGCCGCGTACTCGGCTGTGACGGCGCCCCGCTCCCCGCGGCGCGGTGTCCGATCAGGGCGGTGACGGACAGGACCGGCCCCGGGCCGGGCGGTGGTCTCCCGCCCGGCCCGGAGCGGATCGGTGGGGGTGTCAGCCACGGCTCAGCGCCTCGCCCACGAGGTCGGCGAGCATCCCCTGCACGTCGCCGCTGGAGAGCACGACGGCCAGTACGCCGGCGAAGCCCACGGCGGCCAAGGTCAGGATGGCGTATTCAGCAGTGGTGGCCCCGGCATCGTCCTGGAGCTTCGCAGTCCAGGAGGCCGCGCGGCGGGCGCCGAGCGTCTGCACGGCGGCGAGCTGGACGGCCTCCGCAGCGGCCTCGGAGGCCGCCGCGACGGCGCGGGTGTTCTCGGTGGTCTGGTCGGTGTGGTTCACGGTGTGTCCCTCCATCGGTGTGGCGGGCCGCCTCTGACGCGGTCCGCACGGGCCGGATGCCCGATGCCTCCAGGCTTCGCGATCCGGGCCCCTGCCCGTGCGGCCGGCTCCGCGTGCCGTGGACAGGGACGGCGTGTCGGTCCGCTGTGGAGGACGGGACGGCGGTCACCGGGGGGGTCACGCCGGGCCGCGCAGCATGGTCAGCAACAGCGGCAGCACACCGAGGCAGACGAAGGCGGGCAGGTGGCACAGCCCCAGCGGCACCACGAGCCGGACAGCCAACTGCTCCGCCGCGAGCTCGGCGGCACGGCGACGCTCCTGCCGCACGGCCCGGGCGGCCTGGGTGAGCGTGGCGGCACCGGCCATGCCGGTGGTGTGCAGCGGCTGCAGCCGGCGCCCCAGCTCGGCCAGTTCAGCCTCCGCGGCGCGGTCCTGCTCCTGCGGGTGCCGTCCGCGGCGGCTGCGCGGTCCGGCGCCGGCTCCGGTGGCCTCCCCCATGCCATCCCAGGCCTCGTCCCAGCCGGCTCCCCAGCGCAGCCGTGCCAGGACGGGTCTCAGCCGGGACCCTCCCGGCAGCGCCGCGGCGGCCTGTTCCAACGCACCCACCAGCGAGGCACCGGAGCGCAGCAGCGCGGCCATCACATCCAGCCAGGCGGCGGCGTCCACCTCCCGCGCCGGCCCGGCTGCCGCCCGGAGCAGATGCTGGGCCCACACGTGTCCCACCACGGCGAACAGCAGGCCGGCGGTGAACACCAGCCAGCCCAACGGGTCCCCGAGCAGCGAGTCCGGCCCGGCCCCGAGCATCCAGGCAAGCCCCAGTCCGCCCAACGGCATCCACCGCAGCAGGGTCACGGTGGACCGCGGCCCTGCGGCCGCTGTCCGCCGGGCGCGCTCGGCGTCCAGCTCGGCGGCGGTGGCGTCCGCGAACCGCTCGGCCGTCTCCGCCGGTGCCGCCCCCGCGGCCCGGGACACCGCCAGCAGCCCGAGCAGCGTCTCCCACTCCGCCAGCCCGGACGGGGCCCGCACCCGCCGGGGATCCGCGCCGAGCCCCACCGCCGCCGCCAGCTCCCGGAGTCCGTGGCCGAGGCAGCACCCCGCCCCGGGCCGGCCGCAGGCATTTTCGCGTGCGGCCACGAGCCTCCATGCGTGCCCCTCGCCCAGCCCTGTGCGCAGCAGGGCAGCCCACCGGCGCACCGCCTCCAGGAAGCGAAGCCGCTGCCTCTCCTCGGCCCCGGTCCGGGCGGCGATCCAGGACCGCAGCGCCGCCCTCACGCGCCCCGCCCCTGGAGCCGGGCGGCCAGCGCATCCCAGCCCGGGCCGCGCACCGCCCGGCCGGACACGTCCTGCAGCACCGGCAGCATGTGCAGTCGCGTCCCGTCCTCGCCGGACACCGGCACAGCCAGGCACACCGGGTGCCGTCCGGCCGCGTCCCGGCGCAGGTGCAGCACGGCATCCACCCCGGCCCGCACCTGAGCGGTCAACGCCTCGGCGGTCCACCCCGCGAGCGCGCCCATCGCCACCAGCCGTGCCGGCACGTCCTCGGCGGAGTTCGCATGCAGGGTCCCCCAGGCGCCCCGGTGGCCGGTGTTCAGGGCGGTGAGCATCTCGGCCACCTCGGCGCCGCGGCACTCGCCGACCACCAGCCGGTCCGGGCGCATGCGCAGCGCCTGGCGGATCAGCTCGGCCATGGTCACCTCCCCGGCGCCCTCCGCATTGGCTGACCGGGTCTGCAGGGCCACCACATGGGGGTGGTCCGGCGCAGCCTCGAGGGTGTCCTCCACGGTGAGGATCCGCTCGGCCGGGTCCACCTCGCCCAGGGCCGCGGACAGCAGCGTGGTCTTGCCGCTCCCCGTGGCCCCGGAGACCAGCACGGTGGCGTGCGCGGCCACCAGGTGCTCCACCGCGGCACGCCATCTGCCCCCGTCCGGCCAGCCCTCGGCAAGCGTGGCCAGGCTCGGCCTGCTCGCGGCCGGCACACGCAGGCTCAGCAGCGGCCCCGCCCCGGACAGCGGCGGCAGCACGGCATGCACGCGGATCCCGTCCACGCGGGCGTCGGCCAGGGGCACGGCGGCGTCCAGGCGGCGGCCGGCACGGTGCAGCAGCCGCACGGCCAGCTGCTCCACCCGCTCCGGCCGCAGAACGGTCCCGGTCTGCCGCAGCCCCTCGGTGCCGTCGGTCCACACCCTCCCGCCGCCGTCCACGAGCACGTCGGTCACCCCGTCGGCCCGCACCAGCGGCGCCAGCGGCCCGAACCCGGACAGCTCGTCCGCCAGCAGGCGGGCCCGCTCCCCGGCCTGTCCCTGTGTCAGTCCGAGACCGTCCTGCTCCGCCATGGCCGCCACCGCCTGACGGCACGCCTCAGCGGTCGGCTCCCCGTCCTCCCCGACGACGGCCGGCTCCCCTTCCCCGTCCTGTCTCGCCAGCCGCTCGGCCAGCCAGGATCGAGCCCGCCCCAGCCAGTCGGGCGGGTCCGCGGCCATCTCCGTGGCCGTCTCCGCGGCGGTCTCCGTGGCCGGCGAGGGCAGGTCCTCGGTGAGGGGACAGGCAGGGGCAGGGGCGCCGTCGTCGGGGGTCAGGAGGGGCACGGGCCCAGGCATGCGAGCACGGCCGAGCCGGCCGACAAGGTCCCGGGGCAGCAGGCCACGGGGCGGGTGAGCGACGGCGGGAGGCTCGGGCAGGAAGGGACGCATGTCCCCAGTCCAGCGCTCCGCGGCCCGCCCCGGGCGGGCATGGGCGATTCTGTGGATCCAGCCCCGCCCTCAGGTGCCCTGTGCAGGAGAGGTCAGCCGGTGACGGGACGGCGGGTCTGGGCGTCCAGCACCACGGACGTGTCCCAGGCGGTGTCCCAGGCCAGCAGGTGCAGGACACGGTCCAGGATCGCCGCAGTGACGCCCCAGACGAAGCGATCCTGCACGCCGAATCCGGGGGTGATGCCCGTGCGGCCGCCGGGACGGGCCACCACGAAGCGGTTCTCCGGTGCCACCAGGTCCGCCACGGGAACGCGGAACACGGCGGTCGCCTCGGCACGGTCCACCACTGCCACCCGGGAGGGCTGGCGCCACCAGCCGACCACCGGGTGGATGACGTAGCCGGACACAGAGACCGGCAGGGGCGGCAGCACGCCGAGGACCTCCACACCGGCCGGGTCCAGGCCGGTCTCCTCCTCGGCCTCCCGCAGGGCGGTGGCCACCACATCCTCGTCCTCCGGGTCGCAGCGCCCGCCCGGGAAGGCGACCTGGCCGGCGTGCTTGCGCAGCGTGGCGGCACGCTGGGTGAGCAGGACGTCCACGTCCGGGTGGACGGCGTCGGAGCGATGCTCGGCCGGGACGTCGTCCAGGGAGCCGAACAGGATCAGCACCGCCGAGGGCCGGGCGTCCTGGACCGTGGGCCAGCGGAAGCCCCACGTGCGGTCCGAGGCGTTCGGGATGCGGGTCAGCGAGGCCGGGTCCGCCCCCGAGGCCGGCACCTCCGTCCCGTGGTCCGCCACCAGGTCCTGCAGGGCACGGCGGGCGTCATCCAGGCTGGGTCGGGCGGCGGCGGTCATGCCACCACCGTAGTGGGCTGCGCGGATACCCTCGGGACATGGACACCGGCGCCCCGCACCCCACCACCACCCCAGCCGGCTCGGACGAGCCCCTGGACGTCGCCATCGTCGGCGCGGGCCAGTCCGGGCTGGCCTGCGGGTACTTCCTGCAGCGGTGGGCGCGGGACGTGGAGCGCGGCCGGCAGGAGGGCCCGGTGCCGCGCTTCGCGCTGTTCGACTCGTCTGCCCAGCCCGGCGGGTCCTGGCCGCACCACTGGCCGTCCCTGCGCCTGTTCTCCCCTGCCGAGCACTCCTCGCTCCCCGGCCGCCGCATGCCCGGCACCGGCGGCGAGAACCCGGACGCCGACCACGTGGTGGAGTACCTCACGGACTACGAGGACCGGTACGGCCTGCCCGTCCGCCGGGGCACCCGGGTCGCCGCGGTCTCCCGGCAGGACGGGCTCTTCGCCCTGGAGGACGACGACGGCCGGCGCCTCGCCCTGGCCCGCACCGTGGTCTCGGCGACCGGCTCCTTCACCCGTCCCTTCGTGCCGGCAGTCCCCGGCGCTGCAGAGTTCGCGGGACGGCAAGTCCATTCCTCCGCCTATACCGGACCGGAGGAGTACGCGGGCCTGCGGGTGCTGGTGGTCGGCGGCGGCAACTCGGGGGCGCAGATCGCCGCGGACCTGCACGGTGCGGCCACCTCCGTCACCTGGGCGACGCTGCGCCCGCCCCGGTTCATGCCGGACGACGTAGACGGCAGCGTGCTGTTCCGCCTGGCCTCGGCCCGCGTGCTCGGCCGCGAGGTGGAGCAGGTGGGCACCCCCGGCGAGGATCTCGGGGACATCGTGGTGGTCCCGCCGGTGCGGGCGGCCCGGGACGCTGGGGCCCTGGACGCCGTGCCCTCCCCCAGCAGGTTCACGGAGGACGCAGCGGCGTGGGACGCGGACGCCGGCCGGGAGCACGGCTGGCCTGCCGACGCGCAGTCCCGTGCCGCGACGGCCGTGCGGGGCACCGAACAGCCCTTCGACGCCGTGGTGTGGTGCACCGGGTTCCGCCCGGAGCTGCGCCACCTGCGCACCCTCCTGCCCGGTGCGCGCCCGCGCATGCGTCAGCAGCTGCGCACGGCGAGCGCCGACGTGGCAGGGCTGTACCTGCTCGGCTACGGCGACTATTGCGGGCCGGCCTCGGCCACCCTGGTGGGTGTGGGCGTGTTCGCCCGTGCTACGGTGGCGGACATCGCCGCGCGACTGCGTGCTCAGGCCTGAAGCCCGTAGCCCATCTCTCGCAACTGGCGGCGGGTCTTCCCCTCGAGCATGAGCCGGTGCAGCTCCTCGCGGCCAGGCTTGAGCTCGTAGGAGAGCAGCATCCGCGCCTTCTCCGGGTCGGTCTCCCCCGCGCCGTAGGTCGGGCACCACTGCGCGATCGGGCAGGCGCCGCACGCCGGCCTCTTCGCATGGCAGACGCGGCGGCCGTGGAAGACGAGGCGGTTGGACAGGGAGGTCCAGTCCCGCTTCTCGAACAGTGCTGCGACCTCGTGCTCCACCTTCACCGGGTCGGTCTGCTCCGTCATGCCCAGGCGGCGGGCAAGGCGGCCGAAGTGGGTGTCCACCGTGATGCCGGGCTTTCCGAAGGCGTTGCCGAGCACCACGAACGCGGTCTTGCGGCCCACCCCCGGCAGCGTGACGAGGTCCTCGAGGCGGCCGGGCACCTCGCCGTCGAAGCGCTCGACCAGATCGTTGGACAGCTTCAGGACGGCGGCGGCCTTGTTCCGGTAGAAGCCCGTGGGACGCACCAGCTCCTGCAGCTGGGCCTCGTCCGCGGCGGCCATCGCCGTGGCGTCCGGGAACCGGGCGAACAGGGCCGGGGTGATCGAGTTGACCCGCACGTCCGTGGTCTGCGCGGACAGGACGGTGGCCACCAGCAGCTCGAACGGCGTGCTGAAGTCCAGCTCCGCCACCGCGTACGGGTACGTCTGTCCCAAGACGCGGTGCACCTTGCGCACCCGGCGCTTCAGCCCCAGCGGGGTCTCTCCCGTGGGGGTCACGACGGCGGCGCTCTCGCCTCGGTCTGCGCGGCTCACGGGTGCGGTGCTCCTGTTCGTCGGCGGTCGGGGGTGCCGGGGATCCACTCTAGGCGCACGTCACACGGCGGAGCAGACTTGTCCCGGACCCGGCCGCGGCGGCATGCTGGGCTGAAGGCACTGATGTGTCCCCCGTCACACACGCGTGGCGGCGGGCGAGATGCCACCCCCCCCCCCCGAAAGGAGCACCATGTCCGAGGAGACCACCGTCTACCCGCCGAGCAAGGAGTTCGCCGAGAACGCCGTGGCCGGCCCGGAGCTGCACGAGGAGGCCAAGGCGGACCGCCTGGCCTACTGGGCCCGCCGCGCCCGCGAGCAGCTGCACTGGGAGCAGGACTTCACCGAGGTCCTCGACTGGTCCGACGCGCCGTTCGCCAAGTGGTTCGCCGACGGCACCACCAACGCCGCCTACAACGCCCTGGACCGCCACGTGGAGGCCGGCAACGGGGACCGCGTGGCCATCCACTTCGAGGGCGAGCCGGGCGACACCCGCGACTACACCTACGCCGAGCTCGCCGCCGAGGTGCGCAAGGCGGCCAACGCTTTCGAGTCCCTCGGCGTGGCCAAGGGCGACCGGGTGGCGGTCTACCTGCCGATGATCCCGGAGGCCGTCATCACCATGCTGGCCTGCGCCCGCATCGGCGCGGTGCACTCCGTGGTGTTCGGCGGCTTCTCCTCGGACGCCCTACGCTCCCGCGTGGACGACGCCGAGGCCACACTCGTAGTGACCTGCGACGGCTCCTACCGCCGCGGCAAGCCCTCCGCCCTGAAGCCCGCCGTGGACCAGGCCCTCGCCGAGCCCGGGCACACCGTGGACCACGTGCTGGTGGTGCGCCGCAACGAGGTGGACACCGAGATGACCGAGGGCCGCGACGTCTGGTGGCACGACGTGGTGGACTCCGCCTCGGACGAGCACGAGATCGTGTGGCACGAGGCCGAGCACCCGCTGTTCATCCTCTACACCTCCGGCACTACCGGAAAGCCCAAGGGCATCCTGCACACCACCGGCGGCTACCTCGTGCAGGCCTCCGCCACCCACAAGGACACCTTCGACCTGCACCCGGAGACGGACGTCTTCTGGTGCACCGCAGACGTCGGCTGGGTCACCGGACACTCCTACGTCACCTACGGCCCGCTCGTGAACGGCGCCACCCAGGTGATCTACGAGGGCACCCCGGACACCCCGCACCAGGGTCGCTGGTGGGAGATCGTCCAGAAGTACGGCGTGACGATCTTCTACACCGCCCCCACCGCCATCCGCACCTGCATGAAGTGGGGCCGCCAGATCCCGGACGAGTACGACCTGTCCAGCCTGCGCGTGCTCGGCACCGTCGGCGAGGCGATCAACCCAGAGGCCTGGCGCTGGTTCCACGAGGTCATCGGCGGCGGCACCTGTCCGATCGTGGACACCTGGTGGCAGACCGAGACCGGCGCCCACATGCTCACCCCGCTGCCGGGCGTGACCACGCTCAAGCCGGGCTCGGCCCAGCAGCCGGTCCCCGGCGTGGAGCTGCACGTGGTGGACGAGACCGGCGAGCCGATGGACGGCACCGGCGCCGGCTTCCTCGTGGCCCGTGAGCCGTGGCCCTCCATGCTCCGCGGTATCTGGGGCGACCCGGAGCGCTTCAAGGAGACCTACTGGAACCGCTTCCCCGGCATGTACTTCGCCGGCGACGGCGCCCGTTACGACGAGGACGGGGACATCTGGCTGCTCGGCCGCGTGGACGACGTCATGAACGTGTCCGGCCATCGCCTGTCCACCACGGAGATCGAGTCCTCGCTCGTGGCCCATGAGGCCGTGGCGGAGGCCGCCGTAGTCGGTGCCGCGGACGACACCACCGGCGAGGCCGTGTTCGCGTTCGTGCTGCTCACCGAAGAGGCCGCCGCCAAGGATCCGGACATCGCGGAGATGGAGGAGCAGCTGCGCCAGCATGTGGGCAAGGACATCGGCCCGATCGCCAAGCCCAAGCGCGTGCTCGTGGTCCCGGAGCTGCCGAAGACGCGCTCCGGCAAGATCATGCGCCGCCTGCTCAAGGACGTGGCCGAGGGCCGTGATGCGGGCGACGCCACCACTCTGGCCGACCCGACGGTGATGGAGAAGATCGTCGGCGCCATGGGCACGAAGGGCTGACGCCCCCGGCCCGCAACGAACGGCCCCGCATCCACGTCGGATGCGGGGCCGTTCAATTTGGCACACCCGACGCTGAAGGGCCCCGTCTTCCCAGCTGGGGAGACGGGGCCCTTCAGCGCTGCGGCGGGAGCCGGCTCAGTGCTCGGCGGTGCGCACGTAGCGCGGGTCGCCGGCCTCGGGCTCGGCACCCAGCACTCCGGAGGTCTCGTCCGGGTGCTTCATGAGGTTGACCAGGGCGAGCATCAGCCCGCCCCAGATGACGCCGCACATGACGATCATCATGACGATTGCGATGGGATCCATGTCAGGCCTCCTTCTTGGACACGGTGGGGATGGCACCGGTCTCGATGGTCTGGTTCTCGTTGCGCTCCGAGTGGAGCGCGGACTTGCGGGACCACGGCACCAGGGAGAGGACGATCGCCAGGATGACGCCGGAGGCCATCATGCCCCAGCCGAAGATGGCCAGGAAGTCGGTCGGGTAGCCCTCGTACGGGGTGGTGATCTTCGTGACGAGGTCCGAGATCCACAGGTAGGCGAGCACCAGCGGGATCACCACGGTGATGAGGACCTTGAAGAAAGTGCCCACGCGGAACGAGGAGATCGCGTTGAGGTGGTCCACGAGCACCGGCAGCTTGCGCACGATGATCGCCACGGTGAGGCAGGCGGCCAGCGCGGCACCGACGATGCCGAGGTTGTTGATGAAGGCGTCCGAGGTGTCCAGCAGCTGCAGGCCGGAGGTGGTGGAGAACAGCGTCATCGAGATGGCGGCGCAGCCGCCGACCACGATGATCACGGTGGCCCAGCGGCCGAGGCCCAACTTGTCCTTCACCGCGGCCACGACGACCTCGAGGATGGAGATCAGCGAGGTGAAGCCGGCAACCACGAGGGAGCCGAAGAACAGCACACCGATCAGGGCGCCCATGGGGGCCTGGGAGATGAGGGTCGGGAAGGCGACGAAGGCCAGGCCGATGCCGGATGCCACGACGTCCGTCACCTGGACGCCGGAGGCCTGGGCCATGAAGCCGAGGGCGGAGAACACGCCGATGCCGGCGAGCACCTCGAAGCCAGAGTTGGAGAAGCCCACCACCAGGCCGGAGCCGGTGAGGTTGGTGCGCTTCTTCAGGTAGGACGAGTAGGTGATCATGATGCCGAAGCCGACGGACAGCGAGAAGAAGATCTGGCCGTAGGCGGCGATCCACACGCCCGGCTCGAGCAGGGCGGACCAGTCCGGGGTGAAGAAGGCGTTCAGGCCTATGGCGGCGCCCGGCAGGGTCACGGCGACCACGACGAGCACGATGAACATGATCACCAGCAGCGGCATGCCGACCATGGAGACGACGGCGATGCCCTTGCGGACGCCGAAGCCCATGCAGAGGATGCAGATCACCCAGACCGCCAGCATCGGCCAGAAGACGCCCGGCACGAAGTCGAAGGACGGCATCGGGTTCTCGGACATCTGCAGGTGGTCCTTGAACAGGAAGCCCTCCGGGTCGTCACCCCAGGCGCGGTCCGTGGAGAACCAGGTGTACATGATCGCCCAGCCGATGATGGCGGCGTAGTACACGGCGATCACGAAGCAGATGAAGACCTGGAACCAGCCGATCCACTCCGCCTTGCGGTCGAGGCGGCGGAAGGCCAGCGGCGGGGCGCCGCGGAAGCGGTGGCCGATCGCGTAGTCGAAGAACAGGATCGGGATGCCCGCGGTGAACAGGGCGACCAGGTACGGGATGACGAACGCGCCGCCGCCGTTCTCATAGGCGACGTACGGGAAGCGCCAGATGTTGCCGAGGCCGACGGCCGAGCCGATCGCCGCAAGGATGAACGCCCAGCGTCCGCCGAACTCCTCACGGGACCGCTTCGGCGCCGTGCCGGCCGCAGTGGATGCGGTGGACATGGAGAACCTCCGAAGATGCGTGTGCAGGAATGAGGACGGGGACGTCCTCATTGCAGGACAGCATTGCACAACCTCGTGATCTGGATCACCATTGGGGACCGTCATGTCGATCCGGCACACCGTCGGGGACCGTCAAGACCGCATGCCCTGTCCGCACAACCGGCGGCGTCGGATGGGCGGACTCAGCCGCCGGGGATGCACTCCCCCGGACCGACCGGCTCGACCATATGCTCTGCCTCCTCCAGGAGCTGCTCGAACTCGTCCCCGGCGATCGCGTAGCCGATGGTCGAGGAGCCCGGGGCCCGGGCGAAGATCAGTCCCGCCACGACGCCGTCCTGGGTCACCAGCGGACCGCCCGAGCTGCCCGGCTCGATGTCCGCGTTCAGCTGGTAGATGTCCACGGTCCCGTCCTCGCGTCCGTAGATGTCGCTGATGAGCAGGTCGCCACGCGCCTGCACCTCCGCCGGTGTCGCCTCGTAAGGGCCGCCGGCCGGGAAGCCGAGGGCCAGCGCTGCGGTGCCGTCCTCCAGATCCGCACCATGCCGGGCGGCCGGCAGTCCGACACCGTCCACGGCCACCACAGCGAGGTCTCGAGCCGGGTCGAAGTGCACCACGCGGCCCGGGAGCACCTCCCGGTCCTGGGTCTCGACGATCGGCTCCTCCACCCCCGCCACCACGTGGGCGTTGGTGAGGATCCGGTCTTCGGCGACCACCACGCCGGTGCCGTTCTGCGTCTGCGCGCACTGCTCGGCGAACCCGGAGAGCCGGACCACGGAGTCCTGGATCTGTGCCTGCTCCTCCTCCGGCACCTCGAGGGTCGCGCTCGGGGTGGCCTCCGGTTCGGCCACGACGTCCTTCACGGGGGTGTCGATCTCCGGGATCACGCCGAGCCCGGAGATCGCGGCACGGGACTCGGCGAGGAAGCGCTGGCTGCCTTCGGGCATCAGGCGATCGGTGCCGGTGAGCACGGCCGAGCGGTTGATCTCCTTCGTCACCGGGGCCATGCCGAGGGAGCTCAGGGAGAGGGAGATCAGCCCCAGGATCATGACGGAGATCATCAGCGCGGCGCCGGCACCGAGGAAACGGTCCACCCGCCGCAGGGCGGGCAGGCTGACCTGAAGCCGGATCCTGCGTCCGACCGCGACCCCGATGCCCTGCCCCAGCCAGATCAGCAGGAGCGTGGCCACGATCAGCACGACCACGCGCAGCGTCGGATCGGAGACCCACCTGGAGACGAAGGGGATCAGGTAGAAGCCGCCGACCGCGCCGGCGACCGTCCCGGCCATCGTCCCGAGCACCACCCAGAGACCGCGGTGGTATCCCTTCACCGTGGCCACGATCAGGAGTCCGACCAGGATGACGTCGAGCCAGGTCACGCCGAAGAGCATGCAGTCGTTTCCTTTCCGGCACGGGGCCGAGACGAGGGTGCCGGACGGGGCTGGCCCCAGCCTGCCACGGATGGCTCCGGCTGACCGACCGGGGACGGGGGCAGACGAGGGGCGCCGGGCGCCCCTTGCTCAATCTGGCAGGGTAGCGGCAGGATCGTGTGTGATGCGGCACAATGGTGCCCAGCCAGACGACACACGGTCCACCCCCGTCTCACGGGGACGCTCACTGAGAGGACGCACTGCACGATGGATCTTGAGGTTCTCCGCAAGGCACCCCTGTTCGCACACCTGGACGACGAGGTGTTCGCGACCCTCACCTCCGAACTGACCGAGGTCGAGCTCTCGCGGGGTGCCTCTGCGTTCCACGAGGGCGACCAGGGCGATCAGCTGTACGTGATCATGTCCGGCAAGATCAAGCTCGGACGTACCGCCTCGGACGGCCGTGAGAACCTGGTGGCGGTGCTCGGCCCCGGCGAGATCTTCGGCGAGATGGCGCTGTTCAACCCCGCCCCGCGCTCTGCGACCGCCACCGCGGTCTCCGCCACCCGCCTGGCCGGCCTGCGCCATGAGAACCTGCGCCGTGCGATCGCCTCCTCCCCGGACGTGTCCCTGCAGCTGCTGCAGGCCCTGGCCCAGCGCCTGTCCAAGACCAACGAGTCCCTGGCGGACCTCGTGTTCTCCGACGTGCCGGGCCGTGTGGCCAAGGCCCTGCTGGACCTGTCCGACCGCTTCGGACGCCCGGCCGCCGACGGACTGCTCGTCGCCCACGACCTCACCCAGGAGGAGCTGGCCCAGCTCGTCGGCGCCTCCCGCGAGACGGTGAACAAGGCTCTGGCCGAGTTCGTCCACCGCGGTTGGATCCGCCTGGAGAACCGTGCCGTGGTCGTCCTCGACCTGCAGCGTCTGCGCCAGCGCTCGCGCTGACCTCCCCTCACACACGACGACACGACGACACGACGACGGCCGCCCACCCCGAGGGGTGGGCGGCCGTTCCGTGCCGGGACCAAGGACGGATCTCAGTCCGCGGTGGGGCGCAGCCAGAGGCGGTCGCCGTCGTCGCCGGCCGGTGCCATACGCCAGGTCTGGATGGGACGGTCGGCCGCCCCGTCCGCGAAGCCCAGCAGGAAGGCGACGGCAGATCCGGCGTCCGCGAGGCGGCGGGCGAGCATGAGCGTCGGCGGTGCCGTGACCTCGCAGGCCTCCACCACCCCTGACTCCCCCAGCCATCCGGGCGGGCCCGGCAACGCGAGCGGGCCCTCGAAAAGCCGTCCCGCCGGCACCCAGGCGAGCAGCCCCGCGGTCGCCTCGTCCCGCCCCGAGCTCGGACGGACGGAGGCGTGCTGCCCGGGCGGCACGGCGGCAGCGAACACGACCGCATCGAACCGGCGGTGACGGAAGTCCGGGGAGATCCAGCGGCCCACGGGCCGCAGCAGGTCCGCGCGCAGCCCGAGCCCACGCCGCTGCAGCTGGGCGGGCAGGCCGAACCCCTCGGCCTCGAGCGAGGTCCGGGCCTCCTCCCAGAGCGGAGTCGCCGGGTCCGGCACGACGTCCCCCTCACGCTCTCCGGCGAGCAGCAGCCCGGTCTCCTCGAAGAGCTCACGCACGGCGGCCACCACATGCTGGCGGGCGCGGCGCACGTCCGTCATGCCGAGCCGACGCGCCCACTCGCGTGGGGTGGGGCCGTACCAGGTGCAGGCATCCGCATCCTGGTCGGTGAGGGAGCCGCCCGGGAGGCCGACCACACCCAGCGGGGTCTGGCCGGGGCGGTGTCGGAGCAGCAGCTCGGGTCCGTCGTCCCCGTCACGGACCACGGCGACGGCGGCGGCCCGACGGGCGGGACGCACCTGACGATGCTCCTGGGCCACCCACAGGCGAGCGGCCTCCTCCTCCCTCCGTGGCACGGGGATGCGGTCCGGCTCGGCGCGGCGCTGCGGGACAGCCCGCACCTGGCCCACGGGGGCCGCGGGGCGACGGCTCGCCGGATGGGCACGTCGAGAGGCGGCGCGGGCCGCCGCGGCCCCCGGGTCCGGGGTCGCGGCGGCCCCACGCTCAGTGCACACGGACGGTGATCTCCACCTCGACCGGCGCGTCCAGCGGGAGCACGGCCACACCGACGGCGGACCGGGCGTGGCGGCCGGCCTCGCCGAAGATCTCGGTGAGCACGTCCGAGGCGCCGTTGACCACCGCGGGCTGCGCCGTGAAGTGCGGCGCGGAGGAGACGAAGCCGGTGACCTTGACCACGTGTTCCACGCGGTCCAGGTCACCGATGAGCTCGTGCACGGCCGCCACGGCGTTGACTGCCGCAGTGCGGGCCAGCGCGGCTGCGGTGTCCGGGTCCACGTCACCGCCGACCTTGCCGGTGGTCTCCAGCGCACCGGCCACGAACGGCAGCTGGCCGGAGGTCATCACCAGGTCGCCGTCCTGCAGGGCGGGCAGGTAGCTGCCCACCGCAGCGGCGACGTCCGGGCGGTCGATTCCCAGCTCGGCCAGGCGCGCGGCGACCCTTCCCTCACCCCAGCCCGGGTGCTCAGCGGCGGCCACGGCTCAGGCCGCCTTCGGGCGCTTGAGATAGGCCACCGGGTTGGACCCCTCGGGGCCCGGGATCACGGTGACGAGCTCCCAGCCGTCCTCGCCCCACTGGTCGAGGATCTGCTTGGTGGCGTGGATGAGAAGGGGGACGGTGACGTATTCCCAACGAGTCTGCTCGGTCATGGTGGCCACCCTACCCATCAGGCGTGCGCACTGCCCTCCCCTCCCAGACCCTCCCGGTACACTTCCGGGCATGGCGCCGCGCAAGTCCCCCTCCTCTGACACCGTCACGCCCGTCGGCCGCATGCTGAGATTCCTCGGCCTCGCAGTCCTGGCGGGCCTGATCGTGGCCGGTCTGATGGTGCCCGGTGCCGCCTTCATCGGCGCCGGAGCGAACGCCGGTGCCACCATGCTGGACGACCTGCCGGACGAGCTGCCGGACGAGCCGATCGCGGTGCCCTCCAAGATCGTGACCGCAGACGGCAAGCTGATCGCCAACTTCTATGAGGAGAACCGCACTCCCGTCCCGTTCGACC
Source organism: Micrococcus luteus (assembly GCA_047414615.1). GTDB lineage: Bacteria > Actinomycetota > Actinomycetes > Actinomycetales > Micrococcaceae > Micrococcus > Micrococcus luteus_B. The sequence goes on from CP179711.1 coordinate 1,647,192, forward strand.
AGATCGCCCAGTCCATGAAGGACGCGATCGTGTCCATCGAGGACGAGCGCTTCTACACGCACGACGGCGTGGACGCCCGCGGCCTGGCCCGCGCGTTGGTCAACAACGCGACCTCCGACTCCACGCAGGGCGCCTCCACCCTGACGCAGCAGTACGTCAACAACATGCTCATCAACGCGCAGGTCCTGCGCGGCGACTCGCGCCTCACCCTGTCCGGCAAGAAGAAGGTCTCGGACAAGGTCAAGGAGATGAAGCTCGCGATCGCGGTCGAGGAGCAGATGACCAAGGACGAGATCCTCAACGGGTACCTCAACCTCGTCCTCTTCTCCGGCCGCGCCTACGGTGTGGAGGCCGCCTCCCAGTACGTCTTCGGCAAGTCCGCGAAAGACCTGGAGATCTGGGAGTCCGCCACCCTGGCCGGCATGGTCCAGTCCCCCACCGGCTACCACCCGGTCCGCAACCCGGAGGGCACCAAGAAGCGCCGGGACACCGTGCTGCGCGCCATGCTGCGCAATGACAAGATCACCCAGGAGGAGTTCGACCACGCCGTCGCGCAGCCGCTGGATGTCACGATGGAGGCCTCGCCGACCGGCTGCCTCTCCGGCGACGTCGCCAAGTACTTCTGCGACTACGTGGAGCGCCAGATCCTGGCCAACCCGGCCTTCGGCCCGGACGTGAAGTCCCGCCAGGCCCTGCTGGACCGCGGCGGACTCACCATCCGCACCACCCTGGACTCCCGGCTCCAGGAGGAGGCCGAGAAGTCCATCGCCGGCCAGGTCCCCAACGACGAGTCCGACGGCGTCGGCGCCTCCCTTGTCTCCCTCGAGCCGGGCACCGGCGACATCAAGGTCATGGCCCAGAACACGGACTACTCGCTGAAGGAGGAGAAGGGCAAGACCATCCTCAACTTCAACGTGGACAAGGAGTGGGGCGGCGGCGAGGGCTTCCAGGGCGGCTCCACCCTGAAGCCGTTCGTGGCCCTGACCTGGATGCGCAACGGCGGCAAGCTGGTGGACACCGTGGACGCCGGCGTAGACACCTACCCCACCGGCACGCACTTCGCCGCCTCCTGCCGCGACGGCGGCTACGTGGTCCAGAACGGCTCCAGCTGGAACGTGAACAACGTGATCGGCGGCCTGAAGAAGCGCGACCGCCTCGACGAGGGCCTGTACTGGTCCGTCAACACGCCGACGGTGGCGGCCGCCTACCACCTGGACCTCTGCGACATCACCTCGCTGATGACCGAGCTCGGCATCCGCCGCGCCGCCGACAGTCAACCGATCGCCCCGGACAACCCGTCCTTCGTGCTCGGCGCGGACTCGATCGCCCCGATGTCCCTGGCTCGGGCCTACAACGCCTTCGCCGCCGAGGGAATGTACTGCGAGCCGCGGGCGCTCCTGGAGGTCACCGACACCGCGGGCAACGAGTACCCCGTGCCGGAGCCGGAGTGCAAGCAGGTCGTGAACAAGGACGACATGCACCAGCTCTCGCCGATCCTGCAGGCGATCACGGACAACAACATCTTCCCGGACGACACCCGCCCCTTCCCCGCCGCGGGCAAGACCGGCACCAACAACAACATGTCCTCCACCTGGTTCATCGGATACACGGACAAGCTGACCACCACCTCGTGGGTCGGCCGCTGGACCAACCAGAAGACCCTGGCCGGTGAGACGATCAACGGCCGCAAGCGCGACAACTTCTACGGCACCGAGATCTCCGGTCCGATGTGGCTGGACTTCATGGAGCAGGCCAACGAGTTCAGCGAGTACAAGGCCGGGAAGCTCCCGGAGTGGGACGGCCCGCGCTTCTCGGACTACGGGATCGAGGGTGAGCACCCGCACGGCAAGGACTACTTCTTCGAGGACATCGACCGTCCGGGCCCGAAGCCCTTCGCGTCGGAGGGCTGATCCTATGGCCCGCTTCCGTCCCCTGCGCGCCGTCCTGGCCGCCGGAGCGGCCGCCGCCGGGCTCGGGGCGGCCGGAGCCGCCTGGGGCCTCGCCGAGGCGAGCGCCTACCAGGTCCGCCGCCACACCGTGCCTGCCCTGCCGGCCGACGCGTCTGCCCTGAGAGTGCTGCACCTGTCCGACATCCACCTGCTGCCGTTCCACCGGCGCAAGCTCGCGTGGCTACGGACCCTGGCGGACCTGGAGCCGGACCTCGTGGTCAACACGGGGGACAACATCGCCTCCGGCGCCGCGATCGCCCCGCTGATGGAGGCGCTCGGCCCGCTGCTGGACGTCCCGGGCGTGTTCGTGCCCGGCTCCAACGACTACTTCGCGCCGAAGCCGGCGAACCCGTTCCGCTACTTCGCCGGCCCCTCCACACCGCTGAAGCACCAGCCGCGGCGGCTGCCCACCGAGGACCTGTTCTCCGGCTTTCGCTCCCGCGGCTGGGTGGACCTGACGAACCGCTCGGCGACCCTGACCGCCGGCGGCGGGGGGACCGCCGTCGAGGTGCTCGCCGGAGGCACGGACGACCCCCACCTCGGGTTCGACGACTGGCACGGCTTCACCGCCCCGACCCGGGCGCCCCGGGCACGGGTGCTCACCCTCGGCGTCACCCACGCCCCCTACCGCCGCGTCCTGGACGCCATGGTCGCCGACGGCGCGGACCTCGTCCTGGCCGGCCACACCCACGGCGGCCAGGTGTGCCTGCCGTTCTACGGCGCCCTGGTGACGAACTGCGACCTCCCCCGTGCTCAGGCCTCCGGCCTGTCCTCCTGGACCGCGGGCGGCCGCACCGTGCCGCTCGAGGTCTCCGCGGGCATCGGCGCCGCCCCGGCCATGCCCGTCCGCCTGGCCTGCCGCCCCGAGGCCGTCGTCCTGGATCTCGTCCCCCGCCCCTGAGGCGAGCCGGCAGTCCGCGGCGAGCCTCCGTCGTCGGGGATCCGGCCGCCCCGGGGCCAGGCCCACCACCGACCGTCGAGCCGATGCTGGGGCGGCGCGTAGACTTCTCGGCGTGAAACCCAGCGCCGCCTCCACCACCCGCAGTCTGCGGGAGTCCGTGCAGGGCCTGCGGCCGTACCTCGACGGCGTCCTCTGGCGCTGGGTGTGCGGACTGCTGGCCGCCCTGCTCTCCGGTCTCGCCGCCCTCGCCATCCCCCAGGTCATCCAGGTGCTGGTGAACACGGTGTTCTCCGCGGACGGCTCCGGCGCTCGTTCCTCCGTGGTGTGGGCCGGGGCCGTGCTGCTGGCCCTCGGCCTGGCCGAGGCGCTGTTCGTGTGGCTGCGCCGCATGTTCATCCTTCCGCCTGCCGCAGACGTGGAGAACCGGGCGCGCATCGGACTCTACCGGCGGCTGCAGCGCCTGCCGGTCTCCTTCCACGACGCCTGGCCTTCCGGCCAGCTGCTCTCCCGTGCGCAGGCGGACCTGGGCCTGGTCCGGCGCTGGATCGCCTTCGGGTCCGTGATGTTCGTGGTGGACTCGCTGGTGATCGTGGTGGGCGTGGTGCTGCTGTTCACCCTGTCCTGGCAGCTGGCGCTGCTCTACCTCGTGGCGGCCGTGCCGATCATTCTGCGCTCCTTCTCCTTCCGCAACGACTTCCGCACCGTCTCCCGCCTCTCCCAAGACCAGGCCGGCGACCTCGCGACCACCGTGGAGGAGTCCGTCCACGGCATCCGCATCCTCAAGGCGTTCGGCCGCGGCCACACCGCACTGGAGGGCTTCCGCACCCAAGCCTCCACCCTGCAGGACACGGAGGTCCGCAAGGCCGGCCTGCTCGCCTCCTTCGTGGCGATGGTGGTGGCCCTGCCCGAGGTGGTGCTCGGCGTCGGACTGGCGTGGGGCATCCACCTGGTGGCCACCGGAGAGATGATGGTCGGCGCGCTGGCCGCATTCTTCGCGACGACCGCCGTGCTCGCCCGCCCCGTGGAGTCCGTGGGCCAGCTGCTCGGCATGACCCTGTCCGCCAAGACCGCGATCGACCGTCACATCGACGTCATCTCGGTGCGCCCCGCCATCACCTCTCCGGCCGGCACGGACCGTGAGGAGGCCGCCTCCCTCGGCGCCTCCCGCGTGGCCGGGGACCCGGACGAGATGGCCCCGCCCACCGGCGCGATCGACGTCCTGCCCACGGCGGCCGGCGGCCTGGCGTTCCGAGGCGTGGAGTTCCGCTACCCGGACGCCAAGGACGGCACGCAGCCCCTGCTGCGCGGGGTGGACCTCGAGCTGGTCCCCGGCGAGACCATGGCGCTGGTGGGCACCACCGGCTCCGGCAAGTCCACCCTGCTGCAGCTGGTCCCCCGCCTCTACGAGGCCACCGCCGGCCGGGTGGAGGTGGACGGCGCCGACGTCCGCGACTTCCCGCTCGAGGAGCTGCGCCGCCGTGTGGCCGTGGCCTTCGAGGAGCCCACCCTGTTCTCGGACACGGTCCGTGACAACGTGCTGCTCGGTGCGCCAGCGGACGTGCTCGCGGACGAGGCGAGGGCACAGGAGCTGCTGGACCTGGCCCTGGACACCGCACAGGCCGGCTTCGCCCGGGCCCTGCCCGAGGGCCTGGACACCGAGATCGGCGAGGAGGGCCTGTCCCTCTCGGGCGGCCAGCGCCAGCGCCTGGCCCTGGCCCGCGCGATCGCCGCGCAGCCGAACGTGCTCGTGCTGGACGACCCGCTCTCGGCGCTCGACGTGCGCACCGAGGAGGCCGTCACCCAACGCCTGCGCGAGGTCCTGAAGGACACCACCACGTTGGTGGTCGCGCACCGCCCCTCCACCGTGGCCCTCGCCGACCGTGTGGCGGTCATGGTGGACGGACGGGTGGTCGACGTCGGCACGCATCTGGAGCTGCTCGCCCGCTCCGCCGCCTACCGGGACATCATCAGCAACGCCGAGGCCGAGGAGGCGCGCGCATGAGCATCCGGAGCCGCTCCGCACAGAGGCACACCGCCCAGCATGCCGCCGAGGCCCCGGCCGCCCACGGGTCCACCGCGGCAGACCGCGTCCGCGGCGTCCGTGCCGAGGACATCCTGGAGTACTCCGCGGAGGAGCGCCGCCACGTGCGCCGCCGCTCCTGGCGGCTGCTGCGCGAGCTCGCCGGCCCCGTGAAGGGCCAGCTCGGGCTCGTGATGGCACTGGTGGTGGTCTCCAACGCCGCCCGGGCCGCGCTGCCGATGCTCATCGCCTGGGCCATCGACTGGGGCCTGCCCGAGGTGCTCGGCGCCGTGGAGGCCGGGACCTCCCCGTTGCCGACCGTCCTGCTGGTGGGCGGCGCCTATGCGGGGACCGCGCTGCTGGCCGGCAGCCTGCTCGGCGGCTACCTGTGGCTCACCGCCCGCGCCTCCCAGCGGATGCTGCTGAACCTGCGCCTGCGGGTGTTCCGCCACACACAGCGCCTGTCCCTGTCCTTCCACGAGAAGTACACCTCGGGGCGCGTGATCTCCCGCCAGACCTCGGACCTGGAGACCCTGCGCGAGCTGCTGGACCAGGGCGTGGCGTCCCTGGTCTCCGGCACCGTCTTCATGGTGTTCACGGCCGTCTCGATCCTGATTCTGGACCCGATCGGCTTCCTCATCCTCTGCGTCGCGTTCGTCCCGGTCCTGATGCTCGTGCGCTGGTACCAGAAGGCGTCCGAGGACGTGTACCGCCGCTCCCGCGTGAGCTCGGCGAAGTCGATCGTGCACTTCGTGGAGACCATGACCGGCATGCGCGCCGTGCAGGCCTTCCGCCGCCAGCGCGCCAACGACGAGACCTACACACGCCTGGCCACGGACTACCGCAACGACATGGTGGAGTCCCTGAACTACTTCGGGATCCTGCAGACCGCCCTGGTGGCGATCGGCAACATGACCGTGGTGGCCATGCTGATCGTGGGCGGCTTCCGCGTCCTGGACGGGCAGCTGGCCGTGGGCGTTCTGGTGGCCCTGCTGCTGGCCGGCCGCCGCGTCTTCCAGCCCATGGAGATGCTGGCCATGTTCTACTCCTCGCTCCAGTCCGCCACCGCGGCGTTGGAGAAGGTCTCCGGCCTGCTGGAGGAGGAGCCCACCGTGGTGGAGGCCGAGCGCCCGGCCCTGCTGCCCGGCGCCGCGAAGGCCGGCGAGGGCGTGGCCTCCGGCCGCATCGAGTTCCGGGACGCGGTCTTCGGGTACGGCCCGTCGACGACCGTGCTGAGCCGCTTCGACCTGACGGTGCCCGCCGGGCAGACGGTGGCCGTCGTCGGGCAGACCGGTGCCGGCAAGTCCACGCTGGTGAAGCTGATCGCCCGGTTCTACGACCTCACCTCCGGCTCCCTGACCCTGGATGGGGTGGAGCTGAAAGAGCTGGCCCAGCAGGACCTGCGCCGCAACGTGGTGATGGTGACGCAGGAGGCGTTCCTGTTCTCCGGGTCCATCGCGGAGAACATCGCCCTGGGCCGCCCGGACGCCACCCTGGAGGAGATCCAGGCCGCCGCCCGGGCGGTGGGCGCGCACGAGTTCATCCTGGACCTGCCAGAGGGCTATGACACGGACGTCTCCAAGCGCGGCGGCCGCCTCTCCGCGGGCCAGCGCCAGCTGGTGTCCTTCGCCCGCGCATTCCTGGCGGACCCGGCCGTGCTGATCCTGGACGAGGCGACCAGCTCCCTGGACCTGCCGTCGGAGCGGCTGGTGCAGCAGGGCCTGGAGCGGCTGCTGGGCAACCGGACGGCGCTGATCATCGCGCACCGCCTGTCCACCGTGGACATCGCGGACCGCGTGCTCGTGGTCCACGACGGGCAGATCGTGGAGGACGGCTCCCCCGCCGAGCTCGTCGCCGCCGGCGGCCGCTTCGCGGCCCTGCACCAGGCCTGGGAGGACTCGCTCGTCACCGAGGAGCACTGACCCTCCCTCCGGGACGACGACGGCCGCCCACCGTGCGCGGGTGGGTGGCCGCCGTCGTGGTCCAGGGGTGGCTCAGGCCTTGAAGGTGCGGCCGGTGAGCTTCTCGTAGGCCTCCACGTAGCGGGCGCGGGTCTTGGCCACCACGTCGTCGGGCAGCGCCGGGGGCTGCTCGCCGGAGGACCGGTCCCAGCCGGACGCGGCGGAGGTGAGCCAGTCGCGGACGAACTGCTTGTCGAAGCTGGCCTGGGCATGCCCGGGCTCGTAGTCCTCGGCGTCCCAGAAGCGGGAGGAGTCCGGGGTGAGGACCTCGTCGCCCAGCACGATCGCCCCGGTCACCGGGTCCGTGCCGAACTCCACCTTGGTGTCCGCGAGGATGATCCCGGCGGCGCGGGCGATCTGCTCGGCGCGGGTGTAGACGTCCAGGGTCAGGTCCCGCAGCGCCACGGCGGTCTCGGCGCCCACCCGCTCGGTCATCTGCGCGAAAGTGATGTTCTCGTCATGCTCGCCCACCTCGGCCTTCGCGGACGGGGTGAAGATCGCCGGCTCGAGCTTCGAGCCGTCCACGAGGCCCTCCGGCAGCGGCAGGCCGGTGACGGTGCCGGACTCCCGGTACTCGACCAGGCCGGAGCCGGTGAGGTACCCGCGGGCGATGCACTCCACCGGGACCATGTCCAGGCGCTTGACCACCATGGCGCGGCCGGCCACGGCCTCGGGCACGTCCGTGGAGACCACGTGGTTCTCCACCGCGCCGGCGAGCTGCTCGAACCACCACAGGCTCAGCTGCGTCAGCACGGCGCCCTTGTCCGGGATCGGCGGCTCGAGGACGACGTCGTAGGCGCTGATGCGGTCCGAGGCCACCACCAGCAGGGTGTCCGACTCCCCCGGCGCGGCGTCGGCCGGCTCGTAGAGGTCGCGGACCTTGCCCGAGTAGACGTGCCGCCAGCCTGGCAGCTCCAGGGCCTCGGCCCCGGCGAATCCGATGCGCTCGCTCACGCCTGGTCCTCCTGCTCGGCGCCGACGGCCGGCACCTGGATCTGCCCGCGCTCGGCCTTGAGCGCGATGTCCGTGCGCCACTGGGCGCCCTCGAAGTCGATGGCCTCCACGCCGGTGTAGGCGCGGGCGCGGGCCTCGGCGAGGGCCTGTCCGCGGCCGACCACGGCCAGCACGCGGCCTCCGGCCGTCACCACGGCGTCCGGCGCGTCGCCCACGCCGGTGCCGGCGTGCAGCACGTCCACGCCGTCCAGGGCGCGGGCGGTCTCAAGGCCGGTGATGATGTCGCCCTTCGACGACGACGCCGGGTAGCCGGCGGAGGCCATGACCACGTCCACGGCCACGTCGTCGGACCACTCGAGCTCACGGTCCGCCCCGAGCTCGCCCCGGGCGGCCGCCGCGAGCAGGCCGCCCAGCGGGGTCTCCAGTCGGGCGAGCACGGCCTGGGTCTCCGGGTCACCGAAGCGGACGTTGAATTCGATGACCTGCACGCCCTGGGCGGTCACCGCAAGCCCGCAGTACAGCACGCCGGAGAACGGTGTCCCCCGCTGCGCCATCTCGGCCAGCACCGGGCGCGCCACCTTCGCCATGACGTCCTCGACGAAGCCCTCGGGCAACCACGGGAGCGGGGTGTAGGCGCCCATGCCGCCGGTGTTCGGGCCCTCGTCGCCGTCGAAGATGCGCTTGAAGTCCTGGGCGGGGGTGAGCGGGACGGCATTCTCGCCGTCGCAGAGCACGAACAGGGAGACCTCGGGGCCATCCAGGAACTCCTCGATCACCACGGAACCGCCGGCTGCGACGCAGGACTCGGCGTGGGCGAGGGCCTCGGCGCGGTCCGTGGTGACCACCACGCCCTTGCCGGCGGCCAGGCCGTCGTCCTTGACCACGTGCGGGGCGCCGAACTCGTCCAGTGCGGCCTCGGCCTCCGCGGCGGTGGTGCAGACGCGGGCGCCGGCGGTGGGCACGTCCGCGGCGGCCATGACCTCCTTGGCGAAGGCCTTGGAGGCCTCGAGCTGCGCGGCGGCGCGGGAGGGGCCGAAGACGTGGAAGCCGGCCTCGCGCAGGGCCTCGGAGACGCCGGCGGCGAGCGGGGCCTCGGGGCCGACCACCACGAGGTCCGCCTCCACGTCCCCGGCGAGCGCCACCACGGCGGGGGCGTCGGAGGCGTCCACGGAGGAGTGCAGCGTGGCCTGGTCCGCCATCCCGACGTTGCCGGGTGCGGCGTGCAGCTGCTGCACCTCCGGATCACGGGCGAGGGTGCGGATCAGGGCATGTTCGCGGCCGCCGTTGCCAAGCACGAGGATCTTCACGTCTTCCAGGGTACGTGGCGCGGTCCACAGGCGCGCGACCCCCGTAGGGTGGAGTCCATGACGATGCCCGGACTGCCCCCAGACGACCGTTCCGGCGATCCGCGCCGCCCGCGCCGTGCCACCGCCTCCGGCGGGCCGGGGCTGCGCGCGGCGTTCCGGTTCATGATCGTGTGGTTCACGTGCGCGCTGATCGGTGCCTACTCCACTCGCCTGATGGGATTCCAGCGCGGCGAGTACAGCGTGGGCATGGTCGTGGGGATCCTCGGCCTGTCCTGCGTCGCCGCCGCCGTCATCACCTGGGCGGTCAAGCGGCGCCGCTGAGGCCCGCTCGCATCCCTGCCGGTTTCCTCCTTCCCGACGACGGCCGCTCATCCCCGGATGATCCGTCTCCTCCGGGCCTCGGCCACGGCCTCGGTCCGTGAACCGACCCCGAGCTTCTGGAACACGTGCACCAGGTGGGTCTTCACGGTGGCCTCGGAGATGAACAGCTCCTTGGCGGCGGCCCGATTGCTCGCGCCCCGGCCGATGAGCTCGAGCAGCTCGATCTCCCGGGCGGTGAGCACCTCGGAGCCCCCGGCCATGCGGCACATGAGCCGCTCGGCCACGTCCGGGGCCAGCGCGCGCTGCCCGGCGGCCGCACGCCGGACGGCGGCGGCGATCTCCTCGGACGCGGCGTCCTTGAGCAGGTAGCCGGCGGCACCGGCGTCCAGGGCGGCGAGGATGTCCGCCTCCGTGTCGAAGGTCGTCAGGATCAGCACGGGCAGCCCCGGGTGTGCCTGCCGCACCGCGCGGGTGGCGGCCACCCCGTCCATCCCCTCGCCCATCTGCAGGTCCATCAGGAGCACGTCCGGCAGCCCTGAGGCCGCATCGCCGGCGGCCCGTTCGAGCACGCGCAGTGCCTCGGCGCCGTCGCCGGCTTCGGCCACCACCTGCAGGTCCGGGTGGGCCTCGAGCACGGCGCGCACGCCGGCCCGCACCACGGGGTGGTCGTCCACCAGCATCACGCGCAGGGTCATGGCAGTCTCTCCTCGTCCGTCTCCTCCCCGCCGCGCCCGGCGGGACTCTCATCCTCCGTGCGGCCGGCCACCGGCACCGTCATCCCGACGACGGCCCCCTCTCCCGGCGCCGACTCCACCGCCACGCGTCCCCCGACGGCCTCGATGCGCTCGCGCAGCGCCGCCAGGCCGACGCCCGTGGACTCCCCGGCGTCGTCGCCGCGGCCTGCCCCGCCCGAGGCGGGCCGGCCGCGGCCGACGGCCCCGCGACGGCGGGGAGCCTCAGGGTCGAAGCCGCGGCCGTCGTCGGCCACGTCCACGGTGACCTCACCCTCCAGGTAGGCCACGGACACCCGGCACCGGCGCGCACCGGCGTGCTGGCCGACGTTGGCCAGGGAGGACTGGACGGCGCGCAGCAGGGCGGACTCGACCGCCTCGGCCAGCGGCACGGGGGTGCCCTCCACCTGCAGGTCCGCGGCCACGGGGGTGCCGGCGTCGGCCTGACGGCGAGCGAAGCCGCGGACGGCGGCGTCCAGCTGCTCGGTCAGCGAGCGGCCGTCCCCACGCAGGTCCCGCACGAACCGGCGGGACTCGGCGAGGTTCTCCGCGGCGGTCTCCCGGACGGTGCCGATCCGGTGGCGGGCCAGGGCCGTGTCCTGGGCGTCCAGCGCGTCCTCCGCGGCGCGGGAGACCAGCACGATCGACGCCAGGCCCTGCGTGAGGGTGTCATGGATCTCCCGGGCCAGGCGCTCGCGCTCGGCCAGGACGCCGGAGCGGTGCTCGGTGCGGGCCAGCTCGGCGCGGGCGGCCAGCAGCTCCGCGGCCAGGGCGCGCTGCCGCTCGGACTCGGCGTGCAGGGCCCGGTATGCCTGGTACATCACCACGGCCACCATGGCTCCCACGCAGGGGCCGATCACGGCGGCCGGGCGCAGTCCCTCCGGGCCGGGAGCGGAGGCCAGCACCACGGCCGCGGTCACGACGGCCACCGCCACCGGCCCCGGCCAGGCCCGCCCGGTGGCCTCGGTCAGCACGTGCTGGACCACGAAGAACAGGGGGAACGCCACCCATGCGAAGTCCGGGTGCAGTGCCACGAGCACGGCCCAGAGCGCGAGCACCACTGCCAGCCAGGCCAGGGCCGCGCCGCGGTGCACCGGTCGCGCGACGGCCCAGCGGCGGCGCTCGGCCACCGTGCCGGCCAGGTACACGGCCGCCAGCAGCAGGGCGGTCGGCCACTCCGCAGCGGCCTGGGTCCCGGGTCCGGGCAGGGCACGGACCAGACCCACCACCAGCAGCGCGGCGAAGGACACGTGCAACACCACGCGGAGGACGGCGAGGATGCGGGCCGTCGTGCCGGGTGCGGTGGGCGGCGTCGGGGGCACGTGCATGGCGCTCAGCCTAGGGCGTGTCTGATAATCGTTTGGACCACGCGAGCACCGCGTTGAGCACCACGGCAGCCCGGTAGACGATCGCGTACTTGTCATACCGGGTAGCCAGCCCTCGCCACTGCTTCAGATGCGCGTACTGGCGCTCGATGACGTTCCGGCCTTTGTAGGCCACCGCATCGAGGCCAACGGGTCGGCCGCCGGCCGAGCCGCGGCGTCTGCGGTGGCCCTGCTGGTCCGACGGCTCGGGGATGACGGCCTTGATCCCGCGGGCGCGCAGATGAGTGCGGATCGCCCGTGATGAGTACGCTTTGTCGCCCAGCAGCGCGTCTGGGCGGGTGCGGGGCCGGCCTGCCGGGCGGGCCACGCGCAGCTGCTCCAGCAACGGCAGCAGCACGGGCGAGTCTCCTGCTTGGCCAGGGGTGATCAGGCTGACCAGCGGCAGCCCGGTCCCGTCCACGAGCTGATGGATCTTCGTACTCAGCCCGCCACGGGAGCGCCCGATGCCGTGATCGGCCGGCTCCTCACGCGGATTCTTGTAGTTCGATCCATCCCCCTGTGTGGCGGGCGATGTTCGTGGCGTGCTGATGCGCGCGGGCGATCGTGGAGTCCACCGAGACCGACCAGTCCACGAGACCTTCGGCATCCGCGGCGGCGGTCAGCTTCGCCAGCACCGCATCCCAGGTGCCCTCTTCGGCCAAGCGCCGGTGCCAGGTCCACACCGTCTGCCAGGGCCCGTAGACCTCAGGCAGGTCCCGCCAGGCGATCCCGCACCGGTACCGGTAGATGATGGCCTCGACCATCGTGCGGGCATCGGCGAACGGCCGGCCCCGCCTACCGGTGCGGGCCGGGAGCATCGGAGCGATCAACTCCCATTGGGCATCGGAGAGCATCTGGAACCGGGACATGCCTTCCAGGGTGTCAGCCGGCCCCTGGATTCATTGTCAGACACGCCCTAGGCCCGGTGACCTATCCGCGGCAGTGCGCTCCCCCACCCCGGGGACGGAATCAACCGTTCGATGGACCCGGAATCCACCGCCGGGCCCGATGTCCGCCGGTCCGGATCCGAGGAGTCTTGAGGTCAACAGCAATCGACCTCGCGGCCCCGCCGCAGGAAGAAGGTGCCTGACATGTTCCTCGCCCTGCGCGACCTGCGCTTCGCCACCGGACGGTTCGCCCTCATGGGCGCCGTGGTGGCCTTGATCTCCGTGCTGCTCGTGATGCTCACGGGCCTGACCGCCGGCCTCGGCGGCCAGAACACCGGCGCCCTGGACCGACTCGCGTCCCAGGGCGTGCAGCGCCTGGCCTTCGGCGGCGCCGCCGGCCAGGACCCCACCGCCGACTTCACTCAGTCCGAGGTCACCGCCGCGGAGGCGAAGGCCTGGCAGGACACCGCCGGGGTGGCCTCGGCAGAGCCGGTCGGCATGGCCCAGGGCCGCGCGGTCGGCCTGGAGCACGCCCCGGCCCCGGCCTCCTCCCCCGCTCCGGGCGCGCCCGCCCGGGTGGACACCGCCGGCATCCCCACCACCGGGGTGGCCTCCGTGGCCCTGCTCGGCGTGGCCCCCGGCGCCCCCGACGCCCCGGCGGGCCTGGCGGACGGCAAGGCCGTGCTCGGCCAGGCCGCTGCGGACCAGCTGCACGCCGGCGTGGGTGACAGCGTGGAGATCTCCGGCACCGTGGTGACCGTGGCCGCCGTGGAGCCGACCGAGTACTACTCGCATACCCCGGTGATGTGGCTGTCCCAGGCCGACTGGCGCTCCGCCGCCCACGCCGGGGACGGCGTGCTCGGCACCGCCCTGGCCGTGCGTTTCGCCGGCGGCGCGGACCAGGACGCCGTGACCGCCTCCGCGGATGCCGCCGCCCGCACCGTCTCCGCCACCGTCCCGGACTCCTACGCCGCCCTGCCGGCCTACTCTTCGGAGAACGGCTCCCTGATGACCATGCAGGGCTTCCTCTACGGCATCTCGGCGCTCGTGGTGATCGCCTTCCTGTCCATCTGGACCGTGCAGCGCACCCGCGAGATCGCCGTCCTCAAGGCGCTCGGCGGCTCCACCGGCTGGGTGCTGCGCGACGCCCTCACCCAGGCCGGTGCCGTGCTGCTGATCGGCGTGGCCGCCGGCACCGCGGCCGCCTTCGGGCTCGGTCTGCTGGCCGCCCAGGCCGTCCCCTTCACCGTGGACGCCGCCACCGTGCTCATCCCGGCCGCCGGCATCTTCGCGCTCGGCATGCTCGGAGCCGCCCTCGCCGTGGCGCGGACCGTCCGGATCGACCCGCTCGTCGCCCTCGGCGGCAACTGACCCCCTCCCCACCCACGACGACGGCCGGGCGAGTCCCGTACGGAAGGCTCCCGTCCGTCGTCGGGAAGCACAGACAAGGACCTGACATGACCACCAGCCTCACCCCGCTGCTGACGTCCTCCTCCCGCCACGCAGACGCCCCCGCCCTGTCCCTGCGGGACGTGGTGCTGGAGTACCCGGACGGCGAGCGCGGCACCCTCCGCGCCCTGGACCGGGTGTCCCTGGACCTGTACCCGGGGGTCTACACGGCTCTGTCCGGCCCGTCCGGGTCCGGGAAGTCCTCCCTGCTCGCGGTGGCCGCCGGGCTGATCACCCCGTCCTCCGGGCAGGTGGTGGTGAACGGGCAGGACCTCACCGCCCTGCCGAAGGCGCAGCGCACGGCGATGCGCGGCACGTCGATCGGCGTGGTCTTCCAGCAGCCGAACCTCATCCCCTCCCTGACCGCCCGCGAGCAGCTGGAGCTCACCGTGCACCTGGAGCGCTCCGCCGGCCGCTCCGCCAAGCGCGACGCCCGGGTGCGGGCGGCCGAGCTGCTGGAGAAGGTGGACCTCGGGGCGGCCATGGACAAGCGCCCGCACCAGCTCTCCGGCGGCCAGCGCCAGCGCGTGAACATCGCGAGGGCGCTCATGGCCCGGCCGGCCCTGCTGCTGGTGGACGAGCCGACCTCCGCCCTGGACCGGGAGCGCTCGGCTGCCGTGGTGGAGCTGCTCGGCGAGCTGACCCGAGACGAGGGGGCGGCCACCCTGATGGTCACCCATGACGTCGAGTTCCTGGACTCCGTGGACCGGACCCTGGTGATGGTGGACGGCCGCCTGCAATGACCTCCCCTTCCGACGCGGGCCCGCCCGTCCGGCCTCCCCCTCCGACGAGGGTGCAGTTGTTGTCGCTTCAGGAACGCTGATGAGACAACAACTGCACCCTCGTCGCAGGCACGGGTCACGCCCGCGACTACCCTGGTGGGCATGACCTCCCCCACGTCTTCCGCCACGTTCGCCCTCGCCGACGCCGTCGAGCTGGTCCACGTGGTCCGCAACGGCTTCCTCGAGTCCCGCACCGCCGGCGCCGCCGTGGTCACCGGCCCGGACGGCGAGGTGCTGGCCGCGCTCGGCCCGGCCGACGCCCTGATCTACCCGCGCTCCACGCTCAAACCGTTCCAGGCCATCGCCTCACTGCGCCACGGCGCCCGGCTGGAGGGCGAACAGATCGCCCTCGCCTGCGGCTCCCACCGCGGCACCGCCCGCCACCGGGACCTGGCCGAGCAGATCCTGCAGGACAACGGGCTGTCCGCGGCGGACCTGCAGTGCCCCGGCGACTGGCCGGCCGATGCGGAGGAGATCGCCCGCCACGCGGATGACATCGCCCACGGCGCCGAGAAGACCCCACTGGCCTACAACTGCTCCGGCAAGCACGCCGGCTTCCTCGCCGCCTGCGTGGCCTCCGGGCATGACACCGCCACGTACCTGGAACGCGAGCACCCCGTGCAGCGCGAGGTGGATGCGGTGATCGAGGAGTACTGCGGGGAGCAGATCGCCCACGTGGGCGTGGACGGCTGCGGCGCCCCCGCCGCCGTCGTATCCTTGGCCGGGCTGGCCCGCGGCATCGGCCGCGTCTCCGGCGCCCCGCACCGCCGCGACGCCGAGCTGCACGCCGTCTCCGTGGCCAACGCCATGGTGGACCACCCCTGGGCCGTGCAGGCCGAGGGCAAGCCGAACACCGTGGTCATGGAAGAGCTCGGGATCCTCGCCAAGCTCGGCGCGGACGGGGTCACCGTCATGGGCGCCGGCGACGGCACCGCGGTGGCCGTGAAGGCCCTGGACGGCGGCTCCCGCGCGGGGGACCTGGTGGGTCTGGCGCTGCTGGCCCAGTTCACCCCGTCCCAGGTGGACGGCGAGCGCCTCCCGGACGTGCTGCGCCGCGTGGCCCCGCCGGTCCTCGGCAAGGGCGAGC
The DNA here is from genome assembly GCA_047414615.1 of Micrococcus luteus. Classification (GTDB taxonomy): domain Bacteria; phylum Actinomycetota; class Actinomycetes; order Actinomycetales; family Micrococcaceae; genus Micrococcus; species Micrococcus luteus_B. The sequence goes on from CP179711.1 coordinate 1,662,905, forward strand.
CGGTGGGCGCCGTCCAGCTCGCCAAGCCGGTCCTGGGCCTGTTGGACTGAGGGTCGTGAGCACCGGATCGGTCCCCCGCCGCCGTATCCCCGTGCCCGAGGGGCATGCGGCCCTGCTGACCTGGGCACGCACCGCGCGCGAGGACCCGGACGCCGCCGCTGCCCTGCCGCGCTCCACCCGGGCCATGGCCGTCCGCTTCGCCCTGGAGGAGCTGGCGACCCGCGTGCCCGGCAACTCCGTGGAGGTGCGTGTGCCGCCGTTCGGCGTCTGCCAGTGCGTCCCCGGCCCCCGGCACACCCGCGGCACCCCGCCGAATGTCCTGGAGACGGACGCCGCGACGTGGCTGTCCCTGGCCACCGGACTGATGGGCTGGGAGCAGGCGCGGCTGACCGGGAAGGTGTCCGTCTCCGGCGTCCGCGCGGACGTGTCCGACCACCTGCCGCTCGTGCGGCCGTGAGGCGAAGGGTGGATCTACCGGTCCAGCGACCAGTCGTCACCCCTACTGCTGAGACGCAATCGTTACCCGCAGGCCATTGACCCAATTCACTGCGACGCTCGAGCATTCACACATCGGTTTCACCTACCCATCAGGCTGGGGGCGGCCCGCGCCCTGTTGGACGACCCTGCCGCGCGACTGGCATGGCTCACCCCCGACGCCGCCCGCGCCCTGGAGATCCCTGTCCCGGCCAGCGGTGTCCTGTCCCCTGGGTACCGCGTGCACATCAGCGGACAGGCCGTGGACGTGGCGGGCATCGTGACCGTCTCCGAGCGCACCCCGCAGCTACGCACCGCCGAGATCGCCTTGCGCCGGGCCATCGGCTCCCCGCGGGCACTGATCGCCCGACTGTTCCTGCTCGAGGGGATACTGATCGGGACGGTCGGCGGAGCGATGGGTGCCGCCGTCGGTTCAGCCGCGGTCCTGGCCGTGTCCGCTTCTCGCGGCTGGACCGCCGTATTGCCACCGACCGTCGTACCCGCAGCGTTGGCCCTGGGAGTGACCGCCGGTACCGTCAGCGCCCTGTACCCGGCGTGGGTGGCTAGCCGCCAACACCCGGCCGACGCGCTACGCGGGTGACCTCCCTGGCCGCCGCCTCTCTGCGCCCGACGCCGGCCCCGCACCGCGGCCTGCGGCGTCCCCGATCCTCGTTAGACTGGCCTGCATGACCCCCACTGACGGCCACAGCCCTGCCCGGTCGACCTATGCCATGCGGCGTGCTCCGCGCCTCGGCGTCTTCCTGGCCCTGGGAGTCCTGGTGGGGGCGATCGTCGGCGGCGTGGTGGCCGTCGTCGTGCACAGCGGGGACACCCAGCCGACCGACCCGTTCACCGGCGTGCCCCTGGAGTTCGGCTCCACGCTGGGCATCGGCGCGATCGCGTTCGGCGTGGCCGGGGCGCTGGTGGGCTCCCTCGTCTGGCTCCTGATGGACCGTCGTTCCCGCAAGACCACCGCCACATACGTGCTCGAGCCCACCGACGACCCCTCCGCCGCGGACGTGCGCCTGCACCGCGGCGAGGTCGCCGAGTACCGCGAGCGCTGGGGCGCCTCCTCCTCCACCGCTGACGCCGAGTCCGCCGCCGAACAGGACGGAGTGCAGGGCTCGGTCCCGGCCACCCGAAAGGACACCGCGCAGTGAGCCTCACCTCCCTGCCCATCCCCCGCACCCGGCGCGGCGACGGCCTGCTCACCGCCGCCCTCGACCCCCAGGACCAGGGCCCCCAGGACCACTGCGGCGTGTTCGGCGTGTGGGCGCCGGGCGAGGAGGTCGCGAAGCTGGCCTACTACGGCCTGTACGCGCTGCAGCATCGCGGCCAGGAGTCCGCCGGCATCGCGGTCTCCAACGGTCAGCGCCTGGCCGTCTACAAGGACATGGGCCTGGTCTCCCAGGTGTTCGACGAGTCCACCCTGAACTCGCTGACCGGCCACATGGCCGTCGGCCACTGCCGGTACTCCACCACCGGCGCCAACACGTGGGCCAACGCCCAGCCGACCCTCGGCTCCACCGCTGCCGGCGACACCGTGGCCCTGGCCCACAACGGCAACCTCGTGAACTCCGCCGAGCTCTACCGCCGCGTCCAGCAGATGCCGGAGCGCCTGCGCTCGGGCGAGCTGAAGCAGGGCAACACCACGGACACCGCCCTGGTGACCTCCCTGTTGCACGGCGAGCAGGGCCGCAGCCTCGAGGACACCGCCATGGACCTGCTGCCCACCATCCACGGTGCCTTCTGCTTCGTGTTCATGGACGAGCACACCCTCTACGCCGCCCGCGACCCGCAGGGCGTGCGCCCGCTGGTCCTGGGCCGCCTGCAGCGCGGCTGGGTGGTGGCCTCCGAGCAATCCGCCCTGGCCACCGTCGGCGCCTCCTTCATTCGCGAGGTCGAGCCCGGAGAGTTCATCGCCATCGACGAGGACGGGATCCGCTCCCGCCGCTTCACCGAGTCCAAGCCCGCCGGCTGCGTGTTTGAGTACGTGTACCTGGCCCGCCCGGACGCCGCCATCAACGGCCGCTCCGTGTACGAGTCCCGCGTGGAGATGGGCCGCCAGCTGGCCAAGGAACAGCCGGTGGACGCGGACATCGTCATCCCCGTCCCCGAGTCCGGCACCCCCGCCGCCGTCGGCTACGCCGAGGGCTCCGGCATCCCATTCGGCCAGGGCTTCGTGAAGAACGCCTACGTGGGCCGCACCTTCATCCAGCCCTCGGACACCCTCCGCCAGCTCGGTCTGCGCCTGAAGCTCAACGTGCAGCAGCACGTGGTGGCCGGAAAGCGCGTGGTGGTGGTGGACGATTCGATCGTCCGCGGCAACACCCAGCGGGCGATCGTCCGCATGCTCAAGGAGGCCGGCGCCGCCGAGGTGCACGTGAAGATCTCCTCCCCGCCCGTGAAGTGGCCCTGCTTCTACGGCATCGACTTCGCCACCCGCGCCGAGCTCATCGCCAACGGCGCTGTGGAGGAGGAGATCGCCGCCTCCATCGGCGCGGACTCGCTGGCCTACATCAGCGAACAGGGAATGATCACCGCCACCGAGCAGGACCGCGCGACCCTCTGCACCGCCTGCTTCACCGGGCAGTATCCCATCGACCTGCCGGACGAGTCCGAGCGGGGCAAGGCGCTGCTGGAGGCCGGCCACAAGGTGGGCGGCAAGACCGAGGCGGGTGCCGCCGTCGTGAAGACCGGGTGCGAGCCCGGACCAGACGCCGAACTGGATCCCATGACCACCGAGACGGACAGGACCGCGCAGTGACCGAGCAGAACGCTGGGACCGAGCAGCACACCGAGCAGGCCGACGCCCCCCTCACCTACGCCGCCGCCGGCGTGGACGTGGAGGCCGGCGACCGCGCCGTGGAGCTGATGAAGGACGCCGTGAAGGCGACCCACACCTCCGAGGTCTTCGGCGGCGTCGGCGGGTTCGCCGGCATGTGGGACGCCTCCGCGCTGACCGGCTTCCGCAGGCCGCTGCTGGCCACCTCCACGGACGGCGTGGGCACCAAGGTGGCGATCGCCCAGGCCATGGACAAGCACGACACCATCGGCCAGGACCTGGTCGGCATGGTCGTGGACGACATCGTGGTGGTCGGCGCCACGCCGCTGTTCATGACCGACTACATCGCCTGCGGCAAGGTGGTCCCGGAGCGCATCGCGGACATCGTGCGCGGCGTGGCCGAGGGCTGCCGCCTGGCTGGCACCGCCCTGGTGGGCGGCGAGACCGCCGAGCACCCGGGCCTGCTGGGCGTGGACGAGTATGACGTGGCCGGCGCCGCCACCGGCGTGGTCGAAGCGGACATGGTCCTCGGCGCCGAACGTGTGCGCTCCGGTGACGTGGTGATCGGCATGTCCTCCTCCGGCATCCACTCCAACGGCTACTCCCTGGTCCGCCGCGTGGTGAACGCCGCTGGGTGGAATCTGGACCGCCACGTGGACGAGCTCGGCCGCACCCTCGGGGAGGAGCTGCTCGAGCCGACCTGCATCTACACCGGCGTCTGCCTGGAGCTGGTCCAGGCGCTGAACGGGACTGAGGGCGGCGAGGACCTGCCGGTCCGCGGCTTCTCCCACGTGACCGGCGGAGGCCTGGCTGCCAACCTGGCACGCGTGCTGCCGCGGGGCCTGATGGCCACCGTGGACCGCGGCACCTGGTCCCTGCCGGCGATCTTCCGCCTGGTCGGGGACCTGGGTCGCGTGCCGCAGGCGGACCTGGAGCGGACGCTGAACCTCGGCGTGGGCATGGTGGCCGTGGTGGCCCCGGAGGCTGCCGAGAAGGCGATCGCCCAGCTCTCCGGCGCCGGCATGGACGCCTGGACCCTGGGCACCGTCAGCGAGGTGACCGACGAGGCCGCCGGCGCCGGCGAGGACTTCGTGCAGGGCGCCAAGGGCGTGGACGGCGGCGCCGTCCTCATGACCGGCCGCTACGCCGGCTGACCCCGGAGGCCCTCGTCCAGCCAGCCGAGGGCCTCGGCCACAGGGGCGCGCCAGCGCCACTGCGCCTTGGTGTCGGCGCGGGTGGGGCCCAGGTTCACCAGCCCCACGGGCAAGCCGCGGCGCTCGGCCAGCAGCACGAATTTGAACCCGCTCATCACGGCCAGCGAGGTCCCGACGGCCAGCACGGCGCCGGCGTCCTCAAGCATCCCCTCGGCTGCGGCCCGGCGCTCGCGCGGGATGCCCTCCCCGAAGTACACGACGTCCGGCTTCAGCTCCACGGAGCCGCAGCGCACGCAGCCGACCATACGGAACCGGCGCACCCACTGCTCGTCCAGGGTGACGTCGCCGTCCGGGTTCACGGCGTCCGGGTCCACGGCCACGGCCTCCAAGTAGCCGGGGTTGGCTTCCTCCAGGCGGGCGTCCGTCTCGCGTCGGTCCTCCAGCGCGCCGCAGGCCAGGCACACCACCCGGGCGAGATCGCCGTGCAGGCAGATCAGCCTCTCCCCCGGCAGCCCGACCTCGGCGCCGGCGGCGGCATGCAACCCGTCCACGTTCTGGGTGACGATGCCGGCGGTCAGCCCGCGGGCGGTCCACTCCGCCAGGATCCGGTGCGCGACGTTCGGGCGCGCCCCGTCCATCTGCCGCCAGCCCACGTAGGAGCGCGCCCAGTACCGATGGCGGGCCTCGGGGTCGCCGGAGAACTCCTGGTAGGTCATCGGGCGGTGGCGGCGCAGGGACCCGGCGGGTCCGCGGTAGTCCGGGATCCCCGAGTCCGTGGAGACGCCAGCGCCGGTGATGATCAGCGGGCGATGGCTGCGCACCAACGCCAGAAGACCCCGGGAGGCCTCCCCGGGATCTTGCAGCGGTGCGGTCTCATCGACCACGCGGGCGATCGAGCGCAGTGCGGCCCGGTGCCCGTCGAGTGCGGGATGCGCGGCGGACATCAGCGAGCGTCGTCGCTGTCCTCGTCATCCTCGTCTGCGTAGAGGTCCGCGTACGGGTCCTCGTACTCCATCTCATCCGTGTCAGCGTGCTGCCGCTTGCCGGCAAGCTCTCGCTCCAGTGCGGAGAGGTCTGTCCCGGGCGAGAAGTACTTCATCTCTCGCGCCTGCTTCGTGGCCTTCGCCTTCTGACGGCCGCGCCCCATGAGCGTGACCCCCTTCGCATCTCTCTGCCCTCGGGACTGATGGCACTACAGGGGCCCGCCGAGGTTCTCACTGGTCAAAATGGTTCGTGCGGACCAGGGTATCAGGAACGCCCCCCTGGTGTGGCCCGTCAGCCGTGGGCGGACGGGCGCGAGAGGCGCCGCGCATTCCCTCCGCAAGGTGCGGGGCCGTCGTCGTCCTCCACCGTTTCTACCCCCTGCGCCGAACCAGAGAGATCGGCCACTTCACGCGGCGCCGAAACGACCACATCCTCTGGCTCGATGCGTTCCCGCCGCAGGACTCAGATCCAGCCCTCCTCCCAGGCCCGCTGGGCTGCCTCCTGCCGGGTGCGGACGCCGAGCTTGGCCATGGCGTTGGACAGGTGGTTCCGCACCGTCCCCGGCGCCAGGTGCAGGGCCTGCGCGATCTCCTCCACCCGGTGCGCCGCCCGGCCCACGCGCAGCACGTCCAGCTCACGCTCGGTCAGAGGCGACTGCTCCCCGGCCAGCGCCGTAGCCGCGATCTCCGGGTCCACATAGCGCTTGCCGGCGGCCACCTGGCGCAGCACGTCGGCGAGCTCCTCGGCGGGCGTGGACTTCGGCACGAACCCGGCCACCTTCTCCGCCAGCGCACGACGCAGGACCCCGGGACGGGCGTGCCGGGTGAAGATCACCACCTTGGTGGGCACCGAGCGCAGGATCTGCTGCGCCGCCTCCACACCGTCCAGCCCCGGCATCTCGAGGTCCAGCAGGCAGACGTCCGGACGCAGCTGGCGGGCCGCGGCCACGGCTGCGGTGCCGTCCGAGACGCCGGGCAGCACCTCGAGGTCGTCCTCGAGGGTCAGCAACGCCTCCACGGCGCCGCGGATGAGGACCTCGTCGTCGGCGACGAGCACACGGATCGGGGCTGTCATGCGGTCTCCTCCTCGGCGGAGCGGGGAACGGTGAGGGTGAGGGTGAACGTCTCGCCCTCCGTGCCGGCGGCGAGGGTGCCGCCGGCGGCCTCGGTGCGTTCGGCCAGGGCCGTCAGCCCGGTGCCGCCGCGGCGGCCTCCGGCCGTGCTTCCCGACGGCGGCCGCTCCCCCGGGTCGGGTCGGCTCGACTCGGCCATGGGGGCGGCGTCGGAGGTGCCGGCAGCGGCGGTGTCCGGGGACGGTGCGCCGTCGTTGCGCACGACGAGGCGGACGGCGGTCGGCCCGGCGCCGGTGAGCTCGAGACTGGCCTGGGTGGCGGCGGCGTGGCGCAGGATGTTTGTGGTGGCTTCGCGGGCGGCCAGGCCGACCAGTCGGCCGGCGGTCGGCCCGAGCGGACCGAGGTCCGGATCCACGTGGACCTCGGCGGCGGTGCCAGCGGCCGTGAGCACGTCCCGGGCGTTGGCCAGCTCGCGTTCGGCGGACACCTCTCGGAGGTCACGCACGAGGGCCCGGGTCTCGGACAGGGCCTCGCGGGCCTGCTCCCGGATTTCGTGCACCTGATCCACAGCGTCCTCGGCGCGCCCCTTGACCAGCAGGCGCTCGGCCAGCTCCGCCTTGAGTGCGATGACCTGGAGGTGGTGGCCCTGGACGTCGTGCAGGTCGGCGGCGAAGCGCAGCCGCTCCCGGGTCACGGCCAGTTCTGCCGCCTGACCGCGGGCGTGGTCCAGACGCTGCATCAGGCGCCAGAACCACACGGTCGGGATGATCATGCCCGCCGTCAGCGCCACCCAGAGGAGGAAGCCCGGACCGGTGTCCTCAGGGCCGTACGGGTCCTGGAGGATCGCCGCGGCGCCGAGGCCCAGCGTGACGACCCCGCCGAGCAGCAGGACCCGGCGGCCGCGCGGCGCCGGCAGCAGCTGGGAGAGCACCAGTGCAGAGAGCCACACGGAGAGCGCCCACCACGTGCCCAGCCGGTGCAGTCCGAACAGGGGGAGAACGGCGGCGGCGAGTGCCAGCGGGACGGTGGGGGCGAACAGCCAGAGCAGGTCCGCACGTCCCGGCAGCGGTGGATCCGCCGGATCCGGCGGTGGCTCGCGCAAGAGGCGGGCAACCCGGATCTGCCCGGTCATGGCGAAGGCCTGGAGCAGCAGCATCGCCCCGAGCACCGCCGCCTGGGCGGAGTGGCCGTGCTCCAGGTGCGCCGTCAGCAGCTGCAGCGGTCCGAGGCCGGCGAAGCCGGCCACCACCAGCACGCACAGGATGAAGCCGGTCCACGTGTACCACCAGGCCCCGACGAGGTCTGAAGAGAACGGGCCGGCGGCGGTCGGCACCGCACCGGTTGGGCGATGGCCCGGAGCCGGTGAGGCGGCAGGCGGCGCCGCGCGGCCGTCGGGATGGTTCCCCTCGAAGCTCATGCCCTCACCCTACGGGCGTGACAACAGTCATGGTCCCCCGTGCGGAACTGCCGGGACGACGGTGACGCAACGGTACTTCTGGGCAGGGGCACGGGACAGAAGGCTGGAGTCATCGCTTCGGGGACCGGACGGTCTCCCGAGCGGAAGGACTCGGGAACCCCACGGTCTCCCGAACCCCAGCACTCGAGAGGAACGTGGTCACGATGGACCTGATGAACACCGCACGCGAGTTCGTGATGGGACTGCCGGAGGCGCTGCAGGGCGCGGGCGTCTTCCTCGTCTCCTTCATCCCGTTCGTGGAGGGAGAGGGCGCCGCGGTCATCGGCATGCTGGCCGGCGTCGACCCCTGGCTGGCGGCCCCGGTGGCGGCCCTGGGCAACATCCTGGTGATCGCGATCCTGGTGTACACCGCCCACGGGGTGCGCGGGGCCGTGCTCAACCGCCGGGCGGCCCGCCGCGAGCCGGTCCCGGCGATGGCGGGCGGATCGGCCGGACTCGACGGTCTCCCGAACGAGAGCGTCCCGGGACGCGACGGTTTCCCGAACGACAGCGCCCGGGGGCATAGGCAGGGGTCTGCATCCCGCGCGCTGCTGCGCGAGCGCTTCGAGCGCTGGGGTGTGCCGGGCCTGTCCCTGATCGGCCCGCTGGTCTTCATCCCGGGCCACGCCGCCGCCCCGGCCATGGTCTCCTTCGGCGCGTCGAAGGACTATGTGATGGTGTGGCAGGTCGTCTCGATCCTGCTGTACACCGCGGTGACCGCATCGCTGCTGGCCTTCGCGCTCACGAAGACGGGCGTCCTCGGCTGATCCGGACCCCTTCGTCGAACCAGAGGAATCGGCCCCTTCAGATCGCTCTGAAGGGGCCGATTCCTCTGGTTCGACGTGGAGGCGTCAGCCCTTCCGGGCCACGGTGAGGCCGTCCTCTCCATCGACCCGGTCCACGGACACGGTGTCCCCGTCCGCGATCTCGCCGGCCAGGATGCCCCGGGCCAGGCGGTCGCCGATCTCGCGCTGCACCAGGCGGCGCAGCGGGCGGGCGCCGTAGGCCGGGTCGAAGCCGGTCTCGGCCAGCCACTGCTCGGCCGCCTCGGACACCTCCAGGGTGAGGCGGCGCTCCGCCAGGCGGGACTGCATGTCCGCGACCTGCAGATCCACGATCCTCGTCAGCTCCGCCAGGCTCAGCGCGTCGAACTGCACCACCTCGTCCAGGCGGTTCAGGAACTCCGGCTTGAAGGCCGTCCTCACCACAGACATCACGGACTCGCGCTTCTCCTCCTCGGACAGCGAGGGGTCCACCAGGAACTGGCTGCCCAGGTTCGAGGTCAGGATGAGGATGACGTTCCGGAAGTCCACGGTGCGGCCCTGGCCATCGGTGAGGCGGCCGTCGTCGAGCACCTGCAGGAGGATGTCGAAGACCTCCGGGTGGGCCTTCTCCACCTCGTCCAGCAACACCACCGAGTACGGGCGACGCCGCACGGCCTCGGTCAGCTGGCCGCCCTCGTCATAGCCGACGTACCCGGGAGGGGCGCCGACCAGGCGGGACACGGCGTGCTTCTCCGCGTACTCGGACATGTCGATGCGGACCATGGCGCGGTCGTCGTCGAACAGGAAGTCCGCCAGGGACTTCGCCAGCTCGGTCTTGCCCACACCCGTGGGGCCCAGGAACAGGAACGAGCCGGTCGGACGGTCCGGGTCGGACACGCCGGCACGGGCACGGCGCACCGCATCCGACACCGCGGCCACGGCGTCCCGCTGTCCGATCAGGCGCTGACCGAGGTGGTCCTCCATGGTGAGCAGCTTCTCGGACTCGGAGGCCATCATGCGGCCGGCCGGGATGCCGGTCCACGCGGAGATGACCTCCGCGATGTCGTCCGCCGTGACGTTCTCGGAGACCATCAGGTGCTCATCGTCCACGGACTGCTCCGCCTCGTCCGCAGCGGCCAACTCCTTCTCCAGGGCGGGAATCTCGCCGTAGAGCAGGCGGGAGGCCTCGGCGAGGTCGCCCTCGCGCTGGGCCTTCTCAGCCTGGGAGCGCAGGTCGTCGATCCGCACACGCAGGTCACCGGCCTTGTTCAGCGAGGCCTTCTCCTGCTCCCACCGGGCGGTGAGGGCGCGCAGCTCCTCCTCCCTGTCCGCCTTCTCGGCGCGCAGGCCCGCCAGGCGCTCCACGGAGGACGGGTCGGACTCGCCCTCCAGGGCCAGCTCCTCCATGGTGATGCGGTCCACCTGGCGGCGTAGCACGTCGATCTCCTCCGGGGCGGAGTCGATCTCCATGCGCAGGCGCGAGGCGGCCTCGTCCACGAGGTCGATGGCCTTGTCCGGCAGCTGACGGCCGGTGATGTACCGGTCGGACAGGGCGGCGGCGGCCACGAGGGCCGAGTCCGCGATCTCCACCTTGTGGTGCGCCTCGTAGCGCTCCTTCAGGCCGCGGAGGATCGCGATGGTGTCGTCCACGGAGGGCTCGCCCACGTAGACCTGCTGGAAGCGGCGCTCCAGGGCGGGGTCCTTCTCGATGTTCTCGCGGTACTCGTCCAGGGTGGTGGCGCCGATCAGGCGCAGCTCGCCGCGGGCCAGCATGGGCTTGAGCATGTTGCCCGCATCCATGGCGCCCTCGGAGGCACCGGCGCCGACCACGGTGTGGATCTCGTCGATGAAGGTGACGATCTGCCCGTCCGAGGCCTTGATCTCCTCGAGCACCGCCTTCAGGCGCTCCTCGAACTCGCCGCGGTACTTCGCGCCGGCGACCATGGCGCCCAGGTCCAGGGAGATCAGGGTCTTGCCGCGCAGGGACTCCGGGACGTCGCCGGCCACCATGCGCTGGGCCAGGCCCTCCACCACGGCGGTCTTGCCGACGCCGGGCTCGCCGATGAGCACCGGGTTGTTCTTGGTGCGGCGGGAGAGGACCTGCACCACGCGGCGGATCTCCGCGTCGCGGCCGATGACCGGATCCAGCTTGCCGGAGCGGGCCACTGCGGTCAGGTCCGTGCCGAACTTCTCCAGGGACTGGAAGGTGGCCTCCGGGTCTGGGGTGGTCACCTTGGAGTCGCCGCGCACCTGCCCGAAGGCGGCGCGCAGGGCCTCCACGGTGGCGCCGGCGTTGCGCAGGGCGGTGCCTGCCTCGCCGGTGTCCGCGGCCAGGCCGAGGAGCAGATGCTCGGTGGAGACGTAGGTGTCCCCGAATCCGGCGGCCTGCTGCTGGGCGGCGCGCACGACGTTGCCGGAGGCCGGGGAGAGCTTCGCCTCGGCGACGGCCGAGCCGGAGACCTTGGGCAGCGCATAGATGGCCGAGGACGCGGCGGAGGACACCACGTCCGGGTCCACGCCGGCGGCCTTGAGCACGCCGACGGCCACGGAGTCGCGCTGGTCCATGAGCGCCTTGAGCAGGTGTGCCGGCTCGATGGTCGGGTTGTTCGCCGTGGAGGCGTTCATGGCCGCGGCCGAGAGCGCCTCCTGGCTCTTGGTGGTGAACTGCGGGTTCTGGTTCATGGGTGGCCTCCTCAGGGTGACCGTGAAACTTGAGTCTGACTAGCTCAACTCTGGGGGCTGCGGTTCTATTCCGGGCCGTCGGAAGGTCCCGACGGCGGTCCCTCGCCGGGCACGGACGGCGCGCCGGGACGGGCTGTGCAATCCCGACGACGGCCGCCCGCCTCCGCCGTTCGGCGCGCCTCGCCGCGGGGCCGGCTCAGGCGGCCAGCAGCGCCGGGCCGGCGGCATGCAGGGCACCGTCCACGCCCCCGCCTCCGAGCAGGGTCGAGTTGGCGGCGTTCACGAGCACGTCCGCGGCCTCAGCGGCAAGGTCGCCGCGGTGGGCGGTCATGGTCGGCGTCTCCATGCGTCCAGAGTGCCAGTCCAGGCCGGACCTGGCACTACCGTGGACACCATGACCGAGAGCGAGCGCCGACGCCGACGCACCCGCCCACGCCGCACCTATGAGCGCCCACGGGTCAGCCTGCTCTACGTGCTGCGCCGCACCGGCTACAAGCTGCTGGAGGTCCAGGTGTGGGACGTGGCCGCCGCCATGACGTTCTTCGCGGTCCTCGCCCTGCTGCCCACCACCGTGGCCCTCGTGTCCACCGTGTCCCTGCTGGGCCTCCAGGAGGAGACCGTCTCCACCGCCGCCGGTCTGATCAGCGAGATCTGGCCGGCCCTGTCTCCCGCGGCCGTCCAGTCCACGATCCTGGCACTCGGCGGCCAGGCGACCGGCACCCTCACCGTGGTGCTCGGAGCCCTCGGCGCCCTCTTCTCCGCCTCCGGCGCAGTCGGCGCGTTCCACCGCGCGATGCACCACATTCACGACACCCGTGAGGGGCGCCGCTTCCCGGCCTTCCGCTTCGCCGTGTTCCTGGAGACCCTCGCGCTCACGGTGGGCGCGGTCGTCGTCCTCCTGCTCGTGGTGCTGGGCGGCGACCTCTCGGCGCGCATCGGCCGCACGGTCGGCCTGACGCAGGAGGCCGTGGACCTCTGGAACCTCGCGAAGTGGCCGGTCATCCTCGCGATCATCATGATCGTGGTCTCGGCCGCCTACCAGCTGGGCCCCAACGTCCGGCAGCCCCGCTACCGCGCCTTCTCCCCCGGCGCCGTGGTCACCGTGCTCCTGCTGTTCGGCGCCGCCGCCCTGCTCGGATGGGTGGCGGACAACCTCTCCGGGACGCAGCTGGTCGGCTGGATCACTTCTGCACTCGGGGTGCTCATGCTCGGATGGGTGACGGTGATCGTGATCCTGGCCGGGGCCGCCTTCGACGCAGAGCTGCTGCGGGCCCGCCAGCTCGCAGTGGGGCTGGAGGCTGCCGAGGAGATCCAGCTCGCCAGCCGCCACACGGCCGTGCTCGAGGACCTGGAACGGATGGAGCAGCGCCACCACCGGGTCGGTCGCCTCGTCTCCAGGGCCTCCCGCACCGGCGAACCGCTCACGGTGCCCCGGACACGCCTGCTCGCGGAGTCCGGGACGCTGTTCGCGGTCGAGCCGGCCAGGGACAGGACCGCGAGCGACCTCTCCACCGGCCGCCCGTTCCACACGGTCCTGGACCCGCAGGACCCGGACGAGATCCCGGACCCGGACGCACCGGGGCACGAGGCGCCGGGCCAAGCCGGGATCAGTCGTCCAGCAGGTCCTTCGGCTTGACCTGTGCGTGGCGCAGCGCGGCGTCGAGGGCCGGCATCGCCTGCGCCTCGGCCGTGGCCTGCGCCTGCCCCAGCCGGCCGGCCAGCCAGCCGTAGGTGTAGGAGGACTCCCCGGCGTCGACGGCGGCATCGCGTACGCGGCGCAGCGCCGGCAGCACGGTCTCGAGGTCCTGGACGGCGCCGAGGGCCTCGGTCACCTGTTCCCACTCGGCCGCACGGGCCGCTGCCGTCTCGCCGAAGGCCGGGACCATCGCCTCGAACGCGTAGCGCACGGCCTTGGCCTGCTTGCGGGTCTCATGCAGCAGTGCCAGTCGTTCCGGAGCGGTCGCTGCGGCACGGGCCGCGGCGGCGGTCTCCGCGGCGACCGCCACGGCATCCGCGATCATCTGCGGGAGGACCTTCTTGCCCTTGCGTCCGTGCTGCCCGGCCAGCGGCGGGGCGGCGACGAACTCCGTGAGCGTGTCCATCAGGCGCCCGTAGCGCGGGGAGCCCTGGGCCTTGACCAGCTGGGCGTGGGCCTCGGCATGGCGGCGTTCCAGCTCTTCGGCGGCGCGGGTCTTCACCGGACCGTCGTAGTCCGCACGCGGCACATCGTCCAGATCCGCGAGGATCCGTGCGGAGACGACCTCGGCGTCACGCGGGGCACCCAGGCGGCGGGCATACCAGCCCAGCTCCTGGCGCAGCGCGTCCGCCTGCTCGGCCTCGAAGAGCGCGCCGAAGGTGCGCAGCGTGCTGCGCAGCCTGCGGATCGCCACCCGGGACTTGTGCACGGCCTCGGGTGCGTCGGCGGCCACCCCGGCCTCGCGGGCGCGGATGACCGCGGCCTGCTCGGCCACGTAGGCCATCACGAGAACACCGGCCGGGTCCTTCTTCTTCGGGCCCTTGCCCGTCTCCTGGCGCTTGAGGGACTTCTCCAGCGCGCGGCCGAGCTTGGACGGGGACTCCGAGGGCTCCACCCCCTGGGCGGCCAGGTGCATCACGGTCAGGTCCAGCAGCTCTGGGGCGGCGCCCGGCATCAGCTCGACCTCGAGTTCACGCCAGGCGCGGCCGGACGGAGAGGCCTCCACCCGGTCGTCGCACAGGGTCGCGACGACGGCGCCCTGCGCGTCCAGCAGGTCCACCTCGGTGCGCTGGGTGCGGAGCACGGCCACGGGCATCAGGCCCCGCTCGGCCTCCGGCAGGGACTCCCAGTCGCCCCCGAGCTGCTCGGCGAGCGCGTCCAGATGCGTCGCAGGGACCGCCCAGCGGCCTGCTCCGGTACCGAGGTCCGGACGGACCTCGAGTCGATCGGCACCGGCGGGCAGCTTGAGGTGCCAGCCGTCGTCCGTGCCGCCCTCGCGCCGACGCAGGGTCACACGGTTGCGCAGCAGGAGCAGGTCGGTGGTGTCCAGGTAGACGGCCCGCAAGGACTGCTCACGCACCTCGCCCTGGGCGAACACGGCGGACAGGTCCGGCAGATCCGCCTCCGCGTCCAGGACGAAGGTCACCTCGGCCTCGAGCGCGATCGCCGCATCGTCGTGGCCGTCGGCGCCGGCGGCGAGAACGTCGCCGGCGTGGAACGAGGTGACATCCGCGTCCACCACCCCGGTCATCGCGGGGTCAGCGACCTGCGCGAACGCATCCTCGCGGACCTCCTCGGACGACGCCGTCGACGCGGCCTCGGCCTTCTTCGACTCAGCCTTCCCGGCCGCCTTCGCGGGGGCGGACGTGCGGCCGACTTTCTTCGGCGCCACCTTCTTCTTGGGCGCCGTCTTCTTCTTCGCCGCCTTTTTCTTCGCCATGCTGGTTCGTCTCCGCCTTCCGCCAACGGGATCAGGTTTCCTGTGACCAGCCTAGTTTCGACGTGCCGGACCGGGACAGGGCGCAGGTGCGAAGAGCCGTCCGGCCATGCGCCTCACCCCGCCGCACGGAACGCCTGCACCTGCGCCCGCAGCATCTCCCCGGCGGCGGCCGGCTCCACCTGCACGAAGGCGGCGGACAGGTGCCGATGCCCCGCCGAGGCCCCGCCGAGGGTCACCACCGAGTCTCCACGGGGACCCGAGGAGCTGACGAGCACCGCCCCCGGGACGCCCTCGACGGCGGAGAACTCCACGGTGGTGCCGTCCTCGCCTTCGAGGGTCCCGCACGCCTCCGGCAGCGCGCCATAGGCCCCCACGAGGTCCTCGGTGGACGGCGTGTACACCAGGAACGAACCGACCGAGGCCTCGGGGCCGAGCACTGTCGCCGCCCCCGGGTCCACCTCGTAGCCGGTGTGCAGCAGGACCGTGTGCGGCACGGTCGCGGCGTCGATGCGCTCCACGACCTCCCGGCACCCGCCGGACGGCTCCACCCCCTCCAGAGGCAGGGGCTGAGAGAAGGGCACGTCCGGCATCTCCTGGACGCGTTCGGCAGTGACCGCCTTCCCCGGCATCCGCTTCGCCGGGACCACGGCGGCGCGCATGCCCGGCAGGACGCGTTCGGCCTCCCCCGGAGCCAGGGTGGAAGAGTCTGAGCCCCGGAAGTTCCCGGGCACCGAGGCGACGATCTCGTCCGGGTCCTCCGGCGCGGAGGCCTCCGAGGAGGACGCCGACTCGTCCGCGGTGGCGGAGGCGGGACCCGACGTCGTCGCCTCCGAGAGACCCCCGCTCCCGGACCCGGCGGAGGATCGCGGGGACGGCGCGGCGCGCGCGTCGGCCGAGACCTCAGCCGGGAAGGCCGAGGGCACGGACACTCCTGGACCCTCCTCTGCACCGCAGGCGGCGGCCCCCATGAGAGCGGCCGCGCTCAGCACGGCTCCCAGGCTCCGCCGTGCCCGGTGGGCACACAGCGGCCCACAGGGGCCGGCGGCGCGTGATGCTGCGGTGGTCATGGGCGTCCTCCTCGGTGTGCGGCCGATGCCGAGGGCCGCGTCGGGTCAGCCGTCGCGGTCCTCGAAGGCCTCGACCTGGGCACGCATCATCTCATCAGCCAGGTCCGGCTCGATGTTCACGAACCCCGCGTAGACGTGCTCGTCACCGTCCGAGGCGCCGCCCATGACCACGTCGATGCGCTCGTCCTGCGCCTCCATGACGAGGCGCGCGGCGTCCTCCACCCCCTCGACCGGCTCGAACCGGGCGGTGACGGCCCCCTGGGACAGATCCCCGCAGGTCTGCGGCAGGTCCCCGAACAGACCCATGATGTCCTCCTCCTCGGGCGTGATCACCACCGAGGAGAAGGCCTCGGCCTGGCCGATCACCTCCGCGCTGGTCTGATCCACCTCGTACTGGGAGAAGCCGGCCGCCGAGCCGGGGCGGACAAACTCGTCGATCTCACGGATCAGCCGCCCGCACTCCCCCGGCGTCTCCACGCCGGTGACGGAGAGGTTCATCTCGAAGGCCGCGTTCGCGGCGGCGCGCCGGTCCTCGCCGACCAGGGCGGTGCCGGGCATGTCCTCCGCCAGGGGCACCAGCGGCGCCAGCTCCTCCAGACGGGAGCGCATGTCCGATCCCGCCGCGCCCACGGAGGCGTCCGCGTCGGCGGACGCGTCTTCCGAGTCCCCGTCACCTCCGGAGCCGGCCTCGTCCGCGCCCGCGGACGCCGTAGCCTCCGCCTCCTCGTCCGCGCCCGCATCCTCATCGGGCCCGCTCTCCTCCGCCGACTCGGGCGCGTCGTCCGCCGTCTCCTCCTCTTCCGACGACGACGGCGAGGGCTCATCCGAGCCGGCCGACTCCTCCGGCGAGCCGCCGTCCGAGGAAGCGGCCGTCGTCGCGGTCTCCTGCTCCGGCTCGCCCCCTTCCCCGGCGCAGGCCGTCAGGGTCAGGGCGGCGGCGACGACAGCGCCGATCATGCGGGCGGCGACGACAGGCTTCATGGGTTCCCTCCCAGGTGGGTGTGAACTGTCCCACACCACCCTGGAGGGTTTCCCTCCGTGACTCAAGGCGCGGCCGCCTCACGCGCGGGCGCCGTCAGGCCACGGTGCCCGCAGCACCGTCGTCCTCGGCACAGAATGGCTCCTTCCCGCAGATCCCGCGGACGTGTTCGCCCTCCTCAGCAACCCGGAGCCCATCCGTGCCGTCCTCGCCCAGCCGCAGGACGCGGACGTCGACGCCGCGTACGGAGTGGTCACCGCCGCGTCCGACCGTTCACGCCGCGGTGCCACCGAGCGCGCCACCCGGCAGCTGTTCCCCTCGGTGCCCGCGCCCGACCCCGCCCTGTCCGATCATTCGAGAAATGTGACGCAGACTACATCTATAGTGCGGCGATCAAGGGGGCACGCCCTCCCAGAACCGGGAGACCGGCGCAAGGCCCTGACCACACGACCGACGGGCGCACGCCCCGCCGAACGAAGGCAGTCCCATGTCACGCACGCATCCTCGTGCCGTCGCCCTCGCCGCGGCCGGCACCGGCGCTCTCGCCCTCTCGGGCTGCGCCGTCATCGGCGGCACCTCCTCCTCGCAGGCGGTCGGCTCCGACGAGCACCTCTCCTCCTCCTACCGACTCGTGGAGCCGGGCACCCTCACGGTGTGCTCGGACATCCCCTACCCGCCGTTCGAGTTCGAACAGGACGGCAAGATCACCGGCTACGACATTGAGCTCGTCGAGGCGGTCGCCGAGAAGCTCGAGCTTGAGGTCACCATCATCGACTCCTCCTTCGAGGCCATCGAGTCCGGCGCCTCGCTGACGGGCTGCGACCTCAACGCCTCGTCGATCTCCATCACCGAGGCCCGTCAGCGCGTCATGGCGTTCACGAGCCCGTATCTGGACGACGACCTCGTGCTCGTGGCCCGCAAAGACAAGGCGTTCGACGGTGTGGACGGCCTCGGCGACGCCCGCGTGGGCGTGCAGGCGGCCACCACCGGCGATGAATATGCCAGGGAACAGGGACTGAACGTGGTCCAGTACGAGGACGGGGGCATGCAGGTGCAGGCCCTGAAGGCCGGCAGCGTGGACGCCACCCTGGGCAACCAGTCGGTGCTGCTTTACGAGCTGAAGGACGACGACCGGTTCGAGATCGTCGAGGAGCTGCCCACCGGTGAGCAGCTCGGCATGGCGGTCAGTGCCGAGAAGGCGCAGCTGCTCTCCGCCGTGGACCGCTCCCTTCAGGAGCTGCGCACGGAGGGCAAGGTCGCCGAGCTGCAGGACACGTGGTTCGGACACGTCCAGGAGGACTACCAGTGAGCACCGCACAGCAGACCCCGGCCCCGCAGGGCGCCCGGGGCACCGACTCGCCGGCCCCGAAGCCGGGTGCGGCGCACCGCCGCACGAACATCTCCCTCGGGATCCAGGCGGGCGTCTTCGTCCTGGCGATCGTGGTCCTCGCGTTCCTCGTCGACTGGACCGCCCTGGCCGAGAACGTCTTCAACTTCGGCGCTGTGGGCGCGATGTTCCCGGACATCATCCTCATCGGCCTCGGCAACACGCTCTTCTACACGGTCACGTCCTTTGTGATCGGCCTGCTCGGCGGCATGCTGCTCGCGTTGATGCGCATGAGCGCGTTCCCCCCGTACCGGTGGATCGCCACCGCCTACGTGGAGTTCTTCCGCGGCGTCCCGGCCCTGCTGGTGTTCCTCGCCCTCGGCTACGGCGTGCCGTTCGCCTTCGGTGTGAGCTGGCCGATTCCGCTCGTCGTCTGCCTGGCGCTCGGCCTGGTGGCCTCGGCCTACATCGCGGAGACCCTGCGCGCTGGCCTGCAGGCCGTGCCGAAGGGGCAGATGGAGGCCGCCCGCTCGCTCGGCATGCCCGCGTGGCGTGCGATGGTCACCATCGTCATCCCTCAGGCGTTCCGCATCGTGCTGCCGCCGCTGACGAACGAGGTCATTCTCCTGACCAAGGACTCGTCTCTGGTCTACGTGCTCGGCCTCGCCGTGTTCCAGTACGACCTGACGAAGTTCGGCCGTGACGGCATCGCCTCGCTCGGCGCCGGCATGACCCCGATCGTGGTCGCCGGGGTCCTGTACCTGGTGATCACGGTGCCGCTGTCCCTGCTGGCGCGCCGCTTCGAGTCCACGACCGCCCGGAAGAAGGCCTGAGATGACCGAGAACATCCAGCACTCCCCGGGCAGGGACCCGCATCCCCCGACCACGGGGTCCCTGCGCCAGGTGCACGCCGCCCGTGTGTCCATCCGTGACCTGAACAAGTCCTACGGCTCCAACCACGTCCTCAAGGGCATCGACCTCGAGGTCGCCCCCGGCGAGGTCGTCTGCCTGATCGGCCCCTCGGGCTCGGGCAAGTCCACGCTGCTGCGCTGCGTGAACCTGCTGGAGACCCCGAACAGCGGCACCGTGGAGATCGGCGAGTTCACCGTGACGGACCCGGACGTGGACATCGACACGATGCGCCGCCACGTGGGCATGGTGTTCCAGCAGTTCAACCTGTTCCCGCACCTGACCGTCATGGAGAACTGCACGGTCGCCCAGATCAAGGTCCTCAAGCGCGGCAAGCGGGAGGCGCAGAAGGTCGCCCGCCGGCAGCTGCGGCGCGTGGGCCTCGGCGAGCTCGCGGACCGCTACCCGGACCAGCTCTCCGGCGGCCAGCAGCAGCGCGTGGCGATCGCCCGCGCCCTCTCCATGGATCCGCAGCTGATGCTCTTCGACGAGCCCACCTCCGCCCTGGACCCCGAGACGGTCGGAGAGGTCCTGGCCATCATGCGTCGGCTCGCCAAGGACGGCATGACCATGCTCGTGGTGACCCATGAGATGGGCTTCGCGCGCGAGGTCGCAGACCGCGTGGTGTTCATGGACGGCGGCGTCGTGGTGGAAGAGGGCCGTGCCGCAGACGTCATCACGGACCCCCAGCAGACACGCACGCAGGACTTCCTGCGCCGCGTGCTCAACCCCACCGAGATCGACCTCTGATCCGTTCGGCGGCCGGGCCCGACGACGGCCCCTCGCCCGAGCCGGCCCCGCACCGTGGCGCGGGGGCCGGCTCCGCATCCGAGGGACGACGACGGACGGCACAGACGACGGGGCCCGCCCCGGATCATCCGGTGCGGGCCCCGTCGTGGTGCGCGTCAGGCTCAGGCGGCCTTGCGCAGCTTCTTCAGCTCCTCGCGGGCCTCGCGCAGCGCGGAGGTCTGCTCGTCACGGGCGGCGTAGATGGCCTCGACCTTGTCCGCCTTGGCCGCGTTGATGGCGTCGACCTTGTCCGCCTTGGCGGCGTTGATGCGTGCGGCGCGCTTCTTGGCGGCCTTCTTGCGCTTGCCGGAGCGGTTGGCGACCGAGTCGGCCATGATGCCCACGCCGGCCCCGACCAGGAACAGGTCCTTGGCCACGGCGGTGCCCTCCTGGGACGGACGCACGCCGTCAGACTCGGTCATCTCCGGGGTGTTCAGGTACATGGACATCAGACCGCCGGAGAAGGCGGTCAGCGCGGCTCCGGCGGCCCAGCCCGGGACCATCGGCAGCAGCAGCGCCGCGCCGGTGCCGATCTCGGCGGCGACAAGGAAGTTCTTGAACTGGGCCGGGGTCAGCTTGGACAGCTGCGGCACGCCCTTGACGGCCATCTGCTGGAGGCCGGCGGCCTGCTCGTCAGAGAGCTTCAGCTTGTTGATGCCCAAGTTGAGGATGAACGCGCCGGAGGTGAGGCGCAGGGGAATCTGGACGATGCTCATGGATCGCTTCCTTCCAGTCATGCCCGCGGCACGCTCAGGTGCGCGAGAGGACGTCTGTAGTCGTCAGGGTCTACAGCAACCCACACTACCGAACACGGCGCACGGATGCGGCACACGGCGTCTCGGACGAGTCGGTTCCGGCACCCGCGGCCGCGCGGAGGTGAGCAATCACTCATCGTCCCGGTCTGTGCACGCACACGCGCGTGCGAGAGAATGGCGGGCATGCTCCGCACCTTTGACGCCTTCCCCGTGTTGACCGCCGCCGCTGCAGCGGACTACGGCTGGCTCGGCAATGCGGTCGTCGCGATCATGGAGGCCGTCGGACCCATCGGCGTGGCCCTCGCCGTCTTCGCGGAGAACCTGTTTCCGCCCATCCCGTCCGAACTCATCCTGCCGCTGGCCGGGTTCACCGCCGCCGGCGGCGCCTTCACACCACTCTCGGCCACGGTCTGGGCCACGGTGGGGTCCGTGGTGGGTGCACTGGCCCTGTACGGCGTGGGAGCCGCCCTCGGCCGGCGCCGCATGTACCGGATCGCCGACCGCCTCCCGCTGGTGGACATCGACGACGTCGAGGCGACCGAGCGCTGGTTCGCCCGCTACGGCACCTGGAGCGTCCTGCTCGGCCGCCTGATCCCGGTGTTCCGGTCCCTGATCTCCATCCCGGCCGGCATCGAGGGCATGCATCTGGGCCTGTTCCTGCTCCACACCACCCTCGGCTCGGCCGTGTGGAACGCGGTACTCGTCTACGGCGGCTACCTGCTCGGCGCGAACTTCCACCTGGTCTCGGACTATGCGGACCTGTTCTCCAACGTGGTGGTGGCCCTCGTGGCCGTGGCCGTGGTGGCCTGGGTGGTCCTCCGTCTGCGCCGCAACCACCGCCGCGCCAAGGACCCGGACTTCCGTCCGCGCACGGCGGACGAGGCCGCCGCCCACATCGACTCCCTGCTCTCCTCCCACGACCCGCGAAAGTGACCCCCATGTCCGCCCCCGCCGCTCCGACCTCTCGTCACCGTCCCCGCGCCCTGCTGTCCGCCGCCGCCGTCGCGGTGCTGGCGCTGACGGCCTGCGGGCCCAAGGACGAAGCGGACGGCGAGGCGCCCCCGTCGCCGACCTCGTCCGCCTCGCAGGCGACGTCCCTGCCGCCGATGGACATGGCCCCCTTCACCATGGACGTACCGATGCACGACCTGGGGATGCTGCCGGGCGCCTCGCTGCGTGCGATCAGCGGCACGGACCCGGACTATGACGGCGCCTGGTTCGCCGTTCCGCACGCCGACTCCTGGACCCGCGCGCTGGAGGACGAGGTGCAGTCCCGAGTGGACGCCTTCGTCCGTGACGCCTCGGACGAGGACCTCCGCCTGGACGTGCAGCCCCTGCTGACGGTGGTGGGCCCGTCGATCGCTGCCACCCGGATCGTGTCCACGCAGAAGCGCGCGGAGGAGGACATCGCCGCCTCGCGCGTGGTCTGGTACGACGCCGCGAACCGTCGTGTGCTGGGCCCGAAGGACCTGTTCAGCGAGAGCGGCTGGAACGCCCTGCGGCATGAGCTCGCCTCCCGCCTCGCCGAGGACCCGGACGTCAACGCGGACCGGCTCGACGCCGCGGTTCGGGACCCGGAGGCCGTGGAGAACCGGCGGCTCTGGGACGGCATCGTGTTCCTCGAGGACGGCAGCCTCCTCCTGGAGGTGGATCAGGGCGCCATCGCCCCGGCGGACGCCGGGGCGCTGACCGCCCGCGTGTCCGCCGACGTGCTCGGCCCGTGGCTCTCCGAAGCCGGCCGGCGTGCCCAGGAGGCCGCGCAGAACCCCGAGCCGCTGCAGATCCAGGGCGCATCCTCGTCCGGGCCCGGCGCGCCCCAGCAGCCCTCCTCGTCCGCACCGGAGAACTTCCGAGGCTCCGAGACCTCCCCCTCGTCCGAGACCTCGCGGGCACCGTCGACGGGCCAGGCCCCGTCCTCGTCCTCGGACCCGTCCCGCTCGGAGTCGGCGACGTCCGGCCCGACGGAGTCCACGGAACGGCCGTCCCGTTCCCCGGGGGCGTCGCCGCGCCCGTCGGAATCCTCGGCCGAGCCCTCGCGCTCCGAGTCGCCGACGCGCGGCCCGTCCCCGTCCGGGTCCCCGACGCGCGGCCCGTCCCCGTCCGGGTCCCCGTCGCCGAGCCCCACGGAGTCGGAGTCGCCGGAGCCGTCGGACTCACCGAGCCCGTCCCCGTCGTCCCCTCCCTCGGAGTCCCCGTTTCCGAGCACCCCGCCGTCCGACACGCCGGAGCCGTCGGACCCTCCTGAGCCCACCGACTCCCCTGAGCCCACCGACTCCCCGGAACCCTCAGACTCGCCGGAGCCCTCGGAGTCCCCGACCTCGGCGGCCCCCGAGCCGTCCCCGGGCCCCTCGTCCACCGGGGTCGTGGAGTCGCCCGTGCCGTCCCCGTCGGGCACCCTGGAGGCCTGACCCCGCAGCCGCCTGACCCCTGCCGTCGCCTGACCCGCGGGACGGCGAGCATTCGGCCGTGGCCGCCCCCGGCTGCCCCGGAGCGGCGAGGTCACGATGATGCATCGATCTGACCTGGGACGCTGCTGACGTCAGGCCCGCGCCGTCGCCCACAGTAAGCTGTCAACCTGGGATGTTCCGCCTGTGCCTCGGCCGTGACGCAGGACCGTGTGGTGCGGGACCCCACGCCGTCCTGCGACCCTGGTGAAGGGCCGCTCCTCGTGCTTCCAGGTGAGGTCACCGTGTCCGTCCGCCGCCCACTCCGCCGTCTCGCCGCCTCCGCCGCGCTGGGCGTCCTCGTGCTCGCCGGCTGCGGCGCCGATCCGTCCGAGTCCTCGGCCCCGACCGGGACGCCGGACGGCACCCTCGCACCCACGGTTGCGCAGACCTCTTCGTCGCCGTCGCCCACCCTACCCCCGACGACGGGCCCCACCTCCGCCACCCCCAGCGCCTCCGCCTCGAGCAGCTCCGCGACGGTCGCTCCCAGCTCCACCGCACCCGCCTCGTCCCGGCAGGCCACGCCCTCGGACTCGGCGACTCCGTCACCGACCGGGGTCCCCTCCGACACGGCCGATCCCACGACGCCGGCCCCCTCGCCTTCTCCCTCCTGGTCGCCGTCGGCCCCTGCCACCCCGTCACCGTCGGGGACCGCGGCACCGTCGCCGTCCGCGTCCGCCGCCCCGTCGAGCGCACCGTGGACCGCCCCGACGCCGCCGGGCTCGCCGCGTCCGAGCCGGACTGCGGCGCCCACACCGGCCCCCACGGCCACCACCCCGGCACCGTCCTCGTCGGCACCATCGACGTCGGCACCCTCCTCGTCGACACCCCCGCGGCCCACCCCGACTCCGTCCTGGACCCCGCGCCCCACACCGACACCCACCCCGACTCCGACACCCACCCCCACACCGACTCCCACCCTGACTCCGTCGCCCGGCCCCGTGGACTGCTCCGCCGTCCCCTGTGTGGCCCTGACCTTCGACGACGGACCCGGTGAGCACACCTCCCGCCTGCTGGACATCCTGGCGGCCCACGAGGTGCCGGCCACGTTCTACACGGTGGGACGTCAGGTCGAGAAGCGGCCGGACGTCATCCGGCGGATGAAGGCGGCCGGACACCAGATCGGCAACCACACCTACGACCACCCGCAGCTGACCGCCGTCTCCGCCGACGAGGTGCGCCGCCAGATCGCCACCACCGACGCACTCCTGCGCGCCCAGGGTGTCACTCCGTCCACCGTCCGCCCGCCCTACGGGTCGTACAACACCACGGTCCTGCAGGTCCTGGGCTCGCTGGGCCACGGCGCGGTGAACTGGAACGTGGACCCGCAGGACTGGCAGCTCCGGCACACCCCGACCGTCGTGCAGCGCGTGACCTCCGCGGCCGCTCCCGGCGCGATCCTGCTGCTGCACGACGTGCACCCGACCTCGGTGGACGCGGTCCCGGAGATCATCAGGACCCTCAAGGCCCGCGGCTATCACTTCGTCACCGTGGACCAGATCACCGGCGGCGTCGCCCCGGGCACCCTCGTCCATCGCGGCATGCGCCCCTGACCGACCTCCTGGGCTGCGCGCCCGCCCCGGCGGCCGCCGGCGGTCCGGACACGCGGGCGCGGCCGGCCCCGCCTCATGCCCAGTTGGCGGCGCGGTGCCCGCTGCGGGGAGAATCGTGGGCATGACCGAGCAGAACCCCGTGCCCGCCGAGGAGCGCGCCCACGCGCACGACCACAACCGGGACAAGGACCCCGAGCTGATCCGCCGCGAACCGGTGTCCTTCGTGCGCCGCGGCTCCCGGCTCAACCGCTCCCGTCAGGCGGTGTGGGAGCGCATGGCGGAGCAGGTCCTCGTGGAGGTCCCCCGTTTCCGCGCCGGCACGTCCGTGGCGCGTGACGCGGACGTGGACTGGGACGCCCAGTTCGGCCGGTCCGCACCCCTGCTCGTGGACATCGGCTCCGGTCAGGGCGAGTCCACCGCCCAGGGGGCGAAGGACCGGCCGGACTGGAACGTGCTGTCCGTGGAGGTCTACATCCCGGGCCTGGCCGGCCTGATGGCCCTGGTCGAACGGGACGGACTGACCAACGTGCGCGCCGTGGAGGCGAACGCCCCCGAGCTGCTGGACCACACCATGGCCGCCGGCTCCGTGGACGAGGTCTGGATCTTCTTCCCGGACCCCTGGCACAAGTCCCGGCACCACAAGCGCCGCCTGGTCTCCGCCGCCCTGGCCGAGCGGGTGGCACGCGTCCTGCGCCCCGGCGGCGTGCTGCGCCTGGCCACGGACTGGTCCAGCTACGCCGTGCACATGCGCAAGGTCATGGACGCCGCCGCGGACTTCGAGAACCCGCACGCTGGCGAACGGGCGGGCGAGGACTCCCCGCTTACGCGCGTGCGTCGCGAAGGCCGTGAGCTCGAGGTCGGCGCGCAGCCGCTGCCATCCGGCTGGGACGAGGCGGAGCGCGGGCAGCGTCCGGCCCGTGCCGGACTGGGAGAGGCCGTGGCCGCGTCCGAGTCAGCGGACCCGGTGGACCGCGTGGGAGGCTGGGCGCCGCGGTACGCGGGCCGCCCGCTGACACAGTTCGAGGACAAGGCCCTCAGGGCCGGCCGCCTCGTCTTCGACCTGACCTACGTGCGCCGCTGAGCCCGCAGCGGCAGCCCCGAAGTGACCTGTGCGGTGGCCGCCAGGGTGATGCCCCCGGGGTCCCGGTAGCCCCGCGGTGCGTCCTCCCCGTCCGCCGGGGTCCAGCGCGAGGTGTCGTGTCCCGCGACGGCCGCGCCGGCGAGCGACCCGCCGTCCGCGTCCGGCGCCACCGGCAGGGTGCGCACTCCCTCCCACGGCAGACGCCGGCCGGCCAGGCGGCCGAGCCCGGCCAGCAGGTCCTGCGGGGCGGTGGCCTGGTAGACCCGGTCCGTGTCCAGCCCCATCAGCCCCGGGTCCCGGGCGAGCCGACGGGGCAGGCCGACGGCGCCGGAGAGCACGAGCACGTCGAGGGCCGGAGCGTTCTCGCCCGCAGCGCGCCGCCGCTGCAGCAGCTCCAGCGCGAGCGCCGCCACGGCCGTGCCGTAGGAGTGTGCCTCGAGCCCGAGATGGACGCGCGGCCCCGCGCCGCCCTGCACGCGCCGCAGCTGGTCGCCGCACCGGACAAGGTGGTCGGCCAGGGCGCGGGCCCCGGCCCGGGCTGGACCGTCGAGCAGGGCGAGCAGGGCATTCGGGGACCGGTAGCCGAGCCAGGCAACCGTGGCAGGACGCGGCGCCCCGGCCTCGCGCTGGGCCGCCCAGAGGTGCCCGGCCTCGTGCACGACGCCCCACATGGCCGTCTCGGGACGGATCCCCATGCCGGAGACCATCCAGGTGATATGGGTGGCGGTGAACGGGTCCCCCACGGCCACGACGGCCACCGGACCGCCCTCGGCGTGCAGGTCGTACTCCAGCAGGACCCGGTCCGGAAGCGAACGGTCGAGCCCCTGGGGCTTGAGCGCGTGCACCACGCCGTCCAGGGCGCGGCGGGCACGCTCGTCCAACCCGTCCCGGTCCCGCATGTCCGCCCGCAGCCGCTCGCGCACTGCACGCAGCCGCTGCGGCGAGTAGGGGCCCTCCCCCAGCGACGCCGATGCCGAGGGAACGAAGACACCCCCGGCGAGGGCGCCGTCGTCGGGAAGGCGGGAGGCCGCGGACACGGTCAGTCCTGCTGCGGGGTCCAGGTGAGTACCCGGCGGGTGCGAGAGAAGCCCGTGGGCAGTGCGCGCACCACGGCGCCACGCTGACGGGCCGTCCCGGTGGTGGGGGCAGGCGCGGCGGTGCGGCCGGTGCGGCGCTCGCGGGAGCGGGTCTCGCCGTCGCCGTAGCGGGCGGAGACGTCGCCGCCGGCGCCCACCGTGAACACGCGGGCCAGTCGGGAGACCTGGTGCAGGCGGTCCACCTGTCCGGCCAGCTCGGCCACCGTGTCCTGGAGCTGCTCGACCTCCCGCTGCAGGTCCACGATCCGTCGGATGCCCTCCAGGGACACCCCCTCGCGGGACAGTGCCTGCACGGTGCGCAGCCGGTCCACGTCCGCGCGCGAGTAGCGGCGCTGGCGGCCGCCCTGCCGCTGCGGGACCACCAGGCCGAGACGGTCGTACTGGCGCAGGGTCTGCGGGTGCATGTCGGACATCTCCGCGGCCGCAGAGATCACGAACACCGGCGCGGTCCAGTCCGCGCCGCGGTGCGCCGCCGCCCGGGCCGCACTCTCGGTGCGGTCCCAGGCGTCGTCGCGGGGTGCGGTGCTCACCAGGAGGCCTTCCTGGCCAGGTCGGCGCGCACGTCCGCGTCCTCGGTGGCCTGTGCGTAGGCCTCGACGGCCGCACGTGCCTCGTCCGAGAGCTGCTCGGGCACAGCCACCTGCAGCTCCACGAACAGGTCGCCGGCCTTCTTCTTCGCCGGGACGCCGCGGCCCTTCAGGCGCAGCACCTTGCCGGAGCTCGACCCGGCCGGGACCTTCACCCTGACCTCCCCCTCCAGGGTGGGCACGGCCACGGTGGCGCCGAGCGCGGCCTCGGCGAAGGTGACCGGCACGGTGATGCGCAGGTCGTCGCCGTCGCGGTGGAAGAACGGGTGCTCACGCACCTGCACGGTGACCATCAGGTCGCCGCGGCCGGCGGTGCCGTGGGAGCCCTTGCCGCGGGCGCGCACCTTCTGGCCGTCGCGGATGCCGGCCGGGATGCGCACGTCGGTCACCTCGCCGTCCGCCGCGCGCAGGGACACCGTGGTGCCGGTCATCGCGCCGCGGAAGGAGATGGTGGTGGTGGCGGTCCGGTCCGCGCCCTTGGACGGGGACGGCTGCCCGAACCCGGGCTGGCCGCCGAAGCCGCCGGCGAAGGCACCGAACAGGTCGGACAGGTCCGGTCCGCCGGCGCCACCGGCGGTGAAGCGGGTGCCACCGCCGCGGCCGCCGTTGAACAGGTCGCCGAACACATCCTCGAAGCCGCCGGCCCCGCCGCCGCCCGGGGCGGTGAAGCGGGCGCCACCGCCCATCGCGCGGACGGCGTCGTACTCCTGGCGCTGCTTGGGGTCGGAGAGCACCGTGTTCGCCTCGGTGATCTCCTTGAACTTCCGCTCAGCCTCCTTGTCCCCGGGGTTCTGGTCCGGGTGGTGGGTGCGGGCGAGCTTGCGGTAGGCCTTCTTGATGTCCGACTCGGAGGCGTCCTTGGACACCCCGAGGATCGCGTAGAAGTCCTTGTCGATCCAGTCCTGCGAGGCCATCGCCGCCTCCTCTCTGTCAGGTGATGTGGTTCAGGTGGGCAGTGGTGGGCACCGCCGCGAGGACGGTGCGCCGTGCAGCGGCCGGTGGAGTCCCGGCCGCCGCACGCGAGGGTCACTGGGCTCCGGCGGAGACCATGACCTGGGCGGCGCGCAGCACACGCCCGTTGCGGACATAGCCGTTGCGGAAGACCTGCACGATGTGGTCCTCCGGGACCTCCTCGCTCGGCTGGCGCAGGACCGCCTCCTGCAGGGACGGATCGAACTCGGTCCCGGCCAGGGCCTCGTGGTCCTGGCGCTGAAGGCCCAGGCCGGACAGGACGGTGTCCAGCTTCGCGGCGATCGCGGCCATCGGGCCGTCCTCCAGGTCTCCGGCCGCGCGCGCCGCGTCCAGGTCGTCCAGGACCGGGAGGAGCGCCATGACGGCGTTGAGCACGCCCTGGTCCTTCGCCACGTCACGGTCGCGGTCCACACGGCGCTTGTAGTTCACGTACTCGGCCTGCACGCGGCGCAGGTCCGCCTCCAGCTCGGCCTCGCGGTCCGAGCCGGACGGGGCCGGAGCCTCCGCACCCTCGGCGTCCGCGCTGGCCTCGTCGAGGATCCGCTCGGCCTGGGACAGCGCGTCCCCGTCGGCCGGCTCGCCGTCCACGTCCTGCGCGGCGGCCGCCTCCTGCTCGGCGGTCTGCTCGGCGGCGGCCTCCGCGGCCTCTGCCGCCTCTGCGTCCTGCCGGACGTCCTCGGGTTGGGTGTTCTCGTCGGGCTGCTTGTCCTGGCTCATGCCGGGCTCCTCTCGTGCGGCCGCCTCGGGTGCGGCCGGAAGTCTGCGTGCCCCGTGCGGGGGTGCCCCTGCACCGGGGCGGGGACGACGACGGCGGGTCGGCTCCGCAGCGTCGGGCTGCGGCGTGCCGGCCCGCCGTCGTCGGGGGTGAAGGTCACCGGTCCCGGCCGGCCGTCGGCAGGTGACGCCTCCGGCCGGCCGGTGTGGGATCAGTCCTTCTTCTCGTCGTCCTCGTCGACCACCTCGGCGTCGACGACGTCCTCGTCCTGGCCGGCGGACTGGTCCGCGCCCGGCTGCTCGCCGCCGGCGGCGCTGTCGGCCTGCTGCTGGGCGTAGAGCGCCTCACCGATCTTGACCTGGGAGGCCTGGAGCTTCTCGAACGCGGCCTTGACCTCATCGTCGTTGTCCTGCTTCTCCAGGGCGGCCTTGAGGGCGTCGACGTCGGCCTGCACCTCGGTCTTGGTCTCCTCCGGCAGCTTCTCGCCGTTCTCCTTCAGGAGCTTGTCCACGGCGTAGGCCGACTGCTCGGCCTGGTTGCGCTGCTCGGCGGCCTCACGGCGCTTCTTGTCCTCGTCGGCGTGGGCCTCGGCGTCCTTGACCATGCGGTCGATGTCCTCCTGGGACAGGGACGAGCCGCCGGTGATGGTCATGGACTGCTCGGTGCCGGTGCCCTTGTCCTTGGCAGACACGTGGACGATGCCGTTGGCGTCGATGTCGAAGGTGACCTCGATCTGGGGCATGCCGCGCGGGGCCGGGGCGATGCCGGTCAGCTCGAAGGTGCCCAGGTTCTTGTTGTCCCGGGTGAACTCGCGCTCGCCCTGGAAGACCTGGATCGACACGGAGGGCTGGTTGTCCTCCGCGGTGGTGAAGGTCTCCGAGCGCTTGGTCGGGATGGCCGTGTTGCGCTCGATGAGCTTGGCCATCACTCCGCCCTTGGTCTCGATGCCCAGCGACAGCGGGGTCACGTCGATCAGGAGGACATCCTTGCGCTCGCCCTTCAGCACGCCGGCCTGCAGGGAGGCACCGATGGCGACGACCTCGTCCGGGTTCACGCCCTTGTTCGGCTCCTTGCCGCCGGTGAGGTCCTTCACCAGCTCGGCCACCGCCGGCATGCGGGTGGAGCCGCCCACCAGGACCACGTGGTCGATGTCCGCGACCTTCACGCCGGCCTCGGAGATGACGTCCTCGAACGGCTTGCGGGTGCGCTCCAGCAGGTCCGAGGTGAGGTCCTGGAACTTCGCACGGGAGAGGTGCTCGTCCAGGTGCACCGGGCCCTCGGAGGTGACGGACAGGTACTGCAGGGAGATGTTGGTGCTGGTCGCGGAGGACAGCTCCTTCTTGGCCTGCTCGGCGGCCTCCTTCAGGCGCTGCAGGGCGATCTTGTCCTTGGACAGGTCCGCGCCCTTGGACTTGGCCTGCTGCAGCAGCCAGTCGACAATGCGCTGGTCCCAGTCATCGCCGCCGAGGCGGTTGTCGCCCGAGGTGGCGCGCACCTGGATGGTGGAGAAGCCGTCCTCGTCCTTGCCCACCTCGAGGAGGGAGACGTCGAAGGTGCCGCCGCCGAGGTCGAAGACGAGGATGAGCTCGTCCTCATTGCCCTTCTCCAGGCCGTAGGCCAGGGCAGCCGCGGTCGGCTCGTTGATGATGCGGGACACGTTCAGGCCCGCGATCTCGCCGGCCTCCTTGGTGGCCTGGCGCTCGGCGTCGTTGAAGTAGGCCGGCACAGTGATGACCGCGTCGGTCACCTTCTCGCCCAGGTACTCCTCAGCGTCGTGCTTCAGCTTCATCAGGGTGCGCGCGGAGATCTCCTGCGCGGTGTACTTCTTGTCGTCCACCTCGGTGGTCCAGTCCGTGCCCATGTGGCGCTTGACCGAGGCCAGCGTGCGCTCCGGGTTGTTGACGGCCTGGCGCTTGGCGACCTCGCCGACCAGCACCTCGCCCCCCTTGGAGAAGGCGACCACCGACGGGGTGGTGCGGGCGCCCTCGGCGTTGGCGATGACGACCGGGTCGCCACCCTCGAGGACGGCCACCACCGAGTTGGTCGTGCCCAGATCGATACCCACTGCTCGCGACATCATGTGTCCTTTCGTCGACTGCTGCTCGAGGTGACGGCGACCGACCCGTGCCGGCCGCCCTTGAGCGTTCTGAACTCAACCTGCCACCGGGGCGGAAGGTCTGTCAAGAAACCTGAGTCACCTCGACTCATGTTCTGGTGTCGTGCAGTACAACCCGACCCCCGGGGACTTCATTCCCGGCGTTCGGTGATCCTCGTCACAGCCTCGCAGGATCCCCTCTCGGGCACCCTCGCAGCGCACGCGCACAGGCGCTGACTAGACTTCTGGAGATCGGACCCGCAACCCAGGAGTGACACGTGCTCATCCTCTCGAGTCGCATGCGACCCACCGAGCAGTTCGAGGGATATGCCTTCGTCGGCACGGACTACGTGCACGGGCCCACGGGCATGGCCGCGTACCGCGGGCGCACCGGTCGCACCGTCGGCCCCGGCGAGGACGGATGCTACGTGGTCGCCCGTCGGACGGGCAGGCTCTTCGGCCGCCGCCTCGAGGTGGGCACGGACGCCAGCGGCCTGGGCCGCCTGTTCCTCTACCGCAGCGACGACGAGTGGGCCCTCGGGTCCTCCTACAGCGGGCTGGTGGAGCACCTGCGTACCGAGGGCATGCCGCTCACGCCCCGGCTGGGCCGGCTCCGTCCGTTCGCCCTCCGCCAGACGCTGACCATGCAGCTGTCCACCTTCCAGACACCGTTCGACGAGATCCGACTCCTGCCGGTCGGCACCGTCGCGGTGATCCGCGGTGAAGCCCTCTCCCTCGAGCGTGCCCCCGAGCTCGAGCCGCTCGAGTATGAGGCGGCGCTCCAGGAGTACCTCGACGTCTGGCGCGGGCGCACCCGGGCCCTGCTCGCGGACCCGCGGGTCACCTTCACCGCGGATCTCAGCGGCGGCGTGGACTCCCGCACGGTATTCGCCTTCCTCCTCGAGTCCGGCCTGTTCCGCACGGACTCGGAGCGGCTCTGGTTGCACTCAGGCGTCAACCAGAAGGAGGACCTGGCCGTCGCGCGGAGCATCGCCGAGGCCCACGGCCTGACGGTCAACGGCACCAAGCCGCCCTCCCGCACCCTCATCTCCGGGTCCCGCGCCTACCGCCACTGGCGGGAGAACAGCCTCGGCGTGTACACCCCGGTCTACATGTCCTCGACGTTCCAGAACCCGTTCGAGGTGCATGCGCACGGCGGCGGTGGCGGCACCATCAAGCAGTACTACCGGCATGCCGAGCCGCTGCGCCTGCTGGAGCCGTTCAGGGGGAAGATGCCCGCCGCCGACTTCGCCCTCTGGCAGGAGGAGATGGCGGCGACGCAGGAGCAGCTGGAGGAGATCGCGCCGGGCGTCGTGCCGAGCATCCAGCACTACCTCGAGTTCCGGAACCGCTTCCACTTCGGGCACATCCCGAAGGCCCGGCCGCTGTTCATGCCGCTCAATTCGAAGTACGCCATCCGGGCGCTGACCGCCCTCCCGCAGGACGTGCGCCGCCGCTTCTACTTCGATGTCATGGAGTCCCTCGTCCCCGGGCTCAAGGACGTGGACTACGACAGCGCTCGCAAGGCACCCACCGCGCAGGAGCTCGAGAGCCTGCTCGTCCTGCCCGTCTCGGACCGACTCACCGCCGGCACGGCCTACGGCGACGACACGGTCGAGACAACCGACGCGGACGACCCGCTGTCCGCCGGCTTCCAGCGCTGGCTGCAGGACATCGACCGGGCGGCCGCCCGCCCGGAGGTGCGTCGCTTCATCATGGGCCGTGCCATGGCGCGTACGGACCGCACCGTGGAGGCCCTGCGCCAGCTGGGCAAGCCCTTCCACTCCCACTCCGGTCACTCCGTGGCGCTGTCCCACCTGCTGATGGTCGACTTCACCCTCGGCGGCTGACCGGTGCCCCGCGGGCGCCGTGGCGGGAC
This sequence comes from Micrococcus luteus, assembly GCA_047414615.1. Classification (GTDB taxonomy): domain Bacteria; phylum Actinomycetota; class Actinomycetes; order Actinomycetales; family Micrococcaceae; genus Micrococcus; species Micrococcus luteus_B. Next base: position 1,695,941 of record CP179711.1, read on the forward strand.
GACGACGGCCCGCGGAGGGTGCGGGCCGTCGTCGGGAAGGGCGGCCTGGGGCTCGTGTCAGGCCGTCTTGGCCGGCCACCAGACCTTCGGGCCGATGTCCCGCACCAGGGCGGGGATCAGCAGGGTGCGGACCACGAGGGTGTCCAGCAGCACGCCGAACGCCACGATGAACCCGAGCTGCACCATGAACATCAGCGGGATCACGGCCAGGGCCGCGAAGGTCGCCGCGAGCACCACGCCGGCCGAGGTGATGACGCCGCCGGTCACGGTCAGCGCCTTGAGCACGCCGGCCCGGGTGCCGACCGCAACCACCTCCTCGCGGGCGCGCGTCATGAGGAAGATCGTGTAGTCCACACCGAGCGCGACGAGGAAGACGAAGCCGTACAGCGGCACGGTCGGATCCGCGCCCGGGTAGCCCAGGACATGGTTGAACACGAGTGCCGAGACGCCCATCGCGGTGCCGAAGCTGAGGACCGTGGCCACCACCAGCAGCACGGCGGCGAGCACCGAGCGCAGCAGGACCATGAGGATTAGCAGCACCACCACCAGGACCAGCGGGATGATGACTGTCAGGTCGCGCTGGGCCGTGTCATTGGTGTCCAGCGCCTCGGCGGCGGTGCCGCCCACGAGGGTCTGCCCCGGGACGTCCTGCAGCTCGGCGCGGAGGGTCTCGACCGTGCCCTGCGCCTCGAGGGACTCCGCCGGATCGTCCAGGGTCACCGAGAACAGGACCTCGCCGTCCACCTCGAGCGGCGGCAGGTCCATCGGCGGGGTCTCCGCCGGTGCTCCGCCCTCGGCCTCGAGCTGCACCTCGGCGACGCCGTCCGTGCCCTGGAGGATCTCCCGCACCCGGTCCCGCTCGTCCGCGGGGACCACGATGTTCGCCGGGGAGCCGGAGCCGGCTGCGAAGTGGTCCGAGAGCACCGCCTGGCCGGCCTTGGCGTCCGACTCGCCCAGGATGACGTCGGTCTGGGAGACGCCGGAGGCGTTGAGCTGGGTGATGCCGGCGGCCACGGCGAGCAGCACGGCGGCGGTGACGATCCAGACCGCGCGGGCGTGGCGGGCCACGAAGGCGGCGGACTTCGTCCAGATGCCGTGGTCTTCCTCCAGGCCGGCGATCGGGCGGCCGTGCGCGTCCTCCGGCTGGCGGTAGGACTTACCCTTGGCCGCCAGCTTCTCCTTCCGGGCGCGGGCGTTGGCCGGGGACGGGATGTTCGGCCAGAAGGCCGCGCGGCCGAGCAGCTGGAGGATCGCCGGGAGCATCGTGAGCGCCGCGAGCCAGGCGAAGAGAATGCCGGAGGCGGCGATCGGGCCCAGCGAGCGGTTCGAGTTCAGGTCGGAGAACAACAGGCACAGCAGCGCGACGGCCACGGTGGACGCCGAGGCGGTGATGGCTCCGAAGCTGCCGCGGACGGCGGCCACGAGTGCGTCGAACACGTGCTCGCGGACCAGCAGCTCCTCGCGGTGGCGGGCCACCAGCAGCAGACAGTAGTCCGTGGTGGCGCCGATCACGAGGATCGAGAGGATGCCCTGGGACTGGCCGTTGAGCTGGATCCAGTCCCACTTCGCCATCCAGTAGACGGCCACGATCGCGGCGCACAGCGCGCCCATGGCGGTCAGGAGCACGACGATCGGCAGCAGGATCGAGCGGTACACGATCACGAGGATCACGAACACCACGGACAGGGCGACGGCCAGGAGGATGCCGTCGATGCCCGCGAAGGCGCTGCCGAGGTCCGAGGCGAGCCCGGCCGGGCCGGTCACGTGCCGCTCAGTGTCCGCGAGCGAGGAGTCCTGCACGGCGGGGTCGTCCACGCTGGTCTCGGCCAGCACGGTGCGCAGCTGCTCCACCACGGAGTCCAGCTCCGGGGCGTCGTCCGAGCTGTCCACGAGGGTGATGAGCTGGACGGCCTCGCCGTCCTCGCTCGGGATCGGGCCGACGACCTCCTCGACGCCCTCGACGTCCTTCAGCGCCCCGGCCAGGGCCTCGAACGCGGGGGCGTCCGCGCGGGGATCGATCTTGGCCTCGCCCACGACGACCGCCGGGATGGCCTCACCGTCTCGGAACTTGGCCGCCTCCTCGGAGGCGAGCGTGGACTCCGCACTGGCCGGCAGAAAGGTGCCCTGATCATTGGAGGAGACCTCGGAAATCTTGCCGAAGGTGGGGCCACCGAAGCCCATGGCCGCGAACCAGAGGAGGAACAGCACCGCGGCGATGCCGATGCGCAGGGCCGCCGAGGGCCGCCGCGCACCGGTCAGCGGGACGCGGGAGCCCTCCGCACGGGCGCCCTTGCCGGTGCCCTCGCCGCCCCCGTCGTCACCCCTGGAGGACCGGTGGCCCTGCGGGTCATGGTCCCGGCCGGCGCGCGCGAGCGGCGAGCGGTAGTCGTCCAGGGGTGAGGATGCGGAGGGTCCCGAGCCGGGCGCGCGTGAGGTCATGCCCTCCAGCGTACGGTGATTCGACCATCTAACCAACACGCTGTGCACGAGTACACTCCGGGACTGTGAAGCCCATGTCCGAGCCCCGCCACCCGCTGTACGCGGTCATGACCGCGCTGCGGGACTTCGGGGAGAGTTCGGACCGCATGGTGGACCTCGCCGGCCGGAACGTCGGTCTCTACCGGACGGACCTGCGGGCGCTGAACATCCTGATGCGCCGCGCCGCCGCCGGCCTCGAGACCAGCGCCACGGACCTCGGCCGCCACCTCCACCTCACCAAGCCGGCCACCACCGCCGTGGTGGACCGGCTCGTAGAGTCCGGCCACGCCGTGCGCGAGCGCTCCGGGCAGGACCGCCGCCGGGTGCTGATCCACCACACCGACTCCGCCGTCCGGGACGGCGGCGCCGCCTTCGCCCCCATCGGCGGTTCCATGCGTGCGGCCCTCGCCGGCTTCTCCCCTGCCGAGCTCGAGACCGCCCTGCGCGTCATCCGCGCCGCCACCGACGCACTCTCCGACCTCGAGTCCGCCCTGCCCTGCCACGAGGCCGCCGACGGTGACGGGCCCGCCACACCGTGAGCGGGCTCCAGGGCTCGGGCCGGCTGTCCGAGGGCGACCGGCTGGCCGAGGCGGGCGCGCGTCCGGTGCTGATCGGCATCGACGGCCGTTCCGGCTCCGGCAAGACCACCCTCGCGGCGGCCCTGGTCGCCCGGCTCGCCCCGTGCGCCGACGTCCGGCTGCTCGCCCTCGAGGACATGTACCCGGGCTGGGACGGACTCTCGGCCGTGACCCACGACGACGGCCCGTACGTGGGCGCACTGCGTCGCCTCGCCCACGGCTCGCCGGCCGAGATCCCCACCTGGGACTGGCACGGCTCGCAGCCGGGCCCGGTCCGGACGCTCGGGCCGGCGGAGGTGGTGGTCTGCGAGGGCGTCGGCGCCCTCAGCCGCGGCGCCCGCGGCCTGCTCACGCTCGGCGTGTGGGTGGAGGCCGACGACCGGGCCCGCCGCGAACGCGCCCTGGCCCGCGACGGCGAGACCTACGCTCTGCACTGGGACCGCTGGGCCGAGCAGGAGCAGCGGTACCTCGCCGCCCATGCCCCCGCCGCGGCGGCGGACCTGCGGCTGCGCCTGCCCTGAACAGGCCGCCCGGACTGGAGTCTTCCCGCCGCGGGCCCGCGGCAGACGTGCCGGCAGGCCTGGGACTCGCGCCCGGACTATGAGAGGACTCACAGCTCAGACCTGGCTGTAGCGGAGCACCGTGCTCCGCTTACCGATATGCTCGAGGAGTGGGTGCAGCGTCTGCCGCGCCCTCGGTCCTGCACACCTCGTCACGGAAGAACACACCTCTCCCATGGCTCAGCTCCTCTATCGCCTCGGCATCACCTCTGCCCGGCGCCCGTTCGTCGCGATCATCGCCTGGGTCCTGGCCCTCACCCTCGCCGTCGGCTCCTTCCTCGCCTTCGGCGGCACGCTCTCCTCCGCCGTGACCATCCCCAACACCCCCACGGCCCAGTTGACGGACCGCCTGCAGCGGGAGTTCCCGGAGGCCGCGAAGGGCTCGGGCAGCGTCGTGTTCGCCACCGAGGACGGGTCCGAGTTCACGCGGGCCCAGCGGCAGGAGATCGCGAAGCTGATGAAGGAGGTCGAGGGGGTCGACGTCGTGGACGAGGCCCAGAGCCCGTTCGCCCTCCAGAAGGAGCTCGACGACGCGAAGACCCAGGTCACTGACGGCCGCGAGCAGCTGAGCGACGCCGAGCAGAAGGTCGCCGACGGCAAGGAGCAGGTCGCCGACGGCAGGAAGCAGCTGTCCGAGGGCGAGCAGGAGATCGAGGAGAACCAGGCCGCACTGGACGAGGCGAAGGCGGAGCTGGACGAGGCCGAGCCGCAGATCACCGCCGGGAAGCAGGAGCTCGATGCCGCCAAGGCCGAGCTCGACACCGGCAGGCAGGAGCTCGACGCCGCCAAGGCCGAGCTCGATGCCAGCAGGGCGCAGCTGGACGAGTCGAAGGCGCAGCTGGATGACGGCAGAGCGCAGCTGGACGCCTCGAAGGCGCAGCTGGACGACGGCCAAGCCCAGCTGGACGCGGCCAAGGAGCAGGCGATCGCCCAGGGTCTGCCCCAGGAGCAGGTCGAGCAGCAGTTCGCCGCCCAGCAGGCCGAGCTGGACGCCGGCCGTCAGCAGTACGAGCAGGGGCTCGCCCAGTGGCAGGCCGGCCAGGCCGAGTATGAGCAGGGTGAGGCTCGGTGGCAGGCCGGCAAGGCCGAGTACGACCAGGGTGAGGCCCAGTGGCAGGCCGCCAAGGCCGAATACGACCAGGGCCTGGCCCAGTGGGAGGCCGGCAAGGCCGAGTACGACCAGGGCCTGGCCCGGTGGCAGCAGGGTCAGGAGCAGCTCGATGCAGGCCGCGCCGAGCTGGAGTCGCAGAAGGAGCAGCTCGCCCAGGCGGAGGAGGACATCGCCGACGGCGAGCGGCAGATTGCCGAGAACCGTCCGAAGCTCGAGCGCGGCGAGCGCACCCTCGCCCTCACCGAGGACTACCGCGCGGTCTCGGAGAAGGGCGACGTGGCCATGGGCCGCGTGGTGTTCGGCAAGCCGACCATGGACCTCGAGACCGAGCAGAAGGAGGCTGTGACCTCGCTGCTCACGCAGGCTGACATCCAGGGCGTGGACGTCCACCCGGACTTCCAGCTCAGCGCCGTCGTCCCGCAGGTGATGGGCCCGGCCGAGGTCGTCGGCCTCGTGGTGGCCGCGATCGTGCTGGTGGTCATGCTCGGGAGCCTCGCCGCCGCCGGCCTCCCCCTGCTCAACGCCCTGGTCGGCGTGGGGGTGGGCGTCACCGGGGCCCTCGCGTTCTCCGGCGTGGTGGAGATGATGTCCGTGACCCCGGTGCTGGGCATCATGCTCGGCCTGGCCGTGGGCATCGACTACGCGCTGTTCATCGTCAACCGCCACCGCCATCAGTTGAAGGCCGGCATGCCGGTGCGCGAGTCCATCGGCCTGGCCAACGGGACGTCCGGAAATGCGGTGGTGTTCGCCGGCCTGACCGTGATCATCGCCCTGGCCGCCCTGAACGTCACCGGCATCCCCTTCCTGGGGATGATGGGCACGGTGGCGGCCTCGTGTGTGGCGATCGCCGTCCTGATCGCCGTGACCCTGACCCCGGCGCTGCTCTCCCTGATCGGTCCGAAGGCTCTCTCGGGCAAGGAGCGCGCCCGCGTGGACGCCGGAGAGCTGCAGCCGGTGCACGGCGAGCGGCCCACCCGCCGCGGCCGGGCCAAGCGCACCCGCATGTCCACCGGCACCGCGGTCGCCACGGCGCTGGCGGCGATCGCAGCCCTGGCCCTGATCGCCATCCCCTTCGGCTCCATGCGCCTGGGACTGCCGGACGGCGGGTCCGAGCCCGTGGGCTCGGATTCGCAGGTGGCCTACACCCTGACCGGTGAGGCCTTCGGCGACGGCTACAACGGGCCGCTGGTGGTCACCGCGGACCTGCCGCGGGGCCTGGACCAGGACGAGGCCACGGACCTGCAGCTCGAGGTCGCCGAGCAGGTGGCCGGGCTTGACCACGTCCGCGCCGCCGTGCCCGCCGCGCTCAACGAGGACCGCACGCTCGCGATGATCCAGGTGATCCCCGAGGACGGCCCGAACGCGGTGTCCACCGAGCAGCTCGTGCAGACCCTGCGGGTCACGGAGGCCGCCGGCGAGGCCCACAGCCTCGCCGTGGCCGGCGTGACCAGCGGCTTCATCGACGTCTCGGCGAAGCTCTCCGAGGCCCTGCCGCTCTACCTTTCCCTGGTGGTGGGCCTGTCCCTGGTGATCATGGTCCTGGTGTTCCGGTCCCTGTTGGTGCCGCTGATCGCCACCGGCGGCTTCATCCTCTCCGTGTTCGCCGCCATGGGCGCCGTGGTGGCCATCTACCAGTGGGGCTGGCTCGCCCCGGTCTTCGGGGTGCACGCGCCGGGCCCCGTGCTGAGCTTCCTGCCGACCATCATGATCGGCGTGCTGTTCGGCCTGGCCATGGACTACCAGCTGTTCATCGCCTCCGGCATGCGCGAGGCCTACGCCCACGGCACGCCCGCCCGCGAGTCGGTCCTGTCCGGCCTGCGCGCCGGCCGGTCCGTGGTGATCGCCGCGGCGATCATCATGGTCTCCGTGTTCGGCGGCTTCATCTTCGCCGACGACGCGATGATCCGGCCCATTGGCTTCGGCCTCACCGTGGGCGTGCTCTTCGACGCCTTCGTGGTGCGCCTGCTGCTGATGCCGGCGGTCATGCATCTGCTCGGCCCAGCGGCCTGGTGGCTCCCGCGCTGGCTGGACCGCATCCTGCCGGACGTGGATGTGGAGGGCGCCAAGCTCGAGCGCGACCACGAGGCCCCGGCCGGGGACCGCACGGTCACCGGCGAGATCCCGCAGACCGAGGCCCCGAGGTCCGAGGGCCCGGCCACCCGCTGACGGCGGCCCGGCGCCACCGCCGCAGGACGCCCGTCGCCCCGCACCCGCGGGCCCGCCCGGACCGACGCCGTCGGACACCGAGCTCCTCCCCGGGCATTACCCTGGGGGCCATGAGCACCGTGCCCGGCGGCGTCGCCGCGTCCCATGAAGTCCTCGTCCTGCTGCGCCCCGCCGGCGTGTCCTCTCTGGTCCCCGAGCTGGCGGACCCGGCCCTGCCCCACCTGACCGTGAAGGACCAGGGCGTCACCCGCGGCGACGGGCTCTTCGAGACCGCCCTGGCGGTCCCGGGCCAGGACGGTGCTCTGACCGTCCGCAAGCTCTCCGCCCACCTGGGCCGGCTCGGCGGCTCCGCCGAGATCCTCGACCTGCCCGTCCCCTCCCCCGCCCAGTGGCGGCAGGCCATCGACCTGGCGCTGACAGAGTTCGCCCGCGTATGCCCCGGCTCCGCCGCCACCGTGAAGCTCACCGTGACCCGCGGCCCCGAGGTGGCCGCCGGGCTGGCACCTCAGCCGTCCGGCTGGGTGCTGCTCACCGCCACTGCCCTGCCGGACCCGTCCGTGCGTCCGGCAGGCATCCGGGTGCTGCTCCTGAACCGTGGCCTGGACTCCCGGGTGGCCGCGGAGGCCCCGTGGTTGCTCGCCGGCGCCAAGACCCTGTCCTACGCCGTGAACATGGCCGCCCTGCGGCACGCGAAGGCCCACGGAGCGGACGACGTCCTGTTCGTCTCCTCGGACGGCCAGCTCCTGGAGGGGCCCACCTCCACCGCGCTGGTCGTCCGGCGGAATGCGGAGGGCCGCCGCGAGCTGGTCACCCCGCTGCGCCGCCAGGGCATCCTTGCCGGCACCTCCCAGGCCGTGGTGTTCGCGGCCGCAGAGCGGGCCGGCTGGCCGCTGGGCTACGGCCCGCTGACCCGCGCGGACCTCGAGGGCATCGAGGGCCTGTGGCTGGCCTCCTCGGTCCGCGGGGTGGTCCCCGTGCTGAGCATCGACGGGGCAGAGATTCCCGTGGACGACGAGCTCACGGACCGATTCAACGCCTGGCTGCGCGAGGACCAGGACCCGGGATCGCACGCCGTCACCGCCGACTGACGCACACCCTCCCCGCCGGTAGGCTGGGGACAGACCCCCGCCGGGCTGACCCGTCCGGCCCCACTGCCCGAAGGAGAACCCCCTCCATGAACACGATCATGCACAAGCTGCTCGCCACCGGCATCACCATCGGCGGCGGCATGCTCGGCTCGCAGCTGGTCTCCACCGGCTGGCGCCTCGCCACCGGCCACGAGGCCCCGCGCGACGCCACCGACGACGAGCTGCCCCTGGTGGAGGCCCTGTCCTTCGCCTTCATCTCCGCCGGCATCTCGGCCCTGATCAAGGTGGCCGGCCAGCGCGGCGCCGGCACCGCGATCCGCCGCTTCGAGGAGAAGACCGGCAAGAATATCGACGACGAGGTCTGATCGGCTTCGATCACCGCCCGGCCCCGCAGGGGGCCGGAGGGCCCACCCGCGGCACGACGACGGCGCCCCACCCTGGCAGGGTGGGGCGCCGTCGTCGTGGTGTCAGGCGGGGCGGAGGGAGCCGGGACGGTGCACCCCGGCCGGGCACGCGCCGGGTGTGCCGGGAGGCCGTGCGGACGGTCCCGGTCACTCGCGGGACGGCTTCTCGGCCTCGGGGACGATCGGCTGCGGCGCGGTGTCCGAGGGATGCTCGCTGTGGCGGCCGCGCTGGACGACCTCGGCGAGCTCGTCCCGGTCCAGCAGCTCGCGCTTGACGTGGCGGGTGCGGTAGCCGGCACGGGCCACCAGGTGGGCCGCCACCGGAGCGGTGACCATCTGCAGCAGCCAGGCGAAGAACAGGATGGGCAGCCAGACCCACGCCTTCCAGACGACGGCCAGGCCGGCGAGCATCAGCAGCAGGCCCAGCACCTGCGGCTTCGCGGCCGCATGGATGCGCGTGAGCAGGTCCGGCAGGACGGTGAGGCCCACGCCGGCCACGAGCGAAAGAGACGCGCCGAGGATCAGCAGGACGGCGGCCACGGTGTCCCAGAGCAGCGCAGAGTCAACCACGGGGGTCCTCCTTCACAGCCGAGGGCGTACGCGGCGCGTGGTCCACGGTGGAGGGGTCCGGGCGCATCTGCGCGCCCGCCTCCTGGGCGTGGTCCGGACGGTTGTCCTCCACGAACCGGGCCAGGGTCACCGAGCCCACGAAGCCGACCATCGAGGCGAGCACGACCAACACGATGGTGTTGGTGTGCCGGTTGACGGCCATCTCCAAGATCAGGGCGCCGGAGAGGACCACGAGCAGGACATCGGAGCCGATGGCCCGGTCCAGCAGGGAGGGGCCACGGACGATGCGGAGGATCGCGCCGGCGGCGCCGACGGCGAGCAGCAGGCCGCCCACCACGGCGGCCACGAACAGCGGCGTGCTCATCGAGCGCCTCCTTCCTCGGCGCCCGCGGACGGGCGGTGGATGTGCGGGGGATGGCGGCGGTAGTCGTCCATGTCCGCGTACGGCGGGGCGCTGTCCGGGTACTGGCGGAGCAGCTCGAGGTCCTCGGTCGAGCCGATCGCCCGGATGATGCCGGCCTCGGCGCGGAGGGCGCGGGCGCGGACCTGGTCCATGCTCTCCTGGCCGGTCTTGTCCAGGCAGTGCAGGTACAGGGTGGCGGTGGCCCGGTCCACGTCCAGCACGATCGAGCCGGGCACCAGCGCCAGCGCATGGCTGGTGAGGGTCACGATCAGGTCGTCGTGACTGCGCAGGCGTACCTCCACGATCGAGTGGCGCGAGCGTCGCGGGCGGAGCAGGACCACCGTGGACACCGCGACGGAGGCCACCACGACGTCCTTGAGGAAGGTCACGGTGAAGACGAGGATCCACCAGGGGTGGAACCTGCCCGGGAACTGCACCGGCGGCAGCGGGAACAGCAGCTTCATGACCAGGGCGAACACCAGGCCCATGAGGATGACGCCCAGGCTGAAGTCCTGCCACATCGCGCACCACAGCAGCACCATGAACAGCAGCGCGGGCCACTGGGTGAACAGTGCGCGTGCCCCGGTGGGACGGGTCTCGGCGGTGGTGTCAGCGTCCGTCATGGCCACCCTCCGTCGGATCGTTCGCCAGGTCCTCCGCCGCCTTCTCGGCGGCGTCGTCGCCCAGCACGGCGGTGATGTACGGGGTGCGGTCCATCATGTCCTGGGCCGCCCGGTCGGAGAAGTCGTAGAGCGGGCCGGCGAACACGGTGAAGGCGACGCCGAGGGCGACCAGGCCGGCGGTCGGCAGGACCAGGCCCATGCTCAGCGGCTTGGGCCGACGGCCAGAGGCCTTGGCCCGTTGGTAGGCGGACACCAGCTGTGCCGGCGGGTGCTCGACGTCGTCGATGCGGCGCCAGAAGGCGCGCGCCCAGGAGCGGGCCACCACGAGCAGCGTCACGAGGGACACGATCACGGAGACAGCGACGAGCACCCAGGCCAGCGGGGTGGCCTGCTCGACACCGCCTGCCAGCAGGCCGATCTTGCCGAAGAAGCCGGAGAACGGGGGGATGCCCGCCAGGTTCATGGCCGGGATGAAGAACAGCACGGCCACGAGCGGGGAGACGAAGGCCAGCGAGCCGAGGCGGTCGATGTTCGCCGTGCCCGCCCGGTTCTCGATGAGGCCGGTGACCAGGAACATGCCGGTCTGCACGGTGATGTGGTGGGCCACGTAGAACACCGTGGCCGCCAGGCCGAGCTCGGAAGCCAGGCCCAGGCCGAAGATCATGTAGCCGATGTGTGAGACGAGCGTGAAGGAGAGGATTCGCTTCAGGTCCGACTGGGCGAGAGCGCCCAGGATGCCCACCACCATGGTCAGCGCCGCCACGACCATCAGGAGTGTGTTGACATGTTCTCCCGGGAACAGCAGCGTCTCGGTGCGGATCAGCGCATAGACGCCGACCTTCGTCAGCAGGCCCGCGAAGACCGCGGTGACGGGGGCGGGGGCGGTCGGGTAGGAGTCGGGCAACCAGAAGGACAGCGGGAACACGGCCGCCTTGATCGCGAAGCCCACGAGCAGCATCACGTGCAGGACCATCTGGACGTCCGCGGGCAGATCGGCGAGCTTGCCTGCCAGGTCCGCCATGTTCACGGTGCCGGTGGCCGCGTAGATCATGGCGATCGCCACGAGGAACACCATGGAGGAGATCACGGACACCACCACGTAGGTGATGCCGGCGCGGATGCGCTGGCCGGTGCCGCCCAGGGTGAGCAGGACGTAGGAGGCGGTCAGCAGGATCTCGAAGCCCACGTAGAGGTTGAAGAGGTCACCGGCGAGGAAGGCGTTGGACACGCCCGCCACGAGGATCAGGTAGGTGGGGTGGAAGATCGAGACGGGCCCGCCCTCGTCCTCGTCCACCACGCCCTGCGCAGTGGCGTAGAGCAGCACCGCAAGGGTGATGAGCGAGGAGATCACGAGCATCAGCGCGGACAGGCGGTCCACGACGAGGGAGATGCCGATCGGGGGGACCCAGCCGCCGACGCTTACCGCGGCGGCGCCCGTCTCCCAGACGACGGCCAGCAGGCCGACGTTGAGCACGAGCGTCAGAGCGAGGGTCAGGATGGTGAGGGTGATCTGCGCGCGCGGACGGCGCACGAGCGTGAAGGTCAGAGCCGCGCCGAGCACGGGCAGCAGGACGGCCAGCGGGGCCAGGTCCGTCAGCGGGGTCGGGCCGAGCATGATCACGGGCGCTCACGCTCCTCACGGGCGGTTCCGGCCGGGCGGGACCCGTCGGTGACTGCGTGGTCTGCGGACGTGTCCCGAGACCTGCCTGCGGGGTGGCTGCGGCGGGCGGAGACCTCGCGGACGGCCTTGCGCTCCTCGGAGGTGTGCTCGTAGTCCGCGTTGGGGTCGCGGGAGTCGTCCAGGAACTCCGAGGTCTCCTCCTCGAGCTCGGAGTCCTCCTCCGCGTCGAAGGCCTCCTGGGAGGCGACCTTGACGTCCTCGGGGTCCACGGCCACGACGTCCTCGCGGCTGAGCAGCCAGGACCGGTAGATCATGGCCACCAGGAACGCGGTGACGGCGAAGCCGATGACGATGGCGGTCAGCATGAGCGCCTGCGGCAGCGGGTCGGAGTAGGTCGTGGGGTCCTTGCCCTCGATGCGGATCGGGGCGTCGCCGGAGCTACCTCCGGAGATCAGCAGCAGCATGATCGTGGCGTTGGTGATCAGCATGATCCCGAACAGGATGCGGGTCAGGGTGCGCTCGAGCAGCATGTAGATGCCACCGGCGTACATCACGCCCATGGCGACCAGCAGGGCGAGGTCGATGCTCATCATCGTCCGGCCTCCTCGGCGGTCGTCGGGGCGGTGGTCGGGGTACCGTCGCCGGCGGGGCCCTGCGCAGCGGGGCGGTTGCGACCGGCCACGGCACCGGACACGCCGGCGCGGTGGTGGCGGCGCCGCCGGTGCATCCGAGCCTTCTCCCGAGCCATGCGCGCTTCGTCGCCGCGACGGTCGATCTCGGAGCCCAGGGAGCGGAGCACGTCCACGACGAGGCCGATCACCACGAGATACACGCCGATGTCGAACACGGTGGCGGTGACGAGCTTGACGTCGCCGAGCAGGAACACGTCGAAGAACTCGACGTGCGCGGACTGCAGGACCTGGCCGCCGAAGAACAGCGGCAGCAGGCCCGTCAGGGACGCGATGGCCAGGCCCGCGCCGAGCAGGACGCCGGCGGGGACCCGCAGTGCGTGCTCCAGCTCGTAGCGGCCGCCGGCGAGGTAGCGCAGGGTCAGCGCCAGCCCGGCCAGCAGTCCGCCGGCGAAGCCGCCGCCGGGGGTGTTGTGCCCCGCCAGCAGCAGGTACAGGGAGAACAGCATCATCGAGTGGAACATGAGGCGCGTGACGACCTCGAACACGATGGACCGGCGCTCGGGGGCCAGGGTGCGGCCGCCCTCCAGCCAGGAGGAGGAGTCGTCCACGGCGAAGCGGCGCACGGTCTTCAGGACGGCGGTGCCCATCGGGGACTCGGCGGTGATGCGGCCGACCGAGCCCGTCTTGGCCTCGGCCAGGGAGCGGCCGCGGCGGTCGCGGTGCTGGAGGAAGATCAGCGAGGCCACACCGGTCGCGGCGGCGGCCAGCACGGTGATCTCGCCCCAGGTGTCCCAGGCACGGATGTCCACGAGGATCACGTTGACCACGTTGCTTCCGTAGCCGTCTGCGTAGGCCAGCTCCGGCATGTCCACGGAGATCGGGGCGGCGGTGCGGGCGGCCAGCGCGGTCGCGGCCACCCACATCATCACGAGGGCGAAGGACACGGCGATCAACAGGCGGGGCCAGCGGCGGCCGTGGCCCGAGGTGCGCCGGTCCCAGCTGGCCGGCAGCGTGCGAAGGCCGAGCACGAGGGTGACGAGGACGATCGTCTCCACGAGCACCTGGGTGATGGCGAGGTCCGGGGCGCCGCGGAAGGCGAAGATGGCGGCGGCGCCGTAGCCGGTGATGGCCACCAGCAGCGCGGCCGTGAAACGCCGGTGCGCCTTCACGGCCGCCACGGTGCCGACCACGATGGCCAGGACGACGAGGGCCTGCGCCGCGTCCTCGGCCACGACGATCTCCGCCTGGCTCCAGAGGGTCGCCAGAGGCCTCTCATGGCCGCCCACGGGGAAGACCATGAAGTACAGCGGCAACGTCAGGGCCACGGTGAGGATGATGCCCAGGTAGGTGCTCAGCGAGCCGGTCTGCGTGCGGCCGGTGACCCCCACGGCGAGCGCATCCAGTTGGTAGATGATCCGTTGGTAGACCTTGGTCGCGTCCCACGGGAACTGGACACGTTCCTGGGCCTGCTCCACGCGGGTGCGCTGCCACGCCAGCAGCAGGCCGAACCCGATGATCGCGGCGGACAGCGCGAGGATCGGAGTCAGTCCGTGCCACAGGGCGAGGTAGGCCGGCTTCTCGGCGGCGTCCAGCGGGGTGAGCGCTCCGGAGTGGCCGGTGATGACCTGCTCGATCGACCCCGGGACCACGGCCATGACGAGGCAGAGGACGGTGAGCACCATGGCCGGCCCGATCTCCAGGGCCGTGACGGGGGTGCGGAAGGCGGTCGCCGGGAGCTCATGGCGTTCACCGCGCTCGTCCCGCTCGTGCTTGGTGGCGAAGGCGCCCCACAGGAAGCGGCAGGTGTAGGCCACGGTGAGCACGGAGCCGAGGGAGAGGACCACGAGCGGGGTCCAGGCCCAGAGCGTGCCGCCGTGCTCGGCGGTGTGGTGGGCCGCCTCGAGGACGGACTCCTTGGCCACGAAGCCGAAGAGCGGGGGCAGGCCGGCCATGGAGGCCGCGGCCACGACGGTCATGCCGGCGAGCACCGGGTGGCGGCGGCCGATGCCGGAGAGCTTGCGCACGTCACGGGTGCCGGTCTCATGGTCGATGATGCCGACCACCATGAACAGGGGGGCCTTGAAGAGGGTGTGCGCGATCAGCATCGCCAGGCCGGCCATGGCGGCGTCCCGGGTGCCGAAGCCGTTGGCGACCATCAGGAAGCCGAGCTGGGAGACGGTGCCGTAGGCGAGGACGAGCTTGATGTCCGTCTGGCGCAGGGCGCGGTAGCCGCCGACCAGCAGGGTGGCCAGGCCGACGCCGATGACCAGCACCTGCCAGCTCGTCAGGTCCGCATAGGCCGGCGCCAGGCGGGCGACGAGGAAGACGCCGGCCTTCACCATCGCGGCGGCGTGCAGGTAGGCCGAGACCGGGGTCGGCGCGGCCATGGCGGCCGGGAGCCAGAAGTGGAAGGGGATCTGCGCGGACTTGGTCAGGGCGCCGATGAGCACGAGGGCCACGGCCCACTCGGCGTAGCCGCGCATGCCCGGGTCCGCCAGCAGGCCCGGGGCTGCGGCGAGCACGCCGGAGACCTTCCAGGAGCCTGCCTGGACGCCGAGCATCAGCAGGCCGACCAGCATGGCCAGACCGCCGAAGGTGGTGACGATCAGCGCCTGGATGGCGGAGCGGCGGGCGAAGATGCGCTGCCCCGAATAGCCGATGAGCAGGAAGGACAGGACCGAGGTGATCTCCCAGAAGGTGTAGAGCACCATGAGGTCGTCCGTGGTCACGAGGCCGAACATCGCGCCCGCGAACGCCAGCAGCTGGCCGCCGAAGACGGCGTTCTTCCGCTCGTGGGTGCGGAAGTAGCGGGCGCAGTACGCCAGCACGAGCGCGCCGACGCCGAGGACGATCAGGGACATGAACGCGGCCAGCGCGTCCATGCGGAAGCTCAGGGAGATGTCCAGGTACGGCACCCAGGGGATGTCCCGGACGAGGCCCTCGGCCTGGGCGGGGACGGGCGCTCCCGCGTCGATCGCGGACTGGAGCGCGAGGACGTCCGGCAGGCGCGTCAGCAGCCAGACGAAGCCGGCGGCCGGGACGGCGGCGAGGACGTAGAACCCCTGACGGCCCGTGAAGCGGAAGATCCAAGGCGCCACCATGGCGACCGCGAACAGGGCGATCAGGGTGACGAACATGGGGTCCCTTCGTCAGCTGCGGGCGAGGGTCCCGTCCATCCTACCGGCGCGTATCCACCGGTTCGACTCGGTGCCGGGGAGTGTTCACTCTGAGCAACAAGAGGCCGCCGGCGACCAGGACCAGCACGATGGTCGGGATGATCCAGCGCTGGTCCCCGGTCAGCGCCAGGGCCACGGAGGACAGGGCGGGGGTGATGAACCCGACCGCACGCCCGGTGGTGGCGTAGAGCCCGAAGAGCTCGCCCGCGGTCTGCGGGGTGGTCAGCCGGCCCAGGAACGCGCGGGACGCGGACTGCACCGGGCCCACGAAGAGGCAGAGCACGAGGCCGCCGACCCAGAACGCGAGCTGCCCGTGCGAGAAGAACAGCACGACGGCGGTCAGGCACATGGCCGCCAGCGAGCCCAGGATGACCGTGCGCGGGCCGATCCTGTCGTCCAGCCAGCCGCCGGCGAAGGCACCCGCGGCGGCCACCACGTTCGCCACGATCGCGAACATGATCACGTCGCCCGAGTCGATCCCGTACACGGTGGTGCCCAGGATCGCACCGTAGACGAACACGGCGCCGACGCCGTCCCGGAAGACGGCCGAGGCGATGAGGAACTTCAGGGTGTTGCGGTCCTCGTGCCACAGGCGGCGCAGGCGCTCCCCCAGCGCCCTGTAGGACCCCAGCACGGTCTCGGCCGGGGCGCCGGCGCCCTCCGCCTGGGCGGCCCGGGGGCTGGGCACCGCGAACAGCACCGGCAGGGAGAACACCAGGAACCACACGGCGGCCACCACGGCCACCGCGCGGATGTTCAGGGACTCGTCGTGCGGGATGCCGAACCAGGCCGAGTCCCCGGAGACGAAGCCGATGTAGACGATGAGCAGCAGGACGATGCCGCCGAGGTAGCCGGCACCCCAGCCGATGCCGGAGATCCTGCCGACGTTCTCCTTCGTGGAGATCTGCACGAGGATCGCGTTGATCTGCACCTCGGCGAACTCGAAGAACACGGTGCCGATGCTCAGCAGGACCACGCCGAGCAGCAGGTACTGCTCCTGCGGGGCCACGAAGAAGCTCAGGCCCGTCACGGCGATCACCACTGCCGTGTTCAGCGCCAGCCACAGCTTCCGGCGGCCGCCCCGGTCCGCACGCCGGCCCAGCACGGGGGCGGTGAGCGCGACGACGATGCCCGCCACGGCCATGCCGCGGGAGAGCCACTCGGTGCCGCGGGCGTCCGCGCCGAAGGCCTCGGAGGACAGATAGGTGCCGAAGACGAAGGTGACCATGACCGCGTTGAACGCGGCCGAACCCCAGTCCCAGGCGGCCCAGGCGGCCACCTGCCGCTTCTTCACCGGCTCCACGGGCGCCGTCCGGCCGTCAGCGTCGCCCGCCCGGCCCGAGCCGGGGGCGAGGGAGGCACCCGAGGTCGGTGCCGTCGTCGGGAAGTCCTCCCCCGCCGTCACGGTCTCAGCCCTCGATGACGGTGCGGTGGAAGTTCAGGTGCGAGCGCGAGGCCGTCGGACCGCGCTGGCCCTGGTAGCGGTTCAGGTACGGGCCGGAGCCGTACGGGTGCTCCGCGGACGAGGAGAGGCGGAAGAAGCAGAGCTGGCCGACCTTCATGCCCGGCCACAGCTTGATCGGCAGGGTCGCGGTGTTGGACAGCTCCAGCGTCACGTGGCCCGAGAAGCCCGGGTCGATGAACCCGGCGGTCGAGTGGGTCAGCAGGCCCAGGCGGCCGAGGGAGGACTTGCCCTCCAGGCGCGCGGCGATGTCGTCCGGCAGGGTGACCTGCTCGTAGGTGGCGCCGAGGACGAACTCGCCCGGGTGCAGGACGAACGCCTCCTCCGGGTCCACCTCCACGAGGCGGGTCAGCTCCGGCTGCTCGATCGAGGGGTCGATGTGCGCGTACCGGTGGTTGTCGAAGAGCCGGAAGAAGCGGTCGAGGCGCACGTCGATGGACGCGGGCTGGACGAAGGCCGGCTCGCAGGGGTCGAGGGCCACACGGCCGGCGTCGAGCTCGGCGCGGATGTCACGGTCGGAGAGCAGCACAGGTTCACCGTAGCGCAGGAGCGGCCCGGATGTGATCCCTGTCATGGGCCCTCGCCGGTGCGCACGCGGTGTACAGTGGGGACGCACCCGCGGGCGTAGCTCAATGGTAGAGCGCTTGCTTCCCAAGCAAGATACGCGGGTTCGATTCCCGTCGCCCGCTCTCCGAGACGATCGGCCCCGGAACCCCACGTGGGTCCGGGGCCGCACTCATGTCCGCCCCGTCCCGTCCGCCAGGAGGTGTCCGCATGGCCGAGGTGCTCTCCGGCTTCGCCGTCATCTGGGTGATCATCGGCGTCGGCTTCCTGGCCGGCCAGACCGGCGTGCTGGGTCCGGAGGGGCGGTCGGTGCTCTCCCGGACCGCGTTCTTCATCGGCTCCCCCGCCCTGCTGTTCACCACGCTGTCCCAGACGGACGTGACCGCCGTGCTGGGCCCGCAGCTGTGGGTGGCCGCGTCCTCCGCGTTCGTGTGCGCGGCCGTGTTCATGCTCGTCACCCGGTTCGTCCTGCCGTCCCGGGCGGCCTCGGAACGGGTGATCGCCGCCCTGGGCTCCTCGATGGTGAACTCCGCGAACCTGGGCCTGCCGATCGCCGCCTACGTCCTGGGGGACGCCGCGCTGGCCGCCCCGGTGATCCTCTTCCAGCTGGCGATCTACACGCCCCTGTACATCACGGTGGTGGAGGCCGCCCTCGCCGCCGAGTCCCGCCGGGCATCCCTTCCCGACGACGGCCGCCCACCCTCCGGACGCCGCTCGCCCTCGGCCTACGGCCGGTTCCGGCGGGTGGTGAGCCAGCTGGGGCAGACCGCGCGCAACCCGATGATCATCGGCTCGGTGCTCGGCCTGGTCTTCTCCGCCACCGGCTGGTCCCTGCCCGCCCCGCTCTGGGACTCGGTCGAGCTGATCGGCGGCCTGTCCATCCCGGCGATGCTCATCGCGTTCGGCATGTCCCTGGCGGACTCGCGGCCGCTGCGCCGGGCCGACGGCCGGATCGGAGACGCCGTGCTGGCCTCCGCCATGAAGCTGGTGGCGCACCCGGTGATCGCCTGGCTGATCGGCGCGTTCGTGGTGGGCCTGGACGGCCGCGAGCTGATGATCGCCGTCGTGCTGGCGTCCCTGCCCACGGCACAGAACGTGTTCGTGGCCGCCGTGCGCTACGAGACCGGGCAGGTGGTCGCGAAGGACACCGTGCTGGTGACCACGGTGCTGGCCATCCCCGCCATGATGGTCGTCGCCCTGGTCTTCGCCTGAGCCGTCCCCTCCGGGAGGCGGGCCGGCGGCGCGAGGTGCGCGGCCGTCGTCGGGAAGCCGGCGCAGCCGCTCAGCGGGCCTGCTCCGCGGCGGACCGCAGGCCGCCGACGACCTCCCGCACGACCGTGGCGAGACCGAGGATCGCCAGCAGGTAGACGGCCCAGGACAGGCGGGAGTGGTCCCCGCCGCCGATCCCGTAGGTGTCCGCCAGGCCCACCCCCATGCCGAACGAGGCCAGCCAGTAGGCGGGCGCGGCCAGGGCCAGCAGCATGCCGCCGGCGACGGCGAGGGTCGGGCGGCCCACCTCGTACCGGTCCACCGTGAACCACACCAGCACGCCCGCGGCGATCAGGCCCGCCACGTGCATGACCGCCCCGAACCCCTGACCGGACAGCTCGCCGGCGGCGCCGAGGTCCGCGTACACGTCCCCGAGCGACCGCCCGTCCGGGGCGGCGGCGAGCGGGTTGGCCACCCAGATCTGCAGCGCCGAGAGCACCACGGCGAGCGCGATCAGCCCGGCGAGTGCCAGGCCGGTGCGTCGCCGGCGGCGGTGGACGTCGACGTCGGCGAGGTCGTCGTGCCGGCGGGAGGTCGGGCCGCCGGAGGGACGGCGCGAGGCCTGGCCCCTGGAGGGGCCGGCCGGACGGCCTGCGGAGGGGCCGGGACGGCGACCGGAGGGACCACGGGACGCGGGGCGGGAGCTCATGCCCACCAGCGTAGTGACGGTGCGGCGGCGGTCCTGCACAGCACGGCTCCTCGCGCGGGCGCGCGACCGTAGGATGTGACCATGACCACCTCGGATCACCTGCAGACCATCAGGGACGGCTACACGTTCGGCGGTGAGCCCACGCTGACGCTGGGTGCCGCCGTGGTGGAGGACGCCGTCCACGCCGACGTCCCCGTGACCCTGCCGCTGGGCATGCTGAACCGCCACGGCCTGGTGGCCGGCGCGACCGGCACCGGCAAGACCAAGACCGTCCAGTTCATGGCCGAGCAGCTCTCCGAGGCCGGCGTCCCCGTGTTCCTTGCGGACGTCAAGGGCGACCTGTCCGGCCTGGCCACCCCGGGCGAGCCGTCGGACAAGCTGGCCGAGCGCACGCAGGCGACCGGCATGGACTGGGCGCCCGCGGGCTACCCGGTGGAGTTCCTCGCCCTGGGCGGCGACGGCGTGGGCGTCCCGGTCCGCGCCACCGTGGACTCCTTCGGCCCCGTGCTGCTGGCCCGCATCATGGACCTGAACGAGACGCAGGAGTCCTGCCTGCAGCTGATGTTCCACTGGGCCGACGAGCGGGACCTGCCGCTGGACGACCTCAAGGACCTGAAGGCCCTGGTCACCCACCTGACCTCGGACGAGGGCAAGGAGGACCTCAAAGGCCTGGGCGGCGTGGCCAAGGCGACCGCCAACGTGATCCTCCGCGAGGTCACCGGCCTGCAGGCCGACGGCATGGACCAGTTCTTCGGCGTCCCCGAGTTCGAGACCGCCGAGCTGCTGCGCACCGCCCCGGACGGCCGCGGCGTGGTCTCCTGCCTGGAGCTGCCGACCCTGCAGTCCAAGCCGCAGCTGTTCTCCACGTTCATGATCTGGCTGCTGGCGGACCTGTTCCAGGAGCTGCCGGAGGCCGGCGACCTGGACAGGCCCAAGCTCGTGTTCTTCCTGGACGAGGCCCACCTGGTCTTCAAGGGCGCCTCGAAGGCGTTCCTGGAGTCCATCACCACCACGGTCCGCCTGATCCGCTCCAAGGGCGTGGGCCTGTTCTTCGTGACCCAGAACCCCACGGACGTGCCGGCGGAGGTGCTGGGCCAGCTCGCCAACCGCGTGCAGCACGCCCTGCGCGCCTTCACCCCCACGGACGCGAAGGCCCTGCGCGCCTCCGTGGCCACCTTCCCGCACACCGAGTACGACCTGGAGAAGGTCCTCACCTCGGCAAAGGTCGGTGAGGCCGTGGTGACCGTGATGGACCCGGACGGCGCCCCGACCCCGGTGGCACTGACCCGCATGTGGTCCCCGCGCTCGCTGATGTCCCCGTCCACGCCGGAGACCATGCAGGCCGTGCTGGCCGCGTCCCCGCTGATGGAGATGTACGGCACCGCCCAGGACCGGGACTCCGCGTTCGAGCTGCTGCAGCGGCGCGCCCAGGAGGCGGAGGCGGAGGCCGCCGCGCAGGCGCAGGCCGACGAGGCCGCCGCCCGCTCCGAGGCCGAGCGCCGCGAGTACGAGCGCGGCTACGCCCAGACCTCCGTCCCGGCCTCCACCGGCCGCGCCCGCGCGACGTCCGCCCCGCGGCAGGAGCGCTCCGACTTCGACCGCGCCCTCGGCAACTTCATGAAGTCCGCCGGCACGCAGATCGGCCGCGAGGTCACGCGGTCGCTGTTCGGCACGCGCCGGCGCCGCAGCTCCGGCGGCGGCCTGCTCGGCAAGATCCTGGGCGGCTGACCCGCCCTGCCCTAGAGCAGAATGAGGGCGTTCCTCCCCGCAATTGCGCATGAATTGCGGGGAGATTCGCCCTCACAGCGCAGGGAGGTGGGGTGAGGCCGCCCCCAATGCGACGGTCGCTGACCTCAGCGAGGTGAGCGGCCGTCGTCGTGCTGTGCACCGGAGGAGTCCCGGTGTGTGCCGGAGAAAGCAGTGAGAGCCCACCAAGCGAAAAGAGTGAGGGCGTTCCTCCCCGGAAAAACGCATGAATTCCGGGGAGATTCGCCCTCAAAACACTGGGGTGGGGTGGGGACGGGGCCTCCGGTCAGCGGGCGCCGTGGTTGGCCAGGGTGGAGGCGTAGGCCTCGATGGCCTTCCAGTCGCGGAAGTCGCCGTACTGGCCCTTCGCGAGCTTGATCTTCAGCTTGTCCAGGAAGCCGAGGCGCTCCTCCACCACCGCGCCGCGGAAGTACTTCACGGAGCGCGGTCGGTAGGACTCCAGCTGGGCACGCAGCTCCGCGTCCAGCTCGGGGCCGCCGCCGGAGACGACGATGTTCAGCGACTTCTCCGTCAGCTCGGCACGGCGGGAGTCCAGGAAGTGCTTGGCGTCCGAGGCCAGCTTGCCGCCGTACACCGGGGCGCACACGACCACGGCGTCGGCGGTGTCCATCCAGGCGCCGGCGCCGGCGACGTCCTCGACGACGGTCTTCACGGCCTGCTTCGAGCGCAGGACCTGGGCCACGCGCTCGGCGATCTCCCGGGTGGAGCCGTGCGAGGACGAGGTGACGAAGAGAGTGGTCATGGGTTCAGGAAGCCTTCGGTGTCAGGGGACGTGGTCTCCGGCGGCCCTGGGGTCAGGGCCGGGCCCGTGCCCTCAGTGTATCCCGCGCAGGTCCAGGTCCAGGCGGGTCTCCGCCCCCTCGGGCGCGGCCTCGGCCGCATGCACCGTCACGGGGATGCCCCAGTCCTGCTGGTACAGGTGGCAGGCGGCGTGGTCCGGGATCGGCTGCCCGGCCTCCCCGTCGCAGGCGGCGGCCCGGGCGGTGATGTGCAGGACGCCCTCGGGCACGTCCGGGTTCAGGCGCAGCGTGCGGGTCAGGCCGGTGGACGTCCCGGCGCCGGAGAGCAGCAGCTCCTCCGGGGAGGAGGAGACCTTCAGCTGGGTGGGGTCGCCCCAGCGGTCGTCGAGCTTCTGCCCGGTGGGCGCCGCGAAGCCGACCTCGAGGCCGAACTCGCCGGCCACCACGGGGGTCCGCGGGCGCTGGGTCTGGCGGGCGCCCTCGTCCACGGTGAGGAACTCGTCCGGCACGGCGATGCGCTCCAGGCGGTGGGCGTTGGTCTCGACCACCACGATCGAGGCGGCCTCCCCCGCCGCGTCCACCTCCACGAGCACGTCCGAGGGCTCGGCCAGGCCGCGGGCCACGGTGGACAGCGTCGCCTCGGTCGCGCGGCCGGCGGCGTCGGTGCCGGCCGGGGTGAAGCGGCGGATCGCCCCGTTGTAGGTGTCCCCGATCAGCACGGAGCCGTCCGGCAGCGCGGTCACGCCCAGCGGGTGCTGCAGGCGCGCCTGCTCCGCCGGGCCGTCCACGTAGCCGAAGTCGAACAGGCCGGTGCCCACCGGGGAGGACACGATCCGCTCCCCCGCGGCACCGGTGACGGTGCGCAGCGCGGAGGTCTCCGAGTCCGCCACCCAGAGGGTGCCCGCGGCGTCCACGGCCAGGCCGGAGGACTGTGCGAACCAGGACCGCTCGGCGGGGCCGTCGGTCAGGCCCTCCAGGCCGGTGCCGGCGAACAGGGACAGCTCGTCCGCCGCCGGGTCGTAGGCGTGCAGCTGGTGGGTGCCGGCCATGGCGATCACCACGTGGCCGGCCGCCTCGTCCCACACCACGTCCCACGGGGAGGAGATGGACAGGGAGGTCGGCTCGCCCTCCAGCGGGCCGAGCTCGACGACGGCGCCCTCGCCGCCGTCGTCCGCCGCACCCGTCTCGGGGGCCGGGTCGGCCGCCCCGGCGGCCTTCGCCGCGGCGACGACGCGCTCGCCGTCGATGAGGGCCTGCACGCCGTTGCCGGCCAGGGTGCGGACCTCGCCGGTGTCCAGGCGGACGCCGCGGAGGCGGTGGTTGACGGTGTCCGCCACCACCACGTCGTAGCCGACCCGCTCGGCGACCGCGGCCGGCAGGAGGGCGAGGCCGTTGGGCTCGTTGAAGAGCGCCTGCTCGGGGCCGCCGTCGGCGTGGCCGCGGGTGCCCGGGGTCGGGAAGGCCAGGTCCGCGGCCTCGGCCGGGGCATCGGCGGGGTCGCCGCCGCCGATGACGCGGACCGGGGTGCTCAGGTCCGTGTCCAGCTCGACGAGGCGGTGGTGGCCGGTGTCCGCCACGAGGAACGTGCCGGGACGCGAGCCGCGGTCGGCCAGGGAGATCGCCTTGCCGGGGAAGCGCAGGTCCCGGGCCACCGGCTCGGGCGCCACGTAGGGGCCGTCCCCGCGGTGCAGGGTGCCCTTGGCCTCGTGCTCCTCCACGAGCTCGGCCACGAGCGAGCGCAGGCCGGCCACGTGGCCCTCGCCGGAGAGGTTCGCGGCGATGTAGCCCTCGGGGTCGATCACGACGAGGGTCGGCCAGGCGCGTGCCGAGTAGGCCTGCCAGGTGGTGAGCTCCGGGTCGTCCAGCACCGGGTGGGCGATCTCGTAGCGCTCCACCGCGGCGGCCAGGGCGTCCGGGTCCGCCTCGTGCTCGAACTTCGGGGAGTGCACGCCGACCGTCACGAGGACGTCCCGGTACTCCTCCTCCAGCGGGCGCAGCTCGTCCAGCACGTGCAGGCAGTTGATGCAGCAGAAGGTCCAGAAGTCCAGGATCGTGATCTTGCCGCGCAGGTCCGCGAGCGTGACCTGCCGCCCACCGGTGTTCAGCCAGCCGCGGCCGATGAGCTCGGAGGCGCGCACGCGGGCGCCGGCGCGGGGCACGGAGGGGGTCTGCGTCGAGTCGTGGGAGGGGGTGCTCATGGCTCCATTCAACACCGCCGCCGCCCGGGGTTGTTCCCCGGGCGGCGGCGGTCGCGTCATGTGGACGGCGCCGTGCTCCCGGACGGCTCCGGCGGCCGGGCCGGCCCTCCCGTTCAGGAGCGGCCGGCCCACGCGGGAGCCGCCGGGTCAGCCGGCCCGCTCGGCGGCCGCCAGGATCTCCTCGGCCATGATCGTGAACTCCCGGTCCCCCGCGGCCGGCTGGCCCACGAAGGACACCATCACCACCGAGTCCGCGGTGGTGGCGGTGAGCACCTGGGCGGTGAGGGTGTTGTCCTCGTCGCTCGCCGGGTGGCGGGTCCAGGTGATCGCGGACTGGGCCGGGGTGCCGTCGGACAGGTCGGGCTTCGCGGTCCTCAGCTCGTAGTCCACGGTGCTGTCCCCCTCGGCCACCGTCATGGTCATCTCAGAGCAGTCGGCCAGCAGCGTGTTCACGGTCTGCAGGTGCTTCTCCACGCGCTGACGGGCGGGGCCGTCCAGTCGCGCGACCTCCACGGTGCCCGTGCCGGTGAAGGAGTCGGCGCCCACGTCCACGCGGGAGACCTCGTCCTGGTCCAGCAGGATCGGGGAGAAGTCCAGGGCGTTCAGCGGGGCCTTGCACTCACTCGGCTCCACCGTGGTGCGGGAGGAGTCCCGCAGGCGCGCGGTGTTGTCCTCACGGGTGGTGGAGATCTCCTCGTCCGTGGCGGCGCGCTGGCGCACGAAGCCGAACGTCGCGGCGCGCTCGGCCGCGGCGGCGGCCATCTGCTGGTCACGGCGGTCGCCCAGGTCGAGCCGCTCCACGACGTCCGCGGCCTCCTCGTCCGAGGCCGGGTCCGGCTGCGCGTCGCCGCCACCGCCGTCGCCGCCCTCGGCTCCCCCGCCGTGGCCCTCCGTGGCGGAGGTGCCGTCCGAGGCGGAGGTGCCGGCGCCGTCGTCGTCCCCTCCGGCGCAGCCGGTGAGGGCGAGCAGGGCCGCCAGGGACGCCCCTGCGCCCAGGCGGGCGAGACGACGGGCGGGCAGTCGGTCGGCTGTGTCAGCGGTGGCCATGGCGGTCCTCCTGGTCGGCGAAGTTCGAGTACATCTGGTTCCAGGCGTCGAGCTCGGCGTCGCCGTCCCGCTCGGCCTTGCGGTCATAGCGCTCGGCGGTCTTGCGGTCCTCGAGCGCCCACAGGACGGCCACGGTCACGGCCATCGCCACGGTCGGGAACTCGCCGATGCCCCACATCACGGCGCCGCCGATCCGCTGGTCGGCCAGCGCGTCCGGACCCCACGGGCGGCCCATGTTGCCGAACCAGTCGGCCTGCATCAGGCCCGTGGCGGAGGTCATGGCCACACCGATGAACGCGTGGAACACCATGGTCGCCAGCAGCACCACCAGACGGATCGGGTAGGGCGGACGGTTCGGCAGCGGGTCCGCGCCCACCATCACGAGCGCGAAGATGAAGCCCGTGAGCAGGAAGTGGACGTTCATGAACTCGTGGCCCACGTGGTACTCGAGGGCGAACCGGAAGAAGTCCGTGTAGTAGAAGATCAGGATCGAGCCGGCGAAGTTCGCGCCCGCCACGATCGGATGCGTGATGAACGCGCCCCAGCGGGAGTGCACGATCCAGAGGATCCACTCGCGCGGGCCCCGGGTGTCGTCCGTGCGCACGGGCAGGGAGCGCAGCGCCAGGGTGATGGGGGCGCCGAGCACCAGGAACAGCGGCGCGATCATCGTCAGCGTCATGTGCCCGACCATGTGCGCGGAGAACAGCACCAGCCCGTAGACGGCCGGGGCGCCCGAGGTGGCCCACATCAGCACGGCCAGGCCGATCAGCCAGGAGACGGTGCGCAGCACGGACCAGGAGTCGCCGCGGCGGTGCAGCCGCACCACGGACATCACGTACCAGATCGCCAGGAACACGCAGATGGCCACCCACAGCCAGTCCCAGCGCCACATGGTGAACCAGCGGGCGCCCTCGAGCTCCGGCGGGAGGTCGTAGCCGGTGAGGATGCGGGCGGGGCTCGCATCCTCCGGCAGCTCCTCCGGCTTCGGCGGGGCGGTCCGGGAGAGCACGGCGGAGACGCCCATGACCGCGGACATCACCACGGCCTCCACGGCGATCAGCTGCCACAGCAGGCGGCGGGCCGGGCGCGGGGCCTCGGTGGCCGCGTCCCGGGCGCCGATGCGGGAGGACGCCTCGGCGGCGCCGCGCCCGCGCAGCTGCGGGATGATCCAGCGGCGGTGGGCCAGGCCGATCAGGCCCAGGCCGATCACGGCGAAGAACTTCACGCCGACGAGGGTGCCGTAGGGGGTGAGCAGCTGGTCCAGGTGCTCCACGCGCAGGGCCGCGTTGACCACGCCGGACAGCGCCACGGTGAACAGGCCGAGGCCGGCGAGCACCGAGTAGCGGGAGAGCACGGTGTGCACGAGCGGGGCGGCGCCCTGGCGGCGTTCGGTGGTGCGGCCGGTGCCGCCGTCCGGGCCGACCAGGGTGGAGGCGATGAGGGCGAGGACCAGCAGGCCGCCGACCCACACCACCACGCCGAGCAGGTGCAGGCCGATCGAGTTCACGGCCGCCCGGTGGTCGTCGCCGCCGGCGGCGTGGCCGATCAGGGCCAGGGGCACGAGGGCGATCATCGCGAGCAGGCCGACCCAGAACAGGCCGCCGTGGGAGCGGACGGCCACGGCCAGCGAGGTGACCACCGCGGCGATCACCGTGACCCAGAACCACGCCTGGCCCACGGAGATGGACACGAAGTAGGCGACGAGGCCGTCCGCGAACCCGGCCCCGGCGCTGAGCGGGATGCCGGCCAGGTCCGAGTAGGACAGTATGCCCACGGCCAGGGCGCACAGCGTCCACACGCCGGCGGACACCGAGGCCACCAGCATGGTGCGGGTGAACGCGGGGTGCTCCGGCAGGGGCTCCGGCGCGGGATCGCCCTTGCGCCGGCGCGGGGCGCGGCCGCCGGTGTGCGGCGGCAGGACGGCGGCGGCGAAGAGGAGCGCGCCGATGGTCACGGACATCGCCATGTTGGAGCCGTACTCGAAGATCGGCACGCCCCAGCGGGTCAGCGCCCCGGGGTCGGACAGGTCGCGGGCGGCGGTGACCCCGGTGAACCAGGCGGCCAGCACGAGGGCCAGGGCGCCGGCCGCGGCCAGCGCCGGCCAGGTCCAGACCGGCAGGGCGCGCTCGGCGCCGGCGTTCCGGCCGGCGGTGCCGGCGGGACGGGAGCCGTCGCGCGGAGCGCTGTCTCCGCGGCGGGGTGCGGTCTCGGTGGAGGGCATGGGTCCTGTCTTCTCGCGGTGGTGGTGTGGTGGGTGGTGTCGGTCAGGAGAACAGCACGTCCCCCACGAACCCGCCCTCGGCGCAGCCGGGCGGGACGGCGAACACGGCGGACCCCACGGGGGTGGTCCACATGTTCAGGTGGTCGGCCTCGGCCAGACGCTCCTGGACCGGCACGAACTGCCGCTGCAGGTCGGCCTGGAACGCCACGAAGATCAGTCCGGACTCGCCGTCCGTGCCGTCGTAGTTGTAGCCGCGGCGCAGCATGCCGTGCTCGGGGCCGTCCCCGAGGCGGGCGCGGCGCACGTGCGCCGTGCCGGAGACGACCGGGAACCCGGCCGGTCCGGTGGCCTCGAAGTCCATCGGATCGTTCTCGTGCTCGCCGGTGAGCGGGGCGCCGGTGCCCAGTCGACGGCCGATGACGTCCTCCTTGGCCGGGCGGTCCAGCTCGTCCCAGGTGTCCAGCTCCATGCGGATCCGTCGGACCACCATGGTGGTCCCGTGCTCGATCCAGGGCTGCAGGTCCGCGCCGCGCCCGTCGTCCACGCCCCACACGAGGCGCTCGAGCGCAGGGGACCCGGTCTGCGGGTTGGCGGTGCCGTCCACCTGGCCGAAGAGGTTGCGCATGGTGGTGCCGGTGGGATGCGAGCCGCGGGCCTCGCGGAACCCGATCTGTGTCCAGCGGGGCGTGGCGAACGCACGCGTGGCCTTGGTGAGCATGCGGCGGGCGTGGGCCACTGACATCTGGTCGTCGCCGCAGACCTGCAGCAGCAGGTCCCCGTCCGAGTACTCCTCGGACAGCTCCCCGTCGATCTGCGCGAAGCGCGGCAGCGGGCCGAGCCAGTCCGGGACGGCGGCCGGGTCGATGCGCTCCACCAGCCCCCGGCCGAAGCCGAAGGTCACGGTGAGGCGGGCCGGGGCGGCGGCCAGCTCGGGCTCGGTGTCCGCGAGCGTGGCCCTGCCCTGGGTCAGCCTGGCGGCGTCCTGGCTGAGGATGCGCAGCAGGCGGCGCACGTCGTCGCGGCGCACCTCGGGCTTCAGGTCGAACGCGAGGAAGACGGCGTGCGTCTGGCTCGGGGTGTCCACGCCGGCCTGGCGGTCTCCGTGGAAGGGCACGGCGTCCGTGCCGATCGGCGAGCTGACCGCCACGCGGGCGGCCTCGCCGCCGGGCTCGGCCCAGCCGGGGGTGCCGATCTCGCCGGAGGCGGACATCGCCCCGCTTCCCGACGACGGCCCCGCGCCTCCGCCTGCCCCCTCGCCCGGGGTGCCGGGCGAGGGGGCAGGCGTGGCGGCCGTGGCGGAGTGGCCCGCGGCGTAGCCGACGGCCGTGCCCAGCAGGCCGCCGCCGAGCACGCCGGCGCCCAGCAGGACGCCGCGGCGCGAGGCGCTCGGGCCCGGAGCGCCGGACGCACGGCCCTGCGCGGGACGGGTGTCCCGCGCAGGGCGGTCCGGGCCGGAGGTGTTGTGCTCCTCGGGGCGGGGATCAGTGGTCATGGCCCTCGTCGCCCTCGTGGCCGTCCTCGTGCTCGCCGTCGCCGTGGCCCTCGTGGCCCGTCTCCGCGTCGCCGCCGTGGTAGCTCTCGTTGGCGCCGCCGAAGTCGCGGACCTCGCTGGTCACGGTCACCTCGGTGCCGTCCTCGAGCTCGAGGACGTAGTCCACGGTGTCGCCGGGGGCGAGCGGGCTCTGCAGGTCCATGAACATCACGTGGTCGCCGCCGGGGGCGAGCTCATGGGTCTCGCCGGCCGTGACGGTGAAGCCGTCCGGGGCCTCCTGCATGACCATCTGGCCGGAGCCGTCGTCCACCATCGTGTGCAGCCCCACCACGGGGCTGAGCTCGGAGTGCACGCCGGTGACGTGCACGTCCTGGTCCGTGGTGTTCTCCAGGGTGGCGAAGGAGCCGGTCATGCCGGACTCGGTGGCCTTGGTCCAGGAGTCCAGGACCGTCAGCGGGCCCTCGGCGGCCTCGCCCTGGCCCTTGTCGGACGGCGCGGTGTCTGCGCCCCCGGTGTCGTTCGACTGTTCGGCGGCCTCGGCGGAGGCGGTCGGCTGTGGGGTCGTGCCGTCCTGCTCCGCCGGGGCGTCCTGCCCGCCGCCGCAGGCGGTGAGCAGCAGCAGGGACGCCGAGAGCGTGGCCAGGGAGGCGGTGGTGCGGGTGGTCTTCTTCATGGGGTTCTTCGTCCTTCTCCGGTGTCCTCACGGGTCGTCGTCGACGCCGTGGTCACCGGTCCTCAGGGGTGTCGGTGTGGCCGAGCGCGGAGGCCTTGCGGAACATCAGCACGGCAGCGAGGCCGATCACGGCCAGGCCGCCGAGGCCGACGGCCCAGACCCAGCCGGGCAGTCCCGTGCCCTCGGCCTGGTCGGCCTGCGTCTCGGTGGTGGCCGCGGGGTCGGAGGACGCCCCGGACGCCTCGGCGGCCGGGCTGTTCTCCTGTGCGGCCTGGGATGCGTCCGTGGCGCGCTCCTCGGCGGGGCCGCCGGCGGGCTCTGCGGCCACGCCGCAGTCCTCCGGGACGGTGCCGGCCTCGGGGGCGCCCTCGGCGTCCAGGGTGAAGTCGAGTCGTCGCTCCTCGGAGTGCCCGTCGGAGTACACCACGCGGTAGGCGAGCTCGTAGTCGCCGTTCGGCAGGTCCGGGCACAGCTGGGCGGAGAACGTCTCCCCGTCCACGGTGCCGGAGTCCGCCTGCCACTGGTTGCCGTCCGCGTCCCGGACCTGGATGAGGTTCTGGATCCCCTGGCCGTCGATGAGCTCGCCGGAGAAGGTCAGGGAGACCTCTCCGGGCGCCTCGGACAGGGTCTGGCCGGCCTCCGGGGTGGAGAACAGCAGCTCATCGTGGGCCTGGGCCGGGACGGCCAGGGCGACGCCCGCCACGGGTGCGGCGGCCAGGGCCAGGGCGGTGGTCAGGGCCGCGGTGCGTCCGCGGCGCGGTGCCGAGGCCTCGCTGAGGTGCGGGGAACGGATGTGCTTCGTGGTCGTGTGCATGGCACGGTGCCTTTCGCCTCCGATGCCGCCTGCGGCGTCCTGCACGGTGCGGGGCGCGCGGGGGCATCGGCTGGTGGTGTCTCGTCGGGGTACAGGTGGCCCGTCGCGGGCCGCGGCCGTGGTCGGCGGCGGAGCGGACGGGTCCGGACCCGGTCGCCCCTCCGCGCGGGCACGGTGCCGCACGGTCGGACGATCAGGCCGCGACGAGGGCGGCTGGCGGCCCGCGCAGGCCGGTGGAGCCCACGAGCTCGCGCCCGGCCGGGGTGAGGGGTGCGGAGGTCCCCCAGACCGTGCGCACGCGGCCGACGGCCGGGCGCAGGGCGGGGACGCGGTGGCGCAACACGGCGTCCACCACGAGTCCGGCGGCACGGACGAGCAGGCGCTCACCGTGGCGGATGAACAGGACGGTCAGCAGGGCCGCCACCGCGTGGGCGGCGAGCATGCCGAGGCCGAGGTGGTCGTGGCCGCCGGCCGAGGCCGCGTGGACGGCCGCGTGCGCCGAGGACTGGGCGGCGGCGAAGGAGGCGAGCTCTCCGGAGGCCGGGACGGCGTGTCCGGCGTGACCGGCCGTCGTCGGGACGGCGGCGCTGACGCCCGAGGCCGGCGAGGCGAGGCTGTAGAGGCCGTGCAGGATGGCCTGGCTGCCGAGGACGGCGGCGAGCACGCGGGGCAGGGACAGGCGGCGGCCGGCGAGTGCGGTGCAGACGGGCGCGGCCAGGGCCACTGCGAGCAGCAGCACGATCGGATGCGGGGCGTGCGCGGCGCCCAGCACGGTGTGGGAGCCGGCGGCGAGTCCGACGGCCAGCACGGCACCGGTCCAGCCGCGGGCCAGGCGTGCTCCGCCGTGCACGGGGAGGTCGGTCCGGGAGGCGGGCGCGGCCTCGGGGCGCGGGCGCATCATGTGGTGCATGCCGGCTCCCCTCGCGTCGTCGCCTCGGGCAGGTGCGCTGAGCACGTGCCCCGGACGGTCCATTCTACGCGCGTGCAGGACGTCGCCGCCCCTGCGACTTCGTCACATCGCGGCCCTGCCGGCGGGCCTGCTCGGGGCCCCTCGAACACCGCGTCCCCGACCCCTGCCCCGCCCCGCAGGCCCCGGAGGATGCGACAGGGCGCCCCACCGTGCGGTGGGGCGCCCTGTGTGCGCTGTGCGGACCTCGCCGACGGCGGGTCCGTCAGGCGGCTCACTCGGAGGCGGCGGCCTTCAGCTTGGAACCGGCGGTCACCTTCACGGAGTAGCCGGCCGGGATGGTGATCTCCTCGCCGGTGCGCGGGTTGCGACCGGTGCGCTCCTTGCGCTCGGTGCGCTCCACGGCCATCCAGCCGGGGATGGAGACCTTCTCGCCCTTCTTCACCTGAGCGGTGAAGACCTCGAAGACGGCGTCCAGCACATCGCTGACGGCGGCCTGGGTGTTGCCGGAGCGCTCGGCGACGGCGGCAACGAGCTCCTTGCGGTTCATAGCCATGGGAAGTCCTCCTGAGTGTTGGGACATCGTTGGGGTGTTCCCGGGCCTTTCCCCGGGCTTCCATTGCCGAACGTACCATCGACCGCGCCGCCGCGCCCCCTACAGCGGCCTGATTCTGCGATTTTCAGGCGATTCCAAGGCTCGCGAAGGCCTCCTCTGCGCCCTTTGCGCAGCGGCCCGACGACGGCCCCGCCCCTGGTCAGGGCCGGTTCGGGTCCGGCTCGGGGCCCGCTCTCCCCCGCCGTCGCCGCCCTGCGCTCAGATCCGCGCGAATCCGCGGTTCTCGCCAGTCGCGAGCCGCCCTGCCCCACCCGGGCACAGCCTGGCCGGGGACGACGAAGGGGCGGCCCACCGTGGAGGTGGGCCGCCCCTTGCAGGTCGGCGGCCGTCGCGGGGACGGCGCGTCCGGGCCGGACCGTGGAGGTCAGGCCGTGGACGAGGTCACCAGGACGACTTGGTCACGCCCGGCAGCTCGCCGCGGTGCGCCATCTCGCGGAAGCGCACGCGGGAGATGCCGAAGCGCTGGAAGGTGCCGCGCGGACGGCCGTCGATGGCGTCGCGGTTGCGCACGCGCACCGGGGAGGCGTCGCGCGGAAGCTTCTGCAGGCCGACGCGGGCGGCCTCGCGGGCCTCCTCGGAGGCGTTCGGGTCCACGAGGGTCTTGCGCAGCTCCAGGCGCTTCTCGGCATTGCGGGCCACGATGGCCTTGCGCTGCTCGTTCTTGGCGATCTTGGACTTCTTGGCCATGCCTCAGCGCTCCTCTCGGAAGTCGACGTGCTTGCGGACCACCGGGTCGTACTTCTTCAGGGTGATGCGGTCCGGAGTGTTGCGGCGGTTCTTGCGGGTCACGTAGGTGAACCCGGTGCCGGCGGTGCTCTT
This sequence comes from Micrococcus luteus, assembly GCA_047414615.1. GTDB lineage: Bacteria > Actinomycetota > Actinomycetes > Actinomycetales > Micrococcaceae > Micrococcus > Micrococcus luteus_B. Next base: position 1,728,589 of record CP179711.1, read on the forward strand.
CAGCTTGATGATCGGACGAACGTCCTTGTCCTTGGCCATGTCAGAGCTTCACTCCCTTCGCGATCAGGTCGGCGACCACGGCGTCGATGCCGCGCACGTCGATGGTCTTGATGCCCTTGGCGGACAGCGTCAGGGTGACGTTGCGGCGCAGGGACGGGACCCAGTAGGTCTTCTTCTGGATGTTGGGGTCGAACCGACGCTTGGTGCGACGGTGCGAGTGGGAGATGCTGTGGCCGAAACCCGGCCCAGCCCCGGTTACCTGGCAGTGAGCTGCCATGATCACTCCTCGTGCAAGTTGTAGTAAAAGGACGGGCGGAACCCGCATGACGGGGCCCTTCGACGCACGAAGCGCCGTCAGGCTCCTTGAGAGTCCCGCTCGGGTGTGGACACCGCACTCTTACTGCGACTCATCAGAAGGTGAACCAGGCTGGGTGAGAGCCAACCGAAGTCGCCTTGGATCGCTGGTGTGAACGGTGAGCCCCGGTCTGCCCGATCGACGGGCGGTCCGGGAGTCCAGTCCGCGGGATCACGCTGCTTTTCCGACCCCCTGCAGGCATGCCCGAAGGGAGAACAGCGCGGCTTGCGCCGTCCTATCTTACGGGAGCACCCCTGCAGGCTTCAACCGGAGGTCGGGAGAACCGGCTCACACCCTGCTCTTGCCTGATTGTTGAACAAGCCGTAGAGTCCTGCCAGCAGTGCACACCGTGACGTCCGTCACGCGCACCGTCTCTCGCACCCCGTCCCCCATCCCGGAGAGTCCCATGGCACCCACCCCCACCGACCCCCAGCGCGCGGACACCGCGCATGGCGCGCCCGCCGAGCCGGCCGGCGCCACTGCCGTCGGCGCCCCGGACGCCGCTCGCCATCGCCGCACCGCCCTGCTCGGCGCCATGTTCCTCATGGCCACCAGCGCCATCGGCCCCGGCTTCATCACCCAGACCTCCACGTTCACCGTGCAGATCGGCGCGGCCTTCGCCTTCGCCATCCTGGTCTCGATCGTCATCGACATCGCCGTGCAGATGAACGTGTGGCGCGTCATCGGCATCTCCGGCCTGCGCGCCCAGGAGCTCGCCAACCGGATCCTGCCCGGCCTGGGCTGGCTGCTCGCGGCACTCGTGTTCGTCGGCGGCATGGTCTTCAACATCGGCAACATCGCCGGCACCGGTCTCGGCGTCAACGCGATGCTCGGCGTGGACCCGCTGATCGGCGGCGGCGTCTCCGCCCTGATCGCCATCGCGATCTTCCTGTCCAAGCGGGCCGGCCTCGCCCTGGACCGCATCGTGGTGGTCCTCGGCGTCGTGATGATCGCCCTGATGGCCTACGTGGCCATCGCCTCCGGCCCGCCCGTGGGGGACGCCCTGCGCCAGTCCGTGCTGCCGGAGACGGTGGACATGCTCATCATCGTCACGCTCGTGGGCGGCACCGTGGGCGGCTACATCACCTACGCCGGCGCCCACCGCATGATCGACTCCGGCGTCTCCGGCCCGGAGGACGTCCGTTCCATCACCCGCTCCTCGGTGCTCTCCATCATCGTCACCGGTGTGATGCGCGTGCTGCTGTTCCTCGCCATCCTCGGTGTGGTGGTCGGCGGCGCCACCCTGGACCCGGACAACCTGGCGGCCTCGGCCTTCCAGAGCGCGACCGGCGACGTGGGCATGCGCGTGTTCGGCGTGATCTTCTGGGCCGCCGCCATCACCTCGGTGATCGGCGCGTCCTACACCTCGGTCTCCTTCATCACGACGTCGACCACCTGGCCCCGCACCCGCAGCTGGCTGACGGTCGCGTTCATCGCGGTCTGCGCCGGCCTGTACCTGGCCCTGAAGCAGGCTCCGCAGACGCTGCTGGTGTTCGCCGGCGCGTTCAACGGCATGATCCTGCCGGTCGGCTTCGCGGTGCTGCTGTTCGTGGCCTGGCGTCGCCGTGACCTGATGAATGGCTACCGCTACCCGGTGTGGCTGCTCATCGTCGGCGTGCTGGCCTGGCTGGTGTCTGTGTACATCGCCGTCAACGCCTTCAAGCCGATGGTGGCCCTGTTCTCTGGGGCCTGATCGCCCCGTCCCCCACGACGACGGCCGCTCACCTTCCGGTGGGCGGCCGTCGTCGCGTCAGCGCGTCAGGAGTCAGACTCGGCCCGCTCGTAGAGGTGGTCCAGGACGAACTGCTCGGCCTCGTCCAGGTAGGCGGAGAACATCTCGCCGAGCTCCTCAGCACGGCCCTCCAGCAGCGCCTGGGCGATCTGGAGGTTCCGCTCGGCGAAGCGGGGATGCAGCTCGGTCTCGCGGTCCATGGGCTGGAAGGCCAGGCGCATGCGGGCCATCGCCTGGCGCAGGGTCCGCTGCAGGTCCGGAGCACGGGTCATCGCGGCGATCGCGCCGTGCAGGCACTGATTGGCGTCGCCCATCATCAGCGGGTCCACCGCGGTGGGCGTCGGGGAGAGCATGACGACCACGCGGCGCAGCTCGGCCTCGACCTCCGCGGTGACCTCGCCGAAGCGCAGGGCGCCGAGCTCGATGATGCGGCGGGTGCGGTAGATCTCGCGGACCTGCTGAACATCCGGGGAGGCCACGAAGACACCGCGGTTGGGGCGCCGGATGAGCAGCCGCTCGGCCACGAGCGCGGCGAATGCCTCGCGGAGGCTGTTGCGGCTGACGTCCAGCTCGGCGGCGAGGGCCACCTCCCCCAGGCGGGTGCCCGGCGCGAGGGAGGCGTTCTCGATGCGGCGGCGCAGCTCCTCGGCGGCGCCGGCGGCGGCACCTCGGCGCCGGGTCTCCGTCGGTCGGGGTCGGCGAATCTGGGCCATGGGTCGGTCGGCTCCTCGCGGGATGGCTCGTCCCGCGCCGGCCTCCGGCACGGGTGGAACAGGCTGCGGCCCCGTGCCCGCCGTCGGACAAGGCCGACGGCCACGCGGAGGGGCGCTCAGTCTGCGATCGTGGCGAGGACCTGGCCGCGCTGCACGGCCGCGCCTTCGTCGATCTGCTGACGGGTGATGGTACCCGAACGGTGGGCGCGCACCACGGTCTCCATCTTCATCGCCTCCAGGACCGCCACCGGGGCATCCTTCTCGACGACGGCCCCGTCCTGCGCCTTCCAGGACACCAGGGTGCCGGCCACCGAGGCGGTGACGTCGCCCTCGCCCGGCCCGTCCGCCTCACCCGCGGCCGCGGCGGCGCCGGCGGCGCCACCGCCGCCGTGCATGAGGGCGGTGTAGAGGGCATGGGGCAGGCCGAGGCGGACGGCGCGGCCGTCCAGGTCCACGGTGATCTGGGTGCGGGCCCCCTCCGGCGTGGCCGCCGCCAGGTGCGCGGAGGCCTCGAGCTCGGCGGCGAACTCGGACTCGATCCAGGTGGTGTGGACGCCGAGGGATGCGCCGCCGGTGAAGTCCTCCGCCTCGAGGACCGCGCGGTGGAAGGGCACCACGGTGGGCACGCCCTCGATGCGCAGCTCGGCCAAGGCGTCCTGGGCCCGGCGCAGGGCCTGCGGGCGGTCCTCGCCCCAGACGATGAGCTTGGCCATGAGGGAGTCGTACTCGCCGGGCACCACGGAGCCGGAGCGGACGCCGGCGTCCATGCGCAGGCCGGGGCCGGTGGGGGCCTCGAAGCGCTCGACGGGGCCCGGGGACGGCAGGAACCCGACGGCCGGGTCCTCCGCGTTGAGGCGGAACTCGAACGCGTGGCCGTGCGGGGCCGGATCCTCGGTCAGGGTCATGGGCTCGCCGGCGGCGATGCGCAGCTGCTCGCGGACCAGGTCCACGCCCGCGGTGGCCTCAGTCACCGGGTGCTCCACCTGCAGGCGGGTGTTGACCTCGAGGAAGCTGATGAGCCCGTCCGGGGCCACGAGGTACTCCACGGTGCCGGCGCCGGTGTACCCGGCTGCGGCACAGATGGCGCGGGCGGAGTCGTGGATGCGGGTGCGCTGGTCCTCGGTGAGGAACGGGGCCGGGGCCTCCTCCACGAGCTTCTGGTTGCGGCGCTGCAGCGAGCAGTCGCGGGTACCGACCACCACCACGGTGCCGTGCTCGTCCGCGAGGACCTGCGCCTCCACGTGACGAGGCCGGTCCAGGAAGCGCTCCACGAAGCACTCGCCGCGGCCGAAGGCGGCCACCGCCTCGCGGGTGGCGGAGGCGAAGGCGTCCTCCACCTCGTCCAGGTCACGGACCACCTTGATGCCGCGGCCGCCGCCGCCGAAGGCCGCCTTGATCGCGATCGGCAGGCCGTGCTCCTCCGCGAACTCCCGGGCCTCGGCCGGGGAGGCCACGGGGCCGTCCGAGCCGGGGACCAGCGGGGCGCCGGCCTGCACCGCGATCGAGCGGGCGGTGATCTTGTCCCCGAGGTCCCGGATGACCTGCGGGGACGGGCCGACCCAGGTCAGCCCGGCGTCGATGACCCTCTGCGCGAAGTCCGCGTTCTCGGAGAGGAAGCCGTAGCCCGGATGCACGGCGTCCGCTCCGGCGCGCTCGGCCACGGCCAGCAGCGCGTCCATGTCCAGGTAGGTGTCCGCGGAGGCGGAGCCGGGCAGGTGGTGGGCCTCGTCCGCCACGGCCACGTGCAGGGCGTCGGCGTCCGGGTCCGAGTACACGGCCACGGAGGCCACGCCGTGGTCACGGCAGGCGCGGGCGACGCGGACGGCGATCTCACCGCGGTTGGCGATCAGGACCTTGGTCAGGGGGCGTGCGGTCACGGGTCAGTCCTCTTCGGTCTGTGGGGTCGGTGCCACGAGGGGCATGGGGGCCGTGGTGGGCTCGGGGGCGTCCGGGGCCAGGGCCACGAGCGTCTGCGGGTCCACGGGGATCAGTCGGACCCGGGCACCGGGCGGCAGCTGGGCGGCGGCACCGAGGTCCTCCCGGACGACGACGGCGATCACCGGGTACCCCCCGGTGACGGGATGGTCGGCCAGGAACAGCACCGGCAGTCCGGAGGGCGGGACCTGCAGGGCTCCGGAGACCACGCCCTCGGAGGCCAGCTCGCCCTCCTTGACGCGAGTGAGGGCCCGGCCGTCCTCGGGTGCGGCCAGGCGGACGCCGATGCGGTTGGACTCCGCGGTGACCTCCCACTCCTGCCCGGTCAGCAGGTCGACATTGGCCTGGTCGAACCAGTCGTCCCGCGGGCCGAGGGTGATACGCAGGACGGCGGTGTCCCCGGCGCGCGGGGTGCGGCGCAGGGGCGCCTCCGCGTCCCCGACCAGCCCATGGCCCGGGTCCCTGCGGCGGACGAGCTCGTCCCCGGCGGTCAGCGGGGCCGGCCCGATCCCGGACATCACGTCCGTGGAGCGGCTGCCGAGGTCCACGCGGGCCTCGATGCCGCCGCGCAGGGCCACATAGGTGCGCAGCCCGGCGGCGGGCTCCTGGAGGGTGAGGGTCTCGCCGTCGCGCAGGGCGAACGGGGCGCGCGGCACAGGCCGGCGCAGCACGGCGCCGGCGGCGTCTGTGACCACGGCGCGGGCCTCGGCGCCGGTGAGGGCCAGCACCTGCAGCCCGCGGGCGGTCAGGCTCAGTCCGCCGAAGAGCGTCTCGACGACGGCCTCCCCCGGCGCATTGCCCACGAGGCGGTTGGCCTGCCGCGCCGCGTCCTTGTCCGCGGCGCCGGAGAAGGCCACCCCCAGGTCCCCGTGGCCGGCCCGGCCCAGGTCCTCCAGCACTGACTGCATCCCCGGGTCGACGACGGTCAGTCCCGGCCGTGCCGTCGCCTGACCGGTCTGGGCGGGGGTGCCGTCGTCGGGACGGGGTCCGCCCGAGACGGAGGCGAGGGCGCGGACGGCGCGGTACCTCACACGATCTCCGGGGCGGATGAGCGCGGGACGCTCCCGGTCCAGGTCCCAGAGGACGGCGTCCGTGCGGCCGAGCAGCTGCCAGCCGCCCGGCGAGGTGCGCGGGTAGACGGCGGAGAAGGTGCCGGCCACGGCCACGGACCCGGCAGGCACAGCGGTGCGCGGGCTCTCGCGGCGGGGCACGTCGAAGGGCGCCGCCTCGGGGTCGGCTGCGGTGCAGTAGGTGAAGCCCGGGGCGAAGCCGCCGAAGGCGCCCACCCAGAGAGTGTCCGTGTGGGCGGCCACCACGGCCTCCTCGGACAGGCCGGTGAGCTCGGCGACGGTGGACAGGTCCTCGCCGTCGTAGACGACGTCCACGTCCACGATGCGGGCATCCTCGCCCTCGTCCGCGGCGGCCACGAGGGACGGCGCCAGCTCCGCGGCGGCCACGGCCTCCGCGCGGGTGCGGAAGGCGAGCATCAGCGTCTCGGCCGCGGCGAGCGCTTCGGTCTGCCCGGGCAGGGGCTCGGCGGTCAGGCGGTCGTGGAGGGAGACCACGTCCGCCAGGGACGGGCACGCGAGCAGGAAGGCCCGGGTGCCGACCCAGCGCAGGCCGCGGGAGGCGGCCTGCCCAGCGGAGTGGGACGCAGCGGTTCGGGAGATGGCGGAGGCGCGGGAGCCGTCGTCGGGACGGGAGGAGGAGCGACTCATGCGAACGAGGCGACCTCCACGCCGGCGTCCTCCAGGGCGGAGCGGACGGCGGCGGCCATGGAGACCGAGCCGGGAGTGTCCCCGTGGACGCAGATGCTGGCGGCCTCCACCCGGATGTCCGAGCCGTCCACGGCGGTGAGCACGCCCTCGGTGGCCAGGCGGACCATGCGGGCGGCCACCTCGGTCTCGTCGTGCAGGACGGCACCGGGGTCACGGCGGGAGACGAGCGTGCCCTTCGGGGTGTAGCCGCGGTCCGCGAAGGCCTCGGCCACGCCACGCAGGCCCGCCCTCTCCGCCTTGGCCAGGGCGAGGGAGCCCGGAAGCAGGAGCAGCGGCAGGTCCGCGCCGAAGGCCTTGACCCCGTCCACGACGGCCTGGGCGTGAGAACCGTGGTGGACGATCGTGTTGTAGAGCGCGCCGTGGGGCTTCACGTAGCGGACCTCGGTACCGGCGGCACGGGCCAGGGCCTGCAGAGCGCCTAGCTGGTAGAGCACGTCGTCCGCCAACTCTGTGGGGGTGCAGTCCAGGAAGCGGCGCCCGAAGCCGGCCAGGTCCCGGTAGCCCACATGCGCGCCGACCGTCACCCCGGCCGCGACCGCGTCCCGGCATGTCTGCGCGATGCCCGAGGGGTCACCGGCGTGGAAGCCGCAGGCCACGTTCGCGGAAGAGACGGAGCGGAAGATTGCGGCGTCGTCCCCCATGCGCCAGCTGCCGAAAGACTCTCCGACGTCGCTGTTCATGTCGATGCGCATGGCGGCTCCTCAGGGACGGTCGTGCCGCGGGACGGCGGCACGCGGGGACGGTGCGGGATGCCGGCGGACACGGTGGACCGCCGAACATGTGCCGCAGATCACGCGGCGTCCCTCCATCATCCCTGATGGAGGCCAGTTGTTCAACAATGAAGGCGGAAGGGCAGGTCAGGCTCCGCCCGGAGGTGAGTCGGCGCCGCCCGTGGACGCCCGGGCGCGGCAGGTGTCCAGGGCGCGGCAGGTGTCCAGGGCGCGGCGGGTGTCTAGGGCGCGGCGGGTGTCCTCCGTGGCGAGGACGTCGAACCACCACTGCGGACGCCAGGCGGCGTCCACCACGGTCTTCGGGGTCAGCGCCGGCGGGATGGTCATGCCGTTGTGCACGTCCGGCAGACGGCGGGCCAGCGGGGTGCGTCGGCGTGGGAGGACAGCCATCGTCTGATCATGAGCATGCCCGACACAGGTGACCAGCCGGGTCCACAGAGTGTCGGGGGCGGGGCCGAGACGAGGCGGGCAGGGTGACGACGGCGAGCGGCCGTCGTCGGGACACCGCGCACGGAACACACTGAGGTCCGCACAGTGGCCGGTACGCCGGACGTATACCGGCTGGTGCGCGGACCTCAGCGTCGCAGACCGAGAATCAGTGGCAGATCAGGCCACGCCCGAGGTGCCCAGCCAGGCGCCCACGCCGAACGTCACCGCCAGGGCAAGCGCGCCGCCGATCACCACGCGCAGGGTGGCTGGCAGGACCTTCGCTCCGCCGAGCCATGCGCCGGTGGCGCCGGTGACGGCGAGCGCCACGAGGGTGGTCGTGAAGGTCAGCGGCACGCGGATGGCCTCCGGTGCCAGGACGATCGTGAGGAACGGCAGCAGCGCACCGAGCAAAAACGCCAGGAATGACGCGCCGGCGGCGTGCCACGGGCTGACCACCTCGTCCTCGTCCATGTGCAGCTCTGCCCGCAGGTGCGCGCCGAGTGCGTCGTAGGCGGTGAGCTCCTCCGCGACCCGGTGCGCCGTCTCCTCGGACAGGCCCTGCTCGCGGTAGATCTCCTTGAGCTCGGCGAACTCTCCCTCCGGGTCCTCGGCGAGCTCCTGCTTCTCCTTGGCGATCAGCGCGTTCTGGCTGTCCGAGGAGGAGGACACCGAGACGTACTCGCCCAGGGCCATGGAGATCGCCCCGCCCACCACGGTGGCGGTGCCGGCCACCATCACGGCGGTGTTGCCGGTGGTCGCACCGGCCACGCCCACCACGGTGGCGGCGACCGACACGATCCCGTCGTTCGCGCCGAGTACGCCGGCGCGCAGCCAGTTGAGCCGGTGGGCGGCGGAGCCGGAGTCGTGGGGCTCGGGACGGGAGCTGTGGGAGTCGTTCACGTCGGTCATGGCAGAAAGCCTCTCCCTGTCCGCACACTCCCGCCAGTCAGCGAAGGCTCCCCTACGGACGGCGGTTCTGAAGCCGGCGGGCGAGCCGCCGTCGTCGGGGAGGGCCGGCCGGAGGCCGCCGGCCCCCGGTCAGCGCAGCGGCGTATGCGCCGGATCGACGCGCTCACCCTCGCGCACCGGGCCGGGGGCGGTGCCGCCGCCCCACGGATCGCCGCCGAGCCGGTCACGTCCGTGCGCGCTCGTCCAGCCAGACAGGTCCGGGCCCTGCGGGATCACGCCGGTGGGGTTGATGTCCTCGTGGACCACGTAGTAGTGCTCCTTGATCTGGGCAAAGTCCACGGTGTCCCCGAAGCCGGGGGTCTGGAACAGGTCCCGGGCGTACCCCCACAGCGCCGGCATCTCGGTCAGCTTGTTCCGGTTGCACTTGAAGTGCCCGTGGTACACGGGGTCGAACCGCACCAGCGTGGTGAACAGCCGCACGTCAGCCTCCGTGATCCGCTCCCCCATGAGGAACCGGCGCGTGCTCAGCCGCTCCTCGAGCCAGTCCATCGCGGCCCACAGCCGCTCGTAGGCGGCGTCGTACGCTTCCTGCGAGCCCGCGAAGCCGCACCGGTAGACGCCGTTGTTGACCTCGGTGAACACCCACCCGATCACCTCGAACATCTCGTCCCGCTCCGGGCCGGCGTCCGGGATGAGCTGCGGGGCGCCCTCGCGGTGGTGCGCGGTCCACTCGGTGGACAGATCCAGGGTGAGCTGCGGATAGTCGTTCGTGACCACGCCGCCGGTGGGCACGTCCACCATGGCCGGCACGGTGATGCCGCGCGGGTAGTCCGGGAACCGCGCGAAGTAGTTCTCCTGCAGCCGTTCGGTGCCGAGCACCGGGTCCTTCCCGCCGGCATCCAGGTCGAAGGTCCAGGAGCGGGCGTCATGGGTGGGTCCCGGCAGGCCCAGGGAGATCGCGTCCTCCAGGCCCAGCAGGCGGCGGACGATGATCGCCCGGTTCGCCCACGGACACGCCCGTGCGGCCACCAGGCGGTAGCGGCCGGCCTCGACCGGCCAGGCCTCGGCGCCCTCCTCCAGGCCGGTGGCGATCCGCCCGGTCTTCGCAGGCTCCAGGGCGGGGGCGCTGCGGGCGGCATCGACGTCCGCGACGATCCGGTCGCAGATGTACTGTGTGTCCCGGGTGAACTCCCGGCCTTCGGTCACGTACGCGCCACGGGTGCTGTGTTCCATAGAATCCACCCTATGCCAGCACGTCAGACCGTCCCCGGCCCCGCCCCGGTCCCCTTCGTCCAGTGCGTCACCGCGGACAACCCGTCCGGGATGACCCTGTCCGGCACGAACACCTACCTGATCGGCGCCCCGTGCGCCGAGACCGTGGTGGTGGTGGACCCGGGCCCGGCCTCCACCGCCGAGGAGCACCTGCACAACGTGCTCGCCACGGCCGAGGGCCGCACCGTGGAGCTGATTCTGGCCACCCACCGGCACGAGGACCACACCGGCGCGATCGACGTGTTCCACGAGGCCACCGGCGCACCCGTCCGGGCGCACCTCGAGGAGCACTGCCGCGGCGGCGGCCGCCCGCTGCAGGACGGGGACCGGATCGTGAAGGCGGACACCGTGATCGAGGCGATCCACACGCCCGGCCACACCTCAGACTCGTTCTGCTTCATGGTCCCCTCGGCCGGCGCGGACGGCTCCGTCCTGACCGGGGACACCATCCTCGGCGCGGGCACCACCATGCTGGACCACCCGGACGGCACGCTCGCTGACTATCTGGACTCCCTGCAGCGGCTGCGCGAGCTCGGCGACGCCACCGTCCTACCCGCCCACGGGCCAGTGCTGCCCTCGGTGGCCGCGATCACGCAGGAGTACACGGACCATCGGAAGGAGCGCGTGCAGCAGGTCCGCGGGCTGCTGGCCGGGCTGCCGGAGGAGCAGGCCGCGGAGGCCACCCCGGAGCAGCTGGCAGAGCAGGTGTACCCGGGCCTGGAGGGGACGGTGAAGCGGGTAGCCGCCGTGACCATGGCCGCCACCCTGGACTACGTCCGCGCCACCGCCTGACGGGGCCTGTCCGGGCGGCGGAGCGCACCTAGACTGGGGGCATGGCATCCCCTTCCCCACGCCCCCGCCGCGCGCCGAAGCACGCCGCGGACCTTCACGACGACGGCGCGGTCGCCTCGCCGTCCCCCTCGCCAGAGTCCGTCCTCGCCGAGGGCACAGAGCAGCACGACCCGGCCGAGAAGGCCCCGGAGCTGTCCCCGGAGGAGCTCGCCTCGAAGAAGGCCGCGGAGAAGCAGGCTCGCCGCGAGTCCAAGGCCGCCCTGAGGCAGGACGCCAAGGACGCGCGCCTGGCCCGGCGCACCGCGCGGGCCGAGCGCCGGCTCGAACGTGCGCAGCGGAAGCAGGCCGAGCGCACCGCCCGCCGCATCCGCCCGGTCGGCGAGGCGCCCACCGAGGACTCTCCGTTGCCGGACCTGCCCGGCCGCACCCCCACCATGCGCTACCTGGTGACCGGTGCGACCTCCGGCATCGGCGAGGAGATCACCCGTCAGCTGGCCGCCCAGGGGCACCGGCTGGTGATCGTGGGCCGGGATGCCAACCGGCTCGAGGGGACCGCCCAGTCCCTGCGCGCCGCGTACCGTGTGTCCGTGGAGACCCTGGCCGCGGACCTGCTGACCGAGGCCGGGCTGGAAGCCGTGGCGGACCGCCTCCAGGCCCCGGACCTGCCGATCACCGGCATGGTGCACTCCGCCGGCACGGGTGTGGGCCCGGACGTCCACGAAACCAGCCGCCGTGAGGAATTCGACCAGGCGTTCCTGCATGTCCAGGCCCCGCTAGCCCTGTCCCAGGCCGCGCTGAAGGCGTTCCTTGCCCGCGGCGGCGGCCGAATCCTGCTGATCGCCTCGGTGGCGGGGCTGGTCCCGGACGGCACCTATGGCGCCGCGAAGTCTTGGGCCGTGGCCTTTGCCCGTTGGGCGAACGTCCGCTACCGCTCCGAGGGCGTGCACGTCACGGCCCTATGCCCGGGCCCGGTGTACACCGGGTTCCACGAGCGCGCGGGGATCGACGCCTCCTCGTATCCGTCCTGGGCATGGATGGCCGTGGACGAGGTGGTCCGCGAGGGCCTGGCCGCGCTCGCCCAGGGCCAGGGCGTCTGTGTGCCGTCCCGGCGCTTCCGTTCCCTCATCCAAGCCGCGAAGATGGCTCCGGACACCCTGGTGGAGCGGTTCTCCCGCCACCGGGTGGCCGCCACGTCCGGGCCGGACGTCAGTGCTGCCTCCGCAGCCGCCCAGACCCCCGCCGACACCACCGAGACCAGCCCCGTCCACGCCGACTCCGAAAGGACCCCAGCATGACCATCCTGGTGGGCTATGCCCCGCGCGCGGAGGCCCGCGCCGCCCTCAACAAGGCCATTGACATCGCCCACACCACCGGCGAGCGCATCGTGGTGGTCAACGCCGGCCCCGGCGGCGAGCACAAGTCGTCCAACCTGCTCAACGAGGCCCAGCAGCGGGAGCTGCAGCAGGTCCTTGACGGCTGCGGCGTGGAGGCGGAGTTCCGCCAGTACGCCCGCGGGCGCTCGACCGCCGTGGAGATGAAGGAGGTCGCCGCCGAGCTCGAGCCGACCATCGTGGTGATCGGCCTGCGCCGCCGCGGCGCGGTGGGCCGGTTCATGATGGGCTCGGTCTCGGACGAGCTGCTGCGCGAGCTGGACCAGCCGGTGCTCTGCGTGAAGGAGTACGCGGACCACACCCCGGAGGCCGTGTCCTCCAAGGCGGACACCACCCCGGTGGGCGGCTCCCGCCGGGCCGCGGCCGTGGAGCCGGGCCGGGATGCCGAGCCGGGCCACGGCCTGGGCCGGGGCGAGGCCCCGCGTCCTGCCCTGGACGAGCCGGCCCGCGACCCCGCCCCGGTGGTCGACGACCGCTGAGGCGTCCTGACGCTGTGAGGGCGGAGTTTCCCGGAATTCTGCGCGAAATCCGGGAAACTCCGCCCTCACTCTGCCGGCGAGGTCGACGGGCACCTCAGGACTCCTCGGCCTCCGGCTTGGCCCGCTGCACACCCTCGTCGTCAGCGCTGCCACGCTCACCCTCAGCGCCGCCACGTTGACCCTCGGCGGCACGACGCTCCTGCTCGGCGCGGGCCTTGCGTTCCGCGTAGGCCTCCTCACCCGGACCGGCGAACTCGCGGTTGCGCTCCACGGCGGTGATGGAGCCGGTGTACATGGAGGAGTCCTGGCCCACGCGGGCCAGCGGCGCGGTCGGATGGGGGCCGGTGCGCGGCGCAGGGTGTCCCTCCAGGCGCGGCAGTCGGGCGGTCGGCGGAGGGACCTCTCCCCGCTCGGATGCCTTCTCCCCCGCGGCGGTCTCGCCCTTCTCTGCGGTGGAAGCGACCCCGCCTGACGCCGTCCCGCCCTCGGCCGGCGCACCGGACGGTGCCGGGGCCGACCCCGCTCCGGAGGAGGCCGCGGAGGCCGTGCCGTCGTCGTCCGTCTGGTCCGTGTCCTCGGCCGGGTCCTCCGCGGCGAAGGGCGCCTCGAGCACGCCGAGGCGTTGGGCGTGGATGGCCTCCGGGTGATCGTGACGAATGAAGTTCACGAGGTCCTCGCGGACGAGGCAGCGCAGGTCCCAGAGGTCGCCGGAGCTGCGGGCGGAGACGACGGCTCGGATGCGGACCATGCCGCCGATCGCATCGGTGACCTGCATGGAGGCGTCCCGGCCGTCCCAGAGGTCCGTGGAGGCCAGCAGCTCTTTCAGCCGATCGCGCAGGTCCTCCATGGGCACCCGCCAGTCCACGTCCATCTCCACGGTGCCGGAGACGGCGGAGCCCACACGGGTCCAGTTCTCGAACGGCTGCGTGGTGAAGTGCGAGGACGGGTAGACCATGCGGCGACCGTCCCAGAGCTTGAGCACCACGTTGGACAGGGTGATCTCCTCGACGGTGCCGAACACGCCCTCCATGTCCACCACGTCGCCCACCCGGATCGCGTCCGTGAAGGCGAGCTGGAAGCCGGCGAACACGTTGGTCAGCGTGGACTGCACGGCCAGACCGGCGATCACGGAGACCACACCGGCGGAGGCGAGCAGGCCGGCCCCGAGCGAGCGCACCTCGGGCACTCCCAGCAGGACCACGGCGACGGCCACCACCACGATCACGGCGTTGAGGATGCGTCGGATCAGGATGGTCTGTGTGCGGATGCGTCGCTCGCGGCGGTGCTCGACGCCGGTCTCCTGGTAGCGGTCGAGGATCCCCGCCTCGATCACGCCGACCAGGCGCCACGCGGCCCACGCGGCCGCCGCGGCCACGGCGATGAGCATCAGGAACGACGCCGGCCGGTACCAGGTCTGCTCCTCGGCCATGACCCCGAGCCAGATCCGGGAGGCCAGCAGGCCGGCGACGACGGCGGCCGGCAGGCTCAGCCGCGCGGCGCCATGCTGGAACGCGGGGCGGCGCACGAGCACGACGCGTGCCACCTGCAGGGCCAGGTACACGACCGCCGCGCCGATCGCGAACGCCATCAGCACGGTCAGCAGCGTCCCCCATTCCACGCCGAAGGCCCGCGTGGTAGCGGCCGCCCCGTCTTGGATGTCCCCCTCCACCCCGGACGGCACGGCCGCGCCCGCAAGGAGGCGGTCCAGGGCGGTCAGCAGGGGCGGGGTCGCGAGGGCGGGCCGGATGGGGAAGACCATGACGACAGTCTGACACCTGGGCCCGGACGGTTCAGGGGAGAGCGCAGAATGGAGGCTGGACAGCGGCGGCCGGCGTGCGTCCGGGACGAGGGCTCCCACCGGACGGCCCGCCGCCGGAAGACCGACCCGCCTGGAGGTTCACCCATGCTCTCCGTCACCGACCTGCGCGGCGCCGACGCGGACGCCCGCCTGGACTCCGTGGTGCCGCGCGCCGAGGTGGACGTGGCCTCCACCGTCTCCGCAGTGCTGCCGATCATCGAGCAGGTGCGCACCGGCGGCGCCTCCGCGGTGCTGGAGCTCGGCGAGCGGTTCGACGGCGTCCGCGCCCCGTCCCTGCGCGTGCCGGCCGAGGCGCTCGAGCAGGCACTGCAGACCCTGGACCCGCAGGTCCGTGCGGCGCTGGAGGAGTCCATCCGCCGCGCCCGCACCGTCCATGCGGCTCAGGTGCCGGAGGGCTCCGAGGTGGAGCTGGGCGAGGGCGCGATCGTGGAGAACCGCTGGGTCCCGGTGGACCGGGTGGGCCTGTATGTGCCCGGCGGCCGCGCCGTCTATCCGTCCTCTGTGGTGATGAACGTGGTGCCCGCCCAGGCCGCGGGCGTACCGGGCTTGGCCGTGGCGTCCCCGCCGCAGCGCGAGCACGGCGGCCTGCCGCACCCCACCGTGCTGGCCGCCTGCGCCCTGCTGGGCGTGGACGAGGTCTACGCCGCTGGCGGTGCGCAGGCCGTGGCCATGCTCGCCCTGGGTGTGAAGGACGACGACGGCACGCAGCTCTGCGCGCCCGTCGCCATGGTCACGGGGCCGGGCAACGTCTACGTGGCTGCAGCCAAGCGCGCCCTGCTGGGCACGATCGGCGTGGACGCCGAGGCCGGGCCGTCCGAGATCGCGGTGATCGCGGACGGCACCGCGCAGGCCGCGTGGGTGGCCGCGGACCTGATCAGCCAGTCCGAGCACGACCCGCTGGCCGCGTCCGTGCTCATCACGGACTCCGAGGACCTGGTGCGGGACGTGCTGGCCGAGGTGGAGCGCCAGGTCCCGGCGCTGCCGCTGGCCGAGCAGATCCGGACCGCCCTGACCGGGCCGCAGTCCGGCGTCCTGCTGGTGCGGGACATGGACCAGGCCGTGCAGGTGGCGGACGCCTACGCCACCGAGCACCTGGAGGTGCACACCCGGGACGCCGAGCGGCTGGCCCGCCGGGTCTGCAACGCCGGTGCGATCTTCGTGGGCCAGCACGCCCCGGTGCCACTGGGCGACTACTCCGCCGGCTCCAACCACGTGCTGCCGACCTCCGGCACCGCCCGCTTCTCCTCCGGCCTGAACACCGTGACCTTCCTGCGCCTGCAGCAGCTCATCCGGTACGACGAGCAGGGGCTGGGCGCCCTGATCGACGGGGTCTCCGCTCTGGCCCACGACGAGGGCCTGGAAGGCCACGGCACCGCCATGCGGATCCGCCGGAGCTGACCGGTGAGCGCAGTCCGCCTGGACGCCTGGCTGTGGGCGATCCGCATGTACAAGACCCGTTCGGCCGCCACCGCGGCCGTGCGCGGCGGGCACGTCCGTGTCAACGGTGAGCCCGTGAAGGCGGCCTACACCCTGGCGGTCGGGGACACAGTGCGCCTGCGCAAGGACCACCGCGAGCGCATCCTGCAGGTCACCGGGCTGATCTCCAAGCGCGTCGGAGCGCCGGTGGCCCGGCAGCAGTACGTGGACCACTCCCCGCCGCCCGTGCCGCGTGAGCTGCTCGCGGTGCCGTACCGCGAGCGGGGCGCGGGCCGGCCCACCAAGAAGGAGCGGCGCGAGATCAACCGGTTGCGGGGGCGGAGCGCCTGAGGCGAGCCTTGGAGAGGCCCGGCGGCCCTGAGTCGGGCCGGTGAGGAGGCGGGCCGCGAGGCCGGCCACCCCTGGGTGACGTCCCGTGTCGTCCGCCTGGCGGACGGCGTTGACCGGCCTGACGGGCCGCTCCTATGCTGGGCACCAGAATCACGAGTTCCCGTCATTCACGGCCCTGGCCGGCGGGACGGCAACCCTCGCAACGCTGCAGTGGGGTGCTCCAGGTGAGGATTCGGCCCTCCGGCACCCCGGCTGGGCAAGTACAGCGTCTCTGCGGACCTGACGGTCCACCGCCTGCGCCGCAGGGTCGCGTCCGTTCCGAAGGGATCCGACGCATGACCACCTCCGCACTGCTCTCCCCCGCCGCTGCCGCCCACCCGCGCTGGGACGAGGACCTCACTCCCCTGAACCTGCGCCGCGGGCTCGGCGCGTTCCCCACCGGCGCCGTCGCCGTCACCGGACGTGCCGACGGCGTGGACGAGGTGATGGTGTCCTCCTCCTTCGCCGTCGGGATCTCCTGGGAGCCGGCCCTGGTGTCCTTTTCCGCGCAGAAGTCCTCCCGCACCTGGACCCGACTGCGGCACGCGGACACCTTCGGCATCTCCCTGCTCGCGGAGGACCAGCACCACCTGTGCCGCCAGCTCTCCTCCCGCACCGGTGACCGGCTCGCGGGCCTGGGGCTGCACCGCACGGACAGGGGCACCCCGCTGCTCGAGGGCTCGTCCCTCTGGCTGGAGACCCGCCTGCACGCCGAGGTGGACGCCGGGGACCACACCGTTGTCCTGCTGGAGGTCCTCGGGTTCGCGGACCACACAGACGTCCACGCGCCCGCGGCACTGCACCACAACGCCTTCACCGGGCTGCGCCCGCTCGCCTGACCTGCAGGGTCACCCTCCGGTGCCGGCAGGCGGGACGGCGACGACGGCCGCCCGCCACCGTCTGTCCGCCCGCCACCCACAGGCGGCGGGGAGACGGTGGACACAAGGGGTACGCCGGCGTCGGGAAACGTGAGACGATGGACGCGAAGTAGTACGACCTGTTTCCCGGCTTCTTGCAGTTTCCGGGCCTTCGGCCCGGGGCGTTGGTCTTCGCGGTTCAGTTTCACCGCTTCACCCGTGCGGGCAATCCGCCGCACGGCACCGACGCCCGCTTCCTGCGCACCGCAGGCGGGCACAGCGAAAGGACACCCTCATGACCGTGGGTACCGTCAAGTGGTTCAACGCCGAGAAGGGCTTCGGCTTCATTGCCCCGGAGGACGGCTCCGCCGACGTCTTCGTGCACTTCTCCGCCATCCAGTCCCAGGGCTTCAAGGAGCTCCAGGAGAACGACCGCGTCGAGTTTGAGACCGTGCAGGGAGACAAGGGCCTCCAGGCCTCCAACGTCACCCGCATCTGATGACTCCTCCCCCGCCCTCCGCGGGGCTGACCTGGTCCTGAGATCGGGTCCAGAGTCTGGTCACAGCAGTGTCACAAGGGCCGGTGGGCCGCTAGAATCGTCGTCGCAGGCGATCGTCAGGCGGCCCACCGGCCCTTGTTCCGTGGTCGCCCGGCTGTCACCGGCATCAGCCGACCGTCTGGAGGGGACCCCACAGTGACCGCACGCACCACCCACACCGCCTCAGCGCGTCCGCGCGCCCTCGGCGTCACCGGCGTGCTGCTCTCCGCCGCCGTGCTCGCGGGGCCGGCCCACGCCGTGGAGTCCGGCGGGCCCACCGCCGTGCCGTCGCCCAGCACGACGACCACCGCCACGCCGAGCACCGCGCCGGCCACCGAGCCCGCCGACGACCCCTCCGACGAGCCGACCGCGCCCGTGGACCCCGCGCCGACTGAGGAGCCGGAGCCGATCCCGAGCGAGGACCCGTCATTCGGCCCGGCCACCGACCCCTCGCCGACGCCGGGCGAGGACCCTGCCGAGCCGACGCCGACCGAGGAGCCGTCCCCGACCGAGGACCCCGCTCCGACGGAGGGACCGACGCCGAGCGACGACCCGTCCGAGCCGACGCCGACCGAGGACCCCACCCCGACTCAGGAGCCGTCCCCGAGCCCGTCGGACGAGCCGTCCTCGTCCGAGGACCCCACCCCCTCCGACGATCCTGCGCCGAGCCCCTCGGACAGCCCGACGCCCTCGGACGATCCCACCGACCCGACGCCCTCACCCCCGGAGGAGCCCACCGAGGGGCCGACCACGAGCCCGCCCCCGACCCCGTCCTGGGGACCGGCCCCCTCGCCGTCGGACACGCCGTCGCCTTCCCCCACCGATCCCTGGTCCGAGGCGCCCACGCCCTCCGACACGTGGACGCCCGCCCCCTCCCCGAGCGGGCCAGAGGCGTCCGGCACCCCGTGGACACCGTTCTCCTCGCCCGCCCCGTCTGGCACCAGGAGCCCCGCACCTTCCGCCCCGGGCTCCTGGCCCCCCGCTGGCGAGGAGCCGAGCCTGGCCCCCTCGGAGACCGAGGCACCGGACTCGCAGGCCCCGGACACCTGGGCCCCGCCCGCCGACGGGGAAGACCCGAGCCCTGAGCCCTCGGCGGAGGCGTCGCCCGCCCCCGGTGCCGGTGAGGCCTCGCTGTCCGGCGAGCCGCTCGACCTGGACACCGGCCCGGTCCCGGGAGCCAGCCCCACCCAGGCGGAGGAGGGGCCACCCTCCCTGAGCCCGAACGACGGTTCCGGACGCAACGCCCTGCGAGACACCATGGACAGCGCCCTGTCCGGGCTGCAGAACTCGGGCCGCCTGCTGGAGGATGAGGCGTTCGCGGCCCTGGAGCACGCCCAGGAGGAGAACCTCCAAAAGCCGAAGGCGAGCACCGATGGCCAGACGAAGGACCTGCGCAGCATCCTCGCCGAGAGCGACGCAGACGACGCCTCCATGGCCTGGGCCGAGCCAGGCCCGCTCCTGACCCGCATCGGCCAGGCACCGGGCTGGCTCATCGGCCTTCTGCTGGTCAGCGTGGCCACGCTCGGCACCCTGTCCTACCGGTGGGCCGCGGCCTTCCTGCGCCGCCGTGAGGAGCGCCAGGGCGGCTGAGACCCGCCCTGCGCCTCCCAGGGCGTCCTCCGCCGCACCCGCGGCACCGCTGGGGCGCCCCCAGCGTCCCACTCCGCATGTGAAGAAAGCCGGCCTCGGCAGACCGTCTGGTCTGCCGAGGCCGGCTCTCTGTGCGGTGCGGACCTGCCGTCAGGGAGCGCTCACGCGCGTCCCTCCGGGCGGTTGCCGTCCTCCACGATCTCAGTGGTGCCGCGGCTCGAGTCCTCGTCACCCTCCTCGATGCGGCGGCGGCCCTGCTCGTCCTGCGACGGGCCGTCCGCGGCGCCGCGGGCGTACGGCCCGGTCCGCTCGTCGTCCAGAACGTGGGTGCCACCCTGGACCGCGCCGTCCTCCGCACCGGCGTGGTAGCGCTCGGTGTGCTCGTCGTCGAAGCGGTGCTCACCGGAGGACTCCCGTGCGGGGGACTCCACGGCCGCGGCCTCCTCGACCGTGGCCGTGGCCCCCGCTGCGTGGGAGCCGCGCGCCTGGGCCGCGGCGCGCGCACCGGTGACGCCGTTGCCGTAGTACTCGTACAGGGACTGCCCCTCACGCAGCTGCGTCACGCGCGGCATCGGCGACGTGGACGGGTTGACGTCCTCCCCCGCCGCGGCGGCGGACTCGCGGCGCTCGGCGGCGTTCGCCCGGGCACGCTGGCTCGGGGTGGTCAGCAACTCCGAACGCCACTCCGGGTCATGGTCTCGCAGGTACGCGATGGGGGCGTGCTCGCCGAAATGGTCCGCGTCCGCCTCGTTCCAGTCAATGTCCCAGCCGCCCGGGGGCTCGTTCAGGAGCTCGTTCTGACGGATCCAGCGGTAGATGGACGCGTAGGAGCGGGTGCTCAGGTGGTCCACACGGCGGCGCAGCATGCGGGTGTTCAGCTGCGAGGGGTCGGTGACGCCCATGGACGCCATGATCTGCACGGCCTCGCGCACGGTGAGGCGGTGGTAGTTGTACACACGGCGGGACTTATCCTCCACGTCCAGGCCACGCATGAGGCGGGGGTCCTGGGTGGCGACGCCCACCGGGCACTCGTTGGTGTGGCACTTCTGGGCCTGGATGCAGCCGGTGGCCATCATCATGGCGCGGGCGGACATGGTGAAGTCCGCGCCCTGGATGAGGCGCTTGACGATGTCCGAGCCGGTGGCGATCTTGCCCGCGGCGCCGATCTTCACCATGTGGCGCAGACCGGTGCCGACCAGCGCGTTGTGGACCAGCATGAGCCCCTCGGTGAGCGGGGTGCCGATGTGGTCCGAGTACTCGAGCGGGGCAGCGCCGGTGCCGCCCTCCGAGCCGTCCACGATGATGAAGTCCGGAGCGATGCGCTCCTCCCACATGGCCTTGCACATGGCGAGCACGTCCACGCGGGAGCCCACGCAGAACTTGATGCCGATCGGCTTGCCGCCGGAGAGCTCGCGTAGCCTCCCGATGAAGTGCACCATCTCGCGCGGGGTGGAGAAGGCGGAGTGCGAGGCCGGGGACAGGCAGTCCTTGTCCTCTGGGATGTCACGGGCCTCGGCGATCTCCGGGGTGATCTTCGAGGCCGGCAGCATGCCGCCCAGGCCGGGCTTGGCGCCCTGGGACATCTTGATGGTGATGCCCTTGACCTCGGGATAGGTGGACTTCTCGCGGAACTTCTCCGCGTTGAAGGTGCCGTCCTCGTTGCGGCAGCCGAAGTAGCCCGAGCCGATCTCCCAGAACAGGTCGGCGCCGTTGCCGCGGTGGTACTTGGTAAGGCCGCCCTCGCCGGTCTCGTGGACGAAGCCGCCCATGCCGGCGCCCTTGTTCATGGCCAGCACCGCGTTGGCGGAGAGCGAGCCGAAGGACATCGAGGAGATGTTCATCAGGGACAGGTCGTACGGCTGCGTGCAGTCCGGGCCGCCGATGCGGACCGTCGGCGGCTCCGCCGGCGGGTTCACCGGGGCGGACGAGTGCAGCAGGAACTCGTAGCCGATCTCGCCGGTGTCACGCTCGGTGCCGAAGGCCTTGTGGTTGTCGAGGCCCTTGGAGCGCGCGTAGACGAGCGAGCGGGTGTCCCGGTCGAACGGCTTGCCGTCGAAGTTGCGCTCGATGAAGTACTGCTGGATCTCCGGGCGGATGGACTCCAGCAGGTAGCGGAAGTGGCCGAGGATGGGGTAGTTGCGGAGGATCGCGTGCCGACGCTGGGTGAGGTCCCAGATGCCGAGGATGGTGAGGGCGATCAGGACGATGGCCAGGAACCACCAGGCTTCGTTGCCCAGGGAGGCCACCAGCACCACGATCAGCGCACCGAGCGACAGCGCTGCGATGACGAGAAATCTGTTGTTCACCCGCACAATCGTGCCGTATCAGGATGTGGAATGACAGCACCGACGGACGATTGCCCCGCAATCGGCGTCTGCCGTGGACGATTCGTCCACACCTGGGGCGCCGGACGCCCCCACCTCACCGTGGAGAGGGCCCACCCACCGTCCATCCGCTCACGACGACGGCCCCGGCCTCGGCGTGTCGCAGACCACGTGCGTGCGGGGTCGGTTCCGGCGCCCCGGCGCACTGCCGGGCGCCGTCCGGCGACCGGTCCCACACGCCCGGCGAGGGGCGCGGACCAGGGCACCCGCCGTCGTCGGGAAGGATCACCAGGAGTGGGGCGCGGGGGTGCGCGAGGAGGGCAGGGCGATGTTCCGCCGCCACTCGTGCAGCCACTCGGGGATGCCGGGGCCGCCGTCCGGGTCGTGGCCGAGGGCGCGGAGGGCGTCACGGATGTCCTCGTTGGTCACGGGGGCGCCGTCCCTGCCGCGCAGACGGGCGCAGATGTAGCCCCGGACGTAGATCTCCCCGTCCACCACGATGCGCTGCTCGAACCACATGGAGCGCTCGTCGAGGCCCAGGAAGCGGGTGTCCACGGAGAACTTCTGGCCGAACTCCACGGAGCGGCGGAACGCGATCTGCTCGGCCTGCACCACCGGCAGCCAGCCTCGCCTCCGGCACTCCCTCCATAGGCCGGCCCGGTCCATGAGGTCGAAGCGGCCGAGGTCGAACAGGCCGAAGTACTGGCCGTTGTTGATGTGCCAGGCGACGTCTACGTCCGTGAGCAGGGCACGCAGCGGCAGCGAGGTGGGCTCCCACGGGGAGACGCGCGGACGGCGGCGGGACTTCAGCAGGGTGGCGACGGTCCGGAAAATCAGGTGCATGGGAGCCACCCTACCGGGAAGTAACCCGGAGGGGCGGCGCCCATGTCATCAGAGGATCTCGTCGGTGAGGTGATCCGGGGTGCCGAAGCGGTGGGCCGTGATGGAGACGGCCTGCTCGTGCACGAACGGCAGCAGCTCCACCTCGCCGGCGGACACCACCGGCCCGGCGTACACGGCCACGTCCGGGGTGTCCCCGAGGGCATGCTGCAGCGCACGCTTGGCGGCCAGCGCCCCGGCGCGGTCCCCCACCCAGTCCGAGATGAGGCGGATGCGGGCGTCGCCGCCGCCCTCGGCCGCCGGCGGGACCTCGGAGAGCCGCTTCGCGCGGCGGTGGAACTCGCCGGTGGACTCCACGTGGATCTCCACCGGGGCGCCGTACTCGGTGCCCTGGAACTCACGGCGCAGCTGCTCCACCTGGCCGCGGACGCCCTCGGCGGAGATCGACGCGGCGTCGCCCTCCTCGGTGGACGGCACCGGGTTGATGGAGACCGTCATGGGGGCGCCGGCGCGCAGGCCCGCGGAGACCACGCGCAGCAGGTGCTCGGCCGGGCCGTGCTCCCAGCGCACCAGCACCGGGGTGGGCACGTGACGCAGCACATTGCGCTCGGCCCGCAGTGCCGAGATGTCCTGGTCCGGGCCGAACACGGTGGTCCAGGCCTGCTCGTCGAGCTTCTGGGCGGTGTGCAGCCAGGACGGGTCCACGTTCGCCTCGCCCAGCGAACCCGAGGCGGACTCCGGGTTGGTGAGCCAGGTGGGGGCATCCTCCCAGTGCACGAGGCCGTGCAGGTAGTGCGGGCCACCTGCCTTGGTGGTGGCACCCACCACGGAGCGCTTCCAGCCGCCGAACGGCTGGCGGCGGACGATGGCGCCGGTGATGCCACGGTTGACGTAGAGGTTGCCGGCGTTGACGTGGTGCAGCCAGTAGTCGATCTCCTCCGGGTCCAGCGAGTGCAGGCCGGAGGTGAGGCCGAAGTCCACGGCGTTGACGATCTCCACAGCCTCCTCCAAGTCCTTCGCCGTCATCACGGACAGGTGCGGGCCGAAGAACTCGGTGAGGTGGGAGTGGCTGCCCGGCTTCACGCCGTAGCGGATGCCCGGGCTCCAGAGGCGGCCGGAGTCGTCCAGCTGCTTCGGCTGCAGGGCCCAGGACTCGCCCTCCTCGAGCCGGGTGAGGCCGCGGCGCAGCTTCTCCCCCGGCTCCTCAATGACCGGGCCCATCTGGGCGCGGGCGTCGTCCGGGTAGGCCACGTGGAGGGAGGAGGCGGCGTCCAGCAGCTGGCGGTGGAAGCGCTCGGAGGTGGCCACTGAGCCGACGAGCACCACCAGGGACGAGGCGGAGCACTTCTGGCCGGCGTGGCCGAAAGCGGAGTTCACCACGTCCTCGGTGGCCAGGTCCAGGTCTGCGGACGGAGTGACGATCAGAGCGTTCTTGCCGGAGGTCTCGGCCAGCAGGTCCAGGTCCGGGCGCATGGACTTGAACAGCTTGGCGGTCTCGTAGCCACCGGTGAGGATCAGGCGCTCCACGGACGGGTGGGTGACCAGCGCGGTGCCGACCTCCTTCTCGTCCTCGTCCGCCATGGTGACCAGGCGGACCAGGTCCTCCGGGTCGATGCCGGCCATCGGGCCGTCCGCGGCGAACGCCTCGGAGGCGCGCAGCCCCTCGATGATGTGTTCCCAGGCCACGGCGCCGGTGCGCTCGGACTGCGGGGCCGGCTTGAACACCACCGGGGAGCCGGCGCCGAGCGCGGCCATGACGCCGCCGACGGGGATGGCCACCGGGAAGTTCCACGGCGGGATCACCAGGGTCAGCTTCACCGGGATGGCACGGGCGCCCTCCACCTGGTCCAGGCCGCGGGCCAGCCGGGCGTAGTAGTGGGCGAAGTCCACGGCCTCGGAGACCTCGGGGTCACCCTGGTCCAGGGACTTGCCGGTCTCCGAGGCGGCGACCTCGAGCAGGCGGCCGCGTGCGGCGTGCAGGGCCCGGCCCACGGAGTCCAGGGCCTCGGCGCGCTGCTCACCGGTGAGCCTCCGCCAGGTCTTGCCGGCCTTCTCGGCGCGGGCGATCGCGTCCTCCGCACCGGAGGCGGTGGTGACGCGGTGGGCGTCCACGGCCTCCGTGCCGAGGGTCGAGCCCGGGATGGCCTCGATGATCCGGCGGGCCCAGGCGCGGTTGCCGGGCAGGGACGGGTCGGTGTCCGGGGTGTTGGCGAAGCCGTCCACCGGGGCCGGGGTGTCGCCGTCGAGGTGGCGGGAGCGGTCCTGGCCGCGGGAGGGCTCCGGGATCTCGGTGTCCATCTGCTCCAGGGAGGCGAGGAAGCGGTGCTTCTCCCGCTCGAACAGCTCCGGGTCCGAGTCCAGGTCGAACACCGCGGACATGAAGTTCTCGGAGGAGGCGCCCTCCTCGAGGCGGCGGACCAAGTAGGAGATCGCCACGTCGAACTCGCCCGGCTCGACCACCGGGGTGTAGAGCAGCAGGGATCCGACGTCCTTCTTCACGGCCTCGGCCTGGCCGGTGGCCATGCCCAGCAGCATCTCGAACTCGACCTCCGGCGGGATGCCGCCGGCCTCGGCCACGCCGTTCGGCTGCTCCGTGGACAGCCCGCGGCGCTTCACCAGCTGGTGGGCCAGGGCGATGTCGAAGAGATTGTGGCCGGCCACGCCGATGCGCACGTTCTGCACGTGCTCCTTGGTGAGCGCGTAGTTCAGGACGCGCTTGTAGTTGGTGTCCGCCTCCTGCTTGGAGGCCACGGTGGCCAGGGACCAGCCCATGAGGGAGGCCTGCATCTGCTCCATCGGCAGGTTGGCGCCCTTGACCACGCGGACCTTCACGGGGGCGCCGCCGTCGGCGACGCGGCGGGCGGACCACTCCTGCAGGCGGACCATGGCGGACATGGCGTCCGGCAGGTAGGCCTGCAGCACGATGCCGGCCGGGTAGTCCTTCAGCTCCGGCTGGGACAGCAGCTCGATGAAGACGTTCAGGGTGAGGTCGAGGTCGTGGTACTCCTCCATGTCCAGGTTGATGAAGGTCTTCTTCTCCTTCGCCAACAGGTACAGCGGAGTCAGGCGCTCGGTGATCTCCTCCACGGCCTCGTCGAACGCGTAGGGCGCGTGCGGGGCGGTGGCTGCGGAGACCTTCACGGACACGTAGTCCACGTCGTCGCGGCGCACGAGGTCCGCGATGCCGTCGAGGCGGCGGTCGGCCTCGCCCTTGCCGAGGATGGCCTCGCCGAGCAGGTTGATGTTCAGGTGGGTCTTCTCGTCCCGCAGCGAGGCGATGGCCTTGGTGAGCTGCTTGTCCCGGGCGTCCACGATCAGGTGGGAGACCATCTCGCGCAGCACACGGCGGGCGGTGGGCACGGCGATCTGCGGGACGAGCGGGGCCACGCGGCCGCCGACGCCGAACACGGCCTTCAGGGCCGGCGGCAGGAACTGCGGGGACTCCTGGGCGAGCTCGCGCAAGGCGCGGGCGGCGATGGCCGGGTCCTCCGGGCGGACCACGTGGTCCACGAAGCGCACGATGAAGTCCAGGCCGCCCGGCTCCTTGAGTGCGCCGGCGAGCTGGGTGGCCGCGAAGTCGGCCTTGTGGCCGCGTGCCTCCTCCAGCCAGGTGCGGACCTGGGCGATGGCGTCGTCTGTGGAGGCGTGCAGGTCGGCGGGGTCTGGGATGCCACCGGTGGCGGCGAGGAGGCGCTCGAGGTCGTCGTGGTCCTGGGCGGAGAAGATCTCGGTCATCCTCCCACTGTGTCCGGTACGTCCGGCTGGGGCAATTCGGAGCGGACGCTGTGACGCAGGTGTTCACTCAGGGCGGGAGAACGGGTGACGTGGGCCACGGGTTGACACGGTTTTCCCGACGACGGCCGTTCCCGACGGCTGCCGTTCGCCGGACGCCGTTGCTCGCGCCGAGCCAGAGAGTGTGGCAGACCTCGTGCGCCGAGCCAGAAGCGTCGGCTGTTTCGCGGCCACCGGAAGTGACCACTTTCTCTGGCTCGACGCCGACTGACCCCCGGCTCGGCGCCGAACCTGAAGAATTGACCAGTTGACGCCCCGCTCAAGGCACCGAACTCTCTGGTTCGCCGAGCCGGAGAGCGTGGCCCGGCGCCGCTGTCCTCCCCCTCTCACGCCTCATATCGCCCTCGTGCACACCGGCGACCAGTACTGCACAGCGAACCGATTCCCCTCCGGGGTCCACAGATCCTCATCAACCCCCTCGCCGTCCGGCGCGGACTCGGCACGCTGACCGTATGCCGATGCCCGCCGCCCCGCTGCCCGCTGCGCTCCCGCCCCTGTTCACCGTTGCGGAGGCCACAGCCCTGGATGTCCGTCGCAACCGCCTTCGCGCCGACGACCTTGCCAGCCCTTACTGGGGCGTCCGCTTCCGCCGTGATGCCCCGCCGACGTACGCCGATCAGGTCCGGCTTCTGCAGCGCCTTGCACCGGGATCGGTCGCCACGCACTGGACCGCCGCCGTCCTCTGGGGCATGTGGCTTCCCGGCAGCTTGGAACCGCGCGATGACGAAGTCCACCTCGCCCGCCATCGCAGCAACGGCGGCACCCCACGCCGCGTTGGCGTCAAGGGACATGAGTTGAAGAGCACTGCGGGCATCATCGAGGTCGACGGCATCCGGCTGACGTCACCGGCGCATACCTGGGTCGACCTCGGCGGACAGGCCCGCCTCCTCGATGACCTCGTGGCCTGCGGCGACAGCCTCCGCCAGCTCCCCGACGGGCCTGGGGCCGAGAAGTCACGGTTCGCCTTCCCCCTCGCCGAGCCGGCCGACGTCGTCCAGGCGCTCGCTGATCGTCGTGGGCGCCGTGGTGTCCGTCTCGCCCGGCAGGCCTGGGAGCTCGTCCGCTCAGGCGTGGACTCGATTCCCGAGACTCGCATCCGGCTCATGGCCGTGGACCACGGTTTCCCGGAACCCGCGGTGAATCCGCGGATCCGACTGAAGGGCGGGCGCATCGTCCGCCCGGACCTGGCGTGGGAGAAGCTCAAGATCTGCATCCAGTACGACGGCGACTATCACCGCTCCCCTGAGCAGTTCCGCAAGGACATCGAACGGGATCGGCGCATGCAGGCGGAGGGCTGGACTGTCGTCCGCGCGGCAGGCTCTGCCCTCACGCGAGACGGAGGGCTCGCCCTCATGGCGGACCTCGCGGCGGCGTTCGCGAGCCGAGGCGTCCACGCCTGAGTGCCATCTGCACTCTCGACGGTCTCGAACCGACCTGCGCAGCAGTGGTGCCCGTACCGAACCAGAGAGTGCGGCTCTCGGTCTGTCCCCGAACCAGAGCGTGTGGCTCACCGAGCCAGAAGGAGTGGGCACTTCAGCACCCCTTGAACTATCCAGTGTCTCTGGTTCATCGAACCAGAAGGACTGGCCCCTTCATCCACTCTCGAAGTGGCCCATTTCTCTGGTTCGGCGTGGGGGTCACCCCTTCCCGACGACGGCCGCCCCCCGGGGCTTCCGGCCCACCTCAGCGCCTGGCCCACCTCAGCGCCCGACCCACCTCAGCGCCCGTCCCACCTCAACGCCCGGGCGGCAGCACGGCCCGGGTGGCGGTGACAGCCAGGGCGATCAGCAGGATGATGAGGATGCCGTCCGCGGCGATGTAGAACAGGTGCGTCATGGACCCGCCGGCGGACCGCCCGGCGAGCACGGCGTCCGTGCGGACGTTGAGGATCGGCCGGATGACGAGGACCTTCACCACGTAGACCGCCAGGATGCCGGCGGACCAACCCCAGAGCGGGCGTCTCGCCGGACGCCCGGCGGTCCTCAGCAGCGCCACCACGAGCACTGCGGCCAGCACGAGTTCCACAAGGTTCATGGCGAAGAACACCCGGCGGCCGATGCCCAGCCCCAACGGGATGGTGATGCCCGGGGCGGTGAACTTCAACGGCGCCTCGATCAGGGAGATGCCCGTCAGCAGCCCCAACCACAGGCCCGGGACCAGCAGCAGCGCCGCTCTCCAGGCGCGTGGGCCGGAGGCGGTGTCCTCGAGCAGTCGACGGGGTCGGGGCGGGGTCGGCATCTGTGCAGTCACACCGGCAATCTTACCTACGCGATGTGGAATTGACTGCTGACAGCGTCAGCCCCTTTGAGGCTCAGCGCGCCCCGGGCCGCCTGCCCCCGGCCGGTGGTGTCCGTGACGAGAAGTCCCCCGGCGAACTGCTCCGCGCCGGCGCCCGGAGCCAGCACCTCGACCTGCGGCCCGTCCGCAGGCAGCCAGAGTCTGCGTCCGCCGAGGACGTGGCGGCCGCTGACGGCCGGCCAGAGCGGCGACGTCCGAGGCGCGCAGGGCGCCGACCTGCATGAGGTCGTCAGCATCATCCGGGACGTCCTCGAACGCGGACTCGGTCTCGGTGCCCCAGGCGTCCAGGAATACCTCGGTCTCACCCTGGTCTGTGGGACGCAGGGTGTGCCCGTGGAACGGCACGGCGTAGGTGCCGTCCGCCGAGTTCTTCATCCACACAGGGACCTGCCCCTGGTCTCCGGCGGCCCACCCGGAGATCTGTGCGCGATAGGTGGTGATGGGCGCGGGTGCGGGTTTCTTCTCCCCGAAGAGGTTCATGGCTGCTGTCTCCTGGCTCTTTCGAAATCTGACTGCGTTTCGTTCGTGCGCTGGGTGGCGGCCTCAGCCCGGGATCTCGTCCAGCCCGTTCGCCTCGAGGAAGGCCACCGCAGCCTCGCCCGTCTCCTGCGGCGTCAAAGACCGATCCACACTCGCCCACACACCCTGACCATGCGCACGCACCGTCACATGCTCGGTCCCCTGGATTCCCCTGCCCGCCGCCCAAGCACCGAAGTACATGTCATACCCCGGGCTTGGCCGCCGACGACCAGCCTTGAATCCGTACCCGACCATGAGGTCATCCGCCCCCATATACGCCGGATCCAGCACCCCGACCAGGGTCTCCAGCACCCGGGCCGCATGGTCCCTGGTCAACCGCTCATCCGGACCAAGCCCGAACTCCATGTGATTCGGCACGAACCCCGACGGCTCTGGATCAGCACCCAGATGGATGCTCATGGTGAGGTTCACGTCAGCGGTCACCGGGGTCAGATGGAGGCTGTACCCCATCCCCGTGTTGGACGGATCCCCGCTGAACGGACACGCCCTCACCACGGCAGCCCCCGCCGCCAGATCACCAGCCGGCCAGGGCACCACCACACCATCCACGCTGCGGCGAACCTCGTAATCAGAGGCCCCCGCCAACGGAGACAGCTCAGCGACCAGACGATCGATCCGCCCCGCGATCACCTCCGGCGACTCACTCGTGATGAACCACGACGCAAACATCGTGAAACACGGCTTTCTCATGGAACCGTTCCTTTCCGTCCCTTCGAATGAACTCACGCGTCAGCGGCGTGTACTTCACCGTCACGACGTCGTCGACTCCCACACGCCTTGCCACTCAGGCGTGACGGGCGCCCGGCTCCCCGTCCACGTCGCCCGCCTCCTCGGTCTGCTCGGCCTGTCCTTTCCGCTCAGCGCCCGCCGCCTCGACCCGCTCCACGGACGCCGCCTCACCGGCGGCGTGCTCGGCGGCGGCCACGCGCTCCTTCTCCGGGTGCGTCTGCCCCTCGGCACCCTCGGCCTCCGCCACTGCCTTGTCCTTCGCCTTCTGCTCCTTCTGCCGCCGCTGCAGCAGCTTGGGCAGATGGAACCGCTCCATGCCCTTCAGGTCCGCGGCGATGAACACGTTGAGCCACCTGGCGTGCGGGTCCGCGTCGATGAGGATCGCCTTGACCAGGAGGGTGGCGGGCAGGGCGAGGATCGCGCCGAGCGGGCCCAGGACCCAGGCCCAGAAGAGCAGCGAGATGAAGGAGACGGTGGGGATGACGCCCACGGCGTCTCCGGCGACCTTCGGCTGGATGATGGACTGCAGCACGAAGTTCAACACGGAGTAGCTGATGACCACGGCGAAGAAGGCGGGCCAGCCGCCCTCCACCAGGCCGAGCAGGGCCGGCGGGATCAGGCCGATCACGAATCCGATGTTCGGGATGTAGTTGGTGAGGAAGCTGAACACGCCCCACACCAGGGCCAGCGGGACGCCGATGATCACGAGGGCCACCACGTCCAGGATGGCCACGATGAGCCCGAACACGGTGGTCACCAGCCAGTAGCGGCGCACGCCCTGCGCGAAGGCGATCAGTGCGTCACCGAGTTCGTCCCGGGCCGTGTTGAGCAGGTGCACGCGGCGCTCGACGCCCATGGAGTCCATGGCCAGGAAGAACATGGACATCACCACGGTCAGCAGCAGGCCGAGCACGGCCCACGTGTTCGTGGCGATGGCGGTCAGCGTGGACACCGCGGCGCCGGAGACGTCTTTCCAATCGATCCCGTTCACCTGCTGCTGGACGGCCTCTGGGGACAGGCCCCACACGATCATCTGGTCGCTGATATCCATGACCAGCGCCTGCACCTCGGCGGTGTACGTCGGGAGTGCGTCCACGAGCTCGAGGATGGACCAGAGCAGCAGGCCCACGAACGCGCAGAACACCGCCGCCACCAGCAGCACGGACACGGTGGCCCCGAACACCGGGTGGAGGCCGCGGCGGGTCAGCCACGCCTGCACCGGGTAGACCACCACCACGAAGTTCAGGCCGAGGAAGACCGGGGCGATGACCTGAGACAGGCCCTGCACGAACTCCACCGTGATGACCAGGCCCGCGGCGATGAGCACCAGCACCAACATCCGCGGCCAGAGCCGGTGCGGGCGGGAGGTGTTCCACTCGGACTCGATGGATCGGATCCGCTGCCGACGTGCACGGTCGCCCGCCGGGAAGGATTCGCCCGGCATGCGCTCGCCGTGGACCGCGTCGTCGCGCGCGCTGAAAGTGGCCTCGTTCACGTCAGGCAGTGTACGGGGCGAGACGGACACGGCGGGCGAGGGAGCCGCCGTCGTGCCTCAGGATGACGGGCGCCCCGCGCCCGGTCCCCGTCCCGACGACGGCCCCTCCCCGGAGCTTTCCGCCGCACCGCCGGTGCCGGTAGGGTGGGGCGCACATCGACAGGGGAGCGCCCCACGGGGCGCTGAGAGTGCGCCCGATGCGCAGACCCTCGAACCTGCTCCGGCTCGCACCGGCGAAGGAAGTCGAGAACCTCTCAACCCGGATGCTGAGCACCCGTGTCCGGGCGTGGACGTCCGGGCCCCTCCCGCACCACAGGAGGCCGAGACAGACGATGTCCCCCACCACCCCCCGTTCCCGCACGGCCGCCTTCGGCCTGTCCGCCCTGGCCGTCCTGGCCCTGTCCGCCTGCTCCGTGGCGGACCAGACCGGCGGGGGATCCTCCGAGGAACAGGGCTCGGACGCCCCGAAGAAGACGGTCACCATCATGACCCACGATTCCTTCGAGCCCCCGCAGGAGCTGCTGGAGAAGTTCACCGAGGAGACCGGCTACGAGCTGAAGACCACCGCCCCCGGCGACGCCGGCACCGTGGTCAACCAGCTGCTGCTGGCGAAGGACTCCCCCACCGTGGACGGCGTCTACGGCGTGGAAGACCACTCCACCCACACCCTCGTGGACGGCGGCGTCCTGGCGGACGTGACGCCGGAGGACCTGCCGGAGACGGCGAAGGACCGCGTGGTGGACGGCAAGATGATCCCGATCGACCAGGGCCAGGTCTGCGTCAACGTGGACCACGAATGGTTCGAGGACGAGGGCATGGACGAGCCGAAGGGCCTGGAAGACCTGGCGACGCCGGAATACGCCGAGCTGCTCGTGGTCACCGACCCGGTCACCTCCTCCCCCGGCCTGGCCTTCCTGGCCGCCACCGTGGAGGCCGAGGGCGAAGACGGCTGGCAGGACTGGTGGACGAAGGCCCTGGACGGCGGCACCAAGGTGGCCTCCTCCTGGTCCGACGCCTACTACACGGACTTCTCCGGCGGCGAGGGGAACGGCGAGTACCCGCTGGCCCTGTCCTACTCCTCCTCCCCGGCCTACGCGCCGACCACCGGCGTCGTGGAGGGCACCTGCACCCCGCAGACCGAGTTCGCCGGCGTGGTGGAAGGCGCGAAGAACCCGGAGGGTGCGCAGGCGTTCATCGAGTTCATGCTCTCCGAGGAGTTCCAGAAGGCGTTCCCGGAGTCCATGTACATGTACCCGATCGACGACTCTGTGGAGCTGCCCGAGGAGTGGGCGGAGCACGCGCAGCTGGTGGAGGACCCCATCACCCCGGACTCGAAGCAGGTGGCCGAGCAGCGCGAGCAGTGGCTGAAGGACTTCACCGCCCTGCGCGAGGACCGCTGATCACGTGACCGCGCTGCCCGTTCCCCGACGACGGCCGCGCACCCGGCCGTCCGGGGACGGGTTGGGCGCATGGTGGCTGCTGGCGGCGGTCCTGCCGCTGGGTTTCCTCGCCGTCTTCTTCCTGTGGCCCGTGGGGGCCATGTTCCTGCGCGGGGTCACCACGGACGGCGCCCTGGACCTCACCGCCTTCGGCGAGGTGCTGGCCCGGGAGCGCACCTGGCGGATCCTCGGGCACACCCTGGGGATGGCGGCCGCCGGCACCGTGGCCTCCGTGGCGGTGGGGCTGCCGGCCGCGTTCGTGCTCTACCGGCGCACGTTCCCGGGCCGGGACGCCCTGCGGGCGGTGGTCACCGTGCCGTTCGTGCTGCCCACCGTGGTGGTGGGCGTGGCCTTCCGCGCCCTGCTGGCCCCGGGTGGGCCGCTCGGATTCCTCGGCCTGGACCAGACCACCACGGCGGTGGTGCTGGCCATGGTGTTCTTCAACGTCTCCCTGGTGGTGCGCCAGGTCGGCGGACTGTGGTCCGTGCTGGACCCGCGGCAGGCCGAGGCCGCGGCCGCCCTGGGGGCCTCGCCGTGGCGGGCGTTCCGCACGGTCACGCTGCCGCAGCTGGGACCGGCGGTGGCCTCGGCGGCGTCGCTGGTGTTCCTGTTCTGCTGCTCGGCGTTCGGGATTGTGCAGACGCTCGGCCGGCCCGGCGTGGGCACCCTGGAGACGGAGATCTGGGTGCAGACCTCCGTCTACCTGGACCTGAAGGTGGCGGCGGTGTTCTCCGTGCTGCAGCTGCTGGTGGTGCTCGCGGCGATCGGGCTGTCCTCGGCCGCGTCCGCACGGACCGTGCGGGCGCTGCGGATCCGGGATGCGCACGCGACCCCACTGGGCCTGCGGGACTGGGCGCCGGCGCTGGTCACCGGGCTGGCGGCAACGCTGATCCTGCTGCCGCTGGGCTCCCTGCTGATCCGCTCCTTCCACTCCTCCGAGGGGTGGGGCCTGCGCAACTACCGCCTGCTGGCGGAGAGCTCCGGCGCCGGGTTCGCCGGGGGCACCACCGTGCTGCAGGCACTGGAGCACTCGATGAAGATCGCCGGGGATGCCACGCTGTTCACCCTGCTGGCCGGCATCCCGCTGGCCCTGCTGCTGACCCGCCCGTCCCGTTCGGCCGCGGCGCGGCGGGCGCAACGGTGGCTGGACGGCGCCGTGATGCTGCCGCTGGGGGTGTCCGCGGTGACGGTGGGCTTCGGGTTCGTGGTGTCGCTGCAGCTCGTGCTCCCGGACCTGGCCCGGTCCGGGGCTCTGGTGCCGCTGGCGCAGGCCGTGGTGGGCCTGCCGCTGGTGGTGCGCACCCTGGTGCCGGTCCTCGGCGCCGTGGACCACCGGCTGCGCGAGGCCGCCGGGACGCTCGGCGCGGGTCCGTGGCGGGTGCTGCTGACGGTGGACGGCCCCGTGCTGCTGCGCGCGGTGGGCCTGGCGGCCGGCTTCGCGTTCGCCGTGTCCCTGGGCGAGTTCGGGGCCACGAGTTTCTTGGCGAGCCCGGACTACCAGACGCTGCCGATCGTGATCGTGAAGCTGCTGGGCCGCCCCGGCGCGGACAACTACGGGATGGCCCTGGCCGGCGCGGTGGTGCTGGCCGTGGTCGTCGCCGCCGTGATGGTGGTGTGCGAACGGCTGCGCCCGCGCGGCGCCGCCGGGACGGGAGGAGCATGGTGAGCATGCAGGACGGGCAGGGAACGGACGGGCACGGTGTGGACGGGACGGCCGAGGCCTCCGCGGTGACCGGGCAGGCACGGCCCGGCCACGGTGCGGCCCTGGCACTGGAGGGCGTGTCGGTGTCCTACCCGGACGGCACCGCGCCCGTATCCGGCGTGGACCTGACGCTGGCCCCGGGCGAGGTGGTCGCCCTGCTGGGCGCCTCCGGCTCCGGAAAGTCCACGCTGCTGCGCGGCATCGCCGGCCTGGAGCTGGTGAGCACGGGCCGGGTGCTGCTGGACGGCACGGACGTCACGGCCGTCCCCACGCACCGGCGGGGTGTGGGCATGGTGTTCCAGGACGGCCAGCTGTTCCCGCACCGTTCCGTGGCCCGGAACGTGGCCTACGGCCTGGAGTCCGCCCGGGTCCCGCGCGCGGAGCGTGCGGCGCGGGTGGCGGAGATGCTGCACCTGGTGGACCTGGCGGAGTACGGGGACCGGCCGGTGCAGACCCTCTCCGGGGGCCAGGCGCAGCGGGTGGCGCTGGCGCGTTCGCTGGCGCCCTCCCCCAGGGTGCTGCTGTTGGACGAGCCGCTCTCCGCCCTGGACCGGGACCTGCGTGAGCGTCTGGCCACGCAGATCCGCCGGATCCTCAAGGCCACCGGCACCACGGCCGTGCATGTCACCCATGACCACGAGGAGGCCGCGGCCCTCGCGGACCGGGTAGTCCGCCTGCAGGGCGACGGCTCCGTCACCGCCGCCTGACCCCTCCGCGACATCCGCCCCACCACACGTCCGGGCCCTCCGTGGCGAGGTTCACGCTGAGCGTAGGATCGGCGGCGGAACTGCCCAGGACCCCTGCGCCTGGTCTATTTTCAACGGGTGATGACTGTCCCGCACACGCCCCGTCCACGCGGTCGACTGACTGCGGACGAGGTCGTGGACGCGGCCGTGTCCATCCTGCAGGATTTCGGCATGGGCGACCTGTCCATGCGTCGGGTCGCCTCCGTGCTGGGCGTGCAGGCCTCCGCCCTGTACTGGCACGTCCCCAACAAGCAGACGCTGCTGGCCCGCGTGGCCGACCGCATCGTGGCGGACGTGGAGCGCGCCGTGGCCTCCCGGCACCTGGAGGACGTGGAGGAGGTGGCCCAGGCCGCCGAGGCGGCCCTGCTGCGCCACCGGGACGGGGCCGACGTCGTGCTCTCGTCCCTGGCCCTGGGCCTCGGCGGCGGCGCCCTGCACCAGATGTTCGTGAGGGCCGCCGGCTCGGCCGCGGACGGCGAGCGCGCGCTGGCCGCGACGCTCGGCGCCGCGGCCCTGCGGCAGCAGCGCGAGCAGGCCGCCGCGCTGGGTGTGACGCTGGGGCCGGACTGCCAGGCCCACGCCCGCGGGGGTGCGGAGCGGACTCCGTCACAGCCGGATCGGGACCGCCCCATCGGGCCACCCTGATCCCGCGAGGCAGATCACAGCGGCAGACCTCCGTGATGCACAGCGCCGGGCCCCTGGGATTTCGGTCCGGCACGTCTCTAGACTTGGACGTTGGACGAACCCGAGGGACCGAGGAGAAACAGGAGTCTGCACCGCCATCGACGAGGCAGGAAGGGAGCCATGGAAGAGCGCAGCACGCACCCCGGACGCGAGTCCGTGCGCGGCCTGCACAGCGAGATGGACGCCGTCACGCAGGGCTCGCTCCTGGATCCCTCACGCGCCTACGTCGGCCCTGCGGCCCGTCACGTCCCCGGCTCGATCCGCCGCCGGGAGGTGGGCGTCCACGGCAGGCCGGTGCGGCTCTCGACGCCGGACCCGGTCAAGCCGCGCCCGCCGGCGCTGCGGACCCGTCGGGACGGCGTGAAGGTGATGCAGCCCCCGGCCCTGTTGGACGGGGTCCGGCTGGGACCGGCCGCACGTCTGGACCTGCAGCCGGTGCGCGGTGGCATCGTCTACATCACACGCACCCTGGTGCTGGACGAGCTGGGCGACGACGACCGTGGGGACGTGCACATCGGCATGGTCCCGGCCGCCGACCTGGCCCGCTTCTGGGACTGGGTGCTGGACGGGCAGGACCCGCGGTACCCGGTGATCGTGCACACCCGCACGGAGGAGATCGCGGAGACCCTGAGCCTGCTCACGGCGATCGGGCCGTCGGGCCTGAACGTGGTGCGGTATCGGCTGGACGAGTCCGCGGACGGCACCCAGCGCTCCTCCTACCTGCTGCCGGGCATCGTCCCGGAGGCCGTCATGGAGCTCGGCGAGCCGCGCATCCGGCTCGCGGACGCCCCGGCGACCGTGACCCCCCTGGGCAACTCGGCGGACAGGGCGGAGTGGAGGCGCGTCCAGCGCTATCTGCAGCGAGTGGTCCCGGAGCTGCTGCACAACATGGACCGCCGCACCCCGGCCGAGGTGGAGCACGTGTTCGTGGACGGGGCGACCCTGCGCGGGGCCCGCCTCGGCGGGGCCGCCGCCACCGCCGAGCCGGGTCTGTGGGCCGCCCGGACCGTCCCCGGCGCCACCCGCCCCGTGGAGTCCGAGCTGGACGCCCTGCTGCTGGGCTACGTGGTGGCCGCCTGGGCGGGTGTGCAGGACCGCCCCGTGGTGATGCACTCGGACTCCCGGGCGGCGCTGGCCCTGCTGCGGGACGCTGCGGCGGAGCCGCTCACCCTCGGCGGCGCCCGCGGGGACCGGGTCCGCACGTCACTGCGGCACCTGCTGGACATTCGCGAGTACATCGGCGCCCTGGGCAAGACCGTGAAGCTCCGCTGGATCAAGGGGCATGTGGGCCACCACGGCAACGAGCTCGCGGACGCCCTGGCGCGGTCGATCGCCCGCAACACCCTCGCCGGAACCGGCCGGGACGAGCAGGTGGACCGGCTGGACCGGATCGCCCGCGCCTGGGAGGGCGTCGCCTCCGGGCACGTGGACTGCGACGAGGTGGACCTCCCCACCGGCTGACGCCGGCCCCGCATCCGGGCTGTGCACCTCTGGTGGCAGACCCCAGTAGGGTGGCCTTCCATGGAAGCACTCGCCGACGCCGTGACGGCGTTCAACGACATCTACTGGTACGTGGTGATCGCCCTCCTGGTGGTCGCCGGTGTGCTCTTCACCGTCCGCACCCGCGGGGTCCAGTTCCGGATGCTGCCGGAGATGGTCCGCTCGGTCCTGACCAAGCCGACCGAGGAGGAGAAAGCGGACGGCGTGTCCGCGTTCCGCGCCTTCACCATCTCGGCCGCCTCCCGTGTGGGCACGGGCAATGTGGCCGGCGTGGCCATCGCGATCGTGATCGGCGGCCCGGGCGCGGTGTTCTGGATGTGGCTGCTGGCCCTGTTCGGCGGCGCCACCGCGTACATCGAGTCCGCCCTCGCCCAGCTGTACAAGCGCCGCGGCCATGACGGCTTCGTCGGCGGCCCGGCCTACTACATCAAGCACGGCCTCGGGCAGGGCTGGATGGCGGTCCTGTTCGCCGTGATGATCACCCTGACCTACGGCTTCGTGTTCAACGCGGTGCAGTCGAACTCCATCTCGGAGTCGGTGGTGGCCAACTGGGGCGAGACCTTCACCCTGGGTGGCATGACCTTCTCCTGGCCGTGGGTGATCGGCATCGGCCTGGCCACGCTGACCGGCGCCGTGATCTTCGGCGGCGTGCGCCGCCTCTCCGCGGTGACCAACGTGATCGTCCCGGTTTTGGCCTCCGCCTACATCCTGGTGGCGCTGTTCGTGGTGGCCCTCAACATCACCGAGGTCCCCGCCATGATCACCCACATCGTCCGTCACGCCCTGGGCCTGGAGCAGGTCACCGGCGCCGCGGTCGGCATGGCGATGATCATGCAGGGCGTGCGCCGCGGCCTGTTCTCCAACGAGGCCGGCATGGGCTCGGCCCCGAACGCCGCCGCCACCGCCGCGGTGTCCCACCCGGCCAAGCAGGGTTTCGTGCAGTCCCTGGGCGTCTACTTCGACACCCTGATCGTCTGCTCCGCCACCGCGTTCATCATCCTGCTGTCCAACCCGGCCTACGGCGACGGCGAGGCCCTCGGGATGCAGGTGACCCAGGGTGCGCTCCAGCAGGCCGTGGGCGCGTGGGCCGGCCCGTTCCTGACGGCGGTCATCTTCTTCCTGGCCTGGTCCTCCGTGCTGGGCAACACCTACTACGGCGAGGCCAACATCCAGTTCATGGCCGGCGCGAAGGCCCCGGCGTTCATCACGGCGTTCCGCGTACTGGTGCTGCTGTGCGTGGTGGGCGGCGCGCTGGGCGAGGTGCTGCTCGTGTGGTCCCTGGCGGACACGTTCGCCGCGCTGATGGCGACCATCAACCTGGTGGCGATCATCCCGCTGGGCGGCCTGGCCATCAGGATGCTGAAGGACTACGAGGACCAGCGGAAGCAGGGGCTGGATCCCACCTTCCGTGTCTCCTCCCTGCCGCAGGCCAAGGGCGTGGAGCTGTGGCGTGAGGGGCAGACCACGGCCATGCGTACCGTCCCGGGCGACCCGGCCGGCGGCGAGTACTGGCCGGGCCGTCAGCGCCATGACCGCCGTCCGGGCGGCTCGCACCAGGCCTGATCGATCTGCGCGTGCTCTCGGGAACTGCACAGGTGCCGCAGGCTGGTCTTGCCCGGGACGGGGTCGTAGCGTGGGCCGTTCGACACCACAGGACAATCGAAAGGATCTGATCATGTTCCGCATCGGCAAGCGCCTCGGCAAGAACACCACCGCGTCCGTGGGCCGTGGTGGACCGCGTGTGGGTCGCCGCTTCGGCA
The DNA here is from genome assembly GCA_047414615.1 of Micrococcus luteus. Lineage (GTDB taxonomy): Bacteria > Actinomycetota > Actinomycetes > Actinomycetales > Micrococcaceae > Micrococcus > Micrococcus luteus_B. Next base: position 1,767,564 of record CP179711.1, read on the forward strand.
TCTTCAACGTCTCGAACCGCGGCGTCGGCATCAGCTGGCGTTCGCTGTTCGGCCGGGGCCGCTGAACGCTGCGGGCGCGGCGGCGCAGCGTCACGTGGCGCTCCCGCCGCCGCGTCTGAGGCCCGACGACGGCGCTCACCTCCGCCTTCCCGCGCGCCCGGTGCGTGTGGTCGGCGGGGGTGAGCTGTGTCCGGGAGGCAGCCGGCGACGGGACCGAGGACGGCGCCCGCTCCCCCACTGTGGGCGAGAGCGGCCCTCGGGTCAGACGCCGGAGCGGTTCCACCGCCGGACAGCGATGACGCCGAGCCACAGGCCTACCGCGATGGCCGCACCGCAGATCGCGTAGGAGCCGACGTCCGAGTCGAGCGGGCCCTGACCGTTCAGGGTGTTCGAGATCGTGGCGGCACCGAGGAGGAGGAGAGCCCCGGCGAGTATGCAGCACCCCAAGCCGACGACCCAGTCCCAGACGTCGCGCCAGATTGTGCGGGTCGGAATGCCTGAGCTGCCCTTCCGCCGCCGGCGCCACCGCGAGTCGTCACGGGCCTGCGCGGCCTTGAGCTCCTCCCACTCTTCGGGGGTGGTGTGGTGCTGCTGCTTGGTCATCGGGTTCCTTTCCTCTGTTCCGACGACGGCCGTTCTCTGGTGATGCCCCGCTGCCGGCTGATCTGCTGGGGCGAGGCACCACTCCCGAAGGTGTGGGCCGGTCGCAAGGCCTCATCGCCATTGTCGTGCACTGCGCGCTTGAGCACCGCCTCGATGCGTCGGCGGCGACGCGTGAGTCCCGGCCGGCCGCTAGCGTGGCCGACACCTGCACGCCCCACCTTCTGCCCCAGGAGCTGACATGACCACCGCACCCACCCCTTCTTCCTCCGACGACGCCCCCGCCGTCCTCGTCGAGACGCGGCCCGGCGTCGTGCGGCTGACGCTGAACCGGCCGGCGAAGGGCAACGCGCTCGGACTGACGATGGCGCGCGAGGTGCTCGCGGCGATCGCCGCGGCCGAGGCGGTCGAGTCCGTGCACGTGCTCACGCTGACCGGCGCGGGGCGGATCTTCTGCGGCGGCGGGGACGTCCAGGCCATGGCCGCCTGCCCCGCCGGGCCGGAGCGGCGCGCGATGATCCAGGAGCTCGGCGAGGCGGCGGGCGAGGTCGCGGTGGCGCTGACGGGCTCTCGCCTGCTGGTGCTGGCCGGCGTCAACGGGACGGCCGCCGGGGCGGGGCTCGGGCTCATGCTGGGCGGCGACGTCGTGCTGGTGCGCGAGGATGCGCAGCTGGTGACGGCGTTCTCCGCGCTCGGGATGACGCCGGACACGGGCGTGTCCTACTGGCTGCCGCGGGTGCTGGGGCCGGTGCGCGCGACGCAGCTGCTGCTCGGCGGGCGGCGCCTGAACGGGGCCGAGGCCGTCACGTGGGGTCTGGCGACCGAGGCGGTGGCCGGCGACGCGTTCGCGGCGCGCCTGACGGAGCTCGAGGACGAGCTGGTGGCCGGTCCAGCGCACACCTATGGGCCGACGAAGGCGCTGGCGCGCGGGGCCGACGTCGAGGTGCTGCGCGCACATGTGCGGCAGGAGGCGGCGTCGATCGCGGGGGCGTCCGAGCACCCGGAGGCCGTGCGGCGGGTGGAGGCGTTCGCGGGCCGGTGAGCGGCGGGCCGCGGACCGGGCCGGGAGCGGCCAGGCCGGCGGCGCGCCTCCACCGGGCCGACCCCGGTCAGGTGCGCGAGGGCATGGAGGTCACTTGAACATCTTCAGGACGTCGCCCAGGCCGACCGTGGTGCGCCGGTAGACGGCGTTGTAGGCGGCGCGCTTCGGATCGCGCAGCCAGCCCATCCCCTTGCGGCCGTAGCCGGGGATGACCTTGCGCTTGATCGCACGCTTGGCGCGGCCCGTGGTGCGGGCCTTGATGGACTTCTTCAGGCTGGGTTTGCGCAGACCGATCTTCATGGGGCGAGCGTACTGGGTGGGGCCGACGGGGTGAGGGGGTCCACAGATCCTCGCGAGACGACGAGGCCGACACGACAGGTTCCACCAGCGCTACAGTTCAGTCCATGCGAGGCCAAGTCAGCGGAATCCTCTCCACCTACGGCAATGTGGACCGGGAGCTCATCATCCCCGTCTATCAGCGCAACTACGACTGGAAGTCGAAGCACTGCGCCCAGCTGCTCGACGACCTCGCCGCGCTCATCCGTGAAGATCGAGGCGCCCATTTCTTCGGTTCGGTCGTCGGGGATCCCGAGTCCACATTCCGTTGGGTCGTGATCGACGGGCAGCAGCGCCTCACCACGGTCAGCCTGCTCATGCTCGCGCTGGTGCGCCTCCTCGAGGAGGGCACACTGCTGAGCTCGGAAGAGGGACTGGCGGAGAAGATCCGCCGTAACTATCTGGTGCGGGACACGGAGACGTCTGCCCCGCGGTTCCGCCTCAAGCCGGTGAAGCACGACGCCGATGCGTACCGTCGGCTCTTCAATCCCGCGCGCGAACCGCTGGAGTCGTCCAGGATCACCAAGAACTATCGCTACTTCCTCGAACACCTCCCGCTCATGGGCTTGGACGGAGACCAGATCTGGAAGGCGGTGCAGGGCTTGGAGGTCATGATCCTTGACCTTGAGAAGCAGGACGACGCACAACGGATCTTCGAGTCGCTGAACTCGACGGGGCTCGCGCTGAGCGAGGCGGACAAGGTGCGCAATCTCGTGCTGATGGGTCTTCCGAGCAAGGTGCAGGAGCAGGTCTACAGCGACTTCTGGAACCGGATCGAGGAGAACGTCGCCTATGACACCTCCGTGTTCCTCCGGTGGTTCCTCGTCACCAAGACGGGCAAGACGCCCAAGATCTCGGACGTCTACGAGGCGTTCAAGGAGTACGCGAGATCCGTCGGAACGACCGGCGCACAGCTGCTGGAGCCGGTCCGCGCATACTCGGGGTACTACCGGGAGCTGCGGGATGCCTCGACCGGCCATCCCCACGTGGACCGCCGGCTGCGGCGCCTGAACCTCATGAATCGCGAGGTGGTGCTGCCCCTGCTGATGCCGATGGTGGAGGAGCTGCACGGTGGCACGATCACTCCCGATGACTTTGCTGAGGCGGTGCGGGTGCTGGAGTCCTACTTGTTCCGCCGGCTGGCGGTGGGGCGGGCGTCGAACGCGCTCAACGGCATCTTCGCGACGCTGCACCGGGAGGTCTCGCGCATCAGCACCGCCGGCACCCGCTTCACGGACGCCCTGGTCTACTCCCTGCGTCGACGCAGCGGATCGGGTGAGTTCCCGCTCGATGACGACTTCGTCGCGGGGTTCACGACGGCCAACCTCTACCGGCTTCCTGCGACGGACCGTCGCTACCTCTTCGAGAGCCTGGAGAACGGCGACTCGCAGGACACGCGCGACATCGCCGGTGGCCTGGCCGCGGGCGACCTCACAATCGAACACGTGATGCCGCAGACGCTCACCGCTGAGTGGCGCCGAGAACTGGGCGAGGAAGCTGAACGCATCCACGCTCAGTGGCTGCACCGTATCGGCAACCTCACGGTGACCGGATACAACTCGACGTACTCCAATGCGTCGTTCACGGTGAAGAAGACCATCGACGACGGGTTCGACTCCTCCCCCTTCCGGCTCAACAAGGAGATGAAGGCGCACGTCCGATGGGATGAAGCCGCCCTGGAGGAACGCACACGCCGGCTGGTGGGCCTGGCCCTGGCCATCTGGCCCCTCCCGTCCACGCACTTCGAGCCGCCCCGCCCTCAGCTCCCGGTGGAGCCCATGGGAACGGAGACGAACTTCAAGGGCAGGTACATCGTGGCCTATGAGTTCCAGGGGCACCGGCACGTCGTGGACACGTGGCGGGACTTCGCGGTGCTCCTGCTGCGTGATCTGGTGGAGATCGACAGGCCGCGGGTGCTGGCCGCAGCCGAGCAGATCGATGCCTACCGGGTGGAGGGGCAGCCGATCCCGCCGGAGAAGGAGAAGAGCTTCGTCGAGATCGAGCCTGGCCTCCGCTGGGATCTGGCCAGCAGCACCATGACCAAGGTGAACGCCCTGCGGCGCATGTTCGAGGCGGTGGGGGCGGACCCGGACGAGGTCCTGATCACGCTGCGGCCCACCGAGGACGAAGAGAGCACCGAGGCCCCGGTGGCGGAGCCTGTGGCGAGCGAGTTCGCGGCGGTCATGAAGTTCCTGCCCCTTTTGGAAGAGGCTGTCGGCTCCAGCAGCGCTGATCCTGGCGTCGCGCAGCTGGCGGAGGAGTTCGAAGCCGCCGTGGACCCGTTCGTGGTCGAGGCCCCTGCCGCCGTTCTCGGCATGGCTCCGGTCAAGTTCGCCGCTGATCCTCAGCGTGTCGCCACGGCGACCCCAAAGGAGGCGCTGGCGATGATCAGCGCCGTCGTCATCACGAAGCGCCAGCTCGACCCGGAGGCCGTCAAGGACGCCGTCGCCGACGGCTCGCTGGTTCCTCTCGTGCAGCGGCTCACCTGAACGGCAGGCTGGTCCGCCAGGTGCGTGGCGCGCGGACCACGGGGGCACGGTTTCACATGCCGAGCCCGGGGGCCAGGGGGGTTGCCGTAGACCTGAAGAGCCGCGCCGTAGGACAACGGGAGGCCGTGCCGCTGCGCCCAGCTGGCCAGCACCTCGATGGGCTCAGCCGCAGTGAGCTCCTGGATCGGCCGGACGATGCCCTGTGGGTCGTTCTCCGCCTCATCCGCCGCGCGACCGCGGCCGATACATCAGTTGTAGGCGCCGAGATCGATAAACCTCTTGGCGATCTCCACGATAAATAGCCCGGGTCAAGTACCTGGTGAGCTGCTGCGAGGTGGCGTCCATGGCTCCCGTTTCCTTGGTGACCGGGCACAGCACAGTGCTATGTGACTGCTGTCACCACCCTAGCGAGTGGCCGCAACGAACACCGAATGAGGATCACCGGTGCTGACTGCGCTCGGCGTGAGACGTCACACCGTGCCTGAACGACGTCCCATCCCCCTCGTACTGCGCTTCTCCGGGCCCTCCGGCATAGTCCACCGGCCCGGGCCCCTCGCTCCGCACCTTCCAGTACAGGTACTCCCCGATCGCCGCGACGATCATCTTGGACGGGTCCCCGCCTCTGCCCACGATGTCCGTCATCTTCGCGAAGGCGTCCTCGTTCGCGTACACGGCGCCCATCGCCGACCGTTCCAGGTTCGGGCTCGCCAGGAACTGCTCCAGCGAGTTCGCTCCGGCCTGCCCCAGCAGCTTCTCGTCCTCCATCAGCGGCGCCACGAGGGCACTGACCCACGCCTCCTGCTGGGACGGGGAGGCATCCACGCCTTCGCCGGCGAAGATCTCGTTGATCTTCTCGATCACGTCCTCCAACGGCCCGCGCTGCTTCTCACGCACCTGCCCGCCTCCCACAGCGGTGGTCCCCTTCAGCTCGGCCCCACCGGACAGCCCGATGTCCCCCGAGGACGTCTTCTTCTGCCGGATGCTCACCAGCTGCACATCGCTCAGGTCGATCAGCTCCTCACCGCCAGGCTGATCGCCCACAAGCTGCACCAGGTGCCGCAAAAACAGCGCCCGCTTGTAGTGCTCGGTGTCCCCGAACTCGTAGATCTGGGAGAGGAAGTCGTAGAGGCTGACGAAGGACCGCATGTCCTTGCGCACCAGCACGAGCTCGTTCACGCGCGTCTCGTCCTGGTTCATCCGCGCATGCGCCAACTCCTTGCGGAACCGGTACGCCACGGGCTCCAGCGCGGCCTGCAGCCCCTCCTGCCCGCTCCCCGGCTTCCACGCCACCCACACGTCGGCGAACGCGTCCACCTCGTCCTGGTCGTACACGCCCGCGGCGTCGAGCTTCGTCCCCAGGTCATGGATCAGGTTCGGGTCCGTCACCGTCTCCAGCTTCGCGCCCGCGTAGTACGGCTCGAAGGCGGCCTGGATGTCCTCTTCGGAGTTCACGAAGTCCAGCACGTAGGTGGTGTCCTTGCCGGGCGCCGCGCGGTTCAGCCGGGAGAGGGTCTGCACGGCCAGCACGCCGGAGAGCTTCTTGTCCACGTACAGGGCACAGAGCTTCGGCTGGTCGAAGCCCGTCTGGTACTTGTTGGCCACGATCATCACCTGGTAGCCGTCCCCGTCGAACGCCTTCGCCAGGTCGCCTGTCACGGACGGGTTCATGGACCGTTCGGTGACCTTCTCGAGCCCGAAGTCGTCGTCGGTGATCTCACCGGAGAAGGCCACCAGGGTGCCCACGTCCGCGTACCCCATGTCCTGGATGTACTGGTCCATCTGGCGCTTGTACCGGACGGCGGCGGCGCGGGAGTCGGTGACCACCATGGCCTTGGCCTGCCCGTCGAGCAGTCCGGCCACGTTGGCGCGGAAGTGCTCCACGATGATCGTGACCTTCTGCGCAATGTTCGTCGGGTGCAGCTTGACCCACCGCATGAGCTTCTTGCTCGCCTCGGTCTGGTCCACATCGGTGGTCTGTTTCCCGACGGCGGCCCGGTCGCCTTCCGGACGGAACTCGCCCTGCCGTCCGGCCAGGGCCAGCTTGAAGGCGGTGTTGTAGTTGGTGAAATTCTTCAGCACGTCGAGGATGAACTCCTCCTCGATGGCCTGCTGCATGGTGTACCGGTGGAAGGAGGCCGGGATTTCCTGGCCCTTCTCGTCGTACTCGCCGGAAGGCCGGCCGAACATCTGCAGGGTCTTGTCCTTCGGGGTGGCGGTGAAGGCGAAGAAGCTGATGTTCTCCGGGCGTCCGGTGGCGGCGACCTCGGCGGCGAGGATGGACTCGGTGTCCGCCTCTCCGCCGTCTTCGAGGTCGGCCTGCTCGTCCGGGGTGAGCACGCGCTTGAGCTTGGCTGCGGCGGAGCCGGTCTGGGAGGAGTGCGCCTCGTCTGCGATCACTGCGTAGGTGCGGCCGGCGAGTGTGGAGTCACCGTTGAGGAGTTCGAGCACGGCGGGGAAGGTCTGCAGCGTGACCACGATGATCCTGTTGCCCTGCAGCAGGGTCTGCTTCACCAGGGCGGACTTGCTGGTGGCCTCTCCCCCGAGGTTCTTGCGGTCCACGGCCACCACGGTGCCGGAGGTCCGCTCGATCTGCCGGACGGCCTCCTGAAGCTGGTCGTCCAGCACGGTGCGGTCGGTGACCACGATCACCGAGTCGAACACCCGCTGCTCGTCCGCCCCGTAGGTGGAGAGCAGCCGGTGGGCGGTCCAGGCGATGGTGTTGGTCTTGCCGGAGCCGGCGGAGTGCTCGATCAGGTAGGACTTGCCGGCGCCCTCCTCACGGACGGCGGCGAGCATCTCAGTGACGGCCTCCCACTGGTGGAAGCGCGGGAAGATCAGCGTGGACTTCCGGCGCGAGCGGCCGTACTCGTCCTCCACGGTCTCCTTCTTGAGGAACACGAACTTCTGCAGGATCTCGAGCCAGGTGTCCCGCTGGAGAATCCGCTTCCACAGGTAGGCGGTGGAGGAACCGCCGTCCGGGTTGAGCGGGTTGCCGGCGTGGCCGTCGTCGCCTTGGTTGAAGGGCAGGAAGAAGGTGTCCTTTCCGGCCAGCTTGGTGGTCATCCAGACCTCGCGGTTGGAGACGGCGAAGTGGACCACGGCGCGGCTGCCGAACCCGAACAGCGGCGTGGCTTTGGGGTTGCGGTTCCGGTACTGCTCCTTCGCGTGGCCGATGGACTGGGTGGAGTCGGTCTTCAGCTCGATCGTCGCCACGGGCAGGCCGTTGACGAACAGCACCAAGTCCACGGACTGATTGGTGGCCGGGTTGAAGTGCACCTGCCGCATCACGCGCAGCCGCATGCGCTCGTAGGAGGCGACGGCGGCCGGGTTCAGGTTCGTGGCCGGCCGCGGCTCGGCCATGCGCAGGGTGGCGGAGGTGCCGACCTTGAAGCCCTTGCGAAGCACGTTGAGGGTGCCGCCGACGCCGGTGTCCTGCGGCTTGTTCAGCACGTCGATCAGGCGGGTGGTGATCTGGTCCCGCTGCGCCTGCTGGGCGGAGGCCGGGGCGTCGGCCTTCACGATGCGCCCGTAGTCCTCCGGCTGGTTCTCGGCCAGCCAGGCGTGGACGTCCTCCGGGAAGATCGCGTTCTTGCGGTCGTAGCCGTTATCGTCGGCCGAGTAGAACCAGCCGTGCTGCTCCAGGTACTTGCAGATGAAGGTCTCGAGCTCGGACTCGTTGTAGATGGCCATGGCGGTCAGTCCTCCGTGGGGATCTCGATCTGGCCGGTGACGGCGGCGGTGATCAGCGCGGCGCGGCGCTCCTGGGCAAGCTCGATGAACCGCTCCGCCTTGGCGATGAGCGCGTCAATCTTGGCGGTCTCGCGGTCGAGGTGGTCGGCGATCTCCCGCTGGTCGCCGAGCGCGGGCACAGGGACTTCGATCAGGCCTAACCGGTCCCAGTAAAGGCGCCATTGTGCAGGGCGAATGCCGACAGACTGCGTCCGATACTCAGCAATCATTCGGGGGCATCGCAAGAGGTAGTGGAGAAATCGCAGGTCGAAAGCTTGGCTCGTCGGACGAAGCACCTCGTAGTCGGGGCTCACCAGCCCTTGATGATGAGACACTGCGATGGATCCCTGCCAAGCCTTCATCTTGTTGACAACGACGTCCCCGGCTCTCACCCAAAGGTACCGCTCGACGTTCTCCGGGGTTCGATTGAAGTTGTCGGTACGCGACGACTTGGGAACGACCCCATGATCTCGGTATACCGAGAGCACTTCCTCACCCGGTGGCGCCGTCTCGGAGCTAGGACGCAAGTGCCACTTCAGCCGTTGCCGGGCGCCAACATCTTGAGCGCGAAGCCATACCTCGTCCAGGAGCCCTCGCCGCCGGCGTTGCAGTCCGTCAACCAAACGCCGTTGTTTCTCGATCAGGGCGTCGATCGTGGCGGTCTCGCGATCGAGGTAGTCGGCCACTCTCGCTTGTGCCGATTGGCCGCCAGGCACCGGGACCTCAAGTGTCTTGATCCGCCCGGTCTTCAGGCCCACACGCGTTACGCCGAACGCAATGTTTTCGAGCTGGGCTTTCAAGTCGTCGCTCTGAAGTACCCAGTTCAGGTAACGCCCATCGGTCTTCTGGGGGTCGGGGCGGAGAATCGCAAGGTGGTAGCCACAGACGAAATCATCTGCCGTCTCGGTAATCAGGGCTGGGATTCCGATGTCGTCAGCGGTCTCCGAGTCCTTCGTGATGACCACATCGTCGACCTGCAACCGGAACTTCTGGATCTGGTCCGGAGAAGCCGTCGCGACCATGTATTCACGGCTCTGATCAAGAGCATGCTGGTAGTACACGTCGGTGTAGTTGCACAGCCGAACAATCGGCTGACCGTCCACCGAATGTTTGTCGACGTTGCTGACGGTCACCTCAGCCAAGCTGCCAAGGCGCACACGCTCGAAGGTCACCGCTCGACCTCCTGCAACAGCTCGATGATCTCGGCGGTGAGCTGCTTGAGCTCGGCGTCGATCTCCTCGAGGGGGCGCGGCGGCACGTACTTATAGAACAGCCGGGTGAAGGGGATCTCGTAGCCGATCTTCGTCTTGGACTCGTCGATCCAGGCGCCGGGCACGTGCGGGGCCACCTCGGCCTCGAAGTACTCGTGGATGTCCCGGCCGAAGGGCACCAGTTCGGTGTCGCGCAGCGAGGTGTCCGGCTCCGGCTCCCCCTTCTTGTTCGTCACCACCTCTGCCTCGGGGTCGTGAACGCCGATGGCCCCGGTCAGGGCCTTCACCAGCGGGGCGCCGGCGCCCACGCCGTGCTCCTTCAACGCCTTCTTCAGGTCCAGCACGAAGGTGGGCTGGTGGTCCCAGACCCGGCCACGCAGGGAGGCGAGGGCGGTCTCGAGAGCTGACCGGCCGTCGTCGGGAAGCTTGGCGACCGGCTTGGTGGCCAGCGCCGCCGCGATGGTGGCGTCCTCCACCTCGAAGCGCAGCTGCAGCGGGCGCTCCACGGTGATCTCCCGGTAGCCGAAGTCCTGCGCGGTGAGGACCTTGGAGAACTCCGCGTTGTCCTCGGACTGGGCATCGAAGTCCCGGTAGATGTCCAGCACGCGCTGGCGGTCCGCCTTCGAGAGCTCCTTGTTCTTCGAGCCCACGTTGCGGCGCAGCTTGGTGAAGAACGTGCGGGCGTCGATCAGCTGTACCCTGCCGCGGCGCTCGGCCGGCTTGGTGTTGTCCAGCACCCACACATAGGTGGCGATGCCGGTGTTGTAGAACATGTCCGTGGGCAGCGCGACGATCGCGTCCACCAGGTCCGACTCCAGCAACCAGCGGCGGATCTCGGACGGGCCCGAGCCCGCCCCGCCCGTGAACAGCGGGGAGCCGTTGAGGACGATGCCGGCCCGGCCACCACCCTCCGAGACCGGGCGGAGCTTCGAGGCCACGAGCTGGAGGAACAGCATCTGACCGTCGCTGATGGCGGGGGTGCCGCCCGGGAAGCGGTTCGTGGCGCCGCCGGCGGCGATCTCCTTCTCCACCGCGGCCCGGGAGGCCTTCCAGTCGGCGCCGTAGGGCGGGTTGGAGAGGACGTAGTCAAAGCGCTCGGTCAGGTGGGCGTCATTCTTGAGGGTGTCCCCGCGGGCGATGCCGTCCGCGTCCTGGCCCTTGCCCAGCAGCTCGGACTTGCAGATCGCATAGGACTGGTCATTGAGCTCCTGCCCGAACAGGCGGACCTCCGCGTTCGGGTTCATGCGGCGCAGACGCTCGTCCAACAGGGACAGCATGCCGCCGGTGCCGGCCGTGGGGTCATAGACGGTGCGGACCGGGTAGCCGGTGAGGACGTCGTCATCGTTGGCAGTGAGCAGGTCCACCAGGAGCTTCACCGCGTCCCGCGGGGTGAAGTGCTCGCCGGCGGTCTCGTTGGAGGCGGCAGCGAAGCGGCGGATCAAATCCTCGAAGAGGGTGCCCATCTCCGCGTTGGAGACGGCGTCCGGGGAGAGGTCGATGGAGGCGAACTGCTGCAGGACCAGGAAGAGACGGTCATGCTCGTCCAACTTGGCCACGGTCTTGTCGAACTCGTAGTAGGCGAACAGGTCCGCCACGTTCTGGGAGAACCCGTCCACGTAGGCCAGCAGGTTCGTGCGGAGCAGGTCCGGCTCCTGCAGGATGCGGTCCAGGGTGAAGGGGCTGAGGTTGTAGAACGTCAGGCCCGTGCGGGACTCCACCAGGTTGTCCAGGACGAAGTCCGGCTGCCCCTTGGCCGCGAGCTCCGCGAAGAACTCCCGGTGCGGGGCCATGACCGCCTCCATGCGGCGCAGGATGGTGAGCGGAAGGACGAGCGTGCCGTACTGGTTCGGCTTGAACACGCCCCGCAGCTGGTCCGCGATCCCCCACACGAAGTTCGAGAGGTTCTGGGGAGAGGGCATGATGGCAGAGCCTTTCGGAGCACGGCGGTGTGGTCTTCCAGGTCACATTGTGGCACTGGTTCGGGCGCTGGGCGGCAGGACGACGCTGATGCGGAGCAGGCCCGGGTGCGCGTCTACCCCCGCAGCTTGGCCCCCTCTCACCGGATCGTTGCGAGTAGTTTCGAGCAGTACGGCGTGGCGCCATGCCGAGGAAAGCGCGGTACCAGGCCATGGGTTGAGGGGAACGTGGCACCGGACCGCGCCTACTCGAAACGTACTCTAAACCGTTTAGAGTAGGTGTATGAGTCGCTTGGATCCGCCGACCGCGTCCCAGCTTTCGCCCGCCGACACGATAGACGCTTGGAAGGCCCTCACGGACCGCCCAGAAGACCAGTGGTTCGAGCGAAAGTCAGGTCGAATCGCAGCGAAGGATCTTGCGAAAGCGCTCGTTGCCTTCGCCAACGCCGAAGGTGGCACAGTCGCCGTCGGGGTCCATTCCGGCCGCTACGACGGACACCACCTGAATGCTGAGCGGGAGAACGCTCTGCGCCAAGCTCCTCTTGATTTCACGCATCCACCCGTGAGAGCGCGCTTCACGGAGACGGACTCACCAGACGGCCGTGTCCTGCTCATCCACGTGGACCCCAGTGAACACATCCACGAAACCAACACCGGGGATGTCTACCTGCGGGTCGGCGACGAATCGAAGAAGCTCTCCTACGTGCAGCGCCGCGAGCTGGAGTACGACCGCGGCTCGGCTCAGTTCGAAGCCGAACCCGCCGGCGGCGGCTTCACTCTGGAGGACCTCGACCGTCAGGCGCTCACCGACTACAAGAGTGCCCTGGGCATTGAAGACACCGCCCGAGCACTCCGCGCTCGCTCCCTGCTCACACGCGCGGACGAACTCACGAACGCGTCCATCCTCCTGCTGGGCGATCGTTCGGAAGACGTGTTCCCCAGCTCGTTCGTCCGAGTCCTTCGCTTCCGCGACGACGTGGCGGGCACGGGAACACGCCAGTCCCTCGAGGCCGGCAAGGACGAACGTTTCTACGGCCCTCTCCCCCACATCATCGACTCAGCAGTCGCTCGCGTGACGGAGTGGATGCCCCATCGGCGAGCCCTCACCACCTATGGCCGGTTCGAGAACGTTCCGCTGATTCCCGTGGACGCCCTTCTCGAGGGCATCGTCAATGCCGTCGTCCACCGTTCGTACTCCTTGGGCGGAGATCATGTGCGAGTGAGCATCTTCCCGAGCCGTATCGAAATCGAGAGTCCCGGACGGTTCCCCGGGCTTGCGGACCCTCGGAAGCCCTTGGAAATCGCCAGATACGCTCGGAACCCTCGCATCGCCCGCGTGCTCTCCGACCTCGGCATCACGCTGGAACGCGGCGAAGGCATTCGCCGCATGTTCGAGGAGATGCGCAACACCGGGCTGGCCGACCCGGTCTACGAGCAGACCAGCGGTAGCGTGCGCCTCATCCTCACCTCCGAACGCCGCCTGGACGAAGCGGTCCGCAAGACACTTCCGGCGGGCGCGGAGGACGTGCTCGAGGCAATGCAGCGCATCGGCCGCCCCGTGGGGACCGGTGAGGTCATCGAGCTCACCGGCCGATCTCGCCCCTGGGTCAGACACGCCCTCGAGGAGCTGAAAGGCGCCGGACTGATCGTCTGGGAAGGAAAGTCTCCACGGGATCCACGAGCGCAATGGCGATTGGCGGACTGATCGGAAAGCGAGATGGACACGACTCCCGGCAGGCGACCAATCTGAGTGCCTGTGCCGCAAAGCCCGGCTGCTGGGCCGCGGAGTCATGGTGCCGCCGATCCTGGAGACCCGAGGAAATGTGCGGATTCCGCCCGAGACACGTGCACTCGAAGACCTCAAGGGCTGAATCCGAATTCTGCTTCGGATTCTGGACAGTTCGGTGCCCGCGGTTCACCTGGCGCCGCGCCTGACCGCCCGGCACCACGCGGCTCAGAGCGTGGCGTCCCCGTAGCAGTGCAGCGAGGACCCGTAGCCGAGCGGCAGGCCGTGGCCCTGTGCCCAGGAGGTGAGGACCTCGATCAGCTGGGCCCGGTTGAGCAGCTGCTCCTCGGTGGCGGAGGTGTTGGGAGCGTTGCCGGCGTCGTCCGCATGGATCCCCGCTCCGACCCGCCAGTTGTAGGCGCCCTCCGGGACCACCTTCGCAATCTCCAGCTGAAAGCGGCCCTCCCCAGGTAGCACATCTGCGCGTAGCGGGTGATCGGGTCGTCGTCCTCGAGCGTGAGCCCGTCGACCTCCTCGCCGAGTGCATGCACCAGGTCCACGATCTGCCCCACGGACTCGAGCCGATGCCAGCCCTGCCCTAACAACTGCCCCATGTGCTGCCACCGCAGCTCGGACGCCTGCTCCGGCATCTTCATCAGCTCCACGCCCTCACGCGGCGGCATGCCGGCCTCCACGTCCCCTGCGCCCATGCGGGTCACCTGTCTCCCATCGATCGTCATGGGGCAGACCCAGCGTGCGGGCCCGGGCAGGACAAGAGGCCCGGCCCATCGGCACCACACCCGGAGCACAGCGGATCTTCCCCGTCCCGCCATCCCCGCGAACCCACTGACTACCCGCGGGTCACCGGACGGCCACCTGCCCGGACCACACTCGCGGCCCATGGACGTCTCGCATACTTCCTCCCCGCAGTCCCCGCTCGCCCTGCCCTCCCGCCGCACGGTCCTGACCGCCGGCACCGTCGGCCTGGCCTCGGCCGCCCTGCTCAGCACCTCGGCCGGCACCGCCCAGGCGGCCACCGGCGTGAACCCGTTCAGCCTCGGCGTGGCGTCCGGAGACCCCTGGCCGGACGGCTTCGTGATCTGGACCCGCCTGGCCACGCAGCCGCTCAACGAGGACGGACTGGGCGGCATGCCGGACCTGTCCTTCGCGGTGGAGTGGCAGGTGGCCACGGACCCGCAGTTCTCAAAGATCGTGCGTGCCGGCACGGCCACCACGGACCGCTCCCGCGGCTACGCCGTGCACGTCACGCTCACCGGGCTGCGCCCGGGCACCGAGCACTGGTACCGCTTCCGCGCCCACGGCCACGTCTCCCGCACCGGCCGCGCGGTCACCGCCCCGCGCCCGGGCACGGCCCCCGGCCACCTGGCCTTCACGGTGGCCTCCTGCGCCAACTGGGAGCACGGCTACTTCACCGCCTACGGCCACATGGCCGCCGAGCGTCCCGACCTCATGGTCCACCTGGGCGACTACTACTACGAGATCATGCCGTACGGGTACCCGGTCTCCTCGGGCGTCCCGCGCGCCCACAGGAACGGGGAGTCCCGCACCCTCGCCCAGTACCGGGCCCGCATGGCGCAGTACAAGACGGACCCGGACCTGCAGGACGCGCACGCCGCCGCCCCGTGGCTGGTCATCTGGGACGACCACGAGGTCGAGAACAACTGGGCGGACGAGACCCCGGAGATCTGGGACCCGCACTTCCTGCGCCGCCGGGCCGCCGCGTTCCGCGCCTACTACGAGAACATGCCGCTGCGCGCCTCGTCCGTGCCTCGCGGCATCGACATGCAGCTCTACCGCCGCATCCACTGGGGCGACCTGGCGACCTTCCACCTCCTGGACACCCGCCAGTACCGCTCGGACCAGGCGAACCTGGACCTGGTCAAGGTGGTGGACGAGGACGCCCGAGACCCGCGCCGCACCATCACCGGTGCCGAGCAGGAGCAGTGGCTGCGTGAGGGGTTCAACACCTCCACCGCACGCTGGGACTTCCTCACCCAGCAGGTCCCGTTCGTGCAGTACGACCGCACCTCCGGCCCGCTGCTGTGGGGCGACATGGACACGTGGGACGGCTACGTCGCCTCGCGCGACCGCGTGGTCAGCGCGTGGACCGCGGCGGGTGTCCGCAACCCCGTGGTGCTCACCGGGGACATCCACGAGGCCTTCGCCTCGGACGTCAAGGCCGACTTCGACGACCTCTCCTCGGAGTCCGTGGGCGTCGAGCTGATCACCACGTCCATCACCTCCGGCGGCGACGGCTCGGACTCTGCCACCGGCGCCCTCGCCTGGAACCCGCACATCAAGTTCAACAACGACCTGCGCGGCTATCTCCGCGTGGACCTCTCCGCCCAGCTGCTCGAGGCCCGCTTCCGCGTGGTCGACTACGTGAGCGAGCTGGGCTCGTCGGTGCGCACGCGCGCGGTCTTCGGCGTCGGCGACGGCGAGCATCGGCTCCACCGGATCGCCTGAGGCGAGGGGCCGTCGTCGGGCCCGCCTCCTGAGCAGACCCGGCAGCCCCACCACCCTGGCCGAGTCCGCCCCGCGCTCCTAGCATGAGGCCATGAGCACCCATCGCCTGTCCTCCACCGCCCTCGGGTTCGCCGCCGGACTGGGCACCGCGGCCGCCGTCACCGCAGCCCGCAGGATCGCCCTCATGGCCGCCGTCGGGAAGGGCCACCCGCTCAAGCACCGCCTCCTGGACGCGGCATCCGGCCTGGTCCAGCCGAAGTACCCCATGGGCGCGATGAGCACCTATCTCAACGGACTGCACTTCTACGCCGACGACCTCGGCCGACAGGTCGAAGCCAGCCACTTCTGCATCCACCTGCGCCACGACCTGCACCAGTGCGTGATCTTCGACCGCAACGCGCCGGACGCGCGGCTGATCGGCATCGAGTACATCATCAGCGAGGAGCGGTTCCGCAGCCTCCCCGACGAGGAGCGGCGCCTGTGGCACAGCCACCACTACGAGGTGAGCTCCGGTGCCCTCACGGCACCCGGGGTGCCCGAACTGGCCGAGCACAGTTACTTCGAAGACCTCATCCACACCTACGGGAAGACGTTCCACACCTGGCAGTACGACCAGGACGACTTCCCGTACGGCATCCCCCAGCTGATGATGGGCCTCACCGACGACGGCCAGGTGGACGAGGCCCTCCTGCGCACCCGCGACGACCGTGTGGGCGTGGACACCGCGGCCAAGCGGCGCAACCGCGTGGACATCCCGGTCCCGGATGTGGTGCCGGGCGCGAACAGCTGGGAGCGCGGGCGGGTCGTGCAGACCACGCTCGAGGAGCGCCCGGTGCGGGGCCGCGACGACTGAGGGCGACGTCGTCGGCAGGGCGCCGTTTCCCGAACGAAAACGGTGTGACACGCCGCCGTTTCCCGAACGAAAGCGCTCGGCGGGCCGGCGCCGTCATCCGGGTCGGGCGGGGCGCCCTGCGGGGGACAGCACGTCCGCCGCATATGTCGCGTCGGCGAGAACGCTGGGCTCAGACCTTCCCCTTGAGCAGTCGGTGCCAGTAGATCCGGGGCTGGCCGAAGCGGTCGAAGGCCGCCGTGCTCTTCCGCGGCGTCGTCAGGTCCACGCCGGGGATCGACCGGTCCTCGGAGCCGTCGCGGACGTGCTCGTCCAGGACCAGCTCGTCCCGGCTGACCATCACGGGGATCACGGTGTAGCCGTCATACTTCTGGAGCGGCTTCTCCGCGTCTGCGGCCTGGATGTTCTGGGCCAGGATCTTGACCTGCCGGCGCAGGGCACCGCCGGAGGGCCGTGTGCCCAGGGCGGCGGCGTCGCCCAGCGCCCACACGTGCGGGTGCACGGGATGCCGCAGGGTCGCGGGATACGCGGCCGCCAGGCCGGCCTCGCCGTCGTCCGCCAGGCTCGCCTCGGCGATGAACTCCGGGGCCCGCACCACGGGCGTGATGTACGCGGCCGCCACGTCGGTGATCCGCTCACCGGTGTTGAGCACCACCTCGCGGGCCTCGTGGTCCACGGCGTTCACCTCTGCGCCGGCGTGCACATGGATGCCGTACCTCGCCACGGCCTCGGCCAGGGCGGGGTCGATGGTCTGCCGGTCCAGGATCCGGCCGTACGGGGTCACCAGGTGGACGTCCACGTCCGGCAGGATCCCCTTGCGCTCCCACGCCGCGCAGGCCAGGAACAGCGCCTTGAGCACGGTGCCGCCGCACGAGGAGGGCTCAGCCGGCACATTCGCCACCACACGGTCCCCCGCGGCCACACGCGACAGCAGCGCCCGGGCGGCGTCCACGTGCTCGGGCACGTGCGCACTCGCCGCCCATCCGGCGGCGTAGGCCTCACGCAGCCCGTCGATCGCACCCCACCACGGGGTCAGCCCCGGGCAGAGCACCAGGTGGCGGAAGCCCACGGTCAGCCCGGTGGTCGTCACCGCGGTCCGTTCCTCGGCGTCCACGGCCACGACGTGGTCCGGGATCCATTCGACCCCGTCCGGGATGACGGCCCGCATCGGCCGTTCGAACCGGGCCATGTCCGCCTGCCCGCCCGCCGCGTAGTTCAGCATGGGCCGGTAGCGGTGCAGCTGCTGGCCGTCGGCGATGGCGACCCGGCCCTGCCGCTTCCGCCGCAGTGCGGCGGCCAGGGACACGCCGGCGTTGCCGCCGCCGACGATCAGGATGTCGTACTGCTCGGTCACGTGGTCCTCCGTGGGGTGACGGGGTCAGGGAAACGGCACGACCGCCCCTGCAGACGTGCAGCGCGGCGGACGGGACGTGCCGCCCATTCTCCACTGGGGGCCGGAGCCGGCGCTAGCCCGCGAGGCCCAGCAGTCGCAGCTGGTCGGCGTACTTGCGCATCCCGACCTCCACGGCCTGCGGGTTCTGCGCGTACCAGTCCAGGTGCACCTCGCGCAGCTGCTCGGCCGGAACGGTCTGTCCGGCCACGGTCCAGTCCTCGGTCGGCTCGGCGTCGAGGTCGAGGGCCTCGACCACAACCGCCTCGAGGGGCGCGCGCACCCCTCCGAGGAGCACGCGGGGGACGGGCACGGGCTGGACGGCGACGTCGCCCGGCAGGTGCTCGGCCACGCGCTCGGCCACGCGGGTCAGCACCGTGTTGGTCGGGTGGTTCACGGTGTAGAAGCCGACGCCCCGCTCCGCCGCCACGAGATCCGCCATGGACAGCGTCCCCTTCGCCTCCTCCCGCGCCCGCAGCGCCTGCACACGATCCAGGGCTGAGCGGCCCGCCCGGGCGGCTTCACCCCACGTCGGCGGCACGACGACGGCTCCCTCGCCTCATCCTGTCCGGTCCCCTTCGTAGTCTCCTCATCGTCGGTCCAGGACGGGCGGGCCTGAGATCAGACCTCGCACGAAGGAGCCCCGTTGACCGCCCCGAAGCCCACTCCCCCGGTTCGGTGACCGGCACCGGTTGGATCATCGACTTCGGCCAGGGCACCCTGCCCCGCCTGAAGCACCGTGCCCACGGCCGGCACGGCGATCGTGGAGCGCATCCGCCGGCTCATGACCGGCCTGCAGGTGGACCTCGGCTGGGTGCGCGGCCACTCCGGGGACGTGCACAACGAGTTCGCCGACCGCCTCGCCGTGATGGCCCGCCGCAACGCGGAGTTCGAGGTCCCGGAGAAGCAGGCCCACGCCATGCTCACGGACCTCCGCTACGAGGCCGCCGAGCAGCTGATCAGCTACTCCCTGGAGGCCTGATCCCGGCCGGCTCGGCGCCGCACAGAGGGGCCCGACGCTCGACAGCGCCGGGCCCCTCCACATGCACGGGCTCAGCCACCCTCGGGCTCGGCTCAGTCCTCCGGGTTCAGGTCCGCCTCACCCACCCACGGCTCGGCGAAGCCGTCATAGGTGCCGTCCTCGAGCGTGACCATGAGCCACTGGTCCACATAGTGCTTGAAGACGTCATCGCCCTGGGGAAGCATGTAGCCCTGCACCGAGTAGTCGAAGGGCTCGTCCGGGTTCACCGCGCACAGCTCGTCGTACTCGTGGTCCGTGTACAGGACCTCCGCGCGGTCGGTGGTCATCACGTCCGCCTCGCCGGCGGCGAGGGCGTCGAAGATCGTCAGGTTGTCATGGGTGATGAGCTCACCGTCCGGGTAGTGCTCGCGCGCGAACTCCTCATTCGTGCCACCTTCCGGGAAGATGGAGCGGACGCCCGGCTGGTTGATGTCCTCGATGCTCCGGTACTTGTCCACGTCCTCGCAACGGGCGATCGGTGTCTTCCCGTCCTCGAGGGTCTTCTCGGAGAAGTAGACCTGCTCCGCACGCTTCGGGTTCATGGAGATCCCGCCCACCGCCACGTCGCATTTCCCCAGGAAGTCGTCCATCAGGTCGCCCCAGCTGGTGGTGACGAACTCCGCCTCCACGCCGAGGGTCTCGGCGAGGTCCCGGGCCATGTCCACGTCGATGCCCTTGAGCTCCCCGTCCTCGGTCTCCTCCGTGAAGGGCGGGTAGTCGCCGGTGGTGCAGACGCGCAGTTTCCCGGCGTCACGGATCTGCTCCACCCTGCTCTTCTCCGCCCCGGGCGACTCTCCGGCGCTGTCCGAAGCGGTGGGGCTGGAGACGGCGGCCGTCTCCAGACCGTCGTCCGTCCGGTCGGAAAAGGTGCAGCCGGAGGCGAACAGGGCCAGGGCCGTGCCCAGGGCGGCCAGGGTGATGTGAGGATGGCGGGCGCGCATGGGCTGCCCCTCTCGGTCAGGTGCGAAATGACAGGTGAGTGACGTGCATCACTCTAGTCGCCCTGTCAGGGGCATGACCATTCCCTGACCGCATGGCGAGATACCGGGCCGTTCGTCAGGGCCCGTCAGCCGCGCATCCACCGCAGTGCGGTGATGGCCAGCCAGATGCTGAGGAACGCGATCACCGCGGTCACACCGACTCCGGCGGCCACCTGACCGGCGTCGCCCGCGCTCATGTCCTCCACGATCACGCCGACCCCGGCTGCCGTCATCACCGCACCGAACAGCGCGGCAAGTATCATCACCGCACCGACGACCTTCTTCACCGCACGGACGCCCTCGCTCCGCCCGGACTCCCGATGCGGCCCCGGAACCGGTCCACGGCGGGAGACGGCGCCCTCACCGACCGGCCCCAGCGCGCGGCCCTCCTCCGCACGGGACTGCCCGGCACGGTCCTCCCCCGCGCGGTCCGGCTGCTCCCACGGCCGCGGGCCGCTCCTCTCGTCGAAGTGGGAGCGGCGCAGCGCGGACGGGGTGAAGGACGAGTCTGTGTAGGTGCGGCCGGCCGACGTCTCGGGTTCAGCACCGTTCACAGCAGGCCGAGTCTCGGATGCCGGTGACGACGTGGCCTCCTCGACGGAAGGTGCTGCAGCTGCCGGTTCCTGCGTCCCTTCGCCCTGGTCGACATCATGCCCACGGGAGCCCAGGACCGCGATGCCCGTCCGGGACTCCTGTCCATCCAAGGCCTCCAGGAATGCCACCGCGGTCATGGCTCGGATCGACTGCCCGGCCTTGCCATAGTGGACGGCCTTCCGCTCCTTGGTCGTCATGTTCACAGCGAGGGCCTCGTCCCCGGACGCGAGCGCGGCGGGGTCGTCCCGGTTTCCGGCCACCAGCACCGTGGTCCTCCTGGTGACGTTCTTCTGCGGGTGCCCGCCCGCGGCGGCGATGCGCTCCCACAGGCCGTACCGGTCTCGGCCCTGCACGGGACCGGAGATCACCACGTGCTCGCCGTACAGCGGATGTCCCGGATCCGCATCCGCTGCCGCCTGGGGCATGTCTGCGACCTTGGTCTTGGATGCGCGGCTGAACCACTCCTGGCGGCCCGGGTCCTCTTCCACCGGAGCCGCGGCCGGAATGGAACCCGACGTTCTGCGTCGGGCCGTTGTCGGTCTCACCTGGCCACCCTGCGGCCAGAGCTCGCCGAGCCGCTGCACCCCCTGGTCCTTCGCGATCGCCACCAGCACCTCGGCACAGGCGCGGGCGTCCTGCTCGGCGTCGTGGTGGTTCTCCAGGCTCACACCGTAGGCGTCGGCGAGGACGGGCAGGGTGTGCTGGCGGGAGTCCGGGCGCAGGCGCCGGGACAGCTCCAGCAGGTCCAGCCACTCCATCGGCTGCGCGGCCCGGCCGGCCTCGGCGCAGGCGGCCTCGTAGGCGCCGCGGTCGAAGGCGGCGTTGTGCGCCACGAGCGGCAGCTGGGATCCGAGAACCTCCAGCTGGCCGGCCACCTCGTCCCAGTCTGGCGCGTCCTTCACGTCCTCGGCGCAGATGCCGTGGATGCCGCGGTTCAGCGCGGAGAACGAGTCCACGCCGGTCGGGGGCTGCACCAGGATCTTCTCGGTGGCCATCACCTCGCCCTCGCGGACCAGCGCGATGCCGACCGCGCACACGGACGCCCGCTGCGCGTTGGCGGTCTCCATGTCCACGGCCACGAAGTCCAGGCTCCCCGTCGTGCTCACGTCGGTCTCTCCTCACTGCGCCAGGACGGCGCGTGTCAGGGGCAGGTCGTGCCCTCGATTGTGCCTGAGCCGGGACGGCCATGCCCCCGGCACCCGCTGAAGGCAGGCACCGGGGGCGAGCGGCCGCCGTCGGGAAGACCCACGACGGCGGCCGCACCTTCAGTCACGCGTCAGCGGGTCGCGAAGTTGACGGAGTCGTGCATCCAGGTCGGCGCGACGTCCATGTTGATGTCCGCCGGGTCCTTCAGGGTGAAGACCACCTTGAAGTTCAGAGACTTGCCCGGCTGGATGCTCACGGTCGGGGTGTCGAGGCCCGCAGCCGAGTCGTACACCATGCCGCTCTGCTCACCGCCGGAGCTCGCCTGCAGGGAAGTCTCCATGCTGTCGATCGGCTCCCCGGAGCCGTTCTCCACCGTCACGTCGAAGGAGTAGGCCTGCGCCCTCAAGGCCTCATCCTCCACGAAGGCGCTGGCGGACGGCGTGAAGCGCTGGGGCTGGCCGACGGCCACCGCGACGCCGTCGTTCCAGGTATACGTGTCCCCGAAGGTCGGCTGGGACGGGTTGGCGGGGGCCTCGTCCGCGGCATCCGCCTCGGTCGACTCCGCGGACGTCTCGGCTGACTCCCCGGACGCCTCCGTGGACTCGGACGACTGCTCGGCGCCCTCGTCGGCCCCGGACTCGGACGCGGCCGACTCCTCGGACGTCGACTCCTCGGCCTGCGTCTGCTCGGGCTCCGCGGAGGCGTCGGTGGCTTCCTCCGCAGAGGCCGCCTCCTCGCTCGGGCTCGCCGCGGGCGAGGACGAGGACGCAGGGGCGTCGCCGCGGCTGGTCACGGAGCCGGGCTCACTGTCACAGGCGCTCAGGGACAGCATCAGGGCGGGGACGGCCAGCCAGGCCAGGTTCTTCTTCATGGGGATTCCTCCATGCGAGTAGGGATGGGAAGCGCACCCGCTGCCACCGAGATGGGGTCCAGGGGTACACACCGCACACTAGGAATCGAAGCGGACACGATAAGGCTCCGCCCAGGAGGTGCCCAGCCTCACGCCCAGCCGCCCCACCAGCCCTCGAGGTCCGGTGCCGGCCCCACGGGCGCCCACCCGAGCCGCGCCACCGGCAGGGTCAGCGTCCGCGCCCTGCCGCCACGCGCCTGCGCACGGCGGCCCCGCACCCCGGTGAGCCGTCCCACCTCACGGTCGTCACCGCCGCCGGCAGTCAGCACCAGGGTGTCCACGCCGGCACGCTCCAGCCGCAGCAGCAGCTCCGCTGCGGCACGCGGGTCCGGGCGCCGGCCGGGCTCGGCCGGACGCAGGGGCTCGTGCAGCAGCACGTCCCAGTCCGGGGCCTCGTCCAGCGCGGACACGGCCAGCGCCTCATCCTCCGGTGAGGTCACCGCCACCACCCGCGGGTCCTCCAGGCAGCCGCGCGCTGCGGCGCCTGATCCGCTCACGTCCACCGTCACCCGGGCGGCCGGGAACGCCTGCAGGACCGCGTCCACGCCGAGCACCACGGCGGCCTCGCCCACCGCTGCGCTCGCAGCGGCCTCGTCTGCCGCACTCGCCTCGGAAGAATCGCCGGCACCGGCTCCCCGGACCGCTATCCGCACGCCCACGCGCCGCACACCGCCGGCCCCCGGCTGACCGAGCCCCAGCGTCCAGCCACGACCTGTCGACGCCGCGATCTTCGCCGCCAGGGTCATGGCCTCCGCGTTCTTCACCCGCCGTGCGGCCACGGGGTCCTCGCGCCCACCGAAGTCCTCGCCGAGCTGCCAGGCCACGGCCTCACGCACATGCCGCAGCCGCGCCCCGCACCGCCACAGCCGATACCCGAGCTCCCAGTCCTCGCCGCCGTACCCCACGAAGGACGGGTCGAACCCGCCGGCCTCTTCGTAGACCTGACGCGCCACCGTCAGCACGGCGGAGATCACGAACCGGTAGGACGTGGAGTCTGCCTGCCGCAGGTCCTTGGTCTGCGCGTAGCCGTCCCGCAGCCAGGACGGCTCCGCCAGCTCGGCACCCTCCGGCAGCTCCTCCCCCGGCGTCCAGCCGCCCTCCACCACGCACGGGTCGGCGTGCCGGCGCCGCCCGACCACCACCGCCGCCGGATCCGCCAGCGGCAGCGCGCACGCGGCCTCCAGATACCCGGGCTCGGGGAGCATGTCCCCGTCCAGGAAGGCGAGCACCCGCCCGGCAGCCGTGCGCGCCCCCAGGGCCCGTGCCGCCGAAGCCCGGAACCCGCGGTCCGCCTGACGCACCACCTGCACGGCGAACGGCAGCCCGTCCGGGATGCGCGGCGGTTCCGGGGAGCCGTCGTCCGCAACGACCACCTCGAACCGCTCCGCCGGCATCGTCTGGGCCGCCAGCGCGGCCAGCAGCCGGTCCAGGCCGTCCTGGTCCTGGTAGTACGGCACGACGACGGACACCTCAGTCATCCTGCGCGCCTCCTTCCGCGGAGGTCGGCCGAGTGCGAGAGGCACCGAGGGCCCTGCCCCAGACGTCGGCGAGCGCCCGGACGGTGTCCTCCGGGGTCGGCGCGAGGCTGACGCTCGGGGCGAGCCGGGTCAGCGAGGGGTCGGCCACCGCGGCGGCGAGGGCCCGGGTCAGCGCGTCCTGCACGGCCCCCTCGCCCTCCCCCACGGCCCGGGCCACGTGCAGCGTGCCCGGACGCAGCGCCTCCATCTCCTCGACGTAGGCACCCGCGGGGACAATGCACCGGCGTCCGTGTCCCATCCAGGTGGCCAGGGATCCGGACGCGGACACGTTCCGATGGGCGGCGAACGGCACGGCCACGGCGTCCAGCGCCGCGGGCAGCTGCGCGTCCGGGACGAACCCGGTCACCCGGAACTGCAGCCCCTCGGCCGCGGCGGCCTGTTCGAGCTCGGCCACCAGGTCCTGGTGCCCGGCGGCCACCGGTCCCAGCGCCGTCACCCGGTCCGGCAGACCATCCAGATCCTCGCCCCGTGCGGCCGCCTGCTGGCGCACCGCCGCCAAGGCGGAGACGGCCTCGGCATGGCCCTTGCCGGGGTAGAGGTATCCCAGCACCACCACGTCCCGCTCCAGCCCCTCGACCTGACCCGGCGCCTGCGTGCCGCCCGACTCTGCGCCGCTCAGGCCTGCACCACCAGGCGCACCACCATCCCCGGCGCGGGCTCCCTCGCCGGCGCGGTCACGCTGGTCCAGCACCGGCAGGGGGACCACGGAGATCGGGGCCGGTTCCGCCCCGGCCTCCGCGCACGCGGCGCGCAGGAAGCCGGCCTCGTGCTCGCTGGCCACCACCACGCCGGTGAACGCCCCGGCCAGCTCGGCGTACGCCGCGGCCCGCGCCGCGTAGCGCGCGGCGCCCTCGGCCGGCTGGGGGACGTCGTGCAGGGCGAGGGTCGCCGAATCGGGCACCACCCCGCGCAGCACCACCACCGCCTCCCCCGGAGTGTCCCCGAACAGGGCGTCGGTGACGTCCACGTGGACGGCCTCACCGGCCTCCCCCGCAGCCCGCAGCCGCTCCCCTGCAGCCCTGAACTCCCCCACGCCCGCGCAGCGCACCAGGTCCACCTGCCACTGTCCGGCGAGCACCTGCTCGGCGAGCGCGGCGGTCTGCAGCCCGTGGCGGGTCACCCCGTGCTCCTCAGGTCCGACGGCCACCAGGTGCACCCGCCGGCGCACCCGATCCGCACCGGCCGCCGCACGATGCCCGTCCCCGCCCCTCACGGCAGCATCCCCAGCAGCCGGATGCGGGCATTGAAGCGCTCCATGCCGGCGGCCACGCACGCGGGGTTCTCCAGGTACCAGTCCAGGTGCGTCTGCCGCACCACGGCGTCCGGCACGTCCTGCCCGCCGATGCTCCAGGACTGACGCGGCGCGCACTCCAGGCCGAGCGCCTCCACGATCTGCACCTCCACCGGCGTGCGGATCCCGCCCAGCAGCGTCCGACCGTCCGCAGGCAGCGCGGCCTCCAGCCCCAGGCCGGTGGCTCGCTCGATCTCCTCGGCCGCCCGCTGCGCCGCAGCCAGCAGCAGCGGGTTGTCCGGGTGGTTCACGGCGTGGAAGCCCACCCCGCGCTCCGCCGCCACCAGGTCCGAGACGCGCAGCAGCCCCTTGGTGCGCTCGCGGTGGGCGAGCATCCGCACGGACTCCTCGGCCGCCGCCCGCAGGGAGGCGGGGTCCACGGGGAGGCGGGGGCCGTCGTCGGGATCCTGGGCCTCCCGCACGGCCACCGGAGCCCCCGTCAGGCGGCCGTGGGCCTCCACCAGGGTGCGCAGGTCGTGGTAGGGCACCAGCGGCGGGTCCTCGCCGGGGCGCTCGGCGGCACCGGGGGCGGCCTTCCAGTGCCGCAGCGTGGTCTGCCACGGGAAGCGGGAGGTGCAGTACACCACGGGCACGCGCACCAGCTCGGCGTCGGCCGACAGCAGCCCCGCCAGCTGGTCCGTGCCCACCGGCATGCCGCGGTAGTCGTCCGGGATGGGCTGGGACACCAGCACCCGGGCCCGCGCCATCAGCCGGTGCAGCAGGGGCACCTCCGCGGCGGTCAGCTCGAACGCCGGCGGGACGCGGACGGAGACCAGCTCGCCGCCGGCCAGCTCGGTGCCGGGCTCACCGCCGAGCAGCAGCCGGAAGGACTCGGCCTGGCAGTTGCCCCACACCAGCAGCAGCGGCTGCTCGGGCAGCGGGGTGAGTCCGTAGAAGTGTCCGTAGTGGCGGCGCCGACCCTCCACGTCCGGGTCCGGCGAGAGCGTCTGGGCTGTGGTCACGGCCCCTCCTGGGGTGCTGGAATGGCGGGCGCGCTCCGGCCGGGGCGCCCGCCCACACTAGGGGCGGCCCGCCCGCGGGAGGTAGCGCTGGGGTGCGGCCGCCGTCAGGAGGCCGCATGCCACTCACCGTCCAGCCCGTCCCCGCGGACCACCCGTATGTGCGTCACCTCCTGCAGGCCTCCCCGTCCCTTCCCGACGACGGCCGCTCCCCTTCCGGGGAGGGCGCCGACTCGCGTGCGGCCGGCCGCGGCACCCACGGGGACGTGCCGACGGCCGCAGTGGAGCACTGGCCGGACCCGGAGGTGCCGGGGGCGGAGCCCGGGGTGTGGTGGCCGCCGGTGGCGCTGACACCTCAGTGGATCCGGGAGCACCGCCCGGACGTGCTGCACGTGCACTTCGGCTTCGAGCACTACACGCCGGCGCGGCTGCAGGGGGCCATGGATGCCGCCCGTGAGGTCGGCACCGCCGTGCTGGTCACCGTCCACGACCTGGAGAACCCGCACCTGCCGGCGGCCGCGCAGCCGGCGCACCGGGCCCGGCTGGCCGTGCTCCTGGCGGCCGCGGACGAGGTGGTGACGCTGTCCACCGGTGCCGCCGAGGCGGTGCAGCGGGACTACGGCCGCCAGGCCCTGGTGATCCCGCATCCGCATGTGCTGCCGCTGGATGGGGAAGGCCGGGAGCAGGACGGCAGGGGTCTGGCCGGCCGGGAGCCGGACCGGGATGGTCGCCATGAGGGCGCCACCGCGGACCTGCCCGAGGGCATCCGAGCCGGGCTCGGCCTGGACGCGGCCTCCTCGGGCGGCGCGGAGGAGCTGCTGGTCCTGGTGCATGCCAAGGACCTGCGTGCCTCCGTGGACCCGGAACCGCTGCTGCCAGGCGTCGCCAAGGCGGTGAGGCGCCTGCGCGAGGCCGGGCATCCCGCCAAGGCAGTGCTGGAGATGCAGGCCACCACCCAGGACCCGGAGCGGGCGAAGCGTCTGCGCGAGCTGGCCGCCGAGCACGGCCTCGGCGTCTGGGAGCACCCCCGCCTGGACGACCACGACCTGCATGCCCTGCTGCGCCGCACCGCCGTGTCCGTGCTCCCCTACGCCCGGGGCACGCACTCGGGCTGGGTGGAGATGTGCCGGGACCTCGGCACCCCCGTGGTGGTCACGGACGTCGGCATGATCGCCTCCCAGGTGGCGGACGCGCCTCTGCCCGGCGAGGGGCCGGCCGAGGCGGGCGATCCCGGGGAGGGGGTGGCCGTCGTCGGGAAGGAGCCGGAGGCCGTGGCGGAGGCGATCCTGCGGATGGCCCGGGCACGCCCGGCGCCAGCGCCTCTGCAGTGGCGGCGTGAACAGCGCGCCCGGGTGGCCGCCGCCCATGCCGAGGCGTGCGCGCGGGCGGTGGAGAACGCCGCGCACAGGGCCGAGGAGCGCGTGGCCGTGCTGGTGATCACCGGGAACCGGGACGCCCACCTGGCCCGCGTGCTGCAGGGCCTGGAACGGCAGAACCGGCGGCCGGACGAGGCGGTGGTGGTCTTCATGGACCAGCCGGACGGGCGGGTCCCGGCCACCGACCTGCCGGTGACCGTGGGCCACGTGGCCGGCGCCGGACACCTGCCGCTGGCGGCCGCGCGCAACCGCGCCGCCGAGCTCGCGACCGCCGAGATCCTGGTCTTCCTGGACGTGGACTGCATTCCCGCGCAGGACACCGTGGGGCGCCTGGCGGCGGACGTGGCCGCGCACCCGCACGCGATGATCATGGGAACGCCCCGGTACCTGCTGCCGGACTGGCTGGAGCGGACCGGCACGGCAGCGGCGCGGCCGGATGGGACGCGCCCCGCGGACGGAGCGTCAGGGGAGGACACCGCGCTGCCGGAGGACGAGGTGCTGCGCGCGGCGTCCGTCCCCCACGAGGCCCGGGCCGACCTGCCGGCCGGGGACTCCGAAGACTGGCACATGGTGTGGACGCTCGTGCTGGCGATGCGCCGCGGCGTCCTGCGGGCGATCGGCGGCCTGGACGAGCACTACGCCGGCTACGGCGCCGAAGACACGGACCTGGCGTTCCGGGCCCGCGACGCCGGGTTGGCGCTGCGGTTCCACCCGGCCGAGGTGTTCCACCAGCACCACGGCGTGCACCGTCCGCCGCTGAACCACCTGGAGGACATCCTGGTCAACGCCCGCCGCTTCCGGCACGTGCACGGGCTGTGGCCCATGGACGGCTGGCTGCGCCGGTTCGCCGCGGACGGGCTGATCGACTGGGACCCGGACGGCGAGCGGCTCGAGCTGCTGCGACGGCCCACCGAGGACGAGCTCAGGGCCGCCCGCGTGGAGGACGCGGCCTACTGAGGACGTACGGCGTGGTCGGTGCGTGCGGCGTCCGCCGGCGCGGTCAGCGCGCGCGGCGCCCGGCGACGGTGCGCTCGATCGCCTGCTCCCAGCGCTCGGCGTACTCCGCCGGGTCGGTGAGCAGCGCGGCGGCGAGACGGTCCGCGGAGGCGGGGTCCTCGGCGGCGGCGGTCACGGCGCCGGCCCAGTCCGCGGCCGGGTCGTCCCAGACGGCGGTGGGCACCCCGGCGCAGCGGCGGGCGGCCGCGGCGAAGCGATGCTGCTCGTGGAACGGCCGCGGCTCCGGGGCCAGCACCAGCGGACGGCCCGAGGCGAGCGCGTCCACCGTGCCGCCGTGCCCGGCGGAGACCACCACGAGGTCTGCCTCGGCGAGCACGGCGGACACGTCCGTGGCCCAGCCGTGGAGCACCAGGTTCTCCGGGAGCGGGTCCGCGCCGTGGGCGGCGCCGCGCACGGGCCCGTGCACGTGCCAGGTGGCCTGCGGCACGGACGCCGCCGCCCGGGACAGGTCCTCCACGGCCACTCCCCCGCCGCCGGTGCCGGTGAGCACCGTCAGGTGGGCACCGTCCAGGCCCGCGGGCGGCGCCGGGGCGGTCCGCGCCAGGCGTCCGGTGGTGTCCGGGGAGCCGAGGAAGCTGGTGTGCCCGCCGTGCTCGGCCAGCCACTCCGGGTCCTCCAGGTCCTCCCGGTAGTGCGCGATCAGGTGGTCCGCCTCCGCGTACACGATCCGGTGCGCCGCGTCCGTGCGGTCCCCGTGCATGCGGCGGTGCGCCACCGGGTACCCGGCCAGGCGCAGGAACAGGGCGGCCTCCACGGACACGTCCACCACCGCGGCCTCGGCGCCCGCGGAACGGGCCGCCTCCAACAGGGCCGCGAACCGGTCCCGGATCACCGGCCCGGTGGGCGTGTGGTGCAGCGGCGAGTCCGCACGCTGCACGTGCCCGTCCACGAGGTCCGGGGGCAGGGGCAGCACCCGCGGCTGCCGCACGCCGGCGACGTCCGCGGCGTGCCCCACCACCTCCGCGGCGTGCGGGTGGGCGGAGACCACCGTCAGGTCGAACCGGGCGGTCGCCGCGGCGGCCGCCGCGTGGTGGAGGTGGCCGGAGCCGTGCTGGTGTGCGTAGTAGAGCACTCGTCTCATGCTGCGATCCCTCAGGCGGAGACGTCGGGGCTGCCGAGATGGGTGCCGCGCTGGATCGCCTGGCGCAGCAGGGCGTCGTAGGACTCGGCCATCGCCGTGGCGGTGAAGGACTGCCCCCACGCCCGGGTGGCGGTGCGGCTGCGGGTGCGCGCAGTGCGGACCGCGTCGGCGAGCGCGGCGGCGGTGTGGTGCTCGGCCAGCGCGCCGGCCTGCGGGGCCACCACCTCGGCCATGGCACCGGTGAGCAGGGCGGCCACCGGGGTGCCGACGGCCATGGCCTCCACCGCGGTGAGCCCGAACGGCTCGGCCCACAGCGGGCTGACGAGGCAGACCTCGCCCTCCCCGAGCAGCGCGGCGAGCTCCTCGTGCTCCAGATGGCCGCGGTGGACGGTGTCCCGGCCGATCAACGGCACCACCATGCGGTCGACGTAGTTTTGGTCCGCGACCGGCCCGGCGAAGTGCAGCTCCATGCCGGCCCGACGGCTCGCCTCGATGGCCATATGCAGGCCCTTCTCCTCCGTGATGCGGCCGACCCACACGGCACGTCCCGGCACGGGGGCCGAGTCGGAGCGCCAGAGCTCGGTCTCGATGCCGTTGTGCACCACCTCGATCCGCGGGATGCGGTGCGCCCAGGTGGCGGCGTTCGCGGCGGAGACCGAGGCCCAGCGGTGCAGCGGCGAGGGCTGCCAACCGGGAAGGTCCAAGACCTTGAGCACCCGTGGCAGCGTTGCCGGGGTGTGCAGCACGGTGAGCATCGGCACCTGTTCCAGGCGCAGCAGCGGCACCGGGGACAGGGAGTTGTTCAGGACCGCGTCGAAGCCGCCGGCGAGGATCTGGTCGCAGGCGGTGGACAGGGCGGCGTCCATCGTGTCCTCCGACGGCGGCGCCCATGGCTCGGGGGACCACCAGCAGTCCCCGAGTCCGTGCGCGTCCTCGCCCACCGCCGGCGGGGGGCCCGGCAGGGCGGGCAGGATCGGCTTCACGGTCACGGAGCCGCCCCGGGGGCCGATGTTCCGCTCCTCCAGCAGGCTGCCCTCCCGGGCGTAGACGGTCACGTGGTGGCCGAGCAGGGCCAGATGCCGCACCGTCAGCGCGGTGTGGGTCTCCAGGCCGCCGTCGAACGGCGGACGCAGCGGGTGGCGGGGATGCGCGAGCAGTGCAAGACGCACAGGGGCCTCCTCAGACTGGGTGAATCACCGTGTCGCCGGGGCGGGCGGACACGGCGGGTCCGGGAGCGCTCCTGGACCGTTCTCTGGCGGATCGGCGTAGCGCGGACGAATCGACTCTAGGCCCCCGCCCAGGCCCGGTCCATACCCCGGGGGCGCTGTTCGCAGTGTGGAATGCAGAACCTCAACATGTGATGATCCGAGAGGGCGAGTGACGGGACGGAGGCGGGCGGCCGTCGTCGGGAACTGGCCCGCGGGCAGCGTCCCGCACGGCGGGCGCGACCCAGGGCCGGACATGCGAAGGGGGCCGGGATCTGAGCGATCCCGGCCCCCTGCCAGGCTGTGGAGCTAAGGGGAATTGAACCCCTGACCTCGTCATTGCGAACGACGCGCTCTACCAACTGAGCTATAGCCCCGTGCTCACTCCCGTGCGGGAGGCACCCGAGAAGCATACTCCGCAGGGCGTCCGGCCGCCAATCTGCGGCGCAGCAGCCGCCGGGCGACGAGCACGCCCAGCAGCACCCCCACCACGTCGGCGGCCACGTCCCACGGGTCTGCGGAGCGCTGCGCGGCGAACCCCGCCTGCAGCCACTCGCTCACCGGGGCGTGCAGGAGGAACGGCACGGCCCAGCGGGCCGAGCGTCCGAGGACGACCGCCGCGAGCGTGGGGACCCCGAACGCGAGGACGTGGACGAGCTTGTCCAGCCCCGGCACCTGGAACCCCGCCTCGGGCACCTGGTCCCCGGGCAGGTAGAGGACCGTCAGGTGCACGGCCACGGCGAGCGCCAGCAGCACCGCCCACGCCCAGGCCGGCGCCAGGGGACGCCGTCCGCGCGGCCCGTCTTCGCCGGCCCGCGCCCCCGAGGCACGACGCCGGCCGCCTCCTGAGCCCTCCGGGTGCGGTCCGTGCATGGGGACCACTCTACGAAGCCGGCATCCCCCTCCCGGTGCGGGAGAGCAACGCCGCGGAGCCGAACGCGACCGCGCCGAGGGCCGCGAACATCCCGGCGAGCAGGTAGAGGTCCGCGGGTGAGGTGGACACGAGCTCACCGGCATCGACCTGCAGGGACGCCAGGAGCGCGTCCACGCCCTGCACGCCGGAGGCACCGTCCGCCGTGCACGCCGTGGCTCCGGGCTCGAGGCAGTGCTGCCACTGCAGGGTCAGCCCCATCACACCGACGGCCGCGGCCCCGGTCAGGAGCAGCACGCCGACTCCCCGGGCCGTGCCCTCCGGGGTCGGCGCCGCCCCGGCGGCACCGTGGGCCCGGCGGGCCAGCCCCAACAGCACCACGGCACCGGCGACCATCGCCACCACGCCCTGGACGAGCCCCCACCCTGGGCCCTCGTCATGGGAGCCGCTCAGGGCGATCAGAGCGACCGCGGTCAGCAGCGAGTTCGCACCGCCCACGGCCGCCACCGCGGCGCCGGCCACGATGCGGGGACGGCGGTCCGGGGCGTTGGCCGCGAGCACGACGGCCGCGAGCCCGGCGAACACCAGGACAGGGAGCAGGAGGGTGGGGAAGGTGGCCAGCATGTGCAGCGCGGTCGAGTCCGGCAGTGGTGACTCCCCCGGGCGGAGCGCCGCGAGGACGGAGAGGCCGCCGTCGGCGTACCCGACCCGGGCCTCCGAGCGCGCCTGGGCGTCGAACGGGAGCAGGGTGTCCAGGCCGAGCCAAGCGAAGCCGAGCAACGCCAGCACCCCGGCCGCGGCGGTGACCCCTCGGGAGCCCGGACGCATGCCGGCGGACAGGCCGACCGCCAGCGGGGCGGCCGCCAGGCCGAGGACGAGGTACCCGAGGCCGGTGGTGAGGTCGATGCCCGGCAGCAGCGCCCAGGCGTCGTCGTGCATGGGGCAGGCCGCTGCCCACCGCGAGGGCTCCAGGCAGCCCTGCCATCGGACGGCACCGCCCATGGTCTGCAGCACGCCGGCGGCCAGCAGCAGCACGGCACCGATGCGGACCATGAGCACGTCCAGCGCAGACCAGGGACGCGGCGGCGGCCAGTCCGGCCCCACGACGTCCGCGCCGCGCTCCTCAGGCCGCGCCGCGGCCTCCTGCGTCACCTGTCCCATGACACCTGCTGTGACACCCCCTGTGACCCCTCCTGCCCACCAGGGTGGAGTGCAGCGGCGAAGGCCGCCACCCGTCGCCGGCGAACACCGCGTGAACTCTGCAGCGGCACCGTCTCTGACCTCCTGTCATTCACCTATGTGGAAAAACTCAGGCGAATCATGACATGGTCATCTGCGGCCTCGGACCCGGTCGAGCCCCGGCTCCCGCCGTCCCGGCCCACACTCATCACCTGATCGCATCGTCGAAAGGAAACCGCATGCCGCCCGCTTCAGACGGGGCCTCCCTCACCACCCTCGGCGTCGTCGGCGTCGTCGTCCTGCTGGTCGTCTTCTACGGAGGCACCATGTGGATGTCGGTCGCCATCTCCCGCCGCAAGGAGAACGCCGACTCCTACATGACCGCCGGCAACAAGATCGGCTTCGGCATCTCCGCCGCGTCCATGACGGCCACCTGGATCTGGGCGTCCTCCATGTACGCCTCCGCCACCGCCGGCTACACCTACGGCATCTCCGGCCCCATCCACTACGGGCTCTGGGGTGCGCTGATGATCCTGTTCATCTACCCGTTCGGCAAGCGGATCCGCGCCGTCGCCCCGCGGGCCCACACCCTGGCCGAGGTCATGTACGCCCGCCACGGGCGCTCCTCGCAGCTGATGCTCGCCGGCTCCAACGTGCTCGGCTCGGTCATCTCCCTGACCTCGAACTTCATCGCCGGCGGTGCGCTGATCGCCATCCTGTCCCCGCTGCCGTTCGGCGCAGGCATCCTGATCGTGGCGGCCGGCGTCCTGCTCTATACCCTGTGGTCCGGCTTCCGCGCCTCCGTGCTGACGGACTTCGCGCAGGTCCTGGCGATGCTCGGCGCCTGCGTGGTCATCATCCCGGCCGTGTTCTTCGCCGCCGGCGGCCCGGCCATGTTCGAGGCCGGCGTGGCCGCCGGCAACCTCACCGCCGAGCAGCAGGACTTCTTCTCCTCCGAGGCCTTCATGAAGCAGGGCGCGCCGTACATCGCCGCCGTGCTCGCCTACGCAATCGGCAACCAGACCATCGCGCAGCGCCTCTTCGCGGTCCGTGAGGACCTGATCAAGCCGACCTTCGTCACCGCCACCATCGGCTACGGCGGCTCCGTGATCGGCATCGGCATGCTGGGCGTCATGGCCCTCTACCTGGGCGTCACCCCCATGGACGGGGACGTGAACAACCTGATCCCGCAGATCGTCGCCGAGTACCTGCCGCTTGCCGCCGTCGCCCTGGCGTTCCTGATGATCATCGGCTCCCTGTCCTCCACCGCGGACTCGGACCTGTCCGCCCTGTCCTCCATCGTCATGGCGGACATCTACGGCCAGTCCAAGGGCCGCGGCAGGGCGAACCCGAAGACCATGCTGCTGATCGGTCGGATCACCATGATCGTGGCCACAGCCGCCGCCCTGTACTTCGCCACCGCGAAGTTCAACATCCTGGACCTGCTCGTGTTCGTCGGCGCCCTGTGGGGCTGCCTGGTGTTCCCGGTGATCGCCTCCTTCTACTGGAAGAAGGTCACCAACGCCGCGTTCACCGTGTCCGTGCTCGCCGCCCTCGCCGTGTTCCTTCCGGTCCGCTTCGGCTGGATCCCGGTGGACGGTCTCTGGGGCATCGTCGTCGAGGCCCTCTGCGTGATCGGCGTGGGCGTGGTCTTGGGCATCATGGCCTTCGGTTTCTTCGGCCTGACCGCCGCGAAGATCGCCGGCGTCCTCGGTGCCGTGGCCATGTGCTTCGTGTCCTTCGGCTTCCTGCGGGACTACCTGGAGCTCTCCGGCGCCCTCGTGGCCTACGCGGTGTCGTTCCTGGTCTGCTACCTGATGTCCTTCCGCTCGGACCATGACTTCGACTTCGACCGGATCCAGCACGTCACCGGTGACTTCGACGACCGCGACCTGCAGGACCAGGCCGACGCGGACGCCCCGCACGCCGAGAATGCCCCCGCGTCCCACTGAACACCCCGAGAACCCCAGAGAGGCACCTGACATGACCGTCGCACTCACCCTGTACGTCCTGATGTGGCCCGTGATCGTGTTCGGCGTGCTCGCCGTGATCGCCGGCAACTTCGTCAAGGAGATGCGCCAGGCCCACCGCGAGGGCCGCCCGATGATCTGACCGGGTCCCCACCCGCAGCCGGGTCCTCACCCGCAGCCGGGTCCTCACCCGCAGACGAGGGTGCAGTCGTCGTCGCCTCAGCATCGCTGAGGAGACGAGGACTGCACCCTCGTCGTCATGTGGGGCACCGTCCGGGCGCCGACGCTCAACCGAGCAGGATCACATCCAGCCGGCGCGGCCCGTGAACGCCCTCCACGCGCTGCAGCTCGATGTCACTGGTGGCGGAGGGGCCGGAGATCATCGTGATCGGCGCGGCCGGCTCCAGCCGCTCCAACGCCTCCGGGATCAGCTCCACCACGGAGTCCAGCGGCACCACGCAGATGTGATGGTCCGGCACCAAGGAGATCGCGCGGCGACCCTCGTCCGGGCGGCCGGAGAGGAAGATCGTGCCGGTCTCGGAGCAGGAGACGGTCGAGCTCGTCACCACGGCGGAGACCTCGTTGAGCTCCCGCGTGCTCAGCACGCGCCGCCCGTCCCCGGCATCCGCGGACCCGACCTCCGGCTCGGTGAGCCGACGCGCGTCGGGTGCGTGGCCGTCGTCGGGAAGCCAGGAAGCCTCCAGGCCGGAGGGGACCACATAGGAGGACGCGCCGGAGAGCAGTTCGCCCATGCGGGCGGCGACGGTCTCGGCAGTCTCCCGGTGGACGGTGGCCCGGTAGTCCTCGAGGCGGTCCACCAGCTGGTCGATCACCTGCTCACGGCTGGCCTGGGAGGCCCGCCGGTAGGTGCGCTCCACCGGCTCCGGCTGCGGCCGGTCCGCCAATGCGGTGCGGATGCGGCCGAGGATCTCGTCCTTCGCGGTGCTCATGACTGCTCCTCCTCGGAGGTCGTGTTCTCGGCCCGGTTCTTCCGCCACCAGTTCCGGAAGGACTCCTTCGGCGGGGCGGGGACGTCGCGCTGGTCGGTCCAGCCGCCGGCGATGCCCGGCAGCCAGCCGAGCTTCGCATCCTTGCCGGCGAGCAGGCGGCCGACGGGCAGGCCCCGCTCGGCCAGTCCCATCAGCGTGCCGGAGGACATCACCGTGGAGGCGCCCTTCATCATCAGGTCCATCTGGGACGGCACCGGGACCTTCTTCTCCTCCTTCTTCCGGGCGTGGGTGGCCTGGACGTCCTGGTCGCGCAGGTGCACGAGGATGCTCGGGATGTCGATGGCCACCGGGCAGACGTCGTAGCAGGCACCGCACAGGCTGGACGCATAGGGCAGGGTGCCGTTGGCCCCGTCCTCCACGCCGGTGAGCTGCGGGGAGAGGATCGCGCCGATCGGTCCCGGGTAGACGGAGCCGTAGGCGTGGCCGCCGGTCTGCTCGTACACCGGGCACACGTTCATGCAGGCCGAGCAGCGGATGCAGTGCAGGGCCGAGCGGCCGGCCGGGTCGGAGAGCACCGCGGAGCGGCCGTTGTCCAGCAGCACCAGGTGGAACTCCTGCGGGCCGTCGCCGGGGGTGACACCCGTCCACATGGAGGTGTACGGATTCATGCGCTCGCCCGTGGAGGAGCGCGGCAGCAGCTGCAGGAAGACCTCGAGGTCCTGGAAGGTCGGCACCAGCTTCTCGATGCCCATCACCGTGATCAGCGTGTCCGGCAGGGTCAGGCACATGCGGCCGTTGCCCTCGGACTCCACCACGGAGAGCGTGCCGGTCTCGGCCACACCGAAGTTGGCCCCGGAGATCGCCACCGATGAGCGCAGGAAACGCTCCCGCAGGTGCCGGCGGGCGACCTCGGCCAGGTCCCTCGGCTCGGAGGTGAGGGACTCGTCCGTCTCCGGCATCTCCCGGAGGAAGATGTCCCGGATCTCCCGGCGGTTGCGGTGGATCGCCGGGACGAGGATGTGGCTGGGCCGGTCGTGGCCGAGCTGGACGATCAGCTCCGCCAGATCCGTCTCGGTGGCGGCGATGCCCTCGGCGTTCAGCGCCTCGTCGAGCTCGATCTCCTGGGTGGCCATGGACTTGACCTTGATGACCTCATCCACACCCTTGGCCTTCACCAGGTCCGTGACGATCCGGTTGGCCTCCTCGGCGTCCCGCGCCCAGTGGACCACGCCGCCGCGGGCGGTGACGTTCGCCTCCAGCTGCTCGAGCAGCGCCGGCAGGTCTGCCATCACCTGCTGCTTCAGGGCGGAGCCTGCGGCGCGCAGCTGCTGCCAGTCCGGCAGCTCCTCCACCACGCGGGCACGCTTGGCCCGGATGGAGTGGGTGGCGTGCCGGATGTTCTGGCGCATCTGGGTGTTGCCCAGCTGTTCCCGGGCCGCGGCCGGGAACGGGGTGTCCAGGCGGATATTGCCGTGGCCGTGCGCGGGGCGGACGGTCGGCATGCCCAGGTCGGTGCGGCTCATCGGGTGGCCTCCTCGGTGAGGGTCTGGGAGGTGGGCTGGGTGGTGGA
This sequence comes from Micrococcus luteus, assembly GCA_047414615.1. Lineage (GTDB taxonomy): Bacteria > Actinomycetota > Actinomycetes > Actinomycetales > Micrococcaceae > Micrococcus > Micrococcus luteus_B. The sequence goes on from CP179711.1 coordinate 1,804,998, forward strand.
GGTAGGTGCCGTCGTCGTGGTGGCCGGGTCTTCCCGACGACGGACGGTCGCCTTGCCTCCGGGGATGGACAGCTCCAGCGGGCCGGAGACGTCCAACGGCTCCTCACGGGTGGACGCGAGGATCTCCGCGAGGTGGACGGTGCGCAGCGGGGCGCCGTCCTGGCCGGTGGAGCCGCGGCGGGACATGGCGCCGCTCAGGTGCATGAGGCACGAGGCGTCGCCGCCGGAGCACAGGGAGGCGCCGGAGGCGGTGACGTTGGCGATCTTGGCATCGGCCATGGCGCCGGAGACGTCCGCGTTCTTCAGCGCGAAGGTGCCGCCGAAGCCGCAGCACTCCTCCGCGTCCGGCAGCTCGCGGAAGTCCACGCCTCCCACCGAGCGGACCAGATCCTTCTGCCGGTCTCCGAGCCGGAGCAGGCGCATGCCGTGGCAGGAGGGGTGGTAGGTGACGGTGTGCGGGAACCAGGAGCCCAGCTGCTCGGCCGCGTCCGTGACGCCGAGCACGTCCGTGAGCAGCTGGGCGAGCTCGTAGGTGCGGGAGGCGACGGCCTCGGCGTCCTTGGCGAGCGGCTCGTCCGCGGCGCGGCGCGCGACCATCGGCTGCTGGTGGCCGAGCGAGGCGACGCAGGAGGCGGAGGGGGCAACGGCGACGTCATAGTCGGCCTCGGTGAAGGTTTTCACGTGGTTGCGGACCACGGGCACCGCGTCGTCCAGGTACCCGGAGTTCACGTGCATCTGGGCGCAGCAACCCTGGCCGGGCGGGAAGACGACCTCATGGCCGAGGCGCTCCAGGATCCGCACGGTGGCGTGCGCGACCCGCGGGTACATCGCGTCCACGATGCACGTGGCGAACAGGGCGATCTTCATAGCGTTCCTCGTCAGTTCGGTGAGCAGCATCCCGGGGCTAGCCGTAGACCGACGGTTCGCCCCGGTGTGGTCAGACCATAGCGCCCGGTGACGCAGGGCACAAGCCCCGGCCACCGTCGAAGGAATCACCCGCCGCAAACGGTCTGATGTCAGACTACAACGGATGCCTGCTTGCCAAGTGTGACCGGGGTCATATACATTGTGCGGTCAGACCACAGTGGTCAGGCCACACCGGCCGGCCCGCACCCTCACAGAACACCCTGCACCCCCCAGGAGTCACCGTGTCCACGTTCACCGCCACCACCGACGCCGTCGGCGGGAGCCTCGGGCTCTCGGCACTGCTCGGCACCGTCCCGCTGCTGACGTTCTTCCTGCTGCTGATCGTCCTGAAGGCCAAGGCCTGGCAGGCCGGCATCGCCGCCCTCGTGGCCGCGCTGGCCGTGGCGGTCCTCGGCTTCGGCATGCCCGCTCCCCTGGCCCTTCTCTCTGCGAGCCAGGGCGCCGTGTTCGGCCTGTTCCCCATCGTGTGGATCGTGGTCATGGCGCTGTGGTTCTACCAGGTCACGGTCCTCTCCGGCCGCTTCGAGGACATGCGCGCGATCTTCGACTCGATCGGCGGCGGGGACATCCGTGTCCAGGCCGTGCTGATCGCGTTCTGCTTCGGTGGCATGCTCGAGGCCCTGGCCGGCTTCGGCGCCCCCGTGGCCATCACGGCCACCATGGTGCTGGCCCTCGGACTGCCGCCGCTGAAGGCCGCCACGGTGGTGCTGATCGCCAACACCGCACCTGTGGCCTTCGGCGCCGTCGGTACCCCCATCACCACGGCCGGGCAGCTCACCGGCATCGATCCCGCGCACATCGGCGCGATCGTCGGCCACCAGGCGCCGTTCGTGGCGATCCTCGTGCCGTTCCTGCTGGTCGCCCTGATCGACGGCGTCCGCGGTGTGAAGGACACCTGGCCGGTGCTGCTGGTGATCGGCGGCGTCTTCGCCGCCGGCATCTGGTGGTCCTCCACCTACTTCTCCTACGAGCTCACGGACGTCGTGGCGTCGCTGGCCGCCATGGGCGCCGCCGTGCTCATGCTCCGCTTCTGGCGGCCGAAGGGCGCGGCCGAGGCGGCCGCCCGCCTGGGCGTGGAGCCGGTGACCGGTTCGGCCGGGGCGCTGACCGGCCGCCGCATCTGGATGGCCGTCTTCCCCTACCTGGCCGTGGTGACCGTGTTCGGCATCGCCAAGCTCTGGACCCTCGGCGTGGACGTGCCGGCGTTCCTGAAGTCCACCGACGCCACGATCCCGTGGCCCGGCCTGGACGGACACCTGCTCGACGCCGCCGGCGAGCCGATCTCCGGCACCGTCTACGCCCTGCAGTGGCTGTCCTCCCCCGGCACCCTGCTGCTGATCACCGGGCTGATCGTGGCCGTGGTGTACGCCGTGTGGAACGATGGCGGCGCACGCCGCCTGTCCTTCGCTGACGCGCTGGCGGAGATCGGCCGCTGCTTCTGGCGGATGCGCTTCTCCGCGCTGACCATCATGCTCGTGCTGGCCCTGGCCTACGTCATGAACTTCTCCGGCCAGACCCTGGCCATGGGCACGGCGATCGCCGGAGTGGGCGCCGCCTTCGCCTTCCTCTCCCCCGTCCTCGGCTGGCTCGGCACCGCCGTGACCGGCTCGGACACCTCGGCCAACGCGCTGTTCTCCACGCTGCAGCAGACCGCCGCCCATAACGCGAACCTGGACCCGGCGCTCATGGTCGCCGCCAACACCTCCGGCGGCGTGGTCGGCAAGATGATCTCCCCGCAGTCCCTGGCCATCGCCGCCACCGCGGTGGGCATGGAGGGCCAGGAGTCCGCCGTGTTCCGCAAGGTGGTGGGCTGGTCCCTGCTGGCCCTGCTGGCCGTCTGTACCCTCGTGTTCCTGCAGTCGAACGTCCTGCACTGGCTCGTCCCGTCCCCGTGACCGGATGAGCTCCCATCGGCCCGTCCACGCAGCGATTCCACCCTCCTGCCTGGACGGGCCGGCGCCGATAACAGCAGACCGTCAGGAGCCACCCCGTGACCGCCTCCCCCGCCGCTCGCACCTCCGCCGTCGTCCTGGACTGGCTGGAGGAGCAGCTGCGCACGGGATCGATCCGGGTGGGCGACAAGCTCCCCGGCGAACGCGCGCTGGCCGAGAAGTTCGGCATCTCCCGGCCCTCCGTCCGGGAGGCGCTCCGCGTGCTGGACGCGATGGGCCTGGTCCGCACCGCCACCGGCTCCGGACCGAAGGCCGGAGCGACCGTGATCTCCGAGCCCTCCGCGGCGCTGACCTGGGCGCTGCGCATGCACGTGACCACCAAGGCCCTGCCGGTGGCGGACATCGTCTCCACCCGCCTGATGCTGGAGACCGGGGCAGCCCACCGCGCCCACAGCCCGCAGGGGAAGACCGGTGCGGAGCGGGACGAGGTCCTGGACCGTGCCAGCGAGCTGCTGGACCGCATGGACGACCCGCGGATGCCGGCCCCGGACTTCCACCACCTCGACGCCGAGTTCCACGTGCTGCTGTCCACCCTGGGCGGCAACGTGGTGGTGGAGACCGTGATGAGCTCCCTGCGCGAGGCCACCGTCGGCTACGTGCAGGAGACCGTGGCCGGCCGCGGCGACTGGGCCTCCGTGAGGGACACCCTGCAGGAACAGCACCGCGCCGTCTTGGCCGCCTACCGGGCTGCGGACCTGGAGGCCACCGTGGCCGCCCTGCGCACCCACATCCTCTGGTTCTCCGCCCTGGCCCTGGAAGACGAAGAACGCGAGGCGATCGAGGGCTGATCCCCGGCCGGCGGACGGCCCGTGACGGCGGATCCGAGGCGGAGGTGCGGGGCCGTCGTCGGGAAGCGGGCGCGGACGCCCGCTCAGGCGAGGGGACAACGGACGGGAGCACCCGGCTCAGGCGAAGAAGTGGACCAGCGCGCCGATGGTGACCAGGGAGGCCGCCAGGCAGGCGCAGACGAACTCCACGAGCATGCCGATCCCCATCGCCTTGAGCGCGCCGATCGAGGAGGACGCCGCCGCCCGGACGTCCTTGCGGCGGGCCCACTCGGCACCGAAGAGTCCGGCGGCGAACCCGACGAACAGGCCGACGATCGGGATGACGAACATGCCCACCACGCCGGCGACGATGCCCACGAGGATCGGGCCGCGCGGGACCTGCTCACGGTAGAGGCGGCGGCCGGTCAGCACGGCCGAGGCGGACATGCCCGCCAGGGCCAGGACCGCCGCGATGAGGCCGAACGTCCAGGACGCGGACGAGCCGAGAATCCAGGCCCAGGCCACCGCGGTGACGGCGGTGAGCACCGAGCCCGGAAGGATCGGATAGACGGTGCCGAAGGCGCCCACGGCGAGCAGCACCAGGGCGATGACGGTGGCGAAGACGGCGAGCTCCATGGGGTTCAGTATGGCGGACCTCCCGCCGGAGCGCGTCACTCCGGCGGCCAGCGCCCCTCCTGCGTCTGCAGGAACTCGAACACCTGGACCTCCTCCACCCCCGGGAACGCGCCGCTGGGCATCGCCGCGAGCAGGTGTGCGTTGGCCCGGGCGGCCGGCCAGGCCTGCCCTCCCCACGCCGCCTCCAACTCCGGGGAGGGCATCCGGCAGCATTCGGGGTCCGGGCACCGGCTCGTGGTGCGCGCGGAGGTGTCGTGTCCGCGCATCCATTTGGCCCCGTCGAACGGGACGCCGACGGACAACGAGTAGAAGCCCGTGGACGTCGGCTCCACCACCGCAGCGCTCCAGAACGTGCCGGTCGGGGTGTCCGTGTACTGCGGGAACGCGCCGATGTGGTCGGCCACGTCGAAGACCTTCCGGCTCACCCAGTGACGGCACGCCGTCTGCCCCTCGATGGCCCCGATGTGGTCGGTGGGGAACGGGATGCCGTCGTTCTCGTACGCCTTGTGGAACACCCCGGACTCGTGGACCTTCGCGAAGTGGCAGGTCAGCCCCAGGTGCTCGGTGGCCAGGTTCGTGAAGCGATGCGCCGCGGACTCCCAGGACACGCCGAAGTGGTCCCGGAGATCGTCCACGGACAAGTCCCGGCGCTCCTTCGCCTCCTGCAGCAGGCGCACCGTGGCACGCTCGGGCATCATCATCGCCGCGGCCAGGTAGTTCGTGTACACGCGCTGGCGAAGGAAGTCCGCGTAGTCCTCCGGCTCGCCGAGCCCGAGCACCGAGGAGCACACGGCCTGCAGCAGGACGGCACGCGGGTCATGGTCCGGACGCCGTGACCGGGCCAGGTAGATCCTGTGGTTCTTCAGGTCCGTGACCGAGCGCGTCGAGTGCGGCAGGTCCGGCACGAAGCGCACCGCGAACCCCAGGTGCGAGGCCAGCGCGGAGACGTGGTGATGGGTCAGCGGGCCGTCTGCCGTGCCCACCACCTCCCGCAGCTCCTGCGCGGTGCGCTCCAGGTCCGCATAGTGGTTCCCGCACGCGCGCATCTCCTCACGGAGGGCGCTGTTCGCGCGGCGCGCCTCCTCCGGCGTGGAGACCCGTTCGGCCATCTGCCGGTCCAGCTCAGCCTGCAGCCCGGCGATCACCTCGAGGACCTCGTCCGGCGTACGCGGCCCGATCTTCAGGGGAGGCAGGCCCAGCCGCTGGAACAGGGGCCCGCGCTGCGCCCGCTCGACCGCCACCTCCAGCGCAGCGCGCCGGCTCGGCGCCTCGGGGCTCAGCAGGTCCTCCACGCCGACGCCGTACACCTCGGCGAGCCCCGACAGCAGGCTCAGCCGTGGCTCACGGTGCCCGTTCTCCACGAGCGAGAGATGCGACGCCGTCACGCCGACCCGGCCCGCGACGTCCGACAGCGTCCTGCGGGCACCGCGGCGCAGATGGCGCAGCCGGCGTCCGAGCACGAGCGGGTCGACGCGCGAAGCGGCGTCCACGGGATCCGGTACGTCAGTCATGACCCAGACAGTAGCGCGCGTCACACCGAGACGGGAGGCCGATCAGTCACATTTGTCCATGGTTTTCCTGTGCGGGCGTCGAATCCGAGGAATGCGGGTGGCGAGCGGAGAAATTCACTGCTTCTTGACTGATCGGGAATCAGGGCGGGAACTTTCCTGCGACAACCGGTCCCGGGCACCTCTGCACCGGTCCAAGGTGGAACCACACCCCGGGAGGCGACGCCGCACCGACGCGGCGGAGCACCCCACCACTGCACAGAGAGGACCAGGACCATGACCGACCTGAACACCACCGCCCGCACCGCCGAGCAGATCCAGCAGAGCTGGGAGAACGACCCCCGTTGGGCCACCACGGAGCGCACCTACTCCGCGGACGACGTCGTCCGCCTTCGCGGCCGCGTCCAGGAGGAGCACACCCTCGCCCGCCGCGGCGCCGAGAAGCTGTGGACCCAGCTGAAGGACGAGAACGCCCGCGGTGATTTCACCAACGCCCTCGGCGCTCTCACCGGCAACCAGGCCGTGCAGCAGGTCAAGGCCGGGCTGCGCGCCGTCTACCTCTCCGGCTGGCAGGTCGCCGCGGACGCCAACCTCTCCGGCCACACCTACCCGGACCAGTCCCTGTACCCGGCCAACTCCGTGCCGCAGGTGGTGCGCCGCATCAACAACGCCCTGCTGCGCGCAGACCAGATTGAGCACTCGGAGGGCGTCCAGTCCGTCGAGGACTGGCTGGTGCCGATCGTCGCCGACGCCGAGGCCGGCTTCGGCGGCCCGCTCAACGCCTACGAGCTCATGAAGTCCATGATCGTGGCCGGCGCCTCCGGTGTGCACTGGGAGGACCAGCTCGCCTCCGAGAAGAAGTGCGGCCACCTCGGCGGCAAGGTGCTGATCCCCACCGGCCAGCACATCCGCACGCTCAACGCCGCCCGCCTGGCCGCCGACGTCGCCGACGTCCCGTCCGTGATCGTGGCCCGCACCGACGCGGAGGCGGCCACCCTGATCACCTCCGACGTGGACGAGCGGGACGCGGAGTTCATCACCGGCGAGCGCACCGCCGAAGGCTTCTACAAGGTCCGCAACGGGGTCGAGCCCTGCATCGCCCGAGCCAAGGCCTACGCCCCGTACTCCGACCTGATCTGGATGGAGACCGGCACCCCGGACCTCGAGCTGGCCCGGACGTTCGCCGAGGCCGTCAAGGCCGAGTTCCCGGACCAGATGCTGGCCTACAACTGCTCGCCGTCGTTCAACTGGAAGAAGAACCTCGACGACGACACCATCGCCAAGTTCCAGCGCGAGCTCGGTGCCATGGGCTACACCTTCCAGTTCATCACCCTGGCCGGCTTCCACGCCCTGAACCACTCCATGTTCGACCTGGCCAAGGGATACAACGAGCGCCAGATGTCCGCCTACGTGGAGCTGCAGGAGCGCGAGTTCGCCGACGAGGCCCGCGGATACACCGCCACGAAGCACCAGCGCGAGGTCGGCACCGGCTATTTCGACGCCGTGTCCACCGCCATCAACCCCGAGTCCTCCACGGTGGCCCTCAGGGAGTCCACCGAGGCCGGCCAGTTCCACTGAGCCGCACGCCCACCGGACCAGCAAAGACCGAAAGGGATCCCCTCATGATGACCATGCAGACCACCCATTCCGACACCACCGTCAACGGCGTGCGCGTGCTCGGCTCCCCCGTCGCCGGCCAGGACGGCATCCTGACCCGGGGCGCCCTGGATTTCCTCGCCTCCCTGCACCGCGCCATGGAGCCGCGACGCCGCGAGCTGATGGAGCTGCGGGCGGAGCGCCGCCGCCAGATCGCCGAGGGAGAGCCCCTCGGCTTCCGCCCGGCCACCCGGACCGTGCGCGAGGACGCCTCGTGGCGGGTGGCTCCGCTGGCCCCGGGCCTGCGGGACCGCCGCGTGGAGATCACCGGCCCCGTGGACCGCAAGATGACCATCAACGCCATGAACTCCGGCGCGAAGTGCTGGCTCGCCGACTTCGAGGACTCCTCCACCCCGTCCTGGGAGAACGTGATCGCCGGCCAGGTCAACCTGCACGACGCCATCCGCCGGACCATCTCCCTGACCACCGCCGAGGGCAAGGAGTACCGGCTCGGCGGTGTCCAGCTCGTGGACCGGCCCACCATCATCGTCCGGCCCCGCGGCCTGCACCTGATGGAGGACCGCATCCTCGTGGACGGCCAGCCCGTCTCCGGCGCACTGACGGACTTCGCGCTGTACTTCTACCACAACGCGCGGGAGCTGCTGCGCCGTGGCCGGGGTCCGTACTTCTACCTGCCGAAGACCGAGTCGCACCTGGAGGCACGGTGGTGGAACTGCGTGTTCGTCCGCGCCCAGGACCTGCTCGAGATCCCGCAGGGCACCATCCGCGCCACCGTGCTGATCGAGACGATCACCGCGGCCTTCGAGATGGACGAGATCCTCTACCAGCTGCGCAACCACGCTGCCGGACTCAACGCCGGCCGCTGGGACTACATCTTCAGCATCATCAAGACCTTCCGCGAGCGGGGTGAGGACTTCGTCCTCCCGGACCGCTCCGAGGTCACCATGACCCAGCCGATGATGCGCGCCTACACCGAGCTGCTGGTGCACACCTGCCACCGGCGCGGCGCCTCCGCGATCGGCGGCATGGCGGCCCAGATCCCCAGCCGCAAGGACCCTGAGGCCAACGCCGCCGCCCTGGAGAAGGTGCGTGCGGACAAGTCCCGAGAGGCCGAGGACGGCTTCGACGGCTCGTGGGTGGCCCACCCGGACCTGGTGCCGGTGGCCATGGAGGTGTTCGACGCCGTCCTCCAGGACGCGCAGAACCAGATCCGCTCCCGCCGGCGGGACGACGTGGTGCCGGACGCAGCCGCCCTGGTGGACGTGAAGTCGACCACCGGCTCCATCACGGAGCAGGGCCTGCGCATGAACATCGAGGTCGGCATCCGCTACGTGGAGTCCTGGCTGCGGGGCAACGGCGCCGCCGCCATCCACAACCTCATGGAGGACGCCGCGACCGCCGAGATCTCCCGCTCCCAGATCTGGCAGTGGATCCACACCGGCTCCACCGCGCAGCTCACCGACGGCGGCGAGCGCACCGTGACCCGGGAATGGGTGGAGGAGCTGACCGAGGAGGAGTTCGGCCGCATCGAGCGCACCGAGGGCGACCGGTTCGACGACGCCCGCGAGGTCTTCACCTCCGTGGCGCTGGCCGAGGACTTCCCGGACTTCCTCACCCTCCCGGCCTATGAGCGGTTCCTCTCTGCCGAGGCCCGCCGGCGCGAGGGCTCCTGCGCCCAGGCTGCCTGAGGAGCGGCGCTGAGGCGCTGAAGCGCGGAGGCCACGATGCGGGGGCCGTCGTCCTGGACCGGGGACGGCGGCCCCCGCACCCGTGTGCCCCGGGCCGGCGGCGGGGGCGGCGCCGAGGGCGGCAACGGCCCGGCCACAGCCCGGGCACGCGCATCACAGCCCGGCGAGAAACTCCCGGTGGAAGGACCAGTCCCCGGTGACCTCCGGGTGGAAGCTCGTGGCCATCACGTGGCCGGCACGCACGGCGACGGGAAGGACGGAGGCGACCGGGCCGCCGTCGGGACGGGGGGACGGCGAGGCATCCCGGAAGCGGGGGTCCAGGCGGTCGGCGGCCACGGAGGCGAGGACCTCCACCCCCTCCCCGGCACGCAGCACGGCGGGGGCGCGGATGAAGACGGCGTGCACCGGGTCAGCGGAGACGGCCGGCACGGACAGGTCCTCCTCGAAGGAGTCCACCTGCGCGCCGAACGCGTTGCGGCGCACCGTCACGTCCAGCACCCCCAGGCTCCCCTGCCCCGGGGCCGGGTTCTCGATCTGGCGGGCCATCAGGATCATCCCCGCGCAGGTCCCGTAGGCGGGCAGTCCGCCGCGGATCGCCTCCGCCAGCGGCTCCTGCAGCCCCATGATCCGGGCGAGCCGGTCCATCACGGAGGACTCCCCGCCCGGGAACACGATCCCGTCCAGGCCCTGCAGGTCCGCCGGGCGCCGGACGGGACGGGTGCGCGCGCCCAGGGCCTCGAGCACGTGGACGTGCTCACGGACGTCCCCCTGCAGGGCGAAGACGCCGACTGTCAGTGATGCCACGGTCATGGCTTGAGCCTAAGCGAGCAGCCCGGGAAGACGGCCCAGGAATCCGTGAGTTCTCGACGATCGTCGGAGGAGCCGAGACCCCTGAGACGAGGGTGCAGTTGTTGTCGCTTCAGACGTGCTGAAGGGACAACAACTGCACCCTCGTCGGCGGAGGGAGTGCCGCAGCGGGACGAACACCGGTTCAGATCCGCACACCACGGCGCCGGAACGCGCCCGTGAGGTCATCCACAAGCGCCTGCATGCCCGATCCCGTCCACACGTCTGCCGACACACGCACACAGATCCATCCGGCCGCCTCCAGCCGGCGGACACGTCGGATGTCCGCCCGGAACTGCGCCGCATCCGTCCGGTGGTGGTCGCCCTCGTATTCGAGGCAGATCCTCGGCCCCTCCCACACCAGATCCGGCATGATCCACGAGCCGTCCGCCATGGTCAGCACGACGTTCATAGCGGGTTCCGGAAATCCCGCCGCCACGAGCCGCAGCCGGATCCGAGACTCAGCCGGAGACCCGCTTGCGGGCCGCAGCAGCGGGAGCGCCTTCCGCAGCAGACGCACCCCACGCACGTTCCGACGCCGCGCGGCCGCGGCGGCGAGATCTTCCAGCTTGCACCGCGGATGCTCACCCGGTTCTCTGCGCCCCGCGGACCCGTGCGGCGTCTGCATCAGGGACTCCCCCGCCACCACGAGGTCTTCGAGCGCCCTCTCCTCCACTGCCGCCGGAACCTTCTCCGGACGTCCCCAGGGCACCAGCAGAGTCGACACATCCGTCCACGTCCAGGCCGGGGAGGTCACGGGGAGTCCACCGCATCGGGTGGTCTCGGCCGCCGCCGACAGCCGATGCCCCCGGACGCCGCGACGACGCGGCCGTGCCGGAGAGCCCTCGGGCATGGAGATGTGGACCGTGAGGTCGTCACCGAGCCGGCGAGGGACCCACATCCCCCAGATCCAGGCGGCTGTCGCATGGCTGAACACCATGCCGTCCGCCGTGGTCTCCTGCAGGGCCCGCAGCATCTCCAGGCGGGCTGGAGGACCGGCGCCGACAGCACGGAGCCCACGCCCGGGTGAGGCCAGGTCCCCGCACCGCAGCCGGCCGGGACTCATCCCCGCGGCGCGCAGGACCCCGGTGGTCAGGACCCGCGCGTCGCCGAGACCGGGCGCCAGCCGAGGCGGCACCCTCTCGGCGGTTGACGGTGGAGCGGTGAGGACGGTCGGGAGCGGTCGTTCAGGACGGGGCATGCCCCCAGCGTTGCCGCAGGCGACCTGTGGAAGGCGGGTGCCGTCGTCGTGCTGTGGATGACACGCCGGGCCCGGACCGCTGTGCAGGACAGGAGACGGCGCTTCCCACGCAACGAGGGTGCAGTTGTTGTCGCTTCAGCGCTCCGGAACCGACAACAACTGCACCCTGGTCGAAAAGAGAAGGCCCCCCGCTCAGCTCACCAGCCGCGCTCGGCCAGACGGTGCGGGGCCGGCAGGTCCGCCACGTTGATGCCGACCATGGCCTCGCCCAGGCCGCGAGAGGCCTCGGCGATCGCGTGCGGGTCGTCGAACTGGGCGGTGGCCTTCACGATCGCCGCGGCCCGCTCGGCCGGGTTGCCGGACTTGAAGATGCCCGAGCCCACGAACACGCCGTCCGCGCCCATCTGCATCATCATCGCCGCGTCCGCCGGGGTGGCGACGCCGCCGGCGGTGAACATCACCACGGGCAGGGTGCCGGTCTCGGCGACCTCGCGGACCAGCTCGAACGGGGCCTGCAGCTCCTTCGCCGCCACATACAGCTCGTCCGTGGACAGGCCCGTCAGCTGCGCGATCTCCTTGCGGATGGTGCGGATGTGCTTCACGGCCTCGGAGACGTCGCCGGTGCCGGCCTCGCCCTTGGAACGGATCATCGCGGCGCCCTCGGTGATGCGGCGCAGCGCCTCGCCCAGATTGGTGGCGCCGCAGACGAACGGGACCTCGAAGTCCCACTTGTCGATGTGGTTCACGTAGTCCGCCGGGGAGAGCACCTCGGACTCATCGATGAAGTCCACCTTCAGCGCCTGCAGCACCTGCGCCTCCACGAAGTGGCCGATGCGGGCCTTCGCCATCACCGGGATGGACACGGCGTCCACGATGCCGTCGATCAGGTCCGGGTCGGACATGCGGGCCACGCCGCCCTGGGCGCGGATGTCCGCCGGGACGCGCTCCAGCGCCATCACGGCCACCGCGCCGGCGTCCTCCGCGATGCGGGCCTGCTCCGGGGTGACCACGTCCATGATCACGCCGCCCTTGAGCATGTCCGCCAGACCGCGCTTCACGCGGGCGGTGCCGGTGCCGCGGGCGCCGTCGTCGGCCGAGCCGGCGGTGGAGGCCGAGAAGGAGGTGGTCGTGTTCTCGCTCATGGACAAGCGTCTCCGATCTGCTCGGGCGGGAAGGGCCTCGTCGCCCTGCTTCCGCGTGATTGCCTGCGGGCCGTCCTCGGCCCGCCCCGCAAGCCATCGTGCCACCAGACCGGCTCCCCGCACGTCACCCCGGTGTTCGGGCCGGGCGGACGGCGTGTCCGGACGTCACGCCGGGGCCGCCGGAGGGGGCGGACGCGCACGGCGACTGTCTTTCCGCGCCCGCTCGTCCTACCCTGGCCGCATGCTGATCGGAGTGCCTGCAGAGATCAAGGACAACGAGCGTCGCGTGGCGCTCACCGCCGCCGGAGTGACCGAGCTGGTCCGGGACGGCCACACCGTGGTGGTCGAGACCGGGGCGGGCGTCGGCTCGTCCGTCACCGACGAGGCCTACAAGGCCGCCGGCGCGGAGCTCGTGGAGACCGCGGAAGAGGTGTGGGAGCGCGCGGAGCTGCTGCTCAAGGTCAAGGAGCCGGTGGGCCCGGAGCTGTCCCGCATGCGCCGGGACCAGGTGGTGTTCACCTACCTGCACCTGGCCGCCTGCCCGGACACCGCCAAGGCCCTGCTGGACGCGGGCACCACGTCGATCGCCTACGAGATGGTCACCCGCCGCGGCCCCACCGGTACTTCCCTGCCGCTGCTGGCTCCGATGTCCCAGCTGGCCGGCCGCCTCGCGCCCATCGAGGGCGCCCACCACCTGCTGCAGGCCCAGGGCGGCTCCGGGGTGCTCCTGCCGGGCGTCCCCGGCACCCGGCGTGCGAAGGTCGTGGTGGTGGGCGGCGGTGTGGCCGGCGAGAACTCCGCCGTGGTGGCCGCCGGCATGGGCGCGGACGTGACGGTCCTGGACGTGAACCTGGACCGCCTGGCTCAGCTCGAGCTGGTCCACCAGGGCCGCTTCCGCACCCTCGCCTCAAACCACCACACCCTCACCGAGCAGGTCGCCGACGCGGACCTGGTGGTCGGCTCCGTGCTCATCCCGGGCGCTGCCGCCCCGAAGCTCGTCACCGAGGAGATGATCGCCTCCATGCGCCCGGGCTCCGTGCTCGTGGACATCGCGATCGACCAGGGCGGCTGCTTCGCCGGCTCGAGGCCCACCACGCACACCGACCCGACCTTCCGCCTCGGCGAGCAGGTCATGTACTGCGTGGCCAACATGCCCGGCGCGGTCCCGCAGACCTCCACCGCCGCCCTGACGAACGCGACCCTGCCCTACGTCAAGCGCCTCGCCGCCAAGGGCTGGCGCAGCGCCCTGGCCGCGGACCCCGGCTTCGCCGGCGGCCTGTCCACGGTGGACGGCACCCTGCAGCACCAGTCCGTCTTCGACGCCCTCGCCGAGCCCCTCGGCCTGTCCCAGGACTCCCTCCGCCCGGTGCGGGACGTGCTGAACGTGGTCGACTGACCGGAAGCTGACCGCACGACGACGGCCGCCCACCTCGCGAGGTGGGCGGCCGTCGTCGTGGGCGGGTGGGTGCCGGGACCCGACGTGCTCCCGCACGCAAGCGTGGGGGTCAGGCGTTCCAGAGGCCGTAGGAGTCGGCCAGGTCCGCGATCTTCTGGGCGCGCAGCACGCGGGGCAGGTAGGAGCCGTCGCCCACGGTGGCGCCGGAGGCGTGCTGGTCCAGCAGGTCGTGGGCCCACTTGACCTCGTCCTCGGACGGGGACAGCGCCGTGTTCACCCAGTCCACCTGGTCCCGGGAGAGCACCAGCCGGCCGGTCATGCCCATCGTGTTGGTCATGCGTGAGGATTCGTGCACGGCGTCCTCGCCGTCGGTGTTCTGCGGCGGGCCGTCGATCGCGCCGGGCAGCCGGCCCACGCGCGAGGCGATCACCAGTCGGGAGCGGGCGTAGGCCATAGCGATCGGGTCGTCGCCCACACCCACGTCCTTGCGGAAGTCGTTGGTGCCGAACGCCAGGCGGAAGGTGCCCGGCGCCTTCGCCACGGCGGTGGCGTTGTCCACGCCCAGCGCGGACTCCAGCAGCGCGATCACCGGGGTGCCCGCCCGCAGCCGCATGGCGGTGAACGTCACCTGCTCCGGTTCCTCGGTCTCGGCGAGCATCACGCCGCGCACGCCCTCCACGTCCTTGAGCGCCTCCAGGTCCGCGGCCCAGTCGTCCGTGCTCGTGGGCGAGATGCGCACCCACGCGGTCATGCCGTTGGACAGGGCGTCCACCACGTTCGCGCGCGCCTCGTCCTTCTTCTCCGCCGGCACGGAGGCCTCGAGGTCGAAGATCACGGAGTCGGCCTCGGAGGCCAGGCCCGGGGCGTAGTCCTCCGGCTTGGCGGCGTTGACCAGCAACCAGGAGCGGCTGAGCTTGGCGGGCAGGGCGGCGGCACGTCGGTTGCGCAGGGGCATGCCCGTCAGCCTAGTGGCAGGCGTCCGCGCAGGCGGAAGGCCTCCGGGGCCCGTGTTCACCTCGGGGACGGCGGTACCATGGGCCACGACGACGGCCCCTCGCCTCAGCCGAGGACGGCCTGCGTCCGTCCTGTCCGTCCGTCCCCTCCCAGGAGTCAGCGCCATGCACCGCACCGGACGTCGCCCCGCCGCCCGCGTGCTCTCCTGGGCCGGCGCCCTCACGCTCGGTGCGACCGCCGTGGCAGGCTGCACGCCCGGCGGTCAGGAGCCCTCCCCGGAGGAGAACGGCTCCTCCCCCGAGGCGGCCGCGGGGACCGGGATCCCGCAGGTGGACCGGGAGGGTTACGGCCCGCTGACGGTCTACCTCGTCACCCCCGTGTGGTCCGCACCGCCGGGCACCTCGGGCATCCGGGTGGGCTGCCAGGACCAGGACCTGCTGGTGCCCGTGGAGACGGTGCCCACGAAGTCGGAGGACCCGGCGGACATGGCCATGGACTTCCTCCTGCAGGACGTCAGCGGCTCCCACGGCGACCCTGCCCTGACGAACGCCGTGGCGGCCTCCACGAAGACTCTGACGTACACCGGCCACCACCGGGACGGGGACACCGAGGTCTTCGAGTTCACCGGCACCGTGACCGTGGAGGACGTGTGCGAAGCCGCTCGGGTCCGCGCCCAGCTCGAGGCCACCGCCGCGGCCCACACGGACGCGGATCAGGTCCGCGTGACCGTGGACGGCGAGGACATCGCCCACGTCCTGCAGCTGCCCGAGTACGAGCCCGGCGACGAGTACACCGCGCCCCCGGCAGCAGAGGACGCGCAGAAGAGCCCCGCCCCCGGCGAGGGCGGCGATGTCGGGGATTCCGGCGCACCGGATGCCCCTGGTACGCCCGGTACGCCCGAGGTCCCCGGAGCCCCTGGAGCCTCCGGAGCCCCCGGCGAGGACGTGCCGAGCGTGCCCGGCTCCGTGCCCTCGTACGGCGTGGAGACCCAGCCCGTGCTCCCGCCGGACGCCCCCTGACCCCGGGCGGCGCCGGCGGGCCGCGTCACGGCCTCGTCTCCCGCCGTGCGGACGCGTCATGACGAGAGATCCACAGGCCCGCGCCGAGCATGAGCCCCCACAGGACGACCAGGGGTCCAGAGGACCGCCTGCCATACCCCGGCATGCGGATTTCACCTGCCGGAAAACGCCTCTCGCCTGAGCAGGTCTCGGCTGTTAGCCTCTACTCCCGTGTCCCAGAGTCGTGACTTTCTCTCCCAGCGCGCCCTCGGCGTGAAGCAGTCCGCGGTCCGCGACGTGTTCGACATCGCCATGGACCCCAACCTCGTCTCCCTCGCCGGCGGCAACCCGTGGCTTTCGGGTCTGCCCCTGGAGGAGCTCGGCACGACGGCCGGCGAGCTGATCTCCCGCCACGGCACCGAGTCGCTCCAGTACGGTCCAGGCCAGGGCCTGGAGCCGATGCGCCGGGCGGCGTGCACTGTGATGGCCGGCGACGGCATCCCGGACGCCGACCCCGAACTCGTCGTGATCACCCCCGGCTCCCAGGCCGCCATCGACACCGCCTGCCGCGCCTTCGGCAACCCGGGCGACGTCGTGGTGGTGGAGGACCCCACCTTCGTGGGCGCCCTGACCAGCTTCAACACCTGGGAGCTGGACGCCGTGGCCGCCGGCACGGACGAGCACGGCCTCATCCCGGCCGAGCTGGACGCCACCCTCGAGCTGATGAAGGCCGAGGGCCGCCGCGTGGCCTTCCTCTACACCATCCCGTCCTTCGCCAACCCCTCGGGCGCCCTGCTGCCGGAGGACCGGCGCGACGAGATCGCCCGCATCTGCGCCAAGCACGGCGTGCTGATCGTGGAGGACAACCCCTACGGCCAGATCGCATTCGACGGCGAGCCGACCGCCCCGATCGCCGCCAAGCACCGTGACCAGGTGGTCTACCTGGGCACCATGTCCAAGATCTTCTCCCCGGGTGTGCGCATCGGCTGGGCCCTCGTCCCGGCCGCACTGAAGCGCGAGTTCTACCTGTCCGCGGAGTCCGCGTTCATCCACGCGTCCACGCACGGGCAGATGCTGTCCACCGCGTTCGTGGACCACTTCGACTGGCAGGGCCACGTCCGCGAGGTTTCCGGGCTCTACAAGGAGCGCGCCCAGGCCCTGTGGGACGCGGTCACGGAGCACTGGGACCCGGCGGTGGAGTTCATCCGCCCACGCGGCGGCTTCTTCCTCTGGGGTGCGCTGCCCGAGGGCGCGGACACCCTGGAGCTGATGACCAAGGGCATCGAGGCCGGCGCGGTCTTCGTGCCGGGTGCCGCCTTCACCCCGGTGGAGGGCACCCACTCCACACTGCGTCTGGCCTTCTCCTTCGTGGAGGCGGACACGCTCGTGGAGGGCGTGAAGCGCCTGGCCCCGGTGGTCAACGAGGCCGTGGCCCGCACACGCTGAGCCGGCCGGTCCACGCCCGACACACGGACCCGAGGGGCCGTCCGCACTCCCGTCGCCACGGGTGCGGGCGGCCCCTCGTCCGTGACGGCGGATACCCCTTCCCCGACCCCGGCAGATCGTATATGATCCGGACCATGACGCAGAGCACACCGAACCCCACGCCCACCGTCACGGAGCACGACTTCACCCGCCGCGAGAACCGTCCGGGCAAGGTCCTCGCACTGCACCTGAACTACCCCTCCCGCATCGCCCAGCGCGGCCGCTCCCCCCAGTTCCCCGGCTACTTCATCAAGGCCGGCACCTCGATCGCCCGCTCGGGCGACACCATCGAGCGCCCTGCGGACACCGAGTTGCTCGCCTACGAGGGTGAGATCGCGCTGATCATCGGCACCCCCGCCCGCCGCGTCAGCCCGGAGGACGGCTGGAGCCACGTCGCCGGCATCACCGCCGCCAACGACTGGGGCCTCTACGACCTCCGCCACGCGGACAAGGGCTCCAACGTGAAGAACAAGTCCGGTGACGGCTACACCCCACTCGGCCCGGCCGTGATCTCCGCCCCCGGCCTGGACCCACAGGCCCTGCGCGTGCGCACCTGGGTCAACGGGGAGGTCGTCCAAGACGACACCACCGAGGGCCTCGTCTTCCCGTTCGGCCAGCTCGTGGCGGACCTGTCCCAACTGATGACCCTCGAGGAGGGCGACGTCATCCTCACCGGCACCCCGGCCGGCTCGTCCGTGGCCCAGCCCGGCGACGTCGTGGAGGTCGAGGTGGACGCCCCGACCGCCCCGGGTGCCCCGTCCACGGGCCGCCTGGTGACCAAGGTCGTGGAGTCCGACCGCCCGATGGCCCCGTTCGGCCACGGCCCGCAGGTGGACGACACCCAGCGCGAGGAGGCCTGGGGGTCACGCGCGGCCGCAGGCCTCCTGCCAGCCGGCACTGAGGCCGCCGGCGCGGAGGGGTCCGACGACGGCGCTGCCGCCGGCTCCGCCTCGCCGGCCGCCTCCTCGGCGGTGGACGAGAACGGCCATTGGGTCCCCTCGGCCCCACAGCCGGACCGCACCCTGCTGACCCCGCAGCTGCGCGCCAAGATCGAGGCCACCGCCGTGGCCACCTTGACCGCCCAGCTGCAGAAGCGCGGCATTCAGAACGCCACCATCGACGGCCCACGCCCGATCCACCAGGGCCGGCGCGTCCTCGGCTACGCCAAGACCCTGCGCTACGTCCCCAAGCGCGAGGACCTGTTCAAGGAGTTCGGCGGCGGCTTCAACGCCCAGAAGCGCGCCATGGACTCGGTGCAGCCGGACGACGTGGTGGTCATGGAGGCCCGTGGCGAGCACGGCACCGGCACCCTTGGCGATGTCCTCGCCCTGCGCGCCCAGGTGAACGGCGCGAACGCCGTGATCACGGACGGCGGCATCCGCGACTCCGCCGCGGTGGCCGAGGTCGGCCTCCAGGTCTACGCCGGCGCCACGCACCCGGCCGTGCTGGGCCGCCGTCACATCCCGTGGGAGGTCGGCGGCACCATCGCCTGCGGCGGCACCACCGTGCAGCCCGGCGACATCATCGTCGGCGACGACGACGGCGTGGTGGTCATCCCGCCGTCCCTGCTCCAGGAGGTCGTGGACGACGCCTACGAGCAGGAGCTCCAGGACGCCTGGGCGTACGAACAGGTCAAGGCCGGCTACCCGGTGGACGGGATGTTCCCCCCGAACGCCGAGTGGAAGGCCACGTTCGCCGAGTACCGCAAGACCCTGCCGGACGCCCCGGCCCCGGAGGACGACGCCTGAGCATGGGCAGCACGGACACCCGCCGAGGCGAGGCCGCACAGAGCCGAGGGTCGAGACAGCCGGGACGGGCCGTCGTCGGGACCGCCGGCTCCAAGGCCGACCGCGCCTACCAGGCCATCCTCGAGGGGATCCGGGACCAGCGCCACGAGCCGGGCGACCGGCTGGTGCTGTCACAGATCGCCGCGGAACTGGGCATGTCCGTGGTGCCCGTGCGGGAGGCCATCCGCCGCCTGCAGTCCGAGAACCTGGTGGCGTACGAGCGCAACGTGGGCGCGACCGTGGTGGGCATCGACCCGGTCGAGTACCGCCACACCATGGAGACGCTGGCGCTGGTGGAGGGCTTCTCCACCGCCCAGTGCGCCCCGCACGTGACGGCCGAGGACCTCGCGGCCGCCCGCGAGGTGAACGAGGCCATGCGTGAGCTCACCGAGTCGGAGGAGGCGTGGGACCCGGTGGCGTTCACCGAGCTCAACCGGAACTTCCACTCGATCCTGTTCGAGCACCACCAGAACGAGCACATCCACGACCTGGTGCACCGCGGCTGGAACCGCCTGGCCGCGCTGCGCTCCTCCACGTTCGCGTACGTCCCCGGCCGCGCGGACGCCTCCGTGGAGGAACACGAGCGCCTGCTGCGGCTGATCGAGGACGGGGCGGGCTTCGAGGAGATCGAGGCCGCGGCCCGCGCGCACCGGCTGAACACCCTGCACGCCTACCTGGAGCACGCCGCCGAGCAGTCGGCGTGAGACCCCGGCGCCGCCGACCCCGAGCCGGTGCCCCGTCACGCCCCCAGACCACCCGAACCACCGACCCCATCCGAAGCACTGGAGCGAAGGAGACACCATGACCGAGAAGACCAGCATCGAGGCCCGCAAGCCCGAGGGCCTGCCGGACGTCCTGCGCCACTACATCGACGGCGAGTTCGTCGACTCGATCGACGGCGACACCTTCGACGTGCTCGACCCGGTGACCAACGAGCCGTACCTGAAGGCCGCCTCCGGCAAGTCCGCGGACATCGACCGCGCCGTGGCCGCCGCGAAGCAGGCGTTCGAGTCCGGCGAGTGGTCCCAGGCCTTGCCGCGCCAGCGCTCGCGCGTGCTGCACAGGATTGCGGACATCATGGAGACCCGCGGCGACCAGCTGGCCGCCATGGAGTGCTTCGACACCGGCCTGCCGATCAAGCAGGCCAAGGGCCAGGCCGCCCGCGCCGCGGAGAACTTCCGCTTCTTCGCGGACCTGATCGTGGCCCAGCACGACGACGCCTTCAAGGTCCCGGGCCGCCAGGCCAACTACGTGAACCGCAAGCCGATCGGCGTCGCCGGCCTGATCACCCCGTGGAACACCCCGTTCATGCTGGAGTCCTGGAAGCTGGCCCCGGCCATCGCCACCGGCAACTCGGTGGTGCTCAAGCCCGCCGAGTTCACCCCGCTCTCAGCCTCCCTGTGGGGCGGGATCTTCGAGGAGGCCGGCCTGCCGAAGGGCGTGTTCAACATGGTGCACGGCTTCGGTGAGGAGGGCTTCGCCGGCGATCCACTGGTCAAGCACCCGGACGTGCCGCTGATCTCCTTCACCGGCGAGTCCCGCACCGGCCAGATCATCTTCGGCAACGCCGCCCCGCACCTGAAGGGCCTGTCCATGGAGCTCGGCGGCAAGTCCCCGGCCGTGGTCTTCGAGGACGCGGACCTGGAGACCGCGATCGACGCGACCATCTTCGGCGTGTTCTCCCTGAACGGCGAGCGCTGCACCGCCGGCTCCCGTATCCTGGTCCAGCGCTCGATCTACGACGAGTTCGTGGAGCGCTACGCCGCCCAGGCCTCCAACGTGAAGGTCGGCCTGCCGAACGACGACACCACCGAGGTCGGCGCGATCGTGCACCCCGAGCACTTCGAGAAGGTCATGTCCTATGTGGAGATCGGCAAGTCCGAGGCCCGTCTGGTGGCCGGCGGCGGCCGCCCGGAGGGCTTCCCGGAGGGCAACTTCGTGCAGCCCACCGTGTTCGCGGACGTGGCCCCGGACGCCCGGATCTTCCAGGAGGAGATCTTCGGCCCGGTGGTGGCCATCACCCCCTTCGACACGGAAGAAGAGGCCCTGGAGCTGGCCAACAACACCAAGTACGGCCTGGCCGCCTACATCTGGACCAACGACCTCAAGCGCGCCCACAACTTCGCGCAGAACGTGGAGGCCGGCATGGTGTGGCTGAACTCGAACAACGTGCGGGACCTGCGCACCCCGTTCGGCGGCGTGAAGGCCTCCGGCCTGGGCCACGAGGGCGGCTACCGCTCGATCGACTTCTACACCGATCAGCAGGCCGTGCACATCAACCTCGGCGAGGTCCACAACCCGGTGTTCGGCAAGCAGGGCACGTGAGCCAGGCCCAGTCGGCCTGACCGTCCCACCCCGGCGCCGAGCCAGAGACTTCGGCTGCTTCAGGCGTGCCTGAAGGGGCCGAACCTTCTGGTTCGGTGCGGGACAGCCGGACCCGACCATCCCGACGACGGCACCCACCTCCCCGAGGTGGGTGCCGCCGTCGCCCTCCTCCCGCGATGGCACGATGAT
The DNA here is from genome assembly GCA_047414615.1 of Micrococcus luteus. Lineage (GTDB taxonomy): Bacteria > Actinomycetota > Actinomycetes > Actinomycetales > Micrococcaceae > Micrococcus > Micrococcus luteus_B. Next base: position 1,826,416 of record CP179711.1, read on the forward strand.
CCCCATGGACCATCACGAGCCCGGCCGGGTGCTCTTCACCTACCGCCACGGCGGCGAGCACTTCCTCGACGTGCAGGACACGGACGACGACACCCCCACCCACGCCACCCGGCTCGCAGCGGCGGTCCCTCGCGCCCTCCAGACACGGATCGAGGCCTGGGACGACCGCATGGGGGTCGCCTTCGACTACTCCGCGTACGGGGAGGGACGTCCGCCGGAAACCTGGCCGGCAGACCTGCGTGAGTCCCTGACCCGGGAGTACGACGCCTTGGTCGCTGGCCTTCACGATGTGGGTCTGCCGGTGGTCCGTGACGCCTGGTGGGCGCCCGGCACCGCGTGAGCCTCGGGGTTGCCCGCCCCTGCCGCACTCCGCAGGATGGGCTGACGGACCACCCCAGGAGGAACCCCATGGCCGTACCGACGCGCACGCCCGAGTTCACCCCGCCCGGAGAGTTCTCCTGGCCACGGGCCGCGGTGAAGACCACGGCGCTGTGGCTGGTGAACTACGCACTGCTGGCACTCGCCATCCTGCTGGCCGCCACCGGGCTCTTCCGGACGGACAACGGCAGCACCGTGGAGCCGGGCTTCGTGCTCTACGCCTGGGCGATGCTGCAGGGGTTCTTCCCGCTCTACCACCGGGCCACCGGCGCCCCTGACGACTACATCCCGCAGAGCCCCCGATTCATCCCCCTGCTCCTGCTGACCCAGGCGGTGGGGATCGTCTGCCTGGCCCTGCTGGTCCGGCCGCTCTCGCTGATCGGGACGGACCAGCACGAGCCCGGGTCGGTGCTGGCACTGATGGACGTGGACCCGACGGCGTGGGGCGTGTTCATGCTCCACGCCCTGGGCATGCTCGGCTGGCCCACGGCCTCCGCCCTGTTCATGCTGCGCCGCACCGCCCAGCCCGGCAGGCTGCTCGCCGGCCTGCTGGTGGGCCTGCCGCTGTTCCTGGTCACCTTCCTGGGCGGGCTGATCGGCGGCTTCTTCCTCATCGTCGACGCAGGCCTGTCCCGGGACACCGTGGTGCTGGTCTGTGGACTGTTCGGCGGCACCGGCCTGGCGGCCCTGGCCCTCTCGCTGCTCTGGTTCCGTGCCTCCACCGCGCGCGAACCGCTGGGAGCGCCGCCGGCGAAGCCCGGGATGTTCGTCGGGGCCGTGCAGCCGCCGCGGGACTGAGCGGTGACGATGCGCGGCCACGGCGACCGTCCGTCGTCGTCCTGACGCCTGTTCCGGCCCTGTGCCGGGCGCTTCCCCGCCGTCTCTTCCCACGGCCGCACGGATCGTATACGATCAAGTCGGCGCACGTGCTCCGGGCCACAGCCGCACCGGGGCTTACCCCGCACAGTCAGGAGACACCATGAGCAACTACGAGGGCCGCACCAAGACCTCGTCCGGCTTCTACGTGGGCCAGGAGGGCCCGGTGAAGACCGCCAACCCGATCCCCACTCCGAAGTCCCCGGCTCCGGACGTGCTGCGCTGCGCCTCCATGGAGCTCGTGGTGACGGACCTGGCCGCCTCCCGCCGGTTCTACGTGGACGTCCTGGACCTGGTGGTGACCGAGGAGGACGAGAACACCGTCTACCTGCGCTCCATGGAGGAGTTCATCCACCACAATCTGGTGCTCCGCAAGGGCGACACCGCCGCCGTGGCCGCGTTCTCCTACCGCGTGCGCACCCCGGAGGACCTGGACCGCGCCGTCGCCTTTTACGAGGAGCTCGGCTGCCGCGTCGAGCGGAAGAAGGACGGCTTCGTGAAGGGCATCGGCGACTCCGTGCGCGTCGAGGACCCGCTGGGCTTCCCCTACGAGTTCTTGTACGAGGTGGAGCACGTGGAGCGCCTGGCCTGGCGCTACGACCTCTACACCCCGGGTGCCCTGGTGCGCCTGGACCACTTCAACCAGGTGACCCCGGACGTGCCGCGTGCCGCCCGCTACATGCAGGACCTGGGCTTCCGCGTCACCGAGGACATCCAGGACGAGAACGGCACCGTCTACGCCGCCTGGATGCGCCGCAAGCCGACCGTGCACGACACCGCCATGACCGGCGGCGACGGCCCGCGCATGCACCACGTCGCCTTCGCCACGCACGAGAAGCACAACATCCTCGCGATCTGCGACAAGCTCGGCTCGCTGCGCATGTCCGACGCGATCGAGCGCGGCCCGGGCCGCCACGGCGTGTCCAACGCGTTCTACCTGTACCTGCGCGACCCTGACGGCCACCGCGTGGAGATCTACACGCAGGACTACTACACCGGCGACCCGGACAACCCGGTGGTCACCTGGGACGTGCATGACAACCAGCGCCGCGACTGGTGGGGCACCCCGGTCGTCCCGTCCTGGTACACCGACGCCTCGCTCGTGCTGGACCTCGACGGCAACGTCAAGGAGGTCGTGGCCCGCACCGACGACTCCGAGATGGCCGTGACCATCGGCGCCGACGGCTTCTCCTACACCCGTGAGGACGACGAGAAGGAGATGCCGGACTGGAAGAAGGGCGAGTACAAGCTCGGCAACCAGCTCTGAGCCCCTCCCTTCCCTGAGGTCCGCGCCTCGAGACCACACCACGCCGAGCCGAACCAGAAGAACTGCCTGCCCGCCTGCGCCGAACCAGAGGAATTGGCTGCCTCAGGCCCCCGTGAACCGACCACATCCTCTGGCTCGGCGTCGGGTGGCGGCAGCGTCGCGCACGGCCTGTTCGAGGGACACCTTCACCCGCACGGCGCCGCCCCGGCCGGCGGCTACGTTGGCTCGCCGCTGCAGCAGGGCGGCCAACGCCTGGCCCGCGGCGCGCTCGCCGCCCATCACGTCCGCCAGCAGCACGGCCGGCAGGCGCGGCTCGGACCCACCGTCGCCCCCACCGGCGCCGATCGTCCCGTTGGCGGCCTGGTAGGTCAGGTCGTGCCCGGGATCCTCCGGGTCCTCCTCCGAGCCGACCACCTCCACCCAGGCCAGGGACATGCGATCCGCCAGCTCGGGCAGGCCCAGCCGCTCGGCCGCGGACGGGCGCATGGACGTCACGAGAACCTCGACCTGGTCGGCCAGCTTCGCCAGCTGCACCCGGCCGGCCCTGTTCTTGAGGTTGACCTCCACGATCTCCATGCCGTCGGAGAACCGCTCGTAGATCAGCGTGGAGATGCGGGACATCATGTCCCCTCCGGGCACCTCGACCTTGATCACGTGGGCGCCCCACTGCCGCAGCCGCCAGGCGGCCCACGGGCCGGGCAGGTTCACGGCGAGGGACAGGACGGTCACGCCCTCGAGCGGGCGAAGGGGTGTCTCGGCAGCGGTCACGGCAGGGCCTCCACGCTCTCGGGCGACGGCCTGACGACGACGGCCCGCCCCGGCGGGCCGGTGCACTGCTCCCCGGAAGTTGGACTCCTATTCAAGTCCGACTCACCCGGGGAGCAGTGCTGTGTCAGCACCATCGAAACTCACACAAGAACAACGAGAACAGGCCATCGACCTGTTCGAGAAAGGTCATCGCCACAAGGTCGTCGCGCACCGGTTGGGTCTGCCGGTGTGGTCGGTGGAACGCCTGGAGTACCGGTGGCGCCTGCATGGGAAGCTAGCTCTTGTGGCCAACCCATCGAAGAAGACGTACTCGTTCGATACGAAGCTGCTGATCGCCCGGAGGTACCTGGAGGGAGAGACCGCCAACGCGTTGGCGGCCGAGTACCAGGTCTCGACTCCACGACTGGTCCAGCGGTGGGCCCAGGCCTACCGGGAACAAGGTGAGCAGGGCCTGCACTCGAAGAAGCCCGGACGCAAGCCGGCCCCGGCACCTGGTGCCGACCGGGTAGCGGACCTGGAACGGGAGAACGAGTATCTGCGCGCCAAGGTCGCCTACCTGGAAAAACTCAAGGCCTTGAGACAGCAAGGACTGCGGTGAGAGCAGCTGCAGTGACCAGTCTCAGGGCACGGTTCCCGCTCAGGGTGCTGCTGCAGATCGCGTGCCTGGCCCGCTCGACGTACTTCCACCAGGTGCTGGTGGCCAGCCGGGAGGACCGGTACGCGGACCTGAAGGTGCGGATCCGTCAGATCGTGGCCGAGCACGGCCGCCGGTACGGGCACCGGCGGGTGCACATGGTCCTGACCAGTGAGGGCCTGCATGTGGCGAAAAAGACCGTGCTGGCCCTGATGCGCCAGCTCGGGCTGGTCTGCCAGGTACGCCGCCGACGCCGGCGCCGCTACACGGCAGGAGCCGAGGGCAGGATCGCTCCGAACGGGCTTCAACGACGGTTCCAGGCCGAGGGACCGAACCAGAAGTGGGTCACGGACATCACCGAGTTCGCCGTGGCCGGGCAGCGGGTGTATTTGTCTCCGGTGATCGATCTGTTCGATCACGCGGTGATCGGTCACCAGATCGGAACCCGTCCCACGACCTCGTTCACGAACGCTTCGCTGGAGCAGGCCTTCTGCCGGGCCGGAGCCCCTGCAGGGGTGATGGTGCATTCCGATCAGGGCTTCCAGTACCAGCACGCCTCGTGGAGGCAGATCATCCAGGACCATGACGGGATCCAGTCGATGTCTCGTCGTGGGAACTGTCATGACAACGCGGTGGCCGAGAACTTCTTCTCGCACCTGAAGGCCGAGGCCTTCCTGGACCGGTATCCGGCCACGGTGGCCGAGATGACCCAGGCCTTGGAGTCCTACATCCAGTGGTACAACCATCACCGGATCCAGCAACGACTCGAGGGCCTGACCCCGATGAAGTATCGGGAACAGGCCCTCGAGAAAGACGGGGCGCTTACGCTCTGATTACCAGTCCAACAAACGGGGACCAGTGCACGGAAGGGCCGGCGAAGCGGCCGTCGTCGTGGGTCTTGCCCCCAGCATGCCAGCGGCTGTGAGCCACGTCACGAACATGACCCCGCAGAACGTATACGATTCATCCCAGAGCCACTCATCCCTCCCCGCCGCAAGGAGCGCCATGCTGAACCACGAGACGCACGTGAAGATCGCCGACGAGCTGCACCGGGCCGGCATCGACCGCAGGCCGGTCCCGCTGCTGACCGCCCGCTACCCGGAGATGCAGATCGAGGACTCCTACGCCGTCCAGCGCATCTGGGCCGATCGCCAGGTTCAGGCCGGCCGCCGGAAGGTGGGTCACAAGATCGGCCTGACGTCGAAGGCCATGCAGGATGCCACGGGCATCGACGAGCCGGACTACGGCGTCATCTTCGACGACCAGGTCTTCGAGTCCGGCCACGTGTACGAGTGGAAGACGTACACGCACCCGCGCATCGAGATGGAGCTGGCGTTCGTGCTCAAGGACGAGCTGCGCGGCCCGGGCCTGAACCTGATCGACGTGCTGCGCGCCACCGAGTATGTGGTGCCGGCGCTGGAGGTGCTGGACTCGCGCATCGAGATGGCCGGGCGCACCATCACGGACACGATCTCGGACAATGCCGCCCTGGGCTCCATGGTGGTCGGCGGCCGCCCGGTGAAGACGGACGAGGTGGACCTGCGGTGGGTCAGCGGCATCCTCTCCCGCAACCAGGAGATCATTGAGACCGGCGTGGCCGCGGGCGTGCTGAACCACCCGGCCAACGGCGTGCACTGGCTCGCCAACCGCATCGCCGGGCACGACGACGCGCTGGAGGCCGGCGAGATCATCCTGGCCGGCTCCTTCACCCGCCCGATGTGGGTCTACGAGGGCGACACCGTGTACGCGGACTACGGCCCGCTCGGCACCGTCACCTGCCGCTTCGAGTGAGAGAGAGCACCACCATGCCCGTGATTGACAACGCCCAGCCCCTGTTCCGGGACCTCTTCACCCAGGACGCGGTGTCCGCCCGCGGCGGCCGTCCCGCCGCCGGCATGTTCCTGTGCTCCGGCGACTCCACCACCGCGGAGATCTGCGCCGGCGCCGGCATGGACTACCTGCTGATCGACGCCGAGCACGCCCCGCTGACCCTCGCGGACATCCTGGGCCAGCTGCGCACGATCGCCGGCTACCGGGTGCCCACCATGGTGCGCGTGCCCGCCCTGGACCCGGTGCTCATCAAGCAGTTCCTGGACCTGGGCGCGCAGACGCTGATCGTCCCGATGGTGGACGACGCCCAGATGGCCGCCGCCGCCGTGGCCGCCGCCCGCTACCCGGGCGCGGAGGGCGAGCGCCCCGGCATCCGCGGCGTCGGTTCGGCGCTGGCCCGGTCCGGACGCTGGAACCGCATCGGCGGATACCTGGCGGACGCCGACGACCAGGTGGGCGTCATGGTGCAGATCGAGACCGCCGCAGGCGTGGAGAACGCCGCCGAGATCGCCGCCACCGACGGCGTGGACGGCGTCTTCATCGGCCCCTCGGACCTGTCCGCGTCCATGGGCCTGCTCGGCCAGCAGTCCCACCCGGACGTGGTGGCCGCGGTGGAGCAGACCATCGCGGCTGTGAAGGCCGCAGGCAAGATCGTGGGCGTCAACGCGTTCGTGCAGGCCCAGGCGGAGGCCTACGCCGCCGCCGGCGCGGACTATGTGAACGTCGGAGCGGACGTGGCGATCCTCGCCCGCGGCACCGAGGCCCTGGCGGACACCTGGTGTCCGGCCGCCGAGGGCGAGGCCGGCGGCGAGCGCGCCAGCTACTGACGCCCTCCCCGGGCCCGCCCGTACGCTGGGCGGATGGCTCATCGTTCCGCCTCCGGCCCCGCCCTTCCCGACGACGGCTCTCCCGTCTCCCCCGTGCGTCTCACCTCGGTGTTCGCCGAAGCCTTCCCCGAGCTCTCCGTGCCCTGGCAGGGGCAGCCTGCCCCGGGCGCCGAGGCGGTGTTCGTGGACGACGAGCTGGCCGCGGAGCTCGGCCTGGACCCCGCGTGGCTGCGCTCCGCGGAGGGCATACGGCTGCTGGTCGGCGAGGGCCCGGCGCCCGGTCCCGTCGCCCAGGCTTACGCGGGGCACCAGTTCGGGCACTACTCCCCGGTGCTCGGTGACGGCCGCGCCCTGCTCCTCGGTGAGCTCCCCGCCCCACCGGACGCTGCCGTTCGGGAGAACGTCGAGACCAGCGCCGCTTCCGATCGGGAGAACGTCGGGTCCGTCGCCGACCACCCCGCTCCTGCCGCTCCGCCCCTGCCGTCCCTGATCGACCTGCATCTCAAAGGCTCGGGGCGCACTCCGTTCTCCCGCCCCGGCTCGGACGGCCTGGCCGCGCTCGGCCCGATGCTCCGCGAGGTCCTCGTCTCGGCCTCCCTGCATGCCCTCGGCGTCCCGACCACCCGGGCCCTCGCCGTCGTGACCACCGGCCGGCAGGTCACCCGCGAGGAGCTGCACCCCGGTGCAGTGCTCGCCCGCACCGCCGCCTCTCACCTGCGCGTGGGCACCGTCCAGTACGCCGCGGCGCTGGCCGCCCAGCACGAGACCGCCGGTGCCCCGGACCGCGAAGACAACCTCCACCCGGAGACCCTGCTGCCCCGTCTGGTGCGGCACGCCCTGGACCGCCACCATCCGGACGCCGAGCGCACGGACGTCCCTGCCCTGGACCTGCTGCGCGCCGTCGCCCGCGTCCAGGCGGAGCTGGTGGCGCAGTGGATGCTGCTGGGCTTCGTGCACGGGGTGATGAACACAGACAACATGACCCTGTCCGGCGAGGCGATCGACTTCGGCCCGTGCGCCTTCATGGAAGCCTTTGACCCGGAAACCGTCTTCTCCTCGATCGACCACCAGGGGCGCTACGCCTACGGCAACCAGCCGGCGATCGCACGGTGGAACCTCGCCCGCCTCGCCGAGGCGCTGCTCCCGCTGATCGACGAGGATCCGCAGCGTGCCGTGGCCGCCGCCGAACGTGTGCTGGACGAGTTCCGGGCGCACCACACCACCGCCTGGCGGCAGGGCCTGGCCGCGAAGCTGGGCCTGTCCCCGGGCGGGCACGGCACCGTCACCGCCCTCACCGACCCACTGTTCGCACTGCTGGCCGAGCACCGCGTGGACTGGACGTCCTTCTGGGCGTCGCTGGCGGACGTGGCCGAGGCGCAGGACGCCTCGCTCCTCCCCGAGCCGCTGCGAGACTGGGGTGCCGACTGGCTCGCCCACTCCCCCGACCCCGCCCTGCTGCGCCGCACCAACCCCGTGGTGATTGCCCGCAACCACCTGGTGGAGGAGGCGCTGGCCGCCGCCGAGGCCGGGGACCTGCAGCCCTTTGAGGACCTGCTGGCCCAGGTGCAGGACCCCTACGCGCCCCGAGGCGGACGGGAGAGGTACGCGGAACCGGCCCCGCCGTCGTCGGGACGCTATGTGACCTACTGCGGGACGTGAGCCGGCAGGCGGAGGCGGCCGTCCGCTTCTGCGCCACTGCTCCACACACCGAAGGGCCCGCCGCTCCACGTAGAGCAGGCGGGCCCTTCGTGGTGGGGCGCATCAGTTCGCGAAGGTGTCCAGCAGACGACCCGTGGGGGTGAACAGGCCGACGGAGTCGCCGCCGTTGTTCAGCACGTTCGAGGTGCCCTGGTTGTAGTAGGCGTCCCTGGTGTCGGTGCCGGGACCGGTGTAGACCCGCAGGGTCTGGCCCGGTTCGAGGATGTAGCCCTCGCCGACGGTCAGGACGTTGTAGGCGGCGTCCCGCAGGACGTAGCCGGAGACGTCCACCCGCGCCGGGCCGTCGTTGACCAGCACCACGTGCTCACCGGTCTCCGGCTGCAGGTCCGCACCGGGGACGTCGTTGACTGAGTCCAGGATCCGTACGCCCTGCGCCTGCGGGAACGGCTTGACCCCCTTGGCGTGACGGACGAGCTCGCGGGGGAAGTCGCCGGTCACCCGGTCCACGCCGAGCGCCGCGACCTGCTCGTAGGCCTCCACGGAGTTCACGGTGTAGACGGCCGCCTCCAGACCGGCGTCATGGATGCGCTGCACCCCGTCCGCGTCCAGGTTGCGGTAGTTCGTGCTGAAGCCGTCCGCGTACGCGGCCACCGCCTCCAGGGCGGCCGCGTCCGGCACGGTGCCGGCCAGCTGCTGCAGCGGGATCTCCGGTGCCAGGGCCGCGAAGCGACGGTTGGACTCGGCGTCGAAGCCGATGACCTCCACCCTGTCCCGGTCCACGAGGCGCTGCCACTCGGGCACCGAGGCGAGGGCCTCGGCCACGACGGCCTCGACGCCGGGCGAGTTCTGCGGGCTCTTGATCTCGATGAACACACCGGTACGCGGAGTGGCGGCCCGGGCGGCGTCGTGCAGGTGCGGGATCCGCTCGCCGGCGTAGCGCTCGGCATAGGCGGAGCCGACCTCGAGCTGCTGGAGCTCGGCCCAGGTGAAGCTGGTGATCGGGTCGTGCTCGCGGCCGGGGAACACCTCGGCGACGTTCGTGGTACGGGCCGGCGTGGAGTCGTGGAAGAGGAAGGGGACGCCGTCAGTCGAGAGCTGCACGTCGATCTCGAAGAAGGACGCACCCGAGCGGACCGCCTCGCTGAAGGCCGCCACGGTGTTCTCCGGGGCGACTCCCGCGGCACCGCGGTGGCCGATCATCTCGGGGGCGGAGGACTCGACGGCCTGCGCAGAGGGCGCGGAGACGGTACCGGTGAGGCCGTGACGCTCGGCCGCGGCGGGGGCGTGCTCCGCCGCGGCCTGCGCGGCCGGGGACAGCAACGTCAAGGTGAAGGCGGCGGCGGCCAGGGCGCCGGTGGCGCGGCGGCCGGTGCGGGACGTGGGACGGCGGTGCACGGACATGCTCGGCTCCTTGACTCGGGACAGGGTGCGCCCGGACGGATCCGCGCGCACCCGGCACGGGCGGCCCCGTGCCGTCGACCAGGCTCTCACCGGCCGGTGACCGGCACATGCCGCCACGGTGACCGGACGCTTCACCGCGGGTGACCTGCGCGTGAAGGGCTGGACACACCGAAGGGCCCGCCCACTCCCTCTCGGAGCAGGCGGGCCCTCGGCTCGCGGCGGCGTCGCCACACGCGGTCAGGTGCTCGGCGTCAGGCCTTGTCCTTGCGGTCAACGACGGTCAGGTAGACCTCGCCGTCCCGGACCTCGACCCGGTGCACGCCGACCGGATCCGTGGCGGGCAGGCACTGCGGCTTGCCGTCGGTGAGGCAGAAGCGGGAGCCGTGCAGCCAGCACTCGATCTCCAGACCCTCAAGCTCACCCTCGGCCAGGGAGATGTCCCCGTGGGTGCAGGAGTCGTCGATCGCGTGGAAGCCGCCGTCCTCGGTGTGGAACACGGCGATGTCGTCCCAGTGCCCGGTCTCGCCCATGGGCAGGATCTTGGCCTCACCGACGGGGATGTCCGCTTCCGGGCCGACGTGGATCTCTGCGGGGCTGGTCGCGTCAGTCATGGCTCCAGCCTAGAGAAGCACCCCGCCCTGCGCCGAGCCAGAAGGTTCGGCTGGTTCGCGGGTGCCTGAAGCAGCCACTCTCTCTGGCCCGGTGAACCACACCCTCTGGTTCGGCGAGCCAGAACAATCGGCCACGTCACCCCCGCGTCAAGCAGCCATTCCCTCTGGCTCGGCGCAATCCGGCCTGGGCGGACGCGCCGCTCGGGCTCCCCGCGCTCAGCCGTTCCGGTAGTCGCGGGCGAGCTCGATGAAGCGATCGTTGGCCTCGACCTCGCCGATGGACACGCGCACGCCCTCCCCGGCGAAGGCACGGACGGACAGGGCGCGCTTGCCGGCCTCGGCGGCGAAGTCCGCGGCCTCGTCACCCAGGGGCAGCCACACGAAGTTGGCGTGGGTCTCCGGGATGTCCCAGCCGGACTCGGTGAGGGCGGCGACCACGCGCTCGCGCTCGTCCACGACCTTCTGGACGCGCTCGGTGACCTCGTCCAGGGTGTCCAAGGAGGCGATCGCGGCGCGCTCAGCCACGGTGGACACGGCGAACGGCGTGGCGACCACGCGCAGGTGGCGGGTGATCTCCGGCTGCGCGATCGAGTAGCCGACGCGCAGGTTGGCCAGGCCGTGGGCCTTGGAGAAGGTGCGCAGCACGGCCACGTTCGGGTGCTTGCGGTACATCTCGATGCCCTGCACGGCGCCCTCGTGGCGGACGAACTCCACGTAGGCCTCGTCGATGACCACGAGGATGTGCTCCGGCACTTTCGCCAGGAAGTCCTCAACCTCGGCGGTGGTGAGCACCGGGCCGGTCGGGTTGTTCGGAGTGCAGAGCAGGATCACGCGGGTGTGCTCGGTGATCGCGTCCAGCATGGCGGTCAGGTCGTGGCGGTGGTCCGCAGTGAGCGGGACGCCCACGTCCTTGGCGCCGGCGGAGCGCACCACGATCGGGTAGGCCTCAAAGGAGCGCCAGGCGAAGATGACCTCGTCGCGGTGGCCGTCGTCGTGCGGGCCGGCGAAGGCGGTGATGATCTGGGTCAGGGCGCCGAGGGAGCCGGCGCCGGTGACGATGTCCTCCGCGGAGACGTCGTGGTGCTCGGCCAGGCGGGTGCGCAGCGCGGTGGACAGCGGGTCCGGGTAGCGGCACAGCGGGCTGGTCTCGTCCGGCGCACCGGTCACGAAGGAGGTGACGGTGTCCAGCACGGACGACACCGGGGCGAACGGGTTCTCGTTCGAGGACAGCTTGTACGGCGTCAGGCCCTCGACCACCGCCGGCGGCTTGCCGGCGGCGTAGGGCGGAAGCAGGTCGATCACCGGGTTGGGGTGGACGACGGTCGTGCTCGGCTTCGGGGTCTCACTCATGGGCAGAAGACTACGACGACGGCACCTGCCTGTCTGCCGAGAGTCGCCGATTGCGCTCATTCCGTCAGCGGCGGCCGGTCTGTGGTGACAGTTCGTCTGCGCCTCGCCGTCGCCCCACCGTCGCCCTGCCCGCACCTCACTGCCGTCCGAGGAGCTCCTCGCCGAGGGCGGCGGCGATCGCCTCGGCACCGGCGGCCAGCCGGCCGGCGATCGCGTCCGTGTCCTCGTGGCGGGTGGCGTAGACCACTGCGAGCGCGGCGGGCAGCTGGCCGCGCACCCGCAGCGGGACGGCCACGGAGGAGACTCCGGCGATGACCTCGTTCCGGCTCACGGCATGTCCGGCCGCGCGGGCGACTGCGACCTCCGGGCGCTCCGGCCCCTCCACGAGGCCGGCCTCCGCGGCGGCGGCGAGCTCGTCCGCACCGAGGTCCGCGGCGATGGCCAGCCCCGGGGCGCCGCGGCCGAGCGGGTGGCGGGTGCCGGGACGTTGGGTGACGAGGTTTCCGCGCGGCGGCTCCACGGTGACCAGGGTGGTGCAGTCTTGCCCGTCCCACACGGCCACGAAGGCACTCATGCCCAGGTCCGCGGAAATCGCGGACAGCTCCGGCAGGGCGGCGGCCTGCAGGTCCTGCTCCACCCGGCGGGCCAGCACGGCCAGGCCGGGGGCACCGTGGACGCGGCCGGCGGCGTCCCTGCGGACGAGGCCGTGGTCCTCGAGCGTGCGCAGGATCCGGTACACGATCGAGCGGTGCACGCCGAGCTCGGCGGCGATCTCGGCGATGCTCGGCGGCCGGTGGGCGTCCGTGACGATCTCGAGCACCCGGATGCCGCGGTCGAGCGTCTGGGAGGAGGCGGACGAGGTCGCGGACGAGGAGGCGCCGCGCGCGCCGGGGGCGGGCGCCGTCGTCGTGGCATTGCGGGGTGCCATGGGCCGTTTTCCTCCTCGAAACCCTTGTGAAGCGGCTCACGTCTGCCGTACAGTCTGACACAAAACGTTCTCTATGAGAACAGTGTGTTCTATATGCGAACACTGCGCAGAGAACACCACCGAGGTGCCCCCGACTCCCCGCGGGCCCGCGCGAAAGGACCACGGATGCTCTTCCACCACAACGGCTATGTCTCCACGAACCCACGCCAGCACGCCGCCGCCGGCGTCGGCCTGGACCGCCCGGTGGAGCTGCCGGACACGATGGACGTGCTGATCGTGGGCGCCGGCCCGGCCGGCATGATCACCGCCGCGCAGCTGGCGATGTTCCCGGAGGTGACCACCCGGATCGTGGACCGCCGCCCGCACCGCCTGGAGATCGGCCAGGCCGACGGCATCCAGGCCCGCTCCGTGGAGACCTTCCAGGCGTTCGGCTTCGCCAACGAGATCATCGACGAGGCCTTCGACCTCACCTACATGGCCTTCTGGAATCCGGATCCGGAGAACCCGGAGAACATCGTGCGCACCTCGCTCGCCGAGGACGACGCCGAGGGCGTGTCCGAGTTCCCGCACCTGATCGTGAACCAGGCGCGCATCCTGGACTACTACGCGGAGTACATGAGGAACGCCCCCACCCGCATGGAGCCGGACTTCGGCTGGGCCTTCGAGGCTCTGGACGACTCCGGGGAGGGCGAGTACCCGGTGACCGTGACGCTGCGCCGCACCGGCGACGCCGAGGGCAACGAGGTCGCCGACGGCGAGACCCGCCAGGTCCGCTGCAAGTACGTGGTCGGCGCGGACGGCGCCCGCTCCGGCGTGCGCAAGGCAATCGGCCACTCCCTGTCCGGCGACGCCGCCAACCACGCCTGGGGCGTGATGGACACCCTGGCCGTCACCGACTTCCCGGACATCCGCACCAAGTGCGCCATCCACTCCACGAACGGCTCGATCCTGCTGATCCCCCGTGAGGGCGGCCACCTGTTCCGCCTGTACGTGGACCTCGGCGTGGTGCCGGAAGGGGACAACGGCGACATCCGCAAGACCCCGCTCGAGGAGGTCATCAAGCGCGCCCAGGCGATCCTGCACCCCTACACCCTCGAGGTGAAGGACGTGGCCTGGAGCTCCATCTACGAGGTCGGCCACCGCCTGACCTCCGGCTTCGACAACCGCGAGCGCGTGGGCGAGCCCACCGTGTTCCTGCTCGGTGACGCCTGCCACACCCACTCGGCGAAGGCCGGCCAGGGCATGAACGTGTCCATGCAGGACGGCTGGAACCTGGCCTGGAAGCTCGGCCAGGTCCTCTCCGGCCAGGCCCCGCGCGAGCTGGTGGACACCTACTCAGAGGAGCGCAAGGACATCGCCAAGAACCTGATCGACTTCGACAAGGAGTGGTCCACGCTCATGGCGAAGCCGATCGATCAGCTCGGCGATCCGAACGAGGTGGCGGAGTTCTACACCAAGACCGCCGAGTTCCCGGCTGGCTTCATGACCGAGTACAAGCCGTCCATGCTGGCCTGGGAGGGCAACCAGGAGCTGGCCACCGGCTACCCGATCGGCAAGCGCTTCCGCTCCGAGCTGGTGGAGCGCTCCTGCGACACCAACACCAAGCACCTGGGCCACCTGCACAAGGCCGACGGCCGCTGGCGCGTGTACGTCTTCGCCGACGCCGCCGCCCCGACCGCCGAGGACTCGAAGGTCGCCGCCTGGGCGAAGGCCATCGAGGAGGACCCGGACTCCTTCCGCAACCGCTGCACCCCGGCCGGCGCCCCGCAGGACACCGTGTTCGACATCAAGGTGGTCTACCAGCAGAAGCAGGCCGAGTTCGCCCACCCGGACGTGCCGGCCCTGTTCAAGCCGACCTCCGGTTCGCTGGGCCTGTACGACCTGAACAACATCTTCGCCACCTGCCAGCCCTCGCACGGCCCGGACATCTTCGACGTCCGCGGCATCTCCCGCGACGGCGCCGTGGTGATCGTCCGCCCGGACCACTACGTCTCCGCGATCCTCCCGCTGGACGCCCCGCAGAAGGCCAACGAGTTCTTCGCCGGAGTCCTGCTGGACCGCGCCTGACCTGCCCGGCCGTGGCCCTGACGGGCCCTTCCCGACGGCGGCGCCGTCACCTCGGCGGGTGGCGGCGCCGCCGTCTGTCCTCAGCCGGTGTTCATCCGAGCATGGGACCGTGGGGGCATGATCCGCTTCCTCCTGAGCCTGCTGGTGAACGCCGTGGCACTGTGGGCGGCCGTGTGGCTGCTGGACGGCATGGACGTCACCGCCACCCTCCGCCCGTTCGACGCCCCCACCGCAAACGCCGTCCTCGCCTACGCCGTGCTTGGCCTGCTCTTCGGCGCGGTGAACGCGGTGATCCGGCCGATCGTCGCATTCCTGTCCCTGCCACTGACCTGCCTGACCCTGGGGCTGTTCACCGTGATCATCAATGCTGCGATGCTCGCCGTGACCTCCTGGCTGTCCTCCTTCCTGCCAGCGCAGCTGCACATCGACCGGTTCTTCTTCACCGCCGTGTTCGCCGCCGTGATCGTGTCCGTGGTGTCACTGCTGATGTCCATGGTCACCAACCGGATCGCACCGGCACGCGACCGGCAGGTGCGGCGCTGACGCCGGAGGGCAGGACTCACCTGCTGTAGGGGAACCGCTGGAGCTGGTGGCGTCGTTCCTGTTCCATGATCTGCGGTTCTCTGCGTCCCAGAACGACCGTCTTCTGCGCGACGACTCGCCCCTGCGTCATCCGCCCCAGGGTGGCCACCGTGCCCGCCGCCGCACCCCATGCCGCCGGTCCACGCCCCTCCTGCGCCTCCACCAGGTCGCGGTACGAGCTCAGGTGATGGTGCTCCATGAGCCGACCCGGCACGTCTGCCAGATGGGCAGGAAGCCCCTCCACAGACTCGTACCCGGCCTGGACCGAGGCAAGGTCCCGATCCGTGCGAATTCGCTCGACATGCTCCACGTACTGCTGGAACTCCTCCGTGGTGACGGCCGGCGTGGAGGACAGCGTCACGGTCACCCGGTCCACGGTGGCCGGGTTGGGACCGCCGTCCGCCGCCGCGGTCAGGTCGTGCTCGTCCTCCAGGTGCAGCACGGGCGTGCCCTCGGGCGTCGGCAGGTTCGCCGCAGGTGTGCCATAGGTGTAGGCACCGGCCATCTCGTACCGCTCCGCCAGGCTCTCGTGGGACAGCAGGTTCACCGCATGCAGTCCGCCCTGTGAGTGGCCGGCGGGCACGATGCGGGCGCCGTCGGGCACGCCTGCCTCCGCAAGGGCCTGGGCCACCGCTGCCCCCGTGCGCTCCGACCTCCGACCCACGGCGTCCGCGATCCCCCACCCGTCGATGAAGTTCATGTATTCGAGGCCGTCCGACCCCACCCGGTGCCTCGCCTCCAGCGGCACGCCGAACTGCGTCCCGGGAATCGCCACGATGTACGTATCCCGGCCGTCCGCGGCCCGGACCTGCGTGATGGCGATCCGTCCCGGCCCTGCACCGGAGACCTGGTCCTGCAGGGTCATGAGATCGCCGACAGAGCCGTCGAGCCGACTCGGTCCGCCCCGGACCTGTTCGACCTCTCCCACGACGTCCACTGGCTGATCCATTGTTCCGGCTGTTAGCGCTTCTGTCGCGTTCTCCCAGTTCACGACCTCGTCGTAGGCGTCTCCGACCGGGCCGTCCATGACCCAGCCGGCCAACACCGAGGCCGGGTCCTTCAGCGGAGACTTCGCGCCCAGTGTACGCCCCTTGGCGGCCAGCCTCTGCCCCCGGGAACGGGTGTCCCTGCCCTGTGCGTCCGCAGCCCTCGCCGCGCGGGCAGCGGCCCGGGAGTCCAGCAGGTCGCGGTACCGGCTGGCCCCGGGGACACGCAACGCCCCCGCGAACAGCCCGCCGGTGATCGCCGTGGTCAGGCCTGTCTGTCCGGCCGAGGTGAGGGAGTTGCGCACGAGCCGCTCCGCCTCGTCCACGGTGAAGCCGTCCTGGCCCTCCTCCCAGACATGGTCGAGAGCCTCCCCCGCCGAGTACTGAACACGCTCCACCGCGTGCCGGGCGCCCCGTTCGGCCGCCCGGTAGCGGTCCACGGACATCCGCACCGAGGTGGCCGTGGTCCGGGCGATCTCCTGCACCTTCACGGCGTTGACCTCCAGCTCCCGCAGGCGCCCTGCCGCGGCCGTGACCGCCGGCGCGACCTCGGCGTGGGACGGCAGCTCCTCGGCCCATCCGCGCAGCGGAAGTCGGAGGGACTCCAGCGCCGGTTCGAGCTGCTCCAACCCCACGCAGGCGTGCTCCAGGTCGTCCAGGTCCGCCATGACGGACGTCGGCCCGCCGGCGACCCGCGCGATCCCCGTGTCATGTCCGCTGCTCATCCGCAGCTCACCGCCTTCCCCGCCTGGTCCAGCAGCTCCTGCTCCCGGATCGCCTCCGCCTGGGCGGCACGGGCCTGTGCCATGGCGGCGGCCAGGGACGTCTCGGCGTCGTCCAACAGATCCAGCGTCCTGTTCCCCCTGGCCTTCATGTCCGCGATCTGCCGCAGGTAGCCCCGCGCCGCCTCGGAGACCCACCGCACGTCCTCGGCCCAGGCCAGGTGCCGCAACCGGTCCTCCCAGTCCTGGCGCTGCCCCCTGAGCCGCCCGAGCAGCCACTCCAGGTAGTCGACCGCGGAGTCTGCGGCCTGGCGCCGCCTGTTCACCCCGGAGCTCTCCCCCGCCAGCCAGCCCAGCACCCCGGTTTGGCCTGCCACACACGTCATCACAACATTCGTCACCATGCCCCGAAGCTAGGCGAGCGGCGCACCCGGGTGCGCGGCCGTCGTCGGGATCTGTGGACAGCGGCCGGGGACCGGGCATCTGTGGAGGACGGGACGGGCCAGAAAGGGCCCAGGCAGGACGCCGGAGCCGGCAGGCCCGGACGTATTGACCAGGCCCCCGAGACGCCCTATCCTGAACGAACGGTCAGTAATTGTCCGCGCCCGATTCCGCGCAGGCGACGCCGACCGACGCCGCCCGCGAGAACACGCCGCAAGCAATGAGGTGACACCCATGGCAGAGAACACCACCACTCTGGCCGCCGTCGCGCCCGAGGAGGACGCCGCCGGTCAGGAGAACTTCGATCGGCTGATCGCCGAGGACTCCCGCATCGAGCCCCGCGACTGGATGCCCGCCGCCTACCGCAAGTCCCTGACCCGCCAGGTCTCCCAGCACGCGCACTCCGAGATCATCGGCATGCAGCCGGAGGCCAACTGGATCACCCGCGCCCCCTCCCTGAAGCGCAAGGCGATCCTCATGGCCAAGGTCCAGGACGAGGCCGGCCACGGCCTGTACCTGTACTCCGCCGCCGAGACCCTCGGCACCCCGCGCGACGTGCTGAACGACCAGCTGCTCGAGGGCAAGGCGAAGTACTCCTCGATCTTCAACTACCCGGCCCGCACCTGGGCGGACATGGGCGCCATCGGCTGGCTCGTGGACGGCGCCGCCATCTGCAACCAGGTGCCGCTCTGCCGCGCCTCCTACGGCCCGTACGGCCGCGCGATGGTCCGCATATGCAAGGAGGAGTCCTTCCACCAGCGCCAGGGCTGGGAGATCCTCTACTCCCTGTCCCACGGCACCCCGGAGCAGAAGCAGATGGCCCAGGACGCCGTGGACCGCTTCTACGGCCCGGCCCTGCAGATGTTCGGCCCGCCGGACGAGGACTCCCCGAACTCCAAGCAGTCGATGGAGTGGAAGGTCAAGCGCTTCTCCAACGACGAGCTGCGCCAGCGCTTCGTGGACATGATCGTCCCGCAGGCCGAGGCCCTCGGCCTGACGCTGCCGGACCCGGACCTGAAGTGGAACGAGGAGCGCGGCCACTACGACTTCGGCGAGCTCGACTGGGACGAGTTCATGTCCGTCATCAAGGGTGGCGGCCCCATGAACGTCCAGCGCATGGCCCGCCGTGTCCAGGCGCACGAGGACGGCGCCTGGGTCCGCGAGGCCGCTGCCGCCTATGCCCGCCGCCAGGCCGAGAAGAACGAGCCGGCCGACACCCAGCTGATCGGAGCCTGATCCATGACCGAGAACACCTCCGCCTCGAACGCCTGGCCCCTCTGGGAGGTCTTCGTCCGCGCCTCGCGCGGCCTGTCCCACGTGCACGCCGGCTCGCTGCACGCCCCGGACGCCACCATGGCGCTGCGCAACGCGCGCGACCTGTACACCCGCCGCAACGAGGGCACCTCCGTGTGGGTGGTTCCGGCCGAGGCCATCGCGGCCTCCGACCCGGACTCCAAGGGCGGCTTCTTCGAGTCCGCACAGGGCAAGTCCTACCGTCACGCCACCTACTACCAGCAGTCCGAGGGGGTGCCGCACCTGTGAGCTTCGCGACCAACGACTCGGCCACCAAGCAGTCCGCCGGTGTGGCCATCACCGCCGAGGAGATCGCCGAGTCCGGCGCCCAGGCCTCGGAGGCCGTGGCGAACTACGCCCTGCAGCTGGGCGACGACTCGCTCATGCTCGGCCAGCGCCTGTCCTGGTGGATCTCCCGCGCCCCGGAGCTCGAGGAGGACATCGCCCTGGGCAACATCGCCCTGGACCTGGTGGGCCACGCCCGCTTCTTCCTGACCTACGCCGGCACCGCGTGGGGCAAGACCGAGGACCAGCTCGCCTACCTGCGCGACGAGGAGGACTTCCGGTCCGCCCGCCTCGTGGAGGCCGAGAACGGCGACTTCGCCAAGACGATCGCCCGCCAGCTCTACTTCTCCTTCTATGCCTACGAGCTCTACACCCGCCTCGTGGACTCGAAGGACGAGACCCTCGCGGCCATCGCGAACAAGGCCCTCAAGGAGGTCCTGTACCACCAGGACCACGCCGCCGAGTGGCTGATCCGCCTGGGCCTGGGCACCGAGGAGTCCGCCCGCCGCATGCAGGCCGGCCTGGACGAGCTGTGGCCGTACCTCGGCGAGCTGTTCTTCGACGACGAGAACACCACCGAGCTGGCCGGCCAGGGCATCGCCGTCCTGCCGTCCTCGCTGCAGGAGCCGACCATGGAGCGCATCGAGCGCGCCATCACCGAGGCCGGCCTCCAGGTCCCCACGGCACCGACCGCCCGCGGCCTGGACCGCTCCGGCGCCACCTCGGAGTGGCGCGGCTACATCCTGGCCGAGATGCAGGTGCTCGCGCGCCGGCACCCGGAGGCCCAGTGGTGAAAGCCGCCGAACTCCGTCCCGCCGACCCCGCCGACGCGAAGGTCTGGGACGCCGCCGCCACCGTGCACGACCCGGAGATCCCCGTGCTGTCCATCGCGGACCTGGGGATCCTCCGGGAGGCACGGGCGGAGAACGGTCGCGCCGTCGTCGTGATCACCCCGACCTACTCCGGCTGCCCCGCCATGGAGACCATCACCACGGACGTCAAGCAGGCCCTGTCCCGGGCCGGCCACGACGACGCGGAGGTCCGCCTGGTGCTCCAGCCCGCGTGGACCACGGACTGGATGACCGACGAGGGCAAGGCCAAGCTCAGCGAGTACGGGATCGCCCCGCCCGCCGCCCGGACCACCGACGGTCCGGTGCGCCTCGGACTGGCCGTCAAGTGCCCGCGCTGCCACTCGCTCGACACCCGCGAGATCACCCGCTTCGGGTCCACCTCCTGCAAGGCGCTCTACACCTGCAACGAGTGCCTCGAACCCTTCGACTACTTCAAGGTGCACTGATGACCGAGACCACCGGCGGCAAGCGCCGTGCCACGTTCAACACCCTCGAGGTGACCGAGCTGCGCAAGCTCACGTCGGACTCCGTGGAGGTCACCTTCACGGTCCCCGAGGAGCTCGCCGACGACTACGACTACGTCCCCGGCCAGTACGTCGCGCTCCGCAAGGAGATCGACGGCTCCGAGATCCGCCGTTCCTACTCGATCTGCGCCGTGCCCCGCCGCGGCGAGGTCCGCGTGGCCATCAAGAAGGACCTCGGCGGCACGTTCTCCACCTGGGCCAACGAGGTCCTCGAGGTCGGCGAGAAGATCGACGTGATGAACCCGCAGGGCGCCTTCACGTCCCGCACCCACATGACCTCGATGAACAACGCCGAGGAGCTCGCCGCCGAGAAGGTGGCCGAGAACAGGAATACCCACCTGGTGGCCTTTGCCGCAGGCTCCGGCATCACCCCGATCATGTCGATCGCCAAGGCCGTGCTCGCCGCCTCGGAGTCCTCGCGCTTCGATCTGGTGTTCGCGAACCGTTCCGCCATGGACGTGATGTTCGCCGAGGAGATCGGCGACCTGAAGGACAAGTACCCGGCCCGCTTCACCGTGAGCCACGTGCTGTCCCGCGAGCAGCGCGTCTCCCCGCTGCTGTCCGGCCGCATCGACGCCGAGAAGCTCGAGACCATCCTGGACCGCGTCATCGACGTGGACGGCACGGACGAGTGGTTCCTGTGCGGCCCGTTCGAGCTGGTGCAGCTGGTCCGCGACTCGCTCGCCCAGCGCGGCGTGGACGAGGACAAGGTCCGCTTCGAGCTGTTCACCACCGGCCGCCCGGAGAACCCGGAGGGCCAGTCCGGCCGCGTGGTCGAGGCCGACCCGTCCGGCGACAACTTCACCATCGAGTTCAACCTGGACGGCCTGTCCGGCAAGGTCGAGTCGCCGAAGTCCTCGCACGAGACGCTGCTCAACGCCGCCCTGCGCGTGCGCGCCGACGTCCCGTTCGCCTGCGCCGGCGGCGTGTGCGGCACCTGCCGCGCCAAGGTCACCGACGGCACCTATGAGATGGACGAGAACTACGCGCTGGAGAAGGACGAGGTGGAGAACGGCTACGTGCTCACCTGCCAGACCCGCCCGACCTCGGACTCCATCACGGTCGACTACGACGCCTGATCCACCCGCGTCCCGCCCGCGTCCGGCACCTCCGGCCGCGGGCGGTCGCGCATCCGGGCCGGCGGCCCGCACCGCACCACCGCCTTCGCCCTCCCCCGCACCTCCCGACCAGACACGGTCCCCCACAGACTCGAAGGAGCAGCCATGATCGAGCTGACCATCGCCGACGGCGTCGCCGAGGTCGTCCTGAACGCCCCGCAGAAGATGAACTCCCTGGACGAGGGCGCCCTGGCGGACCTCGGCCAGGCCTACGCGGACGTCGCCACCGCGGCCGAGCGCGGCGAGGTCCGCGCCCTGCTGCTGCGCGGCGAGGGCCGCGGCTTCTGCGCCGGCCGTGACATCTCAAACGTCACCCCGGCCGACGACGACGCCACCGCCTACCTGCGCGACAAGGTCACCCCGGTGCTGCGCGCCATGGCCGAGCTCCCCGTCCCGACCTTCGCCGCCGTGCAGGGCGCCTGCCTGGGTGTGGGCCTGGGTCTGGCGATCGCCACCGATGTGGTCTACGTGGCCGAGAACGCCAAGATCGGCTCCCCGTTCGCCAACCTCGGCGCCACCCTGGACTCCGGCGGCCACTGGCTGTTCACCGAGCGCCTGGGCGCCCACCGCACCCTGGACCTCATCTACACCGCCG
The DNA here is from genome assembly GCA_047414615.1 of Micrococcus luteus. GTDB lineage: Bacteria > Actinomycetota > Actinomycetes > Actinomycetales > Micrococcaceae > Micrococcus > Micrococcus luteus_B. Next base: position 1,848,409 of record CP179711.1, read on the forward strand.
AGCTGATCTCCGGAGCCGAGGCCGTCCAGGCCGGCCTGTTCTCCCGCTCCGTCCCCGCCGACGAGCTGCTGGAGTTCACCCGCGCCAAGGCTGCCCAGGTGGCCTCCGGCGCCACCCTGGCGTTCAAGGCCTCCAAGGAGCTCGTCGCCCAGATCCGCGACCGCCGCGTGGGCCTGTGGGAGTCCCTGGACGCCGAGAACATCGCCCAGGGCGAGCTCTGCGGCACGGCCGACTACGCGGAGGGCTTCAAGGCCTTCCAGGAGAAGCGCCGCCCGGAGTTCACCGGCCGCGGCTGACCGTGCGGCTCCCGTGCGGGGAACCGCTTCCCGACGACGGCGCCGTCACCTCGAGGAGGTGACGGCGCCGTCGTCGTCCGCCCTCCGAGCCACAGCTGCATGTGACCTGTCTCACGATCCGGATGGATTCACCACTTTCGCGTGACGTGGATCACGACTCTCCGATAGAGTGGCGCCATCGAGTTCCTGACCGAACGGTCGGTTCTTTCTTCCACAGTATGTGGTGGCTGCGCCGCTATCGGCGGCCGGCCACGTCCTCGCATCGTCTTCCCTCACTGGAGCCCACATGAGCACCACCCACACCGACGTCCACGGGCCCGTCACGCCAGAGCGCCGGCGTGAAGAGCGCAAGGTCCTCGCCGGCACGCTCGTCGGCACCACCATCGAGTGGTACGACTTCTTCATCTACGCCCAGGCCGCCGCCCTCGTGCTCGGCACCCTCTACTTCGAGCCGCTCGGCGAGTCCGGCAAGCAGATCGCCTCTTGGGCCTCCCTCGGCATCTCCTTCCTCGTCCGCCCGATCGGCGCCATCGTGGCCGGTCACATCGGTGACAAATACGGCCGCAAGGTCGTCCTCGTCTTCACCCTGATCGGCATGGGCGCCGCCACGGTGCTCATCGGCCTGCTGCCGACCTACGCCACCATCGGCATCTGGGCCCCGATCCTCCTGGTGCTCTTCCGCCTGCTGCAGGGCTTCTCCGCCGGCGGCGAGTGGGGCGGCGCTGCGCTGATGTCCGTGGAGCACGCTCCGCGCGGCAAGCGCGGCCTGTTCGGCGCCTACCCGCAGATCGGCGTGCCGCTGGGCATGATCCTGGCGACGCTGATGATCTTCGGCATCTCCACCTTCATGGACGACGAGACGTTCATGGCCTGGGGCTGGCGCATCCCGTTCCTGTTCTCCTTCATCCTGATCATCGTGGGCCACTTCATCCGCAAGGCCTGCGAGGAGTCCCCGGTCTTCCAGGAGATGCAGACGCTCAAGAAGGAGGAGTCGGCCCCGCTCGGCGACCTCTTCCGCGGCCACTCCACGTGGGTCTTCCTCGCCGCCCTGATCTTCGCCGCCAACAACGCGGCCGGCTACCTCGTCATCGCCTACTTCAACGGCTACGGCGTCAGTGTCCTGGAGATGGAGCGCACCGAGACCCTCGCGGCCTCGCTGATCGGCGGCTTCGGCTGGCTGATCTTCACCCTGTTCGGCGGCTGGATCTCGGACAAGATCGGCCGCAAGCTGACCTTCCTGATCGGCTACGGCATCATCATCGTCTGGGCCATCCCGATGTGGGCGCTGCTGAACACCGCCTCGCTGCCGCTGTTCACCCTGGCCATCGTCATGCTGACCATGGGTCTCGGCCCCTCCTACGGCCCGCAGTCCGCGATGTACGCCGAGATGTTCCCTGCCAAGGTGCGCTTCTCCGGCATCTCGATCGGCTACGCCCTGGGCTCGATCATCGGCGGCGCCTTCGCCCCGATGATCTCCGAGCTCATCCTCACGGAGACCGGCAACTCGTACCTGATCGGCGTCTACATCGCCGGCCTGGCCGTGGTCTCCTTCATCGCCGTCTGCTTCGTCCCGAAGGGCATCCAGGACCGCAACCTGCATGACCACCGCGACGAGATCGGCGAGGACCCGGTCGCCGAGATCCGCGAGGCCGCGACGCACTGACCCGCTGACCCCCGCCCGTGAAGGCGACACCCCGACGACGGCCTCCTCACCTGCCCAGGTGAGGAGGCCGTCGTCGTGGGTCCCACCGTCAGCGCGAGTCGCGCAGGAAGCGTTCGGCACGGCGGCGCACGTCCTCGTCCTGCCGGGCGAGGTCCTCCACCCGGTCCCGCAGGGCCTCGGCACGGCGGACGGTGTCCGCCCGACGCTGGACGGCGAACGGGAGTGAGCCGAGGGCCTCGGCCTCACGCCAGGCGCTGACGAGTGCGGACTCGTAGAGGCGCTGCCCGGCCTCCTGCGGGGAGCCGGCCGGGCCGGCGCCGAGGATGGCCACGGCGCTCAGGTCCCGCTCGTCCCGGCCGAGCATGAGCTGCCCGAGGCGGCGCCGTGCGGCCTTCAGCGCCCGGCCCGTGCGGCCGTGTCCGCGCAGGCCCAGGGTGGCGCCGGCGAGGGCCTCCAGGATGCCGCCGAGGGCCAGGAGCATGACGGCACCGGAGGCGGCGAGCACGGTCCAGAGCGGCACGAAGCCCAGATCCGGCTCATAGGTGCGGTTGGACTGGATCCCGCGGGCGACGTCCTCGACCTCATGGGCCACGGAGGTCGCCATCAGGGACGGGTCCTGAGCGTCCCACAACGGAGCAGAGGCGCGCTCGAAGCTGTAGGTGCCCAGCCAGGACTCCGTGCCCTCGTAGACGTGGCCGGTCAGGGCCGGCATGACCCCGCCGCGGCCGTCCGGCCACACCATGAGCGGGATAACCACGGCGTCCTCGCGGAGCTCCCCGGTGGCCTCGTCCCGCAGGTCCGGGAACTCCTCGATCAGCTTCGCATTGCCCTCCAGGGCGCTCTCGAGCGTGACCCTGCGGCTGAACTCGGACCCGGTGTCCTCCGGGTCACGGGTCAGGTAGTCCCCGGCCCGCCGCACCGCCACGACGACGTCGAAGGACTCCACCAGCTGCGGGTCCACCCGCTCGCGGATCTCCTCGGCGGAGAACTCGATCGGTGCGGCCAGGTCGGCCCGCGGAGACGGCAGTGCGTCGGCACCGTCCACCGTGACCTGGCCGACCTCCTCGTCCCCGGTGAGGGACCACTCCGGCTCCGCCGTCGCCTGCGCTGCCAACGGACCGGCGGCGGCGGTGGCCAGCACCACGGCGGCGAGGGCACCGGCAAGACGCACGCCAGGACGCAGACGGAAGCGGCCGTCGTCGGGAAGCCCCGCCGAGGAGGCGGGGGCGCCACCGGGGGCGAGGGATCCGGAGGCGTCCGGGTGCTGCGGGTCGAGCCCGGAGGCGCGGGGAGCGGGACCCGCCGCAGCGGCCTCCCCTCGCAAGGCGGAGAGCGGCTCGCCGGCGGCGGCGCGGGCAAGCAGCAGGGTCTCCTGGACGCGCAGCAGGGACGCCTCGGCCGGGGTCGGCGGCAGCCCGATGCCCTCGCGGATGCGGGCGGTGCCGGCCACGCCTCGGTCCGGGCGCAGGTCACGGCGCAGCTCGCTGCGATCCTCGGCGTCCGGACCGACGCCCAGGGCGCGGGTGAGCTCGAGGGAGCGCTGGCCGATGCGCGCCTCGGCGGAGATCCAGCGGCCGACCCAGGAGTCGGTGTCCTGGCCGGCGGAGCGGCGGACCTCCTCGAGGAGGGCGAGCATCCGGTCCACCGCGTCGCGCAGCCCCTCGACGGCCTCGTCCACCGGCCGGGTGCCCGGCTGACCGGCTCGGTTCTCCGGGCGGGTCTCCCCCAGGCGGGCGAGGGCCTGCTCGGCGGGCTCCACGAGCACGGCGGCGATGCGGTCCAGGACGGTCCCGGCCCCGGCGAACCCGCCGCGGACCTCGGCCGTGCCGGAGAGCGCGGCGGCGTCGGAGGCCAGGGAGTCGGCGGCGTCCACGTACCGGTCCACGTCCGCGGCGGTGCGGCGGTCCGGACGACGCAGGGCGGCCTCCAGCGGCTCGTCGGCGCGGACGAGGTCCAGGGCGCGGTGGGAGAGACGGTCCCAGTCCTGCCCGGACGAGGGCGGGCGGCGGTCCGGAGGGACAGTAAGCAGCGAGACCTCCAGGGCCTCCAGGTCCAGGACCACACGGGCGATGCGGGCGCGGGCCAGGCGGAAGCGGCGCCGCAGCTCAGAGACCGCGCGGACGGCACGGGCCCACAGCAGGCCGGCCCCGAAGGTCAGGGCGCCCATGGCGCCGGTGAGGCCGATCCACAGCAGCGGTTCACGCGGCAGGCCGGAGTAGGAGAGTTCGCCGGCGGTGCGCGCGGTGGCCACCACCGAGGCGGCGGAATGACCCATGTCCCGGTTCCGCTCGAACGCCTGGAGCAGCTGGATCGAGGGGCGGTCCGTGGGGGAACCGGTGTCCTCGTCCTCGTCGGGGAAGACCTCCGGGTCCACGACCACGCCGTTGTGCCGCTCCGCCGGGAGCGTCGAGGGATCGTAGCCCGGGACGGTCATGTCCACGGGCATCCGCTCCAGCTGTGTGGAGAGCTGCACGTCCGCCGGGTAGGCGGCATCCTCCTCGAGCGGCCGGGCGATCCATTCGTCCGTCACCCGCACGGTGATCGGCTCCCAGGAGCGGATCGGGTCCTGCTCGGTGAGAGCGTCCACCCGCTCCTGGGTGATGCCGTACGGCAGCGGTTCCTCCAGCTGCAGGCGCACCGGCTCCCCCGGCTCGGCCGCCATCGTGCCGATGCCGGTCAGGCCCACGGCCACCGTGCCGGCTGCCAGTAGCGCGGTGACGGTGCCCCACAGGCCCCTGCGCATGGATGCCATCGCTTCCCCTCCGGCCCCGGACGCGCGCCGGAGCCTTCACTCCAGCCTAGATGTACTCGGTCATCAGGGTGGGGACAGCCAGCAGAGTGCGCGCAGTACCTCCAATGCGGTGCGGCGAGCGCCACCGCGGCCTGCGGCTGCGGGCCCAGCGGCTGCGCGACGTCAGAGCGGCCACACCTCCAGGGAGTCGCTGAGCCGGATGCTCACCCCGGAGACGCGCCCGCGCGGGCCGAGCAGGACGTGGACGACCGGATCCGCCTGCTCCGCCTCCGTCACGCCCCGCACCACCACGGCGCGCCGGCTCCCGGCAGCGCCCGGGTCCGCCGGCAGCGGGGCGCCGTTCAGCTCATGCACGGTCAGGTCCGCCGGGGGTGCGCAGCGACCGGCCAGGTCCTGGACCTCCTGCAAGGTCTGCCGCAGCACGGTCTGCGGCAGGGCGGCGCGGGCCGTGCTGGTCATCAGGGCGTGCACCGCAGTGAGGTCTCCGGAGAACCAGGCTCGGACCGCACGGTCGGCGCCCTGGAGCGCCGTTTCCAGCCAGCTCCCCTGCAGTGCCGCCCCGGCGATCGGTGCCGCACCCGCAACTGCGGCAGTCTGGAAGCGACGGTGCGCCGCCTGCCGGCTCACCCCGAGGGTCTGGGCGATCTCCTCCCATGTCCACCCAGCCTCGCGGGCACGGTGGACGGCGTGATGCAGCCGCCGCTCGGCCGCTGCCTGAGCGGCCAGCGCGGCGGTCAGTTCCTCACCAGGATCGCGGGGCATCCTCCGAGTCTGCCGCATCGGCGGACGCCGGAAGGAAAGCGCCGACGCCGACGGCCGCCATGATGCCGAGGATTACGGCGGTCGTGCCGCCAAGGATGTTGAGCACGGCCGCGACGACGGCCCCGGCCAGGACCTGCAGTGCCTTCGAACGGTCCCAGGCGGGCTGCCAGCGGCTGAACAGCGAGCCTGCGAGGGCGCCGCCGCGGGCCCGCATGAGGGGAGCGCACCAGGCACCCACGGTGTAAGCGAGGCCGGCGAGGGCACCGGCCAGCAGTGCCGGCCCCAGGTCGGCGTCGGAGGTGAGGCCGTGAGTGACGAGGATCAGGATGAAGGAGACGACGGTGGCAATGAGCGTGAGAGCCATGTGGCCGAGGTTACGACCGGCTTCAGGAGGCGTCAATACATGGTTGACAGATGCGTCGGCATCGAAGACCGGGAAGACAGACCGAGGCGAGGGCCGTCGTCGGGAAGGGACGGGACGGGCTCCGCTCCCGCCGAGCTCGCGAGAGCGCCCGGAGGGCGTCCGCAACGGACGCACCCCGGGCCCTCACCTCAGCGGGGTGCTCCCCCGCAGACCTGACCTGCCTCAGACGGAGATCACCTTCGGCAGGGCCATGTGCTTCAGACCCTCCACGCCGAACTCGAGGCCGAAGCCGCCCACCTCGAACGCCGCGTTCGGGCCGTTCTTCACCGGCTTGCCCTGCTCGCGGGAGAGCAGCTCGGCCAGGCCGGCGGCGGAGGCCTCGATCGCATCGGCCGCCTTGTTCAGGTGCGCGGAGCGCTGCTCGTGGGACAGCTTCGCCCACTCCTTCTGCGCGGTCCGTGCCGTGGCGACGGCCTCGTCCAGGTCGGCAGGAGTGGACTGGGGTGCGCGGCCGAGGACCTCGCCGGTGGCGGGGTCCTTGATCTCGGCGCCCTGCCCGGCCGGGGCGGAGACCGCGGCGAGGAGGTCGGCGCAGCTGAGGGCGGCGTTCTCGGTCATGATGTGTCCCTTTCTGTGTGGGTCCGGCGCGGGGCCGGGGGATGTCTGCGGTGTCCGGTCTGTGGTCAGTCGTCCAGGTGGGGTGTGGTGTGCGTCACGGGTGGGGTGCGGGGGCGGTGCCGGCATGGTCCGCGGACGGGTCAGCCCCTTCCTTCCGCTGGATCGACGATTTTTCGGTGAATCGGACCAGGTGGGTGCGATCGAGCGAAGTTTCGTCGATCCTGCCGAAGCGGCTTCCCGACGACGGCTCACGCCTCCGCCGGCCGGCTCACCTCCGCCCTTCTCAGCTCAGTCCAGCTCACCCCCCGTGGCGATGCCGGCATAGGTCCGCGGCCGGTTGACCTTGAGCCAGAGCGCCCAGGCGGTGCCGAGCGCACCCGGGGCCACCACGGTCAGCGGCAGCAGCCAGCTGAGCACGCTCGGGCCCCCGGCCCCGATGATGAGGACGTCGGACTCGTGCGCGGGGGTGCCGTCGTCGGGGGCGTCGGTGGTGAGCGGCTCTGCGGTCATGCCGGGACTCCTTCCGTAAGGGGCGCTCGGAAGGCGCCCGAGGGGATGCCGACCACGCTAGAACCGCGCCGGGCGCTGGGATTGACTGTGGGCGCAGAGTCGCCGCTCCCCCGCGCAGACCCGCCGTGCCACACTGCCCCCATGGACCAGGACACCCTCCTCCGCCTGACCGTCGAGCGGGCCGCCGAGCTGCCGGGCACCCGCCTCACGCACCCGTTCGGCCCGGAGACGGACGTGCACCGGGTGAAGGACAAGCTGTTCATGCTCCACATCGACCACGACGGCCGCCGGCTGGTGAACCTCAAGGCCCGCCCTGAGGACTCCCACCACCTGCGCGCGGCGCACCCGGAGGCGGTCATCCCCGGCTACCACATGAACAAGCGGCACTGGATCAGCCTGCGCGCCCACCCCGACCTGGACGCGCAGCTCGTGCGGGACCTGGTCACCGAGTCCTACCTGCTGGTGGTCGAGGGGATGCCGCGGCAGGCCCGCCCCGTGGACCCGGCGTCTTTCGGGGTGTGAGGTGTGGTCCTGTGCCTCGCCCCTGCGGCTCTGCACCGCAGGACCGACGGTTTTTCGGTGAATCGGACCCCACGGGGGCGGTCGAGAGCATTGTCCGCGGTCCTGTCGCAACGGCTTCCCGACGGCGGCCCCGCGCCTCCGTCTGCCGCCCCACCTATCGCACCGCTTCTCTGCCACCCCACCTGCCGCACCCGCCGGCCACCCCGGGTCGCCGCACACCGGGACCGCCCCACCCCACCTCAACCCGACACATGTTGACCGTCCTCACCGCCCGCACGGATACTGGACAGTGAACCTGAACGCCCGGTCGGTAATTCCAGATTCGCCGGGCAGGTGCCCTGTGTGGCTGTCGGCCACCGGCACTGCGCCCGTCACGCACTCCAAGGAGATCCCCGCATGACCCCTCTCGCCACCCCGTCCCAGGCCCTGCTTGTCGGCGGCAAGCGCACGCCCGTCGGCCGCTATGGCGGCGTCCTGTCCTCGGTCCGCCCGGACGACCTGGCCGCGCTCACCATCAAGACGGTCGTGGAGGACGCGGGCATCGACCCGGCGGACGTGGACGAGGTCATCTTCGGCAACGCCAACGGCGCCGGCGAGGAGAACCGCAACGTGGCCCGCATGGCGTGGCTGCTGGCCGGCTTCCCGGACACCGTCCCGGGCATCACCGTGAACCGCCTCTGCGCCTCGGGCATGTCGGCGATCGCCTTGGCCACCGCCATGGTGCGCTCCGGTATGGCCGACGTGGTCGTGGCCGGCGGCGTGGAGTCCATGTCCCGCGCGCCGTGGGTGCAGGCCAAGCCGACCACCGCGTTCGCCAAGCCGGGCGACCAGTTCGACACTGCCATCGGCTGGCGCTTCGTGAACCCGCGCTTCGCCTCGGGCGAATTCGGCGACAAGTTCATCTTCTCCATGCCCGAGACCGCGGAGGAGGTCGCGGAGACCGAGGGCATCACCCGTGAGGAGGCAGACGCGTTCGCGGTCCGCTCGCACGAGCGCGCCCTCGCCGCGATCGAGGCCGGCCGCTTCAAGGACGAGATCGTCCCGGTCACCGTGAAGGGCCGCAAGGGCACCGAGACCGTGGTGGACACGGACGAGGGCCCGCGCCCGGGCACCACCATGGAGGTGCTGACGAAGCTGCGCCCGATCATCAAGGACAACGGCGTGGTGACTGCCGGCAACTCCTCCTCCCTCAACGACGGCGCTTCCGCCATCCTCGTGGTCTCCGAGCGCGCCGCGGAGAAGTACAACCTGACCCCGCGCGCCCGCGTGGTGGACTCCACCGCCGCCGGCCTGGCCCCGCACATCATGGGCCTGGGCCCGGTGCCGGCCACGAAGAAGGCGTTGGAGCGCTCCGGCTGGTCCATCGACGACATTGGCGCGGTCGAGCTGAACGAGGCGTTCGCCTCCCAGTCGCTGGGCTGCATGCGCGGCCTCGGCCTGGACGAGTCGATCGTCAACAACGACGGCGGCGCGATCGCCCTCGGCCACCCGCTGGGCTCCTCCGGCTCCCGCATCATCGTGACCGTGCTCAACCGCATGGACCGCGAGGGCGTGGACAAGGGCCTGGCCACCATGTGCGTGGGCGTCGGCCAGGGCAGCGCCACCCTGATCGAGAAGCTCTGAGGCCCGCCATGACCGAGCAGACCCAGAACATCGACGACGGCGCCTTCCCCGGGCTCGCCGACCTCGCCTCCTCCTTCACCGCCCTCCGCCTGGAGGCCACCGAGGACCGCCCGGACCGTGTGGTCGCGGCGATGGACCGCCCGTCCGTGCTGAACGCGATCGACCAGACGATGATCGATGAGTTCCACGCCCTCTGCGGCTGGATCGAGCGCAACCCGCGCGTGCTGATCATCACCGGCACCCGGGTGGAGGACCGCAAGCGCGGTGGCACGAAGGGCATCTTCGCCTCCGGTGCGGACATCGCGCAGTTGCGGGAGCGCCGCCGGGACGACGCCCTGCGCGGCGTGAACTCCCAGCTGTTCGACCGCATCCACCGCCTGCCGCTGCCGGTGATCGCGGCGATCGACGGCTTCGCCCTGGGCGGCGGCGCCGAGCTCGCGTGGGCCGCGGACTTCCGCATCGCCACCGAGTCCGTGAAGATCGGCCAGCCGGAGGCGGGCCTGGGCATCACCGCCGCCGCGGGCGCGCAGTGGCGCCTGAAGGAGCTCGTGGGCGAGCCGATCGCCCTGGAGATCCTGCTGGCCGGGCGCATCCTGGACGCCCAGGAGGCCCTGTCCCTGCACCTGGTGACCGAGCTGCACTCCCCGGAGGCACTGATGGACGGCGCCCATGCGCTGGCGGACCGGATCGGGAAGAACGACCCGCTCGCGGTGCGCATCTCCAAGCGCGTGTTCCACATGCCGCGCGAGGCGCACCCGCACGTGGACGATATCGCGCAGGCCATCCTGTTCGAGTCGGAGGCCAAGTTCGACCGCATGCAGGCCTTCCTGGAACGCAAGAAGAAGTGAGGACCCCCATGACTGACACCACCACCCAGGGCTCTGTCCCCTCCGTCGTCGGCGTGCTCGGCGGCGGCCGCATGGGTGCCGGCATCGCCCATGCCTTCCTGGTCTCCGGCGCGGACGAGGTGATCGTCGTCGAGCGCGACGCACAGTCCGCCGAGGGCGCGAAGGAGCGCATCGAGTCGGACCTCGCCACGTCTCTCGAGCGCGGCAAGATCGACGGCAACCTGGACGTCTGGGCCGAGCGCCTGACCGTCTCCCTGGCCAAGGCGGACTTCGCCCGCTGCGGCCTGGTCGTGGAGGCCGTGCCGGAGATCATGGACCTGAAGATCGAGTCCCTGACCGAGGTGGAGAAACACCTGGCCGAGGATGCCTGGCTCGCCACCAACACGTCCTCGCTGTCCGTGGACGAACTGGCGAACCACCTGCAGCGCCCGGAGCGCTTCTGCGGCCTGCACTACTTCAACCCGGTCCCGGCCTCGAAGCTGGTGGAGGTCGTCGTCGGCGCCCAGACCGGCGACGAGCTGAAGGCCCTGTCCAGCGAGTGGGTCAAGGGCCTGGGCAAGACCCCGGTCGTGGTGAAGGACGCCCCGGGCTTCGCGTCCTCCCGCCTGGGTGTGGCGATCGCGCTCGAGGCCATCCGCATGGTCGAGGAGGGCGTTGCCTCCCCGGAGGACATCGACAACGCCATGGTGCTGGGCTACAAGTTCCCGGTGGGCCCGCTGGCCCTCACGGACATCGTGGGCCTGGATGTGCGCCTGGGCATCGCCGAGTACCTCGAGTCCCAGCTGGGCGAGCGCTTCGCTCCCCCGCAGCTGATGCGGGACATGGTCGCCCGCGGCGAGCTGGGCCGCAAGTCCGGCAAGGGCTTCTACGACTACTCCTGAGTCTCGCCCGACGAGGGTGCAGCAGATGCCGTTGCAGACTCCCTGAAGGGACATCTGCTGCACCCTCGTCGCCGCAGGTCGAACGACGACGGCCCCCTCACCTTCTCGGTGAGGGGGCCGTCGCGTGACGGTGGGGATGGCACGGGAGCCTCGGCGGCCCGCGTCCTCGGCGTCGGGTTCCGCGGGATCCGCGGCGTGCGGGACGGGCTGGGGCGGCCCCGGCGCGAGGGGTGTGCAGGCCTGCGTCAGGCGGCGTGGTCGCAGGTGGCGCAGGTGCAGTTGGCGCACTCGCAGGTGGCGCAGCTGCAGTCGGCGCCGCACGCGGTGCAGGTGCAGGTGTCGCACTCCTCCACGTGGTCGCCGTGGATGTGGTGCAGGTGGCCGTCGTGCTTGTAGTCCACGTGGTCGCCGTGCTGCACGGCCTCGTGGCCGCAGTCCGGGCCGTGGGTGTGATCGTGGTCGGTGTGGACGGCGTGCTGGGTGTGGTCAGTTGCCATGGGGAGCCTCCTCGGCGGCGTGGTGGACGGCGTCACGCAGGATGTGGGCCACGTGCCCGTCCGTCAGGTGGTAGGTGCGGGACTTTCCGTCCAGCTCGGAGCGCACCAGCCCGCTCATGCGCAGCACCCGCAGGTGCTGGGACATCAGCGTGTGGGTTACCCCGACGTGGTCAGCCAGCTCGCCGACGCTGCACGGCTGCTCGTCCATGCGCAGCATCGCTGCCACGCGCACGGGTGAGGCCAGCACCTTGAATAGGTCTGCGGCTCGCTGGACGTCCTGGGTCATGACCCTATGATACCTGCATAGGTCTTCACATGAAAGTGCGTGTTCATGCCTGCGCGCGTGCCGCGATCTCCTCGCCCTGCGCACGCACGAACGCGGCGTCCACCGGGGCACCGTGCCCGGGGATGTAGAGCGCCTCGTCGCCGCCGAACTCAACCAGCCTCCGCAGGGCCGCCGCCCAGCCGGACAGGTTGGAGTCCGGTCCGTCCTGGGGCGGGCCGGACTCCTCCACGAGGTCGCCAGTGAAGACGACCGGCCGGCGCCCGGCATACCCGGCACCGCTCTGCCCGCCCCGCGTCGTCCGCGGCCCGGCGGAAGAGGCGCCGTGCTCCACGTCCACCCGCAGCACGAGATCGTCCGGGGTGTGCGCCTCCCCCAGCCAGGCGACCTGCACGCCCACCCCGCCGAGGTCGAGGGTCCACGGCTCCTCCGGCCGGCACTGCGAGGAGTCGAGCCGCACGTCCGGCACCGGGACCTCGGTCAGCCCGAGCTGACGCTGCACCCGGGTGTTCGCGCTCTCTCCCACCCCGTGCCGGCGGCCGAAGGCGGAGTGGGCGGCGGCTAGGAGCCGCTCCCCCGCCGCGGCGCGCACGCCGGTCAGGCCGAACCAGTGGTCGTAGTGGTCATGGGTGAGCACAGCCCAGCGCACCGGCACGGGGTGGCGGACGGTCTCCTCCGCCTCCCGCACGGCGGCGCGGTAGAGGGCCGCGCCTTGGTCCGGGTGGGTGCCCACGTCCACCAGCACTGCCGCGGCGTCGCCCACCACCAGGCCGACGTTGACGTCACAGGGCTCGCAACGGGCCACCAGGACCCGCTCTGCGACGGCCTCGAAAGGCCCGTTCGACCACTGCACGGTCACCACCTCACTTCACCAGCGAGGCCATCTTCTTGGCGATGAAGTCCGTCGCCTTCTGCGGGGCGATGCGCACCATCCGGTCCAGCATGGCGGCGTCCTTGCCGACCGTCACGCGGTAGCGGCCCTTCTCCACGGCCTGGTCCACGATGATCGTGGCGGCCTCCGAGGCGGGCAGCGGCTGGAGCTTCGAGGACTCCGCCTTCACCGCGGCGTCCTCCGGCGAGGCGGCGCCACCCGGGGAGGTCACCCCCGAGTTGCCGGTGATGTTGGTGGCGATCGCACCCGGGAACACGATGCTCGCCTTCACGGTGGTGTCGCGCAGCTCCGAGTACAGGCCCTCGGTCAACAGCTTCACGGCAGCCTTGGAGGCGCCGTAGACGGTCTGGCCCGGGACGGGGAGGAATCCGCCCATCGAGGACACGTTCACCAGCGAGGCCTCCGGACGGGCGGTCAGGTGCGGCAGGAAGGCCTTGTTCAAGTAGACGGTGCCCCAGAAGTTCACGTCCATCACCTTGCGCATCTCGTCCAGCTCGAGCTCCTTGAAGTGCACGAACTTCTGAATGATTCCGGCGACATTGAGCAGGCCGTCCACGTGGCCGTGCTGGGCTGCCACCTGCATCGGCAGCAGGTCCACGGCGTCCTGGTCTGTGATGTCCAGGGCGTGCTGGGAGAAGCGGTCCCCGGCGCCGGCGAGCGCGGCGGTCTCAGCCAAGGCGTCCTCGCGCAGGTCCACGCCGGCCACGGATGCGCCGCGACGCAGCAGCTCGAGGGCCACCTCCCGCCCGATGCCGTTGCCCGCTCCGGTGACGACGAAGACCTTGTCCGTGATCTGCACTGCTGCTCCTCCGAGGGGCTGGGCGGCCAGGACGGGCCCGGCCGAAGGGCGGGATGGACCGGACGAGCTGACGCGCCCTGCCGGCACCTCCAGCGTAGGCCCGCAGGGGCCCGGAGAGCACGGGTCTGGGGACCCTCGGTCAGAGCTCCGCCTGGGCCTGGCCGAACGGCCGCGACTGCGGCGGGCGGGAGGTGCCGTCCACGATCGCGTCAGCGGGGTCGTGGCCGAGCTGGACGATCCGGTTGTCCGCGTCCACGTGCACCACGGTGGGGGTGAAGGTGCGCGCCTCCTCATCGTCCATCTGGCCGTAGGCGATCAGGATGACGATGTCCCCCGGCTGGATCAGGCGGGCCGCGGCGCCGTTGATGCCGAGCACGCCCGAGCCGCGCTCGCCCGGGATCGTGTAGGTCTCCAGGCGGGCGCCGTTGGTGACGTCCACGATCGAGACGAGCTCTCCGGGCAGGATTCCGGCGGCGTCCAGCAGGTCCTGGTCCACCGTCACCGAGCCGACGTAGTGCAGGTCGGCCTGGGTCACGGTGGCGCGGTGGATCTTGGCGTGGAACATGGTGCGCAGCATAAGTGAGGCCTCGCAGAGGTGAGCGGTTGGGAACAGGTGAGGGACCGCCGTCGGGAATCCCCGCCCCACAGCATAGGCGGACCGCCGGACGGACACCCAGGGTTCCGCCCCAGGCGGAGCGTGCCCGCCCTCCCGCAGGAAGGGCGGGCCCGCCCCGTCAGCGCCTCGTCAGGACGGCTCGCCCTGGCGCAGCTTGTAGCGCTGCACCTTCCCGGACGGAGTCTTCGGCAGCTCCTCCACGATGTGCACGCGGCGCGGGTAGGCGTGCTTGGAGTACTCGTCGCGGACCTTGGCCTTCAGCTCGGCCTCCAGCACGTCCGGGTTCTCCACCGGCCAGGTGGGCACCACGAACGCCTCCACCACCTCACCGCGGATACCCTCCGGGTCCGGTCGCCCGACGACGGCCACCTCCTGCACGCGCGGGTGCTGGATGAGCACGGATTCCACGTCGAAGGGGCCAATGCGGTAGCCGGCGGCGAGGATGACGTCGTCGTCCCGGGCGGAGAAGAAGAAGTAGCCGTCCTCGTCCTGCCGGCCGGTGTCCCCCGTGAGGTACCAGCGGCGGTCCTCGGTGAAGCGGGTGGCGGTCTTGTCCGGGGAGTCCAGGTAGCCGGGGAACCAGAACATCGGCGAGGCCGCGGTGTCCAGGGCGATCTGGCCGTGCTCGATGCCGCCGGTGATGCCCGGCATCGGCAGTCCCATGGAGCCCGGCTTCACAGGACGGGCGACATCCGGGTGCGCGTTGTTGCAGATGACCATGCCCAGCTCGGTCTGGCCGTACTGGTCACAGATCTCGCAACCCAGGGCCTCGTGGCCCCACGCCACCATAGACGGCGGCAGCGGCTCGCCCGCCGAGGCGGCACGGCGGAGGCTCAGGGCCTGGTCCGAGCCTTCGACCAGACCGGACTTGGCGAGCGCGCGGTACATGGTGGGGGCGCCAGCGAAGTTGGTGACGCCCTGGGCGCGGATGACCTGCGCCATGGACTCCGGGGAGAAGCCGCCGCGGTACTGCAGGGAGGTGCGGCCGAGCGCGAGCGTGCCCATGATCCCGTAGTACAGGCCGTAGGCCCATCCGTGGTCCGCGGCATTCCAGAAGACGTCATCCTCGCGCACGTCCACCGAGTAGTGCAGGTAGGCCGAGAATGCGGCCATGGCACGCAGCGGCACCGGCACGCCCTTCGGCTTTCCCGTGGTGCCGGAGGTGAACAGCAGGGCCAGGGTGCCGTGGCCGCCCACAGCCACCGGCTCCGCGAACGGCTCGTGCCGCTCGAGCGCGTCCCACTCCTCGCCGGTGCGGATGATGTCGATGCCGGCGATGGAGGTCAGCTTCTCCGCGTGGTCCGGCTCGGCCACCACGAGCTTCGCGCCCGAGCCCTCGATGCGCGTCTGCGCGGCCCCGGCGGCGAATGCGGTGAACAGCGGGACGTGGACGGCGCCGAGCCGCCACACGGCCATCATCGTGATGACCAGCTCCTCGCGCTTGGCCATCATCAGCGGGACGCGGTCGCCCTGCTTCACGCCGTGGGCGGCCAGGCCGGCGGCCACGCGGGCCGAGCGGTCGGACAGCTCGCCGAACGTGAGGTCCACGGTGGACATGTCCGCGGCGATGAAGCGGAAGGCCACGCGGTCCCGCTCGTAGCGGTCGCAGAGCAGTTCGGCGGCGCAGGCGGCGTCCTGGTCGAAGGTGTCCAGCCACTCCTGGACCTGCTCGGCGACGGCCGGTGGCAGCGTGCCAGTGGAGCCCGGGGCGGGGGCGACGTCTGCGGCCCCGGCGGCGGACGGGCTGGTGGAAGCGTTGTCGTGTGCGGCGTCAGACACGGGGTCTCTCCTGAAGGTGGGAGTCCTGCCCCGGAGTGGCGCGGGACAGGCTGTGCTCCGCACTGTAGCCAAGACCCGCCCGTCCTAGCACTGAGGTCCGCACAGCAGCCGCTTTCGGCTGCTCATACCGGCTGCTGCGCGGACCTCAGCGCGTGAGGCGCGGTCAGATGGCCACGCGCCAGGTCACCGGGACACCCAACCGCTCCGCCTGCCGACGCAGGAGCAGGTCGAGGTCGCGCACGAACCTCCGCCACCCTTCTCGGGTGAACACCTCTCCGGTCACCCGGACCACGTGGATGCCGTCCACATCCAGTTCCCTCGCCCGCACCCGGTCCGACTGCCATTGTCGGTTGTCGATGCGGTGCTGGTCTCCGTCGAACTCGAGACAGACCAGCAGGTCCTCCCAGAAGAGATCGAGCATCACCCACCGCCCGCTGGAGAGCACCTTGTGAGGGTTCACCACAGGCCGTGGAAAGCCTGCCTCGACGAGCCGGTGCCGCAGCCGAGATTCGGTCGGCGCGTCCGCACCGGGACAGAGGCGTTCCAGGGCGGCTCGAGCCAGCACGATCCCCCGCACCCCTGGCCGACGACGGACGGTCGCCTCGAGTCCGGCCACAGTCACCGTCCGAGGGGGCCGGCCCCGCCGTCGCCATTCGGCACCGGTCTCCCGTTGAAGGAGGCTGTCACCGGCGACCACGAGGTCCTCCAGCCCACCGAGCTCCTGTGCAAGATCCACCCATGTCCACGCAGGAGACGTGACCCTCAGGCCGCCGACGACCAATACATCGGCATGTGGGCTCAGTCGGTGCCCACGCACTCCCGTCCTGCGTGCGGATCCGCCGTGCCCCCGCACTTTGGCGATGTGCACCGGAGAGGTTCCGCTCACACTCCTGGGCAGCCACATGCCCCAGATCACGGCAGCCGTGGTGTGGCTGAAGACACCGGTCGGGTGCAGCTGCTGCAGGCTGTGGAGCAGGTCGAGCGGTGCTACGTCCGCCTGGGTCGCCGCCCAGAGGGAGCGTCCGAGGGAGCGCAGGTCTGACCGCTTCAATCGGGCGGGATGTACGCCCGAACGGCTTGCCTCGCCTGTGGTGAAGACACTCGGAGCGGTCGCAACGGCACTCGGGCCGTTCAGCCCCGGGAGGGGACGACGGACGGATGCGTGGACGGTGAAGGGCTGGGGGCGACGAGACATGCTCCTAGGCTGGAGAAGAGCCATCCTTGGCAGACTCCCGCGCCCCTTCGGTAACGGCGAGTCTGTGGACATACGGACAAGACGGTCACGTGTGCAGGAGCGGCCGACCCACGCCCCGCTAACGTCGCAACGCGCGTTCCCCACTCCGCGCTCCCCACTCACCCCACGCTGAGGTCCGCACAGTAGCCGCTTTCGCCTGCCCATACCGGCTGCTGTGCGGACCTCAGCGCATGACGGCGGGGCGAAGACGGCGGGGCGAAGCGGGCCTGCGGGGACCTCTCGGACACCCGCCCCTCCCCCTTCGCGCCGTTCTGCGGTAGCGTGAAGACAAATACCGACCGATCGGTCGGGCATACGGTGGTGCGCCGTGGGAGCTTCACGGGCCGTCCAGGCCCCGGGCGCCGCGTCCGTCCCGGAGCGCCTGGGCAGCGGACGCCGACGCACGGATGTCGCCACACACGCCTCCGGGCGGATGCGTCACCGCACGCCACCGCAGCAACACCGCCGCACAATCACCGCCGCCCTCACGAAGGAGTCAGTGTGACCACCACCGCCGAGCAGGCCCCCGCCGTCCTCCCCAGCTACGTCTGCGGAGGGTGGTGGGCCCCGGAGAACCCGTCCAAGAAGACCGCCGTCATGGACGCCAACACCGGCGAGCACCTCGTGGACGTGTCCACCGAGGGCCTGGACACCGCCGAGGCCATTGAGTACGCCCGCACCGTGGGCCAGAAGAACCTCGGTGAGCTGACCATCCACGAGCGCGCGCTCAAGCTCAAGGAGCTTGCGATCTACCTGAACTCCCGCATCCAGGAGCTCTACGATCTCTCGTTCGCCACCGGTGCCACCCAGCGTGACCACGCGTTCGACGTGGACGGTGGCGTGGGCACCCTGTTCACGTTCTCCGGCAAGGGCCGCCGCGAGCTGCCGAACTCGAACGTGATCGTGGACGGGGCCGTGGAGCCGCTCTCCCGCGACGGCTCGTTCATCGGCGAGCACATCTACCAGCGCATCCCGGGCGTGGCGGTGCAGATCAACGCCTTCAACTTCCCGGTGTGGGGCATGCTCGAGAAGTTCGCCCCCGCCTTTGTGGCCGGCGTGCCGACCGTGGTGAAGCCCGCCACCCCCACGGCCTACGTGACCGAGCTCTGCGTGCGCCTGATGGTGGAGTCCGGCGTGCTCCCGGAGGGCTCCATCCAGCTGATCTCCGGCTCCGCCCGTGACCTGCTGGACCACCTGGACTACCGCGACCACGTGGCCTTCACCGGCTCTGCCGGCACCGCGCAGACCCTGCGCACCCATGACAACGTGATCAACGGCGGCGTCCGCTTCACCGCGGAGACCGACTCCCTGAACGCCGCGATCCTGGGTCCGGACGCCGAGCCGGGCACCCCGGAGTTCGACGCGTTCGTGAAGATCGTCTTCCAGGAGTTGACCGTCAAGGCTGGCCAGAAGTGCACCGCCGTGCGCCGCGTGATCGCCCCGCAGGCGCACGTGGACGCCGTGGTGGAGGCCCTCTCCGAGCGCCTGTCCACCAAGGTGGTCCTGGGCGATCCGCGCACCGAGGGCACCACCATGGGCGCCCTGGCCTCCAAGGAGCAGCAGTCCGAGGTCCGCAAGGCCGTGCAGCGCCTGGTGGACGCCGGCGCGAAGGTCCGCCTCGGCGGCCCGGACGGGGACACCGGTGCGGCGGACGCCGAGGCCGGCGCGTTCTTCGCCCCCACCGTCCTGTCCTTCGACGACGCCCGCACCCCCGAGGTCCACTCGGTGGAGGCCTTCGGCCCGGTGACCTCGGTGATCGGCTACACGGACGTCGACGACGCCGTGGAGCTGGCCGCCCTGGGCTCCGGCTCGCTCGTGGCCACCGTGGCCACCAATGACGGCGAGACCGCCCGTGCGTTCGCCGCGGGCATCGGCGCCCACCACGGCCGCGTGCACTTCCTGAACCGCCAGACCGCGAAGACCACCACCGGCCACGGCGCCCCCGTGCCGGTGCTGGTCCACGGCGGCCCGGGTCGTGCCGGCGGCGGCGAGGAGCTCGGCGGCATCCGCGCCGTGAAGCACTACATGCAGCGCACCGCCATCCAGGGCTCCCCGGACCTGCTGACCGCCATCACGGGCGTGTGGCACCAGGGTGCGGCCGCGGACACCGCCGCCCGTGAGGACGTGGAGTCCGGCGCCAAGAAGCACCCGTTCTACAAGTCTCTGGCGGAGCTGAAGGTCGGCGACCAGTTCGCCTCCGGCCTGCGCAAGGTCACCCTGGAGGACATCACCGAGTTCGCCGAGAAGACCGGTGACAAGTTCTACGCGCACACGGACGAGGAGGCCGCCGCGGCCAACCCGTTCTTCCCGCGCCGCGTGGCCCACGGCTACCTGCTGGTCTCCTGGGCCGCGGGCCTGTTCGTGGCCCCGGATCCGGGGCCGGTGCTGGCCAACTACGGCCTGGAGAACCTGCGCTTCATCACGCCGGTCACCTATGACGACTCCATCCGCGTCACCCTGACCGCCAAGCGGATCACCCCGCGCGTCACGGACGAGTACGGGGAGGTCGCCTGGGACTGCCAGCTGCACAACCAGGACGACGAGCTGTGCGCCCAGTACGACGTGCTCACCCTGGTCACCAAGACCTGGCCCATGAAGGAGCAGCCGGAGGCCTGATCCCCTCCGCCGGGCCGGACCGACGTCCGTCCCCTTCCCGACGACGGCCTCTCACCTGATGCAGGTGAGAGGCCGTCGTCTGTTTCCCCGGGGCCTCGGCT
Organism: Micrococcus luteus; assembly: GCA_047414615.1. Lineage (GTDB taxonomy): Bacteria > Actinomycetota > Actinomycetes > Actinomycetales > Micrococcaceae > Micrococcus > Micrococcus luteus_B. The sequence goes on from CP179711.1 coordinate 1,868,065, forward strand.
GTGGCAACCTGCCGACCCATGGATAGGAGCGCCATGAACATGAGCACGCGCATCCGCACCGCCCCGACCCTGGCCGGCACCGCACTGGTGCTGACCGCGGCCCTGTCCCTGACTTCCTGCGGCGCAGACCCGGCCGATCCGGAGGCGACGCCCACGTCGTCGACGACGGCGACGACGACGGAGGCCGCCGAGTCGATGGAGTCTGCGTCGTCATCTCCCTCGGAGACCGGGGCCCCAACGACCACCGCCGAACCGTCCGGTCAGCCCTCGGACGGCTCCTCCGGCACCCCGACCGACGCGACCGGGGTCTTCCCGCCGGATGAGGAGGCCTTGGCGGTCATGGTCGCCGCGAGCGAGGAGCACCTCGGCCCGCACTCGGACACCGTCACCCGCACCGCGTCGGAGATGAGGACCACCGCCGGGGAAGCCATCACGGCCGAGGAGTCCCGCATCGGCGACGACTTCTCCGCCCCATGCGTGGCCGACCTCGTCGCCCGCGACGCCGTCCACCGCACCGCGGACGTCGCCTACGCGCAGGTCAACGGGACGCCGGAGGACGTGGACACCGTCGACCCCTGGTCCGTGAACCGGTGGGACACCGCCTCTCCGCTCGGGGCGGCAGCGGTCCGCGACGCGGCGGTCACCCAGGTGACCCTCCCCCACTGCACGGGCCAGCCCGGACTCGACGTCCCGGAGGTCGAGCGGTCGGAGGAGGAGGCGGGAGGGGTCACGGTGGAGCACCTTGTCCACGGGAACCTCGAGGACGGCGGGATGCGCACGGTGCAGACCCTGGCCGTGGACGGCGCCCGGGTCTACGAGGTCAACCACCCGGCCATGGGCGCCGAACAGGCAGAGGAGCTGAAGGCACGCCATGTCGCCCTGCTGGAGGACCTCCGCGCCGCCCAGGAGGGCTGACACCGGGCACGGCCGGTGTGATCTGGCACACTCGATTCCATGAGCACGCACCGACGCCGCCGCCACGCCGCCCACCTGACCGGCTCCGCATTCATGCTGGCGGCCGCCCTCGCTCTCACCGCCTGTCAGCAGGCAGACCCGGGCGAGGACGGCACGGACGACGACGGGGCACAGTCCACCGCTGAGAGCACCGCCACGGCCGGCGCCACGCAGTCGCCGTCGACACCCGCCTCGGCTCCGTCGAGCGGAGCCGCCGGGACCGGCACCGAGTCGCTCACGGCCTCCCCGGCCGAGTCCACCGCACTGTCCCTGGACATGCCGGAGACCCTCTCGGGTGAGCGGGTCGCGGCGCTGCGCCAGGTGGTCCAGCTCGCCGCCGGTCCGGGCGCCGAGCTCAGCGAGAACGTGGAGTCCCCGCTCGAGAGGCAGGCGAGCCTGCGGGGAGGGGCCGAGAACCTCGAAGGCCTGGTGAGCGCCGGCGACTCGGACGGCGTGGACCTCGACGAGCGTCAGCAGGCCTGCCTCGACGCCACGCGGGACTCGTTGCGAGCCGATGCCGACGCCGGCGCTGCCCAGGTCTCCTGGTTCGCGCAGCCGGCCACGGCCGGGACCACAGGCGGGACCATGGGCAAGTCCGCCGCTCCGACGGAACGAGAGGCCACCGTGCAGCCCCTGGGCGTGCAGGTGGCGGTCTACCCGGACGAGGCGTCGGCCGCCGCAAGCCTGGAGTCCGCGCGCGAGGCGGCCGAGACCTGTGCGGGCACGGTTCTGACCGGCGTGGGGGTGGTGAGCATGGAACCGCTGACCTGGCCGGGCGGGCAGGGCTTCACCGGGCTGCCAGGACCGGAGACCTCGATCTACGCGGTCCACACCTCGGTCCAGGTGGGCGACCGGGTGTTCCTCGTCATGCAGTCGGACGCGGACGGCGGCGTCCCCGAGGACGCGGAGTCCCGCGCCCGGACGATCATCGCCGAACTGGAGGCCGCACTGGAGGACCTCCTCGCCGCCCAGGAGGGCTGACACCGGGCACGGACGACGGCGGCCCGCGCCACGCCAGGGGCGTCCGCCGGCACCCTGCGAGGGAGACGAAGACGGGGCCGCGCACCGTGAGGGGACCGTTGCCGAACCGGTACGGTGCCGACACCGCACGGCCGGTGTGATCTGGCACACTCGATTCCATGAGCACGCACCGACGCCGCCGCCACGCCGCCCACCTGACCGGCTCGGCCCTGCTGCTGGCCGCCGCGCTCACCCTCACCGCCTGTCAGCAGGCAGAGACGGACGGGGCCGGCGAGGAGTCGGAGAAGACGAGCACCGCCTCGGTGAGCCCGTCCGGCTCGGAAGGCTCCGGTTCCGAGGGTGCCGAGCCGTCCGACGCCCAGATCTCCGCCTCGGCCGTGCCAGACCACCTGCTGCCCCCGGACGACGAGGCGACCCAGGCCATGATCAAGGCGTTGGAGAAGACCATGGGCCGGCCGGTCGCGAGCGTGAAGAGCGGGACGGTCGCGGACCACGAGCGCGATGCCCAGGAGGCCCTGAGGCTAGTCGAGGATCCGAACGTCACCCCCATGGACTCCGAGCGATGCCGCGCGGACCTGGTGGCCCGGGCCCAGGCGTTCGCCGCCGCCACGGCCCAGAACACGCGCTTCTCCGGCGAGAGGCCGCAGGTCGGCGGAGACGGGGAGACCGTGAGCGACCCGTACCTGGTCCAGGTCTTCACATTCGAGGACGCCGCCGGCGCCGAGCAGTACGTGAGAGCCTCCCTCACGGTCCAGGACAACGAGGAGTGTGCCGGCGAGCCGGTGCTGGGCGCCGCAGGCTCCGGCCATGAGGAGCACAGGTGGGGCGAGGGCGCCAGGTACACGATGAAGGGCGGCTCCGACGACGGCCGGGGAGGGGTCTTCGTGAGCACTCTCGCCGTGGACGGCAACCACGTCCTCACCATCACGGACAGCCCCGCCCCGGACGAGGAGCCTGCCGACGCCCTCGACCGGCACGCGAAGGCCGTGGACGCTCTGGCACAGGTGCTCGGCGAGCCGCTGCGGGGCTGAGCCGGCGCGAGAGGTCAGCCGCGCACGCCCTCCAGCACCACGCCGGTGACAGAACGGACCATGCCCTCCACGGTGTGGGGGCCGTCCGGGCGGAACCAGTCCACAATCGAGTTGATCATGCCCAGGGTGAGGCGGGCGAGGTTGCGCGGGGTGATGTCGTCCCGCACGGTCCCCTCGGCCTGCCCGACCTCCAGCAGAGCGCCGAGACGGCGGGTGATCGTCCGGCGCCGTTCCATGGCGTGCAGCTCCACGTCCGAGTTGCCGCGCAGGCGCAGCAGCAGCGTCACCTGCGGCATGTGGTCCGCCAGCACCCGCAGCGTCGAACGGACGGCGGCCTCCACCCGCTCGCCGGCGTCCCCCTCGCTGGCCTCGACCTCGTCGAAGGCGGCCTCGAGGGCGCCCAGCGCATCGTCCAGGGCCCGCTCGAGGATGGCCTCCTTGGACTCCACGTGGTGGTAGATCGCGGACTTCGAGATGCCCAGGTGCTTGGCGAGCATCCCCATGGAGGTCGCGTCATAGCCGTGCCGGTTGAACACGTCCACGCACACGGCCATCAGGGTGTCCCGGTCGTAGCCGGGGCGGCCCCGGCGCACCGGACCGGGCAGGCCGCCGGCGGCGGCATCCGCCGGACGCGTCCGGGTGACCACCGGGAACACCCCGGTGAGGGGCTCGCCGAGGCGAGTGTCGTCGTCGTCATCGGCAGCGGCGCGATGCGGGCTCACGGTGTCCTCCTGTGGTTCGGGTTCCCACTCTGGGCGGAAGGCTCCGCCCAGATGCACGGGACGGGGTCTTCGCGCGCAGGTGCGATGACCGGTGGGCGGCCAGGCCGCCCGGGTCGGTCCGCGCGCGACGGTCCTGACAGGGTGGGCCGGCCGGACAGGCCGGACCGCACCGGTCCGAGCGGATCAGCCCTTGTCGTCGCGGAGGTCGTAGATGCGCTTGAGCTTACCGGAGGAGCGGGCGAGGGTCTCCGGCTCCACCACGTTGATCACGCACGAGGAGCCGATCTTCGTCTTGATCTCCATGCGCAGGTGCGCGGCGCAGGCCTGGGCCTCCTCGAGGGTCGCGTGGTCGCGGCGCTCGATGTTCACGGCCATCTGGTCCATGCGGTCCGGGCGGGTGATCTCGAGGGTGAAGTGCGGTGAGAGGGCCGGCTCCTTGAGGGCCAGCTCCTCGATCTGCGACGGGAACAGGTTCACGCCGCGCAGGATGATCATGTCGTCCGAACGGCCGGTGATGCGGCCCATGCGGCGGTGACCCGGGTGCGTGGTGCCCGGCAGCAGGCGGGTGAGGTCGTGGGTGCGGTACCGGATGATCGGCAGCGCCTGCTTGGTGAGCGAGGTGAAGACGAGCTCGCCGTGGCGGCCGGTCTCGAGGACCTCGTCCGTGAGCGGGTCGATGATCTCGGGGCGGAAGTGGTCCTCCCAGATGTGGGAGCCGTCCTTGGTGGCCGCGGACTCGCCGGCCACGCCCGGGCCCATGACCTCGGAGAGGCCGTAGATGTCCAGGGCGTCAAGGTCGAAGGTCTGCTCGATCTCGCGGCGCATCTCCTCGGTCCACGGCTCCGCACCGAGGATCGCGACCTCGAGGGAGGACTCACGGGGGTCCAGGCCGAGCTTCTTGAAGCCGTCCGCGATGGTCAGCAGGTAGGTGGGCGTGGCGAGAATGGCGCGCGGCTGGAAGTCGGTGATCAGCTGCACCTGCTTCTCCGTCTGCCCGCCGGACATCGGGATCACGGCCGCCCCGATGCGCTCGGCGCCGTAGTGCGCGCCGAGGCCGCCGGTGAACAGGCCGTAGCCGTACGCGTTGTGCACGCGGTCACCGGGGCGGATGCCGCCGGCGCGGAAGCAGCGGGCGACGAGGGTGGCCCACGTGGCCAGGTCGTCGTCGGTGTAGCCGACCACGGTGGGCTGGCCGGTGGTGCCGGAGGAGGCGTGGATGCGGCGCAGCTCGGGCCCCGTGGCGGCGAACGCGCCGAACGGGTAGCTCTTCCGCAGGAACTCCTTGTCCGTGTACGGGAACTTGGCGAGGTCCCCGAGCTCCGTGAAGTCCGAGGGGTGCACACCGTGGGCGTCGAAGTGCTCCTTGTAGGCCGGCACGTTCTCGTAGGCGTGGTGCAACGTCCAGCGGAGGCGCTCGAACTGGAGGGACTCGATCTGGTCCCGGCTCATCGTCTCCTCGGGGTCCGGGGCCCCGCGGTCGGCCGGGTCCGCCGGGACCGGCGCCAGGGTGTACGGATTCGGGATGGATGCCTCGATCATGGGGTCTCTCCTCAGCGGACGGCGGGGTTCGGAACGGTACGGGAGCGGCCTCGGAATGCGGCGACGAGCGTGCCGTCCTCCGTGGTGACGCTGATGTCATAGATGCCGGAGCGGCCGGCGCGGGAGACGAGCCTCCCCTCGGCGACGAGGGTCTGCCCGGCCTTCGTGGGGGCCATGAAGTTCACGTCCACGCCCGAGGCCACGGTGATGGTGGAGCCGTCCGAGTCCGGATCATTGCAGGTCAGTGCGAAGCAGGAGTCTGCGAACGCGAAGACCATGCCGCCGTGGGTGATGCCGAAGCCGTTCACCATCTCCTCGCGGACGGTCATGCGGACCACCGCGTGGTCCTTCTCGGCGAGCTCCACATGGAGCCCCATCCACTCGCTCGCGGCGTCGCCCTCGAGGATGGGATGGGCGTGCAGATCGGTCACGGTGGGCCTCGCAGTGCAGTCAGGGACGTGGGGGCTCGCGCGGCAGGCGCGCGAGATCTGTCCAGAATTACTGAACGATCATTAGGTAACTCCCTCGGGGTGAGTCTCGTCAAGCCCTGGAGTGACATCGGCCACTGATCGTGGGGGGCGGGCAGGTGTGAGGCGGAGGTGGCAGGGAGGGCGGTGCCGGGCCGGCCGTCCGTGGGATCGACGATTCTTCTGCGGATCGGACCAGACCGAGGCGATCCACCAAATTTCCGTCGGTCCTGCGCCGAGTGGCCCCCTTCTTCCCGACGACGGCCGGCCGGGTCCGGATGCCGGCCCGCCCTGCGCCTCAGCCCGCCTTCCACCTCGGCTCACCCGGCACACCCCACGCGAGTCCTGCGCAGGCACCTCACGCGGTGCGCACATGCCCGCAGGCGGTGCGCAGGCCCGCGGAACGCGCCCCTGCACCACAGGACGCGCGCATTCCCCGCAGGCGGGCCGTGGCAGAGTCTGTGCGCCGGGACAGGAATCGATAGCGTGGGCACATGCGCCGTCTCGCCCTCTCCGCCACCCTCGGCCTCACCGCTGCCCTCGCCCTGACCGGCTGCGTCCAGCAGGACACCGCACCGTCCGGGGCACAGGACAGGCCGGAGCAGGCGATCGCCGGCTCCGTGGACCACGAGCTCACGGAGGACGAGCTCAAGGACGCCCTCCTCGCCGGCTTCGAAGGCATGCCACGCCCTGAGATCGAGCCGATAGAGCAGGTGGAGGACTCGGCGGAGCTGGACGCCGAGATCTTCGCCGCCACCGCCCCGGACCTCGAGTCCTGCCTCGAGAGCCGGGGCCGCATGGAGGAGGCGGAGGAGAAGGCGACCCTGTCCCTGCACGGTCCGGCGCCGCTGGACGGGGTGGACCCGGTGGACTCGCACGCATCCGCCTACGTCTTCCCCACCGCCCAGGACCGGCACGACTTCGAGTGGCTCCTGGCCGAGTCCGAGGTGGTCTGCGACCCGCAGCGGATTCGCTCCCGCGTCGTCGAGCACGAGGGGCGGCGGGTCATCGAGACCGATCTGTCCCACTCGGGCTACCGGACTCTCGCCCATTCGATGTCCGACGGGAACGTGATGGTCTGGGCGAGCGTGGCGGTGAGACGGCAGGACCGCGAGGAGATCGATGTGGAGTCGATCCGCGCTGCCAGGGCCGCGGCGCTGGACGCGACCCTGACGGAGATCGCCGGCGATCAGCGGCACGACTCGACCCCGCTCCGACTCCCGGAGGAGCCGCAGCAGCAGTCCGCGGATCCGGACGGCCCGGATGCCGGAGAGCTGTCCCGCGAACGGCTGGGGCAGGCCCTCACCGAGCATGCCGTCCCCCAACTCCCGGAGCAGCGGCAGGGGGCCGCGGGCTCCAGCCGGGACCCCTCCGAGGTGCATGCCGACGCCCCGAGCGGCCTGCAGCATGCGGCCTTGGCCGTGAAGCTCGGCGAGATGGACGGGATCCCGGCGCAGTGCACCGAACGCAGCGCCTCGCTCATGGACAAGGTGGGCGGGCTCGACGGGCTCACCGTCTCCTCCGTGGAGGCGTTCACCGAGGAACCCGTCCCCGAGTCCGGCCGGGACCACACCGGTGGAGATGACGAGGCCCTTCTGCGCCACGCCTACGTGATCGTGGACACCCCCTCCGTGGAGTCTGCCCGCGCCGTGGCCGAGGCCTCCGCCGGGGCGGCCACCGCCGCGTGCGAACCGGACCGGACGCTCGGCACCACCCGCCTGCCGTCCGAGGAGGGCTCCGAGGACGTCGCCCACCGCACCGTGCTGGAGGGCAGGATGGCCGCGGAGAACGAGACCCGGCTCGCCGTCCGGCGCGGCGACCTGGTGGCCGTGGCCGAGCTGGACACCGTGCACTCCACCGGCTCCCCCGAGCACCTGGGCGCAGCGCACGAGGCCCACCGGACGCTGACGCAACTCCTGGACGCGGTGACCGAGGCGGACTGATCCCCGTCCGCCGGATCCCGTCCACCTCATCCCGTCCCCGCACCGGTGCACGCGCACCCGCGCCCGCGCGGGGTGGAAGAATGGCCCCATGAGCACCCAGCCCTCTGCCTCCCTGACCGCTGACCGCCGCCCGCTGGGGCCCTCCGGCATCGCCCTCGGTGCGCTGGACGGCCGCTACCGCTCGGCGGTGGAGCCCCTCGTCGAGCACCTCTCCGAGGCGGCGCTGAACCGCAACCGCATCCACGTGGAGGTGGAGTGGTTCATCCACCTGTCCGAGAAGTCCGTCCTGCCGGGCCTGTCCCCGCTCACGGACGAGCAGAAGGCCGGCCTGCGCGCCGTCGTCACGGACTTCGGCCCGGATGAGGTCACGGAGCTCGCGGAGATCGAGAAGGTCACCGTGCATGACGTCAAGGCCGTGGAGTATTTCATCGGCCGCCGTCTCGAGGCCCTCGGTCTGGGCGAGAAGACCGCGCTGGTCCACTTCGCCTGCACTTCCGAGGACATCAACAACCTCGCCTACGCAGTGGGCGTGCGCGACGCGATCGAACAGGTCTGGCTGCCGGCCTCCCGCGCCGCCGTCGAGGCGATCTCCGCCATGGCCGCCACCGCCGCGGACATCCCCATGCTGTCCCGCACGCACGGCCAGCCCGCCACCCCCACCACGCTGGGCAAGGAGATGGCGGTGTTCGTGCACCGCCTGGGCCGCCAGATCTCCCGCGTGGCCGGCCAGGAGTTCCTGGGCAAGATCAACGGCGCCACCGGCACCTACGCCGCGCACCTGGCCGCCGCTCCGGACGCGGACTGGCAGGAGGTCGCCCGCACCTTCGTGGAGCACCTGGGCCTGACCTGGAACCCGCTGACCACCCAGATCGAGTCCCACGACTGGCAGGCCGAGCTGTACGCGGACGTCGCCCGGTTCAACCGCATCCTGCACGGCTTCTGCGTGGACGTGTGGTCCTACATCTCGATCGGCTACTTCGCGCAGATCCCGGTGGCCGGCGCCACCGGCTCCTCCACGATGCCGCACAAGGTGAACCCGATCCGCTTCGAGAACGCCGAGGCCAACCTGGAGCTCTCCTGCGCGCTGCTGGACTCCCTCGGCGCCACCCTCGTGGAGTCCCGCTGGCAGCGCGACCTCACCGACTCCACCTCCCAGCGCAACATCGGCACGGCCCTGGGCCACTCGGTGCTCGCCCTGTCCAACGTCACCAAGGGCATGGGCCAGCTGAAGGTCGCCGAGCCGGTGCTCGCCGAAGACCTGGACACCAACTGGGAGGTGCTCGGCGAGGCCATCCAGACCGTGATGCGCGCCGAGGCCCTGAACGGCACCGCCGGCATGGACAACCCCTACGAGCGGCTCAAGGAGCTCACCCGCGGCCACCGGGTGGACGGGGCGCGCATGCGCGAGTTTGTGCAGGGCCTGGGTCTGCCGGAAGCCGCCGAGCAGCGCCTCATGGACCTCAGCCCGGCCACCTACGTGGGCATCGCCGCGGACCTGGCCAAGGAGCACGGGCCGAAGCGGGCCTGACTCGCAGCGGGTGACGAAGGGGCTCGAGGCGGGCCCTCACCCGCAGGATCGACGAAACTTCGCCGGATCGGACCCACCTGGTTCGATCCGGCGAAGTTTCGTCGATCTCGCCGCTTCACCGTCCTCAACCGACCAGTCCCAGCCCACCGCGCCCGAGCCCACCGGGCCCACCGAGCCCACCGAGACCTCCTCCTCCACCGACGCTGCGCCCCTTGCCTCCGAGCCGGCGCAGACCGCGGACCTCGCCCCGACCTTCGCGGCCGACGCGTCCGCGTCCGCTGCGGCCAGCACCTCCACCACCCCGGACGAGGACATCATCGTCCGCACCCGGAAGTGGGTGAAGCCGGAGGACCTCAACGCGAACGGCACGCTGTTCGGCGGCTCCCTGCTGCGCTGGATCGACGAGGAGTCGGCCATCTACGCGATCATCCAGATGGGCAACCCGCGCTCGGTGACGAAGCTGATCTCGGAGATCAACTTCGTGTCCTCGGCCCGCCAGGGGGACATGATCGAGATGGGCCTGCGCGCCGTGAAGTTCGGCCGCACCTCCCTCACCATGCGCGCGAAGGTCCGCAACATCATCACCGGCGAGGTCATCCTCACCATCGACAAGATCGTGTTCGTCTCCCTGGACGAGAACGGCAACCCGCAGCCCCACGGGTACACGGACATCACCTTCCAGCGCGACCGCATCCCCACCTCCATGGCGGTCACCCCGCCGCGCGCCTGACCGCCTGCACGACGACGGCACCTCACCTTCCGCACTCGCCCTCACCTTCCGCGCACGCCCCCACCACCGGCCCCGTAGGACCGACGATTTTGCTCGAAACCGCTCCCGATGGGCGCGGTCGGGAGCACTTTCGTCGGTCCCAGTCGGCTCGCCCGCCCCCACACCCCGCCGTGACCGATCGCACCCGACGATCCGGCGGAGAGGCCCTCCCGGAGGCGAGGATGCGGGCGTACGGTGGGGAGCCGTCGTCGTGGTCCGGCTCAACGGCACTGCCGCCATCCCCCATGTCCTCCTGACCAGGGCGACGCCACCCTCCCCCACCGTCTCGAGGTGACGACGCATGGCCCTGGCTCCCCCTGTCCTGTCCGCCTGGCTCCTGTCCGCGCCGCCGGAGGGCAATCCGGCCGAGCTGGAGCGTGACGCCCCGTCCGCGGTGGACTCCTCCGGCGACGTGGCGGAGGCGGTGGAGCTGACCATCACGGCGGTGGACCTGGTCGGCGTGTTCTTCTTCGCGGTCTCCGGCGCAGTCCTCGCGGTCCGCAAGGGCTATGACCTGGTGGGCTCGCTGCTGCTGGCGCTGCTGGTGGGCATCGGCGGCGGCGTGGTGCGGGACCTGATCGTGAACGCGGACGTGCCCTCGGCGTTCACCAATCCGATCTACCTGCTGATGCCGATGCTGGCGGCGGCGCTGGTGTTCTTCCGGCTGGTGGGCAACACGCGGGACGAGAACGCGGTGATGGTCTTCGACGCGATCGGCCTGTCCGTCTACTGCGTGCTCGGCACGCGCATCGCGCTGCTCGGGGGCCTGGACCCGCTGCCGGCGGCGCTGCTCGGCCTGGCCACGGCGATCGGCGGCGGCATGATGCGCGACGTCGCGGCCGGGGAACCGCCCGCGGTGTTCGGCGGGCCCGGCTGGTACGCGATCCCCGCGCTGCTCGGCGCCGGCGCCACCGCCACGCTCGGCGCACTGGAGTGGCTGACGATGCTGTCCTCCCTGCCGATCATGGCCGTGGTGCTGACCCTGCGCCTGGTCTCGCTGAAGCGGCAGTGGATCGCGCCGGGCGCCGAGATCACGGGCCGGTACCAGCGTCAGCGCCTCACCCCCGGCCAGGCCCCGCCGATCGAGGACGTCCGGGACCGCGAGGGCACCGGCAGCCTGCCGGCCGTCCCCGGGGACCAGTCGGAGGATCCGGAGGGAGACCCGCCCGCTGACGCCGAGCACCCCGGCTCGGAGAACCCCGACGACGGCCCCCGCACCTCCGGCTCCCGTCCCGCCTGAGCCGGGCCGTCGCCTGGGGAGGGGCCCGGGCCGTGAGCGGTGCCGCCCGGGTGCCGCGCGGTGCGCGGCCGCCCCGTACGCTGTCTTCGCAAGGGTGCCGCGCAGGGTGCATGGGGGCACCGCGCGCCGAGACCAGGCCGGAAGGGGACGTGAGTGGACCAGCTGCAGGAGGCGTTGGACCAGGTGCCGTGGCTGCTGACGGCCCTGGACCTGATCGGCGTGTTCTTCTTCGCCACCTCCGGTGCGCTGCTCGCCTCCCGCAAGGGGTTCGACTTCGTCGGCTCCGTGTTCCTGTCCCTGCTGGCCGGACTGGGCGGCGGCTTCACCCGGGACATCCTGCTGGACCGTGGGCTGCCGGCGTCCCTGGACAACCCGGTCTACCTGGCGCCGCCGATACTGGTGTCCCTGCTGGTCTACGTGAAGGCGATCGCCCCGCACCGGCTGAACCTGACCATCACCACGTTCGACGCCGGTGGCCTGGCCTTGTTCACCGTGACCGGGGCGATGATCGCCCTGGAGACCGGCGCCAACCCGGTGGCCTGTGTGGTGATCGCGACCGTGACGGCGATCGGCGGCGGCATGCTGAGGGACATCGTGGCGAACGAGGTTCCGTCCCTGTTCGACCCGCGCGGCGTCTACGCCATGCCCACAGTGGTGGGCGCCGTGGTGTCCGTGACCGTGGGCCTGCAGGGCGCGCTGAACGTGGTGACCGGCTTCTTCATCGCTGCCCTGATCTTCACCATCCGCATGCTCGGCTACCGCTACCAGTGGCGGTTCCCCGGCGCGGACATCTCCATGGACCGCGACTCGATCGACCGGCTGCGCGCAGCCGCCGTGCAGGCACAGGAGGCGGCCCGCCGACGCGCTCGCCGCGGCCGCCGCGCCTATGGTCCGTTGGCCCAGGCCGAGGCCGAGGAGCTCGCCGCCCGGGAGGCCTCGGCCCCCGAGGGCTTCCACTACGACGCGGACGAGGACGTCTACACCCGGGACATGCCGATCGTCCCACCGGCCGGGCAGGACCCACGCCCGCGCACCGGCCCGCTGCCGAGCCTCGGGCCCGGGGCCGGGCCGATCCCGGTGGTCGGCGGCGCCGCGGCGGCCGGCACGCCCGCCTCGGGCGACCGCGGGGCCCGCGGAGCGAACGAGGTCCACGCGGACTCCCACCTGGTGGGCGAGGACGGCTGGGACGGTTGGGACTCGGACATGGGCCTGTCCGTCACCTCGGACGACTACTCCTCCCGCGTCCACGTGGAGGACTACGACCCGCAGACTGAGACCATCACGGTGATCGACCGGGCCTCCGGGCAGGTCGCCCGTCTCGACGCCGCCACCGGCATCATGGACGTCACCGACCCGCGCACCGGCTGGACCCGCTCCTTCGACGCCCCAGAGGACGACTGGGTCAAGCGGGACGAGGACGAGGACCAGGGGCGGGATCGCTGACACCTGCCCGCTGACGGAGGAGTGAGGACCATGTCCGACCAGGAGCGGAACCCGCAGGAGCGTGTCTGCACACCGGGACGCCATGCGGATGGCTCGACGGGCGGCCGCACGGGCGAACGGACGGACGACCGGCCGGACAGCCGTACGGGCGGCCGCTTCACGCAGGGGCTGAGCGATGGCGTCCGGCCCACCGCCGGTGAGGACGGCGGGATCGTGGAGGTCCTGGAGCCGCGGGACGTACCGCTGGGCGGGCCGCGGGCCATGACCGTGCGGCGCTCGCTCCCCCAGCGGGCCCGGAGTCTGGTGGGCGCGTGGTGCTTTGTGGACTACTACGGGCCGGACGACGTCTCCCGCACCGGAGGCATGGACGTGCCCCGCCACCCGCACACCGGCCTGGCCACCGTGTCCTGGCTGTTCGAGGGGCGGATCGACCACGTGGACTCCGCCGGGCATCAGGCACTGGTGCGCCCCGGGGAGGTCCACCTGATGAACGCCGGCACCGGCATCACGCACTCGGAGTACTCCACCGAGGACACCTCCGTGCTGCACGGGGCGCAGCTCTGGTACGCCCTGCCGGAAGCCCACCGGTTCTCCATCCCGGACCTGCATTCGCACCGGCCGGAGCCGGTGACCGGCGAGGGCTGGACCGCCCGCGCGTTCCTCGGCGAGCTGCTGGGGCGGCGGTCCCCGGTGCCCACGTTCATTCCGCTCACCGGTGCGGAGGTGCGCATGGACCCGGGCGCGGAGCTGGTGCTGGACGTGCCGGCGGACCATGAGCACGGCGTGCTGGCCGCCGGCGGCACCGTGCACCTGCAGGGCGTGCCGATCCGCTCCGCCCACTTCGGCGTGGTGGAGCCCGGATCCACCCGGCTGACCCTGCGAGCCGGGGACGAGCCGGTGATCGCCCTGGTCCTCGGCGGGCTGCCGTTGGGCGAGCAGATCGTCATGTGGTGGAACTTCGTGGGCCGCAGCCACGAGGAGATTGTCGCCTGGCGGGCCGCCTACCAGCGGCAGATGGGTTTCGCGGCGCAGGCCCCGGATCCAGGCCAGGCCCCGGCCGCAGACGGAGGCGTCGTTCCCCGCTTCGGACCGTTCCCGCCGGATCCGAAACCGCCGATCCCGGCGCCGACGCTGCCGAACACGCGGATGAAGCCGCGCGGCTGAGGCGGGGGTCCGGCGTCGCCGTCCATTCTGTGGACTAGCCTGATGTCCCATGACCGGCTCGCCTGACCACGTCGACCCCGTTCCGTCCTCCGCCGCCGCCGGCGCCACGACCGACGCCTCGGGCGCCGCCGTCCCACCGGCGTACCGGCGCACCGGCTTCGACCGGGCGACGTACATCGAGCTGCAGTCCCAGCACATCCAGGCCCGGCGCGCGGAGATCGGCGGGAAGCTGTACCTGGAGATGGGCGGCAAGCTGTTCGACGACCTGCACGCCGCCCGCGTCCTGCCCGGCTTCACGCCGGACAACAAGATCGCCATGCTGGAGCGGCTCAAGGACGAGACGGAGATCCTGGTCTGCTTCAACGCGAAGGACCTGGAGAGGAACAAGGTCCGGGCGGACCTCGGCATCACCTACGAGGACGATGTCCTGCGCCTGGTGGACGTCTTCCGTGAGCGCGGCTTCCTGGTGGAGCACGTGGTGGTCACCCAGCTGGAGGACTCGAACCACCGGGCGCTGGCGTTCCTGGAGCGGCTGGAGCGGCTGGGCATGAAGGTGGCCCGCCACCGCATCATCCCCGGCTACCCGCAGAACACGGCGCGGATCGTCTCGGACGAGGGCTTCGGCCGGAACGAGTACTCGGAGACCTCCCGGGACCTGGTGGTGGTCACGGCCCCGGGTCCGGGTTCGGGCAAGCTGGCCACCTGCTTGTCCCAGGTGTTCCATGACCATGCCCGCGGCATCCGCTCGGGCTACGCAAAGTTCGAGACGTTCCCCATCTGGAACCTGCCGCTGGAGCACCCGGTGAACGTGGCCTACGAGGCCGCCACCGCGGACCTGGACGACATCAACCTGATCGACCCGTTCCACCTGGCCGCCTATGGGGAGCAGGTGACCTCCTACAACCGGGACGTGGAGGTCTTCCCGCTGCTGGCGGCGCTGCTTCAGAAGCTGACGGGGTCCTGCCCGTACAAGTCGCCCACGGACATGGGCGTGAACATGGCCGGCCACGCGATCGTGGATGACGACGCCTGCCGCGCCGCCTCCGAGCAGGAGGTCATCCGCCGCTACTACAAGGCGGTGGTGGCCGAGGCGATCGCCGGGGACACGGACGAGGTGTCCGAACGCATCGCCTTGGTGATGTCCCGGCTGGGCCTGTCCTCCGCGGACCGCCCGGTGGTGGACGCGGCGCTGGCCGTCCAGGCACGCACAGGCGAGCCGGGCTCGGCGCTGCAGCTGGAGGACGGCACGCTCATCACCGGCAAGACGTCCCCGCTGCTGGGCTGCTCCGCCGCCATGCTGCTCAACGCGCTGAAGCACCTGGCGGGCATCGAGGACGAGGTCACGCTCCTGTCCCCGGCGGCTATTGAGCCGATCACCGAGGTGAAGGTCCGCCACCTGGGCTCGGCGAACCCGCGCCTGCACACGGACGAGGTGCTCATCGCCCTGTCCGTCTCGGCCGCCACGGACGAGCGCGCCCGCCGCGCCCTGGAGAAGCTCGGCGACCTGACCGGCTGCGACGTGCACACCACCACCATCCTGGGCAGCGTAGACGAGGGCATCTTCCGTTTCCTCGGCATGCTGGTCACCTCCGAGCCGGTGTTCCAGAAGAAGGGGCTGTACCGGAAGCGGTGAGGCGAGCCGGGCCGGCCCCGCGCCGAGGATCACCCACACCACCGTCTCATGGGCTCAGCTGCGGCTCAGCCGAGGACTGTGGCGAAGCGCTGCGCTTCGGACACGCCGGCCTCGGCGTCCAGGCCTGGATGGCGCACCAGCCGGGCGAGGGTGGTTGCGTCCAGCCGGGCTCCGAGCGCACAGGCCTGCGCCACCTCACCCTCGGCCGGTGGGAGTGCGTCCTCGTCGACGTCTCCGGCACCTGCCCCTACGTAGGCCTCCACGAGGTCAGCCACCAGGGCCACCATGGCCTCTACCGCATGCATGGGCAGGACGTGCTGGGCCGAATCCCGGGAGAGGGCGTCATGCCCGGCGGAGTGCCACTGGCCGTCCTCCCACACGGCGAGCAGGTGCGTGGGCGTGCGGTCGTCGGAGCTGGGAAGGTAGGGGTGGGCCCAGGCCGGGTACTGCTGTGCGAGCTGCGTGCCGGTCGGCACGGTCTGCGCGCCGAACTCGTCTCGGTCCCACGCGCGCAGGACGGCCTGGCCGGCGTCCAGCACGTCGAGAGTCGCCCAGCTGCCGCCACCGTCGTCTGAGAGGAGCTGCGTCCCCTCGACGCCAGACGGGCTTCCGGGCAAGTGTGCCTGGCGGATCGCGGAGGCCACGGCCCAGCGATCGACGAGGCCCTTCAGTGGGGGTAGGTCAGCTACGCAGAAGCTCACAGCGGCCACGCTAGGCACGCCCGCGGTAGCCGTCCAGGACCCTGGCTCCTTGCCCCATGTACCCCATCCCGAAGACGGCGGTCGCCTTGGCCGGCACCGCACCAGGCGTCACCACTGACAATAACCGTAGACGTGAACCGGGAGGCTCCGCAGCTAGGCAACGTCCATTGCCGTCGCGCTCCGGAAGCGCTCATATGCCCACTCGAGGTTGGGCTGGCCAGGACGATCTGCACGCTGACGGGGTAGGGCCATGAGCTTCTGTCCGTGGAGTTCTTGAAGTCCGTGTCGAAGCATCGGCCCGTCGACCTCTTCGAGAAGGTCCTTGCGAATCTCCACCACGTGGTCGGGACGAATTCCCAAAAACTGTCGGTCGAACGCAGCATGGTGAATCTTGCACATGGCAATGCCGTTCTTGATCGTCGGCAGCCCCAGCTCTTCGTGCTTGTCCGGAACGATGTGCGCCGCATCGAGCAGCTCCGGATGCGCGAAGTCGCACACGGCACAATGATTGTCATAGGCGACGAGAACCGTGGATCGGAACACCGGTTGGTGGAGCCGGACCTTGGTCTCACGAAGGACATAGCGCCGCAGCGAAAGCTCCATCGGAGAGTTGGACAGGAGCTCAGGAGAATAGTCTTCCGGGTCCATGGGCGCGATGACAAACTGCTGGAGATGAGGCTCCTCGGCCAAGATGTAGACCGGTGCGACGACTTGATAGGTAGCGGGATTCATTCCCACACCCACAAACCAGATAAGGGGCAAGTTGAGCTCATAAGCTCGGCGAAGACCCGCATTGTCCGGGTGGTACGGATCGGTCCCGCGCCACTTATAGCGGATCAGACCGTCCGGGCCAATCTCGTCTTCGTAGGGACGCTCCTGACCATGAGATCGGTAGGCGGTGCGGAAAGAGAGCGCGGCCTGAAACCCCTGCGGCTTCCAAATACCCTGCATGGGGGCAATGAGACGGAAGTCCTCGCCCTGCCACTGGAAATCACTCAGGTCCTCACGGGTCAGCGGCACCTGCCCATCGAGAGTGCGGTCCAGAAGCCAATCAATCGCCGTGGCGCGAAGGGTTTCCGGTTCGTACATGGGTAACCCTTTCCGCCTACCTTCAACGTTTCTGCAGCCTAACAGCGACTACGGTCGGACCTTCTCCTTGCCTGACTCACGAGCAGTGTTCGCGGTGTGTGCCTTCCCCTAAGACGCGACCCCTGCCTGCTCTCGCCCAATGACCACACCCCAGGACCCGCTGCCTCCCAAGACGGACGCGAGTGCCGTCGTCGGGAAGGAGGACCAGGACGCCCACGGGCAGGCCGCTCCCCTGGTGCCCGAGGTCTCGCACGGCGCGTTCCTGCGCGTCGACGAGCACGGCCGGCCCGAGCCGGGTTTCACCGCCGACGAGGTCGGCACGCTCCTCGGCTTCCTGGAGTTCCAGCGGGCCACGTTCCGGTGGCGGAGGCAGGGGCTCACGGACCAGCAGCTGCGCCGCACGGTGGACGAGCACGCCTCCGCAATGACCCTCGGCGGGATGCTCAAGCACCTGGCCTTCGTGGAGTTCATCTGGTTCGAGGCCACGGCTCTCCGCAAGCCGACGTCGCAGCCGTGGGTGGACGTGGACTGGGACGGACGGGAGCACACCTCCCTGCGCTGGATCCTCGTCCACATGATCTAGGGGTACGCCCGCCACAACGGTCACGCGGACCGGCTGCGCGAGCAGATCGACGGGAGGTCCGAAGAGTGAACGCAGCACAGGCCGGGGCGTCACCGCCCCGGCCCGTGCCCTCCGCCCCTCACCCCTGGCGCAGCTCTCGCCGCAGGATCTTGCCCGTGGCGTTCTTCGGCAGCCCGTCCATGATGGTCACTGCGCGGGGCTGCTTGTAGCGGGCCAGCCGTTCGGCGGCGAAGGCCTTCAGCTCCTCCTCCGAGACGGTGCTCCCAGGAGTCACGGACACGAAGGCCACCACCTCCTCGCCGAGACGCTCGTCCCCCACACCCACCACGGCCGCCTCGGTGACGTCCGGGTGCTCGTAGAGGACCTCCTCCACCTCACGCGGGTACACGTTCATGCCGCCACGGATGATCACGTCCTTCAACCGGTCCACGATCACCACGTACCCGGCCTCGTCCCGGCGGGCGATGTCCCCGGTGCGGAACCAGCCGTCCTCGTCGAACGCCGCCTCCGTGTCCTCCGGGCGGCCCCAGTAGCCGGCCATGATGCCCTCGCCCCGGATGCGCAGCTCACCGGAGGTCTCGAGGTCCTCCTCGGGCACCTCGGTGCCGTCCATCGCCACGATCCGGAACTCGAAGCCGTCCACCGGCCGGCCCACGGTGCCCGGGCGGGTCGGCGCGTCCACGGGGTTGAAGAAGCACGCACCCGCGTTCTCGGACAGCCCGTAGCCCTCCAACACGGGCACGCCGAACAGCTTCTCGGCGGCGTGCAGCGTGTCCACCGGCAGGCTCGCACCGCCGGAGAGGGGCATGCGCAACCTCGAGAAGTCCGCCGGCTCGGCCCCGGCCTCACGGCGGGCCCGGGCCACAGCGAGGAACGCCCCGTGCATGGTGGGCACGCCAGGCAGGAACGTGATCCCGTGGTCCTGCAGCTGGTCGTAGGCGGCCTCCGGCTCGAACCGCGGCATCAGGGACAGGGTGGACCCGGCGAACACCGCGCCGTTGAGCACCACCGAGAGCCCGAACACGTGGAACATCGGCAGCGCCGCGAACACGACGACGTCCGGGCCGAGCCGGCCCAGGCCGGTCGCCGTCGCCATGGCGTTGGAACGCAGGTTCGTGTGCGTCAGCCGGGCACCCTTGGGCCGCCCCGTGGTGCCCGAGGTGTAGAGCAGCACGGCGTCGTCGTCGGGGTCCCGCGGGGTGATCTCCGTGACCGGGGCGATACCCTCGGCCGCACACGCCTTCGCGATCGACTCCAGGTCATCCGTGACCACCTGCACGTCCACCTCCGGATCTGCGGCCACCTCGTCCACGGCCGGCAGGCCGGGCATGGTCCAGAGGATGCGGGCCCCGGAGTCCTCCAGGAAGTACCGCAGCTCCCGCGGCGTGAACAGCGGGTTCAGGGGCACCATCACCGCTCCGATCCGCATCAGGGCCTCGTAGACGCCCACGAACGCCGGGACGGTGGGCAGCATGACGGCGACCCGGTCCCCCGGCTGCACGCCCCGGGCGCGCAGCCAGCCGGCGGTCGCCGCCGTGGCCTGGTCCAGCTCGCGGTAGGTGATCCGGGCGTCGCCGACCCGCAGGGCGACGGCGTCCGGCTGCCGTGCCACCGTGGCGGAGAGCAGCTCCGCCACGTGGCCGCGGCGCTCGGTGGGTCGGCCGGGAGTGGTCGTGGAGGTGTCGGGGGTCTCGGAGGTGGTCACGGTGACTCCTGATCTGGTGGGGCGGTCGTCGGAGGGCGGATCAGAGGAAGGCCGAGTGGCCGGTCAGGCCACGGCCCACGATCAGGGAGTTGACCTCATAGGTGCCCTCGTACGTGAAGATCGCCTCCACATCCGAGAAGAACCGGCCGAGCCCGCGGTCGGCGAGGATTCCGTTGCCGCCCATCAGCTGGCGGCCCAGAGCGGCGGACTCCCGGCACAGCTGGGAGGTCTTCAGCTTCACCAGGGAGGCCTGGGTCATGGACACCTCGCCCGCGGCCTCCAGCTGGACCGCCCGGTGCGCCATGCCCAGGGTGGCCGCCAGGTTGGCCGCGATCTGCACGAGCAGCGACTGCACCAGCTGATGCCCGGCGATCGGCCGCCCGAACTGCCTGCGCTCCAGCGCATAGGTGCGGGCGATGTCCAGGATGGCCGCCTGCGCACCCACCGCCTGCCAGCCCAGCCCGTTGCGGGAGCCGAGCAAGATCACGTTGGTGTCCGCGAACGTGTTCGCCTTCTCCAGCTTGTTCTCCGCCGGCATGCGCACGTCCGTGAACGTGATGTCCGCGTTCTGCACGATCTTCACGGCCGTCTTGTGCTCGATCTTCGTGGCCTCGAAGCCCGGGGTGTCGGTCTCCACGATGAAGCCCTTCACCTGGTTGTCCGCGCTCGTCACGGGCCCACACGATCGCGATCCGGGACATGGTGCCATTGCCAATCCACCGCTTGGCCCCGTTGATCACCCACTCGTCCCCCTCACGCCGGGCGGTGGTGGCCATCCCGCCGGCCACGTCCGAGCCATGCTCCGGCTCGGTCAGGGCGAAGCAGCCGGTGTACTCCATGGTCTGCAGTCCCGGCAACCACTTCTGCTTCTGCTCCTCCGAGCCCAGATGCTTCAGGGTGGCGCCCACCAGGTCGTTGTGGAGGGCGAAGTACACGCTGAGCGAGACGTCCGCGCGGGCCATCTCCGCCATCAGGCAGCCGCGGAACAGCGGGTCGGTGGTCATGGAGTCGATGTCGTTGAACCCGAGCTCGCCCATGCGCCGGGCGATCTCGTGCGGGAACTCGTCCCGGCTCCAGGCCTCCGCCACATGCGGCACGACCTCCTCCGCCAGGGCGACACGGATCTCCTTGAGCTTGTCCTGCTGCTCCTGGGGCAGGAGGCGGTGGAACTCGAGGACGTCGACGTCGATGAGCGAACGGGTCTTTGCGTCTGCAGTGGACATGGGGGGTTCCTCCGAGGATCGGTGGTGGATGGAGTACGGGTGACGGGATCAGGTAGCGGGGGCGGCCAAGGCCGTGAGCGGAATGCCCCGCTCCTCGCCCCAGGACTGCCAGTGCGCGGCCTCGCGCTGCAGGAGGGCCTCCGCGAGCTGCGCGCGGACGTCCCCCTGCGGGTCCAGCCCGAGGCCCTCGACGAGCGCGGCCGCGAAGTGCGGCTCCAGCGCGCCGACGGCGACGTGGCCCTCGGCCGCGGGGTAGATGCCGTAGTTCGGCGCGGCTCCGCCCAGGGGGCTGCGCGGGTCCGTCATGCGGTGCCGGTTGGGCAGGGCCAGCGCGTGCGCCGCATCGGCGAGCGCGACCACGGCGTGCCCGCCCTGGCCGTCCGCCCCGCGCGCCCACAGCAGGGCGAGCGCCGCGGAGACGGCACGCTCGACCCCGTGCAGGTCCGCTGCCAGGACCCGCGGCGGCGGTCCCGGCTCCAGCAGGCCCGCCTCGGCCTGGTAGTTGATGTCATGCCCGGGGACGTCCGTGCGCTCCCCTGCGAAGCCGGTGATGTCCACCTGACAGATCCGCCGGTGCCGGGCACGGACGGCCTCGGCGTCCAGGCCCAGCCGGTGCAGGGCCCCGGAGCGATGGGACGTGATGAACACGTCCGCCCCGGCGAGGATCTCCTCCATCTCTTCGGCCCCGTCGGCGGACTTCATGTCCACCGTCCGGACGGACTGTCCCCGGTGCAGCTCCTCGTAGAGGGCAGGCACCAGGGTGGCCACAGGATCCCCGGACGGCGGCAGCACGGTGACCACGTCCGCACCCAGTTCCTGCAGGCGGGCCGCGGCCACGGGCCCGGGCAGGTTCAGGGCGATGCTCACCACGCGCACGCCCGCCAGCGGTGCGGCGCCTGCCGAGCCTGTCGGCTCACCGGTCGGTCGGCTCTCGGTGCTGCTCATCGGCCCGGCCCCTCGCCGCGCTCGGCCAGCCGCCGGAGGGCGTCGCTCGGGCGGAAGCGCTCGCCGTAGCGGTCCGCCAACTCGTCGGCACGGGCCGCGAACGCGGCGGGGCCGCCCTCGCGGTGCGTCATGAAGGTCACCGGGCCGCCCGTGTGCGGCGGGAAGCCGATGCCGAACACGCCGCCCAGGTTCGCCGAGGGCGCGTCGGTGAGCACGCCGTCGTCGAAGCAGCGGGCCGTCTCGATCGCCATGCGGTACAGCAGGCGGTCCTGCAGGTCCTGCTCCGGCACGTCCGCACCCGTGGCGAAGTGCTCGGCCAGGCCCGGCCACAGGTGCTTGGGGCCGTCCTCCGGGTAGTCGTAGAACCCGGCGCCCTTGGCTCGGCCCGGACGGCCGAACTCGTCCACCATGCGGTCCACCACCTGCTCGCCCGGACGCACCGGACGCTCGGTGCCGGCGGCGGCCGCGGCCTTCTCCTCCTCACGGCGGATGTGCTGGATGAGCGTGAGGGAGACCTCGTCCATCATGGCCAGCGGGGAGGCGGGGAAGCCGGCATGGCGGGCCGCCCGCTCGATCCGCTGGGCGTCCACGCCCTCCTCCACGAGGGCGGCGGCCTCCAGCACGAGCGTGCCGTACACGCGGGAGGTGTAGAACCCGCGCCCGTCGTTGACCAGGATCGGCAGCTTGCGGATCTGCTGCACCAGGTCATAGGCGCGCTCGACCGTCCGCTGGGAGGTCTGCTCGCCGCGGATGATCTCCACGAGCTTCATCCGGTCCACCGGGGAGAAGAAGTGCAGTCCCACGAAGTCCGCGGCACGCCCGCGCGGCTCCTGCAGAAGGGTGATGGGCAGCGTGGAGGTGTTGCTGCACAGCAGCGTGCCCGGGCCGACCACGCGCTCCACCTCGGCGAACACCGAGCTCTTCAGCTCGAAGTCCTCGAACACGGCCTCGATCACGGCGTCCACGCCGGCGAGGTCCTGGTAGTCGTCGGTCGGGCGGACACGGGCCAGGACGGCGTCGGCCTCCTCGCGGGTCATGCGCCCCTTCTGCACGCGCGGCTCCAGGATGGCGCCCACCCGCTCGCGGCCGCGCTCGGCGGCCTCACGGCTGATGTCCTTCAGCACCACGTCCACACCGTTGAGGGCCAGCGCGTGAGCGATGCCGACGCCCATCATGCCGGCGCCCAGCACGGCGGCCGAGGACACGGAGCTGCGCTCGCGGGAGGCACCGCCCAGAGCAGCACCGGAGCGCAACGCCTGCATGTCCGAGTGGAACGCCTGGATCATGGCGGAGGAGGTGTGTCCCGTCACCAGGGACACGAAGTAGCGGGTCTCGATGCGCGAGGCGGTCTCGAAGTCCACCTGCGAGCCCTCCACCGCCGCGCTGAGGATGGCCTTCGGGGCGGGCAGGTCCGCGCCGTGCAGCTTCTTGCGCAGGGTGGCCGCGTAGGCGGGCAGGCGGGAGGCGAAGGAGGGCTGGGCGGGGGTGCCGCCGGGGATCCGGAAGCCCTTCACGTCCCACGGCTTCACCGCCGCGTCCTCGTCCTCACGGTGCTCCAGGATCCAGCGCTTCGCGGCGGGCACGAGGTCCGAGGCGTCTGCCACGACCTCGTCGATGACCCCCTTCTCCACGGCGGCCTGGGCCCCGCGTGCCGTGCCCTCGAGCAGCCAGTCCATCACGGCCCGCTCCACGCCCAGCATGCGCACCAGGCGCGTGATGCCGCCGCCGCCGGGCAGCAACCCCAGTGTGACCTCCGGCAGGCCGACCTTCAGCCCCGGGTCGTCCACGGCCACACGGTGGTGGCAGGCCAGCGCGATCTCCAGGCCGCCGCCGAGCGCGGTGCCGTTGAGGGCGGCCACCACGGGGCGGCCGCAGGTCTCCAGGCGGCGCAGCTGGCCCTTCACGCGCTGGGTCATCGCGAACACCGACTCCGCGTCCTCGGGGCCGGCCTGGGCCAGGGAGTCCAGGTCTCCGCCGGCGAAGAAGGTGCTCTTCGCGCTGGTCAGCACGACGCCCGTCACGCCGTCCCGTTCGGTCTCCAGCCGGTCCAGGACGGCGTCCATCGCGTCCTGGTACCGGTCGTTCATCGTGTTCACCCGCGCCTGCGGGTCGTCCATGGTCAGCGTGACGACGCCGTCCGCGTCCTGCTCCCAAGTGATCATGTGCTCGCTCATGGCGGTGCTCTTCCTGACGTGCTGGTCGGTGGTGGTGTGGTGCGCTCAGACGCGCTCGACGATGGTGGCAATGCCCATGCCGGCACCGATGCAGAGGGTGGCGATGCCGGTCTGCAGGTCTCGGCGCTCTAGTTCGTCCACGAGCGTGCCGAGGATCATGGCGCCGGTGGCGCCGAGGGGGTGGCCCATGGCGATCGCGCCGCCGTTGACGTTGGTCTGCTCCTCAGTCCAGCCCATCTCCTTCATCAGGAGCAGCGGCACGGCCGCGAAGGCCTCGTTGATCTCCACGAGGTCGATGTCTGCGGCGGTCATGCCCGCCTGCTCGAGAGCCTTGCGGCAGGCCGGGGTGGGGCCGGTGAGCATGATGGTCGGCTCGGAGCCGACGACGGCGGCGGAGACGATCCGGGCGCGCGGGGTCATGCCGGCGCGGCGGCCGGCCTCCTCGGAGCCGATCAGGGTGAGGGCGGCGCCGTCCACCATGCCCGAGGAGTTGCCGGCGTGGTGGCCGTGCTCGATGCCCGCCAGGAAGCTGTACTTCTCCAGGGCCACGGCGTCGAAGCCGGCCTCGCGGCCGATCTTCTCGAAGGACGGCTTGAGTCCGGCGAGCGTCTCCACGGAGGAGTCCGGGCGGATGGTCTCGTCCCGGTCCAGGACGGTCAGTCCGTTCATGTCCTTCACGGGCACCACGGAGCGGGCGAAGCGGCCCTCCTCCCAGGCGGCCGCGGCCCGGCGGTGGCTCTGCGCGGCGAAGCGGTCCAGCTCCTCGCGGCCGAACCCCTCACGCGTGGCGATCAGGTCGGCGGAGACGCCCTGCGGGATGAAGTCCGTGGCCAGGGACGTGGCCGGGTCCAGGACCCAGGCGCCGCCGTCCGAGCCCATGGGCACGCGGGACATCGACTCCACGCCGCCCGCCGCGATCAAAGACTCCCATCCGGAGCGGACGCGGGCCGCCGCCTGGTTCACGGCCTCGAGGCCGGAGGCGCAGAAGCGGTTCACCTGCACGCCGGCCACGGTCTCCGGCAGGCCGGCCTTGATCGCGGCCACGCGGGCGAGGTCCGCACCCTGGTCTCCCACGGGGCTCACGCAGCCGAGGACGATGTCCTCGATCTGCGCGGGGTCGAGCCCCGCGTTGCGCTCACGCAGGGCGTCGGCCAATCCGACGACCAGGTCGATGGGCTTGACCTCGTGCAGAGAGCCGGAGGGCTTGCCGGCGCCCCGCGGGGTGCGGACGGCGTCGTAGAGGAAGGCGTCGTTGGTCACTGAGGGCTCCTTCGTGAGAAGTGGTGGTCTTCGGCCTGGGTCAGGCGGTGGGGTCGAGGGCATCGGCGTAGTCGGCGCGGAGCTTGCGCTTGTTGATCTTCCCGACGCTGGTCCGGTCGATCTCGTCCACGAACCGCACCTCGTCGGGCAGCTGCCAGGCCGCGAAGCGTCCGGCCAGGGCCGAGCGCACGTCGTCCGCGCCCACCTCGGCTCCCTCGGCGCGCACCACGAGCGCCAGGGGACGCTCCTCCCACTTGGGATGGGGCACGCCGATCACGGCTGCGTCGCGGATGCCGGGGACGGTCATGATGTGGTTCTCCAGGTCGATCGAGGAGATCCACTCGCCGCCGGACTTGATGACGTCCTTGAGGCGGTCGGTGACCTTCAGGTAGCCCTCCGGGGAGAGGTAGCCGATGTCCCCGGAGCACCAGTAGCCCTCCTCGTCGAACCCGGCCTCGGTGGCCTCGGCGTTGTCCGCGTAGGAGGAGGCCACCCAGGGTCCGCGCAGCCGGATCTCGCCGACGTTCTCCTCCCCCGGCGGCAGCGCTGTGCCCATCGGGTCGGTGATCTTCACGTCCACCCCGACGACGACCAGCCCCTGGAACCGCTTGAGGTTCCAGCGCTCGTCCTCGGACAGGGTCTGCGCCAGGCTCGGCTTCATGCGGTTCAGGGCCACGATGGGCGAGGTCTCGGTGGCCCCGTAGGCGTGGATCACTTCGGCGCCGGTGAGCTCGTCGAACCCGCGCATCATCGCCACGGGCGGCTCGGTGGCACCGCACAGCAGGCGGACGCCGTCCATGCGCGGCGGCGTCTCCAGGCTGCGGATGTGGTGGAGCATGGGCATGAGGATCGCCGGGGCGGCCGGTGGTGCCGGTGGTGTAGCACGCGCTGGAGGCGGACCTCTCGCTGAGCTGCGGCAGGTCGGCCGGCGCCAGCGGCTCGTGCTCGTCGACGAGCTGCTCGTAGAAGAGGACGCCGTCGCGGGAGGACATCGAGGAGGGCATCTCCCCGTCCCCGGCGACGATCCACCGGATCTCACGTTCCAGGTGGGGCTCGATGGCGGGGACGAGCTCGACCAGCGTCTCGTCGACGATGATGGTGCCGACCCTGGCGTGCGTGATGACGTAGGCCAGGTCTGTCGGCGAGAGCCGCAGGTTGAGCTGGACCATGGTCGCGCCGAGCATCGGGACCGAGAAGTAGGACTCGAGGTGGCGCAGGTCGTTCCACAGGAGCAGCCCGACACTGTCGCCGGGGACGACGCCCTCGGCCCGCAGTCCGGCGGCCACGCGGCGGACCCGGTCCCAGAGTCCGGCGTACGTGGTGGTTTGCCACGGGGCGTCTCCGCCCCGGGTGTGGACGATCTCCTGGTCCCCGAAGGTCCGCGCCGCATCGCGCAGGATCCGGGTGGTGGTGAGCTGCTCGTCGTCGCCCATGGTGGACGGGGTGCCGAGCAGCGGTTCGACGGTGGACTGCATGTGTTCTCCCTGGAACGCGGGGCGGTGCCTGGACTGGATCACGGCGCGGCCTGATGTGCATCACCGCCCGGGTATTGCACAGTCAAACATGATGTTGCACGTTCGTACAACAACTGATCCGGATCAGTCATGTCGATTGCCCGTGCCGTAGGGTTCTTCTGATCGCGCCGTCCCCGGACCGCGCCGTCACCCAGACCGTTGACACCGCCACGAGGACCCCATGCACAGCTCCCTCCCCCTGGACAAGGAGGACCTCTCCTCCCCCGCACGCCTGCGCATGGCGGCACTCGAGCTGTTCGCCGAGCGAGGGGTCGAGGGCACGAGCGTGCGCGAGATCGCCCAGCGCGCCGGGGTCGCCCCCGGCCTGGTGCGTCACCACTTCGGCAGCAAGGCCGGCCTGACCCGCGCCGTGGACGACGGCCTGCTCCGCCTGATCGCCACCACCCTGGACGACGTGCCCCTCACCGGGAGCGTCCAGGAGGTGTCCGCCGCCCGCGACGCGGCCTTCGCGGACCTGCTCACCGAGCATCCGGTGGCGGCCGCCTATGTACGGCGCTCGCTCCTGGAGTCCAACGGCACCGACGAATCGCTGCTGGATCGCCTCGTCGACCTCACCACCGAACAGACCGCACGCCTGCGGGAGTCCGGGTTCGCCCCGCGGCGCAGCCTGCCGTCCTCGGTCTTCGCCACCGTGATCCGTCAGATCGGCCACCTCGTGGTCGGCCCCTCCGCAGAGAGGATCTGGCATCGGCTTGCCGAGACCCAGGAGGGCGTCGCGGATCAGCCGAGCCCCCGCGCCACCATCGTGGTCGAGCCGTCCTCGTCCCCACGCTGAGCGGCCGGCTCCTCCTCCGCCTCCTCCCCGCACGCCTCCCCACGACGACGGCACCCCACCTCCCAGCGGACGCGTCCGCCGGGAGGGGCCCGGCCGTCGTCGAGAATCCGGCCGGAGGCCGCTGGAACGAGCATGGGCTCCTGGCGCAGGGACGCAAGCCGACCGGGGCGAGCGTTGACGGACCTGAGTCACTCGCCCAGACACCCCGTCACCGCTGTCAGCCTCGCCTTCCGCTGCGACGCTGGTCGAGCGTCCTCAACGCAGGAGTTGCGCCAGGCAACGGCGAGAAGGCGAAGTCACACACGCACGGCGACACCCACGTCCCCCTGCAGATCGCCGACCTCGTCCTCAGTGCGCTGCTCGTCCTGATCGCGTGCACCGTGTCCTGCGCGGACCACACATGGTGCCGCCATGTCGACGGGTCCGAGCGCGTCGAGGTCCTCCGCGAACGCTTCGGCGTCAGGCTTCAGGGCCTGGAGTACAGGCACCTCGACCATCCGTGGTCGGGGGGGCTGCCCGCCTCACTGCGGCGGAAAGCCGCCGCCCTGGCCGCCACGCATCCGGCCTGGGGCGGCAGAGTGGACGTCTCCCTGGGCTGGGTCCTCGTGCACATGATCGAGGAGTACTCCCGCCACAACGGGCAGGCGGACCTGCTGCGCGAGCAGATCGACGGGCAGACCGGCGAGTGACCGGCTGACCCGGCCCTACGCCCGGTGCCGCAGCACCAGCCAGGACGCCAGGCCCGCCAGCGCGGCCGCCCCGGCCAGGGCCAGCACACCGCCGCAGAGGACGCCGCCGGAGACCACGGCAGGCCGCACGGACGCCCGCCGCTGCCCTGTCCGGCCGGGCTGGCAGAATCGATGCCATCGCCGCCTCGCCGCCCCGCCTGAGCCGCCCGCCGACGAACAGGAGCCCCATGGACCCCGTCTTCTGGTTCATCCTGGTCGCAGTGCTCGGGTTCGTGGTCATCGGCGGCGGGCTCCTCTGGCATGAGAGCCACTTCTACGGGAAGCTCGCCTTCCACCAGAAGCCCGCCCTGGACGTCGACGTCCACATGGGCGTGGAGGGACAGGACCTCTTCCGGATGGCCCTCCGCGAGCTGCGCATGGCCCTGGACCGCGAGCGCTACGAGGACGCCGCCGGCTGGGTCCGCGCCGCCCGCCGCCGCGGCTGGTGGCTGGCCGAGACCGCCGCCGCCTCCGAGGAGTCCAACGAGCTCGGCACCGTCATGCGGCGGCTGGCCGCCCGCCGAGCGAAGGTGGAGAACCACGTCATCAACGTGGAGGACACCGGCCTGGTCGGCTCCCTGAACGCGAGCCACCAGGAGGGCCGGAAGCTCGCCACCGCCCGGGACGCCGCCGTCCGTGTCTGGGAGGAAACCGCCGCCGTGCCCCGCCGCCGCATCCGCGAGCGCGTGGAGGACCACCACCGCTGGGCCGTGGCCGAGACTGTCCGGATCGTCGAGGACCACTGCCGTGACACCGCGCAGGCCGAGCGGCTCGTCGCCGCCGCCCAGGCACCCGTCACCGAGGAGCAGGTGACCTCCTGGGCCGAGTGGGAGGCCGCCCTCCTCCACTGGGCCCAGAACAAGGTCCCCCCCGGCGCCCGACTCCACGCCGAACGCCCGCCCCTGCCCGCCTACGCCACCCCCACCGCCCGCCGGAAGCACCGCGAGGCCGCCCAGCACCGCTCCCTCGCCCCCGGCGCCTCCGCCGGCTCCTCCCCCGCCTCCTTCCCGACGACGGCACCCCGCCTCCCCGCGGAAGGCTCCGCTGGGAGGGGCGCGGCCGTCGTCGGGCAGCGGGACTCCGGCGGCTGGGACGAGCGGCGGTCCCTGGCGCGGCGCCGAGAGCAGGCCCGCGCCCTGCACCAGGAGATGACCCTGAAGGTCGCCTCCTATGACCTGGACTTCGACCTGCAGCTGAGATACCCGCAGTTCCACAACCGGGACATCCCCGAGGTGCGCGCCATGGACGGCGCCGCCCGCAGGGCCTCGGACGAGTGGGACCTGATCGGCTCCGTCCCGGACCGGCGGCTGCGCCCCGAGGACGTGGCCGCCTACCGGGACGCCGTGGACCCGTTCAAGCAGGCGGTGCTCGCCTGCGACGCACGGGTGCGGCTGATCGGGGACGCCGGCATCTCCGACGCCGAGCTCCGCGACCTCGAGACCGCCCGCGGCCTCTTCCGGCACATCGCCGACCCCGCCAACCCGGAGCAGCTGCGCAACCAGTACCGGGCACGCCTGGTGCAGGTGCTGCGCCGCATCGACTCCCGCCCCGGCAGCCGCGTGAGCTTCACCCCGCAGGGCCTGCTGGCCCTCGAGGCCGGGGACGGGACGGACGGCGGCTGACGGCCGACGGAGCCGCCCCCGGCCTTCATCCCAGCCCGGCCAGGAACTCCTCGGCCCGCTGGGCAGCCTCCTCGTCCTGCCGGCCCAGAGCGTGTGCCTGCTCCCGCAGCCGCAGCGCACGGGCGGCGTAGGCGGGGCCCGGGCGCTCCCGACGCGGTGTGCCCTCCAGGTCCTCGGCCTCCCTCCACGCGGCCACCAGCCAGAGGAACGGCGCCGGCCCCGCTCCCCCCTGGCGTTGTCGCTCACCAAGTGCGCGGTCGCTACTCGGTCTCCTTGGGGTGACTGGTGTGCACCTGTTCGAGGACGACCCGCCGATCGTCGACATAGAACCAGATTCGAGGCGCCCACTTTTCAGAGGGTTTGTGCTGCCAACGCTCGAACCGCTCACCGCCTCGCATGACGGTTCCCAACGCACCCTTGAGGGGATAGTTCCTCGGAGTGACCGCGCACGGCGTCCGAGAGAGGAAGTCCCACGTGTCGGCCATGAGATTCCGGCGTACTGCAACCAGGTCCCGCCACCCCTTCGCCGCCGCATTGGAGGCGAAGACGAGCTCGTACTCGTCATCTCGCCTCGGTCGGGGCACCCGGGAGTTCTTTGCCATGGGTCAGGGCCGTTCCACGGCGATGTCCTCGTCGAGCCACTCGGTCTCGACCCCTCCAAGTCCGGCGGCGATCGCCTCGGCGGTCTCACGCCATGAGTGGAGTTCCGCGACTGCCAGGTGGGGACGCTGCGTAGAGAAGGAGGCACGGGCCGCATCGAGCACCGCCTGGGCGCACTCGTCCCGGTCCGCCTGCGAGAGGGCGAACATCCACGGGTAGTGGTTCGCCATCCGGTCGGAGAGCGATCCCGTGCTCTCGGTGGAGATCGCGATGAGCTGCGCGGCCAGCGCGAGCAGATCACGCTGCGCCTCCGCGTGTGCCTCGGTCATGAGTACGAAGTCCTCAGCATTGCGTCGGCTCACGCGCACCGGCTGCTGCGCTGCTGCATCGAACACCGCCGTGGAGTTGCGGCTCAGGTCGGACGAATGGAAGTGCTGGGGGACGGGCAGAGTCGACACCATGAGCAAGGACCCCTCTCCATGGGTGAGACGTGGGAGTGCACGGCACGAGAAAGTGGCCGCCGAGTCATTCAACACTAGTTCTGAACTCATGGTCTGTCCATCACGTCAGTCCCCGACACCGTCCATCAGCCCCACAGAGGAGCCCGCCTCGGCACCGGTCACCGCGGAGACGGTTCGGGGCCGCGGCGCAATGCCCGCGAGCTCGGCCTCCGTAAGCGGGCCCCGCCCCGAGTTGCCCCGCCTGCCCCACACGACGAACAGCACCATCAGCACCAGGAAGGCGAGCGGTGCGACCCCGAACAGCAGCACCGGCTCCAGACCCGGGACGTCTCCGGCGACGACCATCAGGGCCGTCCAGGCGAGCATCAGCCCACACGGCAGCACCCCGACCACCAGCCCGAACCATCCGACCGCCACCAGCAGGTCCCACCGCGCGTACCCGAGGGGCACCAGCCCACAGTCCCCGGAGAACCAGGCCTGATCGAGCTGCCTCTTCTCACGCCGGGACGTGGTGCCCAGGAAGATCGAGAACAGCAGCCCGACCAGCAGCAGCACCACCGGCTGGACGACCATCTGCCGGACGAACTCATCGCCGGCCACCAGTCCGCCCGCCATCAGGAACACCAAGATGGACGGCACCAGCACGAACGGGGCCGCGATCACCACGACCCAC
The DNA here is from genome assembly GCA_047414615.1 of Micrococcus luteus. Lineage (GTDB taxonomy): Bacteria > Actinomycetota > Actinomycetes > Actinomycetales > Micrococcaceae > Micrococcus > Micrococcus luteus_B. The sequence continues at coordinate 1,899,553 of CP179711.1, forward strand.
TGCATCACCGCACCGAAGATCCCCAGCCCTCGGACTGTCTTCCTGCGGTCCTCGAACTGGCCCCACGTGATCCACTCGTACCCCTCGGGCGCCGGCGGAAGCTCCCGCCGCTCGCGCGGCACCGGAGCCTCTCCAGGGCGCGTGGAAGCGCTGGACTGCTGCATCGGGTTCCCCTCCCGGTCAGACAGACCGGGCCCGTCACCCGGTCACCGCCCAGTGAACCAGATCACGGCCGGATGGCGGAGGGTTGTCCACAGCGCCGCCCGGACCCCGCTACATGGGTGCACCAGGCCACGGCCGTCGCCGCGAGAGACCGCAGGGACGTCAGGGCCGCTGCACGCGGATGCCGCCCCAGAGGAGCAGCAGGGAGACGGCGAAGGCCATCAGGCCTCCGCCGAGCCAGGAGAAGATCTGTGTGTAGTCCTTCGCCAGCGCGGCCTCGCGCAGTGGGTCTCCGAGGTCCTTGAGGAGCCAGACCGCGCCGACGGCGATCGCCAGGCCCAGCAGCACGGCGAGGATCCCGATCAGCCGGCGGAGGAAGCCGGGGCGGCGCCGGGTCTGCGCACGGCGAGGGCGGGCTCTGCGTCGCTGTGACGATTCCATGCGCGTGAGCCTAGCGGGCCGGACTGTGTGCGCCTATGCCCGGGTGCATGCCACCCGTCGCGCAGCAGGCGCTCAGCCGTCTGCACGCCCGCGCAGCACCAGCCGCCACTGCCACCCGGCGAGCACCGGGAAGAACACCGCGCCGGCGATCCGCCACCACCCCATCGGCTCCTGCGGGGAGAGCCACTCGAACGCGAGCATCCCCACCCAGTAGGCGGCCACCAGCGTCAGCAGCACCGCGTACAGCCGGTCCTTGCGGCGGGTGTCCGGCTGGAACCGGGCCGCATAGTCCTGCGGGGTGCCGAACTCCTCGGCCAGCGGCCGGCCGGACGCCGCCGCATGCGCCCGGGCCTCCTCCACGATCCGGCGGGCACGCTCGTCCGAATACCCCAGCCGACCGCGCAGGGTGCCGCCGAGCACGAGAGCCCAGGTGCCGTCGTCGGGAATCTCCTGCTGCGCGCCGTCCTGCACTGCACCGTCCCGCGGCAGGAAGTGGAAGCCGAGCACGCCGAGCGCGAGATAGCCGGCCACCAGGGCGAGCAGCCACGCCACAGACCCGGTGAACACCACCGCCTCGGACAGTCCGACGAACAGGACGCCGGCACCGGTGGCCAGCAGCGCCACGGCCACCAGGACCACGGCCACGGTGACCGGGAAAGACCGGCGCACGATCGTGCGGGACCACAGCGTGACCACCACGGACATCACCGCGCCCAGCACCAGCGGCATCAGCAGGTGCGTCCACGTGTAGTCCCGGGTGAGGCCGTCGAAAGCCATGACGATCGCGAACGGGACGGAGAACAGCGCCGCGATGATCAGCGCGTTGCCCGGGGCCGCCCGCCACGTCAGCTGCGGCTCCGTGTCCAGCACGAGTCCGCCCTCCGCGGCGAGGTCGTCCCGGCGGGAGCGGGCCCAGTCCGCGGCCGGGCCGAAGAGCTTGTCCGGGCGCGTCCCTGAACCCTCGACGACGGCCGCCGCCTCCGCGAGCTCCCGCACCATCACGTCCTCCCGGACGTCGTCCAGCACGAACCGGGCCACCGCGGCCTCCGCCCAGCGGCGGTCCGCGTCCAGGCCGCGGGCGGCGGTGAAGCGGTCCAGCAGGGCGGGGATCCGGTCCTTGCCTCCGGGGGTCTGCGTGCTCATCGGGGGCCTCCTTCGGTGGTGCGGGTGGATGTGGTGTCTGAGGTGGGAGGGACCGGTGCGCGCCCGAGGCCCCCCTCAACCGTGGGCCGCACCGCTCTCCGCGGCAGCGGGAAGTCCTCCGGCACCTCTCCGTGGCAGCGGGAAGTCCTCCGGCACCGCCACGGCGAGCGCGCGCAGGTATCCGCCCTGACGGATGTCTGCCCAGGCGTCCTCGTCGTTGTCCTCGAGGACCCAGGTGCCCTCCTCCCACAGCATGTGGTCCACCGCGTGCGGCCACAGCTCGCGCTCGCGCTCCGTGAGCTCCACGTGGGCCAGGTATGCGCGGACGAACGCGTCCCACTCCCGGGCGTCCTGCAGGCGGGCAGGGGCGGACGGGGACTCGTGGTGCAGCAGCACCGCGGCCATCGCGAGATCGAACAGGCGCGGCTCGTGGCCGCCGTTGTCCGGGTCCACCAGCACCGGGCCCTCCTGACCGATCACCACGTTGGCCGCCTTGTAGTCCGAGCTCACCCCGGCGCGGGGCAGCTCGCCGGCGGCGTCAGCGGCCTTCAGTGCGGGGAGGGCGGTGACCCACCAGCGCTCGGCCAGGGCGCGGACCGCCGCCACCGCGCGTTCGCCCTCCTCGGGTCCCAGCATGGCGGGCAACCGGGCGGAGAGGGTCTCGAGGTCGTCGTCCACGTCCTCGCGCTCCGTCTCCGGGAAGGCGTAGTCCCGCAGGCCACCGAGCACCTTGGCGGGGACGTCGGCGGCGTGGAGCCGGCCGAGCAGGTCGCCCAGCGTCGCGGAGTCCGTGGCCGCGTCATAGGGGCGGCCCGGCACGAACGGGTAGACCACGAACTGCTCCTCGACGATCCGCTGCGGGTTCGGCTTCTCCAGCGGCTCGGGCGTCACCACAGGCACCCCCGCCGCGGCCAGGGCGCGAGTCCAGGAGGCCATGGCCTCCGCACGCGAGGACGTCCGCTTCACCACCACCGCCCGCCCGTCGGATGCGATCGCCCGGTGCACCGGCGACCACGGTGAGAGCGAGTCGTCTGATACCTCGGTCAGCGCGAAGGCGGCGGCGAGGGCTGCGGTGCTGGGAGCCTCAGTCATGAGGCTGGACGCTAGCAGGCGGCCGCGCCCGTCAGCACGCGGCTGCGCCCGTCACGCCATGGTCACCTCGGCGAACGGCCGCCCGGCCTCGCGCCACAGCGGCACGATGTACTCCGCGTACTCCCGCCACACCGTCTCCGGCATGACCGTCCAGCACTGCAGCCGGTTCGCCGCGCCCAGCGTCATCGCCAGGTCCAGCGCCCGCTGCTGCACCTGCTGGGGCGGCGCCTCACGGCCGGCGAAGAACTCCTCCAGGTAGGCCGCCCGGATCGCCGTCACCGCGACCTGACCGAACACGTTCCGTGCCGGGAACAGCAGCGCCCGCAGAGAGGCGAACGGATGCCCGAGCACCGCATCGCCCCAGTCGCTGATCCGCACTCTCCCGTCCACCAGGAACGCGTTGCCCGCGTGCAGGTCGTTGTGCTCCACGCTCAGCAGGTCCAGCTCCGGGTGCTCCTCCACCAGCTCCTCCCACGTCCCGACGACGGCACGCATCTGATCCGCGGCCCTCGCCTTCTCCTTGGGCCGACAGTGGGCAGGATGCCCGACGGGAAGGGCGGCGAAGACCTCGAGCCGCTCGGCCATGGTGCGGACGGCGTCGGCGGGTCGGAACTCGGGCATGCCCAGCCCGACGAGGTCGGCGGCCGAGACGCCGCGCTGGACGCGGGCCAAGGCACGGGCGAGGGCGACGTACCCGGGGGCGGGGCCGTCGTCGGGAATCAGGGAGACGATGCCCTCGGTACGGGAACCGAGGTGCTCGGTGCGGGAGCGCGAAGCGAGGGTGCGGGAGTGCGCGGCCAAGGTGGGGCCGGCGTCGGCGCTGAGCTGCCAGCCACGGACGGCGTCCGCGGCGATGAGCGGGAGGATCTCGTCCGGGCAGCGGGCATCCAGGACGCGGCGCAGGCCGACCTCACGGGCCAGGGGCGGGTGCGGGGCCTTGAACCAGTGGAGGTCACCGGCGGCGGGACCGGTGCGCGGTGTGGCCTGCCAGATGTCGCCCCAGCCGCGCTCGCGGACGACCGCCACGTCCAGGTCCGCCGGCGCCACGGCGAGCGCCTCGGCGATCCAGGCGTGGGCGGCGGTACGGTCGGCGTCGCTGAGCATGCCGGTCAGCCTACGGTGCGGTCAGGGCCACCGCGCAGCCCCGTCAACTCACTCCTCCCCGCCCCTGCACTCCACCCCGCACTTTTTCATCACTCGAGCGGATTCCCCTCTGCCACCGCGTGATGACTTTCCCTCCAGGTGATGAAATGTCGCAGCCTCACTCCACCCCGCGGGCGGCGAGGGCGTCCCCCACGTCATCCGCGTGCTTGAGCGAGAGCACCACCAGCGGCAGGATCCACGCCCACGGGCGCATGCGCACGCCCCGGCTGGCCTGCGCGGAGCGCACCTGGTCCGCCAGGCCGCGCAGGTACCCCTAACAGGCCCGTCTTGAGGCCGGCGCGGGCGCGGTGCAGGGGCGAGTCGCCGTGGACGTACAGGGACAGCATCGGCGCAGCTCCGCCGCCACGGCGTGGTCCAGGAAGCGCTCGTACGCCTCGACCACGTCCTCGGCCGGGCCGGTCCGCTCCACACGGCCGCCGTGGATCCGCACCGCCTCGTCGCACGCACGGGCCAGCTCGAGGTCCTGGGTCACCAGCAGCAGCTGGAACCCGTCCGGGGCGGAGGGGGCGGCGGCCAGCAGCCGGTCGGCCACGATCCGCCGGTGCCGGCCGTCCAGCAGGGAGGTCGGCTCGTCGGCGATCACGAGGGACGGCCCGGCGGTCATCACCGAGCACATCGCCAGCCGCTGCGCCTGCCCCGAGGACAGGGACAGGCACGCCCGGTCTGCGAGCGCGGTGAGCCGGTGCTCCTGGAGCGCCGCGGCCACGCGTGCGGCGACTTTGTCCTTGGTGAGGCGGCGGCCGGCGTCGTCCCGGAGCGACTTCACGGTCAGCTCCACGTCCTCCCGGACGGTGGGCATGACCATCTGCGCGGCCGGGTTCGCGAACACGAAACCGACGGTGCGGCGCAGCGCCTTCACGTCCCGGACGGCGTCCACCCCGTGCACGGTCACATCCCCGGCGACGACGTCGGCCAGCCCGGCGATCGCGCGGGCCAGCGTGGACTTGCCGGAGCCGTTCTCCCCGATCACCGCCACACGCGGGGCCGTGAGGGTGAGGTCCACGCCGTCGAGGAGGACGACGACGCCCTCGGGGCCGTCGGCCTCGACGCGGACGCCCGTGAGGGTGACGGAACGGTCCGGGCTCATCGGAAGGCGCGGGGGTAGACCTTCCACAGGCCGACGATGAGGATGACGGCCACGACGAGCTTGAACAGGTCACCGGGCACGAACGGGGCCATGGAGAGGACGGCGGCGCCGAACTCCATCCCGGCGATCCCGACGAAGCCGAGCACGCCGAAGAAGTAGACCATCACGACGCCGCCGATCAGCCCGGCGACGGCCGCCCCGAGCGCGACCCGTCCGGCGCCGAGGCCGGGACGGGCCCGTGAGGTGAGGGCCCAGAAGATCAGGCCGACGATCAGCGCGGACGGGATCCAGCCGAGGATGAAGCCGGCCGTCGGGCCGGCGAACACGCCCAGGCCGCCGCGGCCGCCGCTGAGCAGCGGCAGGCCGAGCGTCACGAGGCCGGCGAACAGCGCCATCGAGGCGGCCCCGCGCCACGGGCCGAGGCTCACACCGGCCAGGATCACGGCGATGTTCTGCAGCACGATCGGGGCGGGCACACCGGCGACGGCGATCGGTGGCACCAGACCGAGGACGGCCATCAACGCGGTCATGACGGCGATGCGCGCGAGGCTGCCGCCGGCGGAACCGCGGCGGGGCGGACCGCCCCGAGGCCCGGCCAGCTGGAGTGGATTCGATCTTCGGGTGATCTCCGAAGCTCAAGGCCGGATGGGTTGCGCTCGAGAGCCCAGGTACGAGGGCTCTACGAGTACGCCAAAAGAAACCTAGACCACGGCCGATCCACCGGCGACCCCTGCCCATGAAGACTCAAGCAGCACCCACACCCAGCGCCCCGGCACAAACGGTCGTTTGTGGCCGGCGTTCCGGGCCTCCTGCCGCGGGCCGCCCCGACTCCACGCGTCCTGCACCGCCACCTTCCCAATGCCGATAACGACGCCCCCGACCCGCACGGTGAAGCGGTCCCCCGCCGCGAGGTAAGACCCCCGTAGCATGTTCGCGCTCTACGGACGACCGGAGCTCCAGGAGAGGGGTGACCATGACAGACACAGTACGAACACAAGTCCTCGAGCCAGCCCCCGGATAGGCCAGTGCCCACACCCGCAGCCGTCAACGTCTAGGGGATGGGCACCATTGCGGCCGTGCAGCCTCAGTACCGGGTCACCTTAAGGGTGGTGTTCGTGCAGGAGGCGGCCTTCTTCACCAAGAACGCCTTCTCCGTGGCGTCAGCCTTCAACCCCCAGCGGATCTTCACCGCGGTCCAGTCCGCGATGTACTGGCACTGGTTCTTCGGCGGCAGCCACTGCTCCGGACCGCGGGCCTGCTTGGCCGAGTTCAACGCCGAGGTCTGCGCGTTCAGCGACCGGGCATCCCCCAGGTCGTTGTAGAACGCCACCCGCTTGGCCTTGGTCCAGTACCGAGCTCCCGAGCCCCACGCCTCATGCACGGGCACCATGTGATCGATCTGCACCGTCGATGCAGACGTGTGCGTGCGCAGATCCCAGCTGCTCACCCACTTGCCCGTGGCCACCGTGCACTTTCGGGCCGTCGTGAACTTCGGGGTGGTCTTGGACTCTGCGATCAACACCTCCGCCCGCGTGTTCTGGCAGTCCCTGTTCGCATCCTTCCAGTCCCCGAACTGGGCGGCCCGGTCATAGCCGGCATTGTGCTCCGCCGCCACCGGCAACGACGCCACAGCCGTGCGCAACGGGGCCGAGTACGTGGCGCCGGCCGCCGCCGGGCCCGCACCCCCCAGGACAGCGGTGGCAACGAAAACAGCAGCAGTGGCCAGAGAAGCCAGCGAGCGTCGCGACATGGGCGAGTTCCTTGCTCGAGTGGATGACGCGATGCGAAGTCGCATCGCAGCTGATCCTAAGCTCGCGTGAAGCCCCTGCTCGTCACGAGATCCCGGTCCCTAGGATGGGCAGGATCAGCGCGGACAGCGCCCCATGCCACTCGGCCCAGAGAAAGAACACCCGTGTCTCGACTGACTGACCTGCTCGCCCAGGCCCGCAAGACCGACCCACAGTTGGCCGCAGACTTGGAAGCTGAGTTCCGCCAGCTCACCCAGCGCAGCCAGTTCGGTCTTGTGTTTGAGCGTCACCAGCCCGAGGCCGTGGAGCTGCCCGGCCGCCCCGTGCGCCGCGGAGACACCGTCCGGGTGCTGCCCCCGCGCGGGAGCCTCACCATCGGGGACACCCGTCACTGGGTCGTCACCGACCTCGAACGCAGCCCAGACGGCAAGCAAGCCCATCTGACCGAAGCAGACGTCGACCCCGAGGTCCGCGAGCCGGCCACCTCAACAGCAGCACTCGAGGACCTGGTGGTCGTCGCCCGCTTCGAGGACCCGATCTACCCGGGCCTGGTCGAGACAGGCCGCGTCGAAAACGGCGGGGACAAACCGTTCCACACGGTCATCAACGCCGAGAACTTCCACGCCCTCGAGATGCTCACATACACCCACCGTCACAAGGTGGACTGCATCTACATTGACCCGCCGTACAACACGGGCGCGAAGGACTGGAAGTACAACAACGACTACGTCGCCTCCGATGACGACTACCGCCACTCCAAGTGGCTGTCCTTCATGGAACGCCGCCTCCAGGTTGCCCGTGAACTCCTCAATCCTGAGGACTCCGTCTTGATCGTCACCATCGACGAGAAGGAGTACCTCCGCCTCGGAATGCTCCTCGAGCAGACGTTCCCGGAGAGCCGTGTGACCATGGTAACGGCCTCCATCAACGCGGCGGGCTCAACTCGAAGCGGAACCTTCAATCGGTCAGCGGAGTACATTTATTTTGTCCAGGTGGGCAGTTCGGCTCCAATGCCCCTCGTTCTCGACGGTGAGTGGAACCCTGTCGGTACAAAAAATAAAGGCGATATTCGCTGGAACCTGCTCATGCGTTCCGGAACTCAACCGTTCAGGACAACGCATCCTAACCTGTTCTACCCGGTCTTCATTCGCAATACTGACGAGGGGCCGGTCTTCCATTCGGTGGGTGAACCGCACTACGGGCTAGGTTGGGAGGAAGTCCCCGCCCCTGACGGGTGCGTGGCAGTATGGCCGATTCGTAAGGACGGTCAGGAGGGGCGATGGCAGATTAGTCCGGTCGCCCTCCGAGCCCTCATACAGGAGGGCTCGGCGCGCCTCGGGCTGTGGAAGGGTGATCGTACGACCCCCTACTATCTCAAGTCAGGCGAGCGAAACAAGATTTCGGAGGGCTTGTTTCCTGTGGTTGGCCACCGCGCAGATGGCTCGATTGTCACGGATAGTTCAGGATATAGTGCACGCTTTGTTCCCACGGATATTTGGCGGCTGACCTCACACGATGCGGGCAATAGTGGATCACGCCTGATTTCAGCGCTAATGCCTGACCGAAAGTTCCCTTTCCCAAAGGCCCTATATGCAGTCGAGGACACCATTCGGTTCTTCGTCAAGAGCAAGCCTAATGCGGTCGTGCTCGATTTCTTCTCAGGCTCCGGCACGACCGCTCACGCCGTCATGCGACTGAACAAGCAGGACGGCGGGCGCCGCCAGTGCATCTCGGTGACGAACAACGAGGTATCCGCCGATGAGCAGAAGGGCCTGCGGGCCAAGGGGCTCCGGCCGGGTGACCCAGAGTGGGAGCAGTGGGGCATCTGCGACTACGTGACCAAGCCTCGCGTGACCGCTGCGATCACGGGCAAGACTCCGGCCGGGGACCCGATCAAGGGCGAGTACAAGTTCACCGACGAGTTCCCCATGGCCGATGGCTTCGAGGAGAACGCGGCGTTCTTCACCCTGACCTATGAGGCGCCCAGGCAGGTGCGCCGCAACCGTGCCTTCGCCCGGGTTGCGCCGATGCTCTGGCTCAAGGCCGGCTCTCGCGGTCGCATCATCTCCAGCCTTCCGGAACGCGGCTGGGATGTGGCACAGGCCTATGGGGTGCTCGAGGACATGGACCACGCCCCCGAGTTCTTGGCCGCCCTAGAGGCCGCCCCCCAGGTAGGGATGGCGTTCGTCGTGACCGACTCCGAGGTGGCCTTCCAGTCCGTGGCCCGACAGCTGCCCGAACACACCACGCCGGTGCGCCTGTACGAGTCCTACCTGCACAACTTCCAGATCAACCGGAGGGCCTGACCCCCATGCGTTACACCCTCAAGGACTACCAGGTGCAGGCTGTCGAGCAGGTCCTGAACCGGCTGCATCGGGCCAGGAAGAACTACCAAGACGACGGCGTCCTGTCCCAGTTTTCCCTGGCCGCGGCGACCGGGGCCGGCAAGACGGTGATGGCCGCGGCCATCATCGAGGCCCTGTTCTTCAGTTCCGACCAGTACACCGAGGACATCGCCCCCGACCCCGGGGCCACCGTGCTCTGGTTTTCCGACGACCCGGACCTGAACGATCAGTCCCGCGCCCGGATCCATGCCGCCTCCTCCGAGCTCGACGGTCGGCTGCGCACCGTGGAGAACTCTTTCGCCGAGACCACCTTCGCCCCCGGCCAGGTGTACTTCCTCAACGCCCAGAAGCTGCGTGAAGGAGCCCGCCTGGTGCGCGGAGCCGCGGACCCCGCCAACGCCGCCACCCCGGTGATGGCCGCCCCCGACATGGCCCAGCGGACCATCTACGACGTCATAGCCAACACCGTGGCCACCCCCGGACGGACCCTGTACTTCATCCTGGACGAGGCCCACCGGGGCATGAAGACCACCAAGAAGAACGACCAGGAGCGGGCCACCATCGTCCAGCGCCTGATCAACGGCACCGCCCTGGCCCCGGCCATGCCGATCGTGCTCGGGATCTCCGCCACCGTGGAACGCTTCACTCAAGCCATGGCCCATGCCACCGACCGGGACGCGCTCTCCCCCGTGCAGGTCGACCCCGCGCTCGTGCAAGCCTCCGGGCTGCTCAAGGACGATGTGGTCCTCACTATCCCCGAGGAAGCCGGCGCCTTCGACACCACGCTGCTGCGCGAGGCCGTGGCCCGCACGAAGGCTTCCACCCGGGCCTGGGCCGCCTACGCCGCCGAACAGGGCGAGGCGGACCCGGTGGTGCCGCTGCTGGTTGTGCAGGTCGCCGACAAACCCAGTGACGAGCACCTCTCGCGGATCCTGGATGTCATCCACCAGGAGTGGCCCGATCTGCGGCCCCAGGACATCGCCCACGTCTTCGGCACCCACACCGACCGGCATCTGCCCGGCCAGATCGTCAACTACATCGCCCCGCAGCGCGTGCAGGAAGCCACGCACATCCGGGTGCTGCTGGCCATGGAGGCGATCTCCACCGGATGGGACTGCCCCAGGGCGGAGGTGCTGATGTCCTTCCGCACCTACAAGGACGCCACCTACGTCCACCAGCTGCTGGGCCGGATGGTCCGCACCCCCCCTGGCCCGACGCATCCCGGGCAACGAGGTGCTCAACTCCATCGACTGCTTCCTGCCCCACTTCGATAAGACCACCTCCACCGCCATCGCCCAGACCTTGATGCGCGGACAGTCCGACATGGACGACACCACTTCCGACCCCGCCCGCGCATCCGCCCGGCGGGTGCTGTTCGACCCGGTCACCCTGACACCGAACCCGGCAGTGGGAGAAGACGTGTGGGCGGTGTTCGACGCCCTGCCCTCCATGACCATCCCCCAGGGCGCCACCAAACCGCTCAAGCGCCTGGACATCCTGGCCAACGCCCTCTCCCACGACGAGCTGCTGCCCGGGGCGGTCAAGACCGCCGCACACACAATGTGCAAGCTCCTGGACGGATGCAGGGCGCAGTACTCCGAGCAGATCGCTGCGGCCCGCCAGGACGTGCTCACCCTGTCGGCCCAGCGGCTGACCGGCCGGCTGGGAACCACAACCCTGAGCACCACCAGCCTGGAACTGTTGGCCGATGACCGGGCCATCGAGGAGGCCGCGGCCGCGGCGGCCCGCACCCTCACCGGCTGGATCGCCGGGGCCTACATCGATCACATCGTCCCCGAGGACGAAGAGGATCTCGACCTGCGCGAAGGAGACATCATCATCGCCTCCCTGGCCCGCACCTCCGAGGTCGTCGCCGATCTGGAGGCCAAGGCCGACAAGCTCGTGCAGGACTGGCTAAGCCAGTACCGCGTACAGATCAACGGCCTGACCGATGAGCGCCAGGCAGTGTACGACCGGGTGCGGGAGATGACCCGTCGGCCTGAACGTGTGGACCTGACCCGCCCGAAGTTGACCCAGGCCGAGCAGCAGGAGCGCCTCCCTGATGGCAGCGAGCGTCCTCTGCCGACCCGCACTCTGCATTTGATGGCCGCCGAGGACGGCACCGCACCTGTGGATCTGAACGCCTGGGAGCGGCAGGTGCTGGACTCCGAAGCCGCCGAGCCCTCCTTCCGGGGCTGGTACCGCAACCCCTCCCGGGCCTCCAAGCAGTCTTTGGCGATCCCGTTCCAGGACGGCACCGGCCAGTGGCAGGCGCTACGACCGGACTTCGTGTTCTTCCACGCCAACCAGGACGGCACGATCCGCGCAGACATCGTGGACCCCCACGGCACGCACCTGGCCGACGCCTTGCCCAAGCTGCGGGGCCTGGCCGAGTACGCCCAGGCCCACGGGGATGCCTTCGGCCGGATCGAGGCCGTCGCTGAGATCGAGGGGCAGCTGCGGGTGCTGGACATGAAGAACGACGTCGTCCAAGCCGGCGTCCACGCAGCCCAAGACGCTGAATCCCTGTACAAGGCCGCGCCCGCGTACTGAAGCAGAACTCGAGGGACGCCAGCGGCCGAGGATGGGGTTTAGTCTGAGGCTTGCCGGCGCAACGAGGTGTACAGGGTCTGCCGGCTCACCCCGAACGTGCGCGCCACTTCGGCCTTCGGGATCCCCATCTCGATCATCACGCGCGCCTGCTCCACGTCGGTGTCCGAGAGCTTCGGGGCCTGCACGTACTTGCCGCGGGCCTTGGCTAGGGCGATGCCTTCGGCCTGGCGCTCCTTGATCCGCCGGCGCTCGAACTCGGCGAACGCCGCCAGGATGCCCAGCATGAGCCCGTCCACTGGGGAGGTACCGGACTTGTCCACGGTGATCCGCTCTGACACGAACTGCACCGCGCACCCCTTGTCGGTGAGCTCGTCCACGATGGCGTAGAGGTCCCGAGTGTCGCGGCCGAGGCGGTCCATGGAGGCGACCTTCACCAGGTCCCCCTCGCGGACGTACTTCATCAGCTCGGCCAATCCGGCGCGCTTGGCTCGGGAGCTGCCGGAGATCTTGTCTTCGAAGATCCGGTCGCACTCCCCCACCGCCTCGAGCTGCCGATCCAGGTTCTGCTCGGCCGAGCTGACCCGCACATAGGCCACCGTCTGTCCAACCACGTCTTAGACCCCCCGACACTTCTGTCTAACGGCCCGTTTTGAGACCGTCTCTGACGTGATGCTCTCGTGGGTGGACGGGGTGTGTAAAGGGGTATACCCGGCTTGACGCCGGGATGGGGCAATGAACACCCAGCTGGATCGTGAGGCATCCCTCTGTCGGAGCGTTGACGTTTACTTTACTAACCTGTTAGTATAGTTTCGTTGATGCGACTACAGGCAGAGGACAGGGGTACAACAGTGAACGACGTTGGATCATCGCCGCGGCGGTGGTGGCTGCTCATGACCGTGGGGGCCGGCCTGCTACTCATCACCCTCGACAATTCGATCCTCTACACCGCCTTGCCTACGTTGACCGCAGACCTCGGCGCGTCCGGATCCTCGACACTGTGGATCATCAACGCCTACCCCCTGGTCATGGCTGGCCTCCTCTTGGGAGCAGGCACACTGGGCGATCGCATCGGCCACCGCCGAATGTTCGTCGTCGGCCTGTGGATCTTCGGTGCCGCATCACTGGCAGCGGCATTCTCGCCCAACCCTGCCTTCCTGATCGGCGCCAGGGCACTCCTCGCTGTGGGGGCCGCAGCGATGATGCCCGCCACGCTTGCTCTGATCCGCCTCGCGTTCGACGATCCTCGTGAGCGCAACATCGCCATCGCCATCTGGGGGAGCCTGTCGATCGCGGGGGCAGCGCTCGGACCCATTCTCGGCGGCGCCCTTCTCGAACGGTTCTGGTGGGGATCTGTTTTCCTCATCAATGTCCCCGTTGTTGCCATCGCACTTGTGGCGACCGCAATCATCGCGCCGCACAACCATCCCGATCCGTCGAAGAAGTGGGATCTCGTCTCATCCCTCTATGCGATGGTCGGGCTGGTGGGCACCGTGCTCGTCATCAAGGAACTGGCCCATATTCCACAGAACTGGGTTCTGATCGCAGGGGCGCTGGCGTCAGCAGTCATCGGGTTCGTCCTCTTCGTGCGACGCCAGGGCCGATTGGAAGAACCACTCATCGAGTTCTCCATCTTCCGCAACCGCGCCTTCGCTGGCGGCTCTCTGGCAGCCTTCTTCGCGATGTTCACCATCGCTGGCGCCCAGCTCGCGACCACACAGCGCTTCCAGCTCGTCGAGGGCTTCACCCCCCTGCAAGCAGGCCTGCTAGTCGCAGCCATCGCGCTTGGCGCCCTGCCCTCAGGTGTCCTAGGGGCCGCGATCCTGCACATCGTGGGCCTGCGGATCATTATCTCCGGCAGCCTCGCCATCGCCGCCCTAGGACTAGCTCTCGCCGTGCTGGCCTCTGCGAACGGATCACTACCCCTGCTGGTCGTCAGCTTCATCGTGACCGGCTTCGGCCTGGGCGGCACCTTCGCCGTCGCTTCCGCCGCCATTATGGGCAACGCGCCTCCGCGAAAGGCCGGCATGGCGGCCTCGATCGAAGAAGTCTCCTATGAGATGGGCTCCCTCTCGGCTGTAGCACTCCTCGGGAGCCTCCTGACCTTCGTCTACGCCACAGTCGTCCGACTCCCGGATGGCACTCCCGCCGCAGCGGGGGAGAGCATTGCCGATGCCCTCGGGATCGCCGACGGAGATCTCGACGTGATCGCAGCCGCCACCTCCGCCTACGACACGGCCTATTTGGTCACGATGATCGTCCTCGCTGTCATGCTGGCTAGTGGAGCCGCTCTGACCAATCGGCTGCTCCGCGCTTACGGGCGCGGCAGCGAGGCAATGGAGTACGCCGAAAACCACTGAACCAATCGGAGGGGCGCATGATGGTGCGTGAGAGCAAGAAGACCATGATCCTCGACGCCGCGATCCAAGTGATCGAGGAAGACGGGATCACAGCAGTCACGTTTGACTCTGTCGCGGCCGCTGCAGGGATCACCAGGGCCGGGATCATCTACCACTTCCCATCACGAGACGACTTGATCGCTGCGATCCACCAGAGACTCGCTGATCGCTGGGAGCGGCAGTTAGAGATCGCCTGTGGAAAGCCGACCGCTGAGGCAACGCCGATGGAGCGCCTGACCGCCTACATACTCACTTGTTCGACAGCCGCCTCCCGCGCCGAGTTCCAGATGATTCTCGACAGCCAGCACACCCAGCACAAGGCGATCTGGGAAGACCTCATCGACCGATGGACCGGACGTAGCGAACGAGACGAAGCTGAGCGCGACCAGATGACCTCGCTCGCCCTGCTCGCTGCTGACGGGCTCTGGGTCAACGACCTGATCGGAAGCAGGCCCATCTCACAGGACCACCGGAGTGAAACCGCAAAGCAGATCATCGCGCTACTCCAGAATGACGTCCATGAATCCGAGGCCAAGCCCAACGGGTAAGCGAGCCAGCGCGCGGTTGGAGAAGGCCGGATCGACGAATCCGTCGAGCGCGATGATGGGCAACCCTGTCAAGCAAGATCGCACCCTGGCACCTCTCTCCAGCAGCACCCAACTGGCTCTGACACATGCGCCTAGTGGGTATACCCGCATAGACATATCGCAACCTTCCAGAATCGGCCATAATTGGCCCATGAACTACACAGTCAACGGTGCATGGGAAGGCTGGAAGGGTGAGACGCTCGTCGAGATGACAGATGGCTCAATCTGGAAGCAGGCGGAGTACCACTACGAGTACCACTACGCCTACCGCCCTCAAGCTCGAGTAGTAGACGACAAGATGACAGTGGAAGGCATGAGCCGGGCAGTACGGGTCCGCCGCCTGCGTTAGAGGCCCACAGGCACAGCATCGGCTAAGGGCCCGCAATATTGGTGGCCTCTGTCGTGCCGGATACGCGTCGAAAGTCACGACGGAGGGGAGCCCGGCTCGGGGAACGGCCAGTCGTCAGGGAAGGCGTACGGGGTCACGACGACCTGGACGTCGTCCTCGTAGTGGATGTGGCCGGGGTTCGTTGAGCGCAGCTCCACCCATGGGCACGAGTACCGGCCGAGCAGCCCCAAGTAGAACTGGGTTTGCTCGATCAGGTGCAGCCCGCCGTCCGTCTTGAACCACGCTGCCGCACCCAGGTGCACGTCGGCGTCGTAGCAATCTGGGTCCCTGGACATCACAGAAAACGTGACCAGCCTTCTGAAAGCCCGCTAATATGCGGGCATGGCGCAGTTCACTCCGAAGGTGCTACGGCTGTTGATCGACTACCTGACGGGCATCGAAATGCGTCAGATTGAGGCGCTGTTCGAGGACAACGGGATTACCTTGGGCCCCGTCCAGGACGATCGCGGCGACACAAGCGTTCGCCGAAGCCTAGTGCGCCGATACCTCGCAGGTGTCAACCTCAATTCCATCGAGGGTCGCGCGAAGCTAACCGACGTATTGAGCGACGTCATGCAGGAGATCGGCCTTCGCGCGAAGAGCGGCGACGACTACTACGACTTGCAACCCGTCATGGAAAAGTGGACGACCACCCTGAAGAGAGCCGGGTTCGACGTCGGCGAGTGGACGTATGCAGTCACCGACCGTGCGGCGGGTCTCAATGCCCCATCGGTGAGTGTCGCCGCGTTAGCGGCGTTGGACGATCCGTCGGCGATCCTCGACCACTTAAATCGCTTGGCGGAATCGGTAGACACTGGGGACTGCTGCACCGATAGGTGACAGGGTGGGTTAGGCTGCCTGAGCGGCCGGTGTGGTCATGATGGTCTCGTATTCGATGGGGGTCAAGCGGCCCAGGGCTGTTTGCCGGCGGCGACGGTGGTAGGTCCGTTCGATCCAGGTGACGATCCCGATCCGCAGCTCCTGGCGGGTCTTCCACTGGCGGCGGTCCAGGACGTTCTTCTGCAGGAGCGCGAAGAAGCTCTCCATCGCGGCGTTGTCCCCGGCCGCTCCGACCCGGCCCATGGAGCCGACCATGGCGTGGCGGTGCAGGGCGCGCACGAATTTCCGGGATCGAAATTGAGACCCTCGGTCCGTGTGGACCACGCAGCCGGCCACGTCACCGCGGCGGGCGACGGCGTTGTTGAGCGCCGCGACCGCGAGCTGGGACTTCATCCGGTCGCTGATGGAGTAGCCCACGATCCGGTTGGAGTACACGTCCTTGATCGCGCAGAGGTAGAGCTTGCCTTCTGTGGTGCGGTGTTCGGTGATGTCGGACAGCCACAGCTCGTTCGGCCCCTGGGCGGCGAAGCGGTGACGCCTCGCGCCGTGCTCGTCGAGGTAGGCGCATAGGTCGTCGTGGACCGGCGGGCCGGGCTTGGTGCCGTTCTTGCCGCGCTTCTTGCCGAACGCAGACCACCAGCCGTTGGTCGAGCAGATCCGCCAGGCGGTGCGCTCGGCCATCGGTTCACCGGCGTCGCGCGCTTCCTCGACCAGGTACCGGTAGCCGAACTCCCGGTCATCGGTGTGGGCGTCGAACAAGGCGTTGGCGCGGTAGGCCTCGGTGAGTTCGGCGTCGGTGACCGGGGTGGCGAGCCAGCGGTAGTAGGGCTGGCGGGAGAGCTTCAGGACCCGACACGTCACCGTGACGGGGATACCGTCGGCGGCGAGCTCCTTCACGAGCGGGTAGAGCCTTTTGACGGCAGGTTGGCCTGCGACAGGTAGGCCGCGGCGCGGCGCAGCACCTCGTTCTCCTGCTCCAGCAGCCGGATGCGCTTCTTGGCCTCCCTGAGCTCGGCGTGCTCGGGGGCACCCGTTCCGGGCTTGGCGCCGTCCTCGACGTCGGCCTGGCGTATCCAGTTGCGCACACAGGACTCGGCGATGCCGAAATCCGCGGCGATCTGCTTGATGCTCTGGCCGGGTTCACGGTCACGGACGACGCGCACGACGTCGTCGCGGAACTCCTGGGGGTAGGGCTTAGGCACGGTGTTCATCCTTCCAGCAACGCCTCACAGCGTCACAGATCAGATGTCACCTATTCGTGCAGCAGTCCCCTGATCCGCGGCTCGCGGTCAGCACAGCTAAAGCACTCATTGAGTCGACCGCCAAGTGCGTGTTGTCCAAGCGGTCCATCGAGTATTCAAGGACAGCTAAGATACCTGCCCTAGTGAACGACGCACAGACGGCCCTCTCGCTGACCCCCAAGGGGGTTAGCGAGGAGGACAAGTCGTTGCGCCAGGTTTTGCAGTCCTTGGTGTCGCTGACGCAGGGCGTCACCGAAATCCGCAACAAGGTCGGCGTCGATCATGGTGCCGAGAGTGTGCCGACATGGGTGCGGCCGCGTCACGCGCGCCTTGTGGTCGGGGCAGCCCAGGTGTGGTGCACATTGATGCTGGAGACGCTCGCGGATCCCGGGGCCCCGTGGAGGAAGGCCTAGGGCGTGTCTAACAATGAATGCGAGGGCCGGCTCACACCCTGGAAGGCGTGTCCCGTGTCCAGATGATCTCTGATGACCAGTGGGAGCTGATCGCCCCGACGCTCCCTGCACGCACGGGCCGTCTGCGGATAGTCCACCGCCGCCTGCGCGATGGAATCGCGCAGGCCCATGTGGCCGCCGAGTTCCGGGTCAGCCGGCCGGTCGTGGTCCTCTGGATGAACCGGTCTTAGAGATGGGCCCAAAGAACAGTCGCGCAGACCAGAGGGTCAGGCGCCCGCCCAGTCACCCGGGACATCCTCGAACACCGTGAGCCAGTAGTGCGGCATGAGATCACGCAGCGCCACCCACTCGACGGTCATCCCCTTCCCCTTCGGAACGGCAGCGAGCACCTCTGGCCCGTGGGTCGCCAGACGCTCCTGGCATACGCCACAGGGCGCCAGCACCCGGACCGTCTCGTCGAGGTCCCGGTACAGGCAGACGGTGGCGACGATCGACTCCCCCAGACGGTAGGCAGCGCAGTAGGGCTCAGTCTCATGGCACAGCTCGACCGCTGGATTCAACGCGTCTGGCGCAGAACCGAGCAGGATCATCCCCGACGCAGTGAGCATGGCAGCAGCACCTCCTGCCTCGCCAGGCGGCCGACGCTCAAGCAGCCCTCGGCACGCCCCGACCAAAGCTCCGAGTTCATGGGGGTCCATGCATCGGTCCTAGACGGGCCGCGAAGGTGTAGCGGGGAGCTATAGCGGTCGTTTATGGCGAGGGGCCCCGCCATGCGCCGTGCGCACCACCTCCGGCCCTGCCCGCCCGCCACATGACTCGCCACAATCAACCCGCCAGAGCGGCAGCCGCCCGTACGTTTCTGGCGAGCCTCGGGGCGCGCGGGGCGCCCACCTGGACACCCAGTTTTCACGCCGACCGGATCCCGACCGACCTGCGAAGAGTTCCCCGCGCGCCAGGTGAAATCCGCGCTGCATCTCGACGACAAAGGCCCTTGCCCCCCGATCCACGCCGTGACACAATTCACCCCATGATGCAGCAGCAGTGACCCCGTGGGTCCGCGGACCCACCACCGGCCTCCCCGCGCGCCCGTCTCGAGCACGGCTCGACGGGTGCCTCTGCGCCCACCCCTTTCTGCAGAAAGCAGTCACCGCATGCCTGACATCATCGAATTCCCCCTGCCCGCCTCGTCGGACGACCCCCACTGGCGGGCCTACTGCCGCCTCGGAGACGAGTACAACCACGAGCTGATCGGCACGACCGAGTGGGACGAGACCCCCACGGACGCGCTCATTCAGGCCGCCGCCGAGACCGACTACACGCAGCGCCGCTACCTGGCGTACGTCGACGGCGGGGCGGTCGGCTACGCCCGCGTCCTGATCAACCACGTCGACGACCCTGACGCGGCCGCCCTCAACGTCTACGTCCACCCGCGGCACCGCGGACGCGGCCACGGCCGGGCGCTGGCCGAGCGGCTCGTCCTGGACACCGCCGGCCTCACCCGTTTCGAGACCTGGCCGCTGACGCCGCGGCCGGTGGCCGGGCAACGGGCGCTCACCCCGCCCAATGGCGCCGGCGCGGTGCCCGCCGAGCATCCGGGTGTGCGTCTTGCCCAGTCCTACGGCTTCGCGCTCGTCCAGATCGGGCGGGTGAGCCGGTATGACTTCGCCGATCCGGGGATCGACCCCGCCGTCGCCCTGGCCGAGGCCGAACGCGTCTCGTCGGACTACGAGCTCCACGCCTGGGAAGGCGCGGCCAACGCGTCCCTGCAGGACGACCTCGCCGTCCTCAAGACCCGCATGGCCACGGACGTGCCCTCCGGGGAACGCACCGTGGTGGAGCAGGTCTGGGATGCGGCCCGCGTGCGTCGCATGGACGAGCAGATCCTCACGACCGGGCGGCTCTTCCGCGCGGTGGCGCGGCACCGTGCCACCGGCCGGATCGTCGCCCTGAGCGAGCTGGTGGCGCCCCGCTCGCGCCCGGACGGGCTGATCGACCAGTGGGACACCATCGTGCTGCCCGAGCACCGCGGCCACCGCCTCGGCATGCGCGTGAAGGCGGCGAACCTCATCGCCGTGCGCGACGCGCTGCCCGAGGCCCGCGCGATCATCACGTGGAACGCCGAGGAGAACCGGCACATGCTCGACGTCAACGAGGCGCTGGGCTTCCGGCCCGTGCTGGTCGAGGCATCCATGGAGGCGCCGGCACCCCTGCGACGTCGCTGACGGACCGCGACCCGCGGCGCCGCCTCACCCCTGTTCGAGCGCCCGCTGGTCCGCCTCCCGCAGCGCCTGCAGCTGATCCAGGTTCATGAAGCAGAGCTGAGGCACCTGCGGTTCTCTTCGTTTGGCTCAGGCCTGACCGGGCCTTAGCGTCCTCACCCATGTGGATTCTGGCCGGCACCGCCGGGGTGGGCGCGCTCGTGCAGGCCGTGCCGTGGCTGCTCGAGGTGCTGCGCTGGGGCGGTGCCCTGTGCCTGCTCTGGTTCGCGGTCTCCTCCCTGCGTGCCGCGCTGCGTCCGCAGGGGCTCGTGGCCGAGCAGGCGCCGCGCACCGCGGGGTCGGTCATCGCCACCACGTTCGCGCTGACCTGGCTCAACCCGCACGTCTACCTGGACACCGTGGCGCTGCTGGGCAGCCTCGCCAACCAGCACGGTCCCGACGCGCGGTGGGTCTTCGCCGCCGGCGCCGTCGCCGCCTCGGTGCTGTGGTTCACCGCGCTCGGCTACGGCGCGCGCCTGCTGGCCCGGGTGCTCGCCGACCCGAAGGCGTGGCGCGTGGTGGACGTGGTGATCGCGGTGGTCATGGCGGTGCTCGCGGTCCGGCTCATCGCCGGTCCGGCGTGTGGGGGTGAGCCGATACCGCCCCCCTCACTCCCCGCCCAGCTCCTCCCGGAGGATCTGCGCGCCGGCCACGAGCGCCGCCGTCTTGTCCCGCGCCACCGAGCGAGCCAGCGGCGCCATGCCGCAGTTGGTGCTCGCGATCAGCTTGTCCGCGTCCACGAACTCGAGGGTCTCCCGGAGGGTCGCGGCAACCTCCTCGGGTGTCTCGATCTCGTCGCTCGCCACGTCGATAGCGCCGACCATCACCTTCTTGCCGCGCAGCAGGCCGATGAGCTCCGCCGGCACCCGGGAGTGGTGCCGTTCCAGGGCGATCGTGTCGATCGTGGACTCGCGCAGCAGCGGGAACGACGTCTCGTACTGGCGCCACTCCTCCCCGAGCGTGGCCTTCCAGTCGTTGTTCGCCTTGATCCCGTAGCCGTAGCAGATGTGCACGGCCGTCTCACACGTCAGGCCCTCGGCCGCGCGCTCGAGCGTCGCGACGCCCCAGTCGCGGACGTCGTCGAAGAACACGTTGAACGCGGGCTCGTCGAACTGCACGACGTCGACGCCCACCGCCGCCAGCTCCCGCGCCTCCTCGTTGAGGATGCGCGCGAACTCCCACGCGAGCTTCTCGCGGCTGCCGTAGTGGCGGTCGGCGAGGGTGTCGATCATGGTCATCGGTCCGGGCAGGGTCCACTTGATGGGCCGGTCCGTCCGCGCACGCAGAGCCTTCGCGTCGTCCACGAACACCGGCGCCGGCCGGCCCACCTCCCCGACGACGGTCGGCACGCTCGCGTCGTACCGGTCGCGGATCCGCACCGTCTCGCGCCGGTCGAAGTCCACGCCGCCGAGGTGCTCGATGAACGTGGTGACGAAGTGCTGGCGGGTCTGCTCGCCGTCGCAGACGATGTCGATGCCCGCGCACTCCTGGTCGGCCACGGCGAGGGCGAGCGCGTCGAGCTTGCCCTCGCGCAGCCGCTCCCCCTCGAGCTTCCAGGGCGACCAGAGCGTCTCCTCCTCGGCGAGCCAGCCGGGCTTGGGCAGGCTGCCGACGAGGGCGGTGGGGATCAGGGTGGTCATCGGGTCTCCTCGGTGTCTCGTGCGGCGTGGGCGGTGGCCCAGCGCTCCAGCAGGTCGCGGTGCGGGCCCACGAAGTGCTCCTGCGTGTACTCCCCCTGCTCCCGGCCGAGGCGGGCCCGCTCCTCGCGGTCGTAGGCGATCCGGGTCTGCGAGAAGTCGCCGTGGTCCAGGCGCGGCCGGTAGAGCTCGCCGGCCCCGGCGTTCGCGTTGTAGATCTCCGGCCGGTAGATCCGCTGGAAGGTCTCCATGGTGGCGATCAGCCCGGCCAGGGAGAGGTTCGCGTGGTCGTTGAGCAGGTCGCCCCGCGAGTAGAACGCCAGCGGCGCCACGGCCCCGCGCGGCAGGAAGCACCGGATTCCCAGGCCCATCCGGCCGAAGTAGCGGTCCGTGCGGGAGGGCTCGTCCTGGCGGTACTCGACCCCGAGCACCGGGTGCTCGTTCGTCAGCCGCCGGTAGGTGCGGCTCGTGGACACGCTGATGCAGATCACGGGCGGCTGCGGGAACCGCTCCCGGTACGCCTGCGAGTCGAGCAGGTGCCGGAACAGCCGCCCGTGCAGGTCGCCGAAGCCGTCGGGCTCCTCGGTCCCCGGCGACGTCGCCGCGTGCGCGGGCAGCACCACGGAGAAGTCGTGGTCGCGGACGTAGGAGGAGAAGTTGTTCCCCACACTGCGGCCGAGCACGGCGCCCGTCGCGCGCTCGACCACCCGCACGTCGAGCATCTCCATGAGCGGGAAGTCGACGTCCGCGCCGTCGTCGGCGGTGAAGTGTACGTCGATCGAGACGATCTCGATCCGCGCCGTGTAGCGGTCCCGCTCCGGGTTGTCCCAGGGCGCGAGGTCGTTGAGGCGCCCGTCGATCATGGCCAGGGCGGCGCGCAGGTTCTCCCGCCGGTTTGCGCCGCGGGCGAGGTTCGCGAAGTTCGTGGTGGCGCGCGTGCTGGCGGCGGGCGTGTAGTCCTCGTCGAACGGCGTGGTGTGGATGCTGAACGTCAGGTCGTCCACGCGGGTGGGCGCGGTGCTCGGGACAAGGGTGGCGTGGCTCATCGGGTCCTCTCCGGGGTGCGGCCGCGGGTGGTGCTGCGGTGGTGGGTGGGGGTGGGACGGGGCACCGCGGACGACGACGGCGCCCCGCGGCCGGCGGCGACGCGTGCGGCGCACTCGAGGCCGGCCTCGAGGTCCGCCTGCAGGTCGGCCACGTCCTCGATGCCGACGGAGAGCCGGACCAGGTCCGTGGGGACGGCCAGGGGCGTGCCCTGCACGGAGGCGTGGGTCATCTCGGAGGAGTAGCAGAGCAGCGATTCGACCCCGCCGAGGCTGACCGAGAGCGCGAACAGCTCGGTGGCCTCGGCGAAGGCGCGGGCCGCGGCCTCTCCCCCGGCCAACCGGATGGAGACGATGCCGCCGAAGCCGTCCATCTGCCGCGCGGCGAGCGCGTGGCCCGGGTGGTCGGGCAGCCCGGGGTAGAAGACCTGGGCGACCTCGGGGCGGCCCTGCAGCCAGCCCGCGAGCGCGGCGGCGTTGGCGCCGTGCCGGTCCATGCGCAGGCCGAGCGTCTTGAGGCCGCGGGCGGCGAGGTAGGAGTCCTGCGGGCCGGCGACCGCACCGGCGGCGAACTGCTGGTAGGCCACGGCCTCGGCCAGTGCCCGGCCGCGGAACTCGCGGTCGGCCACCACCACGGCGCCGCCGAGCACGTCCGAGTGCCCGCCGATGTACTTGGTGGTGGAGTGCACCACCACGTCCGCGCCGAGGTCGAGGGGCCGCTGGAGGTAGGGGGAGGCGAACGTGTTGTCCACGACCAGCAGCGCGCCGGCGTCGTGGGCGATCTGCGCCCAGGCGGCCAGGTCCGCGATGCCGAGCAGCGGGTTGGAGGGCGTCTCCACCCACAGCAGCGCGGTACGGCCGGGGCGGACGGCCGCGGCGACCGCCGTCGGGTCGGTGATGTCCACGGGGGTGTTGGACACGCCCCACGGCTTGAGGACGGTGGTGATGAGGCGGTGGGTGCCGCCGTAGCCGTCGCCGCCCAGCACGATGTGGTCGCCGGGGCGCAGCACGGCCCGCAGGAGGGCGTCCTCGGCGGCGAGCCCGGAGGCGAACGCGAACGCCCGGTCGCCGTGCTCGAGGGCGGCGAGCTGGGTCTCGAAGCCGTTCCGGGTCGGGTTGGAGCCGCGGCTGTACTCGTGCCCGGCGCGCAGCACGTTGATGCCGTCCTGCACGAAGGTGCTGGTCTGGTAGATCGGCGGCACCACGGCGCCGGTCAGCGGGTCGGGCTCCTGGCCGGCGTGCACGGCGGTGGTGGTGAAGCCGCGGACGGCGGGACGGGAGACGGAGCGGGTGGTGTGGTGGACGGCGGTCATCTCAGCGCACCTCCTGGGTGACGGCGGCGGTCTCGGGGACGGCGGGCGTGGTGGCGGGGACGGCCGGCCCGGCGGCGGACACCACGGCCAGGGCACGGTCCAGGTCCGCGATCAGGTCGTCGGGACACTCCAGCCCGGTGGAAAGCCGGACGGTGGTCTCGGCGATCCCGGCGGCCTCGCGCTGCTGCCGCGTCAGGCGACAGTGCGTCATGGTCGCCGGGTGGGAGACGAGGGACCGGGCGTCACCGACGTTGACGACCAGCTGGAACAGCTCGAGAGCGTCGAGGAACGGGGCCACGGCCTCGGGGCCGCAGGCCAGGTCGAAGGAGAACACCGAGCCGACGCCGTCCGGGAAGTCGCGGGCGGCCAGTGCCGCGCTGGGATGACCGGCCACGCCGGGGTGGTGCACCCGCGCAACGGCGGGGTGCCCGGCCAAGTGTTCGGCCACGGCCAGGGCGGTGGCGGTGTGGCGGGCCACGCGCAGGTCGAGCGTCTCGAGCCCCTGGATGAACTGCGCCGCGCTCGCGGGGGCGAGGGTGGGGCCGAGGTCGTGCAGGAACTTGCTGCGGGCCAGCGTCAGGTAGGCGCCGCGGCCGTGCCGCTCGACCAGCGTCTGCCCGCCGTAGCGGGCCTTGGGCCGGGCCAGCTGCGGCCACCGGTCCGGCGCCGCGCCGTAGTCGAACGTGCCGCCGTCCACGATCGCGCCGCCGAGCACCGCGCCGTGCCCGCCGAGGAACTTGGTGGCCGAGTGCACGACGACGTCGGCGCCGTGCTCCAGCGGCCGGTAGAGGGCCGGCGTCGCGAGGGTGCTGTCCACCACCACGGGCACACCGGCCGCGTGCGCGAGGTCCGCGAGCGCGGGCAGGTCCGGGAGGGTGGCGAGCGGGTTGGTGATGGCCTCGAGGAAGAACGCGCGGGTGTCGGGCCGGACCGCGGCGGCCCACGCGGGCGGGTCCGCCGGGTCCGCGAAGGTGACCTCGATGCCGAAGTCCGCGAACGTGTCCGTCAGCAGGTCCACGGTGCCGCCGTAGAGCTGGCTGGAGGCGACCAGGTGCTTGCCACCCTGCAGCAGCGCCAGCAGGGACAGCGCGACGGCGGCCTGGCCGGTGGCCGTGGCGATCGCGCCGATGCCGCCCTCCAGCGCGGCGAGGCGGTTCTCGAACACCGCGACGGTCGGGTTGCCCGTGCGGCTGTAGGTGAAGCCGGGGGTCTCGAGCCGGAACATCGATGCCGCCGTGGCGTGATCCGGGAAACGGAACGCCGTGGTCTGGTGGATGGGCGGGACGACCGGCCGGTGGGGTGCGGCGGGCTCGTAGCCGGCGTGGACTTGTTGTGTGGCATGACGGGGCATCTGCTCTCCTCCATCGGTCCTGGCGGTAGCACCGGGCCTGCCGTTCCCGGGGGTCCGGGTGCGGCGGGCGGGTTGCTGCGGCGTCGTCGAGCCAAATCTCTCGGCCGCTCTGGATGGGTGGTGAGCCCATCCCACGCGGTGGGCCGCCGCGAGTCCAGCGGGCGGCCGGCTCGCGCGTCATATGAGCCGCCACCGCGCCATACAGGACCGGCCGGAGCCTCTCCGAGGCGCGGCGGGCCGGGGGCAGACCCGTGTGACGGCCTGGCGTGGAGGGGGGTGTGTCAGACTCCTGGGCATGACGCAGAGCACACCGGGCGGACCGGCCACGGGCCGTGAGGTCACCGTCGGGGCGGCGCTGCAGGAGGTGGCGCACTCGTGGTGATCGACAGCGACTCCGAACGCGGCCCTGACACTGGGACGCCCACGCCGCCGGAGGGACGGGCGCGGTGGCTGGTCGCCTCCAACGCCCTCGACGCGGGTGGCCGGTCCGCCACGGACGTCGCCCTGGATGTCCTGGCGGTGCTCCTGCTCGGCGTGGGCGCCGACGGCATGGGCGTGCTGATGACGCTCTCCGGGTTGGGATTCCTCCTGCTCGGCGTGCCCATCGGCATCGTGGTGGACCGGCACCTCAGCCCGCGGCTGCTCGCGGCCACTGGCCTCGCCAAGGCGGCGGTGCTCGGCTCGCTCGTCGTGGCGTGGGCGCTCGACGCGCTCACGTTCGGTCACCTCGCCGCCGTCATGGCCCTGCTGGGCGTGCTCACGGTGCTGGCCGAGACCACCCAGACCGCGCTCGTGCCGCGCGTCGTGCCGGCCACCGCCGTCTCCCGCCTGACGGCGCGGCTCGAGTCCGCCGACGCCGCCCTCGTGTTGGTCGTGCCCGCCGCGGCGGGCGTCCTCGTCGGGTCGCTGGGCGCGGGACCCGTGCTCGGCATCGCGACGGCGTTCCTCTTCGCGGCGGCGATCGTCGCCCTCCGGGTGCGGCTGCGGCCCTGCGCCGCGGCGGACGTTCCGGACGACGACGGGGGCCCCGGCGTCGCGGACGTCCTCTCCCGCTGGGCCCGGTTCGGGAAGGACGCGGCGGAGGGGTGGACGGTCCTGCGGCGCACCCCGGTCCTGTGGCTGCTGACGATGGGGTCGGTGGCCGCCAACGTGGGCATGGCCCTCTTCGCCCCGGTCGAGGCGGTCTGGATCCTGACCGACCTGCGGCTCGGGCCGGAGTTCCTGGGCGTCCAGATCACCGCGGGCGCGGTCGGGGCACTGGCGGCCTCGTCCCTGGCGGGCCGGGCCATCGACCGCCTGGGCGAGCGCCGGTGCATCCTCCTCGGCTCGGTGGGCTGCACCGTGGCCGTGGGGCTGCACCTGCTGGCCTACGCCGACCGCGCTCATGCCGGGCCGTGGCTGCTGGCCGGCGCCGCCCTCTGGGGGTTCATGGTCCTGCTCGGGAACATCACCCAGGCCGCCGTGACCGCCCGCGCCTGCCCCGAGGGCACACTCGGGCGGGTCACCGCGATGCGCCGCACCCTCACCCGGGGCTCTGTGCCGCTGGCGACCCTCGCGGGAGGTGCGCTCGGGGCGACGCTCGGGGTCGGCTGGGCGCTCGCGGGGTGGCAGGTCCTGGCGGTGGTCTCGCTGGCCGCCGTCGTGCCGGCCGCGCGGTGGGTGGATGCGGGGCGCGACGACGTCGACTGAGGCCGAGACGCTGACGCGGACACCGAGGTCGCTTAATGTATGGCCATGGTCAGCCTCCCCGTGCTCCAGCAGCCGGTGATCGACGCCGTCGACATCCGTTCCGTCGCGGAGTTCTACCGCGAGCTCCTCGGCCTCCACTACCGCACGGGCGACGAGCTCGCGGACGGTCGCGAGCCGGACAGCGCGGACTGGCTCGTGCTGCTGGACGACGACGGCCGCCGCGTCCTGACATTCCAGCGCACCGAGGAACTGAAGCCCAGCACGTGGCCGTCACCCGAGGTGCCGATGCAGCTTCACCTGGATTTCAGGGTGCCGGACCGCGATTCCCTCGACGCGGCCCACGACCACGCGCTGGGCCTGGGCGGGCGCCTCGTCCTGGACCGCTCCGACGACGAGGACGAGCCCCTGTACGTGTTCGCGGACCCGGCCGGCCACCCCTTCTGCGTCTTCGTGGGGTGAGCGCGGCAGACCACTGGGGTGGTTTCACGCACATGTCGAAGACAAGAAGCCGGTTCAGTGCCGTCGGTAAGGTCGTCGGGTGATCCCGCAACCAACAGATCGACTCACGTTCCGGTGCATGACCGACGCTGACCTCGACGACATGTGCAGGCTCCTCGGAGACGCGGAGGTCATGCGCTACTACCCGCGAGCCAAGTCGCGCAATGAGGTGCAGCGGTGGATCAACTGGTCGAAGGACAACTACGCCAAGCATGGGTTCGGTCTGTGGGTCATCGAACACCGGACCACCGGCGACTTCATCGGTGACTGCGGCCTGACCTGGCAGAACGTCGACGGCCAGGAGGTCCTCGAGGTCGGTTACCACGTCCTGCCTGAACGCCAGGGACAAGGACTGGCAACCGAGGGGGCCTCTGCCTGCCTGCGATACGGGTTCGAGACCCTCGACGCAACGATGGTCACCGCGATCATCAACCCCGACAACATGGCTTCCCGTCGCGTGGCCGAACGAATCGGCATGACCGTGTGGAAGAGGACGCGTGATCCCAGTGGAGCGCCGATCGTGGTCTACAGCAGCCACGGCCTAGAGGCATGACGCACTGAACTGCCGCCATGGGGCAGTGACCGTAGCTGACGACGCGAGACGCCCAGACGTGAGAGCAGATGTGGCTGCCACTGTGGCCGCTCGCGTCGGATGACCTGCGCGCCGGGATCTACCGCACCGCACGCAAGGACCCCCGCGGACGCCGGTACATCGAAGCCAACCCCCAGGCCCTCTCGAACCTACTGGTCGTGAACGTCGATCACAGTGAGACCGCTCAGAGGGTCCCTCAACGCCTCAGCGGAGGATGAGCGGCAGCAGAACGCTCTCGCACCCGGTAGACACGCTCCACGGCAAAGTACGCGCCTACAGAGGCCGCGATGAGCACCAGCATGATCACCGAGGCCGTAGTATCAGCCAGGCGGCCCAGGTCACGCAGAAGCAGGGGCAGAGCACCCAGGGCGAGCAACACAAGGGCCGCGATCGTCTTAGCCGTCGTCTTCTTCATGCCGCCTCCTCCGAGTGTTGTGGAGCACTCAGAATGCTTCCTGGCACCCCCGACCCGTCAACGCTCAACGCCTCCCCCAGCACAGTGCAACGCCCCCGGCCTGATTGGCACCGGCTTACCGGTCGGTGCCCTGCGTTCCCGTGTGCTCTTCAAGGGGCCTAGACAGGGCAGGCTTGGCCGCTGGGGTGCTCTGGCAGGCCCAACGACTCCCGCAGGCCGGTCGGCCCCACAGCGGCCTGAAATCTTCTCCCATCACCTGCCGCTCCATCGGCCCCGTGTGTGCCCGCGGCGGCTGAGGACGAACAACGGGCGCGGACCATCAACAGTCCGCGCCCGTGGCGTCGGAGCTGCGTCGATCAGGTGCGCGTGGTCTCGTGGTGCGCGCGGCACTGCGGGCACCGACACCCGGGATCACGCCTGCGTGAGGGGCAACCGGAACTCCGAGGCGAGCATCGCGTAGGTGACACCATCCACCCAGCCGCGCGTGAGATGCAGAGACTCCTCCTTGAACGTCCCCTCGTGACGCATCCCCACCTTCTCCATGATGCGCAGACTCGGGGCGTTGTCCCCGAAGGCATGAGCCTCCACGCGCCGCACACCCAGATCGTCGAACGCGAAGCCCAGCAGGGCTCGCGCAAGCTCCGTGCCATAGCCCTGCCCCGCCTGGCGCGGATCGATCGTCCAGCCGATCTCGGCCTGCGCGTCCCGGGCTTCCTCCCGCGGGCCACCCTGACTCCACGCGTCCTGCACCGCGACCTTCCCGACACCGACGATGACGTCTCCGGCCCGCACGGTGAGGCGGTCCCCCGCCGCGAGGTAGGACTCACGCAGCGCGCCCTCACTCTCCGGGCGGCCGGAGGTCCACGTCCACACCTGCTCCAGACGGCAGAAGCCCCACACGGCGGGCGCATCGAGACCCCGGAACGGGGTAAGGGTCAGCCGGCGGGCTCGCAGCGGGAAGCAGACGCCTCGACTCGCGGCGAGCTCCAGGAGAGGGGTGGCCATGACAGACAGGGTACGAACAAAAGTCCTCGACTCAGCCCCCCCGGACAGACCAGTGCCCGCACCCTGCGTCGACGCCGGGTCCACGCGGTCTGCCAGGGCCCTCGTCAGACCCTCGAAGCACTCTCAGACACGTCCTGGGCCTGGGCGGGCGCCTCGTCCTGGACCGTTCCGACGACGAGGACGAGCCCCTGTACGTGTTCGCGGACCCGGCCGAAACGAACCGCCGCGCCTACGACGACGACCCGCCCGTCCGCCGGTTCGGCCACCTCCGGCACCCGGTGGTGTCGGGCGGGATGATCGGGGTGATCGGCGGCGGCGGCGAACGGGCAGGCCGTGTTCACCCAGCTGACCGGCCGGGGCGCCCAGAAGAGGGTGCGGATCATGCGCCGCCCCCGGGGCCCGCGGGCCGGGCCCTCCGCGCGTCGTGACGAAGCTCGTCCCGGACCACTTCAGTGGAGATCAGACACATGGGCACCCCGATGCCCGGGCACACCGAGGAGCCCGCGTACATCAGGCCGGCCACGTCCGCGTCCCGCACCGAGGGGCGGAACATGGCCGACTGCGCCAGGGTGTGCCCGGGGGCCCTCCCTCGTGCCGGCGTCGGCGTCGCTCTACCGTGGGGACATGGACTCCACGCACTTCACCCGTTCAGCCGACCGCGCCGCCCACGACGACGTCAACTTCCGCACCCGCAAGTGGGTCAAGCCGGAGGACCTCAACGCGAACAACACCCTCTTCGGCGGCTCGCTGCTGCGCTGGGTCGACGAGGAGGCGGCCATCTATGCGACCCTGCAGCTGGGCAACCCGCGGTGCGTGACGAAGCTGATCTCGGAGATCAACTTCCTGGCCTCGGCGAAGCAGGGCGACATGATCGAGATGGGCCTGCGCGCCACCGAGTTCGGGCGCACCTCCCTGACCATGCGGGCGAAGGTGCGGAACATCGTGACCGGCGAGATGATCCTGACCATCGACAAGATCGTGTTCGTGTCCCTGGGCGAGGACGGCAAGCCCGCACCCCACGGCTTCACCGAGATCACCTACGACCGCGACCGTCTGCCCCTGGACAACCCCCTCTGAACCGGCCCACCACCCCGCGCGGTCCGGGGGCGGAAGTCGGGGATCCCCACCCCGAATACCGCCGAGTTCCGCCCCCAACGCGGGAGGGCGGGCGGCCCTAGTCGATGCCGCGCGCGGCCAGGGCGTCCCCGACGTCGTCGGCGTGCTTGAGGGTGAACACCAGCAGCGGCAGCAGCCATGCCCAGGGCCGCATGCGCACCCCGCGGCTCGCCTGCGCCGCACGCACCTGGGCGGCCAGCCCGCGCAGATATCCGATGGCGCTGAGCACCAGTCCCATGGACAGGCCCACCCGCTCCGGACGGAACCCCGCCCGCGCCAGCGCCGGCCCGAGGACGGGGATCCGCCCCGCCGCACCCACGAGCGCTTCGGCCACCGCGGCCAGGGCGGCGATGCGCGTGGTCCGCGTCATCACCTGCGCCGCCAGCACCACGCCCAACACCCGCCCGACCGTCGCCACCGCGGCCGTGAGGTCCGCGAAGATCCACTGGGCCGCCAGCAGCAGCACGTAGAACAGCCACAGAGCGCGCAGGTCCGCCACCAGCATGCGCCCGCCGCGCGCCGCGCCGAAGCCCACCAGGTAGCAGGCCAGCGCCCCGGCCACGGCCACCGCGGCCGTGACCAGGGTGGCCGGCAGGATCGCCAGCACCAGCGCCCAGACCGCGAACACGGCCATCTTCAGCCCGGCCGGGCAGCGGTGCAGGAGCGAGTCTCCAGCCACGTACAGGGAGATCATCGGGGCGGCACCGCCTCGGAAGCACCGGCAGCCGGCCCCACGTCGGAGGCCTCGCCGGCACCCGCGGCCGGCCCCACATCGGACGCCCCACGGAACTCTGCACCCGCGGCGACCGCCTCGCCGAACTCCCCGCCGAACTCCTCGGCCACGGCCTTATCCAGGAACTCCTCGTACTCGGCCACCACGTCCGCGGCGGGCCCGTGGGAACGGATCGCCCCGTCGTGCACCCAGACGGCGTCGTCGCAGGTGCGGGCGAGATCGAGGTCGTGGGTGACCAGCAGCAGCTGGAACCCGTCTGCGGCCAGCAGCCGGTCCGCGACGATCCGGCGGTGCCGTCCGTCCAGCAGCGAGGTCGGCTCATCCGCGATCACCAGGGACGGCTCCGCGGACATCACCGCGCACATGGCCAGCCGCTGCGCCTGACCGCTGGACAGGGCCAGGCACGGACGGTCCGCCAGCTCGGTCAGCCGATGTTCGGCCAGGGCGGCCTCCACTCGCGCTGCGATCTGCTCCTTCGGCATCCGCTGGCCGGCCTCGTCCCGGAGGGACTTCACGGTGAGCTCCACGTCCTCGCGGACGGTGGGCATGATGGACTGCGCCGCCGGATTGGCGAACACGAACCCGACCGTCCGCCGCAGCGCCTTCACGTCCCCCACCGCGTCCACGCCGTGCACGGTGACGGTCCCGTCCACCACGTCCGCCAGCCCGGCCACCGCGCGCGCCAGCGTGGACTTGCCGGATCCGTTCTCCCCGACGACGGCCACCCGTCGCGCCGTGAGCCTCAGGTGCACGTCCTGCAGCAGCGTCACGACGCCGTCCGGCCCCTCCGCCTCGACCCGCACCCCGGCCAGGTGCACGCCGTCCGCGGATCCGGTGCTGCGGTCGGGTACGCGCCCCGCCGGCGGTGCCTGCACCCGATGGGCCTCGTGTGCGTCGCCCCACTCCTGCGACCTCTGCTCCGCCGCGCGGCGGCGTCGTCCCCACAGCCCTGCCATGTCAGCTCACCTCCAGTGTCATCGCGATCCCCATTCCCCCGGCCACCGCGGCCGTGACCAGCGCCCGTGTCCCGGGCGGCTGCTCCTGGAGCCGCTGCACCGCCTGCAGGACGGCCACGACCCCGGAGGCGCCCCACGGATGGCCCCATGCGAGGGCGCCGCCGCGGGCGTTCACCCGCGGGTCCACGTCCTCGTCCCCGGATCCTTCGGGACGGGCCAGGCCCACCGCGTCCAACACGGCGAGCGCCTGCACAGCGTAGGCCTCGACCACCTCCACGACGGCGATCCTGCCGTCGTGCGCCACGGTGTCCCCGGAGGCGGAGAGCACCTGCTCGATCGCCGCCACCGGCGCCAGCCCGGGCAGCGCCGGGTCAGAGCCGGTCAGGGCGGCTGCCACGATCCGGCACGGCCGGCCCAGCCCGGCCGCGTCCGCCGGGGCGGGCTGCGGCGCCACGCCACAGGACCGCACACGCACAGCCGCGGCGCCGTCCGCGATGCGTGCCGCCGTGCCGCCGGTGACCGCGTAGGCCGGGTCCGTCTCGGCGAACACGGCGGGGAAGCGAGCCAGGCGGGCGGTGTCCAGACGTCGGGGGCCGTCATCCTGCGCCGGACGGTGGTCCGCCGCGGCCAGGGCGAGCCGATGCGAACGGGCGGCGAACTCCTCCTGCCGGACCCGTGTGATGCTCTGACGGACGGCGAGCCGGTCCGCGGCGGCGGTGAGGTCCGGGTCCTCCCAGCCGGCCGGGACCATCGGCGCCTGCGTGTAGGGGACGCCGCCCTGAAGCCGTTGCGGTGCGGTGGACGGGGACTCGACGCCCGCGGCCAGCACCTCCGTGCCGCTCCACGCTGCGTGCTGGGCGGCCTGCAGCACCGCGGCCAGGCCGGATCCGCACTGCGCGTCCACGGACCAGCCCGGCACCGTGGTTCCGAGGCCTGCGCCGAGCGCGGCGATCCTGCCGAGGTTCCCGCCCGGTCCGGTGCAGTTGCCCACGACGACGGCCCCCACCTCCGCCGCGGACCTCACCGGGTGCAGGGGGTGCGTACCGCCGTGCTGCCCCGTCTCCGCATCAGCCGGGCCGAGATCGGCGCCTTCAGACCGGGCTGCAGGACCGGCCGGTCCGAGCCCGACGTCGCCCGGAGCAGTTACCCCCCGCACCGCTGCGGCGGCGAGCGCGGCGGCGTCCAGGTGGGCCTGGGCACGGGAGCGGCCGGTGATCGGCGTGCGGACTGCCGCGGTGATCCACAGGCCGGTGGGGAGCATCATGGGCGGGCCTCGGGCGCCAGGCGCCGGACCTTGCCGCTGCCGGTGCGCTCGAGGCGCTCCACGGCGTGCCAGGACCGTGGGCGGGACGCCGCCGGCAGATGCTCGTCTGCGGCGGCCTTCAGGGCCCGGACGGTCCCCTCCGCGCTCCTCCCCGGCGCCGGCTCGATCCATGCGACCACCCGTTGCCCCAGCCGCGGTGCCGGCTCGCCGAGCACCAGGGCGGCGGTACACCACGGTCGGCCGTCCGGGTGACGGGCGCCGGTGAGGACCTGCTCCACCTCGGCCGGAACCACGGTGGCGCCGCCGGTCTGGATCGCGTCGTCCAGGCGTCCGCCCAGCCGCAGGATCCCCTGGTCGTCCAGACGGGCCCGGTCTCCGGTGCGCAGCCGGCCGTCGGCGGTGAACCGCGGGGCACCGTCCGCCAGCACGGAGTCGTCCGGCAGCGCCAGTTGGTCCGAGCGCACGTGCAGCATCCCGTCCACCACGCGGACCTCCACGCCCGGCAGCGGACGCAGGCCGGCGCCGTCCGGGTCCACAGCCACGTAGCTGGCCTCGGCCGATCCGTAGTAGTGCACCACGCGCACACCCAGCCCGGCGGCACGCTCACGCAGCCCGGCGGGCATGCGGTCCCCTCCCACCAGCGCCACGCGCAGGGCTGCGGCCGAGCGGTCCGGCAGCGTCTCCAGCAGATCGAGCGCCTCGATGAGCTGGGTTGGCGTCCCGGACAGTGCCGCCGTACGGGCCACAGGAGTGGGCACCGTCGACGCGGCCGCTGCCGGCGCGGCCGGATGCGGGCCGGTGCGCTCCGGACGGGCGAGCGGCGTGGCGGAGGCGGCCGGGTCGTCGTCGGGAAGCAGGTCCTGGGCCCGGAGGCGGGCACGTCCCGGGACCCGCAGCGGCACCCCGGCGAAGGCGCAGAAGGACGCCGCGTTCACGGCCATGGAGGACACCGGGTGCGCGGCCAGCAGCAGCGCCTCATGCGGGGCCAGGCCCAGCCAGCGGGCGACGTGCCGGTGACCGGCCGCCCAGGAGGCGTCCGTGCGCAGGATGACGCGCGGGTTCCCCGTGGAGCCGGAGGTGAACGCCGCCCACGCCGCATCCGCGGCGAGGTCGGGGCGAGAGTCCGCGAGGGAGTCCAGGGCAGCGGTCGCACGGGCGGTCTGGGCGGACCAGAGGGCGTCGGACCAGCGGTCGTCCCCCACGAGCGGCACCATGCCGTCGGCACGCGCCTGCACGGCGGCGGCGAGAAGCGCGGCGTGGTCCCGGAGGGTGCGTCCGTCCGGCCCCGGCTCTCCGCGACGCAGCGGGGCGAGCCGGGCGGACGCGGACCGCTCCGGGCACGGGCCGGTGCCCGTCACCGGAACGCGCGCGGGTAGGCCTTCCACAGGCCCACCACGAGGAGCACGGCCACCACGGCCTTGATCGTGTCGCCCGGGAGGAACACGCCCATGCTCAGCACTGCGGCCCCGACCTCCATGCCCGCGTTGAGCACGAACCCGACGATGCCGCCGGCGTAGACCACCCCGATGCCGCCGATCAGCGCGGCCACGGTGGCGGCCACGGCGATGCGGCCGGTGGACAGGCCGCGGCGGGCCCGGCCGGTCAGGGCCCAGAAGATGAGTCCGACCACGGCGGCGGCGATCGGCCAGACGAGGATGAAGCCCACCGAGGGACCCGCGAAGACGCCGAGGCCGCCGCGGCCGCCTGTCAGCAGCGGCAGGCCCAGGGCCACCAGCCCCACGAACAGCAGCTGCGAGGCCGCCCCGCGCCACGGGCCGAGGATCAGCCCGGCCAGGATGACCACGATGTTCTGCAGGACGATCGGGGCCGGTACGCCTGCCACGGCGATGGGCGGGACCATGCCGAGCACCGCCATCAGGGCGGTCATGACGGCGATCCGCGCGAGGTCGCGGGCCGGGGAGGACCCGCGCGGTCGGCGGGTGTCACGGTCGGCGTGGGAAGCCAGGCGCGGGGAGCGCGCGGCGTCCTGGGCGTCGGGGGACGCAGCCGCGGACGAGGTCGACGAGGTCGAGGCCAAGGGGGTACCTCCTGGAGGACGTGCCGAGTGATGAACGGTGTTCAGTTGAAAACCGTTCAGGGAGTGTACAACAGGCGTTGAGCGGATGGTGAACCGGTGCGTCGCGCCCCTCACACCCCGCTCCGCGCGGCCGCGAGCCAGAAGGATCGGCCGTTTCCGGTGTCTGGGAGGCCGCCGTTCCCTCTGGCTCGCCGGAACGGGGCGGAGCGGTGCGGGACGACACGTCAACGCTGCGTCGGATCCACATCATGCGAGGGGTGATGACCATCCGTTCGAGGGGCGGGGAATCACGACCTTCGGCGGTGCTCACGGGCCCGCGCACACTCCTAGACTCGATCCTCATGGAGACCACCGAGGACGCCGGCAGCACCGCAGCGACTGCCACGAAGAAGGGACCGGAGCCGGAGCGCACCGGTCGGCAGACCTGGCCGTACGCGGCTTCCGCGGCGGCCTACCTGGCGGCACCGTTCGTCCTCGGCCAGGCACTGCCTGCGGGCGCGGCGACCGCCGCCCTGCTCGTGCTGATCCCCACGGCGGCCCTGCTCCTCGGCCTGGCCGACGGCCTCGTCTTCCGCACCACGTGGGCGTTCCCGGTGCTGACCACCGTCCTGGCATTCTTCGGCCTGCTGCTCTACACGAACGACGGCACGTGGATCTACGGCCTCCCCGTGCTGGTGCTCTGCCGCCTCGGCAGCTCGCTCGGCGGGCGGCTCCGCAGCCACCGGCGGCAGGACGGCTGAGCCATGGAGGTCTGGACCCTCAACCACCCCGAGCATGGCCTCCTCGAGCTGCGCCAGGGCTTCGACGCCGAGTTCCTCGCCGAGGACCCGGGCTGGCCGCAGCCCGAGTCCGACGCCGAAGCCGCCCCCACGGAACACCCCGCAGACGGACGGCCGGCGCATGCCCCCGAGGAGAGACATCCCACGACGGGCACGCAGGAGAAGGTGACGGAGCCGTCGTCGGGTAGTCGGGAGGTGAAGCTCCACGGCGAGCGCGCACCCCTGGACGCCTCGTTGCCCGCCCGCGTGCGTGCCCGCCTGAAAAACCCGCCGCTACGGCTGCAGGTGCGCATCGACGGCGAGGTCACCGGGCGGTACCCGCGGACCGGCGTGGACGAGATCCGGCTGAAGAACCCCCGCACCGGCGACGACGGCTGGTCCACGTTCGGCTCCGACGCGGGGTCGAGCCGGCGGAGGCTGAAGATCCAGTCGACCATGCTGGGCGACCTGCTCGCCGTGCAGCTACGGGAGGGCGCCTCCGTAGTGGAGTTCGACCCGCCGGCCGGCTCGCGCGGAGCGAAGCGTCAGGAGGCCATGGAGTCCAGCAGCATGAAGCGGGTCCTCTATCCGCTGATGGGCGGATTCGGGAAGGCCGGGGTGGCGATCTTCTTCCTGCTCGTCTTCCCGCTGCTGGCGCAGCTGCTGCCGGACATCGAGCTGAACATGCCCCAGTTCCGCCTGCCCCACATCCACCTGCCAGTGCCGGTCCTGCCGCAGATCCACCTGCCGGTCCCCCGGCTGCCCGCATGGGAGGTCGACCTGCCGCCGCTGCCCGGATGGCTCGTGACGATCCTCGAATACGACCAGGTGTGGAAGCCGATCCTCATCGGACTGGTCGTCGGTGTGATCGCGGTCAGGAACCACCGAAAGTCCCAGCGGCAGAAGGCCGAGTGGGCGGCGAAGAAACAGTCGCCGGCAGAGCGGACGCAACCGGAGGAGCGCCATGGGGAAGGGGTCGAGGAGGAGACGTCCACACCTAGAGGCTCGGCCCCGTGACCGCGCAGATCTCGCTCCGGCCCCTCCGCGTGGACGACACCGACGAGATGGCCCGCGTCCTCGCCGCCCCGGCGCTCTACACCTTCACCGGCGGCGAGCCGCCCACGGC
Organism: Micrococcus luteus; assembly: GCA_047414615.1. Taxonomy (GTDB): domain Bacteria; phylum Actinomycetota; class Actinomycetes; order Actinomycetales; family Micrococcaceae; genus Micrococcus; species Micrococcus luteus_B. Next base: position 1,936,945 of record CP179711.1, read on the forward strand.
AGAGCTCCTCGCCGAGCAGTACGGGTTCCAGGTGCGCGGCTGGTCCCCGGACCGCTCGGAACGCTGGATCAACGACCTCATCGTCCTCGACTCCACCGGCGAGGCGGTCGGCTACGTCCAGGCCACGGTCCCCCAGGACGGCGGGCCGGCGGAGGTCGCCTGGGTGGTCGGCGCCCCCTGGCAGGGCCGTGGCTTCGCGACGACGGCTGTTCGCCTCCTCCTGGCACGTCTGGCCGGCCTGGGCGTGGGTGGAGTGATCGCCCACATCCACCCGGACCACGCAGCGTCGAACGCCGTGGCCCGGCGGTGCGGGATGCGGCCGACCGACCAGGTGGTGGACGGCGAGGTGCGCTGGGAGGGGCCGGTGGCAGGCGACGGCTGAGAGCGATCGCTCCGCACCGGCTCGCCGTTCTGCACAGCGCTGTACAGCGCTACACCGCCTGACTCCGTCCGTCGCTGTCCTTGCCTTCGGCGTCCTTGCCTTCAGTGTGTCTGCCTTCGGTGTCCTTCGTTCCGATTCGGAGCATGCGCCGCGTGCGCCATTTCGGAACGAAGGCTCTATGGCGGGCGCCTCGGAGCGCTCGATGCGATCGGGAGAATGCCAGACGTGCTCCAGGTCAGAACGAAGGCTTCAGGGAGACGGGGTCGAGGCAGCGCGAGCCGCAAGGGGATCTCCTCTTCGGCGCTGCGGGCGCAGACACACTCACGCCGGGGCCGCGTCCCCACGACACGGCCCCGGCCCTCTCTGCGGCTCCAGCGGACGTCCCCACGACATCCGACTGGAATCCCCCGGGCAGCCATCCCCACAACGGCCAGCCAGAGGGAGTCTGGTCACCGGCGGCGGCGTGAACGGGCCACCGCCGGAACCTGTTCAGGCACAATCAGTGATCGTGGCCGTGGTCATGGCCCTCGTGGTCGTGGCCGTCCTCGCCGTGGTCATGGCCCTCGTGGTCTCCGTGGTCGTCGCCCTCCTCGTGGGCCGGGGCCTCCGGCTCGCCGGTCACGACGGCCATCTCGGTCGCCGGGCCATCGAGCTCGAACTCGTCGACCTTCTCGCCCTTGACCAGGTCGATGACCACGAGCCTCTCGTTCTCCGCGTCCGTCACGTAGGCGAAGTCACCGGCGGTCTTGAGGATCGGGCCCGGCTCCTGCCAGTCGTCCTTCTCCTTCCACTCGCCGATGGCGTCGATCTTCTTGACCACCTCGCCGGACTCCTCGTCGATGACGTTGAGCTTGCCGTCGTAGGTCAGGACGACACCCTCGCCCTCCGGGCCGCGGGCCAGGGAACGGAACCAGTAGGACGACCCCAGGTCCACGACCTTCATCTCATCGGTCTCGGTGTCGATCAGCGCGACCTTGGTGGTGCGCTCGACGGCCTCCTCGGGCTCCTCCTCGACCTTGTAGTCACCCAGGACGACCGAGGAATCCTCGTCGCCGACGAGGTTGCCGGAACGCTGGAACTCCATGCCCGGGTCGATCTTGTGGAACTCGCCGCCGCGGTACACGATCGGGCCGTTCTCGCAGCCGAGCACCACCACGTCCTTGCCGTCCTGCGGCTCCGCGGCGGCCTCGCCGTGCACGCCCGGACAGTCCTCGGTCTTGGCGATCTCCTTGCCCTCACGGTCCACGACCTTCACGGTGTGGCGCTCGTCCTCGGTGCCCTCGGTGGTCAGGACGGACCCGTCCAGCAGCTCCAGGGCCACACCGTGGTGGGCGTCCTCGGTCTCCATGTCCTCGGTGACCGGGGTCAGGTCCGGAGTGGCCTTGTCCAGGTCGTCGGAGACGAAGGTGTTGATCGTGCCGGTGCCGTCGGCGAAGAGGGTGGTCTTGCCGTTGTGCCTCACCACGTGGCCGGCATGCTCGCCCGGGAACACGACGCCGGTCATGCCCGGCTCGGACTCGTAGTGGTGGAAGTGGTCGCCATGGATCTGGGACTTGATGCCGGTGGAGAAGACCTCCCAGCCCTTGTCCGTGACCACCATGACGTCCTTGCCGTTGCCCGCGTTGGACAGGCGCTTGAACCCGGGCAGCTCCTGCTCCTTGACGACCTCTCCGGTCTCGGCGTCGAGGAGTGTCAGACCCTCGTCGTCCGAGAGGAGTACGCGCGGGGTCACACCGGAGACATCCTTGGCCTCGGTCGGGTCGACCCAGTCCCTCTCATCCACGGAGGACACGGCGGCGGCGTCCTCGCCCGAACCCTCGCCGTCCCGCGACTCCTCGGCGCCCTCCGAGCCCGAGGCAGCGGCACCCTGTGACGCGGACTGCGTGGCCGAACCGGTGGCGGAGGCGTCCTTGCCCCCGGCCTCGTCACCGCCGGCGCACGCGGACAGCGCCAGCGCGGCGGCAGCCACGGTCGCGGTGAGCGCGGAGAAGGACGTCAGGCGGCGCGTGGGAGCGACCACCGCAGTGGACAGGGAGGAGGTATGCGAAGACTCGGTCATGGTGCCTAACTGTAAACGCTATTGCTTCGCGTTCGCAATACAGCGGGTGACCAGAGGCGGAGTAGCGTGGACAGACCAGGGTGAGCGGCCGTCGTCGTGAAGCCCTTCCCCACGCAGCGGGCCACAGGCCCGCCCGGACACCGAGGAGCACCGCAGATGACACCGCCGCAGGGCTGGGGCCCCGCACTCGCCGACGCGCTGGGGATGGAACTGTGGCGGATCCCGGTGGTGGTGCTGACCGCCCTGGCGGTCTACCTGGCGTTCCTGCTCCTGCTGCGCGTCTTCGGCGCCCGCCTGCTCACCGGGCTGTCCGCCTTCGACTCGGTGGTGATCATCATGTTCGGCGCCGTGGCCGGCCGTGTGATCCTCGGGCACCCGCCGACGCTCGCCACCGGGCTGGTCGGCCTGCTCACGCTCGTGCTGCTCGAGGTGCTCTTCGGCGCGCTCACCTCCACCGTCCGCGGGCAGCGGGCCATCGCCGGACGTGCCCGGGTGATCGTGGCGCACGGCCGCGTGCTCGAGGCCGCCCGCCGCAGGGCCCACGTGAACGTGCCCGAGCTGCACGCCGCGCTGCGCCGGGCCGGGGTGTCCTCCATGGACCAGGTCGCGTGCGTGGTCATGGAGGCCAGCGGCCACCTGTCCGTGCTCCGCGAGGGACAGCCGATCGACCCGGAGCTGCTGGACGGCGTCCTCGGGGCGGACGAGGTGCTCGGCGAGCGCTGAGGGCAGCGGCGGGCGGCCGGGGCTGAAGCCCACCGGCGTCAGCGCAGGAAGTTCTCGGCGGAGTCGTCGAACTCCTGCATCCACGGGGTGTGGTGCGGCACGGCCATGGTGCCGGTGACGGTGGAGCGGTGCTGCCGGTCCCGGAAGGTCCGCACGTCCTCGATCCGGGCGTCGCGCATCTCGAGGAACGTCCGCGCCACGGCCTCCACGTCCACCGCCGGGCAGTTCGTGTGGGAGGACAGGTCCTGGATGTACGCGCCCTGCCAGGCCAGCGCGGCCGGCGGGCCGTCAATCTGCGTCATCCGCGCGAACCAGGCGTCCATGTCCGCCTTCCGCTCGTCCTCGCCCGGCACCTCCACCCGGCCGAGCAGCACGTCCCGGGCGAAGTACGCCTGCGCGTCCAGCAGGGTCAGCGTGAACAACTGCTGGGACGCGCCCACGTAGAGCACATCCGGGTCGCCATGCCACACGACGCCCTTCCACAGCCCGATCGGGCTCAGCAGGTTCGGCCCGCCCAGCGCCAGCTCCTTCGGCAGGAACGGGTAGTGGTGCAGATACCCCGTGCAGAGCAGGACCATGTCGTACTCCGCCTGCGCACCGCCCTCGAAGGTGACCAGGTTCCCCTCGAACCGCTGCACCGCCGGATGCTCGTCCATGCCCTGCGGCCACGCCACCGCCTGCGGCTGCTTCCGGTAGGCGGTGGTCACGTGTGCCGCCCCGGCCCGGTGCAGCTGCAGCGCCAGGTCCTGGCCCGAGTAGCTCGATCCCACCACCAGGACCCGCTTGCCCACGTACCCCTTGGGCGAGCGGTAGTCCGTGGCGTGCTGCACCTGCCCGCGAAAAGACTCGATGCCCGGCAGCTCCGGCAGCTGCGGGGTGTGGAAGTGGCCCGAGGCCACCACGATCCGGTCGAACTCCTCCACCACCGTCTCCCCGCTGCCCAGGTGCTGGGCAGTCAGACGGAAGCGGCCGTCGTCGTGCTTCTCCACCCAGCGGACCGCCGTGGCGAACCGGATCCGCCCGCGGACGTCCACGTCCTGCATGCGGGCGCGGATGTACTCGGACATCACCTCACGTGGCAGGTAGGAGGGCACGGCGCGGCCGAAGTGGGCGTCGAATGGGTAGTCCGGGTACTCCATGCACTCCTTGGGCCCGTTGATCCACATGCCGCGGTACATGGAGGAGTGCACGGGCTCGCCGTAGCGGTCCGCGCCGGTGCGCCAGTCCATGTTCCACTGACCGCCCCAGTCGTCCTGCCGCTCGAACGCGACCACCTCCGGAACCTCCGCGCCCGCCTGCTCCGCCAGGGCGAAGGCCCGCAGCAGGGCCATGCCGGACGGGCCGGCTCCGATCAGTCCGATGCGCTCGCGCGATGCCATGGGTGCTCCTTCGGGGGTCGGATGCGGGGATACGGGGGGACCTCCATTGTCCCGCGATCACCCGGCCGCGCGCACCAACGCCTCCCCCGGCGCCGAACCAGAGGAAATGGTCACTTCACGCCGCCCTGAAGCAGCCGAATCCTCTGGCTCGCCGCACGGCGCGCGCCGGTTCTCGTTCCGCGAGCGACAACGCCGGGGTGCTCCGCCGCGGCCCTCACTCCTCGGCGCCGAGGAGCTCGCGGATGTCGTCCGCGGTGAGGGAGTCGGTGAAGGCGCCGGCGCCGGAGTCGTCGGCCTCGTCCATGAGCGCGCCGAACAGCTCGGCCTTGCGGCGCTGCATCTCCAGGACCTTCTCCTCGATCGTCCCCTCGGACACCATCCGGTAGACCATCACCGTCCGGTCCTGCCCGATGCGGTGCGCACGGTCCACGGCCTGCGCCTCGGCGGCCGGGTTCCACCACGGGTCCATGAGGAACACGTAGTCCGCCTCGGTCAGCGTCAGGCCGAAGCCACCGGCCTTCAGGGAGATCAGGAACACCGGGGCGTCACCCTCGCGGAACCCCTGGATCACCTCGGCACGGCGGCGGGTGGAGCCGTCCAGGTAGGCGTAGTCCACGCCCAGGTGGCCCAGCTCCTCCCCCACGGTCTTCAGGAACGAGGTGAACTGGCTGAACACGATCACCCGGTGGCCCTCGCCGAGCACCTCCGTGAGGTCGTCCAGGAACCGCTCCATCTTGGAGCTCGGCACGGACGCATACTGGTCGTCCACGATCGACGGAGCCAGCGCCAGCATGCGCAGCAGCGTCAGAGACTTGAAGATGGTGAAGCGGTTGCCGTCCACGTCGTCCAGCAGGCCGAGGACCTTGCGGCGCTCGCGCTGCAGCACCCTGTCATAGAGCTTGCGGTGCGCGGCCTCGAGCTCCACGGACAGCACCTGCTCCTGCTTCGGGGGCAGGTCCTTGGCCACGAGCTCCTTGGCGCGGCGCAGCATGAACGGGCGCAGGCGCCGGCGCAGCCGCTCGATGCGCTCCGGGTTCTCACCGGTCTCGATGGGGTTGATGTACTCCTCCCGGAACAGCCGGTGGCTGGGGAAGAGGCCGGGCACGGCCACGTCCAGCAGCGCCCACAGGTCGGCCAGGGAGTTCTCCATGGGCGTGCCGGTGATGGCCAGCCGGAACGGGGCCTGCACGTCCCGGGCCACCTGGTGCACCTTGGCGGTGCGGTTCTTGATGAACTGCGCCTCGTCCAGCACCAGGCCGGCCCACTGCCGGGCGTGGTACTCCTTCGCGTCGATGCGCAGCAGCGTGTAGCTGGTGACCACCACGTCCGCACCGGCCACCTCGTCCGCCAGCGGGGTGCGGCGCTTGCGGGTGGTCTGGTCCACCACGCGCACATCCAGGCCGGGGGCGAACTTGGCGGCCTCCGCCGCCCACACCGAGACCACCGACGACGGCGCCACCACCAGGAACGGCTCCTCGCCGGCCGCTCTGGCCGGGTCGGCCGCGGCGTCGGCCGCCTCCGCCACGGAGGCCGCCTCTGCCGCGGCAGGCGCCTCCGGCGCCGTCTCCCCGGCGACGATCCGCCGCTCCTTGGCGTGGCAGAGCAGGGCAAGGGTCTGGACGGTCTTGCCCAGGCCCATGTCGTCCGCCAGGATGCCGCCGAGCCCGAGCTCGTGCAGGAAGGCGAGCCAGCGGAACCCCTCCCGCTGGTAGGGGCGCAGCTCCGCCTGGAGCCCGGCCGGGACCTCGGGGTCCGGGAGCCGGTCGATCGCGGCGAGCCGGCCCATGGCCGCCGTCCACGCCGGGTCCTCATGGACCTCGTCCGCGAGGTCCTTGATGTCCTCCCAGAACGCCACCTGGTGCTTGGACACCTGCTGGTTCTCCGGGGTCCACTCCTGGAGGGTGGCGGCCTCGGAGAGCAGGGCACGCAGCCGCTCGAACGCCGGGTGGTCCAGGGACAGGTAGGAGCCGTCCATGAGGATCAGCGTGGTCTTGCCGTGGACCAGCGCGGTGAACAGCTCGGCGAACGGCAGCACGTGGCCGTCCACGGAGACCTGCACGCCCAGGTCGAACCAGTCGTTCTTCGTGGCCCGTGTCCCCACCTCGATGCGCGGGGCGGCCTTCAGCTCCCGGTAGTCCGGGCGCTCGCCGGTGACGTCCACGCGGACGTTCTCCAGGGCGGCCAGCTGCGGCAGGATCGTCTCGGAGAAGCGGGCGGCGGCCACGCCTTCGAGCTCCTGGCGGCCGGTGCGGCCGGCGCGCGGCCAGACCTCGGCGGCGCGGGCGGCCACCCGCTGCTCATGGGCCGTGTCCCGCAGGGCGTCCCGGGCGTCCACCTCCACCTGACGCGGCGGGTCGAAGTACAGCCAGGACCAGTACAGGTCCAGGCGGTGGTCCGCCTGGAAGTCGGCCTGCAGGCGCAGCGTCGGCGGCTCGAACTCGGGCAGGTCCACGGAGCCGTCCGTGGAGGCCACCTCCAGCTGGGACTTCAGCCGGGGGTAGACGCGTTCCAGGAAGTCGGCGCGGTCGGACTGGGGGACGGTGAGCGCCGTCTCGGACTCTAGCAGGTGCTGCACGGGCTCGGCCAGGGACTGTGCCGCTGGCACCAGGTGCACCACGAAGCCCTCCTCTGCCTCGCGGACCCGGTAGAAGCCGATGCCGCCCACCGGGTGGGCATCCGAGGCGTCGGCCTCCTCGCCTGAGGCGGTGAGCAGCCGCGGGGACACCGCCAGCTCGCCGCCGCCGGCCTCGCGCACGTCCAGACCCACGTGCACCGGCTCCTGAAGTACCACGTCCGTCAGGGCCCCCTGGGCCACGAGCTCCACTCCGGCCTTCTCGGCGCCCTCCAGCAGCTGCCAGATCCGGGTGGAGTCGAAGCTGTTGAGCATGATCCACGCGTCGGTGGGATAGGTGTCCTCGGCCATGAGCTGCCGGTAGACCAGGCGCAGCGCCCGCTCGTGGGCGGGGTCGAACTCGGCGCGCGGGTACTGGAACTGCTTCCACGTCAGCCCGCCCTTGATCCAGGTGCCCTTGGCGCCCTTCTTCAGTGGGCGCAGCAGCACGAACAGCCCGCGGCCGGCGCGCAGCCGGTCCTCCCCGGCGCCGGCCGGACCCCACTGCTGGTACATCGAGCGGGAGGCCTCGGCCACCAGCTCCACCCCGATCGCCAGCGGCGCCTGCGGGGTGCGGGCGGAGGAAGTCTGCAGGCCGGCCAGCGGCTCCATGATGCGGCGCCAGTCCGAGGCGGAGGCGCGGCGGGCGTCGGAGCCGGCGGGGCCGTCGTCGGGGATACCGGTGCCACGGCCGCCGGGCGCCCCCGCCCCTCCCGGGCCGGAGGCGAGCTCGTCCGCGGTGGTGATCAGCGCTGCCAGGTCCTCCTTGGCCCGGCCCAGCGCCTCGTCCGAGCGCAGGCGGACGGCGCGGTAGCAGACGGCGGCCACATGCTTGCAGTCCGTGCCCACCGGGCAGGTGCACTCGCCGTGGACCGGCTCCCACTCCATGTCCAGCGGGTCGGTGCCCTCGGGCTGCAGGTCCGCGGCCACGGTCGGCTGCAGACGGACGCGCACCCGGTACGGGCGGGGCACGGACCCGGCCACCTGGGCGGTGAGCAGGCCGGTCTCGGGGTCGAAGCCCACGCGGCCCACCCGCGAGGTGCTCGCGTACTGGAAGCCCCGGGATGCAAAGGTGGCCCCCACCACGGCACGGATCGCGTCCGTGTCGATGCGAGGCGTGCGGGTGCTCGACTGCTCGGAGGCCATCTCTCCATCCTAGGGCGGAGCCCGGGCCGAGGTCACAGGGCGGAGCCCGGGTCGGGGTCACAGAGCGGAGCCCGGGCCGAGGTCACAGGCGGAGCCCGGGCCGGGGTCACGGGCGGAGCCCGGGCCGGGCCGGCGGCACCGCCGGCACGCACCGCGGCTCCGCAGGACCCGATCCCTGCCCAAAGCCCCTGTCCCGCCCCTAGCGTGGGCGGCATGACACCTTCGTCTCCCCTGCAGCTGCACCTCCCCGAAGGCCGCGGCCGCCGCGTGCTCGTCACCGGCGCCTCCGGCTATGTGGGCGGCCGACTCATCCCCGAGCTGCTCGCCGCCGGCTTCACCGTGCGCGCCGCCGCCCGGAACACGGACGCCCTCGCCGACCGCCCCTGGGGCGAGGACGTGGACATCGTCCGCTGCGACCTCTCCGAGCCCGAGGACGTCCGCACCGCCATGGAGGACGTCCACACCGTGCTGTACCTCGTCCACTCCATGGGCGGCGGCGGCGACTTCGTGGAGCGCGAGCAGTCCATCGCGGACACCGTGGCCACCGCGGCCGAGGCCGCCGGCGTGACCCAGCTGGTCTACCTCTCCGGCCTGCACCCGGACCGACCGGTGGAGGAGCTCTCGGACCACATGCGCTCCCGTGAGCTCGTGGCCCGACGCTTGGAGGAGTCCTCCGTCCCCACGCTGACGTTCGAGGCGGGCATCGTGATCGGCTCCGGCTCCACCAGCTTCGAGATGATCCGCCACCTCACCGAACGCCTGCCCGTCATGCCGGGCCCGAAGTGGCTGGAGAACAGGGTGGAGCCGATAGCCATCCGGGACGTGCTGCACTACCTGGTCCACGCGAGCGCCCTCGAGGAGCCGGTGCAGGCCCGTGCGCAGATCGGCTGCGGCACCGCGCAGACCTTCGCGTCCATGCTCACGGACTACGCGGAGGTCGCCGGGCTCGGCCGCCGGCGCGTGATCGCGCTGCCGCTGCCGGCCATGCGCCTGTCCGGGGTGTGGATCGGTCTGGTCACCCCCATCCCGGTGGGCGTGGCCATGCCCCTGGCCGCCTCCCTGGCCGAGGACGCGGTCACGGACAACCACTCGGTGGCCGAGATCGTCCCGGACCCCGCCGGGGGCCTCACCTCCTACAAGGAGGCGGTCCGCCGGGCGCTGGCCCGGCAACAGGAGGGCCCGCTCGAGGTCACCTGGGACGCGGACCAGACCGTCGGCCGCGATCCCGCCGCGCCCCTGCCCGCGGACCCGGACTGGGCCGGTTCCACCGTCTACACGGACGAGCGGGAGAGGGAGACCGACCTCTCCCCCGAGCGGCTCTGGCCCGTGATCGAGTCCATCGGCGGCCCGCACGGCTGGTACTCCACCCCGTTCCTGTGGCGGGTGCGCGGCTGGATGGACAAGCTGATCGGCGGACCCGGGCTGGCCCGCGGCCGCCGGGACCCGGAGCATCTGCGCCTGGGCGACCACGTGGACTGGTGGCGGGTGGCGTCCATCGACCGCGGCCGCCTGCTGACCCTGCGCGCGGAGATGCGCGCCGGGGGCCGGGCCTGGCTGCAGCTGGGCGTGGAACGCACGGAGGACGGCTGTGTCTACCGTCAGCGCGCCGTGTTCATGCCCTCCGGCCTGGTCGGCCGCGCCTACTGGACGGCCATCCTGCCCTTCCACGCCCTCGTGTTCCCGTCCATGGCGGAGAACATCGTGGCCGAGGCACGACGACGGCCCCTCCCGTCCGCCTGATCCCTCGCCCTGGCAGACGGAAGGGCCCCGCCCCGTCACGATGACGGCGCGGGGCCCTTCCCGTGCGTCCGACTCAGGCGTCAGCCTCGGCCTGCGCGTCCTCCAGGGTGGTGGACGGGTCCACGATCTGGCCCTCCCAGCCCTCGGCCAGGGCGTAGACCAGGCAGTGCTGGGTGCCGTCCGCGGAGTTGCGCAGCTCGGTGGCGGAGACGGTGACCTCAAGGTCCTCGCCGGCCTTGGAGCCCGCGGCGCGGCACACGGCCTCGGTGTCCGTGGTGTCGTCCTCGTCCTTCTCCGGCACGGCCCACAGGTACTCGGCGTTGTGCTCCTGCTCGCAGTCGACCTTCTCGAAGGTGCCCACGTCGCGGGCGCCGGGCTCGTTGGTGAGGCAGTCGCCGGCGGCGTAGGAGACCTCTTCGGCCTTCGGGGCCTCGGCCTGTCCGCCCTCGGACTGACCGGCGGCCGACTGCTCAGCGGACTGCCCGGCGGTGTTCTCCTCGGTCTCCTGGGACTCGCCGGCGCAGGCGGTCAGGGCGAGCAGGGCGGCGGCGGACAGGGCAGCGGCACGGGCGGTGCGGTGGATGCGGGTCATGTGATGCTCTCTTCTCGTCGCAGGTCATTCGGTCTTGCACTGCGCGACCGCCCAGGATCCCCCGGTCCGGCGGCGCGCGGCCCGGGGCGGACCTCGGGCACGAAGGGTCACTGTACGCCGGTTGTGACGCCGGCCCGCCCCGTGGGTGAGGTGGATCACCATGGGCGCCTGGGCCGTCCGCTGCTCAGGTGCCCCTCAGGCGCCGCACCCACCTCTGCCCCGGAGACAGGACGGCCCAGTTCCTGCGCAGCGTGGCCGCTGCCATCCGCAGCTGCCTGCGCCGCCCGGCCGCCGACGTGAACCCCCGCCCCGAGGCCGCCATCCTCAGGCTCGGCACGTGCACCACGGGATGCCGGCCGGTCAGGGCCAGGCAGAAGGACAGGTCCAGGTCGTCGTGGATCAGGGGGTCCAGCCGCTCGACCCGGTCCCGCACGTCCCGCCAGGCCACGGCGCGCAGCCCGAAGTTGGATCCCCACAGGGGGACGGCGGCCACCGCCGCGCCGGCGCACCACCGGTACCCGAGGGTGTGGAGGGCCTCCCGCACCCTGCGGCCGAGGCCCACGCGGTCCACGAAGCGGGGCGGCCCCGTCACGCCGGCGACCTCCGGGGCGGACTCCAGGGCGGCGCAGACCCGCTCCACCCAGTCCAGGTCAGGGCGGCTGTCCGCGTCGCACCGCAGGATCAGTTCGCTGCGCGCGGCGTCATAGCCGGCAGCGGCGGCGGCCGGGATTCCGGGCCGAGGCTCGTGCACCAGCCGGGCGCCGGCCGCGCGTGCCGCCTCGGCGGAGCGGTCCCGGCTGCCGTTGTCCACCACCACGACCTCGTCGACGGGCCGGGACTGGGCGCCCACGAGGGCCAGGAAGGCCTGCAGGTGTGCGGCGTCGTCCCGGACAGGGACCACCACCGAGACCGTGCAGCGGCGATGTCCGTCCGTCGGGGACGTGTTCACTGCCTCTCCTCGGTGCCGGCCGTCTCCGTTCCCGCCGCACGCACCACCGCCGCAGCCGCACCGGCCGCGCCGGCCAGGTTCGCGGTCAGATCCCCCACCGTATCTTCGTATCCCACGCCGATCTCCTCGGTGACCCACCGGTGGCCGACCCACTCAGCGACCTCCCACAGCACGCCGAGAGTGCCCGCGGCGCACACGAGCCCCGCCCAGCCCAGCACAGGACCGAGCAGCCGCAGTGCCGCACGCCCCGAGACCCCGCGCCGGTGGAGCAGGGACCGCACGGCGGCCGCCGTCAGCACGGTGACCACCGCGCTGGTGGCCGCGTGCATGACCAGGTCGAGGTGGTCCACCCGGTGGTACAGGCCCGTGACGGAACACCACCCCGCGGTGAGCAGGACGGCCTGACCGGCCCAGTCGAGCGGCCGACCGCCCACCCACCAGCGCAGCAGCCACTGGGCCCCGAACACGAGGAACATGACGGCCGCGCTCGGCCATCCGGCCAGCCCACCGGCCAGCGGCACCAGGAACAGCCCGGCCAGGCGCAGGAGATCCGCGGCGATCAACGGGAACACGTCAGTAGTCCTCCCCGTCCCGGCGAGAGCCGGCCAGCAGCAGCCACAGACCGGGCAACAGGAGGGCGGCCCCGAGCGGGTAGGCGAAGTCCTCCAGCGGAGCCAGGCCGATGTAGGCCCCGCCCAGACGGTGATGTCCGTAGTCGAAGAGGCCGGAGGCGATCATGAGGTTGTCGAACACCGCCGTGAGGATCCACAGCACGCCCGTGGTCACGGCCACGCCCCCGGCATGGCGTGCGCGCACTCTGCCGGCAACGGCGGCGAGCATGAGCACGGCGGCGGCCACGCCGAGGAAGACGGCGTTGAGCTCCCAGAACGTCATGTCTGCTCCCCGTCCCGTGCCGAGCGCCCGTCCGGCGCGGACCGCGCGTGGCCGGAAGCGAAACCGGGCCTGCCGCGACGGCCCCATGACTCCGCCACGCGCACGGCGGCGGTGAACAGGACCATCGTGTTCAGGCTGAGGAACAGCAGGAAGAAGGCCTCCTCGAGCGGCAGTTGGTCTGCCAGCATCACCCCGGTCATCAGATCCGACTCGCGGTGCAGGAAGATGCCCTCGGCGATCGCCCAGACGTCCCACCAGAGGAAGTATCCGACCCCGGCCGCGAGCACCAGGAGCGCGCGAACGGGGCGGTGGAACAGGAACAGCCGCCACCGGTGGTCCACCAGCAGCATGCAGCAGATCAGCGCGATCAGCACCAGCAGGTATGTCATCCTCCCCCTCCTCGCTGCCAGGCCCAGGCGATCAGCAGCAGCGTGACCAGGAAGCCGGTGACGTAGTTCAGCCAGAGGAACACACGCCAGCCGCCGTGGGCACGCCCCGAGGACGCATCGGTGACATTGAGGTGACGGCCCGCGTTGACGATGTACGGGACGGCGAGCACAGCGGCCCAGCGCCCCGGTCCCTCCGTGGCGAGCATGAGCAGACCGGAGCTCGCATACAGGGCCACCGACACCGCCACAGCGCGCCGGGCACCGAGGACGGTGGCCACCGAGGCGAGCCCGCCCTCCCGGTCCGGCAGGACGTCCTGCACCGCGCCGAAGATCTGTGAGGCCATGCCCCACAGGAAGAAGCCGACGACCAGCGCGGTCAACGCGGCGGTGGGCCGGGCGCCGGCCAGCACGAGGCCGTAGACCGCCGGAGACACGAAGTGCGTGGCCGAGGTGGCCGCGTCCAAGAAGGGGCGCTCCTTGAAGCGGAGTCCGGCCCATGAGTACGCCACCACCGCGAACAGGCTCACTGCCAGCACCAGCACCGAGGCGACGTCTCCCTGCACCAGCGCCCACCCGGTGAGCACCGCGACGAACGGAACGGGCAGCAGGCACGAGGCCAGGAGCACGCGACGGTGCTCCGCACGGTCCACCACGGCCCCCTCGACCCCGCCCTTGCGCGGATTCCGGAGGTCCGACTCGTAGTCGAAGACGTCGTTGATGCCGTACATGGCCAGGTTGTACGGGACCAGGAAGAAGATCGTCCCCACCACCGTGACCCAGAGTGGCAGGCCGCCGGTGAGGACGGCCGCCGCGGCGAACGGGTAGGCGGTGTTCACCCAGCTCACCGGGCGGGACACCCGCAGCAGCGTTCCGATCACGGGCTCACCTCCTCGTCTGCCCCGGCCCGGACGCCGGAGACGGCCTCGCGGACGATCTCGGCCGAGATCAGGCACATCGGGACCCCGATGCCCGGCCGCACGGAGGATCCCGCGTAGAACAGTCCGCGGATCCTGCGGTCTCGCACGACGGGCCGGAACAGGGCCGACTGCCTCAGGACGTGCCCGGGGCCCAGCAGCGACCCCCGCCAGGCGTGCACCTGCTCGGCGAGGTCCGCCGGACCGACGGTGCGCCGGACCACCACCCGCTCGGCGAGGTCCGGGATCCCCGCCCACTCGGCCAGCTGCGCGACGGCCCGGTCCGCGACCGCCTCCACCTGGGCGTCTCCGGGCTCGTCCCGGCCCGGGGTGCGCACCCCACCGTGACCCCAGTCGACCTGCGCGGGCGACGGGACGAGGAGGAACAGCGACTCGTCCCCCGGCGGGGCCATGTCCGGGTCCGTGGCCGTGGTGCGCGAGACGTAGACCGACGTGGGGTCCGGCAGATCACGCCCCTGCTCGATCCGCGCGAAGTTCTCGTCCCAGTCCGCGGTGAACAGCAGCGAGTGGTGCAGCAGCTGCGGCAGCCGCCCCCGCACGCCCAGACACACGAGCACACCCGAGAAGCCGGGATCCCGTCGGTCCCAGCGCGACTCCGGGGCGCGCAGGCTCGGAGGCAACAGCCGTGTCTGCAGATGATGCAGGTCCGCGGCACCGACCACCACGTCCGCCGGCAGCCTCAGCTCCCCCGCTGCGTCGGTGTCGTCGGCAGTCCGCCGCAGCACCCGGACACCGGTGGCCCTCGTCCCGGAACGGGACGGACGGCGAAGGCGACGGGACATGCCCCGGAGGCGGCCGTCGTCGTGTCCCGCGACCTCCACGGCCGTCACCTCGGTGTCCACGAGGATCCGGACGCCCTCCGCACGGCAGAGACCCTCCATGGCGTCCACGAGCGCGGCGAATCCGCCGCGGGGATACTGCACCCCGTCCACCAGGTCGAGGTGGCTCATCAGGTGGTACATCGCCGGCGCCCGACGCGGGGAGGTCCCCAGGAACACCGCGGGATAGGCGAGCACCTGGCGCAGCCGGACGTCCTCGAACCGCCGGGTGACATGCGTCCACAGGCTCCCCGCCAGCTGCCGGCCCAGCGCCGGGAGCGCGGCGAGGACTTCGCGGTGCACCAGCTCCCACGGACGGTCGAAGTCCGTGTACAGGAACCGACGCTTCGCCAGGGCGTAGGTCCGTGACGCGGAGGCCAGGTAGGACCGCAGCCTCATGCCCGCGCCCGGCTCCAGGGACTCGAACAGGTCACATGCCTCCTCGGTGCCTCCGCGCACGTCGGTCGGGCCGTCGGCGAGGTGGTCCTCGGCGAACACCCGGTAGGCGGGGTCCAGGTGCTGCAGGTCCAGCTGCTCGGCGGCGCTGGTGCCCATGAGCCGGAACCACCGGTCGATCACCTCGGGCATCAGGTACCAGGACGGCCCCGTGTCGAAAGTGAACCCCTCCGCCGACCACCGGCCGGCCCGGCCGCCCAGGGCCGGGTTCTTCTCCACGAGCGTCACGTCGTGGCCGTCGCGCGCGAGCAGGCCGGCCGTCGCCAGCCCGGCGAAGCCGCCGCCAACCACCACCACCGTGCGTGCGGCCCTCATCGGTTCCCCTGCCGTCCGACCGGCCCGACCGCCCGGGCGAGGATCGCCGCCTTCACGGGTGCAGGGACACGCACGCGCCGGCTGTGCAGCTCCGCTGCCGGCGTCGCACCGATCCGCCGGTTCAGCTCCGCGAAGATCCCGTGGGCGGCAAGCACGGCCCGCCCGACCCTGCGGTCCAGCCGGTCGATGCCGGGCCGGGCGGCGTCCAGGTCCGCGGCGACCTCCGCCACCAGCTCCCGCTTGCGCGCCTCGGACAGCTCCCGCGGACCGGTGCCGGTGAGATAGACCCTGCCCAGGCCCTGCTGGTCCGCCCCCAGGTCCCGCAGGAAGTTCACCTTCTGGAAGGCCGCGCCCAGCCGCATCGCGCTCGCACGCAGAAGCTCCCGGTCCTCCTCCGTGTGCACCCGGGTCCCCGGCAGCGAGCAGAAGACCTGCAGGCACATCAGCCCCACCACCTCCGCCGATCCGTGGATGTAGTCGGCCAGGGACTCCTCCCCGTGGCGGTCCAGCCGCAGGTCCGCCCGCATGGACCGGAAGAACGGGGCCGTCAGCTCCCGTGTGATGCCGTGCCGCCTCGCCACGTCCGCGAACGCGTGCAGCACCAGGTCGGTGGAGAAGCCGGTGCCCATCGCCTCCTCGCACCGGCGCTCGTAGTCGTCCAGCAGGGCGGCCGCCTGACGTGTCGTCGCGCCGGCGGCTGCCGCTGTGCCGTCCACCACCTCGTCCGCGACGCGGACCATCGCGTAGACGGCCCCGATGTCCCGGCGCTGCCGCACGGGCAGCGTCCGACAGGCCCAGGAGAAGGACGTGGAGTAGCCGGTGATGACCTCACCGGCGGACCGCAGTGCGGTGGCCGTGTATCTCCGGAGGTCGCCCTCAGGGTCGGTGCCGAGCGCGGCACGCCCATCGACGACCTCGTGGGTGCTGTCCATGGTCAGGCCTTCCGATCGAGGATGTTGCGGCACGCGACGGCGAAGTCGTCACGCTCGGCCGGTCCGAGGCCGAGCGTGTCGATCAGGACTCGGGCCTCTGCGACGAGGTTCGCCGCCAGGCCGGTGGCGTACTCCACAGCGCCGCTGGCAAGCACGGCGGTGCGGGCCTCCTCTACGGCCGCGGCCAGGGCCTCGAGCCCGCAGGTCTCCGCGGCGGCCACCCGTGCGAGCGCCTGTCGCGCGGCCGCGTCCGAGCGGGCGTGGGAGGTCAACATGGTCGCCTTGCCCTCCCGGAGGTCCGTGTCCGCAGGCTTCCCGGTCTCCTGCGGGTCCCCGAAGGTGCCGAGCACGTCGTCGATCACCTGATAGGCCGTGCCCAGCTTCGAGCCCGCGGCAGCCAGGGCGGCCGCGTGTCCCTCCGAGGCACCCGCGAGCAGCGCTCCGGAACGCAGCGGCGCCGCGAAGGAGTAGCCGGCGGTCTTGCGCCGGTGCATCTCCAGGATCCGTTCTGGGTCCGGGTGGTCCCCGCCGTAGCGGTGCAGGGAGAACAGGACATCCTCGAGCTCACCGGCGGCCGCCTGGGTGGCGGCGTCGAACACCACGGGTGCGACCCGCGCGTTCATGGCGGGGTCCGCACTGCAGGAGGCGGCCAGGCGCAGGGCCTGGATCAGAAGGACGTCCCCGCCGATCACTCCGGCTGAGGCGCCGAGGTGCAGGGCTTCCGGAGCCGGTGCGCCGGCCTCCTCTGCCTCTCGCCGGAACTGCTCCGCCACGGTCGGCCGGCCTCGGCGCAGCGGGTCCCGGTCGATGACGTCGTCATGGACGAGCAGAGCCGTGTGGAGGAGCTCGAAGGCGATGCCCAGTCGGACGACCTCCGGGCGCCCTGCGGCACCGGGCCGCACGGTCCTGTAACCGAGGTCCACCAGGGCGGGGCGGACGAGCTTGCCGTCGGATGCGAGATCACGGAGACGATCCCAGAGGCGCACCGCCGACTCCGGCGCGTCGGGGCCGAACGGGTGCTGGGCCAGGTGGGCGGCCAGCTCGTCCTTGAGGGCTCGCGTCGATCGCATGACACTGTCCTCCTCGGCGTGGCCGCCCCGGTTCCGGGACGTCAGGAAGGCACGACCGTGCATGTCATGGACGGTGGTTCGATGTCCTCACCCTCCCCTGCTCGTCACCCTATCCACCGCGAGGCCCGGGAGTCCATCCACCGGCTGACGCCGGCGGCGCGAGGGTGCACAGGTCAGGTGCGGCCGACCTCCTTGTCGATGTCGATGGTCTCCTTCGCCTTCTCGAGCGTCATGTCCGTGTCCACGGTGCTCTGGTCCCAGCCGCGGTCCTCCGGCGAGGAGACGATGCAGTGCTGGCTGCCCCCGTCCGAGATGTCCGCGAACTCGGTGGCGGAGGCGAACACGTCGATCTGCCTGGTGACGCGGCGCGCGGCCGCCTCGGGGCGCATGGGCGCGCCCTGGCCTTGTGCTGTCAGCGCACCTGTGGTCGTGTCAGCCCCTCCGGAGACGCGCCCACCGGGTCCCGACCCAGCGGAGACCGCCCAGCACAGGCCGAAGCCGTGACGTGCACCACAGTTGCCTCATAGGCCAGCTGACAGAATGGGTCGCATGAACACCCCCGCCGCACACACTGAGCACCCGTCCGCCGCCCCTCATGCGACCGGGCAGGACGGAGCGCACCACGGTGTGCAGGAGGGCAGACCCTCCGGCGGCCGGGACGGCGTGGAGGTGGTGGTGCTGCTCGCCGAGGACGGAACCCCTGCGGGCACGGAGCCGAAGGCCACCGTGCACCGGCACCAGGACGAGGGCACTCCCCTGCACCTGGCGTTCTCCTGCCACGTCTACGGCCCGGACGGCCGCTTCCTGCTGACCCGCCGCGCCCTGGGCAAGAGGGCCTTCCCGGGCGTCTGGACCAACGGCTTCTGCGGTCATCCCGGCGTCGGCGAGACCCCCGCGGAGGCCGTGGAGCGCCGGGCCGTGCAGGAGCTAGGCGTACCGGTCCACTCCGTGGAGCCGGTACTGCCGGACTTCCGCTACCGCGCCGTGGACGCCGCCGGCATGGAGGAGAACGAGATCTGTCCGGTGTTCCGGGCGCAGACACACGGCGACCCCGCCCCGGTGTGGGACGAGGTCGCCGAATGGGAGTGGGTGCAGGTCGCGGACCTCGCCGCCGCCCTGGCCGCCGTGCCCGTCGCGTTCAGCCCGTGGCTGGTGCAGCAGTGGCGGCAGGGGGCCTTCGAGGACCGCTGACCGCGGCGCCGGGTCCGGGCGGGACCGTCACGACGACGGCCGCTCCCCACCGGCGCGCGGCTCGCCTCAGGCCTGCGGCTGACCACCGGCGGGCTGCCCGCCCTGCTCCTGACCGCCCTGCGCGGCGGCGTCGTTCTTGGCGGCCTGCTCCTCGGCCATGCGGCGGACCTCCTCAATGTCCAGGCCCTTGACCTGCGTCACCAGGTCCTCGAGGGCCGGGGCCGGCAGGGCGCCGGGCTGGGAGAAGACAAGCACGCCGCCGCGGAACGCCATGAGGGTCGGGATCGAGGTGATGCCGGCCATGGCGGCCAGCTGCTGCTGGTCCTCCGTGTCCACCTTCGCGAAGGCGACGTCGTCGTGCTGCTCGGAGGCGGCCTCGAAGACCGGGCCGAACTGCTTGCACGGGCCGCACCACTCGGCCCAGAAGTCCACCAGGACGGTGTCGTTCTCGGCGATGGTCTGCTGGAAGGACTCGAGGGTCAGGTCGGTGGTGGCCATGGGAGGGGTTCCTCTCGGACGGGGTCTCACCGGCATCCGCCGCGGCCCCCGGAGGGCTGCGGTCATCGGTCCGGCGCGTTCTGTCAGGCGGGAACATGCGCCCCCGCCCGCTCTATTCCAAGCCTGGGACATGCCGGCGGCAGATGCACCCGGTTCAGCGGCTGGCGGATTCGGCCGGAGTCTCCGCGCCGCCCGGCCACCGGGATGACCAGGGAGATCATGCCGACGTCCTTGCAGGACTCGCGGTGGGTCATGCCGCCCGAGGCTGAGCCGGTGATGCCAGCGATGCCCGCGGTGGCGCCGCCGGCGATGCGGGCCTCCGTAGCGGCGATCTCTGTGACCGCCCACGTCAACGCGACGGCCGCGATGTGAGGTGAGCGGTGCGCCCGGGCGAGCGCCGTCGTCGGGAAACGGGGCGAGGGCGCCGCAGGCGACCGCACTAGGCTGGCCGCATGAGCACCGCATCGCTGCTGGTCCTGAACGGCCCGAACCTGAACCTGCTCGGCACGCGTGAGCCGGAGACCTACGGCACGGCCACGCTGGCCGACGTGGAACAGCTCGCCGCGCAGACCGCCGAACGCTTCGGCATGACGGCCGAGTGCCGGCAGTCCAACCACGAGGGGCAGCTCATCGACTGGATCCACGAAGCCCGCGGGACGCATGCCGGGATCGTGCTCAACCCGGGCGCCTACAGCCACACCTCCGTGGCGATCCGGGACGCCATCAGCTCCGTGGAGTTGCCCGTGGTGGAGGTGCACCTGAGCAACATCCACGCCCGCGAGGAGTTCCGCCACCACTCGTACGTGTCCGCGGTGGCCGCGGCCGTGCTGTGCGGGACGGGCGTGCAGGGGTACGCGTACGCCGTGGAGCACCTGGCCCGTCTGGCCGGGGCCGGCGAGCAGACCTGAGTCAGTCCTCCGACGCCGGCCCGCTCCCCCGCCGCTCAAGCCAGGCGAGCACCGCGTCGCGGTCCTCGTCCAGCCGCGGCGGGGCCTTCACGTGCCGGGCTGGGGTGCGCGAGTAGTCCACAGGATGGCGCACGGTCGGCGCGCCGCCGGTGTCCGCCACGGGGTCCAGGCCCAGCTTCTCCGCGTACGCGATGCCCTCATCCACACCGAGGATGGGCGCGCACGGCACCCCGACCTCCACGAGGTCGTCCTGCCACTCCTGTGCGTCCCGTTCGGCCAGCCGCTCGACCATGCGGGCGCGCAGCTCGTCGCGGTGCTCGTTGCGGGCGGACATGGTCGCGAACCTTTCGTCCTGGGCCAGCTCCGGGGCGCCGAGCACCCCGGCGAGCCGAGCGAACTGACGGTCGTTGCCCACGCAGATGATGAGGTCCGTGTCCCGGCAGGCGAACGGGCCGTAGGGGTAGAGGCTGGGGTGGTCGTTGCCCATGCGCCGCGGCACCGCCCCGCCGGCCACGTAGGCCGAGGTCTGGTTGACCAGCCCGGACAGCGCGGTCATGAAGAGGTTGAGCTCCACGTGCTGGCCCTGGCCGGAGCGGTCCCGCTCACGCAGGGCCGCGAGGATCGCCAGGGCGCAGTGCAGGCCGGTCATCACGTCCATCATCGCGACGCCGCCCTTTTGCGGCGGGCCGTCCTCCTCGCCGGTCAGGGACATGAACCCGGAGACACCCTGGATGAGCATGTCGTAGCCGGGCAGGTGGGCGCCGCCGGCGGTGCCGAAGCCGGTGATGGAGGCGTGCACCAGGTGCGGCCAGCGCTCGGCCACGGAGTCGGCGTCCAGGCCGTACTTCGCCAGGCCGCCGGGCTTGAAGTTCTCCACCAGCACGTCGGCCTCGCCCACGATCCGGTGCACGGTCTCCAGCTGCTCCGGGTCCTTCATGTCCAGCGCGATCGAGTGTTTGTTGCGGTTCGCCGCCATGAAGTAGGTGGCCATGTCCCCGTGCACCGGCGGGCGCCAGGTGCGGGTGTCGTCCCCGGCCGGGGACTCCACCTTGATGACGGTGGCGCCCAGGTCCGCCAGCAGCATGGTGCAGTACGGGCCCGCGAGCACGCGGGACAGGTCCGCCACTACGATCCCGGCGAGCGGTCCCCGGCCGTCCCCGTTCAGTCCGGTCCTGTCGGTCATGGTGAGCCTCCTGAGCTGCGGGCGGGTCTTGGCGTACAGCAGACCACCGGCCGCGCGTCACGTCCAATAGTCAATCCGCACCGATTGTTACCCTCGGCGTATGGATCTCCGCCCGGAAGGAGCACCCCCATGGACGTCCGCGAGGCCCACGCGTTCCTGGCCGTGGCCGAGGAGCTGCACTTCGGCCGGGCGGCGGAACGCCTGCACATCGCGCAGCCGCCGCTGTCCCGCACCATCCGGAACCTGGAGCGTCACTACGGCACCGCCCTGTTCGACCGCACCACCCGCGCCGTCTCCCTCACTCCGGCCGGCCGCGCGCTCATCCCCGCCGCGCAGCGCCTGGCGGACGCGGCCGCGGACGTGGACCGCGTCATGGCCGACGTGACCGCCGGCCGCACCGGCCGCATCCGCCTCGGCTTCGCCAGCACCTCGAACCACCGACACGTCGGACGCCTGGCCCGCAAGGTGAAGGCCGACCACCCGGGCCTCACCCTCGAGCTCCACTCCGCACAGTTCTCCCACCAGGGCTTCTCCCGGGTGATGGATGGCCACCTGGACCTGGCGATCGGCCGCTGGGACCACCTGCCGCCGGAGTTGGACTCGGTGCTGCTGCGCCGGGAGGAGGTGCTCGCCGCCCTGCCCGTGGACCATCGCCTCGCCCACCGGGAGGAGGTCGCGTTCGCGGAGCTCGCGGACGAGGACTGGATCGTGCTGCCCATGGGCGTCAGCGCGGCCCTGCACCACCGCTTCACCTCCCTGTCCCTCTCGGCCGGCGTGATCCCGCGGGTGATCGAGACGGCACCGGACTCCTGGACCATGCTCGTGCTCGTGGCCGCCGGCAACGGCGTCGGCTTCAGCATGGAGACCGTCCGAGACAACGCGCACCACGAGTCCGGCGTCCGCTTCGTCCGCCTCTCCGGCCCGGCCGACCCCATGGACATGCGCATAATCTGGCGCCGGGACCATGACTCCGCCGCGCTCCGCTCGGTGGTGGACGCCTCGGTGGCGGTCTTTCAGCACGACGGGGGCTCCCCCGCATCCGCCTCGCCCGTCGCCGAGGACTGAGCCGCGCCCCGGCCTCTCCGCCCCACTCCGCCACACTCGCCCTCTCCGGATTCAGACCAGAACGGTCATACCGACCCCTCACTGGGACATGACGTGACGTCAGCGGCGAGGCCGCACCCCACCGCAGGCGACAGCGCGGGGCGAGGGAGCCGTCGTCGCGGTTCCGTCCCTGTCAGCGCCGGAACGGCGGACCTAGAGTGACCCTGTAGACCACCCGCGCGGCAGAGCCGCCGCCGCACCTGCCAGGAGGAACCGTGCCCAAGCACCCCACCGACCTGATGGACATCGAGTCGCAGCTCTCCGCCGAGGAGATCGCGGTCCGGGACCGCGTCGCGGACTTCGTGGACCGTCGCGTCCGCCCGAACATCGCGACGTGGTTCGACGAGGCCACCCTGCCGCTGGAGATCGTGCCGGAGATGGCCGAGCTCGGCCTGTTCGGCATGCACCTTCAGGGCTACGGCTGCGCCGGCCGCACCGCCACCGAGTACGGCCTGGCCATGCAGGAGATGGAGGCCGGCGACTCCGGCCTCCGCACCGTGGTGTCCGTGCAGGGCTCCCTGGCCATGTCCGCGATCCACAAGCACGGTTCCGAGGAGCAGAAGAAGACCTGGCTGCCGCAGATGGCATCCGGCGACGCCCTCGGCTTCTTCGGCCTCACCGAGCCGACCGCAGGCTCCGACCCGGCCTCCATGGCCACCCGCGCCCGCCTCGAGGGCGACGAGTGGGTCCTGGACGGTGCCAAGCGCTGGATCGGCCTGGCCTCCGTGGCCAAGCTCGGCGTGATCTGGGCGAAGGTCTCGGACGAGGACGCCGCCAAGGCCGACTCCGCCGGGGGCCTCGGCCTTCAGCTGCGCGAGGGCAAGGGCGGCGAGCAGGTCCGCGGGTTCATCGTTCGGACGGACACCGAGGGCTTCACCGCCACCCCCATTACCCGGAAGATGTCCATGCGCGCCTCCCTGCAGTGCGACATCACCCTGGAGGGCGCCCGCCTCCCGCTCGACGCGATCCTGCCGAAGCATCCGGGCCTGCGCGGCCCGTTCATGTGCCTGTCCGAGGCCCGCTACGGCATCGCCTGGGGTGCCATGGGCGCGGCCCGCGACTCCATCGAGGCCGCCCTGGACTACGCGAACGGGCGCCTGCAGTTCGGCAAGCCGCTCTCCGGCTACCAGCTGACCCAGAAGAAGCTCGCGGACATGACCCTGCAGCTCGCCACCGGCCAGCTGTTGGCCCTGCGCCTCGGTCGCGCCAAGGACGAGGGCACCCTCACCCCGGCGATGATCTCCGTGGCGAAGCTGAACAACTGCCGCACCGCGGTCGAGATCTGCCGCGAAGCCCGCACCATCCTCGGCGGCAACGGCATCACCGGCGACTACTCGCCGCTGCGCCACGCCAACAACCTCGAGTCCGTGCGCACCTACGAGGGCACGGACGAGGTGCACACGCTGATCGTGGGCCAGGCGCTCACCGGCGAGGCGGCGTTCCGCGGCTAATGCGGGGGCTGCGTCACCGGCGCCACGAGTCTTGAGGGCGAAGTTTCCCGCAATTCTTCACGAATTGCGGGAAACTTCGCCCTCACTCTCGTCTGGGCGGAGTCAGTCAGCGACCCTCTCGGCGGCGGCCTCGTCGTCCCCGTCCGCGGCGAGCTGACCGCAGGCGCCGTCGATCTCCTTGCCGCGGGTGTCGCGGAGGGTGCACGGGATGCCGGCGTCCTCGAGGTGCTGCACGAACTCGCGCATCACCGCGGGCTCGGAGGACGTCCAGATGGAGCCCGGGGTCGGATTCAGGGGGATCGGGTTCACGTGCACCCAGCCCTTGCCTCGGGCGTTGAGCTTCTTCGCCAGCAGGTCCGCACGCCACGGGTGGTCGTTCATGTCCTTGATGAGCGCGTACTCGATGGACACGCGGCGGCCGGTGGCCTGGAAGTACTCGTAGGCGGCGTCGATCGCCTCGTCCGCCTTCCAACGGGAGTTCACGGGGATGAGCTCGTCGCGCAGCTCGTCGTCCGGGGCATGCAGGGACAGGGCGAAGGTCACTGGAACCTTCTCCTGCGCCAGCTTCCGGATGGCCGGGACGAGGCCCACGGTGGAGACGGTGATGTGGCGGGCGGACATGCCCAGGCCCTCCGGGGCCGTGTCCACCATGCGGTGGACGGCGGCCATGAGGCGCTTGTAGTTCGCCAGCGGCTCGCCCATGCCCATGAACACGATGTTCGTGACGCGCTCGGCGTTGTGGCCCTTCTTCCGGGTGCCGCCCAGCTCGCCGGCGGCGATCACCTGGTTGGCGCGGACCACCTGCTCCACGATCTCCGCGGCGGACATGTTGCGGGTCAGGCCGTTCTGGCCGGTGGCGCAGAAGGGGCAGTTCATGCCGCAGCCGCACTGCGAGGACACGCAGAGGGTCGCGCGGCCCGGGTAGCGCATGAGCACGGACTCCACGAGCGCGCCGTCGAACAGGCGCCAGAGGAACTTGATGGTGGCGCCGTCGTCGGTCTTGAGGCGGCGGACCTCGGTGAGCAGCGGCGGAAAGAACGCCTCGGCGATCTCGGCGCGCTTGTCCTTGGGCAGATCGGTCATCTGCTCCGGGTCCGTGGTGTGGTGTTCGAAGTAGTGGACGGAGAGCTGCTTGGCGCGGAACGCGGGCAGGCCGTTCTCCTTGGCCTTGGCTTGGCGCTCTTCCAGGGTCATGTCCGCCAGGTGCTGCGGGGGCTGCTGCACACGCGGCTGCTTGAACTGCAGCAGGGGGCGGCCCTCGGCGTCGGCGGCCTGGGTCCAGCCCTCGGCCTGGGGGCGCACCTGGGGTCGCTCGGCAGGGGCGGCGGTACGGGTGCGGGGGTTCGGGCGGCGGGGGCTTGTGTCACTCATCCCGGCCATTGTCCCACCTCGGGGCGCACCGGGTCAGGGGCGGGTGCCACCGGTCACTCACGCACGTGCACGATCCGGTCCCGCCCCGCCAGGAACCCGAACACCGCGGCCAGCGACCCCGTGCACGCGAACAGCGCGGCGGCCGGCACATAGGACCCTGTCACGGCGAACAGCTGCCCCACCAGGAACGTCCCCGAGGAGCCGAGCGTGTACCCCACGCCCTGCATCATCCCGGACAGCCGCGACGCCATCGTGGCGGTGGCGGTCCGCAGCCCGATCATCGTCAGCGCCACCGCGGTGAGCGCTCCCTGCCCCACACCGAGCATCGCCGCCCACACGCCCATCGCGCCCATCGGCCCGACGATCACCAGCGCGAACCCGGCCCCCGTGAGCGCCGCCGCGGCCACGGCCAGCCAGGACTGCCGCCGCATCCGCGCGGCGATGATCGGCGCCACCAGCGATCCGGCGACCTGCAGCATGATCGATGCCGCCACCACCGTCCCGGCGGCCCCTGCGTCCATCCCGCGGTGCCGCAGGATCGGCGCCATCCACGCGAACACCGCGAACGAGCTCATCGCCTGCGCCGCCATCATCAGCGTCAGCCACCAGGCCGTCCGGGACCGGAACGGGCTCGGCTCCGCCTCCGGGTGGGGCACGACGACGGCACTCGCCTCCGCCTGTCCGTCCGCCGTGGCGGGACGGTCGGCCTGGCCGGAGGTGAGGGACATGGCGGAGGAGCGGGTCCGTCGTCGGGAAACGGGCGCGGGACGGTGGACGCGGCCGACGAGGCCGCGCATGGACCACAGGGCCGGGGCGATCACGAGCAGGACGAGGACGGCGAACAGGGCCCACGCGCTGAGGGCGAGGCGGACGTCGCCGAGCGCTCCGAGCAACGGCTGCGTGTATGCGGCACCGAGGGCGGCGGATGCGCAGATGGTCATGGTGTAGATGCCGCTCATCAGCCCGATGCTGGAGGGGAAGTCCATCTTCACCACAACCGGCAGGACCACGTTGCCCACCGAGATGCCCAGGGCCGCGGCGAGAGTGCCGACCCAGAGGGGCCAGAGGGCGTCGCCGACGGGCAGGGAGCGGATGCCGAGGCCGAGGGCGATGAGGATCAAACCGACGGTGAGCGCGGACCAGGTGCCCCAGCGTCGGGCGAGCAGCGGGACGAGCGGGGCGGCCAGGCCCACCACCGTGACCGGCAGGGCGGAGATGAGGGAGACGGAGACGGGGCCCATGCCCGTGAGCGCCGTCCACTCCGTGAGGACCGCGGCGAAGGAGGAGAACACTGTCCGCAGGTTCAGCGCGATCAGCACCACGCACGCGATCAGGTAGACCGTGAACGCGGCGGAGCGGCGGCTGGCCCAGAGGGCGTCAGGGATCGTGGCGTTCACGCGGTCCAGGGTAGACCCGAGGCGGGGCCGAGGTCAGTCCACGTCCGAACAGTGGTCAGTCGGCCTCCGGCCGGCGGGCGACGTCCCGCTCGGCACGGCGCTGGGCCTGGCGGTGCGCGGGGGCGTTGCCGACGATCAGGCCCGGACGCCGCCGCATGTCCTTGCGCTCGATGATGCGCTCCATGGGGGCGCGCAGGACGGCACGGATGATGAAGGGCATTGCGATCAGCGCGAGGACCATGATGCCGACGACGATCCATTCCGTGGTGCTCATGGGCGCCATCCTCCCATCCCGGCGACGGCGGCGGTCAGTCCCGCAACGTGTGCAGGATCCACCGGACCACGCTCCCCTGCACCGCGGCCGGCAGCCGCCGGTACACCGGGACGAGAGCCGCCCAGGCGAGCGCCTCCCGGCGGGAGGCCCGACCGTCCCAGTCCCAGCCCAGCCCGGCCCTCACCCGCGCCGGCAGCAGCCCGGCGGTCAGCAGTCTCGCCGGCGGCAGCGCCGCCCGCAGCGGGGCGGGCAGGCCCTGGCCGGAGAACAGGTCCGCGGCGATGGTGCGGGCGTCGTCGGTGACGTCGAGCCCGCCCACGTGCGCGTCCCAGTACGCCGTGAACGCCGCGCGGTCCCGGGGCCACCGCTCCGCGGGGACACCGAGCGACGTGGCCAGCGGCGTGAACTCGCGGTACAGCCGTTCCGCATCCACCGCCGGCAGGCTCCCCCAGACGCGGCGGCGCACCTGCTCCCCCGCCCAGTACAGGGTGGCGGCGACCCACAGCTGCGCGTCGGGGTCGAAGGCAGAGTACGCACGGCCCCGCCCGTCCACCCCGCGGACCGGACCGTGCGCGCGGTACACGTGGGCCAGCACCGCCTCCCGCGCGAACTGTGCCTCCGGCAGCACCGCCACACAGATGTACTGCAGGGTGTGCCGCAGACGGGCGATCGGGTCCTCGGTGAACCGCGAGTGGGCCGCGACGCCCGCACCGACCCGGTGGTCCGCGACCTGCAGCAGGATCGCCGCCCCGGCGCCGGCCAGCATGACGGCCTGGCGGGCGAGTTCGGAGGCCGAACGCGGCGGCGGGGCCGGGGCGAGGAGCGGGCAGAGCGGAGCCATGGCTCCATGGTCGCAGGGCGCCCGCCCCGGCGCGGGCGACGCCCGTGTCGCGAGCGACGACCTCACGAGGGCGACCGAGGTGGGCACAGTGTGACGACACTCGTTCACCTTTTGTTTACCTAGATTGAACGAGTCCGCGAACGCCAGGAATCCGCATGAACCCGGGCTTCACCGCACCTCGATCACCTCCCAGCACACCCCTGAGCCACCACTCGCGAGCACCTCTCGCTTGCCAACGCCACGGATCTGGGTATGCTTGATTCAAGAGTTGTTCACCTTCCGTTCACCCTTCCCGGCGGCACGTGGACAGCAGACGAAGACTTCCGGCGGCCCGCTTCCCACGAGGGACCGCCCCGACACGCCGGATCCGTCCGGCACGCAAAGGAGGTGCTCGCCCATGAGCATCAACACCACCGAGTACCGCGAGGCCCTGCCCACCCAGCCCAACCCCGTCCTGCTGCGCCGCGTGATGGCCCGCGTCGAGAACGACCTGGTCGCCCGCCACGCCGCCGAGCTCGGCGAGGCCACCGTCCGCGCGACCTTCCGCGAGGTCGTCGAGGAGTTCAAGGCCTCCGCCCGCCTCTACCACTTCATGCCGACCCTCACCGAGCACGACGCCGAGCGTCGTCTCCGCGAGATGGAGCACGGCACGGAGCTGGCGGCCGCCTGATCCTTCCCGGAAGTCCTCTCAGGCTTCCCGACGACGGCGGGGCACCTTTCGCGCGAAAGGTGCCCCGCCGTCGTCGTGGTCCGAGCGGCACCCCCACGCAGTGGAGGACCCGCTCCGACGCAAAGTGAGGGCGAGATTTCCCGGAACAACGCCACAATTCCGGGAAACTTCGCCCTCGAAACCGGGCCCGGGCCGGTCGCCGTCAGGCCTCGGCCACGCCGAGCGCCCGGCGCATCGGCTGGAACTTCACGCCGATCTCCGTGACCTCCTCGGCAGGGTCCGAACCCGGCACGATGCCGCCGCCGGCATGCAGGCGCACGCCCACCGCCGCGTCGGCCGCCTCGCCGGCCGGCGCCGCGGCATCCCGCACGGCCTGGCCACAGCGCAGGGCGAGCGCGATCTCCCCGTCGCCGCGGCCGTCCAGCCAGCCGACCGGGGCGCCGTACCGGCCGCGATCCACCGGCTCCACCTCCGCGATCACGCGCACCGCATCCGGGGTCGGCGTCCCGCCCACCGCGGCGGTCGGGTGCATGCGGGTCACCACGTCCAGTACGGTGCCGCCGGCGGCCTTGACCCGTCCTGAGATCCGGGTGGCCAGGTGGTGCACGTTCGGCAGGGTCAGCACGTGCGGCATGAACGCGGACTCGTCCATCTCCAGCACGGGCGTCAGCGCCTCCCACACCGAGCGGGCGGCCCAGTGGTGTTCGTCGGCCATGCGCCGGTCCGCGGCGAGGTGCGCCTTCGCCGCCTCGTCCACCTGCGCGTTCGCCCCACGCGGCACGGAGCCGGCGAGCACGAGCGACTCCACGCTGCCGTCGTGGCGGGTGGCGAGCATCTCCGGGGTGGCGCCGAGCAGGCCGCCGACCGCGAAGACCCAGGTCTGTGGGTAGGCCTCCCGCAGGGCGTCCAGCGCGGCCCAGAGCGCGTCCTCGTCCGCCGGCACGGTCTCGGTCCGGCTGATGACCACCTTGCGGAGGATCTCTCCGGTGGCCTCCGGCCCCTCGGCGGGCTTGCCCAGGCGCTCCAGCACGGCGCGGACGCCGTCTGCGTAGCCGGCATCGTCCCAGGCGGCATCCGGGTCCGCGGCTGGCAGCGGCATGCGGCCGTGCGGGGCGAGCTCGGCGGCCTCGTCCACGGCCACGGCGGCGCGCAGGGCGGTGGCGGAGACCTCCTGCACGTAGAGCGTCACGCCCTCCGGCGTCAGCTCGGTCCAGTGCGTGGGGATGCGCAGCACGGCCGGCTCCGGCGAGTCGTCCGCGAAGGTGCCGGCCACCCACGCGCGCTGCCCGGGACGCGGACGCGGCTCGTCCGCTTCTGCCGCCGGCACGGGGATCATGGCCAGCGTGCCGGTCTGCGGGGTCGCCTTCACACTGCGGGACCACAGCTCGGAGAGGCGGCGCAGGCGGTTCCTGCCGTTCAGCAGCACGGTCCATCCTCCGGCCCCGACCTGCACGGTCTCGCCGCGCGCCCAGACGACGGCGTCGGCGAAGGCCGCCTCGGCGTGGACGGAGGGCAGGAGGGAGCGCAGGGAGTCGTGCTGGAGGGGCATGGCCCCATTGTCCCGCACGTCGTCCGGCCCAGATGCCTCGTCCGGCCCCGTCTCCCGTCCGACCCATGCGCGCCCGGTGCGGCGAACGGAATGCCCCGGGGCGCCCGCGCCGAGCTGCAGTCCGCCTACGACGAGCTGGCCGCCACCACCCGGCACCCCACCATGCTCACCGCCTCGGCCCTGCTGGTGAACCGTTCGGAGGGTCGCATCCTGGCCCGCTCGGCGGGCACCGCCCCCGCCTCGAAGGTGCTGCCGAACGCCCTCGACGCGATGGCCGAGATCGGCATCCCGCTGCACCGCGCGGTCCCGAAGTCGATCGACCCGGACGTGGTGCAGGCCGTGGAGACCGTGGTGGTCTTCACCGGCGCCGATCCCGTCGAGTGGCCCCAGGGCCTGGACGTCCGCCACTGGGACGTCCCCTCCCTGTCCGGGATGGAGCCAGCCGAGGTGCAGCGCGTCCGCGACGACCTCGACCTGCGCGTGCGCGAGCTCGTCAGCGAGCTTGAGGGCGGCGGCCGCACCGCGCCGATCGACGGCTGATCCGCCGGACGGCGCCGCGTTCATCGCCCCCGCAGGCATCCCGCCCCCTCCGCGGCCGCGCCCCCGGCTTCCCGACGCCGGTGCCCTCCTGAGACTGCCACCGCACCCCGGCCCTGTGGCCGGGGTGCGGTGCGGTCCGGAGCGCTCCGGAGGCGGCCCGCACAGATGTCCTCCGCTGGCGAAGCCCCTTGCGCACATACCCCCTATGGGTATAGACAGAGGACATGGAGAACACCGAGACCGGCACCTGCTGCCACGCCGTCGGCGAGTCCTCCGGAGCCGCCTCCGGAACAGCGGACGGCGCCGCCCCGGCCGAGCACACCCACGGCTACGGCGAGCAGAAGGACGCCTACCTCAAGCGCCTGCGCCGCATCGAGGGCCAAATCCGCGGCCTGCAGCGCATGGTGGACGAGGACATCTACTGCATCGATATCCTCACGCAGGTCTCGGCGGCCACGAAGTCGCTGCAGTCCGTGAGCCTGGCGCTCGTGCAGGACCACCTGCGGCACTGCGTGGCCGAGGCCGCGGTCGAGGCGGACCACACCGGCCGCGCCGAGATCGTGGACGCGAAGGTCGCCGAGGCGACCGCCGCGATCGGCCGTCTCCTGCGCTGACCGGCGCGACGCAGCCCTGCGCCCCGCCGTCCACGCCCATCGTCCTGACCCACCGACCGCGCACCCGCCCCACCTACCCCACCCACCCCACAGACAGAAGGAGCTCCCCATGGCCACCACCGAACTGAAGATCACCGGCATGACCTGCGGCCACTGCG
This sequence comes from Micrococcus luteus, assembly GCA_047414615.1. GTDB lineage: Bacteria > Actinomycetota > Actinomycetes > Actinomycetales > Micrococcaceae > Micrococcus > Micrococcus luteus_B. The sequence goes on from CP179711.1 coordinate 1,968,084, forward strand.
TCGCCTCCGTCACCGAGGAGATCTCCGAGCTGCCCCAGGTCACCGCCGTGGACGTGGACCTCGTCTCCGGCGGCGTCTCCACCGCCACCGTCACCTCGGACCAGCCCGTGAACCCCGCCGACCTGCAGGCCGCCGTCGAGGAGGCCGGCTACGAGGTCGTGTCCGCCTGATGCCCACCGCTTCCGCCTCCCATCCCGACGACGGCCCCCCCTCCTTCGCCGCCACCGGTACCTCGGGTGCGTCCTCGCTCGACGTGCCGACGGCACCGGCCCGCACCGTGACACTGGACGTCACGGGGATGACGTGCGCGTCCTGCGTACGCCGGGTCGAGCGCAAGCTCGGGAAGGTGGACGGGGTCGAGGCCACGGTGAACCTGCCGCTCGAGCAGGCCTCCGTGACCGCACCCGAGTCCGTCACGGACGCGGAGCTGATCGCCGCCGTGGAGGCGGCCGGCTACGGGGCGCGGGTGCACGAGAAGGCGGGGGCCGTCGTCGGGAAGGACGGGGACCGCAGAGGCGGTGAGACGGCCGCCGAGGGCGACGCGCCCGCCGACCCTGCCGCCGGCGCCACGGACGCGCACGCCCCGGACACGCTGCTGCGCCGGCTCGTGGTGGCGGCGCTGCTGACCGTCCCGACCGTGGTGATCTCCATGGTCCCGGCCGCGCAGTTCCCGCACTGGGGCTGGGTGGCGCTGGTCCTCTCCGCGCCGGTGGTGTTCTACTCCGCCTGGCCATTCCACTCCGCCGCGGCACGGACCGCCCGGCACGGGTCCTCCACCATGGACACGCTGGTGTCCGTGGGCGTGCTCGTCTCCTGGGGGTACTCCGCGATCGAGCTGGCCCTGGACCCGGGCATGACCGCCCACGTGGGCGGCGGCATGGCGGCGATGGCGCATCACAGCCTCTACTTCGAGACCGCCGCGGTGATCACCACGTTCCTGCTGCTGGGCCGCTGGCTGGAGGCGCGGGCCAAGCGCCGGGCAGGGCAGGCGTTGCGGGCACTGCTGGAGCTGGGCGCCGCGCAGGCCACGCTCTGGGACCCGAGCACGCGCACCGAGACCGTCGTGCCGGCGGAGTCCCTGGCCCCGGGCGACCTCGTGCTCATCCGCCCCGGCGAGAAGGTCCCCACGGACGCCGAGGTGGTGGAGGGCTCCTCCGCCGTGGACGCCTCCCTGCTGACCGGCGAGTCCGTGCCGGTGGAGGTCGGGCCGGGCGACGAGGTCACCGGCGCCACCGTGAATGTCACCGGGCGGCTGGTCGCGCGGGCCACGCGCACCGGCGCGGACACCACGCTGGCGCAGATGGGCCGGCTGGTGTCCGAGGCGCAGACCGGCAAGGCGAAGGTCGCGCGGCTGGCAGACCGCATCTCGGCGGTGTTCGTGCCGATCGTCATGGGGATCGCGGCGCTGACGCTCGTGGTGTGGCTGCTGGTCACCGGCGGTGACGTGGCCTCGGCGCTGCGCGCGGCCGTGGCGGTGCTGGTGATCGCCTGCCCGTGTGCCCTGGGCCTGGCCACGCCCGTGGGGCTGCTGGCCGGCACCGGCCGCGCCTCTCAGCTGGGCATCCTCATCCGCGGCCCCGAGGTGCTCGAGGACTCCCGCACCGTGGACACGATCGTGCTGGACAAGACCGGCACCGTGACCGAGGGCCGCATGCGTCTGGCGGAGGTGGTGCCCCTCCCCGAGGACGCTTCCGGTGCTTTCGTGCGGGAGCACGTCGAGTCCGCCTCGGCGGACCGGCTTCCCGACGACGGCACTCTCCTCCCCCACGACGCCCACCGGCCCCTGGGGTCGGCTCAGGCGGCCCTGCTCACCGTGACCGCCGCGGTGGAGCACGGCTCGGAGCATCCGATCGCGAAGGCGATCGTGGAGGGCGCCCGCGAGCACGGGCTCGCGCTCCCGGCCGTGGAGGACTTCTCCTCCTCTGCCGGTGGCGGCGTGAGCGGCCGCGTGATGCTCGACGAGGGCGAGGGCGGGCAGGTGGCCCAGCACGTGGTCGTGGGCCGCGGCGACTTCGTCCTCCAGCACGTCACCCGCCCGTTCTCCCCCGAGGCGGAGGCGCGCTTCGCGGCAGCCGAGGAGGCCGGGACCACCGCCGTGTGGGTGGCCGTGGACGGCGAGCTCGCCGGGTTCGTCGCCGTGCAGGACACGGTGAAGCCCTCCTCCGCCGCGGCGATCGCGGACCTGAAGGCCCTGGGCCTGCGCCCGATGCTCGTCACTGGGGACAACGCCGCCGTGGCGAAGGCCGTGGCACGCGAGGTCGGGATCGCACCCGAGGACGTGGTGGCCGGCGTCCGGCCGGAGGCCAAGGTCGAGGTGATCCGGTCCCTCCAGGGCGAGGGAGCCGTCGTCGGGATGGTGGGCGACGGCGTCAACGACGCCCCGGCGCTGGCCCTGGCGGACGTGGGCATCGCGATGGGCTCCGGCACAGATGTGGCCCGCGAGGCCGCCGCGATCACCGTGATGGGCTCTGACCTGCAGCAGGTGGTGCAGTCGCTGGAGCTGTCCCGGAAGACGCTCACGGTGATCCGCATGAACCTGTTCTGGGCGTTCGCGTACAACACCCTCGGCATCCCGGTGGCGGCGCTCGGGTTCCTCAACCCCATGATCGCCGGCGGCGCGATGGCCGCGTCCTCCGTGCTGGTGGTGCTGAACTCGCTGCGGCTGACGCGCTACGGGCGGTGAGGCGTCCTCGCCCAGAGGCGGTCGGGGGCGGTGCCGCCGAAGGTCAGGTACGGGTCCCGGGTGGCCAGCGTCAGGGCCTCCTCGTCGTCCGGGTGCGTCCCAGCCGGGCCGGTCACGGCACGGCCTGGTGGGAGCGCTCCAGCCAGCGCTCGAGCTCGCCGGACTCCTCCCACCGCTCGAAGAGCTCGGAGACGGCCGGCTCGCGCAGGGTCATGCCGATGTGCTCGCGCAGCCGGTCGATGTCCTCCTCGGAGAACTGCTCCAGGAACGGGTCCAGGTCCAGTTCCGTGTCCGCCTCCAGCTGAGCGTGCTCCACGATCTGGTCCAGCGCGTCGATCTCGTCTCCGCGGGCGATCCGGACCAGTGCCCCCATCGCCAGCAGCTGCTCGCCGGTGCGCATGGAGATGTAGCCGTCGGAGGACTCGGCGCGGATGGTGCGCCGGTAGTCGTCCAGGCGGAAGGTGCCGTCCAGGACCTCGTCCAGCAGGTCCGTGGCGGTGTCGTTCTCGAAGACCTTCGTTCCCCAGCTAGCCATGGATTGAGCCTAGGACTCAGGCACCGCCTGCGGCCAGGTGCTCGGCCCGCTCGGCGATGTGCCGCAGCTCCGTCTCCATCTGCTTCCGGGTGGCCCGCAGGGCGAGTGGCCCCATCAGCGTCATGCCCGCCTTGGACGCCAGTCCCTTCAGGCCCTTCGGCGCCTGACCCGTCTGCACCGCGGCGAACCGGAAGACCAGGTCAGTGCCCTCCGGCTCGGCGCCGTTGCCGGCCGGGGTGAGGTCGAAGCCGGTGTCGTACCGGACGCCGTCGTGCTCGGCGACGATGTCCGTCCGGCGCTCGGGGTCCACGGCCGCGACCTCCATGACCTCGGAGGCCTCGCGACCGAACATGCGGCGCGTCTCGCGCCACCGGGTGCCGCGCCGGTAGGTGCCCGGGCCGTCGTCGGACAGCCGTTCCAGCCGCAGGATGCCCGGCAGGTGCCGGGCCATCCCCTCCAGGTCCGTGATCACCTGCCACACGACGGCGGCCGGCGCCTGGACGTGCCGGCTCACCTCGGTTCTCCACATCAGTTCGGATGTGCTCATGGGGAACTCCTTCGACAGGGGCACGATGGGGTCAGCGTAGACCCCGCCCACGGGCTCGCGGCAGTCCCTAGACTCGAGGGCATGAGCGAGAGCACGCATCGTCCCGAGACCGGAGAGCACCCCACCTCAGTCCCCCAGGCCGCCGCGCAGGCCGCCTGGCCGGAGCGGGTGGAGGTCGGCGAGCGCCAAGTGGCCTACCGGCTGACCGTGAATGCCGGCGCGGACGAGCTGTGGGCGCTGCTGGCGGACCCGCACCGCCACCACGAGGTGGACGGCTCCGGCACCGTGAAGCCGACGGTCCAGGGACCGCACCGGCTCGCCGTGGGCGACCGGTTCACGGTCCACATGAAGAAGTACCGGGTGCCGTACGTCATGCCGCTGACCGTGACCGGCTCCGAGCCGGGCCGGCTGGTCGAGTGGGCGCACCCGGGCGGCCACCGCTGGCGCTGGGAGTTCCGGGACAACGGGGACGGCACCACGGACGTCACCGAGACCTTCGACTACTCGTGGGTGGGCGCCAAGCAGGCCAAGGCGTACGAGCTGCTGCGCCTGCAGCGGGAGAACGGGCGCGGCATCTCGGCCTCGCTCACCCGTCTCGCCGCGCGATACGCCTGAGCCGGCGCCGCTCCTGCTCCGCGAGGACCGGGTCCTCCCCGTCCTCCGGGCGGTACTCCCCCTCCAGGGCGTCCAGGTTAAGGACGTACTTGCGCGGGTGGAACGCGAACACCTGGCGCCAGGTGTAGCCGAAGTACTGGGTCGGCGAGTCCGGGTCCACGCCCGGCGGGATCTCCCCGCCGCAGATGTCGTGGATGTCACCCCAGGTGGTGTACGGGTGCAGGAGCAACCGGCCTCCCTCAGGCGCGCGGGCGCGGGCTGGTGGAGTGGCCGGTGAAGTACGCGACGAGCTCGCCGTCGGCCTCGATGCGGACTTCGATCATGCGGTCGCGGCCGAACTCGATCTGCTGGCGGGCGACGGCGGTCAGGCGGGTGCCGAGCTTCGCCGGGGCCACGTAGGTGATCTCGGCGCGGCGGGTCACCGGGGCCGCGCCGAAGGTGGCCACACAGTAGGCCAGGGCGGTGTCCGCGAGGTGGAAGAGGAAGCCGCCGTGGCAGATCTCGTGGGAGTTCACCATGTCCGGCGTGACGTCCCGGTGCATCTGGACGTGGCCGACGGACACCTCGCCGAGGGTCACGCCGTGGTCCTTCACGGCCGGGTCGTTGGCGTAGATCTCCTCCAGGCGGGCGACGACCGACCCCAGGGACTCGGTCTCGGCGGCGCCGGCGTTCGGGGTGGCGTTCTCGGTCATGCTGTTCCTTCGAAGCGTGGGCCTGCGGAGTGCAGGGCGGGGTGTGCGCGGCGGTGCACGGCCAGTCCGGGGCGGCGGTGCCCGGGCCGTGCACGGATCCCGACCAGTATGCCGGTCCGGGGCGCCCGGAGGAGAGCAGGGTTTTTCTGAGAGTGCCCCGCCGGTCCGGGAGTCCCCCGCCGGTCCGTGGAGTCATGGATCAGGCCTGGACACGGACGCGGGCCCGGCGCCGACTCGTCGGCACCGGGCCCGTTGCACCCGGATCGGGGCGCTGGGACGTTGCGCTGGAGGCCTCAGTCCTCCAACGCGTAGTCGATCACCACGCGGCCGTCGATCTTGCCGTGCCGCATCTCGTCGAACACCGCGTTGATGTCCCCGAGCGGGCGGGTGTGGAAGGTGGGCTTGACCTTTCCGGCCGCGTAGAACTCGAGGGCCTCGACCATGTCCTGACGGGTGCCCACGATCGAGCCGCGGATGGTTAGGCCCTTGAGGACGATGTCGAAGATCGGGGCCGGGAAGTCTCCCGGGGGCAGGCCGTTGAAGACGATGGTGCCGCCGCGGCGGGTCATGGCGATCGCCTGGCCGAACGCCTGCGGGTGCACCGCGGTGACGAGCACACCGTGGGCGCCGCCGATCTTCTCCTGGATCTCCACGGACGGGTCGGCCACGTTCGCGTTGACCGTGATCTCGGCGCCGTGGCGCTCGGCGAGCTTGAGCTTGTCGTCGGCGACGTCCACGGCCACCACACGCATGCCCATGGCCACGGCGTACTGCACCGCGATGTGCCCCAGGCCGCCGATGCCGGAGATCACGACCCACTGCCCGGGCCGCACCTCGGTCTCCTTCAGGCCCTTGTACACGGTGACGCCGGCACAGAGGATGGGGCCGACCTCCAACGGGTCCGAGCCTTCCGGGATGACGGGTGCGTAGCGGGCATCCACGAGCATGTACTCGCCGAAGGATCCGTTCATGGAGTAGCCGCCGTTGACCTGCTCCTCGCACAGGGTCTCCCACCCGGTGCGGCAGTACTGGCAGTGGCCGCACGCGCCCCACAGCCACGCGTTGCCGACCATGTCCCCGACCTTGAGGTTCTCGACGTCGGGTCCGACCTCCTCGACGATGCCCACGCCCTCGTGGCCCGGGATGAACGGCGGGGTCGGCTTCACCGGCCAGTCGCCCTCCATCGCGTGCAGGTCCGTGTGACAGACGCCCGAGGAGATGAGCTTCACGAGCGCTTGGTGCTGGCCGGGCGTCGGACGCTCGACCTTCTTGACCTCGGTCTCGTGGCCGAACTGGGTGACGACGGCTGCCTTCATCGTGGTCATGGGGGGGATCACCTTCCTGTGGAGTGTGGTGCTTCTGGGGTTGTTCGTCTGGGGCACGACGACGGCCGCTCACCGTCGGTCGTCGCCGTGCCTGTCCGCGGGGTCGGCTCAGAAGAACCCGAGCTTGTCCTCGGAGTAGGAGACGAGCAGATTCTTGGTCTGCTGGTAGTGCTCGAGCATCATCTTGTGGTTCTCACGGCCGATGCCCGAGGCCTTGTATCCGCCGAACGCGGCGTGCGCCGGGTAGTTGTGGTAGTTGTTCACCCACACGCGGCCTGCCTGGATGGCGCGGCCGGCCCGGTAGGCGGTGTTGCCGTTGCGGGACCACACGCCGGCGCCGAGGCCGTAGAGGGTGTCATTGGCGATCGTCATGGCGTCGTCGAAGTCCGTGAAGGTGGTCATGGACACCACGGGCCCGAAGATCTCCTCCTGGAAGATCCGCATGGAGTTCTTGCCGCGGAAGATGGTCGGCTGCACGTAGTAGCCGCCGGCGAGCTCTCCCTCCATCTCGGCCTGGGTTCCGCCGGTGAGTACATCCGCGCCCTCCTGCTTGCCGATGTCCAGGTAGGAGAGGATCTTCTCGAGCTGGTCGTTGGATGCCTGGGCGCCCATCATGACGTCCGTGTCCAGCGGGTTGCCGGTCTTGATCCTCTCGGTGCGGGCCACCACGGCCTCGAGGAACTTCTCCGCGATCGACTCCTGGACCAGCGCCCGGGACGGGCAGGTGCAGACCTCTCCCTGGTTGAGCGCGAAGAGGGTGAAGCCCTCCTGCGCCTTGTCCCAGAACGCGTCGTCCTGCGCCATGACGTCCTCGAAGAAGACATTCGGGGACTTGCCGCCGAGCTCCAGGGTCACCGGGATGATGTTCTCGGAGGCGTACTGCATGATCAGGCGGCCGGTGGTGGTCTCACCGGTGAAGGCCACCTTGCGGATGCGCGGGTTCTGGGCCAGCGGCTTGCCGGCCTCCAGGCCGAATCCGTTGACCACGTTGACTACGCCCGGCGGGAGCAGGTCGGCGATGAGCTCCATCAGCACCATGATCGAGGCCGGGGTCTGCTCAGCGGGCTTGAGCACCACACAGTTGCCGGCGGCCAGGGCAGGGGCGAGCTTCCACACGCCCATGAGGATCGGGAAGTTCCAGGGGATGATCTGGCCGACCACGCCGAGGGGCTCGTGGAAGTGGTAGGCGGTGGTGTCGTCGTCGAGCTGGGACAGGCCGCCCTCCTGGGCGCGGATCGCGCCGGCGAAGTAGCGGAAGTGGTCGATCGCCAGCGGCAGGTCCGCGTTGAGGGTCTCACGGACGGCCTTGCCGTTGTCCCACGTCTCCGCGACCGCAAGCATCTCGAGGTTCTCCTCCATGCGGTCCGCGATCTTCAGCAGGATCTCGGAGCGCTCGGCGGCTGAGGTCTTGCCCCAGGCCTCGAAGGCGGCCCAGCCGGCGTCGATCGCCGCGTCGATGTCCTCGGCGGTGCCGCGGGCCACTTCCGTGAAGACCGTGCCGGTCACGGGGGTGATGTTCTCGAAGTACTGGCCCTTCTTCGGGGCCACCCACTCGCCGCCGATGTAGTGCTCGTAGCGGGGCTTGAACTCGACCTTCGCCCCGTCGGTCCCGGGGAATGCGTAGACGGTCATCGTGCTGACTCCTTCTTCTGCGGGTGCGTCGGCACCGTTCTGGCGCCCCCTCCATGCGTGTGACGCTAGCCACAGGGAGGTTGCACGAAGGTTGCACCCGGCGGACGGCGCAGGTCAGCGCACCGCGCCTCAGGCGACCGGCCCCTCAGCCGATCTCACGCTCGAGCCGCTCCAGGGTCGCCACCGCGAGGGCCCGACGCGGCGAGTCCGCGGGCAGCAGTCTCAGCGCGGCCCCCCACAGCTCAACGTCCTCGCGCGCCTCGGGCCGGGCGAGATAGGACCAGAGCTGCTCGGCGTCGGCATCCTCGGCCACGGCCTCCCGCAGGCCCTCCCCCAGTTCCGCGCGAATCGCGGCGATCCCCGGGGAGCCCGAGCGGGGCAGCACCGGCCCGGCGGCCGCGTGCAGGGCCCGGTCCAGGTCTCCGGAGCGCAGGGCGTCCCGCGCGCAGAGCACGTCCGCATGCACGTCCCCCGCCAGCCGGTACGGGCGGGACAGCAGCTCCACGGGGGCGTCGGCGCCCTTGAGGGTGCGACGCAGCCGGTGCACCTCGGCGCGCAGGGAGATCGCACGGGCAGCACCGTCGGTCGGCTTGGAACGGCGCCCCGCCGGCTTCGCCGGACCGACGACACCCCCCTCCTCCGGGTACAACGCCGCCTCGAGCTCGGCGCCGGTCAGGCCCGTGCCGTGCCAGGCGAGGAGCGTGAGGATCTCGGCATGCCGGCCGGTCAGCTCCACCCCGTCCAGCATGGGCGGCAGGTGGCCGGTGACGCGCAGCAGTCCCGCAGTGGCGTCGTGGCGGTGGGGTGCCGCTGACTCGGCGCTGGGCGCCGGCGAGGTCGCTGAGGACGGCGAGGGAGCCGTCGTCGGGCAGGAGAGGCGGGAGGTGCCGCGGGAGGGGACGGGGAGCTCGCGCCAGGCCGCGTGGACCGCGTCCGCGGTGGACTGGAGCAGGGGCAGGGCGAGGGGGCTGACGGCGTCGTCGCCGCCGGTGAGGTCGATGACGCCCACGATGCGGCCGGTGACCGGGTCCGTGAGCGGGACGGCCGAGCAGTTCCAGGGGTGCACACGGTGACTCAGGTGCTCGGCGCCGCTGACCTGCATCGGCGTGCCGGTGGCGAGGACGACGCCCGGGGCGGACGTGCCCATGGACGCCTCGGACCAGTCAGCGCCGGCCACGAACCCCATGGTCTCGGCACGGGTCAGGGCGGTGCGGTCGCCCTCGACCCAGAGCAGGTGGCCCCGCTCGTTGCCGACCGCCACGAGCAGCCCGGCCTCGGCGGCGGGCTCCACGAGCATGCTGCGCACGATCGGCAGGGCCGCGGCGAGACGCTGCTCACGCCGGGCGGTGGTCAGCTCGCCGTCGGACAGGGTGGCGGGGTCCGAGTCACCGGGGAGGCACCGGGCTGCCGGGACGGAGGTACCGGGCAGGGAGAGCGCCGAGAGGGAGCGGAGCCAGGACTCGCGGACCTCCCGGCGCAGCCCCTGCAGGGCGGCGCGCAGCCCATCATCCGCAGGCCGGGCGGCGGGTGCGGCGGGTGAGGCGGCCTCCCGGGCGGGGCCGGAGGCACCCACCCCGGCGAGGGCTGACAGAGGTGCGGTGGAGAGCGATTCGTGGGCCCTCTCCACGGCACGGTGGTAGGCACCGGTGGCGAGGGTGGGGCACATCAGGCGTCGTCCTGGCCGATGAGCCGGGAACGGATGAGGAACCGCTTGCCCTCCGGCGCCTCCACGGAGAAGCCAGAGCCGCGGCCGTCCACCACGTCCAAGGTCAGGTGGGTGTGTCTCCAGTACTCGAACTGGGCCGCGGACATCCAGAACGGGAGCTCGGCGGCGTCCGCCGGGACCGGATCCGTGCCGTCCGTGGGGGCACCCGCATCCTCGGCGGCGGCGAGATCGAACGTGCCGAGCAGGACGTCCGATCCGCCGGTCTTGAAGTCCCCGGCCGGGTAGCACATGGGCGAGGAGCCGTCGCAGCAGCCGCCGGACTGGTGGAACATCAGGGCCCCGTGCAGGGGGATGAGGCGGCGGAGCAGCGTGAGGGCGGCGGGCGTCATGGCCACGCGCGGCTCGGTCTCACCGGCGATCTCCGGGCGCGCCTGCAAGGCGGCGCCGGGCGCGGATGCGCTCGCAGCTGCGTTTTCGTTCGGGACACCGTCGCGTTCGGCGACACGTTCGTGCGGGAGGACGTCGGGGTCCATGGGGCAACCTCCTTGCCGGTCAGTCGTGCCGGGCGGCCGCCCGCCGCACGGCCGGCGGCGCCGCGGACCGTCCGCCCAGCATAGTGAGCGCTGTGACCTGTGTCACGAGGCTGGGGCTGCGTCAGTGGCCGCCGCCGAGGCGGCCGGCCATCCGGGCGCGCATCGCCCGGCTGGCCACGTTCAGCCCGGTGATCTCCAGCGTGGTGCCGTTGCGGCGGTACTTCTCCTCGATGGCGTCCAGCGACGCGATCGTGGAGGCGTCCCAGAGGTGGGCCTCGCGGAAGTCGATCTCCACGCGTCCCGGGTCCCCGGCATAGTCGAACTGCGTGTAGAGGTCGTTGGAGGAGGCGAAGAACAGCTCGCCACGCACCCGGTACCGGGCCACCGCGTCCTCGCCCTCACCGTCCACCGTGCGGGAGACGGTGGCCAGGTGGGCCACCCGACGGGCGAACATCACCATGGCGGTGAGCACACCCAGGCCCACGCCCACGGCCAGGTTGTGGGTGGCCACGGTGGCCACCACGGTCACGAACATCACAAGGGTCTCGGACTTCGGCATGAAGGCGAGGGTGGACGGGCGGATCGAGTGCCAGTCGAAGGTCGCCAGGGACACGAAGATCATCACGGCCACCAGGGCGGCCATGGGCACCAGCGCCACCACGTCGCCGAGGCTGACGGACAGGATCAGCGTGAACACGCCGGCCATGAAGGTCGAGATGCGCGTGCGTGCGGCGGAGGCCTTCACGTTGATCATGGTCTGGCCGATCATCGCGCAGCCGCCCATGCCGCCGAAGAGTCCGGACACGATGTTCGCCACGCCCTGCCCCCAGGACTCGCGGACCTTGGACGAGCGGGTGTCCGTGATGTCGTCCACGAGCTTGGCGGTCATGAGGGACTCCAGCAGCCCGACGACGGCCATGCCCAGCGCGTAGGGGGCGATCACCTGCAGGGTCTCCAGGGTGAAGGGCACGTCCGGCACCATCAGAGCCGGAAGGGAGTCCGGCAGCCGCCCCTTGTCCCCCACGGTGGGCACATCCACGGCGAAGGCGAGGGTGAGGGCCGTGACCGCCACGATCGCCACGAGCGGGGCGGGGACCGCCGTGGTCACCCGCGGCAGCAGGAGGATGATTGCCAGGCCGAGCGCGGTCAGCGGGTAGACCAGCCAGGGGACGCCCATCAGGTCCGGCAGCTGGGAGCTGAAGATCAGGATGGCCAGGGCGTTGACGAACCCGACCATCACGGAGCGGGGCACGAATCGCATCAGCTTCGCCACGCCGGCCAGGCCCAGGAGCACCTGGAACATGCCGGCCAGGATCACGGCGGCAATGAGGTGGTCCAGTCCGTGGGACTCCACGAGCGGCGCCATCACGAGGGCCGTGGCGGCGGTGGCCGCGGAGATCATGGCGGGCCTGCCGCCCACGAAGGCGATGGCCATGGCCATGGTGGCGGCCGCGAAGAGGCCGACCTGCGGGTCCACTCCGGCGATCAGCGCGAACGCGATGGCCTCGGGGATCAACGCGAGGCCGACCACGAGCCCGGCCAGAACCTCGGTCTTCAGGCGGCGGGGCGAGCGCAGAGCGCGGCGGACGGACTGCTGCTGCTCCGGGGTCTCTGCGGGGGTGACGGCGGAGTCAGGAGGCGCTGGAGCAGTACGGGAGTCGACCATGCCCCAAACCCTACCCTTACGTGAGGGTAGGGTTGACGCGTGGTTGCCAGATGAGGTGCAGGTCATACACCGGCCGCGGGGCCCGGACGCGCCAACCCGCTCCGGTCAGCGGGCGAGGTCCTCCAGCTCGGCCAGCAGCTCGTCCGCCTGGGCCAGTTTGCGGGACAGGGTCTCCCGACCGCGGCGGGCCCGCTCCAGGAACCCGTCGAGTACGGCCGTGTCACCGTCGGCAGCCCCGGACTCGAGCAACTCAAGCATACGAGAGGTCTCCTCGAGGCTGAACCCGAGCGGAACGATGCGCTTGACCCGCAGCAGTCGTTCGACGTCGTCCTCGGTGTAGAGCCGGAAGCCGCCCTCGCTGCGGGCGGACGGCGGAACCAGCCCGACGTCGTCGTAGTGCCGGATGGAGCGTAGGGAGAGTCCCACACGCTCGGCCACCTCACCGATCTGCATGGTGCGGCCACTCACCTCATCGGGGCCCTCGCCCATCGTCCTCACCTCTCTGCCGGCGCCCGCGCCGCGGATCCACGCTCCGCCCTCACACCGCGCGGTCCGCGCCGCCCCTCGACCCTACCGGGGCGCCGGGCATGCCGCATGACGCCACCACACCCGCGTCCCGACGACGGCCGTCGCCTCACGATTGACACTCGTCTCGGCCCGGTTCATCCTTCATATCGACATTCATCGATATGCCGTGCGGTCCCGGCGCCGTCCGGCCGTCCCCGGACCACGCCCTCATCCCCCGCCTCGTCCGCCCAGGAGACCGTCATGACCGCATCCGCGCCGCCGCGCCGCCCCTCCGTCCTGTTCGTCTGCAAGAAGAACGGCGGCAAGTCCCAGATGGCCGCCGCCCTCATGGAGCAGGTGGCCGGTGACACCGTGGAGGTCCACTCGGCCGGCACCCACCCGGGTACGGCGATCAACGCCCTCTCCGCGGAGACCGTGGCGGAGGTCGGCGCGGACATGTCCGCGGGCACGCCGAAGCCGATCGACCTGGCGCTGCTGCGCAGAGTGGACCGCGTGGTGGTGCTCGGGTCCGAGGCCCGCGTGGAGCCGGAGCCGGACATGGCGGGCACCGTGGAGACCTGGCATACGGACGAGCCGTCCGAGCGCGGGATCGAGGGGGCCGAGCGCATGCGGCTGGTCCGCGACGACATCGCCCGACGCGTGCGCGAGCTCCACGCCGAGCTCACGTCGTCTCCTCAGTGACGGCACCCTGGCGGGCAGGCGTCGGAACCCGACGTTCTCCCGAACGAGAGCGCCCGGTGACTCGACGTTCTCCCGAACGACAACGCCGGTGCCGGCACTGACGCTGACGTCGGCACTGACGTCAGCGCCGACGCTCAGTAGGCCTTGACGCGCTGCTCCACGATCAGGTGGATCAGGGCGAACTGCCCGCCCTTCACAGTCTCGAGGGCCCTGTCCACGGCGGCCGGGACGTCCGCGTCCTTCTCCACCCGGATGCCGACGCCGCCGAAGGCCTCGGCCATCGTGGCGAAGTCCGGGTTCTTCAGCTGGGTGCCGGAGATGCGCTCCGGGTACTGGCGCTCCTGGTGGGTGCGGATGGTGCCGTACTCCTGGTTGTCCATGACCACCACGAGCGGCGTCGCACCGTACTGGGCGGCGGTCGCCAGCTCCTGGCCGTTCATGAGGAACTCGCCGTCTCCGGCGATGGTCACCACCACGCGGTCCGGGAAGTTCAGGGAGGCCGCCACGGCGCCGGGCACGGAGTACCCCATGGAGCCGTTGCGGGCGGAGATCATGGCCCGGTAGCCCTCGGTCGGGAAGTAGCGGTGCGCCCAGTTGGTGTGCTCGCCGGCACCGAGGGAAATCATGGAGTCCCTCGGCAGCTTCGGCATCAGAGTGGCCATGAGCGTGGCCATCTTCGCCCGGCCGTCGCAGGGCTCGGCGGACGGCAGGGCCGCGAACTCCTCCTGCTCGGCGCGCATGCGGCGGGACCACTCGCGCCACTCGTCCTTCACGGTGAGGTCCATGCGGACCAGGTCGCGGACGAACACGTCCGGCTTGGCCACGATCTGGTGGGACACCGGGCCGGAGCGGCCGCGCAGGGCCGGGTCGATGGTCACCAGGAAGTTCTTCTTGTCCCAGTTCTGACGGATGGTGAAGCCGTCCGTGACCACGTCCCCGGGGACGGTGCCCACGAACACGATCAGGTCGGTCTCCTCCAGCAGCCTCTGGGTCCAGTCCGGGCGACCGTAGCCGATGGGGCCGATGTAGGACGGGGAGGAGAACGGCACGGTGCCCTCGGTGCGCCACTCGGCGGCGGCCGGGATCTCGTGCGCCTCGAGCCACTCGGCGAAGGTCTCGGCCGCCTCGTCGGTCCAGTCGTTGCCGCCGGTGATGAACAGCGGCTTGTCCGACTCCTTGAGCGCGGCGTGCAGCGCCTTCCAGTCCTCCACGGTCATGCCGCCGTGGGCCACGGGGATCTGCGGGTGCAGCTCGGCGGAGATCTGCTCCTGGATGACGTCCTCGGGGAGGCCGACCACTACGGGGCCGGGGCGGCCGGAGGTGGCGGCGAACATCGCCTCGGCGACGATCTCGGAGGCACGGTCCGGGTGGTCCAGGACCATGACGCGCTTGGCGCCGGTGTTGAACCAGGCGTGCGGGTCGAACTCCTGGAAGGCCTCGCGGTCCCGATGCTCGAACGGGATCAGGCCCACGAACAGCACCATCGCAGTGGAGTCCTGCCAGGCGGTGTGCAGGCCCACGTGGGCGTTCGCCGCGCCGGGGCCGCGGGTCACCATGGCCACGCCGGGGACCTCGTTCATCTTGCCGTCGGCCTCGGCCATGTAGGTGGCGCCGCCCTCGTGACGGCAGACGATGTTCTGGATCGAGGAGTCGTGCAGGCCGTCCAGCACGTCGAGGTAGGACTCACCCGGCACCGAGTAGACCCGCTTCACCCCGTGGGCCTCGAGGGTCTTCACGATCACGTGGCCGGCGGACATCCGTCCTGCGGTCTCGTTCTGCGGCATCTGTACTGCTCCTGACGTCGGTGGGCGCCGCGCCGTCGCGGTCCCGGAGATGGGCGCATCGCCTCCCGTCGGCGGTGCTCTGGACACTCTCACCGACTATGGTGCCCTCGTTCAAGACTTGAGAAGTGGACATCCGCATCGTGGTCACCTGCCGTCACCGTCCCGACGACGGCATTCCCCGCCGCCTGCGGCCTCGCCTGCCGACGCCGCCCCCCGGGCGGCGGCCACCGGTGCGGCGGTCCGAGACGACCCACGGCAGAGGCGACGTGCCCTGACCAGGCGCGGTGCCGTCGTCGTACAGTGCAGGCATGCTCTCCCCACGCACCCTGGACCGGCTCCACTCCCTCGCGACGTTCCTCAACACGGCCCCTGGACCGCACGGCGGGCAGGTGCTGGAGGAGCGGCTCGTCTTCGGCACGCAGATCCCGGACGTGGTGCCGGCGGTGCACGAGGGGAAGAACCGGGTGCGGGTGGCCAACGCCGCGCTGCAGCGGGCGCACGACCTGCGCGGCCGGGTGGCTGCCCTCTGGGCGGACGCGGACGCCGGTGAGGACGTGACCGAGCAGGTCAACGCGCTGCTGGAGGAGGTCGGGGCGCTGGCCCTGATCGCCACGGACGAGGGCCTGGTCTACGGGCCGGCTTCGCAGACCTCGGACGCAGTGGAGCGCCTCACCGCCCTGGCCGCCCTGACCCTGGCGGACGTGGTGGCCGAGGGTGAAGCCGCCCGCCTGCGCGTCTGCGCCGGGGAGGACTGCGGGAACGTCCTGGTGGACGCGAGCCGCAACCGCTCCAAACGCTTCTGCGACGAAGCCAACTGCGGCAACCGCCTGCACGTGCGCAGCTACCGG
The DNA here is from genome assembly GCA_047414615.1 of Micrococcus luteus. Classification (GTDB taxonomy): domain Bacteria; phylum Actinomycetota; class Actinomycetes; order Actinomycetales; family Micrococcaceae; genus Micrococcus; species Micrococcus luteus_B. Next base: position 1,983,819 of record CP179711.1, read on the forward strand.
GCCCGGCAGGCCGAAGCCGCCGAGGACGACGCCGTGCAGAAGTCCCCCGAGACCCCCGCCGAGCACATCTCAGGGGACGAGCACAAGGCTGCGAAGAAGTCCAAGAAGAAAAAGAAGAAGGACAAGGACAAGAAGAAGTCCAAGAAGAAGGGCAAGAAGAAGTCCAAGGACTGATCCCGGCCCGCCGCGGCGCTTAGGGTGAGCGACATGAGCGAACAGCACGAGCCCAGGCAACACCCATCCGCAGATCCGACCGTCACCTCGGCCGTTGAAGCGGCCCTGGGCGCCGCCGCTGATCCGGTGGCCGACGCCCCGGCCACACCGCGCCCGGAGTACCGAAAGGTCGGCGTGATCGGCGCCGGCGCCGTGGGCACCTCCGTCTGCTACTCGGCCCTGATGAGCGGGGTCGCGGACGAGGTGGCTCTGTATGACATCGACGAGCCCAAGGTCCGCGCCGAGGTCCTGGACCTGGCCCACGGCACCGCGTTCACCGCCGCCCACACCATGACCGGCGGCGCGGACCCGGCCGTGCTGGCGGACTCCTCGGTGGTGGTGATCACCGCCGGCGCCAAGCAGAAGCCGGGGCAGTCCCGCCTCGAGCTGGCCGAGGCCAACGTCGGCATCCTGCGCTCCCTCATCCCCACCGTGCAGGAGCACGCCCCGGACGCCCTGCTGGTGCTCGTCTCCAACCCGGTGGACGTGCTCACGCTCGTAGCGCAGCGGATCTCCGGACTGCCGGCCGGCCGCGTGATCGGCTCCGGCACCCTGCTGGACACCGCCCGCCTGCGCTGGCTGCTGGCCTCCCGCATGGGCGTGCACCCGCGCTCGGTGCACGCCACCGTGCTGGGCGAGCACGGGGACACCGAGTTCCCGGCCTGGTCCACCGCCTCCGTGGGCCCGGTGCCGCTGCTGCGCTGGCCCTCCGCCGCCGCCCCGCAGTTCACCCGCCCGGACCTGGACGCCATCGCGGACTCGGTGATGAACGCCGCCTACGAGGTCATCCAGGGCAAGGGCGCCACCAACCATGCGATCGGCATGGCCACCAACCGCCTGCTGGAGGCCGTGCTCCGGGACGAGCGGGCGGTGCTCCCGGTCTCCACCGTCCTGGACGGCGAGCACGGGCTCACGGACCTGGCGCTGTCCCTGCCCAGTGTGGTGGGCCGAGCCGGCGTGCTGCGCGTGCTGGAGACGGATCTGGACGCCGGGGAGGTCCGTCAGCTGCGGACCTCGGCCGCGGCGCTGCGGGAGTCCGCGCGGTCGCTCGGGTTCTGAGCTGCGCGTTCAGCGGGTGCCGTCGCGGCCTTCGCGCCGGGAGCGCTCACGGGCGCGCCACTCGTCCACGGCCTTCTGGTGCATCTGCGCCGAGGAGCGGTTCACGCCGGAGCCCTGGGACAGGTGCTCCGGGTTCTCCCGGGAGGCCAGCTGCAGCATGGCCACCACCACGAGGGAGACCACGAAGAACACGCCGAACGCGATGAGACCGATGTCCACCCGCAGCGGGTTGTCCGTGCCGCCGGACGCGGTGATGGCGGCCACCAGGCCGCCCACCACGCCGAGCGCCGCCGAGAAGATCAGGGGCGCCTTCACGGTGTCCTTCAGGCCGCCGCGCTTCTGGCCGCCACGGGGATCCTGGCTGCGCGGGGAACGGGAGGACTGTGCGCTCACTTCGGGACGCTCCTGACTGGGTTCGAGGCCGACGGTCGCCTGCGGTGGGACGACGGCCCGGGGTGCGGGGCCGCCGTCGGGCAGACGGCCCCCAGTCTACGCGGAGAGGAACAGGCCGGGCGGGGCTGTTCGCCCACGGCCGCGGGGCACGACGGCGGCCGCTCGCATGAGGCGGTCAGGGGCCGGTCTCCGCGGCCTTGCGGACGTCCAGGTACATGCCGACGCCCGAGACGGCCAGCATCACGCCGAGGATCAGAGCACCGCCGCCGGCGATGCCGAGCTGTGCGTGCTGGTTGAGCCCGGAGCCCAAGAACAGGCCGACGCCGGAGCCGACGCCCACCGCGCCGGTGATCAGCTGGTCGCGGGCCGGGCCGAACTCGCGGCGGTGCCGGAACCAGGCGACGAGCTCGGCGACGCCACCGAGCAGCAGGGCCGCGCCCACCGTGATGCCCACGCCCTGCGGGGAGGAGAAGAAGAACAGCACGATGGTGCCGAGCATCCAGGCCGCCGCCGCCATGGACAGCGGGGAGCGCATGGCCACCGGGACTGGCTCGCGGCGCAGGTACTCCCACATCGCGGAGCCGGAGAAGACGAGGTACAGCGCCAAGGAGACCTTCATCCACAGCGTGCCGGGCTCCTGCACGAACACGGTGGTCAAGCCGAAGATCAGCGCCACGCCGGCGCGGATGAGGACGGGCTTGAACATGACGTCGGCGACGTCCACGGGGGTCTTGGTCACGGCAGGCACCCGACAAGTCTAGGACAGCGGGCGGGGTGTGCTCCGAGGACGACCTCGCCGCCCGAGGCCCGCCCCGGGACCCATCCCGCGGTCCTCTCCTCACCCCCTCCCCCATCACCGTCTTGGGGGCGAAGTTTCCCGCAATTCGGGCCGAATTGCGGGAAACTTCGCCCTCAAAGGTCAGGGGGTGACGGCTCAGGCGCCGGCGCGCATCCAGGCGTCGGAGCGGGCGCGCAGCCCAAGGGTGACGGCACGCATGCCCATGTAGACGAACCCGAAGCCCACCCAGAGCAGGGCCAGCTGCTCCGGGGCGGACGGGACGTTCGCCCCGGGGTCGGACCAGCCCACAGTCCAGCCCTGTCCCCCGGCGGCCACCTGCGCGATGACCCAGAGCACCGGGGCGTAGACCGCCACGTTCACCACGCCGGCCAGAGCCAGGTACCGCGCGTCGCCGGCACCGATCAGCACGCCGTCCAGCACGAACACGTAGCCGGCCAGCGGCTGGCTCAGCGCCAGCACCAGCAGACCCGCGGTGGCCGCGGCCTGCACGCCCGGCTCGCCGGTGAACAGCGGCGGCAGCACCCAGGCGAGCACGCCGAGCAGCACGCCCGTGACCACCCCGAACCACAGGGACCAGCGCACCATCACCCGCGTCAGCTCCCGGGCGGTGCGCACGTCTCCGCGGCCGAGCTCGTGGCCGATCAGCGCCTGGGCGGCGATCGCCAGGGCGTCCAGCGCGAAGGCGAGCGTGGAGAACAGGGTGAACACCAGCTGGTGGGCGGCGAGGACCTCGTCCCCGGCGTTGGTGGCCACCAGCACGGTGAGCAGGATGGCCAGGCGCAGGCTCGCGGTGCGCAGCAGCAGCCAGGAGCCCACCTGGGCCGTGGCCCTCATGCCGGCGCCCGAGGGCACCCAGCCGGTCTTGGCCCCACGGAACCGCGGGGACAGCACCAGCAGGTACGTCAGCAGCATGGCCCACTGGACGGCCGAGGTGCCGAGCGCCGAGCCGGCCACCCCCAGGCCCGCCCCGTAGACGAGCGCCCAGTTCAGGACGATGTTCACACCGAAGCCGGCACCGGCCACCACCAGCGGGGTCTTCGTGTCCTGGAGGCCGCGGAGCACGCCGGTGGCCGCCAGCACCGCAAGCAGCGCCGGGATGCCGGGCATGGACCAGCGCAGGTACGCCACCGCGTGCTCCTGCACTCCCCCGCTACCGCCGAGCGCGCCCACCAGGGACGGGGCGGCGAACCAGCCGCCCACCGCCAGCACCAGGCCGATCAGGACGCCCAGCCACATGCCGTCCCGACCGCGGGCCATGGCCTCGCTGCCACGGCCCGCACCGGTGAGCCGGGCCACTGCCGGAGTGGTGGCGTAGGCCATGAAGACCAGCAGGCCGGTGGCCGTGTGCAAGACGGTGGTGCCCAGGCCCACACCGGCCAGCTGCGCGGTCCCCAGGTGCCCGATGATCGCGGTGTCCGCGAGCAGGAACAGCGGCTCGGCGATCAGCGCGCCCAGCGCCGGCACGGCCAGGGCGAGGATGCGGCGCCCCAGGCCCTCGGTGACGTCGGCACGCCCCTCGGCGACCCCGCCCTCCGGCGAGCCGGACAGACGAGGCGAGCGGCCGTCGTCGTGGTTCGGGGAGGTCACAGGCCGACCAGGGACAAGTACGGGACCACGGTGGAGGGCTGCAGGTCCGCAACGTCCGGCATGTGCGGCATCACCAGGTACAGCACGGCCACGGCGATGCCGTTGTTCACCATGTGCAGCAGCACCGCATACCCGAAGGAGCGGCCCATGAGGATGTAGGAGACCGTGATGGCCACCGCAAGGGTCAGGTACGGCACGGTCTCCACGACGTCGAACTGCCCGCCGGTGCCGGCGAAGTGCAGCAGGACGAACGTCACGATCGAGACGGCCGCGCACACCCACACGTTCAGGTACCGGGAGAGCTTGCCGATCAACAGGTGGCGGAACAGGTACTCCTCCACCAGCGGCGCCATCACCACCGTCATGAGGACCATCAGCGCCGGCGGGGCGGCAGCGGTCATCTCCTCCAGGGACGCCTGGTTCGCGGACTGCGCGGCGCGGCCGACCAGGCTCAGCAGCACCACGTTCACGACGATGCAGGCGAACCAGGTGGCCGGCAGCAGCGCCAGCTTCCACCAGGTGCCGTGCCGGAACACCCCGAGCGAGCGCACGAACGGCCGCCAGGCGACCACCGCCACGATCGTCGTGATGATCACGTAGCTGACGAGGTTCATGGTGAACATGTCCAGCACGGAGAACTCGCCGTCCACCGGCGTGACCCAGCCCAGGGCCAAGGCCAGCAGGCCGCCGGCGCCCAGGAGCATCATCGCGACGTAGGCGAGGACCACGAGGGCGTCGCCCCAGTGGAACCTGCCCGGCGCCCAGCGGGCCGGGTCCGTACGCTGCGACGGCGGACGCGTCGGCCAGCCGGGCGGGACCGTGCCGGGGGCGCCGTACGCCGCGGGCGCGCTGCCGGGGGCGGGCCGTCCGTACTCCGCTCCGGGCTGCTGGGAGTACGAGGGCGCCTGCGCGGCGTCGTTCTGCGGCCACCGGCGCGGAGGCCACCCGGAGGGGGTGTTCGTCATGGCCGCCACGGTATCAATCGGGGCTGACAGCGGGCCGGGCGGTCCTGCGGCGCGATGATGCGGGTCACAGTGGGGCGTCATCGTTTGCTGCGGGCAGTCTGACTTGGCTAGCTTCTCCGGCATGGCCTTGTTCTCCCAGCCGGTCTTCCTGAACCTCCCGACGACCGACACCGAGCGCATCCGCGAGTTCTGGACCGCCCTCGGCGCCGACATCGCGGAGGACTTCTCGGACGAGGACTCAGTGTGCGTCGAGCTCACCGACTCCACCTACGCGATGTACCTGACGCCGGGGTCCTACACGGACTACATCGGCGACCGGGAGATCGCGGACTGCATCACCACGAACTCCTCGCTGACGTCCCTGATCGCCGGGGACCATGCGGCCGTGGACGCCCTCGCGGACCGTGCCCTGCAGCTGGGTGCCACCGAGGTGGCCCTGCCGGAGGACATGGTGGAGGACATGTCCGAGACCGGCCTGCACTCCCGGGAGATCATCGACCCGGACGGTCACCAGTGGGAGTTCGTCACCGCCTGAGCGGGCTTGCCTCTGCGTCGAACCAGAAGAATCGTCTCCTTCACGTGGATGTGAAGGGGCCGAAGTCTCTGGTTCGGGGCTGCGGCGCGTCGAGGCGTCACGACGGCGGCCGGCTCAGTCCGCCTGACCGGTCGCCTTCTCGCGGCGCGGGCTCGCAGCCTCCTTGCTGAGCGTGGTGCCGACGCTCGCCGAGATCACCAGGACCATGGCCAGGACGGCCCAGAGGCCCACGGACTGGCCGAGCACCAGGAACCCGACGCCGGTGGCGATGGCCGGCTCCACGGAGACCAGCACGCCGAACATGGCGCCGCGCAGCCGCTTCAGGGCGTGGAACTCCAGCAGGTAGGGCAGCAGCGAGGCGAACAGGCCCGTGCCGATCGCCCCGAGGACCACGCCCGGGGTGATGTCCGTGGCACGGGCGATCTCCGGCAGGCCCAGGGGCAGCACCATCAGGGTGGCCACGCCCATGGCCGCCGCGAGCCCGCCGGTGCCGGGCACAAGCCGGCCCACGCGCTGGCCGGCCAGGATGTAGAGCCCCCAGGAGACCGCGGCCACCAGCACGAGCCACACACCCGTGAGGTCGAGCGGGGCGGCGGCGTCGGCGGAGCGGACCGCCAGGTTCTGCACCAGGAACAGCACGATCCCGGCCAGGGCCAGCACCACCCACAGCACGTCCCGCAGACGCCGGCTCAGGGCGGCGGCCACAGCGAGAGGGCCGAGGAACTCGATGGTCACGGCCACCCCGAGCGGGATGAGGTCGATCGCCGCGTAGAAGAACCCGTTCATGCCCGCGAAGGCCGCGCCGAGGACGAGGACGGCGCCCCACTGGGCGCGGGTCCAGGTGCGCAGCGGTGGGCGGACGAGGGCCGGCAGCACGAGGGCCGCGACGCCGACGCGGAGCACCGTCGTGCCCCAGGGGCCGAAGGTCGGGAACAGGCCGATGGCCAGGGAGGCGCCCAGCTGCAGGGACACGCAGGCGCCGAGCACCATGAGCACGCCCACCGCCGTGCGGCCCGGACGCGGCCTGCGGAGCCGGCGGCGGGGCCGCTCGGACGCCGGCGGCAGGCCGGGCCCGGCGGCGTGCAGCCCGTCGACGGCGTCGGGGGCGTCGGGCTCGGGCACGAGCGGGATCGGGGCGGTGTGCGGACTCACCGGACCATTGTGGAGGCTGGGGCGGCTGGCGCCGAACCAGAGAGTGCGGCCGTCTCACCGCGCGTGCGGACGCCCATCCAGAGAGTGTGGCGGCCTCCCCCGCGCCGAGCCAGAGACTTCGGCTGGTTCCCGGGCCCGCGTAGCAGCCGTTTCCTCTGGCTCGACGCAGGGTCCCGGTCGACGCGGGCAGCACCCCTTCCTGCCGTTCACCGGACGGCCACCGGCGGCTCCCCCGGCGGTCATGCGGCCTCACTACGGTGTCCTGCGCACCCATCCGTGACCGGCGCCACGGCGCCGTGGAGAGAGGATCCCCATGTCCCGCACTGTTCGTCGCCCGTTCGCGCTGGCCGCCGCCGTCGCCCTCGCCGCAGGTATCGCCGTCCCGACGACGGCCGCCTCCGCCCGGTCCGCCTCACCCTCCGCGCAGACCGCCTCCGAGACCCGCGGCCCGCAGCACTCCTTCGAGTTCGGCGTCATCGGCGACGTCCCCTACGGCGATGACCAGGTCGCACGCTTCCCGGACATGATCGACGAGCTGTCCGCACAGGAGCGGGACCTCGAGTTCGTCGCCCACGTGGGTGACATCAAGGCCGGCTCCGCCGAGTGCTCGGACGAGTACTTCGCCATGATCCGCGGTGAGTTCGACCGCCTCGCCCTGCCGCTCGTGCTGACTCCCGGGGACAACGACTGGACCGACTGCCACCGCACCAACAACGGCGCCTACAACCCGCTCGAGCGCCTGAACGCCTTCCGGGACGTGTTCTACCCGCGCGCGGACCGCACCCTCGGCGACTCCTCGATGCGCATGGACACCCAGGACAAGGTCGGCCTGCCGGAGAACGCCCGCTTCCGCGAGCGCCGGGTGGAGTTCGGCGTGGTGAACATCCAGGGCTCGGAGAACTCCACCCTGCCGTGGACGGGGCTCGGCAAGACCGAGCCGACCGCCGAGCAGCTCGCCGAGGTCGAGGAGCGCAACGCCGCGAACGCGACCCTGATCGAGGACCTGTTCGACGACGCGGAGCGCACGAACGCCCGCGGCGTGGTCATCATGACGCAGGCGGACATGTTCCTGCCGGCGCAGGTGGTGGACAGCGAGGTCGTGGACCCGGAGACCGTCCAGGCCTTCCGCCCTGCCGTGCAGCAGATCGCCGAGCGCGCCGCCGAGTTCGACGGTCCGGTGTACCTGATCAACGGCGACTCGCACCGCTACCACCACGATGCCCCGCTCGCGGCCGGCTCGCCTTGGCTCGAGGCCTACGGCGTGGACCCGGTGGAGAACCTTGAGCGCATCACGGTGGAGGGCGACGCCACCTCGAACGAGTGGACCCGCTTCACCGTGGCCCCGCAGCACGCGGGCAAGGGCCGCCATGCGGAGCAGGACCTGCTGACCTGGGAGCGCGTGCCCTACACGTTCTGATCCGCCTCACCGAACCCGAGACGTCGGCCCCTCACGTGCGGGTGAGGGGGCCGGCGTCTCCGGTGCGACGTGCCGGGGGCGTCGCGGCTCTGCGGCTCACCCCTGGGAGGCCGTCCCCGTGCCTGCGGCCGGCGCCTCGGTACCGTCCCCAGACACGTCCACGGCGGCACCCTGGAACTGGCTGCGGTACAGGCGGGCGTAGGCTCCGCCGGCGGCCAGCAGCTGCTCGTGCGAGCCCTGCTCCACGATGTCGCCGTGCTCCATCACGAGGATCACGTCCGCGTCGCGGATGGTGGAGAGCCGGTGCGCGATCACGAAGCTCGTCCGGTTGGAGCGCAGCGCCGCCATGGCCTCCTGCACGAGCACCTCGGTGCGGGTGTCCACGGAGGAGGTCGCCTCGTCCAGGATCAGCAGGTCCGGCTGCGCCAGGAACGCGCGGGCGATGGTGATCAGCTGCCGTTCGCCGGCGGACACGTTGGCCGCGTCCTGCTCGATCACCGTGTCATACCCGTCCGGCAGCGTGTGCACGAAGCGGTCCACGTAGGTCGCCTTCGCGGCCTGGATGACCTCCTCCTCGGTGGCGTCGAGGCGGCCGTAGCGGATGTTGTCCGCGATGGTGCCGCCGAACAGCACCGCGTCCTGGAGCACCATGCCGGTGCGGGCGCGCAGCTGCTGCCGCGGGATGGTCGCGATGTCCTGCCCGTCCAGCAGGATGCGGCCGCTGTCGACCTCGTAGAACCGCATCAGCAGGTTCACCAGGGTGGTCTTGCCGGCGCCGGTCGGACCCACGATCGCCACGGTCTGGCCGGGTTCGGCCACCAGGTTCAGGTCCCGGATCAGCGGCTTCTCCGGCGTGTAGGAGAAGGCCACGTGCTCGAACTCCACCCGTCCGTACTCCCCCGCCGGCTTCCCGACGACGGCGCCCGCCTCCGCCTGGTCCGTCGCCTGATCGGGGCGGTCGGCGTCCGGGGACTGCTCGGGCTCGTCGAGGAGCTCGAAGATGCGCTCGGCGGAGGCGACGCCGGAGATCAGCATGTTGGCCATGCCGGCGACCTGGCCGAGGGGCTGATTGAACTCGCGGGAGTACTGGATGAACGCGGTGACCGCACCCAGGGTCATCTGGCCGTTGGCTACGCGCAGACCGCCGACCACGGCGATGCCCACGTAGCCGAGCCAGTTCACCCACTGCATGATCGGCATGATCATGCCGGAGAAGAACTGGGCCTTGAACGAGGCCTCGTACATGGCCTTGTTGCGCTCGTCGAAGCGGGCGGCCATGTCCTCCTGGCGGCCGAACACGGTCACGAGCTCGTGGCCGGTGAAGGACTCCTCGATGTGCCCGTTGAGGCGGCCGGTCTCACGCCACTGGGCGGTGAACAGCTGCTGGGAGCGCTTGCCGATCACGCCCACCACCACGCCGGCCACCGGCAGGGCGATCAGGGCGATCAGGGCCAGCTGCCAGGACAGCCAGAACATCATGCCCACGATGCCGATGATGGTCAGCACCGAGTAGAAGAGGGTGGAGAACGCCTGCTGCATGGCCTGCTGCACGTTGTCCACGTCATTGGTGGTGCGGGAGAGTAGGTCTCCGCGCTGGCGGGTGTCGAAGTGGGACAGCGGCAGGCGGTTGAGCTTCGCCTCGATCTCCTGGCGCAGCCGGTAGACGATCCGCATCACCAGGTCGTTGAGCACGTAGCCCTGCAGCCACATGAAGGCCTGGCCGACCACGTACATGGCCAGTACGATGAGGATGAGCCGGGCCAGGTTCTCGAAGTCGATGCCCTGCCCGGGCACGAAGTCCATGCCGGAGAGCATCTCCGCGGCCTGGTCCTGGCCCTGGGCGCGCATCCCCTCGATGACCTGTTCCTGGCTGGCCCCCGCCGGCATCTGCCCCGAGATCAGGCCGCCGAAGATGGCGTCCATTGCCTTGCCCAGCACGTGCGGGGCCCAGACGTTGAGGACCACGGACACCAGGACCATGGCGAACACCAGCGCCAGGCCGACCCGCTCGGTGCGGAACAGGCCCAGCAGGCGCGTGGCCGAGGGCCAGAACGCCTTCGCCTTGCGCGCGGGCCCCCCGCCCCAGTCGTCACCGGACCCGGACTCCTGGAGCTCGACGATCTCCTCGTCCGTCAGCTCGGCAGTCGCCTTCTGCTCGCTCATGCCAGCTCCTCCTCACGGACCTGGGAGTCCACGATCTCGCGGTAGGTCTCGTTGCCGGCCAGCAGCTCCTCATGGGTGCCGTGTCCGACGATCCGGCCCTCCTCCAGGACGAGGATCTGGTCCGCCCCGGTGATGGTGGCCACCCGCTGGGCCACCACCACGCGGGTGGTGGCCCCGTACCGCTCGTCCAGGGCCGCCCGCAGCCGGGCGTCCGTGGTCACGTCCAGGGCGGAGAACGAGTCGTCGAACAGCAGGATCCGAGGATCGGCCACCAGCGCACGCGCGATCGAGAGGCGCTGACGCTGGCCGCCCGAGACGTCCGTGCCGCCCTGGGCGACGTTCGAGTCCAGGGCGGCGGCCGTCGTCGTGCCCGTGCCGGTGGTGCGGGCGCGGACGAAGTCCGCGGCCTGCGCGGTCTCCAGGGCCGCCCAGATCTGCTCATCCGTGGCGTCCGGGGCGCCGAAGCGCATGTTCTCGGCGACCGTCCCGGAGAACAGGTAGGGCTTCTGCGGGACGTAGCCGAGCACGTCGGTGAGCTCGGCGCGGGAGAGGTCCGTGACGGGGACGCCGTCGATGAGGACCTGCCCGGCGGTGGCGTCGTACAGACGCGGGACCAGGCCCAGCAGGGTGGACTTGCCGGCACCGGTGGAGCCGACGATCGCCGTGGTGGTGCCCGGCTCCACGGTGAAGGAGACGCCGTCCAGCACCGGGGCCTCGGCGCCCGGGTAGGCAAAGGTGACGTCCCGGAGCTCAAGGCGGCCGCGGCGCTCGGCCGGGGCCACCGGGGAGGCGGGCTCGTGCAGGGTCGGCTCGGTGTCCAGGACCTCGCCGATGCGGCGGGCGGAGATGAGCGCGCGCGGCAGCATCATCAGCATGAACGTGCCCATCATGACGGACATCAGGATCTGCAACAGGTACTGCATGAACGCCGTCAGCGCCCCGACCTCCACCTGGCCCGCGTCCACGCGCTCGGCGCCGAACCACAGCACCGCGGCCGTCGCCAGGTGCAGGACCATGGTGATCACCGGGCCCAGCAGCACGAACAGGCGGCCGATCGCCACGGAGGTGCGGGTGATGTCCGCGTTGGCGCCGGTGAAGCGCTCGGCCTCGTGCTCCTCACGGACGAAGGCGCGCACCACGCGGATGCCCGCGATCTGCTCGCGCATCATCGTGTTGATGGCGTCGATGTTCGTCTGCATGCGCTGGAACAGCGGCATCAGCCGGGAGGCGATCAGCCCGACGATCACGATCAGCACCGGCACCGAAACCCAGACGAGCCAGGACAGCCCCGGATCCTCGCGGACCGCCATGATGATGCCGCCGACCGCCATGATCGGGGCGGTGACCATGAAGTTCAGCGCCATCAGCGTGAGCATCTGGACCTGGTTCACGTCGTTGGTGCCGCGGGTGATCAGGGTGCCGGCGCCGAACCGGCCCATCTCCTCCGCGGAGAACCGGTCTACGCGCGTGTAGACCGCCCGGCGCAGGTCCCGGCCGAAGCCCATGGACACCTTGGCGCCGAAGTACACCGCTGAGATCGCCGCGGCCACCTGGACGAGGGCCACACCGAGCATGACACCGCCGAGCTCCCAGATCCGGCCGGTGTCGCCGCGGGCCACGCCTTCGTCGATGATCCGGGCGTTCAGGCTGGGCAGGAACAGCATGGCCAGTGTGCTGACCAGCTGCAGGACGAGCACCGCCAGCAGCATGCCCAGGGCGGGCGTGAGGTGGCGGCGCATCAGGGTCCAGAGCATGGGAGTCCTTCGGTGGGATGGACGGGGTGGAGCCGGGCGGGGCGGAGGTCGGGAACGAACGACGACCGGCGGCGGTGGAGCCGAGAGCGGGCGCGCCGCAGGCCGTACCCCTCATTGTGCACCCGAGCCGGGCGCGCGCCGGGCCGTGTGGCGAAGACCCCAACAGGGTGTCAGACAACCGATTCGAGTCCCACACCTCCGCGCCGAACCAGAGACTTCGGCCCCTTCCCGCGGCAGTCAAGCAGCCGATTCCTCTGGTTCGACGCAGTGGACGGTCAGCCCTCCCGTCACCCCTCCTGCCGGTCCGCGTTCGCGTGGATCGCGTCCCGCAGGTACTGCGTGAGCCCCGGGGCGAGGTCCTCGTAGGTCTTCGCGAACCGCGGGTCCGCCACGTACATGTCCCCCAGGTTCCGATGCATGGCCGGGCAGACGTCGAAGAACCAGCGGCTCATGTGCTGGCGTGCGGCCTCGGCTGCGTCCATGGCCGGCACTGAGTCGGCCGGCTGCCCCGCCGCCATCGCCGCCACGATCAACGCGTTGACCTCGTCCGACTCGGCCTTGATGCCCGCCCAGTCTTCCGCCCCGTACGTCCTGGTGCGCTCCTGGGACTGCGCCCAGGCGTCGGTGTCTCCCCAGCGCTGCTCGGCCTCGGCCTGATACCCCTCGAACTCCTCGGCGTACTCGGCGCCGAACAGGTCGGTGAACAGCGCCTTCTTCTCCGCCTCGGTCATGGCGTCCTCCCTCTCGTCCTCATCCTCGTCCACGTCGGCGAGCGCCCGCTCGAGCGCGCGCCGCATCCGCTGCAGCTCGTCGATCCGGCCGACCACGTACTCATGCTGGCGTTCCAGCGCGCGGCGACGGTCCGTCGTCGGGCCGGGGATCTCGTCCAGGCCGAAACCGAGCCGCCGGTAGGCGACCACCTCCTGGAGCCGCGCGACGTCGTCGGGGCCGTAGAGGCGGTAGCCGGCCGCAGTGCGGGCGGGGCGGACGAGCCCGAGGCGGTCGTAGTGGTGCAGGGTGCGCACCGTGACCCCCGTGAGCTCGGCGACCTCGCCGACCGTGAGCTGCCTGTCTTCCATGGGCACGAGTGAACACCCTGACGTCGCGTGAGGGTCAAGGCCAGTGCCGGACATCACGGAGCACCCACCGATGCCCCGCCTCGGGCACACTGGCGCCATGGACAAGGACGCCTCGGACTCCCCCGCCGCCTCAGTAGACTTACCACAGGCTTACAACAGCGCAAGATAACGACGTACGCGCCAGCGCCCATCTGCCCCCTGGGGTTCAGCTGGCCCGGCTCGCATAGCCGCAGCGCTCGGGCGATGCATACACATGACTTCCCGTACGCTGCCACCCAGAAACGGGGACCTACGGAGGGAATGATCAATGATCCTCGCCGCCATCATCGCCTGCGAAATCGGTTTCTGGGTGGTCATCCTCGCCGGGCTCATCGCCCGCTACCCGCTGCACCGCCCCCGCCTGGGCACAGCCCTGCTCGCCCTCGTCCCCGTGATCGACCTGGTCCTTCTCGCGCTCGTGACCGTCGACCTGCTCGGCGGGGCCACCGCCTCCTGGCACCACGGCCTGGCCGCCCTCTACATCGGCGTCTCCGTGGCCTACGGCCGACGCATGATCCGCTGGGCCGACGTCCGCTTCCGCCAGCGCTTCGCCGGCGGCCCCCCGCCCGAGCGCCCCACCGGATGGGCCTACACACGCCGCTGCTGGGGCGAGGTCCTCCTCACCCTCCTGGCGGTCGCCATCGCCGGCGGCCTGCTGGCCGCGATGATCGCCGTCGTCGACGACCCCGCCCGCACCGACGCCCTGCGGCAGTGGTTCAGCATCCTGGTCATCATCCTCGGCATCGACGTCATCTACGCGGTCAGCTACACGATCTGGCCCAAGAAGCCGACCGCCGCCTGACTGCCGCCCCGGCCCTCAGGCCAGGGTCAGGAAGAGCTTCTCCAGCTCCTCGACGGTGAGCTTCTCCTCCTTCTCGGCCTTCTCCGGGTCCGCGAGGCAGTGCTGCATGGCGGAGGAGACAATCGTGAAGCCGGTCCGGTCCAAGGCCGTGGAGACGGCCGCGAGCTGGGTGACCACGTCGCGGCAGCTGCCCTCGCCCTCGACCTCGCGGATGACGGCGTCGAGCTGCCCGCGGGCGCGCTTGAGGCGGTTGAGGATCTTGCGCTGGGTGTCGGCATCGGCGGTGCGCATGGGGGCTCCTTGGGGGTGTGCGGGGACGGCGAAGACTGATCGGATACCCGGCAGGGTATAACGACGGCGGCCGGTCACCCTCCTGACGCCCCTCATCTTCGCCGTCGAACCAGAGAGAGTGGCCACTTCGAAGGGCCGTGAACCAGCCGATTCTTCTGGCTCGGCGCAGGGAGGTGACCGAACCTTCTGGCTCGGCGCAGGGAGGTGACCGAACCTTCTGGCTCGGCGCAGGGAGGTGACCGAACCTTCTGGCTCGGCGCAGGGAGGTGACCGAACCTTCTGGCTCGGCGCGCGGCTCAGCCGAGCAGGGCCAGGCCCTCCCGGACGAGCACGAACGCGCCCATCACCAGGACGAACCAGCCGAAGCCTTCCTTCAGCGCCTGCTGCGGCACCCGGTGGGTGAGCGGGGCTCCGACCAGCGCGCCGACCACCGCCGCGCCGGTCACGGGCAGCACCCAGGACCAGTCCAGCGACGTCCCGGTGAGGTGTCCGCCGAGTCCGGCCGCGGAGTTCATGGCGATCACCATGAGGGACGTCGCCACGGCCTGCCCCATGGGCAGCTTCGCCAGCAGCACCAGCGCCGGGACCACCATGAACCCGCCGCCGGCGCCGACGATGCCGACGGCCACGCCGATCCCCAGGCCCTGCAGCAGGGACTGCCACAGCGGCGTCGGCGCGGTGGCCGGGTCCACCGGCTTCCGTCCGCGGATCATGCCGATCGCGGAGGCCACCATCATCACGGCGAACAGGACCATGAGCAGCGCACCGGGCAGCCGCGCCCCCACCAGGCCGCCGAGCAGCGCACCGGCCATGGAGGACACCCCGAAGACCGCCCCCACACGCCACTGGACGGCGCCGCGCCGGGCGTGCGGCAGCAGCGCCACCGCCGAGGTCACGGCCACCACGAACAGGGATCCGGCGATCGCCTGCTCCGGCGGCAGCCCGGCCACGTAGGCCAGCAGCGGGACGGTGAGGATGGAACCGCCGCCACCCAGCAGCCCCACGAAGAGGCCGACGGCCACCGCCAGGAGCAGGACCAGCCAGAGCATCAGTCCGTCGACTCCCTGCGGCCTGCCGCGTCAGCACGGGCGCCGCCTGCAGCCGCCCCAACCTCCGGAGCGCAGTCCGCGCAGGCCCGGGCGACATCGCCGATCACGGCCTCGGCCGGGCGCTGCTCTGCCGCCTTGTTCCACGGCATCTTCGCGAACTCGGCAGAGGTGCGGACGTCGACGACGACGTCGCGTCCGGCGGCGAGGCGGGAGCGCAGCTCCTCGGGGCTCACGGGGGTCACGGTCACGGGGGTCATTTTTCCTCCGGTGGGAGAGTCATGGAAATCAGCGGGGCGGGGCGGGCGTCGAGGGTGAGGACGACACCCGCCCCGGTCGGAAGGCACGGACGCCGGGCCGAGGGGGATGTGCCCGGCGCACGCACCGGTTCACAGGCGGCCCGCTCAGGGCCGCGGGGGTCAGGCCCTGGCGGCCCACGCTGCGTAGGAGCCCTCGAGCTCGACGACGTCGAACCCGGCGCGGCGCAGGGCCTGGGCGGCCACCACGTTGCGCAGGCCGGACTGGCAGAAGGTCACCAGGGTCTTGTCCTTCGGCAGCTCCTCCTGGTGGAAGAGCACCTTGCCGGCGTTCAGTTGCATGGCGTCGGCCACGGTGCCCTCGGAGAACTCGGTCTTGTTGCGCACGTCCACGAGCACGGCGCCCGCGTCCGAGTCCGGCCCGCCGGCCTCACCGGCCGCGACCTTCACCTTCAGCTCGGCCGCGGAGATGCTCGGCACCGGCTCCAGCTCGAGTCCGTCCAGCGTCCGCACGTAGGCGGCGGCGGCGTCCACGCCCACCCGGATCATGTGGTCACGCATCGTGTCCGCGTCCTCGCGGTCCTCGGCGAGCAGCACGATGTCTGCGTCGTCCTTCTCCGGGTCGTAAGCCCAGCCGGCGTGGGTGGCGACCTTGCCGCGAGACGGGAAGGCCAGCGCACCCGGGACGGTGCCGGCGAGGATCTCCTCCACGCCTCGGGTGTCCGCGATGACCGCGCCGGAGGCCAGGGCCTTCTGCACGCCCTCGGCGTCCAGCTCCTCGAGCTCGGGCAGCTCGCCGAGGATGGCCGGCCCCTGCCTGTTCTGCCGCTTCATGCGGGCGAAGTAGGCGTGGGCGTCCGGCTGGCCGTCCAGCAGCTCGTCGATGAAGCCCTGCTCGTCGTCGTTCTGCAGGTACTCGGCCCACCAGGCGTTCCTGCGCTCGTAGCCGACCGTGGTGGACGGCAGCGCGCCGAGGGCCTTGCCGCAGGCGGAGCCGGCGCCGTGCGCCGGGAAGACCTGCACGTGGTCCGGAAGGGTCAGGAACGTGTCCTGCAGGGAGCGGAACAGCTGCTGCGCGCCCTCGAAGCGGGTGTCCACGCCGCCGGCCGCCTCGTCCAGCAGGTCCGGGCGCCCGAGGTCACCGGAGAACACGAAGTCGCCGGTGAGCATGTAGCCCGGCTCCTCGGCGAAGGCGCCGTCGGTGACCAGGAAGGAGAGGTGCTCCGGGGTGTGACCCGGGGTGTGCACGGCCTGCACGGTGATGTTGCCGAGCGTCACGGTGTCCCCGTCCATGAGGAGGTTGCCCTCGAAGCCGTAGGTCCAGTCCTCGCCGCCCTCGCCGGAGAGGTGGATCTGGGCGCCGGTGGCGTGCGCCAGCTCGCGGGTGCCGGAGAGGTAGTCGGCGTGGATGTGGGTCTCGGTCACGTGGGTGATGGTCATGCCGTGCTGGGCGGCAAGGTCCAGATAGACCTGGATGTCACGGCGGGGGTCCACCACGATCGCCTCCCCCTTCGCCTGGCAGCCGATCACGTAGCTCGCCTGGGCGAGGTCCTCGTCGTAGATGCGCTCGAGCAGCATGGCTGCCCCTTTCTGTGTGGTCGTCTCCGTCCGCGGCGCGCGGCCCGGTCTGTGGTCCAGGACTTCCCGACGGCGGCTCCTCGCCCCCGCCGGGATACCCCCTGGGGTATATGGCCGCCACTCTACTTGCATACCCCCCGGGGTATGCAAGTTCCGGTGTCGACGCCACATGAAAGGCGCCGATCACCACGGCTAGAGCCGCCCACAGCACGACGACGGCCGCCCACCGGAAGGTGAGCGGCCGTCGTCGGGGGACGGGGGCGGGCGGCTCAGCCGCCGGAGCCGAGCGAGATGTCGCGGCCCACGGTCATGGACGCACCGGTGTTCTCGTTCCGGCAGGTGACACCGGTGGAGCCGGCCGTGCAGAGGAACTCGTTGAGCCGGGCGGCCTGGCCGGGCACGAGGGTGTGGGTGTCCAGCCCCTCGGCGCCGCCCATGTAGCCCGAGGGTGTGAAGAGGGTGGCGGGGCCGGTGTTCAGCACACGGGCACGCATGAACTCACCCTCCGGGGAGGTCTCGCACTCCACGTAGTACTTGTACATGTCGCACAGGACGCCGTCCTGCGTCTCGAAGTACAGGTAGTCATTGCCGTCGGCCGTCGAAGCCTGGATGGTCGGCGCGGATGTGGTCGGCGGCTTCGGGGCGGCCTGCGTGGTGGGCGCCGGGGCGGGAGCCTGCGTGGTGGGCGCGGGGGCGGGAGCCTGCGTGGTGGGGTCGGGCTGCGGTGCGGCCGACGTGGACGGGGCCGGTGCCGACGCCTCGGTGGACGGGGCGGCCGCCTTCGTGGAGGGCGCCGGCGCCTGGGTGCTGGGCGCGGGCGCCTTCGACGTGCTCGGCGCCTGGGTGGTCGGGGCAGCCGAGGACGAGGGGGCCGGGGTCCAGGAGGAGCTCGGCGCCGGCGCCTGGGTGGTCGGGGCCTGCGTGGTGGGCGCAGCCGAACTCGTCGGAGCCGGCGCGGAGGCCGACTCCTCGGCGGACGGGCCGCTGGACTCGGACTCCTCGGCAGCGGCCGATTCCGAGCGATCCGCCGACGCCTCCGGGGACTCGGACGACTCCTCGGACCTGCTCTGCGTGGCGGAGGCGGGGGCCGGGGCGGACGTGCTGGAGGCGGCGGCCTCGGCAGACGAGTCCTCGGCCGGGGCGTCCTGGCCGGCGCCGCAGCCGGTGAGCAGCAGCGCGGCGGCGAGGGCGGTGCCGGTGAACACGGTTCCGGTGGTCGCAGGGCGCAGAGTCATGGAGTCCTCACGGTGGGAGTCGGGGGACGATCGGTGCCGGCCCGGGCCCAGGCCCGCGGAGGCGGGGGCCGGTGACGGCCTCCTCTGCACTGTACGCCGCACCGCAGGGCGGCGCCGCAGTTCTGCGTGAGTTGGAAGGAAGGCCACAGCAGTCGTCCAACCGCTCACCCCCGGACGCCGTGCCCACGACGCAGCTGCCCGGCGGCCGGCGCGCGGCGGGAGGGGCTCAGAGCAGCGGGCGCAGCGGCGCGATGAGCGCCTCGATGACCTGTGCGCCCTTGTGCCGCTCACGCCAGCGGTGCGGGTTCACGGTCGTGCAGTGCTCGCTGTCCGCGGCGAAGATCTCCTCCATGCGGGCGGCGAAGTCCGGGTCCACCACCTCGAGATTGGTCTCGTAGTTGTAGCCCAGGGAGAGGCGGTCGATGTTCGCGGTGCCCACCGTGGACCACTGGCCGTCGATGGTGGCGGTCTTCGCATGGATCATGCCGGCCTTGTACAGCAGGATGTGGATGCCGGCCTCCAGCATCTCCGCGACGAACCCGCGCGAGGCCCAGTCCGCCACGATGTGGTTGGAGTCCCGAGGCACCATCACCTGCACGTCCACACCCCTCTGGGCGGCGGCCTTCAGGGCGGCCAGCACCTGCTGGTCCGGGATGAAGTACGGCGTGGAGATGCGGATGCGGCTGCGGGCGCGCTCGATGGCGTTCAGGTAGGTGCCGCGGATGGGGTACACCAGCTGCACCGGCAGGTTGGAGGAGACGGTGACCCGCTGGTCCCAGGAGCCAGGCGGGAACCACTCCATCTGCTCGTCCGGGCCGTGGGCGGCGTTCCACACGGTGGCGATCGCGTGGTCCAGCCCCCAGACGGCGGGGCCGACCTCCTTGACGTGGGTGTCGCGCCAGAGGTGGGCGTAGTCGTCGCCGATGTTGAAGCCGCCGATGTACCCCACGCGACCGTCGATCACCAGGATCTTGGAGTGGTTGAAGCCCGTGTACCGGACGATGCCACGCCAGTAGGGGCGAGCGAACGCCGGCAGTCGGAACACCCTCACCTTGTCCGAGAACTGCTGGTAGAAGGACGCTGGCACCACCATGTTGGCGAAGCCGTCGTAGGAGACCCAGACCGCCACCCCGCGCTCGGCGGCACGATTGCAGGCCTCGACGAACCGGTGGCCAGTGCGGTCGCCCTTCCAGATGAACGTCGCCAGCTTCACCGTGTGCTCGGCCGCATCGATCTCGTCGATCATGTCCGCGTAAAGGTCCTCGCCGGAGGTGAAGATCGTCAGCTCGGACTCCCCCACGGTGGCGGAGTAGGTGCCGGGGCGTTCGGCCGGCCGGGCCTTCCTGCCCTTGCGCTTGACCATGTCCACGGCGGTCAGGCCCGCGGCCACACCGCCCGGGACCACCGTCACGGCGGCGAGCGCGGCCAGGGCGCCCCTCCGTACGAACGGACGGAGCGCAGATACGGAGCCGAAGGGGGAGAGTCCAGCCATGTGCCGAGTCTAGTGACCGACGCGGCGGTGCGTCTGGTCGAGCCGCCTCGCCTGGTCGCGGCGGCGCACCCCGGTCAGCCGGCGCGCGGCGAGGAGGTCCAGGTGGCGCCGGCGGCGGAGCGCAGCATCACGAGCTCCACGGCGGCGGACTCAAGGGAGGCGGACCACTCGGACTCGGGCTCCCACTGGCGGACGGGCTGGGCGCGGCCGTCGTCCGGGACCACCATGACGGCCAGCGAGTGCGCCACGATCTTGGCGCCGCGCTCGTGGCGGCGGGCTGCGTAGACGCGCAGAGCCACGTGCATGGCGCGCGGCGAGGTGTGCACCAGCAGGGCGTCTACGGTGACCACGTCGCCGGCCTCGATGTTCGCCAGGAAGCGCACGCCACCGGCGAAGGCCGCCACCACGTTCTCCGAGCCGGACCAGCGGGCGGCGCACACTCCGGCGGCCTCGTCGATCCAGCGCATGATCGCGGAGGCCTGCACGGTGGAGCCGATGGTGGTCTCCCCCTGCCCGGCGATGAAGCACAGCCGCACGAGCTCGTCGTTGGGGCCGACCTCCTCCGGGAACGGCAGCGAGTTCATGCCCTGCTCGATGGTGGTGCGGACGACCTTGGCGCTGTTGGCCTGCTCGTCCCGCTCCCGCTGCCCCTCGGTCTGCGGCACCCAGACGGGGGCGTCCACGAGGCGCCCGTCCTCCTCGGCCGCGTAGACGAGGATGCACTCGGTGCAGACCAGGGGTCCGCCGCCGTCGGCCTCGCGGGCGGGCATGATCAGCCGGGCCTGGACATGGACGTAGGGGCCGTCCGTGTGCACCACGCGGGCCTGGACCACGGCGCGGGTGTCCACCGGCACGGGGTTCTGGAACTGCATGTTCCCCACGTAGGAGGCCCGCACGTAGGTGCCGGCCCAGCTCGCGGCGACCGCGTAGCCGGCCTTGTCGATCCACGTGATGACGGTTCCGGCGTCCACCGTGCCCGACGGGTGGCCGAAGCCCTCCGCCGTGAACTCCAGGGACAGGGCTCCGCGCACATGCATGTCTCGAAATCTATCATCCGCCAGTGGCAGAAATGTGCTGCACATCACGTCATGACGCCCCGCCGGCGTCCCGACGACGGCCGCTGCCCTCCGCCGGTCCGCCGCACCGTGCCGACGGCTCGGGTCCGCGCTCCCAACGCGCGACAATGGAGGACATGAGCACCCCCGGACAGCACCCCAAGTCCCCCATGGAGCCGGTGGACCTCCCCGCCGAGCCGGACACTCCGCTGCGGCGCCTGCAGGCGCGCGTGGACCAGGCCGTGGCCGCACACGGTGCCGGGCCCGTGGCCTCGGCGGCCGTCCGCATGCTGACCGGCCGCACCACCGTGGAGGACGTCACCTCCGGTGTGGTGGGCACGCTGGCCGGCGACGGCGAGCACTTCAGCACGGCCGCCACCGGCGCCCTCGTGCTCACCGGCGTGTGGCACCGCACCGCCCTGCCCGCGGTGCGTGAGGGGCTCGACCACGAGGACGCCGAGGTGCGTACCGCGGCCCTGACCGTGCTCTCCGTCCGGGCGGAGGAGCTGCGGGCGGAGCGGGCGGCGGACAGGGAGCTGGCCGCCGCGGTGCACGAGCGGTGCGGAGACGCCTCTCCCGAGGTCCGCGCCGCGGCCGCGACAGCGCTGGGCGAGCTCGCCGATGCCCGGGACCTGGAACTGGCGGTGCCGACCCTGAACTCGCTCGTGATGGACGTGGACCCGGAGCTGGCAAACGCCGGGGAGCTCGCGCTGACCCGGCTGGCCGACCGTCTCGACCGCCCCGACCTGCGCGCCGCCACCGAGTACTGACCGCCCGTCCCGCGCAAGCGCACGGAGCATCCACCGAACGGACAGGGATCCCAGCCCCATGCAGTGCCCCCACTTCGACGCCGGCCGGTGCCGCTCCTGCGCCCTGATGGGCGTGCCCTACGCGGACCAGCTGGCCCGGGCGGACGCGGAGGTCCGCGGCCTGCTCGCGGCCCACACGGACGCGGGGACCCGCTGGGAGGGGCCGTTCGCGTCGGCCGAGTCCGGGTTCCGGAACAAGGCCAAGCTCGTGGTGACCGGCACGGCCGCCGCCCCGAAGCTCGGCATCCTGGACCCGGGCCAGCACCCGAAGCACCACGACGGCACCGGCCACGACCTGCGCGACTGCGGCCTCTACCTGCCGGGGATGCAGACCGTGTTCGCCGCGGTGGCGCGCTGCATCACCCGCGCCGGACTGACTCCCTACGACGTCTCCGCGCGCACCGGCGAGCTGAAGAATGTGATCGTCACCCTGTCCCCGGACGCCGAGTGCATGGTCCGCTTCGTCCTGCGCTCCCCCGCGCAGCTCGCCGCGCTGCGCGCCGACGTGCCCACGCTGCGCGGCGAGCTGGCCGCAGAAGGCGTCCCGGCCGTCGTCGTGACGGCGAACCTGCTGCCGCGGCATGTGGCGCTGCCTGAGGGCGAGCAGGAGATCCACCTCGCCGGGGACGAGACGCTGACCATGCGCATCAACGGGATCGGCCTGCGCCTGCGCCCTCAGGGGTTCTTCCAGACCAACACCGCGGTGACCTCCGCCCTCTACGCCACCGCCGCGCGCTGGGTGGACGAGGTCGGGACGGACGCCCACGGGGATGACGCCGTGGACGTGCGCCGCGTCTGGGACCTGTACTGCGGGGTCGGCGGGTTCGCGTTCCACCTGGCTGGCGCGGACCGGCAGGTGTGGGGGCAGGAGGTCTCCGTGGAGGCGATCGCGGCGGCCCGCACGACCGCCCGGGAGCTCGGTGTGGCCGACCGTGTGCGGTTCGACGCCGGCGACGCCACCGGAGCGCTGTCGCTCGCGGAGCCGTCGAGTTCGGCGGCCGGGCCGGCCACTGCCGCCGCAGGCGGCGGCGCGCCGCCCTTCGAGACACCGGACCTGGTGGTGGTGAACCCGCCCCGGCGCGGAATCGGCGAGGAGCTCACCGCCGCGCTCGAGGCCTCCGCGGTCCCGCTGGTGCTCTATTCGAGCTGCAACGCCAGGACCCTTGCGCAGGACCTGGAGCGGATGCCGTCCTACCGGCTCGCCCGGGCCCGGGTGTTCGACATGTTCCCGCAGACCGCCCACGCCGAGACGCTCGTCCTGCTGCGCCGGCGCTGAGCCGACCCGATCTCCGGGGCCGTGTGGCCCGGTACCGGCGCCGGTAGCCGTGGCGGGAGAACGCCCGGCGGGCTGCGCTGAGGATCGTCCCGCGGTTGTCCGAAGAGCGGTGTGCGGGACGCATCGTGACGACGTCGGGGCGGGCTGGCATGGGAGTCAGCGTAGACAGCGGCGCGCGGCCGATTCGCATCATCCATGGAACGCGCAGGTCGGCGCACGCTCCCTAGCCCAGCAGCCCTCCGATCGCCTGTACGGCCGCGGCCCCGGTGGGCTCCCCATCCACCCAGGGCACCTGCACCACGGGCACGTCCGGCACCTGCCGCACCAGCTCCTCCACGTGCCCGGCCTCTGCGGCCGCACGCGCAGCGAGGGCCTGACCCGCGTCCTCGGGCGAGCGGCGGTTCACCACCAGGGCCGCCACGGCGATCCGGTCCTCGGCGAGGCGGCGGCACAGCTGCACGGTCTCCAGCACGGGCATCCGTTCGGCGGTGAGCACGGGGACGAACGCACACCGGTCCGCGTCCGTCAGCAGGGCCTCCATGTCCGCGAAGATCCGGCGCCGCTCGGTGAGCACCTCGCGGATGCGCAGGTCACGCCGTTCCTGTGCGGTCCGCGGCCCCTCGAGTCCCCGCCTTCCGTCCAGGCCGCGCATCGCGTCCGCGTACTTCTCCGTCCGGTCCCGCCGCTGCAGCAGCCCGTCCGTCCAGGCGCCCATGAGGGTGGGCAGCTCGAGCAGCCGCGCGGTGTGGCCGGTGGGGGCCGTGTCGAACAGGACTGCGTCGAACCGCTCCTGCGCCTCGAGCGCGATCCGGGAGATCCGCTCCAGCAGCGCCGCCTCGTGGGTGCCAGGAGAGGCCGCGGCGAGCCGGAAGTACCGGTCCACCTCCTTGTGGAGGTGCTCCGGCATCAGGCCCCGCACCGTCTCCTTCACGGCGTCCAGGTGCCGTGCCGCCACCGCGTCCGGGTCCACCTCCACCCCGACGACGGCTCCCCCGCCCTGGGTGGTCAGCAGGTCCGTCTCCGTGTCCCCCACCTCGACGTCCCACAGGTGGCCGAGGTTGTGCGCGGGGTCCGTGGAGACCACGAGCACGCGCCGCCCGGTGGCGGCGAGCGCCGCGGCGGTCGCGGAGGCGATCGTCGTCTTGCCGACGCCGCCCTTGCCGCCGAAGAAGACGACCCGACGGGAGGCGAGGTGCGCGCTCAGGTGCGGGTCCGTCGTTGTGAAGTCCATCCGATGTCCTTCCTTCACCGAGCCAGAGACTTCGGCTGGTTCAGGGCCCCGCGAACCGGCCGAAGTCTCTGGTTCGGCACGGGGCGGGGACCAGGACGCCGCTCAGCAGCAGCCCATGGTGTCCAGCGGGGAGCGCTCCATGCCCATCCGCCGATGCCACTCGTGGAACCGCTCATAG
The DNA here is from genome assembly GCA_047414615.1 of Micrococcus luteus. Classification (GTDB taxonomy): domain Bacteria; phylum Actinomycetota; class Actinomycetes; order Actinomycetales; family Micrococcaceae; genus Micrococcus; species Micrococcus luteus_B. Next base: position 2,008,224 of record CP179711.1, read on the forward strand.
ACCACGGGCAGCAGCTCCACCGTGTAGTAGGCGGCGGGGTTGGGCACGCCGAGGGCGTCTGAGAAGACCATCATCATGAACAGGTCCTCCTCGTCCCGGCGGGCGCGCGCGAAGGTGGCCCGGTAGGGGCCTGCGTAGAACGCGGTCAGCCCCTCCGAGAGCGCCCTCAGGCGTTCCCCGACCCCCATGCCGGACTCCCCGGGTCAGCCGCGGCGGCCGCCGGAGGGCTCCACGGCGTGCTCGGCGTCTATGGCCTCGTCCTCCTCCGGGGTGACGGCCGGGGCCCTGCGGGCCCGGGCCATCGCGGCGAAGGCGGTGACGAGCACCCAAAGCGCGCTGACCAGGATGATCACGTCCAGGACCAGGAGCAGCCAGTTCTGCGCGTTCCAGAACTGCGCCAGCTGCACGAACAGCGCGTACACGGACACGAAGGCCACGAACACCAGCGGGATCAGCACCGGCAGGAACGGACGCCGCAGGCGCAGCAGGATGACGCACACGATGGACAGCGTCAGCGCGGCCATCAGCTGGTTGGTGGTGCCGAACAGGGGCCAGATGACCATGCCGCCGGAGCCGTCCGCGCCGGCGCCGAAGGCCAGGCCCATGGTCACGGCCAGCACGATCAGCGTGGAGACAAGGGTCCCCAGCTTCAGGCCCATGATCCCGCCGATCTCCGCCACCACGAAGCGCTGCAGGCGCACACCGGTGTCCATGGTGGTGGCAGCGAACAGCACGGCCATGGTCGCGAGGATCGTGGAGGACAGGCCGGTGGGGATGCCCAGTCCGGTGTTGAGGATCTGGCCGCCGGCGGTGACGAATGCCTCCACCCCGCCCTGTCCGAAGGCCGAGTAGACCTCCTCCCAGTCCGCGAGGGAACGGAAGCCGGCGGTCACCGCGATGATGGTGCCGAGCGACAGCAGACCCTCGCCGACGGCGCCGAAGTAGCCGACGAACCGGGCGTCCGTCTCCTTCGCGATCTGCTTGGAGGAGGTGCCGGAGGAGACGATGCCGTGGAAGCCGGAGATCGCACCGCAGGCGATGGTCACGAACAGCAGCGGCATGATGCCCGGGGTGCCCTCCGGGACGTTCTCGTTGTAGAACGGCGCCACCACGGTGGGCGAGGAGACGAGGATTGAGCCGTAGAGGATGCCGAGGCCGATGAACAGCTGCAGGCCGTTGATGTAGTCACGCGGCTGCAGCAGCATCCACACCGGCAGCATGGACGCGATGCCCGCGTAGACGAAGAGGACGAGGATCCAGAAGGCGTTGGTCGAGAGCCCGAGGATGGTCTCCGGCAAGACGATCGGGAAGCGGTCGCCAAGCAGCATGAGGCCGTACAGCGCCACCACGCCCACCACAGAGACCAGCGGCAGGTTCCACTTGAACCGGTAGATGGCCTGGCCGATCAGCAGCGCCACCACGATCGCTCCCCAGGTGGGGATGACCGCGGTGGGAGTGGAGACCAACAGGTTGGAGATCACCACGGCGAACGCGGCGTTCACCATGAGCAGCAGCAGGAAGATCACCACGAGGAACAGGTTGCGTCCGTGCCGGCCGATGTACTTGCCCGAGAGCGTGCCGATGGACTGTGCCTTGTTGCGGCCCGAGGCCCAGAGGGCACCGAGGTCGTGCATGCCCGCGAAGAAGACGGTGCCGAGCGTCACCCAGAGGAAGGCCGGGCCCCAGCCCCAGATCACGGCCACCGCCGGGCCCACGATGGGTGCCGCCCCGGCCACGGACGTGAAGTGGTGGCCCCAGAGGACCAGCTTGTTGGTGGGGACGAAGTCGACCCCGTCCTCATAGCGGTGGGCCGGCGTGGTGTAGTCCGGGTCCAGCCCGTACACCTTCTTGGCCAAGAAGCGTGAGTACAGCAGATAGCCGGCGACGATCATCGCGACGCCGACCAGCGCGAGCACGAGGGAGTTCATCGTGTGACCTCATTCTGTGGGACGTGTGTGCGGAGCACGGGTGCAGAGAGTGATGAAGGACACCCTAGTGGAACACCCTGGGTTCTCGTAGCTGTTCACGAAGGTGGCCGGGCGGCTGGGCGGCCGCTCAGCGGGCTGCGGAGAACGGACGGATGCACGGTGGGGGCGGTCGCCGATGGGGCCCGTGACGCTGACGGGGGCGCCGTGGACCAGAGAGAGCGGGGGGTTCCTCCCCGCGAACCAGAAGGAATGGCCACTTCACGCCGCCCTCAAGTGACCAGACCCTCTGGTTCGGTGCAGGATGACCGCCACACCTTCTGGCTCGGCGCCCCGGGCTCCGCCCAACCCGCCTGCGTGGCCCGATTCACCGCCGGTGCGTAGGGAAAGTGGTGACATCGGCGGGCACATGCGTTCTAGGCTGGTGCAGATCCCTGCCGCGGGGCCGGCACGATGGCCCGACGGCCCCTCACCTCCGACGCGAAGGCCCGCCTCACGCCTATGCAGACCCAGCACCTCACCCCCGCCCCCGCCGAGGACCGCAATGCCCGCCGCCACCGCCTGCGCCGCTACCGTGCCGTCATCTTCGACATGGACGGCGTCATCACGGACACCGCGTCCGTCCACGCGAAGGCGTGGAAGGAGCTGTTCGACCAGTCCTTGCCCGCCGTGGGGCAGCTGCCGGAGAACGCGGACGCCGTGGCCGCCGACCCCGCGGCGCTGCGCGAGTTCGACCTGAACGCGGATTACCTGCACCACGTGGACGGCCGGCCCCGCGAGGACGGAGTGCGCTCGTTCTTCGCCTCGCGCGGCCTGACCGTGCCGGAGGCTGGCACCCCGGGCAACGACGCCGCCGGACCGAACGCGGAGCTCACCGTCCAGGCCCTGGCCGAGCGCAAACAGGGCTTCTTCGAGGCCGTGCTGGCCCGGGACGGCGCCCGCGTGTTCCCCGAGGCGGTCCAGCTGCTGGAGAACCTGCACCGCAAGGGCGTGCCGGTGGCGCTGGTGACCTCCTCCAAGAACTCCCGTGCCGTGCTCACCGCCGGCGCCGTGCTGGACCACTTCCCGGTGATCGTGGACGGCCACACCGCCGTGGAGAAGAACCTGCCCGGCAAGCCGCACCCGGCGATGTTCTGGGAGGCCGCCCGCATCCTCGGCGTGGACCCGGCGGACGCCATGGTCCTCGAGGACGCCGTGTCCGGCGTGAAGGCCGCCGCGGACGGCCGCTTCGGACTGGTGGTGGGCGTGGACCGCGAGCCGGAGCTCGGCAAGGCCCGCCTGAAGGACGCCGGGGCGCACCTGGTGGTGGAGGACTTCGGCTCCCTGCAGCTGGAGAAGCGCACCGCCGCCCCGTTCGACGCGGCCTGGGTGCTGCGCTGGGACCACTTCGACCCGGCCTCCGAGGGCACCCGCGAGGTGCTCTGCACCCTGGCGAACGGCTACTGGGGCACGCGCGGCTCCATCCCGGGCACCCGGATCTCCTCCGTGCACTACCCCGGCTCCTACATGGCCGGCGTGTTCAACCGCCTGACCTCGCAGGTCCAGGGCAAGTCCGTGGACACCGAGCACATGGTGAACATCCAGGACTGGACCCCGCTGGTGGTCACCCCGGAGGGCGGGAGGCCGCTGCTGCCGGGCGAGGAGACCATGCTGGACTTCTCCCAGGAGATGGACCTGCGTCGCGGCGTCCTCTCCCGCACCATGCTGTTCGAGGACGCGCAGGGCCGCCGCACCACGGTGCACACCCGCCAGTTCCAGTCCCTGGCCAACCGCCACATCGCCGCCCTCGAGTTCACCGTGACCGCGGAGAACTGGTCCGGCGCGGTGTGTGTCCGCTCGATGATCGACGGTCGCGTGGCCAACCTGAACGTCTCGGACGACCGCACCCTGGCCAATCGCCACCTGCGCCCCGTCCAGGCCCGCGAGGTGGACGGGGAGACCGTGCTGCTGGAGACCCGCACCAGCCAGTCGGACATCCACATCGCCATGGCCGCCCGCACCCGCCAGGTGGCGCCGGTGGGCCACACCCAGCCCATCCGCCGTGCCCTGGACGACTGCTCGGACCTGGTGGCCGGCCAGGACATCGAGCTGCACCTGGAGCAGGGCGTGCCACTGGTGCTGGAGAAGACCGCCTCCGTGGCGAACACCCATGACCACGCCCAGTCCTCCGCCGCCGAGTCCGCGGTCAAGACGCTGCAGCGCTCGGCGGGCTTCCGGAACCTGCTGACCGTGCACGAGCAGCGCTGGGGCCAGAACTGGGACCGCTTCGCCGTGCGCATCGACCTGGCCGAGCAGTACGCCCACCAGCGCCGGTCCACCGCACAGCTGGCCCCGGGGCAGGAGTTCCAGAACCCGGAGTTCACCGCGGGCGTCTCACGCTCCGTGGGGTCGGCCGCAGAAATGGGCAAGGACGGCGCGTCCCTGCGCCAGCAGCTGGCCCTGAACCTGCACACCTTCCACGTGCTGCAGTGCGCCTACGGCAAGCGGCGTGACCTGGACGCCACCGTGGGCGCCCGCGGCCTGCACGGCGAGGGCTACCGCGGCCACATCTTCTGGGACGAGATCTACATCTTCCCGATGCTCACGCTGCGCCGTCCGGAGATCACCCGCGGCCTGCTGATGTACCGCTACCGCCGCTTGAACGAGGCCCGCGCCAACGCCCGCGCCGAGGGCTGGGCCGGCGCCATGTACCCGTGGCAGGGCGGCTCGGACGGCCGTGAGGAGACCCCCACCGAGCTGTGGAACCCGCGCTCCCAGATGTGGATGCCGGACAACTCCCACAACCAGCGGCACGTCTCCCTGGACGTGGCGTATTCGGTGCTGCGCTACATCGAGATCACCCAGGACCAGTCCTTCATCCAGGACTACGCCGCGGAGATGCTGGTGGAGATCTCCCGCTTCTTCACGTCCATGACCCTGAGGAACGAGGACACCGGCCGCTACGAGATCCACGGCGTGATGGGGCCGGACGAGTTCCACGACGGCTACCCGGAGACCCCGGGCTCCGGCCTGCGGAACAACGCGTACACCAACGTGCTGACGTCCTGGCTGCTGACCCGCACCGCGGAGCTGGTCCGCTGGCTGGACACCCTGGACGAGCCGTTCACGGAGATGATGGAGATCTCCGAGGAGGAGATCGAGCACTGGGAGGACGTGGCCTCCCGCCTCACCGTGCCGTTCTTCACCGAGGGTGAGGAGTCCGGCATCCTGGCCCAGTTCGAGGGCTACCAGGACCTGCTCGAGTTCGACTGGGACGGCTACCGCGCCAAATACGGCAACATCGGCCGCATGGACCTGATCCTGCAGGCCGAGGGCGACGCCACCAACCGGTACAAGCTCTCCAAGCAGGCCGACGCCCTGATGCTGACGTACCTGTTCAGCGCCGAGGAGCTGGACGACATCCTGCAGACCATGGGGTACGAGCTGCCGCGGGAGAACTTCGCCCGCACCGTGGAGTACTACGCCGCCCGCTCGACCCACGGCTCCACGCTGTCCCGTCTGGTGCACGCGTGGGTGACCGCCCGCACCGACCCGGACACCTCCTGGGACCTGTTCACCGAAGCCCTGGAGTCCGACCTCTCGGACACCCAGGGCGGCACCACCCGCGAGGGCATCCACCTGGGCCTGATGGCCGGCACCGTGGACACCGTGATCCGCTGCTACGCGGGCCTGGAGACCCGTGACGAGGTGGTGAAGGTCAACCCGGTGCTGCCGCGTCAGCTGCCGGGCGCCACGTTCACCATCCGGTACCGCGAACAGCCGATCAAGATCCACATGACCCAGCAGGAGGTCACGGTCTCCGCACAGGAGGGCATGATCCGTCCGGTGGACATGCTCGTGGCCGGCCGGGAGATCACACTCGAGCCCGGCGCCGAGGTGACCGTCCCGCTCCACGACTGACGCCCCGGGCATGTCCGAGGGCCCCCGATGCACTCAGTGCGTCGGGGGCCTCGTCGTGGGGCCGTCGTCAGGCTTCCGGGCGAGGTTCGCGACGACGGCCGCCTGCCTCCGCCAGGACGGCTCGCCTCAACGGGTCGGCAGCTCCGCGTTGACGACCCAGCGGGGGCCGAGACCGGTGTCCAGGTCCGGGCCCGTGAGCAGGCGCCCGCCGAACACGGCGACACGCTCGTGCATGCCGGCGAGGCCGAACCCCGAGGGCACCGAGCGGCGGCGTCGGCCCGGCGCGGGCCCCTCTCCCGGCCCGGACTCGGCGCACACGGTGGCCAGGGGGCTGGAGACCTCCAGGTCCAGGTGCTCCTCATGCAGGGCCGAGTGCAGCACCACCGTCCCGCCGGGCTCGGCGTGCTTGAGGATGTTCGTGGTGGCCTCCTGGAGCAGGCGCAGCACCGTGAACTCCATGGACGGCGGCAGGTCCTCCAGGTCCTGCAGGTCCCGCTGCACCGTGAACCCGGCGTCCTCGAGCTGGCCGGCGAACCCCTCGATCCGCGCGCACAGGTCCTGGACCCCGTCCGCACCCACGGTGTCCGCGTTGCGGTCCGTGCCGCGCAGGGCGGTGAGCATGCGACGCAGGTCCACCAGGGACTGGCGGGCGGCCTGCTCGATCGCCTGCTCGGAGTCGCGGCGGCGGGCAGGGTCGTCGGTGGTCTGGAGCATGGACGCCTGCATGGAGATGATCGTCAGCCCGTGCGCCACCACGTCATGCAGCTCGGCGGCGATGCGCTGCCGCTCCTCCTCGGCGGCCTGCCGTTCCCGGCTGGCCGCCTCCTCCAGCTCCGCCTGCTGGGCACGCGCCCGCAGCCGGGCCCGGCGGATCACCAGGGCGGGGATGGTGGTGACCACGGCCATCGCCGTCAGGATCGTCATGTCGATGCCCGCCGGGTCCCACGGCGACACCGCGATGCCGACGCCCACGAGCGCCAGGTACGCCAGACCGATGCCCACCGCGAAGCGCCGGCCCGAGTAGCGGGCCACCACCGGCGCCACGAACACCGCGCCGGAGTAGGCCAGGAACACGTCCACGAGCGGGTTGTCCACCTGCGTGGACAGTGCCAGGATCAGCGCCATGTACAGCAGGGCCAGCAGCGCGCCCACGCTGGGCTGCAGCATGAGCATGATCGTCAGCACCTGCGGGGCCCAGTTGATGATCATGTCCGCGTAGGGGCTGATCACCGGCTCGAGCTCCGCGGGGTCGATCTCCAGCTCCTCGGCCAGGGACGCACTGTCCTGGCCGATGCCCCACACCTGGTGCAGGACCGTGGTCACCAGGTCCACGCCCATCGTCAGCAGGCACACGACGATCACGGTGATCCGGATCCAGCGGCGCACCGGCTCCGCCTGCAGCCACCGCGGCAGCTTCGATGCCGGGGCGGGGGCGGAGTGTTGCGGACGCGCGACCCGGCGGCTGCCGCGCCGTGCGCGTCCGGCACGGCCGTCGCCGCCGGAGGCCGCCGAGGCGCCGGCGAGGTGCTCGGCGTAGGAGGGGGCCGTCGTCGGGAGGGGGGCCCCGCCGGCGGTGGGGTCCGCAGACGGGCCCGGCGTGGGGACGGTCATCCGATCTCGACCAGCCCGGCGCGGGCGGCGCGGATGAGGACCTGCACGCGGTCCCGGACGCCCCACTTCTCCATGACGCGGCCGAGGTGGGACTTCACGGTGGCCTCGGCCAGGAACAGCGCGGCGGCGATCTCTGCGTTGGACGAGCCGTGCGCCAGCTCGCGCACCACGTCCAGCTCACGGGCGGTGAGGCGCTCGAAGTCCTCCAGCGGCTCGGCCGGCCCCTTGGCCTCGGAGGGGTCCGGGCCGGCGGCGGTGACGGCGTCGATCAGGTCCCGGGCCACCCCGGCGGAGAAGGCGGCGTCCCCGGCATGAACCTTGCGGATGGCCTCCACCACCTCGTCCGGCGGGGCGTCCTTCACCAGGTAGCCGGCGGCCCCTGCGCGGAGGGCGGGGACCAGGTACTGCTCGGAGGAGAAGGTGGTGATGGCCAGGACGCTGACGTCCGAGAACTCCGCGGAGAGGGCCGCGGTGGCGGCGACGCCGTCCATCACGGGCATCTGCATGTCCATGAGCACCACGTCCGGGCGGTCTCCGGGGCCGGCCTGCCGCAGGCGCTTCACGGCCTCGGCGCCATCGGCCGCGCCGGGCACCGCCTGCATGTCCTCCGCGAGCGAGACGAAGTGCTCCAGTGCCGTGCGCATGAGCTCCTGGTCGTCCACCACCATCACCGTGATCATGGGCTCCAGCCTAGGCGCGCCACAGGGGGACCTGGGACCGACGAAAGTGGGGAGTCCGGGACCCCTCACCCCGCCCGCGGCAGCAGCAGTGCCGTGGCGGCGGCCATGACGGCCAGGACCGCCAGGACGGTCGGGCCCATGACGGCCAGCAGGTTGCGGCGGGTGGGCAGCAGGCCCGGGGTGTCCTCGCGATGCTCGGCCCCGGCCAGCCGGGAGGCCAGCTCGATGCGTGCCGGGGATGCGATCACCGCCCAGCTCGCCGCCGCGGAGTGCATGGCCGTCAGCCACAGCGGCGAGACGCCCAGCGCCTGCGCGGTGCCGGCCTGCAGCGGCGCGAACATGGCATTCGCCCCGGTGGTGGACGCGGTGACGTAGCCGCTGACGCCGGCCACGAACGGGGACAGCCACAGGAACACGCCGCCCAGGTCGCCGAGCGCGTGGGCCATCACGTCCGCCAGCCCCCCGCCGGTCAGGGCGTAGCCGAAGGCGATGTACAGGGCGGTGGGAATGGCGGTGGCCGTCCACAGCCGGACGACCTCCTGCCCCACCAGCCGGCGCCGGTCCGCATCCAGGTGCAGGACCGCCAGGCCGACGGCCGCGCCCAGCAGCGCCCACGTGGCCGGCGAGCGCACGAACGGCCCCAGTGCGCCCAGCGGGAGGGCCGCCTTCGCGGCCGTGCCGGCGATCGTGCCGGCCATGAGGATCAGGTAGGGGGCCAACTCGCGCACCGGCAGTCCGTGCACACCTGCCGCATTCCCGACGACGGCCGCTCCCCGTCCGTCGGCGCCCTCGCCTCGGGTGTCCCTCGCCGCGAGGGGGCCGCGTGGTCCACGGGCACCGCGGGCGGTCCGCCGCCCGATCAGGGCCCGCCAGACCAGGGACATGAGCAGGCCGGCCACCGCACCGGCCGGCGGGGTGCCGAGCAGGGTGTTGGCCCCGAGGATCAGCCCGGCGTAGACCAGGGCGGAGGCCACGGCCACGGGGACCCACCGGCCGAGCAGGACGGGCAGGGGAAGGAGGGGCCCGTCGTCGTGACGGTCCGAGCGGGAGCCGCGCACGATCAGGGCGGTGACCACGCCGGCGGCCACCGCCGGGGCCACGTTGAAGACCGCCGTAGCGATGCCGAACTCGCGGAAGTCCAGGCCGGTGAGCTGCGCGCCGAGCAGGGCGCCGGGCGCCATGGAGCCCCACGGGTTCACGGACAGGCCGAGCAGGGCCAGGCAGGCGGCGCGGAACGGTGTGAAGCCGAGGGAGATCAGCAGCGGCACGCACACGATCACGCCCACGCCGAAGCCGGTGACGGACTCCAGGAACGGCACCACGCCGTGGACCATCATCAGCGCGGTGGCCAGGCCGGACCCGGTGCCTCCGGAGAGCCACCGCCCCAGGGCGGCGTGCCCGCCGCCGCGCTCCATGACGCGGGCGAGGGTGATGCCGCCGGCCATGATCGCCAGGACCTCCACCAGGATCGGCCAGCCGCGGACGAAGGGGGCGGCAAGCTCGGCGGCATCCGCGCCGAGAACGGTGGCGCCGAGCAGCAGGGCCGCGGCGGTGCCTGCGGCGGGCGCCACCCAGCCCGGCAGGGGGCGGGTCAGCAGGGCCAGCGTGAGCAGGACGGGCACGCAGGCCAGCAGCGCGAACACGGGCGGTCCTCCTCACGGGTGCGGGTCGGGTGGGGACGGGACGAGGCGCCGGCACGGGTGCGGCGCAGTCGCGCCATGCTACGCCCGGCCGAGCGCCCGTGGCCTGTCCCGTCCACCCGGGCCTACCGTGTCCCCATGACCGAGCACCACGACTCCCCCTCCCGTGCCGCGGCCCTCCCCGCCCTGGACACGCTCGCTGCGGCCCCGGTCCCGGTGGTCGTCGCACCGATGGCCGGCGGCCCGTCCACGCCGGCGCTGGTGGCCGCGGCGATCCGTGCCGGCGGCTCCGGCGTGCTGGCCGGCGGGATGAAGACCCCGGAGGCTGTCCGCGCCGAGGTGGACGCCGTCCGCGCACTGCTGGTCGAGGGCACGCCGGAGTCCGCAGGCGCTCCGGTGCCTTCAGACGCCCCCGGCGCCCGGGAAGCCTTCGCCTCCCCGGCCTCTCCGCAGCCCCTGTCCGACGCCGGCGCTCCCCTCCGCCTCGGCGTGAACCTCTTCGTCCCGGACGCCGCCAACACACTGGTGCGTGCCCGGGACCGCCGGGCCGCCGCGGCACGGCTCCAGGCGGTGGCGGCGTTCGCGGAGCGGCTGCGCCCGGTGGCGGAGAACTACGGTGCGGCGGTGCCCTCCGCGGAGGGGGCCACCCCGGATCCGGCGACCGAGCGTGCACAGTTCGAGGCGTTCCTGGCACTGGCCGAGGAGCAGGCGTGGCCGTGGGTGACGTTCACGTTCGGGCTGCCGGCGCCGCAGGTCTTCGCCCGACTGACCGACGCCGGAGTCGTCCCCGGTGTCACGGTGACAGACGTAGCGGAGGCGCGGGCCGCCGTGCAGGCCGGGGCGCGGCTGCTGGTGGTGCAGGGCCCGGACGCCGGAGGCCACCGCGGCACCCTGGACCCGGCCGCGGAGCCGGGGACGGTGCCGCTGGTGCAGCTGGTCGGGGCGGTGCGGGCCGCGTGCCCGGAGGTGCCGCTCCTCGCGGCCGGCGGGATCTCCACCGCCGAGCAGGCGCGGGCGGCGCTGGAGGCCGGGGCAGATGCCGTGCAGGCCGGCACCGCGTTCCTGCGCACCCCGGAGGCCGGGACGTCCGCAGCGCACCGGGTGGGCATGGCCCGGGCCGCCGGCGGGGGCGCGGGCCAAGGCGCCGGCGAGCGCGCGGACACCACCGTGACCCGCGCCTTCACCGGTCGGTACGCCCGCGGGCTGACCGTCCCCTTCATGTCCGAGTTCTCCGATGCCCCCGCCGCCTACCCGGAGGTCAACGTCCTCACCGGCGCCCTGCGCAAGGCCGCCGCGGCCGCGATGGACCTGAAATCCGTCCACCTCTGGGCCGGCACCGGGGCGCACAGGGCACGGGAAGTCCCAGCCGCCGAGGTGCTGCGCACGCTCGCGCCCTGATCCGGACGGACATCAGACCCTGGTCGGACGCACTGCCCCGCCCGCCGCTCCTACGCTGAGGACCATGAATCCGCTGCGCCGCCTCGACGCGTTCCATCGGGAGCGTCCGTTCACCTCGGACGCGCTCGTGGCCGGGCTGCTGCTGCTCTTCCTCGTCCTCGTGCCGTATCTGATGCTCGCCCCGACCGGCGGGTTCTTCGGTGTCCCGGACAGCCCCACCTGGCTGGTCACGCTGGACGCCCTCGTGGACGCTGCCCTGGTCTCCACCTGGGCGTTCCGCCGCCGGAACCCGGCCCCGGCACTCCGCGCGGCCGTCCTGCTGTGCCTGGTGATCCTGGTGATCGGCCCGGACTTCACGCTGTCCCTGTTCGTGGTGCCGATGTTCGTCCACCACGCCGCCGCCACGTTCAGCCGCCGCGGCTCCTTCGCGGTCCTGGGCGTCGCCCTGGCCGGAGCGGTCGCCAACGGCGTGAAGAACGGCTGGTTCTCCCGCGCCGCCCGGTTCTCCACGTTCGAGCCCGGCGGCGAGTCCGCGGTGATCTTCCTAGCCATGGCCATCCCGTGCGCGGCCGTGGTCCTGGCCGCCTGGGCGTTCGGGGACGTGGCCCGCACCCGCCTGATCGCCCTGCGCGCGGTGCAGGACCGCGCCCGCCGGCTGGAGGTGCAGGCTGCGCAGGAGCGAGAGCTGGCCGCCGCGGACGAGCGCAACCGCATCGCCCGGGAGATGCATGACATCGTCTCCCACTCCCTGCAGGTGATGATCTCCCAGGCGGACGGGGCCCGCTACGCCGCCGCCGCGCAGCCCGAGCTCGCCGTGCGGGCCCTGGAGACCATCGGCGGCACCGGCCGTTCCGCCCTGGCGGAGATGCGCGCCCTCCTCGGGGTCCTCCGCTCCCCCTCCCCTCCCCACGACGCCTCCGGCACCTCCGCCGCAGACGGCACCACCTCGTCTGTCTCGCCGGCGGGCACCGCACGGCGTGCGCCCGCCGAGGCCGGAACCTTCCCGGGACTCCCCTACTCCGACCCCGAGGCGGACCCGGGCGCGGAGGGCCGGGATGCGGGGCCGTCGTCGGGACGCCGGCGGACGGGGGCGCTGCTGCGGCCCCAGCCCACCCTGGCTGACCTGGACGAACTGGCCGAGACGCTGCGGCTGTCCGGCCTGGAGATCGCCCTCTGCACCACAGGCGAGCGGCGCCGCGAACTTCCGGCCGGCGGCGAGCTGGCGGCCTACCGCATCGTCCAAGAGGCCCTGACGAACACGCTGCGTCACGGCGGGCCGGACGCCCGCGCCGCCGTCACCCTGGTCTGGACCGCCGAGGGGCTCGAGCTGACCGTGGACGACGACGGCCACGGCGCCGCCGCCTCCGCCGCCACCGCGGGCACGGGCAACGGGCTGCGCGGCATGGCCGAGCGGGCCCGCCTCTTCGGCGGCACCCTCGACGCCGGTCCGCCGGCCACCGGGGTCGGCTGGCGGGTCAGCGCCCGCCTGCCCTACGAGGCGCAGTGAGGCACCGAGCCACACGACGCGGCGAGCACTCAGGACAGCCCCTGACCGCCCCACCCACCACCCCACCGACCAGACCGAGCCGAACAGGACCGAGCCGAATGAGACACCGCCGATGACCGACCCCCAGACCTCCGCCGCAGACCGCGCCGACGCCGCCGCGCCGATCCGTGTGGCCCTCGTGGACGACCAGCAGCTGATCCGCTCCGGGCTGGCCATGCTCATCGGCTCGCAGCCGGACCTGGAGGTGGTGGCCGAGGCCTCCACGGGCCGGGAGGCAGTGGGCTCCCCCGCCGTGGCCCGCGCGGACGTGGTGCTCATGGACGTGCGCATGCCCCAGATGGACGGCATCGCGGCCACCGAGGCGCTGCTGGCGAAGCCGGACGCCCCGCGGGTGGTGGTGCTGACGACCTTCGACCTGGACGAGTACGCCCTGGACGCCATCCAGGCCGGCGCCTCCGGATTCCTCCTCAAGGACGCGCCGCCGGAGGAGCTGCTCGCCGCGATCCGCACCGTCCACCGGGGCGACGCGGTGATCGCTCCGTCCACCACCCGCCGGCTGCTGGAGCACATGGCACCGCGGCTGCAGGCCGAGCACGCGGTGGACGAGCACGGGGCCGTGGAGCGGCAGGCGATCGAGACCCTCACCCCGCGCGAGCGCGAGGTTCTCGTGCTCATGGCGCAGGGGGCGTCCAACATGGAGATCGCCGCGGAGCTGGTGCTTTCCGAGGCCACCGTGAAGACCCACGTGGGGCGGGTGCTCGCCAAGCTGCAGGCCCGGGACCGCGTACAGGCCGTGGTCAGCGCCTTCCGCGCCGGCCTCGTCCAGCCCTGAGCCGGCCGTTGCCGGCCTGGAACCGGCACTGCCCGGACTCGTCCGGGCGGCAGACCCCATCCAGGGCTCGGTGCAGGCGTGCGGACATCGGTCTCTCCTGTTCTCTGCGGGCCCTGCGGCGGGCCGTCGAGCCCAGCGTAGAGCGCCGTCCCCCGCGTCGGCAGGCACTTTCGGCGCGAGTGCCCACCCCCGCGCCTCCTCCTTCCGGTGGAGGCGGCGACCGCCGAGTTCATCCCCCCGGTGGTGCCGCCCGGCGCGGGCGCGGAGAAGACTCCGCAGCAGAGTCGAGAACCGGCACCCAGAGCCAGGGGGAACACACGATGGACACCGCACAGCACACCACGACGACGGCACCCGCCTTCTCCGTGCCCCGCACCGAGGCGTCCGGTCACCGAGACGTGTCCGTGCCGGCCGATCCGGCCGACCACGGCACCATCGCCTGCTTCACCGGGCTGGTGGCCGCGGCGGTCTGCCTCATGGTGCTGACCTTCGTGGTGCCAGTGCCGGGCCCCGCCCGCATGATCGCGGCGCTCGTGCTGGCCGTGGGCGTCGGCGCGGCCACTGCCCGCCTCTCCCAGCGACTCGAGGATCGAGCCGCCCGCCGCTGACGCACCGCCTCAGCCCTGGGGGCGCAACCCCCGCAGGTAGGTGCGCAGCATCCAGTCCTCCTGGCCGGGCAGGTGCCACCGCTCCTGCGACACCAGCGGCCGGGACACCGTCAGCAGGCCGAGGAAGAACCGCTCCCCCCGTGAGGTCCTCGGAGACCTGGCGGTCCGCCCGGGCACGCACCAGGGCGTCCTCCATGCGCTGCCTCAGGGTCCGCTCGGCGGCCTCGATCATCTCCTCGCTCGGCAGGTCCTTGCAGTCCAGCGAGTCGAGGGAGGCGGCCGCCACCGTCAGGTTCACGCCCACCAGATCGGTGGCGAAGCGGTGCCAGCGCGCCGCGGCCAGGTCGCCGTCCACGGCGGCCGGGCCGTCGTCGGGAGTCTGCTGGTCCGCCAGGTAGGCGCCCACGATCGCGTCCACCCGCTCGAGGATCTGCCCCAGCAGCGCGGTCAGCAGATGACGGCGGGTGGGGAAGTGCCGGTACAGGGTGCCCACGCCCACACCGGCCTCCTGGGCCACCGCGCGCAGGGACACCGTAGGACCCTGCACGCTCAGCAGCGCCTCGGCCGCCTCGAGCAGGTCCTTGCGGTTCGCGCGGGCATCGGATCTCATGTCCATGATTCTCCCAGATTCCTCTGGGGACGGGGGCCGGTGTGCGCCGGGGTCATCCCCTGGGATGACCCCGGCTCGGCGGAATGCCGCCCCCCCGGGGGATCCTGGGGGCGGTGCCGGGGATTGAGGATGGACCCCATGAGTCACACGAACACCCTTCCCCGCTCTGCCACGGCGCCCGCCGGCATCGCCGTCGCCGCCTATGGCCTCACCAAGACCTACGGCCGCGCAGACACCGAGGTCCACGCCCTGCGCGGCGTGGACGTGGAGTTCTCCGCCGGCGAGTTCACCGCCATCATGGGCCCCTCCGGCTCCGGCAAGTCCACGCTCATGCACTGCCTCGCCGGCCTGGACACCCCGACCTCCGGCGCCATCCTGCTCGGAGACACCGAGATCACCGGCCTGAACGACGGCCAGCTCACCCGCCTGCGCCGGGACCGCGTGGGCTTCGTGTTCCAGGCCTTCAACCTGGTGCCCACCCTCACCGCCGAGCAGAACATCCTGCTCCCGCTCGAGCTCGCCGGGACCTCTCCGGACAGGACGTGGATGGCGGAGATCGTGGACACCCTGGGCCTGACGGACCGGCTGAGGCACCGCCCCGCCGAGCTCTCCGGCGGCCAGCAGCAGCGCGTGGCCGTGGCGCGCGCCCTGCTCACCCGCCCGGACGTGGTGTTCGGGGACGAGCCCACCGGCAACCTGGACACCGCCACCGGCGCCGAGGTCCTCGCCCTGCTGCGCCGCTCGGTGAAGCAGATGGGCCAGACGGTCATCATGGTCACCCATGACCCGGTCGCCGCCTCCTCCGCGGACCGGGTGGTGCTGCTGGCCGACGGCCGGCTCGCCGGCGAACTGCACGAGCCCACGCCGGAGACGGTGGCCGCCGCCCTCGCGAAGCTGCAGTGATGGGAGTCCGACAATGCTGAAGATCGCCCTGTCCCAGCTGCGCGCGCATCCGCGCCGCTACGTGTCCGTGGTGCTGGCCATCCTGATCGGCACCCTGTTCCTGGCCGCGTCCTTCGTGGTCTCCTCCTCCGCGCAGGCCACCCTGCGCACCACCCTCGGCGCCACCTATTCCAAAGCGGACCTGGTGGCCCTGCCCGGGGGCACCGACCACTCCGCAGACACGTCCTCACCGGACGTCCGGCTGGCCGAGCTCACCGGCACCGCCGACCATCCCGGCCCCCTGGCGAGGGTCGACGGCGTGGCCGAGGCCTTCCCCGTCCAGATGTCCTACGTGGAGGTCAAGGACACCCCGAAGGCTGCCGACGCCTCCGCCGACGGCGACTACACCGCCCTGTCCCCGCTGCCGCGGGACGTGAGCCTGGCGGACATGACCCTGACCGAGGGCCGTGCCCCCGAGCCCGGAAGCCGCGAGGTGGCCGTGGACACCGGCACCGCCGAGCGCCTCGGCCTGAGCCTCGGCTCCACGTTCTCCCTGCAGTCCGGGCTGCCGGAGGCGAAGGCCGTGGAGGTGGAGGTCGTCGGCCTGACGGCGCCATCCGCCGACCCGCGCCTGTCCTCCCTGCCCCAGACGTGGGCCGCGCAGTCCCTCGTGGCCGAGGTGGAGCGCGTCCCGGAGGGCTCTGACGTGCAGGTGGGCACGACCTCCGCCTCCTCCGTGCTGATCCGCCTCGCCGACGGCGCGGACACCGGCGCCGTGCAGCAGCGGCTGCAGGACGTGCTGGACGGCGAGGGGGTCACTGCGACCGTCTCCACCCCGGACGAAGCCGTCCGCGCCTCCCTGGCCGACTCCTCCGACGGCACGGACGTGTTCGCCTGGGTGCTCGGCGGGTTCGCCGCGCTGGCCCTGCTGGTGACCGCGCTGGTGATCGCCAACACCTTCCAGGTGCTGGTGGCCCAGCGCACCCGCGAGCTGGCCCTGCTGCGCACCCTCGGCGCCTCCACGCGCCAGATCCGCCGCTCCGTGTTGCTCGAAGGCCTGCTGGTCGGCCTGATCGGCGCGGTCCTCGGCACCCTGCTGGCCGTCGTCCTGGCCTTCGCGGTCATCGGGCTGCTCCGCGAGCCCCTGAACCTGCCGACGCTGACCTTCGGTGCGGACCCGATCCGGCTGCTGCTCGCGGTGGGCGTGGGCGTGCTGGTGGCCGTGCTGGCCTCCCTGGCCCCGGCCTTCGCGGCCACCCGTGTCTCCCCGCTGCAGGCCCTGCAGCCGGTCCCGGAGGTGACCGTCCGCTCCCGCGGTGGCGTGGTCCGCTCCGTGCTGGGCGGCCTGTTGTTCCTCGGCGGTACCGCCCTGATGCTCTGGGGCGCCTTCTCCCAGGAGCCGGTCTCCGCGATCGGCGGCGGCATGCTGTCCTTCGTGGGCATGCTCCTGCTGGCCGCGGTGTTCGTACCCCCGGCGGTCTCGGCCGCCGGGCTCCTGGCCCGCCCGGCCGGCGTCCCCGGCCGTCTCGCCGCGGTGAACGCCGTCCGCCATCGCAGCCGCACGGCCTCCACAGCCGCTGCCCTGCTGATCGGCACCACCCTGGTGGCGCTGTTCCTCGTGGGCGGCCGCACCGCCCAGGTGTCCACGGACGCCGCCCTGGACACCGAGTTCCCCATCGACGTCGCGGTGAGCCTCGCCGAGGACGCGGACGCCTCCGTCGCCGCGGACCGGGTGCGCGGCCTGGATGGCATCGACGCCGTCACCGTGGCCACCCCGGCGGGCACCACGCAGAACGGCTCCCCCGTGTACGCCGTGGACGAGGACGGCCTGCGCCGGGTGATCTCGAACCTGCCGGGCGACGGCATGACCCGCCTCGGCCGCGAGGGCACTGTGGTGGCCCCGAACTGGGTCGAGGGCGACACCACCGTGAAGGTCGCCGGCAAGGAGAGGACCTTCACCACCGTCGGCGCCGCCGGTATGGAGTCCGAGGTCTTCATGACCACCGCGGACGCGCAGGCCATGGGCTGGGACGGCAGGGCCGTCACCGGCGCCGCCACGGACGGCGCCGGGGCGCCCATGGGCCCCCGCCTGCTCGTGGCCACCGCGGACGACGTCCCGGTGAACGGGCTGCAGGACCTCACCCGGGAGGTCGCCGAGGCTGCGGGCGTGGACCCCGGCCAGGTGTCCGGCGGGGCCCCGATGCGGGCGCTTTACTCCACGATCATCGACACGATGCTTTGGATCGTGGTGGCCCTGCTGGCCGTCTCCGTGGTGATCGCGCTGATCGGCGTGGCCAACACCCTCAGCCTTTCGGCGATCGAGCGGACTCGAGAGAACGCGCTGCTCCGGGCCCTGGGCCTGACCAAGGGCGGGCTGCGCGCCATGATCGCCCTGGAGGCGGTGCTGATCGCCGCCGTGGCGGCCGCCCTGGGCTGCGCGCTCGGGCTGCTCTACGGCTGGGCCGGCTCGCAGCTGCTGCTCGGCGAGCTGATGGACAACGTCGGCCGCGGCAGCATCGTGGCCCCGGCGGTTCCCTGGCTGGAGTTCCTGCTCATCGTCGGGGTCGCCGCGCTGGCCGGCCTGCTGGCCTCGGTCATGCCGTCCCGCCGCGCCACCCGGATGTCCCCGGTGGAGGGTCTGGCCGCCGTCTGAGGCGAGCGGCCGGCGGACGGCGAGGGGCCGTCGTCGGGGGTTCCTTCCCGACGGCGGCCCGACGTCAGGGATTCTCCAAGCCGCTTCACGGCCTGTGCTACGGTCCGTGCTGGAGAGCCACGGATCACCCTGTCATCGACCTCCCGAGGAGCCCCCATGCCCACGTCGACCGTCATCCTCATCGTGCTGGGAGCCCTGGTGGTTCTCCTCGCTGTCTGGGGGATCGCCGTCTACAACGGCCTCCTCCGCCGCCGCAACACATCCACTGAGGCACTGCGCGGCATCGACGTCGCCCTGGAGACGCGCCACGACCAGGTCAGCCAGCAGGCGAAGGTGGTCGAAGGCGCGGTCGGCAAGGAGGTCGAGACCATCCTCGGTGCCACCGCCCTGCGCACCGGCCGCTCCGTCCGCGAGATGGACGTGAAGGAGAAGACCGAGCTGCACGCCGCCCTCGACGACGCTCAGCAGCGCATCCTGCGCTCCCCCGGCGCCCTCGCCTCCTTCGAGGCCTACCCGGAGATGCGCTCCCTCGCCAACGTGGACACCCTGCAGCGCACCGTCAACGAGGCCGAGGAACGCCTGCAGGCCGCCCGCCGCTCCTACAACGCCGCCGCCACGGACTACAACACCGCCCGGCAGACCTTCCCCACCGTGCTGATCGCCGGAGCCCTGGGATTCCGGCACCACGACCTGTTCGAGCTGACGGAGGCCGCCAAGCGCGAGCAGGCGGACCTGGACGGCTTCCTCGGCGGCGGCACCGCCGGCACGGACGGAGCCCGCGCATGAGCACCCGTCTGCACGTCCCCCCGTTCGAGTCCGTCTGGGCCGGCCTGGACCAGGAGCGCATCCAGGGCATCGAGGGCGAGGTCACCGACCTGCAGCAGAACACCCCCTGGTACTTCAAGGTCATGATCGTGCTCGGCCTGGTCCTCTTCTTCCCCAGCGTGCTCATCATGTTCGTGCCGACCGTGCTGCTCGGCATCCTGCTCATGGCGGTGCCGGCGTATGTGGTGATCCGCCGGGCGGGCAAGGTCTCCCGCACCGCCACGCAGGAGGTCAGCGTCCCGCTCTTCGAGGCGATCGCCGACGGGCTGAGCACCCCGGACGCCACCGCGGACGGCGCAGGCCTGACCGCCTCCTACGCGCCCGAGGGCCGCGTGCCCGCTCCCGTGCTGAAGTCCGCGGGATTCGTCATGGACACCTCCGTGCACCAGGAGGACGTGGTCACCGGCACCCTCGGCGAGACCTCCTTCGTCCTGGCCGATCTCAAGTGGGAGGAGATGACGCCGCCGGCCCCCGCACAGGACTCCGACGAGCAGGACCGCCGGGAGCGGCGTCTCCGCTCACTCGAGAACCGGGCCTCCAGGCTGAGCGACCGTGAGCGCCGCGAACTGGACTCCCTCCGACGCCTGGACGGTGCCCGCGGGAGCCTCGGCGACGTGCTGCCCGCACAGATGAAGGACTCCGCCCGGTCCTGGCTCGAGGACCTGCAGAAAGACGTGGCCGGCACGAGGGCCTCCTTCGTGTACTTCTCGGCCGACTTCCACAAGGAGTTCACCTCCACCACGTTCCTGCTGCCCTCCGACGGCCACCCTGCCTTCCGGGGGATGTCCCGGCGCACGGCCGAGGCGGCCGGATGGCCCCCCTCCATCTGGAGGACGTGCGTGTGGCGGAGCGCTTCGAGTGCTGGACCAGCGACCAGACCGAGGCCCGCTATCTCATCACCCCGGAGTTCATGGACACGCTGCAGGAGCTCTTCGCCCGGTTCGGCACCGAGCACATCGCCGTCTCCTTCACCGGCGGCCGCATGCACATCGGCGCCGCGCTCGAGGCGAACCGGTTCGGCCTGGACGTGGTGAAGCAGCAGGGTCGATCCATCGAGGAGGTGGCCCGGCAGATCTACGACGACTTCCTGCTCTACCTCGGCCTGGTGGAGGACTTCCGGCTCAACACCCGCATCTGGTCGAAGGCCTGAGCCCCGGGCGCCCCGGCCCTCAGGCGCTGCCGCGGGTGAAGATCGCCTCCCGGATGTCGTCGTCGTCCTCGAGGCCGGCGCCGAGGGCCGAGCCGATGGTCGCCAGGCCCCCGATGAACCAGGCGAGCTTCACGTACTGCCAGAACGTGGCGGGATCGCCCGTGACCTCCGTGAACACCGCATCGTCCACGAACATGAGCGCGCCCGCCAAGGACAACAGGGTCAGTGCGGCGTGGAGCACCACCACGCCGATCAGCACGGTGATCACCGTGGCGATGTTGAAGACCGTCACCTGCTCCCGCTCCCCCTTGCGGCGCGGCCGCTCCCAGAGCTTCGCGCCCACGATCATGGAGACGGTCACGGACAGGATCGCCAGGGCCCCCACGAGCGCCATCTGGACGCCGTTGTACTCCGCGGACAGCATCCACAGGTCCGTGGTCAGCAGCGTCAGCAGGCCTGCGGCCAGCGCCGCGGACAGGGACTTCGAGAGGGTCGCGGCCAGCATCCACGGCCGGTTCGCACGGATCGTCTGCCAGAGCAGGCGCACGTTCGCCGACCCCACCCGCCAGGCGTAGACCAGCGGGAACTCCCGGCCGCGGTCCTCCACGTCCGTGGCCAGCTGGCGGGCGGCATGCGAGGCGGCGCGACGCTCGGACTCGGTAGGGGCGTCGTCGTCCTCGTCGTTGTCCAGGCCGAGGATCTTGCCGACCACCCTGGCCACCGCGGCCTCCACCGGCTCCTCCACCAGGTCCAGGGCGAGCACGCCCACCGCGTGCGCCGGGGACACCTGGCTGCGCAGCGTGTGCTTGCCCTGCTCCAGGGCCTCATTCCGCACCGCCACCGCGAGGTCCCAGTCCTCGTCCAGCATGCGGTCGCGGGCGATCTCGAGCAGGTCCAGGGAGTCGTCCTCCTCGTCCCCCAGCTGCCGGGAGAGCACCGAGACCTCCCACACCAGGTCCGGGTAGGTGGCGTCCAGGTCCGCCGCCAGGACGGTGGGGTCAGGGTCCGGGCTGGCCGGGTCCACGAGCACGCCCAGGCGCACCACGGTGGACACGTCCGCGGCCGTGGCCGGGCCCGCCGCCTCGCCCTCGGCGGAGCCGCCGGAGGCGACATGGCGGGGCGAGGAGGGGACCCGGCGGTCTCCGGGGGCACGGGAGCCGTCGTCGGGAAGCGGGTGGGGAGGGTGCTCGGTCACGGCGACCATCCTCCCAGGTCCGCCCCTGCGGACAGTCACAGCACACTCCCGGGCGACTGCCGGGAAAGGCCGCACGGCCCCGCGGTAGGCTCGGAGCATGACGGAGAACACCGCCCGCATCACCCCCGGCTCACCGATCTGGATCGACTACACCGCCGGAGACTTCGCCCGGCAGCAGGACTTCTACACCGCGCTGTTCGGCTGGACCTTCGAGGACCAGGGCGAGGAGTTCGGCCACTACCAGATGATCCGGAAGGGTGACGCGACCGTCGGCGGCGCCATCGACGCGGACCTGATGGCCCAGCAGCTGGGCGGCGACGTCCAGCCGGCCGCCTGGTCCGTGTACCTGAAGACCGAGGACATCCAGCACACCATGTCCCTGGTGGAGGCCAACGGCGGCTCCGTCCCCGTGCCGCCCATGGCCGTGGGCCCGCTCGGCCACATGGCCGTGGCGATGTCCGCCGGCGGCGAGGCGGTGGGCTTCTGGCAGCCGGCCGAATTCGAGGGCCACGACCTTCCCCTGACCGAGGGCACCTCCGTGTGGTTCGAGGTCATGTCCACCGACTTCGCCGCGGACGCACGGTTCTACAAGGCCGTGGCCGGCTGGGACCTCGTCCCCATGGGAGACGACGGCAACGCAGACGCCGAGGGCACCGAGGACGGCGGCAGCACCGGCTACGCCACGAACTTCGGCGGCGAGCGCGCCACCGCGGGCCTGTGCGACGCGAAGCAGTGGCTTCCCGAGGGCATGCCGAGCTTCTGGCGCGTGTACTTCCAGGTGCCGGACATGGACGCCGCCGTGCAGACGGTCGAGGCCAAGGGCGGCCGTGTGGTCGACGGCCCGCAGGACTCCCCGTTCGGCCGCGTCGCCTCCATCCTGGATCCCGCCGGTGCGACCTTCCAGCTCAACCAGCCGCTCGGCGGCGGGGACGAGTCGGCGCAGGGCTGACCTCGGGCCGGGGTCGATCTCGACCCAGGGCTGGTCCTCGGATCCGGTTCGGCGCCGGGAGGGGTTCCGCGCGGCTCCCCCTCCAGGGGGAGGCGCGCAGGGCCCCTCCTGCCTAGGGTGGATCTCATGCCCGCTCCAGCCGCCGCCTCCCCGCGCCCGGACGCCGCAGCGCCCACCGCCGCCACGACCACTGCGGCCGCCACACCCCTGCACGGCCATGCCCGCCGCCTCCTGCCGGAGCACTGGCTGCGCACGGACGTGATCATCGCGGTGGTGCTGGCGGTCGCCGCAGTGGAGATTGCCTACCTCTCCCAGTGGTCCGGCATGGGCGCCGGCTACAGGGCCTCGGTCCATGTGGTCGCGGCCGCCGGCGCGGCCACGGCCCTGCTCATGGCCCTCCGCCGCCGCGCCCCGCTGACGGTCGCCGTCCTCTACGCGGCTGCCTACATCGCCCTGGCCTCGTGGGTGGGCCTCGAGCTCTACGCCTCCCAGGTGCTGCTGTTCCTGAGCTTCTACACGGCGGGTGCCTGGTCCCCGGACCGGCGCCGCGCCCTCTGGGTGCGCGTGGGGATCGTCTCGGCGATGGCCCTCTGGCTGCTCGTCACCTCGGTCATCGGCTTCTCCTCCGCGGAGACCGGCGAGCGCGGCGTGAACGCGTACTTCGCGTTCCTGCTGATCCAGTGGCTCGTCAACGCCGCGTACTTCACCGGCGCCTGGCTGTTCGGCAACCGCGCCTGGCAGCAGGCGATGGAACGCCAGGAGCTGGAGCGCGCCCACGCGGAGATCCACGCGCAGCAGGCGCAGCTGGCCGAGCAGGCCGTCTCCCTGGAGCGGGTGCGGATCGCCCGCGAGCTGCACGACGTGGTCGCCCACCACGTGACCGCCATGGGCGTCCAGGCCGGAGCGGCACGCATGCTGCAGGCCAAGGACCCGCACGCCGCCGCCGGGCATCTGAAGGGCGTGGAGGACTCGTCCCGCCAGGCTGTGCGGGAGCTCCAGACCCTGGTCCACACCCTGAGGGGCGACGACGGCGCCGTCGCCTCCGTCCCCCGGCTGTCCGATCTCGAATCCCTCGCCGAGCAGGCCCGCTCCGCGGGCACGCAGACCGTGGTGCTGGAGCGGATCGGAGCGACCCCGCAGCTGCCCCCGGCCGCCGAGCTGGCGCTGTACCGTGTGGCCCAGGAGGGCCTGACCAACGCCCGCAAGCACGCCGGACCGCGCGCCCAGGTGACCGTCCGGCTGCGCACCGAGCCGGACCGGGTGGAGCTCGAGGTCTCCGACGACGGGCGCGGAGCGCGGGGCCGCCCCCTGCTGCCCGGCGCCCGCATGGGGCTGCGCGGCATGGGTGAGCGCATGGACGCCGTGGGCGGCACCGTGGACGCCGGCCCCAAGCCCACCGGAGGATGGCTGGTGCGCGCCAGCGTGCCGACCGCCGACACCGCCCCTACCGCCGGCGCCCCGGCCACCCCTTCCTTTTCGTCCCCCGCCTCCCCTGCTTCCCCCGAGGAGAACCGATGAGCATCCGCGTCCTGCTGGTGGACGACCAGCCCCTGATCCGCCTCGGCTTCGCCGCGATCCTGGGATCGGAGGACGGCATTGAGGTGGTCGGCGAGGCCGGGGACGGCCAGGACGCCCTGGAGAAGGTGGCCGCACTGGACCCGGACGTGGTCTGCATGGACGTCCAGATGCCGGTGATGGACGGCATCGAGGCCACCCGGGAGCTGGCCCGGGCGGACGTACGCGCGGCGATCCTCATCCTCACCACCTTCGACCGGGACGACTTCCTCTTCGACACCCTCACAGCCGGTGCCTCCGGCTTCCTGCTGAAGTCCGCCGGACCCGAGGAGCTGATCGAGGCGGTCCGCGTGCTCGGCCGGGGCGACGCCCTGCTGGACCCCCAGGTCACCCGCCGCGTCCTGTCCCGGCTCACGCCCGCGCCGGCCGCCGCCCCCGCGGATCCCGCCAATGCGGATCGCACTCCTGCAGAGCCGACCACGGCACCCGGTGCGGAGGAGGCGGGGGCGAGCCCCGTCGTCGGGAAGGCGGGGCTGACCGCCCGGGAGACCCAGATCCTCCGGCTGATGGCACGCGGGATGTCCAACGCGGAGATCGCCGCGGACCTGGTGGTGGGCGAGTCCACCGTGAAGACGCACGTGTCCAACGTGCTCATGAAGCTGCAGGCCCGGGACCGCGTGCACGCGGTGATCTGGGCTTTCGAGCACGGCCTGGCCGGCTGACGCCCCCCGCCGGGAGGAGCTCCTCCTCACGGAGGAGGCCGGGAAGATCCCCCGCCAGGCGGATCCGCCGGAACGGGCCGGACCGTAGCGTCGAGGACATGATCAGCGTCAGAGACCTCAACAAGTCCTACGGCGGCCACCACGTCCTCCACGACCTGTCCTTCGACATCAAGCCCGGACTGATGACCGGGTTCGTGGGCGGCAACGGTGCCGGCAAGACCACCACCATGCGCATCCTGCTGGGCGTGCTCTCCCACGACTCCGGGGAGGTCCTCGTGGACGGCGCCCCCATCACCGGCGACTACCGCGCGGGCATCGGCTATATGCCGGAGGAGCGCGGGCTCTACCCGAAGATGCCGGTGATCGACCAGCTCGTCTACCTGGCCCGCCTGCACGGGTCCTCGGCGAAGGCCGCGAAGGCCCGCGCCATGGACCTGCTGGAGCGCCTCGAACTGGACCACCGCGCCAAGGACAAGCTCGAGGAGCTCTCCCTCGGCAACCAGCAGCGCGCCCAGGTGGCCGCCGCCCTGGTGCACGACCCGAACGCCCTGGTGCTGGACGAACCGTTCTCCGGCCTGGACCCGCACGCGGTGGACACCACCCTGCAGGTGCTGCGCGAGACCGCGGACACCGGCGTGCCCGTGCTGTTCTCCTCTCACCAGTTGGACGTGGTGGAGCGGCTCTGCGACGAGCTCGTCATCCTCGCCGACGGCCGCGTGGTGGCCAGCGGCACCCGCCAGGAGCTGATCGAGCGGCACGCCGAGGCCGAATGGGAGCTGCTGGCCGGCTCGGACACCGGCTGGGTCCGCTCCCTGCCCGGCGTGGACGTCACCAGCTTCGACGGCGGCCAGGTCCGCTTCCGGGCGGACGATGCGGACGCCGCGAACGCGGTGCTGCGCGAGGCCAGCGCCCGCGGCACCGTCCACAGCTTCGGCCCCGTCCGACACTCCCTGCACGAGATCTTCACGGAGGTCACCCGATGAACGCCCCGACCGAGACTATGAACCACGGCGCCGGCCGCACCCCCTTCTGGACCGCCGTCGGCCTGGTGGCCGGCCGCGAGATGAAGGTCAAGATGATGTCCAAGGCGTTCGTGGTGACCACCGCGATCATGCTCGGCCTGCTCCTGCTGGCCGTGCTGGTGGCCCCGCGCCTGGGCGAGGTCTTCGGCGGCGACGACGGCGAGAAGGTGGCCGTCACCGCCGAGACCGCGCAGGCCGTGGGCGCCCTCGGCGAGGCCTACGAGCCGCAGACCGTGGCCTCCGCGGACGCCGCGCGGGAGGCGGTGCGCTCCGGCGACGTGGAGGTCGCGGTCATCCCGGACGAGGCGAGCGCGGCGGGCCTGGCCGTGGTGGGGCTCGACTCCGCGCCGCAGGGTCTGGTCCAGGCGCTGTCCGTGTCCCCGGCCGTGGAGCTGCTGGACCCGAACGCCCCGAACCCGGGGCTGCAGTACCTGATCGCGTTCGGCTTCGGCATCGTGTTCTTCATGATCGCCATCACCTACGGCCAGCAGATCGCGGTCTCGGTGATCGAGGAGAAGCAGTCCCGCGTGGTGGAGATCCTGCTCGCCGCGATCCCGGCGAAGGCCATGATGGCAGGCAAGGTGATCGGCAACTCCGCGATGGCCCTGTTCCAGGTGACGCTGATCGCCGGCGTGCTCCTGCTGGGCATGCAGATCAATGACGCCGTCCTGCCGCTGGACGGACTGGGCGCGCCGATCCTCTGGTTCGTGCTGCTGTTCGCGATCGGGTTCGTGATGATCGCCTCCCTGTACGCGGCGGCCGCCTCCCTGGTCTCCCGCCAGGAGGACATCGGCTCCACCTCGATGCCCGTGATGATGCTGATCATGCTCCCGTACTTCGCGGTGATCTTCTTCAACGACAACCCCGAGGCCCTGCGGATCATGGCCCTGATCCCGTTCTCCGCCCCGGTGGCCACGCCGCTGCGCGTGTTCCTGGAGCAGGGCGCGATGTGGGAGCACCTGCTGTCCCTGGGCATCCTCATCGTGGCCACTGCGCTGGCGATCTGGTTCGCTGCGAAGATCTACGAGCGCTCCATCCTGCGCACCGGCAAGGCCATGAAGTGGTCCGAGGCCCTGCGCGCGAAGAAGGACTGAGCTCCGGGGTGCAGAAGTACTGAGCACGGACTGAATCGCCCCCGACTGGTCCGATCCATCGAAGAACCGTGGATCTGACCGAACGGCCCGGTCCCACCGCAGCGGTGAGGCCGGGCCGTTCCGTATGCAGGGCCGCGGGTGTCCGCACATCGGACCCCGCGGTGCGGCCGCCCTACAGTGGAGGGCATGAGCACCACTGCACCGTCCCGTTCCCGCGCCGCCGAGGACCGCTCGGCCCGGGTGGCCGTCAGCGTCTTCCCCCTGCTCGTCCTGGCCGCGGCGCTGATCGGCTTCCTCGCCCCGGACGCCACCAGGCAGCTCGTGCCGCACGTGAACCTGTTCCTGGGGATCATCATGTTCGGCATGGGTCTCACGCTGACCTGGCCGGACTTCGCCCTGGTGGCAAAGCGTCCGCTGCCGATCCTGCTGGGCGTGGTGGCGCAGTACGTGATCATGCCGCTGCTCGGCCTCGGGGTGGCCCAGGCCCTGGATCTGCCGCCGGAGCTCGCGGCCGGCGTGATCCTCGTGGGCTCGGCCCCGGGCGGCACGGCCTCGAACGTGGTGGCCTACCTGTCCCGCGCGGACACGGCACTCTCAGTGACCATGACCGCGATCTCCACCCTGCTGGCGCCGCTGCTGACTCCGTTGCTCACCCTGTGGCTGGCCGGGCAGTACATGGACGTGGACGCCGGCGCCATGGCGATGTCGATCGTGAACATCGTGCTCCTGCCGGTGCTCGGTGGCCTGATCGTCCGCATGCTGCTGCGCCGCGCCGTGGATGCCGTCCTGCCCGCGCTCCCCTGGGTCTCGGTCATGTTCATCGCCCTGGTGGTCGTCGCGGTGGTCGGCAACTCGGCCGAGACCGTGCTGTCCGCCGGCTTCGTGGTGCTGCTCGCGGTGATCCTGCACAACGGACTGGGCTACGGCCTCGGCTACGCGGGAGCACGCCTCTGCGGTCTGCCGCGCCCCTCGGCCCGCACGGTGTCCATCGAGGTCGGCATGCAGAACTCCGGCCTTTCCGCCGGCCTGGCCGCGCAGTACCTCTCCCCCGCCGCCGCCCTGCCGGCCGCCGTGTTCTCCATCTGGCACAACCTCTCCGGCGCCCTGCTGGCGATGGTGTTCCGCCGCTCGGACCAGCCGGTGGACGCCGAGCCGGCGCACGACGGGGACAGTCCCCGCGCCTGACTCCCGGCCTCAGCCGGAGATCCCGAACTCCTTGAGCAGCTTCTTGGCCTGCGTGGTGCCGGCCTGCTGCAGCTGCAGAAGCTGGGAGTAGATCCCGCCGGACTCGGCGAGCTCGGCCGGCGAGCCCACCTCGTCCACGTGCCCACCGCGCAGCGTGACGATCCGGTCCACCGAGGCGATCGTGGACAGCCGGTGCGCCACGATCAGGCTGGAGCGGCCCACCATCAGCTCGTCCAGGGCGGCCTGCACGAGCCGCTCGGACTTGGTGTCCAGGCTCGAGGTGGCCTCGTCCAGGATGAGGATGGGCGCGTCCTTCAGCACGGCCCGCGCCACGGCGATGCGCTGCCGCTGACCGCCGGACAGGCGCAGGCCCCGCTCGCCGATGAGCTGCTCGTAGCCGTCCGGGAACCGCTCCACGAACCCGTGGGCGAACGCCGCCTCGGCCGCGGCCCGCACCTGCTCGTCGGTGGCGTCCGGGTCCGCGTAGGCGATGTTCTCCCGCACCGTCCCGGAGAACAGGTTGGGCTCCTGGAACACGGCCGCGATCCCGCCGCGCAACGTCGGCAGCCCGAGCGCCTCCACGTCCTGCCCGAACACCTCGATCCGTCCGGTCCGCGCGGGGTACAGGCCCATGAGCAGGTTGGTGATGGTGGACTTGCCTCCGCCGGACTCCCCGACCAGCGCGACCTTCTCCCCCTGCCGCAGCTCGACGTCGATGCCCGTGAGCACGTCCCGCTCCGCCGAGCCGTCGTAGGAGAAGTGCACGTCCGCGAACCGCACCGCGGGCACGTCCGCCCCGGCCCGCCGGGCCAGCTCCCGCAGCGGCTCCGCCCCCGGGTCCTCTGCGTCGGCCGTCCTGCCCTCGCCCGCCGACTGCTCTGTCGCCCGGAGCCGCCCGGACCCCTCGGTCGCCTCGGCCTGCTGCCC
The DNA here is from genome assembly GCA_047414615.1 of Micrococcus luteus. GTDB lineage: Bacteria > Actinomycetota > Actinomycetes > Actinomycetales > Micrococcaceae > Micrococcus > Micrococcus luteus_B. The sequence continues at coordinate 2,037,054 of CP179711.1, forward strand.
GGCCGGCCCCACGACGGCGGACGCCTCCCCCTGGGAGTCGGCCGGGCCGTCGTCGTCCTCCTCGCCGAGGTGCCGGACGGCGGTGCCGTCCCGGCCGTCCTCCCGCTCCTCGGAGAGGACCTCGAAGTAGTCCTTCGAGCCGGCGACGGCGCGCTGGGCCGAATCCACGAGGTAGGACATGGAGAAGATCGGCTCGCGCGCCATGGTCATCAGCTGCAGCAGCAGGACCATGTCTCCCACGGAGAAGTGGCCCTGCGCGGTGCGGACGAACACCAGCAGGTACAGCAGGCCGAACACCACGTTCAGGGCGAGGCGGCGGGCGGCGTCCATGGAGTGCCACCAGTTCGACTGCCTCCGGGTGATGCCGATGGTGGACCGGAAGCGCTCGGAGAACCCGGCCAGCTCGGTGCCCTGGCGGTTGTACGAGCGCACCACGGGCATCTGCGCGACCACCTCGGTGAAGCGGCCGGAGGCGATGTCGATCTCCGTGTTCTTCTCACCCTCCCAGACCTGCCACCGCTGCGAGGTCTTCGCGGTGAGCCACATGTACACGGGGAATACCACCGCCAGCAGCACGGCCAGCGGCCACCAGTAGAAGGCGGAGATCGCCAGCACCGCCACCGTGGTGATGAGCATGGTGAACGCGTTGTTCGCGAAGAAGTTCAGGAACTGCGTCAGCTCCGTGATGGAGCGGTTCAGGCGGCTGGTGATCCGGCCGGTGAGGGCGGTGTCGAAATACTTCTGTGGCAGGTGCAGCAGGTGCTCGAAGTACCGAGTGGAGAGGATGGCGCGCATGCGGGTGGCCATCACGTCTCCCCAGTAGCCGCCGATGCTCACCACCGCCGTGGACGCCACCTCCACGGCCAGGAACGCGACCGCGATCCAGATCACCGCGTGCACGGCGTCCTCCACCGGGGTGCGTCCGGCCACCGCCTCCACGATCGTGTCCGTGGCGGCGCCGATGAGGAACGGGGTGGCCAGGTGCAGCACGGCCATCAGCACCGCGGACACCGCGATCCCGAGGTAGAGCGGACGCAGCTGCGGGGCGAAGCGGAGGATGCGCATCAGGGACGTCACCGGGCCAGCGTAGTGCCGGCGGCGGACGAGACAGGGAACAGACCGGGACGGGACAGAGAGCGGACCGGGGTGGGACAGGGCGCCGACCGGGGCGGTGCCGCCTCCGGAGGGCGTCAGGAGGCCGTCAGAACAGCGGCTGCGCCGAGATCCGCACCAGCACGGACTGCAGCAACGGCGCCAGCCCGCACCCCTCCGGGGCCTTGGGGGCGGAGGGGTCCAACCAGGTCAGGTCCGCGATCTCCGCGGCCCTCGCCGGGACCTCGTCTGCGGTCAGCGGGCGGGACAGGGCGAACACGTCCCCCACCACCTGGTAGCCGGCCTCGTTCGCGGCGGCGGCCTCTCGGACGCCCAGGAAGGTCAGCTCCTCAGGGCGCAGGCGGATGCCAGTCTCCTCGGCCACCTCGCGCACGGCGGTCTGCAGTGGGCTCTCCCCCGGCTCCGGCTTGCCTCCCGGAAACATGAACATGCGTGTGCCGGCCTTGCGGACGGACAGGGCGCGGCCGTCGGCACGGAGGAGCACCACAGCGGAGACCCGGATCGGGTCCGGGCCCGCCGGCGGGCAGTCGGTCACGTCAGCGGCGGTCATGCCGTCCATTGAACACCCGTGCGCCTCAGAACAGGGTGAGGCCGATCTTCACGGCGATGCCGAGCATGAGCACGCCCACCACAGTGTCCACGATCCGCCACATCCTCGCCGAGTTCATCAGCGGGGCGAGCTTGGTGCCGCCCCAGCCCAGCAGCACGATCCACAGCGCAGAGGCCAGGATGGCGCCGCCGGAGAACAGCCAGCGGTCCTCGCCGTAGGCCTGGGCCACGGTGCCGAGCATGACCACCATGTCCAGGATCGCGTGCGGGTTCAGCAGGGACACGGACAGGGCCAACATGATCGCCTTGCCCAGCGGAGTCTGGGGCACCTCGAGGGCCACGGTGCGGACCTTCGGCTTGGCCTGCACGGCCACCGAGCCGCTGCCGGAGGGAAGGGCGATGGACGGCGGCGCGGACTCTGCCGGCTCACCGGAGCGCGGGGCCGGGGAGGCGGGCACGTCCTCGGCCAGATGGCCGGCACGGTAGGCGGCGAGCATCTCCTCGTCGATGACGGGAAGCTGACCGGTGAGGTTGACCACGTCCGTGAGGGACGGGGCGTGCTCAGGGTCGGTCTCCTGCGCTTCGGCTGCCGCGGAGGACAGGGTGGTCTGGCCCTTCCAGGCTGACTTCAGGGCGCCGGCCGCGAACCAGAGCAGGTAGGCGATGCCGGCCACGGTCATCGCGGGGATGAGCCACGGCACGGCGTCGGCCACGACGCCCACACCCGCGACGCCTGCGAAGAGCAGGATCGCGTCGCCGGCCAGACAGATGCCCAGGGAGAGCAGCACCCGGTCTCGTCGGACGACCTGGCGCAGCAGGAACAGGGTCTGCGCGCCGACGGCGACGACGAGGGCGAGGTTGGTCAGGAATCCGGTGGCGAAGATGGTCACCGGGCGAGGATAGGAGCACCGTGATGGCCGCTTCCAACGCAGAATACTTCAGGGTATGAAGACATCCTTCACGCCCTGGCCTAGGCTGGACGACTGTGAACTCGGACCATCTGCGTGCCCTCGCCGCGGCCGTCGACGAAGGCACCTTCGACGCCGCCGCCGACTCCCTCGGCATCTCCGGCTCCGCCTTCTCCCAGCGCGTCCGGGCGCTGGAGAAGCAGGTGGGCCAGGTGCTCCTGACCCGCACCGTCCCCGTGACGGCCACCGCCGCCGGGGAGCACCTGCTCCGCCTGGCCCGGCAGGTGGTGGCCCTGGAGGACGACGCCCTCGGCTCCCTCGGCGTGGGCGGCCAAGGCCGGACGCGCCTGCCCCTGGCGGTGAACGCGGACTCCCTGGACACCTGGTTCCTCGGGGTCCTCAAGCGGGCCTCCACCTGGGACGACGTGGTCCTCAACATCCATGCCGAGGACCAGGCGCACACCGCCGCCCTGCTGCGGGCAGGGACGGTGATGGCCGCGGTCACGGCGGTCCCCGTACCCGTGTCCGGGTGCGTGGTGATCCCCCTGGGGACCATGCGGTACCACGCGGTGACCACCCGCTTCCTGGCAGACCTGCACCAACGCGAGGACGGCACCCCGGACCTCACCACCCTCCCGGCGGTGGACTACGGCGTCCGGGACACCCTCCAGCACCAGGTGCTCTTCCGGGCCGGGTTGGGCACGCCCCCGCACCACCTGATCCCCTCGGTGACGGCCTACTACCGGGCCGTGACCGGCGGGCTCGGCTGGGGCATGATCCCCGATTCGCAGATGCCGGCGGGCGTCCTCGAGGGCACGCACCCGGAGCTGATGACCATCCCGGACCTCGGGGACATGGACGTGGAGCTGCACTGGCAGCGCTGGAACTCCGGCCCCGACTCCCTGGACCGGCTCACCGAGGCCGTCATCGCTGCGGCGCAGGACATGCGCTGACCTGCTCTCCCTGCAGGGCGGGAAGGACCATGACCATCCTGGTGCGGCCCGGGACCGAGTCCACGGCGATGGTACCGCCGTGGGCCTCCACCACGGCCCGCACGATCGCCAGTCCCAGCCCGGTGGAGCCCTCCACCGGCTCCCGGGCGGCGGAGGCTCGCACGAAGCGGTCGAACAGGACCGGCTTGATCGCCTCGGGGATGCCCGGGCCGTCGTCCTCCACCACCACGTGCACGCCGCGGCCGGACGGCGCCTCGGGGAACGGGACGACATCCACGGTCACGCTCACGGAGGTGCCGGCGGGGGTGTGCTTGCGGGCGTTCGAGAGGAGGTTTTCCACGACGCGCTCGAGTTGGTCCGGATCGCCGCAGACCCGCACGTTCTCGGCGATCTTCGCCTCAGAGACCTCCACATGCCACTCGTGCTCGGGACCGGCCGCTCGCGCGTCCTGGACGGCCTCCAGCACCAGCTCGGCCATGGAGACCAGCCGGCAGTCAGAGCCCGCGCCGACCTCGCCTCCCGCCTCCAGGCGGCGCTGCGCCTCCTGATCCATGCGGGCCAGGAACAGCAGGTCGTCCACCAGCCGGGTCATCCGGTCCGACTGCGCCAGCACGCGCTGCAGGGAGTCCCGTCCCCGCTCGGACAGGGACTCGGTGAGGCCGATCATCTCCGCATAGCCCCGGATGGAGGCCAGGGGGGTCCTCAGCTCGTGGGACGCGTCCGCAACGAAGCGGCGGAGCGTGTCCTCGAGCAGCTGGCGCTCGTCCAGGGAGTCGTCCATGGAGGTCAGCATCCGGTTGAACGCGGTGGCCACCACGGCGATCTCGTCCGCCTGTCGGCTCGCCGACTCCGGGACCCGGTGGTCCGCCAGCCGCACGCCGGGCGAGCCGACCGGCAGCGCGGAGACCTCGTTGGCACGCGCGGCGACGTTCGCCAGCGGATCCAGCGATCGGCGCACCCAGGCCCACGAGCCGATGGCCACCACGATGATGATCACCGCCAGGGCTCCGAGGGTGGCGATGCGCGTCTCGTCGAGCACCTTGATCTCGTCGTCGATCGGCGTGCCGACCACGAGGATGCGCTCTTCGGGTCCGATCGGCGCCGTCAGGGCCAGCTGCTCGCCTCGGATCATGTACAGCACGCCCTCGAGCCTGACCTCGGTGGCCCGCTCGACCGGGCCGTCGGCCAGCCCGTGGACCAGCTCATGGCTCTCGCGCGAGGTCAGCGCGCGCTGCACGCCGACCGCGTCCAGGATGTAGCCGTCCAGGCTCTGCCCCGAATGGTGTTCCAGCGCCTCCAGGTCCGCGATGCCGACGAGGGTGCCGGACTCGTGACCGGCACCGGTGGGCAGCGTGAGCCCCACGCCCACCGTGGACAGGGGCGCCGTGGGCACAGGGCTGGCCCTGCCGGCCTCGATCTGTGCCGCGGCCCGTTGCAGGGTCGCCTCCAGGTCCTCCGCGATGCGTGCGCGCACCGTGTTCTCGGCAACGCTCAGAGCGAAGACCGCGTAGAGGCAGAGGACTGTCGAGACGAACGCCACCAGGCCCGCTGCGATGCGGACCGCCAACGACGTCGACCGCCCCGCCCCCTGCCCGGGGGCGGGAGACGGGACGGTCGGTTCGCCCTGGGCCGGGTCAGGCCGGGCGGATGACATAGCCCGCGCCGCGGACCGTGTGGATCATCGGGTCACGGCCGGCGTCGATCTTCTTGCGCAGGTAGGAGATGTAGAGCTCCACGATGTTGGGGCGGCCGCCGAAGTCATAGCCCCACACGTGGTCGAGGATCTGGGACTTGGACAGCACGGTGCGCACGTTGAGCATCAGGTACTGCAGCAGGTTGTACTGGGTGGCGGTGAGCTCGATGAGGTCTCCGCCGCGGGTCACCTCGTGGGTGCGGGTGTTCATCACCAGGTCCCCGACCACGATCACCTCGTTGGCCGCGGCCATGAGGCCGGAGCGCTGGACGAGGCGGTGGAGGCGGATGAGGACCTCCTCCATGGAGAACGGTTTGGTGACGTAGTCGTCGCCGCCGGCGGCCAGGCCGGTGATGCGGTCGTCCGTGGAGTCCTTGGCCGTGAGGAACATGGCGGGCATGTCCGGCCAGAAGGCGCGGAGACGCTCGAGGACCTCCATGCCGTCCAGGTCCGGGAGCATGATGTCCAGGACCGCGACGTCCGGCTGCCTCTCCTTGCCCTTCTCCAGCGCGGAGGCGCCGTCATGGGCGACGACGACCTCCCAGCCGCACAGGGACAGGCCCATGGACATGAGGTCGGCGATCATCGGCTCGTCGTCCACCACGAGGGCGCGGACGGGCGAGCCGTCCGGGTGGGACAGCTTGGGGAGTATCTCCTGCAGCTCGGCCATGGAGGTGGGTGCGCCGATGTTCCGGGACTCGGTCACGGGAGGCTCCTTTGCTGGTGGTGCGGTGAGCAGGGGAATGCCCGCAGGGGTGCTGCTCGACCCGACTGTTCGGTCAGTCTATGACGGGCGGGCCGTTATGGCACTGTGATCTGCGCAGGTCGGGACGATCGTACGTCTCCGTGGTCACTGATTGCTGAGCACCGTGCTGTGTCAACCCTTCAGGAAGCCGGTTTCATGGCCCAGTGCACGGCCAGCGTGCCGAACATGAACGTCTCATGCCCGATGTCCACGAACCCGGCCTCCGCCAGCAGCCCTGCGATCTCCGCGGGCGTTTCGAAGGCGCGCGTGGAGGCGGACAGGTACTCGTAGGCGTCCGGGGTGTCCGTGATCAGCCGGGCCACCCGAGGCACGACGTTCTTGATGTAGAAGGTGGAGAACGGCTTGATGAGATTGTCCGGGGCAGGCGAGGTCTCCAGGGCGGCCATCCAGCCGCCGGGGCGTAGGACGCGGAACTGCTCGGCGAGCGTGGTGGGGATGTCCGCGACGTTGCGCAGCAGGTAGCCGTGCGTGAGGGCGTCGAAGGACTCGTCCGGGAACGGCAGGTCCATGGCGTCGGCCTCGACCCACTCGATCCTCTCGCCGTTCGGTCGGGCCCGCCCGACCTCCATCATCTCGGGGGCGAAGTCCGCCCCGACCACATGGGCGTCCGGGTGGCGGCGCAGCACCTCGAGGGCGATGTCTCCGGTGCCGGTGGCCAGGTCCAGGACGCGCCCGCCGGCAGGGACGTGGGCGCGGTCCACGGTGCGGCGGACCAGCCGCGGCTCCTGCCCCCACGTCATGACCGTGTTCATCAGGTCGTAGCGGCCGGCGATGCCGTTGAACATGGACGCGACCCTCGCGCCGTGGTCGGCGGGGCGCGGCTGGTCGCCGTGGGAGGGAGGAGTGTTCTGCTGGCTCACGGGCTCCACAGTATCCGTTCGGCCGCCCCCGGCCGTCTCGCCCGGGGCCTTGTCCGCATTCCCGACGACGGTGCGACGCGGGTCTCCCAGGAAGCGCCCAGAGAAGCCCATGCCGCAGGACGGTTGCACCATCGACTTAGGGTCCACTAACCTTTCCTATTAGGGCACATCGATGTTGCGCAATCGGCGTCGGGCGTCCTCGGCACCGATGCAGCGGGCTCTCGTCCAGCCGCCGCGTCGGAGCTGCACCGTGAGCGCCGTCGGCGGGCTCCGGCCGTCCTCCCAGGGGGCCGGGCCCGCCGATGCCGTGTCACCGACCTCGCCGCCGCCGCGGCCGAGGCCCCGACTCCAGAAAGGCTGCCATGCCCCTCTCCTCCTCCCAGGTCTCCCGCCGCACCCTGCTCGGTGCAGGAGGCTCCGGTCTCGCCCTGCTCCTGGCCTCCTGCGCCACGGGCCCGGCCGGCGGCTCGGACTCCTCCACCGCCTCCGCGACGTCCTCGTCCGGTGCAGACGCCGAGACCTTCCCCGTGACGATCGAGCATGTCTACGGCAGCACCGAGATCCCGGCGGCACCGCAGCGCGTGGCCACGGTCTCCTGGGTCAACCAGGACGTCTGCCTCGCCCTCGGCGTGGTGCCGGTGGGCATGGCTGCCGTGGAGTTCGGGGGCAACAGCAACAAGTCCACCGACTGGTTCGACGCCGCCCTGGAGAAGATCGACGGCGCAGAGCGCCCGACCACCTGGTCCGAGGCCGACGGCCTGGACGTGCAGGCGATCGCCGCGGCCGAGCCAGACCTGATCCTGGCGGTCTACTCGGGCATCACGCAGGAGGACTACGACCGCCTGTCCAAGATTGCCCCGACCGTGGCCTATCCGAAGGACGTCCCGGCGTTCGGCACCTCGTGGCAGCAGTCCACGGAGATCATCGGCCGAGCCCTGGGCCGCGCGGAGCAGGCGAAGGAGCTGGTCTCCGACCTGGAGGGACAGATCGCCGAGGCCGGTGCCGAACACGAGGCGTTGAAGGGCGCCACGTTCGTCTACGGCACGATCGACCCGGCCGCGGCGGACCAGATCAGCATCTACACGGATGTGGACAACCGCCCGAAGTTCCTGGAGCTGCTGGGCATGGAGCAAGCGGAGGTGGTGAAGGCGAACGCACCGGATGACCAAGAGTTCTTCTTCACCTGGTCTCCGGAGCGGGCCGACGAGCTCGAGTCCGACGTCTTCGTCTCCTGGGCCGCCTCCGAGGACGTGCGGTCCACGATCGAGTCCGACCCCCTGCTCGGGAAGATCCCGGCGGTGGAGTCCGGCGGGCTGGTCCTGCAGGTGGACGAGCAGCAGGTGCTGTCCGTGTCCGCGATCTCGCCCCTGTCCATCCCGTATGCACTGAAGGAGATCGTCCCGCCGATCGCCGAGGCCGCCACGAAGGCGAAGGGCTGATCCCGCGCCGATGACCCCCGCGACCGTCCCCGTGGCGCGCCCGGGACGCCGATCCACGTCGGCGTCCCGGGCGCATCCGGCCGCCCTGCTGGTGCTGCTGCCGCTCGTCCTCCTGGGGGCCTGCGGGGTGGCTGCGCTCGCCTTCGGCGCCCGCACCGTGGACCCGACGACGACGCTGCACACCCTGGGTGCGCTCCTCACCGGCGCGCCGGTGCCGGAGGGCATCGACGCCGCGGCGGTGGCCTCCCGTGTGCCCCGCACCGTGACGGCCGGCCTGGTCGGGGCGGCACTGGCGGTCGCCGGCGGCGCCCTGCAGGGCGCGACCCGCAATCCGCTGGGTGATCCGGGCCTGCTGGGCCTGTCCGGCGGTGCGGCGCTGGCCATGGCCGTGGGCCTGGCGGCGGGTGTGCCCGCGACCGCGGTGGCGAGCATGGCGCTCGCCTCGGTCGGAACCCTGACGGCCGCCGTCCTCGTCTACGCGTGCGCGGCCGCCGCCACCCGGCTGGGCGGCATGCCCGGCGCCCCCTCTCCGATCGCCCTGGTGCTGGCCGGCGCCGCCGTCACCGCCGGCACCACGGCCGTCACCACCGCCCTGCTCGTGCTGTCTCCTGCGGTCCGTGACCGGCTCCGGTTCTGGAGCATCGGAACCGTGGCGCGCGCCGACCTCTCCGAGGCGCTGGCCCTGACGCCCCTGATCGTCCTCGGCGTGGTCACCGCGATCGCGGCGGGGTCCGGGCTGGACGCCGTCGCCCTGGGCGACGACCTCGCCCATGGACTGGGCGCCCGCCCGGGGCGGGTCCGGGCGGTGCTGCTGGGAGCCGTGGTGCTGCTCACGGCGGCCGCAGTGGCCCTGGCCGGCCCCGTGGCGTTCGTCGGCCTCGTGGTCCCCCACGCCCTGCGGCGACTGCGCCCTCCGGGCACCCGGCTGCTGCTCTCCGGGTGCGCCCTGTGGGGCGCGGTCCTCGTGATCCTGGCGGACCTGCTCGGCCGCCTCGTCATCGCGCCCGCGGAGGTGCACCTCGGTGTGACCACCGTGCTGATCGGCGTGCCGGTGCTGCTCGTGCTGCTGCGCCGGACCGGGGTGAGCGCATGACCGCCCGTATCCCCGCCTCAGACCCCATGACGACGCCGGCCGGCCCTTCGGCCGCCGGCCCGTCCGTGCCTCCCGCCGCCGACCCGCCAGCCCCGACCGGCACGGATGCGGCCCCCTCCTGTGGGCACGTGGCCGTAGCGCGCGTGCGGCGCACGGACCGCCGCCGGCTCGGCGTCGCGGTCCTCAGCCTCGTGGCAGTGCTGCTGACCCTGGTCGCCCTCCGCGTGCTCTGGGGCGCCTACCAGGTCACCCCGGCCGACTTCGTGCGCATCCTCGCCGGCGAGACCGTCCCCGGTGCGAGCTTCATCGTCCTGGAGGAGAAGCTCCCGCGGGCCGTCGCGGCCGTCCTGGTGGGCGCCGCCCTCGGTGCCTCCGGCGCGCTCTACCGGCGGGCCCTGCACAACCCGCTGGCCTCCCCGGACCTGCTGGGCGTGACCACGGGCGCCTCGGCGGGTGTGGTCGCCTGGCTCGCCGCGACCTCCGCCCAGCTGGGCGGAGGGTCGGACCTGGCCCGCTCGGGGGCCGCCCTCGCCGGAGCCCTGGCGGCAGGCGTCGCGGTGTTCCTCGCCGCCCGTTCCGTCGGCGGCGAACGGTTCATCGTGGCGGGCATCGCGGTGGCCGCCGCCGGCCAGGCCGTGGTCGCCGGGACCATGCTGACCCTGTCCCAGCACGACCTGCAGGCGGCCACCGTCTGGCTCGCCGGCTCCTTGAACGGGGTGACCTGGGGACGGATCGGCCTGCTGGCCACGGCCGTCCTCGTGCTGCTTCCGGCGGCCTGGGCGCTGCACCGGGCCCTCGCCCCGGCGGACCTCGGGCCCGCCACCGCCCACTCCCTGGGTGCCCGCCCTCGTCGGACGGGGCCGGCCGCCCTGATCGTCGGAGCGGTGCTCGCCGCCGCGGCCACGGCCGCCGCCGAACCCTTGGCCTTCGTGGCGCTGCTGGCCGGACCGGCCGCCCAGGGACTCACCCGTGGCCGGTCCTCACTGCCCTGCGCGGCGCTGGCCGGTGCCGCGATGGTGGTGCTGGCGGACCTGGTGGCCGCCGAGGTCACGGCCCTGCTGTTCGACGGCGCCCGCCTGCCCACCGGTGTGCTCACCGGCGCCGCGGGGGCCCCACTGATGCTCTGGATGCTGCTGCGCCAGGGCCGTGCGAGAGGAGGACGCGCATGAGCGCCATCCGTCCCGGCCACGGCGTCCTGCAAGACGCCCCCACGGCCGCCCCCATACCGTGGGCCGGTCCCGCTCCGACCCCGCAGGGACCGGTCGGGCTGCGCCTGCGTGGGGTGGAGCTCGGCTACGGCCCGGCCTCCACACCGCCCGTCGTCGGCCCCCTGGACCTGGACCTGCCGGCCGGAGCGACCACCGCGATCATCGGCGCCAACGGCTGCGGCAAGTCCACGCTGCTGCGCGGGCTGACCCGGCAGCTGCCCCTGCGGGCCGGATCCGTCGAGGTCCTCGGGCAGGACCTGTCCGGCGCCGGTGCGCGAGAGTACGCCCGGACCGTGGCCCTCCTCCCCCAGCACCCCGTGGCCCCGGAGGGCATGACGGTGGCCCAGCTGGTCGCCCGGGGCCGCCATCCGCACCGGCGCCTCCTCGGCGCCCGTGCCCCCGGGGACGACGACGCGATCGCCGCCGCCCTGGAGGCCACCGGCACGGTCGACCTCGCCGAGAGGGAGGTGACCACCCTCTCCGGAGGACAGCGCCAGCGTGCCTGGCTCGCGCTCGTCCTGGCCCAGCAGACCCCGGTGGTGCTGCTGGACGAGCCGACCAGCTATCTGGACCTCTCGCATCAGGTGGAGGTCCTCGACCTCGTCAGGCGGCTTCCCGATCCCCGCCCCACATCAGGTGCGTCCGTCCCCGACCGTCCCGCGGCCGGGGCGAGGGAGCCCGCCGGCCCCGCCCCGGACGTCCTGCCCGCGCATCCGCAGGCGACCGTTGTGGCGGTGCTGCACGAGCTCAACCTGGCCGCCCGCAGCGCAGACCACCTGGTGGCCATGGCCCACGGCAGCATCGTGGCCTCCGGCACCCCCGCCGAGGTGGTGGTGCCGGAGGTCCTGCGCGAGGTGTTCGGGCTGGACGCGGACGTGGTCCCGGACCCGCTCCTCGGACACCCCGTGGTCCTGCCCCGTGGGGCCGGCGACCGACACCCTCCCCGGCAGCCCACCACCACCCCCGCCACCCTTGAGGAGGACCGATGACCGAGGGGATGTCCGTCGCCCACACCCGGGTGGTCTCCGTGGAGCAGCCGTGCCGCGGGTTCCGCCGCATCGTCCTCGGCGGGGCAGACCTTGAACGCGCCAGCGCCGACCTGCTCGGCCTGCTGCCTCCGGGCGTCCCGGACCTGCACCAGCTGTACCACGGCTCCCGCCCCCGTCGCGACGCCTACGTGAAAGTGCTCATCCCACCGCCGGGCGGGGTCTCCGCGGACCCGGACCTGTCCGCCGGTTTCCGCAGCGGGTTCCTGGCGATCCCGGAAGCAGAGCGCGGATGGATGCGGACCTACACGGTGCGCTCGGCAGGCCGCGTCCGGCTCGACGGCCGAGCCGTGCCCTCCCTCACTCTCGACGTGGTCCTCCACGGCGACCCCGACGACCCGGACGACCCCCACCAGGGCCCCGGCCTGCGCTGGGCCCGGACCGTCTCCGCCGGGGACGAGGTCAACGTGCTCGTGCCCGGTGCGGAGGCTCCCGCCTGGACGGGCTGGCGGGACACCGGCGCTCGCCGCATCCTGGCCGTCGGAGACGAGACGGCCGTCCCCGCCCTGCTCTCCGTGGCCGAGGAGCTGGCCGATCCCTTCGGCGGCTTCTCCGGCGAGGCGGACCTGATCCTCGAGCTGCCCGCCGAAGCCGGGCTCACCGACCTGATCGCCGAGCGTCTGGCCGTCCCCGAGCCGTGGGACTGGACGCGCCCCCTCGCCGTCGCCGACCACGGCCGGGTCCGTCTCCACATCGGCCGCCGAGGCGTGGCCGACGGCACCGGCGACCGCCCTGCCGGTGCCGACCTGCCCCAGGGGTCCTGGGCCCACGGCCGCCTGGCGGCGCTGCTGGGACTCGGTGGAGAGGACCGGGGCGAGGGGGCCGTCGTCGTGCCCGAGGCGCCACCGGCCGAAGGCGAGCATCGCGAGTGGACGATCGCCGAGATCGATCCGGTGTCCGGCACCGAGCGCCCGGACGCCTACGTTTTCCTCGCCGGCGAGTCCGCCATGGTGAGGGGGCTGCGGAGGCTGTGCGTCGGCGACGGCGGCATCCCCAAGTCCCACGTGTCCTTCATGGGCTACTGGAGGCACGGCCAGGCGGAGAGCTGACGGATCCGCAGCAGCCGGGAATGAAGCGGGCGGCGGACCCGTTGCGCCCAGGACACCCGAAATCGACTCCAAGGAGGCCAAGACAATGGCCGATGTCATCCTGATCGGCGGCCACGGCAAGGTGGCCCTGCTCGCCGCACCCCTGCTCGTGGAGGCCGGACACACGGTGACCTCCGTGATCCGCAACCCCGACCACGTGGACGAGGTCCGCGCCACCGGCGCCGAGCCGCTCGTGCTCGACGTGGAGCAGGCGGACGAGGCCGCCCTGGCCGCCCAGTTCGCCGGCAAGGACGCCGTCGTGTGGTCCGCAGGCGCCGGCGGCGGGGACCCCGAGCGCACCACGGCCGTGGACCGTGACGCCGCGATCCGCTCCATGGACGCCGCCCGCACCGCCGGTGTGAGCCGCTACGTGATGGTCTCCTACCTCGGCGCCTCCCTGGACCACGGCGTCCCGGAGGACGACGACTTCCACGCCTACGCCCAGGCCAAGGCCGAGGCGGACGCCCACCTGCGCGGTTCAGGCCTGGACTGGACCATCCTCGGCCCGGGCGCCCTGACCCTGGACGAGCCCAGCGGCCGCATCGCCGCAGACCCGTCCCCCGAGCAGGCGAAGGCCTCCTCGCACACCTCGCGCGGCAACGTCGCACGCACGATCGTGGCCGCCCTGGCCTCGCGCGGCAGCGTGGGACGGCAGGTGGAGTACGTGGACGGAGACACGCCCATCGAGGATGTCTTCGGCATCTGACCTGTCACGACAGCACGTCGTCATGGTGGAATGTCCGCCATGAGCGAGTACCTCCTGTCCGTGTGGCGCACCCCCGGGCTGCACGCCTCCGGCGCCGCCTGCCAGTCCGACGACGAGACGCAGGCGCCGTGTGCCCGCGTCTCCTGCGCCCGCGGCCACCGCGTGAAGCTGCGCCACCTGGCCGGATGAGCGCCTTCGACGAGGCCGCCGAGCAGCTGGAGGCCGAACAGGCCCAGCAGAAGGAGGCGATCGAGGCCTCCGCCCCGCTGCTCTACGACGTCCCCGAGCTGGACGCCGGCGCCAGCGTGCGGCTCGTCCCTGCCAACGGAGGCCATGCCCACATCCTGGCCCGCCTGATGAGGGACCGGGAGGTCATGCTGCAGACCGGTTCGGTCCATTCCACCGACCGCGCGGACCAGCTCGCGTCCGGCGAGGACTCCCCGGACTACACGGTCGCCCAGCTCGAGGAGATCTACGAACGCTGGTCCGTGGCCGTGGACCGGGCCGTCTGGGTGATCGAGTCCCGCGGCGAGATCGTGGGTGAGATCCTCCTGCTGGACCTGGATGCCGCCAACCTCTCCTGCAGCCTGCGGCTCTGGATCGCCGGACGCACCGGGAACGGGATCGGCACCCACGCCCTCCGAGCCACACTCTCCCACGCCTTCGACACGGTCGGCCTGCACCGCGTCAGCCTCGAGGTCTACGACCACAACCCCCGCGCCCGCCGCCTGTACGCGCGGATCGGCTTCGTCCATGAGGGTACCCTGCGGGACGCGCTGCGCCTGGACGGCCGTTGGGTCGACGCGCATCTGATGTCCCTGCTGCGCCCGGACTGGGACCGGCTGCGCTCCGCCGGCGGCTCCACGCAGGTCTGAGCGCCGTCCGACCGCGGCGGTCGCCCGTCAGGGGTCGCCGGTCAGCGGCGGCCGTGGCGGGCCGCGATCAGCCGATCCGCCTCGGTCAGGCCGAGAAGCAGCCCGGAGAAGAGCGTGAGGATGCCCGCGAGCACGCCGGAGACGGCGGTGACGCCGAAGCGCTTCACGTCCAGGAAGGGGTACGGGTACCAGTCCACCCGTGGCCCGCGGGCTATGGTGGCCCCCGCCCAGGTAAGGGGCAAAGCGGCGGCGAGGAGCCGTCGTCGGCGGTTCAGCTGGCCGCGGGGGTCGAAGGTGGCCCACACGAGGGGGGCGAGCAGCGGGTTGACGATGTGCTGCACCGTGTCATTGGCACGGTAGAGGAGGGTGTCCTCACCGTGGCCGCGCAGCACCGTGTTGTAGACCAGGCCGGTGACCATGACCGACCCGAGCCCTGCGGCGCGCACGGCCCAGAAGGCGTCCGAGCGGGGTGCCCGGCGTGCTCCGGCGAGCATCAGCGACGTCACCGCGATCACGGCGTTCGAGCACCACGTGAAGTAGGCGGGCTGGTTCAGCACGTTGCGCCAGCCGGCCTCGAAGCCGCCCCGGTAGGCCGTGCCGGGGAAGTCGGTGGTGCCCTTGGAGGCGCCGATCACGAACGAGCTCACACAGCCGGCCAGCGGCAGCATACCGGCGCTGGCCCAGGCTGCCCGGGCCAGCCGTGTGGGCGGCAGGTCACGACGGCGGCCGCGCAGCAGCGCGCGCAGGCTCACCGAGGAGGAGTGTTTCGGCGGACGGGCCCACGGCACGGCGGTCTGCCCCGGGGACGGCGCCGCGAGCCACTGCGCAGGCGGCCGCACGACGCGGCGTGCCAGGTGCACGAGGTCGGGGCGGCGGCGCTTCGCAGCGGGGTCGAGGGTCAGGCGCATGGTCGTCTCACGGGGTCGGGGCAGGGAGAGTGCCCCATCCTTACATGAACGCCAGATGAACAGAACCCCTCATGGATGAGAACACAGCGAGCTGTGAGGGTGCTCTCAGCGGGGTCCGCGAGGCACCTCGGGCCCCGACGACGGCGGGCGGACCGCGGCCGGCGGGCCGTCCGCCGGGAACCGGGCAGGGTCAGAGGAGCCGGTCCGGGTCCTCCACATCCACCGTCAGTCCGTCCTCGCGCAGGCGGCGGATGCCCTCCTGCACCATGCGCCGGCCCACGTCCGTGACGCGGTCCACGCGCTCGAGGCTGACCACCACGCGCTCCGGCCGCTCCCGGCCGATCTCCACCATGGCGGCCTGCACGGCCTCGGCGCCGCCGAAGCGCAGTACGCCCTGCAGGTGCAGGCGCACCGCGTCGTCCTCGCGGCGCACGAAGCGCACCACCGTGCCGCCGAGCGGATCGGCCTCCATCAGGTGCAGATTCAGGTCCTCGGACAGGCGGCGGAAGAACTCCACGCCGCGCACCGAGCTGCCGTGGTCGTCCAGGCGCGGCGAGTACACGCCGATGCCCACCTGACCGGGCAGGGCGCCCATCACGCCGCCGGCCACGCCGGACTTCGCCGGGATGCCGACGTCCGCCATCCACTCGCCCGCCGCGTCGTACATGCCGGAGGAGGACATCACGGACAGCACCTGACGGGCCACCAGCGAGCGCAGCACCCGCTCCCCCGTGAATGGGTGCACGCCGCCCGAGGCCAGGCACGCACCCATCACGGCCAGGTCCCGGACGGTGACCTTCACGGCGCACTGGGCCACGTAGCCGGCCACGATGTCCTCCGCGCGGTCGTGCAGGATGCCGTGGCCGCGGAGCATGTGCGCCAGCGCCAGGTTGCGGTCCGCGCAGCCCATCTCCGACTCGAAGGTGGCGTGGTCGATGGACAGCGCCCGGCCGGCCAGGGTGGACATCAGCGAGACCACCCGGTCGATGCGCTCCTGACGGCCCGCGTAGGCGCCCACGAGCAGCTGGTGGGTGGCCAGCGCACCGGCGTTGATCATGGCGTTGTCCGGGCGCTTGGACTCCTCCTCGAGCGAGAGCTCGTTGAACGCCTCGCCGGACGGGTTGAGGCCCACGAAGCGGTCCACGACCTCCGTGCCCCGGTCCGTGAGGGCGGCCGCGTAGGCGAACGGCTTCGACACGGACTGGATGGTGAACTCGGTCTGGTCGTCCCCCGCCGAGTGCAGGCGCCCGGTGACCGTGGCCACCGCGGCGCCGAACGGCCGCGGGTCGGCCTTCGCGAGCTCGGGGATGTACTGCGCGACCTGGCCGCCCTCGAGGTGCCCGAGGGACTCCAGGACGCCGTTCAGGTAGTCCGGGACGGGATGGCGCACGGGGTCAGTCCTTCTGCCACATGGCGGTGAGGTCGTTGGTTCCCTTGGTCTCGATCATCTCGACCTCCTGGAACCCGAGCTTCTCGTAGAACGGCACGTTGTCCCGCGTGGAGGACTCGAGGTAGACGCCCACGCCCTGCTCCTGTGCGTGGGCGATCCGGTGCCTCACCAGCCCGGAGCCCACACCACGGCCGCGGGCGGCGGGGGTGGTGCCGAGCTCAGTGAGGTACCAGTGGTCCTCGAAGGGGCGGGCACGGTCGCAGGCGGCCGTGGTGCGCAGGGCGTCCCAGGCCTTCGCGCCGTGGGTGCGCACGTAGTTCGGCACCCGGCTGAGCTGGTCCCTCCAGGTGGGGTCCGAATGGCCCGGACGCTCCCAGAGGGCCACGCCGAGCACGGACCCGTCAGCGGGGCCCACCGCCACGTCCACGGCGCCCCGCGGCAGGCCGTCGGGGTCCACCGCGAGCATGCCGCGGATCATGCGCATGAACTTCACGGACAGGCGGTCGGCATGCCTGTCCCGGTGACCGGGCAGCAGCTTCGTGGTGAAGGGGTCCGTTGCGAACGCCTCTGCGAGCACGGCCGCGACGTGTTCGACGGTGGTGGCCGAGGTGTCGTCCGCGGTCAGCGTCTCGATCTCGAACGGGGCGCGCTGGGCAGGGCTGGAGGAGGTGGAGTGCGTGGGGGTCATCCCCTCCATCATAGGGACGCGGCCGCCGCCGACCCCACGCGGGGCCGACGGCGGCCGATGCGCCGGACTGCCCACGGTGCAGGTCACCGCCCCGGGCGGCCCGATCACCTCTCCTGCAGGGCCTCCACGTCCTCGTCGATCCAGTCCCGGGTGCGGTCCACGGCCTTCTTCCAGAGGCGCAGCCGCCGCTCGGCCTCGTCCTCGTCCATCTCGGCCTCCCAGCGCTTGTCCTCGTCCCAGTTCTTGGCGAGCTCCTCCTGGGACTCCCAGAAGCCGACGGCCAGGCCGGCCGCGTAGGCGGCGCCGAGGGCGGTGGTCTCAATGACCTTCGGGCGGACGACCGGGACGCGCAGCAGGTCGGCCTGGAACTGCATGAGCATCTCGTTCTTCACCATGCCGCCGTCCACCTTGAGCTCAGTGAGGTCCACGCCGGCGTCCGCGTTCATGGCGTCCATGACCTCGCGGGTCTGGAAGGCGGTGGCCTCGAGGACGGCGCGGGCGATGTGGCCCTTGTTGACGTACCGGGTCATGCCCACCATGGCGCCGCGGGCCGAGGAGTCCCAATGCGGGGCGAACAGGCCGGAGAACGCCGGCACCAGGTAGACGCCGCCGTTGTCCTCGACCTCTCCGGCGAGGTCCTCCACCTCGGGGGCGTCCTTGATGATGCCGAGGTTGTCCCGCAGCCATTGGACGAGGGAACCGGTGACGGCGATCGAGCCCTCGAGGGCGTAGACGGGCTTCTCCTCCCCGATCCGGTAGCAGACGGTGGTCAGCAGGCCGTTCTCGGACCGCACCAGCTCCTCGCCGGTGTTGATGAGCATGAAGTTGCCGGTGCCGTAGGTGTTCTTGGCCTGGCCCTGCTCGAAGCACGCCTGGCCGAAGGTGGCCGCCTGCTGGTCGCCGAGGATGCCGGAGATCGGCACGCCGTTGACCAGCGAGTGCGGTCCGCCCTTGCCGATCTCGGTGGAGGACGAGCTGACGATGCGCGGGAGCATGGACATGGGGATGCCCATGTCCTTCGCAATGTCCTCGTTCCAGTCCAGGGTGTCGATGTTCATGAGCATGGTGCGGGAGGCGTTGGTGACGTCCGTGACGTGCTCGCCGCCCTTCTTGCCGCCCGTGAGGTTCCAGACGACCCAGGAGTCCGTGGTGCCGAAGAGCAGGTCGCCCTTCTCGGCGGCCTCCTTGGCCCCGTCCACGTTCTCGAGGATCCAGGCGACCTTGGGGCCGGCGAAGTAGGTGGCCAGCGGCAGGCCGACGCGCTCCTTGTACTTCTCGTCACCTTCGTCTCCGGCGAGGCGGTCGCAGATCTTCTGGGTGCGGGTGTCCTGCCAGACGATCGCGTTGTACACGGGCTTGCCGGTGTTCTTGTCCCACACCACCGCGGTCTCGCGCTGGTTGGTGATGCCGACGGCCGCCAGGTCCTCGCGGGTGATGTCCGCCCGGGACAGGGCCTGACCGATCACCTCACGGGTGTTCTTCCAGATCTCCATGGGGTCGTGCTCCACCCAGCCGGCGCGGGGGAAGATCTGCTTGTGCTCCAGCTGGCCGGTGGACACGATCGAGCCGTCGCGGTCGAACACGATCGCGCGGGAGGACGTGGTGCCCTGGTCGATCGCCATCACGTACTGGTCTGCGGACATGGGCTTCTCCTTTGAAGCAGGGGGTGTGTGGTGGTGTTTCGGGTCAGGGGGTCAGGCGAAGGCCAGCGAAGCCACACCGGCGAGCATGCCGCCGACGATCGGGCCGACGATCGGCACCCAGGCGTAGCCCCAGTCCGAGCCGCCCTTGTTGGGGATCGGGGCGACGGCGTGGAACATGCGCGGGCCCAGGTCTCGGGCCGGGTTGATGGCGTAGCCGGTGGGGCCGCCGAGGGAGGCGCCGATCGCCACGACGAGGAACGCGACGGCGAGGGGGCCCAGCCCGGAGGGGGTGTTGCCGAACAGGAGCACCACGAACACCAGGACGAACGTGGCAATCACCTCGGTGACCATGTTCCAGAGGGGGTTGCGGATCTCCGGCCCGGTGGAGAAGGTCCCGAGGATGGTCGCCGGGTCCTGCTCCGCGGCGTAGTGGTCCCGGTGGGCGAGCCAGGCCAGGGCCGCACCGAGGAAGCCGCCGATGATCTGGGCGACGATGTAGGCCACGGTGTTCCCAAAGGTCACCGCGATGCCCGGGGCGTATTCGGAGGCGCCGCTGGCGAGCAGGCCGAGCGTGACGGCCGGGTTCAGGTGGCCGCCCGAGGAGAAGGCCACGTAGACGCCGGCGAAGACGCCGAGGCCCCAGCCGAAGTTGATCAGCAGCCAGCCGCCGCCGTGGCCCTTGGTCTTGGCCAGCGTCGCGTTGGCGACGACGCCGACGCCGAGCAGCAGCAGCATCGCCGTGCCCGCGATCTCATGGAGGAAGATCGTTCCCATCAGTGGTTTCCCCGTCCTGTGTCAGTGGTCGATGGTCGGTGGACTCGTCTGCGGGGCGGCGCTGTGTCCGATCGGTGGGTCCGCCGCACGGCCCCGGGGTCGGTGGTTCAGTCGGCGGGGGCCGTGTCCGCGGAAGCCAGGGCCTGGGCGGCGGCCGCGTCGGACTCGGTCTCCTCGCCGCGGCGGCGGGCGTCCAGGAGGTCCCGGTAGCGGGCCACCTCGGCGGCGCGGCGTGCTTCGTCCCAGCCGAGCTCAGGGGCCACCAGGACGGCGACCTCCTCGGCGGCGGCGACGCCCCGGTCCCGCACCTCGGTGGAGAGGCGGGTGCGGCGCTCGAGCACGTCGTCCAGGCGGACCGCCCCCTCCGCCCGGGCGGCGTAGACGATCTCCGCGCCCAGGTAGCGCGGCGCGGCCTCGAGCGGCCGGCCGAGCTCGGGGCGCTCGTCGATCAGCGCGAGGACGTGGTCCAGGACGGTGCCGTAGCGGGAGAGCAGCCGGTCCACGCGTACGTCGTCCCAGCCGCGTTCGGCCGCGATCTCCTCGGCCCGCTCGGCGATCTCGGCATAGCCCAGGCCGCCGAGCACCGGGATGCTCTCGGTGAGGCTGGGCCGGCTGGGGTGGCTCTCGCGGACCACGAAGTCCACGACGTCCTCGGCCATCGCCCGGTAGGTGGTCCACTTGCCGCCGGCCACGGCGGTGAGGCCAGGGGTGACCTCGGTGACCGTGTGCTCGCGGGAGATCTTGGTGGAGCCGCCGTCGTCCGCGGTCTTCAGGGGCTGCAGCAGCGGGCGCAGTCCGGCGTAGGTGGCGATCACGTCGTCTCGGGTGAGGTCCTGCTTGAGGATCGCGTTGGCGTGCTCGATCACGTAGTCGATGTCGTCCGAGGTGGCCGCGGGGTGCTCCACGTCCTCCTTCCACGGGGTGTCCGTGGTGCCGATGACCCAGTACTCGTCCCAGGGGATCAGGAAGAGCACGGACTTCTCGGTCTTGGTGATCACGCCGGTGTGCGGGTCCGCCTCGATGCGCTCCTTGGGCACGGTGATGTGAACGCCCTTGGAGGCCAGCACCTCGAGGCCGTCCTCGGCCTCGGCGAGGTCCTGCTGCTCCTGGGTCCAGACGCCGCCGGCCAGGATGGTGTTGCGGGCATGCACGTCGAACTCCTCGCCGGTGACCTCCTCGCGCAGGCGGGCTCCGCAGACGCGGCCGTCCGCGTCCCGCAGGTAGTCCACGACCTCCGTGTAGTTCGCGGCGAGCGCCCCGTGGTCCACGGCGGAGCGGACGAGCATCATCGCGAGGCGGGCGTCGTCGAACTGGGCGTCCGCGTACTCCACGGCACCCACGATCTTCTCGTCGTCGAGGGCGGGGATGGTGGCGGCCATGGAGCGCCGGGTCAGGTGGCGGTGTCCGGCCACCGCGCGCTTGCGGCCGAGGGACTGCATCGCGTCGTACATGGTGACGCCGGCGCCGATGAAGCCGCGGTCGATCACCTTGTGGAAGAACGGGAAGACGAAGCGCAGCGGACGCACCAGGTGCGGGGCGGTCTTCGTCAGCAGCAGGTCGCGCTCGCGCAGAGCCTCGTAGACGAGCTTCACGTCCAGCATCTCGAGGTAGCGCAGGCCGCCGTGCATGAGGCGGGAGGAACGGGAGGACGTGCCGGACGCCCAGTCGCGGGCCTCCACGATGCCCACGTCGAGGCCACGGGTGGCCGCGTCGAAGGCCGCGCCCACGCCGGAGGAGCCGCCGCCGACGATCAGGATGTCCAGCGGGTTCTCGGCGTCGGCGGCCTTCAGGCGCGCCATGTGGTCGGCACGGAGGTCGGCGGACAGGTCGGTCGTGCGCAGGGTGGGCAACGCGGAGCTCCTCGGGTCGGGCTGGCTGTCGGGGACGGCGGGACGTTGGTCGCTCCCGCCCGGCATCCTGGATTCGTGTGTTGAGCCGACATTGAACCCAAAGGTACGTGAGACGCGCAACAGGTCCAGGGCATCCGCCGCCCGATCGGGACCTTCGGATGCGCCAGACTGGTACCCATGTGCACCGACCCCCGTTCCCCCGCCGACGTCCGCTCCCGTCTCGAACAGGTCCTGCCCGGGCGTGTGGACACGGACGCCGATGTCCTCGCCGCTGCGCAGACGGACCGCTCCGGCCACCGCTCGGGATCGGACCCCGTGGCCGTCGTGCACGCCCGGTCGGTCGAGGACGTGCAGCAGGTCTGCCGGATCGCGGACGCCACCCGCACCCCGCTGGTCGTGCGTGCGGCCGGCACGGGCCTGGCCGGTGGCGCGGTGGCGGGTGCCGGCGAGATCGTGCTGGACATGACGGGCATGGACCGGATCCTCGAGGTCTCCGCCGCGGACCGGCTGGCCGTGGTGGAGCCGGGCATCCTCAACGGCGCCCTGAACCGGGCCCTGGCGGAGTACGGCCTGTGGTGGGCCCCGGACCCGGCCTCCAAGGAGATCTCCACGGTGGGCGGGAACATCGCGATGAACGCGGGTGGTCTGCTCTGCGCCAAGTACGGCGTCACCCGCGAGGCGGTGCTCGGCCTGAAGGTGGTCCTGGCGGACGGCTCCCTGATCGAGATGGGCCACCGCAGCGTCAAGGGAGTCACCGGCTACGACCTGACGGCGCTGATGATCGGCTCCGAGGGCACCCTCGGCGTGATCGTGGAGGCCACCCTGGCCCTGCGGCCCATCGACTCCGGGGAGGTGGTCACCCTGGGGGCGTTCTTCCCGGACGTGGTCTCGGGCGCCGCCGCGGCGGCGGCCATCACCACCGACGGGCTGGTGCCGGCCATCATGGAGCTCGTGGACGAGGCCACGCTCGCCGCCATCAAGGACTACACCGGCGACGACGGCACTCACCTCCCTGACGACGCCGCCTTCCTCCTCGTCCAGGCCGACGGCCCGGGGGCGGCCGCCGAGGGCGCCCGCATGCTGGAGCTCGCCGTGGCCGCCGGCGGCACCGCGCGCCTGGCGGAGTCCCCCGAGGAGGCGGAGCGGCTCGTCGCCCTGCGCCGCAACGCGTTCCCCTCACTGGAGCGGCTGGGCACCCCGCTCGTGGAGGACGTGGCCGTGCCCCGCACGAGGATGGTGGAGATGTTCGCAAGGATCCGAGAGATCGAGGCCCGCACCGGCATCCGCATCCCCACGGCGGCGCACGCCGGGGACGGCAACCTGCATCCGATCCTCGTGTTCGGCGAGGCCGGCCGGGTGGGCGGCTCGGGCGAGATCCCGCAGCACGTGTGGGACGCCGCGGGCGAGGTCTTCCAAGCCGCTCTGGACCTGGGCGGCACCCTCACCGGTGAGCACGGGGTGGGTCTGCTCAAGCGGGACTTCCTGGCGAACGAGCTCGGTCAGGTGCAGGACGGGCTGCAGCGGCGGATCAAGGCCGTCTTCGACCCGCACGGGATCATGAACCCGGGCAAGGTCTTCGGCTGACGTCGGCCCCGCCTGTCCTCCACAGCCGGGGCCGACGTCCAGCGCGGGTGCAGGCTCGGTCAGTAGCGTGGAGCACATGCCATCCCCCACTGAGCAGCCGACGGAGTCCGCCGACCCGCACGGCCCCGCCCCCGCAGCCCCGGGTGCGCCCGTGCCCGGATCCGCCCTGGCGCCCCTGAGCGGCACGCCGGTCGCGGACCTGACGCGGCTTCCGCCGGCCGTGGCCGACGCCCTGGACTCCCTGCGCACCGAGTTCGACCGGTTCGACCTGGAGTACCGCTCGGCGCTGGCCCAGGTGGAGACGCGGCTGGAGGTCCTGCAGGACGAGTTCACCCACCTGCACGACTACAACCCGATCGAGCACATCACCAGCCGCGTGAAGTCCGCGCAGTCCATCCTGCGCAAGGCCACGGCCCGCGGCCTGACGTTCGACCTGGAGGCGCTGCGCACCGAGATCACGGACATCGCCGGGGCGCGCGTGGTGGTGTCCTTCACCGCGGACGTCTACCGGATCTTCGAGCTGTTCACGGCCCAGCCCGACGTCGAGCTGCTGCAGGTGAAGGACTACATCGCCGACCCCAAGCCGAGCGGATACCGGTCGTTGCACTGCATCGTGCACGTGCCCGTGCACTTCTCCACCGGCGTGCGCAACGTGGTGGTGGAGGTGCAGTTCCGCACGAGCGCCATGGACTTCTGGGCGTCCCTGGAGCACAAGATCAACTACAAGTTCGACGGGGACATCCCCACGCACATCGTCACCGAACTCACGGCCGCCGCGGACGTCGCCAACGAGCTGGACGCCCGCATGGAGCACCTGCACCGGCAGGTCCGGCTGCACGGTGGGCAGGGTGAGGACGAGGGCCTGTTCCCCGCGGACCTGCTGTTCACCCCGGGCGACGAGGAGGAATGACCGCCCCGGATGGGGGAAGATGGGCTGCTGTGAGCCCCCAGCAGTCCTCCTCCGGAACCGACGCGTCCACCCCAGGACTCGACGTGCAGTCGATCCTGCGCGTCGCGCTCCTCGTGCTCGTGGCCGTCATCTTCGTGTGGCTGGCGCTGACGGTGCGCCTGCCGGAGCTGGAGGACCTGCGGGACACCCTGGCCGGCTACGGAGCCTGGTCCTGGCTGGTCTTCACCGGCGCCTACGCGCTGGTGGCGCTGACACCCATCCCCGTCACGATCATGGCGGTGACCGCGGGTCTGCTGTTCGGCCCGCTCGTGGGGTCCCTGCTCTCGGTGGTGGGGGCCTCGATGGGCGCGGTGGGCGCCTACGGGATCGCCCGGCTGGCCGGCCACGAGGTGATTATGAAGGGCCTCGGCAGGCACGCCCGGCGGGTGGAGGACGCCCTCGAGGGGCGGGGCTTCCTGGCCATCATGGCGCTGCGCTGTGCCCCCGGCCTGCCCTACTGGCCCGTGAACTACGGAGCCGGCGCGGTGGGTGTGGAGCTGGGGACCTTCACGGCCGCCTCCACCCTGGGCTCGGTGCCCGGACAGGTGTCCCTTGTGGCAGTCGGCGCGTTCGTGGCCCGGCCCGGCGTGGTCAACGGTGTCATCGTGGCACTGGCCTGGATCGCCGTGCTGGCCCTCACGTGGTGGTCCGTCCGCCGGTGGAAGCAGGAGCGGGACCGAGCCCACGCGGAGGATCAGCCCTCCGGCGGGACGGCCTCCGGGACGAGCTCGTAGATCCAGGCGGTGAGGGTGCGCTCCTGCACCGGCACCCGGACACAGACGGGCACACGGCGGTAGCCGGGCCCCTCGAACTCGTCCAGCCGACCCCAGTGCGCCGGCAGGTCCGCGGAGGCGAAGAGCTGCACCGGGACGGGCTCGGCGGACTCATCCAGGACCACGCCCGGGTAGCCGGTGGCCCGGCCGACCCCCGAGGCGTAGAGGCGGCCATGCACCACAGCCGGGCTCCAGCTGCCGTCCATCCCCGCCATGATGTGCTCGTTCGGCTCGCCGGGACGCAGGGTCCCATAGGTGGCGAGCAGGTGGTCCCGACCCGTGCTCACGCCTGCTCCTCTGCGGCAAGGCCCTCGCCGGCCAGGATCTGGGAGACAGTGCGGGCCATGCGCAGGTCGCGGGAGGTGAGCCCGGAGACGTCGTGGCTGACCAGCCGGACGGCCACGCGGCCCCAGCCGAGCTCGAGGTCCGGGTGATGGTCCGCGGCCTCGGCGGCGGCGCCGATCTGGTTCACGATCATCAGTGCAGAAGCGAAGTCCGGGGTCTCGTAGGCCGCCTGCAGGCGGCCGTCTCGGACCGTCCAGCCGGCGAGGGACTCGTCCTGGGGCAGGGCTGCGGCCACGGCCTCCTCGGAGTGGACCTCCGAGGCCGGGGCGGACAGCAGGGCGTTCAGGTCTGCGGCGGTGTTCTCGCTCATGCACGCCATTGTGTCCGCCGAGCCGCCGGACGCGCGAGCCCTCAGCCGAAGGCGAGCAGCTCGCGGAGCCGGGCGAAGGCCTCCGGGACCACCGTGTAGTGGGCCCAGCGGCCGCGCTGCTCCCGGGTGACCAGCCCGGCGTCCACGAGGCGCTTCATGTGGTGGCTCACGGTGGGCTGGGAGATGCCGAGCAGCTCCACCAGGTCGCAGGCGCAGACCGTCTCGCAGTCCCGCGCGGCCAGGTGCGAGAGCAGGCGCAGCCGCATGGGGTCGGCCAGGGCCTTGAGGACGGAGGCGTGGACCTCGGCCTGGTCGGCGGTGAGCTCGCGGGTGGTGGAGGAGCAGCAGGACATGGTCTCCACAGTACCTTGACACATCGATGTTCATCAATGTGTAGTCTGGCCTCGACACGCCCCTACCTACTCCTCCGCTTTCGCAGAAGGACCTCCGATGACCTCCTCCCCGCATCGCTCCGGCCCCGGTCGCGCGCCCGCTGGCCACCTCTCCCACGCCTCCACCCCGGGCGCGCCCGCCGCCGCAGCCCCGGGTCTGTCCTTCCTGGACCGCTGGCTTCCGGCCTGGATCCTTCTGGCCATGGCGGCAGGTCTGGCGTTGGGCCGGTTCGTCCCCGGCCTGGACGAGGCCCTGGACTCCCTGAAGGTCGGCAACGTCTCCCTGCCGATCGCGCTCGGCCTGCTGGTGATGATGTACCCGGTCCTGGCGAAGGTCCGGTACGACGAGACGGCGCGCATCACCGCGGATCGCCGGCTCATGGGGCTGTCGATCCTGCTGAACTGGGTGGTCGGCCCGGCCCTGATGTTCGCGCTGGCCTGGATCTTCCTGGCCGACCTGCCGGAGTACCGGACGGGCCTGATCATCGTGGGCCTGGCCCGCTGCATCGCCATGGTGCTGATCTGGAACGACCTCGCCTGCGGGGACCGCGAGGCCGCCGCCGTCCTGGTGGCGGTGAATTCGGTGTTCCAGGTGCTCGCCTTCGGCGTGCTGGGCTGGTTCTACCTGCAGATCCTTCCGGGCTGGCTGGGCCTGGAGACGACGACGGCCGGGTTCTCCTTCTGGGCGATCGTCGCCTCCGTGCTGGTCTTCCTCGGCATCCCCCTGCTCGCCGGCTTCCTGACCCGCCTGCTCGGCGAGCGCGCCCGTGGGCGCGCGTGGTATGAAGACGCCTTCCTGCCGAAGGTCGGCCCGTGGGCGCTGTACGGTCTGCTGTTCACGATCGTGCTGCTGTTCGCCCTGCAGGGCGAGGCCATCACCACCCGCCCGTGGGACGTCGCCCGCATCGCCCTGCCGCTGCTCGTGTACTTCGTGGTGATGTTCGGCGGCTCGCTGCTGGCCGCGAAGGCCGCCGGGCTCGACTACGCACGGTCGGCGACCGTGGCCTTCACCGCCGCCGGCAACAACTTCGAGCTGGCGATCGCCGTGGCGATCGGCACCTTCGGCGTGACCTCCGGGCAGGCGCTGGCCGGCGTGGTGGGGCCGCTGATCGAGGTGCCGGTGCTGGTCGCCCTCGTCTACGCCTCCGTCTGGGCCGGCCGCCGCCTCTTCCCGAACGATCCCACCGTCCCCGCCCGAGGATCCTCCCGATGACCCACACTGACCCGCAACGTCCGTCCGTCCTCTTCGTCTGTGTCCACAACGCGGGCCGCTCCCAGATGGCCGCGGCCTGGCTGGAGCACCTCGCCCAGGGGCGCGTCGAGGTCCGCTCCGCCGGGTCCGCCCCGGCGGAGGGCGTCAACCCTGCGGCGGTGGCGGCCATGGCCGAGGTGGGCATCGACATCTCCGCGAACGCCCCAAAGGTGCTTACCCCGGAGGCTGTGCGCGACTCGGACGTGGTGGTCACCATGGGGTGTGGGGACACCTGCCCGTTCTTCCCGGGCAAGCGCTACGAGGACTGGGTGCTCCAGGATCCCGCGGGCCTGGACGTCGAGGCGGTCCGACCTATTCGGGACGAGATCCGCCGCCGCGTCCAGACCCTCGTGCAGGAGCTCCTCGCCGGGGAGTGAACCGGCCCCTGACGTGGCCGTGGCGCACCCGCACGCGGCTTGGTCACGGTCACGGGCCGGGCACCTTCGCGGCATCCTCCCCAGATGCCAGGTTCGCTGGGTACCCTGAGGGCGGCTCGACGGGCAGGCCGCCGGTGCACGGATCCGGCGGCAGGAGGGAAACCCATGGACTGGCAGAGGCAGTTGACGGCGCCCCGCGCGACCGTCGAGGTGCCCCGGGTGCTGTTCGTCTGCGTCCAGAACGCGGGCCGCTCGCAGCTGGCCGCCATGTTCCTGCAGCAGCTGGCCGGACGCCTCGCGGTGGTGGACTCCGCGGGATCGCGACCGGCCGAGGCGCTGCACGAGAACGTCGCCCAGGTCATGACGGAGCACGGCGCGTCAGTAGCCGGAGTGCGCCCCCAGGCGCTGACCGAGGGAAAGGTGCGGTCCGCGGACTACGTCATCACCATGGGCTGCGGGGACGACTGCCCGGTGTTCGACCACGTCCACTACGAGGACTGGCCGGTCGGTGACCCGGATGAGGCCGATTGGGAGGCCCTGGAGCAGATCGTCGCGGACATCGAGCGGAGGGTCGCCGACTTCTGGGACCGCCTCCGCCGCTGATCCAGTCGGTGGTCAGGATTTCCGGCCCATGCGGGCCAGGATGCGCTCCTGACGGGATGCCCCCTCCGCCACCGGCAGCGGCTCGGCGAAGACGCCGGCGGTGTACGCCCGCTCGCCGAAGGCGTCCAGGGCCGTCTCGATGCGGTCCATCTCCACTTCTGAGAACTGCACGTCGATGCCCTGGGAACGGCCCAGGTCCCAGCGGTGCACCACCAGGTCGAAGCCGTGGAAGCGCAGCAATGCGTCCCCCACGGTGGACTGGCCCAGCACGGTGGACATCGTCTGGTCGATGAAGGACTCGTCTCCGGCCAGCGCCTGCATGGCGGCCGTGTGCTTGATCCACTGGACGCGGCGGTCCATGGACCGGGAGCCGTCGAAGATCGGGACCTCGCGTCCGTTGCGGGCGGCGAAGTCACGCTGCGCGGTGACCATGTGGTCCAGCAGCTGCCCGGCGTCCCATTCGGCGCACGGCGTCGGCGCATGCCAGTCGGTCACCTGGTCCACCACGGCGGTGAAGTCGTCGGCGTACGCCGTCCAGCGGGCCTCGATCTCGGTCTGTGTGGTCATGGACCCATTCTCCCCGGTCCGTCTCGACTCCCGCCATAGGCCACGCCCAGAGTGAACCCCCACACTGCCCCTTCACGGCGCCGGGGGCAGCGCGGCCGCCGCAGGCACGGTCGGGTCCTGCGCGCGACCGGGCGGGGCGGGTTCGACCTGCCCCATCGCGCGACCCTTCTCCCGTAGTCTGCCGTATGTGGGACACCACATCTTCACCACCGCCGTGGCGGACGTCTACCCGCTCTACGTGGACACGGTCGAACGGAAGGGCCGCACGCGGGCTGAGCTGGACGAGGTCGTCCGGTGGCTGACCGGGTTCGACGCCGACGAACTCGCCAAGGGCAAAGCCATGGAGAAGGTGATCCGATGACGACGCGCACCACCGCAACCGACGGCTCGCCGTCCGCCACCGCCCACGACGCGCACGCATCCGTCCGCGGGGTCTCCGCCCTGCGCCACCCGGTGGTCTCCGGCGGTCTCATCGGGGTCGTCGGCGGGGCCGCCTTCGTCTTCGGCGGCGTGGCCGGACTCCCCGAGCCGGCACAGGCGCCGCTGCGCTGGGCTGCGGTCGGTGTGGTCGCCCTCGCCCTCGTGGCGGTCCTGTTCTGCCGTCGGGCCCTGCCCGCACCGCGTCCGCCGGCGCCCGGGGCGGGACGCGTCTACGGAGTCTGCGTGGTCGCGATGCTCCTGCTGATGCCGTTCACCCGCCTGGCCGCGCTGGCCCTCGACGCCCCCACGGCGCAGATCTCCCTGGTCGCCGCCGTCGTGGGTGCGCACTTCCTCCCGTTCGCCCGGGCCTTCCACGCCCCGGTGTTCCGGTGGATCGGGGGGGCCATGCTCGCCCTTGGGCTCGGCGGGGCACTCCTCGCGGTCCTCGGCGTGCCCGCCGCCGGTCCGGCCGGGGCCGCCGCGGCAGGAGCGGCGATGCTCGTGATCGTCGCGGTGCAGGCGTTTCAGCAGACGCGGCACGGACGCCACGGAGACCGCTGACGCAGACCGGTGCGGCGCCCGCCGCCTCTAGGTGTCCGACGTCCCACGCGCCTCGCCCCGCCCGGCCCTCGCCCCCCCGACGGGCACCCGCGGTCAGCCGAGCAGCTCCCCCACGCCCCGGACGACCGCGAGCAGGCCGCCGGCGGAGGCGATGCAGAGCGCGAGGATACGCGCCTTGGCGGGATCCACGTGCCGGGCCACCCGCGTGCCGACGGCGATGCCGACGGGTCCGGCCACCAGCACCGCGATCCAGACGGACGCCGGGATCTGCACGTCCGTGGGCACGGCGGCACCGAAGAGGGCCTTGGTGCCGATCGAGGTGAGGTTGGCGAGCAGGAAGATCGGCTGGAGTGTGGCAGCCCAGGACCTCTGCTCCCACTTGGCGGCCACCGCGTAGACGGCGAGCGCCGGCCCGGCCACGCCCGCGGTGGTGTTCATGAAGCCGGCGACCGCACCGGAGCCGTAGACCGCCCCGTCGCCGGTGAGTGTGAACCTGTTCTGCAGCCCCAGTGCGGCGGCGATCGCGATGAGGATGCTGACCCCGAGCAGGATCTCGAGCCAGCCGATGTCCAGCGCAGACACGGCCCAGGCACCTGCGAAGGACCCCACGATCAGCAGCGGGGCCAGGCGGATGAACCGCGGCCAGTCCACGTGCCGGCGCAGCAGCAGGAACAGGATGAGCGCGGAGACGGAGGCCGCCAGGTTGGACAGCGTGACCCCGGCGATCGGCCCGACCAGCAGAGACAGCACCGGGGCGGCGATCATGCCCACCCCCATTCCGGAGACCCGCTGCAGGGTGGCACCGAGGGCGATGAAGCCACCAGCGATCAGGGCGGGCAACAGGTCCATGGGTGAAGTATGACGGACGGCCTCGCGGGGACCCTACCTGGACGTTCGCCGTGGATTCCCACGTCGGCGCACCCGAGGCATCGTGGCAGGAGGGCCTGCGATGCCACCGTGTGCCACATGACTGAAAACAAGAACCCGATGCTGAACGAGCCGACGCTCTCCACCTCTGACGAGGACGTGAAGACGGTCCACGACATGATCGAGAAGATGGACATCGCGATGCTGACCACCGTGTGCGCATCCACCGGCCGCCTCGTGAGCCGTCCGCTGTCCACGCAGGTCGCGGAGGAGGACGGCGACGTCCTGTTCCTCATCAACAAGACCAGCGCCGTGGCGGACGACGTCCGCGCCAATCCGGCGGTCAATGTCGCCTACTCCTCGAAGAAGGCCTGGGTGTCCCTCTCCGGCCACGGCACCCTCGTCGAGGACAACGCCGTGGTGAAGGAACTGTGGTCCACGGGCGCAGACATGTTCATGGACGGCGGCCCGGAGAATCCGGACAACGTCGTGCTCAAGGTCCACGGGGATACCGCCACCTACTGGGGCGGCACCTCCCTTGCCGGCACCGTGGTGAAGACCATCGGCGCGCTCCGCAACAAGGACGGCCACCGGAAGGACTCCGGCGGCCCGACCACGGTCAACCTCCCCTGATCCGCCACTCACGACTGTGATAGCACAAGGCCCCGCCGCCGACCTCCTCGGTGGCGGGGCCTCCTCCTGCTCAGCCCGCGCCCCTCGTGGTCCGTGGCCGCGGGTTCAGGTCAGGATCGCAACGCCTCGGCCAGCCCGGCCAGGCGCAGGACGGAGTCCATGAGGTTCTTCGAGGTCATGGACCGGGCCTTGGCCAGACGCTTCGGGTCGTCACCGAGGCCGGACCAGTCATAGGTGTGCACCACGCGGCAGCGGTCCTCGCCCACCTCGATGACCTCCCATCGCCACAGGTGCCCCGGCTGGGCCTCGCCCACCACCGAGGGCTTCCAGGCGATCAGGCGCCCTTCCTCGAACTCCACCACCTCGTTGGCGCGGTCCTGCCCATTGGTCAGGGTCATGATGAACACGTCCCCCACCTCGTGGACACGCTGGTCCTTGGCCGCCTCTTGCAGGTTGTCATTCCCGTCCCACTGCGGCTGCTTGGACGGATCCGCGATCAATGCGAACACGTCCGCCGCCGGGGCGGCGACCTCCCG
Organism: Micrococcus luteus; assembly: GCA_047414615.1. GTDB lineage: Bacteria > Actinomycetota > Actinomycetes > Actinomycetales > Micrococcaceae > Micrococcus > Micrococcus luteus_B. Next base: position 2,068,773 of record CP179711.1, read on the forward strand.
TTCGGCCTGCACGACCTTCTCTTCACCCTCCGGCGCTGACATCGACTTCTCAGTGACCTCCATCCGGACAGGCTATGACCTGCGTCACGGGAGGGCCACGACCGGCCGCCCCGCGCCACCCGACGCATAGGCCCACCTCAGCACTCCGACGGACCAAAGGCCGGCCTCCAGATGGAGACCGGCCCTCTCCCTCACAGGGGGACAGCAGGGTCAGAGACCGGCGGCGTTCACACCGGCAGTCGCCTGCGCCGCAGAGTATCCCTCGAACTCAAGCTGCCCGATCAGACCCCTGCGGGAGAAGGCCGAGTGCGAGATGTAGGACTTCGCACGGCCCACCGCCTGCGCGCGCTCCCCCGTCAGTGCGGAGGCAGCAGGCTTGGCCGGAGCCTGGGCGGCCGGTGCCTGCACCGCAGCCTGCGTCGACTTCGCCTGCTCGGCGGCGGTGGTGTCCGCGTCGGCGCAGCCGGCCAGCAGGGCGAGGGCGGCGAGGCCGCCGGTGAGGACGAAGAGGGGCGAACGGGAAACGGTCATGGTCACTTCAGGACAGGAAGCACACCAGGATGCTGGTGCGTCAGTGGACGCAGGGCTTGTGTCCACGTTCCGCAGTGCACGAACGGCGGCGGACAGGATAAGCGCCGCCGAGATGTGACGATCCGGTGAACATCCGCGCGAACCGCCCCCGCCCCCTGGCCTCGGCACCTGTGAACCACCAGAGTGAAAGGTGAGGGCATCCCAGATGCCCCGTTCGCCTCCAACCCCGGACACCTGCCCACACCGGGCAGACAGGAGTGATCACCCATGACCCACACCCCGTTCGCAGGCCGCGTCGCCCTCGTGACGGGAGCCGCCTCCGGCATCGGCGCCGCCATCTCCCACGAGCTCGCCCGGAAGGGCGCGAAGGTCGTCGTGTCGGACCTGAACCACAAGAACGCGGAGAAGGTCGTCCAGGAGATCACCGACGCCGGCGGCACCGCCGTCGCCTTCATCGCGGACGCCTCCTCCCGTGAGGACAACGAGAACCTCGTGAAGTTCGCCGTGGACACCTACGGCAAGCTGAACTACGCCGTGAACAACGCGGGCATCGGCGGCCCGCCGGCCCCGGCGGGCGAGACCGACCTGGACGCCTGGGACAAGGTCATCGACCTGAACCTCAACGGCGTCCTCTACGGCATGCGCTACCAGATCCCAGCGATGCTCGAGGCCGGCGCCGAGCAGTCCGCGATCGTGAACATGGCCTCCGTCACGGCATGGTCGCCGCCCCGAACAACGCCGCGTACACGGCCGTCAAGCACGCCGTGGTCGGCATGACCCGCAACGCCGCCGCCGAATACGGCCCGCAGCAGCTGCGCATCAACGCGGTCGGCCCGGGCTACATCCGCACCCCGCTGCTGGAAGACAACCTGGACGCGGCCCTGGGACACCGGCCCGAGCTGCCGGTGCTGCGGGTGCGCTCGCACGCCCCGGGGCGGGCCGCGGTGCGGCGGCTGGCGGAGGCCCTCTAGGCTCGAGGGCATGAGCACCATGGAGACCGGACGATGAGCGCCGAGGACACCGGCATGCACTTCTACGAGCCGGCGCATGGACACGGGCTGAAGCACTCCCCGTTCAACTCGATGGTGGCGCCGCGGCCGATCGGCTGGATCTCCACCCGCGCCGAGGACGGCACCCTGAACCTGGCGCCGTACTCCTTCTTCAACGGGTTCAACTACACCCCGCCGATCATCGGGTTCAGCTCCACCGGCTCCGAGACCCCGAAGGACTCCCACGCCAACGCCGTGGCCACCGGGGAGTTCTGCTGGAACCTCGTCAGCCCGGAGCTGGCCGAGGCCATGAACGCGACCTCGGCGGCGGTGGGTCCCGAGGTGGACGAGTTCGCCCTGGCCGGTCTGACCCCAGGACCGTCACGGATCGTGCGGGCCCCGCACGTGGCCGAGGCGAAGGTGGTGTTCGAGTGTCGCACCACCCAGGTGCTGCCGCTGACGGGGGCGGACGGGTCTCCCACCACCGCCACCGTCGTGTTCGGCGAGGTGGTGGGCGTCCACGTGGACCGGGCCTGCATCGACGCCGAAGGCGTCTTCCGCACCGAGCTCACCGACCCGGTGCTGCGCGGCGGCGGCCCCACCGCCTACTACCGCCTCGGCGAGCGCTTCGACATGCTCCGGCCCGGCTGAGCAGGCGAGGCCCGGGTCACCGCCCGGGGACACCCGCCAGGTCCTGGATCAGCTGCTCGGCCAGCGGCTGCGCGGAGGCCGGATTCTGGCCGGTGTAGAGGTTCCCGTCCACCACCACGTGGGGACGCATGGGCAGCACGGCCTTCTCAAAGTGCACCCCGTTGTGCTTCAGCTGGGACTCCAGGGTCCACTTGGCCTTGCGGGCGGCGGGCACGAGCTTCTCCTCGGCGTCCGAGAAGCCGGTCATGGTGCGGCCGCGCATGGCGATGGTGCCGTCCTCCGCCTTGGCCGCGAACACGGCGGCCGGGCCGTGGCAGAGGAACGCGATCGGCGCACCAGCTGCCATGCGGCGGGCGATCAGCAGCCCCGAGTCCGGGTAGTACGCCAGGTCCTCCATGGGGCCGTGGCCGCCGGGGTAGAACACGAGGTCGTACTCGGACTCGTCCACGTCCTCGAGCCGCAGGGGGCTGTCCAGCTCCGCTCCGATCGAGGTCAGGTACTGCTCCGTGGACTCGCGCTGGACCGGGGTGCCGCCCATGACGCCGAGGGACGCCTCGTCCACCGTGGGGGCGTCACCGCCCGGAGTGGCGATGGTGATGTCCCAGCCGGCCTCCCGGAACAGCCGGTGCGGGGTGGCGAGCTCATCCGCCCAGAACCCGGTGGGATGGACGGAGCCGTCCTTGAGGGTCCAACCCCGGGCCGCGCTGACGACGAAGAGGACAGAGGTCATGGTGAGGATCCTTCCGTTGACTTCTTCCCGACGACGGCCGCCCGGCCTGGGTGCCCGTCGTCACCGTGGGTGCCCACTCTTCCCACCTCCGGAGGGTGCGGGGAAGGGGTGAGGCGTGGGCGAGCACGGATGCGGAGCGGACTCCCAGGGATCAGGACGGCGGCAGCGCGACGTGGCGGCGCCCCCGAACGGACGAGGTGCGGCATCGAGGTGGAGGCAGGCGGCCGTCGTCGAGAATCCGGCGCCGATAGGCTCGAGGGCATGACCACGCCGTTCCAGAAGCAGAAGCTGCGCTCGTTCATCGCCGATCTCTCCGAGCAGGACCAGTGGCCGGACGACCTGGCCGCGCAGGCGTCCGAGCTGACCGGCAAGTCCGAGGTGTACCCGGAGATGGCGGCGATCGCCACGGGCCTGGTGAGCGCGATCGGCGCCGGCATCAACCTCGGCCCCGAGGACGTGTGGCCCGGTGTGAAGGAGCGGTTCCTCCAGGTGGTCCCCAAGGGCGAGGACGGACAGCCCGGCCAGCTCGAGCTGCTGACCTACCAGTGCCTGCACGCCCTCAGCGAGGGCGCAGAGTCCGAGTACTTCCACTCCCGGCTCGACGCGTTCCCCGGGCCCTACGCGGCACGCGGGTTCTCCAGCGCGATCGACTACCTCGTGTACTCCGTGGCCGTGGAGCTCGACGAGTCCCCCGAGACCGTCTATGCGGGCGTGCGTTCCGGGGAGTACTCGGGCGAGGGCGCGGAGGCAGGGCAGGACTGACACCGGACGGCTGTCCTCTCCAGTGGGCAGATAATCCACGTTTCCCTGCGAAAACCCGGAACATCTGCCCACTCGACGTCAGGGCGACCCCTGACGACACGGTCACAGCCCCCCGAGGGCCGTCCAGGATAGCCTTCGGTCCATGTCCACCCGCACGTCCTGGGGCCTGATCCTGATGACCGCGATCGTGCCGGTCCTCTGGGGCTCCACCTACGTGGTCACGCGCCAGTGGCTGCCGGCGGACATGCCGCTCACCGGGGCCGCGATCCGCGCGCTCCCCTCGGGCCTGCTGCTGCTCGCGATCACCCGGAAGCTGCCGCAGGGCCAGTGGTGGTGGCGCTCCACGGTCCTGTCCTTCATCACGATGGGCCTGTTCTTCGTCCTCGTGTACGTCTCAGGAGCCCGCCTGCCCTCGGGCGTCGCCGCCACGCTCATGGCCTCGAGCCCGCTCGTCATGGTGGTGCTCGGCCGGCTGCTGCTGAAGGAGCAGGCGCCGGTCATGGCGTACGTGGGAGCCGTCGTCGGGATTCTGGGGGTGGCCCTGCTGGCCGGGTCCGCGATCGCCACCCTGGACGTGATCGGCGTGCTCTCGGCACTGGTGGCGGTCCTCATCTCCTCACTCGGCTACGTGCTGGCGAAGAAGTGGAAGCCTCCGGTGTCCTCGCTGACGTTCGCCTCCTGGCAGCTGACCATCGCCGGACTCATGCTCACGCCCACGGCGCTGATCGTGGAAGGCCCTCCGCCGGCCCTCGACCTCCCCGCGATCCTGGGCTTCGCGTACCTCGGCCTGATCTGCACCGGGCTGGCCTACGTCCTGTGGTTCCGCGGCCTCGCCGGGCTGCCCGCGCGGACGGTCGGCATCCTCGGCCTGCTCAATCCGCTCGCCGGCACCCTGCTCGGCGCGCTCGTGGCCGGAGAGGTGCTGACGCCGGTGCAGGCGCTCGGCGGCCTGACGATCCTCGCCGGCGTGGGCCTCGGACTGCTCACTCCTCCGCGCCGCGGCCTCCTTCTCGGCCGCACCCGCCGCCACACCCCTCCCGTCCCCGCGGCCACGCCCGCACCCGCACCACACTCCCGAGCCGGCCGAGGACGCGCAGGCAGGAGCCTGAGCACAGACGACGGCGGCCCCAACCGGTGAAGGTCGGGGCCGCCGTCTTTGCCGGGAAGGCCGGGGCCGTTCCCGTCTCGTCAGCGAAGACGTCAGAGGGTGGCGGAGGGACGGGCCTCGGCGGTCAGCTGCCGGCGCTTCTCGATCAGGGTCTCCCACGGACGGGAGACGTCCTTGAGGTTCAGCGGCGGCTCGAGCTCGGCCACCACCTCGCGGGCCACGGCGGCCACGTCCGCTGTGTTCACGGCCACGGTGGAGACCGTCAGGTGCTCCTTCATCCAGGCGGTGAGGCGGTCCTCGGCGTCCGGGGTCAGGGCGAACTTCACGGTGCGGGAGCCCGGCGAGCGCGGGACCAGGGTCAGCTCGAGCTCGTCGACGAGCAGTGCGGCGAGGCTGCGGCGCAGGGTCGAGGACTCCGTGCGGCCCGAGTGGAAGTGCCCGCGGACGTCGCGTCCGAGCAGGGACGTCGGGGCGGTGCCCACGTAGAGGAGGTTGTCCTCGAAGGCTACGTCGTCCAGGCCGAGCTGGGCGATCGCGGCGTCGTCAGCGGCCACGGCGAAGAGGCCCGGGACGGCGTCCACGCCGGTCAGGTATTCCTCGTAGGACGCCCCAGCCGCGGTGAGGGCGGCGGCGGCATCGGTGGCCTGCGGGGTCATGGTGGCGGTTGCTGCGGTGGTCATGCGTTCCATAGTGGGACGCCCGAAGATCGGCCCACAGACATGTCCGCATCATGGACACAGGGACCACATCGTGAGACGCTCACCATGTGGCGCCCACCCCGGGCACGGCACCGCCGGGTGGGTCCATACTGGTCCGCATGTCCCCTCGCTCCGACTCCTCCGCCGCCCCGCACCCCGGCTCCCCGGCCGGTCGCAGCGTCCACCTCGGCATCTCGGGGGAGCTGGCCCGCATCCTCCCGGACGAGCTCGAGGGGGGTCACGTCCTCGAGATCGCCGGGCACGTCCAGTCCCACGTGGACCTGGCCCGGCCCCGCCACATCCGGTACGAGTACCTGCGCCGCATGGCCAACGTGCTGGACGCGCTCGCCCCGCCCGGCCTGCCGATCGACGTCCTCCACCTCGGCGCCGGGGCCCTCACGCTCCCCCGCTACCTGCAGGCCACCCGCCCGGGCTCGGACCAGACCGTGGTGGACCTCGACCGGGAGCTCGTCTCCTTCGTGGCCGCCGAGCTGCCGCTGCCCGAGGGCACGCAGCTCACCTCCGTCGTCGCCGACGCCCGCGACGCCGTCCTGGCCATGGCCGGCCGCACCTTCGACGCGGTGATCCTGGACATCGACGCCGGCGTGGACACCGCCCCGCACCTGACCGGCCGCGACTTCTACAGCCGGCTGCTGGGCCTGCTCGCCCCGGCCGGAGTCCTGCTGGTCAACGTGGGCGACGAGACCGGCCTGCACTTCCTCGCGGACCAGGCCCGCGAGCTCGAGGCCGCCTGCCTGGACGCCCGCCTGACCGGCACCTGGACCCTCGCCGACGCCACCATGCTCGAGCGCCTGGCCTACGGCAACGCGGTGCTCGCCGCCGGCGGCCTGCTCGGGGGACGACTCAGCGGCGACGGACGCACCTGGGTGGGGGCCGTCGTCGGGAAGGACGAGCTGACCGCACGGCTCACCGCCGCCGGACCGCACCCGGCGGCCGTGCTGGATCCGGCCGGCACCGCCGGCCTCGTGCGGAGGATCGGCCTTGCCTGAACAGCCCACGACGACGGCACGCGCCTCCGCCTCGCCCCGCACCCTCATGGCGCTCCTGTTCTCCCTCTCCCTGGCTGCCGGGGCCGTGACCCCGTTGCAGGGGCGCGTGAACTCTGCCCTGTCCACCGCGGTGGCGGATCCGATCCTGGCGGCGCTGATGTCCTTCTCCTCCGGCCTGGTGACGATGCTGCTGGTCACCGCCCTGGTGCCTGCGGGGCGGCGGGCGGTGGCCCAGGTGCTGCCGGCCCTGCGCGAGGGGCGCGTGCGCTGGTGGTACTTCACGGCCGGGTTCATCGGGGCGTGCCTGGTGTTCACGCAGTCGCTGACCATCCCGGTGATCGGGGTGGCGGTGTTCACGGTGGCGATGGTGACCGGCCAGGTGGTCGGCGGCATGGGCGTGGACCGGCTCGGACTGACCCCGGCGGGCGTGCAGCGGATCGCACCGCGTCGGCTGCTGGGCGCCGCGCTCGCCCTGGCCGCGGTGCTGGTGGTGGTGTGGCCTCAGCTGGGCGAGGCGCTCGGAGGCGGCGGCACGGGCACGTCCGTCGCGCTGTGGCTGTTCATGGCCGCGATCCCGCTGGTGGCCGGCTTCGGCACGAGCGTGCAGCAGGTGTTCAACGGGCGGCAGTCCGCGGCCTACGGATCGCCCATCCCGGTCACGCTGATCAACTTCCTGGCCGGCACGGCGCTGCTGGGGTCGGTGTACCTGGTGAAGGTGCTGTCCGCCGGGGCGTCCGACCCGCTGCCGGCGGTGTGGTGGATGTACGTGGGCGGGCCGCTGGGGTGCGTGTTCATCGGAGTCTCGGCACTGCTCGTGCCCCGGATCGGCGCGTTCCTCACCACGCTCGGCCTGGTGGCCGGGCAGCTGCTGGGCTCGCTGCTACTGGACACCTTCGCCCCGGTGGGCGGAGCGGCGGTGTCCGCGTGGACGGTGGTGGGCACGCTCGGCGCGCTGGCCGCCGTGGTCCTGGCGTCCTGGACGGGACGGGTGAAGGCGGCGCCACGGGCCTGACCGGCCGGCGGCGTGCCCCCACCCCCCACCCCACCGACGAGGGTGCAGTTGTTGTCGCTTCGGTGGGCTCAAAGCGACAACAACTGCACCTTCGTCGAGAGACGGGCTGGGCGTCCGCTCAGACCAGGCCGAGCTCCTCGAGCTTGGCGGCGGTCTCCTCGTTCGTCGGCTCGACCTGGTGCGAGCCGTCCGGGAACACGACCACCGGGATGTTGGTGCGGCCGGAGATCTCCTTGGCCTCATCGGCGCGGGTCGGGTCCTGCACGAGGTCGATGTACTCGTAGGCGACGCCGAGCTCGTCCAGCTGGCGCTTGGTGCGGATGCAGTCACGGCACCAGTCGGCGCCGAACACGGTGAGGGTGGTCTTCTCGCTCATGCCACCAGGCTAGGCGGCAGACGACCGGCTCGGCAGGATCGACGATTCTTGGGTCGATCGAACCCAACAGGTGCGATCGACCGAATTCTCGTCGATCCGGCAGGGATGCGGAGCGTCACCAGGTCTGCGTGATCACATGCCGCGCCTGATCCACCTGGACCCGGGCCCGCGCCCCGTTGAGCAGCGGCAGGTGCGGGGGCACGTGGCCGATCTCCATGTCCCACACGATCGGCAGCGGCCCGCCGTCCTCAGCGCGCACCCCGGCGAGCGCGTCCCGGACCGCGTCCCGCTGGGTCATCTCCTCCGCGCCGGACCCCGACGACGGCGCGAGCGTGCGCCCCACCAGCACCGCGGCGGCCCGCTCGAACCAGCCGTGCAGGCGCAGGGTGTGCAGCTGCCGGCACACCGTGTACGCGTCGGCCTCGGCCGCCTCCACGTAGACCACCAGCGGGCCGTGCTCCCGGGCGAAGGCACGCACGTCCGCGTAGGCGGTGCCCGCGATCGCAGACAACACCTCGATGCACCCGCCGACCACCGTGCCGGTGACGTCGAGACGGGGGTGGGCGCCGTCGTCGGGACGCCGGTCCGTGCCACCCCCGGGACCCTGACCTACACCCAGACCGCGCGAGCCAGCCGGGAGCTCCAGCTCCCACTCGGCCGCCCGCTGCTCCGTCCACACGTGGGCGTGGGCGTCCGACAGTGGCGCCCAGAACCCCTGCACGCCGCTGTCCCGCTGGACGATGCGCCGCTCCCCCGGCCCGCCCTCGGCCGCGGCGACCTGCGTCCAGTGCGCCAGCCCCTCCGGGGCCTCGTACGGGGAGTCCATGAGGTTGTCCCCGTGCAGGGTCGGCAGGGCGGCCAGGAGTGTCAGTGGAACCATGACGGCGTCGCAGTCCGAGTACCCCACCACCCAGGTCGGCTCGGCCTCCCGGATCGCCGCCCAATCCAGCTCCTCGAGCAGGTCCAGGGCCGTCCCGGGGCCGCCCCACGGCGGGACGACCGCCCGGATCAAGGGGTCACAGAGCATCTCGGTCAGCTCGGCGGCCCGCCGAGCGCGTGGCGCGGAGACGTACGCCTCCGCGGACAGGCACTCGCCGAGCACCACCTCGTGTCCACGGGCGATGAGCCAGGAGACGGCCACCTCGAACCGCCGCCGGGCGCCCACGCCCACGCCCGCTGACGGGGCGGTCACCCCGATCCGATCGCCGGGGCGCAGGGGTGCGGGGAACCGGAGCGCAGTCATGGGGCCAGCGTATGCACCGCGGGCGTTCAGCTGTCCCCGGCACGCACCCGGCGGCGGTAGAGTCCAGGGTGCGGAGGACACCACCTCCGGGGCAACGAACGCCCAGGTCAGCAGGGAATCGGCCACGGACCGGGCATGACGACGGGAGGCGGTTCTGCCATGAGGATCGCAGTCGTGGGCGCCGGCATCGGCGGACTCGCCCTGGCTGCAGGCCTGCAGCGGCGCGGCGCGGACGTGTTCGTCCTGGAGTCCTCCCCCACCCTCCGCTCCGGCGGCACCGCCATCACCATGGCCCCGAATGCCCTCCGCGCCCTGGAGTCCCTTGGCTTCGGCGAGGCCCTGGCCCAGCACCCCCACGCCGTCCGCACCGATGTCTCCGCCCAGCGCTCCCCCGAGGGCCGGACCCTGACCATGCTCCCGCCGGAGGTGCTCGCCGAGACACAGGTGATGCCCCGTGAGGGTCTGCACCGCATGCTCGCTGCCGGCGTGAGCACCGGCCGCATCCGGCTGGGCTGTCGGGTGCAGTCGGTGACCACCGCGGGCACGGTGCGCTTCACGGAGGCGGACGGCACCGCACGCACCTGGGCCTTCGACCTGGTGGTGGGCGCGGACGGCGCCCATTCGGTCGTCCGCCGTGCCTGGCCGGACGACCCCGGCCTGAAGGACGCCGGTTACTCCGCCTGGCGGGCCGTCACCCGGGAGCCGGTGGACCTGACCGGACCGGACGGCATCCGTGCTGCCGGAGAGACTTGGGGCAACGGGGCCCGGTTCGGCTTCGCCCCGCTCGCGGACGGCCGCGCCTACTGGTTCGCCGTGGAGACGGACGCCGTGTGGCAGCGCCGCAGCCGGGAGCGGGACGCCCCCTCCGCGGACCTGCTCGAACGCCTCGAGGCCCTCTTCACCGGCTGGCACGCCCCTATCCCGCAGCTGATCGCCGCCACGGACCCGGCGGGCATGCACTTCACCCAGGTGCAGGAGATGGCGCGTGACCTGCCGACGTTCTCGCAGGGCCGCCTCGTCCTGGTCGGGGACGCCGCGCACGCCATGACGCCGAACCTCGGCCAGGGCGGGGCGCAGTCCCTGGAGGACGCCGCGACCCTGGCGATCGTCCTGGACCATCTGCTCTCCGACCCGCCGGGCCTGGTCAGCACGGAGCGCCTGTGCCGCGCCCTCGAGCGGTATGACACCCTGCGCCTGCCCCGCATCCGCGAGATCTCACGCCTGTCCCGGAACCTGGGGACGATCGCGCACCTGCGCATGCCAGGTGCCGCGGCCCTGCGGAACATCGCGCTGCGCATGCTCCCGGACTCGCACATTGCAGAGCCGATCCGGCAGATCGCGGACTGGCGCCCGCCACCGCCCACGGGGCGCTGAGGCGGGGACGGGTCAGGCCGGCGCGCCGCCGGAGCCGCCCTGCCTTCTCCGGTGAGAGGCCGCCGTTCCGCGGCCCGAGAACGGGGCCGGACACCGTCGTCGCCACCTCACCGGCAGGCTCACGACGACGGACGGCCGCCGTCCGATCCGGCGACCGCTTCGATGAACAGGGCCGGGGCGAACACCCCGTAGACCAGCCAGGACAGATCTGACCAGAAGGTGCCGTCCGTGACCACCCGGCGCTTCCCCACGGCGCCGGTGAGCAACAGGATGACGACCGGGACGATCGCCGTGGTCACCAGGTCCATGCGCACCGTGGTGCCGGATGCGCAGGCGAGAGTGTGGTGAGGGTCGCAGTGGGGACGACGGACCGTCCGGGCGGGCGCCGAGGCGGACCGGACGGGTCGACGCACCCCCGTCCCGCCTGACACGCTCGGACCATGACTCCAGAGCAGAACACCGCCGCCCAGAACCCGACGCAGACCCGCCAGATCGTGCTGGCCTCCCGCCCGCACGGTGCCCCGACGCCCGAGGACTTCCGCCTCGAGACCGTGGACGTGCCGGCCCTGGAGGAGGGCCAGGTGCTCGTGGCCAATGACGTGATGTCCGTGGACCCGTACATGCGCGGGCGCATGAACGACATGAAGTCCTACGTGCCGCCCTTCGAGCTGGACGCCCCGCTCGACGGCGGCGCCGTGGGCACCGTCGTGGACTCCAAGAGCGAGGACGTGCCGGTGGGCACCCGGGTTCTGCACCAGCTCGGCTGGCGTGAGCACGCCGTGGTGCAGGCGAAGCACGTGCAGGCCGTGGACACCGAGGACGTGCCGGACTCGGCGTACCTCGGCGTGCTGGGCATGCCCGGGCTGACCGCCTACGTGGGCCTGACGAAGATCGCGCAGTTCCAGGCCGGGGACACCGTGTTCGTCTCCGGTGCCGCAGGCGCTGTGGGCTCGGCGGTCGGGCAGGTGGCGAAGGCGCTCGGCGCGAAGCGGGTCATCGGCTCGGCCGGGTCCGCAGAGAAGGTGGCACGCCTGAAGGAGCTCGGCTTCGATGCCGCGTTCGACTACAAGTCCGGCGACGTCCGGGAGCTTTTGGAGGAGGCGGCACCGGACGGCATCGACGTGTACTTCGACAACGTGGGCGGTGACCACCTCGAGGCAGCGATCGGCACGATGAACGTGGGCGGCCGGGCGGCGCTGTGCGGAGCGGTCTCCCAATACAACTCCACGGAGGCCGCCCCCGGCCCGCGGAACATGGTGCAGATGGTGGGCAAGCGGCTGCGCCTGCAGGGGTTCATCGTGGGAGACCACCAGGACGTCACCGAGGAATGGCTCAGCCAGGCCGTCGGCTGGCTGGAGGACGGCACCCTGCAGTTCGACGAGACCGTCCGCGAGGGGCTGGACAACGCCCCGCAGGCGTTCATCGACCTGCTCGAAGGCGGCAACACCGGCAAGATGGTGGTCCGCCTGCGCTGAGGCGGGTGCCTGGCCCGCAGGCCCTGAGGCGCGGACCCCGGACTGTCGAGGGCTGAGCCGTCCACTCGGCGAGACACACTCGCCTCAGGTTCTCCGTCGCCATCCCTGCAGGAGTACATTCCGCCCCATGCAGACGCAGACGCAGCAGTGGTGGTCCGCCTGAGGGCGGCACTTCTCCCTGCGCACTGCACCGAAGCCGCCTGACCCCGTCGGGCGGCTTCTTCCGTGTCCGGCCGGCGGGACCCGGAACACGAAGGAGAGCCCCATGACCGAGACCACCCACCCTGATCGCACTGCCCGGCCCGCCGCGACGCAGCAGACCCAGACCACCGCAGACCAGCGCCCCGAGCCGAGCACCCTCGCCGAGGCCTGCGACCTTGTCCACACCCCGGACCTCGACGTACCGGAGGACGGGATGTTCGGCACCTACGGCGGCGCGTTCCTACCGCCGCAGCTCGAGGGTCCGATGCGCGAGGTCGCCGAGGCGTACAAGGAGGCCCGTGAGGACCCCGAGTTCTACGCCGAGTACACCCGCCTGCTGCGGGACTTCGTGGGCCGCCCGTCCCCGTTGACCCCGCTCGAGCGGCTTTCCACTGAGCTGGGCGGGGCGAAGATCGTCCTCAAGCGCGAGGACCTGAACCACACCGGCGCGCACAAGATCAACCACTGCGTGGGCGAGGCGCTGCTGGCCAAGCGCATGGGCAAGTCGTCCCTCATCGCGGAGACCGGCGCCGGCCAGCACGGCGTCGCCCTGGCCACCGCGGCGGCCCTCGTGGGGTTGGACTGCGAGATCCACATGGGTGCGGTGGACATCGCCAAGCAGCACCCGAACGTGGTGCGCATGCGCCTGCTCGGGACGAAGGTGGTGTCCGTGGAACGCGAGGGACGCTCCCTGAAGGAGGCCGTGGACTCGGCCTTCGAGGTCTACGCCGCGAACCCGGAGAAGTACCTCTTCGCGATCGGCTCCGTGGTGGGCCCGCATCCGTTCCCCACCATCGTCCGTGACTTCCAGGCTGTCGTCGGGCGCGAGTCCCGCCGCCAGTTCACCGAGCGTTACGGCAGGCTGCCGGACGCCGTGATCGCCTGCGTGGGCGGAGGCTCGAACGCCATGGGTGCCTTCACCGCCTACCTGGACGCCGCGGACGTCCGCCTGATCGGCGTCGAGCCCGGCGGCCGCTCCGCCGCCACGGGCGAGCACGCCATGACCATGGGCCAGGGCGTGCCCGGCATGATCCACGGCATGTCCACCCTGGTCCTGCAGGACGAGGCCGGCACCCCGGACCCGGTGCACTCGATCGCCTCCGGCCTGGACTACCCGGGGGTGGGCCCGCAGCACGCCCGCTTCAAGGAGCTCGGCCGGGTGGATTACGTGGCCGAGGACGACGCCGCCGTGCTGGAGGCCTTCCAGCGCCTGTCTCGCATGGAGGGCATCGTCCCGGCCCTGGAGTCCTCCCACGCGGTGGCCCACGCGATCCGCCTCGCCCCGACCCTCGGCGAGGAGCAGACGCTCCTGGTGAACCTCTCCGGCCGCGGGGACAAGGACGTGGACTACGTGGCGGAGACGCTCGGCATCACCGGCGACGCGGACGAGGTCGTGCGCTGACGCTCCCGGCGGCGGGGACTCGTGCGGTGAACGCGAGGACCCCCGCGGCCAGGAGCAGCACCGGCGCCAGGAGCGTCACCACCGCCTGGAGGTCGGACGGCCACGGGATCCCCTCGAACCGGGTCAGCCCGAGGACGGCGAACGCGCCGAGGCCCAGGAGCCCGGACCGGCGCAGCGGCGCGGAGAGGAGGGACAGGACCGTGGCGAGCCCGCCGCAGAGCACCGCGCCGGCGGCGCCGAGGATCCCCAGCCAGAGGGCGCTCGTGCCGTTGCTCCCCGGCACGCCCTCCTGCGGCACCGTGTTGGCATCCGTGACGAACCCGGCCACGGCGACGGCCAGGAGCGCCACCGTGAGTCCCCAGAGGACGTGGGCCTGCTGCCACCGACTGCGGCGCCGCGCGGGCCGCCGGGCGTCGGTGGGGCGGTCACGCATGGGGGGTCTCCTCCGGTCCGGTTGCGTCCCACGCTAGGGCTCAGAGGCGGGAGTGCCTACCCTTCAGGGCATCACCGAGACTTCCCTCCCCGCCGTCAGCAGGTGCGTCGGGACGCTCGCCGGAGGATCAGCCGCGGTGCGGGTCGTCCTCCGGGCGGAGCATGTCCAGGCCGAGACCGGGGCCGCCGAGCAGACGGAGGCGGCCGTCGTCGAGCATGCCGCCGGCGGGCAGGTCGGAGGCGAACCAGGCCGGCGGGTCCAGGTCCACCATCGTGATCGCGGGGTTCGCGAACGCCAGGTGGGCCGCGGCGGTGATGCCGATCTTCGGCTCCATCATGGCGCCCACCATGCAGGTCACGCCCGCGTCCTGGGCGAGCTGCGCGATCCGCAGGCCCTCGCCGAGGGAACCGGTCTTCGCGAGCTTGATGTTCAGCATGTCCGCGGCCTCGGCGGCCAGGACGCGCTCGGCGTCCGCGGCGGTCCACAGGGACTCGTCCGCCATCACCGGGAACGGCGACTCCCGGCGCACCAGGGCCATGCCCTCCAGGTCCGCCTTCGCCACCGGCTGCTCCACGACCTCGATCGGCAGCCCCTCCTCCCGCATGGTGTGGAGCATGCGGATCGCACCGTCCGGGGACCAACCCTGGTTGGCGTCGATGCGCAGCTTCACGCCGGGCTCGGCGGCCACCACGGCATGCAGGCGCTCCACGTCCTCGGCGGTGTCCCCGCCGAGCTTGATCTTCAGGATCCGGTAGCCGTCCGCCACTGCCTCACGGGCGTGGCGGGCCATGGCCTCCGGGTCCTGAAGGGACACGGTCATGTCCGAGTCAAAGGCCGCCTCCGGGTCGAAGGAGCCTCCGAGCAGCTCCACCACCGGACGGCCCTCGGCCTTGCCGACTGCGTCCCAGACAGCCACGTCCAGGGCCCCGCGGGCCGAGGACGCGCCGTCCACGGCACGCCGGGCGAGCTGCGCGACCTCGTCCGGCGTGCCGGTGACGCCCTCGACGGCCGCACGCAGCGGGCCCTCGAGGTTCGCGACGACGGACTGCGCACTCTCGCCGGTGACCGCCACGGTCTCCGCGGCGGTGCCCTGGCCGACGGTGCCGTCCGCGAGCTGAACCTCGCAGACCGCATAGGCCACGGCCTCGGTGCGGCGCTGCGCCGTCACGAACGGGCGCAGCAGCGGGCAGGCATGCAGCCGAGCGGAGACCCTGACGATGCGGTGGGAGTCCGTCGTCGCGTCCATGTCACATGCCCGCCATGATGGTGGCGCCGACCAGGCCGATCCAGGTGCCCATGATCGATCCCACGAGCGCGAACAGCACACCCACCGGCACGAGCTCGCGAGAGAAGGTGCCGGCCACCACCGGAGCGGAGGCCATGCCGCCCACGTTCGCCACCGAGGCGACGACCACGGAGAACATGTCCGTCTTGGTGAGCTTCGCGTAGATCAGCATGATCAGGGCGTGCAGGATCAGGGCGACGGCGGCGGCCACCAGGAACCAGCCGCCCTTGGCGATGTCCGCGAAGTCCGAGCCGGAGGCCAGCTGACCGATCACCATGAACAGCATCAGGGTGCCGACCTCATGCGATCCGGCGGCCTTGCCCAGCGGCGTCTGGGCCACGACGAGGCCGAGCACGGACACGATGATGATGGTCCAGGCGGTGGCGTTGACGGCCTCGCCGATCTCCGGCAGCAGGCCGCCCACGTACAGGGCCACGGCGGACACGAACAGCGAGCCGAAGGTCAGCCCGGCCAGGGAGGTCACGGTGATCGGACGCTTCTCGACCTCCGCGTTGGCGATGTGACGGTCCAGGAACGAGGTGTCCGCCTTGGTGAAACGGTTGAAGGCCCCGGAGAACACCACGGCGGAGAACATCAGCATCAGCCAGACCGAGTAGAGGACGGTGTCCGCGATCAGGGCGATGCCGAAGGTGGACTCCGGAGCGGCCACGATGCCCTGGACGGCCGTCATGTTGGCCGAGCCGCCGGTCCAGGAGCCCAGCAGGGCGCCGAACGCCTTGCCCGCACCGTCCAGGTCCGCGAGGGCGCCCTGGAAGATGAAGAACGAGGCCAGGAAGGCCAGGAAGATCGAGAGCGCTGTGACGAAGAAGGTGACCAGCAGCTTCGGACCGAGCTGGATGATCTTCTTGATGTCGCACTGCAGCAGGAACAGGAACACCATGGCCGGCAGCAGGAAGACGCGGAGCTCCTTGAGGGCGTCGCGTGCCTCGTTGTCTCCCCCGCCGAACACGCCGAGCGTGTTGAGCAGGGCGATGGTCAGGTACATGAGGACCATGGCCGGGACGTATTTGAAGAACTTCCAGCCGGTGGTCTTCTCGAGGACGATCAGCAGTCCGGCGATGCCGGCCACCACGCCGATCATGAGCAGCCCGTCGGTGATCACGGGGGCCTCCTAGGGTGAGCGCCGCACGGCACCGACTCCCCCGGTGGAGGAGCCGGTCCGCGCGGACGGGTGACGAGTGATGACACCGCTCCCCCGCCGGGACGCTGCGACCCGACGGCCTGCTCACGGCGCGGCCCTGTCATGGACACGTCGCCCCGGCACGGCCGGGCGGAGGAGTGTGATGACGACCACTGTATAGCCATGCAGGCCCTCGGGCGGCGCTGCATGGAGCCTGGCGGCGGGTGTGTCCCGGATGTCCATGCTTCGCCCATGGCGAGGCTCGAGCGGCTGCAGGCCGAGGTGGACCGCCGCTGGTGCCGCAGAGACATGCCGCCCTGGCTGGATCAGCACACCGGTGGACGGGACTCCTTCGCCGAGGAGCACGAACGGGTGTCTGGCGCAGGCGAGTGCCGTCGTCGGCGACCACGACTCGGCCGACCTGCTCGAGGCCGTGGACGACACCGTCCGCCACGCCGTGGAGGACACCGTCCGGCGGATCGACGCTTCTCCGGTGGATCGGACCAGACGGGGGCGATCCACCGAAGAATCGTCGATTCCGTGAGACAGCCGCCCCGCGCCGCGCCGCCTCAGAGCCCCCCGTGCACCCAGGCTCCACCCACGGCCGTGGCCACGACCTCGATGTCCCCGATCTCCTCGGCCGGCACCTCCAGGGGGCTGGCGCCGAGGACCACGAAGTCCGCCAGCTGCCCGGAGCGGATCTGGCCCTTGCGGCCGCCCCACCCGGTGGCCACGGCCGAGCCCACGGTGTAGGCGTGCAGGGCCTCGGCGGCGCTGATGCGGTCCGCCGGGGAGAACTCCTTCCCCGCGAAGGACCGGCGGAGCACGAAGTCCTGCATCACCCGCAGCGGGGCGCCGTGCGTCACCGGACGGTCCGAGGAGCCGGGCAGCACCATGCCGGCGTCCAGCAGGCGCTTGGCCGGGTAGGAGAGTCTGGCGCGGTCGACACCGAGGCGCTCCTCCTCGGCCTCGCCGAAGGCCGCGATGAAGTTCGGCTGGGTGGCGAGCACGATGCCCAGCCGGGCCATGTCCCGGATCTGGTCGTCCCGGACCACGCCGCCGTGCTCGATCCGGTGCGGGATCCGCGGCCGCCCGTAGGACAGCTGCGCCTCCTCGATCACCTCGATCGCGAAGTCCACCGCGGCGTCCCCCAACGCGTGCAGCGCCAGGGACCAGCCGGCCGCGGCGGCCGCCAGCGTGGAGGCCCGCATGTGCGCGGCGTCCTGCTGCAGGTAGCCGTAGACGTGGTGGCAGTGCTCGTACTCCTGCGTCATGGCGGCGGTGCGGCTCATGATCGAGCCGTCCGCGAAGACCTTCGCCGGCCCGACCTGCAGCCACTCGTCTCCCAGGCCCGTGCGCAAGCCGGCGTCCAGGGTGACGCGTTCGCCGTCGTCCGCGTGGCCGGCCACCGGGTGCAGGGCGTCCAGCGTGATCATGGCCTGGAAGCGGATCGTGAGCATCCCGGCGTCCCGGGCGCGCTGGTAGGCCCCGAACTCCAGGGGGCTGTGGCCGATCCAGCCGCCGGCCACCCCGGCATCGGTGACGGAGGTGAGCCCGTCTGCCGCATAGGCCGCGGACGCCCGTTCGAGCGCTCCGGCGATCGACTCGTCCGACTCCGGCTGGAGCAGCCGGTTCACGGAGGACATGGCGGTCTCCTTGAGCACGCCGGTGGGCCGTCCGCTCGCGTCCGTGACGATCTCTCCGCCCTCAGGCTGCCGGTGGATGCCCTCGGGGATGCCGGCCATGAACAGCACCGCGGAGCTCACCGTGTAGGCGTGGCCGTGGCTGTGCCGCAGCAGCACCGGGCGGCCCTTCGCCGCGTTGTCCAGGCCGTCGCGCTCGGGCTCCGGGCCGGTCAGCTCGTCCGGGTTGTAGCCGGTGCAGACCACCCATCGACCGGGGTCGAGCTGGGCGGCCCGCTCCTCCACGGCCGCGTAGACGGCCTCGGCGGTCTCCAGCCCCTCCAGGTCCAGCTCCAGCAGGGATTGTCCAAACCAGACGGAGTGGGCGTGGGCGTCGTTGAACCCGGGGGTGATGACCTTCCCGCCGGCGTCCACACGCACCACCGCGTCCAGGCCGTCTATCCGCTCGTCCACGCCCACGAACACGCCGTTCCACACGCCGAGCCTGGTGGCGGTGGGGCGGGAGGAGTCGCCGGTGAGGATGCGGGCGTTCTCCACGATCAGGTCGAGCTGCATGCGTCGCCGGTCCCTTCCGTGTCCGTGCTGGCGGGTGAGCCACCAGTCTCCCCCATGCACGCGCCCCTGTCCGCCCACGGTCTGATATGCCGCGCCTCGTACGCTCGACCCCATGAGCTCCCCGCGGATCCTGCCTGCCGACCATCCGGACGTCGCCACCCTGACCGCCGAGGGCTGGACGGTGGCCCAGGAGTCCTGGGCCGCCCAAGTCGACGCCACGGACGAGGCGCGGCGGCGCTGGGAGGAGGCAGCCGTCGTCGTGCTGGAGCTGGGGGCGTTCCGCCCGCTCACCGTGGACGACGTGCCCGCGGCCCTCGCCCTGGACGCCGCCACCGTCGCCGACTACCCGGGCGGTCCCGCCACCGCGCATGCCCCTATGACGGCCGAGTCGGCCCGGCCGACCGGTGCCCGCCGCGCCTTCGGGCTCTTCGCCGCGGACGGGGCACTGACGGCGCAGACGTACCTGGACGTCGAGGGGCCACGGGCGGACGTGGACTTCACGGTGGTCCGTGCGGACCTGCGCGGGCACGGGCTCGGCACGGCCCTCAAGGCAGCCTCGATGCTCGCCCTCGCCTTCCCCACGTCCCCCGACGACGGCCCCTCGCCCGCCGTGACCGTCTTCCGCGCCGGCGGGGCGGCCGAGAACGCCGCGATCCTGCGCGCCGCTGAGCGCCTCGGGTTCGTGGTGGACGAGCGGTGGCTGACGTTGGAGGCGCCCACCGGGCACCCGGGCTGAGGGCCGGACCGGTCTCCCGTCACTCCTGCAGCGCTGGATGCAGGTCCTTCATGCGGAACCTGCGGCGTCGGTGCATCACCAGCATGTCCAGGACCAGGGCGGCGGCCCCGACCACCAGCAGCACGGTCCACGCCGTCCAGAAGTGCTGCTCGGACCCGCCGGAGATCGCGACCCGGAACGCCTCGATCGAGTAGGTCATGGGCATGAACGGGTGCAGCGCCTGGAAGAACCCCGGCAGGACCGCGGACGGATAGGTTCCGCCGCTGGAGGCCAGCTGCAGGATCAGCAGGACCAGCAGCACAGCGGACCCGGGCGTTCCCAGGGCGTTCTGGATCAGATGCGCAATGAGGGAGAACGCCGCGGCCACGAGGAGTGTCAGCGCCACCGCCCGCACCGGATGCACCGGGGCCAGGCCCAGCGGCATCGTGGCGCCCAGCATCACCAGGCTGCCGGCCATGGCCACCACGCCCACCGGCAACCACGCCGCGAACGTCAGGGCCAGCGGGTTCCGGCGTCCGGCCAGCATTCGGGCACTCACCGGACGCATGATGTTGAAAGCGGCGATGCCGAACACCCACAGCGCGATGGAGAAGAACATCGGCGCCATGCCGCGTCCGTACACGTCGGCGGCATGCTCCACATCCATGTGCGCCTTGACCGGACGGGACATCACGAGCGCCGCCTCGTCCCGCTCGGCCTCGGTCAGCGCAGGGATCTGCTCGACGCCGTCCTTGAGCTCTGTGGCCAGCTGGCCGGCACCGTCCTCGAGCTCGTTCAGCCCCGAACGCAGTGACCCGGAGCCGTCCTTGAGCTCGCCGATGCCGCTGTCCAGTTCGGTGGCTCCGGACTGCAGCTGCGTGGTGCCGTCCTCCAGCTGGTGGGCGCCGTCGGCCAACGAGGCGTTGCCCTCGACGAGCTCGTCCGCACCGTCCTTGAGCTCGCCGAGCCCA
Source organism: Micrococcus luteus (assembly GCA_047414615.1). Taxonomy (GTDB): domain Bacteria; phylum Actinomycetota; class Actinomycetes; order Actinomycetales; family Micrococcaceae; genus Micrococcus; species Micrococcus luteus_B. Next base: position 2,089,078 of record CP179711.1, read on the forward strand.
CTCTGCAGCGACCCGGCACCGTCCTGGAGGGCCCCCAGGCCCTGGTCGAGCTCGGTGGCACCCGCGCCGAGCTGCTCGAGGCCGTCCGCGAACCGTCCGGCCCCGTCCGCCAGAGTGTCGGCGCCAGTCTTGGCCTCTCCAATGCCGCCCTGCAGGGTCTGTGCGCCGTCGGCCACGGCGTGGGCGCCGTTGTTGAGGTCCGTGAGGTCCTTCTTGGCCTGCGCAGCCGCGTTCTCGCCGACGAGGGTTTGGACACGCTCGTCGGCGGCCGCGGACAGGCCGGCGACCTCCTGCACCCTGTCATTCACCTCGGTGACACGCTCGTCTGCGCCCGCGAGCGCCACCTGCAGCGCGGCGTACTGCTCGGACTTCGCGAGGTCGGGGTCCTCCTCGCCGAGCTCGGCCAGGGCGGCCTGGGCCTCGGCGATGCGCGCCGACGCGCCCTCCTCGCCCTTCCCGGCGGCCGCGCCTACCCGCTGCACACCCTCGTCCACGGCCGCAACATCAGCGGCCACGGCGTCCTGACGCTCGATCACAGTGTCCAGGCGGGGCACGACGGTGTCATGGAGCTGCTGGGTGCCCTCGGCCACCTGGGAGGCACCGTCGGCGAGCTCGGCCGAACCGGTCTGCAGCTGCCCCAGACCGTCGGCGAGGTCCTGGGACCCCTGCCGCAGGGTGGGGGCCTTCTCGGCGAGCTCGCCGGCGCCGGAGGCCAGCTTCTGGGAGCCTTCCCGGGCCTCGCCCAGACCGGAGCTCAGCTGTGTGGCACCATCCTGGGCCTGGGAGACCCCGTCGGAGAGCTGGACCGCGCCGGCGGAGGCCTGGTCGGCGCCGTCGGCGAGCTCCCCGGCGCCCGAGGTCAGCTCTCCGGCGCCCGAGACCAGCTGGGACGAGCCGTCCTTGGCGTCAGCGAGGCCTTCATCGAGCTGGGCGGCGCCCTGCCGTGCCGAGGTGGCGCCCTCCTTCAGCTGCCCGGCACCGTCGGAGGCCTGCGACATGCCGTCGCGCAGCTCGCGCAGGTTGGCGAACACCGCGTCGAAGTACGCCTCGATCGCGGAGCGATTGACCGCCGCTTCCACCTTCGCCTCGCTCGAGGCGGTCACCGAGCCGATCACGAAGCCGTTCGCGTCGTCACGGCGCAGGGTGATCCCGGCCTGCTGCGGCGTCCCGCCGCCGTCGGGGCTCACGAGGTCACGGCTGAGGTCGGAGGGGATCTCGAGGATGAGGTAGTACCGCCCGTCGCGCAGGCCCTCCTCGGCCTCCTCGCGGGAGGTCTCGTGCCAGTCGAAGTCGTTGTCCTCCACCAGCCTCTCGGTCATGTCGGCACCGGTGGTGAGGGTGGTGTCCCCGCGCTTGACGGGCTCGTCCTCGTTCACGATGGCCACCGGGAGACGGTCCAGCCGTCCGTAGGGGTCCCAGTTCGCGGACAGGTACAGGGCGCCGTAGAGGGTGGGGACGAGGATCACGAAGATCAGGGCGAGCAGCGGAAGGCCGCGGCGGAATCGACGGAGCTCGTAGCGGAACAGCATCAGTTCTCCCGGAAAGAGTGCAGGGTGAGGATCACGGCGTCGCGCGGGGTGGGCGCGGAGCCCACGGCACTCACGGCGAACGGATGTCCGTGGTCCTTGAGGATGTCCAGGGCGGCGTAGAGGTCGGTCAGTTCGTCCACGGTCAGGGACGCGTCCACGTCGTCGAAGGTGACGAGCCGGGCCGGACGCAGGCAGGCGAGGATCGCGGCGATCAGCGCCCGGGTGGGCGCGGACAGCTCCCCCACCTCGCGGTCCGGTTCCACACGCAGGCCGACGGCCTCGGCGAGGAGGGCGAAGCGCTCCCTGCCGATTCGGCGGCGGACGCCGTCCAACAGGCAGCGCTCGTCCACCACCTCGCGCACGGTGAGCGCCGGTTCGAGCTCCACCAGGTCGGTGATGCGGGCGACGGCGGTGAGGGAGCGCAGGGTCTGGGGATGCCGGGACGCGTCGATCGTCGGCCGGTAGGCCCGTGCGGCGGGGCGCTCCAGGCTGTCCAGTGCGACGTCCACGGGACCGCCGGTAAGGACGAGGTCCCCGGTCACGCCCACGAGGCGGCCGGTGAGGGCCAGGAGCAGGGCCGAACGGCCCGAGCCCTGGGAGCCGAGCACGGCCAGGTGGGTCTGCGGCGGCAGCACCAGGTCCACCGGGCCGAAGACGGGGCCCCGGCCGGTGCGCAGCGTCAGCCCCTGGGCCACCAGGGTGGACAGGGGCAGATCGTCTCGAGAGGAGTCGGAGGGCGGGGAGCCGGCGGTCTCGGTGTCAGTGTGCATGGGGACGGGATCCTCTTTGCCAGGTCGAGGCAGATTCAATACCATCGGCATTCAGTACCTGCGGTATTCAATACCACCGGAATCGAAAGGTTAACATGGCCACCCGACCCCGCCGTGAAGACGTCCGCGCGGCCATCCTGGAGCACGCCGCGCGATCGTTCGAGCAGGACGGCTACGCTCGGTCCTCCCTCGCCCGCATCGCCGCGCAGGCCGGGTACACCAAGGGGGCCGTGTACTCCAGCTTCGCGGGGAAGCCGGACCTGTTCGCCGCGGCCTGCGCCTCCCAGTTCGAGAATGTCACGGTGGAGGCCATGGCGGGAATGGCGGACGCCCTGGACGACCCCGGGATGCCTCGAGACGCGCTGGTGGAGCGCATGGCGGACGCACTGACGGACATCGTGCTGACGACCTCCGGAGCCTGGGCCTCGCTCCTCCACGAGTTCCAGGCGGCGGGTTTGCGGGAGCCCACGGTGGGCGCCGCCTACCGGGACCTGACCACCCGGCGCCGTGACTTCCTCGCCGACCTGATGAGCAGGCACCGCGCACTCGAGAACGTCCCCGCCGCACAGGTCACGCATTCGGCGGGCCTGCTGCTGATGCTCATGCACACCCTGACGGTGGAGCGCCGTCTGGCGCCGGACAGCCTGCAGCCGGAAGACGTGCAGCACACCCTGGCAGCCGCCGTGGACGTCCTCCTCCCCTGAGCGGCCGGACCGTCCCGGTGCAGGGACGGATGACGCGAGCCTCCCCCGCAACCGGACAGAGCCGGTCCTGCCGGCTCACTGCCCGGCATCGAACCGCGCCTTCGCCTCGGCGATCAGCCCCGGTTCGGCCAGCAGCTCCAAGGCGGTCGCGGCGAGCACGAGGGCGCCGTCCACGGTGGCGGCGTCCGCCTTCTCCCCCAGCGCGGCGGCGGTGAACTCGCGGGTGTGGTTGGCGATCCCGTGCTCCAGTTCGAGCATCGGATGCATGGACGGCACCAGGTGGGACACGTTGCCCATGTCCGTGGAGGCGCCGAAGCTCGCGTCCGTGGCCTCCGCACGCCCGACCGCCGCGAACGCCTGACCGGCCAGCTCCGCCAGCACCGGGTTGTTGCGCATGTTCTCGTACGCCGGGGTGGGCGAGGAGATCTCCACCGTGCAGCCGGTGGCGATCGCCGCCCCCTCGAAGCAGGCCCGCACCCGCGGCACCAGCTCCTCGAGCAGATAGTCCTTCTCCAGGGACCGCACGAACACGCGCACGCCCGCCGACTCCGGGATGATGTTCGGCGCCTGCCCGCCGTTGGTGACGATCGCGTGCACCCGCGCCCCGTCCTTGAGCTGCTGCCGCAGCAGGCCGATGGCCGTCAGAGACAGGGCCGCCGCATCCAGGGCGTTCACCCCGTCGTGCGGCGTCGCCGCCGCGTGGGAGGCACGGCCGGTGAACTCCACGTCCATGGCCACCCGCCCCATCGCGGCGAACCCGGTCTCGTTGTACCCGGAGGGGTGGACCATCATCGCCACGTCCACCCCGTCCAGCACTCCCGCCTCGATCATCGGGACCTTGCCGGCGGCACCCTCCTCGGCAGGCGAGCCGACCACCAGGAGGTGAGCGGCCGTCGTCGGGAAGCCCTGCGCACCGCCGGAGGCGAGCGCGTCCCGGGTGAGCAGCGCACCGCCCAGGCCGGCGGCGGCGATGATGTTGTGCCCGCAGGCGTGGCCGATCTCCTCCAACGCGTCGTACTCGCAGAAGAAGGCGAGGGTCGGGGCGTCCTGTCCGGCCCCGTCCGTGGACCAGCGCGCCACGAAGGCGGTCTCCAGGCCCGCGTAGCCGCGCTCGAGGACGAAGCCCTCCTTCTCCAGCTCATCGGCCAGCAGCGCGGAGGCGTGCCGCTCCTCCCAGCGGATCTCCGGATGGGCGTGGATGTCCTCGGCGATCTCGATCAGCCGGCCCCGGCGGGCGGGAACGAACTCGGCGTTCAGCGTCTCGACAGTCTGCGCGACGGCCATGTCAGGTCCTCTCCGTGCGATCGGGTCAGTTCGTCTCCAGCATGATGCCCGCACCCGGGCCCAGCGGCAGGTCCAGCGCGTAGAAGCCGAACAGGATCAGCAGCCAGGCGAGCCAGAACGGCACCACGAACGGGATCATGCGGGCCATGGTGGTGCCCAGACCCGCCTCCGGCTCGTACTTCCTCAGCATCGCCAGCAGCACCACCATGTACGGGTTCAGCGGCGTCATCACCTGGGTGGCGGAGTCGCCCACACGGAACGCGGCCTGCACGAAGGCCGGCTCGAAGCCGATGATGCCGAGCATCGGCACGAACACGGCCGCCATGAGGGTCCACATGGAGGAGCCGGAGATGATGAACAGGTTCAGCAGCGAGCAGAGGAGCACGAAGCCGATGATCAGCGGGAAGCCGCCCAGGCCCACGCCCTGCACGAGCTCCGCGCCGGTCACTGCGATCCACGAGCCGATGCCGGACCAGTTGAACAGCGCGATGAACTGGCCCAGGATGAACGCCAGCACCAGGAAACTGGTCATGTCCTTGAGCGCCTCGCCCATCATCACGGGCACGTCCTTGAAGCCGCGGACCGTGCCCGCCTTCTTGCCGTAGACGTAGCCGGAGACCGAGAAGAACGTGAAAATGATGAACACGATCGAGTCCAGCAACGGAGACTTCGGCAGGAAGCCGCCCTCCTCGTTCTTCCACGGGGAGTCAGGCATCAACGCGAACAGGGTCACCGCGACGGCGATGAGGAGCACCGTGAGGGTGGCCCAGCCTCGGGCCTTCTTCTCGGGCGTGGTGACCTCGCCCTCGGCCTTGTTGTTGCGGGCCTCGGCCACGGCCTGCTCGTCGCCGACGATGCGCATCTCACGGGTGACCGTGGAGAGCTGCTCGGTCTGCGCGTCCCTCTCCTCGGTGGGCACGCCCTCGCGGGTCAGACGCGGCTCCAGGACCTTGTCGATCACCAAGCCGGCGATCAGCGAGAGCACGATCGCCGAGACGATGTTGAAGAAGTAGTTGGACAGCGGGTTCACCGTGTGCGCGGTCTGCTCCAGCAGCGGCACGGTGGGGATCACCGCATTGGTGATGCCGGCGAACAGGGCGTCCAGGGACGTCGGGACGATCGACGTGGAGTAGCCGGCGCCGGCGGCCGCGAAGCCGCCCAGCAGACCCGCCACGGGGTGACGGCCGGCGGCCTTGAAGGCCATGGCGGCCAGCGGCGGGATCACCACGAACGCCGAGTCCGCCATGATCGAGCCGACTACGCCCACGAACCCCACCGCGTACGGCAGCAGCCAGCGCGGGGCGGAGCCGATGGAGTACCGGATGGCCGCCCCCAGGAACCCGGACTTCTCCGCGATGCCGATCGCCAGCAGGATCGTCACCACGGTCAGCAGCGGCGGGAACCCGATGTAGTTCTGGCCGAGGTTGGTGGTGAACCAGGCGATGCCCTCACCGGTGAACAGGCCCTTGATGGCCACCGGCTCGTCGGCGCCGGGAACGGTGACCACCACGTTGGCGATCGCCATGGCCGAGGAGACCACGGCCGTGATGAGGAACAGGATGGTGAAGAGCGCGAACGGCTCGGGGAGCTTGTTGCCGACCCGCTCGACGCCGGTCAGGAACCGGTCGCCGAGAGACCTCTTGGGTGTGGAGACTGCCTGTGCCATGGGGATCCCTTCCGGTGGATGGGCAGACGGGGCTCGTGAGCCCGATCACAGCACTGTGGCGGGCCGGGCGCGCCGGGCGCAAGGCCGAGGGTGCCCGGCGTCCAGCATGCGGAGGCCTCAGCCCCGGGCGCGCGCCAGCTCGACGATCCCGCGCAGCAGGCTGCGGTTGGCGCTGCCGGCGAAGACCGTGGTGGCCGCGCCGGCGACCTTGCCCAGACGGCCGACGCCGCGTACGCCACGGGTCAGGGTGAGGACGCAGCCGCCGTCCGCCGGCTCGATGAGCAGGTGCAGGTAGGCGCCGCGCTCGTCCTGGTCTCCCTGGTCCGGCTTCGCGCCTCCGGGCCAGAACATCTGCCAGGCGATCTCACGGGCGCCCCGCACCGGGGAGTCCCGGACGCGGCGGTACTCGTATTCGCGGCCCTTCACGGTGGTGCTGAGCAGTCCGGGTGCCACGAGGACGTCCTCCAGGTCCGGCAGGAGCAGCGGCTTCATGCTCTCCTCGCCCACGACGACGGCGCGCACCGCCTCCGGGGACACCGGCACCCAGCGCTGCGCCCGCCTGGTGGTCTCCTCGAGGCCGTCCAGCAGTCCGGGGATCGGGGCAGCCGGGGCGTTGTCTTCGGCCTGGTCCTCCCCGATCGGAGGAAGCGCCGCGCGCAGGGCGTGCAGGTCTGCCCCGGCGGCGCGCAGCGCGGCGGCCGGGCGGCGGGACGGGTGGTCCATGAGGTCCGCGAAGATGACGGCCGGGGTGCCGGAGGCCTTCTCCAGGAATCGGGTGGCCTCCGGATCGAGGCGGAAGGAGCGCGTCGGGTCCAGGCGGCCGGGCACGGTGACCGGCTCGCCCGGCGGCGGCGGGGTGATGCCGAGGGCGGCGAGGTCGGAGACGTCGCGCTCGCGGATGCCGGCACGGAGGGACTCGACGGTGAGGCCCTGGGAGGCGAGGGCCTGGCCCACCGGCCCCCCGATCAACGTGAAGGCGACGAGCAGGTCGTCCAGGGTGACGGCGTCCCGCCCGGCGGCGTCTGCCTCGAGATGGGCGGAGCCGGCGATGTCCTGCACGGCGGCCAGCGTGCGGGCGATCTCCCCCGGCTTGGCGGTGACGCGTCCGGTGAGGGAGGTGAGGGCGTCGGTCAGGCGGGTCATCGGGAATCCGTCCGTCGGGGGCTGCGCAGCTCGGTGCTGACGCGGCGGCTGAACTTCTTGTGGGCCCCCTGACGGGTGACCCCGAGGGCCGCGGCGATCTCGGACCAGCCGAGGCCGGCGGCGAGCGCGGCCTCCACCTGCTTCAGTTCGAGCTCGTCCGTGAGGCGGCGCAGGGCCGCCACGGCCCGCAGCCCGCGCTGCGGGTCCGCCACATCGGCGGCGACGGCGGCCAGGTCCGTGCCGCCGTCAGGTGCGGCCGCAGTGGGGTCGGGTCGATCAGGGGAGTCCATGTGTCAACCATGGTTGACGGATAGGCGGGTTGTCAACCCTGGTTGCTCACCCCGGGGTGCCGGCCCCGGCTCGGTCCCCGGACATGACGGGCCCGCGCCGCCGGACGTGGTGGCCGCGCCGGGAGGCGTGGCCGTCGCACCCGCGCACGCCGCAGGTGGAAGACTGGGGCAGGTCCTCCGCCGCCCACCCGAAGGGGTCTCCGATGTCCATGTCCCTGTCCGGCCGCGCCCTCGCCGGTGCCGCCGCAGCCCTGCTCGCCTCCGTGGGCGTCGGACTGGGCCTGCACTCGGTGACCTCGGACCTGCAGGGCCACCCGGGCTCGGTGCGCGCCGCCGCGGGCACCACGGGCTCGTCGGAGGACACCTCGCCGAACTTCATCGAGCGCCGGGACCCGGACGACCCGCTGGCGGTCGGGGCGGTGGACGCACCCGTGGTGCTCGTGGCCTTCGGCGACTACCAGTGCGGCCACTGCGCGTCCTGGTCCACGAACACCATGACCGAGCTGCAGCACCTGGTGGACGAGGGCACCCTGCGCATCGAGTGGCGGGACCTGAACATCTTCGGGGAGGGGTCCGCCCGCGCCGCACGCGCCGGGTGGGCCGCCGGCAGGCAGGACGCATTCCTGGACTACCACCACGCCCTCTTCCCACAGGGGAAGCCGCGGCCGCCGCAGCAGCTCACGGACCGTGCCCTGGTCGGCCTCGCCGGGGAGCTCGGCCTGGACACCGAGCGCTTCGCGCGGGACATGGCCTCTCAGGAGGCGAAGGACGCCATCGCCCAGAACCAGCAGCTCGGCTACTCCCTCGGCGCCTCCTCCACCCCCGCGTTCATGCTGGACCGCAAGCCCCTGCTCGGCGACCAGCCAGTGGAGGTGTTCGAGCGCGGCATCGAGCGGGCCCTCGCCGAGCGCGAGTCCGAGGACTCGGCGGACGACTCCGGCGAGGACGCGCCCCGCGAGGGCACCACGTCCGACCCGACCGGCCGGACCATCTGAGGACCTGCCAGGGAGAGCAGACTCAGCTCCCCCGGCCGCCCCCGGACGGTGCGCCGAACCAGAGGAAGTGGGCACTTCACAGGCCTCTGAAGCCACCGATCCTTCTGGTTCGACGCGCGCAGCGTCACGCCGGCTCAGCCGTTCAGGCGCTCGCCCGTCTCCGTATGGAACAGGTGCACGCGCTCCATCTCCGGGGCCACCCGGATGACGGCGCCCTTCTCCGGGGCGGTGTAGCCGACCGTGCGGAGGGTGATGATCCGCTCCTCACCGTCGATGTCGGTGTGGCCGTAGACGTAGGCGTCGGCGCCGAGCTCCTCCACGGTGTCCACCTCCACCTCGATGCCCTCGCCCTCGGTGATCACGAGGCTCTCCGGACGCACGCCGCACCGGGGGCACGGCCTCGGTGGGCACGTGGCTGATGTGGGTCTCGGCGTGGGCCGGTTGGTCAGCCACGTCAGAGTTCTGCGGCATGGCGGCGTCCTCGGGGGTCTCGGCCCCTGGGTAGACCCACGGGGTGCAGAGCGGGGGCCTGTCTCAAACCCGGCGAGGGCCGGGAAGGGCCCGGGCTGGACGTTCAGCCGTCGAGGGTCGCGTAGACCACGTGGTTGGCCTCCCACCGGCCGGTCCATGCGCTGTAGGAGTCGCACGTGATCAGGCGCAGCTGCGCATCGTCGGTGTTGCCGTAGATCTCGTTCGTCGGGAACTCGGACCGCTCGTAGGACACGCTACGGTCCACGGTGAACACGGCGGTGGAGCCGTCTGCGCGGTCGACCTCGACGACGTCACCCGGCACGAGCTCCTTGAGCCGGCCGAACACGCCGAGCCGACCATGTGCGTTACCGACATGGCCCAGCAGGACGGCGGGACCCCGCTCGCCGGGCGTCGGGGAGTTCCGGTACCAGCCTGCGGGAGTGCCCTCGCCCGTGGGCGGGACCTCCACCGTGCCGTCCTCCTGCAGGCCGAGCTCCATCAGCGTGGAGTCGACGCCGACCTTCTCCACTCGGACCCGGACCGGCGTGGACGCCGGCAGGACCCCCACCTCAGGGGTGGAGGGCTCGGGCACCGGCTCCGGCTCGGTCGACGGCTCCGGCGCGGGCGACGAGGCGGCCTCAGCCCGGTACTCCGCCGCGTCGTCCTCGCGAGACGCTGAAGACGCGCCGGACGACGGCGAGGACGAGGCGGTCGCCGGGTCCGGGGCCGACGTCGTGCGTGGGGCGGACGCGGATGCCGGGGCGGCGGCCGGCGTCGTCTCCGGTCCGGCACAGCCTGCCAGAAGCAGGCACAGCGCCGCCGCGGACGCGGCAAGGCGTCCACGGCGGCGCGGTGGGATGGGGCTCATCCTGCGACAGAGCCTGCGGGACCGGACCCGATCAGGCCTCGCGACGGCGCAGGGCCACGGCCGAGCCGGCGACGGCGGCCAGGACCAGCGCGCCCGCCGCGAACGGAGCCAGCGGGGTGCCCTCGGCGCCGGTGTCCGGGGTGCCCTCAGGGACCACGGCGACCTGCGGCTCGTCGTCGGAGTCGTCCGCCTCGGACTCCTGGACGGTGTACTTGGCCACGATCTCGGCGGGGACGTCAGCGGCGTCGTCGCCGTTGACCTCGCAGCCGATGCCGTCGAGGTCGGCGTCGAGGTCCTCGTGGTAGTACTCCGAGTCCTTCGGCAGGTTGGCCAGACCGGCGGCGAAGACGTCCTTGCAGTCCGGGTAGGTGAACTGGTTGTCGACGGCGTCCGGCAGGGTCACGTGGTCCGGCAGATCGGAGTCGACGTCGGCAGAGGGCGCATCGACCTTCGGAGCGGACGGGGTCCACTTCTTGGTCTTGTAGTAGCCGTTCTGCTCCGGGCGCTCGCAGCCGATGCCGTCGTTGTCGGAGCCGTCCAGGCCGTCGTCGTACTGCGGGTGGGAGTCGGTCAGGTGAGAGAGCCCGGCCGAGTACACCTCGTCGCAGTTCTGGAAGTTCCCGTAGCGGTCCAGCGCGGAAGCCGGGGCGGCGGCGAGAGCGGTCAGGGACAGGGCGGCGGCCAGGGTGAGGCCGGTGGTGGTCTTCTTCATGGAGTCCTCCGGGATAGGCGGATAAGACGTGGGATGGCGCACGGGCGTGGGAGACGAACCCCACACCAGCTCGATCACATTATCCGGCGCACAGGATCGCAGTCCATGAGTGACAGCCGCCCTCCCCGGACGGGAGTACGGGTCCGCGGTGGCCGTGTCGATCCGGAGCACCGGGCGGTCCCATGCCGCGTACTCCCTCCCGACGACGGCCTCCCACCCGGGCTGCGTCAGCCCGGGCTCGTCCGTGGTCCGCTCCTGGACCCGACGACGGTGCTCGCCCTGGTCAGTGCAGACCACCTCGACCTCGATCAGGTCCGCGCCGGCGGTGCGGGCCACGCCTGCCCACATGTCACGGGTGACCGGCAGCGGGTTCACCGAGTCGCCGACCGCGTGCAGCCCGACCGCGAGCTGGTCCGCGGCCGCGGCGGTGGCGAGCTCGTAGCCGGCCACGAACTCCCATGTCTCGGTCGGCTCGGGCTCCCCGCGCAGGTGCGCCAGGCGGGCCTCGAAGGTGTCCACCCGCAGGTGGGCGGCCGGCAGAGTGCGGCAGACCGCTCGGGCGAGGGTGGTCTTGCCGACCCCCGGCAGGCGGGAGAGGACGATGAGGGCGGGGCGGTTCATGCGGGGTCCTGCGTGGCCGTGGCGTCCGGGGCTCCTGAGCCGGGGTCCCCGGAGCGTGGCCCTGCGGAGTCCCGCGGCAGCACCATCCCGAGGGACTCGGGCGCGGTCTCCACGAACCCGAGGGAGCGGTACAGCGGGCGGCCGGGTTCGTCCGCCATCAGGGTGACGTAGGGGTTCGGCGGGGCCTCGGCCCGGATGCGGTCCAGCAGCCGCGTGAGCACGGCCCTGCCGAAGCCGCGCCGCTGCCGGTCCGGGCGGGTGGCCATGTCCGCCACGTGGAAGTACCAGCCGCTGTCGCCGAGCACGCGCCCCATGGCGACGAGCTCCCCGGTGGCCTCCTCGCGGACGGTGGCCCACGCCCACGAGGCGGTCAGGGCCGGTGCGCCCTGGGCCTCGGTGATCGGGGACAGCCCCGCGGCCGGACGCAGCGCCACATACTCGGCGAGCTCCGGAGCCTCGTCCGCGAGGACGAATCCGGCAGGGAGGCCCGTGCGGTCGTGGCCCTCGGTGCGGTCGGCACCGGTCATGCGGCCGCCCCCGTCCGTCCGGCGGATGCCGCCGGGAGGCTGCCCGACGTGCCCGCCGTTCCCGGCACGGCCGGCTCGGCTCCTCCCCCGCTCAGCCTCCACCAGCCGGCGGTGAGCAGCACCTGCGCGGGCGCATAGGTGCCGATCACGGCGGCGGTGCGCAGCAGCTCCGGGATGCGGATCCCGAACTGGCCGGCGGCGAGCACCGAGTCCGAGAGGATGAACAGCAGCCCGCCGAGCAGGCCGGACCTCCCGGCCGCGGTGGCGAGCAGCGCCATGAGCCCAAGCACCGCCGCGTAGGCCACCACGGGCGCGATCATCCCGGGCTCGGCGCGGGGCACCACCACGGCGAGGCCGGCCGCGGCCAGGCCCGCGTGCAGCAGGGCCTTCGTCGACCCCAGCCAGCTGCGGCCCCGGTGCGGCCACAACGCCGTGACGGAGAACAGGTGCGCCACCAGGAAGGAGCAGAGCAGCAGCAGGAAGGCGTTCTCCGACTGGGCGGTGACGTCCCCGACCGCGGAGAACGCCAGGCCCAGCGCCCACAGCCACCCGGAGCGGTGCCTCAGGCAGCCGTGCAGGGCGAGCACCACGATCAGCGGCGGCGTGTAGAACCAGCGACCGGCGTGCGGGGTCGAACGCCCGGTGGCCTCGGCCCCGATCGTCGCGGCGACCCCGCCGAGCGAGAGGGCTGCACCACCCCAGAACGCGGCGGGCAGGGAGCGGGAGGCGGGCCGGACCACGGACGGCGAGGGCGCCGTCGTCGGGAGACAGGTGCTGTGGGGAGGCATCCTCCGATCCTGCCACGCCCGGCTCGCCGAACCAGAGGAAGCGGTCACTTCACGGACCCTCCAACCAACCACTTCTTCTGGATCGCCGCACCACACTCTCTGGTTCGGCCCCCACGCCCGGCACCCTACGCCCGGCACTGCACGCCTGGCCCCTCACGCCCCGGGCAGGCGCACCCTCCTCGCGCGCAGGGCGGTCTCGAGGTCGAACCGGCGTTCGGCGTCCTCCAACACCTCGCCGAAGAGGTCGCGGAGCCGCTGCACCCGGTACCCCACGGTCTGGGAGTGCACACCGAGCAGGTCGCCCATCTCCTCACGTCGGCCCCACCGTGTCAGCCAGGCCAGCAGGGTCTGCTCCATCACCTCCCGCTTGGCCCCGCTCAGCCCGACCAGCGGGGCGAGCACCCGCTCGGCGAGCTTCCGCGCCACCTGCGGCTCGGCGCCGAGTAGCACGTCCCGCAGGTGGTCCTCCACCAGCATCGGCGTCCCGTCACCCGGATCGCGCTGGGCGGCCAGGGCGCGGGCCAGACGGTAGGAGTACGGCACCTCGTCGAAGGGCACCGAGGGCCCGACGACGGCACCCGTCTCCGCCAGCCTCCTCACCGCCCGACTGCGCACCCGGGCGGGCCGCGAGCCCGGGCTCACCCCAGGGCTGGAGCGCGAACACCACCCCCTGCCCCGAGCACCCGCCGCGAACGACGAGTCCCCTGGGCGGGCAGGGAGGAAGGAGAGGTGACGGCCGGGCGTCGTCGCAGGCCACCTGACGTCGACGCCCGGCCGCCCCTCAGCCCGCGTCGGCCCCAGTCAGGCGCGCCTCGAGCCCGGTGCGGACGGCCGGCCACTCGGGGGCGGTGACGCTGAAGTGGTCCGCGTCCGCGATGGTCCCGTCCGCCGCCTTCGGGAACGCCCGCAGCGTCCCCTCGAAGGTGGCGCCCAGGCGCAGGATCGCCTGGTGGGAGCGGGTGTTGCGGTGGTCGCACCGCAGCCCGACGCGGGCCACCCCCAGCTCCTCGAACGCGTGCCCCAGCAGGAGCAGCTTGCACGTCGGGTTCACCTCGGTCCCCCAGTACGGGCGCGCGTAGATCGTGTGGCCGACGTCGACCCGCACCCGCGGCACGTGCTCGTAGAACGCGGTGCGGCCCACGAACTCGCCGTGCCGCTCCACGGCGAAGGCCTGCATCCCCGGCACCGCCAGGAGGGTGCGCAGGTGCTCGGCCATGGCGTCGTCGGTCTCGGGCAGGGGTGTGCTCATGCCCGCCCAGGCGGCCGCGTCGACGATCGCGCGCAGCGCCGGGGCGTCGTCGGGAGTCAGGGGGCGCAGGCGGACGTAGCCGTGGGTCAGGTGCAGGTCGTGGGGCACGCTGAGAGCGTAGCGCGGGGCGGGGCGGGCCCACCCTGCCCTCGCGCCCCGGGCCTCCCCCGCGCCGGACGTCGGTGGTTCGATGGGCCCATGAGCCTGCGCCTGTCACACACCACCTGGGACGCCCTGGACCCGTACGCCGTCGCTGAGTTCTGGCGCGAGCTGATGGGCTGGGAGGTCGACGAGCCCGAGTCCTACGAGCCTGGCTCGGACGAGTGCTACCTCGTCACCCCGCACGGGTACACCGTCCTCTTCTACAAGGTGCCGGACGCCAAGCGCGTCAAGAACCGCGCCCACATGGACCTGGCCGTCGAGGACGGCACGCGGGACGAGGAGGTCGAGCGCGCCCTGCGGCTCGGGGCTGTCATGGTGGACGACCGCCGCGGCGACCTCGGCTGGGCCGTGATGGCCGACCCCGAGGGCAACGAGTTCTGCATCCTCGACGTCTGAACCCGCCCCGCGGCAGGCGAGGCCGCCCCCTGGCCCGACGCCGCCGGTGATGAGCGCCTTGCGGCCGGTCAGGCGGCCGGTGCCGCGGTAGGAGTGCTCGCCGAGGTCGGCCTTGGGGGTCATCTCGGCGTCCAGGCCGGTGCCCGGCAGGGACTGCTCCGGCGGGCTGATCCCCGGGTAGCGCGTCACCGGGTCCTGCAGGGTGAGCTGGTCGGTGGTGGTGGTGTTCGCGTCGTCGTGCGCCACGGCGTGCTCCTTCGTGGTCCGGGGTGCGACGCGCGGTGCGCGCGTCGTCCCCGCGACCTTAGGGAGCGGGCCGGCGGCGGGGCCACGGTTCGCCGGCGCGGATCGCCCCAGGTCAGGCCACGGTGCGCACGGGGACGGCGAGGCCGGTCACGAGGGTCTCGGGGTCGACGTCGGGCCCCGGCTCCGTGTCGTAGGCCTCCCAGCAAAGGTCCTGCGGCGCGTGGCCGTCCGCGCGCAGGGCGTCCAGGAGCGCCCCCCATGCCTCGGGCAGCAGCTCGTAGGGGCCGGTGTGCTTGGCGACCGCGAGGCGCCCCGCCGGCAGGGAGGACGGCTCCACGCGAACGCCGTCCACGTCCAGGGGCGCCGCGAGCGGCACGTCCACGGGGTGGCCGACCTCGAGGTCCACGCGCTCCCCCAGGCCCTGCCCGGTCATCCCCCGGTACAGGGAGAACGCCGGGCCCGCAGGGGCGAACGCGCCCTGCCCCATCGCGGACCCGAGGGCGCGGAAGGACGTGTCCATGAAGCGGTGCAGGCCGTCCACGGACTGCTCCGGCCCGCGCACCACCACGGTGTCGAAGCCGGGGAAGTCGATCAGGTGCATCTCGGAGAGGGTGCTCATGCGCCCATCGTAGCCGCGGTGTGAGCCACGCCTCAGCGGCCGGGGGCGAGCGCGGCGAGCGTCCGTTCCCACTGCCGGGGGCTGGTGAGCCGCAGCACCGGGGTGCCGGCGTCGTCCGCCTCGCGGGCCCGGATCCAGGCGCGCTTGCGGTCGAACGACTGCGCGTGCCAGCGCAGGATCGACTCCCGCCCCCACGCCCGTCCCCACGTCTCCGTGTTGCCGTTGCACACCGGCTCCGCGGTGGCCGCGCGCCGCGCGGTGCGGCGCAGCAGGCGCGCGAAGGTGAACGGCCGCGAGTAGTCCAGGCCCACCACGACGTCGGCCCGCATCACCGCCGCCTCCCGGTAGCAGCTGTACGCCGAGTCCAGGACCCAGCGCTCCCGCGCCAGGATCGGCCGCACGAGTGCGATCTGCTCCTCCTCGGGCCGGCTGACCCAGCCAGGCAGCCAGCCCAGCTCCTCGTCCACGAGGGTCACGGGCAGGTCCAGGACCGTGCCCAGCCGCACCGCCGCGGTGCTCTTGCCCGCGCCCGTCACCCCGTGGAAGAGGACGCGGCGGGCGCGGCGCAGGTCGTCGAGGGTCGCGGCGGGCATGCGTCAAGACTAGGTGTATCGACCGGACGGGTTGGTCGAAGGAGTGCGACGAACTCGGCATCACCGTGAAGAAGACCCGCCCCCACCGGCCCGCCCCCGTCAGCGACTGTCCAGAATGCGGACGGCCCGTTAGCCTGATCCCGACCATTGCAGACTGTGACCGCCGTCACCCACCCCTCGCGGCGGTCCGGGACACGAGACGCGGACGGCACCTCCATGACCATCTTCCCTGCCACCACGGACCATGAAGAAACCGCCGGCGAGCGCCCGGTCACGATCTTCGGCCCGGACTTCCCGTTCGCCTTCGACGACTGGATCGCCCACCCGGACGGCCTCGGCTCGATCCCGAAGGAGGAGAACGGCAGGGAGGTGGCGATCATCGGCGCCGGGCTGTCCGGCATGGTGGCCGCCTACGAGCTGATGTCCCTGGGGCTGCGCCCGGTGGTCTACGAGGCCACGCAGATCGGTGGGCGCCTGCGCACGCACCGCTTCCCGGGGGACGGCGGTGTCACCGCGGAGCTGGGTGGCATGCGTTTCCCGATCTCCGGCACGTCGTTCTTCCACTACGTCGACCGGCTCGGCCTGACGCACCGCTCCTTCCCGAATCCGCTGACGGAGGCGGCGCGGTCCACCGTGATCGACATCGGCGGGCAGACCCACTACGCCCGCACCGCCGCGGACCTGCCGGAGCACTTCACCGCCATCTCAGACGCATGGTCGCACGCCCTGGAGGAGATCGGCTTCCCCGAGCTGCAGGAGGCCATCCGGAACCGGGACACCGCCGAGCTCAAGCGCCGCTGGGACCGGATCGTGGCGGACTGGGACGACCGCACGTTCTACGACTTCATCGCCTCCTCCACCGCGTTCGAGAACCTGAGGTTCCGGGACCGCGAGGTCTTCGGCGTGGTCGGCTTCGGCACGGGCGGCTGGGACTCGGACTTCCCGAACTCCATGCTGGAGATCCTCCGGGTGGTCCTCACCAACTGCGACGAGGACCAGCGCCTGATCGAGGGAGGGGTGGACCGGCTGCCGCAGGGCCTGTGGACGCTGCCGACCCGGTCCACCTCGCCGTGGCCGGAGGGGACCACGCTGGCCTCGCTGCACGGCGGGTCCACGTTCCCGGCGGTCGCGAAGGTCGCCAAGGACGCGGACGGCCGCTTCGAGGTGACGGACCGGTGGGGCGTCGCCCGCAGCCACGACGCCGTGGTGGCCACCTGCCACTCCTGGCTGCTGACCACGGAGATCGACTGCGAGGAGTCCCTGTTCTCCCAGGACCTGTGGATGGCGCTGGACCGCACCCGCTACATGCAGTCCTCGAAGACGTTCGTGATGGTGGACGAGCCGTTCTGGCTGGAGCAGGACCCGGCCACCGGCCGTGACCGGATGTCCATGACGCTCACGGACCGCCTGACCCGCGGCACCTACCTCTTCGACGACGGCCCTGGGAAGCCTGCCGCGATCTGCCTGTCCTACTCCTGGATGTCCGACTCGCTGAAGATGCTCCCGCACTCGGTGGACCGCCGGGTGGAGCTGGCGCTGTCCGCGCTGGAGAAGATCTACCCGGACCTGGACATCCGCAGCCACATCGTCGGCGAGCCGGTGACGGTGTCCTGGGAGGACGACCCGTATTTCCTCGGTGCGTTCAAGGGCGCTCTGCCGGGCCACTACCGGTACAACCACCGCATGTACACGCACTTCATGCAGCAGGACCTGCCGGAGGCCGAGCGCGGCATCTTCCTCGCCGGGGACGACGTCTCCTTCACCCCCGCCTGGGCCGAGGGCGCCGTGCAGACCGGCCTGAACGCCGTGTGGGGCGTGATGGCCCACTTCGGCGGCGCCTCGCACGCGTCCAACCCGGGCCCGGGCGACGTGTTCGCGGACCTGGCTCCCGTGGACCTCGGGGACTGATCGCCCATGCGTGTGGCCGTGTGGCAGCCCGCCCCGCATCCGCTGGATCCGGAGGGTGCGCTGGCACGCCTGGACGCGGCCCTGGGCCGTGCCGCGGAGGCAGGCGCGGACGTGCTGCTGGCCCCGGAGATGCTCACCAGCGGCTATGACATCTCCGCCGCGGACACCCGCGCCCTGGCCGAGCCGGCAGACGGCCCCACGGCACGGCGGGTGCGTGAGCTGTCCTCGTGCCACGGGGTGGCGGTCGCCTACGGCTTCCCGGAGCTTGGGCTTCCCGACGACGGCGCCACACCTGCCGCCGGCCCCTCACCCGGAGCGTCGGCCGGCTCCGGCACCCCGATCTACAACTCGGCCAACCTGGTGGACGGCGAGCGCCTGCTGCTGACGCACCGCAAGATGCAGCTGTTCGGGGAGCTGGACCGGGCACGGTTCACCCCGGGCCCCTCGGCGCCGGACGTGGTGTGCCTGCGCGGCCGGGCGGTGTCCCTGCTGATCTGCTTCGACGTGGAGTTCCCGGAGACCGTCCGCGCTGCCGCCCACACCGGCGCGGACCTGGTGTTGGTCCCGACCGCGAACATGCGCGGCTTCGAGGCCGTGAACCGGGTGCTGGTGCCGGCCCGGGCGATCGAGAACGGCGTGACCGTGGGCTACGCCAACTGGGTGGGGCCGGAGGGCGAGCAGGACTACTGCGGACTGTCCGCCGTGGCCGCCCCGGACGGCACGGTGCGGTGGGCCGCCGAGGACGGCGAGGACCTGCTCGTGACGGATGTGGCGGGGCCGACGCTGCGCGGCGGGGACGCCGACCATCTCTCCCTGCTGCGCCGAGACCTGTTCGGCTGAGCAGGAACGCCCGCCCACCCGGCCGACAGGCCAGGGTGGGCGGGCGTCGCAGGCGAGGGGCCGTCGTCGGGAAACCGGCGGCGGGACCCGCGGCCAGGCCGTTCAGATCACGGGTAGAGGCCGCGCAGGACGTGGGCCGCGGCCACGCGCTCCACGGCGGTGACCATGGCGGCCTCGCGCAGGGAGGTGCCGTGCTTCTCCGCGGTGGCGATGAGGCGGGTCCAGGCGCCGGTCATGCGGCGCTTCAGCTTCTCGTTCACCTCGTCCAGGGACCACCAGTAGGACTGGTTGCCCTGCACCCACTCGAAGTAGGACACGATCACGCCGCCGGCGTTGGCGAGGATGTCCGGGACGACCATCACGCCGGCCTCGTTGAGGATGCGGTCCGCCTCGCCGGTGGTGGGGCCGTTGGCGCCCTCCACCACAATGGTGGCCTTCACGTCCGCGGCGTTGTCCTCGGTGAGCACGCCCTCCACTGCGGCCGGGACCAGCAGGTCCACGTCCATGGTGAGCAGGTCCTCGGCCTCCAGCGGCTCGGTGCCCGGGCAGTCGACCACGGAGCCGGTCTCCGCCACGTGCTTCTGCAGCGTACCGAAGTCCAGGCCCTCGGAGTTCTGCACGGCACCGTACTGGTCTCCGACGCCGAGGACCTTCACCCCGGCGTCCGAGAGGAACTCGACGGTGCCGGCACCGACCTTGCCGAAGCCCTGGACGGCGGCGGTGGCCTGCTTCGGGTCGATGCCCTTGTGCTTGAGTGCGGCCAGTGCGATCTGGGTGACACCGAGCGAGGTGGCGGCGGCGCGTCCCTGCGAGCCGCCGAGTGCCACCGGCTTGCCGGTGACGACCTCCGGGACGGTGTGGCCGACGGACACGGAGTAGGTGTCCATCATCCACGCCATGGTGTTCTCGTCCGTGCCCACGTCCGGGGCCGGGATGTCCTTGTCCGGGCCGATGATCGGCATGATCTCCGAGGTGTACCGGCGGGTGACGCGCTCCAGCTCGGCCTCCGAGTAGTCCCGCGGGTCGATGGCCACGCCGCCCTTGGCGCCGCCGTACGGGACGTCCAACAGCGCACACTTCCACGTCATCCACATGGCCAGTGCGCGGACCTCGTCCAGGTCCACGGTGGGGGCGAAGCGGGTGCCGCCCTTCGCGGGGCCGCGGGAGAAGTTGTGCTGCACGCGGTGGCCGTGGAGGACCTCGACCTCGCCGGAGTCGCGGCGCAGCGGGATCGCCACGGACATCTCACGGCGGGGGCTCTTGAGGATCTCGTGCATGCCCTCGTCGTAGCCGAGGGTCTCGATCGCCTTGGCCAGCTGGGCATGCGCGTTGGCCAGGACGGGCGAGGGGTCGGATGATGCGGTGCTCATCGCGGTGGCGTTCCTTCGGGGTCGGGGTCGGCATGGGCGCGCGGAGACCACTCGTGACGGCCACCGCGCTGTGGCTCACCCGCGGAACACTAGCCACGCGCTGAGGGCCGGGGCCACCCTTCGGCGACCCCGGCCCTCTCACTCGTCGGAAGCAGTCCTCCACTCAGCGGCACGTCCGGCGGACGGACGCCCCGCACCGCAGACACCTCGAGTGGGCAGATAATCCACGTTTCCGCGCGGATTCGTGGAATACCTGCCCACTCGAGTGAAAGGGGTCGAGGCCCCCGCCCGCTCAGAAGCCGTTGTAGCGGTAGGCCTGCTGGCTCCAGAACGCCGCGCCCCAGGTGTGGGTGAGGGAGACGGCGCCGTAGCCGCCGTTCTGCTCGAGGGTGCGGAACTGCGTCTTGGCGTCGTCCACCCAGCCGTTGAAGATCACCACGTGGCCGGCGGCGCCGGCGCTGCCGGGGCCGAGGTTGCCGATGATGTCGCCGGGCTGCAGGTCCTCCTTGGCGATCGGGCTGAACCTCTCCGGCAGGTTCACGGTGGAGTAGGACTGGTCCCGCAGGTTGTAGGCCATGGCCACCATGCCGGAGCAATCGGTGCGGAACCGGTAGCCGTCCGCGTCCGGGCCGGGGGCGTAGGCCTCCATGGAGTACGGCAGCCCCTGGCTGACCCAGTGGTTCGCGCGGTCCAGGACCTGCTGACGGTCGGCGCCCGGGTCCGGGTCCGGGGCGTCGGAGGTGTCGCAGGCGCCGAGGCCGGTGGCGTCCGGGATGGTCACGTAGGCGCGGGAGACGTAGCCGGTCTGGCCGTTGTAGGTGACCTTGCCCCAGTGGTGGGTGGAGTAGGTGCCCTCCACCTGCTGGCCCTCGGTCTGGCACTCGACCGTGACGTTCACCCCGCCCGGAATGGTGCCGAGCACGGTGGAGCCGGTGTTGGTCTCGGTGCGGATGTTCACGGGTGCGGTGGTGGTGCCGCCGGCTGCGGCCGTGGCGGCGGGGGCCTGGACGGCGGTCAGTCCGCCGGCCATGAGCACGGCGGCGGCGGTGCCGAGGAGTCGCTTGGATCGGGTGGTCGCGGTGTTCTTCTGCATGGACTGGTCTCCTCACGGTGGGCGTGATCTGGGGACGTGCCAACGCGTGGACCACGCTGACACCCTCGACGCTAGGACGCCCCTCTCCCACCGGTCCACGGGGATACGCACGTCGTGGCCACAGGTGCCGGGTGCGATGGACTCAGGTGCCGTCCGGTCTGGACGATCGCCCCTGTCTCCTCCTCCGCGGCTCTGTCCTCCGCGTTTCCCCCGCGTCCACGTTCACCGACGGGTCGCGGCGATCAGCACGTAGCCCGCGACGGCTCGCGGTGATCAGCACGTAGCCCGCGGCCGGCCCGAAGGGGCCCGTCCGACCTCCACCATGGCCGGCGTCGGGTCCAGGCCCGTGAGGCGGAAGCCGCTCGCGAGCAGTTCCTCGGTGCCCTGCCCGAGTGAGCGGCGCGCCACCAGGCGGAGGTGCGTGCCGGGCTCGTCATGCGACGCTGGCGTCCGCTAGCGTCGGCCCCATGCCTGCACTGGAACTGGACCACGGAACCCTGAGCTACGAGGTGTTCGGCGACGCCGCCGCGCCCTCACTGTTCCTCCTGCACGGCCTGCACGGGGAGTCCGCGTCGATGCGCCCGCTGGCCACGCGCCTGTCCGAGCACTTCCACGTGATCGCCCCGGACATGCTGGGCCACGGGGACTCGGAGCGCCATGATGAGATCACGCTCGCGGATCAGGCCCAGGCGCTGGCGCAGCTGATCTTCCACTACGGCTACCGGGACGCCCACGTGGTGGGCTGGTCGATGGGCTCGTACATCGCGGCAAAGGCGGCGATCGAGCCTCCGGACGGCATCGATCGCCTGGTGCTGGTGTCCCCCAAGCCGTTCGGCACCACCTCGTCCACGGCCACGGCGGCGGAGAAGGCGGGCCTGGATCCGAAGAGCGCGTCGGCGGACGAGATCCAGGCCGCCCTGCAGGAGGCCCTGTGGTCCGAGGCCACGGAGAAGGGCCGCCGCCGGGAGATCCTGTCCACGGTGAACGAGGCGGAGAACCTGAGCCGGTCCGAACGCGCGACCATCGAGGAGTCCATCGAGGGCTTCGACCTGCGTGAGGGTCTGCGGCAAGTGAGGGCCCGCACCCTGGTGCTCTCCGGGGCGGAGGACGGCCTGAACCCGCCGGAGGACGGCGAGGCCGTGGCGCAGCTGATCCCCGAGGCCCGCTTCGAGGCGTTCGAGTCCTCCGGGCACATGCTCCCCTACGAGGAGGCGGACCGCTTCGTCTCCGCGGTGGTGGACTTCCTCACCCAGGACTGACCGCAGCCCCGGACTCCCGACGACGGCCGGTCACCCACCGGTGGGCGGCCGTCGGTCGTGCCGGGGGTGAGGAGGAGGACGGGGTGACCCGTCCGTGCGCAACGATCCGGGCAGATCGTTGCGCAATGGGATCCCTTGCGCAGCTTTCCGGGTGCCTCAGCCCCGCACGCGGATGCCGTCCGGGCAGGGCTCCATGGTGACGGTGGAGAGGTCCGCCACCACGTGATCGGCGTCGGTGAGCCGGTCCGGGTCATGGGAGGTGGCCACGGCCAGGACCGTGGCGCCGGCATTGCGGCCCGCGCCGACGCCGGCGGGGGCGTCCTCCACCACCAGGCAGCGGGCGGGGTCCGCGCCGAGGCGCTCGGCGGCCATCCGGTAGCCCTGCGGGTCTGGCTTGCCGTCCGTCACGTCCTCGGCGGCGATGAACACGTCCGGCACCGGCAGTCCGGCAGCGGCCAGGCGGATGCCCATGAGCTCACGCCCCCCGGAGGTCACGGTGGCCCAGCGGTCGGCCGGCAGCCCCTCCAGGATCCGGAGCGCGCCGGGCAGGGCGGTGATCTCCTCCACGTCTGACGTCTCGTACCCGAACAGCTCCGCGGCGGCGTCGTCCACCTGGTCTGCGGGGAAGAACTCCTCGATGGTGTCCCGGGCGCGGCGGCCGTGGGTCACGGACAGCAGGCGCTCCACGTCCAGTCCGTGGGCGCGGCCGAGGCGGGCCCAGGAACGCTCCACCGAGCCGGTGGAGTCGGCGAGCGTGCCGTCGATGTCGAAGAGGACAGCGTCCACGGTGAGGTCGAAGGAGGTCATGCGCTCCAGGCTTTCACGGGCTCAGGCGCTCCGAACAGCGGTGTGGCGCGCGATGTAGGCGGCGGTGGTGGCAGTCAGGTCCGGGCGGGTGCTGCGGACCCGGCCGATCAGGTCCAGCTCCGTGACCCCGGTGAGCCCGCCGGGCACCAGTGCCTCGGCCCAGGCGGCGGCCTGGGCCTCGCAGGAGAAGCCAGCCTCGCGCAGGACGATGCGCTGGTCGCGCCGGTCCCCGAAGACCTTCCGCCAGAACGTGTTGCCGCCGTCTCCGGTGACCGTGGCCGGGCTCCCTTCGTGCCGATCGGTCCGGGGCGGGCCCTCCGCCGGCCCCGGTCACGGGCGTCGGCCACGCGATCCTCCGCGCCTCCCGTGCACCCGTGGCTCCACGCTAGGGGCCACCGGCCCGGCGCACTTCCTCCAGAAGGTTGATCCTGCCGGTCCCCCATTCCCCCTCGGGGTGGAGCGGCCCGCCCATCCCCGTCTCTCCACCGGCCCATGCCCGGGCCGGGCCCGACTACGGGTCTATTCCCGCCCGCTGCGGATGTGTCTTCAGGTTTCCCCGCGTGTCTCCGTGTGTCCGGTCCCCTCGCCTCCGCCCAGCCTACGGGTGTGTCATGTCGGCCATGATCATCACCGGACTCCTCCTCGGCACCGTGCTGGGCTTCGTGTTCCAGCGGGGACGCTTCTGCGTCACGGGTGCCTTCCGCGACCTGTTCACCATCCGCTCCTCGCGCTGGTTCACGGCGTTCATGGTGGTGGTGGCCGTGCAGTCCGTGGGCGTGTTCGCCCTGGACGCGCTCGGCGTCATCACCCTGGCGCCGGAGACGTTCCCATGGCTGGGCACGATCATCGGCGGCCTGATCTTCGGCTTCTCGATCGTGCTGGCCGGCGGCTGCGCCACGGGCACCTACTACCGCGCCGCCGAGGGCCTGGTGGGCTCCTGGTTCGCGCTGATCTTCTACATCGTGGGCGCCGCGGCGTTCCGCAAGGGCCCGCTGGCCGGCACCACGGAGGCCGTGCGCTCCGTGGAGACCCAGACCGGCTCGCTGCAGCAGGCCACCGGCATCTCCCCGTGGGTGTTCGTGGCGATCCTCGTGGTGGCCGTCGGCCTGGCCGTGCGCCACCACCTCCGCAAGGAGTCCCAGATGACCCGCTTCCGCCTGCCGGCCTCCAAGACCGGCCTGGCGCACGTGCTCACGGAGAAGGCGTGGCACCCGTTCGTCACCGCGGCGATCATCGGCGTGCTGGCCATCCTGGCGTGGCCGCTGTCCTGGGCCACCGGCCGCGAGTCCGGCCTGGGCATCACCGGGCCCTCGGCGAACATCGGTGCGTTCATCGGCACCGGTGACATGGAGCTCGTGGACTGGGGCGTGATGCTGGTGCTCGGCCTGCTGGTCGGCTCGTTCATCGCGGCGAAGGCCTCCGGCGAGTTCCGCCTGCGCGTCCCGGACGCCACCACCACGGTCCGCTCGATCGTCGGCGGCCTCGGCATGGGCTGGGGCGCCGCGTGGGCCGGCGGCTGCACCATCGGCAACGCCATGGTGAACACCGCGACCTTCACCTTCCAGGGCTGGACCGCCCTGCTCTTCATGGTCCTGGGCACCGGCCTGGCCGCGAAGCTGTTCATCCTGAACCACAAGGGCAAGGGCACCACGTCGATCGGGGGCACCGGCACGGACGGCGCGGCGGCGGAGTCCGCCCGCGGTCCGGTCAAGCTCACCCCGGTCGGCTGACCCCTTCCCTTCCCGACGACGGCCGCTCCCCTTCCCCGCCCGGCCCGCCTTCCCAGGCGGGCGGACAGGCGGAGGCGGGTGCCGTCGTCGGGAATCCGAGAAACCGAACCACAGACCCCAAGGAGACACCCATGGCGAAACACCTTCTCGAGACCGACGGCCAGGTCTGCCCCTTCCCGCTGGTGGAGGCCAAGCAGGCGATGAACCAGATCCCCAGCGGGGACGAGCTGATCATCGAGTTCGACTGCACCCAGGCCACCGACTCGCTGCCCCGCTGGGCCGCCGAGGACGGCCACGAGGTCACCGAGTTCACCAAGCGCGGTGCGGCCGAGTGGACGATCGTGGTGAAGAAGGGCTGACCGGCGGCGGCCCGCACGGGCCGCAGACACGCGTCAGGGGCGGGACCGGGTGGATCGGGCCTGCCCCTGCGGTGTGTTGATCGATCATCCAGGACCTCACGTGCGGCATTCCGTGATCCCATCTGCCAGAACATGAACCTCGACGCTCGACTGAATTGCCCCGGGTTTGTTAGAGGCTCGCAAGTGCCGTCCCGGCGGGCGCCGGCACGGGGTTCTCATGATGGTAGACGTCCTCGAACTCGACCGGAGGGACCAGCCCGATCTCGCCGTGCACACGACGATGGTTGAACCAGTCGATGTACTCCGCGACCGCGATCTCCAGGTCCTCGATGGACTTGAACGGGCCCCTGTTCCGGATCAGCTCCGCCTTGAACAGGGAGTTGAACGCCTCGGCGAGGGCATTGTCATACGAGTCCCCCGTCGAGCCGACCGAGGCGACTGCACCGGCCTCGGCCAGCCGCTGGGTGTAGCGCACCGCGACGTACTGGACTCCTCTATCACTGTGGTGCCGTAGCCCGGCCACGTCCTGGCCGGCACGCTGACGCGTCCAGAACGCCATCTCCAACGCGTCCAGGGCCAGGTCCGTGCGCAGCGACTTCGACAGCTGCCACCCGAGGACCCGGCGGGAGAACACGTCGATGATGAACGCGGCGTACACCCACCCGGCAAAGGTGCGGCAGGAGGTGATGTCAGCAACCCACAGCTGATTCGGGGCAGCTGCGGTGAAGTCTCGCTGCACCAAATCCTCGCGAGAATCCGGTCCCCGGCCCGGGACTGTCGTGCGAGGACCCTTCGCGCGGCTGATACCGCGCAGCCCTGCGGCACGCATGAGCCGCTCGACCGTGCATCGGGCAACTTGGATGCCCTCGCGGCGCAGTTGCGCGTGGACCTTCCGGGCCCCGTAGACCCCGTAGTTGGCCTCGTGCACCCGGCGGATCTCAGCGAGCAGCTGCTCATCGCGCAGACGGCGGGCCGAGACAGGACGTGTCTTCGCGGCGTAGTACGTGCTCGGTGCGATCTGCGTGCCCGCTGCGGAGAGTGTGGCGCAGATCGGCTCGACACCGAATTCGTCCTTGTGGTCGTCGATGTAGTCCACGATCAGCGCTGTGGGCGTCTCGAGCGTCCGCCGCGAAGAAAGCCGATGCCGAGCGCAGGATCGCGTTGGCCCGCCGCAGCTCACGGTTCTCCTTCTCCAGCTCGGCCACACGAGAGGCCTCGCTGGTCGTGATCCCGGGGCGGTGGCCACCGTCGATCTCGGCTTGGCGCACCCAGTTCCGCAGCGTCTCGGGATTGATCCCGAGCTGCTCACCGACTCGGCGGAACGCTCCAGACCTCGTGGCGGGGTCTTGGCGGGCTTCGATGGTCATCCGCGTGGCGCGTTCGCGGAGCTCGTCGGGGTACTTCCGTGGTGCGGGCATGCTCTGCATCCTTCCGTTGAATCAGAGCCTCCACCAGACCCGGGGCGATTCAACTTATCGATGCGACTCACAGCCGCGTGGGTTCAACGCTGCTGGTCAGCCCTGGGTGTGCCCGGTGGGGTATCGTTACCAGGCTGCGCTCAGACGAGCAGTTCAGCTACAGGCGAATCATGTCGAGCCTGCCAGCCACTGCTCGACGGTGAGGTCATCGGTGACGCCGTGATCTGGTATCAGCCCGCCGGCGGCGATTGCGCGCCCGAGGTAGGGCGCTTGTGTCATCACTCGTGGCCGCCGCCCGTCAATACTGCCCCGAGCAGCGAGGATCGCTCGACAGATCTGCAAAGTAGTTGCTTCCTCAGGTCCACGAATAGCAAGAGTACGATCGTTGGCATCCTCGGCGCTCTGCTCAATGTCCTCGGCGATGATCGCCGCAGCACGGTCGGCTGCCAAGGCCGCCATCTTCATGGTGGGAAGCACAGTGACTGGCCCCAGCGTCGCGCGACGGACCACGTTGTCCATGAGTTCGAACCACTGGGCTGAGTGGACAATCGTCGTTGGTACAGCGGATTGCTGATACG
Organism: Micrococcus luteus; assembly: GCA_047414615.1. GTDB lineage: Bacteria > Actinomycetota > Actinomycetes > Actinomycetales > Micrococcaceae > Micrococcus > Micrococcus luteus_B. The sequence continues at coordinate 2,116,073 of CP179711.1, forward strand.
TCTGCTCCTGTGCCGCTTTGCCCTGGTAGTAACCAAACCAGCGGTTCACCTTGGGGTCGGCTGCACCTGCGATCGACACGCACACAATGCGACTTACCCCTGCTGACTGCGCCGCATGGATGATGTTCTTCGCTGTGCCGGTGAAGAACTCTCGTGACTTCTTTGCCCCAATAGTCTCGATATTCAAACAGTCCACCACCACGGCGTCCCCGCTGAATGCCCTTTCGAGGCCGGTCCTATCCCAGGCGTCGGCACCCTTGCTGCGGCTGGCGCGCTGGACCTGGTGGCCGCGCTCCTCCAGCTGATCAGCGACCCGAGACCCGATCGTTCCAGTGGCACCGAGAACAGTTATTTGCATACCAGCGAGTCTAGGGGCTCTTCACAGATGACGGTGTAGAGGGCGCTGGCGCGTCGGTCCCGGGGTACGAGGACTCCTCCGTCTCGGCCTCCAAGCCGCGTGGTGCCGGCACCGACTGGGCGAGGATGCTCAAGGATGCCGACGACGGTCAGTTCGACAACGGCGTTGCCGTCGACATCGACCGGCTCCTGCGCAGCACCAAGGATCTGAACACCCTGGTCGACCATGGGCTGCAGGTCGTCACGGTCGACGGCGAGATCGACCTCGCCACGGCCGATGGAGAGTTCCGGGCGACGATGCTGGCCGGCATCGCGCGCTTCGAGGCCAAGCGCAAGGCCGAGCGGACGATCCGTTCGAACGAGCGCCGTCGCGCCGAGGGGATGCCGGTTCTCTCGGGCTGGATGCCGGTCGGCTGCACGAAGGACGGGGCGCAGATCCCAGAGCAGGCCGAGGCCATCCAACGGGCGTTCGCAGACTTCACCGCGACCAGGCCCAAGTCGATCCACGGCATCGCCGAGGATCTGAACGCGGCGGGGTTCGTCACCTCGAGAGGCAGGCCGTGGTCGACGTACGCGGCCCGGTACCTGAAGCGCCCTGGGTTTCGTTCCGAGGTCAGGACGCAACGGGCGCTACGTCTCGGTCGTGAGTGTAGGCCGCCTCAACCTCCGCTGGGGGGCGGTAGCCGAGGGCCTCGTGGAGACGCTGCGTGTTCCACCAGTGCACCCACCCCATGGTGGCCAGCTCGACCGCCTCGGTCGACTCCCACACCCGCTTGGAGTGGATGAGCTCGGCCTTGTAGAGCCCGTTCACGGTCTCCGCGAGGGCGTTGTCATAGGAGTCGCCCACGGTGCCCACCGAGGCGCTCACCCCGGCGGTGATGAGCGCGTCGGAGTAGGCCAAGCTGACGTACTGGGCGCCTCGGTCCGAGTGGTGGATCAGGCCTTGGCGGCCACGGCTTGCACCGGTGCTCAGGAGAGCGTGTTCGAGGGCCAGTAACGGCAGCCCCGTGGTGTGGAGCGAGGCCGAGACGGCCCAGCCCACGATGCGGCGGGTGAAGACGTCGGTGATGAACGCGACGTAGCAGAACCCGCCCAGAATCCTGACGTAGGTGATGTCAGCGACCCACAGCTGGTGCGGGCGCTCGGCGGTGAAGTGGCGTTCGACCAGATCCGGCCGTGCATCCGGCATACCGGAAGGACGCGTGGTGACCGGCTTGCGGCCACGGCGCACCCCCTGCAGGCCGGCGGCCTTCATCAGACGGGCGATCTGGTCCCGGCCTACCTGCCAGCCGGCACGGGCCATCGCGTGGTGCATCTTGCGCACCCCGTAGACGCTGTAGTTCTCCGCATGGATCCGCTTGAGCTCCTCCAGGAGCAGGACGTCTCGCAGGGCCCGCGCGGAGGCAGGTCGTCTCTTCGCGGCACGGTAGGCCCGGGAGGTGATGAACCCACATTCCGTCGCACCAAGGGTGCGGCAGATGGCCTCGACCCCGAACTGATCGCGGTGTTCGTCGATGAACGCGATCATCTCGTCGTGGGGCGGTCGAGTTCCGCTGCGAAAAAAGCCGAGGCGGCTTTGAGGATCTCGTTCGCGCGCTTGGCTTCAGCGAGCTCGCGTTTGAGGCGCTTGTTCTCCTGCTGCAGATCCTCTCCGGCCGGCGCCTGGGTGATCTCGTGGCCGTGGCGGTTGCACCACATCCGCAGCGTCTCTTCACCGACTCCGACCTGCGGGGCGATGGCTCGGATGGAGTGCGAGCGAGGCCCTCCTTGAGCGGCTTGGCGTTCCAGGACCATCCGCACGGCGCGCTCACGCAGCTCGGGGCTGAACTTCTTGGGCATGTTCCGATTCTCCTTCAGTTGGATCGGAACGAAACCCAGGGCGCTTCAACCTGCTGAACAACTCGCTGTACGCGGGGTTCATCAGGTACAACGCCACGGGTGAGCTGTTCCCGGTCTCCGAGGGTGATCGGTGGCAGCCGATCGTCTCCCAAGCACTGTGGCGCCGCTCAGTGGCCAAGCTGCGCGACAACAAGGCGAAGGTCGACCGTCGCGGCAATCAGCCGCGCTAACTGCTCTCAGGGGTCGCACGGTGCGGTCGGTGCGGGGCGACGATGGTCGCCGGTCAGAACGAGCGCGGGTGCCGAACTACAGGTGCGGGCAGAACTTCCATGTGAGCCGGCAGCGCGAGCCGGTGGACGCGATGGTCGCCGCCGCGGTGCAGACGATGCTGGCGAGCCCGGCGGTCGCGGACATGCTCGAGCCCGAAGGAGGCTCAGAGCAGATGGACCGGCAGGCGATGCTGTCCCGGGGTGGCGAGCTGCGTGCGCGCCTCGATGCCCTCGCGCCGATGTTGACGGACACGACGGTCTCGATGGACATGATCCGCTCGTCCATGAAGGAGCTCGAGGTCGAGATCACCGCCATCGACGAGCAGTTGGCCGAGCCGAGCCCCTCGGAGGCCCGCAGGCTCGCTGAGCGCGCTGCAGGGGTCGAGGACGACCAGGCCCGCCGCGAGCTGGTCGAGAGGCTCCGGGAGACGCTGAGCGTCGAGGAGCAGCGGATCATCGTCACCGAGCTGGTCGAGGTGACGATCAAGCCGATCAGCGCGGCCATGTGCGGTTCGATCCGTCGCTGATCGTCATCGAGCGCCGTTGGGCGTGAGTGGGTCGGCGGTGGGCAGCCAGTGGTCTCTCCGTGGCCTCTGAGAGGCCAGGTGGCCTCCCGGTAAATCGCGGGTCATCAGGTAGCCGCTCGATGGTCTCCTGGTGGTCTCGTAGTGGCCGGTGGGTGACCAGGCGTGCAGGAGGGCTCCCGGTGGGCCTCAGGGACTGCGATCTCGCCGAACGTCGCCTGGAGGCCCAACCTCCGCATCAGCTCTGGGTCGCTGACATCACGCACATCAGGATCCTGAACGAGTTCTGCTACGTCGCGTTCGTCACCGACGCCCACTCTCTGCGAATCGTCGGATGGACGGTCTCGTCAAAGCAGCCCTGGGAACCGGCCGAAGCGGGCGGGATGACCAGGATGGGCTGGGCCCACGGTTGGAGTCCCGATCGTCACTTCGAGGCCATGGCCTATCGCGCTCACGCGGAGTTCGAGACGGCATACACACACGACCACGACGTAGCGCCCGTTACTCCCTGACCTGGGACGGAATCCGGGGCGCTTCACCCCCGTCCACCACCAGCAATAGCCATCTCGGGCTCTTCGAGCGGGTCGAGTGCACGGTCAGACCCCGTATGCCTCACCCGACGTGGCAGTGCCGTCGACAAGCATGTCGGTACAGACGACCGTGGCGAACTCGTCATGCAGGTTGGCGGCAGTCACCGCGGAGAGCGTCGCGGCCGGAAGTATGGAGCCGTCCAGCGCTGGGCGGTCGAATGTATGCGTCGCGTCGATCACGAAGTACGTGTTGTAGCCCAAGTTTCCTGCGACTCGCGCTGTGGTCTCACAACAGTGGTTCGTGGTGATCCCGCAGATGACGACTTCCTCGATCCCTTTCGACTGGAGCCAGGCGTGTAGATCTGGGGTGCCGTGGAAGCTGGAGTTCACGGTCTTGCTGACGAGAAGATCGGGTTCGCCGCTGATGACGTTCTTGAACTCGTTGCCCGGCGTGCCCATCGCGAGGGCCGACGCCGGATTGGTCGAGTCGTGGCGGACGAACACGATCGGCCACGATCGCTCTCGCCAGTGAGCGATCAGATCCGCGATGTTCGCCTCGCAGTCGGGATTGTCGCGCTTCCCCCAGTAGTCGGCATCGTCAAAGCCGCGTTGCACGTCCACGACAATGAGGGCGGGGTGTTGCAGTGAATCCATGGCGGGGTCCTTCCTTCGAGGGAAGACTGTGACATAGGTGCTATTTCGATGCTTGTGAGTCGATGGAGGTCACCAGTAGGGTCTTCACGGTGGTGACGAGTCGTCCGAGGTCCTCCCGGGTTGCCCCGTCTCGGGCCTGGACCGACATGCCCTGAATCAACGCTCCTACGGTGCGCGTCAAACCGTGAACGTCGATGCCTTCGCGCAACTCGCCATCGGCGACGGCCTTCGCAAGTCGAGCACTGAGAGCCTTGAGCGCCAGGTTGCGTTCGGCTCGGACGACAGCCGCGGCGGCGTCCGCGTCTCGTCCAGTGGTGAGCAGACCCGTGGAGACGAGGCATCCGAGGCCCGGCTCGGTGGTGAACTCTCTGGCCGCACGGTCGAGATAGCCAGAGAGCGCGTCGACCACGGGCAGGTCGTCGGAGACACCGAAGCCGTACTCCTGCTGATACAGCGCAACAGCTTTCTCGAACAACCGCTCCTTCGACTCGAAGGCGCGGTACAGCTGGGGCGCGGTCAGGCCGGTTGCATCCTGGAGGAGCGTCATACTCGCGCCCTCGTAACCGTGGGCCCAGAAGATCATGAGTGCCCGGTGAAGGGCCTCGTCCGGGTCGAACGAACGGGGCCGCCCGACCTGCTTGCGTACCTTTGCCATAGTGATCGCTACGATATAGCATGCACATTACGTACTGATCACTACGGAGGAAACGTGACCTACTCCACCGCCCTCATCACCGGCGCATCTCGAGGCATCGGTGCCGCAACCGCCACTGCCCTGGCAGGCAGCGGGATCCAACTCATCGGCGTCCACTACAGGCGCGACCAGAGGGCAGCCGAGGACACCGCCACCCGATTGCGCTCACTCGGCGCCACCCCGATCCTCATTCAGGCTGACCTCGCAGAAGGTGAGCCGGCCGCCGCCGCCATTGCGAAGGCATGGAACCAAGCACTGGCAGCGCACGGCTACAGCGGCACCGACGTGTTCGTGAGCAATGCGGGCATCAACGGCGCGCAATCGCTCGCCGAACTCGACCCTGAGACCTACGCTCGGGTGCAAGCCGTGAACCTCACCGCACCACTCTTCCTGCTGCACCACCTGGCGGACTCCCTAAACGACGGAGGACGCATCGTCGCGGTGTCCACCGGATACACAAGGATTGCAGCGCCGACCCACCTCGCATATACCGCGTCAAAGGCCGGGCTGGAAGGAGCACTGCGCGCCGTCGCACCGGAGCTCGCCCAACGCGGAATCACAGTGAACTGCGTCGCTCCCGGCGTCATCGACACGGATCTCAACGCTGACTGGATTAATCAAGCCGGCGCTCGTGAAGGCGCAGGCCGACTCTCAGCCTTCGGCCGGATCGGCACACCCGAGGACGTCGCGGAGGTCATCACCTTCCTCACCAGCGACCGCAGCCGCTGGATCACAGGCCAGACCATCGACACGACCGGCGGTTCACTCCTCTGAGGTTCTGAAACGCCCTGGGTTTCGTTCCGAGGTCAGGACGCAACGGGCGCTGAATCCTGATCGTGAGTGTAGGCCGCCTCGACCTCCGCGGGCGTGCGATAGCCCAGGGCCTCGTGAAGACGGGCGGTGTTCCACCAGTGCACCCACCCCATCGTGGCCAGCTCGACCGCCTGCACGGACTCCCAGACCCGCTTGGCGTGGATGAGCTCGGCCTTGTAGAGCCCGTTCACCGTCTCGGCGAGGGCGTTGTCGTACGAGTCGCCCACGGTGCCCACCGAGGCCGTCACCCCCGCGGTGATGAGCGCGTCCGAGTACGCCAAACTGACGTACTGGGTGGGTTCAACCGGTCGTTGCAACACCGTTCGACGTGAGCGAGCGTAACTGCTCAGCGAAGACCTCCGCGGGCGTCTTCCAGTCCAGGACCTTCCTGGGCCTGTTGTTCAGGGTGTACGCGACTGCTGCGAGGTCTTCAGCCGACCACCTCGACAGGTCCGTGCCCTTCGGGAAGTACTGCCGCAGCACCCCGTTCGTGTTCTCATTCGTCGGCCGCTGCCATGGTGAGTGCGGGTCAGCGAAGAACACCTTCGTGCCCGTGGCCATCGTGAACCTGGCATGCCCGGCCAGCTCCTTGCCCCGGTCCCACGTCAGGGTCTGCCGCAGCTGCTCCGGCACGTGCGCCATCGCCTTGATCAAGGCCGCGGTCATCGCCTCGGCCCCGTACCCGGCCAGGGAGCGCCCGTTCTTCACCGCCGGCTGCTCACCCCATCCCTGCAGGCGGGGCAAGTGGACCAGGATCGTGGCCCGGCTGAAGCGCTCGACCAGCGTCCCGATCGCTGAACGCCCAGTTCCGATAATCAGGTCCCCTTCCCAGTGCCCGGGCACAGCACGATCAGCGGCCTCGGGTGGGCGCTTGCTGAACACCACATCCTCGGTGACGTGGCCCTGGGGCTTGTTCCGGGTGCGTGCCCGCGGCTCGCGCAGAGCCCGCCCGGTACGCAGACACGCGACGAGCTCACGCTTGAGCGCCCCACGCCCCTGGATGAACAGCGACTGATAGATCGCCTCGTGAGAGATCCGCATGGACTCATCATCCGGGAACTCCATAGGCAGCCGACGGCTGATCTGCTCAGGACTCCACGCCGTGGACCACCGCCGGTCCGCCCGGCGCGGTTTCATCTTCCGCCCCTTGAACCCTGGCCCGACCGGTCCTGGCACGGCCACGCCACCAGGGCCCAGGACCACCCCGTTCAGCCGCGCCTGGACGTAGTCATGCAGCCGCTGGTTCGTGGCCAGTTTCGCCGGCTTGGGCCGCTTGGCTGCCTCCTGGGCCTTCCACTGCGCCACTGTGGCCCGGTACTCCTTCCTCCCGGAACGTGTGGCGCAGTTGCGGCGCAGCTCACGACTGATCGTGCCCGGGGCACGTCCCAGGGCACGCCCGATCTGGCGGACCCCGTGGCCCTGGGCGTGGAGGATCGCGATCTCCTCACGCTCAGCGAAGGACAGGTACCGGCCGGTGGGCTCGGCCAGGGGCAGTGGGCTCATCCCGCCAGCGTGGCGGAACCAGCGCGCCCCGACGGGCCAGGACACACCCACCCTCAGGGATGCCTCGACCGTAATGACGCCGGTGGCGATCACCCGCCAGAACTGGCGTTGGACATCCCGTGAGGGCTGCGGCCTGCCCGGAGAGCGCATCGGGGCCCGCAACGCCCGATCCGCTCTCCACTGCCGGCGTGTGCCCTCGGGCACGTCACTGATCTTCCTCGCCCAGTCCTTGCTTGCCATCGCCAATACCTCCAGTGATTCCAGGGGTGTTGCGACGACCGATTGAATCCACCCTGAGAGCCCCTATCGCTGTGGTGGATCAGTCCCTGTCGGTCACGGCTGGCTCCCGTGCTCAACAGCGCATGCTCGAGGGCCAATAGAGGCAGTCCCGCGGTGTGGAGGGTGGCCGAGACGGCCCATCCCACGATGCGGCGGGTGAACACGTCGGTGATGAACGCGACGTAGCAGAACCCCGCCACCGTGCGCACGTAGGTGATGTCAGCGACCCAGAGCTGGTTCGGTCGCTCGGCGATGAACTTGCGTTCCACCAAGTCAGGGCGGGCATCCGGCTCCCCAGCCGGCTTCGTCGTGACCGGCGTGCGGCCACGGCGGACGCCTTCCACGCCGGCGAGCTTCATCAGCCGGGCGACCTGATCCCGGCCCACGTCCCAGCCGGCACGGACCATCGCGTGGTGCATCTTCCTGACGCCGTAGACGCTGTAGTTCTCCTCGTGGATCCGCTCTATCTCCTCGAGCAGCAACACGTCACGTAGCGCTCGTGCGGAGGCCGGTCGTGTCTTCGCGGCCCGGTAGCCGCGGGAGGTGATGAACCCACACTCCGTCGCACCCAGTGTGCGGCAGATGGCCTCGACCCCGAACTGATCGCGGTTTGCGTCGATGAACGCGATCATCTCGTCGTGGGGCGGTCGAGTTCCGCTGCGAAAAAAGCCGATGCCTTGCGCAGGATCTCGTTCGCTCGACGCAGCTCGAGGTTCTCCCTGCGCAGCCGGCGCATCTCTTCTGCCTCAGCCGCGCTCAGCCCTGGGGCCTCGCCCTGATCGACGCGGTCTTGCTTCCACCAGTTGCGCAGGGTGTGGGGTGAGATCCCGCCGAGTGCCTCGCCGACGGCGGTGCAGGCGACCCATCCCGAGCACTGTTCCGTGCGGACGCGTTCTTCGATGAGCTTCAGGGCGCGGGCCTTGAACTCGGGGCTGTACTTCTGGGGCATGTTCCGATCCTCCTTGAGGAAGTAGGTCGGAACGAAACCCAGGGCGCTTCAGTCCAGACGGGCGAGGCGGTTGATCCGGCAGCGCACGAGCACGGCATGGACGGTGGAGGCCGGCATCCCGAGTTCTCCGGCGATCTGTGCCGGCCCCAGGCGTCGGCGCCATCGGGCGGCCACGATCTGTTTCACCACCGCCGGCGGTGTTCTGGTCGGCATCGTGGACGGCCGGCTGGACCGGTCTGCCATCCCTGCAGGTCCCTCGGCCCGGAAGCGTGTGGCCCATTTGCGTGCGGTGGGTGGGCAGACCATGAACATCTTGGCCGCGGTGGTGACCGGCCAGTGCTTCTCGACGATGAGCTTGGCCAGGCGTAGGCGGGCGCGAGGGGTCAGGGCGGCGTTAGCGTGGGACATGAAGGCCTTCTGTTCGCGTGAGCGGTTTCTCGACAACTCCACTCTCGCAACAGGAGGCCTTCGCCTGTCAGCTGTTCACGCAACAACGTCCCTGGACATCACACCTAGTTGTACTGACCGGGGGTGCTCAACGCCCAGTGACACTGCCCGTGGGCATTGTTGCCGGCGGCCAGGATGACCCCGTCGCTGCGGAGTCCGAGCGAGTGCGTCGACCCAGACGCGATCGCCACGACGTCGCGCCAGGTCTGCGTACTGCACTGTCCGTGGCCGTCGTCTCCGGCGGCCAGAACGCGTCCGTCCTGTGTCAGCCCGAGCGAGTGATAACTGCCGGCTGCAACAGCCGCGACGCCCCGCCAGCGACGCGCCCCGGCCAGGCCCGCAGCGGTGTCGCCGCAGGCCAGCACGGTGCCGTCCTCCCTGACCCCCAGGGTGTGGAGGTAGCCGGCGGCGATCCCCACGACATCACTCCACCCGGTTACATCGCCCTGGCCGCGCGTGTCCATCCCGGTCGCCACCACTGTCCCGTCCGACCGGAGGCCCACGGAGTGCCAGTCCCCGGCGGAGACCGCGACGATCCCGGACCAGCCCCCCACGTCACACGCCCCGTCGTCTTTGCGGCCGGCGGCCAGCACGGTGCCGTCTGCGCGCACCCCGAGGGTGCGGCGCCATCCGGCGGCGAAGCCCACCACCTGAGACCAGTCCGTGACATCGCACTGCCCGTGCGCGTTCCAGCCCACGGCCAGGACCGTCCCGTCGGCGCGCAACCCGACCGAGTGGGAGCGTCCCGTGTTCCGCGCGGTGTGGACATTGCCGGCGGCGACGGCGACGACGTCGCTCCAGCCGGTCACGGCGCACTCGCCCGCGCCCGGCGGGCCAGCTGCCAGGACGCGGCCGCCATCGACGACGACCAGCGAGTGCCGGCGGCCGGCCGCGAGGGGGACCCGCTGGAGGCTCACCGTGCGATCTCCCGTAGGGGTGTCCACCCCACGGGAAGCGGCCCGCGGATGGCGGCTCGTTGCCTGTCTGCCTCATGGGACCGGCCCTGTGCTTGCTCTGGGCTGCCGATCGGACCCCGGGCAAGGCGGAGTCCCACGTCCTCCAGGACGGCGTTCGGGGCGCTGCCCCGGCGCACTGAGGCGCGCACGCTCCAGGGATCATCCGCCCAGCCACCCCCGCGCAGACTGCGGTAGTCGCCGTAGCGGGCGGGATCGGCGTAGTCCCAGCACCATTCCCAGATGTTGCCGAGCATGTCGTGCAGACCGTACGGGTTGGCTTTCTTCATGCCGACGGGCTGGGGGCCCTCGAGGTGGTCGAGGCCGGTCCAGGCGATGTCTTCAAGCGGCCCGTAGGTGGGCGAGGTCGTGCCGGCTCGGCAGGCGTACTCCCACTCGGCCTCGGTGGGCAGCCGGTAGCCGTCGGCTGCGGTGTTCCAGGTGACGGAGCGTCCGTCCCCAGCACGCGTGTAGGCCGGCTGCAGCTCTTCAGCATTGGATAGCTCGTTGTAGAGGTTGATGGCCTCGAACCATGTCAGAGGCGTGAGCGGGCGTCCGGTGCTCCGGTCATGGAGGGGGTGCACTGCCATCTCGAAGGGCTCCAGTTCCACATCCCGTGTGGTCCCGCGGCGGGCGTCGCGCAGGGTGATTTTTCCCGAAGACAGGGTGGCCATGGAGGGCTGGTTCATGGTGTCAGCCTCGCACACGGGCTGACTGGAGAACATAAGACCCTTGGTCGATCGAGGTTCAAATGTCAAGATCTAAGTGACTCGTGGTCGTATGAAACATACTCGCGCGTTTGTGAAATCTTCGCTGCATCTCGACATCCATACTGGCCTCGGCGAATGTCAGGTGTAGCCGAGTTATGAACCACGGATTGCCTTGCGTGTCAAGATGTCGAGATGCAGTGAAGATTCCATGGGACACGCGGTGAACTCTTCACAGAATGAGGCCTCGGGTCACCCATGCGAAGAGTCGCCGTGGCCACTGACGTCTCCGGTCAGTACAGCTAGGGGACGTAGCGCAGTGCTGTGGAGTGCGGCTCTGTGAACCCCAGCCGGCGGTACAGGCCTAGAGCCGACCCGGATGCCAACAGGTCCACGACTTCAGCGCCCTGGCCGGTCAGCCACCGGAGCAGGCTGGAGGTGACGGCAGCCCCGACGCCGTGGCCGCGATGCTCCGAGGCGGTGATGACGCTGCTGATCTGGCCCATGAGGCCGGTGGGGAATCCCGGGCCGGGCAGCTGGTGGATGAGGATCGCGTGTCCCCATCCGAGAACGGCCCCGTCGGGGGTGGTTGCGACGGTGTAGTGGTGGTCGGGGTGAGCCAGCTGCTGCTGGATGATCTCAGCGCAGGTCTGCTGCCAGGTCGTGTCGCGGACGGCTTCTGGGTGGGTGGCGCTTCCCGAGGCAGCGAGGTCGTGGAAGAGGTGGCCGCGGAGGGTGACCATGGTGGGGATGTCTGCTGGGTCTGCGGGCCGGATGACGGATTCCATGTCGTCAGCATGCCGTGAACTGCTTCAGTGGTGGACTCCCGGTCCGTCAAGAGATGAAGCGCTCGATCTCGTATGAAACATATTTGCGCGTTTGTGAAATCTTCGCTGCATCTCGACAGCCGCGCAACTGGAAGAGCTCTCTCTACGAACGTTATTGTCGAGATGCGGCGAAGATTTCACAGGACACGCGCTGAACTTTTCGCGGGACGCCGCTCAGGGTGAAGGTTTGTCTTTCACCCTGAGCGGCGTCCTCCCGCTCCGCTGGCGCTTCCAGACGAGCGAGCACATAAGCTGTGCGCATTCTGCGGGAAACGAGCGCGAGGATGGGCGACATGGCTGACCACTCTTTTGCGCTTGTGCCGGCGTCCTACGTACTCCTGCTTCGGGGACGCGACGTGCTCCTGCAACGTCGTCAGAACACCGGCTACATGGACGGGTTCTGGGTGGCGGGTGCGGCCGGCCATGTCGAGCCGGGAGAGACGGCCCGGCAGGCGGCAGTGAGAGAAGCTCGGGAGGAACTCGGCGTCGACATCGACGCCGGCAACCTGGAGCTTGCCACGGTCATGCAGCGCACGGACGGGGTCGGGGCGCCGCGGGAACAACGTGTCGACTGGTTCTGGACCTGCCGCGAGTGGGCGGGGAAGCCGCGGATCTGCGAGCCGGAGAAGGCATCCGACCTGGGATGGTTCCGGCTCACCGACCTGCCCGATCCCATGCCGTCCTATGAACGGGTCGTCCTGGTCGGACTGCGCGACGGCTCGCTTCCGATGGCCACGCCCTTCGGGTTCGTCAACCGAACTGGCCGGTGACGGCGGCGTTGTCGCAGGCCGAGGGGTGCGAGGAGCGCAGGATCAGCCTCGTGACCAGGTTCCGGGGCCGTGGGCGTCGTCGTCACTGCCCGTGGGCGCCCGATGGGACCCTCTCTAGGATGACCCCATGCAGGGACACGACCTCGAGACATTGGTCTCCGCGTGCCGCGCGGTGCTCGAGCAGCGGCCGCGTGGCGAGCCGGCAGGCGCTGCCGCCATGCTCACCGGGTCAGGAATGATCCTGCTGGGCTCAGCCCCCGACGCCTTCAATCCCGCGGTGGAGCTGTGCCATGAGACCGAGCCCTACTGCGCCGCCCATCGTCTGGGGGAGTCCATCGTGGCCACGATCTGCCTGTACCGCGACGCCGAGGGGGCCTCTCGTGTGCTGGCCCCCTGCGGCGTGTGCCAGGAGCGTTTAGCGACCCATGGGCCCGACGTTCTCACCGCCGTCCCGCAGGGACACGCAGCGGCACCCACCTGGGTGCGCCTCCGCGACCTCATGCCGCACTACTGGCTCGAGTCGTTCGACGACGCTCCGGCTGCGTGGGAGTGGTCCTGACCGTCCCGTGGGAGTGGCCGACCTGTCAGTCACGGTCGGCCTCGATCCATCCGTGGCGACGCGCGCCGGGATCCTGACGAGTCCCGGAGTCGACCACGGTGAACCCCGCCGTGGTCAGCAGGCCGGATAGTGCGTCCACCGGCCAGTACCAGGCGGTGGTGATGGCATGGTCGAAGGGCTTGACCTCGTCTCCCGCGAAGAAGCCCAGCAGCATCGACCCGCCCGGGCGCAGCGCCCGGTGTGCGTGCTCGAAGAGGCGGGGAATCTCCGCCGGGGGCGTGTGGATGATGGAGTACCAGGCCAGGATCCCGTCGACGGCGGCCACTGGCAGGGTCTGGAAAGAACCGAGCTCCACAGGCACCTCCGGGTATGCGCGGCGCGCGTGGGTCACGAACTCTTCGACCGGTTCGATGCCCCTGACGTCATGGCCCAGCGAGGACAGGTGGGCGGTCCAGTGGGCCGGGCCGCAGCCAACATCCGCTAGAGCACCGCCCGTCCTCTGGGCCCACGCCTCGACCAGCCTCTTGTCGGCGTCGGCCACGGCGTCCATGCGCCCGAGCAGGTCCGCATACTCGACGGCGCGGGCGGTGTAGGCCTCTTGGACGGACGGGGAATGCGGCCGCATTCCGTCGGATTCTGCGGACATCACTCGCTCCTGCCGGCAGTCCACTTCTCTTGAGCAAGCCTCATCACTGCGGCGCCGCGGCAAGGCAAGGGAACGAGGGAAGACCGCTCCCCCGTCACCATGGCCGCCCCTGGAGGTCGATCTCCCCGGCCGGCCAGGGCTGCTTGGCGTTGCGCAACGGCATAACCAACAGAGGGTCCCCCTGAGTGCTCTCTGATGGTTGTCCGTTGAGCCCAATGCAGCGTTCAGCTGCGACGATGCGCCGCCATCCACACGAGACGTAGAACGGCACCACGGACTCGTCGCACCCGAGATAACCGAACTCCGCATCGGAGTGGACGCGCATGGAATCCACCGCTGCCCGCATCAGCCGCTGGCCCAGATGGTGGCCGCGCCCGCTCGGGGTGACCAGCACACCGCCCACGCCGGCGATCGTCACAGGGCGTGCCCCTACAGCGATCGACCTTCGTGCCCATCCGATGTGTCCAACTGTCTGCGCGTCCAGGGTGGCGATGACATGCATGTCATGGGGTGCGTACCCGTAGGGCTGGTCGGGATCCCACTCCCCGTAGTCCTCGCGGTATTCAGCAGCGAAGAGGCGGTTCAGGTCATCAAGCTGCCCGGGCGTCAGGTCGGTGTGCCACGTCAGCTCGATCTTGAGCGAGGAGGAAGGAACCAGATCCATGCGCCGATTCTGGCAGGCGCGTTCGACCCGCGGCTCCCAAATGTCGCGGGGTGAGGATCCGCCTTGGTGCCGAGATACAGCGGAGACCGCACAGGCATGCGCTCTTTCCGGCGCAGCTGCTCCGACCCCCGCCCCACTGTGCCCAGTGACCGGGGTCTCCGATCAGAGGGCCGACGTGGGAGCGCTCAGAACCCACCTGTCGTCCGCCCCCATCACGTGCAGGTCATCGCACATGAATCCCCGCAGCCAGGGGGCCTCATCCACCACACGCAGGTAGAAGCCACGGTGCACGCGGGGATCCTCACCCAACGAGGGGGAGAGCACATGCACGGATCCCTCCGGCGCCCGACCATGCCGGAGCACGGAATCCGGGGCGTTGACCTGATCCAGGGTGCGCAGACGCAGCAAGGGGGCGACAGCCGGCGGACAGGGAGCGAGGCCGGCGGCCAGCGCTGCCCGGCGCAGCTGCGGCAGGGTGCCTCCATTGGGCAGGCCCAGGTCGGTGAGGGAGCGCTCGACGACGCGGACCGGGCGGGAGGTCTGCAGGTCTCGGGCGAGGGCGGGGCGGAAGAGCAGGGTGCGCGCTGAATCGTTGAACCGCACTCCGGCCGCCTGCAACTGCGTCAGCAGTTCATGCGGGTCACCGGCAAGGGTCAGCTCTATTCCGGCGCGGTCGATGAGGTCAGCCATAGACCTGATTGTCATCCGCGATGCTGCGGGTTCCTGTCAAAGTAGACAACGCGGACTTCCCGTAGCGGCGCCAACAGTCGTCGCCGTCAAGTCTCTAGAGGCGTGTCGCGGTATGCAGCATAGGGACTGCTGCACCGATAGGTGACAGGGTGGGTTAGGCTGCCTGAGCGGCCGGTGTGGTCATGATGGTCTCGTATTCGATGGGGGTCAAGCGGCCCAGGGCTGTTTGCCGGCGGCGACGGTGGTAGGTCCGTTCGATCCAGGTGACGATCCCGATCCGCAGCTCCTGGCGGGTCTTCCACTGGCGGCGGTCCAGGACGTTCTTCTGCAGGAGCGCGAAGAAGCTCTCCATCGCGGCGTTGTCCCCGGCCGCTCCGACCCGGCCCATGGAGCCGACCATGGCGTGGCGGTGCAGGGCGCGCACGAATTTCCGGGATCGAAATTGAGACCCTCGGTCCGTGTGGACCACGCAGCCGGCCACGTCACCGCGGCGGGCGACGGCGTTGTTGAGCGCCGCGACCGCGAGCTGGGACTTCATCCGGTCGCTGATGGAGTAGCCCACGATCCGGTTGGAGTACACGTCCTTGATCGCGCAGAGGTAGAGCTTGCCTTCTGTGGTGCGGTGTTCGGTGATGTCGGACAGCCACAGCTCGTTCGGCCCCTGGGCGGCGAAGCGGTGACGCCTCGCGCCGTGCTCGTCGAGGTAGGCGCATAGGTCGTCGTGGACCGGCGGGCCGGGCTTGGTGCCGTTCTTGCCGCGCTTCTTGCCGAACGCAGACCACCAGCCGTTGGTCGAGCAGATCCGCCAGGCGGTGCGCTCGGCCATCGGTTCACCGGCGTCGCGCGCTTCCTCGACCAGGTACCGGTAGCCGAACTCCCGGTCATCGGTGTGGGCGTCGAACAAGGCGTTGGCGCGGTAGGCCTCGGTGAGTTCGGCGTCGGTGACCGGGGTGGCGAGCCAGCGGTAGTAGGGCTGGCGGGAGAGCTTCAGGACCCGACACGTCACCGTGACGGGGATACCGTCGGCGGCGAGCTCCTTCACGAGCGGGTAGAGCCTTTTGACGGCAGGTTGGCCTGCGACAGGTAGGCCGCGGCGCGGCGCAGCACCTCGTTCTCCTGCTCCAGCAGCCGGATGCGCTTCTTGGCCTCCCTGAGCTCGGCGTGCTCGGGGGCACCCGTTCCGGGCTTGGCGCCGTCCTCGACGTCGGCCTGGCGTATCCAGTTGCGCACACAGGACTCGGCGATGCCGAAATCCGCGGCGATCTGCTTGATGCTCTGGCCGGGTTCACGGTCACGGACGACGCGCACGACGTCGTCGCGGAACTCCTGGGGGTAGGGCTTAGGCACGGTGTTCATCCTTCCAGCAACGCCTCACAGCGTCACAGATCAGATGTCACCTATTCGTGCAGCAGTCCCGCCGTCCTTGGCCGGGACGGTGGTGCGCACTGGCCTGCCTCGACGCACACCGTTCATCCCCGCAACCCGCATGAGCCGGTCCACACGACCGGCGCCGACCTGGTGACCTTCTCGACGCAGCCACGCGGTCATCTTCCGACGCCCGTACAGCCCTTCCGGGGTGCCGACAAGGTCGTGCAGGACGTTGAGCAGGACCGCGTCGGACGTGTCACGAGCCGACGCGCTGCGGCGGCGCCACGCCCGGTAGGTGCGTGCGGCGATCTGACAGCCCTCCTGACGGAGCACCCTGCAGATCGACTCGACCGCATGCCCCTTGGCGCGCATCTGATCGATGAATCCCATGATCATCGGTTGCGGGGGTCGAGCTCCCCCGCGAAGAAAATCGAGGCCTTGCGCAGGATCTCGTTGTCCTCCCGCAATCGTTTGACCTCGCCGCGCAGGCGCTTGAGCTCGGCCAGGTCATCGCTGGTCGGCCCGTCCTTGAGGCCGGCGTCGACGCGGTGCTGACAGACCCAGCGGCGCAAGGTCTCGCGCCCCACGTCGACCTTCGGCGACACCAAAGCCACGGCCTTCGTGACTGACCCGGCTTCCTCGACACGGTCCAGGACCATCCGCACCGCGCGGTCCTTCACCTCGGGATCGAACTTCTTCGGCATGAACAACATCCTCTCGAACTCGAAAGGAAGCGGCATCACACCCGGGACGCTTCATCTCGACACCCTCCCTCGCCTACCCTGCCACCATGACCATCACCTTCACGCCCGCGGATCCGACCGGAAATGATCGCGCGGCGCTCATCGCCCTGCTCACGCAGAATGCCTGGCCCTTCCACATGCGGCCGCACCCGACCGCGCACGACGTGCAGGACGCCATCGACGCTGGCGCCTGGAACGACGAGGACAACACCACGTTCTGGATCGACCACGCCGAGCACGGCCGCGTCGGCATGGTCCGCTTGAAGGACCTCACCGACCCCACCCCCCTGTTCGACCTGCGCGTGGCCGAGCGGTTCCGCGGCCGCGGGCTCGGCGCGCAGATCCTCGCCGCGCTCACGCGACATGTGTTCGAGACGATGCCCGCGGTCGACCGATTCGAAGGGCAGACCCGTGAGGACAACATCCCCATGCTGCGCGCCTTCCGCCGGGTCGGCTGGGTCAAGGAGGCGCACTACCGCCGCGGCTGGCCGGTCGAGGGCGGCGAGCCGCTCGCGTCCGTGGCGTACGCAGTCCTGCGCCAGGACTGGGAGACCGGCAGGACGACGCCGGTGCCCGCCGACGTCGATGTCCCGTCCCGGAGGAAGCGCGATGTGGGAGCCGAATCGAACGGCCACATCCCCGACTGGCCGATGCGCACCGAGCGCCTCACGCTGCGCCCGCACCGGGAGGACGACCTCGGCTGGCTCCAGGAGATGTATGCCCAGCCCGAGGTGGTGCGTCACCTGCTGGACGAGCCGTGGGACGAGCCGACCGCCCGGCAGAGGCTGGTCAGACGAATCGAGTGGAACGACCTCGCCGGCCCGTCCGGGGCGGCGTCTCTCGTCATCGAGCACGCCGGTGTCCCCGTGGGGGACGTGATCCTGTGGCTTACGAACCGCGAGCGGGGCGTCGCGGAGATCGGCTGGGCCCTGGATCCGCGGCACGCAGGCCAGGGCTTCGCGAGGGAGGCCGCGGCGGCGATGCTGGCTCTTGGCTTCGAGGTCCATGGCCTGCATCGGGTGGTGGCGCAGATGGACGCCCGCAACACCGCGTCCGCCCGGCTGGCAGAAGCCATCGGCCTGCGTCGGGAAGCCCACCACCGGCAGGACTGGTGGAGCAAGGGCGAGTGGACGGACACGCTGGTCTACGCGACGCTCTCGAGCGACCGGGACTGAGGAGCCGCAAGGCGCTCATTCGCCTCCCTTCAGTGTCGAGGTGCATATTCGGTCATTTGTGGCGCTTCTAGATCACGCCACATTCATGGACACAAGTTCGAGGCATGTTCGGGGTAGCCACCCGCTACTTCACTTCGACCAGCACCGACGAGCTGGTTGACATCTCTGAACCACCGGGCTCTGCTTGCCCCTATGACCGAACGGATTGGCCTGCGACCACTGTCCCCCGATGACGCACCCGAGATGGCCAAGGTCCTAGCCGACCCGGCCCTCTACCAGTACACCGGGGGCACACCGCCGACCGTGGAAGGGCTCACCGGCCAATACACCGTTCAGAGTCGGGGCCACTCAACTGACAGGACCGAGACCTGGATCAATCACCTGGTGGTGTTCGAGACCTCCGGGAAAGCACTCGGCTACGTCCAGGCCACCATCCCGGTCTCAGGCCAACCCGCCGAAATCGCCTGGGTCATCGGAGCACCGTGGCAGCGCAATGGTTACGCCTCAGCAGCCGCCGCTCTCCTGCTGGCTGAACTTGCGGACATGGGCGTGAAACAGGTCATCGCTCATATCCACCCCGACCATGGGGCGTCCGCCGCGGTCGCGCGCCGTATCGGAATGAGTCCGACCGACGAAGTCGTGGACGGCGAAGTCCGATGGGAAGGTCCAGTGACCCCCAGGGGATGACCGGCACCTCTCCCACGTCCCACGTCTTGGCTCATCTGCGGCTTCAGACCCAAACGGCCGTTTGAGGCGGAGCGTCGCGGTGCGGCCTACGCGCCACTTCAGGCCCAGGAATCGTTCGCCGCATGTCTCGCCCCAATCAACCCGCCAGCATTTCAGTCGCCCACACGTTTCTGGCGGGACCTGCAGTCCACGGAGGCGCGAGACACGGAGCTGGTCATGCGATTAGTGAAACATGTCATGCGCGACTCAACCACTGAGCTATGCAACGGCCACCAGCCGAGCGTACGAGGATCCCCGGGTGGGGTCCTCCCGCTTCATGATGCACGCATGCAGACCCCCTCATGGCATGGTCCGGTATCGCCTCTCGTTCGCCCGGCAATAGGAGTCCAGCATCCAGGAAGCAGCGGTTGGATTCACTGTCCTCGCCGCTCTCTCAGGCGGGCCTGCTTGTTTCGGTTCCCACAGATCGCCATCGAGCACCACTGGCCGGTACGGGAGCGCGAGTGATCGTAGAAGGCCCATTTGCACTCGTCGTCCCTGCAGGCCTTGAGGCGAGACCACGTTCCGTCCACCGTTGCCGCCGCAACGAGGGAGAGAATCCTCCCGGCGACATAGTGCGCTCCGTCGCCCCGTGGGAGGAGGCGCAAGCCCTCCTCGGTGAAGGTCGCCTCGGCCTGACTCCAGGCCAGCATTCGATCGAGCACCTCGCGGGCTGCCGGAGGCATTGAACCTCGCGAGTGATGAGCAAGCAGGCCCTCACGCAGTGCCTCACGAAGCTCACCCAGGAGCTGCCGGTCGCTCGCACTCGACTCGTTCGGGAGACCGCGTTCGGCGCACCACCGACCCCACGTTTCTGACGAGTCCAGGGCGTCCGTGCCCTTCTCGATGTCCAGGGTGTTCACGAACTTCCGCACCAGCTCGAGGTCACCCGGCGCGTTCGGCTCAGTCGAAGATCCCATACTCCGATCTAACCATCGACCCGCCTAAGGCGGTTGCAAAGAACGTGGTCGTAAGTAACCATCTCTAGCATGACGAGAGTTAGCGCATGGCGCAGTCGGGACTTCCGCCGTCTCTGGGGTGCCTCCACGGCGTCAGCCTTGGGGGGCGAGATCGGCGAGCTCGCCCTGCCGGTTCTCGCTCTGGTGTGGTTGGGGGCCTCGGCCGAGGAGCTGTCCTGGGTACGAGCCGCGACGTTCCTGCCGTACCTGGTGCTGACCCTCTGGCTGGGCGTGCTGGTCGACCGGTGGAGGCGGCGGCGACTGATGATCACGGCGGAGACGGTCAGCGGGATCACTCTGCTCGGTATCGCCGGTGCGGCATTGGCCGGGTGGCTCACCGTGCCAGTACTGGTCGCCGCGGCCGCACTGCTGGGGGCGATGTCCGTGCTGCACATGCTCGCGGACTTCTCCTTCACCCCCCACGTGGTCAGCAGGGCCGCGCTTCCGGATGCGAACGCGAAGATGACAGCCACTTACTCGGCGATCGGCATCGGGGGCTCCGGAGTCGGCGGCGTGCTTGTCCAGTGGATCACGGCACCGTTCGCCGTCGCGATCAACGGGGCGGGGCGGCTCCTCTCCGTCCTGTTGCTGCGGCGGATTCAGACCCACGAGCCGCCTGCGGCGGCTCCTGGCGCGTCGGCTCGCAAGCAGGCTCGGGAGGGGTTCATGGCCCTTCTTCGCCACCGAGTCGTTCGGGCTCTTGCCGCGGAGGCGACGATCTGGAACCTGGGCAACGAGGTCTTCATGCTCGCCCTGACCGTCCTGATCGTGGATCTCCGACAAGATGGCCCCCTCATGCTCGGGTTGATCTTCATGGCCGGCGGACTCGGCGCCTTCCTCGGGGCGGGCATCAGCGCCCGACTGACTGAGCGTTTCGGCTATGGCCGATCCCTCATCACGGCCATGCTCGTAGGCAACACGGCGCCGCTGATCGGCGTGCTGTTCAGCTCCGACACCTCCGTGACGTCCCTGGTGGTCCTCGCCGCGGCCTTCTTCGCGTCCGGGTTCGGCACCGGAGTCGCGAACTCCCAGGCCGTCACCGTCCGTCAGGTCACGGTTCCCGAGGAACTCCGCGGGAGGGTCAACGCCAGCTACCGCATGCTCTCCTGGGGCGCCCTCGCAATCGGTGCACTGTTGGGAGGCTGGCTGATCTCGGCTGTCGGGGGATGGCTTGCCGCCGCGCTGGGCACGGCCGCGATGGCGGCTTCCACCCTTCCCGTCGCCCTGTCTCCAGTGCGGCAGATGCGGGACCTCGACGACGGCGCCCCACCCGCCGCCGAGTAACTCAGCCCCCGCTTAGGTGTTGTGGGTCATGAGGTTCTTGGCACGAGGGCCGGACTGAGATGAGACGAGCGGGCCTCTCCCGCAGGATGGAAGTTCCTACACCACCCATCCGCGCAAAGAGACCCACTCATGACTCACGCTAATGCACCCCTGACTCCCACCGGCCGTCTCAGGATGGTCCAACGCCACCTGAACGACGGGATCCCACAAGCGCACGTGGCCGCCGAGTTCCGGGTCGCACGTCCCACGGTGGCCACCTGGGTGGCCCGCTTCCGCGCCGAGGGCGAGGCCGGGCTGCTCGACCGGCCCAGCCGTCCGCGCCGTTCACCTGCCCAGCTCGACCCCGAGGTGGTGGCTCAGATCCAGACCCTGCGTCGCAGGGAGAAGTGGTCGGCCCGCCGGATCCATCACCACCTCGTCTCCGAGGGCCACCGGGTGTGTCTTCGTACCGTGGGACGGTGGCTGCACCGGGCCGGGCTCTCCCGGTTACGGGACCTGACCCCGGCCGGGGAAGACCTGCGCCAGCAGCCGGCCCAGAGGATCACCGCGAGGGGGCCGGGGCACATGGTGCACCTGGACGTGAAGAAGATCGGGAAGATCCCTGACGGGGGCGGCTGGCGTGCTCACGGACGGGACTCCGAGAACGCGCGAGCAGCCAAGCGCGGGCCTGGCCGACGGGTCGGCTACACCTACCTGCACTCGGCGATCGACGGGTTCACCCGCCTGGCCTACACCGAGGCGTTGGAGGATGAGCAGACGGTGACCACGATCGGGTTCTTCTGCCGGGCGCGGGCGTTCTTCGCCGCCCACGGCATCCGGATCGACAGGGTGGTCACGGACAACGGGAACAACGACCGGGCCGCGGAGTTCACCCGGAAGGTGGTCTCGCTCGGGGCCGGCACCACCGGATCCGCCCATACACCCCGCGCCATAACGGGAAGGTCGAACGCTACAACCGGCTGATGGTCGATGAGGTCCTCTACGCCCGCCCGTATACCTCAGAGACAGCTCGGCATGAGGCCCTGCAGGTGTGGGTGAACCACTACAACTACCATCGGCCTCATACCTCCTGCGGGAACGCCCCGCAGGCCTCGTTGGTTGTCGAGCTGCGGCGAAGACAGCGCACCACAAGCATCCAACTCCTGGCAGATCGGCACGCTCCGCGTCGTTGGGAGGAGTGGAAGCATAGAGGAGGCTGCCACTCGGCTGACGGGGCTAAGCGCCGTGCAGGATGCGAGTGGCGATCTGGTCCGGTGGCTCAGTCGCGGTGATGCGATGTTCATCGACAAAGGGCAGTGGCTGCCAGCCGTGGTACCACGCCGCCATCTCGTCAGCGGAGAACTCTGCGGCCTTGGGACGCATCGCGTGCCGGCGGGCAGTCTCCTCGAAGGTCAGGTCGAAGGCGTAGAACCGAGCATCGTCACTGGCCGCCGCAACTCGTTCCAACATCGGCCCGTACCGCCCCGCGTGGAAGATCCCGTCGAGGATCACGTGATGTCCGCGCCCGAGGCAGTGCCGCGCCGCTGCTTCGAGCAGGTCGGCGTGCTCAAGGCTGTCCTGCTCACGTTCGGCGTAGATGCCCCGTCGGAAGAGGTCCTGGCTCAGGATGGCAACGGGACCGTCCAGGCGTTCCTGGAGGAGACGCGCGACCGTGGTTTTCCCGGAGGCTGCGTTGCCGCGAAGCACGATGAGCATGATGAGCATGATGTCAGGTGTCGAGATGCAGCGAAGATTTCACAGGACACTCGGGGGAACTCTTCGCAGAGCAGAACGTTCGGCGGGGTCTGCGAAAAGTAGCCCTCGACCGCCGGCGGCGCCAATGACGTCTCCGGTCAGTACAGCTGGCCTCCAGCCTGGGAAAGCCACGGTGACAACGACCTGGTCAGCGCGGCAGGAGCCGGGAGACCTCGTCAGTCGTCTCCTGCGGCGATTTCCCGTCCGTGTAGATGGTGGCGTCGGCCAGCTGTTCGTCTAGCCCGTCAGTGCACCAGCGGTGGAGCCAGTCCACCCCGTCCAGGTGCCAGTCCGTCCACTTGCTCTGCCGGCAGCGCTCTCGAAGGAGGCGCACCGAGCGGCCCACGTCGGGAGAGGGGCGTAGAAGCACGACCGTGACTCCTTCCAAGGCGCGGGCGACGTGGGCGCGAAGAGAGGGATCGGTGAGGTGGGAGTGCCCCGCACCGAAGGAGACGATTGCCTGGCTGCTGAGGGCAGCGCACCGTTTGACGGCATGAGCCAGTGCAGGCTCGAACGCGGCGTGGAACGCAGTCCACCCGAGGCGTCGCCGCTGCTCGGCGATCACCTCGGGGGGCCAACCGACTTCGGCGTAGAGCGGGCCGGAAATTTCGTCTAGATCGACCCACGGCACCTCGAGGGACGCGGCCAGCATGGCCCCCACGGTCGACTTCCCGGTGCCGGGCGGGCCGATCAACACGCACCGCATGTGCCCTCCGTCGAGCCGACGAACGGAGCGGGTGTCCAGGCATCGGGTGCACCCCAGGGGAACCCCGACGCGTACTGGGTCATCCGTGCACTGACCTCGGCCGAATCGTGGGTTGGAATGGGCCCGTGCAGATCAGCCGGAGTGACGCGGACCGCCGCGACGACGTCTACTGTGTCCCGGCTCGTCCACTGGCACTCGGTGATCACCTGTCCCAGGTCGACATCCCACGCCGGCGGCTGGCGCTCGAAGAACCTCGCCTTCACGACGTAGACCACCCCGGGAGACACCGGCACGGTCCCGTCGGTCCGGCGGCCATAGGAGAAGAACAGTCGTCTTTGCGCGGGCGTGCCCGGCCGGTCGCCAGGGTAGAAGCAGGCGTTGAGAAACTGCGGGCAGTCAGACGCGCGTACGGCGTAGGCGATGGCCCAGGTTAGGTCCTCGGTGGCGAACACCGCGGTGCGCTTGGAGTACTCGTCCGGGCTGTGGTCCAGCGGGGCGCGGGGCTCAAGGCGACCCAGGCCGGCGGTCCCGGAGCCGTGGAGCAGATGGTGTCCGTCCGCGGTCCATTGGGCCAGGCGTGTCCAGGCGGGGCTGCCCGTGGTGGGGGCTGGCCAGTGCCAGGGAGGAGTCGTCGTCTGGGCTGCTGGGCCGTCAGCTTCCGGCTGGGTTCTCACAGGAGCGCCCCTTCATGTATGCGGGCGTTCACCACGCTGTCAAGGGAACGGACGTCGAGTGTCTCGACGGCCTCGATCACGGCCTGCAGGAGGCGTCGGCCGATACCGGCTCGGCGGATCTCGGGGAGCACCGTCAAGCCAGCTGTGAGCCACTGCTCGGGACCTCGGGGGTGCAGCGAGGTCATCGTCGCCCCGGACCACCCCACAAGCCGGGGCACTCCTCGGCGGGAGAGCTCTGGCACGACCAGCACAGGGGTGTGCGTGAGCAGCCAGTGCGCGGCCGACGAATGATCCGATGGCGTGCCGTCGCGTGCGGCCATCATGGCCGGGGGGAGTCATCGGGCCGGCGGGCGATGTAAAGCCAAGCCCGCCCGGGTGCATACGCCAGGTCGCGCACGTCGACCAGATCGAATCCGGCGGCGACCAGTGCAGCCTCGATCGCACGGCGGGTTCGGAAGCGCAGTGTGGAGGTCGACTCCAGCCGCTGGCCGTCGGCGCGGAACACGGTCGGAGAGTCGAACGTCACCAGCTCCCCGTCGATGCGGGTCGTCTGCGTCCATGTCTCGACCTCGCCTGCGCCCGGCACCGTGACGAGGCGGTGGGTGGCCGCCTTCGTCCAGCGCTCCCAGGCCCTGTCCTCGGGTCGACGGGCCTCGAAGACCAGCACCCCGCCGGGCCGGAGCCGGATATGGGCGGCCTGGAGCGTGGCGTCCCACGCGGAGTCGTCGAGGAACACCTGAGCGACATTCGCCGTCATCGTGACTGCATCCACCTGCGACGGTGGCGCGTCCTCGGCCACTCCCACGACCCACGTCACAGCCTCCGCGCCCGACTTCGCCCGCGCCACGTCGATGGAAGCCGCCGCGGGGTCGACCCCGACGACGTCGATGCCGTGCTTCGCCAGCCGCAGGGCGAAGGCGCCGGTGCCGCATCCGATGTCGAGGACCGTCGAGGCAGGGAACTCGTCCCGCACGATGTCCGTGTACTCGTCCAGGTCGGGGCGATCCAGTGATCCGAGGACGTCGTAGACGGCGGCCAATCGGGGGTGGTCGAAGACGGCGTCCGGCATGGCACCATCCTGCCATCGCAGGGAACTACTGACTCCGATCCGGTCCAGACGTCTCGATGCAACGAGGACTGCACGCGGCGCGCAGGGCGCTCTCCTCCGCATCCGTCAGCCCCACGGGGCGTTCCGTCGTGCGTTCCTCCTCGGTGGCCAGGGCGGCTGCGAGGGTCTCGGCCAGCGGGCGGCGGACCAGCCCGTGGGCGAGGGCGGCGGAGGAGTCGACGCTGCCGACGTGACGGAACCCCGGCACCGGGATCCAGAGGGGCAGCGAGTTCGGCCCGGCCCACGGGGCGATGCCCTGGGCTAGTTGTGATGTCCAGGGACGTTGATCGAGTCCGCTGCATGTGAGGCGTCGAGCTTCCCAAGGAGTGCCTCCAGCGCTGTCAGCTCGTCGGGGGTCAGGGCGTGGAAGAAGGCGTTGCGTCCCTGACGCAGGCCGGGTTGCAGGTCATTCCACCACTGCCGCCCCTCGGGGGTCAGGCTCAGAAGTCGCGACCTGGCATCGGCGGGGTTCGGTCGGGCCTGGACCCATCGCGCTTCGATGAGCTTCCTGATGGTGGCACCGACGTTCCGCGGGTCGACCGCGATGGCGGTTGCCACCTGTGCCTGCGTACGTTCACCTTCCGCGAGGACAGCCATGGCAGTGAACTGGGCCGTGGTGATCCCCTGCCCTGTCAGGTGAGTCGCCCATGCCCTCTCTGCGCGCCGCCCGAGGGTCGCCAGGAGGAAGCTGGCACCTTGGCGATACTTGACGTCACTCGATGTGCTCATATTTTATGTATACATGCCTTCCTTGACGCCCCCGACCGGGCACAACACCATCAACCCCTTCGCCATCGTTCCAGACGCCATGGGCTTCATCCGCTTCGTGGAGTCCGTGTTCGACGGGCACGAAGCCGCCCACGTCCGCACCCCCGATCGGGACGGCTCGATCATCCACGGCGAGGTCACGATCGGCGACGCCACGATCATGCTGTGCGACCGCAAGCCCGACTGGCCCTTCACGCCGGCCTTCCTGCAGGTCTATGTCCCCGATGCCCAGGACTGCCTGGACAAGGCCGTCGCGGCCGGAGGGCGCATCGTGACTCCCGTCAGCGACTTCTACGGCGGCTACCGGATCGCGCGCGCTCTCGACCCGTGGCGCAACCTCTGGTGGATCTACGAACCGACGACCCAGCCCCTGCACCAGGATGAGCGCGACAGCGACACCGACTGGCACGACCGCAAGCCCAGCCTCGTCTACACCTCCCTCATGGACGCCATGCGCTCCCTGGATCGACCTGAGCCGGCATGAGTCACCGCCAGCTCTTCGGCCCCGATCACGCACCATCCGATCGGGGCCGATTCGCACCCACCCTCGAACGATAATGACCCACCTCAACGCAGCTCTCACACCTCGCCACCGGCTCAAGGTCGCCCGCCTCGTCGTCGAGGACGGCCACCCGATCAGCGAGGTCGCCGCCCGGTTCCAGGTGTCCTGGCCGACCGTGAAGCGGTGGGTTGACCGCTACCTCGCCGGCGAGTCCATGAACGACCGCTCGTCGCGACCGAAGTCCTCACCGAAGAAGACGAACAAGGCGGTGACGAAGCGGTGCGTGAGCCTGCGAATGCGACTGCGCGAAGGACCAATCCAGCTCGCCGCCCGGCTGGGGATCGCTCCCTCGACGGTCCACCGCATCCTCACGGCGGCGCGCCTGAACCGGTTGTCGTACGTCGACCGCGCCACGGGCGAGCCAGTACGTCGCTACGAGCACCCGCACCCGGGTTCGCTGGTGCACGTGGACGTGAAGAAGATCGGGAACATCCCCGACGGCGGCGGCTGGCGTTACGTCGGCCGCCGCCAGGGCCAGAAGAACCGCGCCGCGACACCGGACAAGCCGAAGAACAAGTGGCACAGCCCCAAGCTCGGGTACGCATTCGTACACACCGTCATCGACGACCACTCCCGCGTCGCGTACACCGAGGTCCACGACGACGAGACCGCCATCACCGCCGTCGCCGTCCTGCACCGCGCCGTCGACTGGTTCGCCGAACGTGGCGTGACCATCGAACGAGTGCTGTCCGACAACGGTGGGGCATACCGGTCGTACCTGTGGCGCGACACCTGCGAGGCGCTGTCGATCCGTCCGAAGTTCACCCGCCCGTACCGGCCGCAGACCAACGGAAAAGTGGAGCGGTTCCACCGCACGATGGGTGACGGGTGGGCCTACGCCCGCTGCTACACCAGCGAGCAAGAACGCCGAGACGCCCTCCCCGACTGGCTCCACCACTACAACCAGCATCGCCCCCACAGCGCCTGCGGGAACCAGCCGCCCTTCTCACGATTGATCAACGTCCCCGGTCAGTACAGCTAGTAGGACGTCGTCGGGGATCACGCGCGGCTGGGCGGTGGACCCGGTGACCTCGATGCTCGCCTGGTAGATGTCTTCCAAAGTGTGGGTCTGACCTGCGGCGTTGAACGTGCCGGTGACTGTGTACTCAAGGCAGTGCAGAATCCACGCGGCCAGGTCCGCCACGTCGATGAGGGAGACGGAGAACGTCGCATCGGGCACCAGCACGTCGGGGCCGGTGGGGTGTGCGAACCGCCAGGGATAGTAGCCGGACCGTCCGGTGTCGTCGCCGGCGCCGCCGATCAGCCCTGGGCGGATTACCGTCACGGGGCCCGTGGCGCCTCGGTAGATGTCCTCGCAGCGGCGCTTGACCCCGGGGTACTGGCTCATCTCGGTCATCAGGTTGATGTCCGCGGGCGGTGCCAGCGGGGCGTCCTCGTCCTGACCGGGTGTGTCGAACGAGGCGTAGACGCTCGTGGTCGAGACGAAGAGGCGGTGGCGGGTGGTGAGCTTCGTGATGGCGTCGCGGGCGTGGGCCGGATGGGATGTCAGGTCGACGACGGCGTCCCAGGTCTGAGCGGCGACCGGGGCGAGTACGTCGGGGTCGTCCCGATCGGCGCGGATGAAGGTGGCACCGGACGCAGCGGGGGCCGACCCGCGGGCGAGGCACGTGACGGCGTGGCCGTCGTCGAGCGCGGCGCGGGCGAGTGCCCGGCCGAGGAAGCCGGTGCCGCCGAGGAGGAGGATGTGCATGTCCTCAGTGTGTCGGGCGGACGCGTCGATGTGGGACGAATCTGCTGTGAGCGGCGTCAAGCTGCCATAGCCAGGACCACGGGTCCGAAACGGGCCGTCCCGTCCAGGACGGACGCTGCGCGGCGGACAATCTCGTAGACGGGAGTTTCGAGGGCGTCGGACACCGCGTGAAGCACCTCGGAGGAGGGGTCCTTGAGGCCGCGCTCGAGTTCCGAGAGGTACTGCGGAGCGATACCGGCCCGCTCGCCCAAGTCCGTCAGCCTCTCTCGTCGCGCGTGCCGCTCCTGCCGAACGACATGGCCGATCGCTTCCCGCCACAGCAGCTTCCGGTGCTGGCCCGTTCTATCCGCGAGGTACGCGATTTCTCCCATACGCCCACGATACGGCTGAGAGATGGTTGACAAGAGTTCCTCGATATAGCCGCGGACGTTCGCCTCCCTGGGCGAAGACGCCTCCTTCTGAGGTCAAGAGGTGGGGCACTCGTGTCGAGATGCAGCAGACAGTGCACAGAGCACGCGGTGAATGCGTTGAACCAGGGTGGCTTGGGTGACAGGTGTGAACAGTAAAGGCCGGACGCTCACCGCTCGAGGCTCGGGCCTGCCCCTCAGATGATCTCCATCACCGGCCCCTCGTGCACAGCGCGGTAGATGACGTTGCGGATCTCATTGGCCTGATCTGACGTGAGTGTCCGGTCGATCGGCCGCAGGATGATCCGCACGAGGAGGTTGTCCTGCCCAGGACGGGTGCCGAGCCGCGTCCGCGCAGCCGGGGGGAGTTCATCGTGCGCGGTGCGGCTGAGCACCTCGACCGATTCGATCACGTCAGCATCATCTTCCAGAGCCATGCGAACGCGATCCCCCAGTGTCTCCTCATCCTCTTCGGCGGCCACGACGATGGAGATGTCCCGCCGGGAGGCCGGCAAGGGTGAGACGTGGTGCCACGGGTCAAGGGTGAGCATCTGGACGGCGATGCGGGGGTCTTCTGCACGCAGATAGCGGATATCGGGGATGCCCTTGCGCAGCATGAGCGCTCGCTCCAGACCCATGCCGAGGGCCAGGCCGGACCACTCCTTCGGGTCGAGGCCGGAGCCACGCAGGACTTCGGGATGGATGCGTCCGCACTCAGCCAGTTCGAGCCATTCGCCGTTGTGGAGCACGTCGATCTGTCGGCCGCCGACGGTATAGGGGTGGCGCGCGTCGGTCACCTGCCACTTGGCCCCAGGCAGCACGGCGTCCACGAGCCGGGCGATCATGGCGAGCATGTCGGCATCGTCGGTGTTAGGCGTGTGGCGAATGCGCCAGAGGTCCACCTGGTGGGGTTCGCCCACGTGGCTGCGGTCGACGGCGTCTCGTCGGTAGACCAGGCCGGGTGCCACGATCAACTCGTCCACGTGTGACTGCCCTGCATAGTGTTCGAGCGCGGTGGGAAGTGCGGCACTGGTGTGGCTGCGGAGCATCACCGTAGGGCTGATATACCGGGTATACCGCTGGTTCCGGGTCACGTCGGCCGGGTCGTAGCCGAGGCGGTCATAGTTCTCCCTCACCGGCACGATCGGGGCGGTCCGCACGGTTCGGACGGTGCTGCCCCATTTGGCCTGCAGGGCGTCCACGACTGACTGCAAGAGGACTTGCATGGCGTGCTCGCCGCGGGCGGCATCGGTCAAATCGCGCATTGTGAGCGCGCGGTGGATCTGGTCAGCAGTCAGGTAACTGTCGTGCGACATGAAGTGGTCTCCGTAGGGATTGCAGACTGGCAGGGAAGATGTGCTTCCCCCGGCCGTGCCTGCGGAGACCTATGCACTATCGGCGCACTCGGAAGACCCCGCGGCCATGTCCCGGCCGGGGGTCTGTAAATCGCTGCTGCGTGTGCATGGACTCAGAGTACACATCGAAGGGACTGTCCCGAGTGGACGAGCCGCTGGGTGGTGTAAGTGAGGCGAGAGTGCCTTCCGTTAGGGGTGGGCTGCTCTGGCCAGCCGACGCGATGCTGCGGAACACGATCCGCTGCGCTGGGTCTGCGCCGACGACGTCGAACACCTTGCGCTGCCGGATTCCGCGCTACGAGGGTTCCTGCTCGAGGTGCTGGCCGGGGGAGACGGGGTGCTGGCCGGGGGAGGACTGCACCCGGACGAGATAGCCGTCGGGGTCCTGGACGAGGAACTGGTGCACCCCTGCTTCCTGATCCCCGACTTGATACCACTTCTCTTCCGGGGCCATGAAGAGGGGCCGTCCGCTGGCCGTGAGTCGTTCCAGAGGTGCGTCCAGATCGGGGACGGAGACCTGCAGGTTGATCCCCCTGCCCAGCGGAGGGGTCAGCGGTGCGACCTCCCAGGTGCGGCCGAGGCCGATCTGGTCGAGCATCAGATGCGCGGTGCCCAGGGTGAGGTAGGCGAAGCCTTCTGCGGGCCGGGCATAGAGCACTGAGAACCCGAGATGGTCGCGCCAGAAGATCAGCGAGGCCTCGCAGTCCGTGACGGCGAGTTCGGGGACGAGGGCTGGATCGCTATGCATGGCATCAGAGAACCACGGAAGGGCTTCCCTGCGCGGGGCGGATGTGAGACGCGGTCCCCAGGGGTCACTTCAAGGGTGGAGGCACTCGTCGGTATATGAAACATATTTGCGCGTTTGTGCAATCTTCGCTGCATCTCGACAGTTGCCGCGAAGCACGATGAGCATGATGCCAGGGTAGATGCGAGAGCTGGCCGAAGATGGGCTCCGTGTGCGCGCCATGGCGTGATAGGTGTCAAGCCTTCAGGCGCCGAGGCGGGTATGCAGCATATTGGCGCGTTTGTGCAGTCTTCGCTGCATCTCGACAAAATTACACTCCCACTAGAAAGCCCCAGAACCCCCGCCATCCTGTGCGAGGTTGCTGAACCGACTGTAGTGCCCTTGGAACCCCACCACAATGGTCTTCGTGGGCCCGTTGCGGTGCTTCGCCACGATCAGGTCCGCCTCGCCGGCGCGCGGGGACTCCTTGTCGTACACGTCCTCGCGGTGCAGCAGGATCACCATGTCCGCGTCCTGCTCGATCGAGCCGGACTCGCGCAGGTCGGACACCTGCGGCCGCTTGTCCGTCCTCTGCTCGGACCCACGGTTCAACTGGCTCAACGCGATCACCGGCACCTCGAGCTCCTTGGCCAGCAGCTTCAGAGCACGGGAGAACTCGGCGACCTCCTGCTGACGGGACTCGACCTTCTTGCCGGAGCTCATCAGCTGCAGGTAGTCCAGCACCACCATCTTGAGGTTGTTCTTCTGCTTCAGGCGCCGGCACTTCGCGCGGATCTCCATCATGGACATGTTCGGGGAGTCGTCGATGAAGAACGGGGCATCGTTCAGCCGGCCCACGGTGGCCGCGATCTTGGACCACTGGTCGTCCCGGATGGTCCCCTTGCGCAGGTCCTGCAGGGCGATCGTCGCCTCGGCGCTCAGCAGACGCATGGCGATCTCGTTCTTGCCCATCTCGAGGCTGAAGAACACGGTGGCCATATTGTGGTGCAGCGCCGCGGCACGGGCGAAGTCCAGCGCCAGCGTGGACTTGCCGACCGCCGGGCGGGCAGCGATCACGATCATCTGGCCCGGGTGCAGGCCCTGGGTCAGCTCGTCGAAGTCATAGAAGTCCGTGGGCACACCCGTCATGCCCTCGCCCTGGTTGCCCGCGGCCTCGATCTCGTCGACCGTGTGCTCCATGATCTCGGACAACCGCACGTAGTCCTCGGACTGACGGTTCTCCGCCACCTTGTAAATCTCGGACTGCGCCTCGTTGACGATCTCCTCGACCTCACCGTCTCCGGTGTAGCCCATCTGGGTGATCTTCGTTCCCGCGGTGACCAGGCGGCGCAGCACGGCCTTCTCCGCCACGATCTCCGCGTAGAAGCTCGCATTCGCGGCAGTCGGCACGGACTGGATCAGCTCATGCAGGTACGCAGGACCGCCGGCGCGGGTCAGCTCCTGGCGCTTGTTCAGCAGGTCCGCCACGGTGACGGCATCCGCGGGCTCGCCGCGGCCATAGAGGTCGATGACCGCCTCATAGATCATCTCGTGGCTCGGGCGGTAGAAGTCGTGGCCGCGCAGGATCTCCACCACGTCCGCGATCGCGTCCTTGGAGAGCATCATGCCGCCGAGGACCGAGCGCTCCGCCTCAAGATCCTGGGGCGGCAGCACGCCGCGGTCAGAGGAGCGGCCGCCGTCGTCATAGGCGCCAGAGTCTCCGTACTCGTCAGACATCTTCCGGATACTCCCTTCCCACGGCGCGGCACGACGGCGGCCTTCGAACCGGCAGCGCCGGCCCCGTATTCCTCTTGGAATCCCCTGCCCGCCGCAGCGGTCTCGAGTCCGCCGCACCAACGTGCAGGACGTCGATGCGGCGGAAGACACCTCCAGTCACGGAACGGCGGATGGACGCCGGCGTAGTGGTCACCTGCCGGCCAATACCCACCGCCTGCGACGTGGGGATAGCACAGGACAGTACCCGCGCCACGGAACCTGCCACAACCGCGTGTTCCACACCTTCTGTGGACGGGGTGTGGACAGTGCGGCGTGTCGTGTGGATTGCGCGGCGTGGCGTTGGGGACAACACTGTGGGTCAAACCCACATCAGGCCGCCAAACCCACTCTGACGTGGCACGATTCGATCCCAGCCCTGTGGGGGGAAGAATTCTTCCTGGGAGTATTCTGATCACTGCATCACACCTCGAACTCCCGTTTGACCCCTGTCTCACCCCGGTGTTATAGCGCCCTTTCCACACCGCAATCCACAACATCCACATCTGTGGAGAACTCGTGTGGACAAGCAGGCACAAGCTGGGGACATCGAGATTGACAGCACCGTCAGGCGCCGGCGCGCCTCAACACCGCGTCCACCCGGTCCGCAGCCTGCCCCAGCGCACCCAGGAACCGCTCCGGCTCCACGCCCTCGCCGGCCCAGTGGCTCACCGTGAACTCGAGGTGCCCCTCCCCCGGCGTGTAGGCCACCCCGAACCCGTCCTGCATAGAGGGCACGAAGGCGTACCGGACGACCTGCGCGGCCGACCCGATCGACGTGGTGGACAGGAAGTCCTCCCGCGCTGCCTGCACACCCGGGTGCGCGGTCAGCTCTTCCAAGGTCCGCCGGCCACTGGACATGCCATCGGGCCCCGCCACGGCACTCTCAGAGCCGCCGTCCCCTGCACCCGCTGGCTCCGCCGCCGCCCACTGCAGCCCGAACAGGTGCCGGTCCACACCGCCACCGGCCTTGCACGCCTTCACCCAGTCCCGGTGCGCATCCAGCGCCGCCACAAGCAGCCGCCACCACTCACCGGCGGAGCGCTGCTCCACCGCATCCCCGGCGAGCGCGTCCACCAGCACCACGAGCTCCGGCGTCACCGGCCGCAGGCACTCGGTGCGCCCGGCCTGGTGCTCGCGCATGTCCACGGACTCGTAGTGCCCGCGCACCCGCCCGTAAGCGATCCGCTGCGCCAGCGCCATCACCAGCTGCTGCACCGCATCCACGCTGACCTTCATCCCGGCCGCCTGCACGTCCGGCCTCCGCGTGCGCACCACGTCCACCCGCAGTTCCGCGGCCCGCTTGGCCACCGGCTCGAGGAGCCGCTCCACTCGTGCGGCCAGCGCAGGCGGAACGCTCCAGCGCAGCTCCACCGGCTCGTGCAGCGCACCGGTGTTCCCGTCCGCCTCGTCGGCCTGGTCAGTCTCCTGCATGCGGCGCACGGCCTCCACGAGGGTCGCGCCGTCCACGGTGGAGTGCTCCACATGCATGGCAGTCCAGCCGTCGGCCAGGCGGTGCAGGTAGGACACCGGCCGATAGGCCCAGACGAGACTCGGGTCGATGAGGCCGCGCAGGATCGCCCGGGCATCGGCGCTCACCGCATCGGCGGTCTGCCCGCCGGACACGGTCTCCGCCGCCTCACCGCCCGCGCCCTCATCTCCCCCGTCCACCAGCGTCACCGTGAACAGCATCTGCCGCAGGCGCTCGTACGTAGCGGCGTTCTCCTTCTCCGCCAGCAGCGCCGGCAGCAGCGCGGCCAGCCGCTCGGAGCCCAGGGCAGAGATCGCCCCGAACGCCGGCCTCTCGCACGCATCCTCGGATCCACGCACGCCCTTCACCACCCGGCCCACGGCCGAGGCGAGCTCTGCCCGGCCGAGGAGGCGGCCGTCGTCGTGGGTGAGGGGCACCGCGAACAGGCGACCGGCCACGAACAGGCCCACCTCACGCCGGACCGCGCCCGGCTCCGCCGCACGGAAGGAGTCCACGCCCGCTCCGGGCTCGCGCAGACCGCCGTTGAGGCAGGCGAACTGGGCGGGGTCGACTGCCGCACCCCGGGCGTCCACCGGCGGCACGGTCTCCCCGCGGGCCTCGGCCAGGTGCACGGCGCCGGCACGCCGGATCACGTCCGCCGCCCGCAGGACAGGGTCCTCGAGCACCCCTCCCGGCTGATCCCGGCCCAGGGCCACCTGGAACACCACATTGGTGGACAGCGGCAGCGGCCGGCGCTCGGCGAAGTAGCCCTGAAGCCACGGCCCGGACATCCAGTTCCGGCCCGCCGCATCCTCAGCCTCCGCCCGCGCCACCAGCCGCTCACGCAGGGCCGGCCCCTGACCCGCCAGGAGACGGTCGGCGAGCGCCCGGACCTCCTCCACCTCCTGCGGACGCACGGCGGCCACCATGCGGACCAGGCGGTCCATCACGTCGGCGGTCTCGGGCACGGGCAGGCGCTTCAGCGCGGGACGCTCGGAGGTGTTCATGGCTCCATGCTGTCAGGCGCCCGGGCCGGCTGGACGCCGGATTCTGTCCTCACCCGGACACACGAGTGGGCAGACATTCCACGTCTCCGCACGAAAACGTGGAACATCTGCCCACTCGACGTAGCCCCTCGTCAGGCGTGCACCCCGTCAAGAGCGCACACCCTCAGGAGCGCCCCGCTCAGGCCTCCCGGTCCGCGGGGGTCTCCTCGGCGGCGGGCTCGATGATCGGGTTCTTCGGCAGCTTCCGCACGCGCTTGGGGCGCTTAGGACGCGCCGGGATGAGGGAGCGCATGTTCTCGTGCTTGCCGAAGCAGAGGAGGCGGTCGTTCTCCTCGAGCTCCTTGCTGTTGGACGGGTTGGGGTACACCTTGGTGCCGCGGTGCAGGGTGAGGACCTGGATGTCCTTCTCCCAGAGACCGGACTCGCCGATGGTCTTGCCGATCATGTCCGCGCCCATGTTCACGGCGATCTCGGCCACGCCGTAGCCGGTGGACACGGACAGGCGCTGGCGGACGTCGATGTCCGGGAAGCCGGCCTGGTCCGCGATGTAGTCCACGATCGCGCCGGCCACGTCCAGCTTGGTGGCGCGCTCGATGCCCTCCAGGCCCGGGGAGGAGTTGACCTCCATGACCAGCGGGCCGTTCTCCCCCTCGAGCATGTCCACGCCGGCCACGCGCAGGCCCATGATGCGGGCGGCACGCACGGCGGTCTCCTCGTATTCGGGGGACAGCTCCACGCGCTCCACGGTGCCGCCGCGGTGCACGTTGGAGCGGAACTCGTCTCCCTGGGCGGAGCGGCGCATGGCGGCCACCACGCGGTCTCCCACCACGAGGGCGCGGACGTCCTTGCCCTTGGACTCCTTCACGAAGCGCTGGATCAGGACCTGTTGGTGGGTGCCGTGCAGGGTCTCGATGATCGCCTCGGCCACCTTCTTGGTGGGGGCCAGGATCACGCCGATGCCCTGCGTGCCCTCCAGCAGCTTGATGACCACCGGGGCGCCGCCGACCATGTCGATCGCCGTGGACACCTCGCCGCGGTTGCGGACGAACACGGTGGCGGGCATGTCGATCTCATGGCGGGACATGATCTGCGTGGCCCGCAGCTTGTCCCGGGAGTTCATGATGCCGGCGGCCGTGTTCGGGGTGTACACGTCCATCTGCTCGAACTGGCGGACCACCGCGGTGCCGAAGTAGGTCACGGAGTTGCCGATGCGCGGCAGGACCGCGTCATAGGAGGACAGCGGCTTGCCGCGGAAGAGCAGGTCCGGCTCCTCCGTGGACAGGTCGATGCCGAACCGGAGCGTGTCCAGGACCTTCACCTGGTGGCCGCGCTCGAGGGCCGCGGACTTCAGGCGCTGCGTGGAGTACGCGCGCAGCGACCGGGACAGAATGGCGAGCTTCACCGGGCATCTCCTGACAAGATAGGGGGCGTGTCAGAGTCTAAGCAGGTCACCCCGGAGACGTCAGTAGAGACCGTCACGGTCGGATGGCGCGAATGGGTCTGCCTCCCGGAGGCCGGCGTCCCCTGGCTGAAGGCCAAGATCGACACCGGTGCCCGCACCTCCGCCCTCCATGCCTTCGACGTGCAGCAGTTCCGCCGCGACGACCACCCGTGGGTGCGCTTCGAGGTGCACCCCTGGCAGACGTCCGCGAAGGACGCCGTCACCGTGGAGCTGCCCGTGGTGGACGAGCGCACCATCCGCTCCTCCAACGGCCGCGCCGAGGTCCGCCAGGTGGTGATGCTGCCGCTCACCGTGGCCGGCCGCACCCTGGACGCCGAGGTCACC
Organism: Micrococcus luteus; assembly: GCA_047414615.1. GTDB lineage: Bacteria > Actinomycetota > Actinomycetes > Actinomycetales > Micrococcaceae > Micrococcus > Micrococcus luteus_B. Next base: position 2,152,788 of record CP179711.1, read on the forward strand.
CTCACGGACCGAGACGAGATGGGCTTCCGCATGCTCGTGGGCCGGGAGGTCCTCTCCCGCGGCTTCCTGGTGGACTGCGCCCGTTCCTACGCCGGCGGCATCCCGCCGCGCGCCATCCGCCGCCGCAACTGGGGCAAGCGGTGAGCCCGGACCAGAACCAGCGCCAGCCGCAGGTCCCCGAGCCGCAGGTCTCCGCCTCCACGTCCGTCGCCGGGGAGGACGTCCCCGCCTCCGAGGGCACGACGACGGCCGCCGCACCGTCCGTGCGGAAGGCGCCGGGCCGTCGTCGCCCCCGGCCCTCCTTCGCCTTCGGCTCCGTGAAGGTCCGCGCCGGGCACCGGCGCGAGGTGTCCCTGCCGATCTCCCGTACCATCACCGGCGCGGACGTCACCCTGCCGGTGCACGTGCTGCACGGGCGTGAGGACGGGCCCACCGTGTGGGTGTCCGCGGCGATCCACGGGGACGAGGTGGTGGGCATCGAGGTCATCCGCCGGGTGCTGTCCCAGCTGAACCCGAAGCAGATGCGCGGCACCCTGATCGCGGTGCCGATCGTGAACGTGCTCGGCGTGCTCACCGGGGACCGGTACCTCCCGGACCGCCGGGACCTGAACCGGTCCTTCCCGGGCTCGGCCCGCGGCTCGCTGGCCGCGCGGATTGCGCACCTGATGATGACCGAGGTGATCAGCCGCTGCGAGGTGGGCATCGACCTGCACACCGGCGCCGACCGCCGCTCCAACCTGCCCCAGATCCGCTGTGACCTGGAGGACGCGAAGACCCGCCGCCTGGCCGAGGCCTTCGACGCCCCCGTGATGTACCACGCCCGCCTGCGGGACGGCTCCCTGCGCGCCGCCGCCCGCGAGGCCGGGGCCCGCGTGCTGCTGTACGAGGCCGGCGAGGGCTGGCGCTTCGACGAGTACGCGATCGCCCCCGGCGTGGACGGCGTGCTGCGCGTGCTGGCCGAGATGGACATGGTGGACCTCGCCCCCCTCGGTGTGGAGCCGGCCCCGGACCGGGACGAGTCCTACGACCCGGACCTGCCCGCCCTCGTGGACGCCATGGGAGAGGAGGCCGAGCCCGTGGCCCCGGACCTGCCCGAACGGCACGTGGTGTGGCGCTCCGGCTGGGTGCGCGCCCGCAAGGACGGCATCCTGCACTCCGAGGTGGTCCTGGGCCAGCTGGTGGAGGACGGCGAGCGCATCGGCACCCTCTACGACTCGTTCGGCCGGACCGTGTCCGCGGTGAAGGCGGACCGTGCCGGCGTGGTCATCGGCCGTGCCGAGGCGCCCCTGGTGAACCGCGGCGACGCCCTGGTGCACATCGGCGAGACGGGTCCGAAGCCGGACTGAGCCGGGTCTCCCCCGCCCCGCATCTCCGGGGCGGGGGGACGCGGCCCCTCGCGCACGACCCCACCACCGACGACGGCCGCGCACCCTGGCAGGGTGCGCGGCCGTCGTCGGGAAGCCCCCTCGTCAGGAGGCTCCGGGACCGGGTCAGCCGAGCGGGATGCGGCCCTTCAGCTGCTCCGGATCCGCCACCGGACTGTCCTTGGTCTGCCTCATGAGCTCCTCGGCCTTCGGGACGGAGTCCCAGACGTTCCAGAGCAGGACGCCGCGGACGGTGCCGCCGTCCACGTAGTACACGACCGCCGTAGATGGATCGGGCTTGCCGGACTCGTCCTCGGCCAGGTCCACCACGGTGGTGTGCTCCGTGGTGATCTCGCCGATCGCCTCATAGCCGGCCTCGAACAGGTCGCCCCAGAAGAACGGGGTGTGCGTGTACTCCTCGCCCTTCCCGGCCATCGCCTTGCCGGCGGCCAGGCCCTGGGTCTCGGCGGCGTCCGCGTGCTCCACCCGGCGGGCGCCCAGCAGGGCGTCCGGGTAGCGGGCGATGTCACCGGCGGCGTAGACGTCCTCCGCGGAGGTCTGCAGGCGGGCGTCCACCACCACGCCGTCCTCCACCGTCAGGCCGGCGAACTCGGCCAGCTCGGTGCGCGGCTCCACACCGAGGGCCAGGACCAGGCGGTCCGCGTTGAGCTCGGTGCCATCCTCCAGCTTCACGGTGAGCACGCCCGGGGCGCGCAGGCCGTAGTCCGACGGGCGGGAGAGGTTCTCCTCCTCCGGCTCATCGGTCGCCTCGGCCTCGGCGGCGTCCTCCCCGTCCGCGTCCTCGTCCTTCGCCGGCTCCTGCGGGATGTCCTCCTCGGTGGGCTCGGCCACGTGCGCGGCCTCGGTGACGGAGGCGTAGCGGCCCTCCACCAGGGTCACACCGCGGTCCTCATAGTCCTTCTGCACGGCCTCGGCCAGCTCCTCCGGGAGCATGTGGGCCAGCAGCGGCAGGGTCGGGGACACCAGGGTCACCTGGGCGCCCACGCCGGTCAGGGCCGCGGCGAGCTCGGTGCCGATGTACCCGCCACCGACCACCACCACGCGGTCCGACTTGTGCACGGCGCCGTGCAGGCGGCGGAAGTCCGAGGCGGTGCGGTAGGTGTGCACGCGGGCGCCCACCTGGGTGTCGCCGGTGATCGGCTCGGAGCCGGTGGCCAGCAGCAGGGAGCCGTAGGAGACGGTCTTGTCCGCGATCACCAGGGTGTGGGCCTCCGGGTCCAGGTCCGAGACCTCCACGCCCAGCAGGTAATGGGTGTTCACGTCCGGGGCGGCCGGCTCCTTGTCATCCGTGGTCACCAGGACGGAGTCCTGCACGGTGGCGTCGTCCTCCGCCCAGAGCGTCTTGGACAGGTCCGGGCGGTACACGGGCGCCGAGACGTCCTCGCTGACCACGGCCACGGTCGCCTCCGGGGACACCTCGCGGATGCCCTCCACCGCCTTCACCGCGGCCATGCCGCCGCCCACGATCACGTGGTCGTACCTGTCCTCCATGTACGGGCTCGCGATCGGCGCGCCGGTGGGGTCCAGCAACGGGGCGTTCGTGGTGGTCTCGTCCGTGGCAGCCATGCTGTCCTCCTTCCACACGGGCCTCGCGTATGGCCCGCGCTCCAAGCGCCGCGGATCGGTGCGGCGCCGCATCCCGTCATCATGGAGCGGACCCGAGGACGGAGGGAACCCCTCGTTGACTGGGAGGTTCCCGAGAGGACGCCGGAGAAGGCGGCCGGCCGTCGTCCGGACGGAGGGGCGGCCGGCCGTCGTCCGGACGGAGGGACGGACGGCCCCGGACATGAGGGCGGGAGAACCGCGGTGGGCCGGTCCCCCGTCAGGAAGGCGCCCGGGCATGACAGAGGGCCCCGGCACACACCTCGCGGTGTCTGCCGGGGCCCCGACTGACGGTCACATCACCGGTGACGGATCAGAAGCGGATGGTCACTTCTTCTTCGTCTTGGCGGCCAGGACCTGCACCTCGACGTCGGCGACGACGTCCTCGTGCAGGCGCACCTGCGCCGTGTGGTGGCCCACGGCCTTGATGGCCTGCGGGATGGTGATGGAGCGCTTGTCCACGGAGCCGATGCCGGCGGCCTCGATGGCCTCGGCGATGTCGGCCTGCTTCACGGCGCCGAACAGGCGACCCTCGGCACCGGCGGTGCGCTCGAGCTGCACGGTGGTGTCCTGCAGCGTGGCGGCCAGGGCCTGGGCCTCCTCAAGGTTCGCCACGGCGCGGGCGGCGCGGGCGGCCCTGATCTGGTCGACCTGCTTCTCCCCGCCCTTGGTCCACACGGTGGCGAAACCGCGCGGGAGCAGGTAGTTGCGGGCGTAACCGTTCTTGACCTCGACCACGTCACCGGCAGCGCCGAGACCAGTCACCTCGTGGGTCAGGATGAGCTTTGCCATCTGGTGTACTTCCTCTCTCGACTCGCTCGATCAGCCGCGGCCAGCGCCGGCGTAAGGCAGCAGGGCCACCTCACGGGCGTTCTTGATGGCCTGGGCGATCTTGCGCTGCTCCTGGACGGTCACGCCGGTCACGCGGCGAGCGCGGATCTTGCCGCGGTCGGAGATGAACTTGCGCAGGAGGGCGACGTCCTTGTAGTCGACGACAGTGACGCCGGCGGCCTTCAGCGGGTTGGACTTCGGTTTGGGCTTACGGATGTCAGCCTTTGCCATCGTGGTGCTCCTTGTGTCTGGTGGAGCCCGCAGAACGGTTCTGCGGGATGGAACGCCTCCGGCCGTGTCACGGGCCAGTGGCGGGGGTGCCTCGCAGCGGCGCCGCGAGGCGGGAAGGTGGGCCGGCGGTTCAGTGCCGGCCTCCGGGCACGCGGGCCCGGACGGTCAGATGTCCCGAGAGAGCGCGTCCACGGGGGACGCGGCGGATCAGAACGGGGGCTCGTTGGAGGACGGGGTGTCCCAGCCTCCGCCTGCACCGGCGCCGGACCACGGATCCTGCGGGGCGGAGTTGCCGCCGCCCTGCTGGCCGCCCCAGCCGCCGCCCTGCGAAGAGCCGCCGCCGAAGCCGCCGGAGTTGCCGCCGAAACCGCCGCCGCCCTGCTGGCCGCCGCCGAAACCGCCGCCGCCCTGCGAAGAGCCGCCGCCGAAGCCGCCGGAGTTGCCGCCGCGCTGCGAACGGGTCACCTTGGCAGTGGCGTAGCGCAACGACGGACCGACCTCGTCCACGTCCATCTCCCAGGAGGTGCGGTTGTTGCCCTCACGGTCCTGGTAGGAGCGGGCCTTCAGGCGGCCCTGCGCGACGACGCGCATGCCCTTGGTCAGGGACTCCGCCACGTTCTCAGCGGCCTCACGCCAGATCGAGCAGCGCAGGAACAGGGTCTCCCCGTCCTTCCACTCGTTCGCCTGGCGGTCGAACGTGCGCGGCGTCGAGGCAACGGTGAAGTTGGCGACGGCGGCGCCGTTCGGGGTGAAGCGCAACTCGGGGTCGGCAGTCAGGTTGCCGACCACGGTGATGACGGTCTCTCCGGCCATGGTCACTCCTGTGTTCGCGATGGATCAGCGGTGATGCCGGTTCGCAGGAACCGGGGTGTGTGTCCGATGCTCTCAGGCCACCCGGACGCAGTAGGTCACTCTGCGGTGACCTTCTGCTCCTCCGGGCGGATGATCTTGGTGCGCAGGATGGTCTCGTTGATCGACAGCAGTCGATCGAGCTCCTGGGCGGTGGCCGGCTCCGCGGTGAAGTTGACGACCACGTAGATGGCCTCGGACTTCTTCTGGATCTCGTAGGCCGTCTTGCGGCGACCCCACACATCGACGTTGTCGACGGTGCCGCCGTCCTTGGTGATGACCTCAAGGTACTTCTTGAGGGTCGGCTCCACGGTGCGCTCGTCGACCTCAGGGTCGATCAGCACCATCAGCTCATAAGCACGCATGTGAACCCACCTCCTCTGGGCTTGCGGCCACGGTCTCTCCGTGGCAGGAGGTTCTGTGCTCGTCGTCCATGTGTGGACCCGCGCTCTTCGGCGGCACACAGACAACCTCAGTCAGCCTACCATCGCGGAAACCGGGACCGCGGGGCGAGACTGATCACAGACCCGCAGGCGGGAATGCGGCCGAAGGTGAGCGGCCGCCGTCGTGAAGGACGAGGACGCGGCGCCGCCGCGGACCGGACGCAAGGAGGATCCCCATGGCCCGCACCGAACACCCCGCCCACACGCACGTGCTGCTGCTGCGCGGCGTCAACGTGGGCGGCCGCAACCGCGTGCCCAAGGACGAGCTGGCCGAGCTCGCGGCCGAGGCCGGCGCCCAGGACGCCACCGTCCACCTCAACTCCGGGAACGTGCTGTGCCGCATCGGTGAGCGCCGTCCCGCCGCCGAGGTTGCACAGATGCTCGCCCGACTGCTCCTCGCCCGCCTGGACGTGGAGACCCCCGTGCACGAGGCGACCGCCGCGGAGATCGCCTCCCTGCTGGACGCCTGGGAGGCGAGCGACCTGGCACCCACCGAGCAGGAGGTCGCGGACGGCCGGTTCCTGCCGCGCCAGGCGCACCTGGTCCTGCTGGACTCCGCACCGGACCCGGAGGACGCCGCCCGTCTGGAGGCCGAGGACTTCGGGGAGGACCGCTGCCTCGCCACCGGCCGCGGCGTGTGGATCCGCTATGCCGCGGACACCCGGTCCTCGCGGCTCACCCTGCCGCGGATCGAGCGGATCCTGGGCCGCTCCGGCACCGCCCGCAACCTCAACACCGTGAAGGTGCTGGCCGGGCGGCCGGAGCCCAGGAAGGACCTGCCGCGGATGGCGCCGCGCCGGGACTGACCCCGATGCTCGTCGAGTGGGCAGCAATTCCAGGTTTCCGGGCGGAAACGTGGCATTCCTGCCCACTCGACGTCTGGGGAGAGCCTCACCGTCCCTGCCTCGTGAAAGCCGCTCGAAGTCGTCGCACGAACGCCGCCCAACCGGCTGGCGTCCAGACGTCGCGGTCCACCCGAAGCACGATCCAACCCCGGTCCCTCAGCGCCTCGTCCCTGCGCATGTCCCGCCGGTACTGATCCGCCTGCTCGAAGTGATGTGCACCCTCGTACTCGACCGCAATCCTCCACCGACGCCATAGCAGGTCCTTCGGCCCGGACCAGTCCTCCCAGCCGTCGGGCTCGACGCCGAGCAGCACCCGGCCGTTCGTCTCCGGCTCGGGGAAGCCCGCGTCCACGAGGCGCAGCCGCAGACGTGACTCGGTCGGCGCATCCGATCCGGAGCGCACCAGCTCGAGCGCCGCCCGCAGCAGCCGCTTCCCCCGGAGGCGTCCCCGAGCCTCCAGGACGGCACGCATGTCCGTCACCGTGGCCAGGGGATGTCCCTTCCCGACGACGGCCCCTCCCCTCGGCCCGTCCGCCCGCCTCAGCAGGGCGTCACCGGCGACGACGAGGTCTTCGAGCCCGAGTCCACAGGCACCGAGCTCGGTCCACGTCCAGACGGCGTCCGTCACCCTCCAGTCCCCGTGTCGGTCCGCGACGCGGTGTACATGCGCATCCGGGATGGCCTGCAGGTGCCCGACGACGTCCGGCCGCCGTGGGCGCGTGCCGACCACGCGATCTTCACCCCGTGTCCTCTCGCCGCGCCGCCGCGTCAGATGGGACGCGCCCTCGAAGCGCCGCGGCAGCCAGATCCCCCAGACCTCTGCGGCGGTCGTGTGGCTGACGACGAGGCCCGGATCCTGCTGGGCATGGGCGACCGCGAGCTGCACGCCCGTGGGCCGGGAGCCCCTGCGCTGGCGGAGACCTCGGGCCGGCACGGTGATGCCGGCACCCCGGCCGCGGGACCCGGTGGCTCCGATGGCGGCAGCCGTCTCGGCGGTCACCACAGGGGTGGGAGGGAAGGGGAGGCCGGAGCCATGGTGCGTGGCCGCATGGGCCGGGGACGGGTTGGTGCTCTCCTGAGGGATGTGCTTCATGGGTGACAGTGCACTCGAGGGGGAGCACCGTCGTCGGGCTTCACGCCCCATTCGTGGACAGGTTCGGGGGTTCGGTCCGCTGTGGAGGAGAGGTCAGCCCGCCCAGACGAATTGAGTGGGCAGCAATTCCAGGTTTCCGGGCGGAAACGTGGAATTCCTGCCCACTCGACGGGGTGGAGATCAGCTCAGACGCCGGAGTAGAACGCGTCCACCGTCTTGCCCATGTGCGCGATGTCCTCCACGCCGCACATCTCGCGGGCCGAGTGCATGGAGAGCAGGCCGATGCCCACGTCCACGGTGCGGATGCCCAGGCGGGTCGCGGAGATCGGGCCGATCGTGGAGCCGCACGGGGAGTCGTTGTTGGAGACGAACTCCTGGAACGGCACCCCGGCCACCCCGGACCAGCGGGCGAACGCGGCCTCGCCGCCGGCATCCGTGGCATAGCGCTGGTTCGCGTTGATCTTCAGCAGCATGCCCTGGTTCACGCGCGGGTGGTTGGACGGGTCATGGCGCTCGGCGTAGTTCGGGTGCACCAGGTGGCCGGTGTCCGCGGAGAGCAGCCAGGAGCCGTGGATCGAGCGGGCGCGGGCCTGCCCCTGGACGCCGAGGGCGGTCTGGAGGCGGGAGAGCATCTCCTCCAGGATCGGGCCGGCGGCGCCGGAGCGGGAGGCCGAGCCGAGCTCCTCGTGGTCGAAGGCGGCGAGCATCGGGATGACCGGGGCACCGGCGGACTCACCTGCAATGCCGTCCGCCACCACGCCTGCGTACTCCACCGTGGTGCCGGCGGAGGCCGAGTCGCCGGCCAGGCGCTCGAGCGCCACGAGGCCGGCGTGGGTGGAGGCCAGGTTGTCCAGGCGGCCGGAGGCCAGGAACTCCCCGTGCGCGCCGAACAGGCCCGGGGCCTGGGCGTCGGCGACCATCACGTCGTGGCCCATGATCGCGTCGCGTTCCACGCCGGCGGACTCAGCCAGCACGGACAGCACGTCCGCGAAGAGCCGGGCCTGCAGGGGGTTCTCGTGCGGATCGCGCTCCAGTGAGGAGGCGCCGACGACGGGGTGCATGTGCTTCTGGCGCTGGAGCTGCAGGCCGTCGTTGACCTGACGATCCAGGTGGATGGCCAGCTGCGGGATGCGACCGAGCGGGCCGGTGGCGGCCAGCACCTGGCGGCCGTCGGCGAGCGCCAGACGCCCAGCGAACCGCAGCTCGCGGTCCAGCCAGGAGTTCAGCAGCGGACCGCCGTAGACCTCCACGCCGGCCTGCGCCCAGCCGTCCGCGGTGACGGTGGAGTGGTTCGGCTTCAGCTTGAAGCCCGGGGAGTCTGTGTGGGTGCCCATCACGCGGAACACCGGCACGACGTCGGCGCCCTCGCCGCCGTCTGCCTGCTCACCCTGACCCTCGCCCTCACCGGAGGTGGTGGCGGCGTGGGTGGCGGTGGTCGGGATGATCCAGGCCATGGCGGCGCCGTCCCGGACCACGACGTAGCCGCCCGGGGCCGACGGGAAGTCCCGGTGCTCGTCCAGGCGGGTGAACCCGACGGCCTCGAGGCGACGCGCCACCTCCTCTGCGGCGTGGTAGCTGGAGGGCGAGGCGCGGACGAAGTCGGCCAGGTCCTGGATGTGCGCGGGCATCTCGCCCGGGGCGGCGGGGGCAGCGGAGGTCTCGGTCATGCGTCGACCGTACCGTGACCGCACGCACAGGTGCAGTGACGGCGCGGATACGGTGGCGTCGGCGCTCAGGAGGGAGCCTGCGCTCAGCGCCGCGGGGCGTCCGCGAAGGCGCCGGCCAGCGGGTCCGCGTCCAGGTCCACGTGAGTCTGCACAGCCCCCGGCTCCCCGCCGTGGCCGCCCGCGCCCGCACCTCTGCCCGCCGCCGACTGCCGCACCAGGTCATGCCGCGGGGCGTACATCTCCACCACCACGCGGCCGCACAGCCACAGGACGGCCACCATGTGCGCGAGGATCGCCAGCACGTAGACCGAGTCGTCCATGGAGTGCTGCGGCTCGGACCCGGAGGACCCCTTCGCCAGGTACATCCACACGGCGAAGAAGTGCAGGCCCTCCACCACCTGCCACACCCAGAAGTCCTTCCAGCGCGGCAGGGCCAGGGCCATCAGCGGGATCAGCCAGATCACGAACTGCGGCGAGTACACCTTGTTGGTCAGCACGAAGCCGGCCACCACCAGGAACGTCAGCTGCGCCAGCCGCGGCGGGTGCTTCGCCAGCACCCCCAGCAGGAACACCACGGCGCACCACACGGCGAACACCCCGTAGACCACCAGGGACAGCGACTCCTCCGGGATGTACCGCCCCCCGAGCTCCGGGGCCATCACATCCCAGGCGTGCCACACGCTGGACAGGCCCGGCCCCCGCTCGGAGGAGAAGGTGAAGAACACCGCCCAGGCCTCGTAGTTCGTCAGCATCAGCGGCAGGTTCACCACCAGCCACGCCCCCACAGCGCCGGCCAGGGCCTTCAGGAACGGGCCGAACCTCCGCGACCGCACCGCCAGGATCAGCAGCGGCCCGAGGATCAGCAGCGGGTAGATCTTCATGGCCGCCCCGAGCCCGAACAGCACGCCGGCCCAGCCCGGCTTGGACCGGGCCCACACGTACATGCCCCAGGCCATCAGGGCCACCGCCCACATGTCCCAGTTGATGGTGCCGGCCAGAATCATGCCGGGGGCCACGGCCACCATGAGCCCGTCCCACCAGCGGCGCCCGGCCAGCCGCACCGTCAGCACCGCTGTCACAGCCCAGAGGCCCACCACGAACACGCCGTTGACCAGCCAGAACGCGAGGGTCTCGTTGCCGCCGTCCGGCACCCACTGGGTGATCTGCGCGGCCACGGAGGCCACCAGGCTCATCAGCACCGGGTACTCGAAGTTCGAGCCGGCCGCGAAGGGCGCCCACGCGTTCTCCGCGAACCCGCGCCCGCCGTAGAGCGCCGCCCAGTCCGAGTAGCAGCCCGCCAGGTACACGTTCGGGGCGCCCCAGCCGCGCACCAGGCAGGGGGCCTTCTGCAGCACGGTGGCCACGGCCGCCAGGCCCACCAGCAGCGCAGTCAGCGCCACCGGGGACGCCCACGCGCCGGTGCCCCGGCCCCGGCCGTTGGCCGCCAGCCCGCCCGGCAGGGAGAACCGACCCCCGTCCGAGGCGAGGGACGCACCGGAGAGGCGTGCCGTCGTCGTGCCCTCGGGCTCCGCCGCACGGGTGACGGCGCTCACGGCGGACCCGCGCTCCTGTCCGCCCATGGCGAAGGAGCCGCCCGGCTCCGCACCGCCCGAAGCCTGCGACGCAGCGGCGCGGCGCGGCGCAGGACGGCGTGCACGGGCGGGCCGCGGGGCCTTCGGGGGCTCAGAGGTCATGCCCACCATCCTAGGAACCGCCCCGGTCACCGGACCCTGCCCCACGCGCGGCGGGCGTAAACTGCACACAAGCTCAACACCCCTGGGAACCAGGCGCGCCCTCGCGGCGGGCCCATGTCCGTGTGTGCCCGGGGAGACCTCGAGGAGAAGAAGTGGCAAAGAACCCCATCCGCGTCGCGATCGCCGGACTCGGCAACTGCGCGACGTCCTTGATCCAGGGCGTCGAGTACTACAAGGACGCCAAGGCCGAGGACATCGTCCCGGGCCTGATGCACGTGCAGTTCGGCGACTACCACGTGTCCGACCTGGAGTTCGTGGCCGCGTTCGACGTGGATGCGGCGAAGGTCGGCCTGGACATCTCCGAGGCGATCCTGGCCTCGGAGAACAACACCATCAAGATCGCCGACGTCCCGCACACCGGCGTGAAGGTGCTGCGCGGCCCCACCCTGGACGGCCTCGGCAAGTACTACAAGGAGACCATCGAGGAGTCCGCCGAGGAGCCCGTGGACGTGGTCCAGGCGCTCAAGGACGCGAAGGTGGACGTGCTCGTCTCCTACCTGCCGGTGGGCTCCGAGGAGGCGGACAAGTTCTACGCGCAGGCCGCGATCGACGCGAAGGTCGCCTTCGTGAACGCCCTGCCGGTGTTCATCGCCGGCACCCCGGAGTGGGCCGAGAAGTTCACCGCCGCTGGCGTGCCGATCGTGGGCGATGACATCAAGTCCCAGATCGGCGCCACCATCACCCACCGCGTGATGGCCAAACTGTTCGAGGACCGCGGCGTCACCCTGGACCGCACCTACCAGCTGAACGTCGGCGGCAACATGGACTTCAAGAACATGCTCGAGCGCGAGCGCCTGGAGTCCAAGAAGATCTCCAAGACGCAGGCCGTCACCTCCAACACCTCCGCGCAGCTGGGCGAGAAGGACGTGCACATCGGCCCGTCGGACTACGTGGCCTGGCTGGACGACCGCAAGTGGGCGTTCGTGCGCCTCGAAGGCCGCAACTTCGGCGACGCCCCGGTGTCCCTGGAGTACAAGCTCGAGGTCTGGGACTCCCCCAACTCGGCCGGCGTGATCATCGACGCCGTGCGCGCTGCGAAGATCGCCCTGGACCGCGGCATCGGCGGCCCGATCCTCTCGGCCTCCTCCTACTTCATGAAGTCCCCGCCGGTCCAGCACGCGGACGACGAGGCCCACGAGCTCGTGGAGGCCTTCATCCGTGGGGACATCGAGCGCTGACGCGCCTTCGGGTCCACGCGGACCCGGGCCCTCGCCGAGGGCTGCACGACGACGGCCCCTCGCCTGCGCGGTGAGGGGCCGTTCTCGTCAGCGTGGACGGCGTGGGGTGAATCCGCGGCCACGCCGCTGAGGTCCGCACAGCAGCCGGATATACCGGGTGGAAGCGGCCGCTCTGCGGACCTCAGCGCTCGGCGGTGTCCACGCCCAGGCGCTCGTCGATGGTGCGGCGGATGAGCTGGGCGAACACCTGCTGGCCGTTCTGGCGCGGGTGGACCTTGTCCGGGGCGAACTCGCGCACGTACTGGGCGGCGTGGTCCCAGTCCGCCACCACGACCTGTTCGCGGTGCTGCTCGGACAGCTCGGTCATCTGCTGCTGCACGCCCGGGACCCACTCCGGCGGGCCGTGCGGGATGACGAGCACCAGCAGGCGGTCCTCGCCGAGGGTGGCCAGGATGCGGTCCCAGTCCTCTCGCTGGGTGGAGCCGTTGGCGCCCAGGGCGATCACGGTGACGGGCCGCAGCGTGTCGTTCGCGGCCATGCCGGCGAGCTGGTCCGCCGCGTCCCGCAGCTGGTTGCCGACCTCAGCGTCGATGTGGATGCCCGGCATCTGCTTCAGCAGCTCCGGGGCAGCGGACAGGGAGACGGAGTCGCCCAGGAGGGCGATGTCCGGGCCGTGCACGGACGGCGGCAGGTCCTCGGAGAGCTCCTGCTCCGTGAACTCCGGACGCAGGACCTGCGGGTCGCCGACGCCCAGCTCGTCCCCAGACGGCGGGGCGGACTCGCCGGCGGACGGGTCGGCGGAGCCGTCCTCGCCGGAGGAGGGCTCGGCGGAGCCGCCGGAGTCCTCCTGCTTCTGCCGCTGGGACTCCGCGGCGGCGGACGCCTCGGCCAGGGCGGACTCCTGGGCGGCCTCGGCCTCCCGGAGCGCGTCCTCGGCGGCGGCGATCTCCTGCTGGAGTTTGGTCTGGCTGGGCGAATGCACCAGGGCTGCTCCTGCCGCCACGGGGACGGCAAGCAGGGCAGCGGCACCGACGGCCACGAAGGCCTTGCCGGCACCGGCGGCGCGGCGCCCCGCCCGTCCCCGGCCGCCGGCGCGCACGCCGGAGCCGGTCCAGGCGGCCTTGATGCCCTTGCCCCAGGAGCGGAAGGTGGCGCGGAAGCCGTGGTGGAGGATCGGCTCCTCCACGATGCGGGCCGAGGCCTCGGCGATCAGCGCGGTCAGGATCACGACCAGGCCGGCGGCGAGCGGCTCGACCCACTGCGGCGCGTCTGCCGGGACGAGCACGCGCATGATCACCAGGAGCGGCCAGTGCCACAGGTAGGCGCCGTAGGAGCGGCGGCCCCACCAGCCCAAGAAGTCACCGGACATGGCCCGGGACAGCGAGTCGCGGCGGTTGCCCTGGACCACATGGAGCACCAGCAGTGCAACCAGGGCGGACAGCAGGGCGAGGACGCCCAGGTAGGTGTAGGCGGCGGTGCCGTCCACCACGAAGAACGAGACCGTCAAAATGGCCAGTCCGGCCCATGCGAGGCCCGTGCGGACCGTGCCGGTGGCCGGTTTCCTGCCGCCCTGCTCGGGACGTGCCACATGAGTCAGGGCGAGGGCCACGGTGGCGCCGAACAGCAGGCCGAAGGCGTGCGTGTCCGTGCCGAAGTACATGCGGGTGGTGGGGGCGCCGGAGAGCTGTCCGACCGCCATGCCCACGGCGGAGGCGATCGCCAGGGCGAGCACGATCCCCATGCGCAGGGCGTCCGCCCCACGAGCCGACCTGGCGGTGCCCTTCCTGGGCCAGCACAGCAGCAGGATGCCGAGGATCAGCAACGGCCACACCACGTAGAACTGCTCCTCGATGGCCAGGGACCAGAGGTGCTCGAACAGGGGCGGAGTGGCGGCGTTGAAGTAGTCGTTGCCGTCCACGATCATCAGCCAGTTGCTGGTGTACGTGAGGGCGCCGAGCCATTCGCGGCGCAGGCCGGCGGGGAACTCGGAGACGGCGAGCCAGGCCAGCGCGGTGGAGCCCACGAGGGCCAGGATCAGCGCGGGGACCAGGCGGCGGATGCGTCGCATCCAGAACGAGCCGAGGTTCACCCCGTGGCCGGAGTCGATCTGCCGGACCAGGCCGACGGTGATGAGGAATCCTGACAGCACGAAGAACATGTCGACGCCCACGAAGCCGCCCGGGAACAGGGCGGGCCAGGCATGGAAGGCCAGGACGGCGAGCACGGCGATGCCGCGCAGGCCGTCCAGGGCAGGGACGCGACCGGGGCCCTTGCTCACACGGGTGCCGGGGCGGGGGGCATGGTGGCCCGCTCCGCTGCCGGGGGTGGACTGGGCGCCGCGCGTCCTCGCCGGGGAAGCTGAAAGAGGACTCGACACAGTCATCTAGCCTGAACCTTCCGGCGTGGTTTCGCCACTCACGACACAGTCTGCCATGGTTGCGAATAGGTCTCGCTTCGCGTGCGCGCGTGGGCGAGGCCCCGTCTGGGCCGCAGGATCACGCTGGTCAGCGCCGTCCTGAGAGTCTGCTCAGAACAGCCCCGTGATGTTCCCCGCATCGTCCACGTCCATGCGGTCCGCGGCCGGGGCCTTCGGCAGGCCGGGCATGGTCATCACCGCTCCCGTCAGCGCGACGACGAACCCCGCCCCCGTCTTGGCGGTCACCTCGCGGACGGTGACGGTGAAGCCCTCCGGGGCGTTCAGGGCGGTGGGGTCGTCCGAGAAGGAGTACTGGGTCTTGGCCATGCAGACCGGCAGGTGGTCCAGCCCGCGGCGGGAGATCTCGGCCAGCTGACGCTTGGCCGCCGCCGTGAACTCGGCCCTCGCGCCGCGGTAGGTCTTCGCCACCACCGCCTGGATGCGCTCCTGCACCGTCATGCCCTCGGTCCACAGGCCACTCAGCACGGGGGCGTCGTCCCCGGGCGCCGGCAGCGCGCGGGCCACGGTGCGGGCCGGCTCGCGGGCGCCCTCGCCGCCTCGGCCCCACACGTCGGCCACGGCGCAGGCGAGGTCCTGCTCGCGGCACCAGCCTTCGAGCCACTCCAGCTCGGCATCCGTGTCCTCGGCGAACCGGTTCACGGCCACCACCACGGGGGCCCCGTAGGCCTGCATGTTCTCCACGTGGCGGGCGAGGTTGGCCACTCCGGAGCGCAGGGCGGCCAGGTGGGCGTCCTGGACCTCCTGCTCGTCGCGGCCGTCGCGCTCGGCGACCTTCGCCACGCCGGCCTTCACGTCGGCGAGCGCCATGCCGGACTGCAGCTTCAGGGCACGGACGGTGGCGACCACCACGATCGCCGCCGGCGGGAACTGCCCTGCCACGGAGGTGATGTCCATGAACTTCTGGCCGCCGAGGTCCGCGCCGAAGCCGGCCTCGGTCACCACCACGTCCGCCAGGCGCTGGGCCGTGCGGGTGGCGATCACCGAGTTCGCGCCGTGGGCGATGTTCGCGAAGGGGCCGCCGTGGACCAGCACCGGGGTGCCGCCCAGGGTCTGCACGAGGTTCGGCGCGATCGCGTCTTTCAGCAGCACGGCCATGGCGCCCTGGGCGCCGTGCGGGCCGATCTGGGAGGCGGTCACCGGCTCGCCGGCGTAGGTGGAGCCCACGGTGATCTCGCCGAGGCGGCGCTTGAGGTCCGCCAGGTCCTGGGCGAGGCAGAAGACGGCCATGGTCTCGGTGGCCACGGTGATCTCGAAGCCGCCCTCGCGGGGCACGCCCTGGGTGCGACCGCCGAGGCCGGTCACCACGTCCCGCAGCGTGCGGTCGTTCATGTCCAGGGCACGCTTGAGGGTGACGGTGCGCGGGTCGATGCCCAGCTCGTTGCCCTGCTGGATGTGGTTGTCCACGAGGGCGCAGAGCAGGTTGTGCGCGCTGGTGAGGGCATGGAAGTCACCGGTGAAGTGCAGGTTGATGGCCTCCATCGGGACCACCTGGGACCAACCGCCGCCGGTGGCGCCGCCCTTCATGCCGAACACGGGGCCCAAGGAGGGCTCGCGCAGCGCGGCCATGGCGGTGCGGCCAGCGATCGACGCCGGGGCGTCCTCCTCCTCGGCCACCAGGTTCAGCCCGTCCACCAGGCCCACGGTGACGGTGGTCTTGCCCTCCCCGGCGGGGGTCGGGCTGATGCCGGTGACCAGCACCACCCGGCCGGTGCGCGGCGCGTCGATCGCGTGCACGTCCACCTTCGCCATGTGGCGGCCGTACGGGATCAGCAGGTCCTCGTCGATCCCCGCACGGGCTGCGATCTCGGCGATCGGGGCGGGCGTGTGGGCGGCGGCGATCTGCGCATCGTTCATGCCCCCATTCTTCCACCGCGGGACAGTCCGAAGAGATCCCAGCCACCCCGACATTTCAAACCAAAGAAATCCTGCCAACTACTTGACGCGGGACACCCGCACCGACGCGCCGATCCCGCTCACCCCACCGCTACACCCTGGATTGTGAAGAGCCACATAAAGAGTGTTGTATCAATGCCCCACGCACCAGCCCCCGAGCGACACATAGCCTCGACGCAACCTCTCGGCGTCGAAACATTCGGGTCATCTAGGCTTGACTACATCCAAAATCTCGTCTACGTTAGAAGACCAAGATACATTATTTATACCACAGAGCACTTGAGGTGAACTGCATGAATATTAGGCGCTTGATTGTTGGTGCTTTCATGGGATTGACACTGCTGATAATCTCCGAAAGTATTCGATTTACTATAGAAGACAGTAGGACATTGGCTGACTCGCTCTGGTCCATCTGGGTGATCCCCTTCGGGGCTATCATGTTCAGTATCTCAGGACGCGATCAGAACACCATAGATAAGTAATCTATAAGCCGTTGACATCGAGTACTCCTATCAGTACTTTTGCAGTAACGAAGGGGAGAGTGTAATGAAGAAATTTATTTTGAATGTTTTCGCTGGAGTTGGCACGGCCGCCCTGATTCTCACGGGAGTGCCGGCGCAGGCCTCAACCCTCGCCGGGGGTGGCACCGCCACTTCTCAGAGCCAGGCCACGACAGCCCACGATGGGACGGCCCGTTATACGGCCACCCTAGAGACGGACAGCCTCGACCCCCATGTGCGCTTCGACCTCACCGCGGCTGAAGCGGAGCTCAATGACGCGGGTGAAGTCGTCATTCGAGATACATCGGGAAATGTACGCGAAGTTATGGGGACTGAGATTGCTGCCACCAATCTCAACGACGCCATGACCGTCCGCTATGAAGTGGAGAATAACGGCAAGACCATCCGGATGCATCAGAATGGTGTGTCATCTAAGGACACGACCGCGCCTGGGGGTGCATCCCCCATGTCTGTCGATCAGGATTGCGCAGCTGCGAATGTATTCTGGGGGGCCGGAATTGGCGCCGCCCAGGGCCTCGTGGGGGGAATTCCCGGAGTTGCTGCTGGGGCCATCGTCGGTCTGGGCGCCGCCGGTCTGCAGAGCATCGCAACCTGCTGAGGCCCCGGCCCCTCTGGAAGTGGTGGCTGCGGCTGAATCGCCCTGGTTCTAGTAGACGATCTAATCCAATGGAAGGATGCAAAGCATGCCAATACCACGGAAATACCCGGGGTGGTGTCATAGCGTCTACGCCCAGCACGTCAGCGAAGGGACGCCCATCAAGGTGCGCCTGTCCTGATCCGTTGCTGAACCTGGTGGGCCAGCCTCCCTTGGAGGTTGGCCCACCGTCTTGTGCTGGGGCGGGCGTTCGAGCAGGGCCTTCAGTAATCCGCGGTTCAAGCGACCCCACACACTGTCCGTGTAGGCATGTACCTCTATGACTATGTGCTTATGTAGGCATACAGGTATTTAGCTAGCGGGGTATGTCTTCTCCACGGCCTCGACGATGAGGTCCTTCATGGTGGTGTTTGTCGCGCGTCAGACTTAGTGGCAGGGCCGTTATGTAGGTCCTGAAGGAGAGTCAGACATGGGTAGACCACCCTCGATTCCGGCGGAGAAGAAGACCCGGATAGTGCTGAGCGTGCTGGCCGGCGAGATGTCCATCGCCGAAGCGGCACGCAAGGAGAAAGTCAGTGAGCAGTCCATCGGACGGTGGAAGGCCGAGTTCCTGGAAGCCGGCAAGACCGCCCTGGTGGCCGGCAGGTCCGGACCATCCTCCCGAGAGGAACAGCTGGAGGCCGAGGTCGCCGAGCTGACCCAGGCCTTGGGCGAGGCACACCTGGAGGCCAGGGTGTGGAAGAAGTCCGCGGAGGGCCGGCTGGGCCCTTCGAGGACCTCGAGGTGATCCGCGTGGAAGCGGGCATGTCGACCGCGAGGTTCTGCCAGCTCTTCGACATGCCCGAGCGGACCTGGCGCCGCTGGCAGGCCAAGGCCCGCACCGGGACGGTGGTGAAGGGACCGTGGCCGCAACCGGGACGGCAGGCCGCCAGGGAACTGGTGGTCAAGCACGCGCTGGCCCATCCGGCGTGGGGGCATCGGAAGATCTGGGCAATGGTCCGCCACGACGGGCATGTGGTTTCCGAGGCGACCGTGCTGCGGATCCTGCGCGACGAGGGGCTGATTCTGCCCGCGCAGTACCAGCGGGAGAGGCGAATGCTGGCCGAGCGGCGCAAGGCCGCGTTCGCCACCGAGCCTTCGGGCCCGAACCAGGTCTGGCAGCTGGACTTCTCCGAGTTCGAGACCACCACCGGAGGGACCTGGCGGCTGGCTGGATGTCGGGACTACTGGTCCAAGTACGAGCACCCCTTCCACGTCTCGCCGACCGGGAACCAGCACGACGCGATCGACGCGATCGAGTTGGCCTTGGCTGACTACGAGGCCATGTTCGGCCACCCGCTGATCGAGGCCTGCCCCGTCGATCCCGAGACCGGTGAGCTGGGCCCGGTGGTGACCATCGTGACGGACAACGGCGGCCCGTTTAGGTCCTTCCGCGTCGAGTCCTTCATCGCCGCCCACCCCGAACTGCACCACGTGCGGACCCGAGTGAAGACCCCGGAACAGAACGGATCCCGCGAACGCGGCTTCGGCACGCTGAAGTACGAACGGCTCTACCTCGATGAGATCGACGACGCACTCGTGCTCGCCCAGCGGGCCGAGGAATACCGGATCGAGTACAACGAGCTCCGGCCTCACGAGGCCATCGCATGGAACCGACCCAAGGAGGTACACCTAGGACTGGCCGACCCCACCACCCCGACATTCAAAACCAAGGAAATCCTGCCAACTACTTGACGCGGGACACCGGGACAAACGACCGATACGCCTCGAGACGCCCTGGATCTAGCGCCGGAGCAGCTCGTGGACGAGACCACCAATGTGTTGGCGGCGACCACCCTGGGTTCCAGCGACCTCGTGACGTACGACACGACCTCCGGAGAGCAGACACTCATCGTCATGAACGATGCATCGTCGCCCACGGAATACGAGTTCGCCTTCAATCTTCCCGCGGGCGCATCGTTGAGCCTGCAACCAGACGGTTCCGTCTCCATTCGAGACGCGAACGACGAGGAGTTCGGCACCGTGGAAGAGCCGTGGGCTGTCGATGCAGCGGGAATGCCGGTTGACACCCACTTCACCGTCACGGGGAATCGACTCATCCAGACGGTGACCCCCTCATCTGACACGACCTTCCCCGTCGTTGCAGACCCCGCAACCGCATGGGAGTGGACTGTATGCATCGCCACAGTCGGAGCAACATTCACGCCTTGGGGCGCTGGTGCTGCAGTCGCATACAAGCTCGTCAAGCGCTTCGGCAGCGTGCGCCGCGGCATCGAGATCATCTGGCGGGCCTATCATTCTGCCCACGGTGCACAGGCGAAGTGGAACGCCGCCATGGCCGCATCCGGCGGCTTGTTCGCTGAGATCATCGGCATCAACGAGGTAAAGGAGGCCTGTTTCTCGTGACCCGTGTCCCCTCCGCGCGCGACAAGAAGCCCGTCCGGCAACTCACAGACTGGTTCTACCTTCCCCTGGGGGGCCTGGCACTCCTGCAGGTCCCCCACACCTGGGAGGCGCAAGGACCTGTCATCGGCGTTCTTTACATCGTCGCAGTCCTTACCCTTGTCCTGGCTGTGGCCATGAGCAACCGGGGCAGGTTCCGTTCCGTGCTGGACGCTCCTCCAGCCACGTGAGCGCGGCGTTCCTGTAGCAACGGCACGTCGGAGCAGGTTCGGTAGTCAGTCGGAGGCCATGGTCGCCGTCTGACTACCGACTCTGCAGTGCAGTCGTTCAGCGGACAGTGATCGACAGCGGGCGACGGACGGCCGTCAGGCCCCGGCGTCCTCCCGCGACTCCGGCTGCTCCGCCCACCAGCGGCGCAGCTCGGCCTCGGCCACGTCCTGATCGTGCGGGCCCTCGTCCAGGCGCCACTCCAGCAGGTGCCGGTAGGCACGTCCCACCAGGGGGCCGGGGCGGATGCCCAGCAGTCCCATGATCTGCTCGCCGTCCAGGTCCGGGCGGACGGCGGCGAGCTCCTCGGCCTCGGAGATCTCGGCGATGCGGCGCTCGAGGTCGTCGTAGGCGTGGGCGAGGCGGTTGGCCTTCCGCCTGTTCCGGGTGGTGACGTCCGAGCGGGTGAGGGCATGCAGGCGGTCCAGGACCGGGCCGGCATCGTGGACGTAGCGGCGCACCGCGGAGTCGGTCCAGCCGGCATCCCCGTAGCCGTAGAACCGCATGTGCAGCTCCACCAGGCGGGTGACGGCCTTGATGGTCTCGTTGTCGAACTTCAGGGCGCGCAGGCGCTTGCGGACCAGCTTGGCGCCGACCACCTCGTGGTGGCGGAAGCTCACCGCACCGCCCTTCTCGAAGCGACGGGTGGCCGGCTTGCCGATGTCATGGAGGAGGGCCGCCAGGCGCAGCACCACGTCCGGGGAGTGCGGCGAGTAGCGCTCCTCCTGCGCGATCGCCTGCTCCATCACGGTGAGCGAGTGGGCGTAGACGTCCTTGTGGCGGTGGCGCTCGTCGGTCTCCAGCTGCAGGGCCGGCAGCTCCGGGAGGATGCGCTCGGCCAGGCCGGTGCGGACCAGCAGGTCCAGTCCGCGGCGCGGGTCGGCGCCGCAGATCAGCTTCACCAGCTCCTCGCGGACACGCTCGGCGGAGATGATGTCGATGCGTTCGGCCATGTCCGTCATGGCGGCCTCCACCTCGTCCGCGACCTGCAGGCCAAGCTGGGCGGCGAAGCGGGCGGCGCGCATCATGCGCAGCGGGTCGTCCGAGAAGGAGTCCTCCGGGGTCCCGGGGGTGTGCAGGAGGCCTGCGGCGAGGTCCCGCACGCCGCCGTGCGGGTCCACCAGCTCCATCGCCGGCAGCCGCAGGGCCATCGCGTTGACGGTGAAGTCGCGGCGGACCAGGTCGTCGTCGAGACTGTCGCCGAAGGCCACCTGCGGCTTCCGCGAGGTCGGGTCGTACTGCTCGGCACGGTAGGTGGTGACCTCCAGCTGCCAGCCGTCCTTCTGGAACCCGATGGTGCCGAAGCGGCGTCCCACGTCCCAGACGGCGTCCGCCCATCCGGCGCCGATCGCCTCGATCGCGTCCGGGTCCGCGTCCGTGGTGAAGTCCAGGTCGCCGGAGTCCCGGCCGATGAAGAGGTCGCGCACCGGTCCGCCCACGAGGGACAGCTCCCGGCCGGCCGCGGCGAACCTCTCGCCCAGCTCGATGACGACGGCGGGCAGCGAGGCGCCCTCAGGGAAGCCGGAGGGCAGGGGGACGCGCGGCGAGGAGGAGCTCATGATGAGTACAAGGGTGCCAGAGAACCGCGACCGGGACGGTGCCCGGGGAGCAGACAGGGCACTGCACGCGCAGCGGTCGCAGCGGCACGCCCGGGGCGGAGGCCGCGCCGTCGCCCGCACCCGCGGGCTGCGGCCGAGCGCCTCGGGGGCGCCAGGGCGGACCAGCGTGCGACGTGGACGCCTGACGCTAAAGTTGAAGGCATGACCCGCCCTGACCGACCCGAGCGCCGAGGGGCACCCCTGCCCTCCGCCGTGGTCGGCCGGATGCGGCGTCAGGATCCGCCCACGCCGGTGCCGGGCCCGCCTGCAGGCCACCGGCCTCGGGTGTCCTCCACACCTCTGCCGACCGTGGAGGAGGTCTCGGCCGGCGGCATCGTGATCCGCCGGCACCGCGACGGACTCGAGGTCGCGATCATCGCCCGTTACAACCGCGGCGGCCGCCTCGAGTGGTGCCTGCCCAAGGGCCACCCCGAGGGTCGGGAGGACCACCGCGAGGCCGCGACCCGCGAAGTCGAGGAGGAGACCGGCATCGCCGGGGAGATCCTCGAGCCCCTCGGCTCCATCGACTACTGGTTCACCGTGTCCCGCCACCGCGTGCACAAGACCGTGCACCACTACCTGCTCCGCGCCACCGGCGGCGAGCTGACCACTCAGAACGACCCGGACCAGGAGGCCGTGGACGTCGCCTGGGTCCGCCTGGAGGAGGTCGGCCGCCGCCTGTCCTTCGCCAACGAGCGCCGGATCGTGGACCTCGCCCGTAGGATCGTCCACCAGCACTTCCCCGCAGACGGCTGACGCCGCCTCCTGACCCCTCTCTCCGGAATCGAGTCATGAGCACCCACTCCTCCGCCGCCGGCCGGCACCAGAACCACGACGACGGCACCACGGCGCCCGTGGCCACCTCGCCCACCGATGTGGTCGGGGATCCCGGGCCCGCCACGGGCCCGCTGCCCGTGGCGGACGACGCCGGCGACGCCGGCGGGGGGGACCGTGCCGGGGCCGGATCCGCGGAGCGGGACCACGTCCCCGCCGGGGAGAAGAACATGGCGCGGTCGTCCGCGATCATGGCGGCCGGCACCCTGCTCTCCCGTGTCCTCGGCTTCGTCCGTGCCGCCCTGCTCACCGTGGCGATCGGCTCGACCGCCCTGGTGGCGGACGTGTTCGAGTCCGCGAACACCATCCCGAACGTGATCTACATGCTGCTGGCCGGCGGCGTGTTCAACGTGGTGCTGGTGCCGCAGCTGATCAAGCACGCGAAGGACGCCGACCGCGGCGCGGACTACACCTCCCGCCTGATGACGCTGGTGGTGCTGGTGATGGCCGGCTTCACCGTGCTCCTCACCATGGCGGCGGCGCCGATCATGTGGGGCCTGACGAGCAACTGGACTCCCGGGATGCTCGCCCTGGGCACCGTCTTCGCGCTATGGACGCTGCCGCAGGTGTTCTTCTACGGCGTGTATGCGGTGGCCGGTCAGGTGCTCAACGCGAACGGCCGGTTCGGCGCCTACATGTGGGCGCCGGTGCTGAACAACGTGGTGGCGATCGCCGCGATCGTCCTGTACCTGGTGATGTTCGGCCGCTACGCCGGTGGGGACCAGCTGGCGGAGTGGACCACCACGCAGACCGTCATCCTGGCCGGCGGCCACACCCTGGGCATCGTTGCCCAGGCGCTGATCCTCTTCCTGCCCCTGCGCCGTCTGGGCCTCGGCCTGCGGCCGAGGTTCGGGTGGAAGGGCATCGGCCTGCGCCAGACCGGTGCCCTGGCAGGGTTCACCCTGTTCACCATGCTGATCGGCAACACGGTCAACCTGCTGTGCGCCCGCATCATCACCGGCGCCACCGCCGCCCGTGCGGACGCGGCCTCCCGCGCGCCGGGCACCGAGGGCTGGTCCGAGGCCATGGCCCAGGCCGCCATCCCCGGCCTGAATGCCTACAACATGGCCATGCTGATCGCGATCCTGCCGCACTCGGTGTTCGTGGTGTCCATGGCCACCGTGCTGTTCAACCGGCTCGCCCGTTCGGTGGGCGACCGGGACATGGACGCGGTGCGCGGCACCACCGGGCAGGGCCTGCGGGCCTTCTCCGTGCCCCTGGTGTTCTCCACTGTGGCGATGATCATCCTGGCCGGACCGCTCGGGCGCATCTTCGGCTCGGCGGCGGAGACCGCCCTGCCGGCGGGCATCGCGATCGGTCAGGTGCTGCTGATCCTGGCGGTGGGCCTGCCGTTCCGGTCCGCCGGGTTCTACCTGATGCGTGCCTTCTACGCCGCGGAGGACGCGAAGACCCCGATGGTCATCCAGGTGACCTCCGCGCTCGGCATGCTGGTGCTGGCCTACGCCGGTGCCCTCTATCTGCCCGACTGGTCGCTGGCGTACTGGATCGCCGCGGTGGGCACCCTGTCCCACGTGTACACGTTCCTGGCCTCGCACGTGCTGGTGGTCCGCCGGTTCGGCGACTACGACGTCGCCGGCGTCGTCCAGGCCCATGCGAAGACCGGTCTGGCCGCGGGCGTGGCCGGGA
Source organism: Micrococcus luteus (assembly GCA_047414615.1). Lineage (GTDB taxonomy): Bacteria > Actinomycetota > Actinomycetes > Actinomycetales > Micrococcaceae > Micrococcus > Micrococcus luteus_B. The sequence continues at coordinate 2,176,861 of CP179711.1, forward strand.
TCGTGGGCGGCGTGGCCGTGTGGCTGCTCGGCGGCTACTCCGGCGGGTTCGCCTGGGACTCCATCCTCAACGCAATCGTCACCTGTGCGGTGGCCGGCACGGTCATGGGCCTCGTCTACGTGATCGGTCTGCGCATGCTGAGGATGCCGGAGCTGGAGATGGCGGCACGGCCGCTGGCGGCTCGCATTCCGGCGCTCGGCCGCGTGCTCGGCGTCCGCTGATCTCGCACTCCCTCCTCCCTGGTGTTCGCGGTCACTGGCTCTAGGATGGGGAGAAATGCGCACAGGGCCGTCCCCCGGAGGGGTCCACGGCGCAGCCGTCTTGTGAGAGGAATCCCGTGCCCCAGTCGATCGAAGTCGGATCCGTGCTCGGTGGTCGCTACCGCATCACCGATCATGTGGTGACCTCCGCCGACCAGGATCTGGTGTTCACGGGCCTGGACCAGGTCCTGAACCGCCGCGTGACGGTGCTCGTCGCCTCCCTGGAGAACGCGACGCAGGTCGCCTCCTCGGCCCGCGAACTGGCCACGGGCGAGCGTCAGGACGACATTCAGGTGCTGGACCTCGGCCTGTCCGAGGGGCACACCTACCTGATCGCCGGTGGCAACCCGGACCCGGACGTGCTGCTGGGGCTGGCCTATCCGCAGGAGACCTACGTCGAGCCGTTCCAGACGGACACCCTCGGCTCGGAGATCTTCGGCTCCTCCCGTGACGCCGAGGCCCACGAGTACGACGACGACGAGGCCTACTACACCGAACTCGACGAACGCCTCCGTGCCGACCAGGAGCAGCACTCCCGCCGTCCCGGCTTCCTGAACCGCCTCTCGGACCGCCTGTCCGAGCGGATGAACTCCTCCTCGGACGGCTCTGCCGCGCGCGAGGCCGCCGGCGCGTCCGCCCTGGCCGCGGCGGGTTCGGCCGCGAAGGCCCAGGAGGAGGAGAAGCGCAAGGCCGAGGAGGAGCGCCGCCGCGCCGCAGAGGCCGAGGAGGAGCGCCGCCAGGAGGAGGAGCGCCGCCGCGCCGCAGAGGCCGAGCGCGCCCGCCAGGAGGAGGAGCGCCGGCGCGAGCAGGAGGCCGCGGAGCTGGAACGTCGCCGTGCCCGCCAGATCGAGGAGGAGGAGCGTCACGAACGGGCCGAGGCCGAACGTCGCGCGGCCGAACGCTCCGAGCGTGAAGAGCGCGAGGCCCGCGAGGCCCGCGAGGCCCGCGAGGCCGAGGAGCGTGCCGAGATGCGGCAGCGCGAGGCCGACCGCCGCCGCGAGGCCGCGGCGGAGGACACCTCCACCGCCCCCGTCCCGACCGTGACTGCGGGATCGGTCGCCGACGCCGGGGACCGCACGCGTGATCGGGAGGACCCCGCGGCGGGAGGCTCCGCACCGCGGACGACGACTCCGCGGGACGCCGAGGGCACGACCCCCGGGTCGTCCAACCCGCAGGACTCCCCGGCCGCCCCGCGCCGCGTGCGCCCGGCACCCCGCCGTGCCCTGGCTGCGGCCACTGCAGCCGGTGCCGGCGCGACCGCCGTCGCCGGAGGCGCCGCGGCCGCCGGCGCCGCGAAGAAGGACGCGGGGGACGCCCGGACGGGCTCCGATGCCTCCCGCGGCACGGACCGCCCCGGCCGCGAGGTCACGGACCGGGAGCAGTCCCCGGTCGGCCGCGCCCATACCGAGGACCGTCCTGGTGCGGGCGACCCCCGTGATCCGCAGGACCGTGACGCCCGCGACGGGCGCGACCGGAAGAAGGGCGGGGCCGGCTGGCTCGTCGCCCTGTTGCTGGTCCTGTTGCTCGCCGCCGCCCTGATCGTCGGCTTCCTCCTGCTGAACGGCAACCGCGGCGCCGTGCCGGACGACAACCAGGCCACCGCCACCCCCGCCGAGTCCACGGAGCCCAGCGACGACGGCGCCTCGCCCTCCGAGGACCCCTCGGCGTCGCCGTCGGAGGACGATGCCGCACCCGCTGAGCCGGCCGCGCTGGTGGACATCTACCGCACGGTCCCGGACAACCCGACACTGGAGTCCCAGCACGACAACGAGCTGCCGCGGATCATCGACGGCGACCCGGACACCGTCTGGCAGAGCTACTCCTACAAGCGCCCGAACTTCGGCGGCTACACCCGCAGCATGAACTTCGTGGTGGAGCTCGAGGAGCCCCGCGACGTCTCGACGGTGACCGTGGAGTCCCTGGCCAGCACCGGCGGCCAGATCGCCATCGGCCTCGCCGGCGACGAAGAGCTGGGCGACCTGCGCCGCGGCGGCGAGGGGACCTTCGTGGACGGCAAGGCCGAGGTGGACATCACGGACGAGCAGGGCGATGCCAAGTACGTCGTCGTGACCGTCACCGAGCTGCCTCAGCTGACCCTGGACAACAGCCAGTACGCCTACGGCCTGCGCCTGTCCGAGATCACCGTCGAGTGAGCCACTCGCCCACCGCGGCGGACAGACCGAGGAGGGGGCCGTCGTCGTCCCCTCCGCGGCACGGAATACCGGGCCCGCCGGGCCCGTTGACCAGACACGTGAGCCCTGCGCGCCGCTGAGCGGCCGGCGGGGCGACCAGCACCGACAGAGAATCCCCTGGAGGAACCCGTGACCGACACCCCCTCGACCGACACGGTGCGCAACGTCGCCGTCATCGGCTCCGGCCCCGCCGGCTACACCGCCGCCATCTACACTGCGCGCGCCCACCTGGAGCCCGTGCTCGTGGCCGGTGCCGTCACCGCCGGTGGCGAGCTGATGAACACCACCGAGGTGGAGAACTACCCGGGCTTCGCCGAGGGCATCATGGGTCCCGAACTCATGGCCGCCATGGAGGGCCAGGCCCGCCGGTTTGACACGGAGATCGTGTTCGACGACGTCACCGAGGCGGACCTCACCTCGAACCCCAAGGTCCTCACCCTCGGCGACGGCTCTCAGATCAAGGCCCATGCGGTCATCCTCACCACCGGATCCGCCTACCGGAAGCTCGGTGTGGAGGGCGAGGAGCGTCTGTCCGGGCACGGCGTCAGCTGGTGCGCCACCTGTGACGGCTTCTTCTTCCGCGACCAGGAGATCGCGGTGGTCGGCGGCGGCGACTCCGCCATGGAGGAGGCGCTGTTCCTCACCAAGTTCGCCTCCACGGTCCACGTGCTGGTCCGCAAGGAGGAGTTGCGCGCCTCGAAGATCATGGCGCAGCGCGCCATGGACAACGAGAAGATCGAGTTCCACTGGAACACGAAGGTCGCCGAGATCCGCGGCGAGGACAAGCTGAGCTCCCTGCTGCTCGAGGACACCGTGTCCGGGCAGCAGCGCGAGCTGGCCGCCACGGGCTTGTTCATCGCGATCGGCCACGACCCGCGGACGGACCTCGTGCAGGGGCAGCTAGAGCTCACCGAGCACGGCACCATCCGGATCGAGCACCCGTCCTCCCGTACGAATGTCCCCGGTGTGTTCGCCGCCGGAGACGTCACTGACCACACCTACCGCCAGGCCATCACCGCCGCCGGCTCCGGCTGCGTGGCGGCACAGGACGTGGAGCACTACCTGGCCGACGTCCTGGACGTCGAGGAGGCCGCCCCCGCCGGTCCCGAGTCCGACGCCAATCCGGCCTGAGACCTCCCAGAGGGCCTGAACGCCCTGTGGAGGACAGAAGCCAACGAACCCGTAAGGAGACACGCATGAGCACCATCAATGTCACGGACGCCGACTTCCAGGAGAAGGTCCTGGACTCCGAGTTGCCCGTCCTCGTGGACTTCTGGGCCGAGTGGTGCGGTCCGTGCCGCATGCTGGGCCCGGTCCTGGAGGAGGTCGCCGCCGAGCACGAGGGCAAGGTGGTCGTCGCCAAGGTCAACGTGGACGACTCCCCGGCCACCGCCGCCCAGTTCGGCGTCACCTCGATCCCGCTCGTGGTGGCATTCAAGGATGGCCAGAAGGTCAAGGAGTCTGTGGGTGCGAAGCCGAAGCAGGCCCTGGTGGAGGAGTTCTCCGACCTTCTCGGCTGATCCGGCACCGAGGTGCGTCACGAACGTTTCGTGTGATGCTCCTGAGGTATTGAAGGCCGCCTTCCCCTGGTGGGGAGGCGGCCTTCGTCGTCCCTGGGGGAATGCACTGGTCAGATGCGAAAGAGCAAGGACCGTTCAGAATGACATCAGTGTCATTCTGAACGGTCCTTTCATGTGGTGCGGGCGCGGGATGTGCGGTCCGGTCACCGCTCCCCACGACGACGTCCCCTCACCGGGGCGCGTCAGCTCACTTCTGCTCGTCGTCCCCGTTGATCAGCTCCATGATCCGGTTCAGGTCCTCGACGGAGGCGAAGTCGATGGCGATCTTGCCCTTGCGCTTGCCCAGGGTGATCTTGACTTGGGTGTCGAGGCGGGAGGTGAGGGCGGTGGCGAAGTAGTCCAGGCGCTCATGGCGGGTCGGCTCGCTGCGACGACGAGCCGCCGGTGCCGCCTGACGCACACCCTGCGCGAGGGCCACGGCCTCCTCCGTGGCACGCACGGAGAGTCCCTCGGAGACGATGCGCTGGGCCAGCCGCTCCATCTCCGCCGGATCAGTCAGCCCGAGAAGGGCTCGGGCATGGCCGGCGGTGAGGGTGTTGTTGGCGACGCGGCGCTGCACCAGGGGCGGCAGCTTCATCAGCCGCAGGGTATTGGAGATCTGCGGGCGCGAACGACCGATGCGCTGGGAGAGCTCCTCCTGCGTGCACTCGAAGTCGTCCATCAGCTGCTGGTAGGCCGCGGCCTCCTCAAGGGGATTCAACTGGGATCGGTGGAGGTTCTCCAACAGGGCGTCGCGGAGCAGGTCCTCGTCCGGGGTGTGGCGGACGATCGCGGGGATCGTCTCCAGTCCGGCCAGCTGAGTGGCGCGCCAACGACGCTCACCCATGATCAGCTCGTACGGAGTGGGGCCGTCCACCTCGCGGACCACGACGGGCTGGAGGATGCCCACCTCGGTGATGGACGTGACCAGCTCATCCATGTGGTCCTCGTCGAAGACCTCACGAGGCTGCCGCGGATTGGGGTGGATGTCCGTGACCTTGAGCTCCCGGAGCACGGCGATGTCCGTGGACACGGTGCCAGTCTCGTCGGTCTGGGGAGCAGAGGCGGCACCGGACTGCTGACCGGGTGAGGACTTCTCCGCAGCAACGTCCGATGACGTCTGGGAGGTACTCTGTGCGGCGCGTCCAGCGTCCGGCCCGGTGGACGTGGTGCCCGAGGCGGTCCGGCGGCCCGGAGCGGTGACAGCGGGCATGGAAGGGCGTCCTCGCCGTGCCGCGGACGCCCGTGCCGTACGCCCGGGTGACGACCCTGAGGTGCTCGCCTTCGACTCCTTGGTGGCCGACGCCACATCCACGTCCACCGAGGCTGTGTTCTCCCCGGAGCCACGGTGCGAGGAGAAGAAGACATCGACGGGGCGTGAATTGCGTGCGGAATCTGCCTTCGTGCCCGTGGACTCCTTCTCCGCCGGCTGCGGCTTGCCGGCCTTCCCGGAAGAGGTGGAGGTCTTCACCCCCGACGATGCCTTCGCGGTCGACTTCTGCGTCTTCTTCGCACCAGAGGAGGACTTCGTGGTGGGGGACCCGTCCGCACTCCCGGCAGCGGCCTTCTCCTTGCCCTTGCCGTGCGCGGCGGGCTGCTGGGGCGAGCCCTCACTGGTCTTGCGGCTGTTCTTGGCAGACGAGGACGTGTTGCCGGTGCCGCTGGACGTCGCCGCGGTCGGAGTGCTCTTGTCCGCCGTGCGGCGGGCAGAACGGGCAGACCCAGGCGACGTGGAGGATGCCTTCCCGGACGCTTTCGTCGGAGCTTGAGTCTTCGCCGGGGACTCCTGCGAGGCGGACGCTGACGCGGCGGCCGCCGCAGAGGTCGTACGGCGGTTCGACGCAGAGCTCATCTTCGCCGGTGCGGAAGCCGACTCAGAGGACGTAGCCGACTCAGTGTCCGTCGATGGAGACGCTGTGGTCTCCTCAGTGTCAGCAGTGCTCTGGATCAGGGCACCGAGGCCTCGTCCCAGACCTCCTCGGCGAGTCTTCTTCACACGTCCTCCTGAAGCGAATTCTGTCCCGGTCAGTGTAGATGCGGAGACCTGAGCCGTGCCACGGCAGGAGAGCCTGTTTCACGTGGAACACACAGCTTCACGCGGAACAGGAACACACGTCCGCAGCGTGCTGCTCCCTCGGTCACTGCGGGAGCCTGACTCCTCCCTGGGCATGCGTCAGTGAACCAACCGTGGAGTTGGGCTCTTTGCGCCGATGGCCAGCCCGCCAGCTGTCGGAACTCCCGTGGCAACCCGCCTTGGCCAATGCGCTCCCTCACCGCGGCTGCGCACTCCCCTCCGATAGCTTAGAGCCATGCAGACCGGCCCAGGTCTTCGGCGACGTCGCATCCAGCGTCGCGACGCCGTACGGGGTCGAAAATCTGGGCCTGATGGTGATGCTCCAGTTTCACGTGAAACTCGCGTCTGCGATCTGTCGGCACCAGGGCTGTCCCGAGAATGGACATGTGGGCAAGCGTGCGCCGCCTTGAGGTTGAGGTCCTCGCCCATCGTCCCGGCTGGGCACACGAGTCTGCCACCTTCCCCCATGTAAGCCTCTATGACCTGACTATCAATGACTACCAGGCGTGTCCACGAGTATTGAGCATCCTACTGTCTGTGCCTGACTGAGAGCGACATCAAGCAAGACGCCGGCACTCACGCCTGTGAAGAAACACAGGCCCATCGCTGCCGCTTCGGCGGCCACGCACTCTCACAGTGTCCTGTCCAACCGGGTTGCTCTCCGGAACGCTCTCGTTGGGGACTGGCCTACACCGACGTCCGAGTTGCCCCGTACCGTCTGACCTGGCCCTCTGGTCCACTATGGTGAAGCGAGCCCCATCGAGGACGCGTCGGGTCGTTACGTCTCAGAGTCATGACGATGAGCCGCTCAAGGGGATGCTCCGTTTCACGTGGAACATTTATTCCTCTCATTCCCCGCTTCGCCTGCACGTGAATGTCGATCATCTGTTGCTCACTCGACGCGTCGGGGTCGCTGCCTGATCACCGAGCGGTTCAGTCACTTGGGACCCATTCATAAACGCCTGTGAGTCGTCCGTCGGCAGTCAGCGCTCTCTCATGAGGACCACGACTCATGGTTCCGCCGATCATGAAGGGTCATGTTTCACATGAAACACCCTCACTTGGTATCGCACCTTCAGGAAGACCTCCATAGTGGATCGATCCCTACCTGCCCGGGAGAGAGTAGGTCCGATCCGAGAGGGGGACCCATCCATCAGATCGAACACCGGCCACGACCGCATCCATAGGAGAGGCGTCAGGAGTCAGGCGAGAGGCGACAGGCGAAACGAAGACGTGGATTCCCCGAACCCTTCGAACGCGAGAGTCATCATCGTCACGAGCACGCGAACACGCGGACCATCGGGCACTATTCGGTTTCACGTGAAACGGCGGTCCTGTCATGCGAAGGGGGAACACGTGACGCCGCGACATCGTCGGGTGCTTCCTCATCCAGAGGGAGAGTCCCTTCCGTTCCCGTAATTCCACCTCGCTGGTCTCTCCATGCCACGAGTACCATCCACTCCGACTGAAGGACCGCGGTACGGAGTAGAAGCCTGACACCGATCGTAGCCACGGTCTTCGGCAGACATCACGCGCAAGAGGAGGAGTGAGCCGGCCTAGCCAGTCCATGTGGCCGTCGTAGAGCACAAGGAACAGCATCTCGAGGGCACGCCCCGACGCTCGTGATAATGGTGTTTCACGTGAAACACCACACCTCACCACCGGTAGATGCCTGGCAGGACGCCGTCATTTCTACTGGCGGATGCGGTGCGCCCTAGCCTCATCTCCACTAATCTAGCCTCCAATCCCTCTCATTCTCTGAGTGACCCTGAAGTGAGAACTACTACTTTACGTTGTCTATAGAACCCCGTATGGGCTCTAGTGCTGCGCGCAGTCTGCATTCCCCTCCTGGTGCCCCCAACACTGGTGTCCGCATGCGTCAGAGGAGGCCCATCCAGGCCGTGGTCGCGACCATAGATTGAGCGCCCTCACGCCTCGCTTGGTTCCTGTTCCACGTGAAACGCGGACCACCCCCATCCGCAGGACCAGTCTGGTCATCGACTATCGCTGCTGTGGGCGATGTGCCCCTTCCTGTTGATACGGCGCTGCCAGCTGGTGCGACCGTCCGCGCTCGCGAATCTCACCGAATGCAGGTCACCGCACATCCGGCCACCAGCGGGCCCAACCCATGCAGTTCCCTCCACGTTGGCACCAGCCTTAGTCCCGCCGGATCCGACTCTGACAACCCTGTCGACCGACCATACTGAAACCATGCAGGGGAGGGGCACAGGGTGCCTCCTCCCTACGCCACCGGCACGCCCGAACCCGAGGTCTGACCGCGACGTCCGCCCTGGCTGTGGTGTGTCTCCCGCCCTCCGACGCATCAGCGGTACCTCTGCGGGTGGGGGCTGTTTCACGTGAAGCGTCACGGACGTCCTGGGGCTACGGATCTCGGTCGCCATCCATCCATCCCCGGTCATGTCCCCACGGCATGCAACCTCGGCGGGGACGCCTCCGCTGGTCCGAGAACCCTCGACACGCGGCCGCCTCCCATCACCGCTGTCGCCAGTCCAGAAAGTGCTGGCGTTCCTTCACCTGCCGACTCATCGGCTGCGTGCTGTCTGCCTCGCCACCCCTTCATCCACAGAACTTGTCCACATATTCACAAGGAGCGGACCCAGCGCCACACCAGCGCCGCGGCAAATCATCTCTCGAACGTCTCATTTGTCAAAAGCGCTATCGGCTGCTTTCACTGCTCCTGAGGAGCACTGACATCCGTGACCAGCGCGATCGGAGAGAACTCCCGCGCGTCTTACACACATCACACTGACGTTGTCCACAACCATGTCGCCGAGGATTCAACCGGCAGATCGCGGCCGGTGGAGTCGTTCACCGCACCCCAGCCTGAGGGGTGTCACCCACCTGAAACGCGGTGGCCTGGGCACTGACGCTGTGCACGGGCCTACCCTCGCCGTCCCTCCCATTGCGACCCTCGCTCCGATGAACCGCACAACTCAGCCTCCGGAAGTCAGATCTGCGCCTGACCCCGGAGACACTCTGCGCGGATGGTGGCAGCTATGACGGCTACGAGGGGACACGAACGCTTCGGGCGCCATGATCATCTGAGGAGGTTCATGAGGATTCAGACTCGAGGTCACGGTGGCGAACACCACCACCCGCTGACACACCAGCTCGTGAAGCGCCATACGCAGGGCCGCGGGTATCAGGCCTGGGTCTCCCAGCCGTTCTCCGGCGACCGCCGGCCGGTAGGCCCCTGCCTCGCAGCGGCGAGCCCCTGTGTACACCGCGGCACCTCGCGCGCACGTGGGCAGCCTGCGCGCACACGGGCAGGCTGTCAGCCCGCTCACCCCAGGCCCGCTCACTGCCATGAGCCGCACCCAGTCCCTGGTGCCGTCCACGGTCCCTTCCGCCACACGGAGTTCACATCGGTTGCAGTTCGGGTGGCGCATCAGACACCAGCCCGCACCGTGGGCGCCCCCATCGGTGCTACTCCAACACACCCACCCGTGGCTGCCCACCACCGGACACGACGCCCACTCCTGGCGCACCGATCAGTCCCGCCGCATGCGCGCTCCACTCCACGCACACGGTTTCACGTGAAACGGACACAGCCCGGACATCCCACGGATGTCCGGGCTGTTCCGCCTAAGAAATCAACCAGCTAGGCTTGTGTTCAGGACATCGGGTCCGGTGCTCCTCGCTTGGCGATCTCCGCCGCTGCCTCCCGGTACGCAGCGGCACCCACGGAGGAGGGGTCGTAGGTCAGCACGGTCTGCTGATAGCTCGGTGCCTCGGAGATCCGCACGTTGCGCGGGATCGCGGTCTGCAGCAGCTCGTCCGGGAAGTGCTCTCGCACTTCCTCGGCCACCTGGACGGCGAGGTTCGTCCGCGAGTCAAACATGGTGAGCAGGATGGTGGTCAGCTGGAGCCTCGGGTTCAGGTGCTTCTGGATCATCTGCACGTTCTTCAACAGCTGGGACAGACCTTCCAGGGCGTAGTACTCGGCCTGGATCGGGATCAGCACCTCCTCCGCGGCGACGAAGGCGTTCACCGTCAGCAGTCCGAGCGACGGCGGGCAGTCGATGAACACGTAGTCCAGGCGCTCCTGGCCCTGCTCCTCACGCCACGCGACGTAGCGCTCCAGTGCCGTGGCGAGGCGCTGCTCGCGCGCCACCAGGGACACGAGCTCGATCTCCGCGCCGGCCAGCTCGATGGTCGCCGGCACCACCTGGAGGTTGTCCACATCCGGGGCGTCCTGCACCACCTCATGGATCTGCATCTCGTCGAGCAGCACGTCGTAGACGGACGCCTCCTCCGAGGAGTGGGGGACGTTGAGCGCGGTGGACGCGTTGCCCTGCGGATCAATGTCGATCACCATCACTCGCATCCCAGCCCGCGCCATCGCGGCGGCGATGTTGACGGTGGTGGTGGTCTTGCCGACGCCGCCCTTCTGGTTGGACGTCGTGAACACGCGGGTGCGGTCGGGGCGGGTGAGGCGCTGTCGCTTCAGCCGGTTGCCGGACGCGGCCGCGCCCTTCTTTCCGCCCTTGCCGGACCAGCGCTCACGCAGCGCCTTGAACGCGCCGGGGCGCTCCTCGTTCTCCTGGGCCATGCGGTTCATCCTCCCCGGGCGGCCGAGGCCGCCCTGGACTTCTCGTCTGGGTCCTCCCGACGACGGCCGCTGGGCTCAGCCCCGACCGCGCCGTGGCAACACGCGCACCACGGTGGTCGGTTCGGGGAGCACGTCGTCGCCGACGGTGAGGATCTCCGGTTCCTCACAACTGTACTTGCGCAGCGCCTTGGCGGCGGCGGTGATCTCCGCGGGCGCGCTGCGGCCCTTGATCGCCAGCAGCTGTCCGCGGCCCTTGAGCAGGGGCATCGTCAGCGGAAGCAGGGACTTGAGCGCGGACACCGCCCGTGCCGTGACGATGTCCACGTCCAGGTTCCCGGCGACCTGCTCGGAGCGCCCGCGGATGACGTCCACGTTCTCCAGGCCGAGGTCCTCCACGACCATGTCCAGCCAGTCCACGCGGCGCTCGAGCGGCTCGATGAGCAGGAACTGGCAGTCGGGCCGCGCCAGCGCCAGGCACAGTCCGGGCAGTCCGGCTCCGGAGCCCACGTCAGCCACGAGGGCACCCTCGGGCAGCAGGTCCGCCACGACCGCGCAGTTCAGCACGTGTCGTTCCCACAGCCGAGGCACCTCACGGGGCCCGATCAGGCCCCATTCGATGCCCGTGGAGGACAGGTGCTCCACGTACCGCTCGGCCAGGGGGAGGGCGTCGCCGAAGACCTCGGCCGCCGCCGTGCCGAGCTCGGCAGGCAGGGGCGGGGCGGGCTGGGCGACGGCCTCGGGGGCCGGCGCCTTGCCCACCTGGGCCTCCGGGGTGCCCGGGCGGGGGTCAGCCATCGGTGGAGATCACCACATGACGGCGCGGACCCTCGCCCTCGGACTCGGAGACGAGTCCGGCGTCGGCCACCACGTCGTGGACGATCTTGCGCTCGTAGGCGCCCATCGGGTCCAGGTGCACCGGGCCCCGTCCGCCCTTCACCTCGGCCACGGCCTCGTCGGCGATCCGGCGCAACTCGGCGTCGCGGCGGGTGCGGTAGCTGGCCACATCGAGGATGAGTCGGGAACGGTGGCCGGTGGAGGCCAGCACGGCCAAGCGGACCAGCTCCTGGAGGGACTCGAGGGTCTTGCCGTGACGACCGACGAGGTCCTGCAGGGAGTCGTCGTCCGCGTCCGTGAGCACGGACACGTAAGTGCGTCCGTCGCGGACCTCGATGTCGATGTCCCCGTCCAGGTCCGCGATGTCCAGCAGCTCCTCGACGTAGTCGGCGGCGACGTCGCCCTCCTCCTCGAGGCGCTCGACGACCGTCGCACGCGGATGGGACCCGTGTCGGTCACCGTCCTGCTCCGTCGGCTGGGCCGGCGGCTGCTCTGCGGCACCGTCGACCACGTCGGTCCGCTCGGGTGCCGTGGCCTCGACCTGCTCGACGTTCTCCACGTCAGGGGTGTTCTGCTCGCTCATGGTCACTTCTTCCTGCGGTTCTTACGCTGGGGCTGCTGACGCTGGCCGGAGCGCTTCACACGCTGCGTCTCGGCCTCCTCACGGGCCTTCTGCTCCTGGAGTGCCGTGCCCACGGGCGGCAGGCCCTTGGCCGCGCGACGCTCGTTGAGCTCGCGTTCTGCGAGGGAGCCCGGGGTCGGGTTGTTGCGGATGATCCACCACTGCTGGCCCACGGCCCACATGTTCGAGTAGGTCCAGTAGAGCAGGACGCCGATCGGGAAGTTGATGCCGCCGATGCCGAAGATCAGGGGCATGCCGTAGAGCATGATCTGCTGCGTCTGGGCCATGGGGCCGGACAGCTGGGTGTCAGTCATGTTCTTGGTCATCAGCATCTTCTGCATGTAGAACATGAGGCCGGACATCAGCAGGATCAGGATGATCGCGACGACGATGACGTTGACGTTGGTGTTCCCGCCGCCGATGGACCCGAGGAAGGTGTCCGACATCTTGGCGCCGAAGATCTTCGAGCCTTCGAAGGAGCGGATCTGGTCCGCGGAGAGGGCGTGCATGCCCTCGCCAGCCTCGGCGGCACCGCGCGCACCGATGAGGACCTGGTAGAGGGCGAAGAAGAACGGCATCTGCACGAGCAGCGGCAGGCACGCGGCGAACGGGTTCGCCTTGTGCTCCTTCATCAGGGCCTGCTGCTCCATGGCCATGGCCTGACGGGAGAGCTGGTCCTTCTTGCCCTTGTACTTGGCCTGCAGCTTCTGCAGCTCCGGCTGCATGGCCTGCATGGCGCGCTGGGCCTTGATCTGCTTCACGAAGATCGGGATCAGCAGGGTGCGGATCAGGATCACGAGAAGCAGGATGGACAGCGCCCAGGTCCAGCCCGAGTCCGCCGGCATGCCGATGAACTCCAGGACGGTGTGGAAGGCGCCCAGGATCCACGACATCAGCCAGCGGAACGGGAGAAGGATCGCTTCAAAGAAGCCCATGGTGTCAGTCCTCCTGCGGGGGATCTGGTGGGAGGGGAGGGTGGTTCAGGTGGATGATGCGCGGAAGGTCCTCTTCCGCCCAGCATCGGTGCCCGGGGGGCACGGGGTCGATGCCGCCGTCGTTCCAGGGATGGCAGCGGGCGAGCCGGCGGGCCGTCAGCCAGGTCCCCTTCACCGCGCCGTGCACGGTCACGGACTCGAGTCCGTAGGCCGAGCAGCTCGGGAAGAAGCGGCAGACGTCTCCGTACAGGGGTGAGACGAGCAGCCGGTAGGCCTTGAGGAGCCAGCCGAGCAGCGTGGACGGGAGCGCGCGCACCCGTCCCCACTCACGGCACGGCTGGAGCACCACGTAGGGCGAGAGCGTCCGCGTTCCGCCGGGTCCGATGGCCTCGTCCGTGCTCATGCGGCACCGTCCGCGGTGCACCTGCGCACGGCCTGCCGCAGGGCTCCGGCGAGGTCCTTCTCGAGCGTGGCGTAGTCCGCCTCGGCGGCGGCCGGCAGAGCGCGCACCTGGATGAGCAGGGGCCGCCCCTGGAGGAGCGGCTGCCGCATCTGCTCGGCCATGATGGCGCGCAGGCGGCGCTTCACCCGGTTGCGCACGACCGCGACGCCGACCGCTTTGGACACAACGAACCCGGCCCGCGGGTGCCGAGGGCTGCTCGGACCCGCGGACCGGGTGTCGTTCGGGTCGGCCGTCGCGGTGACGACCAGGCTCCGGCGCCCTGCACGGGCACCGGTGCGCCGGATGTGCCGGAAGTCTGCCGCCGTCCGGACCCGTCGGTCACGAGGCAGCACGCCGCTCGCCGGACCGGCTGCGCCGCGCTCAGGCCGACAGCTCGGCGCGACCCTTGCCGCGGCGGGCAGACAGGATGGCACGGCCGGCGCGGGTGCGCATGCGGGCACGGAAGCCGTGCTTGCGGGCGCGACGACGGTTGTTGGGCTGGAAAGTGCGCTTGGTCACTGTGATCTCTCCACGTGTTGTGTTGCCGCCGACCGTTGACCTGCGAGGCTGCATGCAGGAGGGAAGTCCGGTGCGGGGCTTTGACATGAAATCCCCGGCGGGCACGGCACAGCCGTCCCGGGGGACCCGGCTACTCTAGTCAGCCCCGGGGGACCGGTCAAGCGGAGGGCGGGTCCGCCCTCGCCCTCCTCCGTCCGGTGCGTACCGCCGCACGAGCCCGCACCGGAAAGCCGGATCCACACGGCCCACAGGCCCGAGCCGCACGACGACGGCGGCCCGCCTCCGTCTGTCCACAGCACCACCCCGAGTTGTCCACCTTCTGTGCACAACCCTGTGGACAACGACTAGACTCGGGAAGAACGCGCACAGCTGCGGGCACCGAGAGGACCCGTCGCCGTGCCTGGCCCTTCCCCCCAGCCCGGCTCCGCCCGTGCATTGAAAGGACCCCCTGGTGTCTGATCCCGCCGTCTCCGAGTCCTGGTCCCAGGTCACGTCCGCCCTGGAGGAGGACTCCCGCGTCACGCCGCGCCAGATGGGACATGTCTACCTCGCCAGCCCGCAGGGCCTGATCGGCAACACCCTGCTGCTGGCCGTCCCGAACGAGACCACCCGCGAGACCCTGCAGGGCCCGCAGGTGGCCGGTGCGCTCACGGACGCGCTGACCGGCGTGTTCGGCCACGAGGTGCTGCTCGCGATCTCGATCGACTCCTCCCTCAACGCCCCCACGGCGCCGCGTTCCGCGGACCCCGAGTCCGCCCGCGCCCAGCTGCCCGCCGAGGACCTGGACGTGGACGCCCGCCGTCCCGCTTCCGAGCGCACCCGCCACCACGACCCCGCCCCGTCCGGGGGCCCCGGGGGACCGTCCCGCCAGGACGAGCGGCGTTCCGAGGCGACCGGGCCGTCGTCGCCCCCCGAGCGCCGGGAGGACCGCGGCGAGGGGCTGCCGGGAGCCGGCGCTCCGACCCCCGGGCCACCCTCCACGTCCTCGGAGACCAGCCGCCTCAACGAGCGGTACCACTTCGACTCGTTCGTGATCGGCTCGTCCAACCGCTTCGCCCACGCAGCCGCCAACGCGGTGGCCGAGGCGCCGGCCAAGGCGTACAACCCGCTGTTCATCTACGGCGAGTCCGGCCTGGGCAAGACCCACCTGCTGCACGCGATCGGCCATTACGCCCGCCGCCTCTACCCGGGCCTGCGGGTGCGCTACGTGAACTCGGAGGAGTTCACCAACGACTTCATCAACTCCATCCGGCATGACGAGGGCGCCTCGTTCAAGCAGGTCTACCGGAACGTGGACATCCTGCTGATCGACGACATCCAGTTCCTGGCGGACAAGGAGGCGACGGTCGAGGAGTTCTTCCACACCTTCAACACGCTCTACAACAACAACAAGCAGGTCGTGATCACCTCGGACCTGCCGCCGAAGCAGCTCTCCGGCTTCGAGGAGCGGCTTCGCTCCCGCTTCGAGTGGGGCCTGATCACGGACATCCAGCCGCCGGACCTCGAGACCCGCATCGCCATCCTCCGCAAGAAGGCGGAGGCCGAGGGGCTGTTCGCCCCGCCGGAGGTGCTCGAGTACATCGCCTCCCGGATCTCCACGAACATCCGCGAGCTGGAGGGCGCGCTGATTCGCGTCACCGCGTTCGCGTCCCTGAACCGCCAGGACGTGGACATCCAGCTGGCCGAGCACGTGCTCAAGGACCTCATCACGGACGACGACGTCCACGAGATCACGCCGGAGCTGATCCTGCACGCGACCGGTGAGTACTTCAATCTCACCATGGACGAGCTCACCAGCAAGTCCCGCACGCGCACGCTGGTCACCGCCCGCCAGATCGCCATGTACCTGCTGCGCGAGCTCACCGAGATGTCCCTGCCGAAGATCGGCCAGGCGCTCGGCGGCCGCGACCACACCACCGTGATCCACGCCGACCGCAAGATCCGCGAGCTCATGGCCGAGCGGCGCACCATCTACAACCAGGTCACCGAGCTGACCAACGAGATCAAGCGCAAGCAGCGCGGCCACTGAAACCCTGAACCGGCGCTCGAGAGATCGTCCACATTGTCCACCTCTGTGGACAACCCTGTGGAGAGGTCCTTCCGCTGTGGACAACCAGGGCACCACGGCATCGGCCCCCACAGGCCGCTGAGGCGATGATCCGCAGGGTGGGGACGGACCATGTCCTACCGGCGTGTAATCACACGGCTGTCATTCGGATCTCCACACGTCTCCACATGTATCCACATGCCCTCTGACCTAAGATCCGCGGAATCATGCGGGCACAGATCACACCTGTGGAGAAGAGTGTGGACAGATTCGGGACGAATGCCCTCGTCCTCTGGACAAGCCAGGGCGAGGCTGTGCAGAACAGGCGAGGGGCCGCCGTCGGGAATCCACGGGCCGCCCACACCTCGAACGGAGCGGATCCACCCTCGGACCCACAGGAGGATCGGCCCGGGTGCTGCCCGGGGAGCGGTTCTCCACAGAATCCACACGTGCTAACACCCCTACTCATCTCTCGGGAGATCTCCTCGTCGAGGAACATCTGGCCCCCTGCGCACGGACCGGACACCACATGTGGTCCACCTCCCCGCACAGGACCGTCACCTGACCTGACAGCGAGCACGCGCACCGCCTATGCTGATCAACGCGTCTTCCCACCCGCGCGCCGTTGACCGGTATGCGCACCTGTCGGACGTAGAATCCCGGCCCGCACCGGCTCCAGGGATTCGCCCAAGTGTGTACACCGGCCTGACCGAGAGGCCAGAGAGGCAGTGCAGAGCTCGTGAAGTTCACCGTCGAACGCGACATCCTCACGGATGCCGTCTCCTGGACAGCCCGCTCTCTCTCGCCGCGCCCGCCGGTTCCCGTGCTCTCCGGCCTGCTCATCACGGCGGAGGCCGGACTCGTCTCCATCGCCAGCTTCGACTACGAGACCTCCGCGCGCCTGGACATCGAGGCCGACATCGAGGCCGAGGGCCAGGTCCTGGTCTCCGGCCGCCTGCTCAACGACATCGTCCGCGCGCTGCCGGCCGCCCCGGTGACGCTCGAGCTGGACGGCGGCAAGGTGCTGGTCACCTGCAAGTCCTCCCGCTTCTCCCTGGCCACCATGCCCGTGGGCGAGTACCCGGCCCTGCCCGAGCTGCCGGAGGTCGCCGGCACCGTGGACGGCGCCGCCTTCGCCCACGCCGTGCACCAGGTGACCGTTGCCGCCTCGAAGGACGACACCCTCCCGATCCTCACCGCCGTGAAGGTGGAGATCGAGGGGGACACGATGACCTTCCTGGCCACCGACCGCTACCGCCTGGCCATGAAGGAGATCACCTGGACCCCGGCCGATCCGTCGGTGTCCACCTCCCTGCTGGTCAAGGCCCGCACCCTCACCGAGGTCGCCAAGTCGCTCGGCGGCGCCGGCAGCCTCGAGCTGCGCTTCGCCGAGGGCGTGGACCTGGTCGGCTTCGCCTCTGCTGGCCGGCGCACCACCTCCGTGCTCGTGGACGGCGAGTATCCCAAGATCCGCTCCCTGTTCCCGGAGTCCAGCCCGATCCACGCCACCGTGGACACCGCCGCGCTCGTGGAGGCCTCCCGCCGCGTGGCCCTGGTGGCCGAGCGCAACTCCGCGCTGCGCATGGTCTTCGCCGCCGGCTCCGTGACCCTGGACGCCGGCACCGGCGACGACGCCTCCGCGAACGAGGAGCTGCCCTGCACCCTGGACGGGGACGAGATCACGGTCGCCTTCAACCCGTCCTACCTCTCCGAGGGCCTGGCCGTGGTGGACCAGCCGCAGGTGAGGTTCTCCTTCACCACCGCCCCGAAGCCCGCGCTGCTCACCGGCGTGGCCGAGAAGGACGACGTCGTCTCCGACTACCGGTACCTCGTGATGCCGGTCCGCCTCACCTGAGACGGGCCGGGCACCTGCGCGCGTGTACCTGTCCCAGCTGACGGTCGCGGACTTCCGCTCCTACCGGTCCGCGCACCTGAGCCTGACCCCGGGCGCCACGGTGCTGGTCGGCGCCAACGGGGTGGGCAAGACGAACCTCGTGGAGGCCGTCGGCTACCTCGGCGCCCACTCCTCTCACCGCGTCAGCCAGGATGCCCCGCTTGTGCGCTTCGGCCAGGACCGTGCCCTGATCGGCGCCCGCGTCCACCGCGGCTCCCGCGCCGTCGCGCTGCAGCTGGAGATCCTGCCGGGCCGCTCCAACCGGGTGACCATCAACCGCGGCGCCGCCGTCCGCGCCCGTGAGGGCCTGGGAATCCTGCGGACCGTGGTCTTCGCTCCCGAGGACCTCGCGCTCGTCACCCAGGAGCCGGGCGGCCGCCGCCGCTTCCTGGACCAGCTCATGGTGCAGCTGCGCCCCGCGCTCGGCGAGGCCGCCGCAGACTACGAGCGAGTGCTGCGCCAGCGCAACGCCCTGCTCAAGACTGCCCGGCAGCAGCGCCGCTGGGGCCCCGAGGAGGACGCCACCCTCGCCGTCTGGGATGAGCACCTCTCCGTGGCCGGCGCCCGCCTGCTCAACGGCCGCCTCCACGTGCTGCAGCTGCTCGCCGCGCCGCTGCGCGAGATGTACGGGGCGCTGACCAACGGCTCCAAGCCGGCCACCTTCGCCTACGAGTCCACCGTCCCGGGCGTCTCCGGCACCCACCAGCAGGTGCCGTCCGTCCAGGAGATCTCCGCCGCCATGAAGCAGGCCCTCGAGGACGCCCATGAGCAGGAGCGCGCCCGCGCCCTCACCCTGGTCGGCCCGCACCGGGACGAGCTCGCCCTCTTCCTCGGCCCCGCCCCGGCCCGCGGCTTCGCCTCCCACGGCGAGACCTGGTCCCTCGCCCTGGCCCTTCGCCTGGCCAGCTACGACGTGCTCGTCGCCGACGACCCCGACCCCGATGCCCGGCCCGTGCTGATCCTCGACGACGTGTTCGCCGAGCTCGACGCCGCCCGCCGGGGCCGCCTGGCCGGCCTGGTCTCCCGGGCCGAGCAGGTGCTGCTCACCGCCGCCGCGGTCGAGGACATCCCGGAGGAGCTCAACGCTGTACGGGTGCTCGTCCGCCAGGATGCGGACGGCTCGGAGACGGTGGCCGAGCGCCGGGACCGTCCGCTGCCGGTGGAGGGGGACATCCGCCGTCCCCGCGCTGACCAGGGTGTTCCCGACGACGGCCCCTCGCCCGTCGCGTCGGGCGCCGCCGGCGGCGACAAGGATGACGAGGACGACGAGGACGAGGGCGTCGCCGATGGTTGACGAGCCCGCCGAGACCTCCACGGGCGTCCCCGGCCAGGACGAGGACCGCCCGGACCTCTCGATGATCCAGCTGCGCCGGGTGCGGGACGCGGCGATGGAGCGCGGCGAGGCCCGGCTCACCGGACGCCCGGGACGCGGCGGCCGCAACCGGACCGAGCAGCGCGTCGAGGAGCTGAAGGCCCGGCGCCGCCGCGGCGGCGGACCGAAGGCCGACGACCGGGACCCGGCGGTGGTCGGCGACGTCTTCGGCCGCCTCATCCGGGACCGCGGCTGGTCCACGCCGGTGGCGGTCGGCTCCGTGCTGACCCGCTGGGCGGAGCTGGTCGGGCCGGACATCGCCCAGCACTGCCGGCCGGAGAGCTTCGAGAACTCCGTGGTGCGCGTGCGCACCACCTCTACCGCCTGGGCCACGCAGCTGCGCCTGATGGCGCCGATGCTGCTGGCCCGCTTCGACCAGGAGCTCGGCACCGGCGTGGTCACCCGCATCGACGTCGCCGGCCCGCAGGCCCCCAGCTGGAAGAAGGGGCCGCGCAGCGTCCGCGGCCGCGGTCCGCGCGACACCTATGGGTGAGCGTGGGCCGAAGCGCCACGCGCCGCTCTGAGCGGCGTTCGGACCCGCGGACGATACGACCCCCATACCGAGGTCCGTTCGGACGTCCTGAGCGGCGTCCGCGGCCTCCTGCAGGAGTTCCTCCCCGCGGCAACCCCTGCGGATTCCACAGAGCGGAGTCCGAATCCCGTAGAATGGCCCAGAATGCCGCTCTCGGTCCGCCGGGAGCCGATCCGCCGCCCGTGACCGAACCGGCCCTTGCGCGCGCGTACGCGCCCGCGGGTACCGCCGGACCAGGGCACCCGCAGCGGGAGACGACGTGAAGACACCGAGGAGTCAAGAGCACCCGTGAACGACGCACATTCCGGCTCGCCCGCCGAGGATCCTCAGCACCAGGACGCCGCGGAGGCCGCCGCACCGCAGCGGACCGCGGCCGAGCGCAACGCGCAGGACAGGCAGGACCGCAAGGTCCCCGGGGACTACGGCGCCTCCGCCATCACCGTGCTCGAGGGCCTCGAGGCCGTCCGCAAGCGCCCCGGCATGTACATCGGCTCCACCGGCCCCCGCGGCCTCCACCACCTCGTGTACGAGGTCGTGGACAACTCCGTGGACGAGGCCATGGCCGGCTACGCTTCCGAGATCACCGTGACCCTCCAGGAGGACGGCGGCGTCCGCGTGGAGGACGACGGCCGCGGCATCCCCGTGGACATGCACCCCACCGAGGGGAAGCCGACCGTCGAGGTCGTCATGACCATCCTCCACGCCGGCGGCAAGTTCGGCGGCGGCGGCTACGCGGTCTCCGGCGGCCTGCACGGCGTCGGCATCTCCGTTGTGAACGCGCTCTCGCGGCGCGTGGAGACGGAGGTCCGCCGCCAGGGCCACATCTGGAGCATGTCCTTCGCCGACGGCGGCGTCCCCCAGGGCGAGCTCGTGAAGGGCGAGGCCACCGCGGACACGGGCACCACGCAGACGTTCTACGCCGACCCGGAGATCTTCGAATCGGTCGAGTACGACTACGAGACGCTGCGCGCCCGCTTCCAGCAGATGGCGTTCCTGAACAAGGGCCTGAAGATCACGCTGATGGACGAGCGCGACATCGAGGAGAACCAGGTCCTCGAGGACGAGGTCGTCGCCGAGGGCACTGCCGAGGACGAGACCACGGACGAGTCCGGCCTCGCCGCGGCCGAGGACGCCGCGCCCAAGCGCCGCGAGGTCACCTACCTCTACGAGAACGGCCTGCTGGACTACGTCGAGCACCTGAACTCGAAGAAGAAGGTCGAGTACGTCCACGACGACGTCATCGCCTTCGAGACCGAGGACACGGACCGCAAGATTGCGCTCGAGATCGCCATGCAGTGGACCACGGCCTACTCCGAGTCCGTCCACACCTACGCCAACGCGATCAACACCCACGAGGGCGGCACCCACGAGGAGGGCTTCCGCGCCGCCCTGACCTCGCTGATCAACCGCTACGCCCGCGAGAAGGAGATCCTCAAGCCCAAGGAGGACAACCTCACCGGAGACGACATCCGCGAGGGCCTGACCGCCGTCATCTCGGTGAAGCTCTCCGAGCCGCAGTTCGAGGGCCAGACCAAGACGAAGCTCGGCAACTCCGAGGCCCGCGGCTTCGTCCACGGCGTGGTCATCGACCACCTCGGCGACTGGCTCGAGCGCAACCCCGGCCCGGCCAAGGACATCATCCGCAAGGCCATCATGGCCTCGCACGCCCGCCTGGCCGCCCGCAAGGCCCGGGACAACGCCCGCCGCAAGTCCCCGCTCGAGTCCTTCGGCATGCCCGGCAAGCTCGCGGACTGCTCGTCCAAGGACCCGGAGCGCTGCGAGGTCTACATCGTGGAGGGCGACTCCGCGGGCGGCTCAGCCAAGCGCGGCCGCAACCCGGAGACCCAGGCCATCCTGCCGTTGCGCGGCAAGATCCTGAACGTGGAGCGCGCCCGCCTGGACAAGGCCCTGGGAAACGCCGAGGTCCAGTCCATGATCACCGCGTTCGGCACGAACATCGGAGAGGAGTTCGACATCTCCAAGCTGCGCTACCACAAGATCGTGCTCATGGCCGACGCGGACGTGGACGGCCAGCACATCACCACGCTGCTGCTCACCGTGCTGTTCCGGTACATGCGCCCGCTCATCGAGTCCGGGCACGTGTTCCTCGCCCAGCCGCCGCTGTACCGCATCAAGTGGTCCAACGCCCCGCACGACTACGTGTTCACCGACGCCGAGCGCGACGCCGCCCTCGCCGCCGGCCAGGCCAAGGGCTGGCGCCTGCCGAAGGACACCGGCATCCAGCGCTACAAGGGCCTCGGCGAGATGGACTACAACGAGCTGTGGGACACCACCATGGACCCGGAGCACCGCACGCTGCTGCAAGTCACCATGGACGACGCGGCCGCCGCAGACCAGGTGTTCTCCATGCTCATGGGTGAGGACGTCGAGTCCCGCCGCGGCTTCATCCAGCAGAACGCCAAGGACGTGCGCTTCCTGGACATCTGATCCTGCAGTCCGCCCGTGACGCCGGCCCCGGCGGCACGGGGGCGGACATCCCACCGACGTCACCGGCGGCGACCGCCGCCGGCAGACCCCAGCTGACGAGGACGAGAGGACCCGCGTGAGCGACGAGACCACCCCGGAGAACCCGCAGAACCCGGAGAACCCGGCGGAGAACGAGGGCGAGCAGCAGGCGAGCGACGCACCCCAGGAGGGTGCCGTCGTCGCCGGCGGACCCGATCCGGACGAGGTGAGCGGCGACGGCACCGTGCCCGCCGAGGCCTCCGAGGACCTGCAGATGTTCGAGCTGCCCCAGGGCGCCGCGGACCGCATGGAGCGTGTGGACCTCGAGTCCGAGATGAAGCGCTCGTACCTGGACTATGCGATGGCCGTCATCGTCGGCCGCGCCCTGCCGGACGTGCGCGACGGCCTCAAGCCGGTGCACCGCCGCGTGCTCTACGCGATGTACGACGGCGGCTACCGCCCGGAGCGCTCCTTCAACAAGTCGGCCCGTGTGGTCGGCGAGGTGATGGGCAACTACCACCCGCACGGCGACTCCGCGATCTACGACGCCCTCGTCCGCCTCATCCAGGACTGGGTGATGCGCTACCCGCTGGCCCTCGGCCAGGGCAACTTCGGCTCCCCGGGCAACGACGGCGCCGCCGCCCAGCGATACACCGAGACCAAGATGGCCCCGCTGGCCATGGACATGGTCCGGGACATCGACGAGGACACGGTCGACTTCCAGGAGAACTACGACGGCAAGCAGCAGGAGCCCACCGTGCTCCCCGCCCGCTTCCCGAACCTGTTGGTCAACGGCTCCTCCGGCATCGCGGTCGGCATGGCCACCAACATCCCGCCGCACAACCTGCGCGAGGTCGCCTCCGGCGTCCAGTGGTACCTGGACAACCCTGAGGCCTGCCGCGAGGAGCTGCTCGAGGCCCTGCTCAAGGAGGTCAAGGGCCCCGACTTCCCGTCCGGCGCCACCATCCTCGGCACCAAGGGCATCGAGGACGCCTACCGCACCGGCCGCGGCTCCATCACCATGCGCGCCGTGGTCAACGTGGAGGAGCTCCAGGGTCGCACCTGCCTGGTGGTCACCGAGCTGCCGTACATGGTCAACCCGGACAACCTCGCCGAGAAGATCGCCCACATGGTGCGCGACGGCAAGATCAACGGCATCGCGGACATGCGTGACGAGACCTCCGGCCGCACCGGCCAGCGGCTCGTGATCGTGCTCAAGCGGGACGCCGTGGCCAAGGTGGTGCTGAACAACCTCTACAAGCACACCGAGCTGCAGTCGAACTTCTCCGCGAACATGCTGGCCCTCGTGGACGGCGTGCCGCGCACCCTCTCCCTCGACGGCTTCGTGCACCACTGGGTGAAGCACCAGATCGAGGTCATCGTCCGCCGCACCGCGTTCCGCAAGGCCAAGGCCGAGCGCGAGGCCCATATCCAGCTCGGCCTGCTCAAGGCCCTGGACATGCTGGACGAGGTCATCGCGACCATCCGCGCCTCCCGCTCCGTGGACGACGCCCGGGAGGCCCTGAAGACCCTGCTGGACATCGACGACGAGCAGGCCCAGGCGATCCTGGACATGCAGCTGCGCCGCCTGGCCGCGCTGGAGCGCCAGAAGATCCAGGACAAGTACGACGAGCTGATGGCCCTCATCGCCGAGTACACGAAGATCCTGGAGGACCCGGCCCGCCAGCGCGAGGTGGTCTCCACCGAGCTGCGCGAGATCGTGGACAAGCACGGTGACGACCGCCGCACCCAGATCCTCTACGGCTACGACGGGGACATGTCCATGGAGGACCTGATCCCCGAGGAGGAGATGGTCGTCACCATCACCCGCGGCGGCTACGTCAAGCGCACCCGCCTGGACCAGTACCGGTCCCAGGGCCGCGGCGGCAAGGGCGTGCGCGGCGCCTCCCTGCGCGGCGACGACGTGGTGGAGCACTTCCTCACTGTGTCCACGCACCACTGGCTGCTGTTCTTCACGAACTTCGGCCGCGTGTACCGCATCAAGACCTACGAGCTCATCGAGGGCGGCCGCGACGCGAAGGGCCAGCACGTGGCCAACCTGCTGGCGTTCCAGCCGGACGAGCACATCGCGCAGATCCAGCCGCTGGCCGGCTACGACGGCGCCGACTACCTCGTCCTCGCCACCCGCAACGGCCTGGTGAAGAAGACGCTGCTGAGCGAGTACGACACGAACCGCTCCGCCGGCCTGATCGCCATCCGCCTGCGCGACGGAGACGAGCTCGTCTCCGCCCGCGTGGTCTCCGCGGACGACGACCTCATCCTCATTTCCCGCAAGGGCCAGTCCGTGCGCTTCACCGCCACCGACGAGGCGCTGCGCCCCATGGGCCGCGCGACCTCCGGCGTGACCGGCATGAAGTTCCGCGACGACGACTGGCTGCTGGCCACGGACGTCATCTCCCCTCAGGAGGACGGCTATGTCTTCACCGTGACCGACGGCGGCTACGCCAAGCGCACCCACGTGGACGAGTACCGCACGCAGAACCGCGGCGGCCTCGGCATCAAGGTGGCCAAGCTCGTGGACGAGCGCGGCGGCCTGTGTGGCGGCCTCGTGGTGCAGGAGGACCAGGAGGTCCTCGTGGTCATGGAGTCCGGCAAGGTGGTCCGCTCCGCCGTGTCCGGCGTCCCGGCCAAGGGCCGCGACACCATGGGTGTGATCTTCGCCAAGCCTGGGAAGAAGGACCGGATCGTGGCCGTCACCCTCAACAGTGAGGAGGCCATCGAGGCCGACGCCGAGGCGGCGGCAGAGGCCGGACCCGTCGGCGGCGCCGGCGGTGCGGCGGAGGGCCTCGGGGAGTCGGGAGCGGGGGACGCAGGGGTACGCTTGGACGAGTCCACCGACCAGAACGACACCGTGTCCGACGACGTGAGCGCCTCCGCTGAGGCTGACGCCGAGGACGCAGACGGAGGAGAGCAGTGAGCACTTCGGCCTCATCGCGTCCCCAGTCCGGCGCCGCCGGCACCCGGTCCGCCCGCCCCGCGCAGCGCACCGGCAAGGAGGGCCTGGTCCGCTCGGCTCCCAAGGCAAAGCAGCGCCGCGCGCGGCTGCTGATCTCCCGGGTGGACCTCTGGTCGGCCATGAAGCTCGGCTTCCTGCTGTCCGTGGCGCTCGGCATCATCACCGTGATCGGTGCGGTGGGCCTGTACTCGCTGATGGACCTGGCCGGGATCTTCAACCGTGTGAACGACGTGCTCGGCACCGTGCTCGGCGCCGAGTCCGGCAACTACACGGTCCAGCACCTCGCCCCGCTCGGCACCGTGGCCTCCCTGGCCACGATCGTCGCCGTGATGAACGTGGTGCTGCTGACCCTGCTGTCCGTGGTCCTCGCTGCCCTCTACAACGTCTCCGCCGCCCTCGTCGGCGGCCTTGGCGTGACGTTGACGGACGACTGACGTCCTGCCGGTCGGCCGCCGCGTCGGCCCGGCGCCCTGAGCCGCCCGTGCGATTTGCACGGGCGGCTCTGGGTCTGTAAAGTACTTTCTCGTTGTGAAGCACGGTTTCCGACCGTGCGTCACGGCGGTGAGGGCGTATAGCTCAGGCGGTTAGAGCGCTTCGCTGATAACGAAGAGGTCCCAAGTTCAAGTCTTGGTACGCCCACTCCCACAGCACCCGAGGCCCCGTTCCACGGGGCCTCGGTCGTCTCGGGAACCCACTCCACAGGAGGCACCACGTGTCGAAGCTCAGCAGGGTGGCCGTGGCAGCGGCCGCCGCCGCGGCGGCCTGGGGCATCCGCTCCTGGCAGCAGGCCCGACAGGACCGCGAGGTCTGGGCCTCCGCCACCGACGGACTCCCGGACGAGGAGCCTGAGGCCCGCTGAGGGCCGGACCCGCTAGAGTGGGTCCACACAACTGAACAGCCGTGGGCTGGACAGCACACGGGGGCATGGCGCAATTGGTAGCGCACCTGCTTTGCAAGCAGGGGGTTAGGGGTTCGAGTCCCCTTGCCTCCACCGAAGGGGAAGGGCCCCGCCGGACTCGGGATGACCGAGGCCGGCGGGGCCCTTTCGCGTGCCCGTGCAAAGCCGGGTGAGCTCGTCCTTCGCCTCACGCAACCAGGGAGTCGGCCCCGCTCCGGCGGGGAAAGCCGGAACAGGGTCGGCACGGCCAGGGAGTCGCGGGAGTCAGCCCCGCTCGCGCGGGGAAAGCCCACCTGGTGCAGCAGTTTCACCGATGTGTTCGGAGTCAGCCCCGCTCGCGCGGGGAAAGCTGCGACTGGCCGCATGGGCCCGCGACCACGATGGAGTCAGCCCCGCTCGCGCGGGGAAAGCCAGGAGGACGGACTCCAGGCGGTGCCCGCGGTCGGAGTCAGCCCCGCTCGCGCGGGGAAAGCCACACACGTTCTTCGTGGTGATGCGGTGCACCGGAGTCAGCCCCGCTCGCGCGGGGAAGGCGACGACGAGACGATCCGGAAGGGCCATGCCGTCGGAGTCAGCCCCGCTCGCGCGGGGAAGGCGACGACGAGACGATCCGGAAGGGCCATGCCGTCGGAGTCAGCCCCGCTCGCGCGGGGAAGGCCGGTGCGGAGTGTCTGCCCGGCGTAGATGGTGTCGGAGTCAGCCCCGCTCGCGCGGGGAAGGCGACGGCGGGACGGGTCCGGGTGGGGGATGTCCATGGAGTCAGCCCCGCTCGCGCGGGGAAAGCCACACACGTTCTTCGTGGTGATGCGGTGCACCGGAGTCAGCCCCGCTCGCGCGGGGAAGGCACCGCCATCGCCGCCGCGATCATCACACCGTTGGAGTCAGCCCCGCTCGCGCGGGGAAGGCTCAGGCCCCGTCTGATGCGCACGTTGCTGTCTGGGGAGTCAGCCCCGCTCGCGCGGGGAAGGCCGGCGCGTCATCCTGCATGTCGCCGAGTCCGAGGAGTCAGCCCCGCTCGCGCGGGGAAGGCTCGACGTCCACGGCTGGATCTGCTGCATCTGTGGGAGTCAGCCCCGCTCGCGCGGGGAAGGTTGGATCACGGGCGCCGGCTGTTCACGGCCCTGGAGAGTCAGCCCCGCTCGCGCGGGGAAGGCTCAGGGTCCTCGTACACCCGGGCCTGCATGTAGGAGTCAGCCCCGCTCGCGCGGGGAAGGCCCCAGCAGGGCGCACACATCGCAGTCGGGTCGGGAGTCAGCCCCGCTCGCGCGGGGAAGGCTCCCACCGCCCCGATCATCGACACCCTGACCCGCGGAGTCAGCCCCGCTCGCGCGGGGAAGGCTGTCGTCGCGGAACTCGAACTTCACACCTCGTGGAGTCAGCCCCGCTCGCGCGGGGAAGGCTCAGGGTCCTCGTACACCCGGGCCTGCATGTAGGAGTCAGCCCCGCTCGCGCGGGGAAGGCCCCAGCAGGGCGCACACATCGCAGTCGGGTCGGGAGTCAGCCCCGCTCGCGCGGGGAAGGCTCCCACCGCCCCGATCATCGACACCCTGACCCGCGGAGTCAGCCCCGCTCGCGCGGGGAAGGCTGTCGTCGCGGAACTCGAACTTCACACCTCGTGGAGTCAGCCCCGCTCGCGCGGGGAAGGCCAGGGCCCCGAACTCACGGTTGCGGCGCATCTCGGAGTCAGCCCCGCTCGCGCGGGGAAGGCTCGGGACTCCTTCGCCTTCAATGTGGCGTACTGCAGAGTCAGCCCCGCTCGCGCGGGGAAGAACCGAGGGGCCTGCCGCCTGACCTGGCCTAGTTGGAGTCAGCCCCGCTCGCGCGGGGAAGGCTCCCGTACTGCGCCATGTACTCGGCGGCATGAGGAGTCAGCCCCGCTCGCGCGGGGAAGGCCAGGCCGTCACGCAGTTCGACTCGCAGGGATTCGGAGTCAGCCCCGCTCGCGCGGGGAAGGCTTGTCGGGGTGGGGATGGTCGGGGTCGGTCAGGGAGTCAGCCCCGCTCGCGCGGGGAAGGCGAGGTCCCACACGTCCGGGGTGGCGGTCATGTGGGAGTCAGCCCCGCTCGCGCGGGGAAGGCGGGTGGAGCAAATCGCCCCGGACCGGTGGCTCGGAGTCAGCCCCGCTCGCGCGGGGAAGGCGTGGGGTGATTCTCCAGCCAGTGACCGCGGCCGGAGTCAGCCCCGCTCGCGCGGGGAAGGCCGGGACGCCTGCCACATCCCATGCCAGGACAAGGAGTCAGCCCCGCTCGCGCGGGGAAGGCAGATGTTGACTAGGCATGATACACGTACGTTATTGAAACGTTACCAATCATCCGCACCAGTCCGATCCATAGGATTCGGTCGGCGTCGAGACACCACTAAGCCGTCCTGGATCAATGTCCTGCTACGCGACCTGGAGTGCTGGAGGACAATATACCCCATGGGGGCGGACGGGTCGGGGTGAATCATCACTGCACGTCCGGAGCGTGTCTCGTCGACCTCCTGGCAAACTAAGTCCCACAATGCTTCGCGAGTTCGTGTACTCATCCGACCAGCGAGGGTTTCCTCCGAAACTCGAGTCAAGTACCTCTGAGCCGTTCCCATTGCTCGAGGGGCAGCACGAATGATGAGTGTTACGAGTGCAGCCATTACCAGACCTCCGGCGCCGTTGCGTAGTTCGTTCCCGCGGGGACGACGTCCTCGTCACTCCACAGACGCAGGTCCTCAACGTCGATTTCCTCGACACGGGGCACAGCGACCTCGAGGGTCGCGTATATCGCAGCCACGGATCTGGCCAGGACGCGTTCTCGTCGCATGGCGACATTCATTTCCTCACGAATGCTCCGCTCCGCACCACGTCCCGTGGAGACGAGGTCACAGGCCACTCTGTAAGCGACGTCAAGCTTGAACAGGTCCGCGAGATCAAAGGACAGGGCTAGTGGGTGCCCGGTGTGGATGATGCCCAGACTGGGGGCACACCCGAGGGCGAGAATGCTGGCAGTTGTCGCCCCGTACAGGCACTGTGTTGCCAGGGTGAGGGCCCGATTCAAGGGGTCAGCGGTGCGGATGTCGGTGTTCCGCCCCTCCCAGTGGAGGCCGTACTCGGAGGCGATGTCACGGTAGGCGGTGCGGACACGGGAACCTTCTCGGGAGCGGAGGTGGGAGATGAGCACGTCGGCAGAAAGAGACTCGTGCGGGAACCGAAGTGAATACAGATGTATCGCTGCCTTCCGCCGCGCCTCGTCATCAGCCCAGACCTTCACTTGCCGCAGGTGCAGGTTGGCCTTCGACGCCAGAGGTGTCACTGATCCATAGGCCCGTACGCCACCCGAACCGGTCCAGAGGACAGTGACACCCGCATCGGCGAGGAGCATTGCAGCGTCACGGGTTATAGACGTTCCAGGGCCGGCGAAGATAGCGGTGAGCGAGGCGTGGGGGACGACTCGCTCCTCCTCTCTCTGGCGAAGCACAACACTGTGCCCCTTCTTTGCAATACGAGCATACTCAGCATGGAGGATGCCGGTGCGCTCGGTGAGTCGGGGCAGAGCTGATCGGGGTGTCTTCACGTTGGTCTCCTTCGTGTGGGTGCTTATCGTGTCCACCTCATTGAGGAGGGTGGGCACTCTGGTCGAACACCCCACGTGTGGAGCGTTCTACACAGAGTGTTGTTCAGATCTCTCGAGTCGTCTATGCTCGGCCCATGCAAGCGACCGAGTATCCCACCTACGACCTCCTGACGGAGCCGTGGATCACCGTCACCGGCCTTGATGGCACCAGCCATCAGGTCGGCATCCGTGAAGCCTTGACCAAGGCTGAGGACATCGCCACCGTGACCGACGCCGACGGTGGCGTCGAGGCCGCACTCCTGCGTCTGTTCGGTGCTGTTCTCCATGCCGCCGCCTACCGGCGCGTCCGCTCCGGGGACGACCTGAACCCCCTCAATGGGGATTACCCGGCCGCCGAGATCAATGCGTACCTCGACGAGCACGCCAACGCGTTCGACCTGTTCCACCCTGACCGCCCGTTCCTCCAGGCCCCGCACGCCTCCCAGTTTGAGGCCCGTACTCCCATGACCCTCGGTGCACCCTGGTTCCCGGGGTCCGGGTCAAAGGCCTACCTGAATGCGACCATGGTGCCCCGCGACACGGACGCCCTGGACGCCGGCCTGGCGGCACGCCTGTTGCTGTCCTCGCAGGCGTGGGGGTCTGGGCAGAAGACCTCCGGGCCGCTCCCCAAGAACCTGTTCGAGGCTCTCGAGCCCGGCGCGAAGCCCTCCGGTTCCACCCCGGCAGGTCCTCTCGCGGGTGCCCTGATCGTGGTCCCCACGGGTGAGACCCTCGCCGAGACCCTCCTGCTCAACCTCGCCTTCCCCAAGGATGGGGACCCCGGCATCCCCGTGTGGGAGGTGAACCGTGGTGGGGCGCGCCCCTCCGGGCACTTGGGCCGCCTGGCATGGCCCGCTCGCGCCTACTTGCTGGACGCTTCCGACGACGGCCGCAAAGTCACAGCTGTGCACTTCGGTGCAGGACACCGTCTCGACACCGACACGAACCAGGCCACGGAGACCACCATGGCCTGGAACCCCGCGAAGGGCGAGAAGGCCGCGACGTACATGCGTGGCAGGGCAGACCTGGTCCTGTGGCGGTCCACCCCCACCCTGTACGGGTGGGGTGAGGCCGCGGGTGTGCCCCAGGTGCGGACGGCCGCCAGTTGGCGTGAGTCCGCCTGGGAGGAAGGCCTGATCCAGGTCACCGTGTACGGCCGCGACAACGTCGGAATGTCCCCGGCCACCGTGCAGATCGCGCACCCCATGCCGATGGTGTGGGCCCTGGTCGGCGAGTACCCGCACGAGGCCGACGTGGAGAAGGTCCTGGCCGGAACCACGAAGGCCGCGGGGTCCCTGCGGCACGCCCTGAACGGGATCACGGAGGCCTCCACGCTCTGGTCGGAGGTCGAGCCGCACTGGCTGGACCTGCTCGACGCCCTCGGCGCCGCATCCCGACCGGTCGGTTCCGGTCAAGATCTGGCCGTGGAGACCGACGCGGACGCCGTCCGTGCCGCCCTCGTGCGGTACGCCCAGGACGTCACCCGGCTCTGCCTCGACATCTTCGACCGTGAGGCCGGAGCCATGCCCGCCGCTCACTACGCCCAGGCCAAGAACGGTCTGCGCGGCTCCCTGCGATTCAAGGCGTTCAAGGAGTTCCAGCCCGAGAAGGAGTCCACGAAGTGACCACCATGACCGAGACTCCCCAGCCCGGGAAGGCCCCCGCTGGCGTCAGCAGTGGTGCCCCCGGCACCGGCACGAGCGACTCGGCAGCGTCGCAGTACGTGACGCACCTGCACCGGCTGTCCTCCGGATTCGACTCCCGGAAATCCCTGATGGCCCTGCGTGCCTCGTTGGGACACCGCGACGGGTGGGCCCCGGAGGCCGCCCCGCTGGTGACCGAATTCCTGCCGCCCGCCCTCGAGGGGGCCAGCCCGGCCGTGCGGCGCCGTCAGGCTGCGGTCCGTCGCTCGTACTTCACGATGGGTGGGCTGTTCGCGCTGTGGCACCTGAACCACGCCTCGAACATCCGCGCGGACGAGGGCGAGCACGGGGAACGAAACCTGGGCGACGCCCTGGCCGCGCTGTCCCGGACCTCCCCGATTCAGGCGGAAGCCTTGGCGAAGGACCTCGTGTCGTTCTCCCGTGACCAGGTCGACGGTGTTCTGCACCGTGTGGTGATCGCCATGGCGAAGGAGGACGTGCGAGTGCCGTGGTACTCGTTGGCCTCCGATCTGCTGGTGGTCCGGAAGTCGTGGCGGCAGGTCCAGCGGTCCTGGGCTGAGCACTACTACCGGACGGCGTCGCGGCCGCGCCGCTGAACCCCTTCTCGTTCCCCGAAAACCCCTCTTGACAAACAACAAACACCACAGCCTTGAAAGGGCTTTCACCATGAGCAAGAAGTTCATCGAGGTCCACGTCCTCCAGTGGTTCCCCTTCTCCTGCATCAACCGCGACGACGCGGGGCTGCCCAAGTCCATGACCCTCGGCGGCGAGCGCCGCGCCCGCTGGTCCTCCCAGTCCCAGAAGCGCGCCCTTCGCCTGGCTATGACCAAGAACATGGACGCCGAGAACCTCGCCACCCGCACCCGCCGCCTCCCCATCCAGACCCTCGAGACCCTCATCGGCCGCGGCCGGGACTCCGCCGAGTCCGCCGCCCGCGTGGTCGCCGCGTTCTGGGCGCTCGGCCTGAACTTGAACACCGTGCAGGAGGCCAAGAAGGACGCCAAGGACACCGGGGAGGCACTCGCCGCGCAGGAGGGCATCGAGGGCGCCCCCGCGTTCGGTGCCGTCCTCACCGGCCGCACCCAGGTCATTCTCCCTGCCCCCAAGGCGGGCGCTGCCTACCTGGCCGACGCCATCGAAAAGCACTGGGACGTGCTCGGGGGCGTCGTGAACCTCGCGCTGGTCAAGGACGGCAAGGCCGAGAAGAAGGTCGCGGCGGCCGTCGTCAAGGAGACCTCCTCGGACCTGCGCCGCGGCATCGACGCCGCCCGGCAGGCCGATGTGGCCCTGTTCGGTCGCATGCTCACCGAGGTCCCGGACGGGGGCACCGTGGAGGCCGCCGCGTCCGTGGCGCACGCTTTCACCACGCACCCGGACGACTACACCACCGAGTTCTGGTCGGCCGTGGACGATGACGCGGCCGCGCAGGGCCACGGCGGGTCCGCGAACATGGGCACGCAGGGGTACACCTCCGGCGCGTTCTACCGCTATGGCGTGCTTGACGTCGACACCCTCGCCGAGGGTCCCCTGAACGGGGAGGACGACCTTGTGCAGGCCGCAGCCGGCGCGTTCGTCGAGCAGTTCGCCTCGCTCCTGCCGACCGCGATGGTCCATGGCACCGCCCCTTTCGTGGCGCCCGCGTACGTCGTGGCACGCGTGTCCGACGCTCAGCGGATGCTCGGCGACGCGTTCATCCGTCCCGTCGAGCCGGAGGAGGGTGACTACCTGTCCGCCTCTGCGACGCGCATGGCCACCGTCGCTTCCCGCTCCTACGCGGCCTACGGCAATGACGGCGATGCCGCCTACGTGCTCGCCGCGCACCCGGACGTGCAGGGCATCGAGTTCCCCGGCGCCACCGAGGTCGACACCCTCACCGACCTCGTGGACCATGTCAAGGAGGCCGCGTTCCGTGTGTGAGCACACCGTCCCCGAGCAGGGCGCGCTCGTCCTGCACATCAACGCTCCCCTCCAGTCCTGGGGGGTCGGCGCGCAGGGCACCGTGCGGAGCACGAACGCCGAGCCGACCCTCTCGGGGATGGTGGGCCTGATCGGCAACGCCATGGCTCGCACCCGTGACGACGACATCTCCGACCTCGCGGCGCTGCCCATGGGTGTGCGGGTGGACCGGCCCGGGGTGCTGACCCGGGACTTTTTCACCGCGGGCACCACCACGGGTGTGGTCCAGCGTGAGGAGTCCATCAAGGGTGGACGCCGTGTGTTCCGTGACCGGGTCGTCAACGACGGCGCGGTCGGCACGAAGTTCTACCTGTCCGGGGCGGCGTTCACCGTGGCCCTCCAGGTGGACCGGGAGTTCGGGGAGCGGATCGCCGCGGCGCTGGCCCGCCCCGCCCGTGCCCTGTTCCTGGGCCGCAAATCTTGCCCGGTGACGTTCATGGATCGGGCAGTGTGGGTACCGGGGACCCTGGAGGAGGTGCTCCGCACGTTCCCCCTGGACCTGGACCTGCTCCCGGACCCGGAGCGGCCCTGGGCGGGCCGTGGTGTGGTCGCACCGGCCCGGCTGACCCTCGTGTTGCCCGCCGGCCCGGACGAGGTGGGGGCACAGCCCCGCAAGGACGTGCCGGTGTCGTTCACCCGGGAGGCGCGCCGCTACGCCACCCGGTTCGTGCGGTTCGCACACGTCGACCGGGACACCCTGACCGTCCAGGACTCCGAGGAGGAGAGCGCATGAGCACGCCCACCATCCGTGCCGCCCGTGTGACCCTGGGCCTGGGCTCCCAGGTCGGACGCCTGCTGGCTTCCGACGCGCAGGAGGCCCACTCGTTCGTGACGAAGGCCCTGCGTCTGCCCCAGGAGACTCTGGACGATAAGAGCAAGACGCCCCGCGCCGACGCGAACCTGCTGTGGCGGCGTGAGCGCGGCCGCAGCGGGGCCGCCGCCCTGATCGTGCAGACCACCGACCCCAACGCGGACCTGGCTGGTCTGCACGGGGCCGGTGTGACCGGGGTGCAGGTCATCGACGATGCCCTGACCCGGGTCCGTCCCCGCCTCGCTGCGGGGGAGCACCTGCGGTTCTCCGTCCGTACGAACCCCGTGAAATGGCAGACCGAGGACGGCCGGAAGCGACGCGTCCCTATCCTCGACGACAACGAGCAGATCGCGTGGCTGGCCCGCCAGTTCCAGGGCGCGGCGACCCTCGCTCAGGACCCGTTCACCGGGGCGGAAGACGTCGCCGTGGAGCAGGAGCCGACCGTGAGGGTCATGCCCCGTGGCGCCGTGTTCAACTCCGTGCAGTTCACGGGCACGCTGCTCGTCGAAGCCCCGGACGCCCTGGAAGCCCTGGTAGCCTCCGGGATCGGCCGTGGCCGTGCCTTCGGTCTCGGCCTGGTGCAGGTGGCCTGACCCATGGTGCGCAGGCCGGACCGTGCCGGGCGTCGTTCCCCGCGCCCCCAGAATGGGGGCATGGGGGTGCCTCCACTCTGTGTAGGACAGTCAATCCTTCCCCGCCTCGGCGGGGCCGACCCCTCCCCTTACGGGGAAGGTCCCCGATGCCCGGCCGCTGACCTGCCGTCCGAGCGGCTGCACGCCCTCTGGGCGAAGATCGGTGACAGCAAGGAGAGCCGCCACCCCCTTCTCTGGCACCTTCTCGACGTCGCCGCCATCGCGGGCGCCCTCTGGGACAGATATGTGTCTGCCACGGCCCGCACCCGTCTTCAGGAGACTCTCGACGTGGACGCGGACGCTGCGCGCGGCTGGTTCTGCTGGCTCGCTGCCATGCATGACATCGGGAAGGTCTCCCCTTACTTCCAGTTCCAGGGAGGCCCCTGGGCAGAGCACGCGCACGACGCGGGAATGCCGTGCCTCGGCAACACCCGCACCCACTCCCACGAGGTCATCGGCATGACCTACCTCGCCGACACCTTCCAGCTGGCCGGTGCCGACCGGGAGACCGCCTGGGCGTGGGCATCCGCGGTGAACATCGACCGCGGCCGCGCCCCTGACCTGGCTGCGATCCGGCTTGCACGTCAGTCCATCCTGGGCTCCCAGGGACATCCGAATGACTACCTGCCGGTGGTGGGGGAGGTGATGGATCTCGTGGCCGCCGCCGTCGGTGCCACCGGGCGCCCCAGGTTCGATGTGACTCCGTCCGCGACCCTGCTCAACGTCTTGGGAGGGGTCGTGAAGGCCGCCGACTGGCTGGGGTCCAACGATGCTCTGTTCAGGTACTGGGACAAGCGGGTGGATGTGCACACCTATTGGCGGGCCGTGACCGGGCGTGCCGAATCGCAGACCAGCCGAACCTCTCTCCACGCCTGGAACGTGCCCGCCGTGATGCCTTCGTTCGGAGCTCAGTTCATGGAGCCCGGGCGTGAGGACGAGATGGTGCCGCGGCCCATGCAGGCAGCGGTGATCGACGCCGCCAGGGACCTGCCGTTGGGATCGTTGACCATGGTCGAGGCGCAAATGGGCGAGGGGAAAACTGAGGCTGCATTGAGTGCTGCGATGGAGTTTGCGGCGAAGGGCGCCACCGGCCTGTTCTTCGGCCTCCCTACCCAGGCGACCGCTTCGAAGATGCACGAGCGCGTGTCTGAGTGGCTGACCTGCACGGGTCTCTCTCCGCGGGGGGCGATCCTGGACGCGGGAAACTGGCGTACCGCAGCCACGCCGATGCACCTCGACGAGGCCGAGGCAACGGCCTTTACGAGTCCAACAAGCCATGACGGCGACAGCGCAGAGCGCCGCGCTGTGTCGACCGAACCCGATCGCTGGTTCCGCGGCCCCCACCGACCACTGCTGGCCAAGGTCGGTGTCGGCACCGTGGACCAGCTCCTGCTCTCGGCGCAGGCCGTGAAGTACGACATCGCCCGATGGGCGGGTCTTGAAGGAAGGGTCGTCATCCTCGACGAGGTCCACGCGTACGACGCATTCATGCAGGGGCTGTTCACGACGGCATTGCAGTGGCTCGCCGCCCTGGGGTGTCCGGTCATCCTCCTCTCTGCCACCTTGCCCGCGCAGGCCCGTGCTGCTTTCGCCAACGCCTACCGTGCCGGCCTGACCGGACGCGACACCACCCCTGTACCTCTGCCCGAGGTCCCTTATCCGGGCATGGTGACCGTCACCGCCGCCGATACGAAGGTGACCCCTTTCCCAGGTCGAGGGCAGACTTTGGCCGTAGACCACCTGACGGTCCCCCACGGCGGAGATGTCGCTGACACGATCGTGGACGCCGCGGCCGCCCGCATCGGCGACTCCTGTGAGGGTGTCGCCGCGGTGATCTGCAACAGTGTCCGCGCTGCGCTGGCCGTCGCGGACGCTCTCCAGGTCCGATTCCCGGACGCAGATGTGTCCCTGATGCACGCCCGTTTCACGGCGGCCGACCGGCGCCGTCACGAGACACATGCCCTCACTGTCGCCGGCAAATCCAACCGTGGGCCCGACGGTGACCGGCTGGCCAGACTAAGGTTCGTCGTGGGCACACAGGTGATGGAGCAGTCCCTGGACGCAGACTTCGACTGGATAGTCACGGAGGTCGCGCCGGTCGACCTGGTGCTCCAGCGTGCGGGGCGACTGCACCGCTGGGAGGGGAGCACTGTGCGCCCGGCGTGGGGAGCAGAGCCGGTGTTGACCCTCGTCTCCCCGGAGCCTGCGTTCGCCGGTCCAGAGTCGCGCGGAGTGGCTGCAGGTGTCGCGTGGCTGGCCACCACGTCCCGCGTGTACACCGTCGAGACTCCTGCCGTCATGCTGGCCTCTTGGGCCGCTCTCCGCACTGTGTCCACCCTGACGTTTCCCCAGGACATCGCCGCCCTCGTGGCGCAGGTGTACGACGCCCAAGGTGCCCCGGACGGGGTCCCTGATGCGGTGTGGGACGTGGCGATCGATGTGGAGTGCATCCGATCCCGGGAATACCACCGCGCCGCGGATGAACGCGCCCTTGAGCACCCGGACGCCCCGGCAGCCTGGAAGAACCAACAGGCTGCCCGTGGGGAGGACAACGAGGACGGTGGGCGTGGTTGGTTCGTGTCCCGCCTCGGGGAGCCCTCAATCTCCGTTGCTCTGGCCGAACGCCACCCCGATGGCACTATCCGCCCCGTTGGACGGTCCGAGGTGTGCTCCCTGGACCCCAGCAATCCGATGCCGTGGCGGCAGGCGACCATCAAGGTCGGGGACTGGCTCTTGAATCCGAAGTGGGGTGGGGCCCCGACCCTCACCGTCTCTCCCAAGGAGTGGAAGCAAGGTTCCCTCGCGGGCACTCTTCTCCTCGTGCTCAATGACCGCGGATGCCCCCTGGTCTACGACCCGGAGCGTGGCCTGGAGCGACCCCCGGAGGGGTGACTTGTTGAGCAGGGGGGAGCAGGGTGGACCCTCCCCGGTTTGATGCCGCTTCCTTTCGAGTCTGGAAGGAAGACAGAGAGCATGCCGAAGAGGATCCCGGAAGAGACCAACCAGTGGGCCACCCGCCTGGTGCTGGGCCATCTCGATGAGTACCCGACCCTGACCGCGGCCCGTCCGGCGGTCGGTGACCGACTGGGCATCGGGAAGGAATCTGAAGCGCCCTGGGTTTCGTTCCGAGGTCAGGACGCAACGGGCGCTGAATCCTGGTCGTGAGTGTAGGCCGCCTCGGTCCGAGTGGTTGGATCAGGCCCGGCCGCCCGCGGGTAGCGCCAGTGGAGACCAGCGCGTGCTCCAGGGCCAGCAAGGGCAGGCCTGCGGTGTGCAGACTGCCCGAGACCGCCCATCCCGCGATGTGGCGGGAGTAGACGTCGGTGATGTCAGCGACCCACAGCTGGTTCGGCCGCTCGGCGGTGAACTGCCGCTCCACCACGTCAAGGCGGGTATACCCACTAGGGCGTGTCTGACAATGAATCCAGGGGCCGGCTGACACCCTGGAAGGCATGTCCCGGTTCCAGATGCTCTCCGATGCCCAATGGGAGTTGATCGCTCCGATGCTCCCGGCCCGCACCGGTAGGCGGGGCCGGCCGTTCGCCGATGCCCGCACGATGGTCGAGGCCATCATCTACCGGTACCGGTGCGGGATC
Organism: Micrococcus luteus; assembly: GCA_047414615.1. GTDB lineage: Bacteria > Actinomycetota > Actinomycetes > Actinomycetales > Micrococcaceae > Micrococcus > Micrococcus luteus_B. The sequence continues at coordinate 2,215,300 of CP179711.1, forward strand.
GCCTGGCGGGACCTGCCTGAGGTCTACGGGCCCTGGCAGACGGTGTGGACCTGGCACCGGCGCTTGGCCGAAGAGGGCACCTGGGATGCGGTGCTGGCGAAGCTGACCGCCGCCGCGGATGCCGAAGGTCTCGTGGACTGGTCGGTCTCGGTGGACTCCACGATCGCCCGCGCGCATCAGCACGCCACGAACATCGCCCGCCACACAGGGGGATGGATCGAACTACAAGAATCCGCGTGAGGAGCCGGCCGATCACGGCATCGGGCGCTCCCGTGGCGGGCTGAGTACGAAGATCCATCAGCTCGTGGACGGGACCGGGCTGCCGCTGGTCAGCCTGATCACCCCTGGCCAAGCAGGAGACTCGCCCGTGCTGCTGCCGTTGCTGGAGCAGCTGCGCGTGGCCCGCCCGGCAGGCCGGCCCCGCACCCGCCCAGACGCGCTGCTGGGCGACAAAGCGTACTCATCACGGGCGATCCGCACTCATCTGCGCGCCCGCGGGATCAAGGCCGTCATCCCCGAGCCGTCGGACCAGCAGGGCCACCGCAGACGCCGCGGCTCGGCCGGCGGCCGACCCGTTGGCCTCGATGCGGTGGCCTACAAAGGCCGGAACGTCATCGAGCGCCAGTACGCGCATCTGAAGCAGTGGCGAGGGCTGGCTACCCGGTATGACAAGTACGCGATCGTCTACCGGGCTGCCGTGGTGCTCAACGCGGTGCTCGCGTGGTCCAAACGATTATCAGACACGCCCTAGGCGCATGTGTCAGAGCCAGTTGGGTGCTGCTGGACAGAGGTGCCAGGGTGCGATCTTGCTTGACAGGGTTGCCCATCATCGCGCTCGACGGATTCGTCGATCCGGCCTTCTCCAACCGCGCGCTGGCTCGCTTACCCGTTGGGCTTGGCCTCGGATTCATGGACGTCATTCTGGAGTAGCGCGATGATCTGCTTTGCGGTTTCACTCCGGTGGTCCTGTGAGATGGGCCTGCTTCCGATCAGGTCGTTGACCCAGAGCCCGTCAGCAGCGAGCAGGGCGAGCGAGGTCATCTGGTCGCGCTCAGCTTCGTCTCGTTCGCTACGTCCGGTCCATCGGTCGATGAGGTCTTCCCAGATCGCCTTGTGCTGGGTGTGCTGGCTGTCGAGAATCAGCTGGAACTCGGCGCGGGAGGCGGCTGTCGAACAAGTGAGTATGTAGGCGGTCAGGCGCTCCATCGGCGTTGCCTCAGCGGTCGGCTTTCCACAGGCGATCTCTAACTGCCGCTCCCAGCGATCAGCGAGTCTCTGGTGGATCGCAGCGATCAAGTCGTCTCGTGACGGGAAGTGGTAGATGATCCCGGCCCTGGTGATCCCTGCAGCGGCCGCGACAGAGTCAAACGTGACTGCTGTGATCCCGTCTTCCTCGATCACTTGGATCGCGGCGTCGAGGATCATGGTCTTCTTGCTCTCACGCACCATCATGCGCCCCTCCGATTGGTTCAGTGGTTTTCGGCGTACTCCATTGCCTCGCTGCCGCGCCCGTAAGCGCGGAGCAGCCGATTGGTCAGAGCGGCTCCACTAGCCAGCATGACAGCGAGGACGATCATCGTGACCAAATAGGCCGTGTCGTAGGCGGAGGTGGCGGCTGCGATCACGTCGAGATCTCCGTCGGCGATCCCGAGGGCATCGGCAATGCTCTCCCCCGCTGCGGCGGGAGTGCCATCCGGGAGTCGGACGACTGTGGCGTAGACGAAGGTCAGGAGGCTCCCGAGGAGTGCTACAGCCGAGAGGGAGCCCATCTCATAGGAGACTTCTTCGATCGAGGCCGCCATGCCGGCCTTTCGCGGAGGCGCGTTGCCCATAATGGCGGCGGAAGCGACGGCGAAGGTGCCGCCCAGGCCGAAGCCGGTCACGATGAAGCTGACGACCAGCAGGGGTAGTGATCCGTTCGCAGAGGCCAGCACGGCGAGAGCTAGTCCTAGGGCGGCGATGGCGAGGCTGCCGGAGATAATGATCCGCAGGCCCACGATGTGCAGGATCGCGGCCCCTAGGACACCTGAGGGCAGGGCGCCAAGCGCGATGGCTGCGACTAGCAGGCCTGCTTGCAGGGGGGTGAAGCCCTCGACGAGCTGGAAGCGCTGTGTGGTCGCGAGCTGGGCGCCAGCGATGGTGAACATCGCGAAGAAGGCTGCCAGAGAGCCGCCAGCGAAGGCGCGGTTGCGGAAGATGGAGAACTCGATGAGTGGTTCTTCCAATCGGCCCTGGCGTCGCACGAAGAGGACGAACCCGATGACTGCTGACGCCAGCGCCCCTGCGATCAGAACCCAGTTCTGTGGAATATGGGCCAGTTCCTTGATGACGAGCACGGTGCCCACCAGCCCGACCATCGCATAGAGGGATGAGACGAGATCCCACTTCTTCGACGGATCGGGATGGTTGTGCGGCGCGATGATTGCGGTCGCCACAAGTGCGATGGCAACAACGGGGACATTGATGAGGAAAACAGATCCCCACCAGAACCGTTCGAGAAGGGCGCCGCCGAGAATGGGTCCGAGCGCTGCCCCCGCGATCGACAGGCTCCCCCAGATGGCGATGGCGATGTTGCGCTCACGAGGATCGTCGAACGCGAGGCGGATCAGAGCAAGCGTGGCGGGCATCATCGCTGCGGCCCCCACAGCGAGGAGTGCCCTGGCGCCGATCAGGAAGGCAGGGTTGGGCGAGAATGCCGCTGCCAGTGATGCGGCACCGAAGATCCACAGGCCGACGACGAACATTCGGCGGTGGCCGATGCGATCGCCCAGTGTGCCTGCTCCCAAGAGGAGGCCAGCCATGACCAGGGGGTAGGCGTTGATGATCCACAGTGTCGAGGATCCGGACGCGCCGAGGTCTGCGGTCAACGTAGGCAAGGCGGTGTAGAGGATCGAATTGTCGAGGGTGATGAGTAGCAGGCCGGCCCCCACGGTCATGAGCAGCCACCACCGCCGCGGCGATGATCCAACGTCGTTCACTGTTGTACCCCTGTCCTCTGCCTGTAGTCGCATCAACGAAACTATACTAACAGGTTAGTAAAGTAAACGTCAACGCTCCGACAGAGGGATGCCTCACAATCCAGCTGGGTGTTCATTGCCCCATCCCGGCGTCAAGCCGGGTATCCGGCTCACCAGTGGACTTCGTGGTGACCGGCTCGCGGCCACGCCGAACCCCTTCGAGGCCGGCGGCCTTCATCAGCCGCCCGACCTGGTCTCGGCCTACTTCCCAGCCGGCCCGGACCATCGTGTGGTGCATCTTCCGGACCCCGTAGACGCTGTAGTTCTCCGCGTGGATCGGCTCGAGCTCCTCGATGAGGAGCTCGTCTCGTAGAGCCCTCGCGGAGGCAGGCCGTCTCTTCGCGGCCCGGTAGCTTCCGGGAGGTGATGACCCCACACTCCGTCGCGCTGAGCACACGGCAGATGGCCTCGACCGAAGAATTGATCGCGGTGTTCGTCGATGAACCGGATCATCTCGTCGTGGGGCGGTCGAGCTCCGCCGCGAAGAAAGCCGAGGCGGCCTTGAGGATCTCGTTCGCTCGCCGGGCCTCGGCGAGCTCACGTTTGAGGCGCTTGTTCTCCTCCTGCATGCTCTCGCCGGCAGACGCTGGTGCTATCTGGTGGCCGTGGCGTTGGCACCACATCCGCAGGGTCTCCTCGCCGACGCCGATTTACGGGGCGATGGCCCGGATCGAGTGAGAACGCGGGCCTCCCTGGGCGGCTCGGCGTCCCACGGCCATCCGCACGGCGCGCTCACGCAGCTGAAGGCGTGTACTTCTTGGGCATGTTCCGATTCTCCTTCAGTTGGATCGGAACGAAACCCAGGGCGCTTCAGTGCTGCCACTCGTGCGGGTTTTCCGAAGGTACGGACACGGGGTAAGCTGGTCCCAACATTCGGACCCACCCGGTTCAACCCGGGTGGGTTCTTCGTATCCAGAGGTAGCTGATGAAGGACTGGATCGATCTCGACGCCCAGCTGAAGAAGCACGTCGCCCGAGGGCTCGACGTGGAGGGCACGACCGAGCGGGAGTTCAAGCTCTTCCTCTACTCGAGCAACTACTACAGGGTCAGCGGCTACGGGCGCTGCTTCTACGAGCCGGGGACTGATCGATACGCCGCCGGCACGACCGCGGGTCAGATCATGGACGTCTACGACCTCGACCGTCGTGTGCGGAACCTCGTGCTCGACGGCATCGGCGTCGTGGAGCCGACGATTCGCAGCAGGGTCGCGTACCACGTCTCGAAGGGGGTTGGCGGAGGCGGGTACCTCGCCGAGGACCTGTACCTCCCGATGGACACCGAGCCGGACCCGGCAGACAAGCGTCGTCCCGCACAGCTCAAGAACCGGGACAAGGTGCTGGACGCCTTCGCCGAGATCCAGACGCGCGACGAGATCTTCATCCGGCATCACATCGCCAAGGGCGAGCCGGTGCCCTTCTGGGCAGCAATCGAGGTCGTGTCCATCGGAACCTTCTCCCGGTTCCTGCGCGCGCTGAGGGACAAGAGCGTCCTCGCCCCGGTCGCGAAGTCGGTCGGCATCGACGACGAGCCCAAGCTCCTCCAGGCCGTCCAGAATCTCGCGTTCCTTCGGAACATCGCTGCGCACCATAGCCGCCTGTGGAACCGGAGGTTCGACGGCCATGTGACGCTTCCGAGCGTCGCGCTCCGAGTGAAGCGGCAGTATCTCTCGCCGAAGACTCCGGCAGCGGCGCTCACACTGCTCGCCGGCCTCGTCGATCAGATCGAGGGTGATGACGGCTACTCGACCGCGCTGCTCGATGCCGTTCATTCCGTGCCGGCGTTCGTGGATGGGTTCTACCGGCCAATTCTTTGACCTCGTGCGCCCCAGATGCGCCCGGACGGATCGTGAAGTAGCCTCTGACCAGGCATGATGCGGTCTCATGGCATGCTTTGCAAGCAGGGGGTTAGGGGTTCGAGTCCCCTTGCCTCCACCGAAGGGGAAGGGCCCCGCCGGACTCGGGATGACCGAGGCCGGCGGGGCCCTTCCGCACGCCCGGGGAGGGCCCGACGACGGCCGCTCACCCTCCGGAGGTGACGGCGCCGTCGTCGCGGACCAGCTGGCGGACCAGAACGAGGTGCGGGTGGAGCACGGCGGCCGGGACGTCGTCGTCTCCGTGGCGGACCGCGTGGCGCTCGAGGGGGAACAGCGCGGGGACAGCGGGCTGGAGATCACGCTGAGCTGGTGAGCACCCCGGGCCGCGGCTCACACATCCGGGCCGAATCTGGTTCGATGTTCCGGTGACCACCACCACCGAAACCACAGACAGGCCCGCCTCTGGGCAGGGCACCCCGCAGTACGCCGAGGTGCCCCACAGCCACTACGACCTGTTCGTCGGCATCTTCGTCGGCCTGCTGCTCCTGTCCGGAGTGACCGCGGCGAAGCTGTTCTACGGACCCACCATCCCCGTCTTCAGCGACCTCTTCTACGGCGGCGGCCCCCTCATCTTCGACGGCGGCGCGTTCCTGTTCCCGCTGGCCTACATCGTCGGCGACATCCTCGCCGAGGTCTACGGCTACCGCCGGGCCCGCCGGGCGATCTTCATCGGCTTCCTGATGCTGATCGTCGCGGCCCTGACCTACCAGGTCGTCGCGCTGACCACGCCCGTGGAGGGCTTCGAGGCCTGGAACCAGGCCCTCGCCCCCACCCTGCGCCTGACGCTCGCCGGCCTGGCCGGGTTCTTCGTGGGCAGCCTGGTCAACGCGAAGATCGTGTCTCGCATGAAGGAGCGGATGAAGGAGCGCAGCGTCGCGCTCCGGCTGATCCTGTCCACGCTCGTGGGCCAGTTCCTGGACACGCTGATCTTCTGCACCATCGCGTTCGCCGGCACCATCACCCTCGCCGAGCTCGCGAACTACACCGTCACGGGCTACCTCTACAAGTCCCTCGTGGAGATCCTCATCGTCCCGCTGACGCTGCTGATCATCCGCTGGCTGAAGCGGCACGAGCCCACCTACCGCCTCGAGGAGCCCTCCGAGCGTTCCGCCACCGCCGCGGCCGCCTGAGCGAAGGCCGCGAACACCGCACTGGGGTCGTTGCCCGTGACGCGTCGAGCGTTCGGGCGGCGGCCCCAGATGTGTCTGTCGTCGTGGACGGTGGTGCCGCGCAGCAGCTCCGAGTCCGCCTCCACGTCCACCACGGTGGCTGCCGTGCCGTACGCGGCGACCCCCGCCGCGGCCTGGGCGGCGAAGAGGTCGTGCAGGTGCGCCACGTAGCCCTGGTCGTAGTCGTGGTGGAACTCGAAGTAGAACCGAAGCGCGTCCGCCAGCACGTCCAGCACGGGCACGCCCGTGTCCGCCATGGGCCCGGCCTGCCGCACCCGGTCCACGGACCAGCTGACAGCCCGCGCGCCGGCGCCGGTCAGCAGGGAGTCCAGCAGGACCGGGGTGTACTCGATCCGCTCGGTGGTCTCGAGCGCGCACACCAGGGGCAGCCGGTCCTGAGGCAACCCCTCGAAGGCCGCGTAGACCTCCTTGGCGGCGTCCGGGTCGCACCAGGTGTTCCACTCGGCGGTGGGCGTCGTGTTGCCCGGGTACAGGAAGGCCCCGCCCATGATCACGATCCCCGCCGCGAGCTCGGGCAGCCGCGGCTCCGCGCGCAGGGCCAGGGCCAGGTTGGTCAGCGGAGCGGTGCACAGGATGGTCGTCTCGCCCGGATGGGCGCGCAGCTCCCGGACCCACACATCCACCGCCGAGCGCGCCGAGAGCCGCTCCGGCAGGCGCGGCACCCGGGCGTAGCCGATCCCGCCCTCGCCGTGCGTCTCCGGCGTGGTCTCCGCCGGACGCCGCAGCGGTGCCTCGGCCCCCACCGCGACCTCCACGTGTCCCAGTCCCAGCAGCTCCAGCAGGCCGAGGGTGTTGAGGGCGCACTCCCGCGCCGTCGCGTTCCCGCCGGCGGTCGTCACGGCGGCCAGCTCGGCGCCGCACCCGGCGAGCTGGATGAGCGCGCACGCGTCGTCGATGCCGGTGTCCACGTCGGCCAGGATCCGTCTGCTCACGCCCAGCACCCTATCGGCCGGCGTCTGGCGGGCGGCCCTCAGAGCCGGTGCGCCTGGCCGAGGCCGAGGCGGAGGTACTCCGTGCCCTCGGGCACCAGGGTCGGGAGCATCCCGTCCACCACGGAGCGGCCGTCGCGGGAGAGGATCGCGTCGTGAATGGGGATCGCGGTGCGCGGGCACAGGGCGCGGGCGTATTCGACGGCCTCGGAGATCCTCATCCAGGGGGCGCTCACCGGCAGCAGCAGGGTGTCCACCGCCACCCCCTCGGGCAGCGCGGGGAACGAGTCGCCGGGGTGGAGCAGGGAGCCGTCCACCAGGTAGGCGGCGTTGTCCGGCCGCGGAACGTCCTCGTGGATCAGGGCGTGCTGCCCGCCGAGGACGCGCACCTCGAAGCCGCCCGCGGAGAAGGACTCCCCGGGCACGGCGGTGTGTAGGACGTCCTCCGGGACGCCCGCCTCCGCCAGCTGGGGCACCTGGTCCTCGGGCGCCCACACGTCCTGTGCCCCGGCGGCCACGGCGCGCACCACGCGCTCCGGGACCACGTGGTCCGGGTGCAGGTGGGTGATCAGCACGGCCTCGACGTCCTCGAGAACGGCCTCGTCGCTGAACGCGCCGGGGTCGAAGCCGATCCGGCGGCCGTCGCGCTCCAGGCGCACGGCGGACTGGCCCCACAGGGTGAGTTCGGTGGTCATGGCGTCTCCTCTCCTCGTGCTGCTCGATCCGGTGCTCGCGGTCGCACGCACGATGCGTGCTCGCCCAGAGTCTGCCCCAGTCACGGGGCGCAGAGGAAGGGCCCGGCGCGGCCCGGCGGCGCGGTGGCCCGGCACCGGTGGACGCGCCCGCCGGTTCTGTCCGAGGATGGAGACCTGCATCACACCCGCCGCGCGGCGCCGCTGGGGATCCACCGTCCCGGCCGCCGCGCCCGTCTCGAGCAAAGGGGCACCATGGCGCGCTTTCACACCACGAACCCGGCCACCGGCGAGCTCGTCGAGGAGTTCGAGGTCCTCGCCGACGACCGGATCGAGCCGCTGCTGGACCGCGCCCACGCCGGGTACCTGTCCTGGCGCCGCACGCTGGTCGCGGACCGCGCGGCCGTGCTGCACCGGATCGCCGACCTCTATGAGCAGCGCGCCGAGCAGCTCGCCCAGGACGTCACCACGGAGATGGGCAAGCCGATCACCGCCGCCCGCGGGGAGATGAAGACCTGCGCCGGCATCTTCCGGTACTACGCGGAGCAGGGGCCTCAGATGATCGCACGCGAGCAGATCGAGCCGGCCACCGGCGGCACCGCGTACCTGCGCCGGGACCCGATCGGCGTGCTGCTGATGATCATGCCGTGGAACTTCCCCCACTACCAGATCGCCCGCGTGGCCGCCCCAAACCTGCTGCTGGGCAACACCATGGTCCTCAAGCACGCCGGCAACTGTGCACGCTCGGCCCTGAACGTGGAGCGGATGTTCCAGGACGCCGGTGTTCCGGAGGACGCGTTCGTCAACGCCTTCGTGGGCCACGAGCACGTGGGCGCCATGATCGCGGACGAGCGCATCGCCGGCGTGACCCTGACCGGCTCGGACCGGGCCGGCCGGATCGTCGGCGAGCAGGCCGGCCGAGAGGTGAAGAAGGCCGTCCTGGAGCTCGGCGGATCGGACCCGTTCGTGGTCGCCCCGGACGCGGACCTCGAGGCCACCGCGAGGGACGCCGTGATGGGCCGCTGCGTGAACTCCGGCCAGACCTGCACGTCCTCGAAGCGGTTCATCGTGGTGGAGGAGCTGTACGAGCAGTTCCTGGAGCGGTTCGTGGCCGGCATGTCCTCCGTGCCCTTCGGGGACCCGCAGGACGAGGCCACCGTGGTGGGGCCGCTGTCTTCAGCGCAGGCGCGCGAGGACGTGCACGAGCTCGTGGCGGACGCCGTGGCCCACGGCGCGAAGGTCCTCACCGGCGGGGAGCCGGCCGAGGACGTCGCCGCGCGCCTGGAGGTGGGCATGGTGTGGATCAACTCGACCTCCAGGTCCTCCGCCGAGCTGCCGTTCGGCGGCGTGAAGCGCTCGGGCATCGGCCGTGAGCTGGGCCGGCTGGGCATCGAGGAGTTCGCCAACCACAAGCTCGTTCGTTCGCCCGGCGGCCTGTGAGGCCCTGACTGAAGGCACGACGACGGCCCCGCACCTCGACGACCCCGGTCGCCTTCGGTGCGGGGTCCGGCATGCGTGAGCCCCCGCCGGCGTCGCCGGCGGGGGCTCACGGTCAGGGGCGGAGGTGGGACCTCGGGGTCACCGCCCTGCGGTTCAGCGGGAGATGCCCGGGTTGGCGGAGGTCGGTCCGCCGGTGTCCACGGAGTCCACCTGGGCGTCCCCACCGGCCTGGGCGGTGCCGTCGCGGCGGGCCTGGGCCTCGGCGACAGCGGCGCGCTGCTTGGCGTACGGGTCGGTGGAGCCGTGTGCGTCCACCACCGGGATGTTGGCGGTCACCGGGCCCGGGGCCGGGGCCTTCCACGGATCCTGGACCGGCGTGGTCAGCTTCCAGATCGCGTAGGCGGCGCCGGCGGCGGCCACGGCCATGCCGGAGATGATCCAGCCCTTGCCGGAGCGGGACTGGCGCTTGGCCTGCTTGGCCTGCTTCTTCATGCCCTTCTCGGCGGTGCGGGCGTAGCCCTCGGCCGCCTTGCGCAACTTCTTCACGATCTTCTTGTCCCCGGTCACGCGGACGAGGGTGTCCTCCACGGAGGCCGGGACCTTGTAGTCGTGGACGGACTTGCCGGCCTTCCCGGCGGCGTCCGCCAGGCGGGCGGCGGCCACCGGGACGTACTGGTCACGGCGGTCTTGGGCGTACTTGGTGGCATCGGCCACGCGGCGCTGCATCTCCGGGGAGAGCTTCTTCTGACCGGCCTTCAGGGCGGCGAGGCCGGAGAGCACGGCTGCCTGGACGTCCTGGCCACCCTGGGCGGCGCCCTTGCGGGTGGCCTTCGCGGCGGCCTGGCCGCGCTTGGCGAGGTCCTTCTTCATGCCGGCGGCCTTCTTGGCGGCGGCCTTGCGGTTCTTGGCGTTCTGCTTCTTCAGGGTCTTGCCCTTCCGTGCGGCGTTCTTCTTCAGGTCCTTGCCCGCGGTCTCGGCCTGGCCCTGGACGTCGGCCAGGAAGCCCTGGACCGTGTTCAGGCCGCCGGCGAGGGCCGGGGCCACGGCGGCGAGACCGGCGGCGACCTGCGGGGCGTACTTCCGGTACTGGTCGGACACGGCCGGTGCCAGGCGGGCGTACTGCTCGGAGACGACGGCGTTGGCGCGCTCGGCTCCGGCGGCCAGCTGCGGGCCGACCTGGCCCTTGGCGTCCTCGGCGAGGCGGCGGCCCTCCTTGCCCGCGATCTTGGCGCGGTAGGTCGAGTCGGCCAGGCCGTACTCGCCCCAGGCGCGGGCGGCCTCCACCTTCGGGGCGGCCCAGTGTCGGGCGTCCTCGCGGCGGCGGTCCAGGAAAGAGCCGAGCGCGGTGTCGCGGAAGTCGGTGGTCTCTGCGGTCGAATCGGAGGTCTTGAAGCCCATGCGATCTCCTTGAGCTGGGGGTGCCGCGGACGGGTGCCCGTCCGGGCGTCTGGTTGCCCCCAGCCTAGTCGGGCGGGCGGAGACTGGCACGCTCCGCCGGGCGCGGGACCGCACCCGCCGGCTAAGCCCTGCGCGTAAGTGTGGCCGACGGCATGCCGTCCCCTGCCCACACACGGACGTCGATGGAACAATGAGGCCCATGACCAACGCCACGCATATCGCGACCATCCACACCAACCAGGGCGACGTCGTCGTGGAGCTCTACGGAGACCATGCCCCGAAGACAGTGAAGAACTTCGTGGGCTTGGCCACCGGCGAGCAGGAGTGGACCCACCCGCAGACCGGCGAGAAGCAGACCGGCACCCCGCTGTACTCCGGCACCGTCTTCCACCGCATCATCAAGGACTTCATGATCCAGGGCGGTGACCCGCTCGGCATGGGCATCGGCGGCCCTGGCTACCAGTTCGGCGACGAGATCCACCCGGAGCTGCAGTTCGACCGTCCCTACCTGCTGGCCATGGCCAACGCCGGCCCCGGCACCAACGGCTCGCAGTTCTTCATCACCTCCGTGCCCACCGGCTGGCTCAACGGCAAGCACACCATCTTCGGCGAGGTGAAGGACGAGGCCTCCCAGAAGGTCGTGGACGAGCTCAACGCCGTCGCCACCGATCCCCGTGACCGTCCGCTGGAGGACGTCGTCATCGAGTCCATCGAGATCTCCGAGGCCTGAGCCGCATCCCGGACAGACCCCTGACGTGACAGATCGGACCGATCCTCACGAGACGCACGGCCCGGACGCCGGCGGCACCGGACTCCCCGAGTGCCCGCGGCATCCGGGCCGTGCGGCGTACATGGCCTGCGTCGGCTGCCGGCGCCCGGCCTGCCTCGAGTGCCAGGCGGGCACCACGTCTTCCGGGCACGTGGTGTGCCTGGACTGCGCCGCCCGCAGGGAGCAGGAGCGCGCCGCGGGCGTGCCGCGCCGGCGCAGCGCACTGAGGGACACCCCGGTGCTGGTCTGGATGTTGATCGGGCTGAACGCGCTCGTCTACGCGGGGCAGTGGGTGACGCTGGGTTCTTCGGCGGACCTGACGGCCTACGGCTGGTACGCCCCCGGACAGACGTCCACGGTGGTGATGGAGCCGTACCGGATGCTGTCCAACGCCTTCCTGCACTCCCTGCAGAACCCCGGGCACCTAGTGCTGAACATGCTGGCGCTGTGGATGCTCGGCCGCGCCCTGGTCCGCCCGTTGGGCACGGCGCGGTTCCTGACGCTCTACGCCCTCTCCGCCCTGGGCGGCTCGGTGGCCGTGCTCTGGATGTCCGACCCGCTCACCCCCGTGCTCGGCGCCTCGGGCGCGATCTACGGGCTCTTCGCCGCCGTCTTCGTGCTCGCTCGGGCCCGCGGCGGCAACATCGGCTCCCTCACCGTCCTGCTGGCAGTGAACCTCGTCTTCAGTCTCACGGTGCCGGGGATCTCCTGGCAGGGGCACATCGGGGGACTGGCGGCCGGCGCGCTGGTGGCCGGCTGCTTCGAGCTCCTCGGCCCGGGCGGCCGCGCCGGCCGAGCGTCGGGCCGGCGGGCCCCGTGGGTCCAGTGGGCCGGAGTGGCTGCCGTGCTGGCCGTTCTCGTGCTCCTCACCGCCGTCGGTGCCGCCCGGATCACGCCGGCGATGCTCTGGCCGTGACGGTCGCCCCAGTCCCGTCGCTCCAGTCCCGTCGCTCCAGTCCCGTCGTCCCGTCGCGCCCTCGGGCATCCACAGCCCCGTCCACATCCTGCCCCGGCGTTGTCCCCAGGGTTTTCCACAGGTGTGGATATGAATGACAGCGGTGTGTTTCGGCATCCGTGGCGTCGGATTTATCCACAGGGTTGTCCCCATTGTGGAGAATCACACGGGTGTCATTCCGCGGGCCGCCGCCGGCGGCGAGACCTCAGGACTCCGCGGAATCCCGCGGGCCCACGGCGTCGACGCTCACTCCTCGGACCAGCGGGACATCATCAGGAAGCCCACCATGGCGATGCCGAAGCCGATGATGATGTTCCAGCCGCCGATGCCCGGGATGGGGAACAGCGTCTGGGTCAGGTAGAACACGCAGATCCACAGCAGGCCCACGATCATGAGGCCGAACATCGTGGCCTTGTACCAGCGCGGCAGCGGCTTCGGACCGAGGTCCTCCTGCGCGCCGCGGCGCTCCTCCTTGGACCGGCGGGCGGCCTCGCGCGCGGCGCGGCGCTCGTCGTTCTTCGCCTGCCGCTCGGCACGCTTCACGTCCTGCTCGCTCGGTGCGGGGGCCCCCATGTCCGGGGTCTCGTTCTCGGCCACGGCGTGATCCTCACTGTGGGTCGTCGGTCTGGAGCTGGTGGTCTCGGCCGCGCGATACCCTGGTCCCATCTGCACCGCGCGCCGCCGAACGGGTGTCTGCGGTGCGCCAGTGCGTTTGTACGGTCCGAGTCGCGGCCTGACCCGGACCAGTCTATGTGCCCTACCGCACGTCTGCGGGGAGCCAGCGAAGGGAGCCGCCTATGGGCAGCAGCGCCGTCTCGGTCCTGGTGATCGACAACTACGACAGCTTCGTCTACACCCTCGTCGGGTACCTGGGCGAGCTCGGGGCGGCCACCACCGTCGTCCGCAACGACGCGCTCACCCCCGAGGAGGCCGTCGCTCTGGCGCGGGAGCACACCGCGGTCCTCATCTCGCCTGGCCCCGGCGCCCCCGCGGACGCCGGCGTCTCCGAGCACCTGATCCGCCACGCTGCCGAGGTCGGTCAGCCGCTGTTCGGCGTCTGCCTGGGTCACCAGGCGATCGCGGAGGTCTTCGGCGCCACGGTCACGCACGCCGAGTCCCTCATGCACGGCAAGACCTCCCTCGTGGAGCACCACGGACACCCGACCTTTGCCGGGCTGCCGAGCCCCTTCACCGCCACCCGCTATCACTCGCTGGCGGCCGTCCGGGGCACCGTGGACGAGGCCGTCCTGGAGATCACCGCGGAGACCGCAGACGGCGTGGTCATGGGCCTGGCGCATCGCACGGCTCCGCTGTGGGGCGTGCAGTTCCACCCCGAGTCCGTGCTCACCGAGGGCGGCTACCGCATGTTGGGCAACTGGCTCGAGTCCGCCGGGCTGGCCGGCGCCGCGGACCTCGGCGGCACCCTCGCCCCCATCATGGGCGCCGGGGCCCGCTGACCCCCGCCCCACCGCCTGCCGACGACGGCCCCTCATGAAAGTGAGGGGCCGTCGTCGTGGGAGCGGGTCCCGGCCCACCGGCCGGCAGGAGCCGGTGGCCGGCTCAGTCGCTCGGTGCGGGCCCGTTGGACGGGACGTCCGAGGGCCGACCGGACTCCGTGGGCCGTCCCGGCGGGGGCCCGGGGGCGTCGTCCGACTCGCTCGGGGAGGGGGTTTCGGACGGCTCCGGCGACTCCGAGGGCTCGGGTGACTGCGAAGGGTCCTTGCTCGGGGAGGGGGACTCGGACGGTTCCGGCGACTCGGAGGGGTCCTCGCTCGGAGAGGGGGATTCCGAGGGCTCGGGTGACTGCGAAGGGTCCTCGCTCGGAGAGGGGGACTCCGAGGGCTCGGGTGACTGCGAAGGGTCCTCGCTCGGAGAGGGGGACTCCGAGGGCTCGGGTGACTGCGAAGGGTCCTCGCTCGGCTCCGGATCGGGGGTCTGGGACGGCGTCGGCTCCGGCGTCGGTGACGGCTCGGGCCCCGGGGAGCGGGCGACCGTCAGCGTGACGGAACCCTGGTTGTCCAGCTCGCGGTCCGCGGGCGGGTCCTGCCGCATGACGTAGCCCGGGGTGGCGGCGGAGGACTCGCGCTCCTGGACCCGGACGAGGACATTCGGGGCGGCCTCCTGCAGGGCGGCCTTCGCCGAACCCTCGGACAGGCCCACCACGTTCGGCAGCGTCGTCCTGCCCGTGGACAGCTGCAGGTCCACCGCGGACCCGGCGGCCACGGTGCTGCCGAGCTCCGGCCGGGTGGAGACCAGGCGGTCCCGCGGCACGTCCCCGGAGTTCACGGAGGAGACGGAGGAGACCGTCAGGCCCAGGCGCGCCAGCTCGTCCCGGACCGTCGCCTCGGAGGAGCCGCGCAGGCTCTCCGGCAGGGTCACCGAGGACGGGCCCTGGCTGACCGCCAGCCCGACCTCGGAGCCGGAGTCCACCTCTTCGCCGGCGCCCGGGTCCGTGGAGACCACCGACCCCTCCGGGACGTCGTCGTGGTAGACCTCGTTCGTGCGGGTCTCGAGTCCGGCCTCCGCCAGCGTCGTCTCCGCCTGCGCGAGCGGGGCGCCCACCACGTCTGGGACCTCGACCCGCTCGTCGCGGTCGCCGAGCAGCATCGGCAACGCCACCGCGGCCGCTACGGCCAGCAGCAGGAGGGCGAGCAGGGCCAGCAGCAGCCCGCGGCGGCGGGGCCGGTGCTCCTCGTTCTCCTCGGTGACTACGGGGGATGAGCCGGTGTTCGCCACGGCCTCGCGCACGGGCAGGGCGCGGTTGGCGTTGACGGCGGACACGGAGCGCGGTGTCACCGGGGTGCGGTCCGCGCGGTCCGAACCGGCGGTTCCGGCCCCCGCAGCGGCCCCGGCGGCCGCATCGGCCGCGGCACTCGTGGCCGCCGCGCCGACGGGCAGGGCGCCGGTGGGGGTGTCCTCGGGGGAGCCGAGGGCCTCCACGAGGGCCGCGGCGAACTCGTCCGCGTCCGCGAACCGGTCCGCGGGGTCCTTCGCGAGGGCGGTGAGCACGACCGCGTCGAGCGCGGGGGAGACGTCCGGGTTCAGAGAGGAGGGGCGCGGGGGATCCTGGCGGACGTGCTGGTAGGCCACGGACACGGGCGACTCCCCCACGAACGGGGTGCGGCCGGTGAGCAGCTCGAAGGCGACGCAGCCCACGGCGTAGAGGTCGGAGCGGGTGCCCACCTCCTCTCCCATGGCCTGCTCGGGGGAGAGGTATTGGGCGGTGCCCACCACCGTCTGGGTCTGCGTCATGGTGGCCGCGCTGTCCGCGAGGGCCCGCGCGATGCCGAAGTCCATGACCTTGACCTCGCCGGAGCCGGTGACCATGACGTTCGCCGGCTTAATGTCCCGGTGGACGATGCCGAGGCCGTGCGAGTAGGACAGGGCGGCCAGGACGCCGTCCAGCCAGGCAACGGCCTCCTCGACCGTGACGTCGCCGGCCCGGATGGCGTCTCGCATGGTGCCGCCGTCCACGTGCTCCATCACCAGAAAGGGGCAGGACACCTCGTGGGCGTGGCGGTCCTCGAGCTCCTCCTCGCCCGTGTCGAACACGTGGACGATGTTCGGGTGGTTCAGGGACGCCGAGCGCAGCGCCTCGCGCCGGAAGCGGGACTGGAACTGGGGATCACGGGCCAGGTCCGGGCGCATCATCTTGACGGCCACGGTGCGCTTCAGGCGCAGATCGGTGCCGCGGTACACGTCGGCCATGCCGCCGCGGCCGATCAGATCCTCCATCTGATAGCGGTCGTTGAGGAGGTGCTCAGTGGGCACGTGCTGCTCCCGTCCGTCCTGGGGACGACGTCACCGGTGCGAGCCCCTGCGGGCTCAGCCGGTCACTCCGTCGTCGCTCGGTGCGGACCCGCCCTCGTCGGTGGCCCCGGTGTCGTCGGACTGACCGGGGGCGTCGCCGGAGTTCCCCGGAGCGTCGTCGGACTGACCGGGGGCGTCGCCGGAGTTGCCGGGCGTCTCGGTGGCGGTGTCCTCGGTCGGATCCGCGGTGGGATCCTCGGTGGGCTCCGTCGACGGCTCGTCGGACGGGGCGTCCGTGGCGGTCTCGGTGGGCTCCTCGGTGGGCTCCTCGGTGGGGGCGGTGGTGGCCTCGTCCGGTGCCTCGGTCGGATCCTGCTCTTCCGGAGCTGAGGTCTGCCCGGCGTCGGGGTCCTCGGTGGGGGCCGGCTCGGCGCCGGCGTCCTCGGTGGGCTGCTGCGTGGGCGCGGGGGCCACGCCAGCGGCGCCGGCCGCCACGATCAGCTGGACCGGGGTGTCGAAGCGGTGGCGCTCGCCGGAGTCCGGGTTGACGCGCACTACGGTGCCGGCGGCGCCCTCGGCGGAGGGGTCGTCCACCCGGTCCACGAGGAAGCCGGCGTCCTGCAGTGCGGTGGTCGCCTGGTCGGCGGACATGCCCACCAGGTCTGCGGGGACCTCACCCATGCCCGTGGACACGTCGAGGGTGACGGTGTCCCCGGCGGCGAGTCCGGCCAGGGGGGCCAGCGCGACAACGGTTCCCTCCTCCGCCTTGTCGTCCGCCTCCACCTGGTCGGCCTTCAGGCCCTTGGACTCGATCTGCGGGACGACCTCGGCGACGGGTCGGCCGACGTAGTCGCCCTCCTGGAGGGTGATCTCCCCGGCCTGCGCCTGGCCCGTCTCGTCACCGCCGACGCCGAGCATGTCGGAGATCCGCGGCCAGAGAAGTCCGCCGATCACGGCGAAGGCGAGCAGCAGCAGCAGGGCGATCAGCGGCCAGCGCGGGCCGCGGCGGCGACCTCCGCCGGCGGTCGCCCCGGATCCGACGACGGCCGGTCGGCTCCGGGAGCCATCCTCCTCGTCCAGGTGCAGCGGGCCGGTCTGCTGCCCGCGGGCCGGCACGTCCGCGGCCGCGGAGATCGGCTGGTGCTGCTCACGGGCGGCGTCGCGGGAGTCCTGCGAGTCGTCGATGCGCGGCATCGCAGCGGTCCGCGGGGCCGCGGCGGCTCCGGCGGTTCCGGTGCCGCCCGCGAGGGGCACCACGTCCGTGGCGTGGGTGTCCCGCATGCCCGAGTAGTCCACGGGCGCGGTCTGCGCGTCGAGGACGGTGGTGGTCTCCTCGTCCGCGTACTCCTCCAGGAACGGACGCAGGGTAGGCACGGCCTCGAGCGCGCCGGCCGTGTCGTGCCGGCGCAGGGCGTCGGCGGCCTCGGAGAGGGCGGTGGCGTCCGAGGGGCGTTCGCGGGCGTCCTTGGCCAGTAGGCACATGATCAGCGAGCGAACCGGGGCCGGGATGGTCTCCGGCAGCGGCGGCGGCGGATCGTTGACCTGTGCCAGGGCGATCGCGATCTGGGACTCGCCGGTGAACGGCCGGCGACCCACCAGGGCCTCGTAGCCGATCACGCCGAGCGAGTAGAGGTCTGAGGCGCCGGTGGCCTGCTGGCCGGTGGCCTGCTCGGGGGCCAGGTACTGGGCGGTGCCCATCACCTGGCCGGTGGCGGTGAGCGGGACCTGGTCCGCGAGGCGGGCGATGCCGAAGTCGGTGACCTTGACGCGGCCGGTGGGGGTGATCAGCAGGTTGCCCGGCTTCACGTCGCGGTGGACCAGACCCTGGGCGTGCGCGGCGGAGAGGGCGGCCGCGGTCTGGGAGACGACCTTCAGCGTGCGGTCCGGGGAGAGGACCTTGTCCTTCTCGAGGATCGCCGAGAGCGGCTGGCCGGGCACGAGCTCCATGACGAGGTAGGCGGAGCCCTTCTCCTCGCCGTAGTCGTACACGTTCGCCACGCCGGGGTGGTTCAGCAGCGCGGTGTGCTGGGCCTCGGCGCGGAAACGGCGCAGGAAGTTCGGGTCGCCGGTGTACTCCTCCTTGAGGATCTTGACCGCGGTGATGCGGCCCAGGACCTTGTCCCGTGCCTTCCACACCTCACCCATGCCGCCGATCGCGATGCGATCGGTGAGCTGATACCTGCCGCCCAGCGTGATACCGGATGTCGGCCTCATTCTGCGACCACCGCTTCCATGATCCTCTTCATGTTGTCCACCGTCAGACGGCGTCCCGTGCCCAAGTCCGTGTTCTCGACGACGATCGTCACCGCATACCGCGGGTTCTCCGCCGGAGCGAAGCCCGTGATCCACGAGTGCACCGCATCGGTGCCGTCGAGCTGCGCCGTGCCCGTCTTCGCCGCGATCCTCACCTGGGAGGACCGGGCACCGGAGCCACTGCCCTCCTCCACGACCGCGACCATCATGTCCCGCACCTGTGCGGCGACGTCCTCGCTGGTGACCCGGCCGCGCTCGCGCGGACTGAACGACTCGACCACGGACAGGTCCGACCTGCGGATCGACTCGACGAGCTGCGGCTCCATCAGCATGCCGCCGTTGGCGATGCCGGAGGCCACCATGTTCATCTGCAGGGCTGTGGCCTGCACGTCCCGCTGACCGATCGACGACTGCGCCAGGGCGGCGTCGTCGAGGTCCTGCGGGAACCGGGATGCCGCGACGTCCAGCGGCACCTCGAAGTCCTGGTTGAAGCCGAAGCGCTCGGCCACCTCGCGGATCTGGTCCTGGCCCAGCTCCACGGCGGCCTGCGCGAACGGCGTGTTGCACGAGTTCGCCACGATCCACGTGAGGGTCGCCTTTGAGCGGGTGCCGCACTGGGCGCCCTCACCGCGGTAGTTGCCCAGCTGCGTGGTGGTGCCCGGCAGCGTGTAGCTGTCCGGGACCTCGAGCTCCTCGTCCGGGGCGTAGTCCCCGGACTCGAGCATGGCGACCGTGTCGATCAGCTTGAAGGTGGAGCCGGGGGAGACCAGCTGCTGGGTGGCGCGGTTCGTGTACGCGCTGCCGCCGGGGGTCGCCTCGAGGGCCTCCATGGCCGTCCGCGACTCGGTGAGGTCCGGCGAGGAGACGGCGTTCGCGTCGAAGGTCGGCCGCGAGGTCATGCCGACGATCCGGCCTGTGTCCACCTCGGTGACCACGATCGACCCGCGGACCCCGTCCGGTAGCGCGCCGTGCACGAGCCGCTGGATGTCCCCGTCGAGGGTCAGCTCGACCTGGTCTCCCTGCGCAGTGGAGCCGGTGACGATCTCGAGGGCGCGGTCCATGAAGGCCGAGGTCGGGGTGCCGGAGAGGTGCTTGTTCAGCTTCTGCTCCAGGCCGGAGGCCCCGTAGTTCAGCGAGTACATGCCGGTGATGGGCGCGTACATGCGGGAGTCCGGGTACCGGCGGAGGTAGGCGAAGCGGCCGTCCGACTCCACCGACTCGGCGATCGGCTCGCCGTCCACCAGGATCGGTCCGCGCGGGGCGCCGTACTCAAGGTAGATCTGGCGGCGGTTCAGGGGGTCGCCCTTGAGCTGGTCGGCCAGGACCACCTGGATGGTGGAGCCCGCCACGAGCAGCACCATCACGAAGGCCACGGCCACCATCCACATGCGGCGGATCGCCTCGTTCATGCGCGATCACCCCGGACGGCGGCACGGCGGGCCCCGCTGCGGAGGCCCTGTCCGCGGCGGTGCGGCTCGAGGGCCACGAGCTTGGCGGGGTCCTGGTGGCCGGCACCAGGGCCGGACGCGTTGACCATGTCGTCCACCACCACCGGTCGGCGGGCGGAGTGGGAGATGCGCAAGACCAGGCCGATGATGATCCAGTTCGCCAGCAGGGAGGACCCGCCGGCGGCGAGGAACGGCGTGGTCAGGCCGGTCATGGGGATGACGAGCATGACGCCGCCGGCCACCACGAACAGCTGCCATGCGAGTGTGAAGGCCAGGCCTGCGGCGAGGACCTTGCCGAAGGCGTCGCGAGCGCCGAGGGCGGCGCGCATGATGCGGGTGAACAGCAGCAGGTAGAGCACCAGTACGGCGGACAAACCCACGAAGCCCAGCTCCTCGCCGATGGTCGCCAGGATCATGTCCGAGTGGTTCAGGGGGACGCGCCACGGAGAGCCGGAGCCGAGTCCGGTGCCCATGATGCCGCCGGAGGCCATGCCGAACACGCCCTCGACCACCTGCAGGGAGCCGCCGAACTGACGCTCGTAGATGTCCCGGTCGAAGGCGTTGAGCCACACGTCGAAGCGGGCGGTCACGTGCGGCATGAACAGGAACGCCAGGACCGCGCCCGCGGCGATCAGGCACAGGCCGAGCAGGATCCACGAGGCGCGCGAGGTGGCGATGTACAGCATCGCCATGAATAGGCCAAAGAACAGCAGGGCCGAGCCGAGGTCGCGCTGGAAGATCAGGACGCCCAGGGCCACGAGCCAGGCCACTACGAGCGGTCCGAGGTCCCGCAGCCGGGGGAAGGTCAGCGGGCCGACCTTCTTGCCGGCCAGCAGGATCAGGTCCCGGTTCGCGGAGAGGTAGCCGGCGAAGAACACCGCGAGGGTGATCTTCGCGATCTCGCCGGGCTGGAACGTGCCGACCCCGAGGTTGACCCAGATCCGGGCCCCGTTCACGGTCATGCCGAGGCCGGGGATCAGGGGCAGGACCAGCAGCAGGGCCGAGGCGGCGAGGAACAGGTACGGCCAGCGGCGCAGCAGTCGGTGGTCCCGCACCAGCCACAGCAGCGTGCCGGCGGCGACCATCGCCAGGACGGTCCACACCAGCTGCGTGGTGGCGTCGGCCAGGGTGTTCGACGTCTCCAGGCGATGGATGATCGCCAGCCCCAGGCTGTTCAGCGCCACGGTGATCGGCAGGATGTAGGGGTCCGCGAACGGGGCGCGCAGGCGCAGCACCGCGTGGAGGGCCAGGGCGGCGGCAGCCAGCACGCCGGACTGCACCCAGTAGGCCGAGGTGATCTCCTGCTCGGTGCCGACGGCGCCGAGCAGGTTCGCGCCGAGGCCGATGCCCAGGGCGAGCAGCAGCAGGATCAGCTCCGCGTTGCGCCGCGGACGGGGCGGGGAGACGACGCCGTACATCAGTCGCCTCCGTTCGCCGAGGAGGAGCCGTCTGCCCCGTCCGAGCCGGACGGGGAGACGGATCCGGAGGTGCTCCCGGACCGGGAGGGCCCGGCCGAGCGTGAGGACGCCGGGGACGACGACGGCTCCTCGCCGCCGTCCTCGCCCGCGTCGCGGCGCAGGTCAGCGACGATCCGGTCCGCATGCTCTTGGTCCCGGGCGGAGATGCCCGACTCCACGCGGGTGCGGGTGTAGCCGGTGAGGGAGTCCATGGACAGGTCCGTGTCCCGGTCCACCTGGGACAGGTCGATCGGACCGAGGCGCTGGGAGACGCCCTTGAAGACGGCGACCTTCCCCTCGTGCTCGCCCACGTAGTACTGGGTCTGGGTCCATAGATATCCCCAGCCGACCAGGACGGCGAAGATCAGGGCCAGCAGGGCGGCGAAGACCGGGACGAAGAAGCCGCGCCGGTAGGTCCTGCGCCGCTCGTCCTCGTCGTCCGCCGCGAGCGGACCCTCGGCCAGGCTGCGGTCGGACAGGTCCTCCTCGTCCTCGCCGTCCACGTGGCCGCGCACATCGGGCCGGCCGGCGCCGTGGGCGGAGGACCCGGCTGCCGGGCGGCCGGAGTCGGCACCGGACACGGCGGCCCCGGCCCCCGTCCCTGAGGCGGTCGCGCCGATCGCCTCCGGCGCCGCGGCTGAGCCGCCCACGGCGTCCACGTCCGATCCGGCGGCCGGGGCGGACGACCCGGCGGAGGCGGGTGCCGTCGTCGGGACCTCGGCGGTGGCGGGCCCGGAGCTGGTGGCACCCGTGAGGATGGCGGCGGCACGGCGCGGACGGTTGTCCGGGGCCGCCTCCTCGCCGAGCAGAGTGGCCGCGCGGCGCCTGGTGGTCGCACGCGTGACGATCGGGATGCGGTCCGTCTTCACGGCGGACGAGGCCGCCCCGACCAGGATGTGCGGGCGCGCCTCCAGGTCCTCGCGCAGCAGGCGGCCGGAGACCGGGCCGACCTCCGCCGGGTGGGCGGCGGCCAGGGCCTCGTCCGAGAGATGCAGCGACTGGATCGGGGCGAGCTCCTCCTCGGTGCCCTCGGCGACCTCGAAGACGATCACTGTGACGTTGTCGTGCGCACCGCCCTTCAGGGTCAGGTCGATGAGCTCGTCAGCCGCAGCCTCGAGAGACTGCGCCTCCTCGAGGGTCGTGCGGATGGTCGGCACCGTGACCACGTCCGTGAGGCCGTCCGAGCAGAAGAGCCAGCGCTCGCCGACCGTCACGGGGACCTCGAAGACATCCAGCTCCGGGGAGGCGTCCACATCGCCCAGCACGCGCATCAGCACGTTCTTGTTCGGGTGGTGCTCGGCCTCCTCCGAGGACAGCCGACCCTCCTCCACAAGCCGCTGCACGAACGTGTGGTCACGGGTGATCTGCTCGAAGGCGCCGTCCTTGAGGCGGTAGGCGCGGGAGTCGCCGATGTGCGCCATGTACAGCGTCTGCCCGGCGAGCAGGCCTGCCGTGCAGGTGGTGCCCATGCCCGCAAGCTTCGGGTTGGCGTGGACCAGCTCGTTGAGGATCAGGTTCGCGTTCTGGATCTCGTCCGGCAGCACCGTCGACGGGTCGTCGTAGCCGGTGGCGTCCAGCGGGGCCAGGTCCAGCACGGCCGAGGCCGAGGCGACGTCTCCGCCCACGTGCCCGCCCATGCCGTCCGCGAGCACCGCGAGATGACGGCCCGCGTAGGCGGAGTCGTCGTTCTTCGAGCGGACGCGGCCGACGTCGGACCTGGCGGCACAG
Source organism: Micrococcus luteus (assembly GCA_047414615.1). Classification (GTDB taxonomy): domain Bacteria; phylum Actinomycetota; class Actinomycetes; order Actinomycetales; family Micrococcaceae; genus Micrococcus; species Micrococcus luteus_B. The sequence goes on from CP179711.1 coordinate 2,238,199, forward strand.
TGCAGGACGTAGGGCATGGGTCAGGCCTTGATCTCCATGACGGTCTTGCCGATCCGGATGGAGTCGCCCGGGCCCACGGGCAGCGCGCGGGTGACCTGGTTGCCGTCCACGAACGTGCCGTTGGTGGAGCCCAGGTCCTCGAGGAACCAGCGCGTGCCCTGCGGGAACAGGCGGGCGTGGCGGCCGGAGGCGTAGTCGTCCTCCAGCACCAGGTCCGCGTCCTGGGCGCGGCCCATCAGCAGGGCCTGGCCCTGCAGGTCGATCTCCCGGCCGGCGAGCGGCCCCTTCTCGAGCACGAGGGTGCGGGCCAGGCGGGGCGCCGGGGTCGGCGGGCCCGAGTGCACGGTGCGGCCGGTGACCGGGGCCGTGGCCTCGGGGGCGGCGGTGGGAGCGGCACCGGAATACGCGGGCGTGCGCTGGGCCGTCTCCAGGCGGGTCTTGTTTCGGCGGCCCACCACGAGGTCCCGGCCCTGGGACGTGACGATCGAGACGATCAGGATCCACAACGCCAGCAGGAGTCCGAACCGCAGCGCGGCGATGGCGAGTTCGCTCATCGGCCCTCCTGTCCCTCGGCGGCGTGGAAGACCAGGGTGGTCTGTCCCACGGTGATGCGATCACTGTCGTGGAGCGCGGCGGACCCGTCAACTCGACGGCCGTTCACCGTGACGCCGTTGCGGGAGCCCAGATCGATCAGCGTCACGTTCCGCCCCGTGCGGATCAGCCGGACGTGCTCACGGGAGACGGACGAGTCCGAGAGGACCAGGTCCGCGCGCTCGTGGGACCGGCCGACCACGATGTCCTCGGCCTCCAGCGGGTGCAGGCGCCCGTCCACCTCCAGGGAGGGGACGGCGGGGCCGGGGGCCGGCGCCGCCGGCCGGCCGAGGTCCTCGTCCCGGTGCCGCGGCGTGGGGCCCACGGGATCCTCGTCCTCGACGAGCCGCTGCGGCGGCTCCTCCACGGCGGCCGCGCCGGGGGCGGCCCCGAATGGGGAGGGGGAGTCCTGGGCGAGGCGGTCGTCCGAGGCGGCGGAGCCGTCGTCGAGACGGGAGTCCACCTCAAGGTCTCCCTCGCGAAGGTCCGGGTCCGCATGGAAGGCCACGCGGACGGTGCCCGGGAGGGAGTACTGCTGGGAGTCCGCGTAGCGGATGACCTCGTCGCACAGCTCCTGGGCCAGGGCGGTACCCCACTCGCGGGCACGCGCAAAGTCCGGCTCGGAGAAGCGCACCACGAAGTCGTTGGGCGCGACCACATGACCCTCGGACACGGTGATGGACTCGTCGTCCATCGTGTGCCGCAGGGCCGAGGCGGTCTCGACGGGCTTGACGGCATGGGAGCCGCCCGCGGAGAACGCCGAGCGCACGGCCTTCTCGAGGCCGCGCTCCAGGTTGTCCAGAAGGCCCACCGGTGGGACTCCTTTCCGCAGATGTCCCTCCGATACTACGGGGACACCTGGTGAGAGCTCGGGGAACCGCTGGGCGGAGCCCGGAACGGTTGCGAAATCGTGGCCGTTCCGGGCCCCGGGGTGGTGGTGAGGCGACGGGTGCGGCGGAGGTGTCCGAGCGCGCCCCAGCGCTGATTTGCACACCGCGAACAGAATGAGCTAAGCTTTTCTTCGCTGCTCAGGACAGGCCGGTTCGCCGGAACGCCTGGGAAGTCACTCGCGCGAGTGGCGGAATTGGTAGACGCGCTGGCTTCAGGTGCCAGTGTTCGAAAGGACGTGGGGGTTCAAGTCCCCCCTCGCGCACAGGATGACGAAGGCCCCGGATCACCGATCCGGGGCCTTGGTCGTGCGTGGGCCGAGGTCGTCGTCTACTCTGCAGTCTTCGCCGGTGTGTCAGCCGGTGCGCACCGCCGCGGCAGCCCGCCGCGGGCCGGGTGCGCAGCGCGTCCACAGTCTGATCCGTGTCCCGGCTGCCGCGATGCCCACCGACGCCGGGCCGGCACAGGTGCGCTGCACCGGCCCGGGCGGGGTCACCCCTCGCCGTCGTCCGTCGAGTCCTCTGCCGAGTCCTGCGCAGAGCCGCCGGCGCGCGGGCCGGCACCGTCGGTGTCGTCGTAGATGTCGATGGTGCCGCCGTAGTTCGCCACCCAGACCTCGCCGGAGGCCTTGTCATACGTGACGCCGATGGTGTTCACGCCGGCCGGGGCCGTGCTGATGATCTCGAGGGTCTCGGCGTCAATCTTGGACACCGTGGAGGCGCGGTAGTTCACGACGTACAGGGCCGTGCCGTCCGCGGAGATGTCCATGGAGCGCGGCTCGTCCCCGGCCGGAGCGCTGGCGAGGACCTCGCCGGTCTCGGCGTCCATCTTCACGATCTCGTCGGCGCCGGCGACCGTCATGTAGAGGAGCTTTCCGTCCGGGGACAGGGTGAGGTGGCGCGGCTGGGGGCCGGTGTGCAAGACGACCTCGGAGGTCCCGGTGTCCAGGTCCACGCGGTAGAGCTTGTCCGCCCACATGGCGGTCACGTAGGCGGTCTTGTTGTCCGGAAGCACGGCGATGCCGCGCGGCATGGTGTCCAGCGGGACGGTGTGCTCGGTCTCCCCGGTCTCGGTGTCGATGACGGACATGTTCGAGTCGCACCAGTTGGAGACCAGCAGACGGGAGTCGTCCGGGGACAGGGCCAGATACTTGGGCACCCGGCCCACCCGGTAGGCCTCGTCCCAGTCCTTGTCCTCCACCGAGTACCGGTAGACCATGGAGGGCGCGATCGCGTCTCCGGCGGTGCAGTTGTCGTCCGGGGCCGTGCCCACGTCGTACAGCCCGTACTGCGTGACGTAGGCGTACTGGCCGTCCTTGGTCCACGTGGCCTCCACCGGGGCGCCGCTGACTTCGTCGGGCAGGCCCTCGACGCCCAGCTCGGCCGGGTTCACGGTGTCGTCCAGGGTCTGGAAGACCTCGCGGGTCTCGGTGTCGAAGAGCACGATGTTGTGCCGGTACACCACGTTGTTGGTGATCATCAGCCCGTGCTGGTTGGAGACCACGGACTTCGGTTCCACGCCGACGTCTCGCAGGGTCTCCATGCGGGTCAGCTCAGTGGTGTTGGACGCCGGGAAGTCGGCCGGATCCACCGAGGCGGACGCCTCGCTTTCGCCGTCCTGGCCTTCGGAGGAATCGGCCCTGTCGGAGCCGCTGTCTTCGGTGCTCGAGGCGCTGGCGCTCTCGTCGCCCTGACCGGCCTCTCGGGAGCCGCCGTCCTCGGTGCTCGAGGCGCTCGCACCGTCGCCCTGACCGTCGGCGGTCGGCTCACCGTCCGTGCCGGCGCAGCCGGTGAGCACCAGCCCGGCCGTGAGCAGCAGGGCGGCCGACCGCAGTGCCCGGGAACGGACCGCATCGGAGACGCTCAGCGCACCCGCCTCGGTGGCGATGTCGGTGGTCTCATGGGCGCGATGCGGTCGAGGCATGGGGGTCTCCGAGGGCGAGGTGGGCGGCAGGCACGTCCGACTCCAGGGTCGGACACATGTCCAGCATAGCGAAGCGGCGATGCCACGGTGCCTGCCGCCCTCGCAGCTCAGTAGTGATAGGTGTCCGAGGGTGCGGCCGGCGCGTTGTCCTGGTCCGGGTAGCGCGTGGACTCCACGCCGAACGCCGCGGCCAGGGAGAGGATCTTCTCCGCACGGGCCTTGCGGGGCAGGTCCGAGCCGTTGCGGATCTCGCCGCCGTCCGCCTGGAAGTCCGCGAGGAACTCGTGGGCCCAGGCCAGCTCCTCTTGGGACGGGCTGAGGCCCTCGTTGACGGCCGCGCACTGCTCGGGGGCAAGGCAGATCTTGCCGGTCATTCCGAACTCGGCGGTCACCGAGGTCGCCTCCGCCAGCTTGGCGCCGGTGGAGCCCACGGTGGGGCCGTCGATCGGGCCCGGCAGACCGGTGGCCTTCGCGGCGATCGTGAACTGGGAGCGCGTGTACGCCAGGGCCATCGGGGACTCGCCCAGGCCGGTGTCACGGCGGAAGTCTCCGATGCCGAAGGCCAGCCGGAACGTGCCGCGGGCTGCGGCGATCGAGTTCACTCGCTGCAGGCCGCGGGCAGTCTCCACCAGGGCGACCACGGGGATGCCGGGCAGCCGGGCGGCGGTCTCGTTGACATGGTCCGTGGACTCCACCATCGCGAGGATCACCCCGGCCAGGCCGCCCTCCTGCACCGGGCCGCCGAGGGCGGCCGGCAGGGCGTCGGCGAGGGCAGCCATGTCCTGCTCCCACCACGGGGTCCCGTAGCCGTTGAGGCGGACCCATCCGGTGTGGCCGGACGTCAGCCAGTCGACCGCGTTTCGCAGGGCCGCGTCCTTGTCCTTGGGGGCCACGGCGTCCTCCACGTCCAGGACGACGATGTCCGCGGCCGAGGCCTCGGCGGGGCCGAACCGCTCGGGCTGCGCTGCGTTCACCAGCAGCCAGGAGCGGGCCAGGGTGGGGTCGATGCGCTGGCCGGGAGCGGCGATGAAGGTGCCGGTGCCGGCGGTGTAGGGGGCGATCGAGGACAGGGGAGTGGTCATGGGAATGCCTCCGGGGCAGGGTGCGCAGGCGCGCACGTGTGCTGTGGGTCGGCGACGGCCGTGCGGGTCCGGTGGGCACGCAGCAGGCGGTCGCAGCGGACGGGAGATGGGTCCGCCGGAGGGCGTGGGGTTCACGCGGGGCACGGCCGGGGGTGGTGGCCGTCCCGCCACCCTAGGGGGAGCCGCGGCGCACCGCCCGGGCTTGTCCACTCTGTGGGACGGCTCACACGGGTCGGACAGCAGATGTGCCGGCGCCGTGAACCATTCGGGTGTACAAACGAGCACAGATGCTTCAAGCTTGAAGTAATCAGCGGCGCGGGAAGGCAACGTGCCCCCACCGCCACTGCCCACCGTCCCCCTCAAGGAGCAGACATGACCTCGCTGACCACCGGAACCTGGAACCTCGACCCCGCCCACACCGACGTCGACTTCGTCGTCCGCCACGCCGGCATCTCCAAGGTGCGCGGCTCCTTCGGCGAGGTGTCCGGAGAGCTCACCCTCGCCGAGGACTTCACCGCCTCCAACGTGGCCGTGGAGATCGCCGTCGACTCGATCGACTCCGGCAACGAGCAGCGTGACGGCCACCTGCGCTCGGCCGACTTCTTCGACGTCGAGCAGTTCCCCACCATGTCCTTCCGCTCCACCTCCGTGTCCGGCTCCGCAGAGTCCTTCACCCTCGCCGGCGAGCTGACCCTGCACGGAGTCACCCGCCCGGTCGAGCTCCAGGCCGAGCTCGGCGGCCAGGCCGTGGACGCCTTCGGCGCCACCCGCGTGGGCTTCGAGGCCGAGGGTGAGCTCTCCCGCAAGGAGTTCGGCCTCACCTGGAACGCCGCCCTCGAGGCCGGCGGCGTGCTCGTCTCCGACTCCGTGAAGCTGGAGATCTCCGCCGCCTTCGTGCTCCCGCAGGAGGGCTGATCTCACTCCATCGTGCGCGGGCCCCGGCCCCCGCGCCTGGCTGCTCACCGCCATGGTCCTGGCCTGGGCCGCGCGCCTGGGCACCTTCCTCTTCCGCCGCGTCTCACGGGACGGCGGCGACTCCCGCTTCGCCGAACGCAAGAAGGACCCGCTCGTGTTCTTCACGGTCTGGAACATCCAAGGCCTGTGGGTCACGACGACGGCGCTCGCCGCCTGGACCGCCGTCACCTCCGCCGAGCGTGCCCCGCTGGGCTGGCCCGCCGTCCTGGGCGTGGCCGTGTGGCTGCTCGGCTTTGGCATCGAGGTCGTCGCCGACGCACAGACTGCCCGGACGGCGCGGCTGACACACCTGTCCGGACACGTCCCGCCCTGGGGTACGGCGGGGCCTTCGGATACCCTCACGTAGAGAAGAGGGCGGTCACCCTCTCGTCCTGCGAAGCCGTGAGTTCGCCGGCCGCACATCGGCGCCGATCCTCCGGCGCGCACCGTCTCATCGCGCGACGCCGGGGTCTCCGCACGGAGACCCCGGCGTCGTGCGTCGTGGGCAGTATCGTGCCTCCCGGTGAGCCGGGCGGCCGAGGTGAGGGGCCGTCGTCGGGAAGCCGGCGGTGCCTCTCCGCCGTGGGCGAGAGCCCTCGCGGCGGCACCGGGGCCGCGCCTAGGGTGTGGACCATGATGATGGCATCGAAGACCCCGTACCAGAACACCTCGTTCGACCTGCCCACCAAGGCGTCCGGCGGCGACCAGACCGGCCACGGCTACATCGCGTTCCCGGAGTCCGGGAAGGGCCCGGGCGTGATCGTCATCCAGGAGTGGTGGGGCCTGACCCGTCACATACGCGACGTCTGCGACCGCCTCGCCGAGGAGGGCTTCGTGGCCCTCGCCCCGGACCTGTTCGGCGGCTGGATCGCCCACGACGGCGACGAGGCCGGCGAGATGATGGAGAACCTGCCGGCCGAGGAGGGCGCCCGCCAGCTCGGCGCCGCCGTGGACCACCTGCTGTCCCTCGACGAGGTCACCAGCGAGACCGTCGGCGCGATCGGCTTCTGCATGGGCGGCGGCTTCGTGCTGTCCCTGGCCGAGCAGCAGGGCGAGAAGGTCTCCGCCGCCGTCCCGTTCTACGGCGTGGGCCAGGGCGTGCCCGGCTCCTTCACGGGCATCAAGGCGTCCGTGCAGGGCCATTACGCGGAGAAGGACCAGATGTTCCCCGTGGAGGAGGCCCGCAAACAGGAGCAGCAGATCCGCGAGGAGTCCGGCGCCGAGGTGGAGTTCTTCTACTACGACGCGGACCACGCCTTCCACAACGACGAGAACCCCGCCGGCAACTACCAGCAGGCCGAGGCCGAGCAGGCCTGGTCCCGAGCGGTGGCCTTCCTGACGGAGAAGGTCCGCTGAGCCGGGCAGGGTCCCGCGGAGGCGCCGGCGGCCGAGGCCGTTCCGGCGCCTCTGGTCGCTCCGGGGGCAGGTCCGGCGGCCGAGGCGTGGCCAAGGGCGTGAAGCCCGCCGGTGTGAAGCCGGGCGGTGCGAAGGGCGCGGGTCGCGCCGGAGGTGCGGGGACGTCGTCGGGCGGCGGGAAGGTGCGGTTCGACGCACCGCCGCCGGAGACCCTGTTCCTGGCCACTGTCCCCGGCGCGACGCCCTCCAAGTGGGTGGACCGGTTCACCTCGCGTGAGCGCGTGGTGCAGCTGGTGAACCACGACGAGCACCAGCAGGCCTGGCATCTGCGCCACGACGAGCGCGGGTTCGGACTGCACCCGCTGCCGCAGCTGGGCTACCTGCGCTGGCGGCGCGACGCCGCCGTGGAGGACGTGCTGCGCGCGGCGGGCGTGGACCCGCGGCGCGTGCACGTGGTGAAGGCCTACTCCGAGCTGCCCGTGGTCTGTGTGGGTCGGGAGCACCTGCTCGCCGCCTGGGACGTCGAGGCCGACGGCCCCGTGCCCCTGGGCGAGCTCGACCCGGCCGAGGAGATGGACCCGGCCCGGTTCGCCCCGGCGGTTCAGGGCGCCGAGGCGGCGGAGAGCGCCGAGACGTCCGAGGACGCCGAGACGCCCGACGACGGCACCGCCCCTCCGCCTGCCGTCTCGCCGGCGGCGTCGCCTCCGAATCCCATGGACGCCCCGGAGACCCCGGGTGCGGGGGAGCGGATGGCGCTGGAGATCGTGGCCTCGGGCGCCGGGCACGTGGTGCTGCCGCAGTCCGTGGCCCGCATGTTCGGCCGCAAGGACGTGGTGGTGCTGCCGCTGGAGTCCTCGCTGGACGAGGTGGTCGGGATGTCCCGTGCCGAGCGGGAGGCCGTGGCCATGGCCGCGGAGCTCGCCGCCGAGGAAGCCGGTGTGGAGCCCAAGCGCGCCGACGAGCTGTTCAGCGTGACCGGTGAGCACGCCGCCGACGACACCCGCCACCCAGGCTGGGACGTCGGCCTGGCCTGGCTCAAGGAGTCCGACTCGGAGCTCGTGCAGGGCTTCGTGGGCGTGAGCCGCGGCCGCCGGAGCGGCAGCTCGCGGTGAGGCGCGGCGTCTGTTGACTGGCTACGCTCAGCTCATGACGCGCACCCTGGAGGAGATCTGGCCGCCCTACGGGCTCGTGGTCCGCGCCGGCGAGCTGACCATGACCGCCCTGCGCGAGTCCGACGTGCCCGAGGTGGTGGCGCTGGTGGAGGCGGGCATCCACGACCCGGACACCATGCCCTTCTCCTTCCCGTGGACCCGTGCCCCCGCCGAGGAGATCCCGGGCAACTACATGCGGTTCTTCGGCCGCACCCTCGCCGGCACCGGGGGCGGGAACGCCGCGCTCGAGCTGGTGGTCCGCAGGGGAGGGGAGATCGTCGGGCTGCAGGCGCTCAACGGCCAGGACGTGCGCACCACCCGGCGGCTGGAGTCCGGATCCTGGCTGGGACGACGCTTCCAGGGGCAGGGCATTGGGCTGGCCATGCGCCAGGCGATCTGCGCGGTCGCGTTCGACCACCTCGGCCTGGACGCCGTCACCTCCGGCGCCTGGGCGGACAACCCCCGGTCCCTGCGGATCAGCGAGCGGGTCGGCTATCGCGTCACCGCGCGCGAGCAGTGGGACCGTGACGGGGAATCCTGCGAGATAGTCCTCGTCGAGCTGCTGCCCGAGCACTTCGTGCCCGGCCCGGACCCGGTGGAGGTGGAGGGGGCCGAGCCGCTGCGGAGGTTCCTGGGGCTGACGGACTGACCCGGCCGTCGTCGGGAAGGGGGCACTGTGAAGCCCCCGGTTCCTTGGGCGCGACGGCGAAGCCCCCGTTCCGATCCGGAGCGCGCGGGGCGTGCACCCGATCGGAACGAGGGCTTCGGAATCGAAGGGGCCTCAGCCGAGCCGGCCAGCCTGCGAGGCCTCGTACTCCTCAAGGTCGTCCTCGCTCACCGGCTCGGTGCCGCGCACCCGCGCCACCACGGTCATCAGGTGGTAAACGCCCAGCGCGGCGATGGTGCCCAGGGTGATGCCGCCGAAGGCGAGGTTGCCCACCATCAGCACGGGGTCCGCGATCGCGATGATCAGCCCCGTGCCGGCGGTCATGAGGTTGATGGTGTTGGAGAAGTCCACGCGGTTCTGCACCCAGATGCGCACGCCCATCACGCCGATCATGCCGTAGAGCACAATGCCCGCACCCGCGGCCACACCTGCCGGGATGGTGGCCACGGCGGCACCGAACTTCGGGAAGAACGCCAGGGCCAGCGCGGTCAGGCCGGCCACCCAGTACGCGGCGGTGGAGTACACCTTGGACGAGGCCATCACGCCGATGTTCTCCGCGTACGTGGTGGTGCCCACACCGCCGCCGAGGCCGGACAGGGAGGTCGCCAGGCCGTCGGCGACGAGGGCGCGGCCGGTGAGCGGGTCCAGGTCCTTCTTGGTCATCAGCCCGACCGTGCGCACGTGGCCGATGTTCTCCGCCACCAGCACCAGCACCACCGGCAGGAACAAGAAGACCACCTCGGGCCGGAACTCCGGCAGGTGGAACTCCGGGAGCCCGACGACGGCCGCCTCGCCGACCGCGGAGAAGTCCACCTGGTTCTGGGCCAGGGCCAGCAGGTAGCCGACCACGATGCCCACCAGGATGGACAGGCGGCCGAGCAGGCCGCGGAAGAGCACGGCGGACAGCACGATCGCCAGGGCGGTGCCGAAGGTGGTCACCGGCAGCTCCACCATGCCCTCCGTGGTGGCGCCGGCCAGGTTCAGGCCGATCAGCGCCACGATCGTGCCCATCACGGCCGGCGGCATCAGGGCGTGGATCCAGCCGGTGCCGGACAGGTGCACCACCACGCCGATCAGGGCCAGCAGGATGCCCACCGTGAGGATGCCGCCGAGCGCGGCGCCGACGCCGTTCATGAGGACCGCCGCCTTGATGGGGGCGATGAACGCGAAGGACGAGCCCAGGTAGGACGGCAGCCGATTGCCGGTGATCACCAGGAACAGCAGGGTGCCGAGGCCGGAGAAGAACAGGGCAGTGGTGGCCGGCATGCCGGTCAGGGCCGGTACGAGCACGGTGGCGCCGAACATCGCCATCACGTGCTGCACACCGATGCCCACGGTGCGGCCCCAGCTCAGACGCTCCTGCGGGCCCACCACAGTGCCGGCGGTGATGGTCTTTCCGTCTCCGTGGACGGTCCAGCCGACGCGGCGGCCGGTGCCGCGGGCGTCGTGGGGAGCGGCGGTCTGCTCGGGGGTGTGGGACATGGGTCCTCCCAGGGGCGTGATGACGGTCGGAGACTCCGTGCCCGCCGCGGGTGCCGGGCGGGTGCGCGGACCCGGTGCGGCCGGGGTCTGAGCACAGTGCACGGGATGGTCCTGGGCGCGTGGGTGCTGTGGAGCCGCCCGCGTCAGCCCGATGCCCGTAGGGTACCGTGGGAGTGTGCGTGACTACTTCGGTGTGATTGGCGAGGCCCTCGTGGACGTGGTGCTCTCGGACACCGCCACACCCCGAGCACACGTCGGCGGCAGCCCCCTCAACGTCGCGGTGGGCCTGAGCCGGCTGGACCTTCCGGCGCTGTTCGCCGGACGCTTCGGCTCGGACGAGTACGGCGAGATGATCGCCGCTCACCTGCGTGACAACGGTGTCCGCTCCCTCCTCGGCCCGGATGCGGCCCCTACCTCCCAGGCGACCGCCCGCCTGGATCCCACGGGTGCTGCCAGCTACGAGTTCGAGCTGGACTGGACGCTGCCCTCCGCGGGGGAGCTCGTGGAGAGCTACCGCCATGACATCGGCGGCCGCCTGGTGCACCTGCACGCCGGCTCGATCGCCACCATGCTCGCCCCCGGGGACGCCGAGGTGATGCAGCTGCTCGAGCTGCTCCAGCCGACCACCACCCTCAGCTACGACCCCAACGTGCGCCCGACCATCGTCCCGGACCGCGAGTTCGCGCGGAAGCGCGCCGAGCAGTCGGTGCGCCTGGCGGACGTGGTCCACGCCTCGGACGAGGACATCGCCTGGCTCTACCCGGACCGCCCGCTGCAGGAGTCCATCCAGGCGTGGCAGCGGATGGGCCCCGCCCTCGTGGTGATGACCCGCGGCGCCGAGGACATCCTCGCCGTCACCGCCCACGAGGTGTACGAGCGCCCCATCTTCCCGGTGGACGTGGCGGACACCGTGGGCGCCGGCGACTCCTTCACCGCTGCGCTGCTGGCCGCCCTGGACGACCGCTCCCTGCTGGGCGCGGAAAACCGCGAGCAGCTGCACCGGATCGGGCACGAGGACCTCGAGTCCGTGCTCATCTACGCCGCGCGCGCCGCCGCCATCACGGCCTCCCGCCCGGGTGCGGACCCGCCCAATCGCAAGGAGCTCACGGACGACTGAGTCGTCCCGGCACCCCCATGGACCACGACGACGGCCGCCCACCTCAGCAGGTGGGCGGCCGTTCTCGTGGACTGGGTCAGATGAGGCCGAGGTCCTGCACGGCGTCGCGCTCGGACTCGAGTTCGGCGACGGTGGCGGCCAGGCGCTCGCCGGCACCGGGCAGGGCGGACTCGTCCGGGGTCAGGTCCGGCACGATCTGCCACTCGCCGCCGTCCGAGGTCACCGGGAACGAGGAGATCAGACCCTCGGGGACCCCGTAGGAGCCGTCCGAGACGATCGCGGCGGAGGTGCGGCGGGGCGCGCCGTCCGGGCCGGTGCCGGTGCCCAGGGCCCAGTCACGCATGTGGTCGATGGTGGCGGAGGCCGCGGAGGCGGCCGAGGAGGCGCCGCGCACCGAGATGATCTCCGCGCCGCGCCTGGCCACGCGCGGGATGAACTCGTCGCCTGCCCAGCCGGTGTCCACCACGCCCAGCGCTGCCCTCCACTCGCCGTCCACGCGCACGCGGGCGTGGGTGAGGTCCGGGAACTGGGTGGCCGAATGGTTGCCCCAGATGGTGATCCCGTCCACGTCGTTCACGGTCACGCCCGCCGTGGCGGCCAGCTGCGCCACGGCACGGTTGTGGTCCAGGCGGGTCAGCGCCGTGAAGCGCGCGGCCGGGACGTCCGGGGCGTGCCGCTGGGCGATGAGGGCGTTGGTGTTGGCAGGGTTGCCGACCACGACCACGCGCACGGCGTCATCCGCGTGGTCGTTGATCGCCTTGCCCTGCGGGCCGAAGATGCCGCCGTTGGCCTCGAGCAGGTCGCCGCGCTCCATGCCGGCGGTGCGCGGCCGGGCGCCCACGAGCAGGGCGTGGTGGGTGCCGTCGAAGGCCTTCGCCGGGTCGTCCGTGACCTCCACGGAGTCCAGAAGGCCGAAGGCGCAGTCCGCGAGCTCCATGGCGGTGCCCTCCGCGGCCTTCAGCGCGGCCGGGATCTCCAGCAGGCGCAGGCGCACCGGGGTGTCCTCGCCCAGCATCTGGCCCGCGGCGATGCGGAACAGGAGGGCATAGCCGATGTTGCCGGCAGCGCCGGTGACGGTGACGGTCTGCGGGGCACGGTTCTGCGTGGTCATGTCCCTATTCTCCCCGTCGGCGGGCCGCCCGGTGAAGGCCCTCGGTCCCGGCACGGTGCCGCCTACACTGGACGCCATGTCCGTCCCGCGCGCCGTCTCCGCCCTCGCCGGCGTGCGCCGTCGGCCGCGCATGGTGGCCACGGACCTGGACGGCACCGTGATCGGTTACGCGCACACGCGCACCGGACGGCTGTCCCCGCGCACCATCGACGCGCTGCAGGCCGCCCATGACGCGGGCGTCACCGTGGTGTTCGTGACCGGCCGTCCGCTGCGCTGGCTGAGCCCGCTGCGGGACCAGCTCGGCACCGTCGGCCCGGTGATCTGCTCCAACGGCGCCGTGATGGTGGACCCCGCCACGGAGCAGGTGCTGCTCTCCCACGGGATGGAGCACGCCGACGTCTGGAAGGCCACGGCCCGGCTGCGCGCGGCGGACGAGACCGCGATCTTCGGTGCCGAGACCCTCGGCGGATTCGTGTGGGAGCCGGCCTTCGGCGAGCGGGCCGAAGGCGTCACCGGTGCGCAGACAGGCGGGCAGGCAGGGGCCGCGCACCGGCTCGAGCACATGCTCCCGGGCGACGCCACGGTGGTGAAGCTGATGGCCCGCTCCGGCCACCGCACCCCGGACGAGCTGCTCGCCTGGACGCGGGAGCTGGTGGGGGACCTCGTGTCCGTGACCCACTCGGCGCCCGATCTGCCGCTGGTGGAGATGGCCGTGCGCGGCGTCCACAAGGCCGCCACCCTGGAGGAGTACGCCGGCCGGCTCGGGATCGCGGCGGAGCAGGTTGTGGCCTTCGGGGACATGCCCAACGACGTGGAGATGCTCCAGTGGGCCGGCCTGGGACTGGCCGTGGCCTCCGGTCACCCGGAGCTGCAGGCCGCCGCCGACGCGGTGGTCGGCGCCTGCGACGACGACGGCGTGGCCGAGGCGATCGAGCACCTGCTGACCCTGCCCGAGTGAGCGGCGAGCCACCAGGGGCAGGTGCGTGCCGTCGTCGGGAAGGCAGCGGCCACGAACGCGGCCTGACGACTCAGTCCAGCGTGCGGGACAGGTCCGCCTCCTCGTAGCGGACCAGGCGCGAGGCCTTCCCGGTGGCCAGGCGGTGGCCCAGCCACAGGGCCAGGAACAGCGGCAGGCCGATGTACGCGCTGAGCACGGCCACCAGGTCCACGCCGTCGCCGGTGAACGCCTGCCAGTTCTGGCCGAGGATCACCACGGTGCACAGCAGCAGGGCGATCGCCGGGCCGAGGGGGAACAGTGCCGCGCGGTACGTCAGGTCCTGCACGTCCCCGCCCTGCGCCACGTACGCCCTGCGGAACCGGTAGTGGCTCCAGGCGATGCCCATCCACACGATGAACCCGGCCAAGCCGGACGCGGACACCAGCCACACGTAGGCGGCGCCGTCGCCGATCAGGGTGGTGAGGAAGCAGCCCGCGCCCACCACGGTGGTCACGATCAGGGCGTTCATGGGGACGCCGCGGCGGTTCACCTTCGCCAGCACCCGCGGCGCCTTCCCGGACGCGGCGAGGGCGTAGAGCATGCGGGTCGAGGCGTAGAGGCCGGAGTTGCCGGCCGAGAGGATGGCGGTGAGGATCACGGCGTTCATCACGGTGGCCGCCGCCAGCACACCGGCGTTCTCGAACACCAGGGTGAACGGGGAGATCGAGACGTCCTCCACGCCCGAGCCCAGCAGGTTCGGGCTGGTGTACGGGATGAGGAAGCCGATGATCGCGATGGCCCCCACGTAGAACAGCATGATGCGCACGAACACGGTGCGGATGGCCCTCGGCACGGTCCGCTCCGGGTCCTTCGCCTCACCGGCGGCCACACCCACCAGCTCGGTGCCCTGGAAGGAGAAGCCCGCCACCAGGAAGATCGCGAAGATGCCGGGGACGCCGCCCACGAACGGCGCCTCGCCGGTGGTCCAGTTCTCGAAGCCCGGCTGCGTGTCCCCCAGGATGCCCACGATCATCAACACGCCCAGGACCAGGAACATCACCACGGTGACCACCTTGATCAGGGCGAACCAGAACTCGGACTCGCCGTAGGCCCGGGTGGACAGGGCGTTCAGCCCGAACAGCACGGCCAGGAAGAGCGCGGACCACACCCAGGAGGGCACGTCCGGCAGCCAGTACCGCATCACCAGGGCGGCGGCCACCAGCTCGGCGGCCACGGTGATCGCCCAGTTGTACCAGTAGTTCCAGCCCACGGCGAAGCCGAACGACGGGCTCACGAAGCGGGCTGCGTACTCCTCGAACGCGCCGGCCACCGGCAGGTAGGTGGCCATCTCGCCCAGCGACTGCATGAGCAGGAAGACCATGAAGCCGATGACCACGTAGGCCAGCAGCGCGCCGCCCGGGCCGGCGGTGGCGATCGTGTTGCCGGAGGCCACGAGCAGGCCGGTGCCGATCGCCCCGCCCATCGCGATCATCGTCAGATGGCGGCTGGACAGGGAGCGGCGCAGGCCGTTCGACTCGGCCTGTCCGGTGGCCCCGGACGTGCGTGGGGTGGGGTCGGTGGTGTCCACGGCGGGACCTTTCCAGAAGCGGGGAGCGGGACGTGCTCAGCACCCGCACAGCAGACCCTGAACACAGTCCATCCCGGGCGCGGACCCGGGATTGACTGCCTGAGCATACGGCCCACAGGAGGGGCTCGTCAGCGGACTGTGTCGTGCTCCACAGGTCCTGGTGACGCAGCAGACGCGGGGGAGTGCCGTCGTCGGGCGCCCTGGCCGCGGTGAGCCGCAGTGAGCTGCGGGGGCCTGACGTGACCCGCCGTCTGTATTCTCAGCGTCGGAACTCAGCCCTGCAACGCCGTCATTGCGACCCGGGGCGCACAGTCAGCTGCCCCATTACCCGCCGCAGTCTCACCGGCTCCGCCTCGGCACCCGCGGGGCGCGCCCGGCACGCCATCACCGCATCCCGCGGTGCCGGGGCCCGTCAGAGGAACTCGAGGGGGTCGAACTCGTCGATGTCGATCACGCGCAGGCGGGGCAGCGGGGCGTCGAAGGCCTGCACGTCGTACTCCATGTCCCAGACCTCGATGCCCGGGACCTCACGCAGCCCGCCGGACATGAACTCGTTGAAGCCCATGATCGCCACGCGGCGGTCCGGGTCCTCGGCGAGGGCGGTCATCTGCGGTAGGAAGTCCACGTCGTGGCTGGCGAGGACCACGTCATCGGTCCGCTCGGCGAGAGCCTCGGCGGTGCGCTGGATGCCGATGTCCACGACCTTGCCCGAGCCGCGCAGCATCACCGGCTGGTAGCCCATCGCGTTCAGGGCCTGCACGAAGGACAGCGGGATCTCCCCGTCGATCGCAAGGAAGAACAGCGCCCGCACCGGCTGGCCCCAGCGGTCCTCGATGTCCTCCAGCACCCGGTTCCAGCGAGGCCGCTCCTCCGGGTGGGGGCGGCGCTGGAGGATGGCGGTGCCCAGGGTCGCGTCGATGTTCTCCCCGTCGACGAGCAGGTAGGTCTGGCGTTCACTCACGCGGCTGAGCCTACCCGTGAGGGCCGTGCGGGTCAGGGGCCGTGGTGCGCCTGCTCCTCCTTCCCGACGACGGCCGCCCGCCTCCGCCTCTCGGCCCGCCGTGGGTGCCGGGCCGGGTCAGCGGTGTGGGCACGGGCACTCCTGGGGACGAAGGGCAGGTGAAGTCCAGTCGAGAAAGCGGGGTGCGCAGCTAGGCTCGCGGTGTGAGCATCACGTCCCGCCTGACCTCCGTCCGTGCCGCCGTGCAGGGGGCCCTGCGCCGCGCCGGAGAGCGCCCCCGCCGCACCGCGCCGCCGTATCTGACGGACTCGCGGCCGGCCCGCCGGGGCTGGCCGCTCGGGTTCGCGCACCGCGGCGCGGACGTGCGTCGGGAGAACACGTTGGCCGCGTTCCGGGCCGCCTACGAGGCCGGCTTCGCCTACCTCGAGCTGGACGTGCGCACCACGGCGGACGGTGAGCTCGTCGTCTTCCACGACGACACCCTGGACCGCGTCAGCACGGGCCGCGGCCGGCTGCGCGACCACACGTGGGAGCGCCTGGCGGACGTCACGGTCGGCGGGGAGCCGCTGCTGCGCTTCACCGAGCTGCTTACGGCGCTCCCCGAAGCCCGCCTCAATGTGGACCTCAAGGACCGCGCGTCGGCCCCGGCCCTGGCCCGCATCCTCGCCGAGCACCGTGCCTGGGACCGGGTCCTCGTGGCCAGCTTCCACGACAGCCGCCGCCGTGTGCTGCGCACCGCCCTCGCCGAGCTCGGGCATCTGGAGCGGGCCGCCGGCCCCGCACGCGTGGCGACCTCCGGTGGAGCGGCGGCCGTCGCTGCGCTGGTGGTGCTCGGCCCGCTGGGCCTGACCCGTGCGGTGCGGCGGCTGCTGGACGTGGACTGCGTGCAGGTGCCCCTGCGGCAGGGACCGGTGCCGGTGGTGCGACCCGCCTTCGTGCGGCGCGCTCAGGCGGCCGGCCTGGCCGTGCACGTGTGGGTGGTGGACGATCCGGGCGAGATGGACCGCCTGCTGGACATGGGCGTGGACGGCATCATGACCGACCGCGCCGACGTCCTCGCCGAGGTCTACAGCCGCCGCGGGTTCTGGCCGCAGCACTGAGCCGGAGCCCGTGGCCTGCCGACCCGACCCCGTCCACGACGCGACGACGGCCGCCCGAGGCGGGCGGCCGTCGTCGTGAAGGGGCTGAGGCGCGCCCCTCAGAGCATCTTCGGCAGGGCCTTGCGCTTGAACCAGGTGTACGGCGGGTAGGCCACCTTCAGGGTGTCCACCTGGTCCGTCTTCGCCAGGGACGGGCGCATGTGGGAGAACGTCTCGAAGCCGGCCTCCCCGTGGTAGGCGCCCATGCCCGAGGCCCCGATGCCGCCGAACGGCAGGGTGGTGATGCCCGCATGCAGCAGGGTCACGTCCGTGCACACGGCGCCGGCCTGCACCTGCTCCTCGAACGCCCGGTGGAACCGCGGACGGTCCGTGAACAGGTAGGCGGCCAGCGGGTGCGGGCGGGCGGTGATGAAGTCCAGGGCCTCCTGGAACGTCTCCACCTTCAGGATCGGCAGCACGGGTCCGAACAGCTCCTCCTTCATCAGCTGGTGGTCCGCGCGCACGCCGGTCACCACGGTCGGCGCCATGTAGCGGTGGTGCGGATCCACCCGGCCCCCGACCAGCAGCTGCGCCCCGTCCTGCAGGTCCGCGGCGAGCATGTCCTGCAGACGGGTCGCGTGCTCCTCAGAGACAAGGCGGCCGTAGTCGTTGGAGGTGCGCGGGTCCTCGCCGTAGAACTCGCGGATCGCCTCCGGCAGCGCCTTCACCAGCTGCTCGTGGGCGGCATCCCCCACGGCCAGCACGTAGTCCGGGGCCACGCAGGTCTGGCCGGCGTTGGTGAACTTGCCGAACGCGATGCGCCGGGCCATCGCCATCACGTTCCGGGACTCGGTGACCACCACGGGGGACTTGCCGCCGAGCTCCAGTGTCACGGGCGTCAGGGTCTTCGCCGCGGCCTCGTACACGATCCGGCCCACGCGCTCACCACCGGTGTAGAGGATGTGGTCGAACGGGTGGGTGAGCAGCTCGGTGTTGCAGTCCTTGCCGCCGGCCACCACGGAGATCAGGGCGGAGTCCAGGTACGTCGGCAGCAGCTCGCGCAGCACGGCGGCGGTGGCCGGGGACTTCTCCGACGGGCTGAGGACCACCGTGTTGCCGGCGGCCAGCGCGCCCACCAGCGGGGCGAGCAGCAGCTGCACCGGGTAGTTCCAGGCGCCGATGATCAGCACGAGGCCCTTCGGGCGCGCCTGGACCTCGGCGGTCGCCGGCTTCAGGGACAGCGGCGTCTTCACGGGGCGCTTGTCCATCCAGTCCGTGAGGTGCAGCAGCGCGTGGTCGATCTCCGCGCGGACCGGCATCAGCTCGGTCAGCAGGCCCTCGGTGGGGGACTTGCCGAGGTCGTGGCCGAGGGCGTCCAGGAGCCGGGCCTCGTTCTCCTCGAGCATGCGCCTGAGCGCCTTGAGCTGGTGCACGCGCATGCGCCGTGGGTGGGCGGCGCGGGACTTCGCGGCGGCGCGCAGGCGCTCCACGGCGATGGTCGGGTTCTCCGCGCGCGGGCCGGTGGGCATGATCGGCAGCATGGAGGTGTCCGCGGGGACTTGGAGGTCGGCGTACTCCTGCTCGTCGGCGTCGTCGAAGGGCTGCTCGTCGGTGGTCATGTCACCACCGTAGTCGGCCCGCCTGACCGCCGCCTCGGTGGGCCGTCCCCCCTGCACAGGCGCACGCACCGCCAAGGGGCGAGGCGCGTCCTCCGGAAGGGGAGGGGTGGCGTCAGGGAGGCGAGGGGCCGTCGTCGGGAAGGGCCGGCGGAGCCGGTCAGCCGATGACCGCGTCCACGATCCGCTGCGCCTCCGCCTGGACCTGGCGCAGGTGGTCCGCGCCGAGGAAGGACTCCGCGTAGATCTTGTAGACGTCCTCCGTGCCGGACGGGCGGGCGGCGAACCAGGCGTTCTGCGTGACCACCTTGAGGCCGCCGATGGGCGCGCCGTTGCCCGGGGCGTTGGTGAGTGCGGCGAGGATGGTCTCCCCGGCCAGCTCCGTGACGGTCACATCCTCCGGGGAGAGCTCCTTGAGGCGGGCCTTCTGCTCGGCGGTGGCCGGGGCGTCGATGCGGGCGTACACCGGGGAGCCGTGGTGCGCCTCGAGGTCCCGGTACAGCTCGGACGGGGTCCGGCCGGTGACGGCGATGATCTCCGCGGCCAGCAGGCACAGCAGCAGGCCGTCCTTGTCTGTGGACCAGGGGCGTCCGTCCAGGGTCACGAAGCTGGCGCCGGCGGACTCCTCGCCGCCGAACACGCCGGTGCCCGTCAGCAGGCCCGGGACGAACCACTTGAAGCCGACCGGCACCTCCACCAGGTCCCGGCCGAGGGACTCGGCCACCCGGTCGATCATGGAGGAGGAGACCAGGGTCTTGCCGACTCCGGCGTTCTGCGGCCAGTCCTGACGGTTCCGGTACAGGTAGTCGATGGCCACGGCCAGGAAGTGGTTGGGATTCATCAGCCCGCCGTCCGGCGTGACGATCCCGTGGCGGTCCGAGTCCGCGTCATTGCCCGTGGCGACGTCGAACGGCGCCTCCCCCGAGGCGTCCGGGGTCATCCGTTCGATCAGCGATGCCATGGCGTTCGGGGAGGAGCAGTCCATGCGGATCTTGCCGTCCCAGTCCAGGGTCATGAAGCCGAAGCGCGGGTCCACGTCCGGGTTGACCACGGTCAGCTCCAGGCCGTGGCGGGAGCCGATCTCCGCCCAGTAGTGCACGGAGGCGCCACCCATGGGGTCCGCACCGATCCGCACGCCGGCCTCGCGGATGGCATCCATGTCCAGGACCTTCGGCAGGTCGGAGACGTAGCGGTCCAGGAAGTCGAAGCCGTCCAGCTCCGGGTGTCCCTCGACCTCCTCCGGGGCGAGGCGTCGCACGCCGTCCAGACCGGTGGCGAGCAGCTCGTTGGCGCGGGCCGCGATCCAGCCGGTGGCGTCGGTGTCCGCGGGACCGCCGTGCGGCGGGTTGTACTTGAAGCCGCCGTCGGCCGGCGGGTTGTGGGAGGGGGTGATCACGATGCCGTCGGCCAGGCCGGCGTTGTCCCCGTCCGCGGAGAACCCGGCGGGGGTGAGGTCGCGGCCCTCGTTCAGGTGCAGGATCGCGTGGGACACGGCCGGGGTGGGGGTGTAGCCGCCACGGGAGTCCACCATGACATGCACGCCGTTGGCGAGCAGCACCTGCACGCAGGTGTCCTGCGCGGGGGCGGAGAGTGCATGGGTGTCCTTGCCCACCAGCACGGGGCCGGTGATGCCCTGCTCGGCGCGGTACTCCACGATCGCCTGGGTGATCGCGGCGATGTGGGCGTCGTTGAAGCTGGTCTTGAGCGAGCTGCCACGGTGCCCGGACGTGCCGAAGACGACCTTCTGCGCCGGGTCCGCCGGGTCCGGGATGCGCTCGTGGTAGGCGGTGAGCAGGGCGTCGACGTCGATCAAGTCCTCCGGCAGCGCGGGCGTGCCGGGGCGCTCGGCGGCGGGGACGGCAGGGGTGTGCGTGGTCTCGCTCATGCCCTCACTCTTCCACGCCCGCATGATCACGGGAAGAACTGGTGGTTGCGGGTCGGTGGCGGGGGAGCGGAGCCCGGGGTGCGGTGGGCACCGGAGGCGGGTGCCGTCGTCGGGAAGCTGCCCCGCAACGCGAAGTGGGGGCGATCCTCCCCGGAATTCTTGCGAAATTTCGGGGAGGATCGCCCCCAAACCCCTAGGGAAGGAGCCTCAACAGATCACTTCTTCACGTCGTAGCGGTCGGCGTCCATGATCTTGGTCCAGGCCTTGACGAAGTCCTTGACGAACTTCTCCTTCGCGTCGTCCGCGGCGTACACCTCGGACACGGTGCGCAGCTCGGAGTTCGAGCCGAAGACCAGGTCGTTGCGGGTGCCGGTGAGCTCCTTGCCCTCGGCGGTGACGCCCTTGTAGTGGCCCTCGGAGACCTTCTCCCACTGGGTGTCGATGTCCGTGACCGCCTGCAGGAAGTCGTTGGACAGCACGCCCACGTTCTCGGTCCACACGCCGTCCTTCGAGTCGCCGTAGTTGGCGCCGAGGACGCGCAGGCCGGCCACGAGCACGGTCATCTCCGGGGCAGAGAGGCCGAGCAGGTTGGCGCGGTCCACCAGGGCGAACTCGGCCGGGAACTCCTTGTTGGAACGCGGGTCGTAGTTGCGGAAGCCGTCCACCTTCGGCTCAAGGTAGCCGAAGGACTCGACGTCGGTCTGCTCCTGCGAGGAGTCGCCGCGGCCCGGGGTGAACGGCACCTCGACCTGCACTCCGCCGTCGGCGGCCGCCTTCTCCACGGCCCAGTTGCCGGCCAGCACCAGGGTGTCCGCGAAGGACACGCCGGTCTCCGCGGCGATCTTCTCGATCGCCTCGATGACCGGCCCGGTGACGGCCGGCTCGTTGACCTCCCACGAGCGCTGCGGCTCGAGGCGGATGCGGCCGCCGTTGGCGCCGCCGCGGAAGTCGGAGCCGCGGTAGGTGGAGGCGGCGGCCCAGACGGTCTTCACCACGGCCGGCACGGACAGGCCGGCAGCGGCCACGGCGTCCTTGACAGCCTTCACCTCGGCCTCGCCCGGCACGGAGGCCGGAGCCGGGATCGGATCCATCCAGATGAGCTCCTCCGTGGGGACCTCGGCGCCGTAGTGGCGGGAGATCGGGCCCATGTCACGGTGGGTCAGCTTGAACCAGGCGCGGGAGTAGGCGTCCTGGAAGGCCTCGAAGTCGTCCTTGAACTTCCGGGAGATCTTGTCGTACTCCGGGTCGAAGCGCAGGGCGAGGTCCGAGGTCAGCATGCGCGGCTCGCGGCGGCCGTTGCCGTCCGCCTCCGGCACCATGTCCGAGCCGCCGCCGTTGATCGGCCGCCACTGGTTGGCGCCGGCCGGGGACTGGAAGAGCTCCCACTCGTAGGCGTAGAGGATGTGGAAGAACTCGTTGTCCCAGCGGGTCGGATGGTAGGTCCAGGTGACCTCGAGGCCGGAGGTGATAGCGTCGCGGCCCTTGCCGGACTTGTAGGAGGACTTCCAGCCCAGGCCCATCTGCTCCATCGGGGCGCCCTCGGGCTCGTTGCCGACGTGCTCCGGAACGGTGCCGGCGCCGTGGGTCTTGCCGAAGGTGTGGCCGCCGGCGATCAACGCGACGGTCTCCTCGTCGTCCATGCCCATGCGCTTGAAGGTCTCACGGATGTCCACGGCGGACTTCACCGGGTCCGGCTCGCCCTCCGGGCCCTCCGGGTTCACGTAGATCAGGCCCATCTCGACCGCGGCGAGCGGGTTGTCCAGCTCGCGCTCGCCCTTGTAGCGCTGGTCTCCGCCGTTGGTCCACTCGGTCTCCGGGCCCCAGTACACGTCGTCCTCGGGCTCGTAGGCATCGATGCGACCGCCGGAGAAGCCGAAGGTCGGCATGCCCATGATCTCGTGGGCAACGTTGCCGGTGAGGATCATCAGGTCGGCCCAGGAGAGGTTCTGGCCGTACTTCTTCTTGACCGGCCACAGCAGGCGGCGGGCCTTGTCCAGGGAGGCGTTGTCCGGCCAGGAGTTGAGCGGCGCGAAGCGCTGCTGGCCGGTGCCGCCGCCACCGCGGCCGTCCTGGGAGCGGTAGGTGCCGGCGGCGTGCCAGGCCATGCGGATCATGAACGGGCCGTAGTTGCCGAAGTCGGCCGGCCACCAGTCCTTGGAGGTGGTGAGCACCTCGGCGATGTCCTTCTTCACCTCGGCCAGGTCGAGGGTCTCGAACGCGGCCGGGTAGTCGAAGTCCGGGTCATGCGGGTTGATGACCGGCTGCTCCTTGGCGAGGATCTTCAGGTTCAGGCGGTTCTTCCACCACTGCTGGTTCGCGTCGCCGGAGGCGGGGTGCGGCAGGGTGGCGCCGTGGGCGACCGGGCACGTGCCCTGGGTCGCGTCGTCGCTCATCTCGCCGATGGTGGTGGTCTCGTCATGCTGGGAGGTCACGATCGTCCTTTCGTCAGAGGGTGGGGTGGGGGAGGTCGGTGTCTCCGGCCGTGCAGGCGGGGCAGCGGCCCCAGTAGTAGACCTCGGCCTCGTCGATGTCGAAGCCGTGGTCCTCGGTCGCGCTCAGGCACGGGGCCGTTCCGGTGTGGCAGGGGACGTCCACGAGGGCGCCGCAGCCGCGGCAGACCAGGTGGTGGTGGTTGTCATGAGCGTCGAGCTCATAGCGCGCGGTGGAGCCCGCCGGCTGCAGGGACCGCACCAGCTGTGCCTCGGTCAGGGTGTGCAGGGAGTCGTACACGGCCTGGTGGGACACGGTGGGCTGGTCCGCGCGGACGGCGGTGAGCACGTCTGCGGCGTCCGCGTGCGGGTGCTCGCGCAGAGCGGCGAGCACGCCGAGGCGTGGGCGCGTGACGCGCAGGCCAACCGCGCGCAGCAGGGCTGCGTCGTCCGAGGCCTCCGGGAGTGCTGTGCTCATGCCCACCACCCAAGCGCCTTTTCTTGAGTGAGTCAAAAAAGGCGGCTGTGTGTCCGGTGGACGGACGGCGAGGTCCGGGTGACCCCTCAGTGCATCCCCGGATTCCCGACGACGGCCGCTCGTCTCCGACGGCCGCTCGCCTCCGCCGGTCGGCTTCCCCGGTTGGGTACGCCCGTCCGCTCGCCTCGGGTGGGCGCGCCGCCCTGGGCGCATGCCCGCACCCGTACCGTTCCGTCAGGTCGGGGGCCGGCCCTAGAGTCTGCAGTCCCGGGCTGTGGACACAGCGGCCCCCGACTGCCCTCCAGGAGGTCGCCATGCCCGTCGACCGGGTCCGTCTCGCTCCCGACCGCCCCCACCCCGGCCCGTCCGCTCCTGCGCCGCCAGCCGAGGGGTCCGCCGCGGCCGAGGACCGGCTGCTGGAGGCGCTCGTGGAGGCCGCCGGCGCCGAGGAGCCCGTGGCGTCACTGGCCGCCGTGCTCGCAGACGCCGACCCGGCCGACCTGCCGCTCACCGGGGCCGGCCGCACCCGTTCCCAGTGGGAGATGCTCGCGACCCTGGGCGCCCACAGCCTCGCGGCCGCCCGGGTCATCGAGCCGCACCTGGACGCCCTCTCGATTCTGTCCCAGGCCGACGTGCCCGCGCCCGCGGGCCTGCTGGGCGTCTACGCCTCGGAGTCCGGCGGCGTCACCCCCACAGCCACCCGCCTCACCGGGCACGACGACGGCGCGGACACCTGGCGCCTCGACGGCACCAAGCCGTGGTGCTCCCTGGCCGCGGACTGCACCTCCGCCGTGGTCACGGCACGTCGTGCGGAGGACGGCCGCCCGCAGGCGTTCCTCGTGGACCTTCGCCATCCCGGCGTGGACGTGGGGGACCCGTCCTGGCCGGCCCTCGGCCTGCGTGCGATCACCACCGGGCCCATCGCCTTCGACGCAGTGCCGGCCGCTGAGGTCGGCGGACCCGAGTGGTACCTGCAGCGGCCAGGCTTCGCGTGGGGCGGCATGGGAGTGGCGGCCTGCTGGCTCGGTGGCGCCGTCCATGCCGCACGCACCCTGCGCGCCCAGCTGCGGCGCCGCCAGGCCGGTGCGGACGCCGGCCGCGGCACCGGTCCGGACCAGCTCGGCCAGGCCGCCTACGGGCGCGTGGACCGGCTGCTGCAGGCCGCCGCCGTGCTGCTCGGCCAGGCCGCGGACGCCGTGGACGCGGGGCTGCTGGACGAGGCCCGGGGCATGGTGGAGGCGGACCGTGTCCGCGGCACGGTCGCCCAGGTCTGCACCGAGGTGCTCCGGGTGGTGGGCGAGGCCACCGGGCCGGGGCCGCTGACCCTGGACCGCGGTCACGCCCAGATGGCGGCGGACCTGCAGGTCTACCTGCGCCAGCACCACGGGGACCGGGACGACGCCCGCCTCGGCGCCGCCCTGCTCGAGGCCGAGCATGCCGGGACGGAGGCCTGGTGGTGAGCTTCTCGCACCTGGACGAGGGCACGCCCGAGTCCGCGTGGGAGGCCGCCGGCATCGCGGACCTGCCGCCGCTGCGCCTGCCCGCGCTGGACGGCGACTCGCTCGTGGTGGTGGCGGTCGCCCACCCGGACGACGAGACCCTCGGCGCCACCGGCCTGATCCGCACGGCCCTGCGTGCCGGGGCCCGGGTGGAGATCGTGGTGGCCACGGCTGGCGAGGCCTCCCACCCGGACTCTCCCACCCACACGCCGGAGCAGCTGCGCGCCCTGCGCGGCCCGGAGCTCGAGCATGCCGCTGACGCCCTGGGCGCCGAGCATCGCGACCGGCTGACCGTCCACCGGCTCGACCTCCCGGACTCGCAGGTGGCCGAGCACGAGGACGCCGTCCGCCAGGCGGTCGCCGGCCTCGTGGCCGAGCACCCCGGCACCGTCCTGCTGGTGGCCCATGACCGCACGGACGGCCACGCGGACCATGACGCGGTCGGCCGGGCCGTCGGAGCGCTCGCCGCGCAGGAGCACCTGCCGCTGTGCGAGTTCCCCCTGTGGTTCTGGCACTGGGGTGATCCCGGCGCCCTGCCGGCGCGCCGCTACCGGCGTCTTCCGCTCACCGAGCAGGACCGGCAGGCCCGCCGGGACGCCCTGGCCGCCCACGCCTCCCAGGTGGCGCCGCTCTCTGACGCCCCGGGGGACGAGGCGATCCTCTCAGCCCAGATGCTCACGCACTTCGACCGTCCCTTCGACTGCGCCCGGTACACCGGCCCGGATGAGGCGGACTCGCACCGGGCCGAGGCGGTGTTCGAGCGGCTCTATGCCCGTGCCGAGGACCCGTGGCGCTATCTCTCCAGCCCCTACGAGCGGCGGAAGCGGGCGCTCACGCTGGCGATGCTCTCCCGCCCCCGCTACGGCCGAGCGGTGGAGGCCGGTGCGTCGATCGGCGTGCTCACCGCTGAGCTGGCCGCCCGTGCGGACCGGGTCGTCGGGCTCGAGGCCTCGCCCCTGGCCGTCGAGCGGGCGCAGGCGCGGCTGGCGGACCTGCCGCACGCGGAGGTCCGCCGGGCGGTGCTCCCGGGCGAGTGGCCCCAGGACCTGGGCGGTCCGCTGTCCGGGGACGACGTCCCCGCCTCCGGGGCATCCCCTCGGCCCGGCGTGGTCCGGCGTCAGGAGATTGACCTCGCGGTGGTC
The DNA here is from genome assembly GCA_047414615.1 of Micrococcus luteus. Lineage (GTDB taxonomy): Bacteria > Actinomycetota > Actinomycetes > Actinomycetales > Micrococcaceae > Micrococcus > Micrococcus luteus_B. Next base: position 2,264,135 of record CP179711.1, read on the forward strand.
TCGGAGATCGGCTACTTCCTGCAGCCGGACGAGCTGGATGCCCTGGTCGAGCGGATCGACCGGGACCTCGCCCTGGACGGCGAGATGGTCGCCTGCCACTGGCGTCAGCCGGTGCAGGGCTGGCCGCTGGACGGGGACGACGTCCACGCCCGCCTGGCCGAGGACCCACGCTGGCGGACGGTGGCCGAGCACCTCGAGGCCGACGTCCGCCTGGCGCTGCTCACCCGCGCGCACGCGGCCGGCCACGCGGTGGTGGTGGTGCCGGCGAAGGACGAGGAAGCGGACCTGCCGCACTGCCTGGCCGCGCTCACCGCCGCGGTGGACCGCTGGGAGGAGCAGCACGCGCAGGGGTCCACGGCCGTCGTCGTGGTAGCGGACCGGTGCGCGGACCGGACGGTGGAGATCGCGCGCGCGAAGGCGGAGGAGGACCCCCGGTTCCACGTGCTCGAACCGGGGCCCGGCACGCCGGGTGAGCCGAGCGTGGGCCGGGCCCGGGATCTCGGCGCCCGGCACGGGCGGGACCTGTTCCCGGACACGCCGGGCGAACGCCTCTGGATCGCCTCCACGGACGCGGACACCCGCGTGCCCGCCGGGTGGCTGACGGGGCTGGCGGTGCTCGGCACCGGCGTGGACGTGGCGGACGCAGAGGGTGCGCTGGTGCTCGGGACGGTGGACCTCGTGGACGCCGACCCCGCGCTGCGCAGGGTGTGGGCGGCCGGGTACGAGCACCGTGAGGGGCATCCGCACGTGCACGGGGCGAGCATGGGCCTGACCTGGGCGCGGTACGAGGCGGCCGGCGGCTTCCCACACGTGAGCGAGCATGAGGACGTCCGCCTGGCGCGGGCCGTACGCGCCCAGAGGGCGCCGGTGGTGGCCACGGACCGGGTCCGCGTGGCCACCTCCGCCCGTCTGCACGGGCGGTCCCCGGGCGGCTTCGCCGGGCACCTGGCCGCCCTGCCGGTGGACTGAGCGGTCACCGTCGGGGACTGCCGGGCGTGCCGTCCCCGACGACGGCGTCTGGTCTCTCCCGGCCCGGCCGGCTCAGTCGCGGGTCGCCTCCAGCTGGGTGGCCAGGGTGAGCAGCTGGGTCTCGGCGCCGGGGCGGCCGATCAGCTGCACGGACCAGCTCAGGCCGTCCTCGCTGCGCAGGACGGGCACGGAGACCGCCGGCAGGCCGAGCACGTTGACCATGGAGGTGTACGGGGTGAACCGGCACTGCTCCGCGTAGTTCTCCTCCGGCTCCAGGGCGGTGAAGTGGCCGATCTCCGGGGGCGCGAAGGCGAGCATCGGGGTGAGGACCACGTCATGGGCGGCGAGCTGCCCGCGCACGTCGCGGGCCGAGGCCGTCAGACGTTCCACGGCCGCCGCGGTCTCCTCGTGGGGGCGGGCGCTCGCCGTGGCGAGGAAGTCCGCGGCGAGCGGGGCCAGGTGTGCCGCAGCGCCCTCCGGCAGCTCGGCTCGGAGCAGGTTGGAGGTCCACACGGTGCGGAAGTCCCGGTGGTAGTCCTCGCCGTAGTCCGGGGTGAACTCGTCCACGCGGTGGCCCAGCCCGGCCAGCCCCGCAGCCGCACGGGTCAGGGCGGCCAGCGAGGAGTTGGCCAGGCGGATCTCCAGGGACGGTCCGAACGGGGAGGCCGTGGTCAGGCCGAGCCGCAGCGGGCGGGGGCGCTCGCCGGCGTCCAGGGAGGCGGCGGCCGCCTGCACGTCCGGGAGGGTGCGGCCGGCCAGGCCCTCGGCCGAGGTCATCACGTCGAAGAGCAGGGCGGCGTCCTCCGCCGTGTGGGCCAGGGGGCCGGCACAGGTCAGGTTGGTGACCGTGTCCTCCGGCCGGTCCGAGGGGACGGTGCCGCGGCCGGGCTTCAGGCCCACCAGGCCGCAGGCCGCGGCGGGGATGCGAACAGAGCCGCCGCCGTCGTTGCCCGGGGCGAACGGAAGGATGCCCGCGGCCACCGCGGCGGCCGCGCCACCCGAGGAGCCGCCGGCGGTGCGGGCGGGGTCCATGGGGTTGCGGGCCGCGCCGCCGAGCGGGTTCTCCGAGTGGGCGTCCAGGCCGAACTCGGGGACGGTGGTCTTGCCCAGGGTCACCGAGCCGGCCGCGCGCAGCCGGGCCACCAGCGGATCGTCCTGCGTGGGCACCGGCGCGGCGGCGGTGAGCGCGGAGCCGTGCCGGGTGGGCAGGCCGGCCACGTCCAGCAGGTCCTTGTAGGCCAGCGGCATCCCGGCCAGCTGGCGGTGCCCGTCCGCGTTCTCCGTGCGGGCGGTGTCCACGGCGGCGGCCTGCTCCCGAGCGCCGGCGGCGTCCAGGAGGGCGAACGCTCCGAGGCCCTCGTGCTCCTCGGCAGCGGCCAGTGCGGCCTCGGTGACCTCGGCGGCCGTCAGGGCGCCGGAGGCGAGGTCCCGGCGCAGCTGCACGGCGGAGCGGTGCAGGAGTTCGGTGTGGCGGTCTGGTGCTGTGGCCATGGAACCCAAGGGTAGGGGGTCTGCCTGTCAGTCCGCGGCGAGCAGGCCCGCCGCGGACTGACACGAGTCCAGGTAGTCGTCCACGTCCAGCGGTGCTCCGGCGAGCGTGGACTGGACCAGGTAGCCCTGCAGCACGGCCAACAGGGCGGGGGCCTGGGGCGAGATCGGCCAGGCGTTCGTGCCGGGGGCGAGCTCCACGCTGCTGCGCTCGCTCTCGTTCTTCCCTGACGCTGCCACGGCCCCGCAGTGGATCGTCCTGTCCGCGTGGGCGGCGGCGGGCCTGCTGCTGATCGCCGTCGGCCACTACCGGGCCGGGCGCCGCGCGGCCCGCGCGGACCTGGACTGAGCGGCGGAGCGCGCCGGGCCGCACCGGCGCGCCCCGCCCCGGACCGGTCTTCGCGCCGCCCGCCGGACCTGGCCGCGGCGTCCGTCACCCCGGCTACCCTGGGGCGCATGAGCATGTTCGAGACCGTCACCGTTGACCAGATCCCCGCAGACGCCGCCATCCTGGACGTCCGTGAGGACGACGAGTTCGCCCTCGGCCGCGCCGCCGGCGCCCAGCACATCCCGCTGGGCAGCCTGCCCGAGCGCATCGACGACCTGGACCCGGACACGGACTACTACGTCATCTGCCGCACTGGTGGCCGCTCCGCCCGCGCCGCCGAGTTCCTGGTGGGCCGCGGCTACTCGGCCCTGAACGTGGCCGGCGGCTCCGGCGCCTGGCTGGAGGCCGGCAAGCCGATGGAGGCCGACGGCGACGCCGAGCCGACCGTCAAGTGATTGCGCCCCTGCCGCCCGCCTCGCCCGAGGCGGGCCGGGCGCGCGCCCGCTTCACCTTTCTCGGCCCCGAGGGCACCTTCACCGAGGCGGCGCTGCGGCAGATCCCCGAGGTCGCCGAGGGGGACGTGACCCCCTCCTCGTCCGTGATCTCCGCCCTGGCCGCCGTGCGCGCCAGAGAGGCGGACTACGCCATGGTGCCGATCGAGAACTCGGTGGAGGGTGGCGTCTCCGCCACCCTGGACGACGTGGCCTCGGGCGACGACCTGCAGATCCTCGCCGAGGTGCTCGTGCCCATCAGCTTCGTGCTGGTCGGCCGGGCCGGCATCGGCCTGGACGAGGTGCGCCGCATCACCACGCATACCCACGCCTGGGCGCAGGTCCGCGGCTGGGCTGACACCCACCTGCCGGAGGCCGAGTTCACGCCGGCCTCCTCCACGGCGGCCGGCGCCCGCCTGCTGCTGCCGCAGGCCCACGACGACGGCCTGCTCGCCCCCGCCTTCGACGCGGCGGTCTGTGCCCCACTGGTGGCGGAGCAGACCGGGCTGCCCGTGCTCGCCGAGCGCATCGAGGACGTGCCGGGGGCGGTGACCCGCTTCGTGCTGGTGGGCCGCCCCGGCCCGCTGCCGGCACCGACCGGATCGGACAAGACCACGCTGACCGTGCCGCTGCCGGACGACCACCCGGGTGCGCTGCTGGAGATCCTCGAGCAGTTCTCCACCCGCGGGATCAACCTCTCCCGCATCGAGTCCCGGCCGACCGGCTCGGGGCTGGGCCAGTACTTCTTCTCGATCGACCTGGAGGGGCACCTGGCCGAGGAACGCGTGCAGGCCGCCCTGGCCGCGCTGCACCGGATCTTCCCGGGTGTGCGGTTCCTGGGCTCCTATCCCCGGGCTGTTGAGGGCGAGGCGCAGGTGCCGGCCCACATGAGCGACGAGGCCTACCGCTCCGGCCGGGAGTGGGTGGCCGGGCTGCTGGAGCGCTGAGCGTCAGCGGCGCAGGGCGTCAGCCACGGGAAGACGGGTGGCCTTCCACGCCGGCAGCGCCGACCCCAGCGCCGCGGTGAGCGCCGCAGAGGACAGGCCGAGCCCGAAGGCCTCCCAGGGCACCGCCGGAACGCGATGGGCGCCGCCTTCGGGCAGCCAGAGCGGCGCGGCCAGGTGCATGAGGCCGACGACCAGGCCCACGGCCACCACGGTCACGATCACCGCGAGCAGCAGGGACGACCCCATCACCTGGACGAACAGGTGGCTTCTCCGGGCGCCGAGTGCCCGGCGGACCACGAGTTCGCGTGAGCGCTCGGCGATCGAGGCCAGGCCGATGTTCAGCAGGCCCAGGGCAGAGACCAGGAGGGCGGCCACCGCCACGGCGGAGAACACCGCCTGCATGAAGGACAGCGACTCCCGCAGCTCCCCGACGCGATCCACACGCAATGGCTGCTCCGAGCCTGGATCCACGCCCACCGCGGCCACGGCCGCCGTGACGGCCACCGCGGCATCGGGCCCCTGCTCCGGCGGCACCACGAAGCGCAGGAGCGGCTGGGTGGACGCCGGATCGGGCGGCTGCCGGAACTCCCAGAGTGCGAGGGGTGCCCACATCCGCGGGGAGGCGTGGCCGTCGTCCACGATGCCGGACACCGTCAGGCGGGTGGGGGCGCCGCCGTCGGTCAGCGGTGTCCACACCGCGTCCCCGGGCTGCAGTCCGGCCTCGGCTGCCACCGCGTTCAGGACGACCACGCCCGGCAGGCCGGATCCCAGGTCCGGCGATCCGGCCAGGACGGGGTAGCGGTAGAAGTCCGTGAGCCGCCCTGAGGTCCAGAGCGTCTCCACGGAGCGCAGGTCTGGGGCCGGAGCGTCATGGGCGCTGAGCATCAGCGGGCTCGTGGTGGAGACCTCCGGGCGGGCAGGGGCGCCGCCGAGCCGACGCTGAGACAGTTCCGCGGCGTCCAGGGACTGTGTGGCCGTCGCCGGCGGAAGCGTGAGCACGTGGCTGCCGGCGATGCCGTCCGTCTGCTCCACGGAGGCCACGAAGACATCGTCCACCACCGCACTGGCCGCGGTGATGCCGACCACCACGAGCACGCCGACGAGCATGCTGAGGCCGGTCAAGAAGGAGCGGAGGCGCTGGGCCCGCAGGTCCGCCCAGAGCGTGCCGATCATGGGCGGTCCTCCTCACGGAGGGTTCCCTCGCCGAGCCGGAACACACGGTCCATCACGCCTGCGACGGCGTCGTCATGCGTCACCACTACGAGGCACCGCCCTTCATGCCGGGCTGTGGCCACGAGCATGTCCAGCACTCGGGTGCCGGTCTCTTCGTCCAGGGCCCCGGTGGGCTCATCGGCGAGCACCACGGCCGGTTCCAACAGCAGGGCACGGGCGATCGCCACCCGCTGCTGCTCTCCGCCGGACAGGCGCAGGGGCAGGTCCGAACCCCTCCCGCCCAGGCCGACGGCCTCGAGCAGTTCCTCTGCGCGGCGCCGGGCCTGGGTGCGTCGGCCGCCGGATGCCTCGCGTGGTGCGTACGTGGCAGGCACCAGCACGTTGTCCAGGACGCTGAGGTGGGGAATGAGCGAGTAGTTCTGGAAGACGAAGCCGATGTGGCGATTGCGCAGGCGGGCGGCGTCCGCGTCCGAGACGGTGGAGACGTCCGTGCCGTCCAGTGTGATCGTGCCGTGTTCGGGGCGTTGCATGAGGCCGAGCAACGTGAGCAGGGTGGTCTTGCCGGACCCCGACCTGCCCAGGATCGCGGCCGTCTCACCGCCTCGCACGGTCAGATCGACATCCGTGAACAGAGTCTTCCGCCCTTGCCCCACCGGAAAGGATGCGGAGAGTCCGCGCAGCTCCAGGACGGGGTCGCTCATTCGAACCCGGGTGCGGCCACGGTGACCTCGTCGCCCTCGGCGAGGCCCTCGGTGATCTCGATCAGTGTGCCGTCCGAGACGCCGAGCCCCACCGGGCGGCGTTCCACGGTGCCGTCCGCGCTCAACACAGCCACCTCGCCGCTGCCCTGGCGGCCGCTGACGGCGGAGAGCGGGAGGGTCAGCACGTCCTCACGCGTCTCCAGCTGCAGCCCGACGCGGGCGGGGAGCCCAGGAACGGCCTCGGTGTCCAGGGGCAGCAGGCACAGGGCCGAGTACGGTGCAGCGGAACCCGTTGAGTCCTGTCCGGTGTCCTCCGGTGCGGCCACTGGTGCGGCGAGAGCGCAGTCCAGGCCGCCGGGGCCCCCTTCGATGGTGGTCTTGGCGGAGGTGGGGGCCGTGGCCACCCGGTAGGCCTGCTCCGCAGGCACCTGCAGTTGGACGGCGAGTCCGCCATGGCGGATGACGGCGGCGGTGGCACCTCGGCCGACCCGGGTGCCTTCCGGGGCCGGCAGGTCTGCCACGAGACCGTCATGCGGTGTGCTCAAGGGGACGTTCCCCACGCGCACGACCGGGGGACCGTCGGCCTTCACCGGTTCGTCCGGGGAGGTGTTCCCCAGAGCGATGGTCCCGGCCTCCGGTGCGGCCAGGGCGTACTCGGGGCGGTCCACCAACGTTCCGGTGACGACCAGGACGGAGGTGAGGTCGCCGCGTTCGACGGTGATGGTCTGCGCCGCTGCAGGGGCAGTGGGGCTCTCTGAGGCGGGGTCTGGAGCGGAGGTGCAGCCGGACAGCGCCAATGCACCGGAGAACAGGGCGAGGAGCGGGCGGGTCGGTCCGTTCATGTCATCGCCCTCATGATCCTTCAGGGCAGTTCGCCGTGACTGTCTGTCGGAACTTGGTGAGGTCCCCGAGCCGGGCCTCGTCCAGGGCCTCACGGTCCGGGTTGCCGACGAAGTACTTGATCATCGGGTCCTTCAAGCCGTCTACAAGCTGTTCGGGACTGCCGCACCGTTAGGTGACAGTTGGGGTGTTAGGCCGCGAGGCTCACGGCCAGGTTCATGATGGTCTCGTATTCGATGGGGGTCAATCGACCCAGACGTGCCTGTCGACGGCGGCGGTGATACGTGCGTTCGATCCAGGTGACGATCGCGATCCGGAGCTCGTCGCGGGTCCGCCACCGCTTCCGGTCCAGGGCGTTCTTCTGGGGCAGCGCGAAGAAGGGCTCCATCGCCGCATTGTCGCCGGCGGCGCCGACCTTTCCCATTGAGCCGATGAGGTGGTGACGGTTCAGCGCGTGCACGAACTTCCGCGACCGGAACTGCGATCCTCGGTCCGAATGCACGATGCAGCCAGCGACGTCACCGCGGCGGGAAGTGGCGTTGTCCAGGGCGTTCACCGCCAGTCGCGCCTTCATTCGGTCGCTGATCGAGTAGCCGACGATCCGGCCTGAGAACACGTCCTTGATGGCGCAGAGGTAGAGCTTGCCCTCGCTGGTCCAGTGCTCGGTGATGTCGGTCAGCCACAGTTCGTTGACGTCATCGGCGGAGAAGTCCCGCTTCACGAGATCATCGTGGACTGGTGGCCCGGGGCGCTTCCCGTTCTTGCCGCGCTTCTTCCCGAACACGGACCACCACTGGTTGTCCCGGCAGATCCTCCATGCCGTGCGCTCACACATCACCTCACCGGCCTCTGCGGCTTCGCCGACCAAGAACCGGTACCCGTACTCGGGGTCGTCGACGTGGGCGTCCAGCAGCGCGTTGGCGCGGTATGCCTCGATCAGCTCGGCCTGGGTGACCTGCTGTTTCCGCCAGCGGTAGTAGGGCTGACGGGAGAGCTTGAGGACCCGCAGGGACACCGCGACGGGGATGCCGTCGGCGGCGAGCTCGCTCACGAGCGGGTAGAACCTTTTCCCGGCAGGTTCGCCTGGGAGAGGTAGGCGGCGGCGCGGCGGAGGACCTCGTTCTCCTGCTGGAGCAGCCGGATCTGTTTACGCGCCTCACGCAGCTCGGCCGATTCCTCCCGGCTCTTGCCGGGGCGGTTGCCGTCGTCGATGTCGGCTTGGCGAATCCACTTATGGAGCGTCATTTCGTGGACGCCGAAGTCCTTCGCGATCTGCGCGATGGTGATGCCGTCCTCACGGGACCGGGCCACGCGCACGACGTCTTCGCGGAACTCCTGGGGGTAGGGAGCGGGCATGGTGCACATCCTTCCAGGCCGCCCTGCGGGCAAGCCAGATCAGATGTCACCTATCCATGCGGCAGTCCCTTCCTCGGCACGGTCCCGGCGCGGGAAGTCTCCGTCGTCATGGGCGCGGAGATACTCACGTGTCCAGAAGCACATGTAGTAGGACAGCGCCAGAACTCGGCCGGCGTCGACTCCGTACTCCGTCGGTTCCTGTGGCGGCCTCAACTCCCCATAGGAGTCGCCCTCCGGCAGTGGCAGGCGCTCGGAGTAGTCGTGGAACTCCTGCTCATAGGCGGCGAAGTCCACATAACCGTCGTCGGCATCGTTCGCACACCCACCGAGGCCCATGAGAATGAACGGAAGAAGCAACGTCAGCAGGAGCGGCTGGCGTGCAATGCCAGGACGTGACTGCATGGGACCCCTAAGAAAAGCTTGTGCGCTCGCAAGTAACAGTTATAGCTTGAAGGTAGTTCACCGTCAAAGGTGTGAACAAGCCATGGAGTAGATGTGGCTTCCATGGGGTCGGCTGTCTATGGACTCATATCGGTCTGACTTCGACCCCAGGATGAACTGATATCACTGCCCTTGGAGGAGGGGTCATGAAGAGAAGGGTCGTGTCATCGCTGGCCATTGCTGCGCTTGCAGTGGCCGGACTGATCGGCGCACCTGCCAGCTCGGCGAAGGTGGCTACCGACAGCGGTCTGGCTGAATGCAAGGGCGGATGGCGGTTGGAGCCGGAGAAGTACGTCAGTACTCAACGTCCCGGTTACTGGCGCCTGACCAAGACCGCCTATTCCACGAGGGGTTCGACTGTCTACAAGGGTATGACCTTCTCCAGCGTCGGCGCGGCTTCTCACACTGAGGGGGACATCTTCCACAACCAGTACTATGCGGATGCAGCCAACACTGGAAAGGTCATCCTGCCCGTTCAGTATGTCGTCGGAACGAAATTCCAAGTGCGGGCTCGCATGAACCCGACTCCGCTGCTGGGGACCTGCCATTCCTCGTGGGCGGGTAGGTTGACGTACTAACGCTAGGCCTTCGTGTGAGGTCCGGTGAGGGGCTGAGTTCGGAGCTCTGTTCATGATTCGTCGGTGACGGCCGACCCCTGTCCTTAGGAATCCCCCTGAACACCACCGTGCCCCCGCACCGCCAGACGGCGGTGACGGGGGCACGTGCGGTCAGGGGCCGTCGTCGGGAAGGAGCCCCCGGCGAAGGCGCCGCCGAGGGTCAGCGCGGCAGCATCACGGTGAGCGAGTCCTCCACGAGGCGGGCGTCGATGCCGGTGACCTTGCCGGTGGAGTCGCCGTCCAGCTGGGAGACGATCGGCTTCTCGAAGCGGATCTGCACGCGGGTGCCCTGCAGGGTCTCCATCACGGGGATCTTCACGCGGTGGCCGACCACGGTCTTCGCGGCGATGCGGGCCCAGTCGAACACGTGGCGCGGGGAAAGGACCATGACGTCCAGCAGGCCGTCGTCCAGCTTCGCGTCCGGCAGCAGCTCCAGGCCACCCTGCAGGGTGCCGCAGTTGGCCACCAGCACCGAGCGGATCTTGTAGCGGCGCGGGATGCCGCCGTCGAGGGAGATGGTGGCGTCCTGGCGGTCGCCCGGCAGGTGGCGCAGGCCCGCCTCGCCATACGCGATCCAGCCGGCCTTGGCCTTCAGGTCCTCGCGGGTGTCCCCCATGACCTCGGCGTCCAGGCCGACGCCGCCGATCACCAGGGCCGTGTGGCGGTGACGCTCGCCGTCCTCGTCCTCGAGGCGCACGTCCAGCGTGTCGATCTTCTTCGTGGAGCCGTTCAGGGCGGCGGTGATGCATGCGTCGACGTCGTCGATCGGCAGCTTCAGGTTGCGGGCCAGCAGGTTGCCGGTGCCCATTGGCACAATTCCCAGGCGGATGTCCGAGCCGACCAGCTGCTCGGCCACGGTGCGGACGGTGCCGTCGCCGCCGGCGGCGATGACCGTCTTCACGCCGGCTGCTTTCGCGTCCGCCGCCATCTGGGTGCCCGGGTCGTCCTCCGTGGTCTCCAGGATCAGGACGTCGCCCATGCCCATGTCCCGGGTGGCGGCCACCACCTGTTTGCGGACCTCGTCCGCGTTGTTCTTCACGGGGTTGATGATGAGGGCGACCTCGTGGCCGCTGCTGCCGTCCTCGGCATGCGCGTCCACCTGCGTCTTCAGCTGGTCCACCCGGTCCACGAGTGCCTGGCGGTCCGACCGCAGCCTTTCCACCTGCCGACTGAGTCGCCGGACACGCATGTGGTTCCACACGAGCACCGCGCCGACCGCCACCACGGCGACCAGCGCGATGACCGCGAGGATCATCTCCAAGGGCAGGTCACGGTTCATGGGCTCAGTGTAAGGAAGGGGAGTCGGTGAAGGGGGGGGCACGGGCCCGGGGCCGCGCGGTTAGGTGTTGTGGGTCATGACGTTCTTGCCACGAGGCACGGGCTGAGATGAGACGAGCGGGTCTCTCCCGCAGGATGGAAGTTCCTACACCACCCACCTGCCAGAAGAGACCCGCTCATGACTCACGCTAATGCACCCCTGACCCCTACCGGCCGACTGCGCATGGTCCAACGCCACCTGATTGACGGGATCCCGCAGTCACACGTGGCTGCGGAGTTCCGTGTCAGTCGGCCCACGGTGGCCACCTGGGTGGCCCGCTACCTGGCCGAGGGCGCAGCAGGACTGCAGGACCGTTCGAGCCGGCCCCATCACTGCCCTGACCAGCTCGATGCTGAGGTGGTCACTGAGCTCGAGACACTGCGCCGGGACCACAAGTGGTCCGCACGAAGGATCCATCACCACCTGCTCGCCCAGGGCCACCAGCTCTGCCTTCGCACCGTGGGCCGGTGGCTGCACCGACTCGGGATCTCCCGCCTACGAGATCTGACCCCGGCAGGAGAAGATCTGCGGCAACGCCCGGCCAAGAAGATCACCGCGAGGGCCCCAGGACACATGGTCCACTTGGACGTGAAGAAGATCGGGAAGATCCCTGACGGGGGCGGCTGGCGCGCCCACGGCCGTGACAGCCAGGCCGGGAGGGCTTCCAAGCGAGGTGCAGGCCGTCGGGTCGGGTACACCTACCTGCACTCGGCGATCGACGGGTTCACCCGTCTGGCCTACACAGAGGCACTCGAGGACGAGCGTGCGGTGACCACGATCGGGTTCTTCTGCAGGGCCCGTGCGTTCTTCGCCGCTCACGGGATCACGGTGGACAGGGTCATCACGGACAACGGGAACAACTACCGGGCCGTGGACTTCACCGCGAAGGTGGTCTCGCTCGGGGGCCGGCATCACCGGATCCGGCCGTACACGCCGAAGCACAACGGCAAGATCGAGCGGTACAACCGGCTGATGGTAGACGAGGTCCTCTACGCCCGTCCGTACTCCTCAGAGACGGCCCGGCGTGAGGCCATGCAGGTCTGGGTGAATCACTACAACTACCATCGACCGCATACCTCCTGCGGGGGTGCTCCTCCGGCCTCCCTGGCCCCGGCACGCGTCAACAACGTCATGCCCTCCTACAGTTAGGCTGGTGGGGTGATCGACGTCAAGCACCTCATCGAGAATCCGGACCGGTACCGCGCCTCCCAGACCGCCCGCGGGGCGGACGTGGCAGCCGTGGACCGCATGATCGAGGCGGACACCTCCCGCCGCGCCTCCATCGCCAGGTTCGAAGAGCTGCGCGCCGAGCAGAAAGCCTTCGGCAAGAAGGTCGCGCAGGCCAAGGGTGAGGAGAAGCAGGCCCTGCTGGCCGAGGTGAAGGAGCTCGCCGCCCAGGTGAAGGCCGCCGAGGCCGCCGCAGACGAGGCCGAGGCCGCCCTGGCCGAGGAGCAGCGCGCGTTCCCGAACCTCATCGTGGACGGCATCCCGGCCGGCGGCGAGGACGACTTCGCCGTGCTCAAGGATGTCGGCACCCCCCGCGACTTCGCCGCCGAGGGCTTCGAGCCCCGCGACCACCTGGAGATCGGCGAGCTGATCGGCGGCATCGACATGGAACGCGGCGCCAAGGTCTCTGGAGCCCGGTTCTCCTTCCTCAAGGGCGTGGCCGCCCGCCTGGAGCTGGCCCTCATGCAGATGGGCCTGGACCTGGCCATCGAGCACGGCTTCACCATGGTCATCCCGCCGACCCTCGTGCGTCCCGAGACCATGCAGGGGACCGGCTTCGACGTCCAGCACGACGACGAGATCTACCGCCTCGAGCGCGACGACCTCTACCTGGTGGGCACCTCCGAGGTCGCCTTGGCCGGCTATCACGCGGACGAGATCCTCGACCTCTCGGACGGTCCGATCCGCTACGCCGGATGGTCCACCTGCTACCGCCGCGAGGCCGGCTCCGCAGGCAAGGACACCCGCGGCATCATCCGCGTGCACCAGTTCAACAAACTGGAGATGTTCGTCTACACCACCGTGGAGGAGGCCGAGGCCGAGCACGCCCGCCTGCTCGAGTGGGAGGAGCAGATGCTCGCGAAGATCGAGGTCCCGTACCGCGTGATCGACACCGCCGCCGGAGACCTCGGCCTGTCCGCCGCCCGCAAGTTCGATTGCGAGGCGTGGGTCCCCACCCAGGGCACCTACCGGGAGCTGACCTCCACCTCGAACTGCACCACCTTTCAGGCCCGCCGCCTGAACACCCGCGAGCGTGTGGTGAAGGAGGACGGCGGCAAGGGCGGCACCCGCATGGTCTCCACCCTTAACGGCACCCTGGCCACCACCCGCTGGATCGTGGCGATCCTGGAGAACCACCAGAACTCGGACGGCTCTGTGACCGTCCCCGAGGCGCTGCGCCCGTACCTGGGCGGCCTGGAGAAGTTCGAGCTCGTCTGATCCCTCCGCTCAGCCGGTGGCGGCGAGGTGCCGCCGACGAGGGTGCACTTGTTGTCGCTTCGGGGCTTCTGAGGGGACAACAAGTGCACCCTCGTCTGGAGCGTCTGGAGCGTCTGGAGCGGGCGTCGTGTCCCGCAGAGTTCACCCGTGCGCCACCGTCGCTTCCGCCGGGTGCGACGTCCTGTCCGCCGGACCTGATTTGATGGAGGGCATGACGCAGAAGATGGTGTGCCTGGACGTGGACGGAACGCTCGTGGACCATGACGGGCGGATGCACGAGCGGGTGCGCGAGTCCGCGATGGCCGTGGTGGCCGCCGGGCACCACGTGGTGATCGCCACTGGACGCTCCCGCGGCGCCACCCTTCCGGTGGCCGAGACCCTCGGCATCGACACCGGCTACATGGTCTGCTCCAACGGCGGCGTCACCCTGCGCCTGGACCCTCAGACCGAGGACGGCTTCGAGGTCACGGACCTGCGCACCTTCGACCCGCACTCGGTGCTGCGCAAGCTGCGCGAGCGGCTGCCCTCGGCCAAGTACGCACTGGAGCTGCCGGACGGCTCGTTCCTGGGCACCGAGCGGTTCCAGGACATGTCCTTCGGTGTGCGCTCCGAGGGCGTCCCCTTCGATGAGCTGCTGGAGCAGACCGCCGTGCGCCTGGTGGTGTTCTCCACGGACAAGTCCGCCGAGGAGTTCGGCCGGGCCGTGCAGGGCATCGGCCTGTCCGGCGTGACCTACTCCGTGGGCTGGACCGCCTGGCTGGACGTGGCCGCGGCCGGGGTGACGAAGGCCTCCGGGCTGGAGGCGCTGCGCACCGTGCTGCGCGTGTCCCAGGAGGACACCGTGGCCGTGGGCGACGGCCGCAACGACGTGGAGATGCTCCGCTGGGCCGGTCGCGGCGTCGCCATGGGCCAGGCGCCCGAGGAGGTCGTGGAGGCGGCGGACGAGACCACCGGCCACGTGGACGACGACGGCCTGGCCGACGTCCTCGACTCCCTTCTCTGAGCCCCTCATCCCTGACGTTTTCGTTCGAGAAAAGGTCGGGTTCCTACACGCTGTCGTTCGGGAGACGGTCGGGTTCGGGGGCGGAGCCGGAGTAGTCAGCCGCCTCGCCGGACGCCGGGCCGGGCTCTGCGTCTGAGCCGCTTCTCGGATCCTCCAGCCGCCCCTCGAGGAGGTGGATCGCGGCGTCGCAGCGCTCGGCCTCCTCGGGCAGGGCGCTGGCCACCAGGACCGTGACACCGCCGCCGGCGATCTCCCGGAACAGCTGCCACAGCCCAGCGCGGGACTTGTCGTCCAGCCCGGTGGTGGGCTCGTCCATGAGCAGCAGCTGCGGAGAGGTCACCAGGGCACAGGCGATGGCGGTGCGCACGGCGTGCGCCCGGCCCAGCCGGTCCACGCGGGTGTCCGCGTAGCGGCCCAGGTGCACCCGCTCGATCGCGACCTCGGCGTCCGCGCGAGACATCCCGACCCTGCGGGCCGCGTCCTGCACGTTCTCCCGCGCCGTCAGGTCGGACTGCGTCGCCGGCGCCTGGCTGGTGTGCCCCACCCGGGTGCGCAGGCGGCTGTCCCCGGTGGGCAGGCCCAGCACCCGCACCGTGCCTGCGCTCGGCCGCTGCCTCCCGGTGAGCACGCGCAGCAGCGTGGTCTTGCCGGAGCCAGGGTCGCCGAACAGGCCGGTGATGCCGCCGGCCGGGACGTCCAGGTCCAGGCCATGGAGGATCTCGGTGCCGCGACGGGTCACCTTCAGCCCCTCGGCGAAGACGGCAGAGTTGTGCCTCATGCGCGGGACTGTACGCCTCTACTGACCCGCGTGGGGGCCACTGTGACGAAGCGGACAGCAATCCGTTGACCAGGCATGATCCCCTGCCTGCGGGGCGGTCACACGGCGGCGGCCGACCGCGGCCGTCGCCGCCCTGGGCAACGTCGCGCCGCTCAGTCCACGTCCGGGAGGGCGACCTCGTCCGCCAGCGCCAGCAGGCGGGCGGCCGCCGGGCGGCAGGCGTGCTCCTCGGTCCAGAAGGCGCGCTGCACGGCCTGGGACACCGCCTGCGTGGTGATGCCGAGCTCGGCGGCCACCAGCTTCTGCTGCCCGCGCACGCCGGGGACCATCAGGTCCAGCACGCGCCACTCGGCGTCCGTGCGGGTCCACACCAGCTGGCCGATCAGCCGCAGCACGGCCTCGGCCTCGGCGGCAGCCTCCGCGTTCCGGGCGGCCACGGCCACCGGGATGCGCTGGCCGTGGGCGGCGGCCTCCACCGCCTGGCGGGCGGCCACCAGGCCCGGGCCGGTGACGTCCTCAAGGTCCTGTGAGTCCGGAAGACCCGGGGTGCCGTCTGCGGCCAGCAGCGGTCCGACTCCCACGCCCACGTTCCAGCGTCGCTCCCGCACCGCCCGCAGCGCCACGTCCACGGCAGTGTGCGGGTCCGCGACCACACCGATCAGCTCGTCTCCCACGGAGCGCTGGAACGGCAGCAGGGTGTCCACGTGGCGGAGCCGGCGGATCAGCTCGTCCACCATGTCCCCGACCTCGCGGGAGTCACGCTGGTTCACGGTCAGGACGTACATGCCCTCCATCCTGCCAGCCCGCTCGGCTCCTGACCGGGAACCCGTCCGTCTGCTCCACGCCGGCGACCGCCCAGCCCCACGGTGCACGGTGTGGGGCCGGGCGGTCGTTGCCGGGGGTGCTGTCAGGCGCCGCGTCGGCGGGCCAGGATGATGCCTCCGCCGGCCAGGGCGATCACGCCGAGCCCGCCGAGGGCCCACGGCAGGATCCCGTCAAGGCCGCCGGAGTCCTCCGTCCCGGCCGCCTGCACGTCCGCCGCGGTGGTGTCCTCGGTTCCCGACGACGGCTTCTCGCCTTCGTCCTTCCCGCTCGCCTCAGGCTCGGTCGGAGCGGATGCGTCTGCGTCCTCGCCCTCCTGGTTCGTCGCGTCCGCATCGCCCTCGGATGACTCGGGAGAGGCCGAGGCGTCGTCAGCCTCGGACGATGAGGTGCCGTCGTCGTCCTGCTTCTCGCTGTCTTCCTCGGCCTGATCCTCACCGAAGGCGTCGTTGTACTGGACCGCGGTGGTGATGAACTCTCCGACCTCGTCGTCGGCCTCGCCGCGGACGTCCACGGTCAGCTCGAAGGCCTGAGGGACGTCGGAGGCGGACGCCTCGTAGTCCCGCTGGACCTTGATGTACTGACCCCCCGGGACGGAGATGGCCTTGTGCTCACCGCCGCTGAGGCGCCGGTTCGGGTGGATGTGCTCGTCCAGGACGCTGGACGCGAACTCGCCTGCCTCGGCCATGATGATGGACAGGTTGGAGCCTCCGTCGACCCCGCCGTCCTCGTTGTAGTAGAAGTCCATGTGCTCGCGCAGGGGGTTGAAGGCCATGCCTGTGAGGGTGAGCCGGTCCTCCGGGTCGGAGGTGGCCTCCAGCCGCACGGCCAGGGTCTGGTTCGTGGCGGCGTCCACGGTGAAGTATCTGGCCTCGCCGGGCACGAGGGAGTCGGTGATGGTCTGGCCGGACTCGATCGGCGCGGCCTCGTTGAAGGAGCCGCCGCCGGCCACCGGTTCAGCCTTGCCGGTCTTGACCTTGGCCACCGTGGGGCTCGGCGCGGGGGATCCGGAGGCCGTCTCCTGCTTGGCGTAGGCCACGAGCAGCTCCAGGGGAAGCTCGTCCTCCGAGGCGATGTCGGCGTTGTGCACGACCTCGACGACCACCTCACCGTCCTCGGTGAGGCAGTCCTCTCGGGGCCGGTCGCCCATCGGCTCAGCGAAGGTCTTGTGCGGGAACCACTGGATGGTGGCGTGCATGCCCGAAGAGTAGAGCGGTGTGACGGTGTCCTGGAGGAACAAGCAGGTTTCATAGGGCTCCTCGGACAGGTCCAGCGGCCGGATCATCACCTCGCTCCCACCCAGCATCTCCTCGGTCTCACGGTCCTTGACGACGGTGGCCGAGACGACCGGGGTGTAGCCCTCGTGCACGGGGATCCGGTAGTAGCGGCGACTGGTCGACTCCTCGCCGTCGTCCTCACGGCCCTGCTGTGTGGTGATGGTGTCTGTGAACTGGCCGGCGGTCATGCGCGGGGCATCCTCGGGGCTTGCTCCGCCCTGCACGGGGGTGCCGGCCGTGGTGTAGCCCTGCAGGGCACGGGAGGTCTGGGTGGTGAGGGACTCGGTGAGCGCGTCCGCGTCCGCCGCGTCCGTGTACGTGCCGCCGGTGGCGTCCGCGATGCACTCGAGGGTCTCCTGGGCCTTCGCATTCCCCTGCAGCCGGAAGCCGATGGTGTGCACGGTCAGGTCGATGCCGTCCTCGGCCAGCTGCTGTGCGACCTCGCAGGCCGGGGGCTCGTCGCAGGTCGGTTCGCCGTCGGAGACGAGGATGATCGACTTCTCGCCCTCGATGCTTTGGAGCTCGTCGGCAGCCTGCTGCAGGGACTTCCCGATGGGCGTGCCGCCCCGGGCGTCGAGGGCGTCGACCTTCTTCGTCAGGGCCTTCTTGTCGATCTTCTCGACCTTCTGCAGGGTCTCGATCTTCGTGCAGGTCTTCCGGTCTGCGTGGCCGAAGGCCACCATGCCCAGCGGCGCATCCTCCGGGGTCCTCTCGATCAGCGCCTTGGTGGCCTCCTTGGCAGCGTCGATGCGGGCGGTGCCCTGCTCGTCAGCGTCCTTCTTGAGCATGGACTCGGAGTAGTCCATGACCACGGCGACCGGCTGCTGGGTGGTCCCGGGGCCCGCCTGCTCCGTATCCTCCTCCGCCAGCGCGGGGCCGGCGGCTGCGGTCGCGAGGCCGACCAGGCCCGCGGTGAGGGCGGCGGCGAGGGCCGGGCGGGCTCCGGTGCGGGGGTGGCCGGTCCGGGCGGTGATGCTGGTCTGGTGCTGCATGGCGGAGATCCTCCGGGTGTCCCGTGGCCGCCGCTCCGGCGACCACACCTTCCGTTTGCTGTTGCAAACATACCTCAGGTGATCGCAGTTGCAAACACCCTGACCCATGAATTTCTCGCCCCCAACGGTGACGATTCGGTGAACTCAGCCCAGTCTCCGCATAAACCGCCAGGTCAACGCCCCTTCTTCGCCTCAGCGCAGGAACGTCCCATGCACAACGACGACGGCCGCCCACCCCCGCCAGACCCCGCACCCTGGGTGCGGCGTCGGCGGACGGCGAGCGGCCGTCGTCGTGCCTCTCGGCCGGGATCACAGGTCCCGGCCAGGCTCAGCAGGAGCGCATCACCGTTGCACGGCACGCTCCCGAGCAGGTCACTCCTGTTCGGTGGCCGGCTGGGCGGCCTCGGTGTCCACGTCGCGGCCCTGCGGCTCGTCGGACTCGGAGTGCTCGCCGGCGTCCTTGAAGCGCTGGATGGAGGCCTCGAGCTCCTTCTCGGCGGCCTCGCGGCCCTCCCAGCCCTCGGCCTTGACCCACTTGCCCGGCTCCAGGTCCTTGTAGCGGGTGAAGAAGTGCTCCAGCTCCTTCTTCAGCCACTCGTCGATGTCCTCGAGCTCCTGGATGTGGTCGAAGCGCTTGTCCGCCGGGACGCAGAGGACCTTGGCGTCGCCGCCGCCGTCGTCGGTCATGTTGAAGACGCCGATCGGGCGGGCCTCCACCACCACGCCGGGGACCAGGTCGAAGCCCGGCAGGAACACCATCGCATCCAGCGGGTCGCCGTCCTCGCCCAGGGTGTTCTCGAAGAAGCCGTAGTGGGTCGGGTACTGCATCGGGGTGAACAGCACCCGGTCCAGGCGCAGGCGGCCGGTCTCGTGGTCGAACTCGTACTTGACGCGCGAACCGGCGGGGATCTCGATCGTGACGTCGTGCTCCATGACGCTCCTCAGGTCGGAAATCGGGGTGGGTCTGGGACCAGCGTACCGGCGCGGCGCGCCCGATCGGCCATGATGGAGCGCATGGGTCAGATGATCGCGGGGCGCTTCGAGCTCGTCGCCCCGATCGCCCGTGGAGGGCAGGGCACGGTGTGGCTGGCGGAGGACCGCCGCACCGGCCGCCGCTGTGCCGCGAAGGTCCTGGGTCAGGCGGACTCGGCCTCCCTGCTGCGCTTCGTCCCCGAGCAGGGCGTGCAGGTGGACCACGCGCACCTGGCCTCCCCGTACGGGTGGGCCGCGCAGGACGATGAGGTCGCCATCGCCATGCCGCTGGTGGCCGGCGGATCCCTCGAGGGGGCGCTGACGGACTGGGGCGGACTGGGGGAGCCGCTGACCGCCGCGCTGCTGCTGCAGCTGCTGGACGGCCTGGCCGAACTGCACAGCTCCGGATGGATCCACCGGGACGTCAAGCCCGCCAACGTGCTTCTGGCGGCCACCGGCACGAGCGAGCCGCACCTGCGCCTGGGGGACATGGGCCTGGCCATGCGCGCGGACGACCCCCGCCTGACCAGCCTCGGCCACCTCCACGGCACCCCTGGCTACGTGCCGCCGGAGGCCTATGCGGACCAGGCGCCCGCCCCCGCGCAGGACCTGTTCGCCGCCGGGGTGACCGCCCTGCGCATGCTCGACCCCGGCTGCCGACCGCAGGACGCCGGTGAGCTCGAGCGGGTGCTGGCCGCTGTGGCGAACGTCGATCTGCGTGACGTGCTGACCGGGCTGGTGTCCGACGACTCCGCCGCCCGGGAGTGCGCCGCCGCCGAGGCGCCCCGTCGGCTGGCCCGGCTCGCCCGTCCGGAGCCCTCCCGGGCGCGTCCCGACGACGGCCCCCGCCTCTCCGAGACTCCGCACCTCCCGGGTGGCTACCTGACCGCCTCCGGGGAGCCGTTCGAGGTGTTCGATCAGCTCGAGGGTCTGGGCGAGGAGTTCGGTGGCGAGTTTGACGCGGACACCGAGGACGTGCCGCCGGTGGCCGAGACGACCGTCATCACGGCTCCGGACCATGTGGAGGCGAGCGCTCCGGCCGGAGTGCCCGGAGCGCCCGGAGCGACGGGGGCGACCGGGACGGTCGGGGCACCCGGGGTGCCCGGAAATCCTGGCACGGCGGCGTCGCGGCCGGTGGCCCCGGCCGCGGAGGCCTCCGGTGCGGACCGCTCCCGCCTGCTGGCCTGGGCGCTCGTCGGCGCCGGCGTGCTCGCGCTGATCGCCGCCCTGGTCCTGCTGCTCGGCGGCGGGGGAGAGGGCGCCTCGTCCGGGACCGGCACCTCCGCGTCCTCGTCGTCCGGAGCAGCCGCGTCGCCCTCGCCCGGCACGTCCTCCGCTGAGCCGACCGACGGCTCGGGCGAGCCGTCCTCGGACGGCGAGGAGCCGTCGTCGTCCAAGGAGGCGTCCACGGCGTCGAGCACCGGGTACCCCAGCCCGGACGCCCCGGCGACCCCCCGCTCCGCCGGTCGTCCCGCCCTGACCAGCTCGGTGCGCGAAGGGCAGGACTGCATCCCCGCCGAGCACGGCACCGAGGTCATCGGCATGGACGAGCAGCACCGGATGTGCACGTGGGCCGAGGGCGAATACAGCTGGACCGCGGTCCAGGACTGACGAATCAGACCCGGTGTTCGCAGTCGCAGGCCATGCGCCGATGTTCGCAGGTGCACGCCCTCGGTGTGACGGAGTCCTCCGTTTCGCACCTGCAAACACCTCTGGGATCATGGAGGCATGACCACCCAGGACTACGCAGAACAGCAGCGCGCGCTCTACGGGGCCCCGCTGGGGGAGCGCTTCGGCGTCGTCCTGAAGGAATACGGCATCAGCCAGCGCACCCTGGCGGCCACGCTCGGCCTCTCCGCGCCGATGCTGTCCCAGCTCGCCAACGCCCAGCGCATCAAGATCGGCAACCCCGCCGTCTACGCCCGCCTGGTCATGCTCGAGGAGCGCATCGAGGAGGGGGACAAGGCCGCCGTCCTCGCCGAGGTCCGCGAGTCCGACCCCGTCCTCACCACCCAGGTGCGCCACACCTCCTCCCGGCACCACGACGACGGCACCGCACCCGGGCACGACCACCTCGCCTCGGCCTTGGCCTCCCTCGGCAGAGCCTCCGAGCTCACCGCCGCGGCCGAGGCGGCCGGCGGCGGACTGCTCAGCGCCGTGCTCCGCCGCGCCGCCGAGCTGGCCGGGGACCGCCGATGAAGGCCTCGCTGTTCGCCGCCGCGGCTGCGGCACTGCTGGCGGCCGCGCCGATCCTCGAGCCGCATCCGGGGGACATCGGCCCGTTCGACGGGGACCCGGCGCCGCCCGTGGTGCAGGAGGTCTCCGAGCAGGCCGCGACCGCCCCGATCCCCACGGAGGCGGAGATCGGCTCGATCCTCGCCGGCCCGCTCGCCGAGCACCCCGGCACCGCGCACGTGTCCGTCCGGGACGCCGTGACCGGGGAGGAGCTCTACGGGCAGGGCCAGGACGAGGCGGTCGCCCCCGCCTCGGCGATGAAGCTGCTCACCGCTGCCACCGCGCTGAGAACACTGGGCGCCGAACGGCGGTTCCGCACCCGCACCGTGCTGATCGACCCGGCCCGCAGCGCCGTGCAGACCCAGCCCCGGCCGGCGAGCACCTGGCAGCCTCAGGCCACCGCACAGCCCGGCGGGGAGTCCGCGGGGGCGCCGCAGCCGGAGTCGACGTGGCAGCCCGCGCCGAGCCCGAGCTCCACGTGGCAGCCCTCTCCCAGCTCGAGCTGGGCCCCGAGCCCGTCGTCCACGTGGCAGCCGGCGCCGTCTCCGACCCCAACCCCATCCCCAACGGGGCAGTCGGAGCCCACCTCCTCCGCCGAGCCGACGCCGAGGCCCACCCCCAGCCCCACGGACGGTGCGGGCGGCAGCGACGAGCCGAGCGAGAGCCCCAGCCCGTCCTCGGCGAGCCCCTCCCCGGGCGAGTCGGACGCGGAGGGCGTGCCGCCGTCGTCGGCTCCCGAGCCCGAGGGGCCGCAGCAGCTGGTGCTGGTGGGCGGAGGAGACGTCATGCTCGGCACCGGCGACTCGGACGAGAGCCGCGTGGACGGCCGTGCCGGCCTGGCGACCCTCGCCGAGGAGACAGTGCAGGGTCTGCAGGAGCAGGGGGTCACCGGCGAGGTCGAGCTGACCGTGGACCTGCGGCTCTACGCCGGCGACGGTGTGAACCCGGCATGGAGCCAGGGGCTGCTGGACGAAGGCTACATCTCCCGGGTCCAGCCGCTGGCCACCTTCGGAGGGCGTCCTGAGCCCGGCACCGCCGAGGAGCGCGTGGCCGACCCCGCGCAGTTCGCCGCCCGGCGCTTCCAGTCCGTGCTGAAGGAGAAGGTCGAGGAGTCGGGCGCGGAGCTGACGCTGACGGTCCGCGAGGACGTCCCGCAGACCACGGCTCCGCGGGAGATGGTCGAGGAGTCCGAGTCCGTGGGCGAGGTGCGTTCCGCGCCGCTGCGCGAGCAGGTCGATTACATGCTGGCGCACTCGGACAATCAGCTCGCCGAAGCCCTGGCCAGGAATGCCGCCTACGCCGTCGGGCGCACGCCGGACCACCGCGGCGCAGCCGAGCTCATGACCGACGTGGCGGCGGACCTCGGTGCGGACACCGAGGGGATGGACCTGAAGGACGCCTGCGGACTCACCGGGCGCAACCGCATCAGCGCCGCCGCGCTCACGGGGGTGCTCGCCGCCTCCGCGGAGATGCCGCTGCTGGGCGCCACGCTCCAGGGCCTGCCCACCCCCGGCAGCGACTCCACCTTGGAGAAGCGGCTGGTGGGCTCCGCCGCCGAGGACACCGCCGCCGCGAAGACCGGCACCCTCCTCGAATCGGTCTCCCTGACCGGGCGCGTGGTGACCACGCAGGGTCGCGTGCTCGTGTTCTCCATGGTGCTCACCGGCATCGACTCCGAGGTGGCCGACGCCCGCGCCGCCACCGACCGGGCCGTCGCCGCGCTGGCGCAGCTCTGAGCGGCGGCGTCACGCCGAGCGCGGACGGACCCGGTTCCCGACCGGCTCCGTGTGGTGGACTGGGCGCATGACCGACTCCACCGCAGGCACTCCCGCCGCCGGCACCGCCCCCGCCGGCCGCGTGGGCGACCACACTCCTGCAGGCGCCGACGCGCGCCGTGACCCCATCGACTGGGCCGTCGCCGCCGGGACCGCCGCCCGCCTCGTCCCGCCGGGACCGCGGATGTCCGCGCGGCAGGCCAGGGCCGAAGCTGAGGGGCTGCGCGCCGCCGCCGAGGCGTCCGTGCCGCACGTGCACCGCCTCACCGGGCTCGAGGCCGCGCAGGACCTGCGGGACTCCCAGGTGCTCGTGGTGGACCGTGCGACCTGGGCGAAGGCCAACACCCAATCTTTCCAGGCCCTGCTGTCCCCGAGCTTCGACCACCTCGCCGCCACCCGGCCCCAGGAGTATGCGACCTCCACCACGCCGGTCGCCACCGCCGCCACCGGTGCCGAGCTCGGGGCCCTCCTCGCGTTCCTCGGTTCCAAGGTGCTCGGCCAGTACGACCCGTTCGCCGCCCTGTCCGGCTTCGGTGGCCGCCTCATGCTGGTGGCCCCGAACGTCGCGCAGGTGCGCGCCGAGATCAACGTGGTCCCGGAGGATTTCCGCCTGTGGGTGTGCCTGCACGAGCAGACCCACCGCGTGCAGTTCGCCGCCGCCCCCTGGCTGGCCGGCCACCTCCAGCAGCGCATCACCGAGCTCACCGGCGCCATGTTCGACAAGTCGGACTCCCTGCCTGAACGCCTCCGCACCGCGCTCGCCTCCGCCCGGCCCGGCCGGAAGGACGACGACGGCCCTCGCCCCGGCCTGCTCGGCGCCCTCCAGGACGACGAGGACCGGGCGCGCATGTCCCACCTGACCGCGGTGATGTCCCTGCTCGAGGGCCACGCGAACGTGGTCATGGACGCCGTGGACGCCGAGGTCGTGGAGACTGTGAAGACCATCCGCCGCCGGTTCGACGCCCGCGGGGACCGGCGCTCTCCGCTGGAGAGGTTCGTGCGCCGGCTGATCGGCATGGACGCCAAGATGCGCCAGTACGCGGACGGGCAGAAGTTCGTGTCCGCCGCCGTGGCCGAGCTCGGCATGGACGGGTTCAACGTGGTCTGGGACGACCCCGCCCTGCTGCCCACCGAGCCTGAGATCCACGCCCCGGACACCTGGGTCGCGCGTATCCGCCGCGAGGCGTGAGCGGCATGGAGGCAGGACTGCCGGCGCTGGGGCAGTGGCCTCCGCGCACCCGCTGGCCCGGCGCCGTCCACCGCGGCGTGGCCGCGCTCAAGGAGGCTCTCGGCGCGCCTCCGATGGTCCTGCTCGCCGTCTCGGGTGGGGCGGACTCGCTCGCGCTCGCCGTGCTCACCGCCGTCCTGCGCGGAACGCGGGAGGGCGAAGGCCTGCACGTCGGGGCGGTGGCGGTGGACCACGCGCTGCAGCCGGGGTCCGGCGAGGTCGCCGCGGCCGCCGGGCAGGTGTGCCGCGGGCTGGGGCTGGACCCGGTGTGCGTGGAGACGGTGCAGGTGCAGCTCCGCGGAGACGGGCTGGAGGCCGCGGCCCGGGACGCGCGGTCGACCGCACTGGTGCAGGCGGCGCGGCGGGCCGGCGCGGGGCTGGTCGCCACCGCCCACACCGCCGACGACCAGGCCGAGCAGGTCCTGCTCGCCCTCGCCCGCGGCTCCGGGACACGGTCCCTCGCCGGGATTCCCGCCCGGCGGCGGCTGGCCACCGGCGTCGAGCTGGTGCGCCCGCTGCTGGGGCTGACCCGCGCGGACACCGAGGCCGTCTGCGCCTGGGGCGGCGTGACCTGGTGGGCCGATCCCATGAACACCGATCCCGACGTCCGCCGTGTCCGGGTCCGGGAGACGGTGCTGCCTCTGCTCGAGGACGAACACCGCGGCCTGGGCGCCGGAGTGCGGGCCGGGCTGGTGCGCTCCGCGGCCATCGCCGCCGAAGACGCCGCCGCCCTCGAGTCCTGGGCGGAACGCGAGCTCGCCGCCCTCAGGCTCGACGATGCCTTAGACCTGCCTCCATTGGCCTCCGAGGAACCCGGACGAGAGTCGCCCACAGACGCCGCCCCGTCCCGCCGCCGGATCGCCCTGGACCTCGACGGGCTCGCCGCCCTCCCGGCCGCAGTCCGCCACCGGATCTACGCCCGCGCCGCCGCCCTGACCGGGGCCGACCCTACCACCCGCGAACGGCTCCTGGCGGTGGACGCCCTCGTCACGCAGGCCCGCCGGGGCGGCACATCGGCGGGCCCCGTCCAACTGGGCGGAGGCACCCAGGTGAGGCGCCGTCGTCGGGAAGCCGCCGGAGGCGGAACAGGCGCGGGCGCGGGCGCGCGCACATGTGCAAGACTGGAGTTCCACCCCGACCCCGCGGTCGACTGAACGCGTCCGCCGGAGGCCCGCCGACTCCGCGGCCCGCCCCCGCCAGGACGTCCACACCTGTCACCTCACACCCCTACAGGAGCGGCGCAGCATGGATGCCAACGACGTCCGGGACGATCTTCTTCACGTCCTCATGACCAAGGAGGAGGTGCAGGAGACCATCGAGTCCCTGGCCGCCCGCATCGACGAGGACTACCAGGGCAAGGACCTGCTGATCGTGGCCGTCCTCAAGGGCGCCGTCATGGTGGTCGCGGACCTGACCCGGGCGCTGAAGTCCCACGTGGAGATGGACTTCATGGCCGTCTCCTCCTACGGCTCCGGCACCAAGTCCTCCGGCGTGGTGCGGATTGTGAAGGACCTGGACACGGACCTGATGGGCCGCGACGTGCTCATCGTGGAGGACATCATCGACTCCGGCCTCACCCTGTCCTGGCTGAAGACCAACCTCGAGTCCCGCAACCCGAACTCCGTGGAGATCTGCACCCTGCTGCGCAAGCCGGACGCCATGAAGGTGGAGATCGACGTGAAGTACGTGGGCAAGGACATCCCCAACGAGTTCGTGGTGGGCTACGGCCTGGACTACGCCGAGAAGTACCGCAACCTGGACTTCGTGGGCACACTCGCCCCGCACGTGTACTCCTGAGGCGCTCCGCCTGGGGCGACGCCTGACGGGCCGGGTGCTGGTGTGCCGGGGTGGTGCTCGCCCCGGGTGTGCCGTGGAGTGACTCAGGGTCTGTGTCCGAGGCGTTGGAACTGCGTCGGGCGCGCCGCCGATTCCGACCCGTGGCATACAGACGTCCCGCGGCGAGGTGGATGGGCGGGGTCACCGCAGCTCGGGTCGAGGACTGACGGATCCGTGGCAGTGGGAATCATCCCGAGGGCCAGCAGCGGCGGACCTCGCGGATGACCCGCGCGTAGCCGGAGTGGGCGTCTCGTGCCGTCACCACGATGTTGCGGTACCCCTGCCGCTCAAAGGCCGCGTTGCGCAGGACGTCCCTGCTCAGCTGGCGGTCCCTGCCATGGTGCTTCCCATCGTAGTGGAGGGCGATGCGCTCGCGGGGGTAGCCGAGGTCGGCGCTGGCCGGATGCGTCGGGTGGAACTCCGGGTCCATGACGGTGATCTGCAGATCCGGCTCCGGAAGGCCAGCGTCCATGAGCGCCAGGCGCAGCTCCGTCTCCTTGGGCGAGTCGGCGCCGATCCGGATCAGCGCGGCGCATTCGCGGAGGACGGACCTGTGCCGACGCCCCGCTCGTTCACCGACGGCGGTCTTGAGCTGTGACAAGAACAGCGAGGCACCGTCTGCTCCGTCCAGGCGCAGGGCCCGCCGCGCCAGGTGATCCCCGAAGGCGACGAGCTCACCGCGATCGAGGACAGACGCCATGTCGATCCACGTCCGGATCGGGTCGGTGACGAGCCATTCGCGTCCAAGCACCTGACTCTCGACGACCTCCCTTCTGGCGATGCGGCTCCGGTGTGTGACGAAGCCGTCGGCCGCAGGGACGCCTGCGCGGGGATCCCTTGTGAGGTGGAGCCGGGGGTCGTCCATGATCCGTGCCGGCAGCCACAGTCCCTGGAGCCTGGCCGCGGTGACGTGGGAGAGCACCACGGTCTCCCTCAGGTGGAGAAGCCGGTCCAGGCGCTCCATCTCTTCGGTGTCCAGGTGTCGGGTCCAGGTGTAGGGCCTCTCGTCCGAGAGCAGCGTGTCCTCGTGCGGGGCCGCAGGGGCGGACGGGGCGGCCGGTCCGGTCGTGCCGGAGTCGGACGGGGTGCGGTCGCCGAGGCCGACCCACCGGTAGACGCCTCTGCCGATCCGCTCGACGTCACGGCGCCGGAGGCGCTCCTTGCTCACACCGGCCTCGCGGGCCTGTGCGAGCGTGAAGGCCCGAGAGCGCAGAGGGGGCGGAAGCGGAGTCGGGTGTCGCATCACCATCAGCGTGGCCGAGACGGTGAGGCCATGGCGGCGGGACGGAGAATCTGTGGACAACGTCGAATCCGTGGACAGCGTCCGCTGTGACGTGAGCACACCGCTCAGCGACGGGGTTCTGAAGCCGCTGCGGCGCTCCTGCCTGGGTGACGGCGGGCAGAACCTCCCCGATCCCTGTATGCAGATCGTCGGAATGAGGACATCGCTGGCGCGCTTTCCGACCCGTGGAACACAGCGAACCGTCAGCGTGCCTGCCCGCCTGTCCACCAGCACGCCGCCCCGGCATCCCGCCGGGCCGATCTGTCCACCTGCGGCGAACTCACGGCCACCGCTCGGCGCCGCGTCCGCCCCGGCCGGTAACGTAGTCCACCGGACCAGTGCACCCGGCCCAACGAGCAGGCCGAGTTCAGGACAGGAGCGTGGCCACGTGGCGGACAAGAACGCCGGCTCGAAGGACAAGCCTTCGGGCCTGAAGAAGTTCCTGCAGGGACCCTTCTTCTGGATCCTGCTCGCCCTGGTGGTGCTCGGGTTCGTGATCCCCACCGTCATGCAGCCGCAGCGCGAGGCCGTGGACACGAACGTCGGCATGACGCTGCTGAAGGAGAACAAGGCCACCGAGGCGCTCATCTCGGACGGCGACCAGCGCGTGGACCTCACCCTCCGTGAGAACTACAAGCAGGAGGGCAAGCACCTCGGCAAGGAGGTCTACTTCTACTTCTCCGAGGCCCGCGCGGAGAACGTGGTCGCGGCCGTGGACGAGTCCTCGCTGGACGGCTATCAGGACGAGCCGGAGCGCTCGAACTGGTTCCTCTCGATGCTCGGCTTGGTGCTGCCGTTCATCATCATCCTGGGGCTGTTCTGGTTCCTGATGTCCCGTATGGGCGGCGGAAACTCCAAGGTCATGCAGTTCGGCAAGTCCCGGGCGAAGCTGATCAACAAGGACAACCCGGACGTGCTGTTCAAGGACGTGGCCGGCGCGGACGAGGCCGTGGAGGAGCTCCATGAGATCAAGGAGTTCCTGACCGAGCCGCAGCGCTTCCACGCGGTCGGCGCGAAGATCCCGAAGGGCGTCCTGCTCTACGGCCCTCCCGGCACCGGCAAGACCCTGCTCGCGAAGGCCGTGGCGGGCGAGGCGAACGTCCCGTTCTTCTCCATCTCCGGCTCGGACTTCGTGGAGATGTTCGTGGGCGTCGGCGCCTCCCGTGTCCGTGACCTGTTCGAGCAGGCGAAGCAGAACGCCCCGGCGATCATCTTCGTGGACGAGATCGACGCGGTCGGCCGTTCGCGCGGCGCCGGCATCGGCGGCGGCAACGACGAGCGCGAGCAGACCCTGAACCAGATGCTCGTGGAGATGGACGGCTTCGACGCCTCCACCAATGTCATCATGATCGCGGCCACCAACCGCCCGGATGTCCTGGACCCGGCGCTGCTCCGCCCGGGCCGCTTCGACCGGCAGATCCCGGTGGAGGCCCCGGACCTGGACGGCCGCACGAAGATCCTCGAGGTGCACGCCACGGGCAAGCCGATCGCCCTGGACGTGGACCTGCGCACCATCGCCAAGCGGACCCCGGGCTTCACGGGTGCGGACCTGGCGAACGTCATCAACGAGGCGGCGCTGCTGACTGCCCGCTCGCACAACAACGTCATCGACGCCACCGCCTTCGACGAGGCCGTGGACCGTGTGATGGCCGGCCCGCAGAAGCGCACCCGCCTGATGAACGAGCACGAGCGGAAGGTCACCGCGTACCACGAGGGCGGCCACGCCCTGGTGGCGGCGGGCCTGCGCCACTCGGCCCCGGTCACCAAGATCACCATCCTGCCCCGCGGCCGCGCCCTGGGCTACACGATGGTGGTCCCGGAGAACGACAAGTACTCCATCACCCGCAACGAGCTGCTGGACCAGCTGGCCTACGCCATGGGCGGCCGCGTGGCCGAGGAGATCGTGTTCCACGACCCCTCCACGGGTGCCGCCAACGACATCCAGAAGGCCACCGAGACGGCCCAGAAGATGGTCACCGAGTACGGGATGTCCGCGAAGGTGGGCGCCGTGAAGCTGGGCGGGGAGAACTCGGAGGCGTTCGGCCACGCTGCCGGCGGCGGCTCCGGCCGCGGCTACTCGGAGGAGCTGGCCTACCTGGTGGACGCCGAGGTCCGTCAGCTCATGGACCAGGCCCACGCGGACGCCCACTGGGTGCTCACCGAGAACCGGGACGTGCTGGACCGCCTGGCCTACGAGCTCCTCGAGCGCGAGACGCTGAACCAGGAGGAGGTCGCCGAGATCTTCCATGACGTCCGCAAGCGCGATCCGCGCCCGGTCTGGCTCGCCTCGGACGACCGCCCCAACCAGGACCTGCCGCCGGTGCTCTCCCCGCAGGAGCGCCGCTCGCGGCTCGGCGACGGTGAGCACGAGCCGGTCGGCGTCGAGTCCACCACCGTCCCCGGCCACGCGCCGGACGCCCCGCCCACCACGGCCGGACCGGACCAGGGCGGAGCGCCCGGTGACGGCGGCCCCGACCTCCCCGGAGCCGGCCATGACCCGATCCGCTGACCACCACGAGCACCCCGGCCGCGACCGCTCCGGCCGCGACGCCTGGCCGGAAGACTGGATGGACGGCGGCTCCTCGCCGGAGGCATCCGCCCCCGCCGGGCAGGAGCCGCAGGTGACCGGCGCGGACACGGACCCCGTGCTCGCCTCCTCGTCCCCGCAGGCCCCGCTTCCCGACGACGGCGCCCTCGCCTCCGCCTGGCACGGCACCTCGCATGCGCCCCACCAGGGCGTCCCGCAGGACACCGACCAGGGTGACGGAGCCGACGTCGTGACGGGGGTTCCGGGCAGCTTCGACCCGCAGCAGACCACCGTGGACCGTCCGCGGATCGAGCGCGCGGTGCGCGAGATCCTCGAGGCGATCGGCGAGGACCCGGACCGCGAGGGCCTGCAGGACACCCCGAAGCGGGTGGCGAAGGCCTACGCGGAGTTCTTCGCGGGCCTGCACCAGTCACCGGACCAGGTGCTGAGCACCACGTTCGACATCGCACACGACGAGCTGGTGCTGGTCAAGGACATTCCGTTCTACTCGACCTGTGAGCACCACCTCGTCCCGTTCCACGGCACCGCGCACATCGGCTACATCCCGGCCGCCGAGGGGCGTGTGACCGGCCTGTCCAAGCTGGCCCGTCTGGTAGAGCTCTACGCGCGCCGCCCGCAGGTGCAGGAGCGGCTGACCACGCAGATCGTGCAGGCGCTCGAGGAGCATCTGCGCCCGCGCGGGGCGATCGTGGTGATCCAGGCCGAGCACATGTGCATGTCCATGCGCGGCGTCCGCAAGCCCGGTGCGAAGACCGTCACTTCGGCGGTCCGTGGCCAGCTGCGCGATCCCTCCACCCGCTCCGAGGCGATGAGCCTGATCCTCAACGGGTGAGCGCGGACGCCGCCCGGGCCGCTCTGACAGAATGGGGGCCATGACCGCCGAGGACCAGATGCCCGCCCTGCTGCACCGCCTTCCGGCCGGCCGCACGCTCGTCATGGGCGTCGTGAACGTCACGCCGGACTCCTTCTCCGACGGTGGCAGCCATGACACCGTCGCCGGTGCGATCGAGCACGGCCGCGCGCTGATCGCCGCCGGTGCGGACATCGTGGACGTGGGCGGCGAGTCGACCCGGCCTGGCGCCACCCCGGTCTCCCCGGAGCAGGAGCAGCAGCGCATCCTCCCGGTGGTCGAGGCGCTGCTCGGCGAGGACGCCGTGCTCTCGGTCGACACGATGCACACCGCCACCGCCCGCGCCGCCCTGGCGCTGGGGGACGTGATCGTCAACGACGTCTCCGGCCTGCACCACGAGCCGGACATGCCGGCGCTGATCGCCGAGACGGGCGCCCCGTACATCCTCATGCACAACCGGGGCACCCCCACCACCATGGATTCCCTCGCGGACTACGGGGACGTGGTGGAGGACGTGCTCGCCGAGCTGATCGAGGTCAGGCAGCGCTTCTACGACGCCGGTGTGGCCCCCGAACAGATCATCATGGACCCGGGTCTGGGCTTCGCGAAGGCCGGGGAGCAGAACTGGGCCCTGCTGGGTGGGCTCGACCGGCTCACCGCGCTTGGCCACCCCGTGCTGGTGGCCGCCTCCCGCAAGCGCTTCCTGGGCACCCTCCTGGAAGGCCAGCCGGGACACCACCTCGACGACGGCGCCACGCCGCCCCCGGCCCAGCGCGACGCCGCCACGGCCGCACTGTCCGCCCTGTCCGCGCTCCACGGCGCGTGGGCGGTGCGGGTGCACGACGTCACCCCCTCCGCGGACGCCGTCCGCGCCGCCGCCGCCTGGCGTGGGAAGGAGACCGCCTGATGTTCGGACGCCATCAGTCCTCCGCCGCCCCGGCTCGGCCGGCCCGTCGCGACCGCATCCGCCTGACGGGCATCTCCGCCGTCGGGTACCACGGCGTGTTCGAGACGGAGAAGCGCGAGGGCCAGCCGTTCTCGGTGGACGTCGTGCTGCACGTGGACGTCTGCGCGGCGGCCGCCGCCGACGACCTCACGCAGACCGTGAACTACGCCGAGGTCGCGGACCTGGTGGCGGGCTTCATCATGGGCGAGTCCTTCGACCTCATCGAGACCCTCGCGGACCGCATCGCCCGTCAGCTGCTGCAGACCCAGCCGCTCACGGACACCGTGGAGGTCACCGTCCACAAGCCGCAGGCTCCGCTGCCCCACGAGTTCCACGACGTCCAGGTGACGGTCGTCCGCGACCGCGCGGACCTGGACCGCGCCGACCTGGAGTCCGCGCGCTGATGCGGACCCCCTCCACCCCGGACCCGGGCGAGCCGATCCCGCGGGACTGGACCCACCCCGCAGAGGGGCCGGCCCCCACGCCGAGCCTGGGGAAGAGGCCGAGCCGGCCAGCCGTCGTCGTGCTGGGGCTGGGCGCCAACCTGGGGGACGCGGACCAGACGATGGACGCCGCCGTGGCCGCGCTCACCGCATTGCCCGGGTTCACGGATGTGCAGGCCTCGCCGCGGGCGCTCACCGCGCCGGTCGGCGGGCCGCCCGGGCAGCCGGACTACCGGAACCAGATCGTCACGGCGCGGACCACGCTGTCCCCGTGGGAGGTGCTGGGCACCGCACACCTGCTGGAGCAGGAGCACCACCGCCGGCGCACCGTCCGCTGGGGCGCCCGCACCCTGGACGTGGACCTGGTCGCGTACGAGGGCGTGACCAGTGACCACCCGGACCTGACCCTGCCGCACCCGCGGGCCGCCGAGCGCGCCTTCGTGCTGCTGCCCTGGCTCTGGCTGGACCCGGACGCCACGCTCGCCGGGACCCCGGTCTCCGCGCTCGCCGACCGGGCCGAGGGCGCGGACACCGTCCGTCGCATGCCCCCGGAGCGCGTCCACCTGGACGGCGCCGGCGGCCGCCCGGTGCCCGGGGAGCGGATCGACTCGACCTGGAGGGACCGCACATGATCACGCTGCGCACCTGGTGGCTGCCCGGGCTCGCGCTGCTCGCCGGCCTGCTGGGCTGGACGGTCGCGCTGGTCTCCCAGGGCGGCGGACGGCAGACCCCGGTGCTGGGCCTGCCCGCGCTGATCACCCTGCTGGTGGTGGCGCTGATCAGCCTCGGCTTCGGGCTGCGCATCCGCCGGGACTGGGACCGCCTCCCGGCCGAGCGCATGGACCCGCTGGCCGCCGCCCGCATCCTGGTGCTGGCCCAGTCCGGGGCGTTCGCCGGGGCCCTGTTCGGCGGCTGGCACGCCGGCGTCCTCGTGCAGGTGCTCGCCCGCGCGGTGGCCGCCCCCGGCATGCTGCGGGACTGCGTGCTCCTCGTGGGCGGCGGCGTGGTGCTCGTGGTGGTGGGCATCCTGGTCGAACGATGGTGCCGGATCCCCCCTGAGGATGAGGCGGGCGGAACGAACGGACGGCAGGATGGACGAGGTGGCGGGGGAGTGCCCCGCCGCCGGACCGACCCCGAGGAGGGATACGCCCGTGCGCGCCATGGAGCTTGACGGCGTCGAGTTCACACCCGTGTCCGAGAAGGAGATCCCGGCGTCGTTGCTGGCCGGGGCGATCATCAGCGTGGTCTTCGTAGCGGTCGCGTCCGTCCCGCTGGTCCTGAAGCTGACCGGCGTGTGGCCGAACCTGGGGACGTGGCTCGCCTGGGGCCTGCCGGGTGTGGTGCTGCTGTGGGCGCTGATCGACCTCGCCCTCACCCCGCGCCAGGTGCGCGCCCGGGGCTACGCCGAACGGGAGGAGGACATCCTCTGGCGCGAGGGCCTGCTGTTCCGCTCCGTGAAGGCCGTCCCCTACGGACGTCTGCAGTACGTGGACGTGGAGGAGGGCCCCATCCAGCGCCGGTTCGGCGTGCAGAAGGTGACCCTGAAGACCGCCGGCTCGGACCTGGAGATGCAGGGCCTGTCCCGGGCCGAGTGCGAGCGGCTGCGCGAGGTCCTCATGCAGCGTGGCCAGGCGAAGCTGGCGGGCCTGTGAGCCGGGAGGACGGCATGCCCACGTCTCCGCACGACCTCCCCGGCGACATCCGCCCCCACGACGGGCACCCCCCGGCCGTGGCGGCGGCCGGCCTGTCCGCCGCCGACGCCCCGGTGACCGACACCGAGCGCCCCACGGACGCCGAGGGCTGGACCCGCATGCACCCGCTGACCCCGTGGGTGAAGAGCTGGACGTTCCTCGCACTGATGCTGTTCTTCGTGGGCCGGGACGTCGTGGAGCAGTGGGTCGGCCGCCGGTTCGGCCAGGCCGGGTCCGACAGCTCCGGGGGTGGGGTCGGTGAGCTGTCGATCCTGGACTTCCTGCCGGCGATCGGCATCGCTGCCGGCGTCATCCTGCTGCTGGGCGTGGTCTTCTTCCTGTCCTGGCGGTTCAAACGCTTCCGCCTCACCGAGTCGGAGATCCAGTACCGCGAGGGATGGTTGTTCCGGCAGAACCGGCAGATGCGCTACGACCGTCTCCAGGCCGTGGACCTGCAGCACCCGCTGATCGCCCGTCTGTTCGGGCTGGTCACGGTGAAGGTGGAGGCCGCCGACGGCAACGACACCGCCCTGGAGCTGTCCTTCCTCAAGCGGGACCGGGCAGAGCAGGTCCGCCGCGAGATCCTGGACCACGCCTCGGGCGTGGCCCGCCCCGACGACGGCCCCTCCCCCGCATCCTCCGTCTCTGCGCACGCGGTGGGACCCTCCGGCGCCGTGGGCGCCCCGGACGAGGCGAGTGCCCCGGTGGCCGGGCAGGCGGGGGCGACCGCGCCGTCGTCGTCCCCGGCGCCCGCACCGACGCCGATGCTGCGCGATGCGGACGAGGGGGTCGTGATGCTCAAGGTCCCGCCCGGTCGTTTGGTGGGCTCGGTGCTGCTGTCCGACTCGGGACCGCTGGCGACCGTCCTCGGGTTCGGCGGGTTCCTGGCGGTGGCGGCACTGTTCATCGGCCTGATGCCCCAGGCCTGGATGTCTGAGGACGAGTCGCGGTGGGCCATCCTCGGTCTGAGCGCGGCGGGCATCGCGGTCCCGCTGCTCTTCGCGATCGTCACCAGCACGTGGTCCGGCCTGAACAAGGGCTGGGGCTTCACCGTCCGCCACTCGAGGGACGGGCTGCGGCTGCGCTACGGCCTGACCGAGACGAACTCCCAGACCGTCCCGCCCGGGCGCGTGCAGGGCGTGACCATCCGGCAGTCGCTGCTCTGGCGACCCCTGGGCTGGTACCAGGTGCGCGTGCAGGTGGCCGGCTACGGGCTCGACCTGGGCTCCGAACGGTCGGTGGTGCTGCCCGTGGGGCCGTGGGAGGACGTGCTGCGCGTGCTCACCATCGTGTCCCCGGAGCCTGGCACTGCCGCAGGCGAGGCCGCCGAGCTGACCCCCGCCGAGCTGATGCATGTGGCCATGCACGGGGACCTCGCCGACGGCGGCTTCACCCACATCCCGCGGCGGGCCCGCGCCTGGTTCACCTGGTTCACGTGGCGCCGCACCGGCTTCCTCACCACGGATCGGCTGCTGCTGGTGCGTGGCGGACGCTTCGCCCGCCGCCTCGAGGTGGCCGAGCACGAGCGCATCCAGAACCTGCGGATCGGTGCCGGACCCGTGCAGCGCCGCCTGCGGGTGGCCGACGTGACCATGGACTTGGCCGGGGGGAAGGCCGTCACCGTGAAGGCCCAGGACCGGCAGACGGCCGAGCGCCTGTTCCAGCACGAGTCCGAGATCGCCGCGGTGGCCCGCCGATACAAGGACCGCGACCAGTGGATGACGCCCGAGGAGCTCGAGCGCTTCGAACGGCAGCTGCAGCCGGCCGGTGCCGGAGCGGCGGCGGCCGCGGCATCGTCCACCCCGAAGGAGACCTGAGTGGCCGGAGGACTGGATACCTCGATCGACCCCACGCAGCGCCCGGGGCGCCTCGGCGTCGGCGTGATCGGCGCCGGGAAGGTGGGCGCCGTGCTTGGAGCCGCCCTGCGCAACGCCGGACACACCGTCACCGGCGTGCATGCGGTCTCCGAGGCCTCCCGCATCCGTGCGGAGGCGCTGCTGCCGGACGTGCCGGTGCTCGAGGTCCCGGAGATCCTGCGCCGGTCTGAGATGGTGCTGTTCGCCGTCCCGGACGACGTGCTGGGAGAGCTCGTGAACGGGCTGGTGCAGGCCGGCCACGTGCAGGCCGGGCACCTGCTGGTGCACACCTCCGGCCGCTACGGGGTGGGCGTGATGCAGTCCGTGCGGGCCGCCGGCGCGATCCCGCTGGCCATCCACCCCGCCATGACGTTCACCGGCCTGTCCCTGGACCTGGACCGGCTCAAGGACTGCGTCTTCGGCGTCACCGCGGACCAGGTGGTGCTGCCGGTGGCGCAGGCGCTCACCGTGGAGATGGGCGGCGAGCCGGTGGTCATCAAGGAGGCCGACCGGCCCGCCTACCACACGGCCCTGTCCCACGGCTCCAACCACCTGGTCACCCTCACCGCGCAGTCCGCGCAGCTGCTGACGGAGATCGGCGTGGCGGACACCGAGCGTCTGCTGCGTCCCCTGCTCACCGCCTCTCTGGAGAACGCCCTCTCCGACGGAGACGCCGCGCTGACCGGCCCGGTGGCCCGCGGGGATGTGGAGACCGTCCGCGGCCACCGCGAGACCCTGGCCCACATGGTGGAGGAGGGCATGCCCGCGGACATCCTCCACGCTTGGGAGGCCATGGCCCGCGCCACCGCGGACCGCGCCGAGTCCCGCGGAGCCCTGCGCGCGGACGCGGCAGCCCGGATCCGGGCGGCACTGGCGGGCGGGGACCGCAACGGGGAGGACGGTGCCGACGGGGTGCGGGGCGAGGCCTGACGGGCCGGGCGAGGCCACAGCGGCGCACGGCCCCGCAGTCCGCTAGCGTCGACCCCATGGCCGAGAACACTCTGCGCCCCCTGACCGCCGACGAGCAGAGGTTCATCGAGCAGCACGTGCTGTTCGGCGTCCGCGAGCGGGGCATCGACCCCGAGAATCCGGCGGCCATGGACGCCGAGTTCTCCCAGGCGCTCGCCGCCGTGGTTCAGGGCGCGGCGCCGCAGGGCATCGCCCAGAACGTGGTGGGCGTGGCCGGCGCGATGCTCGGCCACCACCTCTGCATCAGGCACGGCCTCGTCTGGGCCATGGACGGCGCGCAGGACCGGAACCGCTGGGTGATCCTGAGCCAGGAGAAGAACGCCGTCTTCTACCCGTTCGACGCCGCCGCCAAGCACTGGCGCGAGCAGGAGACGGACTGGATGCCGGGCTTCGCGGCCATGGTGGCGCACGCTGTGGAGGACGAGGGCGCCCCCGCCGACCCGGCCGCCCCGTCCGCCCAGGGCTCCGCCGAGTCCTGACCCGGCCGGGGATCAGCCGGCCAGGGCCAGCGCGTGCTCCAGTGCGGCCTCGGCCTGTCGCCCGTAGCCGCCGCCGAACAGGACCGCGTGCACCAGCAGCGGCACGGCCTGGTAGGCGAACACCCGCTCCTGCCAGCCGTCGGCGAGCGGGAAGGCGTCGTCGTAGGCCTCCCACGCCTCGCGGCCGAACCCGCCGAACAGGTCCATCATCGCCAGGTCCACCTCACGGTGCCCGCGGTGCGCGCACGGGTCGATCAGCCAGCTGCGCCCGGCGGCGTCGAGCAGCCGGTTCCCGGCCCAGAGATCCCCGTGCACCAACGACGACGGCTCCGCACCTCCCAGCACCGCCGCACCCGGATGGGCGGCCGGG
The DNA here is from genome assembly GCA_047414615.1 of Micrococcus luteus. Lineage (GTDB taxonomy): Bacteria > Actinomycetota > Actinomycetes > Actinomycetales > Micrococcaceae > Micrococcus > Micrococcus luteus_B. The sequence goes on from CP179711.1 coordinate 2,301,601, forward strand.
GAGTCGGGTCCGAATCCGTCGGTCAGCTCCGCCAGCCGGCCCGCCAGCTCGGGCACGCGCGGCGGGGCGCTGCCCGCGGAGGCGGCCTGCTCGGCCAGGGGGAGGATGCGCCGGACCACCCAGGACTCCGCCCAGGTGCCGCACGGGGTCAGGTCAATCTCGGCGGCGCCGAGCCAGGCGCGCACCGAGCCGTCCTCAGCGACGGCAGGCCGATCATGGTGGCCGTCCACGGCCCCGAAGAAGTCGGCCGCTCCCTCCGGCAGCCGGGAGCCGCGGTGCAGGGCGGCCAGCTCCCGGCCGAACGCCGCCTCGGTCGTCGGAGTCGGGCGGCCGACGTCCTCGATCCCCTCGAGCTCGAGCAGGTCGTCGTCTGCCCGCAGGACCCGAGGGACCCGGGCTCCCGCCGCGCCCAGGGCGCGCAGGCCCCGGGCCTCCGCGGTGAGGAGCCCGGGAAGGGCGCCGGACTTCACGAAGGTCACGGAGCCGTCGTCGTGGAGGGTACGGCGGCAGGTCCCGGTGCCGGCCACGCTCAGCGGCCCAGCATCGAGGTGAAGCCGATCATGGACTGGGAGACCACCAGGAAGATCACGGCGAAGACGGCCATGAACACGTGGGTGGCGATGCGCCCGCCCTCGCCCCGGCCGGACAGGGTGTCCCCGTTCAGGGGGGCGATGAAGCGGTGGGGGTCCTGCGGGTCGTAGACCACGGTCACGAAGGAGCCGCCGCGGTCCGTGAGCCCGATGTCGGAGAAGGTGGGCGAGGCGCGCACCGTCCGGCCGTCCAGGGTCATGAACTCGACGGTCTCCACGAGGAAGGTGCGGCGGTGCTCCCGGGAGCCGCTCTGGCCCAGGTAGGAGGTGATGACCTTCCCCTGGACGCGGTGGCCGTTGCGGGTGATCCGGTTTGCCGCGGCTCGACGGCGGGCGATGGACACCAGGCCCCAGATCGACATGGCGAGCATGAACAGCGGGACTGCCGCGAAGAGGATCTGGAACATGCTGAAGCCGCCTGGTCCTTCGCTGAACACGGTGTCCCTCCTAGCCCTCCGGCACCGGAGGCGGTCGTCCTGGAGGCGGCACGGGCCGCCGGTGGTGTCGGACGTGACGCTAGCGCATGGGCCCGGCCGGGGGGAACGGCGCGTGATGGAATGGTGCCCATGACCGATGACGCCGCGCAGAAGATCGCCCCGCTCACCGATGCCGAGGAGCAGTGGGTCCAGGACCGCATCGGCTTCGCCCGTCAGGAGGGCGTGGACCACCTCGACCCGGAGCAGGTCAGCGCCTATGCGGACCGTCAGCTGGCCGCCGTGCAGGCCGGGGAGCTGGAGCCGGAGGTCGCCTCCGTGATGCTGGATGTGGTGGCGGTGGTGCTCGGAGAGCATCTCGGGGCCCAGCATGGCCTGCAGTGGGTCACCGTCCAGGACGAGGACGGCACGGGCCTGGGCATGCGCGATCCGCTCTCCTCCGCCGTGGTGTTCCCGCAGTCCACCGTGGGCACCCACTGGAACGAGGGTGTCGCCGGATGGGTGCCGGAGTTCATCGAGTGGTTCGGCGGCCAGGTGCGCGAGGTGCGCGGGCAGGGTTGACGCGCAATCTTCCGGTCACTGCACCCACTCATGACCCGTGCAACCTAGATGTGATGTCCAGGGAGGTTATTGAGCCTGGTGGCAGGCGCGGCACCGATCGCGGAGTGGACGCGATGATGATTGTAGAAGTGCAGCCATCCAGGCAACGCGGCCCTGCGCTCCGTCTCTGAGCTATAGAACCGGGCGTAGGCCCACCCGTCAGCGAGCGTGCGATGGAACCGCTCAATCTTCCCGTTCGTCTGCGGCCGGTAGGGCCGAGTCCGCTTGGGCTTGATCCCGAGCTCGGTGCAGGCATCACGCCAGGCATGCGAGCGGTAGGCCGAGCCGTTGTCCGAGAGCACCCGCTCCACCTCCACGCCCAGGCGCGCGAAGTAGGCGACCGCGCGGCGCAACACCGCGATGGCCGTCTGGCTGCGTTCATCGGAGTGCCTCTCGACATGGGCGAAGCGAGAGTGATCATCGATCACGGTGTGCAGAAAGCCCACCCCGAGCCGGGGCTGGTATGGGGCATCACGGGTTCCTTCGCGGTCCGAGGTCGCCGCGCGGTGCTTCATGCCCTGCTGGCGCCCGACGAATCGGTGTCCGCCCCCGTCGGGGATGCGCCCGAACTTGGTGACGTCGACGTGGATCAGCGAGCCGGGGTGGGGGTGCTCGTAGCGGCGGATCGGCTCGCCGGTGACCCGGTCCAGACGGGCGAGGCGGTTGATTCGGCAGCGCACGAGCACGGCATGGACGGTGGAGGCCGGCATCCCGAGTTCTCCGGCGATCTGTGCCGGCCCCCGGGCGTCGGCGCCATCGGGCGGCCACGATCTGTTTCACCACCGCTGGCGGTGTTCTGGTCGGCGTCGTGGACGGCCGGCTGGACCGGTCTGCCATCCCTGCAGGTCCCTCGGCCCGGAAGCGTGTGGCCCATTTGCGAGCGGTGGGTGGGGAGACCATGAACATCTTGGCCGCGGTGGCGACCGGCCAGTGTTCCTCGACGATGAGCTTGGCCAGGCGTAGGCGGGCGCGAGGGGTCAGGGCGGCGTTAGCGTGGGACATGAAGGCCTTCTGTTCGCGTGAGCGGTTTCTCGACAACTCCACTCTCGCAACGGAAGGCCTTCGCCTGTCAGCTGTTCACGCAACAACGTCCCTGGACATCACACCTAGATGTCCCCGGCCTTGATGGCGGCGACGACCCCGTCCACGCAGTCCTCGATCTGCTCATACATGTCCACGAAGTCGTGCCGCGGACGCTGCCACGGGTCCGGGACATCCAGGATGCCCTGGGTGTCCACCGAGGAGGAGAACTCCCCGAGCAGGTGGACCTTGTTCTGGAGGTCCTCGTCCTCGGTGAGGGCGACGACGTCCTCGTAGTTGGACTCGTCCATCACCAGGACCAGGTCCGCCTGCTCCAGGTCCGCGAAGGTGAGTTGGGCGCCCACGGAGTCGAAGGCGTAGCCACGCTCCCGGCCGACCTCGAGGGTCAGCGGGTAGGGGTTCTCACCCACGTGGTAGTCGGCGGTGCCGGCGGAGCTGACGCTCACTTGCCCGGACAGGCCCGCCCGTTCCAGGGCATGCTTCAGCACGGCCTCGGCGGCGGGGGAGCGGCAGATGTTGCCCAAGCAGACGGTGAGGATGCGCATGCCCCGATCCTTGCATGCCGGGGCACGGCTCCGGGACGGAAGTCCGGTCCGCCATTCCGTCCTCCGCGAAGTCGATTGACCCACGTCACATCCCGCGGATAGAACGGTTCGCATGAGCGAACCGCGCACCTCCTTCCACGACCTCTCCGACTTCGTCGCGCTGCCGCGCACCTCCGGCCTGGCCCTGAGCCCGGACGGCACCCGCCTGGTCACCACGGTGGCCACCCCGAACGCCAAGGGCACCGGCTACGCCAGCTCCCTGTGGGAGGTGGACCCGTCCGGCGAGCGTCCGGCCCACCGCCTGACCCGCTCCGTGGAGGGCGAGGCCGGCGCGGAGTTCGCCGCGGACGGCACCCTGTACTTCACCTCCGGCCGCCCGGCGCCGGGGGAGGAGGAGAAGTCCTCCGCCCTCTGGGCGCTGCCGGCGCAGGGCGGCGAGGCCCGCGTGGTCCTCACCCGCCCCGGCGGCGTCACCTCCGTCTCCTGTGCCTCCGCCGCGGACACCGTGGTGCTGGGCGCCCCGCGCCTGCTCGGAGCCTCCACCGAGGCCGAGCACGCCGAGTTGGCCAAGGCCCGCAAGGACGCCGGCGTGGACGCCATCCTCCATACCGCCTACCCGGTCCGCTTCTGGGACCACGACCTCGGCCCGGCCAAGCCCGAGCTGTTCGTCCTCGCCGACGGCCCGGACCCGGACGCCCCGGCGGACGAGAAGGACGAGGGCGGCGAGGACACCCGCGCTGAGCAGATCGAGCAGGCCGGCGGCATCCCGGAGGAGACTGAGCACCACCTGCGCCACCTGACCGGCTTCGACCGCTCCCACGGCTCCGGCACCGACTCTCACGTGGCCCCGGACGGCTCGTTCGTGCTGGTCACCGTGTCCCGGGCCGGCGCCAAGGCGGACATGCGGGAGTGGATCGCCCGCGTGGACACCGCCACCGGCCAGGTCACCCCGCTCGTGGACCGGGAGGGCGAGGACGCGCACGCCGGCCCGATCTCCCATGACGGCACCCGCGCGATCGTGGTGGTCGGTCCGCACACCACCCCGGAGTCCACCCAGGACCCGAAGCTGTACGTCATGGACACCGTCACCGGCGAGCTCACCGACCTCGCCCACGACTGGGACCGCTGGGGCCACGTGGTCGGCTGGCTGCCGGACGACTCGGCGGTCATCGCGGTGGCGGACCAGGACGGCCGTGCCCCGATCTTCCGCATCGACGTGCCCTCCGGCGCCGTCGCCCAGGTGACGGGCGAGGACGAGGCCTGGTCCGACGTCGTGATCTCCCCGGACGGGACCACGCTGTACGGCGTGCGCTCCTCCTACCTGTTCCCGCCCGAGGTGGCCCGCGTGGACCTCGCCACGGGCGAGGCCACCCGCCTGCAGAACCCGGCCGAGCGCCCGGCCGTGCCGGGCACCCTGGAGGACGTGGAGGTCACCGCGGAGGACGGCACCCGCGTGCGCGGCTGGCTCGCCCTGCCCTCCGGCCCGGCCCCCGAGGGCGGCCACCCGCTGCTGCTGTGGATCCACGGCGGCCCGGTGTCCTCCTGGAACGGCTGGTCCTGGCGCTGGACCCCGTGGCTCATGGTGGCCCAGGGCTTCGCGGTGCTCATGCCGGATCCGGCCCTGTCCACCGGCTACGGCCGCGACTTCGTGCAGCGCGGCTGGGGCCGCTGGGGCGCCGAACCCTACACGGACCTGATGGCCATCACGGACGCGGTCGAGGAGCGCCCGGACATCGACGCGGACCGCACCGCCGCGATGGGCGGATCCTTCGGCGGTTACATGGCGAACTGGGTGGCCGGCCACACGGACCGGTTCAAGGCGATCGTCACCCACGCCTCCCTGTGGGCCCTGGACGGCTTCGGCCCCACCACAGACGCCTCCTTCTACTGGGACCGCGAGATGAGCCCGGCCATGATGGAGGCGAACTCCCCGCACCGCTTCGTGCAGGACATCGTCACCCCCATGCTCGTCATCCACGGGGACAAGGACTACCGCGTGCCGATCGGCGAGGGCCTGCGCCTCTGGTACGAGCTGCTCGCCAAGTCCGGGCTGCCGGCGGCCGAGGACGGCTCCACCGAGCACCGGTTCCTCTACTTCCCGCAGGAGAACCACTGGATCCTCACCCCGCAGCACGCAAAGGTCTGGTACGAGGTGGTCCAGGCGTTCCTCGCCGAGAAGGTCCTCGGCGAGGAGGCGAAGCCCCTCCCGAAGGAGCTCGGCCTGAACGGCTGACGGGCCCTTCCCGACGACGGCCGCGCACCTGCCATGCGGCAGGTGCGCGGCCGTCGTCGTGCCCCGTGGTCCCGAAACTCTGGTCGATCTTCGTGCACTCTGTGGCGGTGCCCAGAGTCAGACGCCAGGCACCTGAACAGGGCCGCCAGGTCTACCGGAAGGCGGCCAGGGGGTTTAGGTTCGCTTCCCAGGACGTGGCCGCACCAGGGGCCGCGCAGAGAAGAAGAAGGACCCCATGACGAACCAGCACCACGGTTCCGACTCCGGAGCCAAGGAGAAGGCACAGGCCGTCGCCGGCCAGACCCGGCACGAGGCCGGCCAGGTGGGCGAGACCGCCCGCGATGCGGCCGGAGACCTCGCCGGCACCGCGCGCGAGGAGATCGGCAACGTCCGCGACGAGGCCATGCAGCAGGTCAGCAGCCTCGCGGACACCGCCGCCGCCCAGGTCAAGGAGCAGGCCGGCACCCAGAAGGACCGTGCCGCCCAGCAGGCCCGCACCGTCACCGACGACCTGCAGCGCGTGGCCCGCGGTGAGCAGGCCGAGTCCGCCCTGGTCTCCGGCGCGCTCTCCACCGTGGCCCAACAGGCCGAGCGCCTCACCCACCGTCTCGAGACCGCCGCGCCGGCCGAGCTGCTGGATGACGTGCGCTCCTTCGCCGCCCGCCGCCCCGGGACCTTCCTGGCGATCGCCCTCGGTGCGGGCCTGGTGGCCGGCCGCCTCACCCGCGGCGTCCGTGACGCCGGCCAGGGTGCCGATCGCGGCGCCCGCCAGCACCTCCCGTCCGAGCACCGCGAGCACATGCAGCAGCGGACCCTGAACCCGCCGGCCCACGCCGCGGACGACCCGACCGCCCCCGGCGGCGACGTGGCCCCCCACCACCTGCAGAGCCAGGCCCCCGCCTATGGCGGCACCCCTGCGCAGTCCCCGGGCGCCACCCCCGGACGGCCCGGCGACGTGGCAGGCGCGTCTCAGACCGGCGGCCAGCGCCCGAACGGCCCCCAGGGCGGCGGACCGGTTCCCGGTCGCCGCGCCCAGGGTGTGCCGGTGCAGGGCGGCCAGAATGCCCAGGGCGGCCGCCAGGCCCCCGGCCAGGACACCGCCGGCCCGGCCGGCGACGTGGCCCCGCACCACCTGCAGGGCCAGGCCCCGGCCTACGGCGGTGCCGCCGGCCAGGGCAACCCGAACGCGCAGGCGCACATCACCGAGACCCCGGCCGAGAAGCCGTTCGACCAGGAGAAGCCGGAGGGCCGCGCATGACCGGCTCGCACCTGCCCGGCGACGGCGGCGCGGACCCGCGCTTCGCCGGCCCCGACCCGTACTTCGGCGGTGCCCATCCGGCCCCGCCCACCCGTGCCGAGGAGCGTGCTCGCACCGAGTCGCTGGGCGAGATGTTCGCCCACTTCGCGGAGAAGATCTCGCTCCTGATGCGTCAGGAGGTGGCCCTCGCCAAGGCCGAGGCCACCGACTCCGCCAAGAAGGCGGGCACGGGAGCCGGCATGCTCGCCGGCGCCGCGCTCGCCGCGTTCTTCGTCCTGCTCTTCCTCTCGACCGCCCTGATGTGGGCCCTCGGGAGTCTGATGCCGCTCGGCTGGGCCGCGTTCATCGTGGCCCTGCTGTGGGCCGCCGGCGCCGCCGTGCTGGCCGTGCTCGGCAAGAAGGAGCTGGACCGCATCAAGGGTCTGCCGCAGACCCGCCAGACGATTCAGGAGATCCCCGAGACCCTGAATCCCACCAAGGAGACCCCGTGAACAACGCCCCCGCCAACCGCAGCAACGATCCGGACCAGATCCGCGCCGACATCGAGCGCACCCGCGCCGAGCTCGGCCGCGACGTGGACGCCCTCGCCGAGAAGGTCAGCCCGACCAAGGCCGTCAGCCGCCAGACGGACCGCGTCCGCTCCGGCCTGATCAACGTCAAGGAGAACATCATGGGCAGCGCCGACGACTACCGCACCGGCCAGCACGGCCAGTATGACCATGGCGACGAGCAGGGCCGCATGGGCCGGATGGCCGAGTCCGCCGGCGAGTACGCCCACGACGCCGCCGAGGGTGCCCGCCACTACGCCGGCGAGGCGCAGACCCGCGCCCAGGTGATGGCCCACGATGCCTCCACCGCCGTGCAGCACGCCCCCGCGGAGATCCGCCGCCGCACCCGCGGCAACCCGCTCGCCGCCGGCCTCGTGGCCTTCGGCGCGGGCATGCTCCTGGGCTCGCTCGCCCCCAGCACCCGAGCCGAGCAGCACGCCGCGCACCAGGTGAAGAAGTCCGCCGCACCGCTCGTGGACGAGGCCAAACACGCCGCCACGGACATGCGCGAGCAGCTCGAGCCGGAGGTCCGCGACGCGGCCGACTCCGTGAAGCAGACCGCTGTGGAGGGCGGCGAGCACCTCAAGGAGCAGGGCGGCCAGGCCGCCGGCGAGCTCAAGGACCAGGGCCAGCAGTCCGCCGGCCACATGAAGGACCAGGCCACGAACTGATCTGACCCGCCAGCCCGTGCGCCGTCATCGGGTCCTCCCACGTCGATGCCGCCCACGCCACGGCCCCTCGCCCTGCGCACGCAGGGCGAGGGGCCGTCGTCGTGGAAGGCCGGACGGGGACTGTCCTGTGCAGGGCACGGTCCCCACTGTGTCCCGGTCACCCGACGTTCACCGACTGGCCGTGCAGGGGACTCCGGACCGTGGGGTGGACGTCGTCCTTGTGCGGGGTGATGGGAAGCACAGCGGGATCCTGTCCCGCCCCCGATGCCACCCGAGAGGACTCCACCGTGAAGACGACACCGGCTGCGCCGACTTCCCTGATCACCCGTTCCCTGCGCGGCGCCGTGGCCGTGGCGGCCGCCGCCGCCGTGGCCGCGCCCGTCCTGACCGCGCCGGCCGCCGTCGCCGCTCCGGCAGCCGGGACCGGCGCCCCCACCGTCCGTCCGGAGGTCGTCGCCCACCGCGGGGCCTCCGGCTACCGTCCCGAGCACACCCTCGCCGCCTACGAGCTCGCCGTGGCGCAGGGCGCCGACGTGATCGAGCCGGACCTGGTCTCCACCAAGGACGGCGTGCTCGTGGACCGCCACGAGAACCTCATCGACGGCACCACGGACGTGGCCGAGCGTCCCGAGTTCGCGGACCGCAAGACCACCAAGGTGGTGGACGGCGTGGAGCAGACCGGGTGGTTCACCGAGGACTTCACCCTCGCCGAGCTGAAGACCCTGCGCGCCAAGGAACGGCTGCCCGAGACCCGTCCCGGCTCCGCCGAGTACGACGGCATGTACCAGGTGCCGACCCTGACCGAGGTGCTCGAACTCCGTGAGCGGCTGTCCGCCGAGTACGGCCGCGAGATCGGCATCATCCCGGAGATCAAGCACCCCACCTACTTCGACTCCATCGGGCTGTCCCAGGAGGAAGGCGTCGTGGAGGCGCTGACCGAGTTCGGCCTGAACAAGCGCAATGCCCCGGCCACCGTGCAGTCCTTCGAGCTGTCCAACCTGGAGGACCTCAACACCGAGCTCGGGCTCAAGGCGGACACCGCTTTCCTGCTGTGGCACTCCGGCTACCCGTACGACGCCGAGGCCGCCGGGGATGAGGAGCGGGACTACGCGTACTTCGCCTCCGCTGAAGGACTGCGCGAGGCACGCCGGGCGGGCGTGGACGCCATCGGACCGGAGCTGACCATGGTCATCGCTCCGAACGCGGACGGCTCCCTCGGGGAGGACACCGGACTGGTGGACCGCGCCCACCGCGAGCACCTCGAGGTCTTCCCCTACACGTTCCGCGCGGAGAACCGTTTCCTCTACACCGACTTCCGCTCCTCGTCGGACCCGGATGCCCACGGCGACGTGATCGGCCAGGTGAAGGCGTTCCTCGAGGTCGGCATCGACGGGTTCTTCATCGACCACCCGGACCTGGGCGTCCAGGCCGTGGACGAGTGGATGGAGGGGAAGAAGGAGCACCCCGGCAAGGGCAAGGGCCGCGGGATCGGCCGCGGACTGCGCTGACCCGTCCCGACGACGGCCGTCCACCCTGCGCACGCAGGGCGGGCGGCCGGCGTCGTCCCGGGTGAGGTGTCTCGGTGCGGATCCCAGGGGCCGGTGCGGGGTCGGCGGATGCGAACGGGATCGGCCGGGCGCCGGCCGCGTAGACTCCCGCCCGTGACACCGCTCGATCGCATCCCGGACCGCCGTCCCGTCCCGCCGAACACCGGCCTGACCCTGGAGGACGCCCTGCCGGAGGGCCCCGCGGGCCGTCGACCGCGGCTGACCACCACCAAGGCCGAGTTCCGTGCCGCCCTCGCCGAGCTTGTGGCGGGAGCCCAGGACGCCGGGGCGGAGGAGCCGACCGTCGGGATGGTCCCCACCATGGGTGCGCTGCACGGCGGGCACGCCGCGCTGGTGACGAAGGCCCGCGCCGAGAACGACGTGGTGGTGTGCTCGATCTTCGTGAACCCGTTGCAGTTCGGCGACCGCTCGGACCTGGAGAACTACCCGCGCACGCTCGAGGCGGACCTGGACCTGCTGGGCGCCGCAGGCGCTGACCTCGTGTTCGCCCCGTCCGTGGACCAGATGTACCCCGGCTACCCGGACGCCCCGATCGTCACCGTGTCCGCCGGACGCATGGGTGAGGTGCTCGAGGGCGCGTCCCGGCCTGGCCACTTCGACGGGGTCGTCACCGTGGTGGCGAAGCTGTGGAACCTCGCGCTCGGTGGTCTGGTGCAGGCCGGGTCCCCGGCCCGGCTGCGCTCCTACTTCGGGCAGAAGGACGCCCAGCAGCTGGCGATCCTGCGCCGCCTCGCACACGAGCTCGACGTCCCCGTGGCGGTCCGGCCGGTGGAGATCGTGCGCTCGCCTCAGGGGTTGGCGCTGTCCAGCCGCAACACCCGCCTGGACGAGGCCGGGCTGGAGCGGGCGCTCGTGCTGTCTCGTGCGCTCCGGACGCTCGCCGAGGCCGCCGCGGACGGGGAGCCCGTGGACGTGCAGGCCGCCCGCCAGATGATCGCAGACGAGCCGGGTGTGGAGCTGGACCACCTCGTGGTGGTGGACCGCGAGACCCTGGAGGAGCTCGGCCCCGAGCTGCTCTGCCAGCCGCTGCGCCGGGACGCCCTGGCCCTGGTGGCCGCCTACGTGGAGCCGGTGCGCCTCATCGACAACATGGTGCTCCCCGCCGCGCATGTCTGAGGGCGCAGACCGACTCATAAAGAGGGCCCCGCGCACCGCCGAGGACCTCGCCGCGCTCTTCCGCGTCCACCCCACGCAGGCGGCGCCGGCCCTGCTCGGCTGCCTGCTCACGGTCACCACGCTCGAGGGGGCCGTGACCGTCCGCCTTACCGAGCTCGAGGCCTACGGGGACCAGGGCGAGGATCCCGGCGCGCACTCCTTCCGCGGCCGCACCGAGCGCAACGCGGCGCTGTTCGGGCCTGCGCAGCACACCTACGTGTACCTCAACTACGGCATCCACCGCTGTGTGAACCTCGTCGCCCACGAGCCCGACGCCGCCGGCGGCCTCCTCGTCCGCGCCGGCGAGGTGCTCGACGGCCACGGCCTGGCCGTCCTCCGCCGCGGCCGGGACACCGGCGCCCGCCTGCTCTCCGGCCCCGGGAACCTCGGTCAGGGCCTCGGCATCACCCTGGACATGGGCCACCGCCCGATCGGCCTCGCCGACGCCGCCCCGGCGGGCCGCACATCGTCGAGCACCCTGCCTCGCCCCACCCCGCTCGCCCACACCCCGCTTCCCGACGACGGACCGTCGCCTGCGTCCTTCGTCCTCGCCCCTCCTCCGGCCGGCTCACCGAAGCCGCGGGCCACCAACGGACCCCGCGTAGGAGTGTCCGGGGAGGGCGGATCGGCCCGGTTCCCGTGGCGATACTGGATCACCGGCGACCCCTCGGTCAGCCGCTTCCGCGCCGGCCGCAACGTCCCGGCTTGACCACTGCGGTCCGGAGGCGGCTCCCAGGGAACTCACCCGGAAGACCGTCCCCTCGTCCTTGCCAGTGCGGGGGCGGACGTGTCTACGGTGCACCCATGAGCATGAATCAGAGCCCCCAGGGCGAGACGAAGCAGTCCGTGACCCGCACGATCGATGCCCCGGCGAAGGACATCTTCGAGGTGCTGACCCTGCCGGAGAAGCACAAGCTCTTCGACTCCAGCGGCTTCGTGGTGGACGACGAGAAGTCGCAGCGCATCCAGAAGGTCGGCGACGTGTTCACCATGAACATGCAGGGCGACCACATGGGCGGCGAGTACCGGACCGACAACCACGTCGTCGCCTATGACGAGAACAAGATGGTCGGCTGGGCCACCGCTCCGGCTGGCACCGAGCCGCCCGGGTGGGAGTGGATCTGGACCCTTGAGGCCAACGGCCAGGACTCCACGGACGTGACCCTGACCTACGACTGGTCCAAGGTCACCGACCAGGACCTCCTCGCCAAGAACCTGTTCCCGCTGGTCAGCGAGGCGCAGATGGAGGAATCCGTCTCCAAGCTCGCCGCCGAGGTCGCCTCCTGACCTCGTCCACGAGCGCGACGAGGCCGGCCGGCACCTGACGCCGAGCCTTCCTGACGACGGCGGCGCACCCGGGCAGCCCGGGTGCGCCGCCGTCGTCGTGCCCGGGTGTGGCCGCGAGCGCGGCCCGGCCGTACGCCCTGGCCGGCCGACCGCCGGACGGGCTCCGATCGCTCGTCAGGACGGCGCCCTGCGCCGATGTGACCGGACCCACTAGGCTTCGGGGCAGTACGTCCACCCGCCGCCGTCAGCAGACGAAGGAGTCGCCCTGTGACCGCACCCGCCGAGAACGCCGCCGTCCCGAACCCCACCGAGGACCTCTACCGCCACGTCAATGGAGAGTGGCTGGCCTCCCACGAGATTCCCTCCGACCAGGGCGCCTACGGGGCGTTCCTCGAGCTGCGGGACAACGCGGAACTCGCCGTCCGGCACCTCTGCGAGGACGCCGTGCGCACGGTCGGCACCGGCCATGACGCCGCCCAGGCGCGCGTGGAGGCCTCGGCGGACATCGTCTCCCCGGACACGGAGCTGGACGCCGCCACCGTGGACGCTCCGGAGGCCTCGGAGGAGACCGCGGACGCCGGTGAGTCGGCCGGCGCCGAGGACCGGTCCGTCCTGCGCCGCCGCATCGCCGCGCTCTACGCCTCGTTCATGGATCAGGAGGTCGTGGAGGCCCGCGGCGTCGCGCCGATCGCCGGGGACCTCGCGGCGATCGAGACGGTGGAGACCCCGGAGCAGCTGCTCACCCTCTCCGGCGCCCTGCAGCGCTACGGCGTCTCCGGCCTGATCAACGCCGGCGCCATGAACGACGCCGGCAACCCCGAGCGCATGCTCCTGCACCTGCTGCAGGGCGGCCTCGGTCTGCCGGACGAGTCCTACTACCGCGAGGACTCCTACGCCGAGATCGTCTCCGAGTACCGGGCCCACCTCGGCCGCATGCTCGCGCTGGCCGGCATCGGCGCGGACGAGGCCGAGGCCTCCGAGATCGCCGGGAAGGTCGTGGACCTGGAGACGCGGATCGCCGCGCACCACTGGGACGTGGTCCGCACCCGGGACGCCGTGGCCCGCTACAACCTGCTGACCCGCGCGCAGCTGGACGAGACGTTCCCGCTGGCCCAGGCGTGGCTGGAGGGCATCGGCGCCTCCGGCACCCGCTCGGACGAGGTGGTGGTGTGGCAGCCGGAGTTCCTCACCGGGATCCAGTCCCTGCTGGCCGGGGCCGACGCCGTGGACCTGCAGACCTGGAAGCACTGGCTGGAGGTGCAGGTGCTGCGCTCATTCGCGCCCTACTTGCCGGAGGCCTTCGTGCAGGAGAACTTCTCCTTCTACGGCCGCCGCCTGGCCGGCACCGAGGAGGTCCGCCCGCGCTGGAAGCGCGCCGTGGCGTTCGTGAACTCCGCCGCCGGCGAGGACGTGGCCCAGCTGTACGTGGCCAGGCACTTCCCGGCCGGCCACCAGGAGGAGATGGACAAGCTCGTGCGTCTGCTCACCGAGGCCTACCGCCGCTCCATCTCCGCGCTGGACTGGATGGGCGAGGACACCCGCCAGCGCGCCCTGGAGAAGCTGTCCATGTTCCGCCCGATGGTCGGCTTCCCCTCCACGTGGATGGACTACTCCACCCTCGAGGTGGACGCGGACGACCTGCTCGGCAACGCGCGTCGCGCCGAGGAGTTCGCGTGGGACTGGGATCTGGCGAAGATCGAGAAGGGTCCGGATCCGGAGGAGTGGCACATGACTCCCCAGACCGTGAACGCCTACTACTCGCCGCTGGAGAACGCGATCGTGTTCCCGGCCGCCATCCTGCAGCCCCCGTTCTTCGACCCGGAGCGCTCCATGGCGGCGAACCTGGGCGGCATCGGTGCCGTGATCGGCCATGAGATCGGCCACGGCTTCGATGACCAGGGCTCCCGCTACGACGGCACCGGCACCCTGAAGAACTGGTGGACGGACGAGGACCGCGAGGCCTTCTCGGACCGCACCGCGAAGCTGGTGGCCCAGTACAGTGCGCTGTCTCCGGCGGAGGCCCCGGAGCACCGGGTCAACGGCGAGTTCACCCTGGGGGAGAACATCGGCGACCTCGGCGGCCTCGGCATCGCGCACCAGGCCCTGGAGATCTGGCGTGAGGAGCAGTCGGACGCGGACGTGGAGGACACCGCGCAGCAGGACCGGGAGTTCTTCTCCTCCTGGGCCTCGGTGTGGCGTCAGCTGACCCGCCCGGAGACCATGATCACGCGCATCGCCTCGGATCCGCACTCCCCGAACGAGTTCCGCTGCAATCAGGTGGTGAAGAACCTGGACGCCTTCCACGCCGCCTACGGCACCACGGAGGAGGACCCGATGTGGTTGGCTCCGGAGGAGCGCGTCTCCATCTGGTGAGCCGACCCCGCAGGGGAACGACGACGGCCGCTCACCTGCCGACTGCATGTGCAGTCGGACGGTGGGCGGCCGTCGTCGTGGGTCCGGGGCCTCGGGCGCCTCGGTGTGCCGCGGCACCCGGGGTGCGCGGCAGGGAGGGGCGCCTGCGGCGCCGGCGGCCTCACTCGGCGCGGCGCGCGCGCTCCTCGGTGAAGCGGTGCAGCAGGGTGCCGAGCCGGCGGACGTCCTCCAGGTCCCAGCCGGCGAGGTCACGGCGCATGCCGCCGCCGACCGGTCCGGTGCGGACCTCGTGGAGGCGACGCAGGCCCTCCTCGGTGGGGCGCAGGACGGCCGCGCGGCGGTCGTTCGGGTCGGCCTCCCGGGTGATGAGCTCCAGGGACTCGAGCTCCTTGACGAAGCGGGAGATCTGGGCACGGTCGGCGAGCATCGTTTCGGCCAGGGCGGACGGGGACAGAGGTGCGGCGTTGACGATCGTCAAGAACGCCTTCATCGCACCGGAGGACATGCCGGGGCTGAGCTGCTCGGCGTGCCGGGCCATGAGCTGGCGGTACTGGCGGACGAGCGTGACGAACGAGCCCTCGAGATCGCGGATGGCGGCCTCGAACTCCTCCGGGTGTTCGGCGGCGGCGCCCTGGGGGAGCGGGGTGCTGCTCATCGGTCGCCTCCGGTCCGGCGGGTCGCCTCGGTGCCGGTGCCCCGGGAGGCGTCCGGTTGCTTGTCGGTGTCCCCGCGGGTCGTGTCCGTGCCGCGGGAGACGCTCGGCTGTCCGCCGGCGTCCGGGCGGTCGTCACGGATCTGCGGCAGGGAGCCGGTGTGCGGGCCCACCGCGGCGGCCGCTGCCTCCTGCTGGGCGCTGCGGCGGGCGCGCTGGGCGGCACGCTGCTCCTGGGCGTTGCGACGGCCCAGCGCGATGTTCGGAAGCAGCAGCACGGCCACGATGCCCAGCACGGCCAGCGGCAGAGTCAGCAGGAAGGCATTGGAGATGGCCTGGGCGTACACGTCCTCGAAGACCACGCGCAGGTCATGGGGCATGGAGGCGACGGCCGGCAGGCGGCCGGACTGCATGTCCGCGGCCCACTTCGCGCCCTCCGGGCCCATGCCGGCGAGGGCGGCCCGGACCTCTCCGGCGCGGTCCTGGATGCCGTCGGCCACGGTGGCGGCCACGGTGGCGCCCATCGCGGCCACGCCGGCCGAGCCGCCCAGCGTGCGGAAGAAGGTGACGCCGGAGGTGGACACGCCCATGTTGTGAGGGTCGGCGGTGTTCTGCACCACCAGCACGAGGTTCTGCATCATGATGCCCATGCCCAGGCCCACCAGGGCCATGTAGAGGCAGACGAGCGCGAAGTTCGTGTCATACCGCAGGGTGCCGAGCAGACCGAGGCCGATGGTGAGGAACAGGGAGCCGGCCACGAGGTACCGCTTCCAGTTGCCGTGCTGGGTGATGCGGCGGCCGGCCAGCGTGGAGGAGATGAGGAACGCGGCCATCAGCGGCAGCGTCATGAAGCCTGCCTGGGACGGCGTGGCGCCGCGGGCGAGCTGCATGTATTGGGCCAGGTAGACGCCGGAGCCGAACATCGCCAGGCCGGCGGCCAGCGAGGCCACCACGGCGAGGGTGAAGGTGCGGTCCCGGAACAGGCGCAGGGGGATCAGCGGCTCGGACGCGCGGCGCTCGACCACCACGAACAGGGCGGCGGCCAGCAGGGAGCCGCCCACCATCCAGGCGCTGGTGACGGAGACCCACGCGAAGTCCTGGCCGGCGCGGGTGACCCAGAGCAGCAGCAGGGTGGTGGAGGCGGCCATCAGGGTGATGCCCAGGAGGTCGAGGTTCGCCTTCCGCCGGGGCAGGTGCGCCAGCTTGAGGTTCTTCTCCACCATGACCAGGGCGGCCAGGGCGAAGGGGACGGAGACGAAGAAGTTCCAGCGCCAGCCGAGGGTGTCCGTGACGAGGCCGCCGAGCAGCGGACCTCCCACGGTGGCCACCGCCATGACGGCGCCGAACAGACCCATGTAGCGGCCGCGCTCACGCGGGCTGATGATGTCCGCCATGATCACCTGGGACAGGGCGATCAGGCCTCCGCCGCCCAGGCCCTGCAGGACGCGGCAGGAGATCATCCACACCGGGTCCTGGGCGAAGCCGGCGGCCGCGGTGGCGGTCACGAACATGACGATCGCGATCTGGAACAGGAGCTTGCGGGACGACAGGTCTGCGAGCTTGCCCCAGATCGGCGTGGCGATCGCGGTGGCGAGCATCATCGCCGTGACCACCCAGGTGTAGGTGGACTGGTCGCCGCCGAGGTCGTGGACGATCACCGGCAGGGACGTGGAGACCACCGTGTTGGCGATCATCGACACGAACATGCCGAGGAGCAGTCCGGTCAGGGCCTGGAGGATCGTGCGGTGCCGCTCCTGCGGGTCGGCGACGATCGAGACGGACGACGTCTCCGGGTTCGTGGTGGACATGTGGTCTTTCCGAGGAAGGGGAGGCGACGGTGCGGCGGCGGGCTGGTGCGCTCCGGGGCAGGTGCCTCGGGCTGCGGCGGGCCGGGACGCGCGGCGGCGCACTCCGGAAGGTGGTTGCGTGAAGTCAACCATTGATTCTAGTCAATGATTGACGGTCGTCAACGGCCTCCGTCTGTCACCTCCGTCAGCGCGGGGCGCTAGCCTGAAACGCAGTGCCCGAGGCGTGGTCCTCGCCGGCCCCACCGCCGGCCGCCGCCCCGCCGTCCGTCCGCCCTGACCCCGGAGGTGTCCATGACCGCCCGTTTCCTCACGATGATCGATCTTCCCGAGCCCGGGCTGGCCCTGCTCCGCCAGGCCGGTGAGGTCACGCACGGCCGGGACGTGGGCGGCAACGACGCCCTGCCCGCGCTGGCCGCCTCGGGCGACTATGACGTGATCGTCTGCGCGCTGGACCAGAAGTTCGACGCCGCCACCCTCGAGGCGGCGCAGCTCAAGGGCATCGCCAACTACGCGGTCGGCTACAACAACATCGACGTGGAGGCCGCCACCGCCGCCGGGGTCAGGGTGGGAAACACCCCGGACGTGCTGACCGACGCCACCGCGGACATCGCCCTGCTGCTGATCCTCGGCGTCACCCGGCGCGCCTACGAGGGCGAGCGCATGATGCGGGCCGGGGAGTTCACCGGCTGGGAGCCAGACCTGCTGGTAGGCAAGGACGTCAAGGGCGCCACCCTGGGCCTGGCCGGCTTCGGCCGCATCGGCAAGGCCGTGGCTGAGCGCGCCCTCGCCTTCGGCATGGACGTGGTGTTCGCTCCGCGCCCGCCCGCCCACCGTGAGGTCTCCGCCGAGGAGCTCGGCGCGCTCGCCGGCCGGGTGGAGCAGGTCCGCTGGGAGGAGCTCGTGGAGCGCACGGACATCCTCTCCCTGCACGTGCCGCTCACCGAGGACACCCGCCACCTCGTGGACGCCGACGTGATGGCCCGGATGAAGCCCGGCTCGGTGCTGATCAACACCGCCCGCGGCCCCGTGGTGGACGAGGCCGCACTCGTGGAGGCGCTGCGCTCCGGTCACCTCTTCGGCGCCGGCCTGGACGTCTTCGAGGACGAGCCGGCCATGGCCGAGGGTCTGGCCGAGCTGGACAACGTCATGGTCCTGCCGCACCTGGGCTCGGCCACCCGGAACACCCGCGACGAGATGGCCGTCCTCACCGCCCGCAACGCGATCGGCATGGCCACCGGCGGCCCGATCCCGGCCTGCGTGAACCCCGCGTGAGGCTCCTGACCCGCACCCGCCGTCTGCTCCGCGCGGTGCGCACCGCCCGCCGCACCCACTCCACGGTGACGGCCGCGGACGGGGCCGCCCTGGCCATGACGACCTGCGGCGACGAGCACGCCCCGGGCGAGCGTCGGGTGGTCGTGGTGGTGGGCGCGCATCTGAGCGCCTGGTCCTACCGTCCGTTCGCCCATGTGCTGCGGGCCCGGCTGCGTGAACTCTCCGGAGCCGACTGGGCGGTGGACGTCTATGACCGCCGCGGCCGCGGCGAGTCGGACGCGCAGCCCCGGGACTACTCCATGGACACCGAGGTCACGGACCTCGCCGCCGTGCTGGAGCACACCGGTGCCCGGCAGCTGATCGGCCACTCCCTCGGCGGCTCGGTGGTGCTCAACGCGCTGCAGCAGGCGGGGGAGCTGTTCCCGGCCGAGCTGGTGCCGGACCGCACGGCCCTCTATGACCCCTGCGTGAACCTCGACGGCCCCCGGACCGCCCGGTGGATGGCGCGCCTGGAGCAGGCCGTCGCGGACGGCCGGACCGCCCGCGGCCTGGCGATCGTCCAGCGCGGGCTCCAGTCCTCCGCCGTGCTCGCCCGGGTCCCCGAGTGGTTCCTCACCTTCACCTTCGCCGGCCTCGTGGCCACCCCGCTGGGCAGGATGGCCCGCAGGATGCTGCCCACCCTCTCCCGGGAACTGACGGCCGCCCTGCACGAGGACGATCGCCCCGAGGACTTCGCCGTCGTCTCGGCTCCGGTGCACCTGATGTGCGGGGGCAGGTCCCCGCAGTACTTCAGGGAGGTCGTGGACCGCCTGCACGCGGCCATGCCGACCAGCACCTTCGAGCTGTCCCCGCGCAGCATGCACGGGGCCATCCCCTTCGTGGTGGACACGGTCCTGGAGGACCTGGCCGAGCACTTCACCGGCCGCCGTGCCGTGGACGACCCCGCGGCAGACCGGTCCCCGGTCGAGGCCGCGACCACCACGCCGGGCGGCCCCACCCCGCCGATCAGCGCAGAGCGGACGCCAGCACCCGCAGCATGAACGGCTCGGGCGTGATCGGCCCGTCGTGCAGGCGGGCCGGCATCACCCGCCACTGGATCGCCGCCGCGCGACGGGGTGCGCCTGGCTCCTGTGCCGTGCCGACGAGCACCCGCGCGGTGTCCGCGAAGAACCCGGGGGAGCGGCCGCCGGTCATCAGGGTCAGGGGCGTGTCCGCCAGGTCTCGCACCAGGGCGTGCGCGTCCACCGGCTCGGCGACCGCCGCGCGCATCTCCGCCAGCGATGCCGGCAGCAGCGTCAGCATCCCCCGTCCCGGCCGCGTGAACGAGGCCGCGCCGATCATCCCGCGCAGCGCGGTCACCGGCAGCCGGGAGAGCGGCCCAGCCGTCCCGAGGTCCCGCACCAGGTGGGCCCACGCGGTGCCCCAGCGGGCGTCCGCCACGGCCTCGGCCATCCCGGGCCGCCACAGCCCGGCCAGCATCCCGTCCAGGTTCAGCGCCGCATCCCAGGTGGCCACCGCCCACGGCCGTCCGCCTGCGGAAGCGTGCTCGGCCGCCGCCAGCAGGGCGACCGTGCCGCCGAACGAGTGCCCCAGCACCGCCCGTGCCCCGGTGAGTGCCGTGACCGCCCGCAGGTCCGACACCTCGGCGGCCAGCAGGTCCTCCTCCGGCTGAGGCGACGATCCGCCCCGGCCCCGCCGCGCGTAGGTCGCCACCGGCGCCCGCAGGCGCTTCGCCAGCGCCCGCGCCGTGGTCGCGTAGGGCGAGTCCGTCACCAGCGTCCCGTGCACCATCACGACGACGGCACTCGCCTCGGCGTCGCCTGTCGCCGCGTCCGCGACTCCCGGCGCAGCGGGCCGACCCGCGGGGGAGGGGGCCGTCGTCGTGCCCTCGGCCCACCCCGGCGGGAGGTGGGTGCGCAGGCGGAGGCGCGTGCCGTCGTCGAGACGCACGAAGCGCTCCAGCGTGCGGCGAGGGGAGGCGTGCGCGGGCATGCCTGCACGCTACCCCTCGACGGACCCCGTCCACGTGGCGGGTCCCACCCTCCGGCGGAGGAGGGCGGGGCGGACCTCGCCTTTAGACTGGGGGACTGTGACCACACAGAACCCCTCCGCAGAGACCGCAGTCGACCACCACGACCAGCAGGCCGTGCGCGCCGCCAAGCGCGACGCCCTGCTCGCCGAGGGCACAGAGGCGTTCCCGGTCGAGGTGAAGCGCACCCACTCGCTCACCGCCGTGCGCGAGGAGTTCGACGGCAGGCACGAGCCGGGCTGGGAGGACGGCCCGGAGGTGTCGGTGGCCGGCCGCATCGTGTTCCAGCGCAACACCGGAAAGCTCTGCTTCGCCACCCTCCAGGAGGGCGGCAAGGACGGTGCCGGCGTGCGCCTGCAGGTCATGCTCTCCCTCGCCAACGTGGGCGAGGAGTCCCTGGCAGAGTGGAAGAAGACGGTGGACCTCGGCGACCACGTGTCCGTGACCGGCAAGGTCATCGTCTCCCGCCGCGGCGAGCTGTCCATCATGGCCGACTCCTGGCAGATGGCCTCCAAGGCACTGCGCCCGCTGCCGGTGCTGCATGCCGAGCTCAACGAGGAGACCCGCGTGCGTCAGCGCTACGCGGACCTGATCGTGCGCGATGCCGCCCGCGAGATGGTCTACACGCGCGCCAAGATCACCTCTGCGATCCGCCGCACCCTCGAGGGCCACGACTACGTGGAGGTGGAGACCCCCATCCTGCAGCTCATCCACGGCGGCGCCCAGGCCCGCCCGTTCGAGACGCACCTCAACGCGTTCGACCAGGACATGACGCTGCGCATCGCCACCGAGCTCTACCTCAAGCGCGCCGTGGTGGGCGGCGTGGACCGCGTCTACGAGATCGGCCGCGTCTTCCGCAACGAGGGCGTGGACTCCACCCACTCGCCGGAGTTCACCACCCTCGAGTGCTATGAGGCCTGGGCGGACATGCACGTCATGGCCGAGCGCATGCAGCAGATGATCCTCGCCGCGGCCGACGCCGTGGGCGCCGGCCGGCGGATCGAGACCGAGAAGGGCACCATCGACCTGGACGGTGACTGGGCCTGGGTGGAGGTCTACCCCGGGTTGTCCGAGGCCGTGGGCCGCGAGATCACCCCGGAGACGGACGCCGCGGTCCTGCGGCAGATCGCCGCGGAGCACGAGGTGCCGGTGGACCCGAAGTGGGGTGCGGAGAAGCTGGTGATCGAGCTGTTCGGCGAGATCGTGGAGCCGACCCTGATCAACCCGACCTTCGTGTACAACTACCCGCCGGCCGCCCAGCCGCTGGCCCGCCCGCACCGGGACAAGCCCGGCGTCATCGAGGCCTGGGACCTGATCATCGGTGGCATGGAGCGCGGCACCGCGTTCTCCGAGCTGATCGACCCGGTCATCCAGCGCGAGCGCCTGACCGCCCAGTCCCGTGCCGCCGCCGCCGGCGACGACGAGGCCATGCAGCTGGACGAGGACTTCCTGCGCGCCCTGGAGTACGGCGCCCCGCCGATGGGCGGCCTCGGCCTGGGCATCGACCGCCTGGTCATGCTCTTCACCGGAGTCGGCATCCGCGAGACCATCCTCTTCCCGCTGCTGAAGCCGGAGGCCTGATCCGCCGTGGCCACGTTCTGGGACTACTTCTCCGTGCTGGCCCCGTCCGTGGGCCTGGCGCTGATCTTCTGGCTCGTCATGCGCTCGCTGCTCCGCGCGGACACCGGTGAACGCGAGGCGCAGGGACGGAGGCGTTCGGGTGCGGACGCCAAGGCCGCCGCCGAGGAGGCGGAGGCGAAGGAGTGGGCGCGCAGGCGCCGCGCTGAGGACGTGCGCCGGGACGCGGGGCCCGAGGCGCCGCGGGGCGACGGCCCGGAGCGTGGGGCCGCGGGCCAGGAGCGAGCGGACGGGGGTTCGGACCGCTCCGGTGGGGAACCCCGGCCGCGCTGACCGGCAGGTGCCGCCGAAGACGGAATCCGCCGTCGGGGAAAATACGCCCCGGCGGCGGATTACTGCTGTCTGGGATTGTTCTGGCAGAAATGTCCGCAGCGGAAATCTTCACCGCCCGGAAACCCTTTCATCGGCTACCGTGGTGAAGGACAAAGAGAACCGGGCATCTGGTCCTCTTCCTGCGTGCGCCAACCCCCTTCAGGGAATCTGCTTGTCAGGACGTCTTCGCGGATGCCCATGATGGATGAGGGAGATGGACAACAACATGGCACAGAAGGTCGAAGTCGTCCTGGTGGACGATCTGGACGGCTCCGAGGCTGCGGAGACCGTGAAGTTCGCGATCGACGGACGCCACTACGAGGTGGACCTGTCCGAGGACAACGCCCGCGAGTTGCGCTCCTTCCTCAAGCCCTACATGAAGAAGGGGCGGGCCGTGGCCCCGCCGTCGCCCAAGGCCGAGGCGGCCGACATCCGCAAGTGGGCGGCGGAGAACGGCTACGAGGTCTCCTCCCGCGGCCGCCTGCACCGCGACGTCGTGGAGGCCTACCGCAACGCCAAGCGCAAGTGACCTGAGCCGGGGCCGGCGGGCCCGCCGGAGGACCCCGTGGACCCGTGGAATCGGGCCGGGGCGACGGGCGGTGCGTTCGCTTCACCCAGTGGCGAACAGCCGCCCGTCGTGCTGTCCGCGTGCGTAGGCTCGGGAGCAATCAAGAGCCAAGGAGTGTGACCATGTTCGAAAGGTTCACCGACCGCGCACGGCGGGTGGTGGTGCTCGCGCAGGAAGAGGCGCGGATGCTCAACCACAGCTACATCGGCACCGAGCACATCCTGCTCGGGCTGATCCATGAGGGCGAGGGCGTTGCCGCCAAGGCCCTCGAATCCATGGACATCTCCCTCGGCGCCGTCCGCGAGAAGGTGCAGGAAGACATCGGCCAGGGCCAGCAGAACCCGCCCGGACACATCCCCTTCACCCCGCGCGCCAAGAAGGTGCTCGAGCTGTCCCTGCGCGAGGCGCTGCAGCTCGGCCACAACTACATCGGCACCGAGCACATCCTGCTCGGCCTCATCCGCGAGGGCGAGGGCGTGGCCGCCCAGGTCCTCGTGAAGCTCGGCGCGGACCTCAACCGTGTCCGCCAGACCGTCATCCAGCTGCTCTCCGGCTACCAAGGTTCGGGCCAGGGCGGCAAGGAGACCGCGGGCGTGGCGCCGGGCGGCCAATCCGAGGGGCAGAACGCCGGCTCCGTGGTGCTGGACCAGTTCGGCCGCAACCTCACCGCCGCCGCGCACGACGGAAAGCTCGACCCGGTCATCGGACGAGCCGAGGAGATGGAGCGCGTCATGCAGGTGCTCTCCCGCCGCTCCAAGAACAACCCGGTGCTGATCGGCGAGCCCGGCGTCGGCAAGACCGCGGTGGTGGAGGGCCTCGCCCAGGCCATCGAGCGCGGGGACGTCCCGGAGACCCTGAAGGACAAGCAGCTCTATTCGCTGGACCTCGGCTCGCTCGTGGCCGGCTCCCGCTACCGCGGCGACTTCGAGGAGCGGCTGAAGAAGGTCCTCAAGGAGATCCGCACCCGCGGGGACATCATCCTGTTCATCGACGAGATCCACACCCTCGTCGGTGCCGGCGCGGCCGAGGGCGCCATCGACGCCGCCAGCATCCTCAAGCCGATGCTGGCCCGCGGCGAACTGCAGACCATCGGCGCCACCACCCTGGACGAGTACCGCAAGCACATCGAGAAGGACGCGGCGCTGGAGCGCCGCTTCCAGCCGATCCAGGTGAATGAGCCGTCCGTGGAGGACGCCACCGAGATCCTTCGCGGCCTGCGGGACCGCTACGAGGCGCACCACAAGGTGTCCATCACGGACGAGGCACTCAAGGCCGCCGCCTCTATGGCCGCCCGGTACATCTCGGATCGGTTCCTGCCGGACAAGGCGATCGACCTGATCGACGAAGCCGGCGCCCGCCTGCGCATCCGCCGCATGACCGTGCCGCCGGAGATCAAGGCCTATGAGGGTCGGATCGCTGAGGTGCGTGCCGAGAAGGAGGCCGCCATCGACGGGCAGGACTTCGAGGGCGCTGCCCGCCTGCGGGACCAGGAGCAGCAGCTCGTGGAGGAGCAGAAGCAGAAGGAGCAGGCGTGGCGCACCGGCGCGGACGCCCACGTCGCCACGGTGGACGAGGACCTCATCGCCGAGGTGCTCTCCAAGTCCACCGGCATCCCGGTGTTCAAGCTCACCGAGGAGGAGACGGACCGCCTGCGGAACATGGAGGACGAGCTCCACCGCCGCGTGATCGGCCAGGACGAGGCCATCAAGTCCCTGTCCCGCGCCATCCGCCGCACCCGCGCGGGCCTGAAGGACCCGAACCGCCCCTCGGGGTCGTTCATCTTCGCCGGCCCCACCGGCGTCGGCAAGACCGAGCTGGCCAAGTCCCTCGCGGAGTTCCTCTTCGGCGAGGAGGACGCCCTGATCACCCTGGACATGTCCGAGTTCCAGGAGAAGCACACGGTGTCCCGCCTGTTCGGCGCGCCTCCCGGCTACGTGGGCTACGAGGAGGGCGGCCAGCTCACCGAGAAGGTCCGCCGCCGCCCGTTCTCCGTGGTGCTGTTCGACGAGGTGGAGAAGGCCCACGCGGACCTGTTCAACTCATTGCTGCAGATCCTCGAGGACGGCCGTCTGACCGACTCGCAGGGTCGTGTGGTGGACTTCAAGAACACCGTGATCATCATGACCACGAACCTCGGAACCAAGGACATCTCCAAGGGCGTCATGACCGGCTTCCAGTCCGCCACGGACACGAGCACCGGATACGAGCGCATGAAGGGCAAGGTCCGGGAGGAGCTGCGCCAGCACTTCCGCCCTGAGTTCCTGAACCGTGTGGACGATGTGATCGTGTTCCCGCAGCTGCAGAAGTCCGAGATCGTCCAGATCGTGGACCTGTTCATCGCCCGCCTCGGCAAGCGCCTGGCGGAGCAGGACCTCTCGATCGAGCTCACCCAGGACGCGAAGGAGCTGCTGGCGGACAAGGGCTACGACCCGGCCATGGGTGCCCGCCCGCTGCGCCGCACCATCCAGAACCAGGTGGAGGACCAGCTCTCCGAGAAGATCCTGTTCGGCGAGATCCCGGCCGGATCGCAGATCCACGTGGGCGTGACCGGAGAGGGCGAGGGGCGTGAGCTGGCCTTCTCCTGGTCCGGGGGTCGCGCCGAGGTCGAGGGCTCGGACATGCAGGAGCTGGAGGCCGGCGCCGCTGAGTGACGGCGCCGGCGAGCGGTGGCTCGGGCGGGGCGCGGCCCGACCGCCCCGCATACTGGCCGACCGTGCGGACTGCGGGGGCGGGGACCTTGACCCCCGCCCCCGCGGCGCGTTGACTGCGGCAGCAGAGACGTCCCCGCCGGACGTCCCGGCCGCCTTTCCGGCGGGGGCACCGGTGGAGCGGTCGCCTGGACGGAGGGCGGCCCGGACCGGAGAGAGGAGCGGCCATGGCCGGCATGGACAACAAGTTCGACAAGATGAAGGGCGACGCCAAGGCGAGTCTCGGCGAGGCCACCGGCAACGAGCGCATGGAGTCGGAGGGCCGCACCGAGTCGGCCGCCGCCAGCGGTAAGGGCGCCGTGCAGAACGCCGGCGACAAGCTCAAGGGCGCCGCCGAGGGCGTGAAGAACGCCTTCAAGGACAAGTGATCCTCGCGGACCGGTGATCGCCGCCGCAGGCTGAGACGGAGCGCCGCCCGGGCTTGGCCTGGGGCGACGTCGAGGGCCGGGGTGATGACACGTTCATCGCCCCGGCCCTTTCCGCGTGTGGATGCCGGTACGTGCGATTCCAGGTTGCCCAGGAAGTTCTCAGGAGCGGGTGCCGCCCCGGGGTGGCGTGTCCGCTGTGTCTCTGCTTACCGTGGGTCCAGCCGCTCGGGCGACCGATCGGTCGCCGCGGAGGCCAGAGGACTTCGGTTCGAGGACTCCGGGGCGGAGTACATGTCCCCCACGTCAAGGAGGTCCAGTCATGGGCATCGGCGATCTCGGCAACCTTGCCAACGAGCACTCCGACAAGATCAACGAGCAGGTCGACAACGCTCAGGAGCAGCACGGCGACAAGCTCGGCGAGCACAAGGACACCGTGAACAAGGGCGTCGACGGCGCGCAGGACAAGTTCCTGAACGGCGGCGAGAACCAGGGCGACGAGCAGAAGTGACTCTGCCCCCGCGCTGACCGGCCCTGAACCGGTCGCCCGAAGGCCCCCGCAGCCTCCCCATGAGGGATGGTGTCGCGGGGGCCTTCGCCATGCCCAGTCCCTGGTGCCGAACCAGAGGATTCGGCCGGTTCAGGGCCCGGTCAAGTGACCAATCCTTCTGGTTCGGTGCAGCACACGCCGTGACCGGCGGTCACGGGGCCGGTCCTACACTGGGCGGATGCCGAAGCTTCCGGTCACACTGCGTCCCGCCCGCACCTCCGATGTCCCCGCCATCCAGGCGATCGTCCGCCCCCACGCGGACAGTCGCGTGCTGCTGCAGAAGGAGAAGGTCGCCTACTACGAGGCGATCCAGGAGTTCGTGGTGGCGGAAGACGAGGCCGGTGAGCTCGTCGGCTTCGGCGCCCTGCACGTGATGTGGGAGCACCTCGCCGAAGTCCGCACGCTCGCCGTGGCGGACCGCGCCCGCGGCGGGGGAGTGGGGCATGAGCTGCTGGAGGAGCTGGTGCGGCGCGCGCAGGAGATCGGAGTCTCCCAGGTGTTCTGCCTGACCTTCGAGGTCGGCTTCTTCACCGCACACGGGTTCGACGTCATGGTGGACCAGTCCGCCGTGGACCCGGAGGTCTACGCCGAGCTGCTGCGCTCCCACGACGAGGGCGTCGCCGAGTTCCTGGACCTCGCCCGCGTCAAGCCGAACACCCTCGGCAACACCCGCATGATTCGCACCCTCTGAGGTCGCCCAGGCAGGGGAGGAGTCAGTCGGGGAAGGAGTAGCCTCCGTCGCGCACCAGGAGGAGGCCGTCGTCCACGAGACCCGCCAGGCAGCGTGACCACTGCGCCTCGTCTGGTACGTGCGGCCCGATGCGCCCCGTCTGCGCCACCGCCTGACGCACCGAGTCCTCGGACACGTGGCCGGCCTCGCGCACCGCGGCCATGACGGCACCGCGCAGCTGACGGTCCGTGCCTGCCCAGGCCTGCGCGCGAGGTGTGTGCTGCGGCTCCGGCCGGCCGGCATCCACCCAGGCGCACTGCGCCCGCAGCGGACAGTCCTCGCAACGGGGCGAGCGTGCGGTGCAGACCAGCGCGCCAAGCTCCATGACCGCAGCGTTCCAGCGGTTGGCGCGGTCGGCGTCCGCCGGCATGAGGCCGTGGGCGTCGCGCATCTCGGCCCGCGTCAGGGTCTTCGGGGGCAGGCCCTCGCCGCGCACGGCCCGGGCGATCACCCGGCGGACGTTGGTGTCCACCACGGTTTCGGGGATCTCGAACGCGAAGCTCGAGACGGCCGCGGCCGTGTACTCGCCGATCCCCGGCAGCGCCCGCAGGGCCACGGGGTCCGCCGGCACCCGGCCTCCGTGCCGTTCGACGATCGCCGCGGCCGCCTGCTGCAGGCGCAGCGCCCGGCGCGGATAGCCGAGCCGGTCCCAGGCGGTGAGCACCTCGGCGGTGGAGGCCGCAGCGAGGTCCGCCGGTGCCGGCCAGCGCTCCATCCAGTCCAGCCACCGCGGCAGAACGCGGGCCACCGGCGTCTGCTGGAGCATGATCTCGGAGACCATCACGCCCCAGGGCGAGCAGCCGTCGCTGCGCCAGGGCAGGTCCCGGGCGTGCACGTCGAACCAGTCCAAGACCGCCGTGTGCAGCCGGTCCTGGGCGGCGGGCGTGAGTTCGGCGACCTCGGGCATGGCGTCCACTGTAGTGGTGGCCCCCAGTCCTACCCTGGTGGGATGGACGGCCCTTCCCCCACAGAGTCCGAACGCGCCCGGCGGCGTGCCGCGATGTTCCGCCGGAGACGTCTCGTCGTCGGCGCGCTGGCGGTCGCCGTGGTGGCGCTGATGGTGCTCGCGGGCATCGCGCTCGGCGGCCTGATCTCCCGACTGGTGCAGGACATGACCGGCCGGACGGACCCCGGGCCGGCGGCCGTGAGCACGACGCCGGCCCCGGCGCAGCAGCCCGCCGCGGAGGCGACGCCGGAGGAGGGCGAGCACTCGGCGTCGGGGGCAGGGGACGCCTCCCCGTCACCGGAGGACGGGCAGTCGGACGAGCCGAGCGAGGACGACTCGGATGAGCCGAGCGAGGAAAACTCGGAGGAGCCGAGCCCGTCGCCGTCCTCGAGCAGCCCGGCGGCCCTCGAGCCGCTGTGCCGGGACTCGGCGGTCCAGGTCACCGCGGGCACGGACAAGACGGTCTACGACCGGGGGGAGCGCCCCGAGCTGGCGCTGAAGGTCATGAACCTGTCCTCCGAGCCGTGCACGCTCAACGTGGGGACCACGCAGCAGGCCTTCGAGATCACCACCGCCGAGGGGGAGGACGTCTTCTCCACGGAGGTGTGCCAGGCCGATCCGCAGGACCAGGACATGGTGCTCGTCCCGCACGACGAGCAGACCGCCCTGTTCGAGTGGAACCGGCGCACCTCGGAGAAGGACTGCACCAAGCGGGGCGAGCTGGTGGAGCCCGGCTCCTACCGGCTCCAGGTCTCCCTGGGCGACCGCCGCTCCCCGACCGTCGCGTTCCGCCTCACGGACGACGAGCCGGCACGGCAGGACTGAACGGACCTCTGACGTCACCTCGTACGCAACCGGGCGGTGTCAGCGGGTCCAGCTGGGGATGGTGCCCAGCGCCTCGGACAGCGAGCCGACCTGCGCGACCGTGAACCCCTGTGGGACCTCGCCGAGCGGCTCGGGGGAGCGCGGGACGATGGCCCGGGTGAAGCCGAGGCGGGCGGCCTCGCGCACCCGACGGCCAATGCCGGGCACCGGGCGCACCTCACCGGCCAGGCCGAGCTCGCCCACGGCGATCATGCCGGTGGGCACGGGCGCGCCGAGCTTCGCCGAGGCCACCGCCACCGCGACCGCCAGGTCCGAGGCCGGCTCGGACAGTCGGACGCCGCCGACCGTGGCCACGTAGCAGTCGTCCTGTGCCAGGGCGAAGCGCGCCCGGCGCTGCAGCACGGCCAGCAGCATGTTCACCCGGGCCGAGTCCACCCCGGAGACGGTGCGCCGTGGGCTCCCGCCTGCGGACGGGGTGAGCAGGGACTGCACCTCTGCCACCAGAGGGCGGCGACCCTCCAGCGTCACGGTGACGCAGGTGCCCTCCACGGGCTCGGCAGTGCCGGAGAGGAACAGTCCGGAGGGGTCGTCCAGGGACTCGATCCCGTCCTCGCGCAGGTCGAAGCAGCCGACCTCGTCCGTGGGACCGAAGCGGTTCTTGACGGCGCGCACCAGGCGCAGCCGCGAGTGTCGGTCGCCCTCGAACTGGCAGACCACGTCCACGAGGTGCTCGAGCAGCCGTGGGCCGGCGATGGTGCCGTCCTTGGTCACGTGGCCCACCAGCACGGTGGTGATGCCCTTCTCCTTGGCCGTGCGGATCAACGACGCGGCGACCTCGCGCACCTGGGTGACGCCGCCGGCGATCCCGTCCACCTCGGCGGACTGCAGGGTCTGCACCGAGTCCACGACCACCAGTGACGGGCGGATCCTCTCGATCTGCCCCAGCGCGCGGCCCAGGTCCGTCTCCGCCGCCAGGTGCAGGGTGTCAGCCAGGGCGCCGATGCGGTCGCCGCGAGAGCGCACCTGCGCGGCCGACTCCTCACCCGTGAGGTAGAGGACGGGCTTGGTCTCGCCGTCCGTGCCGCGGGCGGTCTGCGCGGCCACGTCCAGCAGGAGCGTGGACTTGCCGATGCCCGGTTCGCCGGCCAGCAGGATCACGGCCCCCGGCACGAGGCCGCCGCCGAGGACGCGGTCCAGCTCCCGCACGCCGGTGCTGCGGAAGGAGGCGAGGGTGGCGTCCACGTCCGCGATACGGGGCGCGGCCTCCGCCACGGTGGCCGCCTTGGTCTTGCCTGTGGTGGCCGTCATGCCGGCCTCCTCCACGGTGCCCCAGGCCTGGCACTCCCCGCACCGGCCCACCCACTTCACCGTGGTCCAGCCGCACTCGGTGCACTTGTAGCCGGGAGACCTGCGGGAGGAGGACTTCGACGTCGCCATGGATTCCACTCTAGGCGCGGGCACGGACGGCGTAGGCCGTGCGGGCCGCCCTATGGAGGGGCGGGGGACGGGCGGAGGCGGGCGTCCGTCGTCGGGAGGCGGGCGGAGCCCGTGCCGCCGGGCCGGACTCAGATGCCGGGGAGGTAGCCGACAGCGTCCTCATGCTCGCAGCCGGTGGCCTCGAGAAGGTCGACCATCATCGGACGCAGGAGCATCACCAGGGCCTCGCCGTGGAGCGAGCCGCCGCCCAGGGAGGTCGGGTGCAGACCGGATGCGGCGGCGCCGAGGGCCTCCCGAGCGCCCAGGCGCCCCTGTCGACGGCCGGAGACGGTGGGCTCGTCGAAGGAGCGGTGCAGGATCTCGACCCCGTCCGCGGCCTCGTCGAACCAGCTGCTGAGCGCCTCGGCGGCCTCCTCCGTGAGCGAGCCCGAGTCGATGAGCGTGACCACCCGGCGGGCCACGATGCGCAGGGAGCGGATCGCCAGGTCCGATCGGTCCAGCGCGTAGGCGACCTCGGAGACGAACCCCTTGGAGCCGCGCTCCAGCGGCGAGTACGTGGTGACCTCCCGCGCCATCTTGACCTCGCGGCGCAACTCGTCAATGACGGACTGGGTGCTGCGGCCGGTGATCAGCGCCATCCATGCGGTGCGGGAGTCGTGGGTGCGTAGGGCGGAGGACAGGTCCCGTAGGACGGACACCATGGGGTCGTAGAGCAGCTGGAGCCGCTTGGTCGTGGACTGACGGGTGCGGTGCGGCATGAGGAAGGCCACCGCGAGGGCGAAGCAGGCGCCGACGATCGCGTCCAGGCTCCGGGAGAACGGCCCGTCCGCCGGAGCCGGGAGGAGGACGACCAGCACCGCCTGGATGGACATCTGGGTGGCGAAGACCGGCCCGGGGTCCAGGAACCGGGCGATCATCATGGAGGCGAACAGCACGATCGCCGCCTGCCAGATGCCGCGACCCAGGCCCAGCATCAGAGCGTCGCCGATGACGATGCCCAAGGTGCATCCGAACGAGACCTCGAGGACCCGCCGCAGGCGGGGTTCCCGACCCCAGCCGAGACCGATGAGTGTCGCCGTCGCGGCGAACAGCGGTCCCTCGTGCCCCAGGACCACCTCAGCGAACCAGTAGGCGGCGACCGCCGCGAACGTGGCCAGGGCGGCATGGCCCGCCGAGGAGCGGGCCCGTCTCCAGCCGGCCCGGGAGCGGCGGCTGAGGAACCGCCGGATCCGCTCCCGGACGCCGAGGTCCTCCACCTTCGGCAGGGTGCCGGTGGCGGTGGACTGACGCTGTTCCATGTGCGCCAGCCTAACCGCGGACCGTCATGGGTGACGCCAGGTCTGTGGCCCAGCTCTCACGGACCCGGGCACCCTGTGGATCAGGTCACAGCCAGGTGACGAAGTGTGCGCCTCCGTTCACCGCCCGTTCAACTTCCCCGGCCTCATGGTTCACAGACCGTCCGTAGGTTGAAGGACGTCGCAGGAGTCGACGGGGTTGCCTCGGCGCCCCACCCCACCGGACCGGGCTCCTGTCACCACTGTCATCCGATCTCCGAAAGGGGTACTTCCCGATGAAGGCTCTCCGTGCAGGCCGCGCCGCGGCCCTCCTGTCCGTTGCCGCTCTGGCCCTGACCGCCTGCTCCTCCGCCGACAACGGCGGCTCCAACGGCGGTTCCGAGAACGGCGGCGGCGAGGCCGCCCAGGTCTCGGGCACCCTCACCGGCGGCGGCGCCTCGTCGCAGGAGGCGGCCATGGGCGCCTGGACCGCCGGCGTCTCCGACGTCGCCCCGGAACTGTCCGTCAAGTACGACCCGGTGGGCTCCGGCTCCGGCCGCGAGGGCTTCCTGTCCGGCCAGTACTCCTTCGCCGGCTCCGACGCCGCGATGGACGAGGAGGAGCTCGGCCAGACCGAGGAGATCTGCGGCGACCAGGGCGCCTTCCACGTCCCGGCCTACATCTCCCCGATCGCCGTGGCCTACAACCTCGAGGGCGTCGAGGGTGTCCAGATGGACGCCGAGACCATCGCCAAGGTCTTCTCCGGCGAGATCACCAAGTGGAACGACCCGGCCATCGCCGACCAGAACGAGGGCGTCGAGCTGCCGGACAAGGACATCACCGTCGTCCACCGCTCCGACGACTCGGGCACCACCGAGAACTTCACCGCCTACCTCACCGAGGCCGCCGGCGACGCCTGGAAGTACGACGAGATCGAGACCTGGCCGTCCGAGATCCAGGCCGAGTCCGCCCAGGGCACCAAGGGCGTCGTGGGCCTGGCCTCCGACACCGACGGTGCGATCACCTACGCCGACGCCTCCGCCACCGAGGGCATGAACACCGTCAAGGTGAAGGTCGGCGACGAGTACGTCGAGTACTCCTCCGAGGCCGCCGCCGCCACCGTGGACAAGTCCGAAGGCAAGGAGGACGGCTCCATCGAGCTGGACCGCGGCACCGAGGAGTCCGGCGTCTACCCGATCGTGCTGGTCTCTTACCACATCTACTGCAACGAGTACCAGGACCAGGAGACCGCCGACCAGGTCAAGGCCTTCGCCAACTACGTGATCTCCGAGGACGGCCAGAAGACCGCCGAGGAGTCTGCGGGCAACGCCCCGATCTCCGAGGAGACCCGCGAGTCCGCCCAGGAGCGCATCGACGCGATCAGCGCCCAGGGCTGATCAGCCTGACCCACAGCGCGCTGTGACGCCGCCGTCAGCCGTCGGCCCCGTGTCCCACGGGGACGACGGCTGACGCCGTGGACGAGCAGAGCCGTCTCATCCCCTCGGGCCGCCGCAGCGGACCCATCCACCACTGAACCAAGGGAAGGCATCGTGACCTCACCTGCTACCGAGACCGCAGCCCCGCGGACCTCGACCCTGAAGAGCTCCCGCGGCGGTGCCGCCGGGGACAAGGTCTTCTCCGGCCTGGCCCTCGCCGCGGGCATCATCATCCTGCTGGTGCTCGCCTTCGTGGCGATCTTCCTCGTCTGGAAGTCACTGCCGGCCCTGTTCCCCGAGGCCTTCGGCACGGAGCTCAAGTCCGCGGAGACCTTCTTCCAGTACGTGTGGCCGCTCATGGCGGGCACCCTCATGGCCGCGATCGCCGCGCTGCTGATCGCCACCCCGATCGCGGTGGGCGTCGCCCTGTTCATCTCCCACTACGCCCCGCCGAAGATCGCCCAGCCGGTCGGCTATGTGATCGACCTACTCGCAGCCATCCCCTCGGTGGTCTACGGCGTGTGGGGCTGGCTCACCCTGGCCCCGCTGATGGTGCCGATCTACCAGTGGCTGCACGAGTACCTTGGCTTCCTCCCGATCTTCGGCGGCTCCGTGACCACCACCGGCCGCACCCTGATGACCTCGGGCGTGGTGCTCGCGGTGATGATCCTGCCGATCATCACCGCCCTGTGCCGTGAGATCTTCTCCCAGACCCCGAAGCTTCACGAAGAGGCCGCCCTCGGCCTCGGCGCCACCCGGTGGGAGATGATCAAGATGACCGTCTTCCCGTTCGCCCGGGCCGGCATCATCTCCTCGATCATGCTCGGACTCGGCCGCGCCCTCGGCGAGACCATGGCCGTCACCCTGGTCCTGTCCCCGGGCCTGTTCACCTGGTCCATGGTCGAGTCCGGCGCCAACGCCACGATCCCGTCCGAGATCGCGCTGAACTTCCCGGAGGCCTTCGGCATCCGACTCAACGAGCTGATCGCCGCGGGCCTGATGCTGTTCATCATCACCCTGATCGTGAACATGGTCGCCCGCTGGATCGTGAACAAGCACAAGGAATTCTCGGGGGCCAACTGATGAGCACGACTGTGAACCACACTCCCGCCCAGACCGGCTCCGGCGGCCCGGGCGGCCGCGGAGACCAGAAGATCCGCATGGACAGCACGTCCCTGCACTCCGGCCGGAAGCCGTCGTGGGCGTGGATGGCCGTGCTGGCCGGCGCCCTCGCGCTGGCCGCCGTCCTCGTCTTCGTCCTTACCGGCGGAGGCTTCGCCATCGCCGGCTTCGCCGTCCTGGTCGGACTGTTCTACGTGATCGGTATGTACGCGGTGGACCACATGCTGGAGACCCGGCGCCGCGCCACGGACAACCTCTGGCGGAACCTGGTCTGGGGCACCTTCATCATCGCCCTGATCCCGCTGGTCTCCGTGATCTGGTCCGTCGCCGCCACCGGCCTGCCGACGCTGGTGACCCAGCCGCAGGTGTTGTTCTTCGACATGGCGGGCGTCACCGGCGCCGACGACGCCGCGTACCGCGATGCCGGCGACGCCGCCGGCGCCCTGCCCGGCGGCTTCGTGCACGCGCTGATCGGCACGGTGGTCATCACTCTGATCGCTACCATCATCTCCGTACCGATCGGTCTGCTGACCTCCATCTATCTGGTGGAGTACGGCAAGGACGGCTGGTTCTCCCGGGCGATCATGTTCTTCGTGGACGTCATGACCGGCATCCCGTCCATCGTGGCCGGCCTCTTCGCCTTTGCCATGATGCAGGTCGTCATGGAGCTGGTCATGGGTCCCGGCCCGGCAGCCATGCAGGCCGTGAAGATGGGCTTCTCCGCGGCGATCGCGCTCTGTGTGCTGATGATCCCCGTGGTGGTGCGCTCCACCGAGGAGATGCTGCGTGTGGTGCCGAACGAGCTCCGTGAGGGCTCCTACGCACTGGGAGTGCGCAAGTGGCGGACCATCTTCAAGGTGGTCCTGCCGACTGCGATCTCCGGCATCGCCTCCGGCGTCACCCTGGCCATCGCCCGTGTGGCCGGTGAGACCGCGCCGATCCTTGTGACCGCGGGCTACGCCATGAGCATCAACTGGAACCCGTTCGACGAGTGGATGACCGCCCTGCCGGTGTTCATCTACCGTCAGCTCGTCGCCCCGACCTCGCCGACCGCATCGGATCCGTCCCTGCAGCGCGCGTGGGCCGCAGCCCTGGTGCTGATCATCATCGTCATGGGCCTGAACCTGATCGCCCGCGTGATCGCCAAGGCGTTCGCCCCGAAGAAGGGCCGCTGACCGGGTCCGGCACGGGGCGTGAAGCCCCGTGCCGGACCGCAGGCCCACAGACTCCCGCTCCACAGCGACTCCCCAGAAGGAATACCGCACATGTCCAAGCGCATCCAGGCCATCGACGTTGACGTCTTCTACGGCAAGTTCAAGGCCGTCGAGGGCGTGAACATCGAGATCGCCCCCCGTTCCGTCACCGCCTTCATCGGCCCGTCCGGCTGCGGCAAGACCACCTTCCTTCGCGCCATCAACCGCATGCACGAGGTGCTCCCGGGCGCCTACGTGGACGGCTCCCTGCTGCTCGACGGTGAGGACATCTACGCCAACGGGGTGGACCCGGTGGCCGTCCGCTCCAAGATCGGCATGGTCTTCCAGCGCCCGAACCCGTTCCCCACCATGTCCATCCGGGAGAACGTGCTCGCCGGCTACAAGCTCAACGGCACCCGCCTGTCCCGCTCCAACGCGGACGCGATCGTGGAGAAGTCCCTGCGGGGCGCCAACCTCTGGAACGAGGTCAAGGACCGCCTGGACAAGCCGGGCTCAGGCCTCTCCGGCGGTCAGCAGCAGCGCCTCTGCATCGCCCGCACCATCGCCGTGTCCCCGGAGGTCATCCTCATGGATGAGCCGTGCTCGGCTCTGGACCCGATCTCCACCCTGGCCGTCGAGGACCTCATCAACGAGATGAAGGAGGAGTACACGGTCATCATCGTCACGCACAACATGCAGCAGGCTGCGCGTGTGGCGGACAAGACCGCGTTCTTCAACATCGCCGGCGTCGGCGAGCCGGGCAAGCTCATCGAGTACGACGAGACCAACGTCATCTTCAACAATCCCTCGAACCAGCAGACCGAGGACTACGTGTCCGGCCGCTTCGGCTGATCGGCACCGCCTCCGCCGGAGGCACCCCAGCGCAACGGCTCCGTCACCGCACGAGGTGACGGAGCCGTCGTCGTTGTCCTCCGGGTGCGGAATCCGGGGGAAGGGAAGGCGAGCCTTCCCGCAATGCGAGCGGGAATTCCGGGAACCTTCGCCCTCCCTCCGCAGATGGACGGGTCTTCTGGCGTTTGTGATGCGTGGCATCCGACTGTCATGTGCCACAGATCACTTACCGGGCGAGTAGGGTCGATCACATCCCGCCGCACTTCCGAGGACTGGGGCCCCGAAGGTCCGGCGTCGCACCGACCAGAAGGGGAGCCTCGATGTCCACTCGCACACCACAGCATCCACCCGCCCCCTCCGCCCGCGCCCATGGCGGCGAGGACGCCGGCTTCAAGCGTGTCCTCGGCTCCTTCGACGCCTACGCGCTCGGGTTCGGCGCGATGATCGGCTTCGGCTGGGTCGTCCTGGCCGGAGACTGGCTCAGGGAGGCCGGCACCCTCGGCGCCGTGATCGCCATGGTCGGCGGCGGCGCCATCATGGTGGTGGTCGGACTGGTCTACGCGGAGCTCGTGTCTGCGATCCCGAAGGCCGGCGGAGAGCACCACTACCTGCTGCGCGGCCTCGGCGCCCGCTGGTCCTTCGTCGGCTCGTGGGGCATCACCGGCGGTTACATCTCCGTGGTCGCCTTCGAGGCCGTCGCGCTGCCGCGGACCGTCGGGTACCTCTGGCCGGGCATCGAGTCCGTGCACCTCTACGACGCGTTCG
Source organism: Micrococcus luteus (assembly GCA_047414615.1). Classification (GTDB taxonomy): domain Bacteria; phylum Actinomycetota; class Actinomycetes; order Actinomycetales; family Micrococcaceae; genus Micrococcus; species Micrococcus luteus_B. The sequence continues at coordinate 2,338,386 of CP179711.1, forward strand.
GCACCCCGGTGTACCTCGTCTGGGCCCTCGTGGGCGCGGGCGCCGCGGTGGTCATCACCTGGATCAACTACATCGGAGTGAAGCTCGCGGGCATCGTCCAGACCATCGTGGTCTGCGCCCTGCTGGCGATCGGCCTCCTGCTGATCTTCGGAGCGGGCACCAGCGGATCGGTGTCCAACATGGAGCCGTTCTTCACGGACGCCGCCGGCATCTTCACCGTGCTGATCGTGGTGCCGTTCATGTTCGTCGGCTTCGACGTGATCCCGCAGTCCGCGGAGGAGCTGAGGATGCCGGCGAAGAAAATCGGCCGCATGGTGGTCATCACGGTCGCCGGCGCGACGCTCTGGTACGCCATGGTGGTCCTCACCAACGGCTCCGCCATGCCGGCCGAGCAGCTCGCCGAGTCGGACCTCGCCACCGCCGACTCCATGGCCGCCCTCTTCACCAGCCCCGCCATGGGCAACGTCCTGCTCCTCGGCGGCCTGGCCGGCATCCTGACCTCATGGATCGCCCTGCTCATGGGGGCCGCCCGGCTGATGTACGCCATGGGCGTCTCCGGCATGCTGCCGCGCTGGTTCGGCCGCCTGCACCCGAAGTACCGCACCCCGTCCAACGCCGTGCTGTTCATCGGCGCCCTGTCCGTGGTCGCCCCGTTCCTCGGCGCCGGAGCGCTGGGCTGGTTCGTGGACTCCGGCTCGCCGTCCATCGTGCTGACCTACCTCATGGTCTGCGTGGTCTTCCTGGTGCTGCGCCGCCGCGAGCCGAGCATGGAGCGTCCGTTCGCCGCCGGCGGCCGCACCACCGGCACCGTGCTGGGCGTCGCGGGCGTCGTCCTGACCGCCTTCCTGCTGTCCCTGTACATCCCGGGCATGCCGGCGCAGATCCACGTGCTGTCGTACGTGCTGCTCGGCGCCTGGTGGCTGCTGGGCATGGTGTTCCTGTTCCGTCTGCCGCGCGGGATCGAGCCGGGCGAGGACGCCGAGGAGCGTCTGCTGCACGTCCTGGACACCCGGGGGATGCCGGTGGTGCGGCAGCGCGGCTGACCGACGGGGTGAGGGCGAACCTTCCCGGAATTCGGGAGGAGTTCCGGGAAGTCTCGCCCCCGAAATGCGGCAGCAGGCCGAGTCCGAGCGCTCACGCGAACACGAGCACGCCGCTGGCGAGGACGAAGGACAGCACCAGGCACACCGCCGGGGTGGCCACCCACCACAGGAAGACCCGGGCGAGCGGCCCCCACCGGACGGAGGAGAAGGTCTGGTCCTGGCCTGCGCCCACGATCGAGGTGACGGTCATGTGGGTGGAGGACATCGGCATGTGCAGCAGCAGGGAGCCGAAGAACAGCCACGCGGCTGCCGTCCCGGCCGCCACGGAGGCACGCAGCGGGTCCAGGGAGACGAGGCGCTCCGTCAGCGTCCAGGAGATGCGCCAGGCGCCGCCGAGGGTGCCGACCGCCACTGCCGCGGCGAACACGCCGGCACATGTCCACAGCTGCGCCGGTGTCAGCACCTCGAAGCCGCCCATGCCGGCGCTTCCCAGCGCGAGCCCCCACAGGATGCCCATCCGCTGACCGGTCTGCATGCCGTGTCCGAAGGCGGACGCAGACGTGGAGACGGCCAGCGCCAGACGGGCCCGGTGCTGCACCCGGACCGTGGAGCCCGTGGTGCTCAGTCGAACGAGCGGGCGCGTCAGCAGCCGCGCCGCCGCCCACGCGAGCAGGGGGGAGACGAGCAGCCCCACGAACAGCTCCCACTGCACGTAGGAGCCGATGCGCTGCACCTCTTCCGTGCCCACGGCCAGGTGCGCGGCGAGTGTGGTGCCCCACAGACTGGTGATCAGCGAATGGGTGGTGGAGCCGGGGATGCGGTGCCACCACATCAGCAGACCCCAGCCGATCGTCACGAGGATCGCCACGCCCGTGGTGGCCAGGCCCGGCCAACCGTTCGTCTCCGGGTGCAGGAAGAACGCCGCATACAGCGTCATCAGGACCGTGCCGAAGACCACGCCCAACGCCTTCATGGCGGCGGTGAGCTGCAGGGAGATGCGCGGGGACAGGGCACGGAAGCGCACCGCGAGGGCCACCGAGTTGGGGGCGTCCCGGAAGCCGGTGAGGGCGCCGAGGCCACAGACGGCCAGGAACGTCAGGGCGAGGCCGACGATCACAGCCGGCCCCTCAGGACTCGCGCACGAGGATCGCGCCGAGGTGGGTGTTCACGTCCCGTAGCGCCTCGATGGCGGACTGCAGCGCCCACGCGACCTCCCGCTGCCGGTTGAACTCGCGCTGCAGCAGGTCCTCGCCGAGCGAGGCCAGCCACTGGACCAGGACGCGGTCCGTCCGGCGCGAGGCGCGGGTGAGCTGGATCCAGGTCTCCTCGAGGGCGTCCAGGTCCCGCAGCTGCCCGGTGGCCTCGGCCAGCAGCTCAGACTGGCGGCCGATGGTCTCCAGCATGTCCAAGGCGTCTGACGGCAGCTCGTCCATGTGGCCGTGGTGCACCAGGATGCCGGCGGCCACCACCCGCTGCACCGCGTGGTGGATGCCGGAGGCCAGCAAGTACAGGTCTTCCCGGGGCAGCGGCGTGACGTAGGCGCTGCGCAGCGCGGTGAGGAAGGACATCAGGGACGCGGACGCGGAGGCATCCAGGTCGGCGAGGTCACGGTCCACCCCGTCCCGGGCTGGGCCCTCCGAGGCCGGCGACTGGGCCACGGTGTGCACCGAGTGGCCGAGGGCGCCGGCGAGGTCCGCTATGTGCAGCAGGGCGGGGGTGTCGCGGGTGGTCAGCCAGGTGCGGCGCTGCGCCATGGGGCCTCTCCTGACGGGTCTCTGAACTCGGGGACGCGGGAGGTCCTGTGCGTCCGTCCGGGCCGGTCGAGTGCGGAGGATAGAGGTGGAAGGGGGCGCGGTGCCGGACCGGGAACGCCTCTCGGCGGAAGGCCGCTCGCAGCGGCAGAATGTTGGAGCCCGGGGTTACCAGCAGCCCGGCACCGCTGTAGATCAGTCTAGCGATCCGGAGCGCCAGCGACGAGCCGAGGCCTCGAGTGCCTCCGCCGTGGCCAGCAGCCGCTCCGCACGGCGGGTGAGGCGGGCGGCGTGCTCGGGCGCGGCGAGCTCCAGGTCCGCCGCATGGTGGGTCTGGCCCAGGGACACCACGCGGGCGTAGGCGGCCGCCCGCTCGAACGCCACGTCGATCTCGGCCCGGTAGGCGCCCGTGAGGATCGTGGTGGTCAGGCGGCGCAGCTCCTCCGGTCCGGGCGGCTCCACGGCGCCGGCGACGGCGCGGGCCACATGGGCGTCATGTCCGGCGCGGTACCAGGCCGCCCAGGACTCGCCGTCCCGGGCGGTTGCCTCGTGCAGGGCGTACAGGCGCCAGAGCGCTCCGGCCAGGGAGACCGGCGGGGCGTCCGCCCACAGCTCGGCCACGGTGGCGATGCCCAGCTCCTCCACGAGCCCGATCAGCCGCTCCACCACGTCCGGGTCCTGTTCCGTCTGCCCGCCGGTCACCAGGGCATGGGCGAGCCGGGAGGCGGCCGCGGCCACCTCGGCGGGGTCCTCGCCGCCGGCGAACCGGGTGAGCTCGTCCGGGGTGGACAGGCGTGGACGGTGGTGGCGGGTCAGCCCGGACGCGGTCGAGCTGGCGCTGCGGCCGGCGGCACGGTGCACGGCCATCTTGTGCTCCTCTCGTTCGCGTGCGGCGGATGCCGGAGGTGACCTGCGACGACGGCCGCTCACCTCTCCGAGGCGCCCGCACCGGGTGCGTACGGGCGCCTCCACGGTACTGCCCGGCGGGGTCCGCGCGCAGGCCCGCCCCGGGCGCAGCGCAGGCGCACCTCTGGAGGAGCCGGTGCCTTGCGATAAACTCGACAGGCCCGGTCGAGTGGCCGGGCATGGGCCTTTAGCTCAGCTGGCAGAGCATCGGACTTTTAATCCGCCGGTCGCGGGTTCGATCCCCGCAGGGCCCACCCGAAAACGGCCCCTGACCCGGGAAGATTCCCGGTCAGGGGCCGTCGTCGCAGGTCGGGGCGGGCAGGTCCGCGAGCAGGTGGCGATGCCACCGCAGGGTGGCGTCTCGGCACGTCTCCGTGGCGGCCCCTCGGTGCCCAGGAAGATCCTACGGTTCTCTGTGCCGACGCTCCGGCTCGGCTTCTACGGCCCGGTGGGGCCGGGCGTGGTGTTCGGCGCAGATCCGCGGGGCGCTGACTCGCCCTCAGGCCCCGAAGAGCCGGTCCACGTAGGCGTTGGTGAAGATGCGCTGCGGGTCCACCGCATCGCGCACCCGGCACCAGTCCGCGTGGCGCGGAAAGGCCTGCGCGGCCCAGGCGGCGTCACGGGTGTTCATCTTGCCCCAGTGCGGACGTCCGCCCAGGGTCACGAACAGGTCTTCGACCTCGCGGAAGTACTCCGTGGGGTCCTCGCGGTGGTAGCGGTGCACGGCGATGTACACGGAGTCGCGGCCGTGGGCGGTGGACAGCCAGACGTCGTCGGCCGCGGCGGTGCGGACCTCCACGGGGAAGGACACCCCGCGCCCGTCCCGGAACATCGCGGCGCTGATCTCACGCAGCGCCTCGAACGCCTCTGCGAAGGCCTCCAGGGGCAGCGCGTACTCCATCTCCTGGAACCGCACCGAGCGGTCCGCCACGAACACGTTGTAGGACACGTCCGTGTAGGTGCGCCGGTCCAGGCCGCGGCAGGAGAGGCGGTTCAGCGCGGGCACGGTCCGCGGGGCCATCGTGCCCAGGCGGCACATCAGCTCGTAGACGCCGTTGGCGAGCACCCCGTCCATGAACCCCGTGCGCAGCGGAGGCAGCGGGTCCAGGCCGGTGCCGAGAGGGAGCCGGGTGTTGGTCGTGGTCAGGCCCAGGCCGGTGCCGGGGAACCAGTAGAACTCGTGGTGGTCGGCCGCCCGGGAGCGCTCCTCGAACCGGGCGACCGTCTCTTTGATCGGCTCGGCCTGCTCCTCGGCGCGCAGCAGGAAGGACTCGCACACCGCGAACTCCGCCTCGGTGACCACACCGAGTGCGCCCAGGCCCACCCGGGCGGCCTCGAACAGCTCCGGTTCGTGGGCGGCGTCCACCCAGCGCAGTGACCCGTCTGCCGTGAGGAGCTCCAGGCCGGTCACCATACCGGAGTAGCCGGTGTACCGCAGTCCCGTGCCGTGGGTGGAGGTGCTGATCGCCCCGCCCACGGTCTGCCGGTCGATGTCCCCCATGTTCGCCAGGGCCAGGCCGTGGGCGCCGAGCATCGGGCCGAGGGCGAAGAGGGTGGTCCCGGCGCGGGCCCGCGCCCGCCCGGCGGCCCGGTCCACCCCGGTGAGCCCGCTCAGGGCCCCGAGGTCCAGCTGCACGTCGTCCGTGGCCGCGATCGGGGAGAAGGAGTGCCCCGCGCCGATCGGCTTCATCCGGCCGCCGCGGGCGGCTGTCTCCGCCACCACGGAGGCGAGCTCGTCCAGTCCCGCCGGACGCACGGTCGCCGACGGTGACCACGTCGCGGAACAGCCCCAGTTGCGGGAGGAGGCGGCCGTCGTCGTGCCCCGGCCGCTCACAGGAGGACCTTCCCCTCGCCGCGGTAGGTGGGCAGACGTCCACGATCTCGTCCTCGCTCTGGCAGTAGACGGCCACGGCGGCCAGATGTTCGGCCGGCTCGCCGGCCTTCGCGTGGCGAAAGAACACCGGGTCGCCGAGCGTCAGGGTGCGGGCGCCTGGGCCGCGCAGGGGGGTCTGCACCTCGCCGGCGCCCTCCTGGACGGACAGGTGCAGGCCCTCGGGCCAGGCCACGGTGGGCGAGCGGTCCGGTCCCGGGACGCCGGAGGCGATCCAGCCGCCGCCGGTCACGGTCGCCACCGTGGGGGCGGGGCGTCGAGCCACCGGGCAGATGAAGAAGCTGGCGGGACGGAGGTCGAAGCGGGCGAAGCCGTCGAAGCTGGCCGGGCCCATCAGGCCGGAGCCCGCGCCGATCTCGGTGACGGCTCCCTCGCCTACTGTGGACTCGATGGAGCCGGTGCCGCCGCCGTTGACGAACTCGAGCTCCGCACCGTGGCGGACGGCGACCTCGCGGATCACCTGCACCATCTCCACGCGGCGGGAGGAAAGGTCCCGGATGGAGGCGGCCTTGATGCCGCGCACGGCCAAGGAACGGGGGCCGCCGCCCTCCGGCAGGCCGGCCACCTGGCCCTCGTAGGCGAGCACGCCCACCAGCGCGCAGCCCGGGGTGCCGATGATCCGCTCCGCCATCGCCCGTGCCTGCTTCGGCGTCTTCACGGGGGAGCGGAGGGCGCCGAAGCGGATCCAGTCGCAGGGCGTGGGCTGCCAGGAGGCGTCCAGGTCCAGGCAGATGCGCAGCGGGGGCATCTGAACGCGGAACTGGGAGGGGTGCAGCCCGGCTTCGCGCTGGACCTCCTCGATCAGCTCGAGGTGCTCCGGGGAGTCCACCACCACGGTGACGGCCGCGCGGGCCTCGGCGGAGCGGACCCAGGCACCGAGGGCACGGTGGTCCACGGTGGGGTAGGCCACCAGCAGGTCCGTGTGCCCGCACTCGCGCAGCCAGAGGGCCTCGGCGAGGGTGAAGGCCATGACGCCGTCGTAGCCGGGCTCGGCCAGGGCGGTCTCGATGGCCCTGCGGATGCGCAGGGACTTCGAGGCCACCCGGATGGGCGTCCCGGCGGCGCGCCGGACCATGTCCGCGGCGTTGGCACGGAACGAGGTGATGTCCAGCAGGGCCACCGGCGCCGGCGGCAGGTGGTGCTGCATGCGCCGCAGCGCCGCCGTATACAACTCGAACGGCGGGCGGATCGCCACAGCAGCCGAGGCCCGGGCCGTGGTGTGCTTGGTCACGGCTACGATTGCATCATGTCCGGGACCACCCTGCCCGCATCCGAGCGGCTCGCCAGCGGAAGCCACGTGCTCTGGTCCCGTCCGGCGTCCGAACGCGACGGCTCTGACCTGGTCCTCGTGTTCCACGGCTACGGGACGAACGAGCGCCGCGCCGCGGCCCGCTTCTTCCCGATGCTCCCCGAACGGTGCACTGGACTGGCCGTCCGCGGCGGCCTGGAGATCGACGCTGATGCCACCGAGGGCCTGCCGGACGACCCGGGTGCCTGGGGCTGGTTCCTGCTGGACCTGTCCCTGAAGGGCGAGTTCGCCCAGGTGCTCGCCGCCGTCCATCGCGTCTACGACGTCCTCGCGGACGAGGCCGTCACCCGCCACCGCTTCCGCTCCGTCTCCGTGCTCGGGTTCTCCCAGGGCATGGCCATGGCGACGACGGCCGTCCGAGTCCGCCCCGAGGCGTTCGCCTGCGGCGTGGGGCTGGCCGGGTTCGTCCTGCAGGACGCCCTGCTGGAGACCCTCGACTCGCCTCCGGAGGGCCCCGGCCCGCGCCCCTTCTTCTGGGGCCGCGACCCGGCCGACCCGGTGATCCACGACGGCGCGATCGCGTACACGGACGCCTGGGTGCACGAGCACACCCGGCTGACCGCCCGCACCTACCCGGGGATCCTGCACTCGGTGAGCCCGGAGATGGGCCGGGACGTGAAGATCTTCCTGGAGCACGTGCTCGCCTCCTGACCGGCCCGGCGTCTCGGAGGACCGGGGCCGGCTGCGCCGGGGAGCGGGTTCGTCACGCTCTGGGCGCACAACGCGTCCCAGGCCTCTCGTGCCGTCCGGACCTGGGGCTACTGTGTCCGCCATGGCAAAGAACTCCATGCTCGGACGCCTCGCCGGTGGGAAGGCGATGAACGTCGCGATGAACAGTGCATTCGACAAGGACGGCAACCCGACCGACGGGTTCCAGAAGGCCGTGCAGCGGGCCATCAAGGTCCAGCGCCCGCTGGTGCTGGCCAACATCCGGCGCCTGCACAAGAAGAACCCGGACGAGACCCCCGCACAGCTCGCGGATCGCCTGACGGACCAGTACCTGCTGGCCGTGACCGGCGCCGGCGCCGCCGTGGGCGGCACCGCGATCATCCCGGGCATCGGCACCGTGGCCGCCCTCGGTCTCTCCGCCGCCGCGGTGGTGGGCTTTATGGAGACCACCGCCCTTTACGCCCAGTCCATCGCGGAGCTGCACGGCATCACCACCGAGGACCCGCGGCGCGCCGAGGCGCTCGTCATGGCCGTGATGCTCGGCGACGACGGCAAGAAGATGCTCCGCGAGTTCGCCAGCGGCCAGCGCGGCGGCTCCACCATGCCGGGCGGAGCCGCGAACGCCGCGGGCCTGTCCGCCCTCATGGGCATCGGCGGCCAGGGCGGCATGTCCGAGCTGCTGGTCCAGCAGATGAAGAAGAAGTTCATGCGGAAGATGCTCGTCCGTCAGGGCGCCGGGTTCTTCGGCCGTGCCGTGCCGTTCGGTGTGGGCGCCGTGATCGGCGGTGTCGGCAACCGGGCGATGGGCAAGGCCGTGGTGAAGTCCGCGCAGACCCTCTTCGGCCCGGTCCCGGCCACCCTGCCGGGCGAGGTCGTGGACCCGACCACCGACCCGGACGAGGACGAGAAGGAGCTCCGCGCCCTGGAGAAGAAGACCCAGCAGGAGCTCGCCGGCCAGGTGGACCTGGACGGCAACCCGGTGGCCTCCCCGGTGGACGGCCGGCCCGCCGCCGCGGACGCCGAGGAGGACGAGGGCTTCTTCGACGGCCTCAAGGACCGCTTGTTCGGCGGCAAGGACAAGGACAAGAAGGCCTGACGGCCCACGTCCGGGCGGCGCCTCCCCTGACGGTGGCGTCGCCGGCACGGGGACGACGACGGACCCTCACCGGTCCGTGCGTCGTCCCCTTCGTGCGTTCAGAGCAGCAGCGTGGCGAGCGTGTGGATGAGGAGCCCGGCCAGGGCACCCACCACGGAGCCGTTGATGCGGATGAACTGCAGGTCCTTGCCCACAAAGAGCTCGAGCGTGCGGGCGGTCTGCTCGCCGTCCCAGCGCCGCACCGTCTCCTCGATCACCCCGGTCAGCTCCGGCCCGTACTCGGTGAGCGCCGAGGCGGCGGCCTGACGCGCCAGGGCGTCCACCCGCTCACGCACGGCCGGGTCCTCCTCGAGGCGACCGCCGAGGTCCCGCAGCCCGGCCACCAGGGCCCGGTGCAGGTCTGAAGACGTGTCCTCGAGGGCCGTGAGGAGGGACTCGGACAGGCCGTTCCAGGCCCGGTGCAGCCAGCCCCGCAGATGCTCGTCCGCGAAGAGGTTCCGCTTCAGCCGCTCCACGGACGCGCGGGTGCCCGGGTCCGTCCGCATGCGCTCGGCCACCTGGGCCAGCCACTGGTCCACGGAGCGGCGCGCCTCATGATCCCGGTCCCGGCGGATGCCCGCGAGGTACTTCAGCAGCTCTGCGTGGAGCCGCTCGGCCAGCAGCCGGTCCACCAGTTCAGGGCTCCACTCCGGGGACCGCCGCCTCACGGTCTCCACGAACACCTCGGGGTGGGAGGCCACCCAGTCCCCGGTGTTCTCCACCACCAGATCCACGAGCGTGTCATGGTGACGGCCGGCCAGCACGTCCTCCAGCACGCCGGCGAGTGTGGGGGACCAGTCCGGCTCCACCATGTGGCGCTGCACCAGCTGGCCGAGCAGGTCCTGGATGACCTCGTCGTCCGCCGCGGACACCGCCTGGCGGGCCGCCGCGGAGACCTGCACGGCCACACGGGCGGCGTTCTCCTCGGTGCGCAGCCACCGGCCCAGCGGCGCCGAGACCTGCAGCGCCTGCACCTTCTCCCGGGCCACGTCCGAGTCCAGGAAGTTCTCCTGGACGAAGTCCTTCAGTGCCGACCCGAGCTGGTCCTTCTTCCGTGGGATCAGGGCGGTGTGCGGTACGGGCACTCCCATCGGGTGCCGGAACAGGGCCGTCACCGCGAACCAGTCCGCGAGCGCGCCGACCATGCCGCCCTCCGCCGCGGCACGCACGTAGGACAGCCAGGGGTGCTGCTCCTGGAGGACGAACGCGACCACGAACACGACGGCCAGGACCACCAGAAGTCCCGTGGCCACGGCCTTCATGCGGTGCAGGTCGCGGGCACGGGCGTCCACGGCCGGGTCCATCCCGGCCATGCCGAGGGCCGGGGTGCCGGAGGCGGGGGAGGAGGTCACTGCAGGGGCTCCTGGGCTGGGGTGGCCCACCGCGGCCACAGCCGGCGGTGAGCAGGGGCGGAACGGGTGCGGGGCCGTCGTCGGGGGGGCGGCCCCCGGCCGACGGCGACCAGCGGTGACGACCATTGAACCAGCACCGACGGACGCTGTCTGTGCCGGATGGCCGGCGGCCTGTGCCGGATGGCCGGGTGCCCGTGGTCCGCACCATGCCCGCTGTTCACCGCGCCGTCACGTCCGGTCCGTAGCGTCGGGGCCATGACACCGCTGGTGATCGCCCACCGGGGCGCGTCCGCAGACTTCGCTGAGCACACCCGCGCCGCCTACCTCCATGCCCTGGCCGTGGGCGCGGACGGCCTCGAGTGCGACGTCCGTCTCACGCGGGACCGCGAGCTGGTGTGCTGGCACGACCCGACGGTGGACCGCTGCTCCGACGGCACCGGGGCCGTCTCCGACCACACCCTCGCCCAGCTGCGCCGCCTGGACGTGCACGGCTGGCACCCCGCCGGTCTGCCCGGCGAGTACGGGCGGTCCGACGAGCAGCTGCTGCGGTTCGCCGACCTGCTCCAGATCGCCGTGTCCGCCGGACGGCCGCTGCGCCTGGCGGTGGAGCTCAAGCACCCCTCGCCGTTCGGCCACGAGCTGGAGGAGCGCGTCCTCGCCGAACTCGTGGCCCACGGCTGGGACCCGGAGACCGCCATGCTCGCCGGCGTGCAGGTGTCCTTCATGTCCTTCGACCCCGGATCCCTGCGGCACCTGGCCCCTATGACCGGCCCGGACGCCCTCTGCGCGCTCGTGGACGTGGACCCGGAGCCGGCGGCTTCCCGCCTGGCCCGCGGACCGGTCACGCGGGCGGCCGTGAAGGCGGCGATGCACCGCGCGCTCGCCGGCAACGAGGCGCTCGTCTGGGGCGGCAGGGTCCAGCTCGCCGGGCCGTCCGTGGCCTATGTGCGCCGTCACCTGGCGGACGTGAAGGCCTGGACCGCGGCCGGCCGGCGCCTGCGCGTGTGGACGGCGGACCTGCCGGAGGACGTGGCGTTTCTCGCCGCGCACAGCATCCCCGAGGTCACCACCAACCGTCCGGCGGAGGTCCGGAGCGTGCTGCAGGAGATGCGCCGGGAGCGCGCGGCGGACGGCGTGGCCCTGGCCTGACCTTTCCCGGTGCGGCCCCTCCCGCCGAACCAGAGAGAATGGTCGCTTCGGACCCGGTTGAAGCAGCCGTTTCTTCTGGTTCGTCGAGAGGTCTCGTTCGGTGCGGGTCCTGGATCGGCGCCTCCCACGGGCTCTCCGGGACGCGCTGACACCGCGGGAACATGCCGTGGACCTTCACCGTCTGCTCGATGTGTGAGTATGATCACGGGCAACCCCGGTGCGTGAGGAGCGTCACTCGGGGACCACTCGCACCGACCTGGAGGCACCATGCCCGCTCGCACCCCCAAGCGCCGTTTCCTGGCCGCCGCGGCCGTCACCGCGTCCGCCGCCCTCGTCCTGACCGGCTGCGCCGAGTCCAAGCGTGACGACAACGCCGGCGGCTCGGGCTCCGGCGGCGACGTGGACAGCACGTTCATCTTCGCCGCCTCCTCGGACCCCAAGACCCTGGACCCGGCCTTCGCCTCGGACGGCGAGTCCTTCCGCGTCTCCCGCCAGATCTTCGAGGGCCTCGTGGGCGTGAAGGAGGGCACCGCGGACCCGGAGCCGCTGCTCGCCGAGTCCTGGGAGGCCTCGGAGGACGGCCTGAGCTACGAGTTCACCCTGAAGAAGGACGTCACGTTCCACGACGGCACGGAGTTCAACGCCGAGGCCGTCTGCGCGAACTTCGACCGCTGGTACGAGTTCGAGGGCATCGCCCAGTCCGAGTCCCTGGCGTACTACTACGGCAAGCTCTTCCGCGGCTTCAAGGACAAGCCGGAGGACGCCGTGTACGAGTCCTGCGAGGCCACGGAGGACCACAAGGCCACCGTGAAGCTGAAGCAGCCGTTCGCGGGCTTCATCGCGTCCCTGTCCCTGCCGGCGTTCGCCATGCAGTCCCCGACCGCCATGGAGGAGTACGGCGCGGACGACATCAGCGGCTCCGCCGAGGCCCCCACCCTCTCCGAGTACGCCCGCGAGCATCCGGTGGGCACCGGCCCGTTCAAGTTCGACCAGTGGAACGTGGGCGAGAACATCGAGCTCTCCGCCTTCGAGGACTACTGGGGCGAGCAGGGCCAGGTCCAGAAGATCAACTTCCGCGTCATCGACGACCCGGTGGCCCGCCGTCAGGCCCTCGAGTCCGGCGGCATCGACGGCTACGACCTCGTGGCCCCGGCGGACGTGCAGTCCCTCAAGGACGCCGGCTTCAACGTGATGAACCGCGACCCGTTCACCATCCTGTACCTCGGCCTGAACCAGGCGAACGAGGAGCTCAAGGACGTGAAGGTGCGCCAGGCGATCGCCTACGCGATCGACAAGGACGCCCTGGTCAAGCAGACCCTGCCGGAGGGCACGAAGACCGCGATCAACTTCATCCCAGACTCCGTGAACGGCTACACCGAGGATGTGGAGAAGTACGAGTACGACCCGGAGAAGGCCAAGGAGCTGCTGAAGGAGGCCGGCTACGAGGACGGCTTCACCATCGACTTCAACTACCCGACCGGCGTCTCCCGCCCGTACATGCCGACCCCGGAGCAGGTGTTCTCCAACCTCTCGGGCCAGCTGAAGGAGGTCGGCATCAAGACCGAGGCCAAGCCGCAGAAGTGGTCCCCGGACTACCTGGACCAGATCCAGGCCACGGACGACCACGGCATCCACCTGCTCGGCTGGACAGGCGACTACAACGACACGGACAACTTCGTGGGCGTGTTCTTCGGCGGCGAGAAGCCGGAGTTCGGCTTCGACAACCCGGAGCTGTTCAAGGCCCTGTCCGAGGCCCGCCAGATCCCGGACCTGGACGAGCAGACCCCGAAGTACGAGGAGATCAACACGATGATCTCCGAGTACGTCCCGTCCATCCCGCTGGCCCACCCGGCCCCGTCGCTCGCCTTCTCCGAGCGCGTGACCAGCTACCCGGCCAGCCCGGTCAACGACGAGGTCTACAACATGATCGAGCTCTCCGAGTGATCTGACCCCCTCGGTCCGGACATGCGCCGAGCGCCTCGTGCGCCCGGCGCATGTTCGGGTCCGGAGGGCGTCTCCCGCCTGAAGGGGAGGAACGACGACGGCCCGTCCCGTCCGCCTCCCGCCGTACCCTTCCGTGAGGAACCGGAATGCTGCGAATGATCGGCAAGCGCCTGCTGCTGTTGATCCCCACCCTCTTCGGCCTGTCCCTGCTGCTGTTCTGGTGGGTCCGTGCCCTGCCTGGCGGTCCCGCCACCGCCCTGCTGGGTGAGAAGGCCACCCCGGAGGCCGTCGCCCGCGTGAACGCCGCCTACGGCTTCGACAAGCCGATCCTGGAGCAGTACGTCACCTACATGGGCAAGATGCTCCAGGGCGACTTCGGCAACTCGATTCTGACGAGCCGGCCCGTGATGGACGAGTTCGTGGCCCGGTTCCCCGCCACCCTCGAGCTGTCGATCTTCGCGATCGTTTTCGCCGTGGTCCTGGGCATCCCGCTCGGCTACTGGGCGGCGAAGCACGTGGGGAAGTGGCAGGACCAGTTCGCCGTGGTGCTCTCCCTGCTCGGAGTGGTGGTGCCGGTGTTCTTCCTGGCGTTCCTGCTCAAGTGGGTGTTCGCCGTGGAGCTGGGCTGGCTGCCGACCGACGGCCGCCAGGACGCCCGGATCGATGCGACCCACTACACGAACTTCTACGTGTTCGACGGCCTGATCACCGGTGAGTACGACGCGGCCTGGAACGCGATCACCCACCTGATCCTCCCGGGCATCGCCCTGGGCACGATCCCGCTGGCGATCATCGCCCGCATCACCCGCGCCTCCGTGCTCGAGGTGCAGAACGCCGACTTCGTGCGCACCGCGAAGGCCAAGGGACTGGCGCCGCGCCTGATCCGGGACCGCTTCGTGATGCGCAACGCCATGCTGCCGGTGGTCACCACGCTCGGCCTCCAGCTGGGCCTGCTGATCTCCGGCGCCGTGCTCACGGAGACGGTGTTCGCCTTCAACGGCATCGGGTCGTTCCTGTGGGACGCGATCTTCAACTTGGACTTCCCGGTGCTGCAGGGCTTCATCATCCTGGTCGCCCTGATCTACTCGCTCATCAACCTGGTCGTGGACGTCTCGTACGGCCTGATCGATCCGAGGGTGCGTGTCTCATGAGTGTCAACCTCCCCCCGAACCCCTCCGGTGCCCCGGGTGCGGACCTGACCCCCGGCGGACCGGCCGCCGAGGAGTCCGTGACCGCCGGGCAGACGCAGAAGACTTCCGAGCCGGGGATGGACACCCGCGGCACGAGCCTGTGGAAGGACTCCTTCATCCGGCTACGCCGGAACCCGGCGGCGATCGCCGGCTTCGTGATCGTGGTCCTGTTCCTCCTGGTCTCGGTCCTGGCGCCGTTGATCGCCCCGTACCCCGGGACCGCGGTCCCGGGTGCACGTGAGATCACCCCGGGCGCCATCCCGGGCCCCGGTGAGCTCGACGGCCACCCGCTGGGCCTGGACCGCTTCGGCGGAGACGTCCTGTCCAAGCTGATCTGGGGCGCCCAGGCGTCCCTCATCATCGGTGTGGTCTCCACCGCCCTCGGCCTGATCGGCGGCATGGCCCTGGGGCTGATCGCCGGCGCCTTCGGCGGTTGGGTCGACTCCGTGGTCATGCGCATCGTGGACATCCTGCTCTCGGTGCCGAACCTGCTGCTCGCCGTGTCCATCGCTGCGGTGCTCGGCCAGAGCCCGAATGCGGTGATGATCGCGATTGGTGTCTCCCAGGTGCCGATCTTCGCGCGCCTGCTGCGCTCCTCGATGCTCTCTCAGAAGGGCCAGGACTACGTGCTCGCCGCGCAGACCCTCGGCCTGTCCCGCCGCACCATCACCATGTCCCACATCCTGCCGAACGCGGTGGGCCCGGTGATCGTGCAGGCGACCCTGACGCTGGCCACCGCGGTCATCGACGCGGCCGCCCTGTCCTTCCTGGGCTTGGGTGGCGGACGCCCGGAGACCGCCGAGTGGGGCCGCATGCTGACCTATGCGCAGGCTGAGCTGGGCATCGCCCCGTGGCTCGCGTTCCTGCCGGGCGCCTGCATTGCGCTGACCGCGCTGGGCTTCACGCTGCTGGGCGAGTCCCTGCGCGAGGCCCTCGACCCCAAGTCCCGGACGAGGTGATCGGACGATGAGCGAACACGTCGCAGACCAGAGCGCCCCGCTGCTGGAGATCAAGGACCTGAACATCGAGTTCTCCACCATGCACGGCTCCGTGCACGCCGTGGAGGATGCGAACCTCACCCTGCCCGCCGGCGGCACGCTGGCGATCGTGGGCGAGTCCGGCTCCGGCAAGTCCACCACCGCGATGGCCGCGATCGGTCTGCTGGCCGGCAACGGCAAGGTGTCCTCCGGCTCCATCAGGTTCGACGGCCAGGAGCTCGTCGGCCTGCCCGAGTCGAAGATGCGCCACATCCGCGGCGGCAAGATCGGCCTGGTCCCGCAGGATCCGATGTCCAACCTCAACCCGGTGACCCGGGTGGGGCAGCAGATTGCCGAGACCCTGCTGACCCACGGGCTGGCCACCAAGAAGGACGTCAAGGACAAGGCCCTCGAGGTCATGGAGCGGGCCGGCATCCCGGACCCGGCCAAGCGGGCCAAGCAGTACCCGCACGAGCTCTCCGGCGGCCTGCGCCAGCGCGTGCTGATCGCGATCGGCCTGGCCTGCCGGCCGAAGCTGCTGATCGCGGACGAGCCGACCTCGGCGCTGGACGTGACCGTCCAGCAGGTGATCCTGGACCAGATCGACGAGATGACGAAGGAGCTCGGCTCCTCGGTCCTGCTGATCACCCACGACCTCGGCCTGGCCGCCGAGCGCGCCCAGCACCTCGTGGTGATGCACCGCGGCAAGGTGGTGGAGCACGGCGACGCCCAGCAGATCCTGGAGTCCCCGCAGCATCCGTACACGCAGTCGCTGGTGAAGGCCGCCCCGTCCGTGGCCGCCGCCCGACTGCTGCCGGAGTCCTTCGACCCGGATCCGCAGGAGCTGGCACCGGACGACACCGCGGCGATCTCCACGGTGGCGTTCAAGAAGAAGGACCTCACCCCGCTGGTCGAGATCAACGACCTCACGAAGGTCTACCCGATCCGCGGGCAGGACGACTTCTACGCCACCAGGGACGTCTCCCTGAAGATCCCGCGCGGCAAGACCGTGTCCATCGTGGGCGAGTCCGGGTCCGGCAAGACCACCACGGCGCGCATGCTGCTGAAGCTGATCGAGCCGACCTCCGGCTCCATCACCTTCGACGGCAAGGACGTGCTGGGCCTGAAGGGCAGGGACCTCAAGGACTTCCGCCAGCGCGTGCAGGCAGTCTTCCAGGACCCGTTCTCCTCGCTGAACCCGATGTTCACGGTGGGGCGGATCATCGAGGAGCCGCTGCAGGCCTATCGGCGCGGCAACGCGAAGGAGCGCCGGAAGCGCGTGCTGGAGCTGATGGACCAGGTCGCGCTGCCGCAGCACTTCTACCGCCGCTATCCCACCGAGCTCTCCGGCGGCCAGCGCCAGCGTGTGTCCATTGCACGCGCCCTCGCGCTGAACCCGGAGCTGATCGTGTGTGACGAGCCGGTGTCCGCCCTGGACGTGCTCGTCCAGGCGCAGATCCTCGACCTGCTCAAGGAGCTGCAGGAGGAGCTGGGGCTGAGCTACCTGTTCATCTCCCACGACCTCGCAGTGGTCCGGCTCATCTCGGACTACGTGTGCGTGATGAAGGACGGTGAGCTGGTGGAGGCGGCCTCCTCCGAGGAGGTCTTCACCAACCCGCGGCACCCGTACACGCGCCGTCTGCTGGCCTCGATCCCGGGCAACGAGCTGGGCATCGCCGTGGAGGCGGACGGCACCCACGTCTGACCCCCGTCCTCCCGACGACGGCACTCACCTAGGTCAGGCGGGTGCCGTCGTCTTTCGTGACATGTGTCGCACCCCTCGGTGACGGGCGCTACGATTGCCCCGATCATCACGCGTCGTGGGCCGCCGCCGGAGGGTTCCGGGGCCGACCCAGAGAGAGGGGACAGGCATGGCCTCGCACAGCCGCGTCGACTCGGGCCATCCGGTGCACAACCCGGACATCGTCGGGTTCACCGAGGCCGAGATCAATGAGAAGCCCGTCAAGCCGAAGTGGAACTCGCTCGGCCCCGGCATCGTCGCCGCCGCCACCGGCGTGGGTGCCGCCGACCTGGTTGCCACGCTGACCGCCGGATCCCGCTACGGCTACATGCTCATGTGGGCCGTGGTGCTCGGCGTGATCCTGAAGATCGTGCTCGTGGAGGGCACCGGCCGCTACTACCTGTCCACCGGCAAGACGATCTTCCAGGGCTGGCGCACGCTCGGCGTCTGGACCACCGTCTACTTCGCGCCCTACATCCTGATCTGGGGCTTCGTGTACGGCGCCACCGCCATGTCCTCCACCGCGCTGCCGCTGGCTGCGCTCTTCCCGGGGATCGACGCGAAGGTCTTCGCGATCGCCGCGGGCCTGATCGGCCTGGGCCTGGTGTGGCTGAACAAGTACCGCCTGATCGAGACGCTCATGACCGTCCTTATCGGCGTCATGTTCGTGACCGTGATGGTCTCCGCGGCGCTCACCGCCCCGAACGTGGGGGAGATCCTCGCGGGCCTGATCCCGCGCATCCCGTCCGGAGACCCGGAGGTCATGTTCTACGTCCTCGGCCTTGCCGGCGGCGTGGGCGGCACCATCACCCTGTCGGCCTACGGCTACTGGCTGCGCGAGAAGGGCTGGAACGTCCCGAAGTACATGAAGGTCATGCGCTTCGACAACGCTACCAGCTACATCCTCACCGGCATCTTCGTGATCGCCACGATGATCATGGGCGTGGAGCTGCTGCACTCCGCGGGCATCGCGATCTCCTCGGGAGACAAGGGCCTGCTGGACGTCGGCACCGTGCTGGCGGACCGCTACGGCCAGGCCTGGGCCACCGTGTTCCTGGTCGGCTTCTTCGCCGCGTCCTTCTCCTCCCTGCTGGGCGTGTGGCACGGCGTCTCCCTGATGTTCGCGGACTTCTGGGCGAACTTCCGCAAGCCGGCGGACCGGCTGGACCAGGACGACGCCCCGTCCCTGTCCTCCGTGCCGGCCCGCTTCTTCCTGCTGTGGATCACGATCCCGCCCATGGTCCTGCTGTTCCTGGACCGTCCGATCTTCCTGATCCTGCTCTACGGCACGCTCGGCGCGCTGTTCATGCCGTTCCTGGCCGTGACCCTGCTGTTCCTGAACAACTCGAAGAAGGTCCCGGCCCGCTTCCGCAACGGCTGGGTGAACAACATCCTGCTCGGCGCCACGACCGCGGTCTTCCTCGTGCTCGGCGCCAACGAGCTCTGGAAGGCCCTGCAGCCGCTGTTCGGCGGCGGCGCCTGACGGCTCCTCCCGGACGGCCGCGTCCGGGACCGCCGGGTCCTGTCGGACTCGGCCCCACGACGACGGCACCCGCCTCACCGAGGTGGGTGCCGTCGTCGTTCCTCCCCGGGTCAGGGGGCCCTTCGGGCGCCGCGTGCCCCGGCTCCGAAGGCGGCTGCGGCCCGACCATGCAGAATGGAGACGAACCCCGCACGCTATGAGAGGACTCCGTCATGGACGGCCAGCCGCCCCACGACCGCATCCAGTCGCCGCCGCGGGAGGGGCGGCTGACGCCCTCGAAGTTCATCGAAGAGGTCACCTACCCGCACGACATCCACCCGGCACTGGTGCCCGGCGTCTCGATCGAGGACCAGAAGGTCCGCTACGGCATCGACAAGGTGATCGTCGGCGTGGTCGGTGTCCTCATCCTGGGCTTCGTGCTCTGGGGCGTGATGCAGCCGGACACCGTGCTCGAGGTGTCCTCGGCGGCACTCGGCTGGGTGATGCAGAACCTCGGCTGGGTGTTCTCCGCCCTGGCGATCGCCATGGTGGTGTTCCTGCTGGCCCTGGCGTTCTCCCGCTACGGCCGCATCACCCTCGGCCTGGACGGGGAGCGTCCGGAGTACTCCACCGCGTCCTGGGCGGCCATGCTCTTCGCCGCCGGCATCGGCATCGGGATCATCTTCTTCGGCCCCTACGAGCCGCTGACGTACTACCTGTCCCCGCGGCCGGGCGCCTATGAGCCGGCGTCCACGGAGGCGATCACCGGCGCGATGGCCCAGGCGGCGATGCACTGGGGCATCAATGCCTGGGCGATCTACGCGATGGTCGGCCTGGCGGTGGCCTATGTGTCCTACCGCCGCGGCCGCGTGCCGCTGATGAGCTCGATCCTCATGCCACTGTTCAACCGCGGCGACGACCCGAAGTCCTTCGGCGCGCGCCTGATCGACTCCCTGGCGATCATCGCCACGCTGTTCGGCACCGCCGCCTCGCTGGGCATCGGCGCCCTGCAGATCGGCCAGGGCGTGCAGATCGTCACCGGCTGGTCCATGGAGGGCAACGCCGTGGCGATCGGCATCATCACCCTGCTCACCATCGGCACCGTGATCTCGGCGGTCTCGGGCGTGGCCCGCGGCATCCGCTGGCTGTCCAACATCAACATGGTGCTGGCCATGGGCCTGGCGGTGTTCTTCTTCGTGGCGGGCCCCACCGCGTTCCTGCTGAACGTGATCCCCGGCGTGATGATGGAGTACGTGGGGCAGGGGCCGGCGATGCTCGGGGCGAACATGTCCCAGGGCGAGGACATGCAGGCGTTCCTGTCCTCCTGGACCACCTTCTACTGGGCCTGGTGGGTCTCCTGGGCGCCGTTCGTGGGCGTCTTCGTAGCCAAGATCTCCCGCGGCCGCACCATCCGCCAGTTCGTGCTCGGTGCGCTGTTCATCCCGTCGGCGGTGATCATCGCGGCGTTCACCATCATCGGCGGCACCGCCATCTGGCTGCAGCGCACCAACGGCTCGATCGCCTCGGACGGCACCGCGGACTCGCTGCCGGCGCCGGCGGAGATCTTCTGGGCGGTCATCGACCAGCTGCCCGGCGGCGGGCTCGTGGCGCCCGTGGTGATCTTCATGCTCGCGGTCTTCTTCATCACCACCGCGGACTCGGCGTCGGTCGTGAACTCGCAGCTGTCCCAGGGCGGCGCCCCGCAGCCGCGCCGCCTGGTGACCGCGTTCTGGGCGGTCTGTATGGCGGGCATCGCCGTGGTGATGCTGCTGACCGGCGGCGACACCGCCCTGACCGGCCTGCAGAACCTCATCACCATCACGGCGCTGCCGTTCTCTGTGGTGATCGTGCTGATGGCGATCGCGCTGTTCAAGGAGCTGCGCAACGACCCGCAGGCCATCCGCGAGCACTACCAGCGCGAGGCGCTGGAGAAGGCGGTCCGCCACGGCATCGAGGACCACGGCGACGACTTCACGCTCGCCGTGCAGCCGGTGGCCGCGGACAGCCCGTACGCCGTGGGCGGCGACTTCGACTCCACCGCGGCCGAGGTCACCGACTGGTACCAGCGCACGGACGAGGACGGCAACGAGGTCGGCTACGACTACGAGACTGGCGAGTACCTGGATGAGGGCGCGGCCCCGCAGGCCCGGGGCGACCGGGACGGGGAGCAGGCCGCCGGCACCGCCGACCGGCACGACGACGGCAACCGGCCCCGCCCCTGACGCCCCTCTCCCGGCACTGTCGTTCGGGAACATCGTCGAATCCTTCCGGAGCCGGCCCCACGACGACGGCACCCGCCTCATCAAGGCGGGTGCCGTCGTCGTCTCCCTCCGCTTCGCCGAGGGGCTGACACCGCGGGCCGGGCGGGGCAGACTGGGCGGCATGATCGTCGCGTTCTCCGTCGCCCCGTCCGGTGCCCCCTCTGACCCGTCCCTGGTCCGTCCGGCCGGGAGCGAGGACTCTGCCTCGGTGCACGAGGCCGTCGCCGCCGCCGTCGCCGTGGTGCGCGCCTCCGGCCTGCCGCACCGCACCTCCGCGATGTTCACGGAGATCGAGGGGGAGTGGGACGAGGTCATGGCCGTGGTCAAGGAGGCCACGCAGGCCGTGGGTCGCTACGGCTCCCGCGTCTCGCTCGTACTCAAGGCGGACATCCGCCCGGGGCACACCGGCGAGCTGGACGGCAAGCTCGAGCGCCTCGAGGCCGCGATCGAGCGCGCCCGGGACCAGGAGCACGGCGCCCGCGGATGAGCGCAGCCGACCGGCCACGGCTGAGCGGAGCCGGCCTGCGGCGCTGCTGCAAGGCCCGCCGGTGCGGGAGGATGGACCCATGATCGAGGCCGGCTCCTTCCCCATCAGCTCGGGCACCGCGACCATCGAGCCGGACCCGTGGAGCCCGGGCGCGTGGCTGCTGCGGGTCAACGGCGCGGAGTCCTCGCAGCTGAACCCGGACACCCCGGAGGTGCTGGGGTTCGAGTACATGCGCTGGGCCGCCGCGGTGCTGCGCCACCGGTTCCCCACGGACCGGCGGATCCGGGTGCTGCACCTGGGCGGAGCCGGCTGCACGTTCGCCCGCTGGGTGTCCGCCGTCTATCCGCAGGCCCACCAGCTGGCCGTGGAGCTGGACGCCGGCCTGGCGGGGCTGGCCCGCACGCACTTCGACCTGCCGCGCGCCCCGCAGCTGAAGATCCGGGTGGGCGAGGCGGGCGAGGTCATGGCCGGTATGCGCCCGGACACCCGCGAGGTGGTCTTCCGGGACGTCTTCGCCCCCGCCTCGGACGAACCGGGTGCCCTGCACGTCACCCCGGAGCACCTCACTGGCTGCACGGCGGCCGCCTCCGCCGCTTCGGTCCTCACCCCAGGCGGGGTGTACGTGACGAACATCGGGGGAGGGCCGGACCTCACCACCGTCCGGCAGGAGGCCGCCGCGCTGTGCGAGGTCTTCGCCCATGTGGAGCTCATGGCGGACCCGACCATGCTCAAGGGCCGGCGGCGCGGCAATGTGATCGCCGCGGCCTCGGACCTTCCCTTGACGGACGAGACCCTCGGCGGCCGGTCCGCCCTCGCGCGCACCCTCCTCTCCGACCCGGTGCCAGCCCACCTGGTGGACTCGGTGGAGAGGTTCGTCGCCGGGGCACGGCCGGGCCCCTGACCCTGCTGATACCCCGGTCACAGAGCCTGCGCACAGGAGTAGGCTGGAAGGGCACCGCCGGGGTCACCGCGGATCCCGGCACCGCCGCTGCCGAAGGAGGCCCCGCATGCCCACCGAACCGAACACCACCGCTCCCGCCGCCGGCCCGGAGCCTGGCGGTCGTCTGGGCATCATCGTGGGCGTGGACGGCTCGGACCAGTCGATCTCCGCGGCCCGCTGGGCCCAGCGAGAGGCCGGTGCCCGCAACCTGCCGCTGACGCTCGTGACCGCGTACACCGTCCCGGCCTTCTGGGGCTACGCCGGTGAGGTGGGCGGGCAGCTCACGGACGACGCCGCCCTGCGCGAGGGGGTGGTGGCCATGCTCAAGACCGTGGAGGCGAAGCTGGAGGCCGACGGTGTCCGGCCGACCCTGCGCGTGGAGATCGGCGACGCCGCCGGCGTCCTCGTGGACCTCTCCCGTGACGCGGACCTGCTGGTCTCCGGTGCCCGCGGCCGTGGCGGCTTCCTGGGCCGGCTGCTCGGCTCCGTGTCCTCCGCGCTCCCGGGCCATGCCCACTGCCCGGTCGCGATCATCCCGGCCGGCGAGGACGCCACCCGTGCCGGCAGCGACGCCCCCGTGGTGGTCGGCCTGGACGGCTCCGAGCAGGGCCGTGCCGCTGCCCTCGTGGCAGCCGAGGAGGCCCTCATCCGTCGGGCGCCGCTCCACCTGGTCTCGGTCGTCCCCCCGGTGGCCGCCTCGACGGCCTGGCTGTCCGTGTCCGTGGACGAGCAGGCCATGATCGACGACCTGCGGCAGCGCCTCGAGGAGGGTGCCGCGTGGCTGCGCCACGAGTATCCGGACCTGACGGTCACCACGGAGCTGCTGGACGGCGCCCCGGTGGAGGTCCTGGCCGAGCAGACCAGGACCGCCCGTCTCACCGTGGTCGGCACCCGTGGCCTCGGCGGCTTCGCCGGCGCACTGCTGGGCTCCACCAGCCAGGGTGTGGCCGTCCACGCGAAGGGACCGGTGCTGGTCGTCCCGTTCCGTGAGGACGCCCGCCTGGCCTCCCGCAAGGACTTCGGTCCGTTGCCGGATCAGCCGGCCTGACCCCCCCTCGGGCCTTCCCGACGGCGTCCCCCACCTGCACGAGACCCCTCGCCGCCCGTGAGCGGCGAGGGGTCTCGTCGTCGGGAGGGGGCGTCAGCCCCAGCCGAGCTCGTGGAGACGGTCCTCCTCGATGCCGAAGAAGTGGCCGACCTCGTGCATGACGGTCACCACAATCTCGTCCTCGAGCTCGGCGCGGGAGCGGCAGTGGCGGGTCAGGGGACCGCGGAACACGACGATCCGGTCCGGCAGCTGCCAGGCGGCCTCGGCTCGTTCGGCGAGCGAGTAGCCGTCGAAGAGGCCGAGCAGCTCGGTGTCCGGGTCCTCCCAGGGCTCCGGCTCGTACTCCTCCTCGACCACCACCACGACGTTCGTGAGCAGCCGGGCGAGCTCGTCCGGGATGCGGCGCAGGGCGGCGGAGACGGCGTCGTCGAACTCCTGCTCGCTCATCCACGCGAGGCGGGCTCCTTCGGGGGCGGACGGGCCGGTCGGGGGCGATGCGGGGTCCTCGAGGGGGTCGTCGGGGGTGTACGGCTCGTGCGTCACAGCACTCCTGTGGGCGGTCTCATCGGCCCGACGTCGGGCCGGAGGGATTTGCGGGGCCTGGCGGCCCACTCTAGACTCGGGGAGTCCAACTCGGGATTCTCGACTCGGACAGGCCCCCATCGTCTAGTGGCCTAGGACACCGCCCTTTCACGGCGGCGACACGGGTTCGAATCCCGTTGGGGGTACCCAGACCACCCGCCCTCTGGGCGTGGCGGAGATCACCACTCTGCCGGTTTGGACACGCAGGATACTCCCTGGTAGAGTTTCTACTCGTTGCGAAAGCGACACCACAACAGAACAAGGCCCTGTGGCGCAGTTGGTTAGCGCGCCGCCCTGTCACGGCGGAGGTCGCGGGTTCAAGTCCCGTCAGGGTCGCTCGGATGTTCCGAACACCGGAATGCCGGTGACGGAGGATCTTGGTGACGATGAGTCATCGGGCTCTGTAGCTCAGTTGGTAGAGCGTTCGACTGAAAATCGAAAGGTCACCGGATCGACGCCGGTCGGAGCCACGGAACCCCCGCCACGGCGGGGGTTTTCTGTTTCTAAGAGTCAGCCGCCCCGCACAAACCCCGCATTTTCAGATCACCCCAGCCAGCTGCTCCTCCATGATGACGCCGGCGCGGGTGTCGCCCTTGAGGGTGTTCAGGTACACGTCTTGGGTCATCGAGGGGTTTGCGTGGCCGAGGAAGGCGGCGACCTCGATAGCGGACATCCCCGCCCGGCCGAGCATCGTCGCCGCGGTCTTGCGGAACGAGTGGGTTGCGAGTTTCGAGTAGCCCAGGGTGTCACGGACGTCCCGCAGCTCCCGCTGAGTGTTTGAAGGGTCCCTCAGCCTCATAAGCGTGGTCGGGAACAGCAGGGGGGGTGTGGCCCTTCAGTCGATCGTGCCGACGACGCAGCAGGCGCATGGTCGGGCTCGGCAGGGGCGTGACTCGCCAGGCCGCATCCGTCTTGGGCAGCGGCTGCCTCATGATTCCCTGGCCTCGTACGCGTACGTTGGTCGCCGCTACCTCGGCCGTGCCGCCCTCGAAGTCGATCGGGGAGGCGAGGAGGGCGCAGGCCTCTCCGACACGCCAGCCCGACGCCACCATGAACTTGAACAGCTCGACGGTGTCCTGCTCGATCAGGCTGGGGGTTGCCCTGAGTTTGGCCAGGAGACCAGGGAGCTCTTCAGGGGCGATAGCAGTGGCACCCTTGCGGCCCTTCGGACTCGAGATGCGCTCGACGTCTCGCACGGGGTTGACGGGGATCGCCCCGTTGCCCACAGCCAGAGACATCATGCCGCTCAGGGTCGACCGGCAGTTCTTCGCTGCTCCGTGCCCGGACTCCTTAGACCGTATTCAGGAACTGGGACTGCTGCACGGATAGGTGACTGGGTGGGTCAGGCTGCCTGAGCGGCAACTGTGGTCATGATGGTCTCGTATTCGACGGGGGTCAATCGACCCAGGGCTGCTTGCCGGCGGCGGCGGTGGTAGGTCCGTTCGATCCAGATGACGATCGCGAGCCGCAGTTCCTGGCGGGTGGCCCACCGGCGGCGATCCAGGACGTTCTTCTGCAGGAGCGCGAAGAAGCTCTCCATCGCGGCGTTGTCCCCGGCCGCCCCGACCCGGCCCATGGAGCCGACCATGCCGTGGCGGTGCAGGGCGCGCACGAAATTTCCGGGATCGACATTGCGATCCTCGGTCCGTGGGTGGATTCAATCGGTCGTCGCAACACCCCCGGAATCACTGGAGGTATTGGCGATGGCAAGCAAGGACTGGGCGAGGAAGATCAGTGACGTGCCCGAGGGCACACGCCGGCAGTGGAGAGCGGATCGGGCGTTGCGGGCCCCGATGCGCTCTCCGGGCAGGCCGCAGCCCTCACGGGATGTCCAACGCCAGTTCTGGCGGGTGATCGCCACCGGCGTCACCACGGTCGAGGCATCCCTGAGGGTGGGCGTGTCCTGGCCCGTCGGGGCGCGCTGGTTCCGCCACGCTGGCGGGATGAGCCCACTGCCCCTGGCCGAGCCCACCGGCCGGTACCTGTCCTTCGCTGAGCGTGAGGAGATCGCGATCCTCCACGCCCAGGGCCACGGGGTCCGCCAGATCGGGCGTGCCCTGGGACGTGCCCCGGGCACGATCAGTCGTGAGCTGCGCCGCAACTGCGCCACACGTTCCGGGAGGAAGGAGTACCGGGCCACAGTGGCGCAGTGGAAGGCCCAGGAGGCAGCCAAGCGGCCCAAGCCGGCGAAACTGGCCACGAACCAGCGGCTGCATGACTACGTCCAGGCGCGGCTGAACGGGGTGGTCCTGGGCCCTGGTGGCGTGGCCGTGCCAGGACCGGTCGGGCCAGGGTTCAAGGGGCGGAAGATGAAACCGCGCCGGGCGGACCGGCGGTGGTCCACGGCGTGGAGTCCTGAGCAGATCAGCCGCCGGCTGCCTATGGAGTTCCCGGATGATGAGTCCATGCGGATCTCTCACGAGGCGATCTATCAGTCGCTGTTCATCCAGGGGCGTGGGGCGCTCAAGCGTGAGCTCGTCGCGTGTCTGCGTACCGGGCGGGCTCTGCGCGAGCCGCGGGCACGCACCCGGAACAAGCCCCAGGGCCACGTCACCGAGGATGTGGTGTTCAGCAAGCGCCCGCCCGAGGCCGCTGATCGTGCTGTGCCCGGGCACTGGGAAGGGGACCTGATTATCGGAACTGGGCGTTCAGCGATCGGGACGCTGGTCGAGCGCTTCAGCCGGGCCACGATCCTGGTCCACTTGCCCCGCCTGCAGGGATGGGGTGAGCAGCCGGCGGTGAAGAACGGGCGCTCCCTGGCCGGGTACGGGGCCGAGGCGATGACCGCGGCCTTGATCAAGGCGATGGCGCACGTGCCGGAGCAGCTGCGGCAGACCCTGACGTGGGACCGGGGCAAGGAGCTGGCCGGGCATGCCAGGTTCACGATGGCCACGGGCACGAAGGTGTTCTTCGCTGACCCGCACTCACCATGGCAGCGGCCGACGAATGAGAACACGAACGGGGTGCTGCGGCAGTACTTCCCGAAGGGCACGGACCTGTCGAGGTGGTCGGCTGAAGACCTGGCAGCAGTCGCGTACACCCTGAACAACAGGCCCAGGAAGGTCCTGGACTGGAAGACGCCCGCGGAGGTCTTCGCTGAGCAGTTACGCTCGCTCACGTCGAACGGTGTTGCAACGACCGGTTGAACCCACCGTGTGGACGACGCAGCCGGCCACCTCACCGCGGCGGGAGACGGCGTGGTTGAGCGCCGCGACCGCGAGCCGGGACTTCATCCAGTCGCTGATGGAGTAGCCCACGATCCGGTTGGAGTACGCGTCCTTGATCGCGCAGAGGTAGAGCTTGCCTTCCGCGGTGCGGTGTTCGGTGATGTCGGACAGCCACAACTCGTTCGGGCCCTGGGCGGTGAACCGGTGACCGGTCCCGCCGTGCTCGTCGAGGTAGGCGCATAGGTCGTCGTGGACCGGCGGGCCGGGCGTCTTGCCGTTACGGCCCCGCTTCTTGCCGAACGCAGACCACCAGCCGTTGGCCGAGCAGATCCGCCAGGCGGTGCGCTCGGCCATCGGTTCACCTGCGTCGCGGGCCTGCTCAACCAGGTAGTGGTAGCCGAACTCCCGGTCATCGGTGTGGGCGTCGACCAGGGCGTTGGCGCGGTGGGCCTCGACCAGTTCGGCGGTGGTGACCGGGGTGGCGAGCCAGCGGTAGTAGGGCTGGCGGGCGAGCTTCAGGACCCGACACGTCACCGTGACGGGCGCCCCGTCGGCGGCGAGCTCCTTCACGAGCGGGTAGAGCCTTTTGACGGCAGGTTGGCCTGCGACAGGTAGGCCGCCGCCCGGCGCAGCACCTCGTTCTCCTGCTCCAGCAGCCGGATGCGCTTCTTGGCCTCGCGCAGCTCGGCGTGCTCGGCGGCGCTCGTTCCGGGTGTGGAGCCCTCTTCCACGTGCGCCCGGCGCATCCAGTTGCGCAGGCAGGACTCGGCGATGCCGAAGTCCGCGGCGATCTGCTTGATCGTTTGGCCTGCTTCACGGTTGCGGGCGACGTTCACGACGTCGTCGCGGAACTCCTGGGGATGGGGCTTGGGCACGGTGTACATCCTTCCAGCAACGCCTCACAGCGTCACAGATCAGATGTCACCTATCCGTGCAGCAGTCCCTTCCGATCCTCCTTGAGGAAGCAGGTCGGAACGAAACCCAGGGCGCTTCAGTTTGTCTTACTTTGGACGCTCTTGTTGCTCACGTTCCAGCTCGAGTGCGGTTTCGGCGATAGCGCGGACGTCGAATGTTTGCGCCACCGGTATCGCATCCATTTCATCGAGAGTGAACCACGCCGCCTCGCGCGCATCATCGCCCGAGACCGGTTCCCCCCGTTCCCATCGGCAGAGCACCGCGATCAGAACATAATGCAGATCGTGGTCGGCATCGATGACGTCGACGGCATCGAAGACATCCCCGGGTGTGGCGTGCACTCCTGTTTCCTCGGCGAGTTCGCGCACGGTCGCGGCGGTCACGGTCTCGCCGGGTTCGATCTTCCCCCCGGGGAATGCCCAGCGCCCAGCATCGGGCATCTTGGCCCGACGGATGAGAAGTACTCGCCCTTCCCGGACCACTGCCGCCAGTGTCGCCGGTTTCGGATAGGAACGATCGCGTGCCATCTACCCAGCCCCGGTCGTGGGCTCGGAGACCTCTGCGAGGTGGGCTGTGATCTGCATGAACGGTGGATGGTCGATGGGCGACTGCATGCCGACGTCCTCCACCGATTGTGCTCCGCGGTCGGTGACCTGGTCCACTGTGAAACCGGCCTCGTTCAGCACCGCCTCGCAGGTGCTGATGAACCAGTGCCGGTCGACAAGCTCGAGGACCCCGGTGCCGGGGATCTGCAAGCTGACCCTGCGTTCGTCTCCGTCGCGGTAGCGTCTGCCGGGCTCGCCACTGCGGAAGGTCGGGAACGGTATTCCTGTGGCCGCCGGGTTGCTGTCGACGATGAAGAGTGTGCCGGTCGGCGTGAGCACTCGGGCGAGTTCGCGGGCGATAGCTCTCAGTTCCTCGCGTGTGGGCACGTTGATGAACACGAAGCAGCACACGATCGCATCGAATGTGGCGTCAGGGTAGGGTACGTGACCGCTGTCGATGGTGTGGAATCGTGCCGTCGGTTGCGGGGTCTGCGACCGGGCGAGCGCGACCATGCCGGTGCTGATGTCGACACCGATGACCTGCGCTGTGGCTCCGGCGTCGAGGAGGCGTCGTGAGACTTTTCCGCTGCCGCACCCGTAATCGAGCACGACCGCCTCTCGGCCGCAAGCGGTCTGGAGGTCGTTCACAAGCGAGGTGTAGGCGAGTCGGGTTTCGACATAGTCGTCGTAGGCATCGAACCCTGCTGATACTGCCGGAGTCGTCCATGATGTCGTCACTGCTGCACCGCCCTCACGCTCGCGTTTTCGATGCTGGGCCATCGATTCACGACCAGCTCCCGGTGGAGGGGTGGAGGTCGCCGATCATCGATGGGTCGACTGGTCGCTGACATTGGATCTGCCGGTGGATCCAGAACAGGCGGACAATGTCGACCCACGCTTCTGGAAGGTCAGACGCCGTCAGTGCGCGGCCTGGGAGCTTGTCTGCACGGATCGACTGCTCCAAGTCCAATACCTGGTGCACCCGGTCCAGGCTCGCTCCCAAGGGTAGCCGTGGAAGTAGGGTGGGTTCCTCCACGATCGTCTGCTCATCGCCGTCGAGGAGGCTGCCCACCTTGGTGAGGTCTTTTTCGTAGATGTGGATCGAGCCGACGTTGTGGATGTACACGCCCGGAGCCAGTCCCAGCATCGAGGCGAGGAATTCTTGGACGAACGTGAAGGAGAACGTGTCGTCGAGCAGTCCCATGTAAGCGTCATTGGCGCGCATGAACGCGACCATGTGCAAACGGTCGTCACGGCGCAATAGCTGGAGAGCTAGCGTGCAGGAGACGTCGATGTTGCGGCGGTAGATGTCTTCGGAGTCGTCAAAGATCTGCAGGACGGCACGTTTGCTCGCAGGGTCATCGTCGTTGAGGATGTTGACGATTCGTTCGATCGCGGTCTCGCCGCCGACGTCTCTGAGCAGTTTGGGACCATACCCCGTGCCCGGCAGGCTGAGACCGTCGGGACTGTACCGGCTCATCGAGGGCGCGTAGGTGCGGATGAAGTCGAGGTCGTTCTTCCCCGAGAGATACCACAGTGCTTCGGCGTAGTTGAAGATGATGTTCTGCCGACGCGACCGCGCCAAGCAATATCGCCGGGCGGGGTTGGTCAGGCGCGCGGTGAAGCCGATGATTTCGCGTTCGTCCTGCCCATGGGGACTGTTCTGGTATTCGAACCCGGTGTAGACCTGTCGCAGTGAATCCAGGTAGAGCGTGTGGAGGTCGGGATACTCAGGCTTCACTGACGACTCCTGCCTGCACGCGTTCGATCGTAGCGAGGATGCGTGGCGCGGTGGGCTGCTCGGGATCGATAGTCATCATCTCAACGTAGGCGACCGCTGGGAGGCCCCGGACGAGGAACGCGTACTCAGCTCCCTCTTCGAGGAGCAAGACGATGGGCTTCTTCCAGGCTGAGGCCCACCCGATCTCGATATGCGTGCCCGGGGACGCGGGTGCACCCGGGAACGCGACGAAGACATCACAGGCGGCGATCTCCCTGTAGTCGATGCTTGTGCACTCGCTGGGTTCCATGAACTCACGACCCCAGCCCTCTCTGCGGTGGGCGCAGTGCACATCCCACCCCTGGGCTTCGAAGAAGTCGATGATCGAGGTGTACTAGTCGATCTCGGCATCGCCCATCACATGGGTGTCGGCATCGACGAGAGCTTTGAACGGTCCTGCGAGAAACATCTTTCGCGTCATAGTCACGGCCCCTTTCATGAGTCGAAGTGGTTGGCCCCGAACGCGAGGAACGAGGCGGGGCTGTTCTACATCCCTACCCGCGCGGCCAGAACTGGTGGAAATGGTGCAAAGGACCATGCCCCTGGCCGACGTCGAGGCGACCGCTGGCAACCAGAGCGCCTTGCAGGTAGGTTTTCGCCTGGTCCACACTTTCGGGCACCGAGTGGCCGGGCAGCAGCGCAGTGATTGCCGAGGACAAGGTGCAACCGGTGCCGTGGTCGTTGAGGGTCTCGACCCGGGGAGACGAGTAGGTGGAGACCCCGTCGGGGCCGGCGAGGTAGTCGACACTGACCGTCTCGTTCGTGAGGTGCCCGCCTTTGAGCAGCGTCCACTGACACCCCAGTCCACGCAACTGGGTGGCTTGGTCCTCCATCTGCCGCAGATTGGTGGCATCCTCGGTATCGAGGAGCACAGCGGCTTCGGGAAGATTCGGGGTGATGACCGTGGCCAGCGGCACGAGGGTGTCCCGGATGGCCGCCGCCGCATCGTCGTCCAGCAGCCTGTCGCCGCTCTTGGCGACCATCACCGGATCCAGGACCACGGCCTCGGCTTCGTGGTGGTGCAGGCGATCGGCGATGACTTCGGTGATGGCGGCGTTGGCGACCATACCGATCTTCACCGCGTCGACACGCACATCGTCGAACACCGCATCGATCTGCTCACCGACGAACGACGGATCAAGGGGCATGAACGCGCGCACACCGCGCGTGTTCTGCGCCACGACCGCGGTGATCACGGCCATGCCGTAGGTGCCAATCGCTGAGAAGGCTTTGAGATCGGCGTGGATGCCTGCCCCACCGGTGGGGTCGGTTCCTGCGATGGATAGGACGTTGGAGATCGTCATGAACACCCTTCCTTCTGCTGCTGTGCGGCGGCGTACCGAGCGACCTCCGCGACATCCTTGCTCAGGGTCACCCGGGCTTCATCGACTTCGTCGAGGGCGAACCAGCGCGCTTCGAGGGCATCGTCGCCAGCGTGGGGTTGCCCCGAGTGCCACCGGCAGAGCACGGCGACGAGCACGAAATGACTGTCCAACGGTCCGTTTTCGTCTTGGCTGAACGCGTCAACGGAGGTCAAGACACCGGTGGCCTTACCGATGATGCTGGTTTCTTCACGGAGTTCGCGTTCGGCGGCTCGGGTGATTGTTTCTTTGAATTCTATCTTCCCACCCGGGAAACCCCAGAATCCTGCATCGGGAGGGTTCGCACGTCGCACTAAAAGAACATGGTCGTCTTTGATGAGGACAGAAATGACCGCAGCCCTTGGGTACGCGTGAAATGAGGAAGTGTCAGGAACGACAGCATTAGACACTGTGACCTCCCATTGTGGAGGCCAGCGAAGGAAAGAAGCCCTGCTAGACCAGTCCCTTCGCCGGCATGATCCGGATCAGGTTCTAGGGTCACCACGCTGACAACGTCCAGTGGTATCTCAGCCCCTTGACGGAACACCCCTCGGTACGACCCGAGTCTACTCAGAACGCCGTCACAGATACACCCGGCGCGGATAGGCCGCTGCCGGGGGCTGGTGTTGGGATCGCCTGCGCACCTATCCCAGTGATGTGTCCGTCGCCCTGCTCCCGCAGGACCGGCACCGCTGCCTGCATGAACCAGGGCGCGCCGCAGACGTTGGTGTCGAAGTTCGCCTTGGCCTCGTCGAAGTCGAGCTCTTCGATCGCTCCGGTGTAGCTGTAGCCCGCGTGCCGACTGCAATGTCAATCCGGCCGAAGCGCTCGCGCACCTCTGCGACGGCGGCGAACACGTCCTTCCGGTCCCTCACGTCCAGAGCACGCACGAACACACGCTCCCCGAACCGATCGGCGAGCTCCGCCAGGGGCTCCACTCCCCGCGCCGTCACCGCGACGCTGTCTCCTCGCTCCAGGGCAGTTTCTGCCCAGATCCTGCCGAGATCTCTGGACGCCCCCGTGATGAACCACACCTTCGCTACCAGGACCACTCTCCTTGACGACACTAATGACGCGACCGCGCCATCATCCGCGACGTCGTCCAGGCCAACCTCACGATCGAGATAGTTCGGGCCGCATTCATCCCCGTGCTGGTCTGGGGGGGGTGCCCCTATGTTTTAAGTCAAGGGGTAGCCGCCAGATTCTTCAAGAATATTCGGTAGGAGTCGAAAGGCAGGGATGATCGGTCTGGGAACCAGCTCCCGGACTGATCTGGTACTCCGCTACGGTTCGGTTCAGGCGGCGGTCGCCACCTCGGGTGTATGGAAGTAGGAGCCGTCGCGCAGCATCGCATACAGCACGTTGCAGCGCCTGCGCGCTAACTGTTGTGGGTCATGACGTTCTTGCCACGAGGCACGGGCTGAGATGAGACGAGCGGGTCTCTCCCGCAGGATGGAAGTTCCTACACCACCCACCTGCCAGAAGAGACCCGCTCATGACTCACGCTAATGCACCCCTGACCCCTACCGGCCGACTGCGCATGGTCCAACGCCACCTGATTGACGGGATCCCGCAGTCACACGTGGCTGCGGAGTTCCGTGTCAGTCGGCCCACGGTGGCCACCTGGGTGGCCCGCTACCTGGCCGAGGGCGCAGCAGGACTGCAGGACCGTTCGAGCCGGCCCCATCACTGCCCTGACCAGCTCGATGCTGAGGTGGTCACTGAGCTCGAGACACTGCGCCGGGACCACAAGTGGTCCGCACGAAGGATCCATCACCACCTGCTCGCCCAGGGCCACCAGCTCTGCCTTCGCACCGTGGGCCGGTGGCTGCACCGACTCGGGATCTCCCGCCTACGAGATCTGACCCCGGCAGGAGAAGATCTGCGGCAACGCCCGGCCAAGAAGATCACCGCGAGGGCCCCAGGACACATGGTCCACTTGGACGTGAAGAAGATCGGGAAGATCCCTGACGGGGGCGGCTGGCGCGCCCACGGCCGTGACAGCCAGGCCGGGAGGGCTTCCAAGCGAGGTGCAGGCCGTCGGGTCGGGTACACCTACCTGCACTCGGCGATCGACGGGTTCACCCGTCTGGCCTACACAGAGGCACTCGAGGACGAGCGTGCGGTGACCACGATCGGGTTCTTCTGCAGGGCCCGTGCGTTCTTCGCCGCTCACGGGATCACGGTGGACAGGGTCATCACGGACAACGGGAACAACTACCGGGCCGTGGACTTCACCGCGAAGGTGGTCTCGCTCGGGGGCCGGCATCACCGGATCCGGCCGTACACGCCGAAGCACAACGGCAAGATCGAGCGGTACAACCGGCTGATGGTAGACGAGGTCCTCTACGCCCGTCCGTACTCCTCAGAGACGGCCCGGCGTGAGGCCATGCAGGTCTGGGTGAATCACTACAACTACCATCGACCGCATACCTCCTGCGGGGGTGCTCCTCCGGCCTCCCTGGCCCCGGCACGCGTCAACAACGTCATGCCCTCCTACAGCTAACGCGATCAGGGCTTGGTTGTGCTTCTTATGTTCGGCCCGTTTCTTGTCGTAATACGCCCTCGACAGCGGGTCTTTCAACGCCGCGAACGCGGATAGGAACAACGCTCGTTTGAGGATCTTGTTCCCCCGCCGGGACGAGTGATCTCCTCGGATCGAGGTTCCCGATCGCCATGTCACCGGTGCCAGTCCGGCATACGATGCGAGGTGTCCGGCTGATTCGAAGTCCTTACCCACGATCTCAGTCAGGATCCTCGCAGCAGTCCTGACGCCGACTGCCGGCATCGACGTCAGGAGTTCGAAAAGCGGATGCGCCTCGACCAATTCCTCGATGCGCACCAGTACCTCATCCCGCGACGATCGTGTCTGCGCCAACGACGCGGCCAGCTGGGGCAGGACGAGGCCGGCGGCGTCGGTACCTGATACCACCACCGTCTGCCCGTCGAGTGCGGTGAAGATCGCGGTCGCCCACCGCTTCCACGCCCGCGGTGCCTGCTTGCGCAGCAGCGTCTCGACTCGGTGCTTCCCGGCATGACGCAAGACTTTGGGCGTCGGGTACTTCGCCAATAGAGCCAGCATCGCCGGATGGTCCAGGTGCGGACCGATGACGGTCTCCAGTCCGGGGTGGATCTGAGTCAGCAGGCCCCGGATCCGATTCGACGTCGCCGTGGCCTGTTTCGCCAGGTCATCGTCATAGCCGCACAACATCGACAACTCGGCGACGTTGTCAGCGTCTCGACGGAGGAGCGGTAGGTGACGAAGGTCGTCGCCGCCGGGCGGGAGTTGAGCCGCCGGACCTCCTGTTGGAGCCTGCGCCGCTGGTTCTCCACCTTGGCGTTATGGGCGCGGGCCTTGGAGTTGTACGCCCGTACTTCGCGGTTGTAGTCGTTCACCGCCTTCTTGGCCGCCGCGTTGTAGTGCCGAGCCTCCCGGTTGTACTTGTCGATCGCCTGCTTCTGCTGGCGCTGCGACTTGTTCACCGCGGCTCTGAACTGCGCGGGAGTAACCTTCTTGACCATGTGCTCAGTATGCGATGCGGCACTGACACGACAGCCTGCCACCGGGCCGAGCAGTCCGGCTGAGACTGCTCCAGGATCCCGCATCTACTCCGCAGATTCAGCGACAGAGCACAGAAGAGCCTGACATCGGATTCGACCCCTGACCAGCAGTGATCGAAGATCGTGGTATCCCGCAGAAACCCCCGAAAGCGGCGATCTCTAAATCGTAAGGTCACCGGATCGACGCCGGTCGGAGCCACCACCTCAGAAAGAGGCCCTCGCGGAAGCGAGGGCCTCTTTCGTCGTCCGGAGGCTTCGACTCCCTGCCTTCCGCGACCCCACTCACGGGAAGATGACAGGTCTGTGCCCTGACCACTAGGGTCGGCCATTGTGACTTCAACTCCGCCTTCCCGCAACAGCACTGAACCATCGATCCCGCCGGGAGACCGCCCAGCCACCGAGGCCGCCGTGGACGCGGCCACCGCCTCCGGCGTCCCCGGCGACACGGACGTGACCCCGGAGCAGCCCCGCGGCAACGAGCTCGAGCTCGTCCCCGGCACCGGCCGGCTCAAGGCTTGGGTGTTCTGGCCCTCCGCCGTGGTCATCCTCGCCTTCGTGGGCGTGACCCTGGCGTTCCCTGAGGCCATGGAGACCGGCATCGGCGCCGTCCAGTCCGCGATCATCGCGAACTTCTCCTGGTGGTACGCGCTCGTTGCCCTGGTCTTCGTGTTCTTCTGCCTCTACCTGGGCTTCTCCCGCAAGGGGAAGATCACCATGGGCCGCCCCGACGAGGGGCCCGAGTTCTCCACCATGTCCTGGTTCGCCCTGCTCTTCGCCGCCGGCATGGGCATCGGCCTGGTGTTCTACGGCATGACCGAGCCGCTGATGCACTTCACCTCGCCGCGCCCGGACGTGGGCGCCACGGATCCGAACACCGGCGAGCTCGCACAGTCCGCCCTGGCCACCACCTTCATGCACTGGGGCCTGCAGCCCTGGGCCATCTACGCCGTGGTGGGCGTGGCCGTCGGCCTGGCGATCCACCGTCGCGGCCGCCCGCTGTCCCTGCGCTGGGCCTTCGAGCCGCTGATCGGTGAGAGGCGCACCCGCGGCGGCTGGGGCAACCTGATCGACAACATCGCCCTGATCGGCACCGTCTTCGGCGTCGCCACCTCGCTGGGCCTGGGGGTGACCCAGATGGCCGCCGGCCTGCGCTCCCTCGGGATCGTGGCCGAGGACTCCGCGTGGCTGGAGTACGTGATGATCGGCGCGGTGACCCTGGTTGTCCTCTACACCGTGGTGTCCGGCGTGGCCCGCGGCATGAAGTGGCTGTCCAACTTCAACCTCGTCCTGGCCGCCGGCCTGTTGCTGTTCCTGGCGATCGTGGGACCGAGCGCGTTCCTGCTGAAGGAGATCGTGCAGTCCTTCGGCGCCTACATGCAGAACTTCCTCGGCGACTCGCTGAACGTCTCCGCCTTCTTCGGTGACGAGGGGGACACCTGGCAGGCGGGCTGGTCCGCCTACTACTGGGGCTGGTGGATGTCCTGGACGCCGTTCGTGGGCATCTTCATCGCCCGCATCTCCCGCGGCCGCACCGTGCGCACCTTCATCATGGGCGTGCTGGCCGTGCCGACCCTGATCTCCGTGCTCTGGTTCGGCATCCTGGGCGGCACCGCCATCTACTACGAGACCGCGAAGCCGGCCGGCTACGCCTCCGTGGTGGGCGCGGACGGCTCGATCGACGCGAACTCCGCCCTGTTCCAGGTGCTGGAGCAGCTGCCGGCGGGCACCCTCATGGTGATCGGCGCGATCATCCTGTCCGCCGTGTTCTTCGTGACGTCCTCGGACTCCGGCTCCCTGGTGATGGGCATGCTCGCCACCGGCGGCGACCCGGAGCCGAAGATGTGGATCCGCCTGTTCTTCGCGATCGCCACGGCCTTCATGGCGGCCGCCCTGCTGATGGCCGGCGGCCTGTCCGCGATCCAGACGCTCGCGATCACCATCGGTCTGCCGTTCTCCGTCCTGATGCTGCTGATGTGCGTGGCCACCCTGCGCACCCTGTCCTATTCCGTGGCGCGTGTGGAGGCGGTCCGCCGGCAGGCGCAGCTGGCGTCCATCAAGAGCCACCTCGGCCTGGACACGGACGACGAGGTCGTGGACGGTCCGGCCACCGCCTCGGCGTGGTGGGCCTCCCTGAGCCATGAGGGCAAGCAGCGCATCGCGCAGGTGGCCTCCGCCGGCCCTGACGACGTGATCACCGTGACTCCGCCGAGCGGCTCCGGCTCCAGCTCGGCCGGCCGCAGCTGACCGGCGGCCGACCCTCTCACGACGACGGCCGGGTCACCTTCCACAGGAAGGCGACCCGGCCGTTCGCGTCCGCGGTTCAGGTCAGCGGTACTCCTCGACCGCGAGCGGCATCGTGCCGGTGCGGGCGTTGCGGTTGCCGTGGTGGCGGGCTCCGAGGAACCATGCCGCGGTGAGCACGGCGAGCCACACCATGCCGACCACGAGGGCCTGGCGGCTCTGCGGGTCCCAGGCGAGCAGACCGATGACCAGCGCGATGAAGGCCAGGGTGACCCAGGTGGTGACGGCGCCGCCGGGCAGGGCGAACGCCCCGGGCTTCTCACCGTGACGGGCCATGGTCTTCCGCATGCCGCGGTGGGTCAGGAGGATCATCGTCCAGGTGAACACCACCGCGAAGGTGGCGACCTGGGCGACCATCACGAACACGTCCTGCTTCATCGTGTTGATGACGGCGCCGACGACCATCACGCCGATCACCAGGCCCACTGCGGCCCACGGAACGCCGCGGGAGGAGACGATGCGGAAGGCGCGCGGGGCGTGCCCGTCGCCGGCCATGGCGTACAGGAGGCGGCCGATCGAGTAGGTGCAGGCGTTCACTGCGGACACGGCGGCGGTGAGCACCACGAAGTTCAGGAGGTGCGGTGCGAAGGGCACGCCCAGGGTGTCGAAGATCTCCACGAACGGGGAGGTCTCGCCGGTGATCTTGCTCCACGGCACGAGGGACATGATCACGACCATGGTGCCCACGTAGAAGATCAGGATGCGGGCCGGGACGGTGTTGATGGCCTTGGGAAGGGCGCCGGAGGCGTCCTTGGCCTCGCCGGCGGTGATGCCGATGGTCTCGATGCCGCCGAACGAGAAGACCACGATCGCTAGGGCCAGCAGTACGCCGGTCACGCCCTCGGGCATGAAGCCGCCGTGGTCCACGAGGTTGTGCAGGCCGGCGGTGGTCTCGCCGTCGTAGCTCATGCCCATGATCATGAGGATGACGCCGCCGACGATCATGGCGAGGATGGCGACCACCTTGATGATCGAGAGCCAGAACTCCAGCTCGCCGAAGTTCCCCACATGGGTGAGGTTGACGGCGCCGATGAACAGGATGCAGGCGCCGATCCACAGCCAGGCCGGGGTGCCGGGGTACCAGAACTGCATGTAGAGGGCCACGGCGGTGACGTCCGCGATGACCACGATCGACAGCTCGAACACGTACGTCCAGCCCGTGACGAAGCCGGCGAACGGGCTCAGATAGCGGTGGGCATAGGCGCCGAAGGAGCCGGACACCGGCTCGCGGACGGCCATCTCGCCGAGGGCGCGCATCACCATGAACACGGCGAGGCCGGCCACGATGTAGGCGAGGATCACGGCGGGGCCGGCGGTCATGATGGCCGGCGCCGAGCCATAGAACAGGCCGGTGCCGATGGCCGTGCCGAGGGCGATGAAGACGATGTGGCGGGTGCTGAGTCCGCGTTGCAGGCCGGGGTCCGCGGCAGATCGTGCCGGGGTCCCCTCAGGGGTGTGCGCCATGGTGGTGGCTCCTCCGAAGCAGTGGGTCATGGGTGAGACGAGTCACCATTGTGGACCCCGGGCACAGTACGTGCCACCCGGAGAGTGTTCAACAAAAAGCCTGCGGTGAGCGGCCTGGACGTCCCGTGCGCCGAGCAGGTCCGGCGCGCTCGCGTCAGCGCAGGATCCAGGCCGCCGTGTCCGGGGGCAGCGGAGCAGAGGCGTCCTCGGTGTCGTTCGGGCGGTCCGAGCGCACCAGCACCCGGTGAGCCTGCGGCAGCTCCACCTCGCCGGTGCCCAGATTCGCGATGACCAGGACGGTCTGCTCCGGGATGGGCTCGCCCGGGCCCAGGTGCCTCCCGCCACCGCTGGTGACCGTGAACGCGACCACGCCGTCTTCCGGGGCGTGCCGGTCGGACCATGCGAAGCGGCCCACCCCCATGTCCAGCTCGCCGCGCACCGAGATCAGGTGGCGGTACAGCTCGTAGGAGGAGCCGGCCACCTCCACCTGGCGGTTCGCGGCATAGCCGGCGTAGGACCCCGGCTGCGGCAGCCAGGGGGCGGCGGGGCCGTCGTCGTGGCCCACGGAGAAGCCGTAGCCCGGGGCCTGGGAGTCCCACGGCATGGGGATGCGGCAGCCGTCCCGGCCCGGCTCGGCGCCGCCGGTGCGGAAGAAGTACGGGTCCTGGCGGTGCTCGGGGGCCAGGGTGGTGTGCTCCGGCAGGCCGAGCTCATCACCCTGGTAGACGTATGCCGAGCCGGGCAGGCCCAGCTCCACCACGGCGGCGGCGCGGGCGCGCCGGCGGCCCAGCTCCTCATCCGGCTGCTCGTCCTCGGCCGTGATGCCGGCCGGGTAGGAGGAGGGGTCGGCCAGGCCGTAGCGGGAAGTGTGGCGGACGGTGTCATGATTGGAGAGCACCCACGTGTTCGTCGCGCCCACCTTGCCGGCCTGCACCATGGATCGGTCGATCGCCGAGGCCATGGACTCGGCCTGCCAGCCGGACATCAGGTAGGTGAAGTTGAAGGTCTGCTGGCACTCGCCCTCGCGGACGTAGCGGAACATGCGCGGCAGCGGGGAGACCCAGGCCTCGGCCACCATCATCGGCTCGTGGTCGTAGGAGTCCAGCAGTCGGCGCCAAGAGCGGTAGATCTCGTGCACGCCGTCCTGGTCCAGGAACGGCATGGCCGGCTCGTGCGCGTCCACGTCGAAGTCCGGGTCCGCCTCCTCGCCGGCGTCCGTGACCATGCCCATGCGCGTGTGGTCCGCGTCCGGCAGCCCCTCCTTCTTGACCATGCCGTGCGCCACGTCGATGCGGAAGCCGTCCACCCCGCGGTCCAGCCAGAACCGCATCACGGACTCCATCTCCGCGTGGACCTCCGGGTTGTCCCAGTTCAGGTCCGGCTGCG
Organism: Micrococcus luteus; assembly: GCA_047414615.1. Classification (GTDB taxonomy): domain Bacteria; phylum Actinomycetota; class Actinomycetes; order Actinomycetales; family Micrococcaceae; genus Micrococcus; species Micrococcus luteus_B. The sequence goes on from CP179711.1 coordinate 2,378,703, forward strand.
AGGAGTCGAAGAGGTGCAGGTACCACTGTCCGGGCGTGCCGTCCGAGTTCTGCGTGCGGGTCCAGGCACGTCCGCCGAAGGTGGACTCCCAGTTGTTCGGCGGTTCGGAGCCGTCCTCGCCCCGGCCCTCGGCAAAGTGGTAGCGGGCACGCTCCGGGGAGCCCGGCGCTGCGGCCAGGGCCGCCTGGAACCACGGATGCTCCGAGGAGGTGTGGTTCGGGACCAGGTCCACGATGATCCGCAGCCCCGCCTCGTGCGCGGCGGCGATGAGCTCGTCCGCGTCCGCGAGCGTGCCGAAGAGCGGGTCCACGTCCCGGTAGTCCGCCACGTCATAGCCGCCGTCCCGCTGCGGGGAGCGGTAGAACGGGGACAGCCAGACCGCGTCCACGCCGAGCTCGGCCAGGTAGGGGATCTTCGCCGTCACGCCGGGCAGGTCTCCCATGCCGTCCCCGTTGCCGTCCGCGAAGGAGCGCGGATACACCTGGTAGATCACCGCATCCACCCACCACGGGTTGCGCGGGCGGTTGCGGGCTTCCGAGGGCGGGGTGCTCAGGGGCTGCGTGGTCATTCCACCAGCCTAGGACCCTGTGGTCCGGCCACGCCAGGACACGCGGGGCGTGGCGGAGCGGCGGACTGCACGGCGGGTCGGTCGGTGCAGGGGCGAGGCGGTGCGGTGTGGCTCAGTTCGCGCGGGCATGGAGGGTGAGCATCCCCCAGCGCCGGTTCAGGCGCTCCTGAGCCACCGCGGCCGTGGCCTCGTCCTGCTCCTCGAGGGAGGTCAGCAGCGCCCAGAGGTCGTAGGGCGACTCGTCCGGCCAGACGTAGGGGGTGAGCCGGCCGTAGTCCAGTTCGAGGACCGCGTCCGGACCGAACAGCTCCAGCCACCCGGACAGCTCCGTCAGCTCGCCGTTCAGGTCCGCGTCCGGGGCGTGGTCCCGCAGGATCCGGGCCGCACGGCCGCAGCGGATCAGCGCGTCCAGCAGGCCGACCGTGCGGCGGGCCGGGAAGGGGCGGCCCTCCTGCGGCTCCGGCGCGGGGGCGAGGTCCTCGTCCGGGTCGAACAACAGCAGCCACGAATGCGGCACACCCCAGAGCGAGGAGCGGGTGCGGATCGCCGAGCCGGGGCGGGCGAACGCGGGGCGGGCGTCGTGGTCGTCGTCCGTGGCGGTGCCCTCCGAGCCCGCGCCGCCCTCGGCGGGGCCGTCCACGCCGGTGGTGTCCGTGGCGGACGGATCCGAGGCGACCGAGAGATCCGGCGACGCGTCCAGGGCGGCGGTGTGCCGTCGTCGTGCCTCAGCTGGGATGAGGGCGGCGAACTCCTCCGGCTCCAGCAGGTGCTCCAGGGAGGCCGCCGAGTAGGCGGCGCGGCGGGCCAGCTGATCCGGGCAGAAGCGGACCCGGCCGTCCGGGTGGGTGAGGGCACGGATCAGGTCCGGCTCCTCCGGATGCGGGAACGGGTCCACCCGCCGCCGGGTGACGCGGGTCAAGGCGCGGCGGTCGGCCTCGGCCTCCAGCTCGGCGCGGTCCCGGCCGGCGGCGTCCGCGAGGGCCGGCCCCAGGGCGGCGGGGAACGCCTCGGCCGGCTCGAAGACGCGCAGGTGCGCGATCGCGTCCATGGGTGAGGGGGCGCTGCGGGTCAGCGGTAGTCGACGATGACCGGGGCGTGGTCCGAGGCGCCCTTGCCCTTGCGCTCCTCACGGTCGATCCAGGCGTCCGCCACGGCGTCCGCCAGAGCGGGGGAGCAGAGCTGGAAGTCGATGCGCATGCCCTCCTTCTTCGGGAAGCGCAGCGCCTTGTAGTCCCAGTACGTGTAGACGCCCGGGCCCGGGTGCCGCGGACGCACCACGTCCACCATGCCGGCGTCCTCGAAGGCGTGGAACGCCGAGCGCTCCGGCGCGGAGACGTGGGTGAGCTCGTTGTCCAGGAAGAACTGCATGTCCCAGACGTCCTCGTCCTGCGGGGCGATGTTCCAGTCGCCGGTCAGGGCCAGGCGGGTGTCCGGATCCCCGGCGAGCCGGGAGGCCGTGAGGTCCTTGAGGGTGGCGAGCCAGTCCAGCTTGTACGGCATGTGCTCGTCCTGCAGGCCGCGGCCGTTCGGGACGTACAGGCTCCAGAGGCGGACCGGGGCGGCGCCGTCCGTGGACTCCGTGCCCACCGTGGCGCCGATCGCGCGGGCCTCCTCCTGCGGGTCCTTGCCGCCCTTGCCGAAGTGCGGCTGGCCTGCGAACCCGCGCTGCACGTCCTCCAGGCCTACACGGGAGGCGATCGCCACGCCGTTCCACTGCGAGTAGCCGTTGTGCGCCACCTCGTAGCCGGCGCGCTCGAACAGCTCCCACGGGAAGTTCTCGTCCTTGCACTTGGTCTCCTGGATGGCCAGGACGTCGATGTCATGCCGGTCCAGGAACGCCTCGACGCGGTCGGCGCGGGCACGGAGGGAGTTCACATTCCAGGTCGCGATCTTCACCCGATCAACCCTAACGGGGTCACCGCCACCAGCCCTCGAGGATCGTCACCGGGGTGGTGCGCTTGTGCCGGGTCCGCAGCCAGGTCGCCTCGATCTGCTCGGCGACCTCCGCGGGGACCTCGCGGCCCTCCAGGTAGTCGTCGATGTGCTCGTAGGTCAGGCCGAGCTCGTCCTCGTCCGCGCGTCCCGGGTTGCCGTCGAGCAGGTCAGCGGTGGGGACCTTGTTCCAGAGCGCCTCGGGCGCGCCGAGCTCCTTGGCCACCAGGCGCACCTGGCGCTTGTTCAGGCCGAACAGGGGGAGCACGTCCGCGCCGCCGTCGCCGAACTTGGTGAAGAAGCCGGTCACGGACTCCGCGCCGTGGTCCGTGCCGATCACGAGCTGCCCGTGCTGGCCGGCCAGGGCGTACTGGGACACCATGCGCACGCGGGCCTTCACGTTGCCCTTGTTGTAGTCCGTGATCGGCTCGCCGGTGGCCTCCGCGAAGGCATCCGCCAGCCCGTCCACGCCGCCGGCGATGTTGAGCGTGCGCTTCATGTCCGCGCCGATGAAGTCCATGGCCTGCTGCGCCTCGGCCTCGTCCGCCTGCACGTTGTACGGCAGGCGCACCGCGGTGAACTGCGGGTTCTGCGGGGACGGCTTCGGCAGGGTCTCGGCGGTGGGCCTCGGTGCCTCGCCGCCGCGCAGCACCGGCCCGCCCAGGGCCACGGCGTCGGTGACGCCGAGCTCGGCGCGCGTCTTCTCCACGGCAAGCTGGGCCAGGCGGCCGGCGGTGGTGGAGTCCACGCCGCCGGAGATGCCGAGCACGAACCCGGCCGCCCCGGTGGACTGCAGGTAGTCCGCCAGGAAGCGCACCCTGCGGTGGACTTCCTCGGCCGGGTCGATCTGGGGCTTCACGCCCATCTCCGCGATGATCCTCTGCTGCAGCTCACGCATGCCGCCAGCCTACGCGCGGTATGTTTCCGGTGGGAGTCGCGCCCCGCGTCCTTCCCGACGGCGGCGCCCTCCCCTGCCTGTCCCCTCGCCCGGCACTGTGGCCGGGCGGGGGAGAACCCCCTCCGTGCGGGCCGGCGTGCGCGACGTGCACGCCGACACGGTCGCCCGCTCAGGCGTCCGGGTGGCCGAGGTTCCGGGCGATGGTGCGCAGGGAGGCCAGGGTGGTCTCGTAGTCCTCCTGGGAGAGGTCCCCGATGGCCTCGGCGCGGAGCCGGTCCACGGCCTCGGCCACGCGCTCGCCGGCCTCGCGGCCGGTGGCGGTGAGGGTGAACAGGTCGCCTTCCACCGTCACCCAGGTGGCCTCCACGAGCTCCTGGAGCTCGGCCAGCGCGGTCTCGGCCTGTTCCGGGGCGAAGCCGGCGGTGACCTCCTGCGGGCTCAGCGGGGTCTCGGTGAGGGCGTTGAGCATCTGCCACTGTGCCCGGGTCAGTCCGTGCTCCTCGAGGGAGGCGGCCACGCGGGTGGAGAGCAGGCCCTCGGTTTGCGTGATCCAGTGGGCCAGGGGCAGGCCGGCGTGGCCGGACGTGTCGGTGGTGCGTGCGGTCTGGTCCATGACCGTCAGGCTAGTCCGGACCCGGCCCGGGCGGCAGGGGTGCCGGACCCTCACGCGCCGCTAGCATGTGGGGCATGAGCGAGAACACCGCAGCCCCCACGCCCGAGCAGGACCGCGCCCGCCTGAAGGAGCTCATCAAGGAGCTCGCGGTGGTGCACGGCAAGGTCACCCTGTCCTCCGGCAAGGAGGCGGACTACTACGTGGACCTGCGCCGTGTGACCCTGCACCATGAGGCTGCGCCGCTGATCGGCCGCGTGATGCTGCGGATGCTCGAGGACGCCGGCATCGAGTACGAGGCCGCGGGCGGGCTGACCATGGGGGCGGACCCGGTGGCCACCGCGATGATGCATGCCGCCGGTGCGCAGGGTCGCACCCTGGATGCCTTCGTGGTGCGCAAGGCACAGAAGTCCTACGGCATGGGCCGCCAGGTGGAGGGCCCGGACGTGGACGGCCGGAAGGTCGTGGTGCTGGAGGACACCTCCACCACGGGCGGCTCCGCGCTGACCGCCGTGGAGGGTGTGCGCGAGGCCGGCGGTGACGTGCAGGCGGTGGCCGTGATCGTGGACCGCGCCACCGGTGCCGCCGAGCGCGTGGCCGAGGAGTCCGGCGTCCCGTACCTCTACGCCTTCGGCAAGGACGAGCTCGGCCTGGACTGAGTCCGCGCCGGACTCGTCTCACTTCAGAGTGAGGGCGAAGCTTCCCGGAATTCCGCGAGAATTCCGGGAAGCTTCGCCCTCAAAGCGCGTCCGGGGAGCGCCGACAAAAGAAGCGCCGCCCGCTCACAGCCACTTCGCGCGCTTGAACAGCAGGAACAGCACCAACGCCACAGCCAGCATCAGCCCGAGCGCGAACGGATATCCCCACGCCCAGTGAAGCTCCGGCATGCGCTCGAAGTTCATGCCGTAGATCGACCCCACCAGCTGTGGGGCGAAGATGATGGCCGCCCAGGACGAGATCCGTTTGACCTGCTCGTTCTGCTCGATCGACTGCTCGGCCAGCCGCTTGGACGCCAGCGTGGAGTCCAGCTCCAGGGCGCTGTTGAGCATCGCGCGCATGGCGGCCACGCGCTCGTTGATCTGCACGGCGTGGTCGTGGACGTCGCGCAGGCGGCGCAGGTTCTCCACCTCGATCGCCGCGCCCTGGGACACCTCGCCGTCCTGGCCGGACTCGTCCGCGTGGAGCCGGGCCCGGGTGTCCTCCTGCAGCTGGTCCACCATGGTGGGCAGCGCCCGGATGGCGTGCTGGAAGTTCAGCACCTCGCGGGAGAGCTCGTAGATGCGCCGGGAGACGTGGGAGTCGCCGGCGAAGATCTGGTCCTCGATCTCCGCGATGTCCTGCTCGAGGCCGTCGGCCACCGGGAAGTAGTCGTCCACCACCTTGTCCAGGATCTCGAACGTCACCTGCCACGGGCCGAGGGCGAGCCGGTCCGGGTTGTCGCGCTCCAGGGAGCGGCGCACGGCGGCCAGATCCGGCTCCTCCGCGTGCCGGACGGTGACCACGTAGTCGTCCCCGGAGAACACGCCGATCTCCCCGAACTCCACGGTCTCGGTCTCGTCGATGTACCGGGCCGGGTGCAGGACCATGAACCAGTCCTGCCCGTAGCGTTCAAGCTTGGCGCGCTGTCCGCCGGCGAGGGCGTCCTCCACGGCGAGCTCGTGCAGGTGCAGCTCGTCCGCGACCTCCTGCAGCTCATGCTCGTCCGGCCGGTACATGCCCACCCAGGCCATGCCGCCGCGTTCCTGGCAGGCCTCCCAGGTGTCCGCGAGGGTGGTGGGGGCAAGGATGCGGCGGCCGTCCTTGTAGACGGCGTTGTCGATGATCGTCACGGCACCATTGTGCGCCTGACCGGGCACCCTTCCCGACGACGGCCCAGCGCCCTCGTCCGGTCCGTCTCCGCCCCTCCCTCCGCCGCCTTCGGGCGTTCTCACGGGGACCTCTCGGCCGTCGGCCCGCGCGCGTCCACCCGGGTGGGCGTACGGTGGTGGCATGACCAAGAAGAACCCCTGGACCCAGAACGCCGAGCCCGTCCGTGACGGCAAGACCCTCCTTCCCGCTGACGCCGTGAACACCGCCCCCGTGGTGGCCCTCGGCCTGCTCGGCGGCTACGTGACCGCCCGTGAGACCGGCATCCGTCCGCTGGGCGGCGTGCTGCTCGGCGCCGCGGGCCTGCTGGCCGGCCGCACCTGGCTGGCCAAGGGTGGCCCCGCCGTCACCGCGGGCCTGACCGCCCTGTACCTCGGCGGCTTCGGTGCGTCCCACCCGCTGGCGAAGAAGATCGGCGCCTGGCCGTCCGTGCTGGCCGTGACCGCCCTGGCCGCCGGTGCCTCCAAGGCCCTCGTGGACAGCAAGGCCCCGCACGTCGCGTGACTTCCGGAGCCCTTCACGACGACGGCGCCTCACCCTCGCAGGGTGAGGCGCCGGAGCGTGTGGCCGGGGTGGGCGCAGAGCACGTGGTGGGCGTGGGCCCGTGGGAGGGGCCCTGGCCGGACGACCCGCGCTACGACCCGGAGCTGCTCGCGCACGGCGACCGCCGCAACGTGCTCGATTGCTACCGCTATTGGCGCCTCGAGGCGATCGTCGCGGACCTCGATGCACGGCGGCACCCGTTTCACGTGGCCATCGAGAACTGGCAGCACGACCTGAACATCGGCACCGTCGTGCGCACCGCCAACGCGTTCAACGCCGCCGGGGTGCACATCATCGGGCGGCGTCGCTGGAACCGGCGCGGCGCCATGGTCACCGACCGCTACCTGCACGTGCGCCACCACGAGACGGTGGAGGCGTTCACGGCGTGGGCGGCGGGGGAGGGGCTGCCCGTGCTCGGCGTGGACCTGTTCCCCGAGTCGGTGCCGGTGGAGACCTTCGACTTCCCGCGTGCCTGCGTGCTCGTCTTCGGGCAGGAGGGGCCGGGGCTCTCGGCGGAGGCGCGGGCGGCGTCCAGCGCGGTGCTGTCCATCGCGCAGTACGGCTCCACCCGCTCGATCAACGCGGGCGTGGCCGCCGGCATCGCGATGCACGCGTGGATCCGGCAGCACGCGGCCGTCCCCTGAGTCCGGCGCGAGCCAGACGATTCCGTCCTGAAAGGAGTCTCTGGGCTGCAGATTTGTCTGGCTCGCGGCGCAGGAAGGCGCAGGACAGCGCCGACGACGTGCGGCGTGACGGCCTCAGCCGGCGAAGGGGCGGGCCGGCAGGCCCGTCACCCCCGGGCGGACGGCGAACACGGCCCCGGCCAGCGGGTCCTCGCCGCGCTCCAGGTTCTCCCAGGAGGTGGTGATGTAGAGGGTGCCGAGGTCGTCGCCGCCGAAGGTGCACGCCGTGGTCTTCTGCACGGGCACCTCCACCACCTCGTCGAGCGTCCCCTCGGGCGTGTACCGGTGGATCTGCCCGTGGCTGATCACGGCCACCCAGATCCCGCCCTCGGCGTCCACGGTGAGCCCGTCCGGCTTGCCCTCGCCGTCGAGCACGTCCACGAGCACGCGCCGGTTCGTCAGGCCCTCCTCGCGGGAGTAGTCGAACACGGCCACCTGCCGCGTGGGGGTGTCGTTGTAGTAGGCCCGTGTGCCGTCCGGGCTCCACTCGAGGCCGTTGGACGTCGTCGAGCCGGTCAGCACGACGTCCACCTCGCCCGCGCCGCCGTCGGGCCCGGGGGCGAGCCGGTAGAGGTTCGCCGCGCCGGGGGTCTTGGCGTACGCCATGGTGCCGCAGTGGAACCGGCCGTCCGGGTCACAGCCGCCCTCGTTCATCCGGATCCCGGCGTCCGCGCCCCACAGCTCGGGCAGCGTCGTCAGCTCGCCCTCGGGCGAGATCAGGGCGAAGCCCCGCTCCACCGCGACGACGGCCCCGCCCCCGGCACGGGGCCGCAGCGCCGCGGCCACGTCGCCGACGTGCGTGCGGTCCACCGTGCCGTCGCCACGCAGGGCCAGGACGTCCCCGGCGAGCATGTCCACCCACCGCAGGCCGCCGCCGGCGGCCACGCCCTCGGCGGCAGCGCCCCACGATGCGGCCCAGACAGGCCCCTCGCCGTGGTAGGCGATGGGATCGGTGAGCTGCTCGGCGCGCATGTCTGCTCCTTCGGCGGGCGGGACGGTCCTGCCCTCGACGCTAGCCGACGCTCAGAACCAGCCGCACGAGTCGGCGGTCCGGCGGTCGTTCAGTGCGGCGTCGAGGAAGCCGGTCGCGCGCGGCAGCGCGGCCACATAGCCGCCCACGTGGGTCGGAGTGAAGACCGGGTCGAAGCGCACCTGCGCACCCTGAGCGCACCAGCGGTGCCCCAGCTCGCGGCCGGTGTGGTACGGGATGACGTCATCCGTCAGCGAGTGGGCGATCATCACCGGCATCTCGGGATGACGGCCCTGATGCCCGAGGCGCTGGTCGGCGAGGATGCCGGCGAGCAGTCGGTCGCTGCGCACCAGCTCCGGGAAGGACTGGCCTGAACTGGTGATGGTGGAGGAGTCCAGGTCGGCGAACGCTGAGCCGTCCGAGGTGCAGGCGGTGGAGGCCTCCTCGAGGGTCTGCATGCCCAGGGCGTTGAGGTACAGGCTCGGGTCCACACCGTAGGCCTCGAAATGGCCCGCCATGGCGAAGAGCAGGAACGCGGCCGAGCCGCCCCCGTCGATCGCGTCGGCCACCCGGGTCAGGTCCGCCGGGGGAGCGCCCGCGTAGGCGGCCTTCACGTCCAGCTCCGGTGCGTACTCGCCCGCGAGCTCGGCGGCCGCAGCCGCGGCGCCACCGCCCTGGGAGTAGCCGGCGATCGCCACCGGGGACGTGGCCGTCACGCCCGAGCCTTCGAGCCCGGCAGCCGCCCGGACGGAGTCCAGCACGATGTGCGCCTGGGACTGCCGGACCATGTAGGTGTGCAGGCCCTCGGTGCCGAGCCCCTCGTAGTCCGTGACCACCACGGTGTATCCCTTGTTCAGCAGCGTGGAGATGCCGATGCCTTCGTACTGCTCTCCCGTGGACAGGGTCTTGGACGGGGCGCACTGGTCTCCCACGCCCTGGGTGCCCACCGCGTAGGCGATCACCGGCCGCTCACCGGATCCGGTCCACTCCTTCTCCGGCTCGAGGACGGTGCCGGTCACGGCGATCGGCTCGCCCGTGGCGCTCACGGAGGAATACATGATGCGCGTGGCCGTGGCGGGGATGCGGATCAGCTTCACCGGGTCCAGGTAGAACTCCGTCGGCTCCTGGCGGATCAGCGTGCCGGGAGTGCCGGGGATCGAGTCCGGAGCGGCGTAGAAGTCCTCGTCCGCGGCCTGGGCCAGAGCGGTGCGGGCGGCGTCCCACTGTGCCCGCTCCGCGGTGGTGGGGGCCGTGGACAACTCGTGCACGGCGGCCTCCTGCTCGGGGCCCATGCCCTGCTGTGCGGCGGCGGGGGCGACGCCGGTGATGGTCGCGCCGAGGCCGAGCGCGACGGCCGCGGCGACGGTGGCCAGACGGGAGGGGCGGGAGGTGGTCATGGGTTCCTCGGGTGGGGGACAGGTGCGAGCCTGCCAGCCCGCGTGTGATGCACCTCACGCTACGGGCCGGCCCGACGGTGGGCAAGGGACCTTCGTCCAGACCTCGCCGCGGTCCCCGGGCGCACCGATAGGATGGTGCCGGCGGCTCCGCACCGGCGCGGGCGCACGCGTCCGCCACCTGAGAGGGTGTCCGCCGGTGACAGCACGGAGCCGGATCCGTCCGCCCGACCGCGACGCACAGGAGCGCAGCATGCCCATCGCAACCCCGGACAAGTACGCCGAGATGATCGACGCCGCCAAGGACGGCGGCTACGCCTATCCGGCGATCAACGTCACCAGCTCCCAGACCCTGAACGCCGCCCTCCGCGGCTTCGCCGAGGCCGGCTCGGACGGCATCATCCAGGTCTCCACCGGCGGTGCCGAGTTCTTCTCCGGCAAGAACATGAAGAACATGGTGGCGGGCTCCCTGGCCATGGCCGCCTTCGCCCGCGAGGTCGCCAAGCAGTATGACGTCACCATCGCCCTGCACACGGACCACTGCCCGAAGGACAAGCTGGACGGCTTCGTCCGCCCGCTGCTGGACGCCTCCGAGGCCGAGGTGAAGGCCGGCCGCGACCCGATCTTCAACTCCCACATGTGGGACGGCTCCGCCGAGACCCTGGACGAGAACCTGAAGATCGCACGGGAACTGCTGGCCCGCACCGCCGCCAACAAGCAGATCCTCGAGGTGGAGATCGGCGTCGTCGGCGGCGAGGAGGACGGCGTCGCCAACGAGATCAACGACCAGCTCTACACCACCGTCGAGGACGGCCTGGCCACCGTCGAGGCCCTCGGCTCCGGCGAGCACGGCCGCTACATCACCGCGCTGACCTTCGGCAACGTGCACGGCGTCTACAAGCCGGGCAACGTGAAGCTGCGCCCGGAGATCCTGGACCAGATCCAGCAGGCCGTCGGCGCGAAGATCGGCAAGGACCGCCCGTTCGACCTGGTGTTCCACGGCGGCTCCGGCTCCACCGAGCAGGAGATCGCGGACGCCGTCCGCTACGGCGTCATCAAGATGAACGTGGACACGGACACCCAGTACGCGTTCACCCGTCCGGTCGTCACCCACATGTTCCAGAACTACGACGGCGTCCTGAAGATCGACGGCGAGGTCGGCAACAAGAAGATGTACGATCCGCGCACCTGGGGTGGGAAGGCCGAGATCGGCATGGCCCAGCGCGTCGTGGAGGCCTGCCAGGACCTCGGCTCCGCCGGGAAGTCCATCAAGTGACGCTGCCGGAACGCCGGCTGGGCTCTCGAGAGGAGGCGGTCTGATGGAGATGCTCCCCTGGTTCGCCTGGATCCCGATTGTGGCGATCCTCGTCTGGGGCTGCGTGCAGATCGCCCAGCTGATCACCGGCCGCAGCGTCGAGGGCCTCGAGGGCTCCGGCCTGTCCGACCGCATGGACGAGCTCGAGCACCGGCTCGCCGAGCTGGAGTCCTGGTCGGACCAGGTCGGGGACGCGCCCCGTCGGCCCGCGGTCGAGCGCGGAGGCGCGAGCGGCGGCGAGTCCCTCGAACATCGCATCGAACGTCTCGAGGCACGCGCCGACCGCCGGGAGGCGCGGGACCGGGACCGCGACGACTGGGACCGTCAGGCCAAGGACCTCGGCCTCGAGGACTGACGGCGGGCACGCCCCGCCGCAGCCGGCTTCCAGCACGACGGCGGCCGCTCACCTTGCAAGGTGAGCGGCCGCCGTCGTGCCGTGAGGGGGCCCTCCGGGGTGTCAGTCGTCCTCGACGACGCGCGGGGGCTGGCCCGGGGCCACCGGGCCCGGGGCGCCCTCGGGGCGGTCGATCATCGAGTGGGTCGGCAGATCCTCCGGGTCGGACTCGCCGGCGGGGATCTTGCGGGCCTCCTCGAGGGTCTTCTCGTCCATCTGGTAGTCCATGAAGAACGGCGAGGCCTTGCCGATGACGTCCTGGTACTTGGAGGGGTCCTTCAGGACGGTGTCCGCCAGGTGGTCGCGGGCCTCGGTGACGATCGTGGTGCTCTCGGCCACCGGGGAGTTCTCGATGGCGGTGAGGCCCTCGTTGGCGTCGCCGTAGCCCTCCATGGCGCCGAAGGTGATGGACACCATCTCGGTGCCGTCGTCACTGCAGGCCCAGCCGGTGCGCTGCGGCATCAGCGGGGCGCCGTCGGCGCCGCCCTTCATGCCCGGGCGCACGAGGGCCATGAGGCCCTTGTGGGTCTCCTCGTCGAACGTGTACTCGTCCGCGATGGCTGCGGGCTCCGGCTTGCACCATTCGAGGCGCTCGTCGTTGAGGTTGTGCTGGTAGCGGACCATGGCCATCGGCATGCCGTTCTCCGCACGGGTGGAGCTGGTGAAGGAGCAGCTCATGAACTCGAGGTTCTCGTCGCGGGAGGCGAAGAGCTGGGCGATGGACATGGCGGACGCGTTCGGGATGTGCGTGGCGACGGCGTCCAGGGTGCCCTGGTCCAGGACGTCGCGGGCGCAGTCCATCACGGACACGGTGTCCTGCTTGGCGGAGGCGATCGAGATCCAGCTGCCGGTGGCGGCGCCGTCGGTCACGCCGGGGCCGTCGGTCTCGAGTGCCTCGCGGGGCTGCGGGCGGCGGGTGCCGGCGGCGGCGCTCGACGCGGCGGCCTCGGCCACCTGGGAGGCGGCCGCGGCGGTCGGGTCGAGGCTCTCGGACGGGCTCGGCTCGGAGGTCTCCTCGGTGCTGGAGGAGGGCGCATCGTTCGGGTCCTCCTGGTCTGCGATGCAGCCGGAGAGCGCCAGTGCCAGCGCGGCGGCGCCTGCACCTAGGGGCAGGAGGCGGCGTCGCGCGGCGGTCGAGGCCTTGGCCATGGAGAGCTCCTTCGAAGACAACGGGCGGTGCCGGGAGGGCACATGCACTGACCTACGGTACCGGAGAAGCCTGGAAGCGGCCCGGGTCCGCCGGGCGAGCGTGGATACACTTTCGGAGAACCCCGCCGCCTGCTGACGTGCATCCCGTATGTGCGGTGCGGGCGGACCCGCAGACAGCACAGGAGGAGATCGCCATGTCCGAGTCGCTGATCGGCAAGAACCTGATGGAGCCGCCGGCCACCCTGCTCCCGGAGGAGCCCGAGGTCCAGGCTCGCATCGAGGCCGGAGACCTGCCCGAGGACATCGTCCCGGTCGCCCCGGACTCTTCGCTCGTGTGGGCCATGATGGCCGAGGACGCCTGGAAGGAGGGCCGTACGGTCGACTCCTACGCCTACGCGCGGGTCGGCTACCACCGCGGCCTCGACGCCCTGCGCCGCTCCGGCTGGCGCGGCGCCGGCCCGGTGCCCTACTCCCATGAGCCGAACCGTGGCTTCCTCCGCGCCCTCTACGCCCTCGGCCGGGCAGCCGCCGGCATCGGTGAGTCCGAGGAGGTCCAGCGCATCGGCACGTTCCTGAACGACTCGGACCCGTCGGCGAAGGAACAGATCGAGAAGGCGCAGGGCTGACGCGCGCGTGGCCAAGCTCTACTTCCGCTACGGGGCGATGAACTCCGGGAAGTCCACCGGGCTGCTGCAGGCCGCCTTCAACTACGAGGAACGCGGCCAGCGCGTTCTGCTGGCCAAGCCGCAGGTGGACACCAAGGGGGATGACAAGATCGTCTCCCGCCTCGGGGTCTCCCGCCGCGTGGACTTCCGGATCCGCCCGGATGACGACGTGGTGCAGCTGTTCCGCGGCCACGCCTCCGGGGAGGATCCGGACGCCCTGGTGGACCGCCTGGACGGCGTCCCCCCGGTGGCGTGTCTGCTGGTGGACGAGGCCCAGTTCCTCACCCCGGGGCAGGTGGACGACCTGCTGCGGATCGCCGTGGAAGAGGGTGTGCCCGTGCTCGCCTACGGCATCCGCACGGACTTCCGCACCCATTCCTTCCCGGGCTCGGCACGGCTGATGGAGCTGGCGCATTCGCTGGAGGAGCTGAAGACCATCTGCCGGTGCGGGAAGAAGGCGCTGTTCAACACCCGCAAGGCCGCCGACCCCGCCACGGGGGAGGAGCACTACATCTTCGAGGGGGACCAGGTGGCCATCGACGGCGCCGAGGTGACCTACGACTCCCTCTGCGGCGGCTGCTACCTGCGCGAGTCCGGCGGCCGGCTGGGCTGAGGCGGCGCTCTCTGCGCCGAGCCAGAAGAATCGGCTGCTTCGAGGCTCGGCGAAGGGGCCGATTCTTCTGGCTCGCGTGCGGCGGAGGGGCGTGTTGCCAGGGAACTCCCAGTCCTGGTTCGGTCTCCGTACACCAGCGCTTCGTAGGCTGAAGCCACCTCATCAAGGTGCGAGTGATGACGGGCGAGGGGCCCCGGAGTTGATCCGGGGCCCCTCGTCCTGTCCGGTTCCGCGCGGTGAGGTCAGGGCCCCGCGTGGAACTGCCAGGGGTGTGGTCAGTGTGGGCGGAAGGGTGATGCGCCGGCGGGTCCGGTGGGTGCGGGGGTCTGGGTGGACTCCGGCAGGGGGCCGGGCTGGCCGGTGAAGTCCTCGAGACTGTCGGTGTCGGCGTAGCCGTCACCCACGGCGCCGTACTGCGGGTCCAGTTCGGAACGGACCATCTCGTGGCCGTCGGGCATGTCGCGGCAGATCCCGCGGACGTGGTTGATGACGATCAGTGTCCCGTCGCGGTCTTCGTCGAGCAGGACGGTCATGACCATGTTCTGTCCGTCGTGCTTGCCGCCGAGCAGGCGGGTGCCGGCGAAGTTGCCTTCGGCGTCGACGTCGGCGGGGTCCTCGGCCAGGGTCCAGCCCTGTTTGTCGGCTTGGGTGCGGATGTGGTCGGCGACCTTGTGGGCGGTGCCCTCGGAGTCGACGGCGACCACGGCGCGGGCCATCCAGGAGGTGTTCTTGGCGGCGCTGCGGTCGCCGGGCAGTGCGCCGGTGCAGGTCCTTTCGCGCAAGTGGGTCACCGATTCTGCACCCATGGCGCGGGCGATGTCGGGGAAGGTCTTGTCCAAGAACTCCCCGTCGGCGGTGGACAAGGCCTCGGCCTCGGCGGACTGTGAAGCGGTCACGTCTTCTCCTGGGTCGGGTGCACACGAGCTGAGAGCCACCAAGGCCACGCCTGCCGCGATGGCGCGTATGGAAGCGGGTCGGAATGTCAACGGATCACCTCGTCGTAGGGGCGCTTGAATTCGTCGAAGCCATCGCTTTCGGTGATCTCGGGGTGGTCGTCCAACCCGTCGATGAGCACCGGAGCCTTGGGATTCGCGCTGTAGTCGAGCCGGTCCGGCAGCTCGGGGACGAGCTCGTCCTCGTAGATGAATGCTTCGATGTTGGAGCGAGACGTAGAGCGCGGCACCCACAAGTCACTGTGTCCACGGGACGACCGCCACCTTCACCACCGGGCTCTCTCCCCTTGTGTTCTCCCCTGCCTCACTGTGGCGTTCGCGCTCAGTGGGGGTCAAGCTTTTGTGTCCCCGCCCCGTTCCATCACTGATCGGTGCCGCCCGCGGGCGTGCCGTCGGAATCCTCCGACTCGTGGCCCATGAAGGTCTGTACCGTCTCGTGGTGCCCGGAGGAGCCCACCAGCAGTCCGCGGCCGGGAGGCAGGCGACGCGGACGCAGCCCGTCCACGAGCACGCCCTCGGAGCGGTCGCCGCTGAGCATGAGGGTCACGGCCTCGCTGGCCAGCAGCGAGGTGATGAACCGCTCGTACAGGGCACGCGAGGCGCCCTTCATGCGGCGGGAGACGAAGACGTTGAGGTTCAGTTCGGCGGACATCGGCAGGTATGGGATGAGCGGTGCCAACGGGGACTCGCCCCCCACGGTGAGCACGTCATAATCGTCCACCAGCACCACGATCCGTGCTTTGCGCATGGGGGAGTCGTCTGCAGGGTCCTTGGACTGCCGCTTCTGGAGCTCGGTCACGAGGGCGCGGGTGAGATTGACAGCCACGGTCGCGTTGCCGGCGTAGCCGGCGACGTAGGGCGTGTCTGATAATCGTTTGGACCACGCGAGCACCGCGTTGAGCACCACGGCAGCCCGGTAGACGATCGCGTACTTGTCATACCGGGTAGCCAGCCCTCGCCACTGCTTCAGATGCGCGTACTGGCGCTCGATGACGTTCCGGCCTTTGTAGGCCACCGCATCGAGGCCAACGGGTCGGCCGCCGGCCGAGCCGCGGCGTCTGCGGTGGCCCTGCTGGTCCGACGGCTCGGGGATGACGGCCTTGATCCCGCGGGCGCGCAGATGAGTGCGGATCGCCCGTGATGAGTACGCTTTGTCGCCCAGCAGCGCGTCTGGGCGGGTGCGGGGCCGGCCTGCCGGGCGGGCCACGCGCAGCTGCTCCAGCAACGGCAGCAGCACGGGCGAGTCTCCTGCTTGGCCAGGGGTGATCAGGCTGACCAGCGGCAGCCCGGTCCCGTCCACGAGCTGATGGATCTTCGTACTCAGCCCGCCACGGGAGCGCCCGATGCCGTGATCGGCCGGCTCCTCACGCGGATTCTTGTAGTTCGATCCATCCCCCTGTGTGGCGGGCGATGTTCGTGGCGTGCTGATGCGCGCGGGCGATCGTGGAGTCCACCGAGACCGACCAGTCCACGAGACCTTCGGCATCCGCGGCGGCGGTCAGCTTCGCCAGCACCGCATCCCAGGTGCCCTCTTCGGCCAAGCGCCGGTGCCAGGTCCACACCGTCTGCCAGGGCCCGTAGACCTCAGGCAGGTCCCGCCAGGCGATCCCGCACCGGTACCGGTAGATGATGGCCTCGACCATCGTGCGGGCATCGGCGAACGGCCGGCCCCGCCTACCGGTGCGGGCCGGGAGCATCGGAGCGATCAACTCCCATTGGGCATCGGAGAGCATCTGGAACCGGGACATGCCTTCCAGGGTGTCAGCCGGCCCCTGGATTCATTGTCAGACACGCCCTAGTCGTCCGGGACGGCGCCCTTGAGCTCGCCGCGCGGGTCGTACACCACCGCCATCATCTCGGTGTCTGCGTGGGTCTGGCACAGGTGAGAGGCCAGTTGGCGAAGCATGGAGCTGCGCCCGGTCTGGGCGTCGGCGTCGCCGTCGATGCGGGGCAGGGCGACCTGGCCGTGTAGACGGTTCATCGAGATTCCGCGTCCCGGTGTGCTCTCGCGGACCCTCTCCGCCACCTTGCGATCGATCGCCGAGTCCGTGGGCGAGGGCAGGTGCAGTTCCACACGGTGGGAGAAATAGGACTGCTGGGTGGAGCGGACCTCGTTCTGACGTGACACGGCAGTGATCACGTGGATGCCGTAAGCGGCTCCTCGCCCGATCAGCCCGTTGAGCACGGGGGTGAGCTCGGAGAACTCCTCGTTGACCAGACCGTAGCCGTCGAGCACCAGGAAGATGTCCGCGCTCGCCAGCTGCGGCAGGGATCCGTCCGCATGACGACGACGGAGGGTGACCATGGAGTCGATGCCTTCGGACTCGAACAGACTCTCGCGCAGGGTGAGCATGCCGGAGAGCTCCCGCAGGGTGCGGGTGACCATCTCCTTGTTCGTGCGGATGGCCACGCCGCCCACATGGGGCAGCCAGAGCGGCTCCACGGGTGAGGGCACCTCACGGAGCCTGTCCATGAGTGACTCCATGACGGTCGGCGCGGGATCGCCCAGGCGCTCCGTCTCCGGTTCCGCGTCCGTCGCGCGGCCGACTGACAGCTCCGGCTCCTCCTCCTGGGTGGGTCCTGCGAGGTCGGGTCCGTAGGCCGGCATCGGAAGGGTGGGCGGGACCTCATCGACGATGGTCTGGGCTTTCGCATGGTGTTCGCGGGCCTCGGCCTCGTCCTCCAGCGGAGAGGAGACGTAGCCGGAACGGAACCGCGAGTACACGGAGGTGTCCACCTTGAGGTAGCCGAAGCCGGGCAACGGGGGCAGGTGGAAGGCGTCGGGGGTGTCCAGCACGGTGCGGGACTCGGACTCGGAGAGGGTGCGCAGGCCGAGGCGGTCGGAGATGGGGCAGAGTGGCTGTGGAACAAGGTGCGTGGCAAGTGATCAGCGCGCCTGGATGGAAGGACGATGGATGAGTGAGCAGGGCATGGAGCGGGTTTCGCTCGCAGATGTGCAGTTCCCTTTGCGGGTGCGGGTGCGTACTGGTGTGTGGGCGCCGGCGTTCGTGATGGCGGTGGTGCTGTGGGTGCTGTTCGTGCCGATCATCCTGGGGGTGCCGTCGTCGTTGTTCGAGACGGACTCGGCGATGTTGCCGTTGCTGCGGGTGTTGGCGGGGATCGGGTTCCTGCCGTTGTCCTTGTATGTGGCCTACACGTGGATGGCGTGGCGTCGTCCGCGGCATCTGACGGTGGATGAGGAGGCGGTGTGGACGGATTCATGGCGGGTGCGTTGGGAAGACGTCAGGTCTGTGTGGTTGAACCCAACGCATGGCCAGGCTCCGGACAAGAAGACGCAGGTGGCGTTCTTGATGGAGAAGCGGGTGTGGACCGATGAATTGCGGCGGGGGAATCGGTGGGACTCGGGGTATCCGTTCGGTCTCGGGGGGATGCTGTGCAGGGACGGGACGGTGAAGACGCAGTTCGCCACGGATCCGCCGATCCAGTCGTTGTTCGGGCTGTTCGAACAGTTGCGCATGCAGGCCCGTGGCGAGAAGCCGGAAGATGCGACCGCGCATGGGTGACGTGACAGGGTGCGTAGGCGTCTCGACTGCTGACGACGGTGTTGTCTTCGGGCCCTTCGCGTTGCGGGTGCCGCAGGCGTGGGTGCCTGCAGACGGTCACGTCGGGGCTCCGGGGGTTCGGGTGTTCGATGTGCGCGCGGAGACTGCACACACGGGAGCGGAGGAGATCCACCCGAATGTTGCGGTGCGGTATTTTGTGGAGCCCGAGGAAGGTGGCGTGGCGTCGGCCGCGTTGCGGGAGCTGCACCTCGGCGGAGAGTCCGCCCTGGACGGTTTCCTTCCGCTGTCCTATGAGGCGTTCTTCACTGGGGTCGGACTGCCTGCCCGGCGTCATCACGTGGTGGCGTGGCAGCGCGGGCTGCTCTGGCACAGTCTGCGTTGGTATGTGGGGTCGGGAGACCACGTCCTGGAACTGGCCCTGACCGTCGGGGAGGGTGACGATGTGAGGGCCTTGGGATCCCAATGCGACGACCTCGCCCGTCGTGTCCGCCCGGTGCATGGCTCTGACCGTCCGGACGGATTGACGTGGCCGCGTTTACCGCACGCGATGCAGGACCTCACGCCGGAGACGGTGGTGACCGAGCAGGATCTGGTACCGGCCCAGGTGGAGCGTCTCAGCACACCTGAAGACCTAGTGCCGTCGAAGCTGTGGTCCGATGAGATCTCGTCGAGGCAAGCCGCTTTGATCGAGCAGCGTGCGCCGCTCCTCAGTGGACGGGGTGTGCGGGACGGGCATGAGTGTCATGTCGAGATCTGTCTGGCGGGCGGGGACGTCTGCGGCGCAGGAACTGCTGCGGCGTCCGCGGGACTGGTGGGTATGGCGAGACCGCGAGGACCATGTGGCCGCGGAGTGGATGCAGCCTTACGGGGGTCCGCCGTTCGCAGTGATCCGAGGTGAACGGAGCTCGAGGGCCGTTCCGGTCGTGCCAGGGATCTTCTACGCCGCGTTGCAGGAGTCGACCGCTGCGACGGCTGCCTCCGAGGACGACGATGCGGGTGGATGAACAGTGTTCAATGATCCTGCTATAGTGCTGGGCACCACACCGCCGTGACCGACGACCCCGAGGTGCCCCATGACCGTCGAATCCCAGCAGGCCGCAGCGACTTCGGCCGCCCCCGCCCAGACCGTCTCCGCCGAGGAGCTCGTGGACCGGATCGAGGCGGGCCACGTCCTCACCGCGGAGGAGGCCGTCGCCGTCCTGGACGCCCCGGACGCGGACACCTTTCGCATCGTCGCCGCAGCCTCCCGTCTGCGGGAGCGCCACTTCGGCCGGACGGTCAAGGTCAACTACCTCGTCTCCCTGAAGACCGGCCTGTGCCCGGAGAACTGCACGTACTGCTCGCAGCGGCTCGGCACGGACGCGGAGATCCTCAAGTACACCTGGCTGAAGCCGGAGGAGGCCGTCCGTCAGGCGGGCCTGGGCATCGCCGGCGGGGCCAGCCGCGTGTGCATGGTGGCCTCCGGCACCGGTCCCACGGACCGGGACGTGGAGCGCGTGGCCGGCATGGTGGAGCAGCTCAAGGGTGAGCACCCGCAGGTGGAGGTCTGCGCCTGCCTGGGTTTCCTCAAGGACGGGCAGGCCGAACGTCTGAAGGGCGCCGGTGTGGACGCCTACAACCACAACCTCAACACCGCCGAGTCCCACTACGAGTCCATCTGCACCTCCCACACCTATGACCAGCGCGTGGACACCGTGCAGCGGGCCGGCGCGGCCGGCCTGTCCTCCTGCTCCGGGCTGATCGCCGGCATGGGGGAGACCCATGAGCAGCTCGTGGAGGCCGTCTTCGCCCTCCGTGACCTGGATGCCGACTCGATCCCGGTGAACTTCCTCATGCCCTTCGACGGCACCCCGCTGGCCGGGCACAACCAGCTCTCCCCCCTGGAGTGCCTACGGATCCTCGCGATGGTGCGGATGGCCTGCCCGGACAAGGAGCTGCGCATCGCCGGGGGCCGGGAGATGCACCTGCGGTCGCTGCAGCCGGTGGCGCTGCAGGTGGCCAACTCGATCTTCCTGGGGGACTACCTCACCTCCGAGGGGCAGGCTGCCGAGGCGGACCTGCAGATGATCGCGGACGCCGGATACACCGTGCTCGGCGCCGAGGAGCGTGCGCAGCAGGCCACGACCGACGACGGCGCCCCGGCCGGCGGCTGCTGCGGCGGCACCGACGACGCCGGCCCGTGCGGCTCCGGTGCGGCCGTCGCCTCGGCGGCCAGGGCCGCGGAGGACGCCCAACCCGACACGGGAACCGAGGGCACCGTGAAGCCCGAGCTGCGCCGCCGGGGCGCGGGCACGGCCGAGCCCGCGAACGCCTGAACGCGCCGTGACCGCCCCCGCTGAAGCCGGCCTCCTCGATCGCGACGCCGCCCACCTGTGGCACCCCTACGGGGCTGCCGGCGCCCGCCAGCTCTACGCCGTGCGCGGCGCCCGGGGCGTCCGCCTCGACTTCGAGGGGCCGGGCGAGGAGCGTCACCGCGCCATCGACGCGATGGCGTCCTGGTGGTCCGTGGTGCACGGGCACGGGCACCCCGCGCTCGTCGAGGCCCTGACCCGGCAGGCCGCGGCCTTCCCGCACGTCATGTTCGGCGGGCTCACGCACGCGCCCGCCGTCGACCTGGCGGAACGGCTCGTCGCGCACACCCCCGCCGCGCTCGAGCACGTGTTCCTCGCCGACTCCGGCTCGGTCTCGGTGGAGGTCGCGCTCAAGCTTGCCCTCCAGTACCAGGCAACGCGTGGCCGGCCCAGCCGCCGCCGATTCCTCACGGTCCGCGGCGGGTACCACGGGGACACCGCCGCGCCCATGGGCGTGTGCGATCCCGTGGACGGCATGCACGCGGCCTTCACCTCCCTCGTGGCGCAGCATCTGTTCCTGCCCCGCCCGCCGGCGGCACGCTGGGTGCCCGAGGACGTCACCGCGGCACCCACGGCACCCGACGCCGCTCCGGCCGGCCGCTGGGAGGCCGACGACGCCGCCCTCGCCGCGTGGGAGGACGAGGCTCGCGCCTTCACCGCCGCGCACGCGGACGAGATCGCCGGCGTGATCCTCGAACCTGTGCTCCAGGGGGCGGGGGGCATGCGCGTCTACGACCCGCGCTGCCTCGCCGTGCTGCGCGAGCTGTGCGACGAGCACGGACTCCTGCTCATCGCCGACGAGATCGCCACCGGCTTCGGCCGCACCGGCCGCTGGCTCGCGTGCGAAGGGGCCGGCGTCGTCCCGGACGTGCTGTGCCTCGGCAAGGCGCTCACCGGCGGCACCATGACGGGCGCGGCCATGCTGTGCACCGCCGAGGTCGCCGAGACGGTCTCCCGGCGGGAACGGGGCATGCCCGGGGCACTCCTGCACGGGCCCACGTTCATGGGCAACCCGCTGATGTGCGCGGTCGCCTCCGCGTCCCTCGACCTGCTCACCGACCCGCGCGACGGCTGGGCCGCCCAGGTGCCCCGCGTCGAGGCCGGGCTGCGCGCCGGGCTGGCGGCGGCCGCCGACCTGCCCGCCGTCACCGACGTACGGGTCCTGGGCGCGGTCGGCGTCGTGGAGCTGGACCGGACCGTGGACGTCGAGCCCGTCACTCGGGCCGCCGTCGCCCGCGGTGCGTGGGTACGCCCCTTCCGGCGGCTGGTTTACGTGATGCCGCCCTATGTGAGCACCGACGACGACGTCGCCACGATCTGCGCGGCCGTCACCGGGGCCATCGGGGAGGTCTGCACATGAGCACCGCCGAGGCCGGCGCGGCCACGAGCACGCCCGCCGACCCCTGGTCCTCGTGGCTGCGCTCCCGGGCCGCCGTCCGCGTACGCCGCGGCCTGGAGCGCCGCGCCGACCCGCCGGAGCCGGGCACGCCGTCGTCGGACGTCGTGGACCTGGCCGCCAACGACTACCTGGGCCTGGCCGCCCACCCGGACGTGCGGGCCGCCGCCGCGCGCATCGCCACCGAAGGGCCGGTCGGGGCGCGGGCCTCCCGCGTCGTCACGGGGACGCATCCCGCGCACGCCGACCTCGAGTCCGCCGCCGCCGCGCTGGCCGGCGCGGATGCCGCCCTCGCCTTCTCCTCCGGCTACACCGCGAACCTCGGCGTCCTCGGCGCCCTGGCCGGGCCGGGCACCGCCTTCCTCCTGGACGAGCACGCCCACGCGAGCCTGCGCGACGGCGCCGCCCTCGCCGCCACCGCCCGCTCAGGGGCGTTCGCCCCTCTGCCGGGTGCATCGGTCACCACGGTGGAGCACAACAGCGTGCCCGCCTTCCGGGCCGCCCTCGACCGGCTTCGCGCCGAAGGGCGGGCGCGACGGATCGTGCTGGTGGTCGAGTCCCTGTACTCCGTGCTGGGGGACGAGGCCGATCTGCCCGCCCTGGCCGCCCTGGCCGCCGAACACGGCGCCCTGCTCGTGTTGGACGAGGCCCACTCGCTCGGCGTGGTCCCCGGCGGCAGCCGCACGGGCGCCCTGGGACTGTGGGCGGGGCAGGCGCCCGTCATGGTCACCGCCACCTGCTCGAAGGCCCTCGGCGGCCAGGGCGGGCTGGCCCTGTTCGGCGGACCCGACGCGCAGTCCTGGCGCGACCACGTGCTCAACACCGCCCGCACTTTCGTCTTCGACACGGCCCTGGCGCCCGTGCTCGCCGCCTCCGCGGCGGCCGCCTGCCGGATCACCGCCACGGGAGAGCCCGCGGCGCGGCTCGCGCGGGTCCGGGAGACGGCCGTGGACGTCCTCACCCGCCGGCCCGAGCTGGCCGGGCACGTGGAGGTCGGGGCGGGGGCCGTCCACTCGATCCGCATGCCCGGACCGGAGCAGGCCGTCGCCGCGGCCGCGGAACTGCGCGCGCACGGTGTCCTCGTGGGATGCTTCCGCCCGCCCAGCGTGCCCGACGGCGTCGCCCGCCTCCGCGTGAGCGTGACCACCGCCGTCCCCGAGCCCCGGCTGCGGGCGGCGCTGGAGGCGGTGGCGAGCGTGGCCGCCCGGGCGTGGGGTGCGTCCACGGGCTGTCCGTTCGCCCACGGTGACCCGCGGCCGGAGGCCGTGCGCGGCGACCACCTGCGGATCTCCGATCCCGCCGACCTGCGGCGCGTGCTCACCGACCCCGGGACGTTCGCCTCGGACAACGCCCTCACGGCGGTCGTCCCGCTGAGCGGCCCGGCCCGCCGCATCCTCGCCGCCGCCCGCTTCCGGCTGCCGCCCGTGCTCGCCTCCGCCGGCGGGGAGGAGCACCGGGCGGTGCGTCGCGTCGTGGCACCGTTCTTCTCCCCGGCGAAGGTGCGCGAAGCCCGCGGCCGGATCCTCGCGACCACCCGGACGGCCCTCACGGCCGCCCTCGCAGACACCGGCCGCGCAGGCGGGGCCGTGGACCTGGCGACCACCGTGGCGGCAGCGGTCCCGGCGCGCGTGATGTCCGCCCTGACCGGCGTGCCCAACCCGCCCGAGGCGCAGCTGCACCGCTGGAGCGCCGACTCCCTCGAACTGTTCTGGGGCTGGCCGGATGAGGACCGCCAGCCGCGGCTCGCCCGCTCCGCCGCCGACTTCCACCGGTGGCTGCGCGGGGCCGTCGTCGAGGCGCGCGGGGACGACGCACAGCCCGGCAACCTGTTCGCGGCGCTGCACGAGGCCGGCGTCGACGACGAGCGGATCGTCTCCCTCGGTTACTTCCTGGTGATTGCCGGGCAGGAGACCACCCGGCTGCTCATCTCCACCGCGCTCACCCGCGCCCTGGCCGACCCCGCTCGCTGGGCCGCG
Source organism: Micrococcus luteus (assembly GCA_047414615.1). Lineage (GTDB taxonomy): Bacteria > Actinomycetota > Actinomycetes > Actinomycetales > Micrococcaceae > Micrococcus > Micrococcus luteus_B. The sequence continues at coordinate 2,402,503 of CP179711.1, forward strand.
CTCGGCACCGGGGCGGACGGGGGTGCCGGAGCCGATGCGGCGGAGGCGGCCGCGGCCGAGCTCGTGGCCGAGTGCCTCCGGACGAGCTCCTCGGTGCCCACCTGGCGGCGCCTCGCCACGGCGGACGTCCGCGTCGGCGAGCACGAGATCCGCGCCGGCGACGAGCTCCTGCTGCACCTCAGCGGCGAACAGCACGACGACGCCCGGCTCGCCTTCGGCTTCGGCCTGCATCGCTGCCTCGGGGCCGGGCTCGCGGAGCTCGAGACCGCCCTCGTGGTCCGCGAGGTCGCCCGCCTGCTGCCGGGCGCCCGGCTCACCGGGCCGCCGGCGACGTGGCTGCGCCTGCTCTCCTTCCAGGCGCCGCAGCACGTGCTAGTGACGCCCGGACCGTGGCACGGCGGCGAGGACACCCGGATCGAGCAGAGTGGAGTGGACGCATGCGCATCGAGGTCGTGACCGGCACGGACACGGACGTCGGCAAGACGTGGGGCACCGCCGCGCTCGCGGCCCGTGCCCTGGCGGCCGGGCTCCGTGTGCACGTGGACAAGCCGGTGCAGACGGGCGTCGCTTCGGGAGAGGCGGGCGACGCCGAGGCCGTCCGGGACCTGGTGGCCGCGGCCGCCACATCCGGCGCGCTCGACGCCGCCGCTCCGGCCCGCCTGACCGTGTCCGAGGGGGCGCGGGTCGGCCCCGCGATGGCCCCCGTGGACGCGGTCGCCCACGCGGGGGAGGGGACGCCCCTTCTGCCGTCTCTGGGTGAGCAGCTGGGCCGTTGGCGGCGCCTCGCCGCGGGCGTCGACCACCTGCTCATCGAGGGCGCCGGTGGGATCACCGTGGCGTGGACCGAGGTCGACGAGGGGCCCGTGGACGCCGTGCGCGCGCTGCGGGCGGCCGGGCTCGAGGCGGGGTTGACGGTCGTGGCGCGCCCCGGGCTGGGCACGCAGAACCACGCGCGCCTCACGGTGGAGCACGCCGCCGCCCGTGGCGTGGCGCCGGAGCGGATCCTCGTCAGCGGCGTGGCCGCGGACCCGGACCCCGTTGAGCGGGCCAACCTCGTGTTCCTGGCCCGCCTGGCCGGCGCCCACGGGGCGGTGCTGGAGACGGTGCCGCGGGGCACCCCGCCGCGCGTCGTGCCGGAACGCTGACGGCCACGAGGGCGAGGCCGCCCACGAGGCCGACGTCCATCGCGGTGCTCTTGCCGAGCAGGTCCATGAGCACCGGGGTCGTGGCGCCGGAGTCCGGGTGGTCGCCGCCGTCGGGGAAGATGATCGCGGCCAGCGCGAAGGACCCCCAGGAGATGCCCAACAGCGTGTGCAGCAGGCGCCCCAGCCGGATGCCGCCCCGCTGCTCATCCTGCGGGTTCACGCGGGGCAGGAGGAACAGGCTCCCCACCATGAGCATGAGGACGAGTTCGTGGGGCAGGGCGCCGAAGACCATGTAGATGACCGTCATCCAGCCGTTCGCGCCGACGTTGGAGCGCAGGGCGAGCGCGATCAAGGGCAGGACGAGGAGGGCCAGCGCCCACGGCAGCACGGCCCAGGGGCGCCACGTGCCCACGCTAGGGCCCTTCCGGGTGGGGCGGGATGGCGAAGCCGGAGGCCACGAGCATCGGGAAGTGCAGTTGCACTCCGCGGTCGCGGCCGCGGGCGGCGACCTCGCGGGCCATCAGCGCGCCGACCACCAGGCCGAGGCCCCAGGTGATCAGCGCGGCCGCAGCGGCCACCACGAATACGAACAGGTAGGACTGCAGCGGGGTGCGTGGGATGCCTGCGAGCCAGGACAGCAGGAGGCGGACCGGCCCGGTGTTGGCCAGGATGTGGCCGAGCAGCAGCACGAGGGCCATCTGCGTCATGAACTCGAGCAGCCCGGCCAGGCCCCCGCCCCAGCCGTCCAGGACCTCGAGGGGCCCGGCCGGGGTGAGGGTCAGGCAGAGGATCGCGACCAGAAAGGTGAGCACGATCGTGAACATCAGGGAGGAGGGGATGAACCTCTCCACCACGGTGTTGACCGGGTGCATGGCGCGGGAGAAGACGTTCCCCTCGGCGGGGGTCTGCGCGTCGGAGCGCGCGGGTGCGGATGCAGGCATGGGCGTGTCCCTCCGGTGCGGGTGCGGGTGGGCGAGGGGCCCGTCCGCCCCCCCATCCGTGATCTGTGCCACACTAGCGGAGCGCTCCGGAGGGGCGGGGTCGAGGCGCGGTGCCCTACAGGGGTGAGGGGCCGTCATCGTGGATTCCCGACGACGGCCGCCCGCCTCCGTCTGTCAGCCCTCCGTCTCGGGCCGGCGGCCGGCGCTCATCGCGGCCCTTCACGCCAGTCGTGGAGGAGGGGTGCGGCGGCAGGGGCGGGCGCCGGGGCGGTGTCGGCGGCCTCGCCTGCGGGTGCCCGCAGGCGCCGCACCAGGCAGAGGACGACCGCCGCGACGCCGCACAGCAGGGAGAGGGCGGCCAGAGACAGGCCCGCGATCGCCGTGACCTCGGCGGCGCGGTCGTATCCCCAGAGCTGCTCGGCGACGGGCAGGGCGACGCCGGAGCCCGGGGCGTCGCCGCTGTCCGGGAAGATCGCCGGCCCGGCGATGCCGGCGGCCCAGCAGGTGCAGAGGAGGACGGTCAGCGGGGTGCCGAGCCGGATGCCGGAGCGGCGCTCGTGCACCGTGTTGACGCGGGGGAGCATCAGCAGGGACAGCCCGACGACCAGCCCGCCGAACGCCTGCAGGGCCACGCCGAGCATGATGTAGAGGAGCAGTACCCAGCCGCCCAGACCGTTCATCGAGCGCAGCGTCACCACGATCACCGGGATCGCCAGGAAGGCCAGGGTCACGGCCCAGATGACCGGCACCCGCCACAGGCCGACGGACGGACCGCGCAGGGGCGGAGCGGGGTAGGCCCGTTCCCGCGCGTACGGATCGTGGGCGGCGGGATCGTCGGACCGGGGGTCGTAGACATCGGCCCCCGGGGCACTCCAGCCCTGGAAGCGGGGGTCATCGGGGTCCGGGTGCGCCCCCGTCTGCGGCACGCTCATGGTGTCCAGCATAGAGAGCGGGGCGGGTCCGTCATACCCCGAAGTGTGTCATTCGTCACGCTGGTAGACTCCCCGTGCAAGGGCTCCCTGCACATTGCACGGAGCATTTTCCATGTTCGGGCCCGTGATGCGGCAGCGTCCGGGCCCTGTAGGAGAGATGACATGCCAGCGATCGCTATCGTCGGCGCCCAGTGGGGCGACGAGGGCAAGGGCAAGGCCACCGACCTGCTGGGGGGCCGCGTGGACTACGTGGTCAAGCCCAACGGCGGCAACAACGCCGGTCACACTGTGGTGGTGAACGGCGAGAAGTTCGAGCTGAAGCTGTTGCCGGCCGGCATCCTGTCCCCGAACGCCGTCCCGGTGATCGGCAACGGCGTGGTCATCAACCTCGAGGCGCTGTTCCAGGAGATCGACGGCCTCGAGGCCCGCGGCCACTCCTGCGCGAACCTGAAGATCTCGGCCAACGCCCACCTGGTGGCCCCGTACCACCAGACCATGGACAAGGTCACCGAGCGCTTCCTCGGCAAGCGCGCCATCGGCACCACGGGCCGGGGCATCGGCCCCACCTACATGGACAAGGTCGCCCGCCTCGGCATCCGCGTGCAGGACATCTTCGACGAGTCGATCCTGCGGCAGAAGATCGAGGGCGCCCTGCGGCAGAAGAACGAGCTGCTGGTGAAGCTCTACAACCGCCGTGCCGTCACCGTGGACGAGATCGTGGAGTACTTCCTGTCCTACGCGGACCGCCTCAAGCCGATGGTCGTGGACTCCGTGAACCTGCTCAACGACGCCCTGGACGAGGGCAAGGTCGTGCTGATGGAGGGCGGCCAGGCCACCTACCTGGACGTGGACCACGGCACCTACCCGTTCGTGACCTCCTCCAACCCGACCGCCGGCGGGGCATCCGTGGGCGCGGGCATCGGCCCGACCCGCTTCTCCCGCACCATCGGCATTGTCAAGGCCTACACCACCCGCGTGGGCTCCGGGCCGTTCCCCACCGAGCTCTTCGACGAGATGGGCGAGCAGCTGCGCGCCACCGGCGGCGAGTTCGGCGTGAACACCGGCCGCCCGCGCCGCACCGGCTGGTATGACGCCGTCATGGCGCACTACGCCGCCCGCATCAACGGCTTGACTGACTACTTCCTGACCAAGCTGGACGTGCTCACCGGCATCCAGAAGATCCCGGTGTGCGTGGCCTACGACGTGGACGGCGTGCGCCACGATCGCATGCCCATGACCCAGACCGAGTTCCACCACGCGAAGCCGGTCTACGAGCACTTCGACGGGTGGACCGAGGACATCTCGGGCGCCCGCGCGTTCACGGATCTGCCGCTGAACGCCCAGCGCTACGTGGAGGCCCTTGAGAAGCTCTCCGGCTGCCGGATCTCCGCGATCGGCGTGGGTCCGGGCCGCGACCAGGTGGTCCAGGTCAGGGACCTCATCGAGGACTGACCCGGCCCACCCTCGCCTGCACTTTCGAACGTGAAAGAGGGCGAATGGGCGCTTTCGAACGTGAGATAGGGCCTATCTCACGTTCGAAAGCGCCCGGGGGGGGGGGGGGCGCTCGGTCAGTCGGCCAGGCGGCCGGTGGCCGGGAAACGCTCCCACACGCGGTGCGCGGGCAGCAGCTCCGTCAGTCGGCTGACGACGGCGGCCCCGTCGGCCGCCTCCTCCACGCCCGGGGTGCCGGCGACCTTCACCGCGTCGAGGACCGCGGCGCCCTCGCCCACGGCCAGGATGGCCTTCGCCTGACGCCAGACCTCCTGCACCACCTTGGCGACGCGCGGGTCCACGCCCCCCGGGGCGTCCGCGGCCGCCTTGGCGTCCAGGCCGTGCCGCGCGTCGGCGGCCGGCGGGACCGCGCCGAGCACGACCACGGCGTCCAGCTCGATCGACGCCGCGGTCAGGTAGGTCCGCTGGGCCACGATCTCCCCGGCCACGGGGCCGCCCTTCGGTGCGATGACCAGCGGGACCATGCCGGCGTCGTCGATGCCCTGCACCGCCGCGGCCAGCACGGCCTCGTCCACCTCTGGGCCCACCACGAGGCCCACCTGACGGCCGTCGAGCGGCCACGTGCCGCCCACCTGGGACAGCGCGGGCGAGGGCTGCACGTCGGCGGGGGTCTCCGCCGGCTCCGGCACCGGCAGGCCCAGGCCCTCGGCCACCACCTGCGCCAGGCGCGGGTCGATCGCGGCCAGGTTGCGCAGCTGGCGCACGCGGATCGTCTCCTCGTAACACTTGCCGAGCTCGAACGTGTACGCCTGCGCCACGTGCTCGCGCTCCACCTCGGAGAGGGAGAGGAAGAACAGGCGCGCCTGCGAGAAGTGGTCGTCGAAGGATGCGGCGTGCGCGCGCTCCTTGACCGAGGCGGGCAGCGGCTCCGGGTGCTCGATGAGCGCGTGGTCGTCCGCGGGGGTCTCGTACGGCAGGCCGCCGTCGAGCGAGTTGGGCCGGTACGGTGCCACCCCGCGATGCACGGCGCTCTGGTGGAAGCCGTCACGCAGCATGTCGTTGACCGGGGCGTGCGGGCGGTTGATGGGCAGCTGGGTCCAGTTCGGCCCGCCGAGGCGGGTGAGCTGGGTGTCCAGGTAGGAGAACAGGCGGCCCTGCAGCAGCGGGTCGTTGGTGACGTCGATGCCGGGCACGAGGTTGGCCGGGTTGAAGGCCACCTGCTCCGTCTCCGCGAAGTAGTTCGACGGGTTGGCGTTCAGCGTCATGCGGCCGAGGGGCTGCACGGGGACGAGCTCCTCGGGGACCAGCTTCGTGGGGTCGAGCAGGTCGATCCCCTCGAACATCTGCTCCTCGTTGTCCTCGAACACCTGCACGCCGAGCTCCCACTCCGGGAAGGCGCCGGCCTCGATCGCGTCGGCGAGGTCACGGCGGTGGTAGTCCGGGTCCATGCCGTTGGTGAGCAGCGCCTCCTCCCAGGTCACGGAGTGCACGCCGAGCATCGGCTTCCAGTGGAACTTGACCAGCACGGTGGAGCCGTCCGCCGCGATCAGGCGGTAGGTGTGGACGCCGAAGCCCTCCATCATCCGGTAGGAGCGCGGGATGCCGCGGTCGGACATGTTCCACAGGGTGTGGTGCTGGGCCTCGGTGTGCAGGGACACGAAGTCCCAGAACGTGTCGTGCGCGGACTGCGCCTGCGGGATCTCGCGGTCCGGGTGCGGCTTCACCGAGTGCACCACGTCCGGGAACTTGATGGCGTCCTGCACGAAGAACACGGGGATGTTGTTGCCCACCAGGTCCCAGGTGCCCTCGTCCGTATAGAACTTGGTGGCGAAGCCGCGGGTGTCGCGGGCCAGGTCCATGGAGCCGCGGGAGCCGGCCACGGTGGAGAAGCGGACGAACACCTCCGTCTCCTTGTCCTTGGCGAAGAGTCCGGCCCGGCTGATCTTCGCGGCGGTGCCGTAGCCGCGGAACACGCCGTGGGCGCCGGCGCCGCGGGCGTGGACCACGCGCTCGGGGATGCGCTCGTGGTCGAAGTGGCTGAGCTTCTCCCGCAGGTGGTGGTCCTGCAGCAGGGTGGGGCCGCGGCGGCCGGCCTTGAGCGAGTGGTCCGAGTCCTGCAGGCGCACACCGTGCGCGGTGGTCAGGTACGGGCAGCCCTGCGCGGCGGTCGCGGGGTCGGCGCCGGTGTCCTGGCCGGTGGGGGAGCCCTGTGCCGGACCACGCTGGTCCGGGGCCGGCACGGCCACGGGCTGGTCCGGGTGGGTGAGGGCGGTGTGCTCCTCGAGGTCGGGGGTGATCGGCCCCGGCGTGCCGGGGATGTCGGGCTGCTGGGTGGTCATCGCGTCTGCTCCTGTGGTGTCGACGTGCCGCGCGGTGCCGCGCGGATCGGAGGGCGGACGACGACGGCGGCCGCTGTGGGCCCACGTCGTGCCCGGCTTCCAGCATGGCGGCTGGCCGCGGCGCTAACCAGGGGTGACGGCCACCGGCGGGGGCCTGGCTACCCTGGGGCCATGAGGATCAGCGTCGGACAGTTCGGGCCCGGGGGCGACGTCGAGGAGAACCTGGCCGTGATGGCCCGCCTCGCCGGCCGTGCCGCGGGCGAGGGGGCAGACCTCCTGGTGCTGCCCGAGGAGGCCATGCTCGGGGCCCGCGAGGTGGGGGAGGAGTTCCCGGACGCCGTCGCCGCGGCCGCCGGTCCGAGAGCGCTTGCCTCGCGGCCTGCCGACACGGTCGCCGCCGGCCCGGGGGCATGCTGTGCCCGGGGCCGCCACCATGGGGGCTCGGCCGTGTCCGCACTGTGGAACGGGCCTTGGTGTGCTGTGCGCCACAAGGGTTAGCCTCGACTAACCGAACCGGTCGGCCGCAGTCCCTCCGGGCGTCCTGCGCCCCCGGGGGGCGTGTGTGAGCCGCCCGAGCCCTCGCTACGTAAGGAGCAGCATGGCCGAGGCCTACATCATCGACGCCGTCCGCACCCCGGTGGGCAAGCGCGGCAAGGGGTTCGCCCAGGTCCACCCGCTGGACCTCGCCGCCGTTCCGCTGCGCACCCTCCTGGAGCGCCACGGGGACAGGATCGGCGACTCCGCGGACGTGGACGAGGTGATCCTCGGCTGCATCGACCAGATCGGCCCGCAGGCCATGGACATCGCCCGCAACGCCTGGCTCGCCGCCGGCGGTTCCGAGGACGTGCCCGGATCCACCATCGAACGCCAGTGCGGCTCCGGTCAGCAGGCCGTGCACTACGCGGCCCAGGCCGTCATGTCCGGCACCTCGGACCTGGTGATCGCCGGCGGCGTGCAGTCCATGTCCGCCGTCCCGCTGGCCACCTCCAACGTGATCGCCAAGGATCTCGGCTTCCCGGACCCGTACACCGGCTCCGAGGCCTGGGCCGCCCGCTACGGGGACGAACAGATCTCCCAGTTCCGCGGCGCGGAGATAATGGTGGAGAAGTGGGACATCACCCGCGAGCAGGCCGAGGACCTGGCCGTCCAGTCCCACGAGCGCGCGCTCGCAGCCCAGGCGGCCGGCCGCTTCGACCGCGAGATCGTCCCCTGCTTCGGCGTTACCGCAGACGAGGGCCCGCGCACCCCGGACCGGGAGAAGATGGCCACCCTCCAGCCGATCTCGGAGGGCGGGATCCTCACCGCGGCCAGCGCCTCCCAGATGTCCGACGGCGCCGCCGCCCTGCTCATCGCCTCCGAGGCCGCCGTGGAGAAGCACGGGCTCACTCCGCGCGCCCGCATCCACCACCTCTCCGCCCGCGGCGCCGACCCGGTGATGATGCTCTCCGCCCCCATCCCGGCCACCGCCTACGCCCTGAAGAAGGCGGGCATGACCATCGAGGACATGGACGTCGTCGAGATCAACGAGGCCTTCGCCTCCGTGGTCCTCGCCTGGCTCGCCGAGACCGGCGCCGACCCGGCCAAGGTCAACCCCAACGGCGGCGCCATGGCCCTCGGCCACCCGATCGGCGCCACCGGCGCCCGCCTGATGACCTCCCTGCTGCACGAGCTCGAGCGCACCGGCGGCCGCTACGGCCTCCAGACCATGTGCGAGGGCGGCGGCCAGGCCAACGTCACCATCATCGAGAACCTCAAGGCGTGATCCCCATGACCACCCAACACGACGTCACCTCCCTGGTCCCGGCCGCCTCCCACCAATTCGGCCTGACCCACCTGCTGGACCGCAGCGCGGCCGCCTACCGCCGCAACACCGCCACCCGCTTCGGCGAGCGGTCCCTCACCTACGCCGGCCTCGCCGCCGCCGTGGACCGCACCGCCCGTGGCCTGCGGCGCCTCGGCCTGAAGCCCGGCGACCGCGTCGGCGCCTTCAGCATGAACTCGGACCTCTACCTGATCCTGTTCCTGGCCGCCGCCCGCGCCGGCCTCATCCATGTGCCCGTGAACTCGGGTCTGAAGGGCGCAGAGCTCGCCCACATCCTCAACGACTCCGGCGCCACCGTCCTCGTCGTGGACAAGGCCCTGGCATCCCTGGTGGACGAGGTGCGGGCGAGCAGCAAGGTGGAGTCCCTGGCCGTCGTCGTGCCCTTCCAGAAGGGGGAGCAGGCGGAGGAGAACGCCGCCGGCATCACCAGCCTGGAGGAGCTCGCGCTCGAAGAGACCCCGGCCGGTGCCGCCGAGGGGGCCGAGCCGTTCCCGCAGGTGCACTCCGAGGACCCGGTGCAGCTGCTCTACACCTCCGGCACCACCTCCGCCCCAAAGGGCGCCGTGATGACCCATCGCGCGCTGGTGGCGGAGTACGACTCCACCCTGATCGCGCTGGACTTCACCGAGGAGGACCGACCGCTGATCGCGATGCCGCTGTACCACTCGGCGGCCATGCACGTCTTCGCCATGCCGTACCTCTCCCTCGGCGCGACGCTGCGGATCATCGAGAAGCCGGACATCGGTCAGATGCTGGAGCTGGTACAGGACGAGCACATCGGCTCCCTGTTCCTCGCCCCCACCGTGTGGGTGCCGCTGGCCAACCGCGAGGACCTCGGCGACTACGACCTGACCTCCCTCACCAAGGCCCAGTACGGCGCCTCGATCATGCCGGTCACCGTGCTGCAGCGCCTGCGCGAGGCGTTCCCCAAGCTCGGCTTCTACAACTGCTTCGGCCAGTCCGAGATGGCCCCGCTGTGCACCGTGCTGCGCCCCGAGGAGCACCACGCCCGCCCGGCCTCCTGCGGCCGCCCCGTCCAGCACGTGCAGGTCCGCGTGGTCGACCCCACAGGCGAGCCCGTGCAGGTCGGCGAGCCCGGCGAGATCCAGTACCGCTCGCCCCAGCTGTTCTCCGGCTACTGGAACAACCCGGAGGCCACCGAGGCCGCCTTCATGGACGGCTGGTTCCGCTCCGGAGACCAGGTCACCCAGGACGAGGGCGGCTACATCCAGGTGGTGGACCGCATCAAGGACGTCATCAACACCGGCGGCGTCCTCGTGGCCCCGCGCGAGGTGGAGGACTGCGTCTACGAGGTGGACGGCGTGGCCGAGGTCGCCGTGATCGGCGTCCCGGACGAGCGCTGGATCGAGGCCATCACCGCCGTGGTGGTGCTCAAGGACGGCGCCCAGGTCACCGAGGAGCAGGTGATCGCCCACGTCAAGGAGAACCTCGCCGGCTTCAAGGTGCCCAAGTCCGTGGAGTTCGTGGACGAGCTGCCGCGCAACCAGTCCGGAAAGCTGCTCAAGCGCGTGCTGCGCAAGGAGAGGAGCGAGGCGTGAGCCTGACCCCGGAACTCGACATCGACGTCCGCCGGCCCCTGGATACCGACTTCCTCGGCGCGTTCGCCGAGGCCACGGAGGCCGATCGCGGGCATGCGCGGACGGCCCGCGAGACCGTCACGCCCATGCTGGACGAGCTCGCCGAGGCCTGGCATGAGGCCACCTACCCGGTGCACCTGGTGCGGCAGGTGGCCGCCGCCGGCATCATCACCGACGGCGTGGACGTGGAGGGATTCGAGACCCTCTCCCCGCTAGGTGCAGGCCTGGTGACCATGGAGCTCTCCCGCCTGGACGGCTCGCTCGCCGCGGCCTGCGCCGTGCAGGGCGGACTGGCGCTGCGCACCGTGGTGGAGCTCGGCTCCGCGGAGCAGCGGACGAAGTACGCGCAGCCGATGGCCCGGGGCGAGCTGCTCGGCGCCTTCGCGCTCACCGAGCCGGAGCACGGCTCGGACTCCGTCGCCCTGGAGACCACCGCGCGGAAGGTGGACGGCGGCTGGGTGCTGGACGGGCAGAAGAAGTGGATCGGCAACGGTGCCGCCGGCGGGATCACCCTCGTCTGGGCCCGGGACGAGCAGGGCCAGGTCCGCGGGTTCATCGTCCCGCAGGAGGCCGAGGGCTACGCAGCCGAGCCGATCGTCCGCAAGGGCGTGCTGCGCGGACTGCACCAGTCCCTCATCACGCTGGAGGGCGTGGAGGTCGGGGAGGATGCCCTGCTGCCCGGCGCGAACTCCTTCGCGGACACCGCGCGCGTCCTCGAGGCCACCCGCGTGAACATCGGTTGGTCCGCCCTGGGGCACGCGACCGCCCTGTTTGAGGGCGCCCTGCAGTACACGCGAGCTCGCGTGCAGTTCGGCAAGCCGCTGGCCGCCCAGCAGGCCGTGCAGGAGCGTCTGTCCCAGATGCTCGAGGCCGTCACCTCCATGCAGCTGCAGGCTGCCGCGGTCGCCCGCCTCCAGAGTGCTGGGCAGCTGCGCGGCGAGCATGCCTCGATGCTGAAGTACCACAACACCCGCGCCGCCCGGCGCGTGGCGGGCATCGCCCGGGACCTGATGGGCGGCAACGGCATCCTGCTGGAGCACGGCATGGTCCAGCACTTCGCGGACCTCGAGGCGCTACACACCTACGAGGGCACCGAGACCGTCCAGTCCCTGATCATGGGTCGCCGCCTCACCGGCCACTCGGCCTACGGCTGGGCGTCCGCGCGGGCCTGATCGTGGAGGGCCGGGCGGTGCCCGGTGACGGGCCTGGCCCGGGAGCAGAGCACGGTGCAGTGCCCGGTGCGGTGCGGTGCCCGGCCGCCGCGCACGCGGAGGGGCCCGGCGGAGGCGAGCGCCGTCGTCGGGCCCCTGACGCCGCTGCGGGGCGCCGTTACGCTGGTCACATGAGGATCAGTGTCGGACAGTTCCGCCCCACCGGAGTCATCGCGGAGAACCTCGAGGTGCTCCGCCGGCTCACCGCCCAGGCCGCCGAGGAGGGGGCCGAGCTCGTCGTGTTCCCCGAGGAGTCCATGCTCACGCAGCGGCACCTCGTCACGGACACCTTCGCGGAGGCCGTGGACACCGAGTGGGACGAGTTCGTCACCGCGTTGCAGGGCATGGCCCGCGACCATCGGATCGCGATCGTCGCCGGCGGCTACGAGCCGTCCGGGAACCCGCGCCCGTACAACACCCTCGTGGCCGTGGACGGCTCCGGGTCTACGCTCGGCACCTACCGGAAGCTGCACCTCTACGACGCCTTCAGGCACAAGGAGTCGGACACCATCACCCCGGGCGACGGCGGCCTGCTGTCCGTCCGGATCGGGGACCTCACCTTCGGGCTGCTGACCTGCTACGACCTGCGCTTCCCGGAGCTGTCCCGGAAGCTCGCCGTGGACGGCGCGGACGTGCTCGTCGTCCCGGCGGCCTGGTTCAAGGGTGACCACAAGGTGGACCACTGGCAGACCCTGCTCAAGGCCCGCGCCGTGGAGAACACCGTCTGGGTGGTCGCGGCGGACACCTGCTCGGACTCTACCGTCGGCCACTCCGCGATCATCGACCCGCTGGCCCTTCCCGTGGCGTCGCTCGAGGACGAGCGCGAGGCGCTCGTGACCGCGGAGGTCACGCCGGAGCGCATCGAGGATGTGCGGTCCTTCCTGCCGGTCCTGGAGAACCGCCGCACCGACGTCCTCTGAGCGGGGCAGGGGACGGGGCCACGGCCTGCGGTTCCGATGCGGCGGACTCGCTGCGGCACCGGGCGCCATGATTCCCGCCCCACTCGCCCGTGCCACTAAACTGGGGCATAGAACTCTGGGCGCCCCGGCGCCCGGCGCGCACAGGCCCCTGACCTGGGGCGGATGGGAGAGCAGCAATGAACACGAACACCACCGTCGCCACCCGTGGCGGCGCACGCCCGGTGGCGGCCGAGCCGATCGTCCCGCCGAGCCTGCCCGTCAACGCCTGGGGTATCACCAACCGCATCGTGATCGTCGCCGCGATCGTGCTGGTGGTCGCTGAGTTCGTCCAGCTCTTCACCACCCGGCCCGACGGCCTCGTGGTGCTCGGCGAGGGCGGTGTGGGCTTCGTGCCGCTCATGCTCTCCCTGCTCTTCGCCCTGATCGGCGGCTCTCTCGCCGGCGTCGTCGCCTCGTGGGTCGTCAACGTCATGGGCGGCTACGGCCGCAACGCCGGCCGCTACGCGATCGGCGGCCTGGTCGGCGGCATCGTCTCGGTGCTGCTGCTGATCATGATCTTCTCGAACACCGCCGCCGAGAACTCCGGCTGGGTCCTGCTGATCGGCATGCCGGTCGCCGGCCTGATCGGCGGCCTCTGGGCCGGCATCAGCTCCGCCCGTCGCCACTGAGCGATAAGGCGGGTCATCACTCGTCCCTGCGCGCCGCCTCACTCGCACCGCGCGCTCGCACCGCACGACGGCGCCGTTCGCCGCTGGAGGGGGCGGCGCCGTCGTCGTCTGTGGGGCCTTGCTCGACGGGCATGACGAAGGGCCCCGGTCCGGCTTTCGCCGTTCCGGGGCCCTTCGCTGTCATCACTCGCACCTTCGATGAGGTGCTTTCAGCATAGGGATCCTTCGTGGAGGTACCAGGGGAGAACTCTGGGAATTGTCTGGAACCGGGTCACCGTGCGGTGACGGCCCGCTGTGCGCCGTCCTCGTCACGCGCCCGGGTGCCGGCATCTCGTGCCGCGTGTCCCGACGACGGCACCGACGCCCGGCCTGTGCGGCGCCTCCTCGAGGGCCCGCCTCACCGCCCGGAGAGGGCGTCCGCGATCTGCGTGGTCGCCTCCACGAGTGCCTGCCGGCAGGCCTCGGCGAGCTCGTCCGTGCAGCGGTAGGTCGGCACGAGGGTGGACAGGGCGCCCACGGGGGAGCCCTGGACGGTCACCGGCGCGGACAGGGCGGTGACGTCCCGCTCCACGGTGTCCTTGATCATCGCCACGGACTCGGCCTCCACTTCGCCGCGGAGCACCGCGCCCACGGCGGTGCCCTCGAGCGCAACGGTGCGGCCCACCCAGTTGGTGTGGCGCACGGAGTGGGTGCCCTCCACGATCGCGATGTACACGGCGGTCTCGGCGGCGCCCGGGATCGCCAGGTACACGGACTCCCCGGTCTTCTCCGCCAGGGCGCGCATCGGCTCGCGCGAGAGCGCCACGAGCGGCTCGCGGGTGAAGGCCCGGGCGCCGAGACGGATCAGCTGCGCACCGGGGCGGTAGCGGCCGTCCTCGTCCCGGGTGACGAGGGCGGCGCCCTCGAGGCTGCGGAGCAGGCGCAGGGCGGTGGAGGCCGGCAGATCGGCCTGCCGAGCGGCGTCGGACAGGGTCAGCGGAGGGCGCTCGGTGACGGCGGCGAGCAGGTCGAGGGCCCGGTCCACGGTGCGCGTCGAGGGAGAGGACATGACGAAAGCCTATACAGGGGGTTGCGCAGGCACTCCCGGCAGGTTTCAATGGATGGAAAGCAAACGCCACTTGATGAAAAGGCGAGGCTGATGCGCCCACCCGGCGGACCGTCGTCGGGAAAGGCCGAGGACCCCTTGAAGGAGAGGACCCCATGACCCAGGGATTCACCCAGCACGACCCGTCCCGCGAGATCCGCGCCCCGCGCGGCACCGAGATCTCCGCCAAGTCCTGGCAGACCGAGGCGCCCCTGCGCATGCTCATGAACAACCTGGACCCGGAGGTCGCCGAGCGCCCTGAGGACCTCGTGGTCTACGGCGGCACCGGACGCGCCGCCCGCTCCTGGGAGGCCTTCGACGCGATCGTGGAGACCCTCAAGGACCTGGAGGAGGACGAGACCCTCCTGGTGCAGTCCGGCAAGCCGGTCGGCGTGGTCCGCACCAACAAGTGGGCCCCGCGCGTGCTGATCGCCAACTCCAACCTGGTGGGCGACTGGGCCGACTGGTCCACCTTCCGCAGGCTCGAGGCCGAGGGCCTGATGATGTACGGCCAGATGACCGCCGGCTCCTGGATCTACATCGCCACCCAGGGCATCCTCCAGGGCACCTACGAGACCTTCGCCGCCATCGGCCGCAAGAAGTACGACGGCACCCTCGCCGGCACCCTGACCCTCACCGGCGGCTGCGGCGGCATGGGCGGCGCCCAGCCCCTGGCCGTCACCCTCAACGGCGGCGTCTGCCTGATTGTGGACGTCTCCGAGGAGCGCCTGCGCCGCCGCCAGTCCAAGCGCTACCTGCACGAGGTGGAGACGGACCTGGACAAGGCCATCGCCCGCGTCAACGAGGCGAAGAGGAACAAGGAGGCCGTCTCCGTGGGCCTCGTGGGCAACGCCGCTTCAGTGTTCCCGGAGCTGCTGAAGCGCCACCAGGCCGGCGAGGTCGAGATCGACATCGTCACGGACCAGACCTCCGCCCACGACCCGCTGTCCTACCTCCCGGTGGAGTACACCGTGGAGCAGTGGCACGACGAGGCCGCCGCGGACGAGGCCGGCTTCACCAAGAAGTCCCAGGAGTCCATGGCCCGCCAGGTGGAGGCCATGGTCGGCTTCCAGGACGCCGGCGCCGAGGTCTTCGACTACGGCAACTCCATCCGCGACGAGGCCCGCAAGGCCGGCTACGACCGCGCCTTCGAGTTCCCGGGCTTCGTCCCGGCCTACATCCGCCCGCTGTTCTGCGAGGGCCTCGGCCCGTTCCGCTGGGTGGCCCTCTCCGGCGACCCGGAGGACATCAAGGTGACCGACGAGGCGCTCAAGGAGCTCTTCCCGGAGAACGAGCACCTGCACCGCTGGCTGGACGGCGCCGCCGAGTTCGTGGAGTTCGAGGGCCTGCCGGCCCGCATATGCTGGCTCGGCTACAACGAGCGCCACAAGGCCGGCCTGCTCTTCAACAAGCTGGTGGCCGAGGGCAAGGTCAAGGCGCCGATCGCCATCGGCCGCGACCACCTGGACTCCGGCTCCGTGGCCTCCCCGTACCGCGAGACCGAGGCCATGCTGGACGGCTCCGACGCGATTGCCGACTGGCCGCTGCTCAACGCCCTGACCGCCACCTCCTCTGGCGCCACCTGGGTGTCCATCCACCACGGCGGCGGCGTGGGCATCGGTCGCTCCATCCACGCTGGCCAGGTCGGCCTGGCGGACGGCACCGAGCTGGCTGCGGCCAAGCTCGAGGCCCTGCTCACCAACGACCCGGCTATGGGCGTCATCCGCCACGTGGACGCCGGCTACTCGCGTGCCGCCGAGGTGGCCGCCGAGCGTGGCGTGCGCGTGCCGATGGAGGCGAACATCCGCGACTGACGTGCGATCCGCGGCCGTCGTCCTCCCGGTGGAGAGGGACGACGACGGCCGCTCGCCGTGGCGGGGAGTCTCGCCCCCGCCTCGGTCCACCCTTCAGGAGAGGAGCCCACGATGTCCGTGACGGACCCGGGAGACCGCGAGTTCCACAGCGACACGACCGCGATGGCGGCCATCGGCCGCGACGAGCCCCGTCCGGCCGGACGCTGGCGCATGATCGTCTACTCGGCGATCGGCATCGTCATGTTCTTCGTGCCCATC
Organism: Micrococcus luteus; assembly: GCA_047414615.1. GTDB lineage: Bacteria > Actinomycetota > Actinomycetes > Actinomycetales > Micrococcaceae > Micrococcus > Micrococcus luteus_B. The sequence continues at coordinate 2,418,687 of CP179711.1, forward strand.
ACCTTGAACGGCACCACCACGATCCCGCTCGACCACCTGGTCAACGGCATCCGCGCCCTGCTGGGCGAGGCGGACCGGTTCGTGGCCCTGGCGATCATCGCCGCCGGCGCCCTCTACCCGTTCGTCACCGGCACCTGGCGGCGGTCCGCGCTGAAGGCCGTCTTCGCGTTCCTGGCCGTGCTCGGCCTGGTGACCGCCTCCATGGTGGTGTTCGGGTTCGGGCCCTCCTGGGTGCTCAACGAGGAGATCGGCCCGTTCCTCATGGACTCTCTGGTGGTGCAGGTGGGGCTGATCGTGCCGATCGGCGGCATCTTCCTGGCACTGATCATCGGGTACGGGCTCATGGAGTTCGTGGGCGTCTACCTGCGCCCGGCCATGCGTCCGGTGTTCCGGGTGCCCGGCCGCTCCGCGGTGGATGCGGTGGCGTCCTTCGTGGGCTCCTACGCCCTCGGTCTGCTGCTGACCAACCGCATGTACCGGGCGGGGCGCTACACCGCCAAGGAGGGCGCGATCATCGCGGTCGGGTTTTCCACCGTCTCGGCCACCTTCATGGTGATCGTCGCCCGCACCCTGGACCTAATGGACGTGTGGCTCTGGTACTTCGTGGGCACCCTCCTGGTGACCTTCGCGGTCACCGCGCTGGTCGTGCGGATCCCGCCGCTGAGCCGAATCCCGGACGAGGTCTACCCGGGCGTCGAGCCGCGTCCGGAGCAGCCGGTGACCCGGAACCGCTTCGCCGTGGCCCGCCGCGCCGCCGAGCAGACCCTCGCGGAGGCGCCCTCCCTACCGAGAAACGTGTGGATCAACTTCCGCGACGGACTGGTGATGGTCCTGCAGATCCTGCCGTCCATCATGTCCGTGGGCCTGATCGCGCTGGTGTTGGCCACCTACACGCACGTGTTCACCTGGGTGGGGCTGGTGTTCTGGCCGTTCTTCTGGATCCTCGGCTTCTCCGACCCGTCCCTGATGGCCACCGCCGCCGCCACCTCCGTGGCCGAGATGTTCATCCCCGCCACCCTGCTGGCCGGCAGCGACGACTTCGTGGCCCGCTTCGTGGCCGGCGTGGTCTGCGTCTCCGCGATCATCTTCTTCTCCGCCGTGGTCCCGGCCATCCTGGCCACCGACCTGCCGATCAAGCTCTGGCACCTCGTGGTGATCTGGGTCGAGCGCGTGATCCTCACGATCCTGCTCGCCACCCCGGTGGCCCACCTGGTCGCCGCCGTGGCAACCTGACCCGCGGGCGTGTCCGCGGGCCGGCGCACGGACCGCCGACCGTCCCCCGTGATCCCACTCACCGCCGCCCCACCGTCTGAGGAAGGACCCGCATGACCTCCCATCTGCTCACCGATATCGGCGAGCTCACCTGCGTGGACGCCGAGTCCCGCGTACTGCACGACGCCGCCGTGGTGGTGGAGGACGGCGACATCGCCTGGATCGGAGCCGCCGCCGACGCCCCCGCGACGGACGAGCGGACCTCCGCCGAGGGCCGTGCCGTGCTCCCGGGCTGGGTGGACTCCCACACCCACCTGGTCTTCGACGGGGACCGCTCCGCCGAGTTCGAGGCCCGCATGGCCGGCCAGTCCTATGCGGCCGGCGGCATCGGCGTGACCACCGAGGCCACCCGGGCCGCCTCGGACGAGCGCCTCCGCGAGCTCGTGGCCGCACGCGTGCAGGACGCCGTGGCCGGAGGCACCACCTACCTGGAGACCAAGACCGGCTACGGGCTCACCGTGGAGGAGGAGGTGCGCCACGCGCGCCTGCTGGCCCGGCTGCGCGCGGATGGCCTCGTGGACGAGGTGACCTTCCTCGGCGCCCATCTCGTCCCCGCCGGCGTCGAGGCGGAGGCGTACCTGGCCGACGTCGTGGGTCCCATGCTCGAGGCGGTGAAGGAGCACGCGGACTGGATCGACGTGTTCTGCGACCGCGGCGCGTTTACCGGCGAGCAGACCCGCCGCGTGCTCGAGGCCGGCCGCGCCGCCGGGCTGGGCGTGCGCCTGCACGGCAACCAGATCGAGCACGGGCCCGGTGTGGCCGTCGCCGTGGAGCACGGCGCCGCCTCCGTGGACCACGTCAACCACCTCACGGACGAGGACGTGGCTGCCCTGGCCTCCACCTGGACTGGCTGGGACGCGGCCGCCCGCACCGGCGATCCCGGCACCGTGGCTGGGTGCCTGCCCGCCTGCGACCTGTCCACGCGGGCACCGCTGGCACCGGGCCGCGAGCTGCTGGACGCCGGGGTGCCGATCGCCCTGGCCTCCAACTGCAACCCGGGCACCAGCTACACCACGAGCCAGAACTTCAACGTGGGCACCGCCGTGCTGCAGATGCACCTGACCCTCGCCGAGGCGATCGAGGCCGCCACCTACGGCGGCGCGCTCGCGCTGAGGGCCCAGGACCGCGTCGGCAGCATCGAGGTCGGCAAGCGCGCCGACCTGCACATGCTGGACGCCCCCGCCGCCATCCACCTGGCCTACCGCCCCGGCATGCCGCTGACCCACGCGGTCTGGCGCGCGGGCCGTCGCGTGGTCTGAGGCCGCCCACCCCGTACGATGACCGCCGGGCCCACCCGTCCGGTGACGCCCGACGCCGGACGCACCCGTCCGGCGTCGGCCCCGACCCACCCCACCACCCGAGGAGCGCACCGCCCATGACCACCCCTCCCGCCACCGTCACCCTCGGCACGTCCGGGGCCACCCTGGACGACGTCGTCGCCGTGGCCCGCCACGACGCCCGCGTGGTGCTCGCCGACGACGTGCTCGAGACCGTCGGAGCGGTGCGCCGCCATGTCGAGGCGCTGGCCGAGGCCGAGACGCCCACCTACGGCGTGTCCACCGGCTTCGGCGCGCTCGCGGACAAGCACATCCCGCTCGAGTCCCGTGCGCAGCTGCAGAAGTCGCTGATCCGCTCCCACGCCGCCGGCATGGGCCCCGTGGTGGAGCGCGAGGTCGTCCGCGCGCTGATGTTCCTGCGCGCCACCACGCTGGCCTCCGGCCGCACGGGCGTGCGCCCCGTGGTGGTCGAGACCTTCGTGGCCATGCTCAACGCGGGCATCACCCCGGCCGTGCGCGAGTTCGGCTCGCTGGGCTGCTCCGGCGACCTCGCCCCGCTCTCCCACGTGGCCCTGGCGCTGATGGGCGAGGGCGACGTCGTCGGGGAGGACGGCGCGCTGCGTCCGGCGGGCGAGGCGCTCGCCGAGGTCGGGATCGAGCCGGTCGAGCTGCGGGAGAAGGAGGGCCTGGCCCTCGTCAACGGCACCGAGGGCATGCTCGGCATGCTGATCATGGCGCTGGCCGACCTCGAGGAGCTCGCCGACACCGTGGACCTCACCGCCGCGATGTCCGTGGAGGCGCTGCTCGGCACCGACCGCGTGTTCGTGCCGGAGCTGCACGCCCCGCTGCGCCCCCACCCGGGCCAGGCGACCTCCGCCGACCGGATGCTGAAGATCCTGGCGGGCTCGCCGATCGTGGCCAGCCACAAGGAGGGCGACTCCCGCGTGCAGGACGCCTACTCGCTGCGCTGCGCCCCGCAGGTGGCCGGCGGCCTGCGCGACACCCTCGCGTACGTGCGCACCGTGGCCGAGCGCGAGCTCGCCGCCACCGTGGACAACCCGGTGGTGCTCGACGACGGCCGGGTGAGCTCGAACGGGAACTTCCACGGGGCGCCCGTGGCGTACGTGCTGGACTTCCTGGCCATCCCGGTGGCCGACGTCGCCAGCATGTCCGAGCGCCGCACCGACCGCATGCTGGACCCGGCCCGCTCGCACGGGCTGCCCGCGTTCCTCGTGGACGACCCGGGCGTGGACTCCGGCATGATGATCGCCCAGTACACGCAGGCCGGGCTCGTCTCGGACATGAAGCGCCTGGCCGTGCCCGCGTCCGTGGACTCCATCCCGTCCTCCGCGATGCAGGAGGACCACGTCTCCATGGGCTGGCACGCCGCCCGCAAGCTGCGCTCGGCCGTGGAGAACTTCCGCCGCGTGCTCGCCGTCGAGCTCGTGGCCGCCGCCCGCGCGATCGAGCTGCGCGCCCCGCTGCAGCCGGCCGCCGCGACCGGCGCCGCCGTCCGCGTGATCCGCGAGGCCGGCGTCCCCGGCCCCGGCCCGGACCAGTACATGACCCCGCAGCTGGCCGCCGCCGAGCAGGCCCTGCGCGACGGGTCCGTGCTGGCCGCCGTGGCGGAGGCGCTCGCGGGTGCGTCCGTCGACGCCGAGCCGCAGGACCTGGCCGAGGAGTCCGCGGGCGCCGAGGCCGAGGGGCACTGAGGGGGCAGAAAGCCCCGTCTCTCGCGTTGTGCTCACGACTCGCCGTCTGCCATTCGGGCGCGCGGCGAGTCGTGAGCACAACAGGGGGTGGGAAAGTGGGCTAGCGCGTCATCACGTGAGCAGCCCGTTCTCGGCAGCCCACTGCCGAAACCCGCCTGGACCGAAGGGGAGTCGGTACTCATTCGCCAGGAGATCGTCGGCGAGGCTCTCGACCAGGAAGATGGTCAGCTTGTCCGCACGGATCGCCTCGCAAAGGAGCCCGAGGGTGCCCGTGCAGTCAAGCTTCTCGTTCTTGGCCAACACGCGGGGTACGTTGTCGTCGATCACGATGCGATGTCCACGTGTTCGGCCGAGCGCGAGGACCCCGCATTCGCCCCGATTCCTTCCGCCGTCCACGAGGTGCTCCTCGTACCGGGCGAACGCGGCCAGGTATTCCAGGTCGTCGCTGCGGTCCACCGTGATCCAGTCGGCGTCGAGGATCTGGCGGAGCGCAGCATGCTGATGCTGCTGGTCCTTGATCTCCCGCTCCACGCTCTCCGGGATCACGATGCGCCCGCCGGTCAAGAACTTGAGCACGCCGAGCCACCCGTTCAGGGTGAAATGACGCAGTGGCCCCGTGTCGAACACGTGGGTCACCGGGCCTTCCGTCACGAGACGTACTCCCAGATCTCCTGCTCCTGGCGCGGGGGAAGCTCGGGGAGGTCCGCATCTGTGAAAGTGCCGCCGAGGAGTCCGAGCGCACGGTCGCGCGAGATCTTCTCGGCCTCGAAGAGTGCCAGGACGTGTTTCTGGTAGGTCCGGGGCTGTGTGGGGCCCTCCAGCTCATGGGAGGGGTAGAGGTCATGCGTGACGATGTCCGTTCGCGTGGTCTGCACGGCGCGGATGTCATTCGCCGTCGAGGCGTCCACGAGGTCGAGGTCCTGAAGCCGGCGCGCCAGAGTCGACATGTCGATGAGGTAGGACCCCGCAATCGTCACAGCGGCCGTGCGGGTGCCGTTCGCGGTCACGGCACGCGGCCAGACTGACGCCATAGCGGTGGCCGGCAGGAGGAAGGCTCGAGCGAACCGATCGATGCGCCCCTCGATGTCCGGACCGGTGTGGGCGGTGCGCCAGTCCACGGTGTACTCGTCCGCGAGGAGGTAGTGCCCGAATTCGTGGACCGCGGAAAGGCGGCGCCGTCCGACTTTCGGCGCGGAATTCACGATGGCCACCCCGCCTTCTTCCAGAAGGACGGACCCCGCATCGGCGGCGTCAGCTCCGAAGTCCTGCGAGAACAGGAGCAGACCCGCGGTGGCCAGGTGATCCTGGAGATTCTTGGCCGGCTCATCCGGGCCGTATCCCGCCTCCGCGCGGGCGCGGGCGGCCATGCCCTCCACGGCCTCCGTAGACGTGGGAGGCTCCCACGGCTCCCGCGTGGCGAGGCCCTGGATGGGACGCAGGCCGTGCAGGAACTCGACGGCGGCAGCCAGCTCGGTCAGCAGGTGGTCCACGGCGGACTCGGTGGCGTCCAACCCCTGGGCGGAGCGATGGGAGACGATCGACGGGGCAGGGTCAGTGAAGAACGACTGCATCCGGGCCTGCAACGCGTCCGCGATCGCTGCCAGCTCGAGGGCGGTGACCTTGCGCTGGCCGCCCTCGATCCGATTGACCATGGTCCGGTCGAGTCCGACAGCCTCGGCCAGCGCCTGTTGCGAGAGTCCGCGGCGCTCTCGGGCGGCACGCAGACGTGATCCGAGGGCTTGAGCGGTAGTGAGAGCCATGTGTGCGATTCTCGCACACCACGGATGGCCACGGAACCCCGGTGCCCTACGCTGTTCGGGTGATCACCGGAGACCTCAAGACCAAGGTGGACCGCGTCTGGAACACGTTCTGGACGGGCGGCATTTCGAATCCCCTGGAGGTCATCGAGCAGATGACCTACCTGCTGTTCCTGCGCCGGCTAGACGAGCTGCATACCGCCCAGGAGAAGCGCGCCGCCTTTATGAATGGGCCCATCGAGGACCCGAAGTTCACGCCGGAGCAGGATCACCTACGCTGGTCTCGCTTCAGGGAGCTGGACCCGGACACCATGTTTCTCACGGTGTCCGACGCGGTGTTCCCGTTCCTGCGGGAGTACGGCCGCCAGGTGGGCGGGGAGGACTCCACGTACTCGGCGCACATGAAAGACGCCCGCTTCACCATCCCCAACGCGGGCCTGCTGGCCACGGTGGTGGACCTGGTGGACCAGCTTCCCATGGCGGACCGGGACACGAACGGGGACCTTTACGAGTACCTGCTCTCCAAGCTGGCCTCCTCCGGCGTGAACGGCCAGTTCCGCACCCCACGGCACATCATCGACCTGATGGTGCGGATGGTGGCGCCGACGCCGGCGGACGAGATCTGCGATCCGGCGTGCGGCACCGCGGGCTTCCTGGTGGAGGCGTCCGAGTTCATCCGGGAGGCACATCCGCAGGCGCTGGTGGACGACCAGCAGCGGGAGCACTTCCACCGCTCCATGTTCCACGGTTACGACTTCGACTCCACGATGCTGCGGATCGGTTCCATGAACATGCTGCTGCACGGCGTGGAGTCCCCCGACATCCGCTACCGGGACTCGCTGTCCGAAGGCGCGGCGGGGGATTCGGAGAAGTACACGCTGATCCTGGCTAATCCGCCGTTCACGGGCTCTCTGGACTATGACTCCACGGCGGCGGACCTTCAGCGTGTGGTGAAGACCAAGAAGACCGAGCTGCTGTTCATGGCCCTGTTCCTGCGGCTGCTCAAGCCCGGTGGCCGGGCGGCGGTGATCGTGCCGGACGGCGTGCTCTTCGGCTCCACCAAGGCGCACAAGGAGATCCGGCGGATCCTGGTGGAGGAGCACCTGCTGGAGGCGGTGGTGAAGCTCCCCTCCGGTGTGTTCAAGCCGTACGCGGGGGTCTCGACGGCAGTGCTCTTCTTCACGAAGACGGGCACCGGGGGCACGGAAGACGTGTGGTTCTACGATGTCCGTGCGGACGGGTTCTCTCTGGACGACAAGCGGAACCCGGTGGCGGACAACGATCTGCCGGACGTGCTCCGGCGGTGGCGGAGCCGCGACGAGGAAGCGGGCCGGGCCCGCACGGACCAGTCCTTCCTGGTGCCCAAGCAGGAGATCGTGGACAACGACTACGACCTCTCCCTGAACCGGTACAAGGAGATCGAGGTGGAGGAGGTCGAACACCGGGACCCGCTGGAGATCATCGCGGAACTGGAACAGCTCGACGACGAGATCCGCGCGGGCCTGGCCGAGCTCAAGGAGATGTTGCGGTGAAGCCCGGCTGGACGACGGTGGCCTTAGGAGACGTGGCGGAGGTCGTCATGGGGCAGGCACCCCCCCGGGTCGAGCTACAACTCATCGGGGGAAGGTCTCGGACTGATCGCTGGTGCCGGAGATTTCAAAGGCGGGCAGATTGTCCCGTCGAAGTTCACGTCAGCTCCAGGGAAAATCTCCAGAGTGGGGGACATTGTCCTGAGTATCAGGGCGTCCATCGGGGCGAAAGTGGTAGCCGATGACAAGTATTGCCTAGGACGAGGTGTGGCCGGCATCCGGGCGACCCAGGCCATCGACACGCGATACCTGTGGCATGTGATGTCATGGGTGGAACCGGACCTTCGTTCCAAGGGGCGAGGAGCCACGTTCCTCCAGGTCAATCGCAAAGATGTAGCGGGTTTGCTACTCCCTCTCCCGCCGCTTGACGAGCAACGCCGCATTGCCGCGATTCTGGACGCCAGCGAGGGGGCTATACGCCGACGTGATGAACAGTTGGTGGATCTCGACAGACTGATTTTCAGCCGCGTCCCGGTTGGTCAAGATGGCGCCATCCCTCTTGGGGCTGCGCTGAAGACGATTGAAAGTGGGCGGAGCCCCAATTGTGAAGCCCGCCCTGCGATGGCCGATGAGTGGGGAGTTTTGAAACTTGGTGCAGTCAGTTATGGGTCGTATCGGGCGGATGAGAATAAGGCTCTTCTTGAGGCGGGGGGTGGAGGGGCGCGGTATGAAGTCAACGCCGGGGATGTCCTGATGACACGAAAGAATACGCGTGATCTGGTTGGTGCAGTGGCTTATGTGGTGACCACCCCTGCCCGTCGCCTTCTCCCCGATCTGATCTACCGTCTCACCCTTGACGAGTCCCAAATCCTCCCGCAGTACTTCCAGGCGCTCATGATGACCCCGCTGATGCGGGGTCGAGTTGGTGCACTAGCCAGCGGTTCGGCGGCCAGCATGGTGAATTTGTCTCACGCGAAAATCAAGTCTCTCGAGCTACCCCTTGCTTCCATGGGTCAGCAACGCGAGTATGTCGCTTTGGCCGACAAGGTTGGGAAGATGCGTCAGCTAGTGGAGTGTGCGCGCGTCGCTGATCGTGAGCTCTTCACCTCCCTCCAGTCCCGTGCCTTCCGGGGCGAACTCTGAGAAACTGAGCATCGCCTGGGATGAGGCGGGACACGAACGGGAAAGGGCCACGGCCATGAGCAGCAACTTCGACTTCCTGGCCACCGTGTGGCCGAAGGTCTTCGAGAACGCCTCGCGTGCGGAGTCCTACCTGCACACGGATCCCCGCTCGGCCTGCTTCTACGCCCGGCGCACCGCAGAACTCGTGGTCGAGGGCATCTACCGGCTCCGGGGCCTCCCCGAGCCCTATAAGGCCGACCTCGCGGCCCGGATCAACGCGGACGCCTTCCTGCACGAGGCGGAGCCGCGGATCGTGAGCAAGCTGAACGTGATCCGGCAGCGCGGCAACGATGCCGTGCACCAGCTCAAGGAGGTCGACCCGCGCACGGCCGCCTTCGTTCTCGAGGAGCTCCACCACGTGCTCCTATGGGCCGCCTTCCGGCACTCCACCGCCGCCGCATCGCTGGACATGCAGGCCCGCTTTGACCCCTCGCTCGCGCCTCAGGCTGCCCCGCTCACCCTGGACGAGGTGGTCCGGCTCAATGCCCTCTTCGAGCAGAAGGACGCCGAGGCCGCAGCGGCACTCGCTGCCTCCGAGCAGGCCCGCGAGGACCTCGAGGCCGAGCTCGCCGCCGCCCGTCAGGCGCTGGCCGAGGCCAAGGCCGCGCGGTCCGCCGCCGCCGTCGACCCACGCGACTACACCGAGAACCAGACCCGCGACCTCTTCATCGACCAGCTGCTCAACGAGGCCGGCTGGCCGCTCTCCAGTCCCCGCGACCGGGAGTTCCCCGTCACAGGAATGCCCACCCCCACCGGGGACGGGTACGTGGACTACGTGCTGTGGGGCGCCGACGGCCTTCCCCTCGCCGTCGTCGAGGCCAAGCGGACCACCGCCAGCGTGCAGCTCGGCCAGGACCAGGCCGCGCGCTACGCCGACGCCCTCCAGGCGCGCTTCGGCCGCCGCCCCGTGATCTTCTACACCAACGGCGTGGAGCACTACCTCTGGGACGACGCGGCCGGCTACCCGCCCCGCCAGGTGCGCGGTTTCTACACATGCAGCCAGCTCGAGACCCTCATCCGCCGACGCCACGCGCGCCGGCCGCTCGCCCAGACCCCCGTCAACGCGGAGATCGCCGGGCGCCCCTACCAGGAGCGGGCCATCCGAGCCATCGGCGAAGCCTTCGAGAACAAGCGCCGCGCCGCGCTGCTGGTCATGGCCACCGGCACCGGGAAGACACGCACCGCCGTCGCCCTCGTCGACCAGCTCGCCCGCGCCGGCTGGGTCAAACGGGTGTTGTTCCTCGCCGACCGCACCACGCTGGTGAAGCAGGCCGCCGACGCCTTCGTGGAGAACGGCTTCGAGGGGACCACCGTCAACCTCCTCAAGAACCGCCACGGGGAGGGCCGCGTCTACGCGTCCACGTACCCCACCATGCTCAACCTCATCCAGGAATCGAATCGGGAGGGCGCCCGCTTCGACCCCGGGTACTTCGACCTCGTGATCGTGGACGAGGCCCACCGCTCCGTGTACGCGAAGTACGGCGAGATCTTTCGCCACTTCGACGCCCTCCTCGTCGGCCTCACGGCCACGCCCAAGGACGAGATCGACCGGAACACCTACGCACTCTTCGGGCTCGAGGCGGGGGTCCCCACGGACGCCTACAGCCTCGAGGAGGCCGTGGCGGACGGGTACCTGGTGCCCCCGCACGGCGTCTCCGTGGGCACGGGCTTCCTCCGCGAGGGCATCCGGTACGACGACCTCCCGGACGAGGAGCAGGAGGTCTGGGACGCGCTGGACTGGGGCGAGGACGGGGAGATCCCCGAGGAAGTGACCAGCGAGGAGATCAACCGCTTCCTCTTCAACGCGGACACCGTGGACCAGGTCCTCGGCGTGCTCATGGAGCACGGCCACAAGGTGGCCGACGGCGAGCGGATCGGCAAGACCATCGTCTTCGCCAAGAACCAGGCCCACGCGGACTTCATCAAGGAGCGCTTCGACGCCCAGTGGCCCGAGCTCGGCGGCACGCACGCCCAGGTCATCACCCACGGCAGCCGCTACGCGGAGACCCTGATCGACGAGTTCAAGACGCCGAGCAAGGCGCCGCACATCGCCATCAGCGTGGACATGCTGGACACCGGCGTGGACGTGCCCGAGGTGGTGAACCTCGTGTTCTTCAAGCTCCTGCGCTCCAAGACCAAGTTCTGGCAGATGATCGGCCGCGGCACCCGCCTGCGCCCGGACCTCTACGGGCCGGGGCGGGACAAGGAGGACTTCCTGGTCTTCGACGTCTGCCAGAACCTCGAGTTCTTCAACCAAGACCTTCCCGAGTCCGCCGGCTCCACGCAGAAGTCCCTCAGCCAACGGCTCTTCGAGGACCGCCTCGAGCTCGTCGTTGCTCTCGACGAGAGGAGCGCCGGCGCGGAGACGGGCGACGATGCCGCGCAGGAAGGCCACCCGGTGCGGAAGGCGGCCGCAGACGAACTCCGCGACGCCGTGCGCCGCTTGACGCTCGACAACGTGCTCGTGCGTCCCCACCGTCGCGAGCTCGAGGAGTTACAGCAGGACGACGCCTGGACCCGGCTCAGCAGGGAGAAGGCGGAACGGGCCCGGAACCTGGCCGGACTGGTCACGGGGCTCCCGGGGGAGGACGTGGACGCCAAGCGCTTCGACCTGCTGATCGTGCGCCGCCAGCTCGCACAGCTGACGGGCGACGCTGGCACGGCCGAGCGCATCCGGTCCACCGTGCAGTCCCTGGCCGAGAACCTGCTCTCCAAGGACGCGATCCCCTCGGTGCGGGAACAGCTCGTGCTCCTGGAGGCGGTGGCCGGTGACGAATGGTGGGAGGACGTCACCCTGGGCATGCTCGAACACGCCCGGAAGAAGCTGCGCGGGCTCATCCAGTTCATCGAGAAGACACGGCGCTCCCGCGTGTACACGGACTTTGCCGACACCCTCACGGAGATGGAGCACGTGGAGATCCAGGCGGCGACGCCCGGCGTGGACGTCGCACGGTTCTGGGCGAAGGTCACGGAGCCGCTGCGCCGCGACGAGGACACCCTCGCCCTGCAGAAGCTGCGCCGAGGGGAACAGCTGACCGAACTGGACCTGGCCTCCTTGGAGGACCTGCTTCGCCGTCACGGGGCCGACGACACCCTGCTCCAGGAGGCGAAGTCCGAGGCCGAGGGGCAGCTGGGCCTGTTCGTGCGGAAGTTGGTGGGCCTGGACCGCAGCGCCGCGCAGGGCGTGGTCGCGGACTTCCACCAGGGCCAGACCCTCACGCAGACACAGATCCGGTTCCTCGGCCACGTGGTGGAGGAGCTGACCGCCAACGGGGTGATGGACGCCGGGCGGCTCTTTGAGTCCCCCTACACGGACGACGTGGCCGACGGCCCCCTAGGGCTGTTCGAGGAGGCCCAGGTCTTCGCGTTGCGCGACCGCTTGGAACAGGTGCGCCAGGCCGCGATGGTGGGCGGGCCGTCCGGTGATGCCGCTCAGGAGAACGTGGTCGCCTGACCTGCCCCCCTGGCACCCGCGCCAGCCCCGCCCTCCGCGCTCAGGCCAGCAGCGACGCGTCCGTCCGGTGACGGCTGACGATCGTGTGGATCAGCCGGGCCGCGGCCTTCGCCGTGCGGCCGTCCACGTCCAGGGAGGGGTTGAGCTCCACGACGTCGGCCAGGGCCAGCTTCCCGGACTGGGCAGCCTCCAGTGCGCACGCGTGGATCACCTCGTACGGCACGCCGAAGCCGGCCGGTGCGCTCACCCCCGGGGCGACGGCGGCGGGCAGCACATCCAGGTCGATCGTCAGGTAGAGCACGTCCACCGCTTTGATGAAGGAGCGCACCCAGCGGCGGACGCCGGTGACGTCGGCGGTCTGGGCCTGCTCGTCGGTCACCCACGTGACCCCGTGCTCGCGCGCGGTGTCGAACAGGGCGCGGGTATTGTTGGCCTCGCTGATGCCCACCACCGCGTAGGAGAGCTGATGCTCCGCCCCCTCGGCGTCCCGCAGCGCCTGCAGGAACGGGGTGCCGGAGCTGGGCCGCGGCGCCTCGCGCAGGTCGAAGTGCGCGTCCAGGTTGAGGATGCCCACGCGGGTGCCCGCACCCACGCGCGTGGACTCGGTCAGGCCCGTGATCGAGGCGTAGGCGGTCTCGTGTCCGCCGCCGAGCACCACGGCCAGGTCGTGGGCGTTCAGCAGCCCGCTGGCCACCGTGGCCAGCTCGGCCTGGCCCGCCTCGAGCTCGCCTGGGGCGTCGTCGTCGCCGCGGTCCACGGACACGTCGCCCGCGTCCACGAGCGCGCCCGTGCCCTCGAGGTACGCGAGCGAGGCGAGCGCGCCGCGCAGCGCCTCCGGGCCGTCCTCGGCGCCCACGCGGCCGTGGTTCCGGCGCACGCCCTCGTCCGAGGCGAAGCCGACGAGCGCCGTGGACCGCGCGTCCGACGTCGGGGCGCCGGCGCCGGGGTGGCGCTGCGTCGTCGTGGGCTCGCCGCGGCCGTCGGCGGGGCGGACCACCTGGTGCCAGCGCAGGTGCTCGGGGGTCTCGCCGTCGGTGCGGCCGGTCCAGGCGGGGGAGAGGGAGTGGGGCGTGGAAGTCATGCCCTCCATCCCACGCCCCGGGACCCCTCGCGGGCAAGTCCGGGCCGCTCCGGCTCAGCGGTCGATCGTCTGGCGCTTCGAGCTGATGACCCCGGTGGCGAACCCGGCGAGGTTCAAGCCGCCGTGGAAGCGGGCGTGCTCGATCTTCACGCAGCGGTCCATGACGACGTCCATGCCGAGCTCCTCGGCCAGGTGCGCGGCGTCCTCGTTCCAGATGCCCAGCTGCAGCCACACGGTCTTCGCGCCGGCGGCGTGGGCCTCGCGGACGATGTCCGGGGCGTCGGAGGCCTTGCGGAACACCTCCACGAGGTCCGGGGCCACGGGCAGGTCCGCCAGCGACGCGTAGACGTCATGGCCCAGGATCTGCTTGCCGGCCTCGGCGAGCACGGGGTTCACGAAGTAGACGTCGAACGTGGTGGAGCTCAGCAGGTAGGTGGCCACGAAGTACGAGGCGCGGGACGGCTTGTCCGAGGCACCCACGATCGCGATGCTCCGCGCACGGTGCAGGATCCCCAGCCGCTCGCCGGCGGTGGGCCCGGTCCAGGTCCTCTCGGGGATGGCGGTGCTCATCACAGGCCTCCTTCTGCCGTGCCGTTCCCGGCGTTGCTCTCCTGCTGCCCGACGACGGCCGGTCCCGTCCCCGGGACCGTCTCCCCGTCCCGTGTGGTCCCGGTGGCGGCGGTGAGCGCCTGGTCCAGGTCCCAGAGGATGTCCTCCACGTCCTCGATGCCCACGGAGAGGCGGATCAGGTCCTCGGGCACGCCGCCGGCGACGAGCTGCTCTGCGGTGAGTTGCTGATGCGTGGTGGAGGCCGGGTGCAGCACGAGGGTCTTGGCGTCGCCGATGTTCGCCAGGTGGCTGGCCAGCTGCAGGGCGGCGATGAACTCGGCGCCGGCCCGCCGCCCGTCGCGGTGGTCGGACGCCACCCCGAAGCTGAACACCGAGCCGACGCCCTTGGGCAGCAGCGCCTGGGCACGGGCATGGTGCGGGTGGTCGGGCAGGCCGGCGTAGCGCACCCAGGAGACGCGCGGGTCCTCGTCCAGCCAGGTGGCGACGGCGCGGGCGTTGGCGAGGTGGGCATCCATGCGCGGGGCCAGCGTCTCGACGCCGAGCAGCAGCTGGAACGCCGACTGCGGGGCCAAGGACGGGCCGAAGTCACGCAGCTGCTCCGAGCGGAGCTTGGTGAGGAAGCCGTACTCGCCGAAGTTGCCCCACCAGGAGACGCCGCCGTACGAGGGCACGGGCTCGGTCATGGACGGGAACTTGCCGTTGTCCCACGGGAAGCGGCCGGACTCGACGACGACGCCGCCGAGGGTGGTGCCATGGCCGCCGAGGAACTTGGTGGCCGAGTGGATGACGATGTCCGCGCCGTGCTCGATCGGCCGGATCAGGTACGGCGGGGTGAGGGTCGCGTCCACCACCAGCGGGATCCCGTGCCGGTGGGCGACGTCGGCCAGGCCCGGCAGGTCCACGATGTCCCCGGACGGGTTGGCCACGATCTCCGTGTACACGGCCTTCGTGTTCTCCTGCACGGCCGCCTCGAAGTCCGCGGCCTCCGAGGAGTCCACGAACGTGGTCTGAACGCCGAAGCGGCGCAGCGAGACGTCCAGCTGGGTGACGGTGCCGCCGTAGAGCTTGGAGGAGGCCACGATGTGGTCCCCGGCCTGGCACAGCGCGGCGAAGGTGATGAACTCTGCGGCCATGCCGGACGCGGTGGCCACGGCGCCGATGCCGCCCTCGAGCGTGGCGATCCGCTCCTCGAACGCCGCCACCGTGGGGTTGCCGATGCGCGAGTAGATGTTGCCGTACTTCTGCAGCGCGAACAGGTTCGCCGCATCGTCCGCGGACTCGAAGACGAACGAGCTGGTCTGGTGTATCGGCACCGCGCGGGAGCCGTGCACGGCGTCCGGGACGCCGCCGGCGTGCAGCGCCTTGGTGCGGAACCCGAACTCGTGCGGGGCGGGGCGGCGCTCGGCCGGACGCTGCTCGGCGGCACCGTCGGGGCGCGGGGTGCCTCCGTCGTTCTCGTGCTCGGCCACGGGTGATCCTTCCGGTCGTCGGCCACGGGGACGGGCGACGGGTGCGCTCGGGGCGCGCGGCCGTCGTCGTAGGCCACCATGGTGCGCGCCGAGGACGGAGCCGGTCAGCCCGGGTGGTCGTGGGAGGTCATGCAGACGCGGCCGGAACCCGCAGTGGGTGCGGCTGCGGGATCCCCGGCCCCGGACAGGCGGACGCCCCGGAGCCGACCGCGCGAGGGGAGCGCTGGAATGGTCGACACCGGGGCGTCTGCTTTTCACTTGTCCATCATCACTCGCACCTTGATGAGGCGTCATCGACGTTAGGCCGACACTCTGGAGGCTCCTGCAAACGCGCCTGGTCATTCACTGGCAGTCCGGAATCTGAGTGATGCGAGTCTCATCAGGTGGGAGCCCTCAGCCGGGCCAGGCGGTGATCCACAGGATTGCGGGAAGCCCCACAGCGAACAGGGCAAGGAACCCGCGGTACAGCAGCCGGCCTCCGCGGGATCCGATGTTGACGGTGGCGCCGACGCCGTAGCCCTCGCGCTTGTTCACCATGATGTTCGGATCGTCCGGGTCGTTCTTCAGGCCGGTCGGGGTCCACCGCTCCTCCTCGGCCCGCTCCTCCTCGGACGCACGGTGCCCCAGGGCGGTGGCGGTGTGCTCGGACCAGCGGTGCCAGCGGCGCATGGTCAGGGAGGCGACGCCGAACACGCCGAGCATCACCGCCGTCATCGTCAGCGGCATCAGCCACCAGGGCAGGTCCATGCTGCCGTCCAGGAGTATCTGCAGGGTGGTCGGCGCGGAGGCCAGGAGGACGAGCAGGGAGATCCAGCCGAGTGCGGAGACCACCCCGAAGTGCAGGCCCACGGCGCGGAGACGGGCCCACTCCGAGCGGTCCTGGGTGCCGTGCGTCATCGCCGGCAGCAGTGCCGCGATCAGTGCCATGAAGGCGGCCGTCCCGAGCCCGATGAGCGGACCCACAGCCACGGCGCCGAACGACTTCTCGGACCAGGCGTCGGCCGTCCCGTCCGGTCCCCAGTGCGTCGGGATCTGCTCCGGCAGGTCCGGCAGGGCCGCCAAGCACCACACGAGCAGCGCGACGCCGAGGGCCACGGTGACCAGGAAGGGCAGCCAGGCCCGGGGGCAGGCGCGGCGGACGAGGTGCGCCTCCTCGTCCGGGAGGTGGCCGCCGTCGGGCAAGCCGGAGGCGTGCGGAGGCTGGCGGTCCATCGGCGGAGGTCCTCTCTACGGCCACGGGGCGGCGGCCGGATCTCGTCGGTGCTGGGACGTCCAGTCTATGGTCGCGTCCCGCCGCAGAACCGTGCGGGAGGACCACGGGGGACGGCAGGGCCACGGGCACGGCAGAGCCCCGGGCGCCGACCGCGTGAGGGGGAACGCGTGGTGGTCAGTGCCCGGGGCTTCTGCTGTTCAGTTGTCCATCATCACTCGCACCTTGATGAGGCGTGTTCAACAATAGTGGCCGGTCCTGACCGCAGCCGCAGGCGCGCCTGGCAGTTCTCTGGCCGTTCGGTCTCGCGTCGATCACATCGTGACGTAGCGCACGGTGTTCTGTGATCGGCGTGAGCCAGGGGTGGCGTGCCCCGTGGTGACGGGCCCGGGTGCCGCGCCCGGCGACGGCCGCGCGCTCAGCGACCGGCCGCGGGTGCCTCGCCCGCCTGCCGGGCGTCCTCCACCTCACCGGAGGAGCGCTTCACGCACCACACGGCCACCACGTTGACGCTGAACACGCAGGCGCCGGCCAGCAGGGCCAGGTGCACCCCGTCCATGGTCGCTGCCACCTGGTCCGCCCCGTGCGCCGCGGAAGACGCGGTGCCCACGGTCAGCAGGGTGATGAACAGGGCGGTGCCGGCCGCAGCCGCTACCTGTTGCAGGGTGGACACCAGGGCCGAGCCGTGCGCGTAGAGCGGGCGGGGCAGCGAGGACAGCGCCGTGGTCATCAGCGGGGAGAACATCAGGGACAGGCCGATGCTCATCACGATGTGCAGGCCGATCACGAACGGCGCCGTGGTCTGCGGGGACAGGAACGTGAAGCCCCAGAGGGCGCCGGCGGCGAGGATCGAGCCCGGGATCAGCAGGGGACGCGGGCCCACCCGATCATAGAGGTTGCCCACCACGTAGCCCAGCACCGCCATCGCGGCGCCGCCCGGCAGCAGGGCCAGCCCGGACTGCTGGGTGGTCCAGCCCAGGACCTGCTGGAAGTACATGGGCAGCAGGATGATCACGCCGAACAGGGCCATCATCGTCACGAGCATGCAGCCCAGGGCCGTGGCGTAGGTCGGCCGGGTCAGGGTGCGCAGGTCCAGGAGGGCGTCGTCCTTCAGCCGGGTCTGACGCACGGTGAAGAAGGCCAGGAAGCCGACGCCCACGAGGATCGGGATCCACGGGGCGATCGGTGCGTGCCCGGCGGCGGACTCCCCGATGCTGGACAGGCCGAAGATCAGGCCGCCGAAGCCGAGGGCGCAGAGGACGCCGGAGAAGCTGTCCAGGCGGACCGGCCGCGGCTCGGTCACGTTCCGCACCCACAGGGCACCGGCGGCCAGGGCGGCCACGGCGATGGGGAACACGGTGCCGAACATCCACCGCCAGGACAGGTGCTCCAGGATCACGCCGCCCACGGTGGGGCCGGTGGCCGGGGCCACCGCGATCACGATGGAGATGATGCCCATGATCCGGCCGCGGCGGGCCACCGGCACCACGTTCAGGACGGTGGTCATCAGCAGGGGCATCATGATCGCCGTGCCGACCGCCTGCACCACGCGGCCCAGCAGCAGCATCGAGAACCACGGGGCCAGGCCGGCCACCGCGGTGCCCATCACGAAGGTGCTCATGGCGAAGATGAACACCTGGCGGACCGTGAACCGGTTCATCACCCAGCCGGTGAAGGGGATCACCACGGCCATGGTCAGCATGAAGCCGGTGGACAGCCACTGGGCGGTGGCCGCGGTGACGGAGAACTCCGACATCAGACGCGGCAGCGCCACGGACATGATGGTCTCGTTGAGGATCACCACGAACGCCGCGGCCACCAGCAGGCCGATCAGCCGGCCGGTGCCGGGGGCGAGGGTGACGGGGATCGAGCCGGTGGGCAGGTCGTGGGCCGACGGGTCGGCGTCGGGCCGGGGCGGCGTCGACGGGTCCGGGTGGAGGCCGTGCCGAGCGGCACGCCTCATGCGGCGATCCGCTGCCGGGGCAGCTCGGTCATCACGGTGCCGGCGGGTTCGAGGTGGGCGGTCACGGTCTGGTCCCCTTCACTGGGCCTCGGGGGTGGAACGGTCGAAAAGTCTGCGTCGATCCTAGTGGACGGACGGTTCCGGTGACCGGGCCGTCGTCGGGCAGATAAGGTAAGGCCGACGTTTCCTATTCTCTTCTCCGACCCTCTGGAGGTCCCTTCCGTGAAGAACGACGACGGCGCCCGCGACTCCGCCACGCCCGTCGCCCCCGCCGGGGGCGCCCGTCCGCCGCGGCCGCAGACGGTGCTCGAGGTGCTGCGCACCGAGCGGCTCACCGACCACATGGTGCGGGTGGTGCTCGGCGGCGCGGGCTTCACGGAGTTCCATGAGCGGTGGGCCGCCAAGGAGGCGACCGACCAGTACATCAAGCTGCTGTTCGCCGACCCGTCCCTGGGGCTCGAGCCGCCGTACGACATGGACGCGCTGCGCGAGCGGCTCGCCCCGGAGCAGATGCCGGTGCGCAGGACGTACACCGTGCGCGCCGTGGACGAGGCGGCGGGGACCGCGGCCGTGGACTTCGTGGTCCACGGGGACGAGGGGCTGGCCGGACCCTGGGCCGCGCAGGCGCAGCCGGGGGAGAAAGTCGCCTTCATGGGTCCCGGCGGGGCGTATCGGGCGGACGCCGAGGCCGACTGGCACGTGCTCGCCGGCGACGAGGCCGCCCTGCCGGCGATCGCGGCAGCGCTCGAGGACATGGCGCAGCGGCTGCCGGACGCGCAGGGAGTCGCGCTGATCGAGGTGGCCGGGGCGCAGGACGAGCAAGAGGTCTCCGCGCCCGCGGGCGTGCAGGTCCGCTGGCTGCACCGCGGCGGGGAGTTCACCCCGGAGACCGCCCGCTGGGTGGCCGAGCTCGAGGCGCTCGAGTTCGGCGAGGGCCGGGTGCAGGCCTTCGTCCACGGAGAGCGGGAGCAGGTGAAGGCCGCGCGGAGGCACCTCACCGACGTCCGCGGGCTGGACCGCCGGCAGATGTCCGTCTCGGCGTACTGGGCCCACGGCCGCGCCGAGGAGACCTTCCAGGCGGAGAAGCGCGAGCCGATCGGCCAGATCTTCGACGACGCCTGAGGCCCCCTCCCGAGCGCCTTCGGCCGCGACACAGGGAGGATCGCCCCCGTTCCACGGGCGACGACGCCGGTGCGGGGTGGGGCGGCCCGTCGCCGGTGCGGTGCCGTGTCCGCCAGAGGTGGACGGCGGTCGGTTCAGTTGTGATGCTGAGAGGGACCACAGAATCCCGGAGGCGGACACCGAGTCCTCTTCCACGTGACCTTCCGGAGGGCCCGCCATGATGAAGAACCGCCTGTCCGCCGCCGTCGGCATGCTCGCCGCAGGCACCCTGCTGCTCACCGCCTGCGGCTCCGCGCCCACCCTGGATGAGGCCTGGCCCGAGGTGCGCAAGAACGTCGAGGAGGCCGAGAGCCTGCGCGTCAACGTGGAGGCGACCGGTGAGGAGAAGGACGGCACCGGCACTGCGGACCTGGCCGGCGCGACGGATGACTCCCACATGAAGGGCACCATGAACGTCAACATGGGCGGAGACGCCGTGGACATGGAGGTCCTGCGACTGGACGGAGACGTCTACCTCAAGATGAGCGGCGAGGACAACGCCTTCACCCAGATGGTGGGGGACAAGTGGCTGAAGATGTCGGCCTCCGAGGCTGAGGGCGTGGGCGACTTCGCCATGTCCTCCCTCGTGGACGACATGGTGGAGGAGATGCCGGCCGCTGACGCGTTCGACGATCATGACATCGAGGCCGAAGAGGTCGAGATCGAGGGCGAGAAGTACGACAAGTACGTGATCCCACAGGAGCTCCTCGAGAGCGAGACCGCCGGAGACACCTACTACGTGGACCGTGAGGACAACACCTTGTTCCGTGTGGAGGGCGCGAAGTCCGAGGACGGCAAGCAGGACACCGTCGTGACGTTCACGGAGTGGAACTCGGTGGAGGCCCCCGAGGCGCCGGCCGAGGATGAGGTCGTCGACCAGTCTCAGCTCACGAACCCCTGATCCACTGCTGCGGCGGCGGAGGGCGGTCACTCATCGGCGGGCGGCGACGACCTCCGCGATCTGGGCCACGCACGGCTCGTTCTGCAGGCTCGTGGTGTCCCCCAAGGCGTCTCCGGTGAACAGCTGTGTCAGCAGGCGTCGCATGATCTTTCCGGAGCGGGTCTTGGGAACGTCCGGCACGAACACCACGTGCGCGGGCTTGGCCACCGGGCCGATCACCCGGGCCACATGCCGCCGCAGCTGCTGCGCCTGCTCCGCGGTGCCGGCCGGGTCGCCCACGGCCGCGAACCGCTCGTGCGCCACCACGAACGCCACCGCCGCGTGTCCGGTCTTCGGATCCGGCACCGGGCACACCCCGGCCTCGATCACCTCCGGGTGCGCCACCAGCGCTGACTCGATCTCGATCGTGCTCAGCCGGTGCCCGGAGATGTTGATGACGTCGTCGATCCGGCCGAGGATCCACACGTCCGCGTCGTCGTCCCGTTTGGCGCCGTCCCCGGCCAGGAACCAGCCCTGCTCCGCGTAGTCGGCCCAGTAGGAGTCGTAGAACCGCTGCGGGTTCCCCCACACGGTGCGGGCCATGGACGGCGAGGTCCGGGTGACCACGATCTTCCCCTGCAGATGGGCGGCCACGGGTGTGCCGTCGTCGTCCACCACGTCCACGTCCACCCCGGGGAGGGGACGCGACCCGCAGCCCGGCTTGAAGACGGAGTCCGTCGGGCGGGGTGAGAGCACGGTGGAGCCGGTCTCGGACTGCCACCACGTGTCCACCATGGGCACGCCTACGGAGCCGTCGCGCGGGTCCTCCGGCCCCAGCGCGTCCCGGCCGATCTGCGTGCGCGCCCACGTCCAGGCCTCCGGGTTCACGGCCTCGCCCACGGTGCCGATCAGACGGATCGAGGACAGGTCATGCTGCGCCGGGATGCCGTCCGGGTGCCAGCCCATCAGCGAGCGGATCAGGGTGGGGGCGGTGTAGTAGCTCGTCACCCCGTAGCGTTCGATCACCTCGAAGTGCCGGCCCGGGTGCGGGGCGTTCGGCACCCCCTCGTAGATCACCTGGGTCACGCCGTTGCTCAGCGGGCCGTAGATCTCATAGGTGTGGGCCGTGACCCAGGCCAGGTCCGCGGTGCACCAGTGCACGTCCTTCTCCCGGGCCTCCACGTTCGGGGCGCTGAAGAGGTAGTCGTGCGTCCAGCTCGCGGCGGCCAAGTAGCCGGCTGAGGTGTGCACCAGCCCCTTGGGCCTCCCTGTGGTGCCGGAGGTGTACATCACGAACAGCGGGTGTTCGGCGTCGAAGGGCTGCGCCTCGTGGGTTGTGGGCTGGCGGTCCACCACGTCGTGCCACCACAGGTCCCGGCCCTCCACCCAGTCGATGCCCTCTGCGCCGGAGGGTCCGCGGGTGCCGTCCGCGCGGCGTTCGCCGGGGGTGGAGTGGCCGGTGCGGTCCAGGACGAGCACGTGCTCGATCGCGTTCGGCCCGGACACGGCCTCGTCCGCATTCGCCTTCACAGGGACGGCCTTGCCGCGGCGGAACTGGCCGTCCGTAGTGACCAGCAGCTTCGCGCCGGTGTCCTCCACCCGGAAGCGCAGGGCGTCCGCGGAGAACCCGCCGAACACCAGGGAGTGCACCGCGCCGATGCGCGCGCAGGCCAGCGCGATCACAATCGTCTCCACCAGCACCGGCAGGTACACCACCACCCGGTCGCCCGGGCCGATGCCCAACTCCTGCAGGGCGTTCGCAGCCTGGCAGACCTGACGCTGCAGCTGGGCGTAGGTCACCGCATGCCGGTCCCCGGGCTCGCCCTCGAAGTACAGGGCCACCTTCTCCCCGCGGCCGGCCTCCACATGCCGGTCCACGCAGTTGTAAGCCACGTTCAGCCGCCCGTCTGCGTACCAGCGGATGTCCGGGGCGGTGCCCGTGGCGGCGTCCGTGGGGGCGGTGTCCGTCACCCGGGTGAACTCCGTGTCCCAGGTCAGTCGGCGGCCCACCGCCTCCCAGAAGGCCAGCCGGTCGGACTCGGCGACGACGGCCCCGTCGCCTCGTCCTCCGTGCAGCAGGTCCGCGGGGCGTCCCGGATGGACATCCGGGTCCGCCGCATCCACCAGGTGCTGCGGCAGCGGGCCCGGCAGGGTCGCCAGGGCGGCCGCGGGGACGCCGTCGTTCGGGCCGCGGACGGCCTCGGCGGTGCCGGTGCCCTGCGCGGCGTCCTGCCCGGTGCCGGACCGTGCGGATGCGTGCGGGGCGGAGGTGGAGGTGGGCATGCGGGGGTTCTCCTTCCATCGGTCCTGGCGGGAGCACCCGCAGTCCGCGCACGGCGGAGCCGGGTTGCTGCGGCGTCGAGGAGCCAGGTCTCTGGTGCCGCTCTGGATGGTGTGCCCGGCCACTGTAGGCCCCGTGCCCCACGGGGTGCGGACGCGCGTCCGCAAGGTGGGCCGGGAGGGGACGTCCCGGGTCACATGAGCGGTGCCGGCGGGTCCGGGGCGTCCGGCCGGGCACACCGTGACGCCGTGGCCGTGGGCGCCTTCCATGGTCCGCAGGCGGCGTGCTCTGCTGGGTGCGACCCATCCAGAGCGGCCGAGAGACCCGGATCGACGACGCCGCAGCAACCCCCGCGACCCTGCTCCACAGGGCGGGACGGTGCTACCGCCGGGACCGATGGAAAGGAGCTCGAGCATGTCTCGGCGCACTGCCGCACCCCATGACCCGACCGTCAACGCGGTCCCCACCCGTCCGCCCCTCCAGGTGCATCCGGACGTCCCGGAGACCGCCGAGCTCGCGGCGCTGCGCCGCCGGTTCGCGCCGATCGTCGAGCGCATCGCCGCCGGAGCCGCCGAGCGGGACGTGCAGCGCACCCTCCCGTACGACCAGATCCGCGAGCTCAACGCGGCGGGCTTCGCGACCCTCCGGGTACCGCGCTCCCACGGGGGTCCCGAGGTGAGCGTGCGGACCCTGACCGCACTGCTGGTGGACCTGGCCGCCGCCGACTCCAACGTGGCCCACCAGTACCGCTCCCACTACGGCTTCCTCGAGTCCCTGCGCCACAAGGACGCAGCGCAGCAGGACCGCTGGTACCGGCTGGTTGTGGAGGGCGCCACGGTGGGCAATGCGTCCACGGAGACCTCGGGCAATGCCCTGGGCACCCTGAACACCACGCTCGAGCGGCTGCCGGAGGGCGATGCCGTCCTCACCGGACGCAAGGGCTATGCCACCGCCTCCCTGTTCTCCACCCACACCCGCGTCTCCGCCGCCGTGACGGACGACGACGGCCGCCCCACTACGGGACGCTGCTTCGCCGTGGTGCCCGTGGACCATGAGGGCGTGGAGCTCTACGACGACTGGGACGGCTTCGGCCAGCGGCTCACCGCCACCGGCACCGCCGTGTTCACCCGCGTCCCCGTGGACCGGGCCGACGTGTTCGAGCGGCAGACCGGTACGGCCGAGGCCGTGATCGAGGCCGCCTACTTCCAGCTGTTCCT
Source organism: Micrococcus luteus (assembly GCA_047414615.1). Taxonomy (GTDB): domain Bacteria; phylum Actinomycetota; class Actinomycetes; order Actinomycetales; family Micrococcaceae; genus Micrococcus; species Micrococcus luteus_B. Next base: position 2,442,702 of record CP179711.1, read on the forward strand.
GCTGGCCGTGCTTGCCGGCATCGCCACCGGGGCCCGGGACACCGCGGCGGAGCTGGTCCGCCGCCGCACCCGCACGTTCAACACCGGCTCCGGCGCCCTCTACCGGGACGACCCGCTGATCCAGGAGGCGGTCGGCAGGATCGCCTCGACCGCCTTCGCGGTGACCGCCACGGTGCTGCACGCCGCCGATGCCCTGGACGCCGCGATCGCCGCGGTTGACGAGGCCCGGGCCGACCGCCGCGGCGGGCGCGGCGGCGCGGAACAGGACCTGGCCCTGGAGATCTACGCGGCCGAGCTGGCCGTCGAGCAGGCGCAGGTGACGGTCCCGGAGGCCGCCATCCGCGCGACCTCGGAGCTGTTCCACGCCGGCGGCGCCTCCAACACCCGGGCCGGCAAGGCCCTGGACCGGTTCTGGCGGAACGCGCAGACCGTGGCCACCCACAACCCCATCCCGTTCCGCGCCCGCTCCGTGGGCGACTGGTTCGTCAACGGCACCCTTCCCGAGGGGCTCAACGCCATCGGAGACGCCCCCGCTGCTGCCGCGACCGGTGCCGGGGGCCAGGGCGCGACCGGCGCAGAGGACACCGCGGCCGGTGCCGAGGGCACCGCGGCCCAAGGAGGCCCACGATGAGCGGGCAGACCGTCCAGAGCACCCGCCGCACCCGGTTGCGGGCCGTGTCCGGCTCGTTCGTGGGCACCACCATCGAGTGGTACGACTTCTACCTCTACGGCCTCGCCGCAGCGCTCGTGTTCAATGTCCAGTTCTTCCCCGGCTCCACACCTCTGGGCGGATCGATCGCCTCCTTCGCGACCCTGGCTGTCGGTGTGGTCGTTCGCCCCCTGGGCGGCATCCTCGCAGGGCACTTCGGCGACCGCGTCGGACGCAAGTCGCTCCTGGTGGTCTCCCTGGTGCTCATGGGGGCGGCCTCCGTGGGCATCGGCCTGCTGCCGACCTTCGAGCAGGTCGGATGGTGGTCCGTCGTCGGGCTGGTGCTGCTGCGCTGCCTGCAGGGCCTGTCCGCCGGCATGGAGTGGGGCGGCGCGGCCCTGATGTCTGTTGAGCACGCCCCGGCCGGCCGGCGCGGCTTCTTCGGCTCCTTCACCCAGGTCGGTTCCTCGGCCGGCATGCTCCTGGCCACCGGTGCCTTCACCGTCACCACGGCGCTGAGCACGCCGGAGCAGTTCGCGGCGTTCGGCTGGCGCATCCCGTTCCTGGCCTCCGCCGTGCTCGTGGCGGTCGGCCTGCTCATCCGCCTCGGCGTACAGGACGCGGAGGAGTTCCGGCAGCTGCGGGAGGCCGACGGCGTCAGCAGCGCCCCGGTGCTGGAGCTGTTGCGCCACCACACCCGCCCGGTGCTGGTCACCGCCGGCCTGCGCCTGGGGCAGAACGGCCTCTACTACCTGGTGACCACCTACCTGGTCAGCTATCTGGTGCTGAAGGGTCTGGACAGCTCGGTCCTGCTGGAGGCCACCATGATCGCCTCGGCGATCGGCCTGATCTCCACCCCGTTCTGGGGAGCCCTGTCCGACCGGTACGGACGGCGCCGCGTGTCCCAGCTCGGCTACTGCCTGACCGCGGTGGCCGGGTGGGTCCTGTTCTTCGTGGCCGAGGCCGGGGCCCTGTCCGTGCTGCCGCTGGTGGTGGTGCTCGTGATCAACGTGGCCCATGACTCCGTTTACGGCCCGCAGGCCGCGTGGTTCGCCGAGCAGTTCCCGGTCCGCGTGCGCTACTCCGGCGTGAATCTCGGATACCAGCTCGGCACCGTGGTGGGCGGAGGATTCGCCCCGTTCATCGCCGCCCTGCTCTTCCAGGCGGGCAACGGCACCCCGTGGCTGATCGCCGGCTACCTCACCCTGCTGGCGGTGCTGTCCCTGGCGGCCTCCGCCCTCGCCCGTGACCCCCGCGGCGCCGACGACGTGGACCTGGTCGGCGCCGGCGACCCCCGTGTTCCGGAGGCTCGTCCCGCCCCTGCCGCCCCCTCCGCTGAGGACCACCCGACCGACCACCTCGTGACCCAGGAGGCCCGATGACCGCTGTGCCCGCCCCGCATCCCCACGACTCCGAGGCCCAGTCTGTGCCCGCTCCTGTCCCGTTCCGTCTCTGCGCGTTCGACATGATGACGCCGGTGCACCAGTCCCCGGGGCTGTGGCGCCACCCGGAGTCCCGCATCGCGGAGTTCGACCGCCTGTCCTACTGGACGGACCTGGCCCGCACCGTGGAGGAGGGCGGGTTCTCCGCCCTGTTCCTCGCGGACATCCTCGGCCTCTACGACGTCTACGGCGGGGGAGCGGAGGCCACCGTGCGCGGCGGGGTCCAGTGGCCGCTGCTGGATCCCTTCACCGCGATCTCCGCAATGGCCGCGGTGACGGACCGGGTCGGCTTCGGCGTCACGGCCTCCGTCACCTATGAGCAGCCCTACCTGTTGGCCCGCACCCTCGCCTCCCTGGATCACTTCACCCAGGGCAGGATCGGCTGGAACATCGTCACCAGCTACCAGGACTCCGCGGCACGGAACCTCGGTTTGGAGCAGCAGCTGCCCCACGACGAGCGCTATGACCGCGCCGACGAGTACCTCGACGCGATGTACCGCCAGTTCGAGGGCTCCGTGGAGCCCGGCGCCGTCCTGGCCGACGCGGCCGAGGGGGTCTTCGCGGACCCGGCCAAGGTCCACCCCGTGGGGGCCGACGGGGAGCACGTCCGCCTGCCCGGCGTCGCGCTCGCCCATCCGGGCCCGCAGGGCACCCCGTTCTTGTTCCAGGCCGGCGGCTCGCCGCGCGGCCGCCGGTTCGCCCAGGACCATGCCGAGGCGGTCTTCTACATCGGCCCCACCACCGCGCACGTGCGCCGCTTCGTGGAGCAGACCCGCGCCGAGCTCGCGCAGGCCGGGCGCTCCGCGGATGCGATCCAGGTCTTTGCCATGGTCACCGTGGTGGTGGACGAGACCGACGAGAGCGCCCACACCCGCCTCGACCAGTACCGGGAGCACGTGGACGTGGAGGGGGCCCTGGCGCTCTTCGGCGGCTGGACCGGCGTGGACCTGTCCGGCCTGGACCCGGACCAGCCGCTGGAGCACGTGGAGAACGAAACGTCCCGCACGGCGCTCGCGGCCTTCACCACCCAGTCCCCGGACCGCGAGTGGACCGTGCGCGAGGTGGCCGAGTTCGTCAGCATCGGTGGCCGCGGCCCCGTGATCGTCGGCTCGCCGCAGACCGTGGCAGACGAGCTGCAGCGGTGGCAGGCCGAGACCGGCGTGGACGGGTTCAACGTCTGTGCCGCAGTCCGCCCCGCGGACCTCGAGCGGTTCTCCGCGCTCATCAGCCCGGAGCTGCGGCGCCGGGGCCTGCTGGTGGAGCCGGAGGCCGGCCGTACCCTGCGGGAGAACCTCACCGGCGCCGGTCCGCGCCTGCCTGCCACCCACCGCGGCACCGGCTTCCGTCGCGCGGGCTGATCCATGGCCACCCTTCGTTCCGATCCGGAGCGCTCCTCGCGCGCTTCGACTCGGATCGCAGGCGTGATGGCGTGGTCCACCCGGCGCCCCGGTGCCGCCACTGTGGCGACCACCTCACGCACCCACAGCCACGCAGCCCGCCCGGCCGGCCGTCGTCGTGCCAGCATGGACCCCATGAGCACCGCCTACACCGACCTCGCCGACCGCTTCTCCGCCTCCTTCGCCGCCGTGGGCCGGGGCGAGCGGGCGCGGGAGGCGGGCCGACACCTGCCGTTCGCCGCGCAGCAGCAGCTGCGGGACGCCGGGTTGGGCCTCGTGTCCGTCCCGGAGGACGCCGGGGGAGAGGGCGCCGGGCATGAGACCGTGCTGCGCCTGCTCATGGACCTGGCCGCGCAGGACGTGAACACAGCGCACCTGTGGCGCTCGCACCTGGTGTTCGTGGCCGCCGTGGACGACCAGCCCGCCCAGACCCGCACCCGCTGGATGAAGCGTCTGGCCGCCGGCGACTGGGGTGGGTCCGCGCTCGCCGAACGTGCCGGTGCCGCCCCCGGCAAGGCCGCCACCACGGCCGCCAGGGACGAGGGCGGCACCTGGGTGGTCACCGGCGAGAAGTACTACGCCACCGGTACGGCGTTCGCGGCGTGGACGATCGTCACCGTGGGCGTGGACGGCGCGGACCTGGTCTCCCGCCGCAACTCCAAGCGGGCCGGCGGCAGGGTCCGCGAACCCGAGCGCGCCGTGGCCGTGGTCCGGGTGCGCCAGCCGCGGGTGCGTATCAAGGACGACTGGGACGGCTTCGGCCAGCGCATGACCGCCACCGGCTCGGTGCTGCTGGACGGTGCCGCCGCCGAGGAGCTGCTGGAGATCCCGCGCCCCCACGGCCCGGTCCCGGTGCTCGAGGAGGCGTCCCTGCTGGCGCTGCAGGTGGGCATCGCCCGCGCCGCGCTGAACGAGGGCGTGGAGCTGCTGCGCCGCCGCCGCCGCACCTTCAACACCGGCACGTCCGAGCGCCCCCAGCACGACCCGCAGCTGCTTGAGATCGTCGGCCGCATGGCCGGGCAGGTCTCCGCCGCCGAGGAGATGGTCCGCGTGGTGGGCCGCCTCATGGATGCCGCCGCCGCTCTCGCGGCGGAGCCGAACCACGACGCCGGCCGCCTCGCCTCCGCCTGGGACGACGCCATGGTGGCCGCCTACCGGGCCCAGGCCGTGGTGCCCGGGTTCGTGCTGGACGTGTGCACCCACATCTTCGACACCCTCGGGGCGTCCGCGACGTCGACGGCCCTGCAGCTGGACCGCCACTGGCGCAACGCCCGCACCATCGCCACCCATGACCCGGCGTCCTTCAAGGTCCGGATCGCCGGCGACCACCTGGTCAACGGCACCGCGCCGATCGCCTACACCTCGGCCGGGGACGTGCCGGACGAACGCTGAGGCGGGCGGGTCAGCACGAAGAAGGCCGCCGCCCCGATCAGTGCCAGCGTTGGCCAGAGCACCAGTGGAGCGGCCAGGCCTGCGAGCTCGCCCAGCAGCCCTCCGCCGAGGGCGGCCACGGGCACGCACCCCATGGTCACCATGCGCCGTGCAGCGGAGGTGCGGCCGAGGGATCCCGGGGGCACCGTCTGTGCCGCAAAGGCGGCCCCGGCCACGTTGGTCACCGTCAGGGTGAGAGCCCACAGGGCGGCGAAGAGAGCCATGAGCACGCTCCCGGCCTCCGGACGCAGATACGCCGCCAGCGGCAGTGTGGCCACCCCGGCCTGGACCAGCGCCCCGAGCGCGAAAAGCCTCCGCGGTGCCACTGCCTCGGTGATCCGTGAGGCCACGGCGCTCGCTGTCAGCGCCGAGACGGCGGCCACCGTGCCCAGCAGGCCGAAGAAGGCCGGTCCGAGGTCCAGGTGGCGCAGCACCAGCAGAGGCTCCACCGTGTCCCAGATCGCCAAGCCGATGTTGCCGGCGGTGACGGGCAGAGTGGTCGCCAGCAGCAGGCGGGTCCCGGCGATGATCCGGAATCCGTGCAGCAGGCCGGGCCTCGGTGCTTCCGGTGTGCAGCCCTCGCGCAGACCCTGGCCGTCGGCGTCTTGTCCGTTCCCGGTCTTGACGTCGGCGTCTGCATCTGTGGCGACCACGTCGTCCGCCCCGCCGTCCGCGTTCCAGCGGCCGAAACTGCTGACTCTGCGCACCAGCGCACGTACCCCGACCAGGGCGAGGACGAAGAGCCCGACAGCCACGCCCCACGGCGCCTCCGGTGCGGACAGGGCGAGCAGGAGACCTGCGCCGCCCGGTGCCACGATCCCGGCGACAGCGTCCGCGGCCGCCATCCGCGAGACGAGGGCGGACACCTGGTCCCGGCCGGTCACCTGCGGGACCACCGCAGTCTGCGCATTCTCGCTCGCCACCGTGCAGACGCCCAGCAGCGTGGCCAGCGCCAGCACCGCCGCCGTGGACAGCACCCCGCTCACGTAGAGGCTGAGCATGGTCCCGGCCAGCACGGTCTTCATCGCCAGTGAGGCGACGAGCATGCGGGCCGGCCCCCAGGCGTCGGTGGCGGCGCCGATCGGCACGGCGAGCAGCAGGAAGGACAGTGAGCCGAGGGCGTTCAGCAGGCCGAGTTCGGCTGCGCCGAAGCCGAGCGAGGCAACTACGACGACCGCCAGCACAGTGTCCAGCAGCTGCACGCCGGCGGCATCGAGGCCGTTGGAGGCCAGAAGTCTGCGGCGGGTCCCGAGGTCGGCGGCGGCACGCCCGCCAGAGTGATGAGCAGGGGCAGGATGCGGCCCCGGCAGGGGAGGGGTGTTCATGGAAGAGCTCTCTATGGGATCCGGACACGGTCAAGACCCCCTCGCACGGGGCGAGGGGACGGCGATCGCGTCGGATCAGGCGTGGAGCTTCATCACATGGAACATGGCCGTCACCCTACCGGACTGCGCTTTCGGCCCGCCGCCGTCGTCGAGTCAGAGACTTCGGCCCATTCGCGGCATGCCGAAGTGACCACTTCCTCTGGTTCGGCCCGCCGTCGTCGAGCCAGAGACTTCGGCCCCTTCGCGGCATGCCGAAGTGGCCACTTCTTCTGGTTCGGCGAACGGGCGCGGCCACTTCTTCTGGTTCGGCGAACGGGCGCGGCCACTTCTTCTGGTTCGGCACGGGACGCGGCGCCAGGGCGTACAGGGTGACGTCACGAACACGGTGCCGGGCGTGCCGGAGGCGGCGGCGCCGTCGTCGTGAACTCCGGACGGCACCCGACTACCGCCGGTGGCCGCCGGAGGCGTTGCATGGTCCCCGCCGACCGGACTCGCGCAGCCCTGCCGTGACCGGTCCCCGCACGAGACCCGGCGAAGGAGAACAGCATGAGCACCGCAGACACCCCCGGCGCCGCCCGGAAGATCCTCTTCAACGCGTTCGACATGAACTGCGTGGCCCACCAGTCGCCCGGACTGTGGCGGCACCCGGAGGACCGGTCCCGCGACTACAACACCCTCGGCTACTGGACGCACCTGGCCCAGACCCTGGAGAGGGGGCTGTTCGACGGCCTGTTCATCGCCGACGTCCTCGGCCCGTACTCCGTGTACGGCGGCACCTCCGAGGCTGCGCTGCGCTCCGGCGCCCAGACCCCCGTGAACGACCCGTTCCTCCTCGTCTCCGCCATGGCGGCCGTCACCGAGCACCTCGGCTTCGGCGTCACCGCCGGCACCGCCTACGAACACCCGTACCCCTTCGCCCGTCGCCTCGCCACACTGGACCACCTCACCGGCGGCCGCGTCGGGTGGAACGTGGTGACCGGCTACCTGCCCTCGGCCGCCCAGAACATGGGCCAGGCCGACCAGATGGAGCACGATGCCCGCTACGACCACGCGGACGAGTACCTGGACGTGGTCTACAAGCTGCTCGAGAAATCCTGGGAGGAGGACGCCGTGAAGGCGGACCGGGAGTCCGGCGTGTTCGTGGAGCCGTCCCAGGTGCACGAGATCCATCACCGCGGCGAGTACTTCTCCGTCCCCGGCCACGCCGTCACCGAGCCGTCCCCGCAGCGCACGCCCGTGATCTACCAGGCCGGGGCCTCCACCCGCGGACGCGCCTTCGCCGGCAGGCACGCCGAGGCTGTCTTCATCAACGCCCCCACCCTCGAGCTGGCCAAGGCCACCGTGGCCAAGATCCGCGACGCCGTGGAGGCCGCCGGCCGCGACCGCCATGACGTGAAGGTCTTCGCCATGCAGACCGTGATCACCGCGGACACGGACGAGGCCGCGCAGGCGAAGTACGAGGACCTTGCCCAGTACGTGGACCCGGTGGGCGGGCTTGTGCTCATGTCCGGCTGGATGGGCATCGACCTCTCCGAGTTCGACCTGGACGAGCCGATCGGGGACGTGGAGTCCAACGCCATCCAGTCCACCGTGGAGACCTTCAAAAAGGCCTCCGGGTCGGACCATGGGTGGACCGTGCGCAGGCTCGCCGAGTGGGTCGGCATCGGCGGGTTCGGCCCCGTCACCGTCGGCTCGGGTGAGACCGTGGCCGAGGAGCTGATCCGCTGGCAGGAGGAGGCCGACGTGGACGGGTTCAACCTCGCCTACCACATCACCCCCGGCACCTTCGAGGACGTCGTGGAGCACGTGGTCCCCGCCCTGCAGGCCCGCGGACGGTACAAGACCGCCTACGCCGTGGGCACCCTGCGCCACAAGCTCTTCGGGGAGGGGGACCGGGTGAAGCCGACCCACCGGGCCGCCCAGGTCACCCTGGACTGACCGGCGCCGCCGGCAGGCTCCCACGGAGCCTCCGGGTACGACGACGGACCCTCGCCTCCCGGCGGCGTCCCACCCCTGGCGGTGGGGCGCCGCCGGGAGGCGCTTCCGACTGCCGGGACGCCCGCGGTCGGGTCCGTCCCGGAGACGGGGGCCACGGATAGGCTCGGAGGGATTCTGAACCCGCTGTATCCGCGGGCCGGCTCCGGCCCTGCGACCCGACGGAAGGACCGATCCGAGATGACCGCACCGAGCCCGACCCCCACCGCCGCCCGCCCCGCCGCCCGGCCGTTCCGCGTGATCGGGCTGGCCTCGATGGCTGCGGCCGGAGCCCTCGTCCTCTCCGCCTGCGGCGGGAACGTCCCGGCCGGTGAGGCCTGGAACGAGGCCCGCACCCAGCTGCAGGAGGCCGAGTCCTTCCGCATCACCAGCACCATGTCCGAGCAGGGTGAGGACGAGCGCGGGGACGCCGACCAGGGCGAGGACAAGGGCGGAGACGCCGACCAGGGGAAGCAGCCCACCTCCGGCACCTTCGACCTGTCCGGGTTCACCACGGAGCCCAACGCAGAGATGACCATGGAGATGACCGGCGGGGACATGGACATGACCATGGCAGTCCGGGAGGTCGGCGAGAAGGGCTACATCAAGATGGACGTCACCGGCGAAGAGATGGACGAGCAGACCACGTCCATGCTCGGCCTCGGGGACAAGTGGATCGAGCAGGACATCCCCGAGGACGAGCGCGGAATGATGAAGAGCGTCCGCGACGACCTGATGGACGGCCTGCCCGCCGAGGGAGCGCTGGACGACGCCGATTCTGAGCGCCAGGAGGTCGACCGCGACGGGCAGAAGGCCTACCGCTACGAGGTGCCCGCGGACGTCGCGAAGTCCGCGGACGACAACAGCGAGGACACGAAGGACGAGGACGGCGAGGGCGCCGCGGACTCCGCGCTCAACGAGGTGGACATGTCCGAGCTGCAGGCCTTCCTCGTGGACGAGGACGGCCGGCTCGTGGCCCTTGAACTCAAGGACTCCGACTCGGACGAGACGACCGAGCTCGCCTTCTCCGACTGGGGCTCGGTGGAGAAGGTGGAGGCGCCGGCCGAGGAGGAGACCTCCTCCGGTCCGAGCGCCCCGGCCGAGGGCTGATTCCACACACACGAAGGGCCCCGACCGTGACGGTCGGGGCCCTTCGTCGCGCTGAGGCGCCGGCGGCTCAGCGCTGGCCGGCCGGGCCCTCAGCGGACATCGGGGTGGACGGGTCCGAAACCACGTCGGCGTCGGCCGAGACGGTGCCGTTGCCGGACACCGTGGACTTGGCCTCTCCCACCTTGTCCTGGACGGTGGAGGTCAGGTTCTGGACCTTGTCCGAGGACTTGGCCTGCTCCCACTTTTGGGTGGCCTGGCCCTGGACCTTCGAGACCTTGTCCTGGGTCTTCGGGTCGTTCCAGAACTTCTGGGCGTTGTCGGTCATCTTGTTGAGGTTCTGGCGGCCCTCCCGGGAGCCGAGGAAGTAGCCGAGGGCGGCACCGACACCAAGAGTGATCAGACGCATGTCCGTCTCCTTCTCTAGACGCTGTGGCCGTGGACGGCGGACCCGAGTGGCTCCGCTCTGGCGCCCACGTACCATTTATGCCCTACTCTCGCGGCACCCTCCGCGCCAGGTCAATGTCCTGGCGCGGATTCAGCCCAGGGCGTGCGCGGTCAGCCCGAGAACGTCCCAGGTGAGGCGACATGCAGAGTGGGCCTCACCACTCTTGCATGGTGGACGCGGTGGATCAGCTCGATCAGGACGCATCCGACCACCGCGATCCCCACGGCCGCCACGAGCAGGTCCGGGGACGGGACCTCCAGCAGGTGGTACCAGCGGGACCCCGGCACGGCCAGCACGAGCGCCAGCAGGGCGTACATGGACAGGACCAGGACGGCGGCGCGCTTCGTGAACGGGCGCGTCATCACCGTCAGCACCCACAGGCCCATCAGCGTCAGGGTCACCATGGCGGCCGCCTGCTGCTGGGGCTCGGCCACGGGGCCTGCGGCGAACCCGCGCACATAGGCGCCCAGGGCCACCATGCCCAGCAGGATCACCGTGCCCGAGGGGACGGCGAACAGCAGGGCCCGGCGCAGGAAGCCCGGCACATAGCGCCGGGGATTGGACAGCAGCGCCAGGAAGAACGTCGGCAGGCCGATCATGAGGAAGTCCACGGTGGAGGCCTGGCGCGGCAGCAGCGGGAACTGCCAGAACAGCATGGAGAACACCACGCCGAACAGGGCGGCGTACGTGGTCTTCGTCAGATAGATGTGGGCCAGCCGCTCCATGTTCGCGATGACCTGGCGGCCCTCCTTCAGCACGGAGGGCAGCCGTGCGAACTTCCCGTCCAGCAGCACCAGACGGGACACGGCCTTCGTGGCCGGGGCGGCGTTGCCCATCGCGATGCCCAGGTCTGCGGACTTCAGGGCGAGGGCGTCGTTGACGCCGTCCCCGGTCATCGCCACCACATGTCCGCGGGACTGCAGGGCCTTCACCATGGCCTGCTTCTGCTCCGGCCCCACCCGGCCGAACACCTCGTGTGCGTCCATGATGTCCGCCAGCTCGCCCGGCTCCTCCGGCAGCTCCCGAGCGTCCACCGCGTGGCCGGTCAGCTCCATCCCCACCTCGCGGGCCACGGCGGCCACGGTGCGCGGATTGTCCCCGGAGATCACCCTGATCTGCACGCCCTGCTCTCGGAAGTAGCCCAGGGTCTCGGCGGCGTCCGACCGGACGTCCTCGGCGAAGGTCAGCACCGCCACGGGCCGCATCCCGGCCGGCAGCCGGTCCCCGGCCAGGGGGTGGTCCGTGCGGCACAGCAGGATCGTGCGCAGCCCGGCGTCCGCCAGGTCCGCACACCGGGCGGAGAGCTGCTCGGCCGCCCGGACCCCGACGGCCTCCACATCGATCAGCGCCTCCGGGGCGCCCATCAGCCACGAGCCGGACAGGCCCGGCACCTCGGCGTCGGCCCCCGGGCCGAAGGCCAGGGCGGACCAGCGGCGCGAGCTCGAGAACGCCACGGTCTGCACCGGGCGCACCTGCGGGACCGCGGGGAACGGCTCCCGCAGGGCCGCGGCCGTCGGGTTGGCGTCCGGGTCGGCGCCGGCCACGCCCAGGACGGCCTGGGCCGCCGGGAAGAGGGGGGCGGGCGCCGTGGCGGCGGCGGGCGGCGTGGCGGAGGCGACCGTGCCGTCGTCGGGACGGGCGGACGGATCCGCACCATCCGCGTCCAGGGGCTCGGCGCCGTGGAAGACGATGCCGCCCTCGGTGAGGGTGCCGGTCTTGTCCACGCAGACCACGTCCACGCGGGCGAGGATCTCCACGGCCGGCTGCTCCTGGATGAGCACCTGCTCGCGGGCCAGCTTCAGGGCGGCCACGGCGAAGGAGATGGTGGTCATCAGGGCCAGACCCTGGGGAATCATGCTCGTCACCGCGGCCACGGACGCCACCAGCGCCGGCTCCAGGGCGACCTCGCGGGGGTTCTCCAGCGCGTAGGCCCAGCCGCCGAACGCCTGCACCTGCCCGTGGACGATCAGCGCGACGATCGGGACCAGGGCGACGGTGATCCAGGAGGCCACCTTCTCCAGCGCCCCGCGCAGCTCGGAGGAGATCTTCGTGAACCGGCGCGCCTGGGCGGCGAGCTTCGAGGCATGGGAGTCCGCGCCCACGGCGGTGGCACGCACCAGGCCGGTGCCCGCCACCACCGCGGAACCCGAGAGCACGGTGTCTCCGGGACGCTTCGGCACGGGGTCGGACTCGCCGGTGAGCAGGGACTCGTCCAGGTCCAGGCCGTCCGCCGTCAGCACCTCGGCATCCACCGGGACCTGGTCGCCGCGGCGCAGCGCCACCACGTCGTCCAGCACCACGTCCGCCAGAGCCACGCTCTGCCGAGCCCCGTCCCGGACCACCGTGACGCCGTCCTGGTGCAGCAGCGCGATCTTCTCCAGCTTTCGCTTCGCGGAGTACTCCTGCACCACGCCGATCACCACGTTGGCCACGGCGGCCAGGCAGAACAGCAGGTCCAGCCAGCGGCCCAGGACGATGATGACCGCGGCGGCCAGGCCGATCGTGAGGTTGAACAGCGTCAGGACGTGGACACGCAGGATGGTCAGCAGCGACCGGGACGTGTCATCCGGCTGGGCGTTGGTCCGTCCGGCGGCCACGCGCTCGGCGACCTGGCCGGAGGACAGGCCCTGGACGGGCGTGGGATCCTGCACGGAGACCGGGCCCAGCTCTGCTGCCACGGCGGTCCTCCCTCCTGCGTGCACTCCCGGCGGGACGCCCGCCCGGCCCGCCACGGACACGGCGGGCCGATCACCCACTCTATGCGGGGTGACCGGCCCGGCGTATCCGACTCAGGGCTGAGATCGTGCGGTGCACAGGGTTGAGGTCGGGCCCCGGGGCCGAGAGGTCCCTCCGCCCCGGACAGCTGAGCCCCGGGCGGCCGCGAGGCGGGTTCCGCGGTGCTGCTCAGGCCTCCATCCGGTCGTACCGGGAGCGCAGGAACGGGTGGATGCCGTCGAGGACCAGGCCGGGCGTGACGGTCAGCAGCAGGGCGACGCCCGTGAACGCCAGCAGTGCCTGGCCGAAGTCCATGTGCTTGCCTCCCGTCGTACGTGCCTGCGAGCACTATAGGTCCGCCGTCGGCGGCCCGTGGCGGGTCATCTGGACGGGACCCGCCGGAGTGGCGACGACGGCCGCCCACCTCGATCCCGCAGGTGCCGGATCCAGGCGAGCGACCGTCGTCGGGAAGCGGGCGTCAGCCGGCCTGCGTCAGGCTCAGCCGAAGTGCTTCGGCAGGGTGGCCTCCCAGGCCTCGCGCAGCTCGGCGATCGGCAGGACGAACTGGCCCTGGACCTCGAGCGCCTCGGAACGGGCGTCTACCACACCGATGCGGGCGGCGGGGTAGCCGCGGGCGGTGGTCATGTCCGTGAAGCGGACCTCCTCGGTGCGCGGGACGGACACCACGGCGCGGCCCTGGGACTCGGAGAACAGGGCGGTGAAGGCGTCGATGCCATCGCGCTCCATGACCTCGTCCAGCACGATCCGCGCGCCCACGCCGAAGCGCAGCACCATCTCGGAGAGGGCGGCAGCCAGGCCGCCGCCGGAGAGGTCGTGCGCGGCGTCGATCATGCCGTCGCGGGAGGCGTTGATCAGTAGGTCGCCGAGCAGCTTCTCCTTCGCCAGGTCCAGCTGCGGGGGCACGCCGCCGAGGTGGTCGCGCAGGCGGGCGAACTCGGAGCCGTCCAGCTCGTCCGCGGTGGCGCCCAGCAGGTAGATCGCCTGGCCGTCCGCGTCCTGGCCGAAGCCGGACGGCGTGCGGCGGGAGACGTCGTCGAACTGGCCCAGCACGCCTACGGTGGGGGTCGGGTGGATGGCCACGCCGCCGGTCTGGTTGTACAGGGACACGTTGCCGCCGGTCACCGGGATGCCCAGCTCCTGGCAGGCGTCCGCCAGACCGCGCACGGCCTCCGCGAACTGCCACATGACCTCCGGGTCCTCCGGGGAGCCGAAGTTCAGGCAGTCCGTCACGGCCAGCGGCACAGCGCCGGCGGTGGTGACGTTTCGGTAGGACTCGGCCAGCGAGTGCTGCGCGCCCAGGTACGGGTCCAGGTAGGCGAAGTGGTCGTTGCAGTCCGTGGAGACTGCCACGCCCATGCCGGTCTCCTCGTCCACGCGAATCACGCCCGCGTCGTCCGGGGCGGACAGGGCGGTGTTGCCGCGCACATAGCGGTCATACTGCCTGGTGATCCAGAGGGTGTCCGCCAGGTTCGGGGACGCCATCAGCTCCAGGACGGCCGCGCGGAGGGCGTCCCCGTCCGCCGGCAGGTCCGCCGCGGCGGAGGAGGAGCGGAAGGTGTCCGCCTGCAGGGCGTCCTGGTGCGCGGGGCGGTGGTACGGGCGCTCGTACACCGGGCCATCATGGGCCACGGTGCGCGGGTCCACGTCCACGATGACCTCGCCGTCCCAGGTGATGATCAGGCGGCCGGAGTCCGTGACCTCGCCCAGCCAGGAGTACTCCACGTCCCACTTGGCCATGACCTTCTCGAACGCCTCCGCGTTCTCCGGGGTCACCACGGCCATCATGCGCTCCTGGGACTCGGACATCAGGATCTCGCCCGGGGTCAGGGTGTGGTCGCGCAGCAGCACGTCCGTGAGCTCCACGCGCATGCCGCCCTCGCCGTTGGAGGCCAGCTCGGAGGTGGCGCAGGAGATGCCCGCGGCGCCCAGGTCCTGGATGCCCTCCACGAGGGAGCCGCGGAACAGCTCGAGGCAGCACTCAATGAGCACCTTCTCCGCGAACGGGTCGCCCACCTGCACGGAGGGGCGCTTGGCCGGCTTGCCGCCGTCGTCGAAGGACTCGGAGGCCAGCACGGACGCGCCGCCGATGCCGTCGCCGCCGGTGCGGGCGCCGAACAGGACCACGCGGTTGCCCACGCCCGAGGCGTTGGCAAGGCGCAGGTCCTCGTGCTTCAGGACGCCCACGGCCAGTGCGTTGACCAGCGGGTTGCCCTGGTAGGAGGAGTCGAAGCGGACTTCGCCGCCGATGTTCGGCAGGCCCAGGGAGTTGCCGTAGCCGCCGATGCCGGCCACCACCCCGTGCACCACGCGGGCGGTGTCCGGGTGGTCCACGGCACCGAAGCGCAGCGGGTCCATCACGGCCACCGGGCGGGCGCCCATGGAGATGATGTCCCGGACGATGCCGCCGATGCCCGTGGCCGCACCCTGGTAGGGCTCCACGAAGGACGGGTGGTTGTGGGACTCGACCTTGAAGGTCACGGCCCAGCCGTCGCCGAGGTCCGTCACGCCGGCGTTCTCGCCGATGCCGACCATCAGGTTCTTCTTCATCTCGTCCGTGAGTGTGTCCCCGAACTGGCGCAGGTGCACCTTCGAGGACTTGTACGAGCAGTGCTCGGACCACATGACCGAGTACATGGCGAGCTCGGCCGCGGTGGGGCGGCGCCCCAGGATTTCCTTGATCCGGGCGTACTCGTCCTCCTTCAGGCCCAGCTCGGCCCAGGGCTGCTCCACCTCGGGGGAGGAGGCGGCGTGCTCCACGGTGTCGATGTTGAACTGCTGGCTCATGCGGCACCTCCGGAAGCGAGGGTGGTCAGGACGGACGTGAAGAACGGCAGGCCGTCGAGGCCGGTGCGCAGGCCGTGCGCGGTGTCCGGGCCGAAGCCGGGCTCCACCGCGTGCTCCGGGTGCGGCATCAGGCCGACGACGTTGCCGGTGGCGTTCGTGATGCCCGCGATGTTCCGGCGGGAGCCGTTCGGGTTCACGTCCAGGTAGCGGAAGACCACGCGGCCCTCGCCCTCGAGCTCGTCGAGGGTGTGCTCGTCCGCCACGTACTGGCCGTCCTGGTTCTTCAGCGGGATAGTGATCCGCTGGTCCTTGGCGAAGTCACGGGTCCAGGCGGTCTCGTTGTTCTCCACGGCGAGGGCCTGGTCGCGGCAGATGAAGTGAAGGTGGTCGTTCTTGATCATCGAGCCCGGGAGCAGGTGGGACTCGGTGAGGATCTGGAAGCCGTTGCAGATGCCCAGGACCGGCAGGCCCGTGGCGGAACCGGCCCTGCCCCCGGCCGCGGCGGCGATCGCGTCCATCATCGGGGCGAAGCGGGAGATCGCGCCGGCGCGCAGGTAGTCGCCATAGGAGAAGCCGCCGGGGATGACCACGGCGTCCAGGTCCTTCAGCGCGGCGGCGGCGTCCTCGTCCGCATGCCACAGGGACACGGGGGTGGCGCCGGAGAGGCGGACGGCGCGGGCGGCGTCGCCGTCGTCGAGGGTGCCCGGGAAGGTGACGACGCCGATCCTGGCGCCGTTGAGCTCGGTCGTCGGGGTCGAGTAGTCCCCGATCAGCGGGATCTCGGCGGGCATCAGGCGGAGGCCTCCGACTCGTCCAGGACGGCGACGTTCACGACGTCCTCGATCACAGGGTTGGACAGCAGCTCGGCGGCGGCGGCCCGGGCCTGCTCGAGGATCTGATCGGTGACCTCGCCCTCCACGGTCAGCTCGAAGCGCTTGCCCTGGCGGACCTGCTCGAACGCGGTGAAGCCGAGGCGGGGGAGGGCTCCGGCGATGGCCTTGCCCTGCGGGTCGAGGATCTCGGGCTTGGGCATGACGTCGACGACGATGGTGGGCATCCACTGCTCCTGAATGTGCGTTCGGTGATGTGCCTGATGGGTCCCTCGACCGGATGTTCGGTCCGCGGGCGGTGCAGGCACGCTGGTGCGCCGTCGTATGGTGCCGTCTCACGCCGGCTTCGTTGCCTGACGCTCCGCGTGCGTGCCCGCCCAGTCTAGCCGGGGGAGCGGAGCCGGGGTTCCGGGGCTGGTGAGTCGGGGGTCCGCAGTCGGGTGGAGGCGACAGGCGCCGGGGTGCTCATCTCGCCCATGCCGAGCGCGCAGGACCGACGATTATTCAGTGGATCGAACCTGTCTGGTGCGATCCACCGAAGAATCATCGATCCGCCGGCCTCGCGGCACGGCATGCACGGTCCGGAGCCGACACCTTTCACGGTTCTCGACGAGGCACTCCCACCCGCACCAGCTCCGCCTCGAGACGTGCCGGAGCCCGCAGGTCCCTCCAGGTCCAGTGCGTGACCGCACGGCAGACGCGCTGCAGCTCCACGTCCCGGGCCTTCTCCCTGTTGATCGCCCGACGCCTGGTGGCCGCATCCGCGTGGAGGTCTAGATCGTATTTGCCGATGCCGTCGAACTCCCCGGCGACTCGGACCTCCTCCCACCAGAAGTCCACGCGCGCGATCTCCCGCCCGTCCCGGGAGAAGATCTTGCGTTGAAGCTGGGGAGCGACGAACCCGAGCTCGTGGATGAGCGCGCGGGCGAGGGATTCGCCGGCGGACTCGGACCGCGCATCGGAGAAGGCCCACGCCGCCTCGAATCGGGCACGCGCTGCCCTCGTCTTCAGCCGTTTCGCGTGGTTCTCCGCCCAGGTCTCCGACGGGCCTGGGAGCAGCCGGTGCAGTCCGTCCAGCGGGACCATCGCCTCCCGGAACGGCAGCGTGGAGCCCAGAAGGAGCTGCACCGTCGGCAGGGGATCCACTGCGACCGGTCCCAGAAGGCTGCCGTCGCGGAGCCTCGCCTCGAGGATCTCCGGAGGCATCGCAGGCATGGGCGGCCCCGGTTCTGGTGTCCGTCCTGCCTCGCTGATTCCACGACGACGCCGTCGTTCCGAAGGGCTCTCCGTCGTCGGCGCCTGCACGGCGTTCCACGTCCACCTCACCGTTGGCGGCGCGGGCGGGGCCGCACCGGGCCGCTGCAGTCCGGCCGGCGACAACGGCGAGGTGGTCATGTGCCGCCGCGCGCGGTGTCCGGGTCTGCGCGCCCGGAGCCAGACCTCGGCGGGGGTGTCCGCCAGGGGCAAGCCGTGCAGCAGCGCCGCGGTGGGGCCGGTGAACACGGCACCAGGGTGGCTGTGCGCGTAGGCGGCGGCCGCGAGCACGTGACGGTCCCAGGGCGGCAGCGAGGTCCACTGGTCCAGCGCGACGTAGGTTCCCCGCGACAGCCTCACGACGTGCCCATGACGCCATGCCGTCCTGAGGGCGTCGCCGGCGCATGCGGGTGAGTGCGGTGGGACCCGGAGAAGGGGCCCGATCCCCGCAAGGAGGTGGCCGTCGTCGTGAAGGGAGCGGATGCGTGCGGGCAGTGCGGCGCTGAGCGGGAGTGCGGTCATCTCCTCACGGTGACCGATCCCCGTCCGCCCTGGCGGCGCGGCTGTGGACAACTGGCGGTGATCTGGGCCGCAGCCGCGGAATCGGCAGGCTGTGGAGGAGCCGAGTGGGCCGAGGGGCGGCATGGGAGTGCAGGGAACCGTCCCCTGACCAGCCCGATCGACGATTCTTCGGTGGATCGGACCTGACAGAGGCGATACACCGAAATTTCGTCGGTCCGCCGGGGAAGGGGGGGGG
This sequence comes from Micrococcus luteus, assembly GCA_047414615.1. Taxonomy (GTDB): domain Bacteria; phylum Actinomycetota; class Actinomycetes; order Actinomycetales; family Micrococcaceae; genus Micrococcus; species Micrococcus luteus_B. The sequence continues at coordinate 2,460,836 of CP179711.1, forward strand.
GGGGGGAAAGACGGCCCCACTCACCCCAGGCGCCGGGCCAGCAGCCGCGCGGCGTCCTCGAGGACCGCTCGGAACAGCGCGGCGTCCCGGTGCTCGAGCCAGCCGACCGCCGCGCCGTAGAGCCCGGTCAGTGCCTGCTCGGCCACCACGCTCGTCTCGGCGTCCCAGCTCAGCCCGGTCCGCGCGGCCATGTCCTCCAGCATCTCCACCACCACGGCCCGGTACTCGCCCATCGACTGTGCGGCCAGCTCCCGCAGCTGCGGGTCCCGCGCCGCCATGAGGGACAGCTCGAAGTAGGCGATCTCGGTGTCCGGGTCTGAGAGCACCGCGTCCGCGTACCCGCCGAACACGTCGGCCACGGCGGTGCGCACGTCCTCGACGGTGGCGATCTCGCGCTCCCGTTGGGCCGCCATGAGGTCGGACATGTGGCTGAGGTCCAGACGCATCACGGCGCGCAACAGCTCGTTCTTCGCGGAGAAGGCGTAGTGCACGGTCCCGTGCGGGACCCCCGCCTCCTTGGCCACGGCGCGGGTGGTCAGGGCCCAGGCACCGTCCCGCGCCATCACCGTCACCGCGGTCTCGGCGAGCTCCCGTCGGCGCTGCTCCAGGGGGACGTGGGGTCGCTTCTCAGCCACGGGAGCCCTCCTTCGCGACGACGGCCCCCGGCTCGTCCTGTCCCTCACCGCGTCCGCGGCTCGGCGCCGTGCCGACGACGGGACCTGCCTCTGCCTGCCCGCTCGCCTCCTGCTCCATCGCCTCGGTGATGTATGGCTGCGCGGCGGCCGGCTGCCCCTGCCTGCCCTCGGAGCGCAGTCCGCGCCAGGCGAGCAGCAGGGTGAGTGCGGCCGTGCCGATGCCGATCGCGGCGACGAGGTCCATGCCGGCCATGAATGCGCCGTCGGCGATCTCGGTCAGGCGGCGAGCGCCGCCGTCGGGAAGGCCGGAGGCGATCTGATGGGCGGCGGCGAGCGTCTGCGAGGCGGCCTCCGCAGAGGCCTCATCCATGCCCGGCAGCCCCGCGGTGTTCCGGACCTGCGCAACATAGACAGCCATGCCGGCCGTGCCGAGGACCGCGGTGCCCATGGCACCGCCGAACTCGTACCCGGTCTCGGAGATCGCGGCGGCGGCACCGGCGCGGGCGGGCGGGGCGGCGGTGAGGATGACGTCGTTGGTGAGGGTCTCCGCCAGGCCCACGCCGACGCCGAACAGGCCGGAGACGAGGGTGAACAGGAGCATCGTCTCGGTGCCGTGCATCTGCGCGGCCACGGCGAAGCCGCCGATCACCAGCACCAGGCCGGTCATGATCACCGTCCGCACAGGCAGCGTGCGGGCGAGGACCGGGGCGAGCAGCGTCCCCACCACGGCGGCAGCGGCCAGCGGCAGCATCCACAGGCCGGCCTCCGCCGAGCCCATGCCCTGCACGAGCATCAGGTACTGCGGCAGGAAGAACATCAGGCCCATGAGCGCGAACACGGAGATCACGTTGATGGACACCGCCGAGGTGAAGGCGAAGTTGCCGAAGAGGGAGACGTCGATCATCGGATTCGCCAGGCGGCGCTGGCGCAGGATGAACCAGGTCAGCGCCGCCCCGCCGAGGATCAGGCCGGCCAGCGCGGTGGCGTCCGGGGACTTCGCGGCGGTCTTCAGCGCGTAGACCACGCCGATCAGGCCCACGATGGACAGGACCGAGGACAGCGGGTCGAACGGACCCGGCTCCGGGTCCTTGGACTCGGGGAGCAGGAACGGGGCGGCGAGCAGGAAGACGGCCATCACCGGCACGTTCATGAGGAACACGGATCCCCACCAGAAGTTCTCCAGCAGGACGCCGCCGACCGCCGGGCCGAGCGCGGCGCCGCCGGAGAACGCGGTGGCCCAGACGGCGATCGCGGTGCGGCGCTCGTGGCGGTCCGGGAAGATCGCGCGGATCAGGCCCAGCGTGGAGGGCATGAGGGTGGCGCCGCCGAGGCCGAGCAGGGCGCGGGCCGCGATGAGCATCTCCGCGCTTGTGGCGAAGGCGGCCACCAGGGAGGCCGAGCCGAACAACGGGGCGCCGATGAGCAGCATCCGCTTGCGCCCGATCCGGTCTCCGAGCGAGCCCATAAAGATCAGCAGACCCGCCAGCAGGAACGAGTAGAGGTCGATGATCCACAGCAGCTGGCTGGAAGTCGGCTGCAGGTCCGCAGACAGGGCCGGGACGGCGATGCCGAGCACGGACATGTCGATGGAGATCAGCAGCACGGGCAGGACCAGCACGGCCAGGGCGGTCCAGCGGCGTATGGCGGACACAGGGCACCTCACGGGGACGCTCGGGGGTGGGTGGGGCGCGACCCATCCTGACACGGTTTTGGCCGAGCGGCCAAACTGTTTCGGCCAGGTGGCCGAAAGTGGGCGAGCACGCTCCGCCCTGGGCGGAGAGCCCTGCCGCCGGGGTGGGGGCGGGTCTAGCCTGGGGGCATGATCACCGCACGTCCTCCGAGGGGTGCCCGCCCGCAGGCCTCCGCCACGGACCGGGCCCGCCGCCCCCGCATCAGCCCGCTCCTGCCGACCATGGCGCTCGCCCTGGCCGGCGTCGTCGGCGCCGCGATCCGCGGCGCCAAGGCCAACACCACCCCCACCGCCCGCGAGCGCCGCGCCGCCCGCCGCGACTCGGCCGCGTGAGCGCCCACGCCTGCCCCTGCGGCCTCGGCCTTCCGCTCGCCGAATGCTGCGGGCGGATCCATGCGCGCTTCGCCGCGGACGGCGAGCTGACCGCCCCCACAGCGGAGGCTCTCATGCGTACGCGGTTCACCGCGTTCGCCCGCCTGGGGGAGGCGGACCCGACCCACGACGACGGCGCCGCAGAGTCCGCCGCGATGGTCGCCTACCTGCGGGCCACCTGGGCCGCCGAGCATCGTCCGTCCGCGATGGACCTCACCCCGTCCGCCGGCGAGCCGGCGGTGCGTTTCACGCGCCTGGCCGTCATGTCGACGGAGGGCGGCGGGCCGTTCCAGGACCGTGGCGTGGTGGAGTTTGTGGCGCTCGGCCAGGGCGCGGAGGGCCGTTTCCGCCTGCACGAGACCAGCCGCTTCCGCCGTGAGGGCGGGGCCTGGGTCTACGTGGACGGCGACCTCCGCTGACGGTCAGAGGAAGAGGCCGGAGAGGGTCGAGAGGACGAGGGCGGCCAGGCAGAGGATCGCCACGACGGTGACGATCGGCTTCGGCCGGCGCGGGGCGTCGTCATCCTCGGATCCGTGGTGGCGCAGCTCCGGGGGTATCTCTGCCATGGCGTCTCTCCTTCATCGTCTCGTCGGTGGTGCGTGGCGGCGTCTGGTCGTTCAGTGGCGGCGGGGCGGTCCGTCCGCGTCCGGGGTGAACAGGTCCTCGATCCGCCGCTCGAACACCGCGGCAAGGCGGAAGGCGAGGGGGAGCGAGGGGTCGTAGCGGCCCTTCTCCAAGGAGATCACGGTCTGGCGGGAGACGCCGAGCTCGTCGGCGAGCCGCTGCTGCGACCAGCCGAGGCGGGCGCGCTCGGTGCTGACGCTGTTCTCCACGGCGGATCAGCCCCGGCGCTTCTGGATCAGGTAGCGGACGGCGGTGGAGCCCGCCATCAGCAGGAGCAGGCCGATGCCGACCAGTGCGGGCGAGGGGGAGAACCCGCCGAGGGAGATAACGAACGGGCCTGCGCTGTGGGTCGGCAGGTAGGTGGCCGCGCCGCCGAGGACGGCGCAGAGGAGGCCACCGACCAGGCTGACGGCCATCGGCCGACCGGTGCCGCCGGTGCCGGTGCTGCGATCGGTGTGGGTCGTGGTCATGGTGCCCTCCTGCGGTCACGGGTCCGGAAGGTCTCTCGGGCCCTGTCGTCGGCCTTCCCCTGGGGGAGGCGGACGACGTGGTGAAGCAAGCGTGACAGTCAAGTGACCTTGACGTCAAGGATGCTTGACCAATCGGCCGCCAGGCATGGCGAGGCCCCCGTCGCCGCCGCCGGGAAGGTGGAGGTGCGGGGGCCGTCGTCGTGAAGGGAGTGCGGGGCGCCGCCTCAGCCGGAGATCAGCGGTTCAGGAAGTCGTAGATCGACGGAACCACGGCACGGGAGTCCAGCAGTTCGCGCTGCATGGCGTCCTCAGTGATGCGGTTGGCCTCCTTGACCGCCTCGGTGCGCATCGTGATCTTGATGTCACCCTTGTGGGTCGGGGTGCCGGCGACCTGGTGGGCCTCGGTGTCCAGCGGCAGCGGCAGAGCCTCGCACAGCGTGTACTCGTCCGGCATCTCGCCGGTGATGAAGTACTCGCGGACCGGGGCGTCCACGCATTCGGCGGGGCCCATCATCACGCCGATCCACGGGGACTTGCGGATCAGCTCGTTGACCCACTGTGCATGGCCTGCGCTACCGGCGCCGAGGCTGGATGTGATGAGGAGCACCTGTGGGCAGGGTCCGCCACGGGTCGAGATGCCTGGAATTTCCACGTCTGGCCAGGGACGCGGAGTGGTTTGTAAAAATCCGGAAACGAATGGGGGCGTTGAGCGCGGCGCCAACCGATGGACGCCAGGTGAGCGACCGCTCACCCGAGCGGCGCGATCGCCTCGAGCAGCCGCCTCCGCAGCTCCTGGCCGCGCACGCCGAACTCGCGCTGTCGACGCACGTACTCGGCACGTCCTGCCGGCGTCTCGATGCGGATCGGCTCAAAGCCCCAATCGGCGAGGTCATAGGGCGAGGCCATCATGTCCATCTCCCGGATCTCCCAGGCGAGTTCGAAGCAGTCGGCGGCCAGCTCTGATGGGATCGCCGGAGTGAGCTTGCCGGCCCACTTGTGGAGGTCCATGTTGCCGTGCAGGCACCCCGGCTGCTCCATGGCCGCCATGCCCCTGCGGGTCGGCTGCTCCTCGTTCATCGGCTTCGCCTCGGGCGCGAAGAAGCGGAAGGCGTCGAAGTGGGTGCAGCGGATGCGCTGGGCCTCCACCACCGCGTTCGTACCCTCGGCCCCCAGGCGCAGCGGCACCGTCGAGTGGCGCACCCCGTGCACCTCGGAGCGGTAGGCCATCGCCCACTCGTGGAGCCCGAAGCAGCCGAGCCGTGCCTCCCGGCCGGCGGTCCGGTGAAGGAGCTCGCGGATGAAGGCGATGCCCGTCGCCCTGTCCTCGGCGAAGGCCGTGGCGTCCACGGCCCAGCCGCCGTCCGGGGCCTCAGGGTGCTCGCCCGGCGCCACTCGGCGGTAATGGGTCCACTCTCCCCGTGGCGCCTGGCCGAACTCTTCGGCCTCCTCCCTCGCGGCCGAGCCTTCGGCGTCGTCGGCCAGCACCACTCCCGGCCCCGGATGCCACCGCTGGAGGGAACCGGCGGACTGGCTGTAGTACGTGAAGAGGAAGTCGTAGACGGGGTGGCGACGGCCGTCGTCGTGCAGGGCCATGAGCGGAGCGGTGCGCTCGGCGATCCGCGCCCTGTGGGCGTGCGCGGCAGCACGCCACCGGGCGGAAGGCCAGACGGTGCCCTCCTGGTGGGGCGTCGCAGCAAGGTCGTGAGCGGCGGTGGGGGATTCCATGGCTGACCCATTCTCTCTCGTCCTTCTCTGCCTGGCCGCGGTGGAACCGTCGGCCTGTCGGCTCGCCGGCCTCTGTTGCGTGACGCCTTCAGGTCACGTTCAGGTAACGGAACTGATGCTCAGGGCGCACTCAGGTATAGATTTGCAACAGTGTGTATGGTCTGGGTCACGTCCTGAGGGGAAACTGGGCCGCCGAGTGCCGTACTCGCACCTCCCGCCCGATCCTGGGCGGGGAATCCATATCACTGGTGAGGAAAGGCGAGGTTATGTCTGATAACCCCCAGCGCACCCGGAAGCTCCGGGCACTGGCCGCCGCCGTCGCGGGCGTCGGTCTGGTCGCAGCTCCCATCGTGGGCGCTCCGGCCATGGCGGCTCCAGCCGACGGTCCGGAGGTCAGCTCGACCACGGGTACCCTGAAGATCTCGGACAAGTACGAGGCCGGGCGCTACTTCGTGGTGCTCAAGGACAAGCCCTCGGTGACCTACACCGGCGGCATCGCCGGGTTTGAGGCCACCGCCATGGGCAAGGGCAAGGCGTTCGACGCCGACCGTCCGTCCGTGGCCAAGTACGAGCAGCACCTGGCCATGAAGCAGGAGGCCGTCGCCAAGGGCGCCGGTGTCAAGGCCGGCATGAAGTTCAAGCGCGCGCTGAACGCGTTCGTTGCGGAGCTGACTCCCGCCCAGGCCATGAAGCTCTCCAAGGACGACCGCGTCCTCGGTATCTCCAAGGACGAGCAGCAGTCTCCCGACTACTCGTCCACCGAGTTCCTCGGACTGCCGGGCCCGAAGGGCACCTGGAACTCCACCTACGGCGGCGCGTCCGAGGCCGGCAAGGGCGTCGTGGTCGGCGTCATCGACTCCGGCATCTACCCGGACCAGCCGTTCGTGTCCGGCGACCCGGTCCAGCCGCTGTCCGGCACCCCGCAGGTCGGAGAGCCGTACAAGACTGCTGACGGCCGCACCGCCATGCTCAAGGCCGACGGCACCACCGCCTACGCAGACTGTGAGACCGGCCCGGACTTCCCGGCCAGCTCCTGCAACGACAAGATCCTCGGCGCCTACGCCTTCTCGGAGGACTTCGAGCGCTTCGTGCCGATCAGCGAGCGCGACCCGAACGAGCGCATCTCCCCGCTCGGTGTGTTCTCACACGGCACCCACGTGGCCACCACGATCCTCGGCAACAACGACACTGAGCAGATCATGAACGGCGAGTCCTACGGCACGGGCTCCGGCGTGGCGCCGGAGGCCAAGCTGATCTCGTACAAGATCTGCTGGGAGGACACCGACCCGAACACCGGCGGCTGCTACACTTCCGCCTCCGTGGCCGCCATCGAGCAGGCGATCGCCAACAACGTCGACGTCATCAACTACTCGATCTCCGGCAACAACAACTCGGTCGTGGACCCGGTGGCCCTGGCCTTCCGCTCCGCCGCCGAGGCCGGCATCTTCGTGGCCGCCTCCGCCGGCAACTCCGGACCGGGCCCGAACACCGTGAACCACTCCTCGCCGTGGCTGACCACGGTGGCCGCCCAGACGTTCTCCAACGAGCTGACCGGCACCATCGAGTTCGAGGACGGCACCAAGTTCCGCGGAGCCTCCGCCGCCACCACCACCGCCGGTCCGGCGGAGGTCGTGCACGCCTCCGAGGTCGCCGCCGCCGGTGCCACCGCGGACGCCGCCCGCCTCTGCCTCCCGGGTGGCCTGTCGGACGAGGCCGCGGACAAGATCGTGCTCTGCGAGCGTGGTCAGAACGCCCGCGTCGAGAAGTCGGAGGTCGTCGAGGCCGCCGGTGGCATCGGCATGATCCTCGTGAACGTCACCGAGGGCTCGCTGGACGCCGACTTGCACTCCGTGCCGACCGTCCACACCGGCGACACCTCGGTGATCGACAAGGTGCGCAACACGGACGTGAAGGCCACCATCGTCCCCGGTGACACCACCGGCCTCCCGCAGGAGCCGCTGCCGCAGGTCGCCAGCTTCTCGTCCCGCGGTCCGTCGAACGCCGTGAACCAGGAGTTCCTGAAGCCGGACGTGGGCGCCCCGGGCGTCGCCGTCCTGGCCGGTGTCTCCGCGCTGGACCCGTCTTACGGCGGCGACACCTTCGGTCTCATGTCCGGCACCTCCATGTCCTCCCCGAACGTGGCCGGCATGGGTGCTCTGCTTGCGGGCAAGCACACCGACTGGTCCCCGATGGCCATCAAGTCCGCCCTGATGACCACCGCCGACCCGGTGAAGAACGCCGACGGCTCGGACAACCAGGACAACTTCGCCACCGGCGCCGGCTCCGCCAACCCGAAGGCCGCAGCGGCCCCGGGCCTGGTCTACGAGTCCGACGCCACGCAGTGGGACTCCCTGCTGTTCGGCGACATCTCCGGCCGTGACGTCAATGTCCCGTCCGTGGTCATCCCGGACCTGGTGGGCAACACTCAGGTGAAGCGCACCGTGACCGCCACCCAGGCGGGCACCTGGAAGTTCACTTCCAACGTCCCGGGCTTCGACATCCAGGCCTCCCCGTCGACCGTGTCCCTGGCCAAGGGCCAGTCGGCCGAGGTGACCCTGACGATCACCCGCACCGACGCCGCCCTGGACACCTGGGCCCACGGCTCCATGTCCTGGGAGCGCCCGGCTGCCCAGTCCGTGACCTCCCCGGTCACCCTGCGCGCCAAGGCCGCGTCCGTGATCGCCGACTCGGTCGCCGACGACGCCAACGCCGCCGACATCATCGACGAGGGTGCCGCCGGCTCCCACGGCGTCACCATCAAGGGCGGCATCACCGGCCAGCTGACCCCGACCATCGCAGGCCTGAACATGGCCGACTCCGAGGTCATCTCCAAGGTCCCGGGCGGCTCGCTCGCGATCGAGGACAACGCGTCCACCGCGCTGCGTGCGGTGAACGTGGGTGAGGGCGTCGAGTCCGTGACCTTCGCCATCAACGCCGGTCGCCCGGCGTCCGACTGGGACCTCTACGTGATCACTCCGGCCGGTGAGCTCATCGAGCGCGCCACCGCGAGCGACTCCGAGGACATCACCATCAACTCCCCGCAGGCGGGCCAGTACCTGGTCATCGCGTACCTGTACGCCACCGCCGACGGTGCCGCCGACGAGGCGACTCTGGAGACCCTCCAGCTGACCGCCGACGCCGGCAACCTGACCATCGAGCCGAACCCGATCTCGATGATGGCGGGCCAGGAGACCGAGGCCACCGTGTCCTGGTCCGGCCTGACCGAGGGCACCTGGCGCGGTGTGATCACCTGGGCTCCGGGTGTGACCTCCAACGTCACCATCACCGTGGGTGCCGGCGGCGGCCAGCCGGGCGATCCGGAGGTCTGCGAGGTCCCGAACTTCGCCGACAACCCGGAGGGCTCGCAGTTCTACTCGGCCGTCCGCTGGATGCAGTGCGCTGAGATCACCTCGGGCTACGTCGACGGCACGTACAAGAAGCACCGCGACATCACCCGTGGTGAGTCCATCGCCTTCCTGTACCGCTACCTGAAGCCGGAGCACACCGCTCCGACCACCTCGCCGTTCTCCGACGTCTCCACCGGGTTCACCCACTACGAGGCGATCACCTGGGCGGCCCAGGCGGGCGTGACCACCGGCTACCTGGACGGCACCTTCCGTCCGAAGAAGGACGTGACGCGTGGCGAGTTCGCCTCGTTCATGTACCGCGCCGCCGGTGAGCCGGAGTACACGGCCCCGTCCGAGTCCCCGTACACGGACGTGCTGCCGGGCTCGACCCACTACAAGGCGATCGCCTGGCTGCATGACCAGGGCATCGTGGAGGGCTACGGCGACGGCACCTACCGTGCCGGCACCGACATCTCCCGCGGTGAGGTCGCGGTGATCATGGAGCGATTCGATTCGACGCGCTGATCACAGCTCGGATCACCCCGTGATCTGACCTGACAGGGGAAGGGCCCCGCACCGGCAACGGTGCGGGGCCCTTTTGCGTGCTGTGCCTCAGATCTCACCGGCGCCGACCTCTCCGGCGCCTCACCTTCCGCGTCAGGCCGTTCCTAGAATCGTCTCCATGCCGTCGCACTCCGCTCCGTCCCCCGCCGCCCCGTTCACGCACCGCCAGGGACTGTTCGCCGCGAGCCTCACGGGGGTGGCCGGCTTCGTGGACGGCCTCGCGTTCATCCACCTCGGCGGCTACTTCGTCTCCTTCATGTCCGGCAACTCCACACGCGCCGGCGCCGACCTCGCGGAGGGGTTCGTGGAGGGCTGGGCGAAGGCCATGGGGCTGGTGGCCTTCTTCGTGCTCGGGGTGATGCTCTCCTCCTTCGTGCTGCGGCGCCGTCGCCTCCGGCACGGCACGCCTGAGGACGGCCCTCAGCTGCCCGCCGTCGTCCTCACCCTGGCCATCCTGGTGGTCGCCGCCCTGCTCAGCGTCGTCGCGGATCTGGCCCCGCAGCCGCTCGCCGATGCGGCGGACACGGTGATCCCGCCGATCATGGCCGCGGCCATGGGCGCCGTGAATGGCACCTTCACCCGTGGGGGAGAGGTGACGGTGGGCCTGACCTACATGACTGGCACGCTCGTGAAGACGGGGCAGCACCTGGTCACCGCACTCACGGGAGGGAGCCGCACGCTCTGGCTCCAGTACCTGGCCCTGTGGGGTCCGATCGCCTGGGACCGGTCAGTTCACCTGCTCTATGCGGGTGGTGAGGACGGCGGCGAAGGCGGTCCAGCCGGTGTACGGCGCCAGCAGGGCGCCGGCGCCGCGGTCCAACTGGCCGGCGCGGCGGGCCAGGTCGGCGGAGGAGATCGCCAACGGACCGGCCTCCACGGCGGACACCGGCAGGTTGCGGCCCTGCCAGAACAGGGCGGACCAGCCCGTGTTGAGCACCAGGTTCAGGCCGAGGGCGCGCGTGAACCCGCGCGCCCGTTTCGCGGTCTGCTCCCGCTCGGACGGGGTGGGCATCGGATCTTCGGGGCCGGGTGCGTGATGCGCTCGTCCGAGGTGAGGGCCTTCGCCGAGGCCACCGCGATGGTGCCATAGAGGGCGGTCCACGCGATCGAGACGAGGGCCGCCGGCGGCTCGACCGCCGGAGGCTCAGCGGCCGGTGCCGCCGTACACGGTGGCCTCGACGTCCGTGTCCAGGCCGAAGGCGGAGTGGATGGCCTTCACCGCGGTGTCCAGCTTGTCCTCGCTCGTCACCACGGAGATGCGGATCTCGGAGGTGGAGATCATGTCCACGTTCACACCGGCCTCGTGCAGCGCTTCGAAGAAGGTCGCGGAGATGCCAGGGTTCGAGCGCATGCCGGCGCCGATCAGGGACAGCTTGCCGATCGCGTCGTTGTAGACGATGTCCTCGAAGCCGATGCGCTCCTGGACGGCATGCAGGGCCTCGCGGGCCTCCTTGCCCTCCACGATCGGCAGGGTGAAGGAGATGTCCGTGCGGCCGGTGCCGGCCCGGGAGACGTTCTGCACGATCATGTCCACGTTGGCGTTGGCCTGGGCGATCACCGCGAAGATCTCCGCGGCCTTGCCCGGGATGTCCGGGACGCCGACGATCGTGACCTTGGCCTCGGAGCGGTCGTGGGCGACGCCGGAGACGATCGGCTGTTCCATGGGTTCCCCTTCCTTGATGGTGATGGTGTCGGCGGGATCGGGGATCACCCAGGTCCCCTCGTGCTGGGAGAAAGAGGAGCGCACGTGCAGCGGTACGCCGAAGCGGCGTGCGTACTCCACGGAGCGCAGGTGCAGGATCTTGGAGCCGGAGGCGGCCATCTCGAGCATCTCCTCGGAGGAGATTCGGTCGATCTTCTGCGCCGAGGGCACCACGCGCGGGTCGGCGGTGTAGACGCCGTCCACGTCGGTGTAGATCTCGCAGACGTCGGCGTTCAGGGCGGCGGCCAGCGCCACGGCGGTGGTGTCCGAGCCGCCGCGGCCCATGGTGGTGATGTCTCGGGACTCCGGGCTCATGCCCTGGAACCCGGCCACGATTGCCACGTGGTCCGTGTCCAGTGTGGTCTTCACGCGGTCCGGGTTCACCTGGATGATGCGTGCCCTGCCGTAGGAGGTGTCCGTCATCATGCCGGCCTGGGAGCCGGTGTAGGAGCGGGCCCGGGAGCCCTCGGCGTGGATCGCCATCGCGAGCAGCGCCATGGAGATGCGCTCGCCGGCGGAGAGGAGGATGTCCATCTCGCGTGCGGGCGCGTCGTCAGTGAGCTCGGCGGCGAGGTCCAGGAGCTCGTCAGTGGTGTCGCCCATCGCGGAGACCACCACGCACACCTGGTTGCCGGCGCGCTGGGTCTGGACCACGCGCTTGGCCACACGCTTGATGCCGGCGGCGTCCGAGACGGACGAACCGCCGAACTTCTGCACGATCAGACTCATGGTGTCCTGCCCTTGCGGTTCGGGGGGTCGGTGAAGCCGGGAGCGGCGCCCGCACACGGGACATGGCCTGCGCGCCGCGGGGACCGTTCGCGGCCATCGTAGGCCCGGGGGCCGGGCTGGTCCGACATGTGAGGCCGAATGTGTCCAGCCGGTGGACGTCCGGAGCCCGGCTGGGGGGATCGACGCGCACCGTCTGTCCCGCGCCTTCGGGGACGTGCAGGCTGTGAAGGACATGTCCCTGTCCGTGCCGCCGGGAAGGGTCACCGCTCTGGTGGGGCCGAACGGTTCCGGCAAGACCACGCTCATGCTGATCCTCGCCACGCTGCTTCGCCCGGACTCAGGGTTCGTCACGGTGGACGGGGAGGAGGCCGGGTGCCGTCGTCGTGGATGGGAAGGTCAGTCGTGGAGGAGGCGACGGCCCTCGAAGGCCCGGCCGAGGGTGACCTCGTCCGCGTACTCCAGGTCTCCGCCCACGGGGAGGCCGGAGGCGAGGCGGGTGACGCGGATGCCGGTGGCCCCGAGCATGCGGCCCAGGTAGGTGGCCGTGGCCTCGCCCTCGAGGTTGGGGTCGGTGGCGAGGATGACCTCCTGGATGACGTCGTCCTGGAGGCGGGTGAGCAGTTCGCGCACGTGCAGCTGCTCCGGGCCGATGCCGGCAATCGGATTGATGGAGCCGCCGAGCACGTGGTAGCGGCCGCGGTAGGCGCGGGTGCGCTCGATTGCCATCACGTCCTGCGACTCCTCCACCACGCAGAGCAGGGACGTGTCCCGCTTGTCGTCGCGGCAGATGGCGCAGCGGTCCTGCTCTGAGACGTTGAAGCAGAGTTCGCAGAGCGTCACCTTCTCCTTCACGGTCCGGATGGCGTCGGACAGGCGGAGCATGTCCTCGGACTCGGTCTCCATGATGTGGAAGGCGATGCGCTGTGCGGACTTCGGGCCGATGCCCGGCAGTCGGCCGAGCTCGTCGATGAGGTCCTGGACGGCACCCTCGTACACGTGTCACCTGGGCTTTCTGCGGCGCTGTGGGGTGTGCGCCGCGGGGTCTGCGCGCGGCAGGGAGGCCGGCGCGGGCAGGTCAGCTGTTCGGGAGCTCCTCGATGAGGCGGGCGTGGAGGATCCGCTCCACGACGGCCCGGCCGACGAGTCCGGACTCCTCGAGGGGGATGTCGTCCTCGCTGGCGACCTCGTCCTCCCAGGATACGGAGGGCCCGTCCGCCGGCATGTTGGGCTCGGGGCGTGGTCCGCGTCCGCGGGCGGCCTCACGGGCCGCCTGCACGGCCGCCGCCCTCGGATCCAGGGTCGGCCTCGCGCTTCCCGACGACGGCCCCTCGCCTCCGCCGGCCGCCTCGCCGCGCGGGCGGGACAGGTCGGAGGCGCTGGGACGGCCGCCCTCGGAGGCGCCGGGTGCAGCGGGGGATCCTGCGCCCGGTTCGCCGGCACTGCCGGAAGTCCCGGGGAGGTCCGGGCCGCCTGGGCCACCCGGGCCGCCTGGGGCGGCGGGACCACCGGGGCCGCCGGAGCCCTGGTTCACCGGCGGCTCGGCGGAGCCGCCCTCGGCCATACGCTGCATGAGGGCACCGAACCAGCTGGCCGGGTGCCCGCCGCCGCGCTGGGCGAGGGCCTTCGGGTCGTTGCCCGCTGCGGCGGCCGCGAACGCGGCCTCGCGTGCGGACGGTGCGCCGCCAGAGGGGAGCCAGTCGGCGCCGCCGGGACGGTCGGGCGCGTCGGCAGGCTCGGCCGCAGCGTCCGAGTGATGCGGTCCGCTGCGGTCGGAGGTGACGTCGGCCGAGGGGTCCTCGGCGCCCCCGTGGTCCGGTGCGGGGACACCGGGGTCCGGGGTGTCGTCACGGCTCGGCTCCGCCGAGGAGGGGCCGGCGGTGTCGGCGTCCGGGGTGTTCGGGCGGGCGTCCTCCTCGGACGGGCGGTCGAAGCCCTCCGGGCGGGTGTTGCCGAAGCGGGCGGCGAACTCGGCGCGCAGCTCGGACTCGGGGCGGGCGAACACCGGGATCGAGGGCTCCACGTCCGGGACCAGCGGGCCCGGGTTGTAGGCGGGCATCGGCCCGTCCTCGGATGGTTCCGGGGAGCCGACCCCTTCGACGTCGGGAGTGCTACGGCCGCGGGAACCGGGCAGGTCCGGGGCGTCCTGGGAGCTACCGGGAGAGGCGGATGCGTCGCCGCGGCCGGGCACGGACGCGTCGGACGGGGACCCGTCGGCTGTGGCCTCCGCAGACTCCGAGGAGTCCGTGTCGTCCGGCGTGGCCGTGGGGCCGCCGGTGCTGTCGGCGGGGTCGCTCTCGGTGAGGTCGTCGTCGGCGGAGCCGTCTTCCGTGGAGGTCCCGGCAGCGCCGAAGGTCTGCGCGGCCTCCGGCCCCGAGTCCTCGGGGCTCCAGCCCTCGGGCCCCGGCGAGTCCTCCATGTCCGCGTCCGGGTCGAACTCGGGGATGTCCGCCCAGGGATCGTCGTCGGCAGAGCCGGAGGGACCGCCCCAGTCCGGGGCGGAGTCCGGCGGGGTGCCCCAGGCGTCGGGCGACGGTGCCGGCGGCGGAGTCGTCTCCTTGGCCGGTCGACGCGCCGGCTCGTGCTGCTGTGGTGCGCCCTCCTGCCCGGACCGCTGCGGCGCCGGGCGTGGCGGCAAGGTGTCTGCGCGCTTCGACGGACCGTCCTGTGCGGCGGTCGGCGACAGGCGGTCTTCCTGCGACTGGGCGGGTGGATGCGTCTCGGGTGCGTGCGGTGCCTGCGGCCGGGACTCCGGCTGCGGCTGACGCGAGCCGGGAACGGTGGAGGTGCCGGTGGAGGCGGCGGGACCGCCGTGCTGGGCGCCGCCGTTCACGTGTCCGGCCGCCGGGGCGGGGCGGCCCTCAGCTTTTGGGCGCCGGTCTCCCTGCGGGGCATCGCCGCCGAGAATGAGATCGAGCTCGGGGCGGATGCCCAGGACACGGTGGACGGCCTCGGCCAGCACCTGGTCTCCGCGGCGGTTCAGCAGGGAGTGCCGCGGACCGTCCTGGGTGAAGCCGATGGTGAGGAGGCGGCCGTCGAATCCGGCCACCGACGCGTTGTCCTTGACCAGCATCCACACCAGACGAGAGGAGTCCTCGAGCGCGGCAAGGATGTCCGGCCAGGCCCGGCGGACCATCTCCACCGAGTTCGTGCCCTGGCCGCCGCCGGGGGTCGATGGTGCGGCCGGGGAGGGGGATCCCTCCGTGGACTCGTCCCGCGGCGCCGGCGGCACGGGCTGCTCGGCACGATCGTGCGTCGGCTCGTCCCGTCCGGTCTGTGCGTCGCCCGAGTCGGTCCGGTCACTGTGCTCGGCCGGCTCCGGCTGTCCGAACTGCGCCGGCTGCTGCGCACGAGCCGGCTGCTGGGCCGGTGCCGGCTCCTCGGCTCGCGCTGCCTGTCCGGACTGGACAGGCTCCTCGGCCTGCGCCGAGGGGGCCAGGCGTTCAGCAAGCGCGGCGGCCGGGGGAGCCTGGACGTCCTGCGCGGTCTCCTGCCGGCGCATCGCGGCGCGGGCAAGGGCTGCGCCGGACAGGCCCGCGGCCGTGCCGTCCCGGCCCGGTCCGCCCTGGGCCGGTCCGCCCCGGGACGCGCCGCCGTGGCCGTCGTCCTCGCCCTGGACCGGATTCCGGGAACCGGACCCGGACCCGCCGGCAGGCGAGACGGGAGCGGCGGGTGCGCCGCCGCCGTCGGGAAGGGAGCCGCCAGCGTACGCCAGGCGACGCTCCAGTGCCTCCAGGCGGGCGGACAGGCCGCGGTGGGTGTCGTCCGAGGCGGGCAGCAGCAGGCGCGCCATGAGCAGCTCGAGGTGCAGGCGCGGGCTGGTGGCGCCGACCATCTCGGACAGGGCCTCGTTGGTGATGTCCGCCAGGCGGGAGAGCTCGGCGCGGCTCAGCTGGGCGGCCTGCGCGGCGAGGCGGCGGACCTGGTCCTCCGGCACGCCGTGCAGCACCACGGACGCCTGGTCCGGCATGGCGCGGGCGATCACCAGGTCCCGGAACCGGTCCAGAAGGTCCTCCACGAACCGGCGCGGGTCCTGGCCGGACTGCACCACACGGTCCACGGCCTTGAACACGGTCTGCGAGTCGTCCGCGGCGAGCGCGTCCACCACGTCGTCCAGCAGAGCCTCGGGCGTGAAGCCGAGCAGGTTCACCGCGAGGTCGTAGTCCACCCGGCCCTCGGCGGCGCCGGCAATCAGCTGGTCCAGCACGGAGAGGGTGTCACGCACCGAACCGGTGCCGGCGCGCACCACCAGCGGCAGTACGCCCGGGTCCACCTGCGTGGACTCCGCGGAGCACAGCTGCTCCAGGTACGCGATCAGCGGCTCCGGCGGCACCAGCCGGAACGGGTAGTGGTGGGTGCGGGAGCGGATGGTGCCGATCACCTTCTCCGGCTCCGTGGTGGCGAAGATGAACTTCAGGTGCTCCGGCGGCTCCTCGACGATCTTCAGCAGGGCGTTGAAGCCCGCCGAGGTGACCATGTGGGCCTCGTCGATGATGAGGATCTTGTAGCGGTCCCGCACCGGGGCGAACGTGGCGCGCTCGCGCAGTCCGCGGGCGTCCTCCACACCGCCGTGCGAGGCGGCGTCGATCTCCAGCACGTCCAGTGAGCCCGGGCCGCCCGTGGCCAGGTCCCGGCACGAGTCGCACTCGCCGCACGGCGTGGACGTCGGACCCTGGGCGCAGTTGAGGCAGCGGGCCAGGATGCGTGCCGACGTCGTCTTGCCGCAGCCGCGCGGACCGGAGAACAGGTACGCGTGGTTCACCCGGTCCTTGGACAGGGCGGTCCGCAGCGGGACCGTGACGTGATCCTGCCCGATGACGTCCTCGAACCGGTCAGGGCGGTAGCGGCGATACAGGGCGGTGCTCACCCGTAGAACACTATCCGCTGACCCGGACACGGTGGAACGGTCCGGGAATACCTGTGGAGGGCCCGAGGGTTGCATCCGGATATGACCCAGACGATCACCGACCTGCGCCATGACGCCGAAGACCACGCCCGCTCCGCCTCCCCCGAGGACATGGACGCGCGCCTGGACCGCGAGGCCATGGACGTCCTCTTCGAGGGATCCCACACCACCCAGCTCTTCACCGAGGAGGAGGTCGACGCCGACCTCATCCGCCGCGTCTACGAGGACCTGCGCTGGGCCCCCACCGCCATGAACAACCAGCCGCTGCGCCTGGAGCTCATCGCCTCCGACGAGGCCAAGGACCGCCTTGTCCCGCACATGATCGCCTTCAACCGGGAGAAGACGCGGCGGGCGCCGCTGACGCTGATCGCCTCCTACGACCTGGACTGGCACCGCCACATGCCGCACCTCGCCCCGTTCCGCGAGGGCTTCGCCGAGGACGCGGAGGGCAAGCCGGGCATGCGCGAATCCATGGGCCGCCAGAACGGCTGGCTGCAGATCGGCTATCTGATCCTCGCGCTGCGGGCCCACGGCCTGCAGGTCGGTCCCATGGCCGGCTTCGACGGCGACGGCATCGACGCCGAGTTCCATGGGGACACCAACTGGAAGTCCCTGCTCGTGATCAACGTGGGTCACGCCCCGGCCGGCCACGAGAAGGCTCAGCAGCCCCGCCAGGGCCGCCTGGAGTTCGACCAGATCGCCGAGGTCCTCTGACCCTCAGCCGGTGAACACGGCCTCGTCGAACACCCAGGGTCCGCGCGGGAGCGCCCGCGGGTCGAACGCGGCGATCGCCTGCTCGAGCGGACCGGACGGCAGCCCGAGCGAGGCCAGCATCGTGTCCCGCACGCGCTCGCCGACGCCGGGCAGGTCCAGGCCGAGCGCGGCGCCGAGGTCCTCGAGGGTGACGGCGCCGTCCCGCTTGGCCAGACGCCGGCCCTCCGTGTTCACCACGAGTGGCACATGCAGGTACTCGACGTCCGGGCAGGCGACCCCGCGGGCGGTGCACAGCGCCTGTGCCAGCCAGCGCTGGCGAGGAGAGGAATCCAGCAGGTCGTCCCCGCGGACCACCTGGTCCACGCCCTGGTCCAGGTCGTCCACCACCACGGCCAGGTTGTAGGCGTAGGCGCCGTCGTTGCGTCGGACCACGACGTCGTCCACCAGGCCGGTCACGGTGCCGTGCACCAGGTCCCGGGCGGCGGTCTCCGGGGCCTGACCCGGGTCGAGGCCGGCGATCAGGGCCGCGTCCACACGCAGCGCGGCGGGGCGCTCGGCCCGGCGGCGGTCCCGCTCGGCTTCGGACAGGTTCCGGCAGGTGCCCGGGTAGAAGCCCGGCGGACGAAGAGGTGAGGGAGAAGCGGAGGAGGAGCCGGCGTCGTGTTGCCCGGCCGGGCCGTTCGGAGCCGAGGAGGCCTCGGCGATGTCCTTGCGCGAGCAGTAGCACTCGTAGACCGCACCCTCGCCGAAGTGCGCGCGCAGCGCGGCCACGGCGTCCTCGTACAGGGCGGTCCGCTCGGACTGGCGCACCGGCTCGGCGTCCCACGTGATCCCGACGGCGGCGAGCTCGGCGAGCTGGGCCTGCTCGGCGCCGGAGCGGACGCGGTCCAGGTCCTCCACGCGCAGCAGGAGCGGGCGGTCCGAGGCGCGGGCGGCGAGCCAGGCGAGCATCCCGGTGCGCAGGTTCCCCACGTGCAGCTGCCCGGTGGGGGAGGGGGCGTAGCGACCGGCGGGCATCCGAAGGTCTCCTCGAGTGGACGGTGCGGAGGCGCCGTGCGGCGCAGGGATCCGGGGAAATCGAAGACCCCCCACGCACCTGCCAGAGCCCACCTACCCTTGCTACCTTCCGGTCCTGGGGGAGTTCAGCGAGATGACACCACGTGAGGGGCCGCGGACCACTCTAGCAGTGAACCCATCGGCGGGCGATTCGACGGCCGGACACCGGGAAGGTGACCGGTGATTGGCATCCCCGTGAAGGTGTGGTGTAAGCTCGAGTCTGCCCTTGACCGGCCCGCCGGCCGAGGGCGAACCAAGGAGGATTCGCCTAGCGGCCTATGGCGCACGCCTGGAACGCGTGTTGGGTTCACGCCCTCGGGGGTTCAAATCCCCCATCCTCCGCGGAAGGAAGGCCCCCGGACCTCGGTCCGGGGGCCTTCTGCATGCACAGGCTCATCGGCGAAGTGTGAGACGTGGGTCACGATGTGGCGTATGCTTCACCACCAACCGGCGGTGTCCTGCCTCACAGTGCCTCACTGACATGGCCCGGACGGCACCGGTCCCCTCGCACTGTTCTCGAATCCCGGAGTCTCCCATGTCTTTCGAAGACCTCATCGGGTCGGCCAACGATGTCATCTGGTCGCTTCCCCTCGTGGGCCTCTGCCTCCTGGCGGGCGTCTACTTCTCCCTCCGCACCGCGTTCCTGCAGGTGCGCTGCATCCCGGACATGCTCAGCCAGCTCAAGCGCGGCGAGAAGTCCGCTGACGGCACCTCGTCCCTGCAGTCCCTGATGATGTCCCTGGCCGGCCGCGTGGGCATGGGCAACATCGGCGGTGTCGCAACCGCCATCGCCTTCGGCGGCCCCGGCGCCGTCTTCTGGATGTGGACCGTCGCCTTCCTCGGCGCCGCCACCTCCTTCGTCGAGTCCACCCTGGGCCAGATCTACAAGGAGAAAGACAAGGACACCGGCGAGTACCGCGGCGGCCCGGCCTACTACTTCGCGAAGGCCTACCGCCACACCAACGTCGGCGGCGCCCTGAAGGTCTACGCGGTGCTCTTCGCGATCGTGACCGTCTTCGCCACCTCGTACTTCCTGCCGGGCGTGCAGGCCAACGGCATGGCCGCCGCCGTGCACGAGGCCTGGGGCGTCCCGCACTGGATCGTCGCGATCGCCATGGTCATCACCCTGGCGTTCATCGTCATCGGCGGCCTGAAGCGCATCGCGGCCTTCGCGGTCCTGGTGGTGCCGGTCATGGCGGTCATCTACATCGTGATGGCGCTGATCGTGTTCTTCGTGAACTTCCAGCAGATCCCCGAGGTCTTCGGCCTGATCTTCTCCTCGGCTTTCGGCGCCGACGCCGTCTTCGGTGCCATCATCGGCCTCGCGATCCAGTGGGGCGTGCAGCGCGGCATCTACTCGAACGAGGCCGGTCAGGGCACCGGCCCGCACGCCGCCGCAGCGGCCGAGGTGTCCCACCCGGCCAAGCAGGGCTTGGTGCAGGCCTTCGCCGTGTACATCGACACCCTGTTCGTGTGCTCCGCCACCGCGTTCATCATCATCTCCACGGACATGTTCCACGTGTTCTCCGACGGCACGGAGAACTCGGACATGATCTACACCGGCAAGCTCGCCGAGGACGTCGCCGTGGGCCCGGCCTTCGTGCAGAACAGCTTCGACACCGTGTTCGCCGGCTTCGGCCCGACCTTCGTGGCGATCGCCCTCGGCTTCTTCGCCTTCACCACCGTGGTGGCCTACTACTACATGGCCGAGGTCAACACCTCGTTCCTGGTGCGCGGCCTGAAGAGCTCGCTGGTCCGCCGCGGTGCTATCCGTGTGGTGCAGGGCCTGATCCTCGTCTCCGTCGCCTACGGCGCCGTCGCCACCACCGGCGCGGCCTGGGGCCTCGGCGACATCGGCGTGGGCTCCATGGCCTGGCTGAACATCATCGGCATCCTCCTGCTGCAGGGCCCGGCCCTGAAGGCGCTCAAGGACTACCGCGAGCAGAAGAAGGCCGGCCTGGACCCGCAGTTCGACCCGCGCAAGGTGGGCATCCGCAACGCCGAGTTTTGGGAGCTGCGCGCCGACGGCCTCGTGAAGCAGGGCATGACCGGCGAGGAGCTCGCCGCCCGGGCCGACGCCGCGGGCAACTCCGACGCCACCGGCACTGCCGACGGCCCGCGCCGCGGTCACGACGGAGGCTCGCACAGCCTGTGATCTCTGACGCCGCACAGTCGACACTGGGCTGACAAGGGCCCCGCACCGGCGCCGGTGCGGAGCAGTTGCACATCAACGTGTGCGCGAGCCGTATTGACGCGACGTGTTTCCTGGTGTGTACTGTAACCGCGTGAGCGCGCAAAGGTCCAGCACAGTTGCCGATCTGTGAGGCCGCTCACTCGTTCGCCTGTGATGACCACCTGACTGAGATACTGAGATGAGCACCGAGAACACCCAGAACTCCCGTCGCGCGGTCAACCGCCGCACGGTGACCACCGGCCTGGCCTGGTCCGTGCCGGCCGTCGCCGCCACCACCGCCGCCCCGTTCGCGGCTGCGTCCCCTCTCGTGAAGCTTCCCGGCATCAACGGCTGGGTCTCTTCCCGCTACACCAACGACGACCGGCGCTGCACCACGTCGATGACCATCACTTCGAACGTCTCGGGTCGTGGCCCTGACGGCGCGCCGTTCGGCCTCTACCTCTATGACACGAACGAGGAGAGCACCTACGAGAACGCCAAGATGACGATGTGGATCCGCGGCGATCAGACCAAGACGAGCCCGGTCACCTGGTCCCGCGGGCGTGGCCACAGCGACTGCTGGGGCGACCCGGTGATGGGCGCTCCGGTGGAGAAGTGCGACGGTCACACCTACACCCCCTACACCTGGACCTACAGCTGCCGGATCGACCCGGCACGCGTCTCGGGTGACGGTCGCCTGTACCTCGGGGACTTCGTCGTTTCTGCTGAGTACAGCCGTCGTGAGGACCGCCGGTGCGTTCCCTTCAACACCTGGGCTGAGCGTTCCATCGATGTCGATCCGGACACCGCCGGCCCGCAGCCGGTGGAGCGCCTCTCGTTCGAGCGCCGCAACGACAGGCTCACCTGCGATGACTTCATGAACCGCTCCGCAGCGGTCGAGGAGACCGCGGCGTCGACCGACGCGACCTCGGCATTCTGAGCTACCCCGCAGAAGTGCAGGAGCGCCACGGGAGCATGGGTCCCACAGTGACTCCTGTATCACCTGACACCCCCGCTGACCGTCAGGGACGGCGACGGCCACGCACCTTTCACAGGTTGCACTGCTCCCCGGAAGTTGGACTCCTATTCAAGTCCGACTCACCCGGGGAGCAGTGCTGTGTCAGCACCATCGAAACTCACACAAGAACAACGAGAACAGGCCATCGACCTGTTCGAGAAAGGTCATCGCCACAAGGTCGTCGCGCACCGGTTGGGTCTGCCGGTGTGGTCGGTGGAACGCCTGGAGTACCGGTGGCGCCTGCATGGGAAGCTGGCTCTTGTGGCCAACCCATCGAAGAAGACGTACTCGTTCGATACGAAGCTGCTGATCGCCCGGAGGTACCTGGAGGGAGAGACCGCCAACGCGTTGGCGGCCGAGTACCAGGTCTCGACTCCACGACTGGTCCAGCGGTGGGCCCAGGCCTACCGGGAACAAGGTGAGCAGGGCCTGCACTCGAAGAAGCCCGGACGCAAGCCGGCCCCGGCACCTGGTGCCGACCGGGTAGCGGACCTGGAACGGGAGAACGAGTATCTGCGCGCCAAGGTCGCCTACCTGGAAAAACTCAAGGCCTTGAGACAGCAAGGACTGCGGTGAGAGCAGCTGCAGTGACCAGTCTCAGGGCACGGTTCCCGCTCAGGGTGCTGCTGCAGATCGCGTGCCTGGCCCGCTCGACGTACTTCCACCAGGTGCTGGTGGCCAGCCGGGAGGACCGGTACGCGGACCTGAAGGTGCGGATCCGTCAGATCGTGGCCGAGCACGGCCGCCGGTACGGGCACCGGCGGGTGCACATGGTCCTGACCAGTGAGGGCCTGCATGTGGCGAAAAAGACCGTGCTGGCCCTGATGCGCCAGCTCGGGCTGGTCTGCCAGGTACGCCGCCGACGCCGGCGCCGCTACACGGCAGGAGCCGAGGGCAGGATCGCTCCGAACGGGCTTCAACGACGGTTCCAGGCCGAGGGACCGAACCAGAAGTGGGTCACGGACATCACCGAGTTCGCCGTGGCCGGGCAGCGGGTGTATTTGTCTCCGGTGATCGATCTGTTCGATCACGCGGTGATCGGTCACCAGATCGGAACCCGTCCCACGACCTCGTTCACGGACGCTTCGCTGGAGCAGGCCTTCTGCCGGGCCGGAGCCCCTGCAGGGGTGATGGTGCATTCCGATCAGGGCTTCCAGTACCAGCACGCCTCGTGGAGGCAGATCATCCAGGACCATGACGGGATCCAGTCGATGTCTCGTCGTGGGAACTGTCATGACAACGCGGTGGCCGAGAACTTCTTCTCGCACCTGAAGGCCGAGGCCTTCCTGGACCGGTATCCGGCCACGGTGGCCGAGATGACCCAGGCCTTGGAGTCCTACATCCAGTGGTACAACCATCACCGGATCCAGCAACGACTCGAGGGCCTGACCCCGATGAAGTATCGGGAACAGGCCCTCGAGAAAGACGGGGCGCTTACGCTCTGATTACCAGTCCAACAAACGGGGACCAGTGCAAGGTGAGTGGCCGTCGTCGTTGTGTCTGTTCTCGGTTCGTCCCCCGGGGTCGTCAGTCCAGCAGCTGCGGGTGGAACTTCTCCGTCACCTTCGGATGTGCCCGGACGAAGCCCTTGAGCATGTTCGCGCCGAAGGAGGACAGCATCGGGTTGTCCGGGTCGTCGGAGACGCCTCGGGCCTCCGCCGCCAGCTCGGCGGGAAGCTCCACGCGGTCCACCACGGCGTCCAGGCGCGGGGAGTAGAAGAACGGCACCGAGTATCGGTCCACGCCCTCCGGCGGGGACTGCACGCGGTGGATGGTGGCCATGAGGTAGCCGTCCGTGGCGACCTCTAGCATCTCGCCGAGGTTCACCACCAGGGCACCCGGGATCGGTTCCACCGGGAGCCAGGAGTCCTGGCCGTACGGGCGCACCTCGAGGCCGCCGACCTCGTCCTGCAGCAGCAGAGTGATGAAGCCGTAGTCCGCGTGCAGGCCCACGCCCTGGGCGCCGGCCTCGGCCACGCCCCCCACGTAGTGCGCCAGCTTCGCCATCCAGGCGCGGTCACGGTCGAAGGCGTCGGCGAAGTGGTCCTCGTCCAGGCCGATGGCCACGCAGAGCGCGCCGAGCAGCTCTTCGCCCACCCGGTCCATGAGCGCGGTCCACGCCATGGCCTTCTCCTCGAGCTCCGGCATCTTCACCGGCCACTGGTTGCGACCCTGCAGGTGCCAGAACTGCTCGTCCGGGCCGATCCGCTCCGCCGGGACCGGCTCACGGTCCGGGGAGAAGTCCAGCTGCTCGCGGGAGTCCGGGCGGCCCTGCGTGCGCTCGGCGGCGATGGCCGAGTAGCCGCGCCAGTGCGGGGAGTTCTGGTTGTGCAACGCCATCTTCTCCGCCTCGGGGCGGGCGAAGAACTCGGCGGTGACCCGGAACAGGTCCTCCACCTGGCCCGGCTGGGCGCCGTAGCCGACGATCTGGAAGAAGCCGACCGTGTGTGCCGCGTGCCGCAGCCGTTCGAGGAACGCCGGATTCCGGGTGCCGTCCGGCAGGCGGAGCGTGGACATGTCCAGCACTGGGACCTCGGTGGGGACGGCCGCCGTACTCGTGTGCTGTGCGGTGAGGGTGCTCATGGGCATCCATGAGACTCCCGTGGCGGGGCCCGGCGCACGTCGCATTGCGTCACGTGTACGCCGGTGACGCCGCGTGACGGGCTCTGAGCCGGCGGCCAGCCGACGCGTGCACCGGGTGCCGGCAGGGGGCCGGTGCCGGCCGGGGCCGAGCCCGGCCGGGTCATGCCGCGGCCAGCAGGTCCCTGCGCGGCTGCCGCCGCGGCTGCCGGGAGAGCCGTTGGCGCAGTGTCGGCCGTCCCCGGCGGTCAGGGTCCTCGAAGGCGAGGAACGTGAGGATCTTGCCGAGCGGCCTGATGGAGCCGGGCCTCTTGCCCGCCACCAGGTCTCGGGTGGCCTGCTCGAGGAGCGGGGCGTACGTCTCAGCCAGGCCGTTGGCCCGCACCACGCGCTCGGCCCGGTCCACGAGGTCCAGCATCTCCGCCGGCACGGGCTGGACGTCCATGCCCCAGGCCTCGAGCAGCCGCAGCAGGGTCTCGGCGATTCCGCTGTTGATGCGGGGCTGGGACGCCGCGCTCGTGCGGCGCAGGCGGCGGGGCAGGGCGCGCGGCGAGTCGGCCGGCGCGTAGATGGTCGCCATGAAGCGGCGCTGGGCCAGGGGAGGGGCGGAGAGGAGGCTGGTGGCGGTGTACCTGCCCGCGTGCAGCGGCCCGCGTGTGAGGAAGTAGGCGACCTCGCTGCCGTCCGGATGGTCGGGGCCGACGCCGACCCTCCGGCAGGCGACGGCCGGCGTGCCGGTCCACGAACTCCTGGGCCCCGCGGGCGCCGTAGACGAGCCGGTGCGCGAACTCGTCGTCCCCGAGTCCGCGGAGCAGCCCGAATGAGTGCCGCCGGGGCAGGTCCACCAGGTCAGCGGGGGCGTTGCGGCCGATGTGGTGCAGGCGCAGCCCGGTGCCGTGGATCGGGATGCGCACATGCTCTGCGTCCGGGAAGCCGGAGGGTGCCAGCCAGTGTAGGAGTCGCTTTCTCCTGCCGGCGCGGGACGACGACGGTGAGGTCGTTGGCCATGGGGGTGCTGCTCTCCTACGACGGCATCAGAAATACGGTGCGGGCCGTCATGTCACGATGTGGCCGCGAACACTACACACTATGACGCGTCGGGCGGAGCAGGGCCACTCAGCGGTCGGCGCCCCAGCAGGTCCTGTTCCACCCAGGCCAGCAAGGAGGCTCCCACGGCCTCGTGCACGTCCTCCGGCCAACCGTGTCCGCGGGCCGCGAGGTCGGCCGCCGTGACCACCGGATACCCGGTGTCCGGCACGCCGTCGGCCGGGCGCACGTCCACGTGGTCCACGCGTGCGCCCCGCTCGTGCAGCCGGTCCGCCATCGCATAGTCGGAGCGGGAGTCCCCGGCGGTGAACCAGCGTGCCGGCCGCTGCACGCGCCGCTCGGCCATCATCTCCAGGCATCGGTCTGCGCCCAGGGCCTTGCCGGAGTCCACGTGCTGCACGTCCACCGAGATCACGGTGGTCTCCACCTCGTAGTCCTCGGCCAGCCCCTCGGCGGCCAGCAGCTCCTCCGTCCGGGCCGCCACGGCGTTCCGGGCTCGCTCGTACTCATCGGTGTCCGCATCGACCTCCTTCTCCAGGGAGATCATCGCCAGCTTCGTGTCGTCCACGAACTGCAGTCCGTCCGCCAGCTCGTCGTTCGCCTTCCCGACGACGGCACGCAGCCTCTCCGGGACCGCCATCCCGGGCGCGGTGCGCACCCAAGCCGGCCGGTCGTCGTCGTGCCGCAGGCGGGGGAGGTCCCCGCCGGGGATCTCCGCGAACGGGAACCACACCGCCCCCTTCTCGCACACGGCGAAGGCGGGGGCGTCCGCGGGCAGGCCCGCCGCACGCATCGGCGCCAGCACGCTGTGCAGAAGGAAGTCAGCGGATCGACCGGTGTTGAAGCAGACGGGGGTGCCCGCCGCCAGGAGACGGACCAGGGAGTCGACGATCCGCGGCGGGACGGACCGGGTCCGGGTGGAGGCGACGGGGCCGTCCACGTCCAGCAAGAGGCCGACCGGGGGGAGTGTGCGCATGCGCCCAGCGTAGGCCGGGCGCCCCCGGGGGAGGCGAACTCACAGTCTGCGCAGGGTCGTGCGGGGCTGGTCGTGTCCGGCGGGGACCCTAGGATGGGCGAACGAAGGAACCGGAGCGCCTCGTCCCGGGGGTCCGTCTGATCAGGGAGCATCATGACCACTCACGTCGACCCTTCTCGGGCGGGCAGTGCACTCGACTCGACCGTGGGGCGCATCGTCACCGCCGTCGTGGTGGTGGCCGCGCTCATCGGGATGATGGTGGGCATGGGGCTCTTCGGCGGGGTGAGTGTGTTCCAGGCCGTGGGAGGCTGGCTCGGCGAGGACGCCACCTGGCTGTCCACCAAGCAGCTCGCCGGGTACATCTGGGTGCTCATCTACGCCGGATTCGTCGGATACGCGGTGTGGCAGCTGATGACCCCCACCCCGAACGCCCGCCACGACCGGCTGCGCCCCTGGATCCTCACGGGGATCGCCCTGAACATCGTGTGGCTGGGATTCATCGAGTTCGGCGTCCTCTGGGGCGGCGTGGCGGTGAGCCTCGCGCAGCTCGCCGTGCTGCTGCGCATCCTCGTGCTGATGGAGCAGGAGCCGGCGCGGTCGTGGTGTGAGCGGATCGCCGTGGACTGCGTCCAGGGGTTCTACCTGGGGTGGCTGCTGTTCTCCGTGTTCCGCAACGGCTTCGCGGGGCTCGCGTCCAACGGCTGGAACGGCGGCCCGTTCATGCCGACCACCTGGGCGGTCGTGGCCATCGTGGTCATCACCGTGCTCAGCGCCCTGCTCTCGGCGTACGACGGTGGGCGCCTCTGTGTGGTGCTCCCCACGGCCTGGGGCCTGTTCTGGGTCGGCGTGGGCCGCTCGGACGGCGACGGGCTGCAGTCCGGGGCCGTGGCGGTCACGGCGTTCGGCTGCGCGGCGGTCGTGCTGCTGGCCTGGGCCGGTGCCCGTTGGCTCGCCGCGAAGTCGCCCACCGGCGAGGCTCGCGACCTCATCGCCGACGCTCTCGACGGAGACGGCCAGATCGCCACGCGCTGAGCCCTGCTGCGAGGCGCCGCCCTGCGCCCTCCGTCCCCTCCGGTGAGGCTCGACATCACCGTCGTGTCGTTCTGACCTGGGCACATGCAGGCCTCAGGTATCCTGAGAAAGTTCTGATTGCCCGGTCCTCATGACCTGGGTGCCCCTGGACGTCAGCCCCCTTGGTGAGGGCCCAGCCCTCCTTCGCAGAAAGACACACCGACGTGCCCGTTTCCCCCTCCCGTTCCCTGCGCCTGACCGCAGCCCTCGGCCTCGGACTCTCCCTCATTCTCACCGGATGCGACTCGGACGCGACGACGCCGGCCGCGGCGAGCAGCTCCTCCCAGTGGATCAGCGAGACCAACGCCTCCGCCTCGAGCGGCTCCGCGGACCGCTCCGCCGAAGCGACGGCGAGTCGGGAGGCCGACGCCGCTGCCGGTGGCCCTGCCTCATCCGCTGCGGAGAACGAGGACAAGCCGGCGAGCGAGCAGGGTGAGGCCGCGCGCACGGGACAGGAGACCGAAGGGTCTGCCTCCGCCGCTGTGGCGGACAAGGCCGAGCAGCGTGGAGCCGCCCAGCAGCGTCCCACGCCGGAGAAGGCGGCTGCGCCGAAGCCCTCCCAGGAGGCGTCGGCCGAGGAGGAGGCACCCGAGGCGGGGGCCGTCGAAGCGAACGCCGCAGCCCCGCTCACGGCCGCGCAGGCGCCGGCCGCCGCCCAGGCTCCGGCAGGGACGTCACCGGCAGCGAAGGCCACGGCGAAGCCGGCCGCCCCCGTCTCCGCGGACGGGCAGCGGGGCACCGTGGTCTCCGTGACCGACGGGGACACCCTCCGCATCCGCATCAACGGAGTGGAGGAGCGGGTCCGCCTGCTCAACATCGACACCCCGGAGACCAAGCATCCTGCACTCGGCGTGCAGTGCCTCGGCCCGGAGTCCACCGCCGCTCTGAAGAGGCTGGTGGCGCCCGGCCAAACCGTCACCCTGCGCTATGACCTGGAGCGTCGCGACCAGTACGACCGGCTCCTGGCCGGCGTGTGGGCCGGGGACATCTTCCTCAACGGCGAGATGGCCCGCCTCGGCCTCGGCGAGCCGGTGATCTTCCAGCCGAACGTCCGCTTCTACAACGAGGTGAACGCTGCCTGGCATCAGGCCAAGGCCGCCGGCCGCGGCCAGTTCGCCTCGGGCCTCGGATGCACCCCGGGCGCCGCCGCGACCCCGGCCCAGGCCGCCCCCGCGCCTCAGCAGTTCGCCGCCTCTCCCGCGCCGAAGCCCGCTCCGGCTCCCGCACCCGCTCCGAAGCCTGCGCCGAAGCCGGCCCCCGCCGCCGGGGGCTCCGGACCGGTGGCCGGTGACACCTCGACCAGGACGTGCCCGGCCTCCCACCCGGTGAAGGCCAATGACAACTCGGGCATCTACCACCTGCCCCACAACCAGGCGTACTCGCAGACCAACGCCCGCAACTGCTACGCCTCGGCCGCCGCAGCGCAGGCGGCCGGCTACCGCGCCGCCAAGCGCTGACGCGGCCCGGCCGCAGGCCGCATGTTCGACGGGGCTCGCGCTGCCTCTTCACGACGACGGAGCCCCGGTCCGCCTGACAGGGTCAGGCAGGACCGGGGGTCGTCTCGTGCGGCTCCCTGTGGCCGGGATCAGGAGTCGGCGCGCAGGGCGTAGCCGTCCTGCTCGAGCTTCTCCTGGGCCTCGGCCTTCTTCACGAGGGCGGAGGTGTCCTTCGGGGGGAGCTGGAGGTGGTCCTCGGCCGCCACGCCGGCCCGGAGCTGCTTGGCGCGCTCCCACTCTGCGTCCACGGCCAGGCCGAGGAGCAGCACGATGTTGAACACCCAGAGGGCGAACAGCAGGGCCATGACGCCGCCGATGGCGCCGTAGGAGGAGTAGCCGGCCAGGGTGGCGAAGTAGATCGACAGGGCCACGGCGGCCAGGATCATGCCGATGAAGGCGACGATGTTGCCCGGACCGAAGAAGGTGAACTTCGGCTTCTGCACGTTCGGGGTGATGTAGTACAGCACCGCGATCATCAGGAGAACCAGCACGACGATCACGGGCCATTTCGCCCAGGTCCAGATCGGCAGGAACGAGTCCATCAGGAAGTTCATCATCTCGTTGGCGCCGAGGGGCTCGGCGATCGGCTTCACGATGCCCTCCACGAGGGTGCGGTTCACGGCCAGGCAGATGAGCACGACCACGATGCCCACGAGCACCACGAGGGTGGCGAGGAGGTTCGCGAGGGTGAGCTTCACGAAGCCGCGGCCCTCCTCGTAGCCGTAGAGCTGATTGGAGGCGCGGTTGAACGCCTTCACGTAGGCCGAAGCGGACCACAGGGCGGTGGCGATACCGATGATCAGCGCGATCACGCCGCCGGTGGACTGGTTCATCATGTTGTCCACGAGGTCGGTGACCAGCGGGGCGTAGTCAGCGGAGACGTTCTTGTCCACGATGTCCTGGACGAGGTCGTTCACGACGTCGCGGTTGTTGGCCATCACCAGGGTGATGATCGAGAAGATCGCCAGCAGCGCCGGCGCCAGGGACAGCACCATGAAGTAGGTGAGCTTGGCCGCCAGGTCGGTGCCGCCGGCACCGAGGAAGGTCTTGAGCGCGCGCGAGAGGGCATACTTCCAGCCCGCCCCGCCGAGCTTCACGGACTTGAGCTTCTCCTTGCGCTGGTCGGGGTCGATCGTCGCGGCCTCGAGCGTCGCGTCGAGCGGATGCTTGGTCACGTCAGAGGTCCTCTCGGCGTGGTCGGGAGTTCAGGTCAGCAGACCGAACATACCCCACAGGCCGCACGCAGGGGCGGGTCTGGGCGCCCGGACCCCGGTGACCACGGCATCGCCGACGCGACGGACCGTCCGCTCCGAAGCGCCGCGGGGGCACCTCGCGGCGGGCGCGTCAGCACTCGATGACGTTCACGGCGAGGCCGCCGCGCGAGGTCTCCTTGTACTTGGACTTCATGTCTGCGCCGGTGTCCCGCATGGTCTTGATGGCCTGGTCCAGGGTCACCCGGTGCGAACCGTCCCCGAGCAGCGCCAGGCGGGCCGCGTTGATGGCCTTGACGGAGGCGATCGCGTTGCGCTCGATGCAGGGCACCTGCACGAGGCCACCCACGGGGTCACAGGTCAGGCCGAGATTGTGCTCGATGCCGATCTCCGCGGCGTTCTCCACCTGGACCGGGCTGCCGCCGATCACGGCGCACAGTCCCGCGGCGGCCATGGAGCAGGCCGAGCCGACCTCGCCCTGGCAGCCGACCTCCGCGCCGGAGATGGACGCGTTCTTCTTGTAGAGGATGCCGATCGCGGCGGCGGTGAGCAGAAATTCGACGGCCTTGGCGTCCTTCTCCTCCTCGGTGGCGTCCTCGGGCAGGACGAACCGCGAGTAGTACATGAGCACGGCGGGGATGATGCCGGCGGCGCCGTTGGTGGGCGCGGTGACGATGCGGCCGCCGGAGGCGTTCTCCTCATTCACCGCGAGGGCGAAGAGGTTGACCCACTCCATGGCCCACATCGGATCGGTGCGGGTGGTCTGCTCCAGCAGGTGCGCGCGCAGGGCGGGGGCACGGCGGCGGACCTCGAGGCCGCCGGGGAGGATCTTCTCCTCGCGGGTGCAGCCGTTGTGAATGCACTCCTGCATCACGTGCCAGATCTTCGTCAGCTCGGCCTCGAGGTGCTCCGGGCTGTGCCGGACCGCCTCGTTGGCGCGCATCAGCTCGGCGATGGTGAGGCCCTCGCGCTCGCAGTGCTCCAGCAGCTCCCCCGCCGTGCTGAACGGGTAGGGCTCGGCGCCCTCGGCGGCCTCCTCCTCGTGGCGGGTGATCTCCTTGGCGGCCTCCAGCTCGTCCTCGAGCTCCTCCGCGGTCACCACGAATCCGCCGCCCACCGAGTAGTAGTCGCGCGAGTGCAGCTGCTCGCCGTCCGCGTCATAGGCGGTCAGGCGCATGCCGTTCGGATGGCCGGGGAGGGACTTGCCCATGTGCAGCGTCATGTCCTTCTTCCGGTCGAACCGGATGTGCCGGTCCCCGGCCAGCGGCATGTCCCCGGACTCCACGATGTCCTTCACCAGGCCGGTGCAGGCGTCCGGGTCGATGGTCTCCGGGTCCTGGCCGGCCAGGCCGAGCAGGACGGCGGTGTCCGAGCCGTGGCCGATGCCGGTGGCCGCGAGGGACCCGTACAGCTCGGCCTTCACCCGGGCGGCGGCGTCCAGCACGCCGTTCTCCTCGAGGCTCACGGTGAAGCGGCGGGCGGCGCGCATCGGACCGACGGTGTGAGACGAGGACGGGCCGATGCCGATGGAGAACAGGTCCAGTGCACTGAGCGACATGCGCGGGTCCCTTCGCGGGTGGCTGCGGCGTCCCGTCGGTGGTGGGCCGTCCGCATGGTGGGGGTCACAGACAGACGACCAGGGTACGCGGTGCGCCGGGGGTCCGGCCATCCCGCGGTCACCCTCCGCCGCACAGCGGGAGGCGCCTGGCCGTCGTCGTGCCCCGCTCGGTGCCGCAGGCACCGATCCCGCAGGTCAGAGCACGTTGTCCGGGGTCTCCTCCACCTGGGCGGCGGCGCGGAAGGCGGCGAGGTCCGCGAGGTACTCCTCGGCGTGGAGGAACTCCGTCAGCCGGCTCCGCGGGTCCGCCTTCGGCCGGAGCATCACCGGGGCGATCGGCTCCTGCGAGCGGCCGAGGGCCACGACCCCCTCCCAGCCGTCCCCGGCGTCCATGGCCGCGCAGAGCCGGCGCAGCTGCCACCAGGACGGGGTCATCAGGTTCACCGCGCCGCCGCGGAACTCGGTGAGCAGGGCCGCGGGGGAGGCCCATCCGTGGCTCGCGGCCTCCGAGGACATCCGTTCCGGCTCTTGCCCCTCGGGCAGGCGCACCACGAAGAAGACCGTGTCGTAGCGGCGCGGGCCGCCCACGGGGGTGATCCACCGGGACCACGGCACCAGGGCGGCCACGTCCGGGCGCAGCCCGTGCTCGTCCAGCAGGTCGCCGAAGCCGAGGTCGTGCGACTCGAGGCGGTCTCGGGTGTCCTCCGGGAGGGAGCGGACGAGGGCGGGGTCCACGGGGGCGCCGGTAGCCGCGTCCAGGGCCAGCAGGACGCCGGTCTCCTCGTAGGTCTCGCGCAGCGCGGCGGCCAGCAGGCGGCCGGCCCCGTCCCGCGGGGAGAGCTCGGACAGCTGGGATGCGGCGCCCTCCGGTGCGGTGCCGGTGCCCAGGCGCCGAGCCCAGTCGTCCAGGTCCACGCCGGCCCACAGGGGTGCCGGGAGGTCGTCCGCCGGGTCCACGCGGCCGCCCGGGAACGCGGTGGCATGGGCGCTGAACGCCATGGAGCCGGCGCGGCGCAGGGCGAACACCTCGAGGTCCTCGGCCGCCGGGCGCACCAGCAGCAGGGAGGAGGCTGGCCAGGCCGGGACGGTCGCGGCGGCGGGGGAGTGCTCGGCAGTGGTCATCGGTGTCTCCTGACGCGTCGGCGGACGGTTCCCGGGATGGTGTCGAGGATAGCGGCGCTGCCGGCCGGGTCTGCCGGTGCGGGGTGCGGGTCGGGGTGCGGTGCCTGCGGGGTGGCGCGATCCGCTTCAGTGAACCATCATTTACTGAGATGGTTGCGGGAGCGGACAGGGCCGTGCCCGTCCGCTGTAGCCTTGAGCACAGTTCTGAGACCGTCAGGTCACGGCGATTCGAGGAGGAGTCCACCCGTGAAGATCATGGTGCTGGCCAAGCAGGTCCCCGACACCTGGCAGGAGCGCACGCTCGACATGCAGACCGGCATGCTGGTCCGTGGCGGCGTGGCCGAACCCGTGCCGGACGAGATCAGCGAGCGCGTCATGGAGGTGGCGCTGCAGCACAAGGACTCCGGTGCAGACGTGGAGATCGTCGCCCTGACCATGGGTCCGGAGGACGCCACGAAGACCCTCCGCAAGATGCTCGCCATGGGCGCAGACGCCGCCGTGCACGTCGCGGACGAGGCGCTCGCCGGCTCGGACGCCGTGCAGACCGCCCGCGTGCTGGCTGCCGCCATCGAGCGGGAGGGCGCGGACCTGGTCCTCGCCGGCAACCTCGCCACGGACGGCAACTCCGGCGTGGTGCCGGCCATGGTGGCCGAGCTGCTGGACCGCCCGTACCTGCCGCACGCCGAGGCGCTCGAGATCTCGGAGACCGAGGTCGTGGGCACGGTCGTCACCGAGGACGCGGACCTGCGCGCCGCGGTGGCCCTCCCTGCCGTGGTGGGCCTGACCGAGAAGACCGCGGAGCCGCGGTTCCCGAACTTCAAGAACATCATGGCGGCCAAGAAGAAGCCGCTGACCGAGCACTCCCTGGCGGACCTGGGGATCGTGGCCGGCCCGGTGGAGGCCGCGTACCGCTCCGTGATGGTCTCCGCCAACGCCCGCCCGGAGAAGCAGGCCGGCCCCAAGGTGGTGGACGACGGCACCGCCGCCGAGCAGCTCGCCGCCTTCCTGGCCGAGAATCGCCTGATCTGAGCCGGACGCGCAGGAACCGAAGGAGATCTCCCATGACCGAGACCGTGAACACCGCCGCGAACTCCGGCGCCCCCGTCCTCGTCCTCGCCGAGCTGAACGCCGACGGCGAGCTCCGTGCTTCCGCCGCCGGCCTGCTCGGCGCCGCCGCCACCGTCGGCGTGCCCGTGGCCGTCGTGGTCGGTGCCCCCGGCAGGGCCGAGGCCGCCGCCGCCCGCCTGGGCGAGCTCGGCGCCACCGCCGTCCACACCCTCGAGACCGAGGACGCCGCCGCCCGCATGGGCTCAGCTGCCGTGGGCGCGCTGGCCGCCGTGATCGACCAGACCAACCCGGTGGCCGTGTTGCTGCCGAACAACCCGGAGTCCCGCGCGATCGCCGGCCGCCTGTCCGTCCGTGTGGGCGGCCCGGTCTGCGCCGACGCCGTGGGCCTGCGCTGGGCCGACGACGAGGTCATCGCCCAGCACTCGATCTTCGGTGGCGACATCCAGTCCGAGTCCACCGGCGAGGGCGGCCCGCGCATCATCACCGTGCGCGGCGGCTCGATCGACGCCCGCGCCGAGGCCGTGGCCTCCCCGCAGGTCACCGCGATTGACGCCGGCACCCTGCCGCAAGTGTCCGCCGGCGCCGAGATCCGCGAGATCTCCCCGCGTCAGCAGACCTCGTCCCGTCCGGAGCTGCGCGGCGCGAAGGTCGTCGTGTCCGGCGGCCGCGGCGTGGGCTCTGAGGAGGGCTTCGCCGTGGTGGAGCAGCTGGCCGACGAGCTCGGGGCAGCCGTGGGCGCCTCCCGCGCCGCCGTGGACGCCGGCTACACCCCGGCCGAGCGCCAGGTCGGCCAGACCGGTGTGATCGTGTCCCCGGACCTCTACATCGCCCTGGGCATCTCCGGGGCCATCCAGCACCGCGCCGGCATGCAGACCGCCAAAACGATCGTGGCCGTGGACAAGAACGAGGACGCCGAGATCTTCGAGATCGCCGACTTCAGCATCGTGGGCGACCTGTTCGAGGTCGTCCCGCAGCTGATCGAGCAGATCCGCGCCCGCCGCTGACGCGGCAGACCTCGGGAGGAGCACGCATGCCCAAGCAGCGGATGGCCGGGTACACGCCCCTCAAGGGCCGTGCCCACGACGACGACGCCACGCCCCTGACCCAGGACGCCGCACCGGGTCCTGTGGTCCAGGACGGGGCCGAGGAGACGGTCGCCCCCGCCACCGCGGCACCTGCTGCTGCGGCCGGCGGCGCCGGCGCCGGGGCGACTGCCGCCGGTGCTGCCGTCTCCGACGGCCCTGCGGAAGGGGTGCCGGCCGCAGACCAGGCGGTCCCGGCCGCCGAGCAGGCGACGTCGCCTGCCGCACAGACGGCCCCGTCCTCCGCTCCGGTGTCTCGCGAGGCCGTGCCGTACGGGCAGCGTCAGCGCATGGCCGGGTACACCCCGTTCCAGGGTGCGGCGCCGCAGATCGTGGCTGGCGGAGCACCTGCCGCCGCCGGGTCCGAGGGTGCCGCCGCGCCGCCCGCGCCGGAGCAGGCTCCCGAGTCCGGCGCCTCGAGCGCCGCGCAGGCCGCCGGCGTGCCGTACGCGCAGCGCCGGCGGATGGCCGGCTACACCCCGCTCAAGGGAGGCGCCCCCGCCGCCCCGGAAGCGGCCGCCGCGGAGACCCAGGCCGCCCCGGTGGAGCACGTGCCCGCCGAGACGACCTCGGCCGCGGCCGACGCTGCGGCGCCGCGGGCTGAGACCTCCGCGCCGTCCTCCGAGGCACCGGACGCGCCGGTCGGCCAGCGCATGAAGGGCTACACCCCGCTCCGGGGACGCGGCTCTGCCGCGCCGGCCCCGGCCGCCACGGCCCCCGCCCCGGGAGCCGCTCCGGCCGCGACCGACCAGCCCGCACCGACCCGGCCCGCACAGACCCAGCCGCAGCCCACCGCGCCTGCGGCCGGTGCCGGACAGGCCCCTGCCGCCGCCGAGCCGATGGCCGGACAGAGGCAGCGCATGGGTGCGGGCGCGCCAGCCGCAGGAGAGAAGCAGCGCATGGGCGCAGGACCGGCAGCAGCCGCTGCCGGCGGCACGGCCGCCCAGCAGGGGACCGAGACCTCGGCCCCAGGCCGGACGGCGTCCCCGAGGCGCGCGGTGACGCAGCCCGCCGCGGGGCGGACGACCGCCGGACAGCCGGCGGCCAAGCCTGAGAAGAAGGCCAAGGCCGCCGAACCCATGCCGCTGGGGCGCAAGGTGCTCTGGGGAGTCCTCGGCGCCGTCGTCGTGGGCCTGGCCCTGGTGCTGGCGGCCCGCGGCCTGCGCACTCTCGAGCCGGTGCAGGAATTCATCGCGCAGTACGACGGGCACACCGCCCAGCCGGACTCCGCGCCGACCGGCATCCCCGCCTGGCTCGGTTGGCAGCACTTCCTCAACATGTTCCTGATGGTGCTGATCATCCGGACCGGCCTGCAGATCCGGTCCGAGCAGCGGCCGCCGGCGAACTTCACGCCGCGCAAGGACTCGCTGTTCTCCGCCAAGGGCAACACCCCGAAGAAGTACTCGATGACCATCTGGATGCACCAGGCCCTCGACGGACTGTGGCTGCTCAACGGACTGGTCTTCGTGATCCTGCTGTTCGTCACCGGCCAGTGGATGAGGATCATCCCGACCGACCCCCATGTGTTCCACCATGCCCTGTCCGCCGGCATCCAGTACCTGTCCCTGGACTGGCCGGCCGAGAACGGCTGGATCCACTACAACGCACTGCAGATGATCACCTACACCCTCGTGGTGTTCGTGGCCGCCCCGCTGGCCGCCCTCACCGGATGGCGGATGTCCTCCTGGTTCCCCACGGAGAACAAGGGCCTCACCAGGGCGTTCCCCATGGAGGCCGCGCGCAGGGTCCACTTCCCGGTGATGCTGTTCTTCGTCGGCTTCATCCTGGTGCACGTGTTCCTTGTGGTCTTCACCGGTGTGCTCGCCAACCTGAACCACATGTACACCTCACGCGAGGCCACCGACGCCTGGGGCCTGGTGGTGTTCCTGGTGTCCGTGGCCGTCACCGCGGCGGCATGGTTCTTCCTGAAGCCGCAGTTCGTGGCGCCCGTGGCGCAGCGCTTCGGCACCGTGGGCCGCTGACGCGCCGGACGCCGCTGGGCCGCTGACGCGGACCGTCGGCCGCCGCGGCTCGCGTACGGCCGCCGACGGGCGGAGACCAGGTCAGGCGCCGACGCCGTCCTCGAAGTCCCCGGCGCTGCGGCGGAACCGGGTCAGGATCTGGATCAGCCCGGTGACGTCCTCGTCCGAGAGGCCGGTGTCTGCGAACACCTGCTCGTTCAGCGCGGCGGCCGCCTTCGCGGTCACCTCGCGGCCCTTCTCGGTCAGTGAGAGGAGGGTGGCGCGGCGGTCGCCGGGATGGGGCTCGCGGGCCACCAGGCCGGCCGACTCCAGGCGGTCCACGGCGTTCGTCACCGAGGTCGGGTGCACCTGGAGGAGGGCACCGGCCTTGCTCATGGGCATGCGGCGCTCGCGGGAGAAATCCAGCAGGGCGAGCAGCTCGAAGCGCGCGAAGGTCAGGGAGAACGGCTTCAGGGCCTTGTGCGCGCGGGCCAGCAGGATCTGCTGGGCGCGCATGATCGAGGTGACCGCGGCCATCGGCTCGGCGACCTCGTCCCACCCCTGGCGCTCCCAGTTGCGGCGCGCCTCCGCGATGGGGTCACGGGTCAGGGGCTGTCGAGTGCTGCTCATGACGGCCAAGTCTAGGTGACGCCCCGCGGGCGCCCCCCTCGGCGGGCGCCGTCGTCTCACGCGCAGGCGTTGATAG
Organism: Micrococcus luteus; assembly: GCA_047414615.1. GTDB lineage: Bacteria > Actinomycetota > Actinomycetes > Actinomycetales > Micrococcaceae > Micrococcus > Micrococcus luteus_B. The sequence continues at coordinate 2,498,436 of CP179711.1, forward strand.
GCTCCGAACAGAGAATCCTCGGACGTCCAATCAACCGCTGCGTCCGGCCAGGCACCCGTTGCCCGGCCGGACCGGCGTGGGGAAAGGTGAAGGCCATGACCGACGCGCAGACCGCACAGACCACCGGCGAACTGATCATCGAGCAGAAGGGGCGCCTCGGCCTCATCACGCTCAACCGCCCCAAGGCGATCAACGCCCTGACCTTCGAGATGGTCAAGGGCATCCGCGCCCGGCTGCTGGACTGGAAGGAGGACGGCTCCGTCCGGACCGTCCTGTTCCGCGGGGCAGGCGAGCGCGGCCTCTGCGCCGGCGGAGACATCGTGTCCGTCTACCACGGCATCAAGGCCGGGGAGTTCGACCGGGGTGAAGAGTTCTTCGCCACGGAGTACTCTATGAACAACCTCATCGGCGAGTACCCCAAGCCGATCGTCGCCTTCCAGGACGGCATCGTCCTCGGCGGCGGCGTGGGCGTCTCCGGCCACGCCTCCCACCGGGTGGCCACCGAGCGCACCCGCTGGGGCATGCCGGAGACCGGCATCGGCTTCGTCCCGGACGTGGGCGGCACCTACCTCATCTCCCGCCTGCCCTCCGAGTTCGGCCTGCACCTGGGTATGACCGGCGAACACATCACCGGCGCCGACGCCGTGGCCCTGGGCCTGTCCACCCACCACGTCTCCTCCGCGACCCTGGACGAGATCGCCGCCGCCCTCGAGACCGAGGAGCCGGACGCCGTCCTCGCCCGCTTCACTACCGAGCCGGGGGACTCCCCGCTGTGGGAGCAGCGTCCTTGGATCGACGAGTGCTACGCCCAGGACACCCCGGCCAAGATCATCGCGGCCCTGCGCGCCCGGGACGAGGAGGCCGCACACAAGGCCGCCGACCGGCTGGAGAAGCTCAGCCCGACCGCCGTCTCGGTCACCCTGGCCGCCGTCCGCCGCGCCCGCCGCGCCAAGGACCTGTCCACCGTGCTGAAGACCGAGTACCGCACCACCGCCGCCCACCTGCGCGGCCACGATTTCGCCGAAGGCATCCGCGCCCTGCTCGTGGACAAGGACAAGAACCCGCAGTGGAAGCCGGCCACCCTGGACGAGGTGACCCCGGAGCTCGTGGAGTCCCACTTCGTGGAGCCGGAGTCGGGCGACCTGCGCCTCTGAGGCACACGTCGGAGCCTGACCTGACCACACCGGGAAGGGGCGACGACGGCCGGAACCCTCCGGCCGTCGTCGCCCCTTCCGTCTGTGGCCAGCCCCCGGGGAGGCCGGGGCGCCTCAGGTGCGCGCCGCGCGGAAGGTGACCTGCACCTGGACCATCGGCTTGTCCGCGACCGGGGTGCCGTTCTCGGCGAGCGGGACGAGCTCGACGTCCACGAAGCGCAGGGAACGGCCGGCGTGGCGGACGCGGGTCATGGCGACCATGTCCCCGTGGCCCGGCCGGGTGTAGACGGTGCGGACCGCCTGGACGTCGTACAGCGCCCGGTCCGGCATCGCCCCCTGGGCGGCGAGGATCGCGCGCAGCATCATCGCGCCGCCGTGGACGGCGCCCTGCGGGTTGTCCAGCTCGCTGTTCTGACGGAAGCGCGCGCCCGGCGCGAACGCGTCGGACTGGGCGGGCCGAACCGCATCATCCTGGGCGGTCACCGAGTCCGGGTCGAGGCCGACCAGCTCCGCCATGGGGACGCGGGTCTCCGGGCCCAGCGGCAGGCCGCCGTGGCGGACGAAGGCGTCAAGCGAGACCGGGGGAGCGGCGGGCACGGCCTGGAACCAGCCCGTGGCCTCGACCACGCGGTCGCCCTCGGCGTCCACGAGCCAGGCACGCGCCGCTCCGCCGCCGGCGTCCACTGTGAGCGGGGTGTACCAGCACTCCATGCGCGGCTGGTCCTCCGGCTCCGCGTCCGGGGACGGGTTGAACGCCGGCATCGGCTTGAGCACGTTCAGCGTCAGCTCCGTGGTGACGATGGCCTCCATGGCACCGGCCGCCGCATGGTGGACGGCCACGGCGGTGGCGTTGTCCATCAGCACGGTGGCCGCGGCCGCGGTGGGCCTGCCGTCCAGGCCGATCGAGCTGGGCCCGGCGAGCAGGTAGCCCGGGTTCCAGTGGGCGCCCTCCTGCCGCACCTGCCCGTGCCGGCGCACGCCGAACAGCTGCTCGGTGCGGCCCTGGGGATGGGCACGCGGTCCGGTGTTCTCCGCGTCCTCGGCCGTGCGGCGCCCGCCGAGTCCAGAGGTGCCGGCCATGATGTCAGGGATCGAATGTCCGTAGCTCACACAGGGAACGCTAGCGGACACCGCACCCCCGGGGCGGAGCCTGCACACGCGCGAACGGCGGGGGCGTCCGCGGGGGACGCCACCGCCGCTGCGGGGCAGTCGGGCTCCGGAGGGAGCCGCAAGCCTCAGTACGAGGAGTAGCCGTCCGCGGAGAGGGTGTGCTTCTCGTCGCCGGTGATCGGCGGGTTGAAGATGGAGACCAGGTGCATGTCCTCCGTCTCGCCGCCGCGCAGCTCGTGCGGGTCGTGCTCGTCCAGCACGTAGATGGTCCCGGGGGTGATCTCGTGGACCGTGCCGTCCTTCTCCACCACCTGGCCGGAGCCGGAGATGCAGTAGCAGGCCTCCAGGTGGTTGCGGTACTCGAGCTTGGAGGAGGTGCCCTGTTTCACGATCGTGTGGCAGACGGCGAAGCCCATGCCGTCCTTCTCCACCAGCAGGCGGTCGGACGTGCCGCCACCCCACTCGACGGTCTCGGCCTGGTCTCGATTGCGCGTGAACATGTGCGGATCGCTCCTTCGAACGGATCGGGTGTGCGGTTCCGGGCGCTCGCGATGAGCTCGCCGCGCGCCGGGGCCAGTGCACCGACCGTAGGCAGAACCGCGCCACGGTTCCCACCCCTGACCGGCGCTCCCGCCGGGCAGGTGCCGGCGCGCCCGCAGGTCAGCCGAGGGAGAGACCCGGCCCGAGCAGCCACGCGCCGGCGCCGCCGACCGCCACGGCGACGCCCGTACTCGCGGCGCCCAGGACGAGCGGCCGCGGCCCGACCTGCACGATCGAGCGCAGGTGCACGCCCAGGCCCAGCGCCGCCATCGCGGTGGCCAGCAGCAGCTGCTGCACCACGGCGGCCACGTCCAGGAACCCGTCCGGCAGCAGGCCGGTCGACCGCAGCAGCATCGCGGTCAGGAACCCCACCACGAACCACGGCACCAGGGGAGGGCGGGAGGAAGAGGCGGCCGCGCCGTCGTCGGGAGGGGAGGCGCGGCGGGAGTCCCGGCGCCGCTGGGCGGCGGCGCCGCAGATGGAGAACCCGGACGCCACCAGGGCCGTCAGATCCCACGGCAGGCGCAGGGCACGCCCCAGCGCCAGCGTGGCGGCGAAGGTGACGCCGACGGCGGCCACCACCAGGCCGATGACACCTCACCCGAGCGCGAGGACGTCGCCGAGGGCCAGCTGCAGGCCCAGCAGGACGATGCCTGCCCGCAGCACCGGCTTCGCCGCGAACGCGATGCCGGGGGAGAGCCGCCCCGGGACCGGCGCCAGATTCCGCCATGCCATCCCCGCGAGGATCGCCAGCAGCAGCGGGCTCAGCGCCGGCGTCCACGGGCGCACCAGTGCGGCGAGGCCCATGGCAGCCCCGCCCAGAGCCAGGCAGACGGCCAGGCCGGGCAGGCGTGCGGCGAGTGCGGACGCGGAGGGAGTGGTCACGGGCGCACTCTAGTCCTTCCACCCCTGGTGACCCGGGCCACGCCCTGTGGGATACTGACTCCACGTCGCTATCGCCCTGTGCGGGAGAGCGTCGGCGCGTCCGCGGGAGACAACCGCGGAGGCAGGCCGGCCGCCGAAGGAGCAAGACCTCCCCGGGAATCTCTCAGGCACACGTACCGCGCAGGTGTGGACGCTCTGGAAAGCACGCAGGCCCCGGCGCTTCGCTCGGAGGACTGCGTCACCGACGGTGCAAGCCCGCCGCGTGCGGGTGGAAACTCTCAGGTCTCATGACAGAGCGGGGAGGTGAATGCCCCCATGCCGCACCGGCAGGACCCCTCGGAGGTACCCGTGACCAGCACCCATCCGACCGCAGACGAGACCACGGCGCTGCCGCAGGCCGCACACGAGCCGCGGGACACCGCGTCGGTGCCGTTCGTGGACCGCCACATCGGGCCGCGCGAGGCCGACGCCGCGCACATGCTCGAGGTGCTCGGCTTCGATTCCGTCGACCAGCTCGTGGACCAGGCGGTCCCCTCGGTCATCCGCATGGAGGGCGGCCTGGACCTGCCCGCCCCGCTCACCGAGTCCGCCGTGCTCGAGCAGCTGCGCGAGATCGCCGGGCGCAACGTGATGAAGACCCAGATGCTCGGCCAGGGCTTCTACGACACCGTCACGCCCGGCGTCATTCTCCGCAAGGTCCTCGAGAACCCGGCCTGGTACACCGCCTACACCCCGTACCAGCCGGAGATCTCCCAGGGCCGTCTGGAGGCCCTGCTGAACTACCAGACGATGGTGCAGGACCTCACCGCCCTGCCGATCGCCAACGCGTCCCTGCTGGACGAGGCCTCCGCCGTGGCCGAGGCCGTCCTGCTCATGCACCGCGCCAACCGGAAGAAGGGCGACGGCGTCACCCTGCTGGACGCCGACCTGTTCCCGCAGACCCTCACCGTGGCGCAGCTGCGCGCCGACGCCGTGGGCATCGACGTCCGGGTGGCGGACCTGTCCGCCGGCATCCCGGAGGACGTCAAGGCCGTGATCGAGGAGAAGGGCCTGTGCGGCATCGTCCTGCAGCAGCCCGGCGACTCCGGCCGCCTGCACGACCACTCGGCCGCGATCGCCCAGGCCAAGGAGGCAGGCGCGCTCGTCACCGTGGCCGCGGACATCCTGGCCCTCACCCTCATCACCCCTCCGGGCGAGCAAGGTGCGGACATCGCCGTCGGCTCCACCCAGCGCTTCGGCGTCCCGCTGTTCTACGGCGGCCCGCACGCCGCCTACATGGCCGTCCGTGACGGCATGCAGCGCTCCATGCCGGGCCGCCTGGTGGGTGTCTCCCATGACGACGCCGGCAAGCCCGCCTACCGCCTCGCCCTGCAGACCCGCGAGCAGCACATCCGCCGCGAGAAGGCCACCTCCAACATCTGCACCGCGCAGGCGCTGCTGGCGATCACCGCCTCCATGTACTCCGTCTACCACGGCCCGGCCGGCATCGCCCAGATCGCCCGCCACGCCCACCGCCAGGCCCACCGCCTCGCCACGGCGCTCGCCGGCGCCGGCGTGAAAGTCGTGCACGAGGCCTACTTCGACACGCTCACCCTCGAGGTGCCGGGCAAGGCCGAGCAGATCCGTGCCGCCGCCGAGGAGAACGGCGTGAACGTGCGCGTGGTGGACGCGGACACCGTCCGCGTGGCCTGTGACGAGACCACGGTGGACGAGGACCTCACCGCCGTGCTCACCGCCTTCGGCGCCGACGCCTCCTCCCTGCCGCAGTCCGCCCACGAGGGCGCCGTGGCCACCCCGGCCATCCCGCAGGCCATGCTGCGCACCTCGGAGTACATGACCCACCCGGTCTTCAACACCCACCACTCCGAGACCCAGATGCTGCGCTACCTGCGCCGCCTCTCCGGCTACGACCTCGCCCTGGACCGCACGATGATCCCGCTGGGCTCGTGCACCATGAAGCTCAACGCCACCGCGGAGATGGAGGCCATCTCCTGGCCGGAGTTCTGCTCCATCCACCCGTACGCCCCGGCCCACCAGACCGAGGGCTGGACGTTCCTCATCGAGGACCTGGAGGCGAAGCTCTCCGAGATCACCGGGTACGCCGGCGTCTCCGTGGCCCCGAACGCGGGCTCACAGGGCGAGTTCGCCGGCCTGTGGGCCATCCGCCGGTTCCACATGGACAACGGTGAGGGCGAGCGGGACATCTGCCTCATCCCGGCCTCCGCGCACGGCACGAATGCCGCCTCCGCGGTGCTCGCCGGCCTCAAGGTGGTCGTGGTGGCCACCGCCGAGGACGGCACCATCTCCGCCGAGGACCTGGACAAGAAGATCGCCGCCAACGAGGGCCGCATCGCGGCCATCATGATCACCTACCCGTCCACCCACGGCGTGTACGACGCCGACGTGCGCGAGGTGTGCGACAAGGTCCACGCCGCCGGCGGCCAGGTGTACATCGACGGCGCGAACCTCAACGCCCTGGTCGGCCTGGCCCAGCCGGGCCGCTTCGGCGGCGACGTCTCCCACCTGAACCTGCACAAGACCTTCTGCATCCCGCACGGCGGCGGCGGCCCAGGCGTGGGCCCGGTGGCCGTGGGCGAGCACCTGGTGAAGTACCTCCCGTCCCGCGAGACGCTCATGACGGCCGCGCCGCACGGCTCCGCCGGAGTGCTGCCGATCTCCTGGGCCTACCTGCACCTGATGGGCGCCGAGGGCCTCACCAAGGCCACCGGCCACGCATTGCTCGGGGCGAACTACATCTCACGCCGTCTCGCGGACCACTACCCGACCCTCTACACCGGGGAGGGCGGCCTGGTGGCCCACGAGTGCATCCTCGACCTGCGCGAGCTCACCGCGAAACATGGGGTGACCGCGGAGGACGTCTGCAAGCGTCTGATCGACTACGGCTTCCACGCCCCGACCCTGGCCTTCCCGGTGGCCGGCACCCTCATGGTGGAGCCGACCGAGTCCGAGGACCTGGGCGAGCTGGAGCGCTTCATCGAGGCGATGATCTCCATCCACGGGGAGATCGTGGCGACCACCCCGGAGACCCTGTCCGAGTCCGTTCTCCGCAATGCGCCGCACACTGCGGCCGTCCTGACCGGCGACGAGTGGGACCGCTCCTACCCGCGCTCCACAGCCGGCTATCCGGTGGCCTCCCTGCGCCAGGACAAGTACTTCCCACCCGTGGGTCGCATCGACGGCGCGTACGGCGACCGCAACCTGGTCTGCTCGTGCCCTCCGCCGGAGGCCTTCGAGGACGAGACCGACGCGACCGCGGCCGCGGACACCTGAGAGGAGACATCCATGTCCGAGAACCTGCGCAACTCCCCGCTGCACGCCGTCCATGAGGCCGCCGGCGCCTCCTTCACCGACTTCGGCGGCTGGAACATGCCGCTGAAGTACGGCTCAGAGCTGGCCGAGCACAGGGCCGTCCGCTCCGCCGCCGGCATCTTCGACCTGTCCCACATGGGCGAGGTCCGCGTGAGCGGCCCGGAAGCCGGCGAGATGCTCGACTACGCCTTGTCCAGCATCATGTCCACGCTGAAGCCGGGCCGCGCCAAGTACGGCCTGTGCCTGACCGACGCCGGCACCATCCTGGACGACCTGATCGTCTACCGCACGGACGAGGGCGCCGAGGGCTCCGTGCCGGAGTACCTGGTGGTGCCGAACGCCGGCAACGCCGCCTCCGTGTACACCGCCCTCGCCCAGCGTGCCTCCGGCCGTGACGTCACCGTCACGAACGAGTCGGCGGACACCTCACTGGTGGCCGTGCAGGGTCCGCAGGCCGAGCAGATCCTGGCCCAGGCCATGCCGGCCCACACGCAGGAGCTCGCGGAGCTGAAGTACTACGCGCACGTCACCCTCGCGCTGCCGACCGATGCCGGCGACGTCGAGGTCCTCGTGGCCCGCACCGGTTACACCGGTGAGGACGGCTTCGAGCTGTTCGTCCACGCCGGCTCCCCGGAGGAGGCCGGCGACCGCGGCTCGGCGGTGTGGAGCGCCGTGGTGAAGGCGGCCGAGGCGGCCGGCGTGGAGCTGACCCCGTGCGGCCTGGCGTGCCGCGACTCGCTTCGCCTGGAGGCCGGGATGCCGCTGTACGGCAACGAGCTGGACAACGCCCACCAGCCGCACGCCTCGGGTGTCTCCTTCGCCGTCCCGGCCTCCAAGGAGGCAGACTTCGTGGGTCGCTCCTCCCTGCAGGGCAGGGACGAGGTCGCACAGGTGCTCGTCGGCCTGAAGGGCGCCGGCCGCCGTGCCGCCCGTCACGGCTATGCCGTGCAGGATGCGGAGGGCACCGCGATCGGCGAGATCACCTCCGGTGCCCCGTCCCCGACGCTCGGGTACCCGATCGCCATGGCGCGCGTCGACCGCGCCTTCGCGGCCGAGGGCACCGAGGTGCAGGTGGACCTGCGCGGCCGTGGCGAGCCGTTCACCGTGGTGCCGCTGCCGTTCTACCGGCGCGAGCGCTGACCGTGTGCTGATCCCCGCACCGTGACCGCGGCCCGTCGTCCCGGGCTCGGAGCCACCTTCGCTAGGATGGGTCTCCGAGCCGGGACGGTGGGACCTCGTCCGCGTCCGGGTTCGGCCGTCCATCGTCCACCGTCAGGATCCTCCGCATGACTCATGTCGCCTCCCGCGCCCGGGTGCCCAAGAAGGCGTTCATCGCCTTCGCCGTCGTGGCGCTGATCATGATCCTGCTCGCGGTCCTCGTGATGTTCCGGGGCATGGTCCAGGAGAGCCACCGCATGCAGATCGTGGAGGTCGTGGACGGGACCACCGTGAAGATCAACGCCCACGGTGACGAGAAGCTCGTGAAGATGGCCGGCCTGACCGCCGGCCCGCGCAATCCGGACGGGCTGCGCGTCGGCCCGGCGCTCTGTATGGGGGAGAAGTCCTACGTGTGGCTGCGCGACCGTCTGGTGGTCGGCTCCACCGCGGTCGTGGACATCCAGGAGGTCGACGGCCAGGAGTACGCCGCCTTCCGCCTCGCCGGCGAGGACATCAACGTGGCGATGGTCGAGGAGGGCATGGCCGCCCCGACCGGCATCGGCGTGGGCGAGGCCGAGGCCGCCGAGATGCGCACGGCGAACGAGCAGGCGTACACCCGCAACATCGGCCTGTACGACCTCGAGGAGCGCTGCACCGTCAACAGCGAGCTCTACGAGGCCGAGTTCGCCCTCGGGGTCATCTCGGACGACGTGGAGCCCTCCATCGAGAAGATCGACGAGAAGTCGGTGGAGCTGGGCCAGGCCGTGGACGAGGTCCGTCTGGTGCAGGAGGACATCCACAACATCGACCCGGAGGGCGAGGGCTTCGTGAACACGGTGTGGGGCCCGTCCAAGGACCTTCTGGTCGAGGAGGCGGACGAGATCGCGGACCGTGGCATGAAGCGCCTGCGCGACCTCAACGACCGCCGCAACGAGATCTACGCCCGCTGACTGTGCGGGGCCCAGGCCCCGTCTCCGCTTCTCGACGGCGGCGCGTCACCCTGCCGGGGTGACGCGCCGCCGTCGTGTGTCCGCTCCCACGGCGCTCCGCCGGAGTGTCTGCTCAGTCCAGGGAGAGGGTGACCAGGCCCAGCTGGGCGGAGCGGATGATGGCCTGGACGCGGTCCCGGACCTCGAGCTTGTCCAGGATCCGGGTGAATGTGGCTTTCACCGTGGACTCGGACAGGTGGAGGCTCTGGGCGATCTCCGTGTTGGACTGGCCGCGGGCCAGCAGGTGCAGGACGGCGAGCTCGCGCTCGGTGAGGTCGGAGCCGTCCGGGTCGCCGGGGCGTGCGGGGCGGGTGCCGACGCCGGGGCCGTCCTCCTCGATGGCGGTCAGCAGCTTCTGCGTGACGGCGGGGGAGAGGACGGACTCGCCGCGGTGCACGGCGTGGATGGCGCTCAGGATGGAGGCTGGTTCGGCGTCCTTTACCATATACCCGGCGGCGCCGGCGCGCAGGGCCGGGACCAGGTAGTTCTCCGAGGTGAACGTGGTGACGGCCAGGACGCGGACCTCGGGGTGGTCGCGGGCGATGTGCCCGGTGGCCTCCACGCCGTCCATGACGGGCATCTGCATGTCCATCAGCACGACGTCCGGGCTGGTGGCGTCACAGGCCTCGACGGCCTCTGCGCCGTTGGCGGCGATGCCGATGCAGCTCATGCCGGGCGCGGAGTCCACGAGGGTCTTCAGGGCACCGCTCATGAGCGGCTGGTCGTCCACGATGAGGACACGAAGATTCTGGGTCACCGGTTCAGGGTAGAACAGGCAAGCGGTGACGGGTACACCACAGGGTTCGGGTCCACACTGTGCACTGGATCTGCTGTGAATCTGCATTCGCTCGGGATCAGGTCTGGCGCATGTGTGATCCACACCGCATAATACTGACCATGAAGACTCGCAAATTTGCCGCCGGCGTCCTGACCGCCGCCTTCCTGTTCACCATGGCTCCCGCTGCCTCCGCCGCCCCGACCGGGCAGGGCTCCGGCGTCGCCGAGACCACCGGAATCGTCAAGGGCACCAAGGAGTTTTTCTGCCTTCACTACGGCTTGTTCTGCGACTGACCGGCGTGCCGCCCCTTCGATCGGATGACTTCGACCGAAGCCACTGACCTCACCCCTGAGCCGACGGAGATCAACGGATCGACGTTGCCCCAGGGGTGGCGTCGTTTCTGGGAAGCTCGGAAATGCAGCCCCTGGTACTTGGGCGTCACCAGTGTTCTGGTTCTGCTATCGACTGCGTCTGACATCCACTCTGTCGTCACGGAGAGGCGACCGGGTGAGAGCTTCGAAGGCTACGTAGTCCTGCTCGTGCTGGTATCGGTGGCATTCCTGGTCCAATGGATATCCACCACCGTCGCGTACACCGTCTTCCTGCCCGCCTATCTTCTCGCGGAGACGCAGGCTGACACGGTTCCGGTCCTCCTTTTCGGTGCCGTCATTCTCAGTGCGGTGATCGCGACCGCGAACGACCGATTCGCGATCGTGGCGAGTCTGATCACTGCATTGTGGGCGGTCTCGTTTCCGCTCATGTCCGGGCAGGGGCCGGCCATCATCTGGGTCACAGTCCTGATCACGGCCCTCGGCATCAGCCTCGGTGCGTTCATCCGGGCCGCATGGACACGGCGGGAAGCCGACGCCCTCAAGATCGAGGAGGCCCGCCGGCAGGCCGCGGAGGCGGCCCTCCGTGAGCGCCGCGTCCTGGCCCGGGACCTGCATGACATCGTGGCGCACAATCTCACCATCATCTCGATGCAGGCTCGCACGGCGCAGTTCGTCGGCACGGATGAAGCCGCCCGTCAGGCGCTGGCGGTGGTCGGTGGCTCCGCTAAGGACGCCCTCGTGGACCTGCGCCGCATGTTGGCGCTGATGCGAGAGGAGGGCGTGGTCGGGGACCAGGCGCAGCCGGGCCAGGCTGGCTCGGACTCCAGCACGGCGGTGGACCTCGGGCTCGGCGTGAAGCGGGTCTTCCATGAGCTGATGGAGCTCGGGTTCGCCGTCACGGTGGACGACCGGCTGGGTGAGCACACGATCCCCCTGGGCACGCAGAGCGCGCTGTACCGCGTGCTGCAGGAGGCCGCCACCAACATCGCCAAGCACGGGGACCGTTCCGCGCCGGTGGAGATCACTGCGACCGTGGCCGGCAAGGACGCCGTCCTGCGAGTGGTCAACGGGGTGGAGCAGTCCACGGGCGGCCGGAGGCTCCGTGGCAGGAAGGAGGAGGTGTGGAACTCCTCCGGAGTAGGACTGAACTCCATGCAGGAGCGTGTCTCCGCCTTCGGGGGGACCTTCTCGGCCGGCCTGGACGAGGGCCGATGGGTGCTCGAGGCGGCCGTGCCTGCGGGCGACTCCGTGGAGGTGTGAGATGCGTCATCCGCCGTCAGAAAGTGTAGACGAAAGTCCACTACCGGCCGTCGAGTGGTCCGCACTACAGTAAGGAGTGCCCCAAGAGACGGTGCACAGTGCAGGACGACACCGACCGGAACAAGCCTGAGGGGATGCGGGCCCGGGAGGACGTTCTAGGGAGAAGGCGGCGGTCACAGACCGCCGCCTTCTTTCTCTCTGCACGGCGTGCAGTGCCGCAGCCACGCGGCACGATCAGCACACCCGAGGCCCTGCCTCGACGCCGGGGTCCGGCCGTCACGGCGGCCGGGCCCCGGCGATTCGCGTCCTGAGTCGGACGGTCCTGAGACGCCGCCGGGCGGATGGCCGTCTCCTGAGGCGCCTGAGACGGTCAGAGGGACCGCTCCGCTGTGGTCCGCGCGGTGCCGGTGTCCTCGCCGGCGATGTCCCGGTCCGAGACGTCCTCGTCCGGTCCGTCCACGATCCTGACCAGCGGTCGCGCTGCCATGCGGCCCAGACCCATGAGGATGCCGGCCGGGAACCCGATCACCGGGATGAGCATCGGCAGGATGCCGCCGGCACCCTGGGTCAGCACCACCAGGCCGAACAGCATGCCCACGAGGGCGTAGGCCAGCACATGCACCCACTGGTTCAGCACATGCCGGAACACCCAGTTCACCAGCAGACACAGGGGCAGGCCGACCACCAGGCCCGCCAGGCCCACCACGGTCAGCAGCGGAGTGAGGCTGCCGAACTCCTGTAGGGACGGGATCAGGGTGAGCACCAGGACGATCGCCGCCATCAGCAGGTTCGGTATCAGCCAGGCCACCATGAACCCGTAGATGCTCATCTGCAGACGCGGGCGCGGTCCTGCGGCGGCGCGGGCGGCCTTGCGGCGCGCACGGGCACTGCTCTTCACCGGGGCGGGTGTGGTCATGGCGGGGTGACTCCGAAGTCTTCAGGGCACAGCGGACGGCAACCCACTCTAGCCCTCTGTGCTGACCTGGGCCTGAGTGGGGCGTCAGCGCTCCGGACCGTCCACGGAGAAGGTCAGCTGTGCCGGGGAAGGCCAGGTCTCGAGGGCGGCGCGGGCCTGCCAGGACTCGTCCGAGGTCTCGTCCACCGGCACGATCTCCAGCGCGCCCAGCTCCCCGTCCACCACGCGCAGGCACAGCTCGAAGTCCTCGCCTTCGTGCTGGAAGCGGCCGCGGACCGGCCAGGTGAAGTCGTGCGGCACGGCGCGGGCCAGGGCGGTCTCGGGGTCCACCACAAGCGGCAGCCAGTCGGAGAACTCGGCGCCCGGCTCCGGCTCCACGGCCTTCGTGTGGGGCAGCTGGGCCCGCAGCGCGGAGGCGCCCGGCAGCGTGGTTCCCTCGGCCAGGGCCGGATCCAGGAGCGTCTCCAGCACTACACGGGCGGCGGCGGAGAGCGGGATCTGTGTGGCTCCGTCGGCCTCCGGGTCCTGCGGCATGTCGTCCATGACGCGCAGGGCAGCACCCTGCTCCACTGCGGTCCGATGGGCGCGACGGGCTGACGCGTTGCCGAGCAGGGCCGCCGCCGCGCCGAGCACCGCCAGGGCGGAACGCGGATGGGTCAGTCCGGCCCGCTCGGCGAGCCGGTTCGCCCCGATCCTGTCCAGCACCTCCACGGACTTGGCGTCCCACTTCGCGTAGACCGCTGGCGCGAGGGCCACGAGCCCGGCGCCGGCGGCGCCGCCGGCCAGGCCCACCAGGCCGTTGCGCAGGCGGGTGCTCAGGCGCGGGGTGAGGCCGGCGGCGAGGGCCGCGTCGTCCATCGATGCACGCAGCTCGGCGGCCCCGTAGACGCCGGTGGCCGCGGCGATGACTCGGTTCACGGACCGGCGCTGCGCCGCATCGCCGGCGGAGGGGTCCAGCAGGCTCAGGGCGCCCATGCCGACGGCTGCCAGCAGGCCGTAGCTGCGGCTGCCCGGGCGCAGGAAACCGGGGCGGGTGGCCCGCTTCGGCAGGTAGACGGCGCCCTCCCCGGACAGCGGGGCGTAGGCGAACATTCCGGATTCGGTGGTCTTCATGCCCCCATTCTCCCCGGAGACGGCCCGTCTTGTCGCCCGGGCCGCCCCCGCACGTTCGCTGCCTCCGCCTGATCCGTACCTGACCGGTCCCGGACCGGACCCACGACGGCGGCGCCCCACCCTGGCAGGGTGAGGCGCCGCCGTCGTGGTTCAGCTTCGGCCGATGTAGGCGAGCAGGCCGGCCAGGGCCGCCCGGTGTCCGGCCTCCAGGGTGGGCTCCATGACGGGGCCGAAGGCCGGATGGTGGTTCACCGGGAACTGCTCCGGGTCGCCCTGGAAGCCGCCGAAGAACCAGTAGACGAGCGGGACGTCGATCGCGTCCGCTAGAGCGCCGACGTCCTCCGAGCCCATGAACGGCGGGGCGTCCAGGACGTGGTCCGTACCGAGCTCGGTGCGCAGCGCGTCGGCGATGCGGGCAGAGTGCTCCTCGTCATTGAAGCACCGAGGGAACGCGGAGATCTGCTCCACGGTCGGCTCCGGGGCGCCCGAGGCGGCGGCCTCGGCCCTCACCACCCGCTCCACGGCGGACACGACCTGTGTGCGGCGCTCCGGGGTGAAGGTGCGGATGTTCAGCTCGATGGTGGCCGAGCCCGGGATGATGTTCTCCTTCAGCCCGGCATGGAACGTGCCCACCGTGACCACGGCGGAGTCGCGCGGGTCCACCTCGCGGGACACGATCCCCTGCAGGCGGGAGACGGCATGGGAGGCCATCACGATCGGGTCGATGCTGTCCTGCGGCTGCGAGCCGTGGGCCTGCTTGCCGTGGAAGGTGATGCGCAGTGAGTCCGCCAGGGCCATGGCGGTGCCGGGGATGACGTAGACGCTGCCGGCCTCCAGGGGCATGACGTGCTGGCCCAGCACCACCTCCGGCTTCGGGGCCCGCTCCCAGAGGCCGTCCTCCACCATGGCGGCTGCGCCGGCGCCGGTCTCCTCGCCCGGCTGGAACACGAACACCACGGTGCCCTGCCAGGTCTCGGGGGCCTTCGCCAGCTGACGGGCGGCGGTCAGGGCGCCCATCACGTGGGTGTCATGGCCACAGCCGTGCATCACCGGGACGTCCCGGCCGTCCGCGAGGGTGCCGCGGACGGTGGAGGCGTAGTCCAGGCCGGTGTCCTCCTCGATCGGAAGGCCGTCGACGTCCGCACGGAAGGCGACCGTCACGGCGTCCGGGGACTCCGGGTGCCGCAGGACGCCGACGACGCCGGTGCCGCCGCAGCGGAAGTGCTCGATGCCGATCTCGCCCAGCTGCCGCTCGATCCAGGCGGCGGTCTCGTGCTCCTGCATGGACAGCTCGGGGTGGCGGTGCAGGTGGACGTAGTCCGCGTGCATGCGCTCCCGCTCGTCCGCGGTAAGGTGGAGGGCGGCAGGGAGGGAGGACGTCATGGTCATCGCAGGTGGGACTCTCAGGCCTGTCGCAGGCCGCCCTGCCAGAGGGCGGCGAACGGGGTGTTGCCTTCCACGGCCTGGCGGATGCCGGCGGTGACGAACGCCTTCGCGGTCTTGGCGGCCTCCAGCGGGGTGGCGCCCTTGGCGAGCTCTGCGGTCACGGCGGCGGCCAGCGAGCAGCCGGCGCCGGAGACGCCCTCGGTGCCGATCTTCGGCTCGGAGAGGACCTCCACGGTGTCCCCGTCCACGAACACGTCCACGGCGTCCGGGCCCTCCAGGTGCATGCCGCCCTTGGCGAGCACGGCGGCGCCGGAGACCTCGTTGATCTTCTTGGCCGCGGCGATCAGGTCGTCCACGGTCTTCACGGTCATGCCGGAGAGCTGCTCGGTCTCGAAGTGGTTCGGGGTGGTGAAGGTGGCCAGCGGCAGCAGCTCGGCCTTCAGGGCCTGGTCCGTGTCCAGGGCGTGGCCGGCCTCCTGGCCCTTGCAGATCAGCACCGGGTCCAGCAGGACGTGGTCCCAGTCCTGGGACTTCAGGGCGGCGGCTGTGGTCCGAATGACCTCCGGGGAGCCCTGCATGCCGAGCTTCACGGTCTTCAGGGTGCCCTCGTAGTCCTTCTGCGCGGCCTCGAGCTGGTCCGCGATGACCTCGGTGGGCACCGGGAAGAAGCGGTGGTTCCAGTCGTCCTTCGGGTCGAAGGAGACGATGCAGGTCAGGGACACGATGCCGAAGACGCCCAGCTCCTGGAAGGTCTTCAGGTCGGCCTGGGCGCCGGCACCGCCGGTGGCCTCGGAGCCGGCGATGGTCAGGGCGAGGGCGGGGCGCTCCGTGCGCGCGTTCACGTCAGACATGGGGCCGATGCTACGCCGGTTGCGGACGTGAGCGCACCCGGGCCCCGGCGGTGTCCGCGGTGCGAGCGTCGGCGCTGGGTGCGCCGGGTCGGCAGGGGGCTGCACCGGGACCCCACGGCGCACCGGAAGCGGGGCAGCCATGCTCGAGATCCTTACCGGCGCCAGCCTGGCCACCTCGGCTGGCCTCAACGCCTTCATCCCCGTGCTGGCACTCGGCCTGCTGGACCGGTTCACCAACCTGGCGGACCTGCCGCCGGCCTGGTCCTGGCTGTCCTCGGACGTGTCCCTCTGGATCCTTGGCGTGTTGCTGGTGGTGGGCCTGCTGCTCGCCCTGCGGTTCCGCCGTGGGCGGAGGGTTCGCGCTGGCCAGCACACCGACTGATCGGCCAGAGTGGACGCATGATTCTGATCAACCTCAAGTTCACCGTCAAGCCCGAGCTCGCTGACCAGTGGATGGACGCGGTCGCCCAGTACACCGCAGACGTCCGTGGCGAGGAGGGCAACATGTTCTTCGAGTGGTACCAGCCGGTTGAGGGCTCGAGGAACGAGTACTTCCTGCTCGAGGGCTTCACCGACGAGGGCGCCAAGGCCCACGTGGAGTCCCCGCACTTCCAGGAGGGCATCGACGCGATGAAGCCGCTGCTCGCCAAGACCCCGCAGATCATCTCCGAGCAGGTCTCCGCGGACGGCTTCGGCCCGATGGGCGAGATCCCGATCGACGAGTGAGCCTCCCGGCCCGCTGACCCCGGCTGAGCCAGCCTCAGCCCTCCAGGGCGGCCCGCACCGACGCCAGCACGGCGTCCGTGTCCGGCCGCCCGTCGTCCACCGTCACGACGACGGTCCGCACCCGGGACGCCCCGCTCGCCGCCGCCTGGGTCCGGGTCCCGGCACCCCCGGCGCTGCGCGCCGCGCCGGCCGAGCCGGTGACGGCTCCGGGGGAGGTTCCTGCCGCGGGGCGCCCCGTGAGCGCACCCACCACACTCTCGAGCCGGCTGGCCAGCCGCTGCTCGGCCTCCAGTGGGTCCGGCAGGGTGCCCGTCTCCGCCCCCGTTCGGAGCCAGTCGCGCAGCGCCGCGTTGTGCACCGCCACCACGGCACCGGCCAGGCCGAACGCCGTGGCCTCGCCGCCCGCCGTCCCGTCCAGCCGTCCGCGCAGCCAGCGGGCGAAGAGCCGCTCGTAGCCGTGCGAGCTGAGCAGCTCCCGGTTCCGCAGCGCCTTGGACTGCCGCAGCAGGCGATACCGGGCATGCGCCTGCGCCGGGTCTCCCGCGTGGTGGCGGAAGACCCGCAGCACGGCCTCCACGAGGGCCTCGTCGGTCGCCTCGGCCCCGGGCTCCACACCGTCCAGGAAGGCCTCCAGCTCCTCCAGCAGCACGCCGTGGTCATGGAAGACCACGTCCTCCTTGGAGCCGAAGGTTCGGAAGAACGTGGCACGGCTGACGCCGACCTGATGCGCCAGGGTGTCCACGGTGGTGGCGTCCCACCCCTGCTCGTCCAGCAGGCGGATCAGGGCGGGAGTGTGCGCGGCGGGCCTCGTCTTCATGCCGACGATGATACGCACGCTGATACGGCGTCTCACTTGACCTGATACGCAGTCTCATACGAAGCTGGACCCAGCAACCCCCGCGCCGGACAGGCGGAGGCCAGCGGCCGTCGTCGTGAAGCCCCCGCGCTCACGGGAAACACCCCGCGGACCGGCGCCCACCCTCCACCCCGAGAGGACCAGCCATGACCGAGCAGCTGCCCACCGCCGAGCCCGAGTACAGCATCACCGGGCCGCTGGACACGGACGCCTACGCGATCTTCCAAGACCTCGCGGAGGAGGACCTCGTCCTCTTCAAGGCCGCCCGCGCCTACCTCACCGACGAGGTGCAGAAGACCCTTCAGGATGCCTGGGACAAGGGCGAGTACCCCACCCAGCTGATCCCCGGCCTGGCCGAAGCGGACCTGCTCCGCGACGGCGTGGAGGTCGAGGGCAGGCCCTCCTGCTCCCGCCTTGCCGCCGGCCTGGCCACCATGGAGCTCTCCCGCATCGACGGCTCCCTGTCCACCATCGTCGGCGTGCAGGGCGGCCTGGCCATGCGCTCGATCGAGATGTGCGGCTCCGCCGAGCAGAAGGCGACGTACCTGCCGAAGATGGCCGCCGGCGAGCTCTACGGCGCCTTCGCCCTCACCGAGCCCACCCACGGCTCCG
Source organism: Micrococcus luteus (assembly GCA_047414615.1). Taxonomy (GTDB): domain Bacteria; phylum Actinomycetota; class Actinomycetes; order Actinomycetales; family Micrococcaceae; genus Micrococcus; species Micrococcus luteus_B. The sequence continues at coordinate 2,516,432 of CP179711.1, forward strand.
ACTCCGTCTCCCTGGAGACCACCGCCACCCCCGTGGACGGCGGCTGGAAGATCAACGGCCACAAGAAGTGGATCGGCAACGGCGCCGCCGGCGGCATCACCGTCACCTGGGCCCGCTCCACCGAGGACGGCCAGGTCAAGGGCTTCATCGTCCACCAGGACACCGAGGGCTACGAGGCCGAGGTCATCCGCGGCAAGATGTCCCTCCGCGCCATCCATCAGGCGCACATCACCTACCGCGACGTGTTCGTCCCGGCCGAGGACGTCATGCCGGACGCCACCTCCTTCAAGAGCGCCGCCGCCGTCCTCTTCGCCACCCGCGTCGGCGTCGCCTGGGCCGCCGTCGGCCACGCGGTCGGCTGCTATGAGGCCGCCGTGCAGTACGCGCAGCAGCGCGTGCAGTTCGGCCGCCCGCTCGCCCACTCCCAGGTGGTGCAGGAGCGCCTGGCCCGCATGCTGTCCGAACTGACCCAGGTGCAGCTGCTCGTGCTCCGCGCCTCCCGCCTTGAGGACGCCGGCCGCCTCACCGGCCCGCAGGCCTCCCTCGCGAAGTACTCCGCCACCCGCGCCGCCCGGTCGATCGCCGCGAATGCCCGCGACCTGCTCGGCGGCAACGGCATCCTCGTGCAGTACGAGGTGGGCAAGCACTTCGCGGACATCGAGGCCATCCATACCTACGAGGGCACCGAGACCGTGCAGGCGCTGCTCGTCGGCCGCGACATCACCGGCAAGGGTGCCTTCGCCTGAGCCTGCGGGGCGGCAGTGCCGGCCCCGAGGCCGCCGAGGTGCCCGTCCGACGACGGCACCCGCCCTGACAGGGCGGGTGCCGTCGTCGTTGTGGGAGTGAACTGTTCACGCAGTGGACGGCACCTGTCGCCCACATCACATCCTCGCGTAGGTTAAGGCTCATGGAGACCGCCCCCCGCAACCACACCCACCGCTGGCCGTCCCGCGTGGCGGACCACGCTTCCGCGGAGGACCGCAATGCGATCCGCCGCATCAACGAGACGGCGTTCGAGACCTCTGCCGAGGCCGACCTGGTGGAGGAGCTCCAGAAGGACGAGAAGGCCTGGCTGCCGCAGTTCTCCACGGTCACCATGACCGCCGCCATCCCCGGCACGGACCTGCATGCGGATCCGGTGGCCTACGGCCTGCTGTGCCGCGCGCACATCGGGCAAGCCCCCACCCTGGCGCTCGCCCCGCACGGCGTGCTCCCGGAGCATCAGAACCAGGGCGCCGGCACTGCGGTGGTGAAGGCATTGCTCGAGGCCGCCAAGGAGGCCGGTGAGTCTCACGTGGTGGTTTACGGCTACCCCGAGTACTACCCGCGCTTCGGCTTCGAGGACGCCGCCGAGCACGGCGTGACCGCGGCCTTCGCGGACCGTCCGGGCGCCCTGCAGATCCTCGTGCTGGACGAGTCCGCCACGGTGCCCTCCGGCGAGTTCACGTACCCGGAGGCCTTCGGCGCGGAGACCCGCGCCCCCTTGAGCTGACGGCGGCGTGCGTGTCCGCGCGGTGGGGTGACACCGCCCGGCGCGCCGCCGGCGTCGACCCCTGTGCGCGGCCGCCCTCGAACGCGAGGGTGGCCGCGCGTTCCTCTGTCCGGGACCGTCGAGGTCGAAGGAAGGGTGCCTCAGGCTGTGCCGCGGATCGGCTGGGTGCCACGGGTCGGAAAGAGGCCGACAGCCGCCTGAGTTGCGACGCTGCGGTGACAGAGGCTGAGCAGCCTCAGCCCGCCCGGCTCACTTCCTGCCGGCGTAGTACCGGCCGAGGGTCTCTGCCTTGAGCTCGGCGAAGGTGCCATCCCCGATCGAGGCACGGATCCGGTCCACCAGGGACACGGTGAAGCGTTCGTTGTGGATGGACACCAGAGTGTGGGCCACCATCTCCTTGGCCTTCATGAGGTGGCGGATGTAGGCCCGGGAGTAGTGCGTGCAGGTGTAGCAGTCGCATTCGGGGTCCAGCGGGCCGAAGTCCCGCTTGTACTTGGCGCCGGGCAGGTTGAAGCGGCCGTCGCGGGTGTAGAAGGCGCCGGTGCGGGCCACCCGGGTGGGGGAGACGCAGTCGAAGGTGTCCGCGCCGTTCTCCACGGCCAAGAACAGGTCGTCCGGCTCGGAGATGCCCAGCAGGTGCCGCGGTCTGTCCTCCGGAAGGACTGAAGCGCACCAGCCGAGGATCGTGCCGAGGTTCTCCTTCTCCAGGGCGCCGCCGAGGCCGTAGCCGTCGAACCCGGCCTCCGTGCCGTCCGCGAACTGCGTGGTCATGGCGGACAGGTCCGCGCAGGCCTTGCGGCGCAGGTCCTCGTACTGGGCGCCCTGGATCACGCCGAACAGGGCCTGGTAGGGGCGGTCGGCGCGCTGGGCGGTGAGGCGGGCGTGCTCGTCCAGGCAACGCTGGGCCCAGCGACGGGTGCGCTCGAGGGCCTCCTCCTGGTAGCCGCGGGAGTTGTGCAGGGTGGTCAGCTCGTCGAAGGCGAACATGATGTCCGCGCCGAGGTTGTGCTGGATCTGCAGGGAGCGCTCCGGGGTGAACCGGTGCCGGTCCCCGGTCAGGTGGGACTTGAACCAGACGCCGTCGTCGTCCACGTTGGCCAGGCGCTCCTTGCCGGGGGCCACGGCGTCGTCCGTGCCCTGGCCGTCCGGGGCGGCTGGGCCGTTCATGTCGATGACCTTCTTGAAGCCTGAGCCCAGGGACATCACCTGGAAGCCGCCGGAGTCCGTGAAGGTGGGGCCGTCCCAGTTCATGAACCTGCTGAGACCGCCGGCCTCGTCCAACAGGTCGTCGCCGGGCTGCAGGTACAGGTGGTAGGCGTTGGCCAGCAGCGCCTGCGCGCCGAGATCCTTCATGCTCTCCGGGAGCACGGCCTTCACGGTGGCCTGGGTGGCCACGGGGATGAAGGCCGGGGTCTGGATCTGCCCGTGCGGGGTGGTGATCACGCCGGTGCGGCCGTGGCCGGAGTGCCCCTCGAGGCGCCCGGTCACCTCGAATCCGAAGTTCGAGGGGTGGGCAGGCTGCGGCGCGGCGTCGGTGTGGGGCATGGGCTCCATCGTAGTGAGTGGGCCACGCGGGGTTGCTTCCCGGCCTCGGGCGGCTCAGGCGTCCAAGGCGTCCATCACCGCGGAGGCCACCACCAGGTCCTGCCACGGCATGCCCGTGGTCACGACGACGGCCGGCACCCCCGCCTGTGGCTTCGCCCGGCCGGTGGCCAGGTCCGCGAAGGTCACCAGCCCGGACTCGGCGACGGCGCCGGAGGCGATGCCGAGCACCACCTCGCCGGCCTCGCGCCGCGCAGAATCGCGGGACTCCACGATCACCTGGCCGCGGGAGAGCAGCGCATCGTCCAGCTCACGAGTGTCCGGGGTGTGCGCACCCATGGCCACCACCACGGCGTCGTCCCGCACCAGGGCACCGTCGAACACCGGGGTCTCGGACGCAGTGCAGGTGAGCACCACGTCGGCCTCGGGCACCGCGGACTGGTCGCCGGCCTCCGCCGGGACGCCGAGCTCCTCGGCGATGCGCGCGGCCAGGGCACCGGCTTTCTCCCGGCTCCGGCCGACCACGGTGATCCGTCCGACGTCAAGGGTGTCACAGAACGTCACGGCGTGCTCCCACGCCTGCACCCCGGTGCCGAACAGGACGAGGTGCGCGGCGGTCGTCGTGGTTCCGGCGGGGGACGCCCTCGCCAGGCGCGCTCCGAGTGCGGACACGGCCGAGGTGCGCAGATTGGTGAGCTCGATGCCGTCCAGGACCGCTCGCGGCGTCTGCTCCGCACCGCCGAAGAGCACGTAGACGCCCTGGACGACCGGAAGGCCGGCCACCGCGTTGTCCGGCGTGAGGGTGAGCAGCTTCGTGCCGACCTGCTCGCCACGGGCCGAGGGCATCTGCATGAGCACGCCCGTGGAGGTGTCCACGCGGGTGCGCGGGGCGTCGGACTCCGGGTCCAGGCCCTCGGCCAGGGCGCGCTCGAGGGCGTCCACGGCGGCCGTCGGGCTCAAGGCAGCCCGCAGGGCGGGGCCCGGGACGTAGGGCAACGGCGTGCAGGCGGTGATGTCCGTCATGCCCTCCACCGTACGGAACCGCCCGGACCGTGTAAGCCGTCCGCCCCGGTGGATACTGTGAAGGGGAACCGGAAGGCGCCGTCGACTGACGGGCCCGGCCCCGCAGAGAGGACACCCATGAGCCACGAGTACCCCGAGGGCGGACGACACGGCGAGACCCCGTCCTGGTACCAGGGCGGCGGAGACGACCGGCCGGCCCCGCGCCCGTGGGAGGAGCCGCGCGGCGACGGTGCCCACGGCCGGTGGCAGGGTGACGACGGCCGCCAGGGAAGCTGGGGTGGCCCGCAGCCCCACGGCGGCCCGCCGCACCCGGGGCAGGGCCGCGGCCCCGGCGGCGAGGGCCCCTACGGACCGCACGCACACCACCCCCGGTACGGGCAGGTCCCGCCGCACGGCTACGCGGCGCCGGGCATGCAGCCGTGGCATCCCGGCGTGGCCCCGCACCAGTACCCCTCGCCGAAGTCCTTCATCGCCACGTGGCTGCTGTCCCTGCTCCTCGGCATCCTCGGCGTGGACCGGTTCTACCTGGGCAAGGTCGGCACCGGCCTGCTGAAGCTGTTCACCATCGGCGGTCTGGGCATCTGGTACCTGATCGACGTCATCATGACGGTCGCCAACGGGCAGACCGACGGCGTGGGCCGCAGAGTGCGGGGCAGTCGCAACGAGCAGGTCTTCGCGATCGTCGCCACGGTGCTGCTCTGGATCATCGGCGCCGCCACCAACGGCGGCGGCTGACCGGGCAACGCGACGAGCACACGGACGGGCCCGGACGTCACATGACGTCCGGGCCCGTCTGCGCACAGGGGACGGCGCCCGCCCTGATGGGAGGACGGGCGCCGACGTGCGATCACCGGTGTGGCGGTGAGGGGAGGTCGCCGGGGGTGATCACTTCACGCGGATCGTGGTCGTGTCGACGACCTCGCCCTCGTGAAGGATGTCGACGGCACCGGTGTAGGTGCTGGTGCCGTCCGTGTCCAGGACGCCCTGGAACACATGGGTCTCACCGGGGGTGACCTGCGCCGAGGCCGGGTCGAAGGTCAGGACGCCGGTGTCCTCGTCGGTCGGGAAGGAGACGCGCAGCGTGTAGGGCACGGTCGCGTCCGTCTCGCCCTTGGCCACCACGTAGATGGTGTGCTCCGGGGCGGACGAGTAGATCGGGCCCTCGTAGACCTCGGCACCGGTGCCGCGGCCCACGGAGCGTGCCACCGGGTAGCCGGCCCAGGAGCTGGTGACGTAGATGTCCAGGTCGGCCTCCACGTCCCCCACGGTCTCGGCCTCGATGCGCACCTTCGGGTAGCCGCGCGGGTAGTCGAAGTCGTGGCCGGTCAGGCGCTCGTCGGAGGCGTCGAAGAACATCTGTTCCGGAGCATCGCCCGTGGACTCTTCAGCCGGGACCAGGCCGCGCACGCGGGTGTCGAGGATGCCCTCGACGCCGACCTTCACCGGCAGCTCGAGGGAGTCGGCGTTGCGCTCGACCTCGATGACCTCCGGGGCGTCGGCGATGCCCGGACGCACCGCGACGGGGATGCGGACGGTCTGCTTGCCCGGGCCGGTCCAGACGATGTGGCCGGTGGCGAACGCGCCGGCCGGAGCGCCGGCTGCGGTCACGGTGATGTCCACGTCCTGGGACTGGCCGCGCTTCGGCTGGATGCGCTGCGGGGAGACCTGCACATCCAGACCCTCCAGGCCCTCCACATGGGCGGTCCACGGACCGTTGCCCTTGGCCACGTTGGTCAGCGAACGGGTCACGGTCTGCGAGCCGTACAGATCACCGATCGCCAGCGAGGGCACGTTCAGATCGGACGCGTCGATCGGGTTGTCCGAGACCGGGTTGCCGGTGTCCGAGTACACGACGCCCTGACCGCCCAGGAAGTCGAACCAGTCGTCACGGTCGGAGGAGAACACCAGGCCCGGGTTCAGCATGCGGGCCGGGTCCACGAAGCCGGCGCCCTCGGCGAACGGGGAGGTCTCCTGCGCGTGGTCGCCCGCGGTGGTCATCATGGCGGACTTGATCTCCATCGGGCCGAACTCCGGGCGGCCCTGCTTCACGAGTGCGGCCAGGCCCGCGATGTGGGGCGAGGACATCGAGGTGCCGGAGGAGTACGCGAAGTCCTCGCCGCCCAGGGTCGGGGAGTACGCGGCCAGCACGTCCACACCCGGGGCGGAGATGTCCGGCTTCAGCAGGTCGGAGTCCACGGCCAGGGACGGGCCGCGCGAGGAGAAGGACGCCACGAGCGGGGTCTCGGTGGTGGACCCCTCGTTGGTGTCCAGGATGCGGCCGGTGGCCCCCTCCGAGGAGGCGTAGGACACCACGGCCTCTCGCTCGGAGGCGGGAAGGTGCACGGCGGGCAGCGCGTGGACGTCGGCGTTCAGGCCCTCGGACTCAGAGGTGTTGACGAGGACCATGCCCACGCCGCCGGCCTCCTCGACGATGAACGACTTCGCGGCACGCCCGATCTCACCGCGGTCGCAGACCACGAGCTTGCCCTCGGTCAGTGCGGGGTCCAGGGTGCCGTCCATGCACAGGGCGGCCTCGGCCGGGTCGGTGCCCTCGGCGGCGAGGTCCCGGGCGTACGCCATCGGGGTCTCCTCCTCCAGCGGTTGGGTGATCGAGGCGCCGATGTAGCGCTCGCCGTCGCCGGTCACGAGGGTGTGCTCGTACACCGCGTGGGTGGAGGCCGCCACGGTGGTGATCCACGGGGAGGCATGGGCCGTCGTCGAGGGGGTGGGACCGGAGTTGCCGGAGGAGGCGGCCACGAACACCCCTGCGGAGGCGGCGTTCAGGAAGGCCAGCTCCACCGGGTCCAGGACGTCGGTGCGGGAGCCGGAGATGGAGTAGTTGATGACGTCCACGCCGTCGGCGACGGCCGCGTCGATGGCGGCCACGGTGTCCGCGGTGGCGCAACCGGAGGAGGCGGCGCCCTCCCAGCAGGCCTTGTAGGCGGCCACGTGGGCGCCGGGGGCCATGCCGGAGATCTCGCCGCGCTCGATGCCGTCCACCGTGGCGGTCACGCCGTGGTTGCCGGCGGCCGTGGAGGCGGTGTGGGTGCCGTGGCCGCCCGCGTCCAGCGGGGACAGGGACTCGTACTCGGCCAGGCGGGCCGCGCCGAAGCCGTTGATGAAGTACTTCGCGCCGATCAGCTTGTCGTTGCAGCTGTCCGCGGGGAAGCCCTCCTCGTCTGCGGTCTCGCACGAGCCGGCCCAGTCGGACGGGGCGGCCGGGTGGCCGTCGTCGGCGAAGGAGGCGGACTCCGGGCGGATGCCGGAGTCCACCACGCCCACCACCACGCCGCGGCCGGCGGCGGAGGGATCGGACTTCTTGCCCACGAGGTCCGCCCAGACGCCCTTCTTGCCGGTCAGGCCGAGGAGGTCGGGCGAGGAGACGGTGTCCAGCTGGCGGATCTCGTCCGGCACCACGGCGAGCACCGAGGGGTCCGCGGCCAGGGCGGCGGCCTCGTCGGCGCTGAAGGTGCCGGCGAAGCCGTTCACGGCCGTGGTGTACCGCGTGTGGACCTTGCCGCGGTCCAGGCCGGCGCGCTGGATGGCCTTGTCCTGCTCGGCGGCGAGGTGGCGGGCGTACTTTTTGGCGGCCGCGGAGTTCGGGTTGAACGTGTCACTGCCGCGTCCCAGGCCCTTGCCGGGCTTCGTTGCCGCGTAGCCAGGGATGTCGCCGGCGTAGGTGGCGGCCGGTTCGTCCATCATCAGCACGACGTAGCCGCCGTCCTCGAACTTCTCCGGAACGGTGCGCTTGCCGGCGAGGTGGGCGGCCTGGCCGGAGACGTTCGCGAGGGACTGCTCCGCCGAGGCGGTGGCGGTCTCACCCTGCTGGGTGGCGATCGCGGCGGTGGCGCCGGAGAGTGCGAGCGCGACCGCCGTGGTCACGCCGAGCACCCTGCGGCGGCGAGGCATGGGATGGGACATGGGGATTCCTTCGTCGAGTGGTGACAGGAGCTGCCATCGGGGGCCGCCGGATGACACGCCGGCGGCCGGATGTGACATCCAGTTCAGCAGACTGTGACAGCGACCACATACGATTCGCAGTGGCGTGATCGCGTCATGGCCTGGATGCGCCAGGCCCTCCGGCGAGGACGAGGGGAGACGGGGACATGACAGTGCCGCAGCAGTCTGAGGACGCCGTCCCGGACCTGTCCGCCCTGGGCCTTCAGACGCGGGACGTGGCCGCCTATCGGCGCCTGCTCACCGAGTCGTCCGTGCCGGTCGAGGAGCACGACGACGGCATGCTCGTCCGCCTGATCGATGCCGGCCTCGTCCGGGTCCGGGAGGGGCGTGTGCATCCGCTCTCTCCCCGGCATCCGCTGCAGGCCGAGGCCAGTCGACGGCAGCGGGAGCTGGACCGTCTCCGCGTGGCGGCCGAGGCGCTGGTGTCCGAGTACCGGGACCGTCCGGGGGCGACCGCGGAGTCCCTGCAGGTGCTGGTGGGGGCCGCCGAGGTGACCCGGGCCGCGGTGGCCCTGGCGGGGGAGGCGCAGCGGGTGGTGCGCGGCCTGGACCGCGGTCCGTACTTCAGTTCCGGGCCGCTGCCTGACTCGGCGCAGCACCGCTCGAGCGAACGCGGCGTGCTCTGGCGGGTGATCTATGAGGGCGAGTCCCTGCGCCGGGACGCGGACGGACGCCCGGACATCGGTGCCTCCCCGGGGGAGCAGTCCCGGGTGCTGCCCCGACTGCCGTTCAAGATGATCGTGATGGACGACCTCGCGGCCCTGATCGCCCTGCCCCCGGACGGGATGTCGGTCGGCTCCGACGCGGACGTGCAGGCCGGCGGGGAGGGTCTGCTGGTGCGGGGGTCCCTGCTGGTGGGGGCACTGATCCGCCTGTTCGAGCAGCAGTGGAACCTGGCGGTGCCGGTGGGAGAGGACGCGGCCGAGCTGGACGAGGCCGACCGTCGCCTGCTGGTCCTGCTCTCGGTGGGCATGACGGACGAGGCGATGGCCCGGCACATGGGGCTGTCCCGGCGCACTGTGCAGCGGCGCCTGGCGGACCTGTCCCGGAGCGTGGCCGCGGAGAGCCGCTTCCAGCTGGGCGTGGAGGCCTCGCGGCGCGGCTGGGTCTGAGCAGCCCTGTGGCCCCGCCCGCGCGCTCTGCGTAGCCTCCGCCGGCGTCCCGCCCCTCCGCGGGGCGCCTCAGCCGTAGATGAGGCGGAAGTTCTCGAGGATCGTCGGCGGCAGCGGAGCCTCCGTGGCGCGGATGCGGGCGAACACGTCCTCCGCCTCGTGCTGCTCCATGTAGCCGTGGTGGGCGTAGATGCGCAGGCGCTCGAGCAGGCCGTCCTGGTCCAGTTCGGGGTGGAACTGGGTGGCGTACTGGTGCCTGCCCAGGCGGAACATCTGGGTGGGGCACTTCTCTCCAGTCGCCAGGATTACCGCCCCCTCGGGCGGGACGGTGAGGCCCTCCTTGTGGCCCACGTAGGCGTCGAACTCGTCCGGCAGGCCGGCGAGCATCCGGTCCGCCGCGCCCTCCTCAGTCAGGGTGACGGTGATGGGGCCGGGCTTCTCGCCGTAAGTGGTGTCCACGGTGCCTCCGGCATGTTTGCCGAGGGTGCCGACGCCGTAGCAGCAGCCCAGGAACGGGACCTCGTCCCGCCGGAGCACCTCGAGCATCCGGGCCAGCTCCCGTTCCACGCGGTGCTGCAGCGCGGTCTTGGTGTCCTCCGGGTCCGAGGTCGTGAAGGGGCTGCCGGGCAGGATCACGCCGGCGTGCTCGGCCAGGAGCCTCTCCCAGTCCACGGGCTCGTCCGGGTGCACGGTGACGTGCTGTTCGAGGCGGAAGGCGGTGAGCGTGTCCTCGGTGTAGCCGCCGAGGCGGCGCACGGCGGCGGCCTCGGCCACCGAGGCATCGTCCTCGGGCCGGGTCTGGATCAGCAGGAACGGGCGTGCCGCAGGAAGAAACACCCCCACAGACTACTGGGGGCGGCAGGCGCAGCATGCGCTGGCCCCCACCCCGCCCGACTGCTGAGAAACGAGGTCTGCCGCCGTGCGCCTGTCCGAGGTCAACCCGCTGCCGGACCTGTTCCGCATGCGCCCGGCGGAACGCGGTCACGAGGTCGTCCTCCGGGGTGGCGGTCACCGCGCTCGTCCCGCTGCACGGTGACGAGCCCGGCCAGCCCTCGGGCGTCGCAGACGGCGGCCGCGTCCGCGTCGTCCGCGCGGAGGGGACGCAGGTGCAGGCCGGGGTGGGGCATGGTTTCCGTCCTCATGCGGGGTCCCTGCCCAGGTCGCGTGCCAGCTCTCGGCCCAGGTCCTCCAGGTGCTCGGCCGCACGGGCGATGCTGTCCTCGTCCGAAGAGGCGCGCTCGCGCAGGGTGAGGACCCGGTCGATGCCCGTTGCGGCGACATCGGCGGGGGAGAGGTCGGTCCGTCCGGCGACGGCCAGCACGGTGCGATCGGTCCGAGAGCGGCTGCACGCGCCCTGCGCCCAGACGGTCCTCGCCCGCACCGCGGCGACTGCCGGGGCCTTGCCCTGCAGCGACTGCCCGTCCAGGGAGCCCTCGCCCACGATCAGCACGTCCGCGTCCGCCACGGCATGGTCGAAGTCCGCCATGTTCAGGAGGACCTCCGCACCGGAGCGGGCCCGCCCACCGAGAAGCATGAGGGCCTGGCCTGTGCCACCGGCAGCCCCCGCGCCGGGTCGGGAGGTGAGATCGGTGGAGGCGGCCTCCATCAGCACCCCGGCAGCGCGGGCCAGGTCTGCATCGAGCTCCTCGAGGGTGTCCGCGTGGGCACCCTTCTGGGCGGCGAAGACGTGTGCGGCGCCCTGCGGGCCGGTGAGCGGTGAGGTCACGTCGGAGGCGACGGTCAGGCAGACTCCCTGCACCGCCTTCCGAGCCTCGGTCAGGTCTGCGGAGGCGAGCGACCGCAGAGCGGCGGACCCGTCGGGAAGGAGGCGGCCGTCGTCGTCCGTCAGGGAGGCGCCGAGGGCGGCGAGCATGCCGAGGCCGAGGTCCGTGGAGGCGCTGCCGCCGATGCCGACCACCACCTCACGGGCGCCGTCCGCGATCGCCGCGGCGAGGGCCTCTCCGAGTCCCCGGGTGCTGGCCCGCGCGTGGGTCTCGGCGCTCGGCTCCTGCACATGCTGCAGCCCGCAGCACTCGGCGAGTTCGACCACGGCGACGTCTCCGCGGCGGGCGATCCGCGCGGTGCGGGGCTCGCCCAGCGGCCCGGAGACGGTCACCTCGAGTGGCTCGAATCCGGCGGCGAGTGCGGCGTCCACGGTGCCGTCGCCGCCGTCGGCCACGGGCACGGAGCGCACGTGCAACCCGTGCTCTGCCGCACCGGGGTGTCCTCCGCTGCGTTGACCGCGCAGCAGTCCCCGCTCGAGGGCCGCGCACACCTCGGTGGCGGTGAGGGATCCCTTGAACTTGTCCAGGGCGAGCAGGACGGTGGTCATGACGGGACTCCTGCCTGCCCGGCCTCAGCCCTTCTTCTTTTCGGCGGCGCGGGTCAGGTCCCGCACGGTGCCGACCTCACGGGAGATCCGCGACTGCAGGTCCGCCTCGGACAGGGTCTCGGAGCCGCCGCGGGCGCGCAGGTAGAGCAGGGTGGCCCAGCGGGCCTTGCGCCAGTTCAGCTCGGCCGCCGCGTCATTGGTCTGGAGGGCGCGGGAGATCTCGCGGTCGTACAGCTGCGGCTCGTTGAGCTGGCGCTGCCGGACCTCGAGGACCTTGGCGGCGCGGCCGGGCTCGTTGGGCACGTCGTCGGCCTCGAGCAGGCGCTTGCCGAGGTTCGCGGCGGTGATGTGGTCGCCTTCCTCGCGCAGGATCTGGGAGGCCAGCCCCAGGCCGGCCTGGATGGACTTCCAGCGGCCCACGGCGCCGTCCCACGGCAGGTTCGTGAGCAGACCGAGGGCCTGAAGGGCGCCCTCGTTGTCCTCGTGCAGCAGGTACAGGCGCTCGGCCACACCGAGGATGTCCTCGAGGTGTGCGCCGGAGCGCAGGTTCAGTCCGTGGGAGAGCCGTGCGCAGGCGGCGGTCAGCTCCACGTCGTCCAGGTGGCGCTGCCCCACCGTCACGATCCGCGCCTCCGGCGTTCCCGCGTCCGTGGCGGAGAAGCTGGTGTCCAGCTGCGGGGACTGGTCCGCACGGTCGGTGCGCACGCGGATCACGGAGCCGTAGGCGATCTTCACCTCGCGGCCGCCCTCGAGGGTGGCCACCACGAGCGCGGGGGTCCCGAAGTCGTCCCGGACGGTGCGCAGGGACTTCACGGGCGGGGCGGGCTCGCCGCGGCGGGTGAGGAACATGTCGCCCGGGTTCACGTCCTGGGCCTTGAGATGACGCAGGTAGGCGCCGGCGGTCTTGGCCATGTCAGCGCCCCCAGCCCACGTGGGCGAGGGCCTGCCGCACCAGGTTTCCGCGGCCTCCGATGAATTCGGACTGCACCTCGTCGCTGAGGGCTTCCTCCGGGGTGAGCCAGGACAGCTCGAGGGCGTCCTGGCGCGGGTTGCACTCGCCGGAGACGGGCACCACGTATACGAGGGACACGGCGTGCTGGCGGTCGTCCGTCAGGCCGGTCTCGGACGGGGACGGGAAGTACTCCGCCACGGTGCACGGCTGGATGGACGGCGGCAGCTGCGGCAGGGCCATGGGGCCGAGGTCTTTCTCCAGGTGACGCATCAGGGCCCCGCGCACGGTCTCGCGGTACATGACACGGCCGGAGACGAAGGTGCGCTCGAACTGCCCGGTGTGGTCGGCCACGTACAGCAGGCCGATCTCGGTCACGTAGCCGAGATCGTCCACGCGCACCGGGATGGCCTCGACGTACACCATGGGCAGGCGGCGGCGGGCCTCGTAGAGGTCCTCCTCGTTCAGCCAGCCCGGATTCGGGTCAGGGGTGCGCACGGTGCTCATGCCACTGTTCTACCCGAACGTCCGGGCACGGTCACCTCCGCGGGGCCGAATCCGCGTCCGGCGAACCGTCCTTCACAGGTGCTTCCCGACGCCGTCCCGCGCCGCCGCCTCGGAAAGCCGCCGTCGGCGCGGATGCGGCGTTCCCGGGGGCGCTCGCCGCCGCCGGGGGCCTCACCTCAGCCTCGTGTCACCACTTCGCGAGGAAGTACTGCCGGGCCATCGGCGCCTGCTCGGCGGGCACGCCGAGCTCGAGGGCGGCGGCCGTGGGCCAGTTGGGGTTCGCGAGGGCGGCGCGGCCCACGCAGACGGCGTCCGCCCGGCCCTCGGCCACCACGTCCGCCACCTCCTGCGCGCCGGTGAGCGAGCCGACGGCGGACACCACGATCCCCTCGGTGCCCTCCTTCACGGCGGTCGCCAGGGGCACCTGGTAGCCGGGGCCCTTGGGGCCCTCATAGGTGTCGCCGATGCCGGCGGAGGACAGGTCGAACCAGTGGACCTGGCCCTGCAGCTGACGCGCCAGGCGGACGGACTCCTCGATGGTCCATCCGCCCTCGATCCAGTCCGAGCCGGAGATGCGGATTCCGAGGGCCTTGTCTGCGGGCCACACCTCGCGCACGGCCGCCACGACCTCCTTGAGGAAGCGGGTGCGGCCCTCGAAGTCCCCGCCGTACTCGTCGGTCCGGGTGTTGGTCAGCGGCGAGAGGAACTGGTGGATGAGGTAGCCGTGGGCGGCGTGCAGCTGCACGGCGCCGAAGCCGGCTCGGTCGGCGCGCTCGGCGGCGTCGGCGAAGGCCTGGACGGTCTCCCGGATCTCGTCCACCCGCATGGCGTGGGTGCGGATCTCCATGGAGTTGGCGGCCACGCCGGAGGGGGAGAGGGTCTCCCAGGAGTCGGGGCCCTCGAGGATCGGCTGCCCGGCGGGCGCGCCCGGGTGCATGGGGACGGTGGAGGCCTTGGCGCCGGCGTGGCCGAGCTGGATGGCGGGCAGGGCGCCCTCGGAGGCGATGTACGCAGCGATCGGCGCCCACGCGTCCTGCTGCTCGTCGTTCCACAGGCCGGTGTCCCACGGGGAGATGCGCCCCTCGGGTGTGACGGCGGTGGCCTCGGCCACCACGATCCCGAAGCCGCCGGCCGCGCGGGCGCCCAGGTGCTGGAACTGCCAGCCGTGCGGGACGCCGTCCCGGGCCTGGCACGAGTACTGGCACATCGGCGAGAGGATCAGTCGGTTGCGCAGGCGCACGCCGTTGATCTCGAACGGCTGGAACAGGGCGGGGAGGGAAGCGTTCTCTGCGGTCATGCGTCCACCCTAGGCGCACCCCCGGAGGGGCCGCCGCCCTGTTCGCACTCCGCGTGGGCGGGGCGGTGGCGTCCCGCCTACCCTGGTGGCATGCCGTCCTATCGCTGTCGCCTGCAGATCGGAGATCTCCGCCCGGGCCATGCCCCGCAGGAGGTCATGGACACGGCGGAGGCGGCACTGTCTGCCACGCATCTGGTCGCGGCGAAGGACATCGAGGTGGTCTCCCGAGTGCCACGGATCGTCCTGCGGATCACCGTCCCGTCCTCGAACCCGCAGGCAGAGGATGCCGAGGCGCGGCAGGCCGCCGCGAACATGGCGGAGGCGGTGGCGGAGGTGGCCACCACGGGCCGGCTGGACGTGCTCCGCCGAGACGGTGGCCGCTGGATCCCGGTGGGCTGACCTCCCGCTTCTCGACGACGGCCGCTCGCCTCACGAGGAACCCGCACCGGGGCGCATGGCCGGCGTCCCGTGTTGCCGTGGCCGCCTCAGCGGCGGCGGAGCCGGAGCTCGGCCTGGGTGATGCGGTAGCGGCGCGCGGCGGTGGCCACGATCACCAGGAAGGCGGCGAAGATCGCGGGCAGGCCCACCAGCTCGGCCTGCTGGGCCCCCAGCGGGGCCGGGAGCAGACGGGGGATCGCCAGCCACGCCATGGACGCGGCGAACAGCAGGGCCACGGACATGCGGCCGCGTTCGGTCAGGCACAGGCGCATCGCAGCGGCCACGGCCAGCAGCAGACCGGCCAGACCCCAGACAGCAGGGGGAACGCCGGGGACGGCGATGCCCCAGGAGTGCAGGGTCAGCGCCACCATGGTCGGCGCGAACGCCACGAGCACGCCGGCGAGCGCGCCGACGGTGCCGTCCGAGAAGAAGCGCTCGCCGGCGGTGCGGGCGGTGGTCAGGTTGTATCCGCGCAGCGCCGCGGCCACGAACGCGAGGGCTCCGAGCCAGGCCGCCGTGGCGAGGCCTGCGGGGAGCAGGATGGCCAGGGGGAACCAGGCCGCGAGGCACAGCAGGGCGAGTCCGACGAGCCAGCCGGTGCTGCGCTGGCGGGCGGCATAGCCCTGGCGCGGCCCCCACTGGTGCAGGGCGTACATGCCGACGAGCAGGAACAGCAGCGGCCAGGTCAGCACGTGCAGGAACAGGGGTGAGAGCACCGTGGCGCCCATTCCGTAGAGGCCGTCGTGGGCGTCCAGGTAGCTGCCGGCGTCGAGGGCGCCGAGGCCGAGGCGTCCGAACAGGCCCAGCCCCCAGGCACCGGCGAGCACGAACAGTCCGGCGGCGGCGGTGACGAACGCCTGCCTGCCCCGGTCCTCGGCGCGCGCGTGTCCCTTGGGTTCGCGGACCGGAAGGTTGTACGGGGCGATGTAGGGGGTGTGCTCCCGGTCCTCCGGGGCGTCCTCCTCGCGGATCGAGGCGGTCTCGATGGCGCGCGCCTTGTTGGCCAGGCGGTCGCGGCGGCGCCACTCCGGCAGCACGGCCAGGGCGCGCTCGACGAGCTCCTCGTCCGACACGGACTCGTCCACGTCCGCCAGCAGGGGACGGGCGTCCGCCGGCGGCACGGCGAGGGTGCCGTCCAGACGGCGTGCGGCGGCACGCAGGGCGCGGGTCTCCCGCTCCTGGTGCAGGCGCAGGCGCTCGGCCTCCTCGGCCTCGTAGCGGGCCTCCTCGGCGATGAGCCGGTCCTCCCAGCCGCGGGCTCGGGCCAGGGACACGGCCGCGTAGGCGGCGGTCCAACGGCGGGCGCGTGCCCTCTCCGCCGCGAGGGCCTCGGCGGCGGCACGCGCGGCGGCCTCCCGCTCCTTCCGGCGGCGTTCGGCCTCCTCAGCGGCGAGACGGCGGCGTTCGGCCTCCTCGGCCTGGCGGCGCCGGTCCCTCTCCCGCTCCCATTCCTCCTCGCGGGCGCGCCGCTCCGCCTGGATCCGGGCGCGCTCGGCGGCGGCGGCCGCCTCGCGCTCGCGCCGGGCCTGCTCCGCTTCCTTGCGGCGCACCGCCTCGGCGGCAGCCTGGGCCTTCTGGTCCTTCTTGGCACGCCTGCGCCGCTCGGCCTCGGCCTCCTGGCGGCGCTTGAGCTCCGCCTTGCGCTGCTCCGCCACCGCCGCGGCACGGCGCAGGCGCTCGGTCTCCTCGAGCCACTCCTGCGTGGCCTGGCGGCGCCGCTCCTGCTCCTGCTCAGCGGCGCGGGCCTCGGCGGCCTCCTTCTCCGCCTGGCGACGACGGGCGTCCTCGAGGGCCGCAGCGCGGGCCTCGGCCTCGGTGCGCAGAGACTCCTGCTCCGCTTCACGGCGGGCCTGCTCCGCCTCCCACCGGGCCTGACGACGCTGCTCCGAGGCCGTCTGGCGCTCGCGCAGCGCAGCGAGGCGGTTCGCCTTCTCCTCGTCCTCCCGGGCACGGGCAGCTGCCTCGAGCCGCGCCCACTCTTCGGCGCGGCGGCGGGCGGTCTCGGCGGCCTCGGCCCGGCGGCGCTCTGCCTCCTGGTGGCGCTTCTCCTCGGCCTCGCGCCGCTTCCGCTCGGCCTCGGCGCGCTTCTCCGGGTCCGTCTCGTGCGGGATCAGCCGGCTGAGCGGCGCGGCCAGCGGAGCGGCGATCCGCTCGAGGGGCAGGTTCGGGCTGCCCAGGGAGTCCAGGACCTCGGAGAGTCCGCGGCGCTCCCGTGGGTCAGGCTCCGGACGGGGCGTGGACTCGGCGAGGACCGCATCGATCTCGGCCTGGCGCTGGCGCTCGAGGGCGGCCTGGCGCAGCCGCTCGATGTCCAGGGCACGCTGCCGGGCCTGCTCCATCAGCTGGGCCCGCCGCTCCTCGCCCGCGGCCCGACGCTCCTCGAGGCGGCGCTCCTCCTCGGCACGCAGGGTCTCGGCCTCGGCCTCGCGGCGGTGCCGCTCCTCCGTGGCTCGCCGCTCGGCGGCCTCCTCCACGGCTGCCAGCTCCTCGGCGCGGCGGGCGGCGGCGGCACGCGCCTGCTCGCGGCGGGCCGCGGCCTGGGCCTCCGCCTTCTCGGCGGCGGCCCGGCGGCGGGCCTCGGCGGCCTTCGTCTTCTCCGGGTCTGCTGCGGCGGGGAACAGGCGGGCGGCGGTGGCCTCCAGCGGCTTCGCCAGGCGGTTCAGGCGCGGGCTGCCGAGCGAGTCGAGGACGTCGGACACGTCACGGCGGCGCCGCTCACGGCGGACCGTGGTCTCCTTGGTCTCCGCCGGGGCGATCTCGCCGGAGAGGTACCGGCGGTGCTGCTTGATCTCCTTCTTGGAGAGACTGCCGGGCGCGGCGAGCGCACGGCGTGGCCGTGCCCGGCGCGGTCCGGTGGAGCCGGCTGTGTCCGGCCGGGAGGCGGCGTCCGACCTGGGCGAACCGGAGGGATCGCTCCGGCCGGAGCTCGTGGGGCCCGGGGTGGCGTCCTTCGGGGCGCGGGGGCCCTCGGCCTCCGGTGCCGGGGAGGCGGTGCCGGCCGGCGTCGACGTGTCTGCCGTGTCCGTGGTGGACCGCTCCCGGGTCTCCGCGTCAGCCGGTCGCCAGGTGCGGCGGCGTGCGCGCATCCGCTCCAGGGCGGCATGGGACTCGGACGAGTGGTTCGGGTCCACGCTCACCCCTTTCCGGACCTGCGGCGGACGGCCACGATCCCTGCGATCAGTGCACCTGCAAGGGTACCCAACAGCATGCCCACCACCGCCGACGCCCACCACGGCAGTCCGGTGGTCTGTCCGGTGACCCAGCCGAGTCCCACCATGTACCCGGACCACACCAGCGCGCCGAGGCCGGAGAACCACACGAACACCCGCCAGCGGATGCCGCCGATGCCGGCCGCGGCCACCGAGGCCGTGCGCCCGCCGGAGACGAAGCGCAGCACGAACAGGCCCGCCAGCGAGGTCTCCGGGCCGGCCTTCACCAGCAGCCGGCGGATGCCCCGGTGCACCGTCCGACCCCAGCGCCAGCGGTCCAACACGTCCGTGAGCCGGTACCGGAACAGCGCGTAGAGCCCCAGGTCTCCGGCCCAACAGCCCAGCCATGCGGACAGCACGGACAGCGGCAGGGACAGCGACCCCTCCGATGCCAGGGCGCCGGAGCCGATCACGAACAGCTCCGAGGGAGTCGGCGGGAAGGGCGCGTCCAGGGCCACCAGCAGGGCGGTCACCGGGTGGAACCACCAGCCGAGGGCGTCGAGCAGCTCCTGGGCGCTCATGCGGTCCCCTCCACGCCGGGCGTCTCTGACTCCCTGGGGCGCTCCTGCAGCTGGAGCTCCGAGGTGAACACGCGGTCCTGACCCGTCACCGGGTCCGTGAAGCGCAGATCGCGCGCGAGCAGCTGCAGCGGGCGGGCGAGGTCGTCCGGGGCGGCGTCCAGCAGGTCCGGGTAGAAGGGGTCGAACGCGATCCCCAGGCCCAGCGCCGCCAGGTGGATGCGCAGCTGGTGCGTGCGCCCGGTGCGCGGGTGGAGGCGAAAGTGCGCCACCTCGGCCCCGGCCAGCGTCCCGGCCGAGCGGCCCACGGACAGCAGCTCCACGTGGGTCTCCGCGTTGGCGCCGGCGTGGGAGAGGTTGGACCTCTTCGTGCGCACCTCCGCGCCCGCCGCCCGTCCGCTCGCCGCCGCCGGGACCTGCTCCACCACGGAGCGCAGGATGCCCTTGTCCTTGCGGATCCGAGACCGCACGGTCAGGGGGAACCGGTCCAGCACGGGCGAGCCGAACCGATCCAGCCCGGGGGCGGCCCCACCCGCGGCGAGGGCCGAGGCGGAGGGGGCCGAGCCGTCGTCGGGAAACCGGCCGGACAGTCCGGGTGGGAGCGCGGACACGGCCTCGTAGACCTTGCGGGCGCGGCGGCGCTCGAACAGGAGGTGGTAGGCGCCGCGGGTGGCGGGGTTCGCGGAGAACATCACCACGCCGGCGGTGGCGCGATCCAGGCGGTGCAGGGGGACCAGGTCGTCCAGGTCGAGCTCGTTGCGCAGCCGCACCAGCGCGGTCTCCTGGACGAAGCGGCCACCGGGGGTGGTGGGTAGGAAGTGGGGCTTGTCGATCACCACGAGGTGCTCGTCCCGGTGCAGGATACGGTGCCGCACCGGCAGCGGCTCCTCCTGCGGCAGGTCCCGGTAGTACCAGATGAACTCGTGCACGCCGAGGGGCGTGGAGGCGGTCAGCGCGGTGCCGTCTGCGGCCACCACCTCGCCGCGGGCGAAGCGGTCCCGGATGCCGTCCGGGTCCACGTGGCCGAAGCGGGAGACCAGGTGCTCCTGCACGGTGCCGGCAGCCTCCAGGCCCGCCATGGGCAGACGTAGGCGCGTGGCATTGACGCCGTGGCGCACGGGCAGTGGAGAGGGCAGGGGCACGGGGTCCATCATCCCAGACCGGCCACACCGGGTGTCCCGGGGGACACGGAGCAGCGGGGCCGGCGGAGGCGGGTTAGTGGCCGGTGGTCTCGTCGTCCGAGTCGGCGGCGCGGGTGTCCGGGGTGAGCACGGTGATGTTGCCCGGGCCGGGCTTGGTCTGACCGGTGCGGCCGGTGGGCACGTGGGCGCCCACGTCCGCGATCACCGCGTCCAGGTGGGCGCCGGCCGGCACCACGGTGTCCCCGAGCAGCACGGAGCGGTGCACGGTGGCACCGGCCTCCACCACCACCCCGGGGCCGAGGACCGACTCGCTCACCTCGCCGTGGACCACCGCACCGGAGCACACCATCGACCCGGAGACCGTCGCACCCCGGTGGATGCGCGCCGGAGGCACGGGGCGGTGGTTGGTCAGCAGTGGCCAGCCGGGGTGGTCCAGGTCGAAGCCGGTGCCGGCGAGCAGCTCCATGTGTGCCTTGTAGTAGGCGTCCAGGGTGCCGATGTCCCGCCAGTAGCCCTCATGCCGCCACTCGTGGGTCTTCCCGCGGGCCACCAAGGCCGGGACGATCGACTCACCGTAGTCTCCGAGTGCGCTGCCCTCCGGGCCGTCCTGGTGCTCCGGGTCCTCCCCGGCGGCCTCGGCGGTGGCCTCCTTCCTCCGTGCCTCGGCCATGAGCTCGTCCAGGACCTCCGCCAGGGCGTCCACGTCCATGAGGAAGGCTTCGGTGGCCACCAGGTTCCCCTTGGGGTGGTGCGGCTTGTACAGGTACTCGATGACCTTCGCGTCCGCGTCCACCTGGACCACGCCGAAGCGCGAGGGGTCCTCGTCCGTCTGCGTGGTGATGACGGTCAGCTCCGAGCCGCGCTCGTGGTGGGCGGCCAGGGCCGGACGCAGGTCGATCTGGAACAGGTGGTCCGCGGAGAGCAACGCCACGGTGTGCGCGCCGAAGGCCTTCACGGCCGCGATCTGCTGGTGCAGGGCGTGGCCGTTGCCGGAGGCGAATCCCTCCTCGTCCCGGCCCTCGGCCGGGGGCAGCAGGCGCAGACCATGGCGGGTGCCGTCCAGATCCCAGGGGCGGCCCATGGCCAGGTGCTGGTTCAGCGTGAACGGGCGGTACTGCTCCACCACCCACACGTCCCGCAGCCCGGAGTGGGCCAGGTTGGACATCACCACGTCGATCAGCCGGTACTGGCCGGCCACGGGCACGGCGGGCTTGGCACGCGCGTCCGTCAGCGGTGACAGGCGACTGCCCTTGCCTCCGGCCAGCACGAGGGCCACCGTGGCGGTCAACGGATCCTGCGGGAACGGGTCTGCCATGGTGACCTCCGTGGGCTCTTCCGGGCACGGGCCTTTCCCATGCGCGAGGTGAACACTAGGGCCGCCGGCATGAGAGGTCCATGAGAGGGGTCCCACGGGGTCTCGCGAGTGGAGCGGCCACGTCCGGGGTCGGTCGGCGGCTGGGGCGGTCCGGCGGCGGGGCGCGTCAGGTCTGGCAGTGCCGGCACCAGAAGAGGCGGCGCGCGTCGTCCTCCGGGGAGCCGAACTCCTCCCGGGTCACGGGGCCGCGGCAGCGCAGGCACCCCTGCCTCTCTCGGCCGTAGACCCAGTAGTTCGGCACCCGAGCCTGCGGCGGGGCGCCGAGGGCCACCTCCACGCCGAAGGGCGCCTCTGCATTCGGCCGCACCCCGGTGGTCCTGCGGGGACGTCCCGACGACGGCGCGTACGGGGGGCAGTTGGCCCGCAGCAGACTGCGGTTCAGTTCGACCAGGCCGGCCACGTCCTGGACCTCGCCGATGGGGAGGTGGGGGTCGATGCCGGCGAGGAGGAGGGACTCGCACCGGTAGATGTTCCCGATGCCGGAGACGGTGCGCTGGTCCAGCAGGGCCAGGCCGACGGGCCGCGCCGGGTCCGCGGTGAGTCGGGCGACGGAGGCGGCGAGCAGCCGGGCGTGGGCGTCCGGGGCCTCCCAGGCCGGGTCGAGAAGGTCCGGGCCGAGGAAGCACAGCCGCTGCTGCTCATCCGCGGTGCGGATCAGCTCGGTGAGGCCCAGCTGGGCACCGACGAACCGGTGGTCTTCCGTCTCCAGCACCGCCCGGACCTGCCAGCCGGGCGCAGGCCAGCGGTCGGCCAGGGCGGTGGCGATCCAGCGGCCCTCCATCTTCAGATGGCTCAGCAGGGTGAGAGGCTCGGCGCCCTGCGCGGCGTGCGGGGCCGGGGGCGTCAGCCGCATCAGCAGGTACTTGGCGCGCGGCTCCACGGAGGCGACGGTCCACCCGGTGAGGTCCGCGGTGGCGTGGGCGGGCACACGCAGGTCCGCGTGCGTGAGCGTCCGGCCGGCCAGCAGCGGACGCAGCCGGTGGGCCAGCCGGTAGAGGGAGTCGCCTTCGGGCATGGACGCGGGCGGACCTCAGGCCGCGTTGAGCTGCCAGGTCATGCCGAACCGGTCCCCGACCCAGGCGAAGCGGCGGGAGAAGCCGTAGTCCCCGGCGGGCATGTAGTCCTGGCCGCCGTCCGCCTTCAGGGCCTCGGCCAGGGCGTCCACCGCCTCGGGGGAGCCCAGCTCCACGAACAGGGACACGGCCGGGGTGAACCCGAAGGCGTGCTCGGTGAAGGAGTCGAAGAACCGGAGCCGCTGCCCGGCCACCTCGATCTCCCCGTGGGAGACCTTGCCGGCCCACTGCTCACCACGCGGGGTGGAAGCGTCGAAGGTGTCCCGGCGCAGCTCCGTGACCGGCACGCGGGGGCCGAACACGGCGAGGTAGAGGTCCATGGCGGCGCCAGCGTCGCCCTCGAACATGAGGAACGGGGTGGCGGTGGGAGCGGCGGCGGACGCCGGGGTCTGATCGGTCATGCGCTGAGGGTACCGGGCACGAGGACGTCGGTCAGTCGCCTGGCAGGGTGAGCGCGGCCTCGGCAGCGGCGCCATCGATCCGACGGGGCACACGCGAGGCGTGCTCCTTTTCTGATCGCGCGCTTCAGGATCATGCTGATCCGGCGGTAGCCGTCCGGTCGCGGGCGTCCTGCCTCACCCCCGGTACCGGATCCCGGACGGGCTCGAGTAGAACCCGACCGTGAGCATCGCCTCGGCCAGCGGGGTGCCCAGCAGCGGCCCGCCGTTGAGCCGCTCCAGGGCGAGCTTCTCGGTCTTCGCCTGCCGCAGTGCATGCACCAGCGCCGCGGCAGCGGCTGCCAGCGAGGCCTTGTCCTCTGTGAACGAGAGCAGGGTGCGCCCGCCGCGCTCCACGTACAGCGCCACGGCGCCGTCGACGAGCACGACGATCGCCCCGGCCTTGCGTCCCGGCCGCTGCCCGGTGGGCGGCGCCCCGTCCGGCCCGGCGGGCACGGCCGGCCAGTCCAGGGCCGCGCCGTAGGGGTTCGCAGGGTCGGTGGCCGCCAAGGCCCAGGCCGCCGGTCCAGGCTCGGCTCCACGTCCGCTTCCGTTCCGACCCCTTCCCGACGACGGCCCCGCGCCGGCCGCTGCCGGCGGCGGTCCCAGCGGGCTCACCTCACCGTCGAAGGCCCCGGGGTCGCCCCAGGCGTCGCCGAGCGGCGAGACCTCGCCGGCGGCGAGATCCTCAGGCCTGGGCGAGGGACCGTCGTCGTCCCTCTGGAACTGCCGGAGCCGGTCCACCACGGAGCCGGTGGAGAACTGGGCGCCGCCCAGGCGGTCCACGAAGTGGCCGCGCCGGACCTGCCCGGACTCCTCCATGCGGGTCAGCAGCCGGTACTGGCCGGCGAAGCCGCCGGGCACCTCCTCGGCCACCACGGAGCCGCGGGTGATCACGCCGTAGCGGTCCAGCAGCAGCTCGGCGGTGGCGTGGGCGCGGAGGGTCGGGTCCGGCTCCGGGGCGATCAGCAGGGACCAGCGGCCGGCCGCCCGCGCCGTCTCCGCGGCGGACATCCCGCCCAGCCCCGGGGTGAGGTCATCCGCGTGGCCGCCCGCGCCGGCGAGTCCGGCGTACCGGCCTCGGCCGCGCACCCCGGCCAGCCGACCGGACAGGCCCCTTCCGCCGCCGAGCGACGAGCCGACGCGGGCAGTGCGGGCC
The DNA here is from genome assembly GCA_047414615.1 of Micrococcus luteus. Classification (GTDB taxonomy): domain Bacteria; phylum Actinomycetota; class Actinomycetes; order Actinomycetales; family Micrococcaceae; genus Micrococcus; species Micrococcus luteus_B. The sequence goes on from CP179711.1 coordinate 2,539,997, forward strand.
CGCGGCGTGCGTCTGCCTGTGCGGTGCGCCGTCTTGCCCGCGGAGAGCAGGCCGCGGACGGGCGCGAAGGTGTCGTTGCCGACTTTGCCGGACCAGACGAGCTGCCAGAGCGCCTCGAGGATCTCGGTGCCGCGGGCCTCCGGGTGCGTGGCGCGGACACGTTCGACGAGCGGCCCGAAGAACCAGGCGCCGCCGCCGGAGAGCACCTCCAGCAGAGCGGCCTGCAGGCCGGTGGGAGCCGCCGCCCCCGTCGGCGTCGTGACGGCCGGAGCCGATGCCTCGCCTGCTTGTCCGCCGCCTTCCTCGGGTTCGGGCAGGCGCATGGTCAGGTCTGCGGCGTCGGCAGGGTGCAGGGCGATCCAACCGTCGTTGCCGGTGCCGGCGGCCACCCCGGACCACACGTATTCGCCGGTGGAGAGCAGCTCGTCCAGCATGCCGGGCGCGTAGTCCCGGACCCGTGCCGGCAGCACATGGGACTCCCAGGCGCTCGCCGGCAGGGGCATGCCGGCCAGCTGGTCCAGCACGGTGGCCACCCCGTCCAGGCCCTCGAGGGTGGCCGTCCCGGTCCGGCCCGCTCGCGGCCGCAGATGCTGCCAGTCCGCGAGGAACCGAGCGTAGGCGGCCTGGTCCACCGGCTCCACCTCCGCCCGCAGGGCGGCCAGGCAGCGGCGACGGATGCGGCGCAGCACCTCGGAGTCGCACCACTCCGCGTCCGAGCCGGTGCCCGCGCCGGACCCGTCCGGGCGGAAGGCACCCTGGGCCACGCGGCGCTCCGAGGCCAGCCGCTCCAGCACCGTCATCACCACGGCGGTCCCCAGCCCCAAAGCAAAGCCGGCCTCGGCCGCCGTGAACGGACCGTGGGTGCGGGCGTAGCGGGAGACCAGGTCCCCGAGCGGGTCCTCCACCGGGTCCAGGAACGCGACCGGCACACCCATCGGCAGGGGCACGCCCAGGGCGTCCCGCAGGCGGGCGGCGTCCTCCACCGCGGCGAAGCGCTCCACGCCGCCCTGCCGGAACCGGAACGCACGCCCGGCCCGGGCCAGCTCCTCCAGGTGGGCGAGCGCCGTCTCCGGGGAGGCCGCCCCGGCGTCCTCGCCCTCCGGCCGCAGCCGCGCGGCGGCCTCGGCCGGGCTCAGCGGGCCGACCAGCCGCAGCAGGTCCGCCACGCCCTCGAGTCCGCGCACGCGGCGGTCCGGGGAGAGCCGCTGCAGGTCCCGTTCCACGGCGTCGATCACGTCGGCGTCCAGCAGCTCGCGCAGCTGGGCGGTGCCGAGCAGCTCGTTCAGCAGCGCCGGGTCCAGAGAGAGCGCGGCCGCACGCCGCTCGGCCAGGGGCGAGTCGCCCTCGTAGATGAACTGCGCCACGTAGCCGAACAGCAGGGACTGCGCGAACGGTGAGGGGCTCGGTGTGGTGACCTCCACCATCCGTACCGAGCGGTTCGCGATGCGCCCGGCCACGTCCTTCAGGGCCGGCAGGTCGTAGACGTCCTGCAGCACCTCGCGGACGGTCTCCAGGATCACAGGGAAATCCGGGTGCTTGCGGGCCACGTCCAGCAGCTGCGCCGAGCGCTGCCGCTGCTGCCACAGCGGCGTCCGCTTCCCCGGGTTCTGGCGAGGCAGCAGCAGGGAGCGGGCGGCGTTCTCCCGGAACCGGGCGGCGAACAGGGCGGAGCCGCCCACCTCCGCGGTGACGATCTCCTCCAGCTCCTCGGCGGTGAACTCGAACAGCTCCGCGCCCGGCGGATCCGCCTCCATATACGGCAGGCGCAGCACGATGCCGTCGTCCGCGGCCATGGCAGCGCCGGAGCTCGTCTCGATCCCGAACCGCTGGTGCAGGCGCGCCCCCACCGCCAGCGCCCACGGGGCGTGCACGGCCATGCCGAAGGGGGAGTGGAGCACGATCCGCCAGTCACCCAGCTCGTCCGTGAACCGCTCCACCACCAGCGTCTTCTCCGTGGGCAGCTGCCCGGTGGCCTCGCGCTGCTCGCGCAGGTAGGTCAGCAGATTCTTCCGAGCCCACTCGTCCAGGCCGGCCTCCGCGAGTCGGACCCCGGCGGCCTCCGGCTCTGCGTCGGTCTCGCGGCGGAACGCGCCCACGGCCTCGCCCAGCTCGGCCGGGCGCCCGGCGGCGTCCCCGCGCCAGAACGGCAGCCGGCCGGGCTCGCCGTAGGCCGGCAGGACCAGCACCCGGTCCGCGGTGATGTCCACGATCCGCCAGCTCGTGGCCCCGAGCAGGATCACGTCCCCCACCCGGGACTCGTAGACCATCTCCTCGTCCAGCTCGCCCACGCGGCGGCCGCCGGAGCGGGCCGAGCCGGCACCACCGCGCCCGGCGGCCGACTCTCCGGTGTCCCCGTCCGCGGTGCCCGGCGCCCCGGACGCCGCGGCGGCGTCCGAGGCCAGGAACACCCCGAACAGGCCGCGGTCCGGGATGGTGCCGCCGGAGGTCACGGCCAGCCGCTGGGCGCCCGGGCGGGCCGCGAGCGTGCCGGCCTCCCGGTCCCACAGGATGCGCGGGCGCAGCTCGGCAAACTCGTCCGAGGGGTACTTGCCGGCCAGCAGGTCCAGCACGGAGGCGAACGCCGAGTGCGGCAGGGTGGCGAACGGGGCGGCCCGCCGCACCAGGTCGAACCATGCCTCGGCCTCCAGGTCCTCCACGGCCACCGCGGAGACCGTGTGCTGGGCCAGGATGTCCAGCGGGTTCGCCGGGATCCGCAGCGCTTCGATCCGCCCGGCCCGCATCCGCTCCGTCACCACGGCGGTGTCCACCAGGTCTCCACGGTGCTTGGGAAAGAACACGCCGCGGGAGACCTCGCCCACCTGGTGCCCGGCGCGGCCCACGCGCTGCAGGCCCGAGGCCACGGACGGCGGGGATTCCACCTGGATCACCTGGTCCACTGCGCCCATGTCGATGCCCAGCTCCAGCGAGCTCGTGGCCACCACGCACCGGATCCGCCCGGTCTTCAGGGCCTCCTCCACGATCGCCCGCTGCTCCTTGGACACCGAGCCGTGGTGGGCGCGCGCGAACTCCGAGACCGTTCCGGCATCCGTGCCCGCACCGCCGACCATCTGCGCCGGGGCGGGTCTCGTGGTCGCAGGGCCCAGCCCGGTCGCCTGGGCCAGGACGTCGCCCAGCCGCTGGGGCGCACGGTCGGCAGGCCAGGGCACGGGGCCGTCGTCGTCCCTCTCATCCCCGACGACGGCACCGGCCTCCGCGTGCTGCCTCGCCACCTCCTGGCGGGCCTCCCAGATTTCGTTGAGCCGGCCGGTCAGGCGCTCGGCGAGGCGGCGGGAGTTGGCGAACACGAGCGTGGAGCGGCGGCGGGAGACCAGGTCCACGATCCGCTCCTCCACATGGGGCCAGATCGAGCCGCCCAGCGGTTCGGAGGCTCCGGTGCCGGGCAGGGTGTCCGAGGAACCCGTCGCGCCGCCGGGTCCGGCGGCACCCGCGAGGTCCCCGCCGGCGGCCTGCGGTGGCAGGGAGAGGTCCGTCATGTCCGGCACCGGCACGGTGACGGTGAGGTCCCAGCGCTTCTGCGAGACCGGGCGCACCACGTCCACCGGCTGGGTGCCGCCGAGGAAGCGGGCCACCTCGGAGGCCGGCTCTACCGTGGCGGACAGGCCGATGCGCTGCACCGGGTGCGCGAGCATCGCGTCCAGGCGCTCCAGGGACAGGGCCAGGTGGGCACCGCGCTTCGTGCCCGCCACGGCGTGGACCTCGTCCACGATCACCGTGTGCACTCCGGCCAGCGCCCCGCGGGCCCGGGACGTGAGCATCAGGTAGAGGGACTCCGGCGTGGTGATGAGGATGTCCGGCGGGTCCTGCACCAGGCGGCGGCGCTCCGCGGCCGGGGTGTCGCCCGAGCGCACGCCCACGCGGATGTCCGGGACGTCCTGTCCGGCATTCCGGGCGGTCTGCGTGATGCCGATCAGCGGGGCCCGAAGGTTCCGCTCCACGTCCACGCCGAGCGCCTTGAGCGGGGAGACGTACAGGACCTTCGTGGGCGTGGGGTCCTGCTCGGCCGTGGGCTCGCGGAGGAAGCCGTCCAGCGCCCAGAGGAACGCGGAGAGGGTCTTGCCGGAGCCGGTCGGGGCGATCACCAGGGCGTTCCGGCCTGAGGACACCGCGTCCCACGCACCCAGCTGCGCCGCCGTGGGTGCCTCGAACGCCCCCGTGAACCAGGTGCGGGTGTGCTCCGTGAAGCGCCCCAGGACGGCGTCGGCCTCCGGGGCCTGCCCCGACGAGGAGGGGACGGGCCCGCCGGAGGAGGAGGGGCCGTCGTCGTGACCGCCGCCCGGCCCCGGGCGGGGCTCAGACATGGTGGTACGGCCGTCCCGCGGAGATCTCCTGGGCCCGGTAGACCTGCTCGGCGAGGATCAGGCGGACCAGCTGGTGCGGGAACACCAGCCCGGACAGGGACCACACGCGGTTCGCGCGGGCGTGCACGGTCTCGTCCACGCCGTACGCGCCGCCGATGACCACGGTGACCGGCTTCCCGGCGTCGAACTGCTGCTGCAGGTGCCTCGCCAGGCCGGGGGAGTCGAAGCCCTTGCCGCGCTCGTCCAGCAGGACCACGTGCTCCTGCGGGGTGATCTTCGCCAGGATCCGCTCCGACTCCTCCGTGTGGGCGGACTCGTCCTGCCGGGAGGAGTGGGGGAGCAGCTGCCACGTGAGGTCGTAGGGCTTCTTCAGGCGCTTCTCGTAGCGGGTGATCCCCTCGGACACCCAGGACTCGTGCTTCTTGCCGACGGCCAACACCTTCACGGACATGCGTCCCATCATGACACCCGGCCCGGACAGGACAGCGAAAGTCCCAGGGCGGATCGGTAGTGTCTGCGGTGACCACACCGGAGGAGGGGAACCGATGGCAGCTGCACCCACCGACCGACGCGCTGGCCACTCGATGCAGATCACCACGTCCTTCCGCAACGCCGACACCACCGTGACGACCCAGGGACTGCCCGCGGCGGCCGTGGCCCAGGAGTTCTCTTGGGGCGCCGTGTCGGATGTCCTCGACGAGGTCATGACCGCATCATGAGCACCTCCTCCTCCGGAGTCCCCGGGTCCGCCGCGTCCCGACGACGCCCCCGCACCTCCGGCGGGTCCGTGACCCGCCGCCGTGTGCTGGGGTGGGGGATCGGCGCCGTGGTGGTCGCCGTGTTCGCCTGGCTCGGGGTGCTCGTGCACCGCTGGTTTCAGCGGGAGGTGGTCGGTGTGGGCCCGCGCCAGATCGCCTCCCGTGAGGACATGACGGTCTTCACCGGGTTCCGGTACGCCCAGCAGGCCGGCGAGGGCGGCGTCATGGACGTCTACGTCCCCCGCGGGGACGGGCCGTTCCCGGTGCTCATGTGGACGTTCGGCTCCGGCTGGACCTCGGACCGCGGCAACATCGGGGGCGAGCGCATCGCCGAGGCCATGATCCCGCACGGCTACGCCGTGGCCGCGTTCTCTATCCGCAACTCCGGTCAGGGGCGGTTCCCCTCCCACGTGCACGACGCCAAGGCGGCCGTCCGCTGGCTGCGGGATTACGCCGCAGATCTGAAGCTGGACCGGGAGCGCATCGCGATGGGCGGCAACTCCTCCGGCGGGTGGATCGCCATGATGACCGGCGTGACGGCGGGGCTGCCACGGTTCGAGGGGCAGGTCGGCGGCGTGTGGGACCGTCCGTCCGACGTGCAGGCGGTGGTGAATTTCTTCGCCCCCGTCGACTTCCTCACCATGGACGGTCAGATGCTGCCGGGCGCCTGCGAGTCCTTCAACGAGGGGCTCGGCATCACCGAGTGCCACTCGGACGCGGACGGCTTCGAGTCCCGCATGCTCGGCGTGCCCGTCCAACAGGCGCCGCAGCTGGTGCACGAGGCCAGTCCGCGCGCCTACGTGGGGCCCCGGACCCCGCCCACGCTGATCGTCCACGGGACCCGGGACAGGGTGGTGCCTCACCAGCAGAGCCGGGACCTCTACGACGACCTGGTCCGTGCGGACGTACCGAGCATCTTCTACGAGGTGCACGGCGCCGGACACGTCGTCGACCTCGCCCGGGACACGGCGGTCACGACCTCCACGGTGCACCACCACCGGGTGCCGCTGGCGGGACGGCGCCTGCACTTCTCCTGGGACGCCGTCGCGGCCTTCCTGGACGAGCACATGCCGGCCGAAGGGCCGGGCGAGGCAGGCGCCGGACAGGCACGGCCGTCGTCGAGAAGCCGCTGACACGGAGGTGGGCGGAACGTGGGCGGACGCGGGTCCCCCACACAGGACGAAGGCCCCGGGAACCGCATGTTCCTGCGGTTCCCGGGGCCTTATCAGGTGGCGGTGACGGTGGGATTTGAACCCACGGTACGGGGTTACCGTACACAGCATTTCGAGTGCTGCACCTTCGGCCGCTCGGACACGTCACCAGACTGGTGCAGACTACCCGAGACCCTGTGCCGAGCCCAAACCGGGAGTCCCGGGGGGCGGTGCCGTTCAGCCGCGGCGGGCCGCGAAGAAGTCCCTGAGCAGACGGGTGCACTCGTCTGCACGGACGCCGGCGCGCACCTCGGCCTGGTGGTTGAAGCGCCGGTCCCGCAGCACGTCCACCACGGAGCCGCAGGCTCCGGCCTTCGGGTCCCAGGCACCGAAGACCACGCGGGGGACACGCGCCAGCAGGACGGCTCCGGCGCACATGGGGCAGGGCTCGAGCGTGACCACCAGGGTGCAGCCCTCCAGGCGCCAGCCGTCTCCGTCCCCGGCGGTCCGCCGTGCGGCCACAGCCCGGCGCAGGGCGAGGACCTCGGCGTGGGCGGTGGGGTCGTGGACCTGTTCGCGCTCGTTTCCGGCGGAGGCGATCACCTCGCCGTTCGGGCCCACGACGACGGCCCCGATCGGCACGTCTCCCGCCTCGCCTGCCGCGCGGGCCGCCTCGAGGGCGGCGCCCATCCAGGCGTGCTCGGGCCGGCGGTCACCGGCGGGGAGGGAGGAGTCGGTCATCTCCCCAGCGTATGCGCCGCACGCGCGTGCGCAGGCGCCTGGGCGCCGCCGAAGGCCGAGGGCCGACCGGTAGATTGGGTGATATGCGCGTACATGTCGTCGACCACCCCCTGGTGGCCCACAAGCTCACGATCCTGCGGGACAAGACCACCCCGTCCATGATCTTCCGTCAGCTCACCGAGGAGCTCGTCATGCTGCTCGGCTACGAGGCCACCCGCGGCGTGGCCGTGGAGTCGGTGGACATCGAGACTCCGGTTGCGTCGATCACCGGCACCCGCCTGAAGCGCCCCCGTCCGCTGATCGTCCCGATCCTCCGCGCCGGTCTCGGCATGCTCGAGGGCATGGTGAAGATGGCACCGTCCGCCGAGGTGGGCTTCCTCGGGATGGCCCGCAACGAGGAGACCCTGGACATCGTCACTTACGCCGAGCGCCTGCCGAACGACCTCACGGGCCGCCACGTGATCGTGCTGGACCCGATGCTCGCGACCGGCGGCACGCTGATCGAGGCCATCCGTTTCCTCTACGAGCGCGGTGCCGAGAAGGTCACCTGCGTCTGCCTGCTCGCCGCCCCGGAGGGCATCGAGCGTCTGGAGGAGGGCATCGAGGCCCTCGAGGTAGACCTCTACCTTGCCGCGATCGACGAGCGGCTCAACGAGAAGTCCTACATCGTCCCGGGTCTGGGAGACGCCGGCGACCGCCTCTACGGCCTCGCCGAGTGAACGGACCCGACGTGGCCGAGGGGCCTGCGTGACATAGCGCCGTCGTCACATGACGGTCGAATGTGTCGTCCACCCAGTGGACCTGGGCCCCGTCAGGAGCGGCCCCGCACCGGCACGTGTGGGGCCGTTGTGCGTTCCGATGCATAAAACATCGCTTTCAACGACCGGCACGGTGGTGGGTCCCTCGGCGAAACCGCCTGTCGAGCCGAGAATGCCTCTGGCGACCCGATGGATGGTTATGCGACGCACCGAATAGTGACCTTCACCACAAATGAGCCGGGAGCGCATCACAATGTGAGACAAGGCGGCTTGTGTTACTTGCGGGTTCCCAGTGTGACGACACATTCTTGTCATGTGACACGGGCGAGGACCCCTCCGACGCCCGCACCATCACCCCGTCTCGTCGAGGAGAGCAGTCCCCATGGGCGACACCGCAGGCTACGTTCACATCTCGGTCCGGAACGCGCAGCGTCGAGCTGCCATGAACTCCCAGACCCCGAACCTGCGCCTGGCCTCCTCCCATGACGCCCATCCGTCCACCCACCCCACGGCCGTCCTGGCCCCGCACGGTAGTGGCCCCCAGTCGGTGTCCCGGGAGAACGAGGCGCGCGGCTTCGTGCTCTACGTGGGCATGGACGAGCTGTCCGCCTCCGCGGCCGGCACCTCCCTGACCCGCCTGGCCAACGAGCTGCGCCACTATGTGGAGTCCCTCGTGCCGGGCACCGAGTCCCACGCCGCCGTGGCCATCGCCCCGGCCGGTGCCGAGGGCTCGGACCTCGAGGTGGTCCGCCAGGTGCTCGGCGACCCGACCATCCAGTCCGCCGTCCGCCCCGAGCTCGCCCAGGCGCCGGCCCCGGTGTCCACGCGCCAGCCCGGCATCCTCATCGACCTGTCCCGCCGCGAGGTGCAGTTGGACGGCGAGTCGCTGAACCTGACCTTCAAGGAGTTCGAGCTCCTCAACTACCTCGTGGAGAACGACGAGCGCACTGTGGTCCGCGAGGAGCTGCTCGAGGCCCTCTGGAAGAACTCGGACGAGACCCCGAATGAGCGCACCATCGACGTGCACATCCGCCGTCTGCGCGCCAAGCTCGGCCGCCTTTCCAACACCGTCCTCACGGTGCGCGGCCAGGGCTACCGCTTCTATCGCCACCCCGAGGTGGTCGTGTGGGCGGCTCCGGAATACAGCATCTGATCCCCGCGGCACCCCCGGTGCCGGCGGCCCGTCACGACGACGGCTCCTCGCCCTTCGCGGGCGAGGACCTGTCTCGTACTGTGGGGCCATGGCCCGCCCTGACGTGAAGACCCTGCTCGTGATGCGCCATGCCACCGCCACCTGGGCGGCCGACGGCGTGGACCGCCACCGTCCCCTGGCCGGCCGCGGCCACGAGGAGGCGGCGGCGATGGGCCGTTGGATGGTCGAGCACGGCAGGATCCCGGACCAGGTGGTCTGCTCGGACGCGTTGCGCACCCGGCAGACCTGCGTGTGGGTCGGCGAGGCGTTGGGGGAGAAGGCGCCCACGCCCTATCTGGACCGGCGTCTCTACGAGGCGGACGCCGCACGGGCGCTGTCCGTGGTGAACGAGACGGAGGAGAGCGCCCGCAGCCTGCTCGTCGTCGGCCACATGCCCTGGGTGCAGGCGCTCGGCATGCGCCTGATGTCCGCGGACTCGGACGAGGAGGCGGGACTCGAGATGGCGCAGGCGTATCCGCCGGCCGGGCTCCAGGTCTTCGAGGTCCCGGGACCGTGGGCGGAGCTCGACGGGCGGGACGCCCGTCTCGTGTCCTTTGTCACACCCTGACCCGCCGCCCGGGAGGGGTCGCCCGGGAAAAGCGGCGGCCGTCGTCGTGGTCAGTTCAGGTGCCGGGAGTGGCATGAAGAAAGGCCCCGCGCCATGGTGCGGGGTCTTCATCTGTGGCGCGCCCTAAGGGATTCGAACCCCTGACCTTCTGTTCCGTAGACAGACGCTCTATCCAGCTGAGCTAAGGGCGCTCGTTCTCAGCTCGTCGCTGCGAACTCGTAAAACACTACACCACCGTTTCGGGCGATGCAAAATCGGCATCGGAGTGCCGTTCTGCGCGGCGCTCACCCGCCCCTGGAGGCGTTCGTGCTCGGGTAGGATGGACGGACTCGGAGAACCACAAGGACGTGGTGCCGCGCTCCTGTCGTGCGCCCAGGCCCTGGTGACTCTGAACCGGCCCCGGATCGTCTATGGGAGGAAATCCCCATCATGGCTGACAACGCCACCACCGAGTTCGCCCAGCGCGCCACCGAGAACGCGCCCACCTCGTACGCCAAGCTGCTCCAGTGGGTCGGCGAGATCGCCGAGCTCACCAAGCCGGACGCCGTGCACTGGGTGGACGGCTCCCAGCAGGAGTATGACCGCCTGGCCACCGAGCTCGTGGAGGCCGGCACCCTCACCAAGCTCGCCGAGGACAAGTTCCCCAACTCCTACGCCGCGTTCTCCGATCCGGCCGATGTCGCCCGGGTGGAGGACCGCACCTTCATCTGCTCGGAGAAGGAGGAGGACGCCGGCTTCACCAACAACTGGATGGACCCCTCCGAGATGCGGGGCATCCTGGACGATGCGTTCGACGGCTCCATGAAGGGCCGCACCATGTACGTGATCCCCTTCGTGATGGGCCACGTGGACGCCGAGGACCCGAAGTTCGGCGTCGAGGTCACTGACTCCGCCTACGTCGTGATGTCCATGCGCATCATGGCCCGCATCGGCACCGAGGTGCTGAAGGCCATCGAGGAAAAGGACGCCTTCTTCGTGCCGGCCGTGCACTCCCTCGGCGCCCCGCTGGAGCCGGGCCAGGAGGACGTGCCGTGGCCGTGCAACAAGACCAAGTGGATCGTGCACTTCCCGGAGGAGCGCTCCATCTGGTCCTACGGCTCCGGCTACGGCGGCAATGCCCTGCTCGGCAAGAAGTGCTACGCGCTGCGCATCGCCTCGGTGATGGCCCGTGACGAGGGCTGGCTGGCCGAGCACATGCTGATCCTGAAGCTCACGAACCCCGAGGGCAAGAGCTACCACATCGCCGGCTCCTTCCCGTCGGCCTGCGGCAAGACCAACCTCGCCCTGATCGACCCGACCGTGGAGGGCTGGAAGGCCGAGACCCTCGGCGACGACATCACCTGGATCCGCCCGGGCCACGACGGCGAGTTCCGCGTGGTCAACCCGGAGGCCGGCTACTTCGGGGTCGCCCCGGGCACCGGCTGGTCCACCAACCCGAACGCCATGCGCGCGATCGCCAAGGGCAACTCCCTGTTCACCAACGTCGCCCTCACGGACGACGGCGGCGTCTGGTGGGAGGGCATGACCGACGAGGTCCCGGCCCACCTCACCGACTGGCGCGGCAACGACTGGACCCCGGAGTCCGAGACCCCGGCCGCCCATCCGAACTCCCGCTTCTGCACCCCGATCGACCAGACGGACATGCTGGCCGACGAGTACCACGAGCCGAACGGCGTGAAGCTGGACGCGATCCTCTTCGGCGGCCGCCGCAAGACCACCGTCCCGCTGGTGACCGAGTCCTTCGACTGGGAGGACGGCGTGCTCAAGGGTGCGACGCTCTCCTCGGAGACCACCGCGGCCGCCGCCGGCGCCGTGGGTGTGGTGCGCCGCGACCCGATGGCCATGCTGCCGTTCATCGGCTACGACGCGGGCGACTACCTCAACCACTGGGACAAGGTGTCCGGCGCGGCCGACCCGGACAAGCTGCCCCGCATCTACCTGGTGAACTGGTTCCGCCGCAACCGCGACGGCGGCTTCGCCTGGCCGGGCTTCGGCGAGAACTCCCGCGTCCTCAAGTGGGTCGTGGAGCGCCTCGAGGGCAAGGCCGACGCCACCGAGACCCCCATCGGCTACGTCCCGACCCCGGAGTCCCTGGACCTCACCGGCCTGGATGTCTCCGCCGAGGACCTCGAGGACGCCCTCAAGGTCGACTCGGCCGAGTGGGTCGAGGAGAACCGGCTCATCGAGGAGTGGCTCGGCAAGTTCGGCGAGTCCCTGCCGGCCGCCGTGCGTGAGAAGTTCGAGGCCCAGAAGGCCCGCTTCGCCGGCTGAGCCGCACGGCGGGGCACCCTGCCCTCGACGACCGCGACCCCCTCGCCTCCATTGAGGCGAGGGGGTCGCTGTGTGCCGGCCCGTCAGGCCGCTGCGGCATCCAGCCCAGCACGGCGCGGCCCGGCGGCAGCCGCTTCGGGCGGAGCCCGTCGAACAGCACGCCCTCGGAGCGATCGCCACTGAACATCATCTCCGTGTCCGTGTGGGTGTCCATGAAGTGGCGGGCGAACTGCCGGAGCATCGAGCTGCGTCTAGTCTGCGCGTCGCCGAGGGCCACCACGTGATGCTCCCGCCCGTCGATGTCCAGCGAGCGCACGGACAGGTCGTCCTCGAGCAGGCCCACGGGAAGCCGTCCCGGGTCCTCCAGCTGCGCCAGGGGCGGCCGCTCGGTGGTCGGCGGCAGCACGCGCACAGCCATCGCCTTGCCGCGCGCGGACTCGGCGATCCGCCGCACCGTCTCGGCGAGCCCCTCCGCCGCGGTGCCCGGGTCCGCGGAGCCGTCGACGCGCGGCAGCGCCACCTGGCCGTGCAGTCGGTTGGATTGGACGGAATGGACGGAGACGACCCGCTGGGGACGTACTCGGTCTACTGGGCGGGCACTCAGTTGCCACCCGAGGTGCCAGACAACATCGATCCGCGCTACAACCGCGAGGGCGGCCCTCGGCTGGCCGCTTTCGGCCGCGCCTTGGAACTGCAGACCGACGCCGACGGCACGGATCCGAGGAAGGTGTGGGCCTCTCACTCCGCAGGGTCTGCCATGGTGGGCTCCGGTGAAAGGCAAGGTATGAATCTGGACGCCCACATCTATATTGCCCCCGCAGGTCCGGGCCAAGGTGTGGAGCGGTTGCGCGGGGCCCTGGGGGACGATTCTGGAGATCCGGCCGATTCTCTGCCCAACCCTCACACGGAGCGGTATCTGATCCAGAATCCGAAGGACAGCATCGCTCTGGCCCAGGCCTTCCAACCTGCTCAGGGCGTCCTCGGGGGGGTCGACGTCGGTCGACTTCATGGGTGGCGTGTCCGGCAGTTCCCGACCGGACCGGGTGTTCAACGACGTCGTTCTCCTGGAGAGCGGGGTCATCTTCGGCGCCGCCGGCAACCGGGTCAGTGTTGTCGGTGACGGCGATGCCGGAGGCCACGGCGACTATCTGCAGGGTGACACGCTGGCGTTGCAGAATGTCCAAGCCGTCCTCTATGAGGAGAGAGCGTCCACCTCGAGCTCGGCGTCGATCACACCTGGTGGGGGGGCGGAACGGGACCCCATCAGAGAGAACCCCGATCAGTACATCCGCGCAGACGACTTTCCCTCCGTACCCTTGGACCAGGCCTACCGTGATGCCACCGGAGCGGAGCGACCCTGATGAGAGGCATGTTATGACTCTTCGATCTCAACTACCCATGCGGCCGCTGGCTACGGCGGCGCTGATCTGCCTGGGCGTGACCTCGTGCGGCACTTTGAATGCACAGCCGAACACCCCAGCATCCGATTCCGCGACTGCTGCACCCATCTCGAGTTCCCCGGAGGATTCCATGACTACTGATGACCCGGCGCAGATCCTCGATGGCCAGCAGCGCGCACTCGAGGAGCAGGCTCCCGCGATTGCCAAGGCGGTCGGCGCCTCGCGCGTGAAGACGCTTCGGCAGACCACCTGCACGGGTCAGTACGATCCTGAGACCATGGGGGAATCCGTGCAGTGGGGCGTCAACATCACCAGGGACATCGCTGACCTGGACGCCGCGAAGGACGCTGCCTCTCCCGCACAGCACTACCTAGAAGAGCACGGATGGACCCTGGATGTGGGCCCGGGTCGATACCCGGGGCCCATCACGACGATCTTTACCGGGACTCACGACGAGACGGGCCTTCAGCTGATCGCCGAGCACCGGACTGGCGGGAATGAGTCCCTGCTGGTCATCCGGGGTGGCGGATCGTGTATGGACATGCCGAAGGGCAACCAGATGGTCCGATCCCATCTGGACAACGGGTTCGGCATCCCCCAGGCCGAGTACGACTGGGAGGCCGAGCGCCGCTCTCCGGACTACCAGGAATACTCCCTGCCCCCGGGCGAGCAGCCCGGCCCCGTTACTGACGAGCCCGGGCCACTGACGACCGACGCCGTACAGACCCCAGAGCCGCCCTCTTCGACCAGCAGTTAAGAAGACCGACGCGAGCGATGACGCCCATGAATGCCTGATGCAGCGTATAGGTGACATGCGATCTGCATTGTCCTGTGCGCGGTGGATGAGGATGGGCCTCCGGAACGCCCTCTGCCCCAGAGAGGCTGGTTCAGGTAGTGGTAGCCGTTGTCTCCACGCGGCGTGCACGCTGATCCGGGGCCTGGGCCCAGGGGAGGGACTGCCGCACCGTTAGGTGACAGTTGGGGTGTTAGGTCGCGAGGCTCACGGCCGGGTTCATGATGGTCTCGTATTCGATGGGGGGTCAATCGACCCAGACGTGCCTGTCGACGGCGGCGGTGATACGTGCGTTCGATCCAGGTGACGATCGCGATCCGGAGCTCGTCGCGGGTCCGCCACCGCTTCCGGTCCAGGGCGTTCTTCTGGGGCAGCGCGAAGAAGGACTCCATCGCCGCATTGTCGCCGGCGGCGCCGACCTTTCCCATTGAGCCGATGGGGTGGTGACGGTTCAGCGCGTGCACGAACTTCCGCGACCGGAACTGCGATCCTCGGTCCGAATGCACGATGCAGCCAGCGACGTCACCGCGGCGGTGGAGAGGGACCTGTCATGAGGACCGCTCCCCGGGTGGTCGGACTCGATTCGGAGTCCACTTTCCGCGGAGCAGTTCAGGCCAGGGGCCGTCGTCGTACCTTCAGCGGGCGCTGACGCCGCTCAGGCGGCGAGCCAGAGGTCCGGGCCGAAGATCTCGTAGCGGATGGAGGTGGCGGGGACGCCGGCGTCGATCAGCTTCGAGCGGGTGGACTGCATGAAGGCGAGCGGGCCGCAGAGGATGTACTGGCCGTCCTCTGGCAGGTCCACGCCCTCGAGGTCGATCAGGCCCTCGACGGCGGTGAAGCCCTCGGGCTGCTCGTCCGGGGTGACACCGAGGAACAGACGGCCTTCGCCGCCCGGCAGCTGGGCCAGGGACGCGGAGACCTGCTCGCGCAGCGCCACGGCCTCCCAGGAGGCGTCGCCGTGGAGGAAGGTGACCTTCCGCTCGGAGTCCTGCTCGGCGAGCCGGTCCAGGATGGCGGCCGCCGGGGTGATGCCGATGCCGGCCGTGGCCAGCACGAGCGGCGCCTGGGAGTCCTCGTCCAGAGTGATGTCGCCGTAGGGGTTGGACACCTCGATGACGTCGCCGACCTCCACGTTCTGGATGAGGACCGGCGAGACCTCGCCGCCCTCGTCCAGCTTCACGGTGATGACGCGCTCGGAGGTCGACTCCGCGTGCTCCGAGAGGGAGTACTGGCGGCACTGGCGCAGGCCGTCCTCGACCTTCACGCGCACGGAGACGTAGCCGCTGGCCTGGCCGGGGGTGTGGGGCGTGTCGTCGGCCGGCTCGAGGCGGAAGGTGACCGCGGCGTTGCCGGTGGCCTCCTTGGAGGCGACCTTCCACTGGGTCCACATCTTGTCATTGGCCTGCTTCGCGTAGAGGCCCTTCTCGATCTTGATCAGGGCGTCGGCCATGAGCCAGTAGACCTCGGTCCAGGCCTCGGCGACCTCGGGGGTCACGGCGTCGCCGAGCACGTCGGCGATGGCCCAGAAGAGGTTCTCGTAGACGATCTGGTACTGCTCCTCGACGATGCCGAGGGCGGTGTGCTTGTGGGCGATGCGGGCGAGGACGGGGTCAGCGGGGCGGCAGGTCCGGCAGGCCGAGGGCGACCGGCCCGCCGAAGGCCACGAGCGAGCGCACGGTGACGGGCTCGAGCTCCGCGAGGAACGCCTCTCGGGCGCGGTGCAGGGCGGTGCGCAGGCGGCACCCGCCGGCCAGCGGGCAGGGAACGCCGGACTCGTGTCCGCTGCAGTCGATGACCTCCGCGCGGGAGGCGAGCTCGCGCACCAGGACGCCGACGCTGAGCCGAAGGCCGTCCTCGGTGATCCGGGCGCCGCCGTAGCGGCCGCGGGCCACGTCCACGGCGCCGCGGCGGCGCAGCTCCACGATCGCCTTGCTCACGTGGTTGTACGGGACCGCGATCTCCTCGGCGATCTGCTGGCCCGTGGCGCGTTCGTCCGGGTGCCGGGCGAGGACCATGAGGACCCGCAGGCAGACGTCCGTGAACGCGTTGAGCTTCATGGGGCGATTATCCCGCGTCCGCGAGGCGGAGTTCCAGCCGAGGGCGAGGCACGGACGGGCCGGGTGGGTGGGGTCCGGGTGAGAGGCCCGCCTGGGTGTGGGTGAGGGAGGCTGTGCAGGAGAAGTGTGTCCACAGGGGCGGTCCCAGGAGGGTACCCCGTCCGCTCCGGCTGGCAGACTGGCCGCATGAGCAGCGCAGAGCAGACCCCGCCGGCCAACGATGCCCTCCGCTCCGAGGCGCTGCAGGTGCTGCGCGGCCTCGTGGGCAGCGGGACGGCCGAGTTCAAGGACGGCCAGTACGAGGCCGTCGAGGCGCTCGTGCGGCACCGTCGGCGTGCACTGGTGGTCCAGCGCACCGGCTGGGGCAAGTCCGCCGTCTACTTCGTCTCCTCCCTGCTGCTGCGGGCCCGGGGTGCAGGGCCGACGCTGATCGTCTCCCCGCTGCTGGCCCTGATGCGGGACCAGGTGGAGGCCGCCTCCCGGGCCGGTGTGCGTGCGGTGACCATGAGCTCGGCGAACGCCACCGAGTGGGACGAGGTGCGTTCTCGGCTGGCCGAGGACACCGTGGACGTGCTGCTGATCTCCCCGGAGCGCCTCAACAATCCGCGCTTCCGGGAGGAGCAGTTGCCGGACCTCGTGGCCCGCATGGGGCTGCTGGTGGTGGACGAGGCCCACTGCATCTCGGACTGGGGCCACGACTTCCGCCCGGACTACCGCCGCATCCGGGACCTCATCGGCCGTCTGCCTGCCGCGGGGAAGCAGGCGGTGCCCGTGCTCGCCACCACCGCCACCGCCAATGAGCGCGTGGTGCAGGACGTGGTGGAGCAGCTCGGCGTGCAGTCCGAACAGGAGGTCTTCGTGCTCCGCGGCCCGCTGGCCCGCGCCTCCCTGCAGCTGGGCGTGCTGCGCATGCCCAACCCGGCGTCTCGCCTGGCGTGGCTGATCTCCCACCTCAAGGATCTGCCGGGATCGGGCATCGTCTACGCGCTCACCGTCTCCTCGGCCGAGGACACCGCTCGGGCACTGGCCGAGGCCGGGTACCCGGTGGTGTCCTACACGGGGCGTACAGATCCGGAGCAGCGTGCGCAGATCGAGCAGGACCTCAAGGCCAACCGGGTGAAGGCCGTGGTGGCCACCTCCGCCCTCGGCATGGGGTTCGACAAGCCGGACCTCGGCTTCGTGGTCCACCTCGGCGCCCCGAGCTCCCCGGTGGCGTACTACCAGCAGGTCGGCCGTGCCGGCCGCGGCACGGACCACGCCGAGGTGCTCCTGCTGCCCGGCCCCGAGGACCGGGACATCTGGCGCTACTTCGCCACCGCCTCCATGCCGGACGAGCGCGAGGCCCTGGCCGTCCTCGAGGCGCTCGAGGCGGGCGGGACCATGTCCGTCCCCCAGCTGGAGACGGCCGTGGCAATGAAGCGCACGGCCCTGGAGCTGCTGCTCAAGGTCCTCGCCGTGGACGGGGCCGTGGTCCGTGTGGGCGGCGGCTGGCAGCGCACCGGGCAGCCCTGGAGCTATGACGCGGAACGCTACCGGCGGGTGGCCGAGGCGCGCCTGGCCGAGGAACGGCTCATGCTGGACTACGAGAACACCGACGGCTGCCGCATGGAGTTCCTCGCACGCACCCTGGACGACCCCACCGCCGCACCCTGCGGCCGCTGCGACACCTGCGCAGGCCCCTGGTACCCCACCGGCTCAGATACCGAGGCGCGTGCGGCGGCAGAACGGTCTCTGGGTCGGGTGGGCGTGCCCCTGGAACCGCGGAAGGCGTGGCCCTCCGGCATGGACCGCCTGGGGGTGCCCGTGAAGGGGCGCATCGCACCGGAGCTGCAGGCCGAGGAAGGGCGGGCCCTGGCCCGACTCTCCGACGTCGGCTGGGGCACCCGCCTCCGTGAGCTGCTGAACGCCGAGGACGCACCCGTGCCTCAGCAGGTCCTGGACGGCGCCGTGAAGGTCCTCTCGGCCTGGGACTGGGAGCAGCGGCCCATCGCCGTGGTGGCCATGCCGTCCCGCGGACGGCCGCAGCTGGTGGGGTCCTTCGCGGAGGGCATCGCCCGGATCGGACAGCTGCCATTCCTCGGGTCGCTCGAGCCCCTGCACGGCGGCCCCACCGACGGCCCCGGCGGCAACAGCGCTTACCGCCTGGGCTCCGTGTACGGGCGCTTCGGCGTCCCCGCGCAGCTGGCCCAGATGCTCGCCTCCGCGCCGGGGGCCGGCAGGCACGGCCCCGTGCTGCTCGTGGACGACCTCGCCGACTCCCGTTGGTCCCTCACCGAGGGTGCCCGCGTCCTGCGCGAGAACGGGGCGCAGGGCGTGCTGCCGTTCGTGCTGGCTCTGTCCGCCTGACCGGGCCTGGGAGGAGGAGTCGGCAGGCGGGGGCGAGCGGCCGTCGTCGGGGTGCGGTGCCTGGGACCGGACGAGGCGGCCCTCCCGCTCGGATGAGCAGGAGGGCCGCCTCGTGTGCGCCGGGAGCGCCCGCCGGTCAGCGCTCGGCGCGGACCACAGCCAGGACGCGGTCCCGGACCGCGGCCATGGTGGCCTCGTCCTTGGCCTCGCCGTTGTAGCGCAGGAAGGGCTCGGTGTTGGACGGGCGGAGATTGAACCACCAGGAGCCGTCGTTCGCGGAGACGGTGGTGCCGTCCATGCGGGAGACCTCGATGTCCTCGCCCTCGTGGTCCGCCAGGACGGCGGCCACAGCGGCGTCCTTGTCCTCCACCTCGGAGTTGATCTCTCCGGAGGCCACATACGGCTCGTACTCGTCCGCGAGCTCGGACAGCGGCACGTCCTGACCACCCAGGGCGGCCAGCACGTGCATCGCCGCCAGCATGCCGGTGTCCGCGTTGAAGAAGTCGCGGAAGTAGTAGTGCGCCGAGTGCTCGCCGCCGAACACGGCCGCCTCCGAGGCCATGACCGCCTTGATGAAGGAGTGGCCCACGCGGGTCACCACGGCGCGGCCGCCGTCGGCCGCCACCAGCTCCGGCACGGCCTTGGAGGTGATCAGGTTGTGGATGATCACCGGGGTGTCCTCGCCCTCGGCCTTGGCGCGGGCGATCTCGCGGCGGGCCACCAGGGCGGTGATCGCGGACGGGGACACCGGGGCGCCCTTCTCGTCCACCACGAAGCAGCGGTCGGCGTCGCCGTCGAAGGCCAGGCCGATGTCCGCTCCGTGCTCCACCACGGCCTTCTGCAGGTCCACCAGGTTCTCCGGCTCCAGCGGGTTGGCCGGGTGATGCGGGAAGGTGCCGTCCAGCTCGAAGTACAGCGGCTCGATCTCCAGCGGCAGGGCCTCGAGCACGTCCCCGCCCAGGACGGCAGGGGTGGTCTTGCCGGCCATGCCGTTGCCAGCGTCCACCACGACCTTCAACGGGCGGATGCCCTTCAGGTCCACGAGCGAGCGCAGGTACTCGGCATAGCCAGCCAGGATGTCCCGCTCCGCCAGGGAGCCGGGGGAGTCGACGGACGGGATCTCGCCGGCGTCCAGGTAGCCCTGGGCCACGTCGCGGATCTCGAAGAGGCCCGTGTCCGAGGACACCGGAACCGCCCCGGCCTTGGCCATCTTCATGCCGTTGTAGGCGGCCGGGTTGTGGGAGGCGGTGAACACCACGCCCGCCGCGTCCAGCACGCCGGCGGCGTAGTAGAGCATGTCCGTGGAGATGGTGCCGATCATCAGCACCTCTCCGCCGCGGGCACGGGCGCCCTCGGCGAAGGCCTCTTTGAACTCGGGCGACGAGGGGCGCATGTCCCCGCCGACCAGCACGGTCCGTCCGGCCAGGCCCAGCACGTCCACGAACGCGGCGCCCACGGCGCGCACGGACTCCGCCGTGATGGTCTCGCCCACGACGCCGCGGACGTCGTAGGCCTTGAACGAATCGGTCAGCTTGATGTCACCCTGAGTAGTCACGTAGCCGATCGTAGTGGACCCGGCGTGCTACAAGTGGTCGCATGCACCGCTCCCGTGACGGCTCTCAGCCCGGCCCTCGGCCGGGAGGACGCTGGTCCCCGGGGGAGCCCGGCTATCGCAGGCTGCTCTTCGGCCTCTTCCTGGCGGGCGTGGCGACCTTCGCCCAGATCTACTCCCCGCAGGGCCTGCTGCCCCTCGTGGCGGCGGACCTGCAGGTGACCTCGCACGAGGCCGCCCTGCTGGTCTCCGCGGCCACCGCCGGACTCGCGCTGTCCGTCATCCCGTGGTCCTTCGCCTCGGACCGGTGGGGGCGCCGGCGAGCGATCGCCGTGTCCATGGTGGCAGCCTGCGTGTTCGCACTGGCCGGCGGGCTGGCGGCCTCCTTCCCGCTCCTGCTGACGCTGCGCTTCGCGGAGGGGCTCGCGCACGGCGGTGTGGCCGCGCTGGCGGTGACGCTCATCGTGGAGGAGGTGGAGTCCTTCGCCGTGACGCTGGCGGCCGGCACCTACATCGCGGGCACCACGCTCGGCGGACTCTCCGGCCGGCTCGTGGCGGCGCCCCTGGGCGAGGCCTTCGGCTGGCGGACGGGCATGCTCGTCGTGACCCTGGTGGGCGTGGTCTGCGTGGTCGGGTTCCTGCTGGTCACCCCGAAGGCGCGGCACTTCGTCCCCCGGCCCACCCCGCTGTCCGGGGTCGTCTCCGCGGCGGTGGAGAACCTGCGCTCGCCGGTGCTGTGCGCCGTCTACCTGCAGGGCGCGCTGCTCATGGGCGGATTCGTGGCGCTCTACAACTACGTGGGCTTCGCGGTCACCGCAGAGCCCCTTGCCTGGCCCCTGTCCGTGGTGGCCCTGCTGTTCCTCGCCTACCTCGCGGGCACCTGGACCTCCCCGTGGGCCGGGTCGCTGGCGATGCGCCACGGCCGGTACCGCGTCCTGCTGGGTGCCAGCGTGGTCATGGCCGCCGGTGCCGCGCTGACCATCGTCCAGAGCCCCTTCACCCTGATCCCCGGTCTGCTGTTGTTCACGGGCGCCTTCTTCGCGGCGCACTCGGTGGCGTCCAGCTGGGCCGGGGTGGCGGCCCGCGGCGGGCGCGCCCAGTCCACGTCCCTGTACAACCTCGGCTACTACGGCGGCTCGTCCCTGTTCGGCTGGCTGGCCGGCCTCCTGTTCGAGGCCGCGGGCTGGACACCCACCGTTCTGGGCATCGTGGGCCTGGTGGCGTGCGCCGCCGGCGTGGCGGCCCTGTTCCTGCGTGAGGGCGCCTGCGCAGGCTGAACCGGTCAGCCCCGGACGCCGGCCAGGTCGTCGCCGACCGCCGAGTAGCCCTGCTTCCGCCAGGCCTCGAGCACAGCCGGGTCCTGCAGCTCCAGCCACTCGACCATCGTCTGGTAGGTCACGCAGTAGGTGCCCTCTTGCGGGCAGAACTCCTTCATCGTCTGCGCCAGGGCCGGGTTGTAGGCGTCCCCGCCGTAGGTGTTGAAGTGGTTGCCGAACACGATCGGCGCGCGGTTGGAGCGGGACACTGAGTCGTACACGTACCGGTAGGTGTCCAGGTAGATCTCCGCGAGCTTCTCGGTGTCCTGCTCGCCGACGCCCAGACGCTGCGAGGCGGCCCAGAAGTTGTAGTCCATGGTCATGATGTACGGGTTCTCCGCCCCCAGGGACGCGGCCATGGGCGAGTAGAACAGCGGCATCTCGAACTGCCAGACGCCGTCCTCCTGGTAGGGCCAGCTCACGCCGCGTTGCTGGGCGCCGCCGCGCGAGGTGTCATAGGTGTGGCCGTACTCGTGCCACACCGGCACCAGCTGGTCCCACTGCCCGTCCAGGCAGGGCAGCCGCTGCCCCTGGATCGCCTCGGCGGGGACCTCCACGTCCGGGAAGCTGGGGTCGTCCCCGTACCCGTTCACGCCGGCGGGGTCCTCGAGGATCGCATAGAACTGCTCATGCTCGGCGCGCCAGTCTTCGGTGGTCCACTTGTCTCCGCCGTAGTCCTCCACGAAGCACATGTGGCCCATGTAGTGCGTGCCGATCTCGTGGCCGTCCGCGTAGGCGGCGTTGATCATGCGGATGCGCTCGGCGATCTCCTCCTTGGTGCCGCCGAGGTCCTTGGCCACGCGACCCGGCTCGTTGCCCGGCGCCTGGTACCAGGTGCGGTTCTCCGGCTGCAGCAGATGGATGCCGGAGAGGTAGACGGTGAACTTTGCGTCCACCTCGTCTGCGACGTCCATGAAGTAGGCGTAGCGGTCCGACTCCAGGCCGCCGTCGAAGGAGTAGAGGAGGAATTGCGGCGGGGTCTCGTCCGCGGTGAAGGCGCGCATGGGGACACCTTGGTCCTCGGCCGACTTCGAGGGCTCTGCCGTCGCGGGCTGGGACGCCTCGGGCGATGACGACTCCCCGGGGGCGGACTCGTCCGTCCCGCCGGACTCCGCCGGACTCCGCCGGGGCCTCATGCGCCGCGCTCGCCGGCCGGTCGTCCGAGAGGTCCTCGTGCGGGACGGGCTCGGCCTGGCAGCTGGCCAGCGTGAGGGCGAGGGCGGCGGTGAGTGCGGTGGCGCCTCGGCGGGCGGCGCGGGCTGCAGGCATGCGTGATTCCCCTCCGGAATGGCATCTCGACGGCAACCATCACATCTTTTCACACACCGGTCACAGGGATGAGGCAGAGAGGAGGTTGTTACACAGGAATTCACTCGTGTGATGCATGTCCCCCGGGCGGCTGGGCATGGGTACGACGACGGCGCCTCACCCTGCCAAGGTGAGGCGCCGTCGTCGGGGGCCGGTCCGCTGCCCTCAGAGCCGCGGGCGAGGAGGGATCACCAGGTGATCTCCTCCAGGTCCTTGCCGGTGGCCGAGGCCTCGGCGGACTGCCATTCCCTCACCCGCTCCGGGTCCTGCAGCGAGAGCCACTGGATCACGTCCCGGTGGGTGGTGCAGTAGGTGTCCGGCTCGCCGCAGACCTCGGACATGAACTGCTCCACGGCCGGGTTGAACGCGTTGTCGTTCCACCCGTTGAAGTGGTTGCCGAGCACCAGCGGGGCGCGGTTGCCGGCGTAGGCCGAGGCGTACATGTACCGGTAGGTCTCCAGGGCGGCGTCGTGCATCACCTGGCGCTTCTCCGGCTCGTCTTTCGCCCCGTTGATCTTGGCCCAGAAGTTGTAGTCCATGGCCGTGACGAGGGGGGAGTCGTCGCCCTCCTTCGCCGGGCTCTCCGGCCCGTCGAACGCGGGGGAGAACACGACCGGCACCTCGAACTGCCAGATGCCGTCCTGCGCGTACGGCCAGTGCACGCCCGTGCCCAGGGTGGAGGAGCGGGAGGTGTCATAGGTGATCCCGTGGTCCTTCCAGGCCGGGACGAGCTCGCTCCACTCACCGTCCAGGCAGGGCAGGCGTCCGCCGCGGATCGAGTCGGGCTTCACGTCGAGGGTCGGGAAGTCGGCGCCGTAGCCGTTGTTCTCCCGGTAGTTCGTCAGGAAGTCGAAGAACTGGTCCAGCTCGGACCGCCAGTCCTCGGTGTCCCACGTGTCGCCCCCGCCCTCCGAGGCGGCGCAGAAGTGGCCGTTGTAGTGCGTGCCGATCTCGTGGCCGCGGGAGTTCGCCTGGTTCAGGTCCTCCACCAGCTGGGCGATGGACGGCTCGTCCGGGTAGAAGGACACGGTCGAGTCGCCGCGCTCCTGGTTCGGGCCCTGGTAGAGCTCGCGGTTGGCCTTCTCCACCAGGTACACGCCGGTCAGGAACACGGTGAAGCGCGCGTCGTGCGGCTGCGCCGTCTCCATGAAGGTCTGCCAGCGGTCGTGCCAGCCGCCGCCGTCGAAGGAGACGAGCACGAACTGCGGGGGCTTCTCACCCTCCTCGAGCTTCTTCATCGGCACGTTCGAGGGCACCGTGCGCCAGGACTCCTCGTTCGGGACCTCGGGGTTCTCCGGCATCGGCTGACGGGGGATCGGGGCGACGCCCTTCTCAGAGGCCTGCTTCCACTTCTCCTCGGTGGTGAGCTCCTCGCCCTTTTCGTGCTCGGAGGACTCCGCCTCGTCCGCGCCACCGTCACCTGACTCGCCGTCACCGGACTCGGAGCCGCCGTCCTGACCGTCCTCGGACGGTGCCGGGGCGGACTGCTCAGCGGACTGCTCAGCTGACTGCTCCTGGGACGGGGCCGCGGCGTCGTCGCCCTCCTCCGGGGCCTGGCATCCAGTCACCGTGAGCGCCAGGGCCGCTGCGAGGGCCCACCACCGATGGCGGGAAGGCGTGGGTCGTGCTGCCGCAGACAGTGACATGGATGCTCCTCGTGCTCGGGACCGCTGGAGAGGCGTGCACCGGCACACCTCTGCCTTTCCATTGTGCCTGTTGCGCAGATCCCGCGACAGGTGTTGCAGAGACCCTGAACGGGCTGCGGCAGGGCACCTAGACTGGAGGACATGGAGTATCTGGTGCCGGCCCTGGCCGTGGTGGTGATCGGCGCGCTCGCAGCGGGCGCGGCCGTGTGGCTCGGCAGGAGACCGAAGCCCGAACGCTCCGCCGCGTCCGGTGCGGGCCCGACCGGCGGCGTCTCGGCCGAGCGCGCGCAGCACGCCTCCTCACTCCTCTCCGAGGACCAGCACCGCGCCGTCTACGGGCGCATCGCCACGAACCGGCCCATGGAGGCCATCACCGAGTACCGCCGCTTCACCGGCCGCCCCCTGCGGGAATCCATGATGGACGTGCAGTCGCTCGCAGCGCACCCGCAGGTCTACACGCTGCCCCAGGAGCCGGACCCGACGGCCGGCGGGCCCGTGACCGAGGATGACGCGGACGCCGCCGAGACCCCTGCGCCGGCCGGCACGGGCCACAAGGACGAGACGCCCACCGGCGCCCCCGACGCAGACGCCGAGGCCGCCGATCGGACCCCCGAGCAGAGCGGTGCGGCATCGGCCTCGGCCTCCGGCACCGACCGGCCGGACCCGGCGACCTCGACCGCCGGTGCCCAGGGCACCGGCCCGGACGAGGTCTCCCATGACGGCGATGCCGGCCCGGCAACCGCACAGGGCCCGGCCCGCGCCGAGCGTGAGCCGGGCGCCGAGGGTGAGCGGCCGTCGTCGGGAAGCACGGAGGCCGGCACTGCCGACCGGCACCGTGAGGACGGACTGCCCTCGCTGCCGGAGAACCTGATGGTCCCGGCCGAGTGGTCCGCGGAGCCGGCGCCGGAGGACCGCCCCTTCGCGGTCGAGGTGATGCGCGGTGACGGCACCGTCCACCTGTCGTCTCGCGATCTGCCGCCGTGGCTGCGCGACCAGCTGGCCGCGATGATGCGCGACGGCAACCTCGAGACCGCCGCCGTGCAGCTCTCCACCCACACCGAGCTCTCCGTGCCCGAGGCGTTCGAGCTGCTGCGCCGCATCCAGGAGTCGCGCGGGCAGTGAGCCGCCGGCCTGGGCCGGACTTCCCAGCGGCCCCAGATGGCACGCGCGGACTGTCCTGTGACCGGTCCGCGACCGCTCGTCGCGCCGCTCGGACAGGAAGAAGGGCCCCGGAACCGCATGGTTCCGGGGCCCTTCCACTGCGCGGACACGGGGGGATTTGAACCCCCGGCCCGATTTTCACCGGGCCCTTCATTAGCAGTGAAGTCCATTCGGCCGCTCTGGCACGTGTCCACGTCTGCCCTGATGAGGGGTGCACCCCTCGGACGGACCCGTCCAGCGTACCGTGTCCGGCCGCTCACGGCCAAAGGTGTCCGGGGCCGCCTGCCTCCGTCGGGAACGGCGGACACGGGTCGGCCCCCGCACCGTGGGTGGTGCGAGGGCCGACCTGTCAGGGGAGGGGGACGACGACGGCCGCTCGCCGCCGCCTGTCACGTTCCGTCAGCGGTGGGTGCCGTCGGTGTCGCCGCGGAACCGGTCGTCGGCGCCGCCCTCGACGTCGTCCATGCGCTCCTGGGCGACGTTGCCGTCTTCGTCCTCCATGACCACGCGCTCCCGCTTGACGGGGACCTCGACGGTCTCGGTGGCCGTGTAGGTCTCGCGGCGCAGGCGCAGGCCCTTCGAGCTGCGGTCGTCGCGGCCCTGCACCGTGCGGTCCTGGGCGCCGCCCTCGACGTCGCCCATCTGGTCGCCGTCCATGCCGCGCTCATAGTCACGGTCCAGGGCGGTCTGGGAACGGTCGTCACGGCCCGACGCGGCAGTGCCGGCAGCGCCGCCGGCCGCGGCACCGCCCAGCATGCCGGCGCCGTGGCGGTCATCCCGACGGTCGTCATCGAGACGATCGCGGTCGAGGTCCTCGCGGCCGCGTTCTTGGCCGAGGAGGCCGTCACGGTCACGGTCGAGGAGGACGTCACGGTCGTCGTGGTGGCGCTCGCCCAGACCGTCGCGGTCGTCGCGCAGACCGTCACGGTCGCGGTCGTCGCGGCCCAGGCCCGCGCCGACGGCGCCGGCGGCACCCGCGGCAGTGCCGGCCACGGCGGCATCACGGCCGCGGTGGTCACGGTCGTGGTCCACACGGCCCTGGTCCACACCGTCGCGGTCACGCTCGCCCCGCACATCGTCACGGCGGTCGACCCTGCCGTCATGGCCACGGCCGCCCTCGTAGTCCATGGAGTAGTACTCGTAGATGCGGCGCTCCTCCTCCGGGGTGAGGGTGCCGTCGGCGTCCACGTTCGGGGCGTCCTTGACGAAGTCCTTCTCGAACGGCACCGTGATGCCGCCCTCGGCGGTCTGGGCCTTGTCCAGCGGCACGAAGGTCTCCTTGGTCCCGAACAGGCCGGTCTTGACGGTGATGAACGTCGGCTCCTCGGTGCGGTCGTCCAGGTAGACCTGGCCCACCGAGCCGATCTTGTCCCCCGATGTGGAGAAGACGTCGGCGTTCTGCAGCTCTCGAAGCATGTCGCGGTCCATGGTGTACTCCTCGCGTCGTACGTTCCTCCGGAGCGGTGTCTCCGCCCCTCATGGACCCGACCATTCCGACCCCCGGCGGCCTGCGCAACCCCCGCGCCCCGGCCGGCTCGGATTCCCAGGTGGTGTGCAGGAAGATCACGGTCCTCCCCATGCAGAAGGGCCCCGGCTCCCTGCCGAAGCAGGGGCCGGGGCCCTTCCGTGGGTTCCCGTCGGCAGTCCTGTCAGGACTGCCGCGGCGGATCAGCGGCGCTCGCCGTCGCGGCCGGCACCGTCACGGCGGACGCCGTCACGATCGACCTCGACGTCCTCGTGCTGCAGCTCCTCGGACACGGTCTCGGTGTCCTGGTGGGTGCGCTTGCCCAGGGAGACCTTCTCGGCGTCCACGGTCTTCTCGGCGACCGGCACGTCCTCGTAGGTGGTCACCTCGACGGCGTCGTCGCCACGACCGGCGGCACGGGCCTCGGCGGAGTTCGGGTCGACCGACTCACGCTCGACGACGACCTCCTCGCGCTGCACCGGCACCTCGACCTGCTCGGTGGTGGTGTAGGAATGCTTGCGCAGACGCACACGGCCGGAGGCACGACGCTCGGTGCCGACGTCCAGGTGCTCGTCGCGGACGACCATCGACTCCTCGTCGCGGACGCCGTCACGATCGGCGGCGGTGCGGCCGTCGGCGACGCCGTCGCGGTCGGCGGCACGGTCGCGGTCGGCATCCAGGTGGCCGGCGGCGTGGCGCGGCTCATCGGCGCGGACGCCCTCGGCGCGGTGGTCGTCGTGGCGGTCACCCGTGGCGGCGACACCGGCGGCGCCGGCAGCACCCGCGGCGCCGGCAGCACCCGCGGTGCCTGCGGCGGTGCGGTCGTCGCGCACGCCGTCGTGGCCGTTCACGCCGTCGTGGCGGACGTCGTCGCGCAGGCCGTCACGGTCGTCGTGGCCGGCGTAGTCCATCGAGTAGTACTCGTAGATGCGCTGCTCCTCCTCCGGGGTGAGGTTCGCGTCGGCGTCCACGTTCGGGGCGTCCTTCACGAAGTCCTTCTCGAAGGGCACGGTGACGCCGCCCTCGGTCGCCTGGGCCTTGTCCAGCGGAACGAAGGTCTCCTTGGTGCCGAACAGGCCGGTCTTCACGGTGACGAAGGTAGGCTGCTCGGTCTGGTCGTCGAGGTAGACCTGGCCCACCGAACCGATCTTGTCGCCAGAGGTCGAGTAGACGGTGGCGTTCTGCAGCTGCTCCAGCATGGTGCGATCCATGGTGTGCTCCTTCTCTCGTCTTGCGGTGTGTCGCGTGGTCGACGGGCACCTTTCCGGCTCGTCGTGGTCCCGACACTTCACCCCCGTCCGGCGCAGCGCAACCTCTGGGCGGCGAGTTGTCCAGATTCCCAGGCGGTGATCAGCCTTCCACCGGGCAGAACCCCAGACTCACCAGGTGGGGAGGTCGCCGGTCCGGGCCCGCGCGGCCCGGTCCGCGTCCCACGCCCTGAGTACCCTGGACACCAGAGAGAACCGCATCCGCCCCACGCCTGACCAAGGAGAGCCGTGCCCCAGCCCGACGCCACTTCGCCCCTGCGACTCGTCCTGGTGGGCGGGGGCCCACGCGGGGTCATGGTGCTGGAGCGCCTGCTGGCCCGTCTGGAGTCCCGGGATCCCGCTGCGCCCCACCGTCCGCTCGAGCTGCACGTGGTGGACCCCTACCCGGTCGGACCGGGCAAGGTGTGGCGCACGGACCAGTCCGAGCTCTACCTCATGAACACCCCGTCGTTCTTCCCCACCGCAGCCGCGGCGGACAACCCGGGGCTGCGGCCCTCGACCGCCGCGCAGTCCTTCGACCAGTGGCGCCGGGTGAACCCGGAGGCCTCGCTCGGCGTGGAGCGGAACCGGTATCCGGCGCGGGCGGTCTACGGCCGCTACCTGGCCGAGCTGTGGTCCCACGTGTCCGGAGCCCTGCGCCGCCGTGAGGAGGTCCGCTCCCTGACGGAGCACCGTGCGGAGGCGACCGCGCTCCGGCACCGGCCTCAGGGCGGTGTGGAGCTGACCCTGGACCCGGTGGACGGGTCTGGGGAGCAGACCCTTGAGGCGGACGCGGCGGTCCTGGCGCTCGGACACCAGCGCGCCCGCCTCACCGCCCACCAGGCACGTCTCGCGGAGGCCGCGGCCGGGCACCCGGGCCTGCACTACCAGGGCCCGCAGATCCCTTCGGATGTGGACTGGCGCAGCATCGAGGCCGGTGCGGACGTCCTGGTCCGGGGCATGGGCCTGAACGCCTTCGACATCCTGGCCCAGCTCACCCAGGGCCGCGGCGGAACCTTCCACCGCACGGGCGACCAGCCGGGCCGTGCCCTGCGCTACGAGCCCTCGGGCCGGGAGCCTGTGCTGCACCTGATGTCCCGCCGCGGCATCCCGTACCTGCCCAAGGCGGAGGTCACCTCCTTCGTCCCGCACGGCGTGAGTCTGTCCTACCTGTCCGACGCCGCCGTGCAGGCCATGTTGGACCGTCACGGCGTCCTGGACCTGGACGACCACATCTGGCCGCTGCTGCACCGGGACGTCGTGCGCCACTACTACGCCACGATGGCGCGCACGCAGCCGGACATCCTGGGAGGTCCGGTCGCTGCCCGTCGCTTCCTGGGCGAGCTCGTCGCTCTGCTGGACGAGGCCGGCCGCGGCGCCCCGGTCACGGCCCGCCACGCGGAGGAGGTGCTCCAGCGCTATGCGCCGGAGCGGCGCTTCCTGGACATCGTGGCCTATGCGGACCCGTACCGTGACGACGTGTTCGACACCCCGGAGGAGTACCACGAGCAAGTCGCCTCGCTCCTGGAACAGGCGTGTGTGGAGGCCACCCTCGGCGAGGACTCCCCGTTCATGATGGCGGTCGGTGCGCTGCATGCCGGCCGGCTGCGCATCAAGCAGTGGATCGCGGAGGGCAAGGTCACGGAGTCCTCCCGGCTCAAGGACGTGCAGGCCTGGTTCGAGCCGCTCGTGGAGGGCCTGTCCTCCGGTCCGCCGCGCTGGCGTGTGGAGCAGATGCTCGCGCTGAACCGCGCCGGTCTCCTGGACTGGGTCGGCCCGCTGCCGGCGGTCGAGGCGGATGACGCCGGGTTCCGCGCCCGCAGCCCGAAGGTGGGCGACGAGCACGGTCAGGGGCCGGCGACCGTCTCCGGCTCCTGGCTGGTGGAGGCGATGATGCCGCCGAACCGCGTCCAGGCCGGTTCCTCGCGGCTGATGCGCCAGCTGCTCGCGGAGGGCGTCGCTGCCGTCGGGACCCTTGAGGATGCGGACGGCGCGCTGCAGCCGGCCACCGGATTCGACGTCACCTCCCGCCCGCACCGGCTGCGCTCCGCGGACGGCACCGTGGACGAGGACGTCTTCGTCCTGGGCCTGCAGCTCTCCGGTGTGCAGTGGGGCACGGCGATCGCGGCGGAGGCCGGCCAGGACCCGGCCGGCCGTGCGATGAGCCTCGGGGACGCCGAGGCGATCGCCGCCGCCCTGCTCGAGCACGCCTGACCCGGCCCGGGGAGGCGCCTGCGACGACGGCTCCTCGCCCCGTGCGCACCGCTCACCCCTGTCCTGTGCCCAGGCACGGACGCGACGACGGCTCCGTCACCCTCAAAGGTGTGCACTGCTCCCCGGAAGTTGGACTCCTATTCAAGTCCGACTCACCCGGGGAGCAGTGCTGTGTCAGCACCATCGAAACTCACACAAGAACAACGAGAACAGGCCATCGACCTGTTCGAGAAAGGTCATCGCCACAAGGTCGTCGCGCACCGGTTGGGTCTGCCGGTGTGGTCGGTGGAACGCCTGGAGTACCGGTGGCGCCTGCATGGGAAGCTAGCTCTTGTGGCCAACCCATCGAAGAAGACGTACTCGTTCGATACGAAGCTGCTGATCGCCCGGAGGTACCTGGAGGGAGAGACCGCCAACGCGTTGGCGGCCGAGTACCAGGTCTCGACTCCACGACTGGTCCAGCGGTGGGCCCAGGCCTACCGGGAACAAGGTGAGCAGGGCCTGCACTCGAAGAAGCCCGGACGCAAGCCGGCCCCGGCACCTGGTGCCGACCGGGTAGCGGACCTGGAACGGGAGAACGAGTATCTGCGCGCCAAGGTCGCCTACCTGGAAAAACTCAAGGCCTTGAGACAGCAAGGACTGCGGTGAGAGCAGCTGCAGTGACCAGTCTCAGGGCACGGTTCCCGCTCAGGGTGCTGCTGCAGATCGCGTGCCTGGCCCGCTCGACGTACTTCCACCAGGTGCTGGTGGCCAGCCGGGAGGACCGGTACGCGGACCTGAAGGTGCGGATCCGTCAGATCGTGGCCGAGCACGGCCGCCGGTACGGGCACCGGCGGGTGCACATGGTCCTGACCAGTGAGGGCCTGCATGTGGCGAAAAAGACCGTGCTGGCCCTGATGCGCCAGCTCGGGCTGGTCTGCCAGGTACGCCGCCGACGCCGGCGCCGCTACACGGCAGGAGCCGAGGGCAGGATCGCTCCGAACGGGCTTCAACGACGGTTCCAGGCCGAGGGACCGAACCAGAAGTGGGTCACGGACATCACCGAGTTCGCCGTGGCCGGGCAGCGGGTGTATTTGTCTCCGGTGATCGATCTGTTCGATCACGCGGTGATCGGTCACCAGATCGGAACCCGTCCCACGACCTCGTTCACGAACGCTTCGCTGGAGCAGGCCTTCTGCCGGGCCGGAGCCCCTGCAGGGGTGATGGTGCATTCCGATCAGGGCTTCCAGTACCAGCACGCCTCGTGGAGGCAGATCATCCAGGACCATGACGGGATCCAGTCGATGTCTCGTCGTGGGAACTGTCATGACAACGCGGTGGCCGAGAACTTCTTCTCGCACCTGAAGGCCGAGGCCTTCCTGGACCGGTATCCGGCCACGGTGGCCGAGATGACCCAGGCCTTGGAGTCCTACATCCAGTGGTACAACCATCACCGGATCCAGCAACGACTCGAGGGCCTGACCCCGATGAAGTATCGGGAACAGGCCCTCGAGAAAGACGGGGCGCTTACGCTCTGATTACCAGTCCAACAAACGGGGACCAGTGCAGGTGACGGAGCCGTCGTCGTGGGGTGCGGATGCCCGCGGGCGTCAGCGGGCGCCGGTGAGGCGGCGGCGCATCAGCAGCAGGGCGCCGGCGCCCAGGGAGCCGAGCGCGGCCAGGGACCACGCGGCCTCGCCGCCGGTCTGGACCTTGGTCGGCTTGGTGTGCTCGCCCTTGTCCACGCCGTGGCCCTTGCCCGGGTGGTCACCGCCCTTCTCCGGGCCGTGGCCCTGGCCCGGGTGCTCCGGGTGCACCGGGTGCTCGGGATCGGTCGGGTCCGCCGGGACCTCCGGGTCCGCCGGGGTGCCCGGCTCGCCCGGCTGCTCACCGGCGTCGGAGGCGGTGACCTCGAGGGCGTGGCGGACCACGGTGGTGGTGCCGTCCGCGTAGGTCACGGTCATGACGAGCTCGCCGGCGCCGGCAGGCTCCGGGGCGGTGATGCCGGACAGGGTGACGGTCTCGTCGCCGTCGGCGTCCACGGTGCCGAGCTCGACGGCCTCGCCGCCGGCCGGCTGGAAGGCCACGGCCACGGAGGAGACGTCCGGGGCGCCGTCGGAGTCGATCATCAGGTCGCCCAGGGTCAGGGCGATCTCCTCACCGGCGGCCACGGCGGCCGGGGCGTCGGTGACGGACACGCCCTTCTTGGCGTAGTCCGGGGAGACGGCGCCCTCCTCGGCGGTCTGGGCCTCGGCGTAGTCCTGCAGGGCGGCGGCGTCCACCAGGCCGATGTTGTGGAAGTTCTCGCGTCCCTCGGCGAAGGCGGTGTAGCCGTCGGGGGCCTGGGACGGATCGCCGGCGGCGACCCACGAGTCGTCCGCGAGGAAGGACAGGGTGGCCACGGTGTACATCCGGTCGTCGTCCACGGCCTCGCCGTCGATCCACACGCCGGTGACCTTCTCGCCCTGCGGGCGGGACTCGTCGTAGGTCCAGGTGAGGTTCTCGGACCACCCGAGGTTGAACTTCTTCTCGCCGTCGCGCCAGTTCTCCTCGAGGGCCTTGCGGATCGAGGAGCCCGGGATGTCGAAGTAGACGAGGGTGTTGCCGAACGGGGCGACGTCCAGGATCTCGCCGAGGGTCAGCTTGCCCACCAGGTCGGACGGCTTCGGGCCGAAGTCGCCGGAGTTGGTGAACATGTCCTCGATGATCTCGGAGCGCAGGCCGCCCGGGTTGGTGACGCCCAGGTCGACCTCCGGGCCCGCAGCGGCGACGGTGTGCTTCAGGCCGTCGGCCACCCAGTTGCCCAGGGTGGTCTCGGCGGTGCGGGAGCCGCCGGCGCGCCAGGTGCCGCCGGCGGCGAGAACGTCGGCGTAGTCGGTGGTCAGGGAGCCGTCCAGGTCCGCGATGACGGTGGACTGCTTCTCCTTGAACACGGCCACGGCGTCCTGCTCGATGGCGTAGACCTCGGCGGTCACCGGGGACTCGGCAGCGGCCTCGGCCGGGTCCTGGGTGGAGCGCTCGATCAGCTGCTGCTCCACGCCGGAGACGGTGTCCGTGGCCGGGTCGTAGGTCAGCTCGACGGCAGCGAGGTGGGAACCGGAGGAGCCGGCCTGCATGACCGGGCGGCGCATGCCGTCCAGGTCGGTCTCGTAGCTGTAGAGCTGGTGAGAGTGGCCGTTGAAGACCATGTCCACGTTCGCCGAGGTGTCCTCGACCATGCCGCGGAAGATGCTGTTGCGGGCCATCTCGTCAGCCAGCTCGCCGGAGCCGGAGGCGCCGTCGTGGTAGGACGCCACGATCACGTCGGCGTCGCCGTTCGCGGCCAGGCGGTCCGCCACACCGTTGACGGCGTCCACGAGGGCGGTGACCTCCATGCCCTGCAGGCCGGCGGCGGTGGTGGTGGAGTAGAGGTCGTTCGGCACGGCGCCGAT
Organism: Micrococcus luteus; assembly: GCA_047414615.1. GTDB lineage: Bacteria > Actinomycetota > Actinomycetes > Actinomycetales > Micrococcaceae > Micrococcus > Micrococcus luteus_B. Next base: position 2,573,670 of record CP179711.1, read on the forward strand.
CACGGCCACGCGCACGCCGTTGACGTCGAACACCTTGTGAGAGGTGAGCACCGGCTCCTTGGACTGCGGGTCCACGAAGTTGGCGGCGATCACCGGGAACTGGGCGCGCTCGGCCACTCGGCCGGTCAGGTCGTCCAGGCCCTTGTCGAACTCGTGGTTGCCGGCGGTGAGGACGTCCAGGCCGAGGGCGTTCATCACGTCGATGGTCGGCAGGTCCTGCTGCACGTTGGACACGGAGGCGGAGGCGCCGATCAGGTCGCCGGCGCTGGTGAGCAGCGTGGAGTCGGCGCCGTGCTCGGCCTCAAAGGCCTTGCGGTAGTCCTCGACGGTGTCGGCGAACTGGGTGCCGGCGTAGTCCGCGGACAGGGCACCGTGGAAGTCGTTGAAGGACAGGATGGAGATCGTCTTCGATCCCTCAGAGGTCTCGGCGGCCATCGCGGGGGCGGCAGCCACAGGGGCCAGGACCAGAGTGGCGCAGGCGGCGGTGGCCGCGGCACGGCGGCGGAAGAAGTACGACACGGGATGTCTCCTCATGCCCGGGCGGTGGGGCGCCGCGGGCCTCGTGCGGATGCGGGTGATGCGGCCGGACGGTCACCGGGCGCATGAATCGATCTGATCACGGCCAGTTTTCGTCCAGGTGAACACGATGTGGGTCACACATGTCCGTCCGCTGTGATCTGAGGCAGGCCCGCGTGTGACGCCCTCATGGCGGTGGGCTGGGCCGGCGCTCAGGGCCGGCGGGGGCAAGGAGACGACGACGGCTCCGTCGCCTGCGGAGGCGACGGAGCCGTCGTCGGAGGTGTCAGCGGATGGTGAGGGATTCGAACCCTCGGTACGGGGTCACCGCACACCGGTTTTCAAGACCGGCTCCTTCGGCCGCTCGGACAACCATCCCCGTCCCCGAGCCGGGTGGACCCGGCGGGGCGTCCGTCCCACTCTACCCGTGCATGACGATGCGGGTCCGCCTGCCTTGAGGGCCCCGGGCGGCGCGGGGGAAGATGGGACCCCACCCGCAGCGACCGCCCGGGCCCGCCCCGGTACCCAGGAGGACAGACGCATGACGGCACCCACCACCCGCGGCATAGACGAGCCGGCGACGATGCGTGCGGTCCGGTGCGACGGCGCTGGCGGCACCGAGGTGCTGCGCGTCGTGGAGGAGGCCGTGCCGGTCCCCGGGCCGGGCGAGGCCCTCGTGAAGGTGGCCGCCGCCGGCGTGAACCGCGCGGACGTCATGCAGCGTCAGGGCCACTACCCGCCGCCGCAGGGCGCGTCCGAGGTGCTCGGCCTCGAAGCCTCCGGAGTGGTGGCCTCCTTCGGCCCCGGCGCCGAGGAGCAGACCGCGCTCGCCGTGGGGGACCGGGTCTGCGCCCTGCTGGCCGGCGGCGGCGCCGCGGAGTTCGTCTGCGTGCCCGTCGGCCAGCTGATGGCGGTCCCGGAGGGCATGTCCCTCACGGACGCCGCGGCCTTCCCCGAGGTCGCCTGCACGGTCTGGACGAACCTGTCCGAGCGCGGCGCCGTCTCGGCTGGGGACGTGGTGCTGGTGCACGGCGCATCCGGCGGCATCGGCTCCTTCGCCGTGCAGTACCTGCGCGCCCTCGGGGCCCGCGTGTTCGCCACGGCCGGCGGGCCGGAGAAGTGCGCCCGCGCCGAGGGGCTCGGTGCGGAGGCCGCGTTCGACCACCGGGCGGCCGCCGAGGCAGGCGAGCCCGGCGGCTTCGCGGACTGGCTGCGCGAGCACACGGACGGCCACGGTGCGGATGTGATCCTGGATGTGGTCGGCGCTCCCTACCTCGCCCCGAACGTGGACGCGCTGGCCCCGGAGGGACGCATCGTGGTGATCGCCGTGCAGGGAGGTCTCAAAGCCGAGTCCTTCAACATCATGAAGCTCGTGGCCAAGCGCGGCTGGCTCACCGGCTCCACCCTCCGCGCCCGCACCCGGGCCGAGAAGGCCCACGTGGTGGCCGGCACCGCGAAGGCTGCCCTGCCCCTGGTGGCGGACGGCCGCGTGCGGCTCTCCGTGGACGCTACCTTCCCGCTGGAGGACGTGGTGGCCGCCCACGAGCACTTCGAGGGGCAGGACCGTGCCGGGCGCGTGGTGCTCGTGGTGGACGAGGCGCTCGCCGGCGGGCCGGCCGCGCCGGCCGCGGGGGAGTCCGCATGAGGCGCGGACCCTTCGCCCGCATGCGCCAGGCCCGCGCGGACGAGCGGGAGCTCGGCACGGGGCTGTGGCGCCGGGACCACGACCGCTTCGTGCGTGCCCTTGACCGCTGCTGGCAGATGTTGCAGGAAGCCGAGGCTCGCTCCGAGCTGGGCACGGACGAGCTGAACGGGGTGGTGCACGCGGCCAACGTGCTCTCGGAGACGCTTCCGGAGGTCCGGGATCTCTGTGTGCGCATGCAGCGCGCGTATCCGGCCACGGAGGACCACCGCATCCCGTCGGCCGCCGCCGAGACACACCGCGAGCTCTCCCGCGCCGCCCACCAGCTGGCGGCCACCGCGCAGGCGATGGCCATGTTCCGGCTGCGTCAGACCGGCTCGGACGCCGTCGGCCGGCACGCCGAGCGCACCCTCGCCCACGTGCGTCGCGCCCACGAGGTCGCGCCGGGCTGAGCGGGCACAGGGCCGCTCGCCCCCGACGGGTGAGCGCCGGACGGGTGGGCGCCGCAAGCCGAGGCCCGGACACACGGCGAGGCCCCGTCACCGATACACCGGTGGCGGGGCCTCGTGGAGTGGAGCCCCCTGCCGGATTCGAACCGGCGACCTGCTCTTTACGAGGGAGCTGCTCTGGCCAACTGAGCTAAGGAGGCACGCGGCCGTACGGCCACGGCTTGCCATGCTACCCGGAGGGGGTGCCGGACGGCAAAAACGGGCGCCCGGCCCGGAGGTAGGAGGGCGGGGCGGCCGTCCCCGATCTGTGACCCAGACCTCCGCCGCAGTTCACCCACAGGCCACGGAGGCGTCAGACGCGGCCGCTGGAGTGGATTCCATGACCACCCAGCCCCTGCCTCCGCGCTCCTCGCCCGTCGATCCCCGGCCGCTGTCCGTCCCGCTGCGTCTGGCGGTGGTGGACATGTCCGGGACGTCGATCGTGGACACCGGTCTGCAGGACACGGCCTTCACGGAGGCGCTGGACGCGCACGGCGTGGGGGAGGGGCACCCGGAGCGGGCCTTCCATGTGGCCGCGTTCCGACGCCGGCGCCGCACCTCCCGCACGGAGGTCTTCGCCTCGGTCTTCGGAGACCGGGCCACGGCGCGCGCCGCGGTGCGCACGTTCGAGGAGCGGCTGGACGCGCTGATCGCGGAGCATGGGGCGGAGCCGCAGCCCGGTGCCGTGGACGCGCTGGAGCGGCTCCGGGAGCAGGGGATGGCGCTGTGCCTGGCCACGGGGTTCGCGCGGCACACCCAGAACACACTGCTGGAGTCGTTGGGCTGGATGGGCCTGGCGGACCTGAGCCTGTCCCCGGACGACGCCGGACGCGGGGTGCCCTATCCGGACATGGTGCTCACGGCCCTGCTGGCCCTAGACCTGGAGGACGTGCGCTCCGTGCTGACGGTGGGGGACACCGAGGCGGACGTGCGTGCCGGCCGTCGGGCCGGAGCCGGCCTGGTGGTAGGGGTGCTCAGCGGGGAGGACGACGCGGACGCGCTGTCCGCGGCCGGCGCGGACGCCGTGGTGCCGCTGCTGGCGGACGTCCCGGACCTCGCCGAGCGCCTCGCCGCGCCTTGACTGGCGCGGGCGTCCGGGGCCTCAGCGCCGCGGGCGCGGGGTGCGCGTCCGAGCGGGCAGCAGTGCGAGCATCAGTCCCTCGACCGCCAGCTGCTCCGGAACGTTGCCGGCCAGTCGCTCGCGGGCCAGGTTGATGGCGTCAATGCGGGCGACCACCTCGGCGGAGCTGCCGGCAGCACCGTGGGCGTAGGAGGCGATCTCGGCGCGGCGGTGCTCGTTGATGAGCTCGCCTTCCGCGCCGAGCTGCACGGCCAGCACGTCCCGGAACAGGCCGAACAGGTCGATCATCGCCCGGTCCAGGGAGTCGTGCACGCTGCGCCGGCGTCGGCGGGTCTGGTCCTCCTCGAGCCGCTTGACGTGGTGGCGCAGTTTCGCCGGGACCTGCTCGTCCTCGGCGATGCCGAGCTGGCGGCGCAGGGTCGCCAGCTCGTCGGCGTTGCGGGCCTCGGCCGAGGCCTCGGCCTCGTCCTTGGCGACCTTCACCAGGTGTGCGGCCATGCCCATGGCGTCGGAGACGGCGCTGCTGCGCAGGGGCAGGGAGAGGATCTCCTCGCGGCGGGCGAGGGCCTCGGGGTCCTGGGCGAGGCGACGGGCCATGCCCACGTGGGACTGGGAGATGCGCGCGGTCAGCAGCGCGGTCTCGGCGTCGAGCCGGTCGCGCCGCACGAGCAGGTCCGCCACGTCCTGGACGGAGGGGATGCGCAGGGTGACGGCACGGCACCGGGAACGGATGGTGGGCAGCACGTCCGCGGGGGACGGCGTGCAGAGCATCCAGATCACGCGCTCCGGGGGCTCCTCGATGGCCTTGAGGAGTACGTTGGTGGCGCGCTCGGTCATGCGGTCCGCGTCCTCCATGAGGAAGACACGCCAGCGGCCGGTGGCGGGGCGGGACTGGGCCGCCTCCACGAGGTCACGGACGTCCTCGATCTTGTAGCTGACGCTCTCGGTGGCCAGGATCGTGACGTCCGGGTGGGTGCCGCCCATGACGGTGGTGCAGGCGTGGCACTGCCCGCATCCGCGGTCCTCCGGGGCGTCGGCCTCGCACTGCAAGGCGGCGGCGAAGGCGCGCGCGGCGGTGGAGCGGCCGGAGCCGGGCGGTCCGGTGAACAGCCAGGCGTGGGTGGGACGTTCCTGCCGGGCGGCGCGGGTGAGCTGCTCCACCACGGCGTCCTGGCCGGCCAGGTCGGCGAACACCGCGGGCGCGCTCATCGGGCGGCCTCCGGCTCGGTCCCCGCCGTGGCCTTCGGCTCGGTCCCCGCGGATGACTGCGTCGCGGTCGCCGGAGCCGTCCGGGTCGCGTGGCCCCGGCCCGCGGCGATCTGCTCCAGGCGGGCCCGGATCTCGGCGGTCCGCTGCTCGATGGGGGTGGTCGCGTCCAGCACCAGGTACCGTTCCGGGGCGGCGGCGGCCTGCTCCAGGAAGGAGCCGCGCAGCTGCTCGTGGGTGTGGGCGGTCTCCTGTTCGAGCCGGTCCGGACCGGTGCCATCGGTGTCCTGGCGGGCGGTGCGCCGAGCGGCGGCGGTCTCCGCGTCCAGGTCCAGCACCACGGTGAGGTCCGGGAGCGTGCCGTCCACGGCCCACCGGTTCAGCTCGGCGATCCGCTCCGGCCCGAGTCCACGGCCCACTCCCTGGTAGGCCACCGAGGAGTCGATGAAGCGGTCCGTCACCACAGTCGTCCCGGACGCGAGGGCCGGGCGGATGCAGCGGTGCACGTGGGCGGCGCGTGCGGCAGAGAACAGCAGCGCCTCGGTGCGCGGGTCGATCGGTGCGTGCTCCGGGTCCAGGACCAGGGAGCGCAGGCGTTCTCCGAGGTCCGTTCCGCCGGGTTCGCGGGTCAGGTGGACAGAGTGTCCGGCCTCCGCCCAGGCGGCCGCGAAGGCGCGGGCCTGGGTCGACTTGCCCGAGCCGTCGGGTCCCTCAAAGGCCACGAAGAGGCCGCGTGCGTCAGCTGGCTGTTCCACCCGCCCAGCCTATCGGCCCCGGTGCCCGGCACGCCCCGTCCGCTCACGGCTGTGCGGGGAGGCGCCCGCGTAGACTGGCGGGCATGACCCATCCGTTCGTGTACGGCCTGATGTTCGAGTACTGGCTGATGTTCGCCCTCGGCATCGTCGCCCTCGCCCTGGAGCTCTGGGCCGTGGTCGACGCCGCCCGGCGTCGTCCCGAGGACTACCTGCGCGCCGGCATCCGGGAGAAGCGGTTCTGGCTGCTGCTCACCGGGGCCGCCGCGGTGGTGGGGGCCCTCGGCGTCTTCACGGGCATGGGCGGCCTCGGCATGTTCGGCATCATCGCTGTCTGCATTGCGGCGGTGTACCTGGCGGGTCCGCGTGAGCAGATGAACCTCTACAGCGGCGGTCGCGCCGGCTGGTGACCCCCGGGCGCCGGACGGGGTTACCGTCCGTCGGCACCTCCCCTTGGCAGGGTCACTCCTCGGACCACCACGACGGCGCCACCGCCTCCCAGCGCACGCTCACCTCACCCCGGCGCCACTGGGCCTGACGGCCCAGGACCGGCCAGCCGCGGTCCCGCAGCGTGCGGCACATCCCCACCCAGCGCTGACGCATGCCGTAGGGGGCCAGCGGGGAGTGGAGTGCCCAGGCCTCGTCCGCGGCGGCCAGGAACCGGTGCACCGGCTCGCCGGGAACGTTGCGATGGATCAGCGCCTTCGGCAGCCGCTCGGCGATCTCGGAGGGCCGCTCGAGCTCCCCGAACCGGGCGGCCAGGGTGAGCGAGACCGGTCCCGTGGCGCGCAGGTCGACCCAGGCGGCGCGGCGGCCGTTCTCCGAGCAGGTGCCCTCCACGAGGACGCCGCCCGGCGCCAGCGCGGTGGTGAGCAGCCGCCAGATCTCGGGGACGTCCTGCTCGTCGTACTGGCGCAGAACGTTGAAGGCGCGGACCACCTGCGGTGGACGCGGAGCAGGGACCTCGAAGCCGCCGACCGCCCAGGACAGTCCCGCCATGGGCGGGGCCGTGGCGCGGGCGTGCGCCACGCGGGCCGGGTCGATCTCGAGTCCGATCAGCTCCGCGTCCGGGGCCACGGTTCGGACACGCTGGAGCAGCTCCACGGCTGTGACGGGTTCGGCGCCATAGCCGACGTCCGCCAGCAACGGCCGCGGCACCGAGCGCAGCAGCGGGGAATGCACGTCCAGGAGCCAGCGGTCCACGCGGCGCATGCGCTGGGCGGCGGTGGTGCCGCGGGTGATGTGTCCCCGGGGGCGCGCAGGCCGGACGCCCCGGCGTGCGACCGCGCCCTCGGGCTCCCGATGCAGCCGGCGTGCCTTCTCGACCATGCCTCCAGGGTAGGCGGGGAGCGGCACGGGCCAGTGCCCCTGGACCGGCATAGACTGGCGGCATGGCGAACAACACCTACACGCTGGTCCTGCTCCGTCACGGCCAGAGCGAATGGAACGAGAAGAACCTGTTCACCGGCTGGGTCGATGTGCCGCTGACCCAGAAGGGCCGCGACGAGGCAGCGCGCGGCGGAGAGCTCCTCAAGGATGAGGGACTGCTCCCGGACGTGCTGCACACCTCGCTGCTGAAGCGCGCGATCACCACCGCGAACCTGGCCCTCGAGTCCGCAGACCGCCAGTGGATCCCCGTCAAGCGCAGCTGGCGCCTCAACGAGCGCCACTACGGAGCCCTGCAGGGCAAGGACAAGGCCCAGGTGAAGGACGAGTTCGGCGAGGAGCAGTTCATGATCTGGCGCCGCTCCTTCGACACCCCGCCGCCGGAGCTGGACGACGCCTCCGAGTTCTCCCAGGCCGACGACGTCCGCTACGCGGCCCTGGGCGACGAGGCCCCGCGCACCGAGGCCCTGAAGATGGTCATCGACCGTCTGCTGCCGTACTGGGAGGGCGAGATCGTCCCGGACCTGAAGGCTGGCAGGACCGTCCTAGTGGCCGCGCACGGCAACTCCCTGCGGGCCCTGGTGAAGCACCTGGACGGCATCTCGGACGAGGACATTGCCGCCCTCAACATCCCCACCGGCATCCCGCTCGTCTACGAGCTGGACGAGGACCTGAAGCCGATCACCCCGGGCGGCCGCTACCTGGACCCGGAGGCCGCCGCCGCCGGTGCCGCGGCGGTCGCCGCCCAGGGCGACGCCAAGCACTGAGGCGGACCGGCTCCGGCCGGAGCACGGACGACGGGGCGCCGTCGGGACGATCTGACGTCCCGACGGCGCCCCGTCGCATGCTCTGCGGGTGTGCGGCTCAGGTGTCCTGGTGGGAGGGCCACTGGCCGGTGACCAGGTAGCGCATCTTCCCGGCCACGGACACGGCGTGGTCCGTGAAGCGCTCCAGGTAGCGGGAGGCCAGGGTGACGTCCGTGGTGGTGGCGGCGGTCTCGTTCCAGGTGGGGGCGGCGATCGCCCGGAACACGCTGACGTGGTGGCCGTTGACGCGCTCGTTCAGCTCGGCAATCGCGTCCGCATGGCCGAGGTCTTGGGTCTCGAGCAACAGGGCCGTCTGCGCCGCGGCGTCCACGGTGTCGTCCGCCATGGCGGCGAAGGTGGGGCGCACGGACTCCGGGATCACGAGCTCCGGGTAGCGCAGGCGGGTGAGCTGGGCGATGTGCCGTGCGAGGTCCCCCATGCGTTCCAGCGACGTGCTCATGCGCAGGGCCGCCACCACGGTCCGCAGGTCCGAGGCCACCGGGGCCTGGAGGGCCAGCAGCTGGATGGCCTGCTCGTCCAGCTGCTCCTGGAGGCGGTCGATGCGGGCATCCTCGGAGATGACCTGCTCGGCGCGGTGCACGTCGGCGGTCTCCAGGGCGGCGCGGGCGTCGTCTGCGGCCCGGTGCACGAGTTCTGCGATGGTCGTCAGATCCTTGCCGAGGCGGCTCAGGTTGGCGCGGAACAGCTCGCGCATGGGGCCTCCAGGCGATGGTCGGGACGGCCCGTGGGGACACAGGGCCGAAGAGAGAGTCTGGCGGGTGCAGATGAACAGCGCCTGAACTGGGGCTGGCCTGCGGGCTAAGCCCGCCGGGCGGGTCTTGAGGCGCCTCCCACCGGCTAGTCTGGGGGCGTGGACCCCGTGATCATCGGCCTGCTCTGCGGAGCGATCGGCCTCGCCGTCGGGGTGGCCTCCATGCTGGCGTTCCGGGCTTCGGAGCGCAGCCGCACCGTCGACCTGACGGTCGACGAGCCCACCCTCCCCCCCGGTGCGGCCGAGGTGCTCTCCGTCATCGGGCGCGCCTACGTCGTCGTGGACGCCGTGGACGGCGTCGTCCGAGCCAACCCCTCGGCGTATGCGTTCGGCCTGGTGCGCGGCTACCGCCTCGTCCACGACCAGCTCCGCGAGCTCACGGGCCGTGTCCGCGCCGAGGGAGTCACGGTGGAGCGGCGCTACGAGCTGCCGCGCGGCCCATTGGGGCAGGGCAGCATCGTGGTCCAGCTCCGCGTGGCACCGCTGGACAACGAGCACATCCTGATCCTCGCGGATGACCGCACCGAGATCACCCGCACGGAGGCGATGCGCGACGACTTCGTCGTCAACGTCTCCCATGAGCTGAAGACGCCCGTCGGCGCCATCTCTCTGCTGGCGGAGGCCCTGGACGACGCCGCGGAGGACGAGGACGCGGTGCACCGCTTCGCGGGTCGCCTGCAGATCGAGTCAGTGCGCCTGGCTGCACTGGTGCAGGACATCATCGAGCTGTCCCGGCTGCAGTCGAAGGACATCGTCCACGAGGGGCGTCCGGTGGACATGGAGAAGGTGGTCACCGACGCCGTAGACCGCCTCCGCCTGACCGCGGACGCACGGGACATCACCCTGAAGGTCGGCGGCTCGATCCCGCACCCCGTGCACGGGGACGCGGACCAGCTGATGACGGCCGTCCGCAACCTGGTGGACAACGCCGTGCGCTACTCGCCGGACCACACTACGGTGGGCGTCGGCCTGTCGGCGGTGGACGGCCTTGCCCAGGTCACGGTGACGGACCAGGGCATCGGCATCAGTCCGGAGGAGCAGGAGCGCGTCTTCGAGCGCTTCTACCGGGTGGACACCGCCCGGTCCCGCCAGACCGGCGGCACCGGCCTGGGGCTGTCCATCGTCAAGCACGTCATCGCCAACCACGGCGGTGAGGTGACCGTGTGGTCCCAGCCGGGCCGGGGTTCCACCTTCACCGTCCGTCTGCCGCTGTGGAGCGGCGGCGACCAGGACCACAGCGTCGTCGAGGACGTCGACGCCACCCGCAACGGCGGGGCCCTCGCGGGCGCCGCCCCCAGCCGACAGGCACTTCGGAAGGAGAAACGCGCATGAGCCGCATCCTGATCGTGGAGGACGAGGAGTCGTTCAGCGATCCGCTGTCCTACCTCCTCGGCAAGGAGGGCTTCGAGGTCTCGGTGGCCGCGGACGGCAACGCCGCGATGGCAGAGTTCGAGCGTTCCGGCGCGGACCTGGTCCTGCTGGACCTGATGCTGCCGGGCATGTCCGGCACGGAGGTGTGCCGGCAGATCCGTCAGCGCTCCAACGTGCCGATCATCATGCTCACCGCGAAGGACTCCGAGGTGGACAAGGTGGTCGGCCTGGAGCTCGGCGCGGACGACTACGTGACGAAGCCGTACTCCTCCCGCGAGCTCGTCGCGCGTGTGCGTGCGGTGCTGCGACGCCAGGGGGAGCCGGAGGAGCTGGTGACCACCACCGTGGCCGCCGGCCCGGTGCGCATGGACATCGAGCGCCACGTGGTGTCCGTGGACGGGGAGCCGGTCTCCCTGCCGCTGAAGGAGTTCGAGCTCCTGGAGATGCTGCTGCGCAACGCCGGCCGGGTGCTCACCCGCGGCCAGCTGATCGACCGCGTGTGGGGCTCGGACTACGTGGGGGACACCAAGACCCTGGACGTGCACGTGAAGCGCCTGCGCTCGAAGATCGAGCCGGACCCCTCGAGCCCGCGCCACCTGGTGACGGTGCGCGGCTTGGGCTACAAGTTCGAGGCCTGAGCGTCCGCGGCGCCGCTCCGTGCGGGAGGCGCCGCGGCCCGGCAGCACGGCGAAGGCCCCGCCTCCCGGATGGGGAGGCGGGGCCTTCGCGGTGTCGGCGGGGTGAGCGTCAGTGCTCGGTGCCGTAGTGGTGGGTCTCCTCCTGCAGGTGGTCGGTCCACTCGGCCTCGTCGAAGCCGCCGGGGACGAGGTCCTGGTACTCCTTCATGGTGGGTCCGAGCACCGGGACCTGCACGTCCTGGGACTCGCCGTCCACCGAGAGGGCGCCCTCGGTGTACTGGCCGGCGTCCGCGCCGGCCTGGTCCACAATGAACTCCTCGTCCTCGAGGGAGACGACCTTGCCGGCCGGGACGTCGACGTCCTGGGACGTGCCGGAGACCTCGACGGTGACGGTCATGTCCGCCTGGGACCTGTTCACGACCGAGCCGATCACGCGGCCCTGCTCCTCGGCGCCGGTCGAGACGACGGCGAGGTTGCGCACTCCGGCGTCCCCCATGTCGGCCACGATGCCGTCGCTCGGCGAGTACGGGATGCCGGTGGCGATCGGGCTGACGGCGCTGCAGCCGGTGGCCGCCAGCAGGGCGACGGCGGCGGCGGAGCCCGCGCCCAGGCGACGCAGGCGTGCGGACCGGGTGGCGACGGTGTTCACGATGATCTCCTCAAAGCGGTGCGGACCAGGGTGCACGCGGGCGTGCGGACGGGGCGTGCGGACGGTTGGGGCCAGCCTATCGCACAAGTCGTCCTGCCCGTGCCTGTGACGGCGGTGCGGTCCCCTATCACAGTGCCGTCGCCCGCCCTCGCTCCGACACTCCGCGCGGCGGTGCGCCCGTGATAGACTGAAGCGTCACGAAAGGGGCCGAATACATGGTTTTTGAGGTCGGAGAGACCGTCGTCTACCCGCATCACGGTGCAGCTCGCATCGAGGAGATCAAGATGCGGACCATCAAGGGCGAAGAGAAGATGTACCTCAAGCTCAAGGTGGCGCAGGGCGACCTGACCATCGAGGTCCCGGCGGAGAACGTTGACCTCGTCGGCGTCCGGGACGTCGTGGACAAGGAGGGCCTCGAGCACGTCGTGGAGGTGCTGCAGGCCGAGCACGTGGAGGAGCCGACCAACTGGTCCCGCCGCTACAAGGCGAACCTGGAGAAGCTGGCCTCGGGCGACGTCATCAAGGTGGCCGAGGTCGTCCGTGACCTGTGGCGCCGCGATCAGGACCGCGGCCTGTCCGCAGGCGAGAAGCGCATGCTGTCCAAGGCGCGTCAGGTGCTCGTCTCCGAGCTGGCGCTGGCGAAGAAGGTCTCCGAGGAAGAGGCCGAGGGCATCCTGGACAAGACGCTCGAAGGCTGAGTCCGGGCCCGCGCAGGCTTGAGTCGACGACCCGTCCGCTGCACCGCGCAGCGGGCGGGTCGTCTGCCTTCTCCGCCCCCAGCCGTTTCACCCCGTCCCCCACGCTGTCGTTCGGGAGGCTGTCGCGTCCGTGTCGCGCCCCCGTCTCCTCCCGTCCGTGCGGCCCGAAAGCCCGTGGGGTAGGAATGGGGGAGCACCCCGCCCTCCGAAGGAGTCCTGATGTCCACTGCCGTCCTGCTTGCCGCTGCGGGCTCTGGAACCCGCCTGGGCGCGGGTATGCCGAAGGCCCTCGCGCCGCTGTCAGACGGCCGCACGCTCCTCGAGCACGGCCTCGAGACCGTGGCGCGGCTGCCGCAGGTGGCGGTCGTGGTCGTGCTGGTCCCGCCGGAGGCCGTCGCGCGTGCGGAGGTCACGGCGATCGTCGAGGAGGCCGCCCTCCGCCTGGGCATGACCGCCTCGTGCGTCCCCGGCGGCGCCGAGCGCGCGGACTCGGTGGCCGCGGGCCTGGCCGAGGTCGCCCGCCTGCTGGGCGCCACAGACCCCGGCACTGCCGCCCCCGGCACCTCCTCCCCGGACCTCCTTCCCGACGACGGCCCCCGCCTCGGTGCCGACCGTCACCTCGTGCTCGTCCACGACGCTGCCCGGCCGTTTACGCCCCCGTCCGTCTTTGCCGCGGTGGTCGCGGCGCTCGGCTCCGCCGACGCCGTGATCCCGGCGGCGCCGGTGACGGACACCGTCAAGGAGGTGAGGGTGGACGCGGACGGCGCGGAGACCGTCGTCAGGACCCCCTCGCGGGCCACGCTGCGGGCCGTGCAGACGCCGCAGGGCTTCGACCTGGACGCGCTGTTGGCCGCGCACGAGCAGGTGCGCCGTGATCCGGAGCTGGACGCCGCCGCCCTCACAGACGACGCGATGGTCATGGAGGCCGCCGGGCATCCCGTCCGCGTGGTCCGCGGCCATGCGGACGCCTTCAAGATCACCACGCCGGCGGACCTGGAGACAGCCGCCGCCCTCATCGCCCGCAGGAGCCTGTCATGACCGAGAACACCGCCGCTCAGAGCACCTCCCCGCAGGACGCCGCGCCCGCCGACCGCCGGGCCTACCCGTTCCCGCTGCCTCGCACGGGCATCGGGGTGGACGTGCATGCGGTCGCGGACCCGGACCGCGAGGGCCCGGACGCCGAGGAGCACCGGGCCGCTGCCAAGCGCGGCTGCTGGGTGGCGGGCCTGCACTGGCCGGGCGAGCCCGCCCTGGCCGGGCACTCGGACGCGGACGTCGCCGCGCACGCCAGCTGCGACGCCCTCTTCTCCGCCGCGGGCATCGGGGACCTGGGGCAGCACTTCGGCACCGGGCGTCCCGAGTTCGCCGGCGCCTCCGGGGTCACGCTGCTCGCCGAGGCCGCCCGGCTGGTCCGGGAGTCCGGCTTCGAAATCGGCAACATCGCGGTGCAGGTGGTGGGCAATCGGCCGAAGATCGGCACCCGCCGTGACGAGGCGCAGGCGGCCCTCTCCGAGGCGGCCGGTGCCCCGGTGTCCGTCTCCGGCACCACCACGGACCGCCTGGGCCTCACCGGCCGGGGCGAGGGGGCGGCCGCGATCGCCACGGCGCTGGTGTACCCGCGGGACGCCCGCTGACGGCGCCGTCCCGCCAACGCCCGCACCCCGATAGGATCGGGGACCGTGGCACAGCGTTTCTATGACACCCAGGCAGCCCAGGTCCGCGACTTCGTCCCCGTCCGCCCCGGCGAGGCGTCGGTCTACTACTGCGGCGCCACCGTGCAGGGCATGCCCCACGTGGGTCACGTGCGCAGCGCCATCGTCTTCGACATCCTGATCCGCTGGCTCGAGGCCTCCGGCCTCAAGGTCACCTCGGTCCGCAACGTCACGGACATCGACGACAAGATCCTGGACCGCTCCGCCGCATCCATGGAGGAGGGCTTCGAGGCCTCCGCCCTGTACCCGGCCCGCGAGCAGTGGTGGGCGCTGGCCTACCGCTTCGAGAAGGCGTTCGACGCCGCCTACCTGGCCCTCGGGGTCCGCCGCCCGACCTACGAGCCGCGTGCCACCGGCCACGTGACCGAGATGTTCGCGCTCATCCGGCGCCTGATGGATCGTGGCCACGCCTACCCCGCCTCGGACGACTCCGGGGACGTGTACTTCGACGTCCGCTCCTTCGAGGCCTACGGCTCCCTCACCCGTCAGCGGGTGGAGGACATGCAGGACGCCCCGGACGCGGACCCGCGCGGCAAGCGGGACCCCCGCGACTTCGCCCTCTGGAAGGGTGCGAAGGCCGGTGAGCCTCAGACCGCGCAGTGGGACTCCCCGTGGGGCCGCGGCCGCCCGGGCTGGCACCTGGAGTGCTCCGCGATGGCCACGAAGTACCTCGGCGCCGAGTTCGACATCCACGGCGGCGGCCTGGACCTGCGCTTCCCGCACCATGAGAACGAGCTGGCGCAGTCCTCGGCCGCCGGGGACCGGTTCGCGCGCTTCTGGCTGCACAACGGCCTCGTCACCTACGAGGGCGAGAAGATGTCCAAGTCCATCGGCAACACCATCTCCCCGGAGGAGATGATGCAGATGGCCCGCCCGAAGGCCGTCCGCTACTTCCTGGGTCAGGCGCACTACCGCTCGCAGCTGGACTACCGCCCGGGCGCCCTGGACGAGGCCGAGGCCGCAGTGGAGCGCATCGAGAACTTCGTGTCCCGCGCCGTCGCGTTCCTGGGGGACTCCGCCGGGCTGCACGACGACGGCACGCCCCTGGGCGCGCATGCCCCGGAGGCCTTCCGCGCTGCCATGGAGGACGACCTCAACGTGCCGCAGGCGCTCGCCGTCCTGCACGAGGCCGTCCGGTCCGGCAACTCCGCCCTGGCCGCGCAGGACACCGAGTCCGTGGCCGCCCGGTACGCGGAGGTCACCGCCATGACCGGCATCCTCGGCCTGGACGACGTCCCCGAGGGCGCCCCCGGTGCTGCCGGCCCAGCGGCCGACGCCCTGGACTCGCTGGTGCGCTCGCAGATCGAGGCGCGTGCACAGGCCCGTGCGGAGAAGGACTGGGCCACCGCGGACCGCATCC
Organism: Micrococcus luteus; assembly: GCA_047414615.1. Taxonomy (GTDB): domain Bacteria; phylum Actinomycetota; class Actinomycetes; order Actinomycetales; family Micrococcaceae; genus Micrococcus; species Micrococcus luteus_B. The sequence continues at coordinate 2,588,747 of CP179711.1, forward strand.
GGGACGCGCTGACGGCCGCGGGGATCGTGGTGGAGGACGGCGCCGAGGGCGCCACGTGGCGCCTGGAGGGCTGAGCCGGGTACCCGCCGGCGGCGGAGGCGAGCGCCACTAGACTGGCCGTTGAATGCCCAGCCGGGCGGCCGTCGTCGTGCCCGGACCTGCAAGACTCCCGTAAGGAGACGCCATGTCGTCCGCACCCCGCTCCGGCGGTTCCCGCAAGCCCAAGGGCAAGAAGGGCCCCGTCAAGGGCACCGGCGGCCACGGCCGCAAGGCGCTCGAGGGCAAGGGCCCGACGCCGAAGGCTGAGGACCGCCCGTACCACAAGGCGTACCGCAGCAAGCAGCTCGCCGAGCGTGCGGCCGCCAAGCGCCCGGCACCGCAGCGTCGGCAGCGGTCCTCCACGGCGGACGAGACCGTCTCGGGTCGCAACCCGGTGGTCGAGGCGCTGCGCGCCGGCATCCCGGCGAAGGCGCTGCACGTGGCCACCCGCATCGAGGTGGACGACCGCGTGAAGGAGGCCCTGCGCCAGTGTGCCGAGCAGGGCATCCCGGTCATGGAGAACACCAAGCCGGAGCTGGACCGCATGTCCGGCGAGGCCATCCACCAGGGCCTGGTCCTGCAGATCCCGCCCTATGACTACGCGGACGCCCTGGGCCTGGCGCGCACCACGCTCCAGAAGCACGAGGCCGGGCACCTGCGTACGCCGCCGCTGCTCCTCGCGCTGGACGGCATCACGGACCCGCGCAACCTGGGCGCCATCATCCGCTCCGGCTCCGCGTTCGGCGCGGACGGCGTGGTGGTCCCCTCCCGGCGCTCCGTGGGCGTCACCGCCACCGCCTGGCGCACCTCCGCCGGCGCGGCCGCCCGCGTCCCGGTGGCGCAGGCCGGCAACCTCAACACCACGCTGGCCGAGCTGCACCGCATGGGGTACTTCGTGCTCGGCCTGGACGGCGGCGGGGACGTGTCCCTGCCGGGCCTGGAGCTGGCCACCGAGCCGCTCGTGCTGGTGGTGGGTGCCGAGGGCAAGGGCCTGTCCCGCCTGGTGCGGGAGCACTGCCAGCAGATCGTGTCCATCCCCATCGACTCGTCCATGGAGTCCCTCAACGCCTCGATGGCCGTGGGCATCTCGCTGTACGAGATCTCGGTGCAGCGTGCCGGTGGCCGGAATGCCTCGGCAGGGGCCGATTCCTGACGTTTCGTCCAGGTATGGCGTGTGAACCGCGTCACGGTGCCCCGAAGTCACGCGCCAGGTTGTATGTTGTGCACATCACATCGCGCGATGTGACCCACTGCGGGCCGGACCACCGTCTCCGGCATCGGCCCGCAGCGCTCGCACACCCCGGTCGCCGCCGCGACCCCTGACCGCTGAGGACACTTCCCATGAAGAGGACCGCATCCCCGCTCCGCATCACCGCCGCCATGGCCGTCCTGGCCCTCGGTCTCACCGCCTGCGGTGACTCCGGCTCCGGCTCGGACGAGGCCGGCGGCGACGGCCCCTACACGGTCGGCATCAGCCAGCTGACCTCGCACCCGGCGCTGGACGCCACCGCCGATGGCTTCCAGGAGGCCTTCGAGGAGGCCGGCCTGGAGGTGGAGTTCGACCTGCAGAACGCCCAGGGCGAGGTGGCCACCGCCAACTCGATCGCCACCACGTTCGCCTCGGACGGGGACGTCGACCTGGTGGCCCCCATCGCCACCCCCGCCGCGCAGGCCGCCGCCACCGCGGTGAAGGACAAGCCGGTGGTCTTCATGGCCGTCACCGACGCCGTCGGCGCCGGCATCGTCGAGGACGTGGAGGAGCCGGGCGGCAACGTCACTGGCCAGTCGGACCGCAACCCGGTGAAGGAGCAGCTGCAGCTGCTGCTGGACGTCAAGGAGGACGTCAAGACCGTCGGCATCGTCTGGAACTCTGGCGAGGCCAACTCGAAGTCCCAGGTGGAGCAGGCCAAGGAGGCCGCGAAGGAGCTGGGCATCGAGATCAAGGACGTCACCGTCACCAACTCCTCTGAGGTCCAGCAGGGAGTGCAGTCCCTCAAGGATGTGGACGGCATCTACGTGCCCACGGACAACGCCGTGGTCTCCGCCCTGGAGTCCGTGATCTCCTTCGGCCAGGAGAACGAGATCCCGGTGATCTCCGCGGACACCGACTCCGTGGAGCGCGGCGCGCTCGGCACCTACGGCATCGACTACGAGCAGCACGGCAAGCTCGCCGGCGAGATGGCGATCAAGATCCTCAAGGACGGCGAGGACCCGGCGTCCATGCCGGTCGGCTTCTCCCCGGAGGACGCCCTGGAGCTGGTCGTCGCGCCGGAGAACGCGAAGAAGTTCGGCGTGGAGATCCCGCAGGAGGTCCTCGACCGCGCGGACGAGACCATCGACTGACCCACCCTCCCGCTCGCGCCGGGTGCGGCCCTGACAGGACCGGTTCCTGGCAGGGCCGCCCCCGTGTGAGAGACCCCGGCGGCACGACGACGGCCGCGCGCCCGGGCAGGGCGCCTCCCCGCCGCCTCGTCCCGCCTCCCAGAAAGGCTTCGCGCATGATCTCAGCGCTCGAACTGGGTCTGATCTACGCCGTGATGGCACTCGGCGTGTACCTGACCTTCCGCATCCTCAACTTCCCGGACCTCACGGTCGACGGCTCCTACACCTCGGGTGCCGCCACCGCGGCGATCCTGATCACCAACGGCACCCACTGGGCGCTGGCCATGGTCGCGGCGTTCGTCGTGGGCACCCTGGCCGGCCTCATCACGGGCCTGCTGCACACGAAGGGCAAGATCGATGGGCTGCTGGCGGGCATCCTGACGATGATCGCCCTGTACTCGATCAACCTGCGCATCATGGGCGGTGCGAACATCCCGCTGCTCGGCCAGGACACCCTGTTCTCCGGCCTGGCCGACTTCGGCATCGGCCGCAACTGGCAGTCCGTGGTGGTCCTGTTCGTCGGCGTCTTCGTCCTCAAGCTGATCCTGGACTGGTTCCTGCACACGGACCTGGGCCTGGCCCTGCAGGCCACCGGCGACAACGAGGAGATGATCCGCTCCTACGGCGTCTCCACGGACCGCGTGAAAATCCTCGGCCTGATGCTCTCCAACGGTCTGGTCGCCCTCTGCGGCGCCGCGATGGCCCAGTACCAGGGCTTCGCGGACATCTCGATGGGCATCGGCCTCATCCTGGTGGGCCTGGCCTCGGTGATCGTCGGCCAGGCGATCTTCGGCACCCGCACCGTGTTCATCGCGACCTTCGCAGTGATCGTCGGCGCCGTGCTGTACCGCGTGATCATCCAGCTGGCCCTCAACGCCGGCCTCAATCCGAACGACATGAAGCTGATCTCCGCCGCCCTCGTGGTGATCGCCCTGCTGCTGCCGCAGTTCGGCATCGCCAAGCGGCTGAGCATCCGGTCCAAGGCCACCGCGGACACCTCCTCACCGAAGGCCGTGGACGCCGAGGCCGACGCCCCGACCACGCAGGAGGCCACCCGTGCTTGAGATCCGCGACGTCTCCAAGACGTTCTTCCCGAACACCGTCAACGAGCGCCGCGCGCTGCGCGGCATCGACCTGCACCTGGGCGAGGGGGACTTCGTGACGGTCATCGGCTCCAACGGTGCAGGCAAGTCCACGATCCTGAACACGATCGCCGGCAAGCTGACCCCGGACACCGGCTCGGTGTCCGTGGGCGGCAAGGACGTCACCAGGATTGCCGACCACCGCCGTGCGCAGTGGATCGGCCGCGTGTTCCAGGACCCGACGGCCGGCACCGCGCCGAACCTGACCATCCAGGAGAACATGGCCCTGGCCTACCGGCGCGGCCACGCTCGCGGTCTGGCCGCCGGCGTCTCAAAGTCCCGCAAGGACCTGTTCCGTGAGGAGCTGAAGAAGCTCGAGCTGGGCCTGGAGGACCGCCTCACCACCAAGGTGGGTCTGCTCTCCGGCGGCCAGCGCCAGGCGCTGTCCCTGCTCATGGCGACCTTCTCCGGCCCGAAGATCCTGCTCCTGGACGAGCACACCGCCGCCCTGGACCCGTCCCGCGCCGAGCTCGTCACCCGCCTGACCGAGCAGGTCGTGGCCGAGCACCGGCTGACCACGCTGATGGTCACGCACAACATGGACCAGGCGCTGCAGGTCGGCAACCGGCTGATCATGATGCACGACGGCCAGATCATCCTCGAGCTGGACGGGCAGGAGAAGGCCGGCAAGACCGCACAGGACCTGCTCGCCGAGTTCGGCAAGATCAAGGGCGCGGTGGTGGACGACAAGACCATGCTCCAGTGACCCGGTCTCTCCCCTCCGCGGGGACAGGGGGCTGAGCGGCCCGGACGGCACCCGTCGTCCGGGCCGCTCGGCGTTCGGGGCGGACGTCGTCCCGTCGGTCCGGCCGCTGTTCCCGCGGCCCCCTGCCGCGGGGTAGCGTTTCAGACGTGGAGAAGCCTCAGAACGTCGCCGTGTCCGCCGATCGCCCGGTCTCCGTCGCCGGAGCCCGCCCCGTGACCCTCACGGGCCGCATCCCCGTCACGGAGGTGGAGCCGGTCGTCGAGGGCGGCCGCTTCCCCGCCAAGGCCGTGGTGGGGGAGGACGTCCCCGTCCGCGCCACCGTCTTCCGGGAGGGCCATGACGGACTCGGGGCCACGGTGCGCCTGATCGGCCCGGACGGCGCTGAGGTGCAGCGGGTGCACATGCGCCCCGGCCGGCCCGGCATGGACGAGTTCCTGGCCACCCTCCGCCCGTCCCGTCCCGGCCTGCACCACTTCGTGGTCGAGGGCTGGTCGGACCCGGTGGGCACCTGGCACCACGCGGCCGAGGTGAAGATCGCGGCGGGCGTGGACGTGGAGCTGATGCTGGACGAGGGCGAGGCGCTGTTCGCCCGCGCGGCCGAGGACACCTCCCGCCCCGCCGGGGACCGTGCCCTGTTCGAGGCCGCCGCCCGCGGGCTGGCGGACGCCTCTCGGATCCCGGCCGACCGATTGGCGGCCGCCGAGGACCCGCAGCTGACCGCCGTGCTCGCCGAGCGCCCGATCCGCGAGCTGCTCTCCAGCTCGGAGGAGTGCCCGCTGGACGTGCAGCGGAGCCTCGCCGGCCGCGGCGGCTGGTACGAGTTCTTCCCACGTTCCGAGGGGGCCCGCTACGACGATGCCTCCGGCACCTGGCACTCCGGCACCTTCGCCAGTGCCGCCGAGCGCATCCCGGCCGTGGCCGCCATGGGCTTCCACGTGCTCTACGTCCCGCCGATCCACCCGATCGGCCACGCCCACCGCAAGGGACCGAACAACACGCTGACCGCCGGCGAGCAGGACCCGGGCTCGCCCTGGGCCATCGGGGCGGAGGCCGGCGGCCACGACGCGGTGCATCCGGACCTCGGCACCCTGGAGGACTTCGACGCGTTCGTGGCCGCCACCCGGGAGAACGGGCTCGAGCTCGCCCTGGACCTGGCCCTGCAGTGCGCTCCGGACCACCCCTGGGTGGCCGAGCACCCGGAGTGGTTCACCACCCGCGTGGACGGCACCATCGCCTACGCGGAGAACCCGCCGAAGAAGTACCAGGACATCTACCCGCTGAACTTCGACAACGACCCGCAGGGCCTGGCCCAGGCTGTCCTCGAGGTGGTGCGTGGCTGGGTGGCCCGCGGCGTGCACATCTTCCGCGTGGACAACCCCCATACCAAGCCGCTGTGGTTCTGGGAGTGGCTGATCGCCCAGGTCCGCGCGGAGACCCCGGAGGTCGTGTTCCTGGCGGAGGCCTTCACCCGGCCGGCGATGATGCACGCCCTCGGCCGGGTCGGCTTCCAGCAGTCCTACGGCTACTTCACGTGGCGCAACACCCGGGAGGAGCTAGCCGAGTACCTGGAGGAGGTCACGTCCGAGACGGCCGGGTTCTACCGCCCGAACTTCTTCGTGAACACCCCGGACATCCTCACCGAGTACCTGCAGCGCGGCGGCCCGGGCGCCTTCCGCATCCGCGCCGTGGTGGCCGCGATGTCCAACCCGCTGTGGGGCGTCTACGCCGGCTTCGAGCTGTTCGAGCACGTCCCGCGGCCGGGCGCGGAGGAGTACATCGACTCGGAGAAGTACGAGTACCGCCCCCGTGACTGGGCCGGCGCCGAGGCCGCGGGCGAGTCCCTGGCCCCGTACCTGACCCGCCTGAACGAGATCCGCGCGCATCACCCGGCGCTGCAGGACCTGCAGAACTTGACCCTGCACTTGTCCACGCACCCGGAGCTGCTGGTGTTCTCCAAACGCCGTGCCGCGGCCCCGGAGGGCACGCACGCCGAGGCCGACGCGGTCTCGGACGCCCCGGCCGGCACCCCGGACGACGTGGTCCTGGTGGCCGTGGCCTGCGACCCGCACCACGTCGCCGAGGCCACCCTGGACCTGGACTTCCAGGCGCTCGGGGTCCGCGAGCAGGACCGGGACGAGCACGGCCGCATCGAGGTCGAGGACCTGCTGACCCGTCAGCGCTGGCACTGGGACGAGCGCCCCTATGTCCGCCTGGACCCGTGGGAGGAGCCAGCCCACATCCTGCGGATCGTCCGCCGCTGAGGCGGGCGGCCGTCGTCGTGGGACCTGCCTTCCCGACGACGGCCCCGCCCCTGACACGGACCGGCACCGTCCGGTGCCCCGCCGCACACCGAACGTCGAATCCCGAGAGGATCGCATGAGCACCCCGACCCCCGCCCCGCTGCCCGTCGAGAAGGAGCTGTTGGCCGCCGTCGCCGGCGGGCGTCACCACGCCCCGCACGACGTGCTGGGCGCGCACCCGCACCCGGACGGCACGGCGGTCACCTACCGCCTGCTGCGGCCGCTGGCCGGCACCGTGGAGGTCGTCCGCACGGGGGACGGCGTGCGCGTGGAGCTGACGCACGAGCATGACGGCGTCTTCGTGGGTGTCGGCCCGGTGCCCGCACGGGCGGGAGTTTCCGCGGGCGACTACCGCGTGCACGTGGCCTACCCGAGCGGCGAGGACGGGCCGCTGGGCGAGGTGCTGGTGGAGGACGACCCCTACCGGCACCTGCCGACCGTGGAGGAGGCGGACCTGCGCCTGATCGGTGAGGGCCGGCATGAGCGCCTCTGGGACGCACTGGGGGCGAGGGTGCACCACGGAGACGACGGGGCCGTCGTCGGGACCGCCTTCGCGGTGTGGGCGCCGAACGCGCGTGCCGTCCGGCTGGTGGGGGACCACAACGCCTGGAACGGTCGACTGCAGGCAATGCGCAGCCTGGGCTCCTCCGGCGTATGGGAGATCTTCGTGCCCGGTGTGGACCACGGAGCCCGCTACAAGTACGAGATCCTCGGCGCGGACGGGCACTGGCGGCAGAAGGCGGACCCGCTGGCCCGCTGGACCGAGGTGCCGCCGGCCACCGCCTCACGCGTCTGGGACTCCGCGTACTCCTTCACCGACCAGGAGTGGATGCGTCGCCGCGCGGAGACGGACCCGCACGAGCAGCCGCTGAGCGTCTACGAGGTGCACCTGGGCTCCTGGCGGCCGGGGCTGGGATACCGGGAGCTGGCCCAGGAGCTGGTGGAGTACGTCACCTGGCTGGGTTTCACCCACGTGGAGTTCCTGCCGTTGGCCGAGCACCCGTTCGGAGGCTCGTGGGGCTACCAGGTGACCGGCTTCTATGCACCGACCTCACGCTTCGGCTCGCCGGATGAGTTCAAGCACCTGGTGGATGCGCTGCACGCGGCAGGCATCGGTGTGCTCATGGACTGGGTGCCGGCGCACTTCCCCAAGGACGAGTTCGCCCTCGGTCGCTTCGACGGCACTGCGCTGTACGAGCATCCGGACCCGCGCCGCGGCGAGCATCCGGACTGGGGCACCTACGTCTTCGACTACGGCCGCACCGAGGTGCGGAACTTCCTGGTGGCCAATGCGCTGTACTGGCTGGAGGAGTTTCACATCGACGGGCTGCGCGTGGACGCGGTGGCGTCCATGCTCTACCTGGACTACTCGCGCAATGACGGCGAGTGGGAGCCGAACGTGCACGGCGGCAACCACAACCTCGAGGCGATCGAGTTCCTGCGCGAGGTGAACACCGTCGCCTATCGGACGCACCCGGGCATCCACATGATCGCGGAGGAGTCCACGGCCTTCCAGGGTGTCTCTGCTCCGGTGGATGCCGGCGGCCTGGGCTTCGGCAAGAAGTGGAACATGGGCTGGATGCACGACACTCTGGCCTACCTGTCCGAGGACCCGGTGAACCGGTCCTGGCACCACGGACAGTGGACGTTCTCCATGGCGTACGCATACTCGGAGAACTACGTCCTGCCGCTGTCCCATGACGAGGTGGTGCACGGCAAGGGCTCGCTGCTGACGAAGATTCCGGGGGATCGGGCGGCCCAGCTGGCCACGCTGCGTGCCTACTTCGCCTACATGTGGGCGCACCCGGGCAAGCAGCTGCTGTTCATGGGCGGCGAGTACGCCCAGCCCACAGAGTGGTCCGAGGGGGCCGGCCTGGACTGGCCGGTGTCCTGGGCTCCGGAGCACCGGGGCGTGCAGCTGACGGTCCGGGAGCTGAACCGCCAGTACGGGCGCACGCCTGCCCTGTGGTCCGCTGACCACGATCCGGCCGGTTTCACCTGGCTGGAGGGCGGCGCCGCCCAGGAGAACCTCCTCGCCTTCGTCCGTCACGCCGCCGCCGGCCACGACGACGGCCGTGACCTCGTGTGCCTGACCCACCTCTCGGGGGTGGCGCGTCAGGGCTTCCGCCTGGGCGTGCCGTCTGCGGGGCAGTGGGAGGTGGTGCTCGACACCTCCGAGGCGGCGTTCGCGGGGGAGGCGGCCGACGCCGCGGAGCAGGATGCGCTGTTGGCGGGACGCCAGGGGCATGCCCTGACGGCGGAGGCGACGCCGTGGCACGGGCAGGAGCACTCTGTGGTGGTGAACGTGCCCGCTCTGTCCACGCTGTGGCTGCGGCCGGTCCAGGACTGAACGCCCTGCAGGGACAATGCCGCCGGTCTCGTCCTGGCTTTGAGCAGGCGATGTGATCGAGCACACGAGACGGAACCAGGCCGGGCGAGCTGCCGGCAGCCACCGGTACCCCCATCGTCACCGGCGGTTTCATGCGGATCTCACGGCGTCGCAGGGTGTGCGGGCCCCGGATTTTGCGTGGTGGGCGAGTTGTGTGTAGAGTTCTTTCTCGTGCTGAGGCGCGGGACGGAAGTCCGAAAGCGTCGATGTGAACACCACGGTGTCCGTGGAAAACGCGAGAAACTAGCGGATTTTGGCCGTGATCACGTAGGCATGCTGTTCATTCTTTCGAGAGTGAATGGGTATTCTTGAAGAGTCGATCGCCTGGTGTGACTGGCTGGTCTGGTGTGGTAGGGTCTTGAAGGCCTTTCATGTGGACCAGTGGTCTTGCTGGAGGATCTGGTCGGTGAGCGGTGACGCTGCCGGCTGGGTTTGACAGGGACCGGGGTGATGGTGGTAAGGTTGTTCCTTGTCTGCCTGATCGGTTGGTGAATGGCTCCAGAACACGGAGTTGACGCGGACTGAATTGATCGGCTAAGATGGAGAAGTTGCTCCGGAGCGAAGCGCCGCGGATTGCGGGCCGAGCTGAGTTGCGGAAGCGCCTGTTGTTTGAGAACTCAATAGTGTGCCAAGTTTGTTGATGCCAATTGTTTAACACATATTGGTGGCCGTCGGCAGCGCACCCCCGTGTGTCTGTGACGATGGCCTGCCAGTGATTGAATTGATGGGTTGATAGTTATTTCCGGCTGTTGACCTGTTGTTCTGTAATTTTTTTACGGAGAGTTTGATCCTGGCTCAGGATGAACGCTGGCGGCGTGCTTAACACATGCAAGTCGAACGATGAAGCTCCAGCTTGCTGGAGTGAATTAGTGGCGAACGGGTGAGTAACACGTGAGTAACCTACCCTTGACTCTGGGATAAGCCTTGGAAACGAGGTCTAATACCGGATAGGAGCACTCATCGCATGGTGGGTGTTGGAAAGAATTTCGGTCTTGGATGGACTCGCGGCCTATCAGCTTGTTGGTGAGGTAATGGCTCACCAAGGCGACGACGGGTAGCCGGCCTGAGAGGGTGACCGGCCACACTGGGACTGAGACACGGCCCAGACTCCTACGGGAGGCAGCAGTGGGGAATATTGCACAATGGGCGCAAGCCTGATGCAGCGACGCCGCGTGAGGGATGACGGCCTTCGGGTTGTAAACCTCTTTCAGTAGGGAAGAAGCGAAAGTGACGGTACCTGCAGAAGAAGCACCGGCTAACTACGTGCCAGCAGCCGCGGTAATACGTAGGGTGCGAGCGTTATCCGGAATTATTGGGCGTAAAGAGCTCGTAGGCGGTTTGTCGCGTCTGCCGTGAAAGTCCGGGGCTTAACTCCGGATCTGCGGTGGGTACGGGCAGACTAGAGTGCAGTAGGGGAGACTGGAATTCCTGGTGTAGCGGTGGAATGCGCAGATATCAGGAGGAACACCGATGGCGAAGGCAGGTCTCTGGGCTGTAACTGACGCTGAGGAGCGAAAGCATGGGGAGCGAACAGGATTAGATACCCTGGTAGTCCATGCCGTAAACGTTGGGCACTAGGTGTGGGGGCCATTCCACGGTTTCCGCGCCGCAGCTAACGCATTAAGTGCCCCGCCTGGGGAGTACGGCCGCAAGGCTAAAACTCAAAGGAATTGACGGGGGCCCGCACAAGCGGCGGAGCATGCGGATTAATTCGATGCAACGCGAAGAACCTTACCAAGGCTTGACATGTTCTCGATCGCCGTAGAGATACGGTTTCCCCTTTGGGGCGGGTTCACAGGTGGTGCATGGTTGTCGTCAGCTCGTGTCGTGAGATGTTGGGTTAAGTCCCGCAACGAGCGCAACCCCTGTTCTATGTTGCCAGCACGTAATGGTGGGGACTCATGGGAGACTGCCGGGGTCAACTCGGAGGAAGGTGGGGACGACGTCAAATCATCATGCCCCTTATGTCTTGGGCTTCACGCATGCTACAATGGCCGGTACAATGGGTTGCGATACTGTGAGGTGGAGCTAATCCCAAAAAGCCGGTCTCAGTTCGGATTGGGGTCTGCAACTCGACCCCATGAAGTTGGAGTCGCTAGTAATCGCAGATCAGCAACGCTGCGGTGAATACGTTCCCGGGCCTTGTACACACCGCCCGTCAAGTCACGAAAGTCGGTAACACCCGAAGCCGGTGGCCTAACCCTTGTGGGGGGAGCCGTCGAAGGTGGGACTGGCGATTGGGACTAAGTCGTAACAAGGTAGCCGTACCGGAAGGTGCGGCTGGATCACCTCCTTTCTAAGGAGCATTTAGTGCCGATTGCATCGCCGAGTGTGTGATGGTCGGTTGCTCATGGGTGGAACATCGATGAATGGTGCCAGTGGTGGTGCCGGCAGCTGGTGAGTACGCAACCGTTTGGGGTTGTGGGAAAGCGTGGTTGTTGGTGTCGCGGGCTGGTGTTGGCACACTGTTGGGTTTTGGGACAGCAGGCACATCCCTTCGGGGGGTGTGGCGTTGTTTCCTGGATATGTCTCTGCATGGTGAAGCAGTCGGCCGGTGGGTTGGTTGTGGATGTGTGTGGGGGTTGTTGTTTGAGAACTGCATAGTGGACGCGAGCATCTTATTTTTTGTTGCTGCACTGTTTGAGGCTGGTCATCCCCCTGGGTGGCTGGTTGAGGTGTGGTGATGCCGAGAATGATGTCATCTTATGCTCATTTTTGGGACTTCTAGTGTTTGGAAGTTTCTTAGGGCGCATGGTGGATGCCTTGGCAACAGGAGCCGAAGAAGGACGTGGGAATCTGCGATAAGCCTGGTGGAGTCGATAACCGGACGTTGAGGCCAGGATTTCCGAATGGGGAAACCCCGCACGACGTGTCGTGTGACCACCGGTTGAACACATAGGCCGGTTGGGGGGAACGTGGGGAAGTGAAACATCTCAGTACCCACAGGAAGAGAAAACAAAAGTGATTCCGTGAGTAGTGGCGAGCGAAAGCGGATGGGGCTAAACCGTATGTGTGTGATACCCGGCAGGGGTTGCATGTGCGGTGTTGTGGGCCTGCTCTGGGCGTGTCTGCCGGCGCGTCGCAGTGAGGTGCGGGCGTATAGACGAACGATCTTGGATGGTCGACCGTAGTGGGTGAGAGTCCCGTAGTCGTAATGCGTTCCGCCGCTGTTGAGTGGTTGCCCGAGTAGCACGGGGCTCGAGGAATCCCGTGTGAATCTGCCAGGACCACCTGGTAAGCCTGAATACTACCTGTTGACCGATAGTGAATCAGTACCGTGAGGGAATGGTGAAAAGTACCCCGGGAGGGGAGTGAAATAGTACCTGAAACCATGTGCCTACAAACCGTCGGAGCCCTTTGGGGGTAACGGCGTGCCTTTTGAAGAATGAGCCTGCGAGTTAGTGATACGTGGCGAGGTTAACCCGTGTGGGGAAGCCGTAGCGAAAGCGAGTCTGAATAGGGCGGTTGAGTCGCGTGTCCTAGACCCGAAGCGGAGTGATCTACCCATGGCCAGGTTGAAGCGTGTGTAAGAGCGCGTGGAGGACCGAACCCACTTCAGTTGAAAATGGAGGGGATGAGCTGTGGGTAGGGGTGAAAGGCCAATCAAACTCCGTGATAGCTGGTTCTCCCCGAAATGCATTTAGGTGCAGCGTCACGTGTTTCTTCCCGGAGGTAGAGCTACTGGATGGACGATGGGCCCCACAAGGTTACTGACTTCAGCCAAACTCCGAATGCCGGGTAAGTGAGAGCGTGGCAGTGAGACTGTGGGGGATAAGCTTCATAGTCGAGAGGGAAACAGCCCAGACCACCGGTTAAGGCCCCTAAGCGTGTGCTAAGTGGGAAAGGATGTGGAGTTGCTGAGACAACCAGGAGGTTGGCTTAGAAGCAGCCATCCTTGAAAGAGTGCGTAATAGCTCACTGGTCAAGTGATTCCGCGCCGACAATGTAGCGGGGCTCAAGTACACCGCCGAAGCCGTGGCATTCAGTTCTTCTGGATGGGTAGGGGAGCGTCGTGCACGAGGTGAAGCCAGCGGGGAACTTCTGGTGGATTGTGTACGAGTGAGAATGCAGGCATGAGTAGCGAAAGACGGGTGAGAAACCCGTCCGCCGGATGACTAAGGGTTCCAGGGTCAAGCTAATCTGCCCTGGGTGAGTCGGGACCTAAGGCGAGGCCGACAGGCGTAGTCGATGGACAACGGGTTGATATTCCCGTACCGGTGAAAAACCGCCCATGCTGAACCGGTGATACTAACCGCCCGAAGCATCCTCGACCTCACTCTTTGAGTGGGGAGAGTGGTGTGGAGCGCGGGACCTGAACTGGGGAGGCAAGCGCATTAACAGGTGTGACGCAGGAAGGTAGCCGGGCCAGGCAATGGAATCGACCTGGTCTAAGGGTGTAGGACTGTCGGTAGGTAAATCCGCCGGCTGTGTGTCTGAGACCTGATGGGCGCCCACCATGTGGGTGATCCGGTGATCCTATGCTGCCGAGAAAAGCATCGGCGTGAGGTTTGAACCGCCCGTACCCGAAACCGACACAGGTAGTCAGGTAGAGAATACTAAGGCGATCGAGAGAATCATGGTTAAGGAACTCGGCAAAATGCCCCCGTAACTTCGGGAGAAGGGGGGCCCCTACCTTGAGCACCGCTTGCTGGTGTGAGGGGGTCGGGGCCGCAGAGACCAGGGGGAAGCGACTGTTTATCAAAAACACAGGTCCGTGCGAAGTCGTAAGACGATGTATACGGACTGACTCCTGCCCGGTGCTGGAAGGTTAAGAGGACCCGTTAGCTTCGGCGAAGCGGAGAATTTAAGCCCCAGTAAACGGCGGTGGTAACTATAACCATCCTAAGGTAGCGAAATTCCTTGTCGGGTAAGTTCCGACCTGCACGAATGGAGTAACGACTTCCCCGCTGTCTCAACCGTGAACTCGGCGAAATTGCATTACGAGTAAAGATGCTCGTTACGCGCAGAAGGACGGAAAGACCCCGTGACCTTTACTATAGTTTGGTATTGGTGTTCGGTGTTGCTTGTGTAGGATAGGTGGGAGACTGTGAAGCCGGCACGCCAGTGTTGGTGGAGTCATCGTTGAAATACCACTCTGGTAACTCTGGATATCTAACTTCGGCCCGTGATCCGGGTCAGGGACAGTGCCTGATGGGTAGTTTAACTGGGGCGGTTGCCTCCCAAATGGTAACGGAGGCGCCCAAAGGTTCCCTCAGCCTGGTTGGCAATCAGGTGTTGAGTGCAAGTGCACAAGGGAGCTTGACTGTGAGAGTGGCAGCTCGAGCAGGGACGAAAGTCGGGACTAGTGATCCGGCGGCTCGTTGTGGAACGGCCGTCGCTCAACGGATAAAAGGTACCTCGGGGATAACAGGCTGATCTTGCCCAAGAGTCCATATCGACGGCATGGTTTGGCACCTCGATGTCGGCTCGTCGCATCCTGGGGCTGGAGTAGGTCCCAAGGGTTGGGCTGTTCGCCCATTAAAGCGGTACGCGAGCTGGGTTCAGAACGTCGTGAGACAGTTCGGTCCCTATCCTCTGCGCGCGTTGGAAATTTGAGAAGGTCTGTCCTTAGTACGAGAGGACCGGGACGGACGAACCTCTGGTATGTCAGTTGTACCGCCAGGTGCATGGCTGATTAGCTACGTTCGGGATGGATAACCGCTGAAAGCATCTAAGCGGGAAGCCGGCTTCGAGATGAGATTTCCTTGCCCCTTTGAGGGTGTGAGGCCCCCAGCTAGAACACTGGGTTGATAGGCTGGATGTGGAAGCACGGACTGAAGACGTGTGGAGCTGACCAGTACTAATAGGCCGATGACTTACAAACACTTTTTTGTGAAGGGTGTTCGCGTCCACTGTGCGGTTGTCTGATTGCAACCTGTTGCCCTTGAGTCCCTGGTGTTTGTGGGGTAGGGTGAGAGTGGTTTTTAAGTGAATATGTGTCACGTTGTTTTTCGTGGCCCGTGAGGTTTACCCGCCCTGTTGGGGTGTGGTTCTAGGGTTACGGCGGTCATAGCGTGGGGGAAACGCCCGGTTCCATTCCGAACCCGGAAGCTAAGGCCCACAGCGCCGATGGTACTGCAACCGGGAGGTTGTGGGAGAGTAGGTCGCCGCCGGACATTTGTTGAGGGTTGAGGCCCCACACCGTGTTGGTGTGGGGCCTCCCCGCATTTCCAGGGGGTTCCGTTCCCTCGTGATTTTTCTGGCTGCCTATGTGTGGGATGGTCCTGCGGGCGGGGATCCGGTCCCGTTCTGCGTCAGGCTCCGCGCCCGTCCGGCCGGCGTACGTCCCGCAGCGCCTCGAGGCGGATGCGGGTCAGCGCGTGAAGTCTCCGTACGGCCGCGGCGTGTCCGCGCTGCAGCTCCTCCAGCTGGGCCAGCAGCTCGTCTGCGGAGGCCGGCTTCTGGGAGTCGGGGATGGCCAGGAACGCCTCGACCCGACGCGGTAGATGCCGGCAGACGACGTCCTCCACCTCCAGGGCATCGGCAGCCCTCTGCGTGGCCGTCTCGGCCCAGCGGGGGAGCAGTTCCGCGGTGCGCTCCACCATGGTGGACGCGATCGTCCACGTGTCCGGTCGGAGTCTGCCGCGCTCGTCGCGCAGCAGCTTGCGGAGCTGGCCGACCGCGTCCTCCACGGCGCGCACCTGTTCGTCCATGCCCTCGTGCGGGTCGGGTCCGCGATCTGCGTGGGCACCTCGGCGTGAGGCGAAGGTGTTCCACCAGCGGGGTCGCGCAGTGGTCACAGTCGTCGTCCTCCTTGCTGTAGCCGGCGGGTGTCGTCGGTCCCCATCCTGTCAGGTGTGAGATGCCCGACGCCCGCATGGGCATGCGCCTGTTCCCACCTCCGCCGTTTTGCGCTGTGTCCGCGACGCTGGTAGCGTATTCCTCTGTTGGCGACGCGGAAACCGTCGCCCACCGGGGTGTGGCGCAGCTTGGTAGCGCGCGTCGTTCGGGACGACGAGGTCGCAGGTTCAAATCCTGTCACCCCGACCACACTGAAGCCCTCCGCTTGCTCGAGCGGGGGGCTTCGTCGTGTCCGGACCGGGGCGCGCACGCCCGCCGGTTCCCGGTCCGGCCCGAGGCCTGACCCGGTGCGCCCGGTCCCGGCGTCGAGCTCGCCTGGGCGTCCTCCGCCCGTGGCCCTCAGCTCCTGGCCTTGACCGGGTGGTGGGACATGATGCTGATCCGGTTCGTGGCGTTCATGGCGACGGCGACCCACTGCACCGCAGCGTACTGCGCGTCCGTCAGGTCGGCATGCGACAGCATCTGCGCCACCTGTTGCTCCTCATGCTCGGGCAGCAGGGTCACCGTCTCCGCGAGCCGTAGCGCCGCCTTCTCCTGTGGGGAGTAGACGTCTCCCGCCTCCTCCCAGGCCGGCAGCAGGGAGAGCCGCTGCGTGCTCACCCCGGCCTTCTCGGCCAGTCGGGTATGGACGTCCAGGCAGTAGGCGCAGCCGTTGATCTGTGAGATGCGCAGGGAGACCAGCTCCACCAGCTCGGCGTCCAGCTCCGCCTCCTTCGCGTAGGCGGCAACGGCCTTGCGCAGGCCGGTCATCGCGTCCCAAACATCGGGGGAGGCCTTGTCCAGGTAGAAGCGCAGCGGATCCTCGCGGTCGTCCGCCACCGATCGGGATTCTGTGCTCATGCCGGTCACTGAAGCACGACGACGGCCATCTCGCCAGGGCCCGGGCCCCTCACCAGGTCCTCAGAACCGGCCGGAGGACCCGGAGCCGGAGAAGCTGCCGCCGCTGCTCCCGTAGCCGGATCCGGAGGAGGACGACGAGCTGCTGCGGGAGCTCTCCACGCTGCTGCGGCCCGCGCTGTACCCGGTGTTGTAGGACCAGATGCGCCAGTAGAAGCCGGTGTCGTGCGTGACGTCCAGGATGGAGCCCCCGTGCCCGCGTGCCGGCCGGGTGCGGGCCTTCTGCATGGAGCGGCGCATCTCGGCGCGCTCGGAGGAGGACTTCGCGTAGGCGTCGATCTGCGCCTCGGCCAGCTCGTCCAGGCGTTCGGTGAGCTGCCGGCGGCGCCGGTCGAGCTCGTCGAGGGCTTCGCTCGGGGACAGGGTCTGCTCGGCCAGCTGCGCCCCGATCCGTTCCAGGTCGCCGCGGGTCTCGCGGACGAAGGAGTCCAGGGCCAGCGCAGCGGCGGAGTCGCGCACGGACCTGTCGAGTGAGCCGCGCAGCTGATCGGCGCCGTCCAGATCCTCCACGAGCGGGGCGGCCTGACGGTCCCAGGCGTCCTCCCAGCCGGGGTGTCGGTTGAGCAGGGTGTTCGCGTCGGCGATGGCGTCGTCCAGGGCGTCCAGCTTCGCCGCCTCCCGCCGCACGTCGTCGGCCTTCGTGACGGTGGCGCGGTCGTGGCGCCGCTTCTTCGGGATCGCCTCGAGCCGTTCCAGGTCCTCGGTGAGTCCGAGGGAGCGCTGCTGGAATCCGCGGAAGCGCTCCATGAGCGCGGCGCCGTGGGACGAGTCCGTGGGGACGGTGGAGGCGTTCACCTCGGTGGCGTCCATGTCCATGGTGACGTTGGTCAGGTGAGTGCGGGCGGTCTCGAGCGTCCGCGTGATCCGTTGGCGCCGGCTGCGGCGGACGGCGGCCCGGGCAATGAGGGAGCCGCCGCCCACGGCCAGCACGCCGCCGCCGGCCATGATGGTGCCGGGGTGCAGCCACCAGGGTCGGCCGATGATCCTGGCTGCCTCGTCCACCGCGTCCACGGCGGCGTCGGTCCACTTCGCGGCACGGGCGGACTCCGTGGCGGCCTCGCGGACGTCTTCCTGATCGGACAGGTCCAGCTCGAGGTCCTCGCCGGCGTAGACGCCCATGATCCGGTTGTCCGGGTCGAGAGCATAGATCAGGAGGCCGTCGGCCCACTTCTGTCCGTCCTCGCTGATCCACTCAGGACGCTGGCTGCGCGCATGCTGGAGGACGCGGCCGTTGAACTCCTGGGTGGCGCGGTCGTCGTTCAGGTGGTCGAGGCTGTCGCCGCGCTCCGTGTACACGGCCACCGTGACGGGGCCGCGGAACTCGATCTCCGCGAGGTCTCGCTCGAGCTGGGCGGGGTCGATGATGCCGGCGGTGTCGTCCAGCACCACCTCGGTGATCGGCTGGCGGTCCGTGCTCCGCTCACCTGCCACCTCTACGACGATGGCACCCGGGCCGGAGGAAGCCGTCTCACCCGACGCGGTGGCCCCGGCCAAGGCGGGGGAGGAAGTCAGAAGGGCCAGGCCCAGGGCCGCACCTGCGGCGACGGAGCCCGGCAGGCGACGGGCTCCGACGCGGGCCGAACCTCCGGTGCCATGGAATCGGGCCCAGGCGTTCGCCCTCGCGGCCGGTGCATTCGGCGGGTTCTCGGGCGCGTCATCGGCGCGGTGCGCTCGGCTCACGGTGCTCCTCCAGGAAGTGTGTCCCGACTGCGGCCGTCGTGGCCGCTGTCACTACCCTAGATGAGAAGACGCTGTGTCCAGCAGGTGGCGCAGCTCTTCGGCGGTGTGCTCACCGCCGAACCCGGCCCCATCGGGCTCCACCACGGCGGCGCAGCGCAGCCCGGTGAACTCCACCGGTGTGTAACCCATCGCGGCCACCAGTGCCGCGAGCATGCCGCGGGCCTGTTCACCGTCTGCGTCGCTGCCGACCGCCAGGGCCCGCAGCGGCTCCTCTGCCCGGCCGGCGGTGTCCATGTCGTGGTGGGAGATGTCGAAGAAGGCCCGCAGCACCGGGACCCGCACGCCGGACTCCCGCAGCCAGCCGGCGACGGCGAGGGTGTCGTCGCCCGGCCGGGAGCCGCCGGTGACGTCGGGCAGGAAGGAGGTGACGTCGTCGGGAAGGCCGTAGCCGCCCCAGGAGTTGGTGAGGTCCACGACGGCCCGGGTGCGCGGGCCCACGAGGCCCGCCACGTCGATCTCGTCCAGGTCTTCCCGCGGCACGGCGATCACCGTCAGCTCCGTGTCCGCCGCCACCTCCTCCGGGCGCACGGCCTCGGCCTCCGGTGCATAGACCGTGAGGTGATGCCGCAGCGCCGCCGGAGGCCGGGTCGCGGCCATGAGCACACGCGGCGCACGGGCCCCGGGGGTGAGCCGAGGGATGCGCGCGATGGCGCGGGCCAACCCGGTGCCAGCACGGCCGGCGCCGAGGATCCCGACGGCGGCCGGCAGGGCTGCGGTGCCGGGTGTGGCGTCCGGTGTGCCGCTCAACGGATCTCGGTGTGCTGGCGGCCCAGCCCGGTGATCTCCACCTCGACGACGTCGCCGGAGACGAGCCACGGACGCCGGCCGTCCTTGTTCTTCCGGCCCAGGGCCACTCCGGCGGGGGTGCCCATCATGATCAGGTCGCCGGGGTGCAGGGTGGCCATCTGGGAGAGGTAGGAGACGATCTGCTCGGGGGTGAACACCACGTCCAGGGCCTTGGCGGACTGGCGCTTCTCCCCGTTCACGGTGGTGGTGATCTCAGCCTTGGCGGAGAACTCGTCCGGGGTCACCAGCCAGGGTCCCACCGGGGTGGAGGCATCCCAGACCTTGCCCTGGAGCCACTCGGAGGTGCGCCCCTGGAAGCCACGCACGGAGACGTCGTCCGCCACGGCGTAGCCGGCGATGTGCTCGCCGGCCTGGGTCTCGGGGATGCGGCGGCCCGGCTCGCCGATGACGATGCACAGCTCGCCCTCGTAGTCCAGGCGGTGGTCCTCCTCCGGGACCTCCACGTCGTCCAGGGCACCGGTCAGGGACTGCGCGAACTTCGCGAACAGGGTCGGGTGCTCGGGTGCCTCGAGCCCGGTCTCCTTGATGTGGTCCCGGTAGTTGAGCCCCACGCCGACCACCTTGGTGGGGAACGGCACGAGCGTCTCGTACATGAGCGTGGCGACCTCCAGGACGCGGGCCGGGTCCTGCTCGGCCGCGGCGAGGGCCTCCTCCACCATGCGGCGCTGCTCGGCCGGCTCGGCGGTGAGGTACTCGCCCACGTCCGCGCAGCCCTCGATCTCGACGGCCTCGACGGCGATCTGGGGATCGGCCTCGTCGACGGCGGTGATCACGGCGGCGAAGGTGTTGCCGGGGTAGGCGGCGTCCTCGGACGGGCGGCGGAACGTGGCGAGCTTCATGCCCCCATCTCATCACAGCGCGGCCCGACCGGGCAGGGGCCGTGTGGCCTGGGGGCCTCGGCAATGTGATTCACCTCACGCAGTCTTGTTATGCTGGCGCCCTCGGACGGCCACAGGAGGGGTGAGGGATGCGGATCGTCGTTGCCGCCCGCGTGGTCTACACCTGGGAGCCCTGGGCGCTGTATGCCGCCGCGTTCCTCGCGCTCGCCGGCGGCGTCGCCCTGTTCGCGTGGGGCCGGCGGCGTGCTCAGCGGGAGCGGGAGTCCATCCGCACCCGGGAGGCCTCCGCCTCCGCTGCGGGGCCTCGGCGCACCCTGGACAGGGACGACTGGCGGCGCCTGCGCCGCTGGGAGCTCGTCCGCGGCGCGGGGGTGGTCACGGCCTGCGGGTTCCTGGTGCTCGGATTCCTCGGCCTGCACGCCCGGGACGTGGCGGACATGAACCTGCGCGCCAACCTCCTGGACGCGTACCAGCCGGCCCTCCTGGCGGCGGACGAGGTCAAGCATGTCGCCGGCGGATACCTCGTGGAGCTGCACTGGACCGACCCGTCCGCGCAGTCGGTCGGTGTGGACGGCTTGGGAACGGGCGAGTACGACGCCATCGTGGTCCCCGACGTCCTCGTGACGGTCAAGGACCGCCGATACCCGACCGTCACGCAGATCCCCGAGGCGGTGCTCCGGGAGTGGGCCGAGGACGCGGCCCACTGGCCCGCCGCTGACCGCTGAGGGTCCCCGGGCGCTCGGCACGGCGCCGGGCCCGTCCGCGTCCGGGGACGTGGCCTGTCCGGGGCATGGCATCCTGTCCCGCATGGAGAACCACGACGACGGCCGCTCACCTCGGCAGACCGCCTCGCCCCTCGTCCTCGGCACCATGGGCTGGGGCGCCTCCGGCGACGGAGCGACCAGGGCGTCCGCCGTCCTCGACGCGGCGCTCGCGGCAGGCGTCTCCGTGCTGGACACCGCCGACATCTACGGCGACGGCGCCTCCGAGCGCGCCGTGGGCGCCGCGCTCGCGGGCCTGGACCCCGCGGTCCGCGCGGGCCTGCGGGTGCAGACCAAGTGCGGCATCGTGCTGCCGGGCACCACCCCGCCTGGTGTCTCCGCACCGGCGCCGACCACCCGCTACGACTCCTCGCCGGCACATCTGAGGGCTTCGCTCGCCGCCTCGCTGAAGCGGCTCGGCGCCGAGAAGGTGGACACCCTGCTGATCCACCGCCCGGACCTGCTCACCCCGGTGGAGGACACCGTCCGCGCCTTCCTGGACGAGCGCGAGGCCGGCCGCGTGGACCGCCTCGGCGTCTCCAACCTGCCGCTGGACCGGGCCCGCCGGTTCCAGGAGGTCCTGCGCCGCCTCTCTGCGGACGGCACCGGGCTGGACTGCGTGCAGCTCGAGCTCGGCCTGCACCACCGGGCCCTCGTGGAGGCCGCCGTGCTGGCCAACCATGACACCGCCGCGGCCACCGCGGGGGCGGCGGGGCTGCCTCAGTGGTGCGTGGACGAGGGGATCGCCCTGCAGGCCTGGGGTCCGCTCGGCCAGGGCCGCTACACCGGCGCCGCCGGCGGCGCACCCATGGGCGGCCCGGCGGGCGGTGCGACGGGTGTGTCGCAGGGCGACCCGGTGGGAGTGTCGGCGGGCGCGCCGGAAGGTGACCCGCAGGCCCGGGTGAGGAGCCCCGAGCAGGAAGCAGCCGTCGTCGTGGAGGAGCTGGCCGAGCGGCTCGGCGTGCCGGGCGAGGCCGTGGTGCTGGGCTGGCTGCGCCGCCTGCCGTGGGACGTGCGTCCGGTGGTGGGCACCATGGACCCGGCGCGGATCGCCGCCTGTGCGCGCGTCGACGAGGCCGCAGCGGCGCTGGACCATGCAGACTGGTACCGACTGCTCACCGCGGCCCGCGGTGCACCCCTTCCCTGACGCGCACTCGCCTGTCGAACGGAGCCCCGCATGGACGAGAGCATCGCCTACGAGACCATCAGCTTCACCCTGCCCTGGATCGGCCTCTGGGTCACTCTGATCTGCGGGACGATCGCGCTGACGCTGATCCTGGTGGGCATCGTGCGGGTGCGCCGGCACCGCGCCCACTCGGCCCGGGAGAACCGAAACGTGGACCCCAACCTGCTCCATGACACCGCGATCCAGCGCCGCATCGGCTACGGCTTCGCCGTGGTGGCGGCCGCCGCTGCGGTCATGGGCGTGGTGACCTTCGTCCAGGACCGCGCCGCCTTCGAGCACAACGTGAAGGCCAAGTATCCGGACGTCGTGGAGCTGGCGCATGTGGAGCAGACCGGCATGTCCTTCACCGCGGACGTCACCTATGCCGACGGCACCACGGCCGAGCGCGAGCTGATCATGGTCGAGCCCACCGGCGAACCGCTGATGGGCGAGGACATCCTCGGGGAGCCGGGCACCGGCGGCATGTGAGCCGCCGGTGCCGCGGACAGGGCCCGGACGGGGGCCTGCCTGCTAGCGTCGCCAGCGTGAGCAGCACCGCCCCCACCGCAGCGTCCACCCGCCGGATCCCGGCCTCCACCTACCGCCTCCAGGTCGATGAGTCCCTGGACCTGGCGCGCATCCGCACCCTGGTTCCGTACCTGCGCCGGCTCGGCGTGGACTGGGTCTACCTCTCCCCGATGCTGGCCGCCGAATCCGGGTCCACCCACGGCTACGACGTGGTGGACCCCACCCGCCTGGACCCCTCCCGTGGCACGGAGGAGGACCTCGCCGCGCTCGCCGCGGACCTGCGGGCCGCCGGCTCCGGCCTGGTGCTGGACATCGTGCCCAATCATGTGGGCGTGGCCACCCCCGTGGAGAACCCCGCCTGGTGGGACCTGCTGCGGCACGGACGTGACGCCGAACACGCCGCCTGGTTCGACGTGGACTGGGACGCCTTCGACGGCAAGGTCATGGTCCCGATCCTCGGCGAGGGCACAGACGAGGACCCGGAGGCCGAGCTGGCGCACCTGCGCATCGACGAACACGAGGGCGAGCCCGTGCTGGCCTACTGGGACAACCTCCTCCCGCTGGCCCCGGGCACCCTGGACTCCGCCCGGGCCGCACTGGGGGAGAGGGCCGCCGCCGCGGACTCCGGTGACGTGGCCGCGCAGAACGAGCTCGCCCGCACCGCCCACGGGCTCCAGCACTACCGCCTGGTCCCGTGGACCCGCGGGGACGCCGAGCTGAACTACCGCCGCTTCTTCACCATCACCACGCTCGCCGGCGTGCGCGTGGAGGACCCCGAGGTCTTCGCCGCGACCCATGCCGCGGTGGCCCGGTGGATCGAGCGCGGCTGGGTGCAGGGCCTGCGCGTGGACCATCCGGACGGGCTCGCCGACCCGGGCCAGTACGTCGAGCGGCTGCGCTCGCTGCTGACGGACGGGCCGATCTGGATCGAGAAGATCCTCGAGCCCGGAGAGGACCTGCCAGCCGCCTGGGACGTGGAGGGCACCACCGGCTACGACGCGCTCGGCGAGATCGACCGCGCCCTCACCCCGGCACGGGCCGCCGGCACCGCCGAGCAGGACGCCGCGGAGCGGGCCCGCTGGCAGGAGCTCGTGCTCGAGGCCAAGCGGGATGTGGCCGCCGGCCAGCTGGGCGCCGAGACCGCCCGCCTGATCCGCGAGCTGCGCGGCGGCCTTCCCGACGACGGCCCCCTCGCCTCCGCCTCGGACGAGGACCTGGCGGCGGCCCTCGGCGAGGTCATGGCCCACCTGCACGTGTACCGCACCTACCTGCCCACCGGCCGGGCGCGCCTGGACGGCGCGTTGGACGCCGCTGCGGCGGCCCGCCCGGAGCTGGCCCGTGTGCTCGAGGCGCTCGGCCCTGTGCTCGCCGACCCGGCCCACCCGGCGGCCCGCCGCCTGCAGCAGACCTCCGGCATGGTGATGGCCAAGGGCGTGGAAGACCGCTCGTTCTACCGCTACGCCCGCTGGGCCCACCTCAACGAGGTCGGCGGTGATCCCTCGGACGCCGGCGGGCACCCCAGTGCCCTGCTGCGGGGCTGGACCCGCCGTGCCGCCGCCTGGCCACACGCGATGACCGCCCTGAGCACCCATGACACCAAGCGTGGCGAGGACACCCGCGCACGCATCATCGCGCTCGCCGAGTGCGGACAGGACTGGAGCGAGGCCCTCGCCGAGCTGGACGGGCTGCACCCGCTGCGGGACCCGGACTACTCCCGCCTGGTCTGGGAGTCCGTGCTGGGCGTCTGGCCGGTGGACGGCACCGCGCCGGAGCCGCAGCGCCTGCGGGACTTCGCCCTCAAGGCGGCCCGGGAGGCCGGCCTGCACACCACCTGGACCGCCCAGGACGAGGACTACGAGACCCTGGTGAGCCAGGCCATGGAGGCCGCATGCGCCGCCGACTCGCGGACCCGTGCCGTGCTGCAGGGCTTCGCGGACCGCATCGCGGCCGCCGGCCAGGCGGTACAGCTGGCCCAGAAGCTGCTGCAGCTCACCGGGCCCGGCGTCCCGGACGTCTACCAGGGCACCGAGCTGCCGAGCCCGACCCTCGTGGACCCGGACAACCGTCGCCCCGTGGATTGGGGCCGCCCCAGCGCGCTGCTGGAGCGGATCGATGCCGGGCGCCTGCCGACCGGCCCCGTGCTCACCCCCACGGCGGATGGTGCCGCCTGGACCGCCGCCGTCGGCGACGACGCGGACGCGGCCAAGCTGGCCGTCGTCGCCGCCGCGCTGCGTGCCCGCCGCGACCGACCCGAGGCGTTCACCCGGGTGCGCCCGGCGGACGTCACCGGCGAGGCCGCGGACCACGTGATCGCGGTGGACCGGGGCGAGGCGGTCGTCGTCGCTGTCCGGGAGCCGCTGGCCCTGGCCGCCGCCGGCGGCTTCGGTGACACCGTGGTCCAGCTTCCCTTCGGCCCGTGGCGGGACGCGTTGACGGACCGCCTCGTGGCCGTGGGCGGGGACGGCTGCGTGCGCCTGACGGACCTGCTGGCCCGCACCGGGCAGGACGGCACGATGGTCGGCAGCGGCGCGGTGGCCCTGCTGCTGCGCGACGGGCAGATCGAGACCGAGACCGAGGACGAGCTGCCGGAGACCTCCGGCGAGGAGACCCAGACCCCATGACCGAGACCTCCACCACCGGGCCCGTGGACCCGACTGAGCAGACGTCCTTCGGGCAGGCCCCGGCCGCCTCCGGCTCTGCAGAGCCCTCCACCGCCTGGGCCCGCCTGGACGGCTCCCGCCTCGACCCCGGCGCCGAGGCCAAGGCCGCGGCGGACGCGGCCCGGGACGTGCCCTACGCCGTGTGGGCCCCGCACGCGCAGACCGTGGAGCTCGTCCTGGTGGACACCGAGCCCGGCGAGCTGCACGATGTCGAGGACCGCTGGCCCGTCACCGCCGCGGTGCGGATGGAGCGTGCCGGGGGCGGCTGGTGGACGCCCGCGGCGGACGTGGCCCAGGTCGCCTGCCGAAAGAACCCCGGCTACGGCTACCGGGTGGACGGCGGCGCCCCCACCCCGGACCCCCGCTCACGCCGGCAGCCGGACACCGTGCACGGCCCCTCGCGGCGGGACGCCGGCGCCGAGGACTTCGCCTGGACCGATGCGGACTGGACCGGGCCGGCCGGCGTGGAGCACGACCCGGCCGCACCCCAGGGCGGGGGACTGCGCGGCGCCGTCCTCTACGAGCTGCACCCGGGGACCTTCACCGCCGCAGGCACCTTGGACGCGGCGATCGGGCACCTGGACGAGCTCGCCGGCCTCGGGATCACCCACGTGGAGCTCCTGCCGGTCAACAGCTTCGGCGGCGCCCGCAACTGGGGCTACGACGGCGTCGGCTGGTACGCCGTGGACGAGTCCTACGGCGGCCCCGACGCCTACCGCCGCTTCGTGGACGCCGCCCACGCGCGCGGCCTGGCCGTGGTGCAGGACGTGGTCTACAACCACCTCGGCCCCTCCGGCAACTACCTCGGCGTCTTCGGCCCCTACCTCTCCGCCGGCACCGGCTGGGGAGACGGCCCCAACCTGGACGGTCCGGACTCGGACGAGGTGCGCCGGTACATCCTGGACAACGTCCGCCTGTGGCTCGAGGGCATGCACGTGGACGGGCTGCGCCTGGACGCCGTCCACGCGCTGCGGGACACCCGTGCCGTGCACCTGCTCGAGGAGATGGCCGCGCTCGCGGACGAGCTGTCCGCGCAGCAGGGCCGGCCGCTGCCGCTGATGGCCGAGTCCGACCTCAACGACGCCGCCTTCGTCACGCCCCGGGACCGCGGCGGGCTCGGCCTGGCAGCCCAGTGGAACGACGACCTCCACCACGCGCTCCATGTGGCCACCACGGGGGAGACCCACGGCTACTACGCGGACTTCGCCGCGCCCGGCGCCCTGGCCAAGACGGTGGAGGCCGGGTTCTTCCACGACGGCACCTTCTCCAGCTTTCGCGGCCGCGACCACGGCCGTCCAGTGCCCGAGGACGTTCCGAACCACGCCTTCGTGTCCTTCGTGCAGAACCACGACCAGGTGGGCAACCGTGCCGCCGGCGACCGCACCGCCGCCACCCTCTCCGAGGGCTCTCTGGCCGCCGCGGCCGCGCTGCTGCTGACCGGGCCGGCCACCCCCATGCTGTTCATGGGGGAGGAGTTCGCCGCCTCCGCGCCCTTCCCGTTCTTCACCGCCCACCGCGAGCCCGAGCTCGCCGAGGGCGTCCGCGTCGGCCGGCGCCGCGAGTTCGCCGAGCACGGCTGGGACGATGTGCTCGTGCCGGACCCGCAGGACGCGGCCACCCGGGACTCGGCCGTCCTGGACCGGTCCGAGGCGGCCGCAGGCCGCGGCGCGCGGATCCGGGAGACCTACCGGGAGCTGATCGGACTGCGCCGCACGCTGCCGCAGCTGACCGAACCGTGCCGCCGCGCCACCTCCGTGCAGACCGCCGCGGAGCAGCGGTGGGTGCGCTGGGACCGCCGGACGTCCACGGGAGGCGACGGGTCCGTCGTCGTGCTCCTGGCGGCCCTGGGGGAGGAACCGATGCCCCTGCCGCCGGACCTCGCCGACGCCGAGCTGCTGGCCGGCCATGACGATGACGGCCCGCTCACCTCGGTGCCCGAGGTCCTGTCCGCCCCGGGGTTCGTCCTGCTGTCGGCCGACTGAGCCCCGGCGGCACGGCGCCGCCGGGGCGCGGGTGCCGGGCACGTCAGGCGTCGTCCGAGGCGAACGGCGTGGGGATCGCCTTCAGCATGGTGGTGGTCGGGTGCAGGACCAGCGCGTCCTCGTCCCGGCGAGCCCGCAGGATCTGGGCGATGTAGTCCTCCACGGCCTCCCAGAAGTGGACGTCGCGCTCCTGGCGCTCGGCCAGGTACCAGCGGTGCTCGAGCACCTGGTGCATGATCTCGGCAGGCTCCAGCTTCAGGCGCAGGTCCTGCGGGACCTGACGGGCCAACGGCTCGAAGATCTCCACCAGCCACCGGTGCGCCGCCTCGGCCTCCGAGGCGTCCGGATAGACGGCCTGGCGGCGGGACTCGATGTCCTGCAGCAGGCGGCGGGCCTGGTTCTCCTGCACATCCAGGCCCGTGAGCTGCATGAGCCGCCGGTGGTGGTGGCCCGGGTCCACCACCTTGGGCTGCAGGACCAGGCGGGCGCCGTCGTCCACCGGGCGCAGGGCGTACTCCTCCACGTCGAAGCCCAGCTCGTTGAGGCGGCGGATCCGCTCCTCCACCTTCCACGCCTCGTCCGGGGAGAACTCCGTGTCCGCCGTCAGCTCGTCCCACAGACGCGTGTACGCCTCCACCAGCATCTCGGAGGTATCGAACGGATCCACGTCCGCGTCCGCCATGTCCCCGGCGGCCAGGTCCATCAGCTCCCCGGCCACGTTGGTGCGGGCCACCTCCAGGTCATGGGTCCGCTGCCCGTCCGAGAGCCGCTCGCGCAGCTCGCCGGTCTCCGCGTCCACCAGGTAGGCGGCAAACGCGCCGGCATCGCGCCGGAACAGGACGTTGGACAGGGAGACGTCGCCCCAGAAGAAGCCCTCCAGGTGCAGCTGCACCATCAGCAGGGCCAGCGCGTCCATGAGGCGCACCAGCGTGGGGCGGCGCATGCGCCGGGAGAACACCGCGCGGTACGGCAGGGAGAAGCGCAGGTGGCGGGTCACCAGGATCGCCGGCAGCGGTTCACCGTCCGCGTCCGTGCGTCCGGTGACCACGCCCACCGGCTCCACCGAGGGGACGTCCTTGCGCTCCAGGGCGCGCAGCAGGTGGTACTCCCGGAAGGCGAGCTCCTCGGTGGTCTCCTTCACCGCAACCGTGGCGTCCCCCAGGCGGGCGAACCGCACCACGTGGCGGGAGATGCCGCGGGGCAGGGCGGCCAGCACGGACTCCGGCCATTCCGTCAGCGGGACGGGCCACGGCAGGGTCAGCAGCTTCGCCGCCGGCCCGGAGGCGCGGCCGGGCGCCGTGATGGACAGGCCGGCGCGGGCGCTGCTCGCCATGGCGGTGCTCCTTGCTGCGGTGGACGGGGGACCGGGGGGCGGTGCATGACCCGCGCGGACCCGGACACCTATCCTCCCAGACTCGGCAAGTATGCTCACTGTCCAGACCACCCCGCCGACGGCCGATGCCGTCCTGTGTACCCCCGTGTGCCCTGGCCCGGAGGCCGGTGGGGATGCAGCAGAGTACACCCGTCCCTCGAGGAGGACCCGTGGCCACGAACAACTCCCGGAAGACGAAGGCCGAGCGCGTGGCCGACTCCCGCGCCCGCGCCCGTCAGATGCAGGAGCAGCAGCGCCGCAAGGAGCGCCGCAACCGCAACCTCGCCATCTGGGGCACGATCGGTGCGATCGTGCTCGTGGTGGCCCTCGTGATCGCCTTCGTGCTCACCCGCGGCTCCCAGGACGTCCCGGACCAGGGCCAGGCCGCCTCCGCCGCGAACCAGCAGGGCGGAGTGACGCTGACCGGCTCCACCGAGATCGGCGAGCCGGCCGAGAAGCTCGGCGACGAGGTGGACGCCTCCGCCGTCCAGGTTCCGGAGGAGCCCGCGCAGGAGCAGCCGGAGTCCATCCCGGGCGCCGAGGAGCCCGCCGACGGCGAGCCGGCCCAGATCGTGGTCTACGCCGACTTCAACTGCTCACACTGCTACGAGTTCGAGCAGTCCAACGCGGACTACCTGGAGGGCCTGCTGGAGGAGGGCAAGGCCACCGTCGAATACCGGATGGTCGGCTTCCTGGACAACCCGGGCAGCGGCAACTACTCCTCCCGCGCCGCCGCCGCGTCCTACTGCGTGGCCGACGAGGCCCCCGAGGCCTACGACCGCTTCGTGACCGACGTGTTCGCCACCTTCACCGAGAAGCAGGGCCAGGGCCTGTCCGACGAGGAGCTCGTCTCCATCGCCTCGGACGCCGGTGCGGACATCTCCTCCTGCGTGGAGGACAGGACCTACCGCCCGATGGTGAAGTACACCACCGCCAAGGCCCAGGAGGCTGGTGTGCGCGGCACGCCGACCGTCTTCGTCAACGGCAAGAACTGGGCGATCGAGGGCACGGAGCAGTCCTTCCAGGAGTTCACGGACGCCCAGATCGAGGGCAAGTGATCCCTGCCGGGTCGCGCTGACCCGGAGGTGTAGGACAGGTCGTCCCGTCCGTTGCGGCGCCTGCGGCCGCACCCGGTAGGCTGAGAGGACCCGCCGACGCGCTCG
Organism: Micrococcus luteus; assembly: GCA_047414615.1. Taxonomy (GTDB): domain Bacteria; phylum Actinomycetota; class Actinomycetes; order Actinomycetales; family Micrococcaceae; genus Micrococcus; species Micrococcus luteus_B. The sequence goes on from CP179711.1 coordinate 2,618,420, forward strand.
GCGGGTCCTGTTCGCCTCCTTAGCTCAGCTGGCCAGAGCATCTGTCTTGTAAACAGAGGGTCACCGGTTCGAATCCGGTAGGGGGCTCGCACACACGAAGGTCCCCCGGAACCGCGGTTCCGGGGGACCTTCGCCGTCGGGACGCGTCCGGCTCCGGCGCGTCTCAGCGGAAGGCGGAGACGCCGGTGAGGGCGCGGGCCACGATCAGCGAGTTGATGGCGTAGGTGCCCTCGTAGGAGTAGATGGCCTCGATGTCATTCATGACCTTCGTCATCTCGTAGTCCGCGACGATGCCGTTGCCGCCCAGGGCGTCGCGGCCGAGCGCGGCCGAGGAGCGGGCGAGGCGGGTGGAGGTCGACTTCGCGGCGGCCGCGTGCATCATCACCAGGTCTCCGGCCTCGCCCAGGCGGGCGATCTGGCGCATCATGCCCGCGGAGGCCATGAGGTTGCCGGCGATCTCCGCGATGTGCTGCTGGATGATCTGGAAGCCGGCCAGCGGCTTGCCGAACTGCTCTCGCTCCAGGGCATAGGAGCGGAGGATGTCGAACACGGCCTGCTGGGCGCCGACGCCCTGCCAGCCGACCCAGGCGCGGGAGGCCAGGAGCAGGTCGTTGGCCTGCGCGAAGGTGGTGGCGCCCGGCAGCAGGGCGTCCTCGCCCACCTTCACGTCGTCGAACACGATGTCCGCGTTCTGCATGATCTTCAGGCCGGTCTTGTGCGCGATCTTGGTGGCTCTGTAGCCGGGGTTGTCCGTGGGCACGAGGAAGCACTTGATCTGCTCGTCCGCGATGTCCCGGGCCCAGACCAGGGCGATCTGGCCCAGGGTGCCGGCGCCGATCCAGCGCTTGGCGCCGCGGATGGTCCAGCCGTCCCCGGTGCGCTCGGCCGTGGTGGCCAGTCCGCCAGCGATGTCCGAGCCGTGCTCCGGCTCGGTGAGGCAGAAGGCGCCGATGGCCTCCAGAGCCTCGAGCTTCGGCAGCCACTGCGCCTTCTGCTCGTCCGAGCCTAGGTGGGCGAGCGTGCCGACGATCAGCTCGTTGTGGATGCCCACGAGGGCGGACAGGGACAGGTCCACGCGGGCGATGGCCGCGTGCACAAGGCCCTGGAGGAGGGCGGAGGAGCCGTCCGTGAAGACCTTGCCGAGGCCCAGGGCCCCGAGGCCCGGCAGCAGCTCCGGCACGAACTCGTCACGGGTCCACGGCCCGATCACAGCCGGGCGTACCACGGTCTGCAGGTGCTCCTCGATCCGCTCCAGGCGGGTGCGCTCCTCGGCGGAGAGCTCGGCGCGCAGGTCGAGAAGGTCGGGGGTGGGCAGGTCGGCGGCGGTCTGGGACATCGTCGTCTCCTTCGGTGTGCGAGGGCACCGCGCCGGCGCGGTGCGGGTCTTTCCTCAGGGTGCTGCGGGTCACGCTACTGCGGGGGTCGAGCCCCCTCCCGGTGAATCGCCGTTCACTGAGTGAAACAGTCTTCCGCGTGACCTGCATCACGCCTATGGTGGGGGCGGCATAAACTCGAAGTTCCGATGATTGTACGTCCACAGAGAGGTTCCGCGATGACTGTGACCGACCAGCTCCGTTCCGCCCGAGACCTGCTCGTGCAACACCAGCAGGACTACGACGCCGCTCGCCGCGAGTTCGAGTGGCCCCGGTTCACCGAGTTCAACTTCGCCACGGACTGGTTCGACCGGCTCGCCGCGGACCCGCAGCGCGGGCAGACCGACGCCCTCGTGATCGTGGAGGAGAACGGCAGCGTGCTGCGCCGCACCTACGCCGAGCTCTCGGAGTCCTCCAAGCGGGTCGGCGCCTGGCTGCAGCAGTCCGGTGTGGAGCGAGGCCACCGCCTGATCCTCATGCTGGACAACCAGGTCGAGCTCTGGGAGACCATGCTCGCCTGCATCCGGATCGGCGCCGTCATGGTCCCCACCACCACCCAGATGACCTCGGTGGACCTGCAGGACCGCGTGGACCGTGCCGAGGCGCGCTGGGCCGTGGCCAACGCCAAGAACCTCGCGAAGTTCCAGGACGTGGACGGCGAGTGCACCCTGATCCACGTCCCGGGCTTCTATGCCTCCGAGGCCGAGAAGGCGGCACCGGAGGTTTCTGGCCGCACCGTCCTGTCCTATGAGAACGCCTACGCCGTGGACGCAGAGCCCACCCTTCAGGCGCCCACCGCCGCGGACGAGACGCTGCTGCTGTACTTCACCTCCGGCACCACCTCCAAGCCCAAGCTGGTGGAGCACACCCACACCTCCTACCCGGTGGGCCATCTCTCGACCATCTACTGGATCGGTCTGCAGCCCGGCGACGTGCACCTGAACGTGGCCTCCCCGGGCTGGGCCAAGCACGCCTGGTCCAACGTGTTCGCCCCCTGGCTGGCCGAGGCCACGATCTTCGTGCTCAACTTCGGCAAGTTCGAGGCCGGCTCTCTCATGAAGGCCATGGCCGAGGGCGGCGTGACCAGCTTCTGCGCTCCGCCGACCGTGTGGCGCATGCTCATCAAGGCGGACCTGACCCAGCTGAAGACCCCGCCGAAGAAGGCGATCTCCGCCGGTGAGCCGCTCAACGCGGAGGTCATCGACCAGGTCCAGCGAGCCTGGGACGTCACCATCCGGGACGGCTTCGGCCAGACCGAGACCACCCTGCAGATCGCCAACACCCCGGGGGCCCGCATGAAGATCGGTGGCATGGGCCGCCCGCTGCCCGGCTACGAGATCGTCCTCATCGACCCGCTGACTGGGCAGGAGGCGAACGAGGGCGAGATCTGCGTGAAGCTCGACCCCCGTCCGGTGGGTGTGCTGAAGTCCTACTACGGGAACCAGGAGAAGACGGACGAGGTCTTCCGTGACGGCGTCTACCACACCGGTGACATCGCCTCGAAGGACGAGCAGGGCGTCTACACCTACGTGGGCCGAGCCGACGACGTCTTCAAGTCCTCGGACTACAAGGTGTCCCCGTTCGAGCTCGAGTCCGTCCTGGTGGAGCACCCGGCCGTCATGGAGGGCGCGATCGTCCCGACCCCGGACGAGATGCGCCTGGCCGTGCCCAAGGCCTTCGTCACCCTCGCGGCCGGCTACGAGCCCAACGAGGAGACCGCGCGCGAGATCCTGCAATACACGGTCACCAAGCTGCCGCCATACAAGCGCATCCGCCGCATCGAGTTCCGCGAGCTGCCCAAGACCATCTCCGGCAAGGTGCGCCGCGTGGAGCTGCGCTCCGAGGAGGTCGCCCGCCACGGCGGCGAGGAGGTCGGCGGCGTCGAGTACCGCGAGGAGGACCTGGGCATCCAGCGCCCGAAGCGCTGACCCACGGTCCACGACGACGGGCCCGCACCTGACAGCGTCAGGTGCGGGCCCGTGATCGTGCGGGGGAGGGGCCGTCAGGCCTGCTTCCACTCGGGCTTGCGCTTCTCGGCGAAGGCGCCCATGCCCTCCTTCTGGTCCGCGGTGGCGAACAGGGAGTGGAAGATGCGGCGCTCGTGGACGATGCCCTGCTGCAGGGTCGTCTCGAAGGCGGCTGCGACGGCCTCCTTGGCCATCTGCGCGGACGGCTTGGAGAACGCGGCGATCTTCTGCGCGACCTCGCGGGCCTCGTCCTGGACCTTCTCGTCCTCCACCAGGCGGGAGACGAGGCCGATGCGCTCGGCCTCCTCGCCGTCCACCTGGCGGCCGGTGAGCACCATGTCCATGGCTTTGGCCTTGCCCACGGAGCGGGTCAGGCGCTGCGAGCCGCCCATGCCGGGGATGACGCCCAGCTGGATCTCCGGCTGGCCGAAGCGGGTGCCCGGGCCGGCGATCAGCACGTCGGCCATCATCGCCAGCTCGCAGCCGCCGCCGAGGGCGTAGCCGGTCACGGCGGCCACGACCGGGGTGCGGACGCGGCCCAGGCGCTCCCAGGCCTGGAACCAGTCCGAGGCGTACATCTGGGTGAAGGACTGGTCCTTCATCTCCTTGATGTCCGCGCCGGCGGCGAACGCCTTGGGGGAGCCCAGCAGCAGGATCGCGCCGACCTCCGGGTCCATGTCGAAGGCCTCGGCGGCCTCGACGACGGCGTTCATGGTGGCCTCGTTGAGGGCGTTGAGCGCCTTCGGGCGGTTCAGGGTGATGACCCCGACCCGGCCGTCGGTCTCCGTCAGGATCATGGGCTCGTCAGCTGTGGTCTTCTCGGTCACGCGGTGTCCTCCTTGGACTCGAGGGTGGCCGACGCCTGGTCGGCACGGACGGTCTCGATGATGCCGGAGAAGTCCTTGCGGGCGCCATCGCCGGCGGCGTAGGCCTGGTAGAGGCGCTGGCTGGTGCGGCCCAGCACGGCGTCCACGTTCTCGCGGTCCAGCGCGGACAGGGCCAGGCCCAGGTCCTTCGCCATCAGCGCACCCATGAAGCCGCCGGCGAAGTCTCGGTTGGCCGGGGAGGCCGGTACCGGGCCCGGGACCGGGCAGTTCACGTTGACGGACCAGCACTGGCCGGTGGAGGTGCTCATGACGTCGTACTGGACCTGCGGGTCCAGGCCCAGGCGCTCGCCGAGCACGAACGCCTCGGCGGCGCCGATCTGGGTGATCGCCAGCATCATGTTGTTGCAGATCTTCGCGGCCTGGCCCATGCCGTGGTCGCCGCAGTGGACGATCCTCGCTCCCATGATCTGCAGCAGCGGCTCGACGCGGTCGAAGCCGGTCTGCTCGGCGCCGACCATGAAGGCCAGTGTGCCGTTCTGGGCACCCACCACGCCGCCGGACACCGGGGCGTCCACGGCGTCGAAGCCGGCCTCCTTTGCCATCTGCGCGGCCTCCTGGGCCTCGGCGATATCGATGGTGGAGCAGTCCACGAACAGGGTGCCCTCCTTGGCGGCGGCCAGCAGGCCCTCGGTGCCGTCGGTGCCGGCGTAGGTCTGCTTCACCAGGCGGCCGTTGGGGAGCATGGTGATGACCACGTCCACATTGCGCACGGCGTCCGCGCCGGTCTCGGCGATCTGCACGCCGGTCGCACGGGCGGCCTCGACGGCCTCCGGCACCGGGTCGAAGCCGGTGACCTGCACGCCGGCGGCGACCAGGTTCGCGGCCATCGGGCCGCCCATGTTGCCCAGGCCCAGGAAGGCCACGCGGCGCGCGTCCTCCGGGACCACGATGTTCTCGGTGTTCTCGCTCATCTCGGATTCCTCCTCAGCGGTCCGCGGATCAAGAGCCCTCGGGCATCACGAACGAGGCGCCGGCGCGGATGCCGGAGGGCCAGCGCGTGGTGACCGTCTTGGTCTTGGTGTAGAACTTCAGGCCGTCGGTGCCGTACTGGTTGAGGTCGCCGAAGCCGGAGGCCTTCCAGCCGCCGAAGGAGTAGTAGGCGATCGGCACCGGGATCGGCACGTTCACCCCGACCATGCCGACGTTCACGCGGGTGGAGAAGTCGCGGGCGGTGTCCCCGTCCCGGGTGAAGATGGAGACGCCGTTGCCGAACTCGTGCTCGGACGGCAGGCGCAGGGCCTCCTCGTAGTCCTTCGCGCGCAGTACGCAGAGCACCGGGCCGAAGATCTCCTCCTTGTAGATGCGCATGTCCTCGGTGACGCGGTCGAACAGGGTCGCGCCCACGTAGAAGCCGTTCTCGTGCCCGTCCACGGTGGCGCCGCGGCCGTCCACGAGCAGGTCTGCGCCCTCGTCCACGCCGGCCTGGATGAGGCTCTCGATGCGCTCCTTGGCCTGCGCGGTGACCACGGGGCCGAAGTCGGCGCCCTCGTCGTCCGAGGCGCCCATCTTCAGGCCCTCCATGCGCTCCCGCAGCTTGGCGATCAGCCGGTCCGCGGTCTCCTCACCCACCGGCACGGCCACGGAGATGGCCATGCAGCGCTCGCCGGCGGAACCGAAGGCGGCGCCGATGAGACCGTCCGCGGCCTGGTCCAGGTCCGCGTCCGGCATGATCACGAGGTGGTTCTTCGCGCCGCCGAAGCACTGGGCACGCTTGCCCAGGGAGGTGGCGTGCGAGTAGATCGACTGGGCGATCGGGGTCGAGCCCACGAAGGCGACCGCCTGGACTGCCTCGTGCTCGATCAGCGCGTCCACGGCCTCTTTACCGCCGTTGACCACGTTGACGGCACCGGCCGGGATGCCGGCCTCGACGGCCAGCTCGGCCAGGCGCACCGGGACGGAGGGGTCGCGCTCGGAGGGCTTCAGGACGATGGTGTTGCCGGCCGCCAGGGCGCAGCCGGCCTTCCACAGCGGGATCATCGCCGGGAAGTTGAACGGGGTGATGCCGGCGACCACGCCGAGCGGCTGGCGCATCGAGTGCACGTCCACGCCGCGGCCCGCCTCGGAGGAGAACTCGCCCTTGAGCAGGTGCGGGGCGCCGGCCGCGAACTCCACGACCTCCACGCCGCGCTGGATGTCTCCGTGGGCGTCCGGCACGGTCTTGCCGTGCTCGCGGGCGATGGTGCGGGCCAGCTCGTCCGCGTTGGCGTTGATCAGGCGGACCCATTCCAGCAGCGCGCGGGCGCGACGCTGCGGGTTGGTGGTGGACCAGGTCTGGAAGGCCTTTTGGGCCGTCTCCACGGCCTGGGCCACGCGCTCGGCGCTGCCGAGCGAGACCTGGGCGGACACCTCGCCGGTGGCGGGGGTGAAGACGTCCTGCGTCGGCTCGCCGGTGCCCTCGACGCGCTTGCCGTCGATGAAGTGGGGGATCAGGGTGGTCATGGTTCGCCGTCCGTTCTGCTCGTCCATGAGCGTTCGATTCCGGAGGATCTGAGGCGGCCGGGGCACCTGCTCAGCACCGCGGAGGTGAGGTGTGGGCCACGTCTCAGGTCGACCATACGCGCTCATATCGCCCAGAACACTTTTATGTCCTACTTTTTGTTGTCCCGGGTCCCCGGCGCCGCCCTGCCGCATCCTGCCGGAAGGTGCCGCGTCTGGGCGGATCGTGCCGGTGGCAGGCACCATCGGACGAGGTTCTGAGACCATCGGCCAGGAATGCCCTCATCGTCTTTCCGGCCATGTCAGGGGGGACTTAATGTCGTCCGCATCACCGGGGCGCCGAGGGGAATGGGCGCTGCGTCGGTGGATACCCCATCATCATCGTCAACAGGAGAACCACCATGGTGAATCCGACCCTGACCGAGCGCGGCCCGATCCGCCGCCTCGGTGCCACCCTGGCCGCCGCCGTCGTCGTCGCCGGCTCCGCCCTCGCCGCCACTCCGGTCGCGGCCGCCGCCGAGGCCCCGGCCGCCGCCGAGAAGGCTCCGCTGCTCGCGACCCCGGTCGCCGACCTCGTCGCCCAGGGCATGGAGGTCGAGGACCCGAACGCGGACGGCTACGAGCAGTTCATCGTCACCTACAAGGAGACCGCGTCCGCCGCCGGCAACGCGAAGGGCCGCGCCCTCGCTTGGGGCAAGGCCGCCAAGGAGGCCGGCGTCTCGGTCAAGGAGCTGCGCGAGACCGCCACCGGCTCCCACGTGGTGAAGGCTTCCAGGAAGCTGGACCAGGCCGCCTCCGCCAAGTTCATGGAGGACCTGAAGGCGGACCCGTCGGTCGAGGCCGTCGAGCCGGACGCCATCATGACCGCGAACCTCACCCCGCAGGACGCGCTGTACAACCAGCAGTGGGGTTTCCACGGCACCAACGGCATGCGCGTGCCGGGCGCCTGGGACCACTCCACCGGTTCCGGCATCACCGTCGGCGTCATCGACACCGGCCAGACCAGCCACCCGGACCTGAACGCCAACACCGTCCCGGGCTACGACTTCATCTCCAACGCCTCCGCCGCGCGTGACGGCAACGGCCGGGACTCCGACCCGACCGACGAGGGCGACTGGTTCCTCGCCGGTGAGTGCGGATCGGCCCAGGGGTCCGACTCCTCCTGGCACGGTTCCCACGTTGCCGGCACCATCGGCGCCGTGGCCAACACCGAGGGCGTCATCGGCGTCGCCCCGAACGTGAAGCTCCAGCACGCCCGCGTGCTCGGCAAGTGCGGCGGCTCCCTGTCCGACATCGCGGACGCGATCGTCTGGTCTGCCGGCGGCTCCGTGCCCGGCGTCCCGGAGAACCAGAACCCGGTGGACGTGATCAACATGTCCCTGGGCGGCTCGGGCTCCTGCGGCTCCACCTACCAGAACGCGATCAACGAGGCCGTCTCCCGCGGCGTCCCCGTGGTGGTCGCCGCCGGCAACGAGAACCGCGACGCCTCCCTGGCCCGCCCCGCGAACTGCGAGAACGTCATCACCGTGGCCGCCTCGGACTCCAGCGGCAACCGTTCCTCGTTCTCCAACTACGGCGCTCGCGTGGACGTGACCGCCCCCGGCTCGAACATCATCTCGACCGTGAACGCCGGCGCCACCACCCCGACCACGCCGACCCACGCGTCCTACAACGGCACCTCCATGGCCACCCCGCACGTCGCCGGCGCCGTGGCCCTGATGCTCGGCAAGGACGGCTCGCTGACCCCGTCCGCGGTCGAGTCGGCGCTGAAGGCCAACGCCCGCACCATGCCGGGCAGCTGCTCCGGCGGCTGCGGCGCGGGCCTGGTGGACGCCGCCAAGACCCTGGCCTCCCTGGGGGGCGGCACCGAGCCGGGCGACCCGGGGGACCCGGTCGATCCTGATCCGGTCGGCGGCGAGCTGCTGACCAACGGCGGCTTCGAGTCCGGCGCCACCGGCTGGCTGGGCACCGGCAACTCCGCGCCGGTGTACTCGCCGACCAACTCGAAGACCGGCAGCTACCACGCCACCATGAACGGCCTGGGCTATCGCAACACCGCCACCATCGAGCAAAAGGTGTCCCTGCCGGCCGGCAAGACCTCGACCCTGTCCTACGCGCTGCGCGTGGACTCGAACGAGCGCACCTACACCGCCTATGACCGCATGCGCGTGATGGTGAACGACGGCTACGGCTCCTACACCCTGAAGACGCACTCCAACATGGAGAAGGGCCGCGGCTACGTGACCCACACCGTGGACCTGTCCCGCTTCGCCGGAAAGAACGTCACCGTCTTCTTCCGCGGCGAGGAGGACTCCTCCAGTGCCACGGTCTTCCGCTTGGACGACGTCTCGCTGACTGCCCGCTGACCCCTCTCACGCGGGCGATCGCCCCCGGGCCCTGAGCCTGAAACTCACCACCGGACCCGGTCCGGGGAGCAGTCGCTCCCCGCACCGGGTCCGTCTGTCTGTGTCCGCACCGATCTCCTCGGGACCTTCCCGACGACGGCCACGCACCCTGCCAGGCCGGGCGGCCGACGTCGTGGGTCCGCTGCGGGGGCACCGCGGCGGCTGCGGCACCACGGTGCCGCGCGGGCAGGACCGCAGTGCAGGCCCAGGGTCCCGGCGGACGGGACCACGGTCCCGACCGAGGGTGCCTTGCGGCGTCGACGACCGTGCCGGGATCCGGTACCACGGTGTCGAATACCTGTCCGGGGCTTGGCGGGACGGGGCGGACCCTGCCTCGCATGGGGCGGCACCGCCCTCACCGCGGCCCCGGCCCTCGCCGCAGGATCCCACGTGGTGAGGGCGGACAAGTAGCTGGACAAGGCCGCCTCCGCCGAGTTCGTCGAGCAGCTGGCCGCGGACCTATCCGTGGAGTCGGTCGAGCCGGACGCCACCATGACCGTCTCCGCGCTGACCCCCGCAGACGCTCTGTACCCGGAGCAGTGGGGCTTTCACGTGGAGAACGGCCTCGACATGGAGGGCGCCTGGAACGCCAACACCGGCTCCGGCGCCACCACCCCGGCCGGCGCCGACTACGCCGCGTACCAGGGCACCTCGATGGCCGCCCCGCACGTGGCCGGCGTGGCCGCGCTGATGATCGCCAACGGCACCGCCGATCCGGCCGCGATCGAGCAGCAGCTCAAGGACACCGCCCGCACCATGCCCGGCACCTGTGCCGAGGGCTGTGGCGCCGGCCTCGTCGACGGCGCCGCCGCACTGGGCGCCACCGGGGCCGTCGCCGGCCGTCCCGAGTGATCGGCTGAACCGACCACACCGAACCCCCTCGGCGTGTGGGGCGGGGGCGGGGACCTACGGGTCTCCGTCCCCGCCCCGTACCCATGGCGGCGATTTGGACGGCCGCCGGGGCGTGGTGTATATTTCTGCGAGTTGCCCCGCCCGTGCGGGGTGCACGAGCATGGATCTTTAGCTCAGTTGGTTAGAGCGTTCGCTTCACACGCGAGAGGTCGCTGGTTCGAGTCCAGTAAGATCCACCGCCGCGAGGCCCTCCGTCATGGAGGGCCTCGCTTTTTTCGTCCGCCCTCGCGCGTGCGGCGCGCGTGATGCGCGCGTGATGTACTGGTTCGCGTCGAGCGGCACCGAGCCAGAGGCAGGAGGTCACGGTGGCACAGGATCCGCAGCCCGAGTCCTTCGACCCGCGCATCCCGGAGGCGCCGGTGGAGGTCTCCGCCATCCCGGTCATCCGGTCGGCGCGCGCCGAGCCCGCCGCCGCCACCGCCGAGTCGCCCGTCCTGCCGGACACCTCCCTGGAGCCGGTCGAGGACCCCGCGGCCACGGGCATGGTGGAGATGTCCACCATGCCGGTCGCCGACTCGCCGATCACCGAGCCGCCGCTGTCCGAGCCGGTCCTCACCTCCGTGCTCGCCCCCGCCGACGGGGACGGACTGGTGCCCGCCCCCGAGACCGTCCCGACACCGGACGCCGAGGCGATCGAGGTCCTCGCCGATGCGGCCTTCGCCGAGTCCGAGTTCTCCGACGCCGCCTTCGCGGACCCTGCCTTCGCCGACCCCGCGCTGGACGGTGCGACCTACGGCGACGCCGTCCATCCGGACACCCCCTACACCGGCACCCCCTGCACCGACGCCCCGTTCCCCGACCACGGCGCAGAGCCGGCCCGCATCGACCCCACGGCCCCGCAGACCCTGGGGCACGAGCGCCTCGGGGCATCGGCCGAGGTGCCCGCCGCCCTCGCCCCGTCCACCGGTCCGGTCACGGGTCCGGCCACCGGGCCCGCCCCGCCGTCCGGGGGCCGTCGGTCCCTCCGCCGCCTGCGCCGCGCCGCCAAGCCGGCGTCCGACCCGACTCCGCAGCCGGACCCGAACCCGGGCCGCGCCGTCTTCAACGAGCAGATGCCCACCCAGGCGCTCGCCCTTGTGGAGCGCCTGGGCAACTCCGCCTACGGCAGCCGCATGCGTGCCCGGTTGAGCGCCCGCCAGGCGCGGGCGGACGCCGCACTGGAGGCGCGGACCACCCTGGACTTCTCGCTGAAGCTCGGCGAGACCATGTTCAGCTACGGCGCGAGCTCGATGGACGTGGAGTCCTCGATCATCGTGGTCACGCAGGCCTTCGGCATCCACGAGACCGAGGTGGACCTGACGAACCAGGCGATCTCCCTGAACTACGCCCCGGACTCCTCGCGCGGCGAGGTCCCCTACACCTTGCAGCGCGTGGTGCGCTCCTGGTCCACGAACTTCGCCGGACTGGCCGCCCTGCACCGGCTCGTGGAGGCGATCGCGGACGGGGAGGTCACCCGCGCCGAGGCCCAGCGCCGGCTCGTGGAGATCCGCCGCTCGCCGAAGCCGTACCCGGCCTGGTCCGAGGTCCTTATGGCCGGGGTCTTCTGCGGCCTGTTCGTGCCGTTCATCGGCGGCACCTGGCGTGGCGCCCTCGTGGGGATGGCCTCCACGTGGCTCGTGTTCTGGATCAAGATCCAGGTGGAGAAGAAGGGCCTGCCGGAGATCTTCAGCACGATGATCGGCAGCTTCCTCGCCACCGCGATCGCGCTTTTGCTCCACGCCGTGGACGTCTCCATCAACCCGTCCCTGGTGATCGCCGGCGGCATCATGATCCTGCTGCCGTCCTCCCGCTTCGTCACCTCGGTCCAGGACGCGATCAACGGCTTCCCCGTCACGGCCGCCGGCCGCATGATCTCCGCCCTGCTGGTCTACATGGGGCTGATGGGCGGCATCATGATCGGCGTGATCGGCTCGGAGATCGTCGGGCTGCCGGCGCTCGAGCTCGCGGAGACCCCGCCGGGCACGGACCTGCCCGCGCTCGTGCTGCTGGTCCTCGTGGCCTGCGCGGCCATGTCCGACTCGGTCGTGGAGCAGGCCACCTGGAAGGCCCTGATCGCCTCCGGTATGGTCGCGGCCGTCGCGTTCGGGGCGTTCCACCTGTTCGGCCTCATCGGCACCGGTCCGCGCCTCACCCCGGCGATCGCCGCCACCGTGGTGGGCTTCCTCGGCAGGGCCGCGGCCCTGCGGCTGGGGTTCCCGCAGATCGTTGTGGTGCTGCCCAGCATGCTCTTTCTGCTGCCGGGTTTGGCGATCTTCCGGGCCCTGTACGAGTTCACGGTGGAGTCCGGCTCCACCCTGTTCGGCGTGGCGGGCATCTTCAACGCCACCGTGGTGGTCGCGGCGATCGCCGGCGGCGTGGTCTTCGGTGACACCCTCGCCCGTCCGCTCACGGACCGCATCTTCTCCGGCTCGCGCGTCGGCACCGGGTCCGGGCACCAGCGCTGACCTCCCGCTCCGCGGCGGACCCGGCCACGGGGTCGGGTGCGCCGGGCGGCGGCGGGTGCCGTCGTCGAGTAGGGGCACGACGACGGCCGCCTGCCTCAGGCGGGCAGGCTCCAGTCCACGGGGTCCGCCCCGTGCTCGGTGAGCCACGCGTTCGCCCGGCTGAACGGCTTGGAACCGAAGAACCCGCGGTGGGCGCTCAGCGGTGAGGGGTGCGGGGACTCGACCACCCCCACCCCGTGGGCGCGCAGCGGCCCGGCCAGGCGGCGGGCGTCGGCACCCCAGAGTAGGGCCACGAGCGGGGCCTCGCGCTCGGCGAGGGCCCGCACGGCGGTCTCGGTGATCTGCTCCCACCCGATCCCGCGGTGCGAGCCGGGGGAGCCGGCCGCCACGGTGAGGCAGCGGTTCAGCATCAGCACGCCGCGCTGCGTCCAGGCGGTCAGGTCGCCGTGCTCGGGCGGGGTGACGCCGAGGTCGTCGGCCAGCTCCCGGTAGATGTTCACCAGGGAGCGGGGCAGGGGCCGCACCCCCGGGGCCACGGCGAAGCTCATGCCGATTGGGTGCCCCGGCGTGGGATAGGGGTCCTGGCCCAGAACGAGGACGCGGACGTCCTCGAACGGCTGCCGGAAGGTGCGGAGCACGTGCTCGGGGGCCGGCAGGATCCGCTCGCCGGCGGCCCGGCGGGTCCGCAGCCGCTCGGCGACAGCGGCGAACGCGGCGTCGTGCTCGGCGAACACCCGGGCCCAGCCCGGGTCCAACGGTGCGATGAGGTCCATCCCGCCAGGCTAGCGGGACGCCGGGTACACAGTGTGAGTGGCGCGACGGCACGTCGTCCGCGGCGATGGGGGTCTGAGACCGTACCATGGGCGGCATGCCGCGAACCCCCCGAGACGAGCTCAGCCCGCTGGAGCGGAGTGTGCTCGAGCTCGAGGACCTGCGCTGGCGATATCCGGGGGCCAAGGACCAGGCGATCCGAGACCGGCTGGGACTGACCCCCACCGCCTACTATCAGATGTTGAACGGACTGCTGGACCGGGAGGCCGCGCTGGCCTGCCGGCCGTTGCTCGTGCAGGGGCTGCGCCGCACGCGAGGCACCCGTCGACGTGCCGTCCGGCCGCCCCGTCCGGCCGCTCCCACTTCCCCCACTGTCGCCCAGGAGACCTGATTCACGATGGCCTACACGCCTGATCGCTTCGACGATGTCCCGGAGTACACGGACCAGCGCGGTGCCCACCGCGACCACTTCGAGGGCGCAGCTACCGCCGGCACCGGCGCCCGCCCGTGGCTGCTGATCGTCGCGGCCGCCCTGCTGATCGGCCTGTTCGTGGGCGTCGCCCTGCCGTTCATGCAGCGCACCGGGGAGAACACGGCGGCCGACAACACCGCCACTGCCACCGCTACCGAGCGCGCGGAGTCCGCGTCCCCGAGCGAGGGCACCGGCTCCACGTCCGGCTCGAAGGAGTCCTCTGAGGAGGCTGCGGAGTCGACCGAGCCGTCGGAGGCCGCGGAGGAGTCCGAGAAGGCCGCGGAGGAGTCCGAGAAGGCCGCGGAGGAGTCCGAGAAGGCGGCCGAGGCCTCCCGCGCCGCCGAGGAGTCACGGAAGGCTGCTGAGTCGGAGGAGGCCGAGGCCTCCCGCGCCGCAGAGTCGGAGAAGTCTGCCGCGGCCGCCGCCCAGCAGTCCAAGGAGGCCGCGGAGTCCCGGGCCGCCGAAGAGTCCAAGAAGGCCGCCGAGGCCCGTGCCGCCGAGGAGTCCCGCGCGGCCGCCTCCCGTGCCGCCGAGGAGTCGAAGAAGGCGGAGGAGGCCCGCCGGGCCGAGGCTTCGAAGCGGGCGCAGGCGTCCGAGGCCGCCGAGGCGTCCCGCAAGGCGGAGGCCTCGAGGAAGGCGGAGGCCTCCCGCAGTGCGGAGGCGTCCCGCAAGGCCGAGGCCTCGAAGAAGGCGGAGGCCTCCCGCAGTGCGGAGGCGTCCCGCAAGGCCGAGGCCTCGAAGAAGGCGGAGGCGTCCAAGAAGGCCGAGGCCGCGGCCGCGGCGAAGAAGAACCGCGTGATCGTCTACAACGCCACGCGGATCAACAAGCTGGCCGCCGGCTACGCCGACCGCCTCAAGGGCGCTGGCTTCCAGAATGTGGATGCCCAGAACTGGAACGGGTACGGTCTGAACAGCTCGGCGGTGCTCTACAACCAGTCGCAGTTCAAGGCCACCGCCGAGGCGGTCGCCGACGAGCTCGGCATCCCGGCGTACCAGACCCCGAACCTGCAGCTGAACGGAGTCGCGGCCGTCATGTTCAAGTGACCGGCACGGCCTGACCGGCCTACGCGTCCCCGGCGGCCGGCCGAGCCCGTCGCCGTGGCGGTGCACCGACAGCGCCCCGTCCCCTCGTCCCTGGAGCGAGGCGGCGGGGCGCTGTTGCGCCGTCAGCGGACCTTTTGCACTCTCCGCCCGAGAGTGCTCATAATGGCTTTAGCACTCCCGCGTGTCGACTGCCAGCCGCTCTGCGGTCGGACGGGGCACGCGAGGAGGAGGACCTGACAGCGGTGAGGCGTGAACGCGCCGTCCGTCGCGGGCACTGCACAGGTCACCCGACCGCTGAGAACGCAGCCGTCCAGAAAGGACATGCAGACATGGCAAAGACCATCGCATTCGACGAAGAGGCACGCCGCGGCCTGGAGAAGGGCCTGAACGCCCTGGCCGACGCCGTGAAGGTGACTCTGGGCCCCCGTGGCCGCAACGTCGTGCTGGAGAAGAAGTGGGGTGCCCCCACCATCACCAACGACGGCGTCTCCATCGCCAAGGAGATCGAGCTCGAGGACCCGTACGAGAAGATCGGTGCGGAGCTCGTCAAGGAGGTCGCCAAGAAGACCGACGACGTCGCCGGCGACGGCACCACCACCGCCACCGTGCTCGCCCAGGCGCTGGTCCGTGAGGGCCTGCGCAACGTGGCCGCCGGCGCGGACCCGATGGCGCTGAAGCGCGGCATCGAGAAGGCCGTCGAGGCCGTCACCGCCAAGCTCCTGGGTGCCGCCCGCGAGATCGAGACGAAGGACCAGATCGCCGCCACCGCGTCGATCTCCGCCGCCGACCCGCAGATCGGCTCCCTCATCGCCGAGGCCCTGGACAAGGTCGGCAAGGAGGGCGTCATCACCGTCGAGGAGTCGAACACCTTCGGCCTCGACCTCGAGCTCACCGAGGGCATGCGCTTCGACAAGGGCTACATCTCCGGCTACTTCGTCACCGACGCGGACCGTCAGGAGACCGTCCTCGAGGACCCGTACGTGCTGATCGTGAACTCCAAGATCTCCACCGTGAAGGACATGGTGGCCGTCCTGGAGAAGGTCATGCAGTCCGGCAAGCCGCTGCTGATCATCGCCGAGGACGTCGAGGGCGAGGCCCTGGCCACCCTCGTGGTCAACAAGATCCGCGGCACCTTCAAGTCCGTGGCCGTGAAGGCCCCGGGCTTCGGCGACCGCCGCAAGGCCATGCTCGCGGACATCGCGATCCTCACCGGTGGCCAGGTCATCTCCTCTGAGGTCGGCCTGTCCCTGGAGACCGCGACCCTGGACATGCTCGGCCAGGCCCGTAAGGTCGTCATCACCAAGGACGAGACCACCATCGTCGAGGGTGCTGGCGACGCGGACCAGATTGCAGGCCGCGTGTCCCAGATCCGCTCCGAGATCGAGAACACCGACTCGGACTACGACCGCGAGAAGCTGCAGGAGCGCCTCGCCAAGCTGGCCGGCGGCGTGGCCGTCATCAAGGCCGGTGCGGCCACCGAGGTGGAGCTCAAGGAGCGGAAGCACCGCATCGAAGACGCCGTGCGCAACGCCAAGGCGGCCGTGGACGAGGGCATCGTTGCCGGCGGCGGCGTGGCCCTGATCCAGGCCGGGGCGAAGGCGTTCGACGGCCTGAAGCTGGAGGGCGACGAGGCCACCGGCGCGAACATCGTGAAGGTCGCCATCGAGGCCCCGCTGAAGCAGATCGCCTTCAACGCCGGCTTCGAGCCGGGCGTCGTGGCGGACAAGGTCAAGGCGCTCCCGGAGGGCAACGGCCTCAACGCCGCCACCGGCGAGTACGAGGACCTGCTGTCCGCCGGCATCAACGACCCGGTGAAGGTGACCCGTTCCGCCCTGCAGAACGCCGCCTCCATCGCCGGCCTTTTCCTCACCACCGAGGCCGTCGTGGCCGACCAGCCGGAGAAGACCCCGGCCGGCGGCGAGGGCATGGACGCCATGGGCGGCATGGGTGGCATGGGCGGCATGATGTGACCACCCGCTAACGCCACATCCGGCAGCCTCGTGCGCCGGATCCGCCGAAGCTGACCGAGGCCCGGTCCCCTGCACAGGGGCCGGGCCTCGGCGCGTGTCCGGAGCGGCTCAGCGGAGCGAGTCGCGCTCCCGGGCCAGGTTTGCCCGGGCTGCCTTCTCCCACCGACGACGGCCGTTCGCCGTCGCGTACAGCCGCTCCGCGCCCAGCAAGCCGTCCAGCACGGCAGCCCGGCCGCGGCGCCAGTCCGGCTCCTGCACGTGGGCGAAGTCCCTGCGGACCAGTGCCACGTAGTCGTCGTATGCGTCCGGCGTGCGGCCGAGGACTTCCAGGTCGGCGTCCGAGAGCAGCGCGCCGGCCGGGTCGTCCTCGGCGGCGCGATGGCCGAGGGTGAGACGGACCAGCCGGGCGGTTTCCGCGATCTCCGCGTCCGCCACGGCCAGGCGGGGTGCGGACAGCAGGTCCTCGGCCAGCCTGGCCGAGTCCTCCTCGTCCTGGCCCACGGGACGGGTCGGATCGGCGGCGTAGACGGCGTCGTGGAACCAGGCCGCCAGGGGGATCGCGCGGGGGAGCGGCCCCGGCTCCTCGCCGTCGCCCCGGAGCCGGTCCACGGCCTCGAGGACGGAGAGCAGGTGGTCCGGGGAGTGGTAGTGCCGGTGCGGTTCGCTCCAGCGGGCCAGCAGCTCCCGGCCGAGGCCGGTGACGGCGGTGGGGTCGGCCCCCGACCGCCCGTCGAAGAGGTTCTCCCACCGGCGCAGAAGCATCGGGTCGCGGCGCGCGGGCCGCCTGCGCGCGGGCACCCGCAGCCCTGACCGGACCAGCCGGCGGGTCAGCTCGCCGCCGCTGACCGGCACGGCCCCGAGCGCGACCAGCTCGTTGAAGCGGTGCGCGGGCACGTCGTAGTGGTCCAGGTCGAACGCGCGGGGGCTGATGCCCGCGTCCGCGGCGAAGGCGTGCAGCTCCGCCAGCGACTTGTCCGAGACCAGGTGGGAGAACACCGTCCCGTGGGCGGGCCAGACGGGCGGATCGATGTACACAGCCATGGAGGCCACCCTAGACCCGGTGCGGGCGGGGACGGCGAACGGCCCCGGACACCCTCCCCACGGGGGTCCGGGGCCTTCCACCGGTCCGCGGCGGTGCCGCCGGCTCAGACGTGGAACATGGCCGCGTTGGCCTGCTCGGCCTCCGAGTACTGGGCACCGGCCTGGTCCATGGCACGGCGGATGCCGGCCAGGGACTCCTCGACCCGGGCCTGGGTGCCGCGCCACTCGGTGAGCACGGTCTGGAAGTTCGCGGACGCCTGGCCACGCCAGGTGTCCTGCAGCTGGCGCAGATTCGCCTCCATGGCGTTGACCTCGGCCTGCAGGCGGCCGATCGAGCCCTCCACGGCGGCACTCTTGGCGAACAAGTCCTCGATGTCGATCTGGACGACGGTCATGTCAGTCTCCTTCGGTCTAGTCTCCGGCGGCGGGATGCCGTCGTGCTGACCACGCTGACAGAACACGGGGCCCGGCTGCTCGGCCGGGTCCCGCTACTGTGGACAGCTCAGGCGTGTCGGTCGCCTGTGGAGGAGGGGCCGTCCCGATCGGGGGAGTCGCCCCCCGGTGCGCCGACCCCCGGGCAGTCGGGGTCGGCGGGGGAGCGAGCGTCGTCGGGACGGCGGGGCGGTGCCAGGGTGCCGGAGCCCTCCGGCGCAACGCCCTCCGCGTCCGCCTCGGTCCGGGGATGCTCGGCGCCGTCACGGGCGCTCCCGTCCGCGGAGTCCTCGAGCCCGTCGCCGAGCTCGAAGTCGTCGTCCTCGTCGTCGAAGTCGTCCTCCACCGAGGACCACGGCAGGTGCACCGAGAAGGTGGCGCCGCCGCCCTCGGTCTCGCGCAGCCGCACGGTGCCGTCGTGCTGAGCCACGATCGCGGCGACGATCGCCAGGCCCAGACCCGTGCCGCCGGTCTCGCGGTGGCGGGAGCCGTCTGCCCGGTAGAAGCGCTCGAAGATGCGGCTCGCGTCCTCTTCCGAGACGCCCTGGCCGTGGTCCCGGATCTCGATCACCGAGTCCCGGGCGCCCTTGGCCTGGCGGCCGGTCTCGTCCGTGGAGCCCGGCAGCACGTCCACGGTGCCGACCGCGATCTCGATCGGCGTGCCGGCGGGCGTGTACCGCAGCGCGTTGGTCATCAGGTTGACCACCACCTGGCGGATGCGCCCCTCGTCTCCGTGCACCGTGGCGGAGCTCGCCCGCCCGCCGTCCAGGCCCACCAGCGTCACCGTCCGGTCCGGGGCGTTGACCTTCGCGTCCAGCACGGCGTCCATGGCCAGCGTCTGCAGGTCCAGGGGCTGCGGCTCCAGGGCCCGCTGCTCGTCCAGGCGGGCCAGCGTGAGCAGGTCCTCCACGAGCTGGTGCATCCGGGTGGCCTCGGACTCGATGCGGCCCATGGCGGCGCCCACGTCCTCCTCCTTCGTGATGCCGCCGTGGCGGTACAACTCGGAGAAGCCGCGGATGGTCACCAGCGGCGTGCGCAGCTCATGGGAGGCGTCCTGCACGAACCGCCGCATCGTGGACTCGGACTGCTCCTTGTCCCGGAACGCGGACTCGATGTGCGCCAGCATCGCATTGAGCGAGCGGGAGAGGCGCCCCACCTCGGTGTCCGGAGGGGCGTTCTCCACGCGCTGGGAGAGGTCTCCGGCGGCGATCATGGAGGCGGTCCGCTCCACACGGTTCAGCGGCCGGAAGGCACGCCGGACCGCCATGTTCGCGATGATCACCGCGCCGGCCGTCGAGATCAGGCCGATCGTCACCACGAGCGTGGTCACGCGCTCCACGGAGTCCGAGACCGTGCGCAGCGGCAACGCCACGGCCACCGTGCCCTCGCCGCTGCGCAGCCGATACAGGCGCACGCGCCAGCCGTCCGAGCTCTCGCTGCTGCCCGGGACCTCGAACGCCTCCGAGCCGCGCAGGGCGACCTCGTGCGCGGACAGGCCGTCCAGCTGGGGGCCGTCCATGTCCGCCGCCACCGGGGTGTTCACCAGCTGGTTGCCCTCGTTGTCCCAGAGCTCCCCGTAGAAGCGCAGGATCGAGTGCGGCGGCGTGTAGTAGCCGCCGGACTGGCCCACAGACGTCAGGTAGATCGAGACGTTGTCACGGTTGGACTGCAGGTCCTCGTCCAGCTGCCGCACCAGCTCGTTGCGGAAGAGCGTGGCCGTGAACACGGCGGTCACGGCCACGGTCAGCAGCATCAGCCCGGTGATGAGCACGATGAGCTTGCTGCGCAGCGACGAGTTCTGCCACGTGAAGCGCAGCGAGGTCACCGGGTGGAACCCGGGACCGGGGGCGGCCCGGTAGCCGGACACAGGTCAGCGCTTGGCCGCGGTGCGCAGCATGTAGCCCACACCGCGCTTGGTGTGGATCATGCGCTCGCGGTCGCCCACGTCGATCTTGCGGCGCAGGTAGGAGATGTACGACTCCACGATCGAGGCGTCGCCGTTGAAGTCGTACTCCCACACGTGGTCCAGGATCTGGGCCTTCGAGAGGACGCGGTTGGGGTTCATCATCAGGTAGCGCAGCAGCTTGAATTCGGTGGGGGACAGGTCCACCACGTCGCCGCCGCGACGCACCTCGTGCGCGTCGTCGTCCAGCTCGAGGTCGTCCACGCGGAGCACGGCCGCGTCGTCCTCAGCGGGAGCGGTGCGGCGCAGCACGGCGCGGATGCGGGCGACCACCTCGTCCAGGGAGAACGGCTTCGTCACGTAGTCGTCGCCGCCCACGGTCAGGCCGGTGACCTTGTCCTCCGTGCCGTCACGGGCGGTGAGGAAGACCACAGGGAAGTGGCGGCCTGCCGCGCGAAGGCGACGGGTGACCGTGAAGCCGTCCATGTCCGGGAGCATCACGTCCAGCACGGCCAAGTCCGGCTGGAACTCCTCGGCTGCGGCGAGGGCGTCGTGGCCGTTCTCGGCGGCGACGACATCGAAGCCGGCGAACCGCAGGGAGGTGGAGAGCAGCTCGCGGATGTTCGGCTCATCGTCCACGACGAGGAGGCGGGCCTCGGGGTTATTGTTCTGCATGGGTCCAGTGTGGGACCACAACCTGGAGGTTGTCTGCATGCGCTCTGCGGGTTGGCCGGTGGGATTCTCGGAAGGCCGCCCGGGTGCGTGCGGTCAGAGCCGCGAGCGCAGGACCGCGGCGAGGATCACGTACAGCAGCAGTAGCGCGAAGCCCGTGGGCATCCCGAACAGGGACAGCGCGTACAGGGCCGCGTGGCTCGGCACACCGGTGAAGTAGGCGGTGAGCAGCCATACCAGGGCACTCAGGGAGACCGCGGTCAGCAGCACGCCGACGACCAGCACGCCGGTCAGCAAGGGGGAGCCTGCGCGCGGGGCGGGGCTGCGGGGGTCGTGCTGCACAGAGGGGGAGGACATGCCTCCCATGGTAGGCCGACCGGGTATCCTGGTCCGTCAGAGAAGACACGTCCCCTCGTCAACGGGAGCCCACCGAGGCAGGAACGGTCCCACCGATGCCGCGGCCCACCGCCGCGCCGGTGCGCTGGACCCCGCCCGCTCCCGGCACGACGGCCTCCGTGCACGCCGCCGTAGCGGCGGCGCCGAGGGCGCACCGGGACGCCGCCACGACTGAAGCAGGGAAGTGATCCGATGCCCACCGGACGCATCAAGTTCTACGACGCCGCCAAGGGGTTCGGCTTCGCGCAGGCCGACTCCGGCGAGGAGGTCCACGTCCCCTCGTCCGCGCTGCCGGCCGGCACCACCGAGTTGCGCGCCGGCACACGGGTGGAGTTCGGCATCGCGGAGGGCCGCCGCGGCAAGCAGGCGCTCTCGCTGCGCGTACTGGACTCCGGGCCCTCCGTGGTCCGAAACCACCGACCGAAGCCGGACGAGATGGCCGTCCTGATGGAGGACCTCATCAAGTGGCTCGACCAGGCCTCCAACGGTCTGCGCCGCGGCCGGTACCCGCAGCGGGCGCACGCGCAGAAGATGGCGCAGGTGCTGCGCCGCGTCGCCGACGACCTGGAGGCCTGAGCCGTGGGCGAACAGACCGTCCCCGACCAGGCCACCGCCGCGCAGCCGGAGGCCGCGGCGCCGCGGAAGTCGGCCCGCCGCCGTGCTCCGCGCCGTGACGAGGTGCTCGCCGAGGCCGTCCACACCGCCCGTGCAGGCCTGGAGGGCCTGGCCGAGGAGGGGCAGATCGGCGAGCATCGTGGCGCCGCCGCGGACGATGACCGCCTCATGACCCACCGCTGGGACGCCGTGCTGCCCGGCTACCGGGGCTGGCAGTGGTACTCCACCGTGGCGCGCGCGCCGCGTTCCAAGCACGTCACCGTCTGCGAAGTCGGCCTGACCGCCGGCGAGGACGCGATCGTCGCCCCCGCCTGGGTACCGTACGCGGACCGTGTCAGTGACGAGGAACGCGCGCGGATGAAGGCCGTGGCCGAGGGCCGCGACCCCAACCCACCGGCCGCGGGCGCGCCCGCAGACGCACCCGCTGCGGGTGCCCCGTCCGGCGGGTCCGACCAGTCCCAGGGCCCGGCCGAGGAGAAGCCGGCGGGCGAGGCGGAGGAGGCGGCCGTCGTCGTGACGGAGCAGGCCGCGGACCCGGACCCCGCCCCGGAGGCCGAGGAGGCCGCCGGGGGGCCGGCTCAGGAGAGCTGACCGACCACGTGGTCGATGCAGCCGAGCAGGGCGGTCACGTCCTCCGGGTCGATCGCGGCGAGGGTCGCGATGCGCAGCTGGTTCCGGCCGAGCTTGCGGTACGGCTCCACGTCCACCACGCCGTTGGCGCGCAGCGCCTTGGCGACGGCCGCGGCATCCACGGAGTCCGCGAAGTCCACCGTGCAGATCACGTTCGACCGCTCGTCCGGCTTCGCCACGAACGGGGTGGCGACGTCGGAGGCCTCGGCCCACGCGTACACGCGGGAGGCGGAGTCCGCGGTGCGTCCGGTGGCGAAGTCCAGGCCGCCGTGGCCGTTCATCCACTTCAGCTGCTCGTCCAGCATGACAAGGGTGGCCAGCGCCGGGGTGTTGTAGGTCTGGTCCTTCAGGGAGTTCTCCACCGCGATGCCCAGGTCCAGAAACTCCGGGATCCAACGGTCTGAGGCCTTGATCTCCGCGACTCGGTCCAGGGCCCGCGGGGAGAACAGCGCCAGCCAGAGGCCGCCGTCCGAGGCGAAGTTCTTCTGCGGGGCGAAGTAGTAGACGTCGGACTCGGCCACGTCCACTTCCAGGCCGCCGGCGGCGGAGGTCGCGTCCACGAGGACGAGCGCGTCCTCGGCCACGCCCTCGGGGCGGACCACCGGCGCGAAGACGCCGGTGGAGGTCTCGTTGTGTGGCCACGCGTACACGTCCACCTCGGTCACCGCCTCCGGGGAGGGGCGGGTGCCCGGCTCGGAGGTACGGATGTCCGAGGCGTCCAGGAATGGGGCGTTGTCCGTGGCCCGGGCGAACTTGGAGCCGAACTCGCCGAAGCTCAGGTGCTGTGCCTTCGAGCGGACCAGGCCGAAGCTTGCGGCGTCCCAGAAGGCCGTGGAGCCGCCGACGCCGAGGACCACCTCGTAGCCCTCCGGCGCGGAGAACAGGCAGGAGACGCCGTCCCGGACGCTGCCGACCAGGTTCTTCACCGGCGCCTGGCGGTGAGAGGTGCCGAGCAGTCGGGGGCCGGCGGCGGCCAGCGCCTCGACCTGTGCGGCGCGGACCTTGGACGGTCCGGCGCCGAAACGGCCGTCGGTGGGGAGCAGGTGGGCGGGCAGCGTGATGGCGGACGGATCCATGGCCACAGCGGGACACCTCGAGTTCTCTTGCCGGGGGAGGGTCTGGCGGCACGGTGCGTGGGCACGTGCGTTCCCTCATTGTGCTCCGCCTTCCCGACGACGGCCCGTACGTGACGCCGGGCACCTCACCGAGTGATGGATAGACTGAGGCGGCGCCCGGCCGCGGTCCGGGGCAGTGGCTGAGCAGTGAGAAGGGCGACGGCGGATGACCGATCTGATCGACACGACGGAGATGTACCTGCGCACCATCCTTGAGCTGGAGGAGGAGGGCATCCGGCCCCTGCGCGCGCGCATCGTGGAGCGGCTCGAGCACTCCGGCCCCACCGTCTCCCAGACCGTGGGCCGCATGGAGCGGGACGGGCTCGTGCACGTCGGCGAGGACCGTCGGCTGCAGCTGACCGAACAGGGCCGGGAGCTGGCCGTGTCTGTCCTGCGCAAGCACCGTCTCGCCGAGCGCCTGCTGGCGGACGTGATCGGACTGGACTGGGCCTACGTGCACGACGAGGCCTGCCGGTGGGAGCACGTGATGAGCGACCGGGTGGAGCAGCGGCTGCTCGCGATCCTCGACGACCCGGACACCACGCCGTACGGCACTCCGATCCCGCCGCGGCCGGACCGGCAGTCCGCGGCGGAGTGGAGCGCGCAGATGGGCCTGTCTTCCCGCTCGCTGGTGGACGCCGCCGGCGGCCGGGCGACCGTCGCCGGGCTCGCCGAGGCCGTGCAGACCGACGCCGAGCTGCTCCAGGAGCTGTCCCGCGCCCACGTCCGTCCGGGCGTGGTGCTGGAGGTGCGGGAGACGCCCGACCCTGACTACCTGCGGGTGCAAGCCGTGGACGTGGCCGATGCGCCTGCACTCGAGCTCGGACGTGAGACCGCGGCTCACGTCCGCGTCCACGGCGACCGCTGAGGAGGGGCCGAGGCGGACGGCGACGCACCGCGGGTCCGATGTTCCCGCAGCGCATGGTTGTTGCTGAGACCAAGTCACGATCGTGGTGGAGGGTTACGGAGAAGGTCACGAGTCGAACGGTCGGTCGATATTTCTCATAATCGCGTCTGACAAGGGTTTTCTTTACTTCTGCGAGCGGTAAGCGCGGACCTTTCGTGATGTTCGCGTGACATTGCCGTGACCTTGTGTGTAGCCTGAACTCCGTGCCCGGATGCAGGAATTAGTCCGGGCTCCCCCGTGTCCACACCGTGTGCAGCCTCCGCGTGGACGGCCGGGGAGTCACTCGTTTCGACGGCAGCCGCCATGGCGCGGGGGCTCTGCTGGGATCGCAGGGCATGCACACGGACAGGCTCGGAAGAGGTTCATCGTGACTGACCACCTGCGCTCCCGCGACGCCAAGCGTTCCGGCCGTGCCGCGACCAAGGCCACCGTGGCCGTGCTCGCCGGCGGCCTGGTCGTCGCTGGCGGTGTCGCCCAAGGCCAGATCGGCAGGGGCGAGGACGCCGTCATCGCCGAGGACACCAAGGTGGAGATGCAGCGCACCGCGCAGGTGGAGCGTCAGTCCTCCGTGGACGCCGAGGCCGCCGAGAAGGCCGCCGCGCAGAAGAAGGCCGAGCTGCAGAAGAAGAAGGCCGAGGCAGCCAAGAAGGCCGCGACGAAGAAGGCCGCCGCCGAGAAGGCTGCGCAGGAGAAGGCCGCCGCCGAGAAGGCTGCGGAGGAGAAGGCCGCCCAGGAGGCCGCGGCGAAGAGGGCTGCGGCCGAGGAGGCCGCGCAGCAGGAGGCGGCGAAGAAGGCCGCCCAGGAGAAGGCGGCCGCGAAGAAGGCCGCCGCCGAGAAGGCTGCGCAGGAGAAGGTCGCCGCCCAGGAGGCCGCGGCGAAGAGGGCTGCGGCCGAGGAGGCCGCGCAGCAGGAGGCGGCGAAGAAGGCCGCCCAGGAGAAGGCCGCCCAGGAGAAGGCCGCCGCCGAGAAGGCTGCGCAGGAGAAGGTCGCCGCCCAGGAGGCCGCGGCGAAGAGGGCTGCGGCCGAGGAGGCCGCGCAGCAGGAGGCGGCGAAGAAGGCCGCCCAGGAGAAGGCCGCCCAGGAGAAGGCCGCCGCCGAGAAGGCTGCGCAGGAGAAGGTCGCCGCCCAGGAGGCCGCGGCGAAGAGGGCTGCGGCCGAGGAGGCCGCGCAGGAGAAGGCCGCCGCCGAGAAGGCCGCCGAGCGTCGTGCCGCAGAGGAGGCTGCCCAGCGTCAGGCCGAGCAGGAGGCCGCAGCCCAGCGTTGGCGCGAGCAGGTCGCCGCGCAGGAGGCAGCGGAGCGCGAGGCCGCCGAGCGTGCCGAGGCCGAGCGTCAGGCCCGTGAGCGTGAGGCTCGCGAGCAGCAGTCGGCGCCGACTCCGGCGCCGACCCCCGCCCCGACGCCCGCACCCGCCCCGGCTCCGACCCCGGAGCCGGCGCCGACCGAGCCGTCCACCGGCTCCAAGAACCTGGCAGGCGCCGTGCAGGCCGCCTACTCGGGCATCGGCGGACGCTACGTGTACGGCGGCAAGGTCCCCGGTGGCTGGGACTGCTCGGGGTTCGCGTCGTGGGCCTACGCCCAGGCCGGCATGAGCATCCCGTCCCAGACCGCCGCCATCCGCGCGTCGGCAAACACCGCCCCGACCTCCAACCCGCAGCCGGGCGACCTGGTCTTCCAGCGCGGTGGCGGCCACGTGGGCATCTACGTCGGCAACGGCATGATGATCTCCGCACTGAACCCGTCCCGCGGCACCCTGCTGCACCCGGTGTCCTGGATGCCGGTCTCGGGCTACTACACCTACGTCGGCTGACCGACGGGTGCGGCTCCGCCCACGGCGGAACCAGCGCATGCCCACAGCTGAATGCCACACGAAGGCGCGCATTCCCACGGAATGCGCGCCTTCGGCGTCTCTACGATGGAACGGCTCACGGCACCGGCCGGGGCAACGCAGGTGACAGACCCAGGAGAGGACCGGTGGTCGCATGAGCATGGAGCGCGCGGCGCGGATGTCCATGATGCGGATGTCCCATGGCGGACCTTCCCAGCAGCTAACCCTGAAGCCGGGCACGGTCAGGAGGACCCTCGGGTTCGTCGCGCAGTACAAGGGCAAGCTCGTGTTCTTCCTGTTCCTGTCCGTCGTCTCGGCCGTCCTGGGTGTCGCCTCACCCGTGCTCGCCGGAGACGTGGTCAACGCCATCACCGGTGACGGGAACGCCGACCTCGTGGTGCGGCTGTCCCTGCTGATCGCGGGCGTCGCCCTGGCCGATGCCGCCCTGTCCATCCTCACCCGCTGGCTGTCCTCCGGGCTGGGGGAGCAGGTCATCTTCGACTTGCGCACCAAGGTGTTCGAACACGTCCAGCGGATGCCGGTCGCGTTCTTCCAGCGCACCCGCACCGGGGCGCTCGTCTCCCGCCTGAACAACGACGTGATCGGCGCCCAGGCCGCGATCTCTCGGACACTCTCCGGCGTGGTGGCCAACGTGGTGTCCCTGGCCCTGACCCTCGCGGTGATGTTCTCCACGTCCTGGCAGATCACCGTCCTGGCCCTGATTCTGCTACCGGTGTTCATGGTCCCGGCCCGTCGCGTGGGGGCGAAGCTGGCCGACCTCACCCGTGAGCGCGCGGGCCACAACGCCGTCATGGGAGATCAGATGACCGAACGGTTCTCCGCCCCGGGCGCCACCCTTATCAAGCTGTGGGGAGACCCGGCCGCCGAGGCCGAGGAGTTCGGCCGCCGCGCCGGCCGCGTCCGGGACACGGGCATCACCATCTCCGTGCGGCAGTCCGTCTTCACCACGCTGCTGACCCTCGTCTCCGCGCTCGCCCTGGCCGTCGTCTACGGCGTGGGCGGCCTGCAGGCGATCGCCGGGACGCTCGACGCCGGCGACGTGGTCACCATGGCCCTGTTGCTGACCCGCCTCTACGCCCCGCTGACCTCCCTGGCCTCGGCCCGCGTGGAGATCATGACCGCCCTGGTCTCCTTCGACCGCGTCTTCGAGGTCCTGGACCTGCAGCCCCTGATCCGCGAGAAGCAGGTGACCACACCGCTGCCGGAGGGGCCGCTCGGCCTGCGCCTGGACGCGGTGCGCTTCGCCTACCCGTCCGCGCAGGACGTCTCGCTGGCCTCCTTGGAGGAGGTCGCGGTGCTGGACACCCGCGGCGGCCAGGAGGTGCTGCACGGCCTGGACGTGGACGTGCCCGCCGGCTCCACCGTGGCGCTGGTGGGCTCCTCTGGCGCCGGCAAGTCCACGATCGCCTCGCTCGTCACCCGCCTCTACGACGTCTCCTCCGGCGCCGTGACCGTTGGCGGCGTGGACGTGCGGGACCTGACCTTCCCAGACCTGCAACAGGCCGTGGGCATGGTGACCCAGGACGGCCACCTGTTCCATGACACGGTGCGCGCCAACCTCACCCTGGCCCGCCCGGATGCCACGGACGCCGAGGTGTGGGACGCCGTGGACCGCGCCCGCCTGCGGGCCGTGGTG
The DNA here is from genome assembly GCA_047414615.1 of Micrococcus luteus. GTDB lineage: Bacteria > Actinomycetota > Actinomycetes > Actinomycetales > Micrococcaceae > Micrococcus > Micrococcus luteus_B. The sequence continues at coordinate 2,646,294 of CP179711.1, forward strand.
GAGGCCCTCCCGGACGGCCTGGACACCGTGGTGGGCGAGCGCGGCTACCGGCTGTCCGGCGGTGAGCGGCAGCGCATGACCATCGCCCGCCTGCTGCTGGCCTCACCGCGCGTGGTGGTCCTGGATGAGGCCACCGCGGCCCTGGACTCCACCAACGAGAGGGCCATCCAGGACGCGCTGGCCGAGGCCCTGGCTGGGCGGACCGCCATGGTGATCGCGCACCGGCTGTCCACCGTGCGGGACGCAGATCAGATCCTCGTGGTGGAGGGCGGGCGCATCGTGGAGCGCGGCACCCATGCCGAGCTGCTGGCCACCTCCGGCCGGTACGCCGAGCTCTACCGGACCCAGTTCGCCGCGGGCACCGGGGACTGACCCGCGCCGTCCCGTACGGCGACCGGACATGCGGAAGGCGGGCGGCCGTCGTCGGGAAAGCACTCCCGGACGCACGGCGGCCCGCCTCGTCTCACGTGCCCCAGACAGGATTCGAACCTGCGACCTGCCCTTTAGGAGAGGGCCGCTCTATCCAGCTGAGCTACTGGGGCATCCGGTGCCCGCGGTACGGGCGCCGACGGACTAGTCTAGCGGCGAGTCCGGCCCTTGCCGCCGAACACCACCAGAATCAGTACGGTCAGCGTGCTTAGGGCCAGCAGGACCCACCGGGCCACGGTGAGTCCGGAGGCCAGTCCCGCGCCGTCGCCGGCGGCGTGCAAGGCCGCCTCGATCGCGATGTTCTCCCAGACGTCCACCACCACGAACACCACGCCCAGGCCTACCATGGCCCACTTCGCCCCGGCCGGGCGCAGGCGCCAGGCGGAGACGGCGATCAGGGTGACCGCCACGGCGATCGGGAAGATCACGCCGGCGGTCTTGTGCACCCAGTTCAGCTGCCCGAGGGCGGCCTCGTCCATCACGGCGGCCAGCGCCGCCAGGTCCGCGGCCGAGTAGCCGAAGAGCCGGTTGTCCGGCATGGTGAGGCCGTCCGCCAGCTGCGTCATCTGGTTCAGGGCGAGCAGGTGGTAGTAGCCGGCCATGAACAGGGTGGTGCCGATCAGGGCGATCACCGGCATCGCCGGGCTGCCCTCGCGTTCTGCTGCCGCGGCGAGGTCCTCGCGCGGGGTCAGGTCGCGCAGGCCGACGTGCTCGGGAGCCTCGGCGGGTTCACGCTGGGCGGCGTGCGGCCGGCTGCCGCGGGCGTTGCGGGCGGACGGGGACTTCTTCTTCTGGGACACGTGCACCTCCGGTGCTCCAGTATCCCAGGTGGGCCCGGGGGCGTCCTGATGGCGGCCGCGCGTCGTGGGTGCGCCGGGTTGCCGGGGGTGCGGTCAGGCCGCGCGGCGGGGGACCAGGGCGTCGCGCCGCTGCGGGAACGGGCCGCCGGTGGCGGGCAGCGCCGGCATCGGGCGGGTCTTCGTCGAGGGGAACTCGAACAGCCAGCGCACGGCCGGGTAGACGGCCGCCAGCAGCAGCGGCACGAGGAAGGTGGCGGAGGCCATCCACAGGTAGAAGTCGATCGGGCGGATGCTCGCCACGTCCTCCAGGAGTCGGCAGGCAATCATCAGCACGGGCATGTGCGCGACGTAGAGGACGATCGAGCGCCGGCCGCAGAACTCCAGGAACGGGACCCGCGGCAGCCGCTGCGCCACCCACAGGCCGAACACGATGCCACCGAGGCCGGCGAGGAGGGTGACCGGGCGCAGGGTCCCCATGGAGTAGTGGCCGGCCATGTGGGCCCAGACGGCGACGGCGGTCCAGGCGCCGGACAGCAGCACCAGGCTCCAGTGCATCTCCTTGATGTGGGAGAGCAGGCGGCCGAACGCGGCGCCGAGGAAGAAGAACACGCCCCAGTAGAGGATGCGGTGCAGGTCCTTGGGGGTGTCCTCGAGGATCAGCAGGAGCGCGACGAACGTCCCCGCGACGGCCCAGGAGGGCACCCAGCGGGTGATCGGGCCGACCAGGTAGCAGGCCAGCAGGACCCACAGGAACCAGAGGTGCCAGGTGCCTCCGACCCAGTACTCGGGCTTGAGCAGGCTCTGCGGGCGCCAGAGGGCGAGGGCGACGACCACGGTCCAGACGAGGTAGGGCCAGAGGATCTTCTCCGCCTTGCCGCGGTAGTAGACGGCGAGGGGCTTCGCCACGGACCGGGGCAGCAGCACGCCGGAGAGGAACAGCAGGATCGGCATGCGGAAGGAGTGGAAGAACTGGACGATGCCGGCCAGGGTCTTGGACTGGAACTCGGCGTCGAGCACCTGCGGCATGGTGTAGGTGTGCGTCAGGACGACCAGCAGGACGGCCAGCCCCCGTACCGTGTCCATCCAGTGGGCGCGGGGCTGGGCGGTGGTCTGGTCGGCGTCGGCGGCGGGCACGGTGGTCCTCTCTCGGTCCAGGGTCGGCTTGCCACGGGGGCGAGGGCGGTCGGGGCGTCCAACAGGGTAGAAGATGACGGGCCCGGTCCCGGGGAGCCCGGGCTCTCGTGCGGGTCTCCGCGTCGGGAGGCGGACGTCGGGGAGGTGGGGCCGCAGGCGTCCGTGGAGCCGCCGCCGACCGTGTCCGGCGCCGGACCTAGACTGGATCCGCCATGGATGACCTCTTCGCCGCCCTCGGCCGTGCCGCCCGCCCTGACCGCCGTACCGGGTCCTCGGACCCGCAGACCGCCCTGCCCGGGCTCGTACCGACGTCCGTGACGTCGCGCGCGGCGGACCCGGAGGCGAGCGGACAGGACCCGGAGGCAGGTGCGGGCCGCCGCGGCGGTGCGCAAGGAGCCGGAGGCGGACCGGCGGGGCCGCCGACGCCGGAGTCGCTCGTGGAGGGGCTGAACCCGCAGCAGGCCGCCGCGGTGCAGCACACCGGGGCGCCGTTGCTGATCGTGGCCGGCGCGGGCTCCGGCAAGACCCGTGTGCTCACGCACCGGATCGCGCACCTGCTGGCCACCGGCCAGGCGCGCCCCCACGAGATCCTCGCCATCACCTTCACCAACAAGGCGGCGGCGGAGATGCGCGAGCGCATCACCGGGCTGATCGGTCCGGCGGCCCAGCGGATGTGGATCTCCACGTTCCACTCCTCGGCGGTGCGCATCCTGCGCAACGAGGCCTCGGCGATCGGGCTGAAGTCCACGTTCACCATCTACGACTCCGCGGACTCGTTGCGCCTGGTCACGCAGATCGCGAAGGCGCAGGATCTGGATCCGAAGCGCTTCCACCCCAAGGGCATCCTGAACAAGATCAGCTCCCTGAAGAACGAGCTGACCGAGGCGGACGACTATGCCGGCACCGTGGCCCAGAACGACCCCTGGGGGCAGGCCGTCTCCACCGTCTACACGGACTACACCGCCCGGCTGCGGCAGGCGAACGCCCTGGACTTCGACGACCTGATCGGCATGACCGTGCACATGTTCGAGGCTTTCCCGGCGATCCTGGACAACTATCGCCGCCGCTTCCGCCACGTGCTCGTGGACGAGTACCAGGACACCAACCACGCGCAGTACCGACTGATCCGTCTGCTGGCCGGGCCGGCTGGCGTGCCGGAGGGCGTCCAGACCTCCGGCGGCGAGCTGACCGTCGTCGGCGACTCGGACCAGTCCATCTACGCCTTCCGCGGCGCGGACATCCGCAACATCGTGGAGTTCGAGCAGGACTTCGCGGACGCGGCCACCATCAAGCTGGAGCAGAACTACCGCTCCACGCAGACCATCCTGGACGCCGCCAACGCGGTGATCTCCCACAACCCGGACCGCCGCCCGAAGTCCCTATGGACCGCGGAGGGCGCCGGAGCGAAGATCGTGGGCTACACGGCGGAGAACGAGTCGGCGGAGGCCGAGTGGATCGCCACGCAGATCGACCGCCTCCAGGACGAGCACGGGGTGCGCCCCAAGGATGTGGCGGTGTTCTACCGCACCAACGCGCAGTCCCGCTCCCTCGAGGAGCGGCTGGTCACCCGCGGCATCCCGTACCGGGTGATCGGCGGCACCCGGTTCTACGACCGCAAGGAGATCAAGGACGCCCTGGCCTACCTGCGGGCGCTGGTGAACCCGGATGACGACATCAACGTCCGCCGCATCCTCAACGAGCCCAAACGGGGCATCGGGGACCGCGCCGAGGGGGCCGTGGCCGCCTGGGCGGACCGGAACCGCATCCCGTTCTTCGCGGCGCTGCGGGACGCGGAGAACGCCCCGGGCATGGCCACCCGCTCGCTCAAGGCGGTCAGGGGCTTCGTGCAGATGATGGACGACCTCGCCCAGGTGGCCGAGGGCTCCGGTCCGGCCACCGTGCTGGAGGCGGTGCTGGAGCAGTCCGGCATGCTCGCCGCGCTGCGCGAGTCCGAGGACCTGCAGGACGAGTCCCGCGCGGACAACCTCGGCGAGCTCGTGGCCGTGGTGCGGGCCTTCGAGAAGTCCACGCCAGACGGCACGCTCTCCGACTTCCTCGAGCAGGTGGCGCTGGTGGCGGATGCGGACCAGCTGCCCGCCGCCCCGGACGTGGAGGGCGAGGCGCTCGCCGGGCAGCAGGGCCAGGTCACCCTGATGACCCTGCACACGGCCAAGGGCCTCGAGTTCCCCGTGGTGTTCCTGACCGGCATGGAGCACGGCGTCTTCCCGCACTCGCGGTCCATGACGGACGAGAAGGAGATGGCCGAGGAGCGCCGCCTGGCCTACGTGGGCCTCACCCGTGCCCGTGAGCGCCTGCACGTCACCCGCGCCGAGGTCCGCTCCCTGTGGGGGCAGCACCAGTACAACCCGCCCAGCCAGTTCCTGGCCGAGATCCCTGGGTCGCTCATCGACTGGGAGCGCGAGGGCGCGGTCCGCCCGGGCGGCTCGTCCTTCGGGTCCATCACCTCGCTGGCCGGAGCCGGGACCTCCCGGTACTCCGAACGGTTCGGCGCCCCTTCCGGGGGGTCCTCCGGCTCGGGCGCGTACGGCGGCCGGGGCTCGTCCGGCCGTGCCTCCGCGTACGGGTCCGGCGCCTACGGCTCCGGCACCCGGAGGAACGACGACGGCCCCGCACCCCGGGTGCGTCAGCGCCTCACCCGCGGGGACGAGGCCAAAGACCTCACGGTGCCCTCCGGTGTGGTCCGCGGACAGGCCCCCAGGCGGGTCAGCCCGCAGCGGGAGATCGTGCAGCTGTCCCCGGGGGACCGGGTGCGGCACGCGACGTTCGGCGAGGGGTCCGTCGTCGGGGTCACCGGTGCCGGGGACAAGACCGTGGCGACCGTCACCTTTGCGGAGACCGGCGCGCAGAAGCGCCTGCTGCTGCGCTACGCGCCGCTGGAGAAGGTAGACTGACCGATCGGTCGGAAAACGGCTCGCGGGCCGTGTTCCCGGGGTGATTCTCGGTTAGAGTGATCGGTGGAACGGATGCCTGCCGTCCGAGTTCGCCGCGCGCACGCGGCTGGAGGGGACGGTGGGGCACGTTCGCCCGGACGGGCACGTCTGTGCCGTGCCGGGCCCACTGTCTTCGACGTAGAAGGACTCCGTAACCGTGGACCTGTATGAGTACCAGGCGCGCGATCTGTTCGAGAAGCACGGTGTGCCCGTGCTGGCCGGCATCGTGGCGCAGACCCCGGAAGAGGCCAAGGCGGCCGCTGAGAAGATCGGCGGCGTGACCGTCGTCAAGGCCCAGGTGAAGGTCGGTGGCCGCGGCAAGGCCGGCGGCGTGAAGGTCGCCAAGACGGCCGACGAGGCCTACGAGCACGCCAAGGCGATCCTGGGCATGGACATCAAGGGCCACACCGTCCACCAGGTCATGATCGCCCAGGGCGCCGACATCGCGGAGGAGTACTACTTCTCCGTGCTGCTGGACCGCGCCAACCGCACCTACCTGGCCATGTGCTCGGTCGAGGGCGGCATGGAGATCGAGCAGCTTGCCGAGGAGCGCCCCGAGGCCCTCGCCAAGGTGCCCGTCTCCGCGCTCACCGGCATCGACGCCGAGACCGCGAAGAAGATCGTGGACGAGGCGAACTTCCCGGAGGAACTGAAGTCCGAGGTCGCCGCCGTGATCCAGAAGCTCTGGGGGGTGTTCGACAAGGAGGACGCCACCCTCGTCGAGGTGAACCCGCTGGTGAAGACCGGCGACGGCACGATCCTCGCCCTGGACGGCAAGGTCTCCCTGGACGACAACGCAGGCTTCCGCCAGGAGGGCCACGGCGCCCTCGTGGACGAGCGCACCGAGGATCCGCTCGAGGCCAAGGCCAAGGAGAACGACCTCAACTATGTGAAGCTCGACGGCCAGGTCGGCGTGATCGGCAACGGCGCCGGCCTCGTGATGTCCACCCTGGACGTCGTGGCCTACGCCGGTGAGAAGCACGGCGGCGTGAAGCCGGCGAACTTCCTTGACATCGGCGGCGGCGCCAACGCCGAGGTCATGGCCAACGGCCTCGATGTCATCCTGGGCGACGAGCAGGTCAAGTCCGTGTTCGTGAACGTCTTCGGCGGCATCACCTCCTGCGACGCCGTGGCCAACGGCATCGTGAAGGCCCTGGAGATCCTGGGCGACACCGCCACCAAGCCGCTGGTCGTGCGCCTGGACGGCAACAACGTGGAGGAGGGCCGCCGCATCCTCGATGAGGCGAACCATCCGCTCGTGACCCTGGCCGCCACCATGGACGAGGGCGCCGACAAGGCCGCCGAGCTCGCCCACGCCGCCAACTGAGCTTTCGGAAAGACTGAGGTAAGACTGACATGTCCATCTACCTGAACAAGGACTCCAAGGTCATCGTCCAGGGCATCACCGGCGGCGAGGGCACCAAGCACACCCGCCTGATGCTCAAGGCCGGCACCAACATCGTGGGCGGCGTGAACGCCCGCAAGGCCGGCACCACCGTGAACCACGAGGACAAGGACGGCAACGCCGTCGAGCTGCCGGTCTTCGGCTCCGTCAAGGAGGCCATGGAGGAGACCGGCGCCGACGTGTCCGTGGCGTTCGTGCCGCCGGCCTTCGCCAAGGACGCCGCCATCGAGGCCATCGAGGCCGAGATCCCGCTGCTCGTGGTCATCACCGAGGGCATCCCGGTGCAGGACTCCGCCGAGTTCTTCGCCCTGTCCCAGTCCAAGACCGGCGCGGACGGCAAGCCGAAGACCCGCATCATCGGCCCGAACTGCCCCGGCATCATCACCCCCGGCGAGGCCCTGGCCGGCATCACCCCGGCCTCGATCACCGGCTCCGGCCCGATCGGCCTGGTGTCCAAGTCGGGCACCCTGACCTACCAGATGATGTTCGAGCTGAACGACTTCGGCTTCTCCACCGCCATCGGCATCGGCGGCGACCCGGTCATCGGCACCACCCACATCGACGCCCTCGAGGCGTTCGAGGCCGACCCGGACACCAAGGCGATCGTGATGATCGGCGAGATCGGCGGCGATGCTGAGGAGCGTGCCGCCGAGTTCATCAAGGCCAACGTGACCAAGCCGGTCGTCGGCTACGTCGCCGGCTTCACCGCCCCGGAGGGCAAGACCATGGGCCACGCCGGCGCCATCGTCTCCGGCTCCTCGGGCACCGCCCAGGCCAAGAAGGAGGCCCTGGAGGCCGCGGGCGTGAAGGTCGGCAAGACCCCGTCCGAGACCGCCGACCTCATGCGCGAGATCATGAAGGGCCTGGCCTGATCCAGCCCCGTGGTCGCCGGGCTTGACGGCACGACGACCACAGCGAACGGCCCCCTCACCCTGGCGGGTGAGGGGGCCATTCGCTGTGGTGAGGTCCTGTGAGGTGACGGGAGACGCAAGGTCAGAGCCACTCGTGGCGGCGGGCGAACCGTGCCGCGTCATGGCGAGTGGACGTCTGCGTCTTCTGCATGGCGTTGGAGAGGTAGTTGCGCACCGTGCCCTCCGCCAGGTGCAGCTGCTGGGCGATCCTCGCCACGGAGTACCCCTCGCCCGTGGCGCGTAGGGCGTCGAGCTCCCGGTCGGTCAGCGGACAGTCGTCGGAGATCGCCCGGGCCGTGGTGTCCGGATCGATCCATCGCTGCCCGCTGTACACCTTGCGGATCGCGTCGGCGATCTCCTCCGGCTCCGCGGACTTCGTGGCGAACCCGGCGACCCCGGCCTTCAGCGCCCGGCGGAGCACCCCGGGACGGGCATGGCGGGTGAGCATCACCACCGGCAGGTCGGGGTGGGTCTCGCGGAGCGTCTCGACGGCCGCCACGCCGTCCAGGCCGGGCATCTCCATGTCCGTCACCAGCATGTCGGGGTCGAGACGACGCACCGCGTCGACCGCCTCGTGTCCGTCGGCGGCCACCTCCTCCACGCTGATGCCGCCCTCCATCTCCAGCAGGGTGGCCAGTGCGGTGCGCAGTAGCTTCTCGTCGTCCGCCAGGACGATCCTGATGTCATTCATGCCGTCTCCTCCCCGTCGTCCGCTCCCCACTGTGCCTCGAGGGTGAACCGTCCGTCCACGCAGGAGACGTCCAGGCGGCCTCCGACCCCCGCGAGGCGGGACCGGAGATTCTCCAGCCCTCCCCTGTGGTCTTCGGCGGGGACAGCCAGCACACCGTCATTGGACATCACCACGTGCCCGGGGGCGAGGCTGATGTCGACCCGACGGGCGTCGGAGTGGCGCAGGATGTTGGTGGTCCCCTCCCGGATCACGACGCCGGCCACATGCTCGAACTCTTCGGTGCGCGGGCCGCCGTCGTTGTCCGTGATGACGGTGATGCCGGCGGCCTCGAGCAATGAGACGGAGTTCGCGAGCTCTCCGCGCAGGGTGAGAGTGTGGCCGTCCTGTGCCAGTGCCTTGGTCTCGGCCATGGTCTGGCGCAGGGTCTGCTGAGCCTCGTCGAGTTCCCGCCGTGCAGCCTCGGTGTCCGTGGACAGCAGTCGCTGGGCGACGGCGATCTTGAGCTTCACTACATGCAGTGCGTGGCCCTGGATGTCGTGGAGGTCCTGGGAGAAGCGCAGCCGCTCGGCATCGACAGAGGCTGCCCGTTCCTGCTCCGCGCGCTGGTCCTGGAGACGCATGAGGTCGAAGGAGGCCCGGGAGTCGGGGATAGTCACGCACGCGACTGCCGTCAGCAGGGCGCCCATGCCGGCGTAGACCCACAGTGCCTGGGGGTCTGTGACGACCACGAGAACGCCGACGGCTGCTCCGACGGTCAGCGTCAGCAGGGTCATGACGGCCCGGGTGTGTCGACTCCACATGACCTCGAGCGCACCGGCGAGGGCGAACGCCAGGGCGCCGAGGGGAGTCAGCTCCCAGAGGGCGCTGAGGGCCCAGGTGAGGGTGCCCAGCGCGAGCACCGCCCAGCGGGTCGGAGCGGCCACCTGCCGGTGCCACTGGGACAGCAGCCAGAGGCCGGCGATGAGGCCGGGTGCCAGCACGAGAGGAGGCCACGGCTCCACGGCGGACGTCAGGAGGGTGACGATGGCGGCGACACCGAAGACTGCGAGCAGGACGAAGCTCGTCCTGCTGCGCAGTCTTCGCGTCTCCGATGTGTGCTCGGAGGTCATCGGCACTCCTGTTCAGTCAGTGCGTGGATCGGGTGCTCCTCAGGTGGCCGTCTGCACCTGTCGCTCGACGGCCTTGTTGCTGACCGAGAACCCCACGGCGGTGGCGACGACGGCGACGACCATGCCGACGATCAGCCAGGTGGCGTCGGCGGTTCCGCGCGCGGGGACCCAGGAGGTCACCTCGGAGGGCAGGATCTCAGGAATGGGCAGGTAGTGCAGCGTCAGCATGATGCCGAACGCGGTGGCACAGAGGAACAGGATGAAAGTGATGGTCCGGACGGTCTTCATGGGAACCTCCCGTGTCCGTTGTCCATGGTCTTCTTGTCTTCGTGGGCTCCGATCGGCGGGGTGGCCGACTCGATCGGAACGACGTCCACTCTTCCGACCTGCCTGCTCTTCTGCCAGTGACGCAGCGTCATGCCTGCGCACCAACTCTGTCATGCCGGGCGGTGACGTGACCTCACTGCCGGGCAGGGAGTGCCCGTTGGTTGTGTGGGGGTCATGCAGAACACCACGCTTCGAACCACACCCGCCGCCCCCACTGCCGACGGCGTCCGTTCAGAGACGGTCGTCGAGATGAAGGACCTTCGCGTCGACTACGGAGACTTCACCGCCGTCGACGGGGTCGACCTCGAGATCCGGCGCGGCGAGTTCCTTGGTCTGCTCGGCACCAACGGCGCCGGCAAGACCACGACCATCGAGGTGATGGAGGGACACCGGACCCCGACCGCCGGCTCCGTCCGTGTCTTCGGACAGGACCCGAGCGACCGGTCCCTCCGCAGCCGAGTGGGGATCATGCTCCAGGAGAGCGGATTCGCCCCGGACCTGACCGCCCGAGAGACCCTCGCCCTCGTCGGCCGTCTGACGCGCAGGGAAGACGATGTGGACAGGGTCCTCGACCTCGTCGACCTCCACCGACGCCGGGACACGCGGGCCGGGCAGCTCTCGGGCGGTGAGAAGCGCCGGCTCGACTTCGCCACGGCCGTCTTCGGCTCGCCGGAGCTGATCTTCCTGGACGAGCCCACCACCGGCCTGGACATTGAGGCGCGGGACGACCTCTGGAACGTGGTCGACCGACTCCGTGACGAGGGCGCCACCGTCCTCCTGACCACCCACTACCTGGAGGAAGCGCAGGCCCGGGCCGATCGCATCGCACTCATGCATCGGGGACGCATCCATCAGGAGGGCACCGTCTCCGAGCTCACCTCCTCCTTCCCCTCGACCATCAGCTTCCGGCTGAGCGGCGACCGCACGGTCCCGTTCGAGGAGGTGACCCGCGGGCCGGAGGGGGCAGTGACCATCAGCACGACGGACCTTCAGGAGGACCTCTATCGCCTGCTCGTGTGGTCTCGCTCCCACGACGTGGAGCTCGAGGACCTGGACGTCGGCTCCGAGGGCCTCGACTCGCTCTTCCGCACCCTCCGCGCCTGACCGCACGGCGTCCCCGCACGAATCGACCACGACAAGGAGACCCCATGTTCGCCATCGCACGCAGCGAGATGACACAGCTCTTCCGCAACCGACTCGTCGCAGCCTCGTCGCTGTTCATCCCCCTCGCGTTCAGCGCGGTACTCATCTTCACTCGGGAGAACTTCGGGGGGACCGCAGTGGTCGCTGCTCTCATCCTGGTCACCGTGACCGCCATGGGCACCTACATCACGGCGACGACCACCCTCGCCTCCCGCCGCCAGAACCTCTTCCTGAAGCGTCTGAGGTCCACCGCCGCGAGCGACGGCTCCATCCTGAGCGGGCTCGTGCTGCCGATCACACTCGTGAACGTGCTGCAGGTGGGCGTCATCGTCGCGGTCCTGTCCGCCGTGGGCACCCCGCCGCAGGGTGTCCTGGCCATCACCCTGGCGGTGGTCTCCCTGGAGCTGCTCTTCGTGGGCGCCGCCATCGCGACCGCCGGCCTCACCAACTCGCCGGACCACGCACAGGTCACCACACTGCCGCTGTTCGTGGTCGTCCTCGGCGCGGCCATGTGGGTCGGTCTGACGGGCACGGAGGAGCTCACCGCGGTCAAGCGCCTGCTCCCCGGCGGCGCCGTGACCGAGCTCATCATCGAGGGATGGAGCGGCATGGCCCTGCATGAGACCGTCAGCCTGCTGCTGCCGAGCCTCGCCTTCGTCGTTGCGGCCTTCGCCGCGGCGAAGAGCACCTTCCGGTGGGAGCCGCGGGCCTGACGCCCGCACGACCGCCGCCTTCCGCTCCCATGACACGGAGCAGAGCGACACTGCGACAGCGGGCCGTCCCACCGCTGTCGGTGCACTCTTCGGGGCTCTGGAGGAACCGAGCCGCCGAGTGGACGGAGAGGACCGGAGCCTCTTCTCCTGGCCGGGGCGTCAGACTGTCCTCCCCGGGTCAGCCCACGTTCGCCCCGAAGAGCAGGCCGAGTACGTACGTCACGGCGGCGGCGCCGAATCCGATCGCGAGCTGGCGCAGGCCCCGGGCCAGCGGTGAGGAGCCGGACAGTAGCCCGACCACGCCGCCGGTGAACAGCAGGGCCGCGCCCACCATCGCGGCCGCCAGGCCCAGGGCCCACAGACCGGAGAGGCCGAAGAGGTACGGCAGGATCGGGATGAGCGCGCCCACACCGAAGAAGCAGAAGGATGAGCCGGCGGCAGTCCAGGCAGAGCCGATCTCGGCGTAGTCGTCCGCGTGGTCCACGGGGCCCTGCGAGCCGTCGGGGCGGGCGGAGTACTGGGGATTGCAGTCGCAGTGCAGGTAGCCCAGGCGCTCCAGGGCGCGGTGCTTCGCGTCCTCCGAGGTCATGCCTCGGGCCAGGTAGACGAGCTCGAGCTCGTTGGCGTCGATGTCCAGGTGCTGGGCCGCCTCGAGGGTGATCTGGGTAGGGGAGGAGGCCTCCAGCAGTTCGCGCTGGGAGCGGACGGACACGTACTCGCCGGCCGCCATAGACAGGGCGCCGGCGAGCAGGCCGGCCACGCCGGTGAACAGCACCACGGACGGAGCCACGCCGGTCGCCCCGATGCCCATCACCAGGGCCAGGTTGGAGACCAGGCCGTCATTGGCGCCGAACACGGCGGCGCGGAAGGATCCGGCCAGCTGCTCGCGACCCCGGGCGGCGAGGCCCCGCACCACCTCCTCGTGGATGGCCTCGTCCGCCGCCATGCCCTCGGGGGCGTCCTGGTCCTTCGCGTAGGGGGTGTCCGACTCGGCGCGCTGGGCCAGGGCCAGCACGAACACGGAGCCGAAGATCCGTGCGAGCCAGCGCAGCAGGACGCGACGGAAGGAGGGGCGTGGAGGGTTCTCGGCGTGCTCGCCCAGGAGAATCCGCCAGTGCTGCTCATGGCGGCGCTCGGCCTCGGCCAGGCCCAGCAGGACCTCGCGCTCCACACCGTCCTTGCGAGCGGCGATGTCCCGGTAGATCTGGCCCTCGGCGATCTCGTCGGCGAGGTAGCGGCGCCAGCGTCGGACCTGTTCGCGGGTCGGCTCGGGGCGTGCCGCAGGGGCGGCGGTGTGGGCGGGGCTCATGGGACTCCATCGGATGGTCGGGCGAGGACGGGCGCCGCTGCCGCGGACCACGGCGGCCGGGCGCGCCCGACCCGCCAGTCTACGCCGTCGCTACCATGGCCGCATGGACGCAGCGGAGACTCCTGAAGGCCCCGAGGGCACCGCGTATGACGGCGGCCGGCCGGCCTGGCAGCACCGTCTCCTGGCGGGCGGGGAGGAGCCGGACCCCCGGTTCACGCTCGCCAACGAGCGCACGTTCCTGGCCTGGGTCCGGACGGCGCTGGCGCTGCTGGCCGGCGGGGTCGCGGTGGAGGCGTTCACCGGCGCCCTCTTCGCGCCGCCGGTCCGGGTGGTGCTCAGCACGGTGCTGCTCGTCCTGGCGGCGCTGCTCGCCCTGGGCGCGGGTGCGCGCTGGCTCCGGGTGGAGCGGGCGATGCGCCGCGGCCGTCCGCTGCCGCTGCCGCTGATCGTCCCGGCCCTGGCGGTGGGCGTCGTGCTGGCCGTCGTGGTGCTGCTGGCCGCCGTCGTCCTGCCGTGGGGCTGAGGCGATGCGTCTGCATCACGACCCGGGGCTGCAGCCCGAGCGCACCGTGCTGAGCTGGGGCCGCACGGTCCTGGCGCTGGGCGTCCTCAGCCTCACGTTCCTGAGGTGGTGGCCGGCCGTCGGCGTGTGGGCGTTCGGGCCTGCGGTGGTGGCGGCCGTCGGCGGGGCGGCGGTGCTGGCCACGCAGCGCCGGCGTTACGTGGCGCACGCGGACGGGATCGCGCGGGAGCAGGCCCGGCCGGCCCTGGCGTCGGTGGCCTGCATGGTCGCGCTGGTGGTGGGCTTGGCGGCCCTCGGGATCACCGCCACGCTGCTGCACGCGGCCTGATCCGCGGACGACGACGGCGCCCCTCACCTGCGCGGGCAGGTGAGGGGCGCCGTCGTGCCTCCGGAGGCGGAACGCTCAGCGGGCGATCATGCCGTGGGGGTCGATGATGAACTTGTCCACGGAGCCCTGGTCGAACCCCGCGTAGGCCTGGGGTGCCTCGTCCAGGCTGATCACGCGCGGGTTGACCATCTCCGTCAGGTACGGCATCCGGTCCCACAGGATCGACATCATCAGCTGGCGGTTGTAGCGCATGATGGGCGCCTGCCCGCCGATGATGTGGGGCGACTTGATCCAGGCCTTGCCGAAGTCCACCGGGAAGGTGCCCTCCTGCTCAGCCTTCGTCTCCGCGATCGGGTCCGGCCCGTAGATGCCGATGATGCCCGTGGCACCGCCCGGACGGGTGATGTCCAGGACCTGGTTCACAGCGGCGATCGGCTGCATCTCATCGGATGCGGAGCCCAGACCGTGGGCCTCAGAGCCGACGCAGTCCACCGCGCAGTCCACCATCGGCTCGCCGAGGATGTCGTTCACAGCGTCTTGCAGGTTCTCCGTGGCGGAGAGGTCGATGGTCTCGCAGCCGTGCTTGCGCACCAGCTCCAGCCGCGAGGCGTCCTGGTCGCCCACGATGATGCACGAGGCGCCCAGCAGCCGAGCGGCGGCCGCGGCGCACCGGCCCACGGGGCCGGCACCGGCGATGTAGACGGTGGAGCCGGGCTTGGCACCGGCCTCCATGAGGCCGTGGAACGCCGTCGGGAGGATGTCCGAGAGCACGGCCAGATCCAAGATCTTCTCCATCGCCTGCTCCTGGTCCGGGAAGCGCAGCAGCTGGAAGTCGGCGTACGGCACGAACAGGTACTCGGCCTGTCCGCCCTGGAAGCCGCCCAGATTGAAGCCGTAGGCGGCGCACGCCTGCTCCGGATTGGCGGTCTCACAGATCTCAGTGCGGCCGGCGCGGCAGTTGCGGCAGCGGCCGCAGGCCACGTTGAACGGCACGGAGACGAGGTCGCCCTCCTGCAGGAACTGGACGTCGCTGCCGACCTCCAGCACCTGGCCGGTCATCTCGTGACCGAGCACCATGCCCTCGGGTGCGGGGAAGGAGCCGCGGTAGATGTGCAGGTCGCTGCCGCAGATGTTGGTGGCGACGATCTTGAGGATGACGCCGTGCGGGGCGGCGGAGCCGTCGGGCATCTCCAGCTTGGGGAAGTCCAGCTCGTCGACGCGCACGTCCTTGATGCCGTGGAATGCCACGGCGCGGTTCTTGGTGGCCATGAAACTGTTGCCTTTCTGTCTCCAGCGAGGCCCCGGCGGGGCGAGAGACGGGGCGAACCCGAGGGGGAGTCCCGGTCCCGGGCTGTACAGAGACACTAGGGGCCGGCGGGGAGCCCTGGGAAGGGTCGCCCGCCGCCACCCGCCGCACCGCCTGGCCTCGGCCATCGTGCGGGCGTCGGAGGGTCACGGGCCCCGGGAGCGTCGGTCAGACCTGCGCTCGGACCGCGGGGCCGACGCCGTGGCGGGAGCGCACCCGCCAGGCATCAAGGACCGCGGGCTCGGTGGGCCGGGTCATCAGGCTGAGGAGGACGTAGACGATGGCGGAGGCGGCCAGGCCGACGTAGATCGGCTCGTTCGCGAAGACGCCCTCGAAGGGCTCGGCGGCGTTCAGCTCGAGCCAGCCCATGGTGCCGAGGGTGCCCACCGTCCCGGCCACCATGGACCACAGGGCCGCCGTGCCGGGGCCGCGCTTCCACACGAGGCCGCCGACGATCGCGACGAACAGGCCGCCCACGAGGATGTCGTATGTGATGGTCAGGGCCGCGATGATCGCCCCCGAGGCGGTGGACATCATGGCCGCGACGGCGGCCGCCAGGGCCACGCCACCGACGCCGACGGGCAGCAAGTTCTGGGCGACCCACGCGAACACGTCGTCCTTGGTGGCGATGTCCGCGGTCACCGTGCGGGCGGCCATGCCGATCACGGCACCGGCGACGCCGTACACGATGCAGTACAGCCCCGCGGCGGCGCCGCCGATCTGGGCCACGCGCGGGGAGCGGGCCGTGAACACACGCTGCCAGACGTCCTGGCCGATCAGCAGGCGCAGCATCTGCGAGACGGTGTAGATCTTCAGGCGGGCCAGGATCGGGGCGAATGCCACCGACAGGATGAGCACGCCCACGCCGATGGCGGCCACGAGCCACGCGCCGGAGAGCCCGAACTCGTATCCCAGGCCGACGCCGCCGACGGTGGCGGCGCCGCGGGCGGGACAAGAGGGATCGGCGTGTTGCCGATCACACGATCTGGGCCTACAGTAAACGCATGTTGCTTGCCAGACAACATGTCGTCCAGGGTGGCATCGTCGATATCGCCTGGCCGACGTCGGGAGGAACGCCATGAAGGCCCTCCCGCTCGAGACCGCGCCGGGCCAGGCGTTGATCGGCCGCCGGCTGCGCGCGCTGCGCGAGGCGCGGCGGCTCACCGTGGCCCAGCTGGCTGAGGCGGCCGGCGTCAGCAAGGGCTTCCTCTCCCGCCTCGAGCGGGACCTGACGAGCCCGTCCGTGAGCACGCTCGTGACCCTGTGCCAGGTGCTCGGCGCGAGCCCGGGCGACGTCCTGGACGTCCCCGAGGTGACGGTCGTGCGCCTCGCCGACGCCCCCGCGGTCAGCCTCGGCGGCGAGGGCATCCGCGAGCGCCTGATCACTCCGCGCGGCAGTCGCGACCTGCAGATCCTGCGTGCTGACATCGCGCCGCGCGGCCGCGGGGAGGCGGAGCTGTACACCGTGGACTGTCGCGTGGAGGCGGTGCACGTGGTCACCGGCCGCCTCGAGCTGCGGACCACCGAGGCCGTGCACCTGTTGGAGGAGGGGGACACCGTCACCTTCCCCGGCCGTGAGCCTCACTCGTGGGCCAATCCGGACGACCGCCCCGCCGTCGTGCTGTGGACCCTCGTGGGCCACGCGTGAACCGTGAGGCACGCCCGCACCGGACAGACCAGACCAGACCGACCAGACCGAACCGAACCGTCCAGAGAGGACAGACCAGATGCTCGAGATCCCCCGCGTCGAGGAGAACGGCCGGCTCGGCCCCGTGAACTCCGCCCTCGTGCCCC
>CP179712.1:0-12453 GCA_047414615.1 Micrococcus luteus
GACACTCGACCGCGTGCATTTGGTGACGCCCCGACCCCTCGCCCAGTGCAACGACTCCGGGCCTGCTGACTAGGCACGGAGACACTTAGGTTGCCTAAATGGATAACTTGCTCCGCACGGTCCCCTCGGTGACCACAGACAGATGACCCCAGCACCCGGCGACCTCTGCCCGCACCGACTCGGCCACGCCAGGTGAGCACAGGCGGGGTCTCCGCCTCCGCTCTTCCGCCCCGGCACGACACCCGACGTCGGGGACGACGATGTCCTCGATGTGCACCTTGGTGCCAGACGTGTGCAGGGAGATTTGCGCAAACGCTCGTCGGTGCAGGTACGTCGAATGACACACCTCTGGGACGGGGGCAGGGACGCCGCCTGTGGTCACCTGGCTTGGTCGTCCGGTCTGTCCTCTCACCGGGTACTTGGGTCGTCTGTCTGTCGTCACCGAGGGAGGGGCTGGGGAGGTGGCCGGGTTGCTCTGCAGGAGGGCCAGGAGGGCCGGTTCCGGGGAAACATCTGACTTGGTTGATGCGCTAGTTTGAACACGCCGAGGGGATATCCCGAGCTAGTCGCCCTGTGCATGGGAGCGTGTGCCGTATGAGCCTGACGAAGAGCGCGGCACAGTCGTGGGGGCAGATGTGGTTGCCGTTGTGGCCGCTGGCTTCTGACGACCTGCGGGCGGGGATCTACCGGACCGCCAGGGAGACCGCACGGGGCAAGCGGTACATCGAATCGAACCCGCAGGCGCTGTCGAACCTGCTGGTCGTCGACGTCGACCACGAGGACGCGCTCATGCGCTCACTCTGGGACCGCCCCGACTGGCTGCCTAACGCGGTCGTGGAGAATCCCGTCAACGGGCATGCACACGCGGTGTGGGCGCTGGCAGAGCCGGTCACGCGCACCGAGTACGCGCACCGCAGGCCGCTGGCCTTCGCCGCGGCGGTCACGGAGGGACTGCGCCGCTCCGTGGACGGCGACAAGGCCTACAGCGGCCTGATGACCAAGAACCCCGAGCACGTCGATTGGGCCACCTCCTGGACCTCTGACCGCCTCTACGGCCTCCAGGAGCTCTCTAGGCACCTCCAGGCCGCCGGCTTCATGCCGGCCCCGTCCTGGCGCCGCACACGCCGCAAGCGCCCCGTCGGCCTCGGCCGCAACTGCAGCGTCTTCGAGACCGCCCGCGTCTGGGCCTACCGCGAGGTCCGCCATCACTGGGGCGACGAGGACGGCCTCGGCAACGCGATCACCGAGCGGGTGCACGAGATCAACGCGGGCTTCTCCGAACCGCTCCCGGCCCGAGAGGCACGCGACATCGCTAAGAGCATCCACCGCTGGATCATCACCGAGTCCCGCATGTGGGCAGACGGCCCCGCCGTCTACGAAGCGACCTTCACCGCCATGCAAGCTGCACGCGGCCGCAGGAGCGGCGAGAGGGGAACACAGCGCCGTCAGGAGCGTGCACAGCAGATCATCGGAGACCAGGCGTGAAGACCGAGCCGACGCGCGCTAAGCGCAAAAAGACCGCCCGTGAACTGGCCGAGCGATTCGGGGTGCATCCCTCCACGATCCGCCGCACTGTTGCCCAATCCCGAGAGGACTACCTCAGCGAGGCAGCCGAACGACACGCGCGCATCCACGCGCTGCGTGCTCAAGGCCTCTCCATGCGCGCAATCGCCGAACGCGAAGGCATCACTCCCGGCGCTGTTCATTACGCAATCCATAAAGACAACTAGCCCAAGGAAGCACCAATGTCTCGAATTACACGGTCCGACATGATCCGTTCTGCCATGATCTCAGTGGGGGTCTTCTTCACCATCGGAGTCATAGGTGCGCTCTTTCCCGGCTTGCTAGACGGGATCGACTGGTGGGAAGCCCTATTGACTGCAGCAGCCGTGGGTCTAGTTGTCCTCCTCGTCAGTGCCGCCCGCAACCATGGTCAAGACGTGCACTGATCTGTTGCGGGCAAGGACGTTGTTGACGTTGGCGCGGCTGTTGCCGTGATGGGCGATTCCAGTGCCGCCCAGACCGCTCTGGAGGTAGGAGGGCCCCAGGCCAGGCCCTTGATCAGCTGTTGAACAGCCCTGGTGCGATAGGGTGGGGGCCATGGGTAGTCCATCAATTGCAGTGACCCGGTTCCGCCGCTTCTAGCGGCGGAACCTGTTCCAGGACGTTCTGCCGCTCCGCGAGTCCAGCCGGGCGGCGTTTTTGCGTGCCCGGACGCCTGCTTCGATGGAGCGTCCTTTTCTATGCCCACTTACCGTGGCGGCCGACATGAGCACGGCCAGAACTTCCTCACTGACCACACCACGATCGACCGGCTCTCACGGCTGGTAGGCGACTCGACCGGTCCGATCGTCGAGATCGGCCCGGGCCAGGGCAGGCTCACAAGAGAGCTGCAGAAGCTCGGCCGGTCCCTGACTGCTGTCGAGATCGACAGCCGGCTGGCGGACCGACTTGCATCGGCCAGTCAGTTCCGCGAGCAGAAACACGTAACCGTCGTCAACGCAGACTTCCTTCACTGGCCGCTACCGACCACTCCGTATGTGGTGGTCGGCAACGTTCCGTTCCACCTGACCACAGCCATCCTGCGCAGACTGCTGCACGATGGAGCATGGACCCAGGTGGTCCTGCTCGTGCAGTGGGAAGTGGCCCGCCGGCGTGCCGGCATCGGTGGTAGCAGCATGATGACCGCGCAGTGGTGGCCTTGGATCGACTTCAGCTTGCACGGGCGCGTGCCCCGGTCGGCGTTCAAGCCAGCCCCGAGCGTGGACGGTGGCCTCTTGGAGATGACTCGTCGTCCGGACCCATTGCTCAGCCCAGACGCGAGAGAGTCCTACCGACAGTTCGTCCATGACGTTTTCACCAGTAGGGGCAGGGGTATCGGCGAGATCCTGGCTAACGTATCCAGCTCACTCGGAAAGCGGGGAGCGCTCCAGTTGTTGAAGAGCGAGGGGATTCGCTCCTCGTCCCTGCCCAAAGATCTCTCAGCGGAGCAGTGGGCTCGCCTCTTTACCAGCGCGTCGCCTACGAAGAGTGCCAAAACCGGAAGGAACGCACACCCCGCCCACTCCGCACGGCGGCAAGGTCGATGACCCACGCCAACGCACCCCTCAGCCTCGAAGGCCGTCGACGGCTGATCCGACGCTGCCGTACCCGACCGATCGCACACGTCGCAGCCGAGATGGGCATCTCTCGCGCGTGCGCGTCGAAGTGGGTGAATCGATGGCGACGACATGGCGATTCCGGGCTGCGCGATCGATCCTCGACGCCACATCGGAGTCCCAACGTGACGCCGGCATGGGTCGTTAAGCAGATCGAAACCTGGCGGCGTGAGCATAAGTGGTCGGCTCAGCGCATCAGCGACGAGCTTGCCGACAGTGGGTTCAGGATTGACCGCCGCACTGTCACTCGGCACCTGACCAGGCTCGGCCTGGGCAGACGCAGGTTCATCGATCCCGGTGGAGACAACAATCGCAATCCCGGGAAGATCGTCGCGCGCTGGCCCGGTCATATGGTGCACCTGGACGTGAAGAAGGTCGGCCGAATACCCGACGGCGGCGGCTGGCGCATCCATGGCCGCGACAGCGACCAGACCAAGACTGTCAGTCGAGCGAAAGCGGCTGGCGCGAAACGCGGTTACACCTACCTGCACTCGGCCGTCGACGGCTTCTCCCGACTCGCCTACACAGAGCCGTTGTCGGATGAGAAGGGAGCCACCGCGGCGGCGTTCCTGGCCAGAGCCAAAGTCTGGTTCGCAGCCCACGGCATCACCCACATCCACCGTGTCGTTACCGACAACGGGGCGTGCTACCGGTCCGGTGACTTCGCGTGGATCGTAGGCAAGAGCACCCGCCATCAGAAGACCAAGCCGTACACCCCGCAGCACAATGGAAAGGTCGAGCGCTACCAGAGAATCCTGGCCGAGGAACTGCTCTATGCCCGAAATTTCAACAGCGAGGAGGACCGCTCGTCCGCGATCTCTGTCTGGAACATCCACTACAACTACCACCGCCGGCACAGCGGCGCAGGGGGCTGGCCACCAGCATCTCGAGTCCGGGAGGGTGTCACTAACGTCCAGCCCTCATACAACTAGCGTTCGTGCAGATCTCCTTTCACACGTCTGGCACCAAGGTGCACTGGTGTCGAATTCGTTCGACACTCGACCGCGTGCATTTGGTGACGCCCCGACCCCTCGCCCAGTGCAACGACTCCGGGCCTGCTGACTAGGCACGGAGACACTTAGGTTGCCTAAATGGATAACTTGCTCCGCACGGTCCCCTCGGTGACCACAGACAGATGACCCCAGCACCCGGCGACCTCTGCCCGCACCGACTCGGCCACGCCAGGTGAGCACAGGCGGGGTCTCCGCCTCCGCTCTTCCGCCCCGGCACGACACCCGACGTCGGGGACGACGATGTCCTCGATGTGCACCTTGGTGCCAGACGTGTGCAGGGAGATTTGCGCAAACGCTCGTCGGTGCAGGTACGTCGAATGACACACCTCTGGGACGGGGGCAGGGACGCCGCCTGTGGTCACCTGGCTTGGTCGTCCGGTCTGTCCTCTCACCGGGTACTTGGGTCGTCTGTCTGTCGTCACCGAGGGAGGGGCTGGGGAGGTGGCCGGGTTGCTCTGCAGGAGGGCCAGGAGGGCCGGTTCCGGGGAAACATCTGACTTGGTTGATGCGCTAGTTTGAACACGCCGAGGGGATATCCCGAGCTAGTCGCCCTGTGCATGGGAGCGTGTGCCGTATGAGCCTGACGAAGAGCGCGGCACAGTCGTGGGGGCAGATGTGGTTGCCGTTGTGGCCGCTGGCTTCTGACGACCTGCGGGCGGGGATCTACCGGACCGCCAGGGAGACCGCACGGGGCAAGCGGTACATCGAATCGAACCCGCAGGCGCTGTCGAACCTGCTGGTCGTCGACGTCGACCACGAGGACGCGCTCATGCGCTCACTCTGGGACCGCCCCGACTGGCTGCCTAACGCGGTCGTGGAGAATCCCGTCAACGGGCATGCACACGCGGTGTGGGCGCTGGCAGAGCCGGTCACGCGCACCGAGTACGCGCACCGCAGGCCGCTGGCCTTCGCCGCGGCGGTCACGGAGGGACTGCGCCGCTCCGTGGACGGCGACAAGGCCTACAGCGGCCTGATGACCAAGAACCCCGAGCACGTCGATTGGGCCACCTCCTGGACCTCTGACCGCCTCTACGGCCTCCAGGAGCTCTCTAGGCACCTCCAGGCCGCCGGCTTCATGCCGGCCCCGTCCTGGCGCCGCACACGCCGCAAGCGCCCCGTCGGCCTCGGCCGCAACTGCAGCGTCTTCGAGACCGCCCGCGTCTGGGCCTACCGCGAGGTCCGCCATCACTGGGGCGACGAGGACGGCCTCGGCAACGCGATCACCGAGCGGGTGCACGAGATCAACGCGGGCTTCTCCGAACCGCTCCCGGCCCGAGAGGCACGCGACATCGCTAAGAGCATCCACCGCTGGATCATCACCGAGTCCCGCATGTGGGCAGACGGCCCCGCCGTCTACGAAGCGACCTTCACCGCCATGCAAGCTGCACGCGGCCGCAGGAGCGGCGAGAGGGGAACACAGCGCCGTCAGGAGCGTGCACAGCAGATCATCGGAGACCAGGCGTGAAGACCGAGCCGACGCGCGCTAAGCGCAAAAAGACCGCCCGTGAACTGGCCGAGCGATTCGGGGTGCATCCCTCCACGATCCGCCGCACTGTTGCCCAATCCCGAGAGGACTACCTCAGCGAGGCAGCC
Organism: Micrococcus luteus; assembly: GCA_047414615.1. Taxonomy (GTDB): domain Bacteria; phylum Actinomycetota; class Actinomycetes; order Actinomycetales; family Micrococcaceae; genus Micrococcus; species Micrococcus luteus_B. Next base: position 5,765 of record CP179712.1, read on the forward strand.
GAACGACACGCGCGCATCCACGCGCTGCGTGCTCAAGGCCTCTCCATGCGCGCAATCGCCGAACGCGAAGGCATCACTCCCGGCGCTGTTCATTACGCAATCCATAAAGACAACTAGCCCAAGGAAGCACCAATGTCTCGAATTACACGGTCCGACATGATCCGTTCTGCCATGATCTCAGTGGGGGTCTTCTTCACCATCGGAGTCATAGGTGCGCTCTTTCCCGGCTTGCTAGACGGGATCGACTGGTGGGAAGCCCTATTGACTGCAGCAGCCGTGGGTCTAGTTGTCCTCCTCGTCAGTGCCGCCCGCAACCATGGTCAAGACGTGCACTGATCTGTTGCGGGCAAGGACGTTGTTGACGTTGGCGCGGCTGTTGCCGTGATGGGCGATTCCAGTGCCGCCCAGACCGCTCTGGAGGTAGGAGGGCCCCAGGCCAGGCCCTTGATCAGCTGTTGAACAGCCCTGGTGCGATAGGGTGGGGGCCATGGGTAGTCCATCAATTGCAGTGACCCGGTTCCGCCGCTTCTAGCGGCGGAACCTGTTCCAGGACGTTCTGCCGCTCCGCGAGTCCAGCCGGGCGGCGTTTTTGCGTGCCCGGACGCCTGCTTCGATGGAGCGTCCTTTTCTATGCCCACTTACCGTGGCGGCCGACATGAGCACGGCCAGAACTTCCTCACTGACCACACCACGATCGACCGGCTCTCACGGCTGGTAGGCGACTCGACCGGTCCGATCGTCGAGATCGGCCCGGGCCAGGGCAGGCTCACAAGAGAGCTGCAGAAGCTCGGCCGGTCCCTGACTGCTGTCGAGATCGACAGCCGGCTGGCGGACCGACTTGCATCGGCCAGTCAGTTCCGCGAGCAGAAACACGTAACCGTCGTCAACGCAGACTTCCTTCACTGGCCGCTACCGACCACTCCGTATGTGGTGGTCGGCAACGTTCCGTTCCACCTGACCACAGCCATCCTGCGCAGACTGCTGCACGATGGAGCATGGACCCAGGTGGTCCTGCTCGTGCAGTGGGAAGTGGCCCGCCGGCGTGCCGGCATCGGTGGTAGCAGCATGATGACCGCGCAGTGGTGGCCTTGGATCGACTTCAGCTTGCACGGGCGCGTGCCCCGGTCGGCGTTCAAGCCAGCCCCGAGCGTGGACGGTGGCCTCTTGGAGATGACTCGTCGTCCGGACCCATTGCTCAGCCCAGACGCGAGAGAGTCCTACCGACAGTTCGTCCATGACGTTTTCACCAGTAGGGGCAGGGGTATCGGCGAGATCCTGGCTAACGTATCCAGCTCACTCGGAAAGCGGGGAGCGCTCCAGTTGTTGAAGAGCGAGGGGATTCGCTCCTCGTCCCTGCCCAAAGATCTCTCAGCGGAGCAGTGGGCTCGCCTCTTTACCAGCGCGTCGCCTACGAAGAGTGCCAAAACCGGAAGGAACGCACACCCCGCCCACTCCGCACGGCGGCAAGGTCGATGACCCACGCCAACGCACCCCTCAGCCTCGAAGGCCGTCGACGGCTGATCCGACGCTGCCGTACCCGACCGATCGCACACGTCGCAGCCGAGATGGGCATCTCTCGCGCGTGCGCGTCGAAGTGGGTGAATCGATGGCGACGACATGGCGATTCCGGGCTGCGCGATCGATCCTCGACGCCACATCGGAGTCCCAACGTGACGCCGGCATGGGTCGTTAAGCAGATCGAAACCTGGCGGCGTGAGCATAAGTGGTCGGCTCAGCGCATCAGCGACGAGCTTGCCGACAGTGGGTTCAGGATTGACCGCCGCACTGTCACTCGGCACCTGACCAGGCTCGGCCTGGGCAGACGCAGGTTCATCGATCCCGGTGGAGACAACAATCGCAATCCCGGGAAGATCGTCGCGCGCTGGCCCGGTCATATGGTGCACCTGGACGTGAAGAAGGTCGGCCGAATACCCGACGGCGGCGGCTGGCGCATCCATGGCCGCGACAGCGACCAGACCAAGACTGTCAGTCGAGCGAAAGCGGCTGGCGCGAAACGCGGTTACACCTACCTGCACTCGGCCGTCGACGGCTTCTCCCGACTCGCCTACACAGAGCCGTTGTCGGATGAGAAGGGAGCCACCGCGGCGGCGTTCCTGGCCAGAGCCAAAGTCTGGTTCGCAGCCCACGGCATCACCCACATCCACCGTGTCGTTACCGACAACGGGGCGTGCTACCGGTCCGGTGACTTCGCGTGGATCGTAGGCAAGAGCACCCGCCATCAGAAGACCAAGCCGTACACCCCGCAGCACAATGGAAAGGTCGAGCGCTACCAGAGAATCCTGGCCGAGGAACTGCTCTATGCCCGAAATTTCAACAGCGAGGAGGACCGCTCGTCCGCGATCTCTGTCTGGAACATCCACTACAACTACCACCGCCGGCACAGCGGCGCAGGGGGCTGGCCACCAGCATCTCGAGTCCGGGAGGGTGTCACTAACGTCCAGCCCTCATACAACTAGCGTTCGTGCAGATCTCCTTTCACACGTCTGGCACCAAGGTGCACTGGTGTCGAATTCGTTCGACACTCGACCGCGTGCATTTGGTGACGCCCCGACCCCTCGCCCAGTGCAACGACTCCGGGCCTGCTGACTAGGCACGGAGACACTTAGGTTGCCTAAATGGATAACTTGCTCCGCACGGTCCCCTCGGTGACCACAGACAGATGACCCCAGCACCCGGCGACCTCTGCCCGCACCGACTCGGCCACGCCAGGTGAGCACAGGCGGGGTCTCCGCCTCCGCTCTTCCGCCCCGGCACGACACCCGACGTCGGGGACGACGATGTCCTCGATGTGCACCTTGGTGCCAGACGTGTGCAGGGAGATTTGCGCAAACGCTCGTCGGTGCAGGTACGTCGAATGACACACCTCTGGGACGGGGGCAGGGACGCCGCCTGTGGTCACCTGGCTTGGTCGTCCGGTCTGTCCTCTCACCGGGTACTTGGGTCGTCTGTCTGTCGTCACCGAGGGAGGGGCTGGGGAGGTGGCCGGGTTGCTCTGCAGGAGGGCCAGGAGGGCCGGTTCCGGGGAAACATCTGACTTGGTTGATGCGCTAGTTTGAACACGCCGAGGGGATATCCCGAGCTAGTCGCCCTGTGCATGGGAGCGTGTGCCGTATGAGCCTGACGAAGAGCGCGGCACAGTCGTGGGGGCAGATGTGGTTGCCGTTGTGGCCGCTGGCTTCTGACGACCTGCGGGCGGGGATCTACCGGACCGCCAGGGAGACCGCACGGGGCAAGCGGTACATCGAATCGAACCCGCAGGCGCTGTCGAACCTGCTGGTCGTCGACGTCGACCACGAGGACGCGCTCATGCGCTCACTCTGGGACCGCCCCGACTGGCTGCCTAACGCGGTCGTGGAGAATCCCGTCAACGGGCATGCACACGCGGTGTGGGCGCTGGCAGAGCCGGTCACGCGCACCGAGTACGCGCACCGCAGGCCGCTGGCCTTCGCCGCGGCGGTCACGGAGGGACTGCGCCGCTCCGTGGACGGCGACAAGGCCTACAGCGGCCTGATGACCAAGAACCCCGAGCACGTCGATTGGGCCACCTCCTGGACCTCTGACCGCCTCTACGGCCTCCAGGAGCTCTCTAGGCACCTCCAGGCCGCCGGCTTCATGCCGGCCCCGTCCTGGCGCCGCACACGCCGCAAGCGCCCCGTCGGCCTCGGCCGCAACTGCAGCGTCTTCGAGACCGCCCGCGTCTGGGCCTACCGCGAGGTCCGCCATCACTGGGGCGACGAGGACGGCCTCGGCAACGCGATCACCGAGCGGGTGCACGAGATCAACGCGGGCTTCTCCGAACCGCTCCCGGCCCGAGAGGCACGCGACATCGCTAAGAGCATCCACCGCTGGATCATCACCGAGTCCCGCATGTGGGCAGACGGCCCCGCCGTCTACGAAGCGACCTTCACCGCCATGCAAGCTGCACGCGGCCGCAGGAGCGGCGAGAGGGGAACACAGCGCCGTCAGGAGCGTGCACAGCAGATCATCGGAGACCAGGCGTGAAGACCGAGCCGACGCGCGCTAAGCGCAAAAAGACCGCCCGTGAACTGGCCGAGCGATTCGGGGTGCATCCCTCCACGATCCGCCGCACTGTTGCCCAATCCCGAGAGGACTACCTCAGCGAGGCAGCCGAACGACACGCGCGCATCCACGCGCTGCGTGCTCAAGGCCTCTCCATGCGCGCAATCGCCGAACGCGAAGGCATCACTCCCGGCGCTGTTCATTACGCAATCCATAAAGACAACTAGCCCAAGGAAGCACCAATGTCTCGAATTACACGGTCCGACATGATCCGTTCTGCCATGATCTCAGTGGGGGTCTTCTTCACCATCGGAGTCATAGGTGCGCTCTTTCCCGGCTTGCTAGACGGGATCGACTGGTGGGAAGCCCTATTGACTGCAGCAGCCGTGGGTCTAGTTGTCCTCCTCGTCAGTGCCGCCCGCAACCATGGTCAAGACGTGCACTGATCTGTTGCGGGCAAGGACGTTGTTGACGTTGGCGCGGCTGTTGCCGTGATGGGCGATTCCAGTGCCGCCCAGACCGCTCTGGAGGTAGGAGGGCCCCAGGCCAGGCCCTTGATCAGCTGTTGAACAGCCCTGGTGCGATAGGGTGGGGGCCATGGGTAGTCCATCAATTGCAGTGACCCGGTTCCGCCGCTTCTAGCGGCGGAACCTGTTCCAGGACGTTCTGCCGCTCCGCGAGTCCAGCCGGGCGGCGTTTTTGCGTGCCCGGACGCCTGCTTCGATGGAGCGTCCTTTTCTATGCCCACTTACCGTGGCGGCCGACATGAGCACGGCCAGAACTTCCTCACTGACCACACCACGATCGACCGGCTCTCACGGCTGGTAGGCGACTCGACCGGTCCGATCGTCGAGATCGGCCCGGGCCAGGGCAGGCTCACAAGAGAGCTGCAGAAGCTCGGCCGGTCCCTGACTGCTGTCGAGATCGACAGCCGGCTGGCGGACCGACTTGCATCGGCCAGTCAGTTCCGCGAGCAGAAACACGTAACCGTCGTCAACGCAGACTTCCTTCACTGGCCGCTACCGACCACTCCGTATGTGGTGGTCGGCAACGTTCCGTTCCACCTGACCACAGCCATCCTGCGCAGACTGCTGCACGATGGAGCATGGACCCAGGTGGTCCTGCTCGTGCAGTGGGAAGTGGCCCGCCGGCGTGCCGGCATCGGTGGTAGCAGCATGATGACCGCGCAGTGGTGGCCTTGGATCGACTTCAGCTTGCACGGGCGCGTGCCCCGGTCGGCGTTCAAGCCAGCCCCGAGCGTGGACGGTGGCCTCTTGGAGATGACTCGTCGTCCGGACCCATTGCTCAGCCCAGACGCGAGAGAGTCCTACCGACAGTTCGTCCATGACGTTTTCACCAGTAGGGGCAGGGGTATCGGCGAGATCCTGGCTAACGTATCCAGCTCACTCGGAAAGCGGGGAGCGCTCCAGTTGTTGAAGAGCGAGGGGATTCGCTCCTCGTCCCTGCCCAAAGATCTCTCAGCGGAGCAGTGGGCTCGCCTCTTTACCAGCGCGTCGCCTACGAAGAGTGCCAAAACCGGAAGGAACGCACACCCCGCCCACTCCGCACGGCGGCAAGGTCGATGACCCACGCCAACGCACCCCTCAGCCTCGAAGGCCGTCGACGGCTGATCCGACGCTGCCGTACCCGACCGATCGCACACGTCGCAGCCGAGATGGGCATCTCTCGCGCGTGCGCGTCGAAGTGGGTGAATCGATGGCGACGACATGGCGATTCCGGGCTGCGCGATCGATCCTCGACGCCACATCGGAGTCCCAACGTGACGCCGGCATGGGTCGTTAAGCAGATCGAAACCTGGCGGCGTGAGCATAAGTGGTCGGCTCAGCGCATCAGCGACGAGCTTGCCGACAGTGGGTTCAGGATTGACCGCCGCACTGTCACTCGGCACCTGACCAGGCTCGGCCTGGGCAGACGCAGGTTCATCGATCCCGGTGGAGACAACAATCGCAATCCCGGGAAGATCGTCGCGCGCTGGCCCGGTCATATGGTGCACCTGGACGTGAAGAAGGTCGGCCGAATACCCGACGGCGGCGGCTGGCGCATCCATGGCCGCGACAGCGACCAGACCAAGACTGTCAGTCGAGCGAAAGCGGCTGGCGCGAAACGCGGTTACACCTACCTGCACTCGGCCGTCGACGGCTTCTCCCGACTCGCCTACACAGAGCCGTTGTCGGATGAGAAGGGAGCCACCGCGGCGGCGTTCCTGGCCAGAGCCAAAGTCTGGTTCGCAGCCCACGGCATCACCCACATCCACCGTGTCGTTACCGACAACGGGGCGTGCTACCGGTCCGGTGACTTCGCGTGGATCGTAGGCAAGAGCACCCGCCATCAGAAGACCAAGCCGTACACCCCGCAGCACAATGGAAAGGTCGAGCGCTACCAGAGAATCCTGGCCGAGGAACTGCTCTATGCCCGAAATTTCAACAGCGAGGAGGACCGCTCGTCCGCGATCTCTGTCTGGAACATCCACTACAACTACCACCGCCGGCACAGCGGCGCAGGGGGCTGGCCACCAGCATCTCGAGTCCGGGAGGGTGTCACTAACGTCCAGCCCTCATACAACTAGCGTTCGTGCAGATCTCCTTTCACACGTCTGGCACCAAGGTGCACTGGTGTCGAATTCGTTC